>NZ_CP104377.1:0-2762500 GCF_025309455.1 Comamonas squillarum
CGCAACAGCTCGCCAAGGTCGAGGCCAGCCTGCGCGACCAGTACAAGGAGAAAGGCCCGAGCAAGACTGGCGGCGTCAGCATGAGCGACACCCGTCTGTCTGGTCTTGAAGCTCAGCTAGAGGCGGCCCGCCAGTACGGCAAGCAGCTGCAGGAGCTGGGTCTCGCGGCAAAGGACCTGAATGCTGGCGAGCGCGAGTCGCTGAAGATCTCCGCCGAGATGGAGAAGGCGACCGATGCGAAGACCGTCGCCAAGCTTAAAAACGCCAAGGCGACTGCAGACGAGTTGGGCGCGCAGCTGCGAAGCAATGAGACCTCCGAAGAGTCGATGAAGGCCAAGGATGCTCTGATCAAGGGCATGTACAAAAGCGCTGAGGCGACAGAGGAGGAAGCTGCGCGCCTTGAAGCGTCTTTGAGCGTCTATGGCAAGGCCCGAATAGAGATCGAGCGCATGACGTTGGCTAAGCTGCAGCAGCAGAAAGCCGACATGGGCTTGATCGCCAATCCTGAGTACATGGCCGCGTTGGACAAACAGATTGCGGGTCAACAGGCTGTGATTGCAGGCCTGGAGAAGCTGGACTTCAAGAAATTCAGCGAGACCATGGGCAAGTCGCTGGACGCCGCCAAAGAAGAGTTGGCCCTTCAACAGGAGGGAATTTCTCTTTTGGGGATGGATGAAGTGGCCCGCCGCAAGATTCTGGCCGTTCGCAAGATCGATCTGGAGGTTGCCAAGCAGATCGCTGAGGTGGAAAAGACCAAATACAGCGACAACAGCGATGACAACGAGCGCGAGAAGGCGGCGCGGCGCAAGCTGATCTGGGAGAAGTCCGAGGTGGACACCCAGATTGCTATCGGCAAGATACAAGAAGAGTATGCGCTGCAGAACGCCGAGAAATACAACGACATCTTCCGTCAAGGTTTTGCTGACTTCGTGAACAACGGCGCAGATGGCCTCAAGGCCTTTGGCAAGTCGCTCAAGACCACCATCTTGACTTCTGCGTCCGATGCCCTTTACCAGGCATTCGCGCAGAAGTTCGTGATGAATGTCGCCGCGAACGTCACGGGTTTGATAGGTGCTGGTGCAGGCTTCCTTGCAAGCTTGTTTGGCGGCGGATCTGAAGGTTCTGCCGGCGGCAATGTTGGGAACCTCATCAGCGCTGGATCGACTGGCTACAGCCTGTACTCCGGCCAAGGTCTTGTGGGACAGGGGTCGCGCTACTTGGCCAACTTGGTGGGGTGGGGCGGCGAAGCTGCGCCTGCAGCGGGTTACGCAGCACCAGCAGGGGCCGGCTTTGCAGAAGGTGCGGGTGGAGCGGCAATTCCAGAGGCCTCCTGGGCTTCCAGTGCTTCCCAATGGGTTGCATCTGGCGGCTGGGTCATGGCTGTGCCACTGATCGCAGCCTATCTGGGTGGTATGTTCAAGGAGGAAAAGCAGGTCGGTAGCGGCATCACTGGCGAGCTGGGCGGCGATCTCTACGGTTATCAGTTGATGCGCGAAAGCGGCAGCCTCTTTGGTGGCCCTAAGTACCGCTACCTTGTGGCGGAGAAGGAGATCGAACAGTCCAAGGCTGAGATTGAGCGCCTTAAAAAGGAGATCGCTGACAACCCTGATGACAAGCGCAATGCCTACCGTGAGCGGCAAATCCAGCAGCAATACAGCCGCTTGGAGATGCTCTCGCAGTACGACGGCGCCATCGAAGGCTCTAAGGGACCCATCAAGGTCCTGCAGGATGCGTTCCTGGGCATGCGCGAGGACACTGCCTCTCGGGCCGACAGCCTGGGGCTTGACGGCGATGCGATCCGCGCGATGCGCGTGACCCTGGGCCTGGATGAAATCCACCCGGACACGGGCGGCAAAGGACTTGAGCTGACAGGACTCACGCAAGAGGAGGCGTCGGCCAAGGTCCAGCAGGCGTTGGCGCAAGCCAATGAGGAGTTGGCCCGCTCGGTGCTCGGCCACTGGGAAGAGCAGACCCGTGAAGTCACCCGCACGGTGTGGGACAACGTGGAGCTGCCCACTGACGGCGACACCCAGCAGTATGGCCGCATAGGTCGAGAAGTGACGGAGACGATCACTGAGCAGGTATTCGTGATGAGCGAATACGTGCGAACGGGTGAGACGGCAGTGCAGGCGCTCACCCGACTGTCTGACTCTCTGTATAGCGTGAATTCGGTCTTTGACATGCTTGGGCTTACGCTCATGGATACGTCGCTGGCTGGCGCTGACATGGCTTCGGACATCATTGACGCATTCGGCGGCGCTGATAAGTTCTCGGCTGCGACCGGCAACTATTACGACAAGTTCTACACCGACCAAGAGAAGGTGAAGAACCAGACGCGACTGCTAAACGACCAGCTCAAAAAGCTGGGCATCGAGACCATGCCGGCCAGCCGTGAGGCGTTCAAGGAATACATCAACGGGATCGACAAAAGCACGGAAGAGGGCCAAAAGCTCTTTGCCAGCTTGCTGGGTCTCGTGGATGTGTTCGACATGATCTACACGTCGGCCGAGAACATCGCCTCGCTCAAGGGCGATCTGCAGATTCAACTGCTGCGCGCGAAGGGTAACGATGCGGAGGCAACCCGCCTGGAGCGCGCCAAGCAGATCAAGGAGCTGGAGAAGTTCAACGATCCAGAGCTGGTGAAACTGCAGGTTGAGATCTGGGACACCGAGGACAAGGCCAAGGCCGATGAGGCCGCCAAGACGCTGGCCCAGCAGAACCTGCAGGCCGCCATCTCCCGTGAAAAGGAGTACTGGAACCAGTTTGCAGCGGACGCAAAGGAAGCCTTCACAAAGGCGTCCAGCTATGTGGACCTGTTCAAGGGCAGCGCCAAGTCTCTGCGTGCGAGCGTGGACGACATGGCGAACTCGCAGGCGGCGGCTGGCATGGTGTACATCGAGCAGGCGCTTGAGAACGCTCGCCGAGGTCTAGGGTTTGGTGACTACGACCAGACGCAAAGCGCGATCAACGCGGCCACGGGCGGCCTCGTCATGGACAACTACGCCACCCAGGCGGAGCTTGACTATGACAAGAAGGTGCTTGCGGGCCAGTTGGACGAGCTGGGCGAGTTCGCAGAGTTGGCCAAGACCGATGCGCAAAAGCAAATCGACCTGGCCACTTCGCAGCTCAAGCGCTTGGATGATATCCAGACCTTCTGGCAGACCTTTGGTGAAGACCAGGTGGACGCGACACTAAGCGTTACCGACGCCGTCAACGCGCTCTACAAGCTGCTGGATCCCAAGGAGCAGGAGCGGATCAAGAAGGAAGAGGCAGCCAAGGCTGGCTTGGATGGCGGCGGGGCAAAACCAACCACCACACCGACTGGCGGCGGAAGTCTCGGCGGATCGGTCACCGGCTCCAATCGGGTCACGGTAGTGGGCTTGACTGCTGACGGGCGGGCCATCTTCAGCAATGGAGAGATCGGCCAGACCCCAGCAGGGCAGACCACCTACAACAGCACCGGCCAGATGAACAGCAATGGCTACTCCCTTGCGGAGTTTGAGCGGTTCAAGACCAGCGGCGAGTTTGAGTGGGATGCAAAGCTGGGCCAGTGGCGCAAGCGCGCATCTTTCGCGGTGGGCACGAACTTCGTGCCTTTCGACATGACAGCGAACATCCACCGAGGCGAACGGATCATCCCAGAAGCGGATAACCGTGCGCTGATGGAGGCGGTTCGCACTCAGTCTCGCGGCCCGGACTCGGCAGCTGGCGCGGCGCGTGTGGAGGCAATCCTGTTGCGCGTCGAGGCTGTCGTGGTGTCGGTCAATGAGCATGCCCGCAAGCTGTCCGACAACCTGGGCCGTGTGACCAATGACGGGTCGGTCATGGCCGTTGAGGTTGTGAATCGGCTTCGCCTTCAACAGTAGAAAGGAAGGGACATGGCAATTGTCTTAGTCCCCAATCCCGTCACCGATGCAGCGTTTCGCCCGGGCTCCGTGCCCGAGGTGGACACGACTGCTGGTGAGGTGGCATGGACATCGGGCCAGGTGGTGGCTGTAGGTGCTGAGCGGGTATATCAAAGGCGCGTATGGAAGTGCGCTGTTGTTCCCACGGATGCAACCGTGCCGCCGAATATCGACCAGCGCGCCTGGGAGGACATGCGGCCGAGTAACCGCTGGGCGCCTTTTGATAACGAGGTGCAGACAGCCGGGGTGGGGCGCAAAGGTTCGGCCAAATATGTGCTGTTCATGCGCTTTGTCTCTGGGATTGCGGTGCACAACCCTATTGGCAACCGGCTCACCTTGACCGTTAAGGATGCGGATACCGGAGAGGACTTGAGTCCACCCATTGACCGCTCGTTGCGCGCCTCGCGTCCGTCGCTGTGGAACTACCTCTATGGGCCTAAAACGCCAGTAACCAGCTTCCGGGTGGACGGGATCACACTGCGCCCCCGTGTGCTGGTGACGCTGGAGGTGACGGGCGGTGCGACAGACGATGTAGGTGTGGGCTTCTTCTCAATAGGCTCATGGGTGACCATGGGCCTCTTCACTGGACGCCCCGGCGTGCTGTACACGGCACGGGCAGAAGTCGTGAACTACACGACCCGAACGGAGGGGGCAGATGGGCGTTACAGGCAAGTACCTCGGGGCAGTGCGACGAATCTGACGCTGCCCGTGGCCGTCAACCCCGAGGACGCAAACCGCATCTGGTCAGCACTGGTGCAGCTCAAAGACACACCCGTGTCCGTGTTTGCCAGCCGGCAGGAAAAGTTTCGCTATCTCAGCTCGGTTGGTTTTGTGACCTCGGACCTTTCGCCCGAGAACCAGGCCATTACCAAAGCCAATATTTTTGTGAAAGGGATTGTCTAAATGGCAACTCCAGTACCTCCAATTGATCCGCAATTGCCGCCTTTTCCCGGACCGAACACGCCTGAGTCAGCGTATGACGACATGGCTTTTGATTGGGGATCGGCCATGCCGGGCTTCGGGAATCGCATTGCGGCAATCGGCCAAAATGCGTATGACAACGCAGATCTCTCTTTTCAGATGGCAGTTGACGCAAGTGAATATGCACAAGCCGCCGCTGATCGCCTTGTCGATGTGCAAACAGCAGCAAATGGTGCCTTTGCAGCAGCGAACTACAAAGGGGAGTGGTCAACTCTCTCCGGTGCTTTGAATGTTCCAGCCACTGTCACCCACCTGGGGCGCTTGTGGTATCTCAAGCTGAACCTGGCCAACGTTACGACCCAAGCCCCGGCCCTGGGGTCTACCTACTGGGGCGAGGTGAGCCGCAACGATTTCACCGTTTTGCCTTGCCCTGCCGGTACGACAATTGCGGCGGATCGAGGTTTCTACCGCATGAGCGCTGCTGGCTCAGTGCTGTTGCTGCCCGCCAATCCGTTTCATGGAATGGTGGTGGGAGCGGTGAATGTCTCCGGCGCCCTGACCCCAGTGATTCAGCGCAATGGCAAGACCATCTGCGGGGATGCCGAAGACTACGTGATGAACGTGCTGAACTGGCAGATCGCACTGCAGTTCGATTCTGCGTCGAATGACTGGGTGCGTATCAACGGGGTCACGGCGTACACCGCCGCCCAGCCGGCCATCGCCTCAGCCAACACTTGGACGGCGCTACAGAACTTCACTGGCGGGTTGAACTTGAATGGCATCCCCGTGGTGGCGAGTGGTAGCAATGCAAATGGTTATTACCTCCGCTTTGCAGATGGCACGCAAATTTGCACCCACACAGACAGCAGGTCGTTCAATCTCGCCGGCCCAGCAGACGGGTTTTTTTATGACAGCCAAGTTTGGAATTTCCCTATTGCATTTGCGGCAGCACCATTTTCGGACCACAAGGTTCGTATTTCTGGCCGGATTGTCGGAACCGGACCTTCGGATGTAACTGTCTCTGCTTCTGCCTTTTTCCCGTTTAGTGGGGCATCAGTCTCAGGTTCTGGGGTCGCTCGTCACTTTGCAATTGGTAAATGGTTTTGATACTGGCATACCGTCGGAGGTTTAAATAAATGGCATCAGCAGCACAACAAGCTCAGGCCCCGTTGGCAATTCCAGCGACCGGTGGGGTGTGCGACCTATCCAAGCGCTCTTACTTCCACGCGTCAGTTCTTGCCTCTTTGGCGTTCACCTTTATCAACCGGCCTGTCGACTGCATGCTGTTTGAGCTGGAGGTGAGTCTGACGGCTGGGACGCTCTCATGGCCGGCAAACGTCCGCTGGGTTGGCGGCCTAGCTCCGCAGAACCTGCAGACGGGCAAGATTCACATCTTTCAGTTCCGCCGGCCGCAGTCCACTGGAGCGGATCAGTGGCTGGGCTCCTACCTGCCAAACTACTGATATGGCGTACCGACCATTACTCATTAAAGGCCCGGTGTACATCACCATTGCGGCCAGCGTCAGGAGCCCGGATATCCGGGCTCTTGCTATTTCTGCGGGTTGGGTTGGCTATGAGCCGCTGTACTGCACCATCAATGCTGGTGTGGATGTGGCAACGCTCACCGTGTCAAACCTCCCCGACTGGCTGCTCACCTTGGTGGTGCGTGGCCGCGTGGGTGGCATCTACAACAGCGGCACAGGTCTCGTTGCAACGAGCAAGTTCAACCTGGACAACGCTGGCGGCGTCATTTTTGGCGGCGGTGGTCAGGGGGGCCAAGGCCAGAGCGTGAATATTTTCCGGGGCACTGGCTATGTGGCCACTGGAACGGGGGGATCTGGAGGTGTCGGCGCAGGTTTCAACGGCGCAAATCCTCCGGTGATGCTTCCGGCCGGTAGTGGCAGCTCTGGCAGCTCCCAGACGGTCGGAGGGCCAAATATCGGTGGAACAACCCAAGGCACTGCCACAGGCGGCAGTGGCGGCACAGGTGGAGCTATTGGGATGACGGGTAATAGCGGCGGCTCAGCATCGACCAGCGGATCGTTTGAAAGCTCCAACTACTACGGGACCACGACCGGTGAACTGGCGGGCTATGCCATCGACGGCATTGCGAACGTGAACATTCTGGCCGCTGGTTCGATCCTCGGCCGAACCCGATAAGGAGGTCGCATGTACTTCGACAAAGAAACCCGAGAGTTCGGGCTCAGCCCGGCAGACATCATCGCCAGGCACGCGCACAACATGTCGT
Organism: Comamonas squillarum; assembly: GCF_025309455.1. NCBI lineage: Bacteria > Pseudomonadati > Pseudomonadota > Betaproteobacteria > Burkholderiales > Comamonadaceae > Comamonas > Comamonas squillarum. The sequence continues at coordinate 7,075 of NZ_CP104377.1, forward strand.
TTCCCGTGCCATTTGAGGCGCCGGAGCGATACGTGCTCATCACGCCAGCTGATCCGCCTGAGATCGATCCAGCCACCCATAAAGCCGTGCCAGTCGAGCCTCTGGAGACGGAGGACGGTTACCTGCAGCAGTGGGAAGTCGTGCCGCTCAGCGAAGAGGAGCTGGCCCAGCTGGAGGCCGAGCGCCTGGCAGCCGAGCAGGCCGCCCGAGACGCTGCGCGCGTCACGGTAACTAAGCGCCAGGCCTTGCTTGCGCTGTTCGACATGAAGGGCATCAAGAACGAGGACATTGAGGCGCAAATCAGCATGATCCCCGATGAGGTGAACCGCTACCGGGCCCTGGTGGACTGGCAGGGATCGGCGGCTATCGAGTCAGATAGCCCCACGGTGCTCGCGCTGGCAGCAGGCCTGAATCTGACTGAGGCTGATCTCTTTGAGCTGTTTGGCTACGCTGAGACCTTGTAACCCTCCGCCAACAACACACAACACGACCCGCTTCGGCGGGTTTTCTTATTTCTGAGGGAGTCTCTCGATGCAGAGCACAGACATCAGCATGCCGATCGCAAAGGCAACCAGTGCGGTGACGTTGGCCACGGCCGCGCAAGCCGATGTGGCAGACAAGATCGCCCAGGCGGCCACAGTCAATTCCAGCTTTGAGACATGGTTCTGGGTGAACTCCATCCCGTGGGGGACCATCGCCTCTATCGTGGCCGCACTCTATACGGTTCTGCTCATCTGCGAGTGGTTCTGGAAGAAGCTGTGGCGGCCGGCGTTTGAGCGCTGGGGATGGGTGAAGCCGCGCAAGCGCTACATCATCACCCAGCAAGAGTTCAACGCGATGTCAGAGACGCAGAGGGCCGATCTATGAGCCGAGTCCCAAACGCATTGCGCGCTGGCCTGATGGCGCTAGCCGTGCTGACTGCAGGCGGTGGCGGCTACGTGGCAGTCGAGCGCGACAAGGCCGCCGCTCAGGCCATGGCCGAGCAGAATCACTATATCCAGGCTGTGGCTGCTGACTCAGGCACCTCCCAGGCAGTCAAGATCGCCATGGTGATGGGCAGCTATTACGAGAGCAGCTACCGGCACATTGGCACGCCTTACGTGGACAAGCTGGGCAAGGGTCAGCCGCTGACTGTCTGTAACGGCATCACCGGCCGGGCCGTGGTGGCTGATCGGTACTACACGCCAGCCGACTGCTACGCGCTCGAGCGCATCCGATACCTGGCAGCTGAGCGTACGGCCATGGGCATGTTCCGCCTCTGGACCACCTACACCCCGCTGCAGCAGGCTGTGTTCATCGACTTCATCCACAACAAGGGCGATGGCGCGCTGTATACCTCGACGCTGCTGCGCAAGGCCAATGCGGGTGATGTGGTGGGCGCATGCCGCGAGAACCCGCGCTGGAATCGCGGCACGGTCAACGGGGTGTCGGTGGTGCTGCCTGGGCTGCAGAGCCGCGGCGATGCCAATGGCGAGATTTGTGAGGCTGGCTTATGACCTGGCAGATCAAAGCCGCTGTGGCCGCAGTTATCGCCGCGGCGTTATTCGCTTCCGGCTGGGTGGTCAAAGGCTGGCAGGCCAGCAAGACCATCGCCGAGCTGCGCGCCGAGCAGTCCCAGGGCAAAGCCACACGGGCGGAAGCCGCTCGAGCAGATGAAAGCCAAACCGCGATCAAGGAGAGCAAGCATGCCCAAGACACGATCTACAACGCCGACCGCCTGGCGAACCTCAAGACTGGCATTGATGTTGATGTGCGCGCTGAGCTTGTCCGTGCTGAGCGGCTGCACCTCGACACCGACAGCCGAGCCGCCACTTATCGCGCGCAAGCCCAAGCCGACGCCGCTGCCTGCAGCGATCTTGCAGATAAAGCCGCTGCCCTCGACCGCCAGCTTGCAGAAGGCCTCGGCGTGGTCGCAAGCCTCGGAGGCGACCTTAGACGGCGAGACGCCGAAGTAGCCGCGCTGTGCGACCAGGTGAACATTGAGCGCCGGTTGAGCGGTGACGATAGCGACCAGGCCTGCAGCCAGAAATAGAAAAAGCCTCCCCGGCGCCATTACGGCACTGGGGAGGCTCTTTTTTCGTTTGTGGGCCACTCTAAGTGGCGGACTACAGGCGCCCCCCCCCAGTCACAAGTCAGGCAGCGTCGTCCACTGCCGCCTGCTTCCTGACGCGCGGGATCTCGTAGTGTTGTCCTGGAAAGAAAGCTCTCTCGATCTCCCTCAGCCTGTTCACACCGAGGCCCTTGATCTTGAGAAGCGCTGCCGGCGTCACCGCCTTCAGCTGCTCAGGAGTCGTGATTCCAGCGCTCAGCAAGGCCATGACTATGGACGGGTCGAGGGCGCCATTAAGTGATGAGCCGTGGATGTGTCGCACCGGCGAATAGACCCGTGCCGGTGTGAACGACTTCCCTGGGAAGAACGCTTTCTCAATCGTTCGGAAGCGGTACATGCCCAGGCCCCACATCTTTACGAGTTGATGCGGATAGGCGCTGCGCAGCGCTTCCACCGTATGAATCCCATTCCTTTCAAGAATTCGCTTCACTCGGGGCTGAAGAACGTCGCCCAGGGGTGTTTCGGGTTGCGAGTCGTGTTGCATGCTGAGCATCATAGATGTCGGCGGGTGAGAGCTCAAATGCTTTTTGGCGCGTTGCCCATGCTATCAGGAAGCGTTGGAGCCTGCCTCCTGCTGCGCGGGATCTCGTAGTGTTGACTGGGATAGAAGATCTTTTCGATCTCCCTGAGCTTTGCAACACCCAACCCCCTGATCTTCAACAGACCCTCTGGCTCCAGCCCCACAAGTTGCTCGACCGTCATGATGCCGCCGCGAGCTAGCGCTTGAACCGTACCCGGGGAGAGGATGCCGTTAAGGGATGAGCCCTTGGTTTGGCGAATTGGGGAGGATATTCGTGCTGGAGTGTACGAGCTGCCTGGGAACAGTGCAGTCTCGATTTGTTTGAATCGGAGCTGTCCCATGCCTCGCATCTTTAGCAGATCGAGTGGATAGGCCTTTCGCACCCCATCAACTGTTGTGATTCCGTTCCGCGCGAGAACCCGTGTCACATACTTGGGAAGCAAATCGCCCAAAATGGCATCATTTTGTAGTTCTTCCGGCATGAACATCATCATAGATCTAAGCGCACTGAACTTGAAAACTAATTCAGCAAATCGATGACTTAATCTGGAAGAGTGGGAGGCGGCTGCTTACCTGTAGGCGGATCATATCGATGCCCAGGAAAGAAGATCCGCTCGACCTCGCGCAGGGAGCCGAGCCCGAAAGAGCTGATCCTCATCAGCTTTTCGGGGTATGCGTCGCGAAGTTGCTGCTCAGTGAGAATCCCGTTTCGCGCCAAGCGGCGCACGACGGCCAGCGGTAACGGCGAGTTTTTCAGGGTCGAGCCAGGCACTTCGGGAAATGGGGGTGCAGCAAACAGGGGTTTATACGATTCGGTGTGAATCAACTCGGCTTCGATCATTCGAAAGCGCACTATGCCAACGCCTGGCATACGCAGCAGCCTCTCGGGGTACGCTCGCTTGACTGCCTCAACTGTGTGTAGATTGTTCTTTGCGAGGATCCTCACCAGTCCGAGAGAGAGTCTGCCTTCCAATGGTGTTTTTGTATTTTCATTTGACATTTGTGTCAAATGGTATCAATCAGTGGTAGGTGCAGCCTCTATTTTTGGAGTCTTGTTTTGTAGTCCTTTTTCTATAGCCCATGTCAGCACAAGATGACTCTCCGCTTTGTCCCAGGGGCCTAAAGACAAAAAAGCCCTCTGAAGAGGGCTTTTGATCAGTTCGACTTGCGTCGGCGCATGAGGCCCATGGATCCGGCGACTACCCCAGAGAGAAGCAGCAGGCCGACACCACCTATAGTAGGGACTGTCTGAGGGGCAGTCGGTGGAGGAGGCGCTGTCACCGTAAAGTCTTGTGTTTGAGTGCTACTTGTACCGGTGAGTGTTGCGGTCACAGAGTACTGACCAGCAGGCAAACCTGCACCTTGAATACTGTAGGTATTGTCGGGATTCAGAGTAGCCTGAATGTTTTCGACGTACCCATTAGGACCAGTAACAACTAGGTCGACAGTGGTTGATGTGCCGGGGTTTGCAACTGATCCAGAGTACACAGGCTTGGTAAAGGCTGGCAATGTTCCGGGATTCGTCAAAGCCAAGCTTGAGGGTAGCTGGCCAGCAACCAGAAGTCCGTCAACCGCCAAACCGGATTGCTGACCATTGTCAGACCAATTGACCACTCCGATTTCAAGTCGGTAGGATCCTGCCGCAGGAACATTGTATGTAGCTTCAACCCAGCCCGAGTAGCCACATCCTGCGTCGTAGCATGAACCCGTGCCGCCTCCAGCAGTCCCCAATGGAGACCAAGTCGGAGCGCCCGCAATGATCGGCACACTTGGCGGAGTGAGTGTTGCTTGGGGCGGAGGCATTCCGTTACCTGGCACTACCGATTCCACTGGATCTGTACGCGCTGTGAAAAGTAGCGCAACTTCATTACCAGATCCGTCTAGAAGCCTTGCCCAAGCGAAATCTGAAAAACCTGCCCCATCACTAGTGACATAGTTGAATTGAAAGCTAATGGGTGCACCGGCTGCAGGAACTGCAAAGAGTGGGGAAGTATATGTTGCGCCGTTCCTGACTTCTGTATTCGGTACGCCGGTGGGCAACTTGGTCAAGTCAAAATCATCAGGGCTAGAGCCATCGGCATTTATTTGAGTACTCACCCATGCGTAGCCAGTAGTACCTGCTACAGGAGCATCGGTGACTACACCGTCGGCCGTTGAAGTCCCACATCCAATCAGATTGCTGCATGTCCAGCCGGTGGTCTCGATTGCCCAAGATTGGACTGAGAACACTAATCCAGCTGTAGCCAAAAGAGTCTTAACTTTCATTTTTTCTCCTGAGAGTTGAGCTCCAAATTGAAGCGGATGAACACATCCTTCAAGGTGGTGATTCAAGGCTTTGAACTGTTTGAAGGCAAGGCCCCTTGGACAGGTCAGGCGATGAGGTTCACAATTTTCTATAAAGCTATAAATGTAAACAGATTGTTGCGAATTGTCTATCACTGAAACTAGTGACAGGGATATCCCGCAATCACAAACACTAGACGTAAAAAAGCCCGCGTCTGCGAGCTGCTGGGTGGGGTGGATGTTGCCTTGCTGTGAAGCCGGAGGTGCGCGGCGACGCTCCTACAACCTGGGCCTGAAAGAAATTATTGTCGATTGCTACGTCTTGATGGCCATTAGCCCAGGGGACTTTTCTGGGGAGTTTTGGGGAATTCAAGGGGACCGTTTGGCTCTGCCGCAAAGTGATAAAGTACCCTTGAACCCCCTAAGTTGGGCTCCTGTATAGGTTCGAGCCCCATCAGCCACCCCAAATTGAAACCCTTGCAAGTGAATAACCTGCAAGGGTTTTTCAATTTCTGCTCGCGCCTTGCTTCCGCTGCTGGAAAGTTGCAGTTTTGCGCCATAAAGCGTTCGAGTTTGGCCTGTTCCAGGCTCCCGTGCTCACTTGGAATAGGACGATAGAAATGCATTCCACGGAATGCCCCTTCTGTCTGCTGCGTTCGGCCAGGTGCCAGCCGTGAGCTGCTCAGTAGGGCATCTCTGGCGGGGTGGGTCAGGACAAACGGATCTTCCCCGACGTTCAGGAAGGCCTGGAAGGCCAAGGCTGGGCGAAGCTGCTATGGCGGCGCGCGGGCTAAAAGGCCTGCAGGATAGGCGCCATGCGCAGCACCGATGCGGGCTGGGGTTTTCGACCAGCCACAAACACTTCAACCGGTAGACATGGAGCGCCAGCTGAACTGTGCGGGCCATGAACAGGGATGCCCCGACCAACAAAAAACCGCCCGGAGGCGGTTCACTTGGAGATTTGCACGTCAGAAGATCGTTTTGCCATCGACTGAGAGGGAGGTCATATTCTTTTTGGTGTGGCTGACCTTGCATACGGTTGGTACGCCAACCTCAAGCCCAAGTCCATTGCGTAAGCGCGTGAGCTTTGTTTGCGGCCCCCACACAAACACATATTCATCACCAGAGCCAACGTTGGACACCAATGGAACCTCGGCTTTCTCTGGATCCCTGGACACCTGCTTTATCGCGTGTTGGCACAAGAATATGGCTTCGTTTGCGTTGAACTCACGCGGGGTATTGCTCGTTTTGCCCCCGCTCATGCAACTGATTGCGACAACGACAACGAATGTTCCGTAGAGGATGTACTTAAACGTCGACGGATTTTTGACCGTCTCTGCAGCCAAGGATGAGGCGGCTACTGATGGTGCTGCTACTGATGGCGCTGCTGGATTGCCTGCCACGGGCGCTCCGCAATGAGGACAGCTAGACGCCTGGTCGCTAATCTGCTTGCCGCATTCGTTACAGTTAATCAATGCCAAGTCATCCTGCCCCTTTTTCTGCATGGGTTGTGATCGCCACGAGATGCGCCGCGTTTAACCTGAAGATTTTACGGTGGCGGGGTGACGTTCCACTGCGTGTTCGACATATCAAAAAGGAAAAACGGCCTGAGGGAGGTGAAGGGCGATCAGCAGGCATATGCGTCATCAGCGGTCGAGTTAGGGGCATGCGGAGCTCCCTGGGATGGACAGCGCTCTCCAAATGGATAGACGCACTGATGTCTATTCTCTGGCGCATTTTGCTGTGTGTGTTCGATGTTCAGCGCCCGGTGCGCTTGCCAAAGCTGCCATCGACAAATGACATGGCGGCGCCAAGCATGCGCAGCATCGCCTCATCTTCGTCGCTACCGGTTCTGGCGACTCACGCCTGAGTGCTGCCGCCACCTAGCCGGTCGCAGCGGCCGCATCCCAGCCATCAAGGCGCGTTTTATGTCAGCGGGTGTGTCGTGCTGGCTGCTCGTGCCATGCCTTCTTGGCTGCAAAAAGTACGTCTTGCCAGGCGATAGAGAAAATTGATACCTCGGGATATTCCCTAGCGTTTCGTGCTATCCATCCGGGTTGTAATTTATTATCAATCTATTCTTATAAATCGATTGATAATTTGTTCTAGCTACATGCTGGGATTGCGGTGCCGACCGGTGATCCGGTCGGACGGAGGAGGTGGAATATGTTGCCCGAAGTCCTTGTTTTCATCACGCACAGGGTGGTGCTTCATTCGCTGATTCTGAAAAGCGGTTACACGACCTTTGGCCGAGGCGCTGGCAATGCCATCTGCCTGGACAACCCTGCGGTCAGCCGCGACCACGGCGCCTTCTACTACCGCGCGGGCGTGCTGTCGATAGAGGACCACCACAGCATGAACGGCATCTTCGTCAATGGCATGCGCATGCGCCGCAAGGTGCTCTACTCTGGCGATTACGTCCTCATTGGCTGCTACAAGGTCTTTGTAAAGCATGGCTCTGAGCAGCCGCGCAATGCCTATGCCGGATGAGTGCGGCGCGCTGGGCTGGCGTTGGCATGCGCGAGGTCCAGCCCGGTATGCAGCTTGCATCGCGATGGCAGACCGGGTGCGCCGCATTTCCGAGTGGGCTCAGGGGTTTGCAACCGCTGCATTCCGCTGTCTGCTGCGCTGCCTACAATCGTCCCCATGCGTTTACCTCACCACCAACTCACGATGACGGTGCTGATGTCTCCGGACATGGCAAATTTCTCGGGCAATGTGCACGGCGGCGCCATTTTGCGCGAGCTCGACAACGTGGCCTACTCCTGCGCAAGCCGCTATGCGGGGCGCTATGTGGTGACCTTGAGCGTGGACCAGGTGATGTTTTTGGAGCCCATCCATGTGGGCGAGCTGGTGTCGTTCTACGCCAGCGTCAACTACACCGGAACCTCGTCGATGGAGATCGGCATCAAGGTGGTGGCCGAGAACATCCGTGAGCGCAGCGTGCGCCATGTCAACAGCTGCTTTTTCACGATGGTGGCGGTGGACGACCAGCGCAAGCCGGTGCCCGTGCCGCCGTTGCAGCCGGAGACCGATGATGAGAAGCGCCGCTGGGACGCAGCGCTGACGCGCAAGGAACTGCGCAAGGAGCTGGCACGCCGTTTTGCGCAGACAACGCGCCAGACCGGCTGACGCCTGGCCCCTCGGCCCGTATCGCTGCGAGGCGTTGGGCCCGGTTTTGCTGGGCGATACGCAACGGTTCCATGGAAAAAGGCAAGGGTTGAACCTTGCCTTTTTCTCTTTCCTGGTGGGCAGCGCCACTGAGGGACTGCCTGCATCGGCTGGATCAGGTCCTGTCAGGTCTTGATCCGCGCCGGCTGCGCCGCTTAGCGTGCCTTGTTGGCGTCGCTGGGGCTGTCGCTGAACACGCCATCCACGCCCACTTCATAGAACAGCTTGTACTCGGCCGCCACCTTGCCCTTGAAGTCGCTGGCCAGCAGGGTGGCGTCGTTGCGGTAGGCCCAGGGGTGGACAAAGAGCTTGGCCGCGTGTGCCAGCGTGACCAGGTTGGTAGGCGGCATCATTTCGCGGTCGCGGTAGTCCCACTTTCCGTCGTTATTCAGGTCATCGGGCTGGCCATCGCCATTCTTGTCCAGGTAGCGGGCGGAGATGACGTAAGGCTTCCACGGCGAGATGCCGTTGGCATAGGTCTTGATCTGGGCCAGGCCGTCGGCAGTCACCATCTGGGCATAGGTGGTCGAGACGCCGGCCATCGTGAAGTCATAGGGCTGTGCATTGGGTGCCGACAGAAGGATGCTGCCGTCAGCTGCAAGCTCCGGATTGCCATTGATCATCTGCACCAGCCGAACCTGGGTTTTGGCGCGCAAGGTCTTGAGGTGGGCGACTTCCAACGAGCGCACGATCACCGGTGCCGTTTCCTGGGTGTAGCCCGCGGCGGTGAAGGCCGCCAGCAGCTTGTCTTCCATGGCCAGGCCCAGCTGGCTGTGGTAGGTGGGGTTCAAGGTCTGCAGATAGAGGCCGACGGTCTTGCGCTGGCGCTTGGCGTAGGCGATCACATCATTGAGAGACAGGATCCGGCCATTGTTGGCGCCGACCGGTGGCGTGGTGGATGCGGGCAGTTTGGCGCGCAGGCTTTGCAGCTCCACCAGGGTGAAGTCAGAGGCAAACCAGCCTTGGCGCGACTGCCCATCGATCAGGCGCAAGGTCTTGCGGTTGGCATAGACGCTGCGGCTGGAGACGTCGGTGATATCAGTGATGTCGGGCGAGGCCAGGGCGACCAATTCGCCGTCCTTGCTCATCACCAGGTCGACAGCGATGAAGTTGGCATCCTGGGCGACGGCGGCATCAAAGCTCTCGGTGGTATTGGCGGCCTTGCCGTCGATGCTGCTGAGGGAAAAGCTTTGCGGTGCATTGCCGTCGAGCGTGGGATAGGGCTTGGGATTGGGGTTGGTGCCACCACCGTCGCCCGGGCCCAATTCGGTCTTGCAGGCGGTCAGTGCGGTGATCGCCAGGGCCGCGGCGCACAGGCGCCAGGTACGTTGTCTTTGCATATGCTAGGTGCTCCTCGTCTTATGGTTGGGACGTGGAGAAACAATCTGTGCATATGTAAAGATCAATTACTTTACGCTATGGATGCCCTGTCTTCCACGCTCGAATGGCTATCGTATCCGCAAATCTCGGAGAAATCTCGGTGGCCTGCTGGACCGATGGTACGGCTTGCCTGGGCCGCCAGTGCCACGCACTGCACCACATCGCCCACGACGATGATGCTGGGACTGGCCAGCTTGTCGCGGGCCATCGTGGCGGGCAAATGTGCCAGGTCGGTGATTGCATGGCGCTGCTGGGGCAGGCTGGCATGCTGCACGATGGCCACCGGCGTATCGGCAGGCAAGCCGCTGCCCAGGCCCTGGCTGATCGCCTCGGCACTGGCCACACCCATGTAGATCACCAGGGTCAGGCGTGCATCGTGCGCCGTGCGCGCCAGTTGCGCCCAATCGGGGCCTTGTCCGCCTGGCTTGGCGTGGCCCGTGATGAACACCACGCCCTGCGCATGGTCGCGGTGGGTCAAGGGGGCGCCCAGGCTGGTCAGCGCGGCGAGCCCGGCGGTCACGCCATTGATGATGCGCGGCTCGATGCCGTGGGCGCGCAAAAACTCCACCTCTTCACCGCCCCGGCCAAAGATAAAGGGGTCGCCGCCTTTGAGCCGCACCACGTTCTCACCGGCTTGCACTTCCTGCAGCATCAGGCGCTGGATGAAGGCCTGGGGCGTGCTCTGGCAGCCGCCGCGCTTGCCCACATGGACGATGCGGGCACTAGCGGGCGCCCACTGCAGCACGGCATCATTGACCAGGTCGTCCACCAACAGCACGGTGGCGCGCTGCAAAGCCTTGGCGGCAGCGATGGTGAGCAAGTCCGGGTCGCCCGGGCCGGCACCGACCAGGGTGCACTGGCCCTGGCCTGGCAATGGCGCATCAGCCGGCGGGCGTGCAGTAAGAGAGGGCAGGCTGCTGTCAGTCATGGTGGGAGGCTTGGGGAGCTGGTTGTGTTTGTTGGGCGATGGCCAGCACATGTTCCACTTGCTGGGCCAAGGCGGCGGGCACCGGCAATTGGCCGGCCAGCACGGCCTCGGTGTAGCGCGCGGTGGTGTCCGCATCGCGCTCGCTGGGCAAGCCGGGCACCTGGCTGTCGGTGCCGCTGCTGCGTGCCTGCAGCAACTGGTGCTGGCCTGCGACAAAGCCGTCGTACTGGGGGCTGCGGCGCGGGTCGGCGCAGACTTCGCCCTCCAGCCCGCGCGAGAGCAGGGCATTCGTCTGCAGCTCGGCCAAGGTGGCTTGCAGCATCGGCAGGTATTCCGGGTGCGTGTAGCTGCCCAGCAAGACGGCCGGTCCTTGCACTGGCTGCAGCAGCTTGGCAATGCTATGCCCCGGGTTGCGCAGGCCGATGAGCTGGCGCACCGCCAGCAGCTTGGCCAGCGCGGGCAGCAAGGTGGCGGTGTGCACCAAGGCCACTTCCGATGCGGCAATGGTGCCAGTCTGCGCGCGGGGCACTAAACCCAGGCGCTCGAACACCGCAAAGGCCGAAATGCGGCTCGCTTCAGTCTGCATGCCATGCACCAGCACCGGCAGGCCTTCGCGCGCCAGGAGCAAGGCCAGCAGCGGGGTCAAGGTGGGCAGGCGGCGCGCGCCGTTGTAGCTGGGCAGCACCACGGTGGGCAAGGCGGCTGGGCTGTGAAAGCGGGCGATGCGCGCATGCACGGCATCCCAGAGGCCGCACATCTCTTCGGCCGTTTCCCCTTTGATGCGCATGGCAATGCAAAAGGCGCCGATTTCATAGTCGCTGACCCGGCCATCGAGTATCTGCGCCATCACATCGCTGGCCTCGACGCGGCTGAGGGCTTTGGCGCCGCGTGCGCCGCGCCCGATTTCCTTGATGTAGTGCTGTATGGCCATGGCAGTAAAAAATGCGTTCACCCATTATTTTAGGTTTTATATATACGGAAGTAATAAGAAAAATCAGCCCATCCGGCATCTCGGGTATGCCGAGCCTGCGCCAGCAGATGGTTCCGGTTAACGAAGATTTGCGCCCCTGTGTATTGCACGGCCATGCTGAACGTCTACTATCTGCATTCTGTGCCACGCCCTTTGGGCTTTTGAAAGGAAAGAACATGTCCGCATCTCCCTCTATGGTCGATGAGCTCCTCGCGCAACTGCAGGGCGCACCGATCCAGCAGATGGCCCAAAGCCTGGGCCAGAGCGAGGCCCAGACCGAGCAGGCCGTGCAGGCGGCCGTGCCGATGATGCTGGGCGCACTGGGCAACAACGCGCAAAGCGCGGGCGGCGCCAGTGCCTTGTTCGAAGCACTGCAGCGTGACCACGGCGCTGCAGGCGGTGCTGGCGCAGGCCCTGACCTGGGCGGGCTGCTGGGCTCGCTGTTGGGTGGTGGCGGTGGGGCGCAAGCCGGTGGCATGGGCGGTTTGGGTGGCATGCTGGGCAGTGTGCTCGGTGGCGCTTTGGGCGGCGGCGCTGCTGCGGGCTCGGGTGCCGGTTCCGCATCGCCTGCGGCTCTGGATGGCGCCAGCATTCTGGGCCATATCTTTGGCGGCCAGCAAGACCAGGCCTCGGCCAGTCTAGGCCAGGCCACAGGCTTGGGGGCCAATGCCGGCAACCTGCTCAAGATGCTGGCACCGCTGGTGATGTCGTTCCTGGCGCAGCGCGTCATGTCGGGTGGCCTCAACTCCTCGCAGCTGGGCAATGCGCTGGGCCAGGAAAAAGCCCAGGTGCAGCAGCAAGGCGGCCTGGGTGGCGGCTTGCTGGGCTCGCTGCTGGACCAGAATGGCGACGGCAAACTCGATGTCAGCGACCTGATGAAGATTGGTGGCTCGCTGCTGGGCGGCAAGCGCTGAGCCCATTGCCCAAGCGGCAAACCCTGGCGGCCCGCCAGGGTAGCCCCGCCCCCGGGCGCAAAAGCGGCCCAGAGCGCCTACACTTTGGGCCCATGACTGAGCTGATATTGGGGATCGAATCCTCCTGTGATGAAACCGGCGTGGCCCTGGTGCGCACCCGTGGCCCAGGTACGGTGCCTGAGTTGCTGAGCCATGCGCTCTACAGCCAGATCGAGATGCACCGCGCCTACGGCGGTGTCGTGCCTGAGCTGGCCAGCCGCGACCATATCCGCCGCGTGCTGCCGCTCACACAAAAAGTGCTCGATGACGCGGGCTGCACGCTCGCGCAGATCGATGCGATTGCCTTTACCCGTGGCCCGGGGCTCGCGGGCGCCTTGCTGGTGGGCTCAGGCGTGGCCTGCGCCATGGCTGCTGCGCTGGACAAGCCGGTGCTGGGCGTGCACCACCTCGAAGGCCATTTGCTCTCGCCGTTTTTGAGCGAAGACCCGCCCGAGTTCCCCTTTGTGGCCCTGCTGGTTTCTGGGGGGCACACGCAGCTGATGCGCGTGGACGGCGTTGGCCGCTACCAGATTCTGGGCGAGACCATCGATGACGCAGCGGGCGAGGCCTTTGACAAATCGGCCAAGCTGCTGGGCCTGCCATACCCCGGCGGGCCCGAGCTGTCCCGCCTGGCGCAGGGCGGCGACCCGGAGGCCTTCAAGCTGCCGCGTCCGCTGCTGCACAGCGGCGATTTGGATTTCTCCTTTGCTGGCCTGAAAACCGCCGTGCTGACCCAGGCCAAAAAGCTCGGCGATGGCCTGGAGGCACGCAAGGCGGACTTGGCCGCATCGACCCAGGCGGCCATTGTGGATGTGCTGGTGAAAAAGACCCTGAATGCGCTGAAGGAGACCGGCATGCAGCGCGTGGTGGTCGCCGGCGGCGTGGGGGCCAACCGGCTGCTGCGCGAGCAGCTCAACGACGCCTGCCGCAAGCGTGGCATCCGCGTGCACTACCCCGAGCTGCACCTGTGCACTGACAATGGCGCGATGATTGCGATGGCGGCTGCCATGCGCATCGAAGCGGGGCAACAGCAGGCCGAGAAGGTCTATGCCTTTGACGTCAAGCCGCGCTGGCCGCTTGATGCCATCGTGCAGCAGCCGCCGGCTCCCGCCACTGCGGCATAGACGGTCACTGGCGCTGGTCATGTACCGGTGACGCAATCAAAAGGGGCCTTTTCAGGCCCCTTTTGCTCGGTGGGTGTGCTTGCGCTGATCTTATGCAATCGCCAAGGTTTGGGTCGCTGGCTGGGTGGTGCTCAGCACCAGGGTCAGCACGCCGTTTTCCAGGCTGGCCTTGGACGCTGCGGCATCGATGCTGGCAGGCAGCTTCCAGGCGCGCTGGATGCTGCGTGGTGCGCCTTCGATGCTGGTCAGCCGCACGGTCTTGTCCTGCAGCTCAATGCGCAGCTGTTCGCGCGACAGGCCGGGCACATCGATGCCGATGCTGAACACGGAGCCGTCTTGCTGCACGGTGTCCTGGCTCGTGGTGCCCGTGGTAGTGGCTTGCAGAAAACGCTGCAAGGCGGCATCCATCGCGGATGGGGAGACAGCGTAGGCCGAGCGGTGCATCAGAGGGGTCATGATCATCTTCAATCCTTGTGAAACAGGGCAGCGGGTTTGCTGCTCGATGACTGATAGTTGGATGAAGAAGCCGCAATTTCAAGAGAAAATTGCTGGCTTTTATTTTTGCAATGCAGGCCTTGAAAGCCTGCAGATCACGTCCATATGGATTGCCCGGCCAGCGATCAAGGTGCGCTGAAATTGGCCGGGTCGGGCGTGCGCTGCTGGCGCGCCTTGCTGCGCAGATAGGCCTTGGCGGCAGCCTCGGCGGTGGGAGAATTGCTGGTCTCGCTGCCGGGCTCGCTGTCCGTCGCTGCGGGCGCACCGCTGCGCGCACGCGCAATCGCCTGACCCAGCTCAACCACCGACATCGCGTAAAAGCTGGACAGGTTGTAGCGCGTGATGGTGTAGAAGTTGGGCGTGCCCACCACGTACTGGGTCGCAGCGCTCGCGTTGGGCAGCTCGATCAGCGCCAGCGGGCCTGTGTGCTGGTCGCCTGGCGCCTGGATGCGCAGGCCCAGCGCGGCCATCTCGGCGGCGCTGAAGCTGGGTTTGATATCCGGCGCGAGCAAGGTCTCCAGCTGTGCCGGTGTGCTGTTCACCTGCACATCGTAGTAAGCCGGCATGCCGCGTTGCCAGCCATGGGCGACAAAGTAGTTGGCCACCGAGCCGATCGCATCGGCCGTGCTGCCAAACAGGTTGATCTTGCCGTCACCATCAAAATCGACCGCGTAGTTGGACCAGCTGGTTGGCATGAACTGGGGCATGCCCATGGCGCCGGCATAGCTGCCCACCGTATCGAAGGGGTTGCTGTCAGTGAGGTAGGCCGTGGCAAGAAACTGCTCCAGTTCGCCCCGGAAATACTTGGCCCGGTCGGCCGCGCGCGGGTGGCTGGCGGGATAGTCAAAGGCCAAGGTGGCCAGCGCATCGACCACGGTAAAGTTGCCCATCTGCTGGCCATAGATGGTCTCGACCCCGATGATGCCGACGATGTACTCAGCCGGCACCCCATAGGTCTGCTCGGCACGGGCCAGCGTGGCGGCGTTCTCGTTCCAGAAGCGCAGGCCGGCGCGTATGCGGATCGGCTCGACAAAGCGGCTGCGGTAGCCGCGCCAGTTCTTGACGCCAGCGGGCCCCGTGCGCGGCGTCATCAGGCGCTGCACGGTGGCGTTGAAGCGGGCTTGCTTGATGCTGGCGCGCAGCCAGGCCTCATCGATATGGCGGCGCTCGGCGACTTCGCGGACAAAGGCTTCGGCCTCGGGCCGGTTGGCATAGCTGGATGCGGTGGGGGCGGAGTCAGCGCTGCGGGCCTTGTTGGTCGTGTTCTTTT
The DNA here is from genome assembly GCF_025309455.1 of Comamonas squillarum. Classification (NCBI taxonomy): domain Bacteria; kingdom Pseudomonadati; phylum Pseudomonadota; class Betaproteobacteria; order Burkholderiales; family Comamonadaceae; genus Comamonas; species Comamonas squillarum. The sequence goes on from NZ_CP104377.1 coordinate 22,279, forward strand.
GTGCGTAGGCGCCCGTTGCGCACAGGCCGGCGCAAAGCAGGGCCACAGTGGTCTGAAGAATTCGGTGCATGGGGTTTTATACCTTGTTTGCCAGGGCCCGCAGGCGGGACCAGGGCAGAAGTCGTAATTGTTTGCGAAGCGCTGCCAGCTCGGCCTTGGGCGCTGACTCGCCGGTGGCATGCGCGTAGCGCTGGCGCTCCATGGCCTTGAGCCATTGGCCAAAGGCGGGTGCCACCTCGGGTGCCTGGGCGTGCAGCATGCGGGCCAGCGCGCGTGGCGTGGCCGCATGGCCCTGCGCAGCCTCGGGCAGGCCGGCCTGGCGCAGCCGTTTGCGCGCCAGGCCCAGCAGGGCCAGCCAGGGGTCTGTGCGCCTGCGCTGGTACTGCAGGGCCAGCACCACGATGATGGCCGCCGCCAGTACCAGGCCACCCAGAATGCGCACCAGATCCATCCAGTTGGGGCTGGACAGGCCCAGCTTGCTGAGCATGTCCATTTGCTCGCGCTGGGTGTAGCTCAGCACCCACTGGTTCCAGCTGTTGTTGACCGCCTCCCAGACTGCGCGCATGCGCTGCAGCCCGTTGATGGTGGCGGCATTGCTGACACTGAACCCCATGAAGTTGGGGGTGTTGAGGCGCTGTGCAGCCCCGACACGGCCAGGGCTCACTGCGCCGGTTGGATCAAAGCGCACCCAGCCTTGTTCTTCGCCCAGCCACACTTCAGCCCAGGCATGGGCATCGGCCTGGCGCACGGTCCAGTAGCCGTCGACGCTGTTGGCTTCGCCCCCTTGGTAGCCGGTCACAATGCGCGCGGGCACGCCGGCGCTGCGCAGTGCAATCACAAAGGCGGCGGAAATATGCTCGCAAAAGCCTTCTTTGCGGTCGAACCAGAACTGGTCGGCCGCCTGGCCTGTGTAGACGCCCGGGTCCAGCGTATAGGTGTAGCCGCCGCTGCGCAGCTGCCCCAGCAGGCGCTGCACCAGTTGGGCGCTGCGGTCGGGGCGCTCGCCCACCTCGGCGCTCAGCTGCGCCACCCAGGCCTGGGTGCGCGGGTTGCTGCTCGCTGGCAGCCGGCGGTTGAAGGCCAGCTCGCGCTTGCCCGCCTGCATGCCAAACTGGTAGCGCGTGTGGCTCTCCACAGCGATGCGGGTCACCTCGGTGATGGGCCGGTTGCTGAGCCACTGCAGATCGCCGGTGCTGTAGGCGCGGCCGCGTGGCAGCACGGGCGCCTCTCGGGTCAGGTCCAAGGTCAGCAGCCAGGGCTTTTGGTGCGGCTCCAGGGTCAGCTCGTAGCGCAGTGCCTCGCCTTCGGTGCGGATGTCGGCAAACATCCGGTCGTCGGGATTGCGAAAGCTGGGCGTCGCGCGCCAGGTCGTGCCATCGAAATCGGACAGCACCGGCCCGCGCCAGTACAGCTGGTTGGCGGGGGGCGGCCGGTTTTGCGGTGTGTCGAACTTGACGCGAAACGCAATGCCCTCGTCCTGGGCCAGCGATGCCACCGAGCCCACGGTCATCTCATCAGACAGGCCGGTCTTGGCCGTCGGATTCTGGGGCACCCCCCAGAGCGGCGCCATGCGCGGGAAGAGCACAAACAGCGCCAGCGTGAGTGGCGCGCCAATGGCCACCATCTTGAGCGACAGGCCCGCTGCAAACTTGAGCGATGGTTGCCCCACGGGCATATGCGCATGGACTAGCGCGGTGAGCAAGCCCACCAGGCCCATGGCAATGGCCAAGGCTGTCAGCAGCGATTGCGAATGCAGGAAATTGGCAATCAGCGCAAAAAAGCCCAGGAAGAAAATGACCATCGCATCGCGCTTGGCACGCAGCTCCATGGTCTTGAGTGTCAGCAGCATGCTGACCAGCGTGACGCCGGCATCGGCGCCCAAGATGGTGCGGTAGCTGAACAAGGTCAGACCAACGACCAGCACCAGTAAGGCCAGCAGCTGCCAGCGGCCGGGCAGCGGTTTTTGCAAAAGCGCAATGCGGCCGCGCCAGGCGAGCAAGGCATAGGCGAGCGCCGAGGCCCACAGCGGCAAGGTGGCCGTCAGCGGCAGCAGTATCCAGCCCACAACGGCCAGCAAAAAGAGGGTGTCGCGCGCCTCGCGTGGCAGGCTGGACCAGCGGCTCGCGCCTGAGGTGTGGGCAGGGTTGAAAACAGAGGGCATCGTGCTGCTCCTAGGCCAGCGCCAGTGCGCGCAGGCAGGCCTGGCGGTGGGCGGGACCGCTGTCAGCGGCTTGCTCGGCATTGGCCGCTCCCAACCGCAGTCCGTAGCGCAGGCCTTGCTGGTCGGCCATCAGCACCCAGGCGGTCAGGCGCGAGAGCTGGGCCTCTCGCTCTGCCAGGCCGCAGTGGCTGGCATCGAGCCACAGGTCCTGCTGCGCCTGGTGCTGGTTGTCGCGCACGACGAAATGGCCACTGCCCGTGGCCAGCGAGGTCGCCGCTTTCTTCCAGACCACCAGCTTGAGCGGGTCGCCGCGCCGGTAGCTGCGCACGCCATCGAACTCCCCACTGCTGGCCCGCAGGCTGGTGCTGCTGCCGCTGCCGGCATCGGCCAGGCCCAAAGGCAAGGGGGGCGGGTGGGATTCGGGGCTGGGGTAGACCAGCGCTTTTTCAGTGGTTCTAAAGACGGTCCACATGCGAAAGACGCCGAGTGGAAAGCGGGTCTCGACCAGCACCGCAGGCAGGCTTTGGTAGCCACGCTGCTGGGCCTGCGTGCTCAGTTGCATGGGGGTGGTGGCTTGGGGCGGGGCGTCCACCAGGCTCAGTTCATGGCCTTGGTAGTGGCGTGTGCCCAGTGCATAGCGGGCGCGCCGGCTGGGGTTGTCCAGGCGCAGATCCAGGCGCAGCGGCTGACCGGCAAATTGCGCCTCGGGGGCATGCAGCTCCAGCTGCAGACCCAGCAGATTGCGGTAGCCGATACCCACCGACACCAGCGCCGCGCCGGTGAGCATGAAGGTCAGCAAAAAGCCCAGGTTGAGCTGAAAGTTGATGCTGGTCACCAGCAGCACCAGCAAGGTGAGCGCCAGCATCCAACCGGCACGCGTGGGCAGCAGGTAGAGGTTGCGGCGGCTGATGGCATGGCGGCTGGCGCTGGGCAACTGGGCCAGCCACCACTGGCGCATGCGCTGGCCAAGCCGCTGAACAGGGCGGTTGCGGGGCTGCCCTGAAGCCGCTGGGGGCGCACTCACGCTACTGCAGCGCCACGCTGTCCATCATCGCGCGCACCTGCTCGACCGCGCTGCGCCCCGAGGTGCTGACCGGCACCAGCCGGTGTGCGGTGGTCTGCGGCAGGATCGCCTGCACATCATCGGGCGCCACATAGTCGCGGCCCTGGATCAAGGCCTGCGCCTTGGCGGCCCGGATGAGGCCAATGCCCGCGCGCGGGGACAGGCCTTGCACAAACCACTGGCCCGAGCGCGTGGCAGCGATCAGCGCCTGCACATAGTGGATCAGTGCATCGCTGGCGCGCACGCTGGTCACCTCCTGCTGCAGGAACTTCAGCTCGACGGCCGAAGTGAGCGCAGGCAACTGGTTGGCGATGTCGCGGTGGCCCTGGCCGGCCAGCAGCTGGAACTCTGCCGCCTGGTCGGGGTAGCCCAGCGAGATACGCATCAAAAAGCGGTCGAGCTGGCTCTCGGGCAGCGCATAGGTGCCCAGCTGGTCGAGCGGGTTCTGCGTGGCGATGACAAAGAAAGGCTGGGGCAGTGGGCGCGTGGCGCCTTCGACCGTGACCTGCTTTTCTTCCATCGCCTCCAGAAGCGCGCTTTGCGTCTTGGGGCTGGCGCGGTTGATCTCGTCGGCCAGCAAAACCTGGGTGAATACGGGGCCGGGATGAAACACAAAGGCCTGCTGCTCGCGCTCATAGACCGATACGCCGATCAAGTCGCTGGGCATCAGGTCTGCAGTGAATTGCACCCGCGCAAACTGCAGCCCCAAGGTGCGGGCCAGCGCATGCGACAGCGTGGTCTTGCCCACGCCCGGTACGTCTTCAATCAGCAGATGTCCTCCCGCCAGCAAACAAGTCAGACAATCCTGAACCTGCGCCGGTTTCCCCACAATCACCGTGTTAAGCTGAGTCAATAATTTTTGTATGGTGTGCTGTGTCTGCATACCAGCACAATAAACGACAAAGGCAGTTAAGGAGACGAAAACTGTGTCCAAGACAGGTTATTTCAGCCACCGTGACTGTTGGCTGCACGACATGGGGCCTGCCCACCCGGAATGCGCTGCACGCCTGGATGCGATTGAAGACCGCTTGCTGATCACTGGGGTGGGGGATGCGTTGGAGCGGCGCGACGCCCCCAAGGCCAGCATGTCCGATCTGGAACTGGGCCATGAGCGCCTGCATATCGCATCGATACGCGGCCTGTCCGAGATGGCGGCCGATAACCAGGCCATTGGCGGCCCCGCAACCTTGATGCTGGACACCGACACTGCCGTCAACGGTGCCACCTGGAATGCCGCATTGCGCGCCTGTGGCGCGGCTCTGGCTGCGACCGATGCCGTCATCAGCGGCGAGATGGAAAACGCCTTTTGCGCCGTGCGCCCGCCGGGCCACCATGCCACGCGCAAGCAGGCCATGGGCTTTTGTTTTTTCAACAATGTCGCGGTGGCTGCCAAGTATGCGCTGATGCGCCACCAGCTCAAGCGCGTGGCGATTGTCGACTTTGATGTGCACCACGGCAATGGCACCGAAGACATCTGCGCAGGCGACCCGCACATTCTGATGGTGGGCATATTCCAGCACCCCTTCTACCCGCATTCGGGCGACAAGGACCCGGCGGCCAATATGCTCAATGTGCCGGTGCCGGCATACACCAAGGGCATGGACATCCGCGAGATTGTCGAGACCTACTGGATCCCGCGCCTCGAAGAGTTCAAGCCCGAGATGGTCTTCATCAGCGCCGGCTTTGATGCCCACCGCGAAGACGACATGGGCCAGCTGGGCATGGTCGAGGCCGACTACGCCTGGATCACCCACCGCATCAAGGACATTGCACGGCGCTTTAGCAAAGGCCGCATCGTCTCCTGTCTGGAAGGCGGCTATGTGATGACGCCGCTGGCAGCCAGTGTGGAAGCCCACATCCGCGTGCTCGCCGATCTGTAAACACCTTTTGAGGACCCGGACCCATGACGGACAGCAACTTGCTTGTGCACAGCCGCGATGCGCGCGGTGTGGTGACCTTGTGCATGAATGATGCGGCGCGCTTCAATGCGCTGGGCGATGAGATGCTGGCGGCCTTGCGCGCCGCGCTGGCGGCCATTGCGCAGGATCCATCGGTGCGGCTGGTGGTGCTGGCCGCGCAGGGCCGGGCCTTTTGCGCGGGCCACAACCTCAAGGACATGGCTGCCCACCCGGACCGCGCCTGGTACCAGGACCTGTTCAACCGCTGCAGCCAGGTGATGATGGCGATCCAGAAGCTGCCGGTGCCCGTGATCGCACGTGTGCAGGGCATGGCGACTGCAGCCGGCTGCCAGTTGGTGGCGCAGTGTGACCTGGCCGTTGCCAGCAGCGAGGCGAGCTTTGCCACCAGCGGCATCCAGTACGGCCTGTTCTGCGCCACGCCCAGCGTGCCCCTGGTGCGCAACATGCCCATCAAGCAGGCGATGGAGATGCTGCTGACGGGCGAATTCATCAGTGCCGAGCAGGCGCTGGCCCAGGGCCTGGTCAACCGGGTGGCCGCGCCCGAGCAGCTCGATGCCGAGCTGGAAAAGCTGGTCGCGGCCATTGTCAGCAAACCCGCTGCGGCCGTGCGCATGGGCAAGGCCCTCGTCTACCAGCAGCGCGAGCTGGGCATCGAAGCGGCCTACCAGGTGGCGAGCCAGTGCATGGCCTCCAACATGATGGACAGCAACGCGCAGGAAGGCGCGCAGGCCTTTGCGCAAAAGCGCAAGCCGGTCTGGTCCTGAATCCCGCGCGCATCCGGCAGGGCCAAGTCCGTCTAGGATGTCGGCCGGTCCTACAAACGCCAGCGCGCCATCGGTGATAGGGTACGAAACCAGCATATGCTCGCGCCTATGCTTTTTTTTTGACTCTATGAGACCGGCGCATGGATATCTTTGATCGTTTACTACAGGACTTTGAACAGGCCAGCACCTGGCAGGAGCTGGCTGTTCTCGTGATTTGCCTGGGCCTGGCCTGGTTGCTCACGCGCAGCTTTTACCGCCACCGCGACGATGGCAAGCCTTCAGTCTGGTTTGGCAAGACGGCCTGGGGCGGGGCGCTGTTTCCGCTGATGGCATTGCTGATGACGGCCGCTGCCCGCATGGTGGTGGAGCATTACCAGCCGGTGTTTTTGCTGCGGCTGGCGGTGCAGATTTTGCTGTCGCTGGCGGTGATTCGCCTGGTGGCCCGGGTGCTGGCCAAGACCTTTCCCAACTCCACCTTGGTGCGCCTGATCGAGCGCATTTTCTCGTGGCTGGCCTGGGGTGTGGCGGTGCTGGGCATCCTGGGTGTGCTGCCGCAGGTGATGGCCCAGCTCGATGCCGTGCAGTTCGCCTTTGGCAAGACGTCGATATCGGTGCTGGAGCTGTTCCAGGGGGCGATATCGGTGGGCATGGTGATGTTGGTGGTGCTGTGGATTTCGACCACCTTCGAGCAGCGCGTGATCGATGACATGGTCAAGGACCTGTCGATGCGCAAGATGGCCGTCAACCTCACGCGCATGCTGCTGATCACGGTCGGCCTGCTGGTGGCGCTGTCACTGGTCGGGGTCGATCTGACGGCGCTGTCGGTGCTGGGCGGTGCCTTCGGGGTCGGCCTGGGCTTTGGCATGCAGAAGATCGCCTCCAACTATGTCAGCGGCTTTTTGGTGCTGATCGAGCGCGCCTTGCGCATTGGCGACAACGTGCGCGTTGACGGTTTTGAAGGCCGCATCACTGACATCCGCACGCGCTACACGGTGATTCGCGCATCCAACGGGCGCGAATCGATTGTCCCCAATGAGACCTTGATCACCCAGCGGGTGGAAAACCTCACCGATGCCGACCAGAAGTTCAATCTGACCACCCAGATTGTCGTGGGCGCAGACAGCGATGTCGCGCAGGTGCGCGAGGTCTTGAAGAGCGCAGCACTGGCGCAGGCCCGGGTGCTGGAAAAGCCCGAGCCCTCGGTGTTTCTGGTGAATTTCGCGCCCGACGGGCTGGAGTTCAGCCTGAGCTTTTACATCAACGATCCGATGAACGGCCAGGCCAATGTGAAGTCGGCGGTCAATATCGCCGTGCTCGAGGGCCTGCGCGCTGCCAGCATCGAGATTCCGTTCCCGCAACGTGTTTTGCATATCCAGAACAATAGCGGCGGTGCAATACCTGCCAGCCAGGGCTGATGAACCGCCAACTTGTGCGGAAAATGGAGGCTGCTGCGCAGCGATGCGCCGATAATTGGTCGTTATGGCTCGTCTGGTCATAAAAAAGCACGACCGTGCTGTTTTTGTGCGATGATGGCCTGATCCATGCCCATGGCTGAGTGGCCGCGCCAACGCGCCGCCACTGGCGCAAACCTATTGAACAACTCAGGAGTCGAGGTTTATGAAAGTACTGGTACCCGTCAAACGCGTGGTGGACTACAACGTCAAGGTGCGCGTCAAGAGCGATGGCTCGGGAGTGGACATTGCGAACGTGAAGATGTCGATGAACCCCTTTGATGAAATCGCGGTGGAAGAGGCCGTGCGTTTGAAGGAAAAGGGCGTGGTCACCGAGATCATCGCAGTGAGCTGCGGCGTGACCCAGTGCCAGGAGACGCTGCGCACGGCGATGGCCATTGGTGCAGACCGCGCCATCCTGGTCGAAACGGCCGAAGAGCTGCAGCCGCTGGCGGTTGCCAAGCTCCTGAAGGCGCTGGTGGACAAGGAGCAGCCGGGCCTCGTGATCTGCGGCAAGCAAGCGATTGACGACGACGCCAACCAGACCGGCCAGATGCTGGCAGCGCTCGCTGATCTGCCCCAGGCCACGTTCGCCTCCAAGGTCGAGGTCGCTGGCGACAAGGTGAGCGTCACGCGCGAAGTGGACGGCGGTCTGGAGACCCTGTCTCTGTCCATGCCCGCTGTCATCACCACCGACCTGCGTCTGAACGAGCCGCGCTACGTCACCTTGCCCAACATCATGAAGGCCAAGAAAAAGCAGCTCGACACCGTCAAGCCCGAAGACCTGGGTGTGGACGTGAGCCCGCGCCTGAAGACCTTGAAGGTGCAGGAACCTGCCAAGCGCGGCGCCGGCGTGAAGGTGCCCGATGTGGCGACCTTGATCGACAAGCTCAAGAACGAAGCCAAAGTCATCTGACCTTGACCCGACACCTGACACATTGAATGGAAAGACGATAGACATGACCGCTCTCGTTATTGCAGAACACGACAACCAAACGATCAAGACCGCCACGCTCAACACCGTCACCGCAGCCCTGGCTTGCGGCGGCGATGTGCATGTGCTGGTAGCGGGCGAAGGCGCAGCAGCTGCAGCCCAGGCCGCAGCCCAGATCGCAGGCGTTGCCAAAGTCATCCTGGCCGATGGCCCGGCGCTGAAAGACGGCCTGGCCGAAAACCTGGCCGCGCAAGTGCTGGCCATTGCCGGCAACTACAGCCACATCCTGGCGCCAGCCACCGCCTCGGGCAAGAACGTGGCGCCACGCGTGGCAGCCAAGCTGGACGTGGCCCAGATCAGCGACATCACCAAGGTGGTGAGCGCCGACACCTTCGAGCGCCCCATCTACGCGGGCAATGCCATTGCCACCGTGCAATCGATCGATGCCACCAAGGTCATCACCGTGCGCGGCACCGGCTTTGACGCCGCAGCGGCCACCGGCGGCTCGGCCGCGGTCGGGAACGCAGCAGCCGCCGCTGACAGCGGCAAGAGCAGCTTTGTGGGCCGCGAAGTGACCAAGAACGACCGCCCGGAACTCACGGCAGCGAAGATCATCGTCTCCGGTGGCCGGGCGCTGGGCAGCGCCGAGAAGTTCAACGAAGTGATGACCCCGCTGGCCGACAAGCTGGGCGCGGCCATTGGCGCGAGCCGCGCAGCGGTGGATGCGGGCTACGCGCCCAACGACCTGCAAGTGGGCCAGACCGGCAAGATCGTCGCGCCCCAGCTGTACATTGCAGCGGGCATCTCGGGCGCGATCCAGCATCTGGCCGGCATGAAGGACTCCAAGGTGATCGTGGCGATCAACAAGGACGAAGAAGCGCCGATCTTCAGCGTGGCCGACTATGGCCTGGTGGCCGATCTGTTTGAGGCTGTGCCTGAGATGGCCAGCAAGCTGTAAAAACGTGCCTGCAACCACCCCACGCCGCCACAGCATCCCGCTGACGCTGGATGTGAGGGGCAGCGTGGTGGTAGGCAAAAGCACATCAAGGCATCCCCTGGGGGATGCCTTTTTTTGTGTGTGCGGCGCACCCGAACCACGAGCAATGACAAGACGATAAGACGAGGAGACAACGATGAGCTACAAGGCACCTGTCAAGGACATGCTGTTTGCGATGGAGCACCTGGCCCGCATCGACCAGGTGGCACAGATCCCCGGTTTTGAAGAAGCGGGGCTGGAGACGGCGCAGGCCGTGCTGGAGGAATGCGCACGCTTTAACGAAGAGGTGGTGGCGCCGCTGAATGTGGTGGGAGACCTGCAGCCCTCGACCTGGAAGGATGGCCAGGTCAGCACCACGGCGGGGTTCAAGGAGGCCTTTGCGCAGTATGTGCAAGGCGGCTGGCAGGGCCTGCAGCACCCGGTGGATGCCGGCGGCCAGGGCTTGCCCAAGACGATTGGCGCGGCCTGTGTGGAGATGCTCAACAGTGCCAACATGAGCTTTGCGCTCTGCCCCTTGCTCACCGATGGCGCCATCGAGGCCTTGCTGACCGCCGGCAGCGATGCGCTGAAAACGACCTACCTGGACAAGCTGGTCTCCGGCCAGTGGACCGGCACGATGAACCTGACCGAGCCCCAGGCCGGCTCGGACCTGGCGTTGGTGCGCACGCGCGCCGAGCGGCAGGGCGATGGCAGCTACCAGGTCTTTGGCACCAAGATCTTCATCACCTACGGTGAGCACGACATGGCCGAGAACATCGTGCACCTGGTGCTGGCCCGGGTGGCGGGAGCGCCCGATGGCGTCAAGGGCATCAGCCTGTTTGTGGTGCCCAAGTTCCTGGTCCATGCCGATGGCACGCTGGGCGCGCGCAACGATGTGCACTGCGTGAGCATTGAGCACAAGCTGGGCATCAAGGCCTCCCCCACCTGTGTGCTGCAGTATGGCGACCACGGCGGTGCCACCGGCTTCTTGGTGGGCGAAGAGAACCGGGGCCTGGAGTACATGTTCATCATGATGAACGCGGCCCGCTATGCCGTGGGCCTGCAGGGCGTGGCCATTGCCGAGCGGGCCTACCAGCAGGCAGCGGCCTTTGCCAAGGAGCGTGTGCAAAGCCGCCCGGTCGATGGCAGTGTGGCCGGCAGCGCCACCATCATCCACCACCCCGATGTGCGCCGCATGCTGATGACCATGCGCGCCTACACCGAAGGCTGCCGCGCGATGGCCTTGACGGCAGCTGCCGCCTTTGATGCCGCCCATGCCCATCCCGACCAGCAGGTGCGCCAGGACAACCAGGCGTTCTACGAATTCATGGTGCCGCTCATCAAGGGCTACAGCACCGAGATGAGCCAGGAGGTGACCAGCCTGGGCGTGCAGGTGCACGGTGGCATGGGCTTTATCGAGGAGACGGGCGCCGCCCAGCACTACCGCGATGCCAAGATTTTGACCATCTATGAAGGCACGACCGCCATCCAGGCCAATGACCTGGTGGGCCGCAAGACCGCGCGCGATGGCGGCCAGGCTGCGCGTGGCATCGCCAGCCAGATTGCGCAGACCGAGCAGGCGCTGAAGGCCAGCAGCTCGGGCGCTGCCCAGGCTTTTGTGCGTGCGCTGGCGCAGGCGCGGCAGGACTTTTTGGCCGTGGTCGACTACGTGGTGGCCGGCAGCAAGACCGCGCCCAACGATGTGTTTGCGGCCAGCGTGCCGTATCTGATGCTGGCGGGCAATCTGGTGGCCGGTTGGCAGATGGGCCGGGCCTTGCTGGCAGCCGAGCAGCAACTGAGCCAAGGCGCGGGCGACAAGGCGTTTCTCGAAGCCAAGGTGACAACCGCACATTTCTATGCCACGCATATTTTGGTAAAAACCTCGGCATTGCGTGAAGAAATCCTGCATGGTGCGGCCCCGGTGATGGCGCTGCCGCAGGACAGCTTCTGAGCGCCATGCCCCCACACAAAGCCCCCCCCGTGCGCCTGGGCCAAGGTACACGGGGTCTGCGCCGCCCAAGCGACGCAGCAGGCTTTTGCCCTTTGAAGGAGACCTTGTATGTCCAAACTTCCCGGCGCGTTGCAGAACGTGCCTTTCCCGGTCATCGGCTCGCCGCTGTTCATCGTCAGCAACCCGCAGTTGCTGATTGCGCAGTGCAAGGCCGGCATCGTCGGCTCCATGCCGGCGCTCAATGCCCGCCCGGCCGAGCAGCTCGATGACTGGCTGGCCGAAATCACCGAAACCCTGGCCGCGCACAACCGCGCCCACCCAGACCAGCCCGCCGCGCCATTTGCCATCAACCAGATCGTGCACCGGACCAACGAGCGTCTGGAGCATGACATGGCGCTGTGCGAAAAGTACAAGGTGCCCATTTTGATCACCTCGCTGGGTGCACGCGAGGACGTGTTCCAGGCCGCCCATTCCTGGGGCGGTGTGGTGATGCACGACATCATCAACAACAGCTTTGCACACAAGGCCATCGACAAGGGGGCCGATGGCCTGATTGCCGTGGCCGCTGGTGCCGGTGGCCATGCGGGCATCAAGAGCCCGTTTGCGCTGGTGCAGGAAATCCGTGAATGGTTTGACGGCCCGCTGGCCTTGTCGGGCAGCATTGCCCATGGCCGTGCGGTGCTGGCAGCCCAGGCCATGGGCGCCGACTTTGCCTATATCGGCTCGGCCTTTATCGCCACCGATGAGGCGCGCGCCGTCGAAGAGTACAAGCAGATGATCGTCAGCTCCAACTCGGACGACATCATCTACAGCAACCTGTTCACTGGCGTGCATGGCAACTACCTGAGCCCGTCGATCCGCGCAGCTGGCATGGACCCGGACAACCTGCCGGTCTCCGACCCCAGCTCGATGAGCTTTGGCAAGGAGCGCAAGGCCTGGAAAGACATCTGGGGCAGTGGCCAGGGCATCGGCGCCATCAAGCAGGTGGTGCCCGCTGCCGAGCTGGTGGCCCGGCTCAAGCGCGAGTACTTCGACGCCCGCGACGCGCTGCTGGCTGGCGGCCCGAGCCGCGCGTCAGCTACTGCACAGGCGGCGTAACGCGCAGATACCTACACCGGCCGCCTGGGCTGAACTTTGGCCCTGCGGCGCTGTCCAACCGCGCTTGACGGCTACGGTGTGATGCGATGGAGAATCAGTTTTTTGCCCAGGGTGCCCCCCAGCCGCTGCAGCGCCGCCGCTGCCTGTTATGGGCTGCCGCTGCCTTGGTGGCTATGGCTGGCCTTATGACCAGCGTGGCGCAGGCTGCCGATGCCAGCCTGCCTGCCGGTGCACGCAGCATCCGCATCAGCCAGGCGCAACTGCAGCAGGCAGTCGCTGCCAAGTTTCCGCTGGCCCGCTCCTGGCAGGGCATGGTCGTCATCCAGCTGCAAAAGCCCAGCGTGCAATTGCTGACAGCCAGCAACAGCCTGCGAGCCGCCTTCGATATCTGGGTGACCGAGAAGCTGATGGGCAACGAATACCCTGGCCAGATGACCCTGGATTTTGGCCTGGCCTTCGATGACGCCGAAGCCAGCATTCGCCTGCACAACGTGCGTGTGCAGCAGCTGCAGATGCAGGGCGTGCCTGCTGCCTACCAGGGCATGTTCCAGACCTATGCGCCCCGCCTGGCCGAGCAGGTATTGCAAGGCCTGCTGGTCTATGAGCTGCCGGCCAGCCAGCGCATGCTGCTGCAAGGCCTGGGCTATACGGTCGAGCGCATGGAGGTGCAGGAGCAAGGCCTGCGCATTGTGCTGGCGCCCAAGACAGCCACTGCTGTGCCAGCGCGTTAGGCCAGCGTGTAGGGGTAGTGGGCGGATAAGCCTGGTGCCAGTTGCTCCATCAGCGCCAAGGCTTGCAGTACCACATCCTGCCCCTGGTCCATCCCCTGGTCTTGCGCAGCTTCGAGCTGCGCCATCAGATCGGCCAGTTGCAGCCATTGCCCGGCATCGATACCCAGCGGCTGGGGCAGGGCATCAGGCCCGGCAGCGTGGTCCAGAAAGGCAACGGCCTGCTGCTGGTCACGGCTCAGCAGCCAGGCGTCACCGGTGCCCGAGCAGGCAAACACCCACCAGTCCTGGCCCAGCATGGCCAACGGGGCGTCGCGCCCCCAGGTCTCTTGGGCCGCGGCCAGGTGGTCCAGCAGCACAAAATCGCCGGCGATCTCGGTCGTGGGCAGGCCATGACCGGGCATCAGGCCAGGCACCACAGCGGGCCAGGTGCTGCCGGGCCAGAGCCGCTCGGCAATGGCAGCCGGCGCTTGCAGGGCCAGCATCTCAGTCGTTGCCTTCCTTGCGGGCGGGCGATTTTCCGGTCAGCCGGTCCTTGAGGGTCAGCACGCGGGTGACGGCGCTGCCCATGCCCATCAGCTGCAGGGCGGTGTCGGGGTTGAGGCGCTGCACATCGTCAAACCAGGTCATCAGCTTGTCGATCAGGTCGTACATCTCCTGCATGCGCTGCTGGGCGTACTGCTCATCGGCGGAATGGGTTTCCTGCAGCAGGGCCGAGCGCAGCATCGACTGCGTGGGTTCGATCTCGCGGCGGCGGCGCTCTTCGGCCAGGGTGCGAAAGATCTCCCAGACATCAGCCGGCGCTTCAAAGTATTCGCGCCGGTCGCCCGGCTGGTGGCGCATATGCACCAGGCGCCAGGATTGCAGCTCCTTCAAGCCCATGCTGACATTGGAGCGCGAGAACGACAGGCCCTCGGCAATCTCGTCGGCATTGATCGGCTGGGGCGAGAGAAAGATCAGCGCGTAGATCTGGCCCACGGTGCGGTTGATGCCCCAGCGGCTACCCATCTCGCCAAAATGTGACACGAATTGGCGGGTGAGCTCGGGCAGCGGCGTTGGGGCTTGTTTCATGGCTGTGATTATCGGTTTTTTCTGGAAGCACTGAAATGCCCAGGCCGCCGCCACCCGGCCAACCACCCGGCGCCGTGTAAAGAAGGCAGATTTCGCTCGATCAGCGGGGCGGCAGCGTCAACGGGCGCGGATCCCCAGGCGTTACACATGCAGTGGCACTGCGCGCGCGGTGCCACACCTTTGTCAGAACATTGCCAGCCTGCGCTGCCATGGCTTGCCCATTGTGGTGTCGCTGGCCAGAGACTATCTTGCCTACCACAACAACCCATAACAAACGAAATCTGTGGCTGGACATGACCAAAGGGGCTTGCTGTGCTGCCATCGTCTGGCACCACCTGGCTTTCTACGGCCCGATGTCGGATGTCGCAGCGCAAGTCACCCCCGGCATCATTGACTGGCTGGCGGAATATGCGCGCATTGCCGTGCAGATTTTTCTGGTCATGGGCGGCTTTCTGTCGGCGGCCAGCCTGGCCCCGCAAGGTGTGGCCCGCTTTGGCAGCCCGCTGGCCAAGATCGGCCAGCGCGCGCTGCGCCTGCTCGCGCCTTACTCCGTCGCGCTGTTGCTGGCCGTGCTCATCGCAGCGCTGGTGCGGCCCTGGTTTGCCCACGACTCCGTCCCCGCCGAGCCTACTTGGCAGCAGCTGATCGCCAATGCGCTGATGCTGCAGGACATCAGCGGCGAAGATGCGCTGTCGGCCGGCGTTTGGTACGTGGCGATTGACTTCCAGCTGTTTGCCGCCGTCACCTTGCTGTTTGCATGGAGCCGCCGCTGGGCCCGCCAGTGGCTGGGCCTGCAGCTGGGTCAGTGGGTGGTTCTGGCGCTGACGGCCATGTCGCTCCTGGTGTTCAACCGCCACAGTGAGCTGGACATGTGGTTTGTTTACTTTATCGGTGCCTATGGCATGGGCATGCTGGCCTTCTGGGGCAGCCAAAGCGCCAAGCCCTGGTCCTGGACGGCCTGTCTGCTGGCGCTGGGTCTCGTGTCACTGGAGGTCGATTTCCGCCTGCGCATTGCGGTGGCGCTGTGCGGCGCCGTCGCGCTGCTGTGGCTGATGCGCCTGCCGCACGACAGCCGCCTGGTCGACTGGCTGGGCCGCCAGGCGCCCGTGCGCTGGCTGCAGTCGCTCGGCCAAATGGGCTACTCGGTGTTTCTGGTGCACTTTTCCATCGTGGTGCTGTGCAACGCGGTGGTCTCGCATGTCTGGCCCAGCCAGCCCTGGCTCAACTGGCTGGGCATGGGCCTGGCCTTTGCGCTGTCGCTGCTGGCCGGGCGCGCGCTCTACCTGGGGGTGGAGGCGCGCACGCCCAGCCTGCGCTCTGTGGCTCGCTGGGAGCTGGGCCTGGTCGGCGGCGGTCTGCTGGTGACCCTGGTGGGCGCACGCTTGTCGATGTAAGCACGCCCTTTGCCGGCTCTGGTCTGTTGGCCGCTCAGCGGTGCAGATCGCCAGCGCGCTCGGGCTGGTAGCTGATGCCGGTCACGCGCACGGTCATGGTCTTTCCTCCCACGGAGGGCCAGGCCAACTGGTCGCCAATCGCCAGGCCCAGCAGCGCACTGCCCACCGGTGCAAATACCGAAATCTTGCTGCTGGTGTCGTCCAGGTCCTTGGGGTAGACCAGGGTCAGCTGGAACTGCTTGCCCGATTCGGCAATGTCGAAGTTGACGCTGGAGTTCATCGTCACCACATCCGGCGGAATATCGCTGGGCTCCACGATATCGGCTCGGGCAATCTCGGCCTCCAGATCCGCCTTGCCGGGGAAGGCACTGGCCGGCATGGCCTCCAGCAGCGCTTCAAGGCGGTCCACATCCAGGGATGACAGGATGAGTTGGGGTTTGCGAGACATGAAAACTTCCTCCGGAGTATGTAATCCCCGAATGTAGGCTATGCCCCATTTCGCACCAAAACGGTGCGAATAGCCCTGGTGCAGGCGGCGCTTGCAGAGGCTGCCGGGATGGCGGACAATGCATGAAATACTGTATATAAAAACAGTCATAATCCGTTAGTATGCCTGCCCGCCATCCCTCCACCCACACCGTTGACTCTGCCCCGTTTGAAGACGCACAGACCCTGCACCGCTGCGCGGACGAGCTGGATGGGCCTGTGCCGGTGCGTGTGCCACTGCCGGTGGCCCGCAAGGGGCGCGGCGCGGTTGGCACGCCCCGCCACCGTTTTGCCAGCGATGTGCGGGAATGGGCCGACGATGGCTGGACCCCAGCAGCTGCTCAAGCGGCCGTCGGCGCTGATCCAGAATTGGATCTGGAAGAAGGCGCCTGGTGGCAGCAGGACGCCGAGAGCCTGCCGACCCAGGTGCACGCGGAGCGGGCGCGCAGCGCGATCCAGAAAAACGACTCACCCGATATCTTCTTTGATCACTCGGTCAACCCCTACCGGGGCTGCGAGCATGGCTGCATCTACTGCTATGCCAGGCCGTACCACAGCTACCTGAACCTCTCGCCGGGGCTGGATTTTGAAACCCAGCTGTTTGCCAAGACCAATATTGCCCAGGTGCTCAAGGCCGAGATCAGCCGCCCGCGCTACCAGCCGGCCTCGCTCAATATCGGCTCGGCCACCGATTGCTACCAGCCCATCGAGCGGGAGCTGGGCCTGACGCGGCAGCTGATCGAGGTGCTCAGTGAGGCCGAGCATCCTTTTTCACTGATCACCAAGAGCAGTGCGGTGGAGCGCGATATCGACCTGATCGCCGCTGCAGCGCGCAAGAATGCGGCGGCCGTCTACATCACGATCACCAGCCTGGACCCACAGCTGACCCGCCTGCTCGAGCCCCGGGCTGCGGCGCCGCACCGGCGGCTGCGCACCATACGCCAACTGGCGGAGGCCGGCATTCCGGTCGGGGTGAGCGTCGCACCCCATATTCCGTTTTTGACCGAGGACATGGAAGAGGTGCTGGCGGCCGCGCGCGAGGCCGGCGCCACCACGGCCTTCTACACCGTGCTGCGCCTGCCTTGGGAGCTCAACGGCGTGTTCCAGCAGTGGCTGCAGGCCCATTACCCGCAGCGCGCAGCCCGGGTAATGCAGCGGGTGCGCGACCTGCACCAGATCAGCGAGGCCGACCGGCTGCGCGGCAAGAGCTATGACAGCCAGTCGTTCAGCCGCATGAAAGGCCAGGGCCTGTGGGCCGACCTGGTGCGCCAGCGCTTTGTGCGGGCCTGCGCGCAGCTGGGCTATGGGCGCGAGCGGCAAGAGATGGATTGGCGCGGTTTTGAGGCCTGGCGCGCCCAGCAGCTGCAGCAGACAGTGCGCCAGGCGGGCGCCGCGCAGGCGCCGCACCCGGGGCAGGGCACGCTGTTTTAGCCGCGCTTGCGTGCAGCAGCGACCGTGGTCGGCGGCTGCGCTGCAACGGTTGCTGGAGCAGAGGCAGACGCCAGGTGCGCCAAAGTGGCGGGCGGTGCAGAGCGGCCCTTGCAGCTGGCAAAAATATCCAGATCGGGCTGGTGCAGCGCGGTCTGCACATCGGTGAGGCCCAGCATCGAGTGGAACAGGTTGTCGTGGCTGATGCGGGCAGTGCCCACGGCCTGCTGCAGGCAGCTGGTGCTGATGCCCATGCGTTGCTGCATCGCGGGCGAGAGCCAGGTGATCCAGGGCACATGCTTTTGGACATCGGGTGCGACGGAGTAGGGCAGGCCGTGCAGGTAGATGTTGTTCTCGCCCAGCGATTCGCCATGGTCGGCCACATACATCATCGCCGTGGGCTGGCGCTGGCCCTTGCTGGCGAGCCAGTCGATCAGGCTGCCGAGCATGCGGTCGGTGGCAACGACGCTGTTGTCATAGGCATTGATCAGCGATGCGCGGTCGCAGGACTGTAGGTTGACGTTGTTGCACTCGGGGCTGAAGCGCTTGTCCTGGCCCAGCGAACGCTTGAAATAGGCCGGGCCATGGCTGCCCATCTGGTGCAGCACCACCACCACGCCTTTGGCGCGTTGCTCGGCGGGCAGCGCATTGATGCGTTCATCGAGGCCTTCGAGCAGGGCCATGTCCACGCATTCGCCGTCCTGGCACAGCGCCTTACGGGCCGCGGCGGGCAGGTCCGTCTCGGTATTGGCGTTGTGCACGCGGGCGCAAACGCCCTTGCAGCCCGATTGGTTCTCGACCCAGAGCACAGCCAGGCCGGCGCGCTGCAAGACATCGAGCAGGTTTTCATAGGATTTGTTGCTGTCCTGGCTGCTGCGCCCCAGGTGGGAGAACATGCAGGGCACCGACACGGCGGTGCTGGTGCCGCAGGACCAGGCGTTGGTGGCGATGGCGAGGTCCTGGCGGGCGGACAGCAAAGGCGTCGTGGGACGCTCATAGCCATTGGTCGCAAAATTGCCGGCGCGGCCGGTCTCGCCGACGACCAGCGCATAGATCGGGAAGCTGGTCTGGCCAGCATAGCTGGCACCCAGCTTGGCATCTTCGCCAATCGGGTACAGCGTGGTGTCGCGGTGGTGAATTTGCTGGGCCACCAGGTTGCCTGCGGCGTAGACGGTGGACAGCGGGTTCATCATGTAGCGCAGGTTGGTGTGGTTACGCATGGCTGACGAGATGGGGCGAAAACCCGCCACCACCACGACGGCCATGGCCAGGACCGCCAGCAGCACCATGCCCAGCTGCTGGAGCACTGGGCGCCAGCCCTTGCGGTGGGGCAGGGTCTGGCGCCAGATCCACCAGGTGGGGGGAATAGCGATGGCGCCCACGGTGACCACCAAGCTCCAGTGCAGCAGGTCGGCCGCTTCCTTCACATCGGTTTGCAGCACATTGACGAGCATCGAGGCATCGATGGCAATGCCGTAGTTCAGCATGAAGCAGGCAGCAAACGCGGCGATCCAGCACAGCGCGATCATCACCGGTTTGGCGGCGCGGCCCCAGCTGAGCAGGTTCAAGAGGGCCCAGCAAGCGCAGGCAATGGCCAGGCCCAGGCTCAGGCCCAGCACCCACTGCTGGGCGCTGCTCAGGCCGTCTGCCTGCGAGAGGGCCTTCCACAAGGCCAGATTGCCCACGCTGGCCAGCCACAGGCTGACGACCAGGCTCCACAGCCACACGGGACGTGCGGGCGGGCTACTGCTGGTTGTGGCCAGGTCGGCGCTGAAGGGCAACGCGGCCGAGTGGGGCGGAAACGCCGCGGTGTCGGCGGCCTTGCCTGTGGGGGTGATAAACCGGGCAAAGAAATTCATCCCGCCATGGTCGGCAGGCTAGCTTAACAAGGGATTAATAGGACCAGCGCCATAAAAAAACCCGCCGATGAACTGACCCCAAGAAGTTGGACAGTTGGAAGCTAGGGACTGAAGGCCTGAATCCGGTATTGCACCGGACTCAGGCCTTTTAGTTTTAGCTTGATGCGTTGGTGATTGTAGTAATGGATGTAGTGGTGAAGACCTTCTTGAAGCTGCGCCACACTGCTGAACTTGTTGAGGTGGAAGAACTCGGACTTCAAGGTTCCGAAGAAGCTCTCCATCGCTGCGTTATCCAAGCAATTGCCCCGACGTGACATGCTTTGCACCAGGCCATGATCGGCCAGCAAGCGGCGATAGGCACGACTTTGGTACTGCCAGCCCTGGTCGGAATGCAGCAATGGTTTTTCCTCCCTGCCCAGCTTGCCTAGCGCCTTGCGCAACATGTCACCCACCATCTTCAAGCGCGGTTGCGTATTCATCTGATAGCTCACCACCTCGCCGTTGAATAGATCCATGACAGGCGACAGGTATAGCTTTTTACCCAAGACGTTGAACTCTGTCACGTCCGTCACCCATTTCTGGTTAGGCTGCTCGGCCATGAACTGGCGCTGCAACACATTGGCCACGCCCGCGTGCTGCCCGGCGCGATAGGAGCGATATTTCTTGGGCCGAACCAGGGACTTCATCCCCATTACCTGCATCAGGCGCTGCACGCTCTTGTGGTTCACATGACAGCCATTGCGCTTGAGTTCAAGCGCAATGCGCCGATAGCCATAGCGTCCTTTGTGAAGCTCGTAGACAGATCGGATCTGAGCCTTGAGCTCAGCGTATTTGTCGCCTCTCCTGTGCACTTGAGCCTGGTAATAGAAGGTGCTGCGCGCCAGCTTACCTGCCCGCAGCAAGTCCTTGAGGTCGTGATCTGGCCTTAGCTCAAGCACTATCCGCGCTTTTTCTGCGCAGCTTGTTTTTTCGCCTGAACCAAGGCCTCCAATTTTTTTAGGTACGCCACCTCCGCGCGCAGGTACTTCACCTCTTTGAGCAAATCTGCGTGCGAACGCGTGTCGTCCGCAGACATAACTGCTTGTGCCTGTGCGGGCTTGGCTGTGGGTGGGTTTGGCATCTTCTTGGAGCGTCCTCTTGGCCGGGGTGCAAGTGCTTGCGGCCCACCGTCATGATATTGCAGCTCCCAGGCGCTGATGACACCCGTGCCACCCCGGATATCAAACAAGGTAATCGTCTCTCGTGCAGACAGATCATCTCGCCACATCCGCTGCAACACTGCCAGTTTGAAGTCAGCGCTGTAGCGACTGAACTTCTTGCGCAACCCTGATAGGCCATGCTGCTGGTAGCTCTTTACCCAACGTCGCACTGTCGCTTGGTCGAGACCGTGAGCATGGGCCAGTGCTCTGAACCCATGCTGCCCCTGCACGTAGCCCTGGACAACTTCCAGCTTGTAACTCTCGTCGTACTTCGCCATGAAAAACACCCCAAAGGTTGGATGGATGTCCAACTTTTGGGGTGCAGTTCACGAAGCGGGTTTTTGGAGAGGGTCTGGTGCAGGGCCAGGCAGCGCCTGGCCGGTGCTATCAGCGCTTGGCGATAGGTTGCACGTCGCGGACCACCGAGCCAGTGTAGAGCTGGCGTGGACGGCCAATCTTGTACTCGGGATCGGCCATTTGCTCGTTGAGCTGGGCGATCCAGCCGACGGTGCGGGCCAGCGCGAAGATGCCGGTGAACAGCTTCACAGGGATGCCGATGGCGCGTTGCACGATGCCCGAATAGAAGTCCACGTTCGGGTACAGCTTGCGCGAGACGAAGTAGTCGTCTTCCAGAGCGATCTTCTCGACTTGCTTGGCCAGTGCGAACAGCGGATCGTTTTCCAGGCCCAGCTCGGCCAGGATCTCGTTGCAGGTTTCCTGCATCAGCTTGGCGCGTGGGTCGTAGTTCTTGTAGACGCGGTGGCCAAAGCCCATCAGCTTGACGCCGCTGGACTTGTCCTTGACCTGCTCCATGAACTCGCCGACCTTGGCGATGCCGCCGTTGGCCTGGATGTTTTCCAGCATGTTCAGACAGGCTTCGTTAGCGCCGCCGTGGGCAGGGCCCCACAGACAGGCAACGCCGGCGGAGATGGCCGCAAACGGGTTGGTGCCCGAGGAGCCGCACAGGCGCACGGTCGAGGTCGACGCGTTTTGCTCGTGGTCTGCGTGCAGGATGAAGATGCGGTCGAGCGCGCGCTCTACCACCGGGTTCACCACATACTCTTCACAGGGGTTGCCGAACATCATGCGCATGAAGTTGCCTGCATAGGACAGGTCATTCTTCGGGTACATGTAAGGCTGGCCCGTGCCGTACTTGTAGGCCATGGCCACCAGGGTTGGCAGCTTGGCGATCAAGCGGATCGCAGCGATGTTGCGGTGCTCGGGGTTGGTGATGTCGGTGCTGTCGTGGTAGAAGGCCGACATGCCACCCACCAGACCCGTCAGAACGGCCATGGGGTGCGCATCGCGGCGGAAACCACGCAGGAAGAACTGCATCTGCTCGTTGACCATGGTGTGCTTGGTCACCGTGTCTTCGAACTCGGCCTTCTGCGTGGCATTGGGCAGCTCGCCGTACAGCAGCAGGTAGCAGGTTTCGAGGTAGTTGCAGTTCTTGGCCAGTTGCTCGATCGGGTAGCCGCGGTACAGCAGCTCGCCCTTGTCACCATCGATATAGGTGATGGCCGACTGGCAGGCAGCCGTCGAGAGGAAACCGGGGTCGTACGTGAACATGCCGGTCTGCGCGTACAGCTTGCGGATGTCGATGACATCCGGGCCGATCGAGCCCTGGTAAACCGGAAGGTCTACGCTTGCTGCGCCGTTGCTAAACGATAGCGTGGCTTTGTTGTCTGCTAGTTTCATAAAACTGGTTCCTTCTCGAGTTAGTCCGCAAGAGATGCACGTGGTTTTCGGCTGCGCAGCATCTCCAGCACTTCATGAACATCTGGCGTGTCGAGGTCGCCTGTTGGTTCCTTGCGCTTGAGCATCAAGTCCAGCAGGTCGTTGTCCGACAGGTTCATCAAAGTGGTCAGCCCTTGCGCCTGGCGGACATTCAGGCTTGCTCCGTATGTGCGGAAGAACTGCTCGACGAAGATGTCGTTCTCCACCAGGCCTCGGCGGCTACGCCAGCGCAGCAGATCGCGCGCACGTTCATCCAGCAGTTCGTTTTCCATCATTGCTCAATCTGGTTCTTACACCGCACGGCGAACCATCAATTCCTTGATCTTGCCAATCGCCTTGGTGGGGTTGAGGTGCTTGGGGCACACGTCCACGCAGTTCATGATGGTGTGGCAACGGAACAGACGGTAGGGGTCTTCCAGGTTGTCCAGGCGCTCACCGGTGTGGTCATCGCGGCTGTCGGCGATGAAGCGGTAGGCCTGCAGCAAACCGGCGGGGCCCACGAACTTGTCGGGGTTCCACCAGAACGAGGGGCAGCTGGTCGAGCAACTGGCGCACAGAATGCACTCGTACAGGCCGTTGAGCTCTTCGCGCTCTTCGGGCGACTGCAGGCGCTCCTTCTCGTTGGCGACAAAGCTGTCGGCCATCAGGTAGGGCTTGATCGAGTGGTACTGCTTGAAGAACTGGGTCATGTCCACGATCAGGTCGCGGATCACGGGCAGACCGGGCAGGGGCTTCAAGACGATGTCACCCTTGAGGGTGTTCATGTTCGTCAGGCACGCCAGACCGTTCTTGCCGTTGATGTTCATCGCGTCCGAGCCGCACACGCCTTCGCGGCAGGAGCGGCGGAACGAGATCGATGGGTCGAGCTCCTTGAGCTTGACCAGGGCGTCCAGCAGCATGCGCTCATGACCGTCGAGCTCCACCTCCACCGTCTGCATGTAGGGCTTGGCATCTTTATCGGGATCGTAGCGATAGATTTTGAAAGTACGCTTCATTTTGGGATGTTCTTTCGTGGGCTGCGTGGATTTAGAAGGTACGGACCTTGGGCGGTACCGACGGCACGGTCAGCGGCTTGAGTTGCACTGGCTTGTACTCCAGGCTGTTGGCAGCGCTGTACCACAGGGTGTGCTTGAGCCAGTCGATATCATTGCGGCCCAGTGGGTACTTGGGGTCATCGGCAGGGTGCTCGTAGTCATCCACGGTGTGGGCGCCACGGCATTCCTTGCGGGCGGCGGCCGAGACCATGGTGGCTTGCGCCACTTCGATCAGGTTGGCCACTTCCAGCGCTTCCATGCGAGCGGTGTTCCAGACCTTGGACTTGTCCTTCAAGGTGACGCCACCGACGCGGGCGCGGATGTCGGCAATCTTCTTGACGCCTTCGTCCATGCTCTTTTGCGTGCGGAACACACCGGCGTGCAGCTGCATGCAGGCGCGGATGTCGTTGGCCACGTCCTGCGCGTATTCGCCGCTGGTCGACTCGTCGAGCTTGTTGAGGCGCGACAGCGAGAAGTCCGATGCGTTCTCAGGCATCGGCTTGAATTCGCCATAGCCATTGACGTAGTTGACGATGTGCTTGCCGGCCGACTTGCCAAAGACCAGCAGGTCCAGCAGCGAGTTCGTGCCCAGGCGGTTGGCGCCGTGCACCGACACGCAGGAGCATTCGCCCACAGCGTAGAGACCGTTGACCACTTTGTTTTCTTGACCATCCCAGACAACGACCTGGCCGTTGATGTTGGTGGGAATACCGCCCATCTGGTAGTGGATGGTGGGCACCACAGGAATCGGTTCCTTGGTGATGTCCACGTTGGCGAAGTTGTGGCCGATCTCTTCCACCGAAGGCAGGCGCTTGCGGATGGTATCTGCACCCAGGTGGGTCATGTCCAGCAGGATGTAGTCCTTGTTCGGACCGCAGCCACGGCCTTCCTTGATTTCCTGGTCCATTGAGCGCGAGACGAAGTCGCGTGGCGCCAGATCCTTCAGGGTTGGCGCATAGCGCTCCATGAAACGCTCGCCATCGCTGTTGCGCAGAATAGCGCCTTCACCGCGGCAGCCTTCGGTCAGCAGCACGCCCGCGCCGGCCACGCCGGTGGGGTGGAACTGCCAGAACTCCATGTCCTGCAGCGGGATGCCTGCGCGTGCAGCCATGCCCAGGCCGTCGCCGGTGTTGATGAAGGCATTGGTCGATGCCTGGAAGATACGGCCTGCGCCGCCGGTGGCCAGCAGAACCGCCTTGGCGTGCAGCTCGTACAGGTCGCCGGTTTCCAGCTCGATGGCGGTCACGCCGATCACGTCACCGGATTCGTCGCGGATCAGGTCCAGCGCCATCCACTCGACGAAGAAGTTGGTCTTGGACTTGACGTTTTGCTGGTAGAGCGTGTGCAGCATCGCGTGGCCGGTACGGTCAGCCGCTGCGCAAGCGCGTTGCACGGGCTTTTCGCCATGGTTGGCGGTGTGGCCGCCGAAGGGGCGCTGGTAGATCGTGCCATCGGGGTTGCGGTCGAAAGGCATGCCGAAGTGTTCCAGCTCGTACACCACCTTGGGTGCTTCGCGGCACATGAACTCGATCGCATCCTGGTCACCGAGCCAGTCCGAGCCCTTGATGGTGTCGTAGAAGTGCCATTCCCAGTTGTCGGGCGACATGTTGCCCAGCGAGGCGGACACGCCACCTTGCGCTGCCACGGTGTGCGAGCGGGTGGGGAAAACCTTGGACAAGGCAGCCACGGACAGGCCAGCCTTGGACAGTTCCAGCGCAGCGCGCAGACCGGAGCCGCCTGCGCCGATGATGACGACATCAAACTTGCGCTTGGTGATGTTCTCTTTTGTATAGCTCATTGTTCTCTTTCAATCGCGGGTATCACAGACGCCACAGAACCTGCAGGCCCCAGCCGAGGCAGCCCACCAGCCAGACCAACACAAAAATCTGCAGCACCAGGCGCAGGCCGACGGGCTGGACGTAGTCCATGAGGATTTCACGCATGCCCACCCAGGCGTGGTAGGCCAAGGCCACCAGGGTGCCCACCGTGATGAACTTCATCCACTGGTGGGAGAAGATGCCTGCCCACTGTTCGTAGCCGATGGGGCCCTTGATCATCAGCACCTGGGCCAGCAGGGCCACGGTGAACAAGGCCATCAGCAAGCCGGTGATGCGCTGGGCCAGCCAGTCGCGCAAACCGTAGTGCGCACCGGTCACGACGCGTTTGGAGCCGTAATTGACGGACATGGGGAATCCTTTCTTATTTATCAGTAAATGCAGTCGCGGGCGATCAGTACAGGCCAAACAGCTTGGCACCCAGGATGGCGGTCAGCGCCAGGCTGATGGCAAAGCAGACTATGGCCGAGCTCTTGCCGAATTCCTTGTTGACCGACTTGTGCGAGACATCCATCCAGATGTGGCGCAGGCCAGCGCAGAAGTGGTGCAGGTAGGCCCAGATGAGCGCCAGCACGGCCAGCTTGATGAACCAGCCCGCAAAAATACCGGCGCCGGTGTTGAAGGCGGCGGTGAAGCGGGCGTAGGAGAATTCGGAGGAGATCGAGGTGTCGAGCAGCCAGACCACAAAGGGCAGCAGGAAGAACATCACCAGGCCGCTGGCGCGGTGCAGGATCGACAGCTTGGCTGCTACCGGCAAGCGGTAGGTGGTGAGGTCCGAAATGGGGTTGATATTGCGAAACTCAGGCCGCTTCTTCGTGGTATCTGTCATGGTGTGAAATCTTTCGTGGATGTAACTGCTATGTAATCGCTAGGCTCAAACCTGCAAAATTTTATTGCAATGCAGCGCGCAGGTCTAAGGGTTTCTCTTTAACCCCGTGGTGACTACTCAGACTTGACCGGTGCATTAGCTCAGGGTATTGCTGTAATGGTGGGTGTCCGTCCGATAAAGACCTCGTCGTAATTCCATGGGAACATCGTTATAGGTGTAAGCGACACGCTCGACGCTCAGCAGGGGGGTCTGGCCGTCGATATCGAGCAATTGGGCCTGTGCCGCATCGGGCAGCACGGCACGCAGCTTTTCCTGGGCGCGCACCATGCGCACGCCGTACTCCACCTCGAACATCGCATAGGTGGCGCCGGGGTAGTCGCGCATCTGCTCGGCCGTCAGGCCCTTGAAGCTGCTGCTGGGCAGCCAGATGTCTTCGACAATCGTGGGAATGCCGGCAAACACCAGCACGCGGCGCACATGGATCAGCGACTCGCCCGTGGGTACCTGCAGCAGCTTGCAGATCTCGCTGGCGCCCTTGATGCTGCGGCAGGAGATGATGTTGCGCTGTGCCGGGCCTTCTTCGTTGAGGTCGCCGCTGTCCGGAAGCAGACGCAAGAAGCGGTACTGCACATTGCGCTCGGCATGGGTGGCCACAAAGGTGCCCTTGCCCTGGCGGCGCAGCAGCAGGTTGTCGGCAGCCAGCTCGTCGATGGCCTTGCGCACGGTGCCTTGGCTGACGCGGTAGCGGGCGGCCAGCTCCATCTCGCTGGGGATCATCTCGCCCGGTTTCCAGGCGCCGGCCTCCAGGCTTTGCAGGATCAGGCCCTTGATTTGTTGGTAGAGGGGGCTGAATGCCGGGGTCGCACCACCCACGCTGTCGCCAGCGGACGTGATTCCGGTGTCGTTTGCATTGGGGGTGGAAGATGTCATGCGCTTGTCTTGGGAGAGATTCAATCTCTCAGGTGTCACAGTGGATGTGACATCCAACGGTTCAAATTTACAGCGCGCATTGTATAGCGCATCCGGGGTCAATCATATCTTATATAAGACATAAGACAAATTGACTGAGTGATCTGTTCAAGAGTACACTTACGCGCTGTTTACAGACCTGCCATCGGGGGATCCCGATCGCTGATTCCAGTCGTTTGACACCCTCTCCGATGCTGGCCTGCTTGGACACCTCATTTCTATTTTCTGGAGTTTTCCCATGAGCAAGAAGCCCGTACGTGTCGCCGTCACCGGTGCCGCTGGTCAAATCGGTTATGCCCTGTTGTTCCGCATCGCTTCGGGCGAAATGCTGGGCAAGGACCAGCCTGTCATCCTGCAACTGCTGGAAATTCCTGACGAGAAGGCACAGAACGCGCTCAAGGGCGTGATCATGGAGCTGGAAGACTGCGCTTTCCCGCTGCTGGCCGGTATCGAAGCCCACAGCGATCCGCTGCAAGCCTTCAAGGACACCGATTACGCGCTGCTCGTGGGTGCCCGTCCTCGCGGCCCAGGCATGGAGCGTGCTGACCTGCTGGCTGCCAATGCCCAGATCTTCACCGCCCAGGGCAAGGCCCTGAACGCTGTCGCTTCGCGCAACGTCAAAGTGCTGGTGGTCGGCAACCCTGCCAACACCAATGCCTACATCGCGATGAAGTCGGCTCCCGACCTGCCAGCGAAGAACTTCACCGCCATGCTGCGTCTGGACCACAACCGCGCTGCCTCGCAACTGGCTGCCAAGGCTGGCTTCAAGGTCGGCGACATCCGCAAGCTGACCGTCTGGGGCAACCACTCGCCCACCATGTACGCTGACTACCGTTTCGCGACCGTGGACGGCAAGTCGGTCAAGGACGCGATCAACGACCAGACCTGGAATAAGGACGTGTTCCTGCCTACCGTGGGCAAGCGTGGCGCCGCCATCATTGCCGCTCGTGGCCTGTCGTCGGCTGCATCGGCAGCGAATGCCGCCATCGACCACATGCGTGACTGGGCCCTGGGCTCGGCGGGCGAATGGGTCACCATGGGCGTGCCTTCGAACGGCGAATACGGCATCCCAGCGGGCATCATCTTCGGCTTCCCCGTGACCACCGAAAACGGCGAATACAAGATCGTCGAAGGTCTGGAAATCGACGCGTTCTCGCAAGAATGCATCGACAAGACCCTGGCTGAGCTGCAAGGCGAGCAAGACGGCGTCAAGCACCTGCTGTAATCCAAGGCCGATCCGCATGCTTGCATGGAATGCCCAGCTCTACAGCCGGTTCGAGGACGAGCGCACGCGCCCGGCCGCCGAACTGCTGGCGCGCGTGGCCCTGCCCAGCGATACCGCCTATGTGGTGGATCTGGGTTGCGGGCCGGGCAATTCCACCGAGCTGCTGGCCCAGCGCTTCGTGCAGGCACGGGTGCTGGGTATCGACCAGTCGCAAGACATGCTGGCCGCTGCGCGCCAGCGTCTTGCGCAGGTGCATTTTGAGCAGGGCGACATCGCCCACTGGCAGGCTCCACTGCACAACGGGCGTTTGCCCGACCTGATTTTTGCCAATGCGGCCCTGCAATGGGTGCCGGGCCACGCGCAGCTGCTGCCCCGCTTGATGGGCATGTTGGCCCCCGGTGGTGTGCTGGCCGTGCAGATGCCCGACAACCGCGATGAGCCCACCCACCGCCTGATGCGTGAGGTGGCAGCGCTGCAGCCCTGGGCTGCAGAAATCGGCGATCCGCATGCCTTGCGCACGGATTTGCTGTCTTTGAATGATTACTACGATGTGTTGGCCCGTGGTGCGCAGGTGGATGCCTGGCGTACGGCGTACCAGCACCCAATGGACAGTGCGGAGGCGATTGTCCAATGGGTTCGTGGCACGGGTCTGAGACCCTTTCTCCAGCCTCTGCGTGCCGAGTTGCAAACCAGCTTTGTGGCCGAGTACACCCGCCGCATCGATGCCGCCTACGGCCTGCGCAGCGATGGCCAGCGCCTGCTGGCCTTTCCCCGCTTGTTTTTGGTGGCCAAGCGCCCCATCTGACGATTAGTAGCCATGAGTGTCTCCGCCATCCATCCCGCACAGGTACTGCTGGGCGCCCAGTCTGGGGCCCTGGCACTGCCGGTCTGCGACCACTACAGCGGTGTGGAAGACCGCATGCGCAAAAGCCTGGCCTTGCAGGCACAGATGATGCAAGAGTTTGGCCGCTGCGTGTTCGATGTGACCTTGGACTGCGAAGACGGCGCGGCCGTCGGCCAGGAAAAGGCCCATGCCCGGCTGGTTGCGTCGCTGGCCAAGAACGCCGCGCCCGGCGCCCGGGTTGCTGCCCGCGTGCATGCGGCCGACCACGCCGCGCTGGCCGAAGATATCGCCACCATCGCCGGTGAGGCGGGCGAGCAGCTCTGCCACATCATGGTGCCCAAGGTCGAGTCGGTCGATGACATCGACCAGGTCGACCGCTTGCTGCAAGCGGCCACCAGCACCCCGGTGCCGCTGCATGCGCTGATCGAGTCGCCCCAGGCGGTGCACCGCGCTTTCGAGATTGCGGCCCACCCCCGCGTGCAAAGCATCAGCTTTGGCCTGATGGATTTTGTCTCTGCCCATGGCGGCGCCATCCCCTCGAGCGCGATGGGCGTGCAAGGCCAGTTCACGCATCCGCTGGTGCTGCGCGCCAAGCTGGAGATCGCAGCCGCCTGCCACGCCTACGGCAAGGTGCCCTCGCACTGCGTGGTGACCGAGTTCAAGAACCCCGATGCGATGGAGCAGGCGGCCCGCCGTGCCTACGGCGAGCTGGGCTACACCCGCATGTGGAGCATCCACCCCGCGCAGATCCGCCCCATCCTGCAGGCCTTCGCGCCCACGCAGAGCCAGGTCGATGAAGCGGCCCGTATTGTGCGGGCGGCGGCGGACGCGCAATGGGCACCGATCAGCGTCGACGGCGTCTTGCATGACCGTGCAAGTTATCGTTACTTTTGGCAAATTTTGGAGCGTGCCGCGCAGACGGGTTGTCCGTTGCCGGGTACAGTGCGGGAGTGGCTGTAACCATCCGGGTCCAGCCCTTTTCCTGTTTCTTGCGTTGTATCGCGGGAGTTGTTATGAAAAATCGCGTGATTTCTTTGTTGGTCCTGGTGCCTGCGCTGACCTTGTCCATGGGCAGCGTGCAGGCGCAAGAGAAAAAGGCGGCCAAGCCAGTGGCTGCCAAAACCACCGCCGCCAAGAAGGCACCGGCCAAAAAGGCCCCTGCCAAGCGTGCGTCCACCGCCAAAAAGGGCGCAGCGGTTGCCGCTGGTGCCGGCGCAGCCGCTGCGGCCGCGTCCATTCCTGCCCAGCAGACCCTGACCCCCGCCGAGCTGGCCATTGCCGAGCAGGTCTACCAAGGCCGCATCAGCTGCGAGCTGGGTGCCTCGATCAATATCGCCAAGGACTCGGTCAACCCCGGCTACTTCTTCGTTGAAGGCAAGGGCTTCAAGTACCACATGGCCCCGGTGGCCACCTCGACGGGCACCATCCGCCTGGAAGACCAGCACGCTGGCGCCATGTGGCTGCAAGTGGCCAACAAGTCGATGCTGATCAACCGCAAGCTCGGTCAGCGCCTGGCCGACGAATGCATGAGCCCTGAGCAAAACCAGGTTGCCGAAGCCATCAAGAAAAACCCACCTGCCGCACTGTTTGAAGGCAACGGCCGCTGATAAGAACAGCGGCGCGACTGCCCGAGGCCTTGCGAGCGCCCCACCATTGAAATAGAGAACCGGAGAACGTATGTTGAAAGCCTACCGCGACCATGTGACTGAGCGTGCCGCTCTGGGCATCCCCCCACTGCCGCTGGATGCCAAGCAGGTCGCTGACTTGATCGAGCTGATCAAGAACCCGCCTGCCGGTGAAGAAGCATTTCTGCTCGATCTGCTGACCCACCGCGTGCCGCCAGGCGTGGACGATGCCGCCAAGGTCAAGGCTTCCTTCCTGGCAGCCGTGGCACATGGCGACCTGAAAGTGGCGCTGATCTCCAAGGCCAAGGCCACCGAGCTGCTGGGCACCATGGTGGGTGGTTACAACGTACATCCGCTCATTGAGCTGCTTGATGACGCAGAAGTGGCCGCCGTGGCTGCCGATGCGCTCAAGAAGACGCTGTTGATGTTCGACTTCTTCAATGACGTCGCGGACAAGGCCAAGGCCGGCAATGCCAAGGCCAAGGAAGTGATGCAAAGCTGGGCCGACGCCGAGTGGTTCACCTCGCGCCCCGAAGTCGACAAGAAGATCACCGTCACCGTGTTCAAGGTGCCCGGCGAGACCAACACCGACGACCTGTCGCCTGCGCCAGACGCCTGGAGCCGCCCCGACATTCCTCTGCACTACCTCGCGATGCTGAAGAACACGCGTCCTGACGCGGCCTTCAAGCCTGAAGAAGACGGCAAGCGCGGCCCGATGCAGTTCATCGACGACCTGAAGAAAAAGGGCCACCTGGTGGCCTACGTCGGCGACGTGGTCGGCACCGGTTCTTCGCGCAAGTCGGCAACCAACTCCATCGTCTGGGCCACCGGCCAGGACATTCCCTTTGTGCCCAACAAGCGCTTTGGTGGTGTGACCCTGGGCGGCAAGATCGCTCCGATCTTCTTCAACACCCAGGAAGACTCGGGCTCGCTGCCGATTGAAGTGGACGTCTCCAAGCTGGAGATGGGCGATGTGATCGACGTGCTGCCCTACGACGGCAAGATCCTCAAGAACGGTGAGACCGTTGCCGAGTTCCAGCTCAAGAGCGATGTGCTGTTTGACGAAGTGCGCGCCGGCGGCCGTATCAACCTGATCATTGGCCGCTCGCTGACCGCCAAGGCCCGCGAAGCGCTGGGCCTGCCCGCATCGACCGTGTTCCGCCTGCCCCAGGCGCCTGCCGAATCCAAGGCCGGCTTCACCTTGGCGCAGAAGATGGTCGGCCGCGCTGTCGGTCTGCCAGAAGGCCAGGGCGTGCGCCCAGGCACCTACTGCGAACCGCGCATGACCACCGTGGGCTCGCAAGACACCACGGGCCCGATGACCCGCGATGAGCTCAAGGACCTCGCTTGCCTGGGCTTCTCCGCCGACATGGTGATGCAGTCCTTCTGCCACACGGCCGCCTACCCCAAGCCCGTGGACGTCAAGACCCACCGCGAACTGCCCAACTTCATCAGCAATCGTGGTGGCGTGGCCCTGCGTCCTGGTGACGGCGTGATCCACAGCTGGCTCAACCGCCTGCTGCTGCCTGATACCGTGGGCACCGGCGGTGACTCGCACACCCGTTTCCCGATCGGCATTTCCTTCCCCGCAGGCTCGGGCCTGGTGGCCTTCGGTGCTGCCACTGGCGTGATGCCGCTGGACATGCCTGAATCGGTGCTGGTGCGCTTCAAGGGCGAAATGCAGCCGGGCGTGACCCTGCGCGATCTGGTGCACGCGATTCCGCTGTACGCGATCAAGGCCGGTCTGCTGACCGTCGCCAAGGCCGGCAAGATCAACGAGTTCTCCGGCCGTATCCTGGAGATCGAAGGCCTGCCGGACCTGAAGGTCGAGCAAGCGTTCGAGCTGTCCGACGCGTCCGCCGAGCGCTCTGCCGCTGGCTGCACGATCAAGCTCAACCCCGAGCCGATCAAGGAATACCTGACCTCGAACGTGGTTCTGATGAAGAACATGATCGCCGACGGTTATGCCGATTCCAAGACGCTGCAGCGCCGTATCGAGAAGGTCGAAGCCTGGCTGGCCAAGCCCGAGCTGCTCGAAGCCGACAAGGACGCCGAATACGCGCACATCATCGAGATCGACCTGGCCGACATCAAGGAGCCTATCGTCTGCTGCCCCAACGATCCAGACGACGCCAAGTTCCTGTCCGAAGTGGCCGGCACCAAGATCGATGAAGCCTTCATCGGCTCGTGCATGACCAACATCGGCCACTTCCGCGCTGCAGCCAAGCTGCTGGGCGGCCAGCGTGACATCCCCGTCAAGCTGTGGGTGGCACCGCCCACCAAGATGGACCAGAGCGAGCTGATCAAGGAAGGCCATTACGCTGCCTTTGGTACCGCCGGTGCCCGCACCGAAATGCCCGGCTGCTCGCTGTGCATGGGCAACCAGGCCCAGGTGCGCGAAGGCGCGACGGTCATCTCGACCTCGACCCGCAACTTCCCCAACCGCCTGGGCAAGAACACCAATGTGTTCCTGGGCTCGGCCGAGCTGGCCGCGATCGCATCGCGCATCGGCAAGCTGCCCACCAAGGAAGAGTACCTCCAGGAAATGGGCGTGATCGATGCCGACAAGGCCTCCGTATACCGCTACATGAACTTCAACGAAATCTCGGAATACGCCGAGGTTGCCGAGAAGATCTAAGCCTTTTGGCCTGCGTGCAGGGGTTTGCAGCCTCTGCCCTTGCAACCCGCTTCGGCGGGTTTTTTTACGCCATTTGCGTGGGGTATGCATGCTGCGTCGTGCAGAAAAAACTGAGGTATGCACAATGTTCGCTGGCCGCAGGCTGGCGCCTGTGCGCCCGCGGGCCTGGCTGCGCCAGGTTTGCGCGCCCAAGTTTTGAAATGCCCGACTGGAGAAATGAGTCCGATGACGATGTGGAAATATGTGGTGGCGCTGCTGGTGCCTGGTGTGATGGCCAGTGCCAGCCTGGCGCAGGTGCAGAGTGGCGCCACGGACAGCGCAGCCTCTGCCGAGGTGACAACTGCGCAGGCGACGCCTTGCGACGGCGCGGTGATGTATGCGCTGGACAACTGGTACCAGGTGCAGCGCTGCGAAAGCGCGGGCTTCTTGCTGCCCGAAGACATTGCCCAGAGCAGCGCCGATTTTCTGGCCGCGCACCAGGGCATCGAGCAGGATGTGCGCAGCCAAAGCCCGCGCGCGCAGCAAGCGCTGGCCTTTGCCGGCACCAGCCCCTGGGACTGGAATGACCCGGGCAACCGCAGCACCCTGGAAAACCTCTGCCGCGATACCTTGCAGTCGCAAAAGCGCATGGTGACGGAGCCCAGCTGGCGCGAATCGCTCAGCTGCGCGCGCTGATAGAGCGGAGCGGGCAGGGCGCTCAAACTCCAAACGTCCAGCCTTTGTGGGGCTAACCAATCTGAAGCCTTGCAGCAGCCTGTAAAGCCAGGCTGCCCAGGCCGCCAGGGCCGTGTCGCCAAAGGATCCTCTGCAGAACCCTCGCCAAGCGGGATGGGCGTGGATCGGGATGAGACGCAAGGCGTCTTTTGAAGGCAATAGCCGTAGCTATTGCCGAGGAAGGCAACGCAGCGGATCGCCCGAGACCGCGTTCAGACCACGGCAGGGAGTTTTGCAGAGGGTCCCTAGCCCAGGCGCACGTCGAAGTACGCCTCTTCCACGCCAATCCCCTGAAAGCCCGCCTGCCGCGCCTTGTCAAAGGCCTTGAGCCAGGCGCGTGCCAGCACCTCTTGCTGGGCGGAGATCTCACCGCCTTCGGCGGCATCGGTAAATGCACTCAGGGCTTCGCGCATGTCTTGTTGATCGGGGAAAAACTTGCCGATCTCTCTGGCAAAGCGCGCTTCTGCGCGGTGCTTGAGGGCGGGATCAATGCCGTGGCAATCCTGCAGGCTGATGGCGATCGGGGTAGAGACTTCCATAGATTAGGGTGACTGTTTAAATAAACAGTGTCTAGTATCCCTGCTAACTGTTTATTTGTACAGTTTTTTTATCGCGATAGTCACTGAATGTGTGTGTCGGCTGCGCTGCGCTGGCAAAGCGGGTGGGGCGGCCTTGGGCCCAGTGGCCACCCGGGTTTGCGCAGCGCGTATACAATACGGGCCCCTTGTGCCTGGGAACGCCGCATTGTTCCTGGGCCACTTTTCGTAGCCATGGGTTCCCTCGCCCCCATTGACCAAAAAGGAATGTCATGAACTCCGCTCATGCCGTGCAGACCCCTGTCTCGCGCGTGCCCTTCTATCTCTCCTTGCTGGTGGCCTTCCATATCGCCATCGTCATTGCCAGCAACTACCTGGTGCAGCTGCCCATCTCGCTGTTGGGTTTTCACAGCACCTGGGGGGCTTTCAGCTTTCCCTTTATCTTTCTGGCCACCGACCTGACCGTGCGTCTCATTGGCAAGGCTGAGGCGCGCCGCGTCATCACCCGCGCCATGCTGCCAGCGCTGCTGGTGTCCTATATCGTTGGCGTCATCTTTCATGAAGGGCGCTTCAATGGCTGGGAGGCGCTGCAGACCTTCAACAGTTTTGTCTTCCGCATTGCGCTGGCCAGCTTTGCCGCCTATGTGCTGGGGCAGTTGCTCGACATCCAGGTGTTTGACCGCATTCGCCAAAAGAGCCACGCCTGGTGGATGGCACCCGCTGCCGCCTCGGTGTTTGGCCAGGCGCTCGATACTGCTGCCTTTTTCTCCATCGCCTTCTGGCGCAGTGCCGACCCCTTCATGGCCGCCAACTGGGTGGAGATCGCACTGGTGGACTATGTGATCAAGCTGGCGGTGAGCCTGCTGCTGTTTGTGCCCGCCTATGGCGTGGTGCTGGCCGCGCTGGTGCGCTCGATGCGCATGCCGGCGGCGCCTGCTGCGGCATCCTGAGAGCCTTTGGCAGGTGCCAGCGCGCAGAAATCGCCCGATTTCACTCCAACCCGCAGGGACAGTGGCTTTGCGCTGCCCGGGAAGGGGCGCCCGGCTAGGGAGCGGTCTGCGTCGTTGCAAATCCTCGCAATAGCCGGGCTATTGCTGCGGTATTGCGCGGCTGGGCGCCCCCCTCGCATCCCATCTCGCAAAGACACTGTCGCGGCGCGAGGAGACTTTGAACAGGTTCTAAGCTACATGCCGCAATAACAAAGGCCGCCAGAATCAAATCTGGCGGCCTTATGCATGGGGCGGTGCGCTTTGGTGGCGCACGGCGCCGTACCAATCAGGTCTGGCTTTGCAGGTAGTTGGGCAGGCCCATCATATGGATCAGGCCGAGTTGCTTTTCCAGCCAGTAGGCATGGTCTTCTTCGGTGTCGCGCAGCTGGGCCAGCAGAATGTCGCGGCTAACATAGTCGCTGTGCTTCTCGCACAGTTCCATGCCCTGGCGCAGGCCGGCACGCACTTCGTATTCGGTGTCCAGGTCCTTTTGCAGCATCTCGGGCACGGTCGCGCCGGGCGTGAATTCCTTGGGGCGCATATCGGGGCGGCCGCCCAGCATCAGGATGCGGCGCAGCAGTGCGTCGGCATGCTGGGTCTCTTCCTGCATCTCATGGTCCAGGCGGGTGAACAGCTTGGTAAAGCCCTGGTCTTCGTAAATGCGCGAGTGGGCAAAGTACTGGTCGCGTGCGGCCAATTCGCCACGCAGCAGGTCCTTGAGGTAGTCGACGACGTCGGGATGGCCTTGCATGTTCTTGTTCTCGGGTGAGTTTGCGAAGCCTGCAGTATCGCGTGTCTGCGTGCGCTTGGTTGCGAAAGCAGCCAAATGCCCATGTAGCACCGCTCTGGATGCGGGCTGTAAGCAGATGCATTCGCATTGCCTATGCAGCCAGTGCGGCTCGGGTCAGGGCTGGGTCGCACCGGTTCTGGCAAGATCAACGGTTTTGAAGGGAGCGAGCGTGAACCCATCCGAAGCCTGGCAAGAGCAAGTGCACCCCATCGACCCGGCAGTGCGCGCCGACATCGAAGCCAAGCTGGCGCAGATCGAGATCGAGCACCAGGTGCGCATTCTGTTTGCCTGCGAGTCCGGCAGCCGGGGCTGGGGCTTTGCATCGCCCGACAGTGACTACGATGTGCGCTTTATCTATGCACCGCGCCTGCCCTGGTACCTGAGCGTGAGCGAGCAGCGCGATGTGATCGAGCTGCCTATCTCCGATGTCTTCGATGTCAATGGCTGGGAGCTGCGCAAGGCGCTGGGCCTGCTCAAAAAGGGCAATGCCACCTTGATCGAATGGTTTGATTCTCCCGTGGTCTACCAGGCCGATCCGCTGTTTGTGGCCGACATGCGCGCCGCCATCGAGCGCGTGCACCTACCCGAGCGCACGCACTACCACTACCTGCACATGGCGCGCAAAAACTACCGCGAGTACCTGCAGGGCGAGACGGTGCGGCTCAAGAAATACCTCTATGTGCTGCGCCCGCTGCTGGCCTGCCTGTGGCTGGCCGAGGGCCGGGGCGTGGCACCGATGCGCTTTCAGGATCTGGTCGATGGCACGGTCGCTGACCCGGCCGTGCTTGACGCGATTGCGGCGCTGCTGGTGGTCAAGCGCGCGGCCAAGGAGTCCGAGCATGGTGCCGCGATGCCGGTGCTCAATGCCTTTATCGAGACGACCTTGGCGCAGCTGGAAGCCGCCCCCGCGCCGCAGACACCGAGCGTGGACTTTGCGCCGCTCGATGATTTGCTGCTGCGCACCGTGCTGAGCGGCCACACGGGTTGATCAGGCGCCTGGGTCAGGGGCTTGCACGGCCTGCACGGCGGATTGCAGGCTGAGCAGCAGCTTGTGCACCAGCGGGTTGTCTGGCTGGCTGCGCCAGACCGCCAGCAGCTCGGACTGCGGCTGCTCGCCCAAGAGCGGGATGAACACCACATCGGGCATGCCCACGCGCTGCAGCGCGGCGGGCACAATGGCCGCGCCCTGGCCCAGCGACACGAGCGACAGCACCGACAGCCAGTGCCGCACCTCATGCCGCACCTCGGGCGCAAAGCCATGGGCCATGCACATCTGGTAGATGCGCTGGTGGTAGAGCGGCGAGACAGCGCTGGAGAACAGCACCAGGCGCTCGTGCTTGAGCTGCGCCAGATCGAGCGCGGCATGGCCCGCCAGCGCATGCGGGCGCGGCAGGCAGGCCACAAAGGGCTCTTGCATCAGCAGCTGGCTGCGCAGGCCTTCGGGCAGCATCACCGAATGCACCAGGCCCATGTCCAGCTCGGCCTGCTGCAGGCCCAGCAGCTGCTCGGCGCTGTTGAGCTCGCGCATGTCGATGCGCACCTGCGGATGCGCGTTCTGAAAATGGGCCAAAGCCTGGGGCACGCCCCGGTAGAGCGCCGAGCCGACAAAGCCCAGGCGCAGATGGCCGCGCACGCCCTGGCCGACATCGCGCGTCTCCTGCGCCGCCTGCCCGGCCAGCGCCAACAGTTGGCGCGCGCGTGGCAGCAGGTGGGCGCCGGCAGCGGTCAGGCGCACGCCCTTGCTGCTGCGCTCAAACAGCGCGGCGCCAATTTCTTCTTCCAGCTGGCGGATGGCAACCGACAGCGGCGGCTGCGAGATGGACAGGCGCTGGGCTGCACGGCTGAAGTGCAGCTCTTCGGCCAGCGTTGCAAAGTAGTTCAGCAGCCGCAGCTCCATGGAGGCTCCTATCTATATTTAATACGTATCGATAAAGATTTTAATAATATTTGACGCGAATAGCACTGGCTGCTGAAATGGCGCAAAACCTCGCGACCCGAGCGCGAACCCGCGCACAAAACACGCCTAACCATGCGGGCCGGCAGAGCATCGCCGCCAGCCCGCCATCAGGAGACCCGCATGTCCGCACCGGACCCATCCCAGCGCAGCGCCATGGCGCAAGTGGCACAGGCCCATGAGCACCCCGTGCCCGATCGCCACGGCAGCAATTTCTACAGCACCGACCCGGCTTTGCAGCAGCTTTTGCAGCTCTACCTTCCCGCCGACCTGCTGGCCCATCTGCAGCCCTATCTGCAGCGCATGGGTGAGCTCGCAGGCGGCCGCATCGATGAGCTCGCCAGCATTGCCGACAAGAACCCGCCCACCCTGGAGCACCGCAGCCGCGCCGGTGAAGACCGCCAGCGCATCATCAAGCACCCGGCCTATGAAGAGCTCGAACGCATTGCCTATGGCGAGTTCGGCTTGCAGGCGATTTCGCACCGCGACGACATGCTGGGCTGGCAGGGCAAGATGCCGCCCATCGTCAAATATGCGCTGACCTATCTGTTTGTGCAGTCCGAGTTTGGCCTGTGCTGCCCCTTGTCGATGACCGATTCGCTCACGCGCACCTTGAAGAAGTTCGGCGCGCCGGAGCTGGTCGCCAAGTACCTGCCGCAGCTGCTGTCGCTGGACTGGGACAGCCAGGCCCAGGGCGCCATGTTCATGACCGAGCAGGCCGCCGGCTCCGACATCTCCAACACCCAGACCCTGGCCCAACCGCAGGCCGATGGCAGCTGGCGCGTGACGGGTGACAAATGGTTCTGCTCCAACCCTGATGCCGAGTTTGCGATGGTGCTGGCCCGTGTCGAAGGCGCGCCCGCTGGCATTAAGGGCATCTCGCTCTTTTTGCTGCCGCGCAAGCTCGATGACGGCAGCCAGAACCACTACCGCATCATTCGCCTCAAGGACAAGCTGGGCACCAAGTCGATGGCCAGCGGCGAGATCCGCATGGAAGGCGCCACGGCCTACCTGATCGGCGAGCAGGGCCGGGGCTTTGTGCAGATGGCCGACATGGTCAACAACTCGCGCCTGTCCAATGGTGTGCGCTCGGCCGGCATGATGCGCCGCGCGGTCGCCGAGGCCGAGTTTGTCGCCAGCGAGCGCGTGGCCTTTGGCAAGCGCCTGCAGGACATGCCGCTGATGCAGCGCCAGCTCGACAAGCTGCGCGTGCCCGCCGAGCAGGCGCGCTCCATGGTGTTCCAGACCGCGCAGACCCTGATGCGCTCGGACGCGGGCGACAAGGAGGCCTATGCGCTGCTGCGCATCCTGACGCCGATGATCAAGTTCCGCGCCTGCCGCGATGCGCGCAAGGTCACAGGTGACGCGATGGAAGTGCGCGGCGGCTGCGGCTACATCGAGGAATGGACGGACCCGCGCCTGGTGCGCGATGCCCACCTGGGCTCCATCTGGGAAGGCACCAGCAATATTGTCGCGCTTGATGTCGTGCGCGCCATCCAGCGGGAAGGCTCGCTGCCGGTGCTGCAGGCCTATCTGCACGGCCTGCTGGCGCATTGCAGCATCAGCGCAGGCTACCGCCAGACGCTGGATGCCGCTCTGGCCCGCGCCAGCGCGCTGGCCGAGCGTGCCGCGCAAGACGGCGGCGCGGTGCTGGCCCGCCAGGCTGCCACCGGTCTGTACAACTGCACCACCGCCATTGCGATGGCCTGGGAAGCCGGCCAGATCGACTCGGCCGAGCGCCTGCGTCTGTCGCAACTGGTGCTGCTGCACCGCGTGTTGCCGCGCGACCCGTTGGCGAGCGACGCCATTCCCGCTGATTGGCTGGACTGAATAACAGATACGCAGACCGGCAGAGACACCCCCATCAATACGCAGGCAGCAGACCTGCATCCCTCAATACATGGAGACAAACATGCAAAAATTTTCCTTGAACACGGCGGCGCTCGCCCTCGCATGCCTGGCCGGGCTGGGTGGCGTGGGCATCGCCTCGGCGCAAGCCGCTGACAAATTCCCCGACCGTCCGATCATGTTCACCGTACCCTTCCCACCGGGCGGCCCCACCGATGCGATGGCCCGCATTCTGGCGACCGAGCTGACGCGCGAGCTGGGCCAGAGCGTAGTGGTGGAGAACCGCGCGGGCGCAGGCGGCAATATCGGCGCCGAGTATGTGGCGCGCGCCAAGCCCGATGGCTACACCATCATGTTCGGCACCTCGGGGCCGCTGGCGATCAACAAGAGCTTGTACAAGTCGATCAGCTACGACCCGCGCACCAGCTACGCGCCCATCATCTATGTGGGCTACCTGCCCAATATCCTGGTGGTGAAGGCCAGCCTGCCAGCCGACAACGTGCAGGGCCTGATCGCGCTGGACAAGGCCCAGCCCGGCAAGCTCAATTTCGCGTCATCGGGCAATGGCGCTTCGTCGCACCTGGCCGGGGTCATGTTCAACAACCTGGCGGGCACCAAGCTGCAGCACATTCCCTACAAGGGCACGGGCCCGGCGCTCAATGATTTGCTGGCGGGACAGGTCGACATGAGCTTTACCGATATCCTCACGGCCATGCCCTATATCAAGGCAGGCAAGGTCAAACCGCTGGGCGTAGCCACCGCGCGCCGCTCCAGCGCCTTGCCCGACATTCCCACCGTGGCCGAGCAGGGCATGGCCGGGTATGACGTGGGTGTTTTCTTCGGTGTCGTCGCCCCCAAGGGCACGCCGCCCGAGCGTGTGCAGGTGCTCAACCAGGCCTTCTCCAAGGCGCTGGATTCGGACAGTGTGAAAAAGGCCTTTGCCGCGCAGGGCCTGGAGGCATCACCGGACCGGTCGCCCGCCTATCTGGGGCGCTTTATCGGTACTGAAGTAGACAAATGGCAGGCAGTGGTGCAGCAGTCGGGTGTGACGCTGGACTGATCCAACGGAAAACGGAAAAACGGACCATGACAACAACACAGGCGGCCCAAGCAGGCGCTTTGCAGGGCATCAAGGTGCTCGATCTCTCGCGCATTCTGGGCGGGCCGCTGTGCGGCCAGATCCTGGGCGACCATGGCGCCGATGTGCTCAAGGTCGAGCCGCCGCAAGGCGACGATACGCGCAGCTGGGGCCCGCCGTTCCGCGAAGGCGTGGCCTCGTACTACCTGGGTCTGAACCGCAACAAGCGCGTGCAGTTCATGGACTTGGCGAGTGCCGAAGGCCAGGCCCAGGTGCGCGCTTTGATGGCGCAGGCCGATGTGGTGGTCGAGAACTTCAAGACCGGCACGATGGAGAAATGGGGCATTGGCTACGAGCAGATGCAGCAGCAGTTTCCGCACCTGGTCTGGTGCCGCGTCACCGGCTTTGGCGCCGATGGCCCGCTGGGCAGCCTGCCCGGTTATGACGCGGCCATCCAGGCCATGGCCGGGCTGATGAGCATCAACGGCGAGGCCGACCGCGACCCGCTGCGTGTGGGCCTGCCGGTGGTCGACATGGTCACCGGCCTCAATGCCGTCATTGGCGTGCTGCTGGCGCTGCATGAGCGCGGCCGCAGCGGCCTGGGCCAGCTGGTCGATGCCTCGCTGTACGACGCGGGCATCTCGCTCTTGCACCCGCATGCCGCCAATTGGTTCATGAACGGCAAGATCCCCGGCCGCTCCGGCAATGCCCACCCCAATATCTACCCCTACGATGTGGTGAACACCGGCAAGGCGCCTATTTTCCTGGCCGTGGGCAATGACCGCCAGTTCCGCCTGATGTGCCAGCACCTGGGGCAGGAGGCCCTGGCCGATGACACGCGCTTTGCCACCGCCGGCCAACGCTCAATAAACCGTGATGTGCTCAAGCCGCTGCTTGAAAAAGCCTTTGCCGCGCACGACGGCGTGCAACTGGCCCAAGACCTGATGGCCATTGGCGTGCCCGCCGCGCCGGTGCTGAATGTGGAGCAGGCCTTGCAAGCGCCGCACACCGCGCACCGCGAGATGGTTGTGAAGATGGGCGACTACACCGGCCTGGGCGCCCCGGTCAAACTCAGCCGCACGCCCGCGTCCTACCGCTTTGCGCCGCTGAGCGAAGGCACGGCGTTTTTGGATGCGGCCAACGACCACTGAGCCGCACCATTCACCCGCGAAGGCCCATGTCTGCGCATTGCAGCATGGGCCTTTTTTCTGAGCCAGGGACTGTGCTCAGTCCAGCAGGCGAATGCCCGTGCGCTGCACAAACTCCGCGTAGCTGAGGGGCTTGCCCGCCTTGGTCGATGGCTGGTTGTCCTGCAGATGCACCCAGCGCTGGCCGGTCGCTGGGTCGTAGACCATCTTGAACACGGCATCGGGCACCCAGACCTGGCCGTCACCGATGGTGCGGTGCTGCCTGCCAAAAACCGGGCCGGTGATGACAAAGACATCGCCCTTGGCGCGGCGGATGTAGCGGCGCGTGTCCTGCTCGATCTGCGACCAGGGCTTGCCGTTCTGGGTCGGGTCCTGTGGCACCATATTCGCCAGCGAATAGCTTTGGGCCTTGCCGTACTTGGTGCTCATGTCACCGGCCGCAGCCATATGGCCACGGCTGAGGCCCGAGCGCCGGTAGTCCGACAGCTGGGCGCGTTCGCGCGCGGGCAGACGGGCTTCTTCGTAGAACTTGTCGCTGCGCTTCAAGTCCTTGGCCTGGTCCAGCATGCGGGCGTTCAGGCGCTGGGCCACAAAGATCGGCGTCTTGGTCTGGCCCGAATGCAGCACGGCAAACTCTTCAAAACACAAAGGACGCAATTGGCCGTAGGCACTGGTGCTGGGCGGCTTGCCCGAGAAGAACTGCGGGCAGTCATCAAAGCCTGCAGCCAGGGCAGGGGCGGCAGCGCACAGCAGCGCTGGCGCCAGGTAAACAGAGAGGCGGGAAAACATAAGCGCGCAAGTGTTGCACAAGATGGGCCCGCCGGGGACAAAGGCCGGGCAGGCCGTCGGCTATGCGGGCCGTGGATGGCGCTCGCTGCAATGCCTAGTGGGCCGCTTCCTGCAGAAAGGTCCATAGCTGCAGCGCCTGGGGCGGCAGCTGGGCGGGGTCGCGGCAGGCCAGCACCAGCTGGCGTGCGGCCCAGTCGGCGCTCAGCGGCCGCAGGCGCAGCCGGGCCTGGGGCCAGCGCAGGGTGGCGCATTCGGCAGCGGTGCGCGGCACCAGCGCAGCGCCCAGGCCCATCGCGACCCAGTCGCACAGGGCTTCGAGGTGCGGGGCCAGCGCGCGGTAGCGCAGCGCCACGCCCGCCTGCAGTGCCTGCGCGGCCATCAGCTGGTGCAGCGCATGCTGGGGCAGCAGGCCCAGGAGCGCAATGTCCTTGAGGTGGTGCAGTTGCACATCCTGGGGCAGGGCGGCCAAGAGGCGCGTCGTGCCCAGCAGCACCAGCGGGTCATCGCGCCAGACCTGGGTGTGCAGGCTGCCCGCAGGTACGGCGTTGGAGAGCACGCCCATATCCGCCTCACCGGCCATCAGCGCGCGCGCAATCGCATCGCTGGTGCATTCGCGCAGCTCCAGGCGCAGCTGCGGGTTGGCTTGCATAAACGCGCCCAGCGGCGCAATCAGGTGCTCGCTGATCGCTGAGGTGTTGGCCAGCAGCTCAATGCGCGTGCCCAGGCCCTGGCCAAAGGCCTGCATGTCGCCGGCGAGCTGCTCCATCTGCAGCAGCATGCGGCGGGCATGGGGCAGCAGCACGGCCCCCGCCTCGGTCGCTGTGACCCCGCGCTTGCTGCGGTGGAGCAAGGGCGCGCCCAGCACCGCTTCCATGCCGCGAATGCGCTCGCTGGCCGATGCCAGGGTGATATGGCAGCGCTCTGCCCCCTGGGTGATGGTGCCGGACTCCAGCGTATGGACAAAAAGGCGCAGGTCTTGCAGGTCAAAGCGCATGGCGGGCGGGAAGCGGTGTCGTGGGGGGATGCGCCATGGTAGCGGTCTGCCGCGATTCTGGCTATGGATTTTCCATAGTGATCATTCGGAAGGCATCACCGTTGAAGGGATGGAACCGCATTCCTATGGAAAAGAAGAATGCTTTGGCCTCTGTATGCGTCGAATGGCAGGAGAGCGCGCAGTGCATGCAGCTGGCGACCCTGAACCCTCTTGCGCTGGGGTATGCTACGGCGCATGGCTACTTCGTCTTCTGAAAGCAGTGTTGCCGGCACGGCAGCGTTTTCCAAGTTCATGCGCGTGCTGCAGCTGGTGGCAGATGGCAGCGAGCCGCTGGGCATTGCCGAGATGGCCAAGGCAACAGGTTTTCCGCGCCCGACGGTGCACCGCATTGTGGCGGCGCTGCAGGCCGAGCGCATGTTGGTGGAAGTGGGGAGCACGCGCTGCTGGACCCTGGGCCCGCGCCTGGTACAACTGGCCAGCCGCAGCTGGAGCCGCTCGGGCCTGCGCATGGCAGCGACCCAGGCGTTGCGTGATCTGCGCGATGCCA
Source organism: Comamonas squillarum (assembly GCF_025309455.1). NCBI lineage: Bacteria > Pseudomonadati > Pseudomonadota > Betaproteobacteria > Burkholderiales > Comamonadaceae > Comamonas > Comamonas squillarum. Next base: position 66,884 of record NZ_CP104377.1, read on the forward strand.
CGCAGGAGACCATCCATTTCGCCGTGCCCTCGGGCCACAGCATGGTCTATATCGAAAAGCTCGAGAGCGACAGCGCCGTGCAGATGTCATCGCGCATTGGCACCAGCGTGAACCTGTACTCCACCGCCGTGGGCAAGGCCTACCTGGCCGCGCTGCCTCCCGGCGATGCCAGTGCGCTGATGGCAGAGCTGAGCTATGCGCCGCTGACGGCGCAGACGGTGGGCGATGCGCAGGCGCTGCAGCAGCAGGTGGACGCAGTGCGCCAACGCGGCTGGTCCACCGATGCGCAAGAAAATGAAGAGGGCATTTACTGCTTTGGCGCTGCGGTGCTGGGGCCGGACGGCAGCCCCGTGGCCGCCATCAGCGTCAGCACCTTGCTGTTCCGCCAGCGCGAAGATGTGCAGGCCGCCTATATCCAGCCGCTGCTGCGCACCTGCCGTGCGATTGCCCAGCAGCTGGCGCAAAACCCCAATCTGGTGCATGGCTGATAGTTTGTGCGCAGGCTGGCGCACTCCGTACCAACTACCGCTTTAGAGCATCACATTTGAATTGGTGATTTTTTTGACCGGCCGGATGGCGCTGTTGTCCGGCTGGATCGATGCGGCCATATCACCGCTGTCCCAGTGCGGGTCGTCGATGCTGTCAAAGGCCTGGCGCAGCTTGTCACCCCAGGTGTTGCGCACCATGCGGAAGTACTGGTTGAACTCGTCGATGCAGGCGATGTTGTCGCAGGCGAGCTGGTCGGTTTCGTAGACTACCAGGTCCAGCGGCAGGCCCACCGACAGGTTGGATTTGAGCGTGCTGTCCATGGAGACGAGCGCGCATTTGGCCGCTTCATTGAGGGGGGTCTTGGGCGTCAGCACGCGGTCGAGAACGGGCTTGCCATACTTGGCCTCGCCAATCTGGAAGTAGGGGGTCTCGGCCGTGGCCTCGATGAAGTTGCCGGCCGAGTAGACCTGAAAGAGGCGCGGGCTCTCGCCAGCGATCTGGCCGCCAAACACCAGGCTGCAGTTGAAGTCGACGCCAGCGCGCTCGAGCGCCTTGCCATCGCGCTCCTGGATATGGCGCACGGCAGCGCCCAGCACGCGGGTGGCATCGAACATGCTCTTGGCGTTCCAGATGGTGATGGGCGGGCCGCCGTTCTCGTCTTCGAGCTGCTGGGTCTGCAATATCTCGCGCACCGATTGCGAGATCGACAGATTGCCGGCAGACAGCAGCACCATGAAGCGCTCGCCGCGCTTCTCATACACCATCATCTTGCGGAAGGTGCTGATATGGTCCAGGCCCGCATTGGTGCGGGAGTCGGAGAGGAACACCAGGCCGGCGTTCAGCTTGATGGCTACACAATAGGTCATGACTTGTCAGCGAGTCGCTTGAGTGAATACAGTAGATCGAGGGCGTCGCGCGGTGTCAACGTATCGGGTTGCAGCTCGCGCAATTGCGCCTCGACGGCGCTGGGAGTGGGGGTCTCGGCCGAGGCCGGCTGGGCAAACAGGTCCACCTGGGAGTCGCCCGCCTGCTGGCGCGCTTCCAGCGCGGCCAGTGCATGGCGGGCATGGCTGAGCACGGGCGCGGGCATGCCCGCGAGCTTGGCCACCTGCACGCCATAGCTGCGGCTGGCCGGGCCCGGTTGCAGTTCATGCAAAAACACGATGTCGCTGCCCGCTTCGGTCGCGGCCACATGCATGTTGATCGCATGTTTGGCCTTGGCCGGCAGCTCGGTCAGCTCAAAGTAATGGGTGGCGAACAAGGCCAGGGCCTTGGTCTTGTCATGCAGATGCGTGGCAATGCCGCTGGCCAGCGCCAGGCCATCAAAGGTGCTGGTGCCCCGGCCGATCTCGTCCATCAGCACCAGGCTGTTGGGGGTGGCGCTGTGCAGGATCTGCGCGGCCTCGGTCATCTCCAGCATGAAGGTGGACTGGGCATTGGCCAGGTCATCGGCCGCGCCGATGCGGGTGTGGATCGCGTCAATGGGCCCGAGCAGGCAGCGCGTGGCGGGCACATAGCTGCCCATGCTGGCGAGCAGCGCAATCAGCGCCACCTGGCGCATATAGGTCGATTTACCGCCCATGTTGGGGCCGGTGATGATCTGCAGGCGCTGCAGGCTCGACAGCCGCGTGTTGTTGGCGATGAAGGAAGCGTTGGAGGTTTCGGCCAGGCGCGCTTCCACGACCGGGTGGCGGCCGGCATCGATGTCGATGCAGGGCTCGGGCACAAACTGCGGCGCGCACCAGTTCAGGGTCAATGAGCGCTCGGCGAGCGCACACAGCGCATCGAGCGAGGCAATCGCTTGGCCCACACGCGTGAGGGCGCTGACATGCGGCTGCAACTGGTCGAGCACCTGCTCGTACAACCATTTCTCGCGCTGCAAGGCGCGTTCCTGGGCCGACAGCGCCTTGTCTTCGAAGGTCTTGAGCTCGGGCGTGATAAAGCGCTCGGCGTTCTTCAAGGTCTGGCGGCGGCGGTAGTCGTCGGGCACCTTGTCCTTGTGGCTGCTGGTGACCTCGATATAGAAGCCATGCACCTTGTTGAACTGCACGCGCAGGTTGCTGATGCCGGTGCGCGCTTTTTCGCGCGTCTCCAGGTCCAGCAAAAAGGCATCGCAATTCGTCTGGATCGCGCGCAGCTCATCCAGCTCGGTATCAAAACCGTTTGCAATCACGCCGCCGTCGCGCACCAGCGCTGCGGGCTCGGGATCGATCGCACGGATCAGCAGCTCCATCGCCTCCAAGGGTGGCTGCAGCGCTTCAAAAATCTCGCCCAGCAGTGGCGCGGGCGCAGCGGCATTGCGCGCCAGCTGCTGGGCCTTTTGCAAGGTCAAACCCAGCGCTACCAACTCGCGCGGGCGCACCTGGCGCAGGGCGATGCGGGCGGTGATGCGCTCCACATCGGAGACACCCTTGAGCTCGGTGCGCAGAATCTGCCACGGCGCTGCCGACAGCGTGTCGCTGTCGCCGCGCAGCACGGCGATGGCGCCCAGGCGCGCACGCGCATCGCTGCGGTCGCGGCTGGGCTCGAGCAACCAGCTCTTGAGCAAGCGGCTGCCCATGCCGGTCTGGCAGGTATCGATCAGCGAGAACAAGGTCGGGCCGTCCTCGCCGCGCAAGGTCTTGACCAGCTCGAGATTGCGGCGTGTGGTCGCAGGCAGGTCGATCAGTGCATCGTCGCGCACCACATGGATGGTCTGCACATGGGGCAGGTTGCGGCCCTGGGTGTGTTCGGCGTAGGTCAGCAGCGCGCCAGCGGCCGCATGGGCGGCATACAAGGCCTGCGCGTTCCAGGCCTGCAGGCTGGCCGCGCCCAGTTGCTCGAGCAGCTTGCGCTCGCCCAGCTTCTCGTCAAACTGCCAGTCGGGGCGCAGTGCCAGCGGGCAGGTCAGCACGCCGCTGCTGCGCAGCTGGTAGAGCGATTGCTCAAAGCGCTGCGAGGCACCGGCGCTGTAAGCCACTTCGCTGGGCGCAATGCGCGCAATCCAGGCGGGCAGCTCTTCATGCGTGCACTCGGCCAGAAAAATCTTGCCCTGGGTGACGCTGAGCCAGGCCAGGCCACAGCGGGCGCGCTGGGCCTGGTGCACCACCAGCAGCATGGCCTCGGCCTTGTCGCTCATTAGCTCGCTGTCGGTCACCGTGCCGGGCGTGACCACGCGCACCACCTTGCGCTCGACGGGCCCCTTGCTGGCCCCCACTTCGCCCACCTGCTCGCAAATCGCCACCGATTCGCCGAGCTTGAGCAAGCGCCCCAGGTAGTTCTCCAGCGCATGGAAGGGCACGCCGGCCATCGGAATCGGCTGGCCGGCCGACTGGCCGCGCTGGGTCAGGGTGATATTGAGCAGCTGCGCGGCCTTCTCGGCATCGCCATAAAACAGCTCGTAAAAATCCCCCATGCGGTAGAACAGCAAGGTGTTGGGGTGGTCAACTTTGGCAGCATGGTACTGCTGCATCATGGGCGTATGCGATGAAAAATCGGCTTTTGTCAGCGTTGGATTTTCCATTGGGTTTGAACTCATCTATTGGTATGGGTTGGTATGCATCCAACTTGGCATGGCATGGGTGATGGGGTTGGCACCGGGCCCATAAAGCCGGCACCACCGGCGGTGCATCAGGGGGCAGGGTGGCTGCGCCTGTGTGCGTCTGGCCGCTATGCGCATCATACAAGGCTGGCTGGGGGGGATTGGCCTGGGCGGGGTGAGCATATTAACGCAATTGGCGAATAAAGTTGGCGGTCACTCGCATGCAGCGCATGGAAATATCTGGCAGATCTGCCATGCAAGGAGTTCTCGGCGCGGGCGGACGCCGCAGCGGCAAGCGCCGCTATCTTTGAAGAGATTTAACACCCCGATGCGAATGTAAAGCCCATCGCACCGCCTCGAAAATCTCGGTAAAGCTGCCCGATTCCTACCACCTTGCCCTCAGGCTTGCGCCATCATGGGTTGCAAGCAAGGCGGTTCTGCCTTGTGCTCTACAAGGATAGGAGGTCCTCAATGACAAACGCAACGACAACATGGATGAGCCGTATCGCCGCCGCTGCACTGGTGGCTACGATGGGGGCTGGAGCAGTCGGCGTGCAAGCGCAACCGCGCCCGCCGCAGGAGGTGCACCGCCATGATGACCGGGGTCGTGCGCAGCCCGATCGCCGCCATGATGCGCACCGGCCCGATGCGCGCAACCACCGCGGTGCGGGGCCGGACCACCGCTGGGTCAAGGGCTCGCGCGTGCCGCCCCAGTACCGGGCGCATGGCTATGTGGTCAATGACTGGCGCGGACACCGCCTGAGCTCGCCTCCGCGCGGCTACCACTGGATCCAGAATGGCGGTGACTACCTGCTGGTGGCCATTGCGTCTGGTGTGGTTGCGCAGATCGTGTTTGGCAACTGACAGACATAGGCGGTTTTCTGATCGCCCAAAGACAAAGCCCACAGGCCTGGCCTGTGGGCTTTGTCGTAGGAGAGTGCGGAAATTTACTCGGCTTGCTCGGCGTCGGGCTCGGCCGGGGTGTCCGCAGCGGGCTCGGCGCCGTCGTCGTTCAGCGCCTGGCGCACGGCAGCCTTGTCGCCCGCGCTGGCAAACTTGCTGTACTTGGCGAGGATGGGCACCAACTGGCCGTAGATGCGGGGCGTGCCGGCCAGCACTTCGCGCTGCTCCAGGAAGTCGGCTTCACCGGTGAAGTTGCCGACCAGGCCACCGGCCTCGGTCACCAGCAGCGAGCCCGCTGCCACGTCCCAGATGCTCAGGCCCGTTTCAAAGAAACCATCGCTGAAGCCGGCGGCCACATAGGCCAGGTCCAGCGCCGCTGCGCCGGGGCGGCGCACGCCGCTGGTGCGCTGCATCACATCGCCGAGCATGGCCATGTACTGCTTGAAGTTGTCGCCCGGACGGAAGGGGAAGCCGGTGGTGATCAGTGTGTCGCGCAGCTGGGTGCGCTTGGACACGCGGATGCGGCGCTCGTTCAGGAAGGCGCCACGGCCACGGGTTGCGGTGAACAGGTCGTTGCGGGTGGGGTCGTACACCACGGCTTGCTCGACGCGGCCGTTCACGGCCAGCGCGATGCTGACGCAGTAGACGGGGAAGCCGTGGATGAAGTTGGTGGTGCCGTCCAGCGGATCGATGATCCAGATGTGGTTGGAGCGGGGGTTGCCGTATTCGTTGCCCGATTCTTCGGCGAGGATGCCGTGGTCCGGGTAGGCGGTCAGCAAGATCTCGATGATCGCTTGCTCGGAGGCCTGGTCCACTTCAGTCACAAAGTCGTTCACCTGTTTGGTCGATACCCGCACCGATTCCACGTCAAGCGCGGCACGGTTGATGATGGCGCCAGCAGCGCGAGCGGCCTTGATGGCCATGTTGAGCATGGGGTGCAGGGAGGAGGACGACATAAATTGTGTGGGCGTAAGTGGGGCAGCAAAAACGCTGCGAAACGCTGGGGCAAGAGCGGCAAGTAGACCGCGGCCGGCGATGCGGCAGCGACAATAGGGGCTAGATTGTACCTGCGGTCGATTTTTTTCGCTGGTGCATGTCCATTTTTGCTCGACCTGTCTATGAAAACCCGTTTTGTTCTGATCGAAACCAGCCACGCCGGCAATGTGGGTGCCGCCGCCCGCGCCATCAAGACCATGGGTTTCGATGACCTGGTACTGGTGCGCCCGCGCTGGAGCAATGTGCTGCGCAAGGAAGAAACCATCCAGCGCGCCAGCGGCGCACTGGATGTGCTGGCCAACTGCCGCATTGTGGCCACCGTGGAGGAAGCGCTCGATGGCATGAGCCACCTGTGCGCCACGGCGATGACCCCGCGTGACTTTGGCCCGCCCGCGCGCACGCCGCGCGAGCACTTTGCGCTGCTGCTGCAAGGTGCGCTGGCCGCCCAGGCCGGGCCGGATCGGCTGGATGAAGAGACCACCCCCGCAGCCAGCGACGCCGCAGCCGCCAACCCCAGCGGCGAGAGTGGCGTGGCCTTTTTGTTTGGCTGCGAGCGCTATGGCATGGCCAATGAGGATGTGTACCGCTGCGATGTGGCGCTGTCGATTCCGACCAATCCGGATTTTGGCTCGCTCAACTTGGCCTCGGCCGTGCAGGTGGTGGCCTATGACTGGCGCCAGGCACTGGGCGGCTATGGCGTGAGCGATGTGGCGGCGCGGGGCGAGCGGGCCGATGCGCAGCAGGTGGCGGGCATGCTCGCGCACTGGCAGCAGGCGCTGGCCGAGATCGGCTTTCTGGACCTGGATGCGCCCAAGAAGCTGATGCCCCGGCTCAACCAGATGTTCAACCGCGCGCAACTGACCCAGGAGGAAATCCATATCCTCAGAGGTGTTGCCAAGGCCATGCTGCGCACGGCCGAGGCCACAAAACGCTAGACTGGCGGGCCCTCGAATACTTATATAACCATTGTTTCCATGCTTGACCGCCTGCGCTCCGATATTCAGTGCATCCTCGACCGCGATCCTGCTGCCCGCAGCCGTTGGGAGGTCATCACCTGTTATCCCGGTCTGCATGCGATCTGGATGCAGCGTCCTGCGCACTGGTGCTGGAGCCATGGATTCAAATGGACGGGCCGTTTCATCTCGCACATGGCCCGCTGGCTGACCGGCATCGAGATCCACCCCGGCGCGCAGATTGGCCGCAATGTCTTTATTGATCACGGCATGGGTGTCGTGATTGGCGAGACCGCGGTTGTCGGCGACGGCTGCACCATCTACCACGGCGTCACCCTGGGCGGCACCACGCTCTACAAGGGCGCCAAACGCCATCCCACCTTGGGCAAGAACGTGGTGGTGGCTGCGGGTGCCAAGGTGCTGGGCGGCTTTGAGGTGGGCGACGGCGCCAAGATCGGCAGCAATGCCGTGGTCATCAAGCCGGTGCCTGCGGGTGCCACCGCCGTGGGCATCCCCGCGCGCATCATTGCCTCGCGCCAAGGCGCCAGCGCCGATGTGACCGAGGCCCAGCCTGAGCAGAAGTTTGCCGCCTACGGCGTGACGCAGGAAGACGATCCTCTGTCCAAGGCCATGCGCGGCATCATCGACAGCGCGGCCGGCCATGAGCAGCAGATCACCATGCTCTGGGCTGCCATCGAGAAGCTGTCGCTGCAAAGCAAGCTGGGCGATTGCGTGCCTTGCGATGCGCAGCGAGAGACAGAATTTGAAGCCCAGAAGCTGAGCGACCTGGTCGGCAAGTAAGGCCCTGGCCTGTCTTGCTAATAAGCGGCTAGCCCAGCTTGCGCACCATGGCGGCGCTGGGCGCCAGCACCTGGCCATCGGCGGTTTGCGGCTGCATGCGCGCCACGGGTTTGCCGCTGGCTTTTTCCACCAAACTCGAATGCGCCTCGCCCGGCGCGAACAGCTGGTCCTCGCCCCATTGCCTGAGCGCCACCACCACCGGGAACAGGCCCAGGCCCTTGGCCGTCAGCGCATATTCCTGGTAGGCACTGCCGTCGGATGCGGGCTGCGTCTGCAGCACGCCCGCGTCCACCAACTTGCGCAAGCGGTCGCTCAGGATATTGCGCGCCATGCCCAGGTTGCGCTGCAAATCGCCAAAGCGCTGCACGCCGTCAAAGGCATCCCGCACGATCAAGAGCGACCAGCGGTCGCCAATGGTATCGAGCGCTCGCGCAACGGGGCAGGGCTCAGGCTGGGTCATGCGGTATCCTCCAAGTTTTCATTTGAGTTGCATTTTAAAACTGGAATGCCTAGAATTCATCTGGTTTTAAATTAAAACTAGATTGTGATGACTCGATGACTTCCTCTTCCTGTGTTGATACCCCGGGCCGGCAGGTCCAGCATCCTGTCGTGCCATCAGGCCTGGTGGGGCTGTTCGCCGTGGCCGCTGGCGCCAGCGTGGCCAATGTGTACTACGCCCAGCCCTTGTTGGATGCGGTGGCGCTGGACCTGGGCATACCGCTGGCTGCGGTCGGTGGCGTGATCACCGCCACGCAGCTGGGATCGGCCCTCGCCTTGCTGCTGCTGGTGCCCTTGGGCGACCGGGTCAACCGGCGCCCCTTGATGGCCTGGCAATTGCTGGCCCTGGTGCTGGCGTTGCTGGCCGTAGCCTGGGCGCCTTCTGCGCCGCTGTTGATGGGGGCGATGCTGGCGGTGGGCTTGCTGGGCACCGCGATGACCCAGGGCCTGATCGCCTACGCCGCCAGTGCAGCGCCGCCCGATGCCCGGGGGCGGGTGGTGGGGGGCGCGCAAAGCGGGGTCTTTATCGGGCTGCTGCTGGCGCGTGTGCTGGCCGGGGCCGTGGGCGATGCCTGGGGCTGGCGCAGCGTCTATATGGCATCGGCGGCGCTGATGCTGGCGATGGCGCTGCCACTGTGGTGGTGGTTGCCAGTGTTGGCGCATCGGCCATCCACCCTGGGCTATAGACAACTGGTGGCGTCGATGGGCAGCCTGCTGCGGCGCGACCGGGTCCTGCAGGTGCGCGGGGTGCTGGCCTTGCTGATGTTTGCCGCGTTCAGCATTTTCTGGAGCAGCCTGGTGCTGCCGCTGCGCGCGGCGCCTTTTGGTTTTTCGCACACTGCCATTGGCCTGTTTGGCCTGGTAGGTGCCGCCGGCGCGTTGGCGGCGACGCTAGCGGGGCGCTGGGTGGACAGGGGCCAGGCGCAGCGCGCATCAATGTGGGCCTTGCTGGCCTTGCTGCTGGCCTGGCTGCCCTTGGCCGGTTTGGGCGGGCTGCCCGATCCGCGCTGGGCGATCACAGCCTTGGTGTTGGGCATTGTGCTACTGGATCTGGGGGGCCAGGCCTTGCATGTCAGCAACCAGGGCCTGATCTTTGCGCGCAGCAGCGATGCGCACAGCCGCGTGGTCGCCGTCTACATGCTGTTCTATGCAGTAGGCAGCGGCCTAGGCGCCATCAGCGCCACCAGCGTCTATGCCTATGCGGGGTGGCTCGGCGTGTGTGCGCTGGGTGCGGTGGTCAGCGGCAGCGCGCTGCTGTTTTGGCGGGCGACCTGCGACTGGATGCGTGCGGATCCTGCGAACGCCGCTGCGAACGCTTAGGCCGCTGCAGGTTGTGCCTGGCCCAAGGCGGCCAGCACCGCAGGTGCAATGCGCCGGTGCATCGGCGCCACCGGCAGCATATACAAGTGGCCGAGCAGGTTGTGGACATGCACCACCGTCGTGATGGTGATGGCGACCTGGTCCTGGCGGCCCGCCACAGGCGCGCGGTGGACGCTCAGCACCACGTTCAAATGCTTGTCGCTGTCGCCGATCAGTGCTTCACCTGCGCTGTTCTCTAACACCGTAAAAACGCCCACGCGCTCGCCAGGCTGGTAGGCGCTGGCGGGCCGCTGCGGGTCGATCTGGGAGAGGGTGCCCAGGTTCTTGAGCCCTACCAGCTGTCCAACCCGGTTGCGGGCCTGCATGCACCACTCAATCCAGCGCGGCGTGCGCGCGACTGCGGCCAGAAAATAGGCCAGCGCCGGCTCGCCGGTCTGCGCGGTGTGGATGCACCAGGCATCCTGAAAATGCGCGCCGGCTAGGCGCTCGGCGATGCGGCTGCCCGCAGGCGGCCGTGTTTCTTGCGGTTGGGTGGGCATGGTGTGGGCCCGCGTTTAGGCGCCAGCAGCGGCGAGCCGGGCGCTGGCGGCGCGCAGCCATTGGTCCAGCGCACCCGGCGCATCGCAGGCAATCGCTTGGCGGGCGGGCATGCTGCGCAGCCAGGTGATCTGGCGCTTGGCCAGCTGGCGCGTGGCGGCAATGCCTTGCTCGCGCATCTCGGCCCACAATGCGGGCGGCACGTCGCGCTCGGTGTGCACGGCAATGCCTCGCTCTGCGCAGCGGTCGAGCATCTCCCACATCTGGCGGTAGCCCACGCAGCGCATCGATGGCAGATTCAGCTGCAGATCGCCGCGCGCGCGCAGCTGCTGCACCTCGGCCAAGAATCCCTGGGCCAGCATCTGGTCGTAGCGCAGCGCAATGCGCGCATGCAGCCAGGCGCGGTCGCTGGGCTCCAAACTGAAGAGCTGAAAACCCGGTGCCAGCTGCAGCAGTGGCGACGGCCGCTTTTGCTGCGCATGGAAGTGCGACAGCGGCTGGCCGCTGATGCGCCAGACCTCCAGCGCGCGCTGCACCCGCTGGCTGTCGCCCGGCGCGAGGCGCTGCGCGGTCACCGGGTCAACCTGCGCCAGCAGCCCATGCATATGGGGCCAGCCATGGAGGGCGGCTTCGGCATCAAGCTGGGCGCGAACTGCCGGGTCGGCGGCGGGCATATCGTCCATGCCATCCATCAGCGCCTTGAAGTACAGCATGGTGCCGCCCACCAGCAAGCTGATGCCGCCCCTCGCATGGATTTGCGCGACCAGCGCCAGCGCATCGCGCACAAACTCGGCCGCGCTGTAGGCGTCCAGCGGGTCGCGGATATCGAGCAGGTGGTGGGCAATGCCGGCCTGCTCCTGCACGCTGGGCTTGGCCGAGCCAATGTCCATGCCCCGGTAGATGAGGGCCGAGTCCACGCTGATGATCTCGACGGGCCGCGCCGCGCCCAGTTGCTGCGCCAGCGCAATGGCAGCGCCGGTCTTGCCGGAGGCGGTGGGGCCTGCCAGGCCCAGGCAGAGAGGAGAGCTTGCAGCGGATGGCACGGTAAAGAAGCGGTGAGCTGGCCACGCAGGGACCCTATGCAGGCATGGGGGCTGGCGCAGACAGCTATCAATACAGGAGTGATGTCTGGCCGCCAGTGTAGGGCCAAAGCGAAGCCAACTGGCTGGGCGGGAGTTTTCGATGCAGGCCTGACGCTGGTTCTACAGAGTGGCGAGGTAAATGGGTTGGCGCGCGTGGCGCCTTGCCTCTTCTTCGCTGGCCGGCTCGCCCGGGCCCACGCACACCACCAGCAGCATGCCGGGCAGGTCGATATCGGCGTACAGCGCGCGGCGCAGCTCGCTGCGTTGCTCTTCATGGAGGCGAGGGGCCTGCACCAGCAGCAGATGGATGCGCAGCTCGGGCATGCTTGATTCTGGTTTGCTGAGCAGCCAGGCTTGGCTGATCGGCTTGAACAGGGCCAGCTCGCCGCGCAGATCGGCCAGCTCGAAGGCGCTCAGATCGTTCACGCGCGTGCCCTGGAACACAGGGGCCTGCTGCAAGCGGTCAAAAAATTCCTGCTGTTGCTGTTCGGCCTCGCGGGCGCGGTCACGCCACAGGCGCATGGCGGCAGCGTCGTAGCTGCTTTGCTTGGCCTGGGCCTCCAGCATGCCCACCATCGCCCGCGTGGCATAGGGACGGTAGCTCGGGGCGGTCTGCCACAGCGCCTCCAGGCATTTTTGCTGCAAGGCGGTATCGCTGGTGGGCAGGCAGGCGGACAGTCCGGCCAGCGCGCCGGGGTGCTGCGCATCACGGGCCAGCACCTGCTCGTAGAGCTGGCGCACGGGGGCCTGGCGGTCGATCTTGCGCTCAATGCGCGCGCGCTCGATCAGCTCTGCATTGCTGGAGTGGGCCGCATTGGCACGCAGCTGCTGGGCATGCTGCTGCCAGCGCGCCATGCGTGCATGGTGCTGCTTCCAGGTGCTGGCGTTGTCCTTGCACCAGCGGGCGTCGAACTGCTGCATCCATTCCGCAGCCTTGGGGCCCAGCAGGCTCACAGCGCCTTTGGTGGACCAGCTGGGCAGGCCAGGGCGCTCGCCACTGATGGCCTCCACGCGGTCGCGCAAGGCGGGATGGGTGTCGTCCACATCGCTGATCCGCGCGAGCGCCTGGCGCAGGGCCTGTTGCGCAAATGCCGGCTCGGGCTTGAGGCGCAGCAGGGCCTGCATGGCACTGAACGGCCCCTGGGGCAGCGGGTGCTGGGCTGCGCTGCGCCAGTGCTGGCCCCAGAAGGCATCGCTCAGCCAGGCGGCCTTGATCTCCAGCTCGGTCAGTGTGGCAGCCGCCACGTCGGCCCCCAGCAGCTGGGCGGCGATGCGGTCGGCCTCGTACTCGTCCTGCCGGGCCATCGCAAAGGTCTTGGCGGCAAAGCGCGGAAAGTACCAGTTCAGGAACGAGCGGGTGGCTGCGGCCATCGGGCCGTCATCTTCGCGCATGCTGTAGTAAAGCTTGAGCCAGGCGCGCCGCGAGCGGTACACCCAGGCACTGAGGCGATTATGGTTCTCGCGTAGATGGCCGTATTCATGGGCCAGCACGGCCATCACCCTGGCCTTGTCGAGCGCCATCAGCAGCGGCAGGCCAATTATCAGGTAGTTGACCGAGACGCCCAGCATGCCAAAGCGGGGCCGCTGCCAGATGGCGGCATTGAAGTCATCTTGCAGGTAGACGGCATCGATGGCCGGGCCCTTGACCTTGCGGCGTATGCGATCGAGCGCCTTGAACAGCTCCGGAGCCTCGGCCTCGGTAATGGCAATGCCTTCGGGCTCGTCGGCCGGGCCCGTCCACAGCGCTTTGAAGCTGGTCCACAGCAGGCCCAGCGCAAACACCAGCGCCAGCACATAGCCGCCGCGAAACTGGCCGCGCACTGCCTGGGCCACGACAAAGCCGAGGACGCCCAGACTGAGCACCAGGCAGCCCACCACCCAGAGGTAGCCCAGCAGCGCAAACTGGATGACGCTGCGCCGGTAGGCGGCGCTGTCGTTGGCGCTTTCTATTTCGCTCTCGCGCACCAGATGGATAAAGTCCGCTTGCTCCATGGCCCGCCCCTCATACCTTGTCGTTGTGGTTGTCGTTGTGATGTTCTGGCGCGCAGCAAAAAGCCCCCAGCGCGCTGAACGATGGGGGCATTGTGCAGTGGGTGCTGACCGGGCGCTATGCCCGGGCGTTTTTACAACACGCCTTGGGCCAGCATGGCGTCGGCCACCTTCACAAAGCCGGCGATATTGGCGCCGTCGATATAGCTCATGGTGCCGTCGTCGCGCTGGCCGTACTTGACGCAAGCCGAGTGGATGCCTTCCATGATTTCAAAGAGGCGCTGGTCGACTTCGGCAGCGGGCCAGCTCAGGCGCAGCGCGTTCTGGCTCATCTCCAGGCCGGAGGTGGCGACGCCGCCGGCGTTCGATGCCTTGCCGGGCGCGTAGAGCACGCCGGCCTTTTCAAAGGCCTTGGCCGCTTCGATGGTACAAGGCATGTTGGCGCCTTCGGCCACGCACAGCACGCCGTTCTTGATCAGGGTCTGGGCGTCGGCCAGTTCCAGCTCGTTCTGGGTGGCGCAGGGCAGGGCCACGTCGGCCTTGATGAACCAGGGGGTTTTGCCTTCGTAGTACTCCACGCCCGGCACTTGCTTGGCGTAGTCGCTCACGCGGCCGTACTGCTTGTTCTTGATGTCCATCAGCTTGACCAGCTTGTCACCGTCAAAACCGGCCGCGTCGTAGATGGTGCCCGAGGAGTCAGAAGCCGAGACCACCTTGGCGCCCAGTGCCATGGCCTTGTCGATGGCGAACTGCGCCACATTGCCCGAGCCCGAAACCGAGACCGTCAGGCCTTCGAAGCTCTTGCCACGGGTCTTGAGCATTTCCTGCGCAAAGTAGACGGTGCCAAAGCCGGTGGCTTCGGGGCGGATCAGCGAGCCGCCAAAGGCCAGGCCCTTGCCGGTGAACACGCAGTCGGCGCGGTTGGCCAGCTTTTTATACATGCCGGCCATGAAGGCCACTTCCCGGCCGCCCACGCCGATATCGCCGGCGGGCACGTCAGTGTCCGAGCCCACATGGCGGAACAGTTCGCTGATGAAGGCCTGGCAGAAGCGCATCACTTCGGCATCGCTCTTGCCCTTGGGGTCGAAGTCCGAGCCGCCCTTGCCGCCGCCCATGGGCAGCGTGGTCAGCGCGTTCTTGAATGTCTGCTCAAACGCCAGGAACTTGAGCACCGACAGGTTGACCGAGGGGTGAAAGCGCAGGCCGCCCTTGTAGGGGCCGATGGCCATGCTGTGCTGGATGCGGTAGCCACGGTTGACCTGCACCACGCCCTGGTCGTCCACCCAGCTGACGCGAAAACTCACCACGCGCTCGGGCTCGACCAGGCGTTCGAGCAGGCTGTGCTGGGCGTAGCGGGGGTTCTTCTCGATGAAGGGCCACAGGCTTTCCATGACTTCGGTCACGGCCTGCAAGAACTCGGGCTGGCCGGGGTTGCGCTGTTCGACGTAAGCGAGAAACTGGGCCAGGGATTGGTGTTGCATGGACAAACTTTCAAGGTCTAAAGCCGGCTTGCACTGATTTTGTGCGAGGGCCGAGGTGTGCACAGCGATGGTGCGCCATCGCGCCGAAAACCGACATTATGCCGAATCCGCATGCATTAATGCATAAAACCCACATGGGATGACCCTGAACAATCAGCGGGTCGCACTGGTTTGGTGCTTTTTGAGGGCGCGAGCGGCTTTACGGGCCGGCTGCCATGCCCTGAAATGGGGCTGTGCGGGGGGCTGGCTGTCATCCCGGGCGCTGCAGTGCCACAAATCTGTGTGCCGATTGTGGTCTTTGCCTTTTCAACAATTGCCTAGGCAATGAATGATTGGATAATCATTGCCTTGTAAACCATTTCAGAAAGGGCCTGCGGCATGACCGATTCGCACCAGGAAAAACCCGCGTCTGCTGGCGAGGACCAAGAAGCGCTGGCGGGCGGCTTTCCCGAGATTGAAGCCATCCGGCCGGTGGATTTCCCCTGCTGGCTGATGCGCATCATCTCCACTGTGGTGCGTGCCGAGGTGGACCGCCGCATGGAGCCGCTGGGCCTGACGCAGGCGCAGTGGATTCCTGTGCTGCACCTGGCCAGCGGCAAGGCCCATACGGCGGCCGACCTGGCGCGCCGCACCTTGCAGACCCCGGGCGCGATGACGCGGCTCATCGACCGCCTGGTCGACAAGGGCATCATCGAGCGCGAACGCTCCACCGACGACCGCCGCGTGGTCAGCCTGTGCCTGACCGAGGAGGGGCTGGCTGCTGCAAGGCAGGTGCCCGATATCGTCAAAGGCGTCAACAGCGCCGCGCTCAGCCCCTTGTCACCCGATGAATTGACCCAGTTCCACGGTTACCTGCGCCGCATCTATGAGGCCATGCCCAACACCTTGTCGGTGGACATGTGCCTGCCCCCCGATGGCTGCGCCGGTGACGCCACCGACAACTCCGACAACACAGCACAGCAGCCCGGCAAGGAGAGGGCAGTATGACCAGCAGTTTTTCATTTGTGGGCGCCGACCGCCGGCTGGCCCTGTCAGCCATTGCGCTGGCGGCCAGCACGTTCATCGCCGGATGCGCCGATATGCGCGGCATCGATACACATGCCCAGATGCGCTCGCCGCAGTCCGTCGGCTTGCTCACTGAGCCTTCAGCGGCAGACCAGGCCGCGACCGTGGCCCCGGTCGATGCGCAGTGGTGGAAGGCGCTGGGCGATGCGCAGCTCAATGCGCTGATCGATACCGCCTTGGCCGACAGCCCCAACCTGCAATCGGCGCAGGCGCGCATCCGCAAGGCCTGGTCGCTGGCGCAGGTCAGTGAGTCAGCAATGGGCCCGCAGGTCAATGGTCAGGCCAGTGCCGCGCGCAACCATGCGCCGGCCAATGGCATGATTCCGCCGCCCCTGGCGGGCAACAACTACAGCACGGCAGAGGCGCGTATCAATGGCAGCTGGTCGCTGGACCTGTTTGGCAAGCACCGCGCTGCGCTCGATGCCGCCGTGGGCTCGGCCCGCGCGGCCCAGGCCGACATGGACGCCGCCCGCGTGCTGCTGACCAGCTCCATGGTGCAGGCCTATGTGCAGCTGTCACGTCTGCAGGCGCAGGAAGAGGTGGCCATGCGCGCCATCGACCAGCGTGCCCACACCTTGCAACTGGTGCGTGACCGCTATGACGCAGGCCTGGAGACCACGTTGGAAGTGCGCCAAAGCGAGAGCGGCGTGCCGCAAGCCAAGGTGCAGTTGCTGCAAGTGCGTGAGCAAAAGCAGCTGGCACAAAACGCGTTGGCCGCGCTGATGGGCCAGCCCGCACGCGCCCAGGAATTGGTCGCATCGCCTATCACACAACTGAGCCTGCCGCGTTTTCCGTCGCAGCTGTCATCCAACCTGCTGGGGCGCCGTGCCGATATTGTGGCCGCGCGCTGGCGCGTGGAAGCGGCCGAGCAGGGCATTCACCAGGCCAAGGCCGAGTTCTATCCCGATATCAATCTGACCGCGTTCCTGGGTCTGTCGAGCATTGGCTTTAACAACTTTGCCAAGGGCAGCGCGCGTGAATGGGGCGTGGGCCCGGCGCTGAGCCTGCCGATCTTTGATTCGGGCCGGCTGCGTGCCAACCTGAGCGGCACATCGGCCGACTACGAGCTGGCCGTGCAGGCCTACAACCAGGCGGTGATCACGGCGGTACACGATGTGGCCGACCAGGTCGCCAGCGTGCGCGCCGCGCAGGCCCAACTGCCCGAGCAGCGCCGCGCTGCCGATGCCGCGCAAAGCGCGCTCGATATTGCCAACCAGCGCTATGCCGCAGGGCTTGGCACCTATTTGAATGTGCTGTCGGCCGAGACCAATGTGCTCACCCAGCGCCAGCAGATGGTGGATGTCGAGGCCCGCATTCTGTCGACCAATGCCGCGCTGGCCCAGGCTTTGGGTGGGGGCTACCAGCAGCAGACCCAGAGCAGCAGCAACAGCGACAGCAATGCCGAATTGGACGGCAACTTCCCCACCCAGACCAACGCCCCGATGGACAGCGCCAGGAGCTGACCTGCCCACCTCGCGTGCAACACACATAAGCAAGACCTTGAAGGCGACGCCTCTCGTCACATAACTCGCTACGCAATACCATGTCGAACAACAACACCTCCGCTTCTCCCTCCGCCGCGCCCGCTGCCCCTGAGGCACCGGCAGCCCAGCCGCGCAAAAAATGGCTGCTGCGCCTGACCGGCATCGTCATCGTGCTGGGCGCCGCCTACGGCATCTATGACTGGATGGTCAACAGCCACTTCGAAGAAACCGACAACGCCTATGTGCAGGGTAATCTGGTGCAGATCGCGCCGCAGACCGCCGGCACGGTGCAGTCCATCCTGGCCGATGACACCGACTATGTGAAGGAAGGCCAGCCGCTGGTGCGCCTGGACCCGGCTGATGCCAAGGTGGCCTTCGAGCAGGCCAAGGCCAACCTGGCCCAGGCGGTGCGCCAGGTGCGCACCCTGTATGTGAACAATGGCTCCTACACTGCGCAGATCGCGCAGCGCCAGGCCGAGGTGGCCAAGGCCAAGAACGACCTGGTGCGCGCGCAAAGCGACCTCAAGCGCCGCCAGGCTCTGACGGGCAATGGCGCCGTATCGAAGGAAGAGCTGAGCCATGCGCAAAGCCAGGTCGATGCCGCCCAGGCAGCGGTCAATGCGTCGCAGGCCGCCGTCAACACGGCGCGCGAGCAGCTGGCCAGCAACCAGTCGCTGACCGAAGGCATCAGCGTGAATGACCACCCCAATGTGCTGACCGCTGCGGCCAAGGTGCGTGAGGCCTATCTGGCGATGCAGCGCAATGAGCTGGTCTCGCCCGTCTCGGGCGTGGTGGGTAAGCGCTCGGTGCAGGTGGGCCAGCGCGTGGCTCCCGGCACGCCGCTGATGACCGTGGTGCCGATGAACCAGCTCTGGGTGGAGGCCAACTTCAAGGAAAACCAGCTGCGCAACCTGCGCCTGGGCCAGCCCGTCAAGATGACGGCCGATCTCTACGGCAAGAAGGTCGAGTACAGCGGCACGGTTGAAGGCCTGGGGGTGGGCACCGGCTCGGCCTTCTCGCTGCTGCCCGCGCAAAACGCGACGGGCAACTGGATCAAGGTCGTGCAGCGCGTGCCGGTGCGCATTGCGCTCGATGCCAAGCAGGTGCAGGAGCACCCGCTGCGCGTGGGCCTGTCGATGCTGGTCGATGTGGACATCCAGAACCAGGACGGCAAGCTGCTGGCCGATGTGCCGCGCAAGGAGCCCCTGGTGCAGACCAATGTCTATGAGGTGCAGGACGAAGGCGCCGATGCGGTGATTGCGCAGGTCATCGCCAGCAACGCCGGCAAGAAGCTGTAATTTTTGACCAGGGGCCGCCCAGAGGGTGGCCCAAGGATGCGTTATGGCAACTTCCAATCCCTCGCTACCCCACCCGCCGCTCGAAGGCTCGGCGCGCCTCATTGGCACCCTGGCGCTCTCAGCTGCGGTGTTCATGAATGTGCTGGACACGTCGATCGCGAACGTGTCGCTGCCGGCCATTGCCGGTGACCTGGGCGTCAGCGCCAACCAGGGCACCTGGGTGATCACCAGCTTTGCCGTGGCCAATGCGATCTCGGTGCCGCTGACCGGCTGGCTGTCGATGCGCTTTGGCCAGGTGCGCTTGTTCATGCTCAGCGTGACCTTGTTCGTGATCTCGTCGTGGCTCTGCGGCCTGGCCCCAAACATGACGACCTTGATCGCGTTCCGCATCTTGCAGGGCTTTGTCGCCGGGCCGATGATTCCGCTGTCGCAGTCGCTGCTGCTAGCCAGTTACCCGCGCGCGATGGCGGGCACGGCCATGGCCTTCTGGTCGATGACGACCCTCATCGCGCCGGTGATGGGGCCGCTCCTGGGCGGCTGGATCACCGACAACATGTCCTGGCCCTGGATCTTCTACATC
The DNA here is from genome assembly GCF_025309455.1 of Comamonas squillarum. Lineage (NCBI taxonomy): Bacteria > Pseudomonadati > Pseudomonadota > Betaproteobacteria > Burkholderiales > Comamonadaceae > Comamonas > Comamonas squillarum. Next base: position 85,880 of record NZ_CP104377.1, read on the forward strand.
AATGTGCCGGTCGGCATGCTGTCCGTGGGCGCCACCTGGGCGATCTTCCGCAACCGGGATTCGGTCCGCAAGGCCTTGCCGATCGATGCGATCGGTCTGGGGCTGCTGGTGGTCTGGGTCTCGGCGATGCAGATCATGCTCGATATCGGCAAGGAGCACGACTGGTTCCAGTCGCCGATGGTGGTCGCCTGTGCGGTGATTGCGGTCGTTGGCCTCTTGTACTTCCTGATCTGGGAGCTGGGCGACAAGCACCCGGTGGTGGACCTGCGCCTGTTCAAGAACCGCAATTTCTGGGCGGGCACCCTGGCCATCTCGGTGGGCTATGGCCTGTTCTTCGGCAATGTGGTGCTGCTGCCTTTGTGGCTGCAGCAGTTCATGGGCTACACCGCCACCGATGCGGGCCTGGTGCTGGCGCCGGTGGGCTTGCTGGCGCTGGTGCTCTCACCGGTGGTGGGCAAGACCATCCACAAGGTCGATCCCCGGCGCTATGCGACGGCCTCGTTCATCGTCTTCGGTCTGGTGATGTGGATGCGTTCGCGCTTCAACACCCAGGTGGACCTGACGACCATCATGATCCCGACCATCGTGCAGGGTGCGGCCATGGCAGGCTTTTTCATCCCGCTGATGACCATCACCTTGAGCGATATCCCGCCCGAGAAAATGCCCAGTGCATCGGGCCTGTCGAACTTTGTGCGGATCACTGCCGGTGCCGTCGGTACCTCGGTCGCCACCACCCTTTGGGAGCGCCGCGCCACCTTGCACCATGCGCAACTGGTCGAGCACATCAGCCTGGGCGATGGCCCCACCGCGCAAGTGGTGCAAGGCCTGCAGGCCAGCGGGCTTACGCTGCAGCAGGCGCTCGCCCGGGTCGACCAGCTGGTCAACCAGCAGGCCTTTATGCTGGCGGCCAATGATATTTTCTGGGCCTCGTCGATGCTGTTCCTGCTGCTGATCCCGCTGGTCTGGCTGGCCAAGGGCCCCAAGAAGGGCCAGGGCGGCGGCGGATCGGAGGCAGCATCGGCTGCGCACTGATCCAGCACTGCACACGGCTGCATACATGGAAAAAGGAAGCCTCGGCTTCCTTTTTTCGGTCTGGGCGCTGGGGCGCGGTTTAGCGGCCGCGCAAGAACAGCGCGTCCAGCTCCTTCATGCTCAGCTGGCGCCAGGTGGGCCGGCCATGGTTGCACTGGTCCGAGCGCTCGGTGTGCTCCATATCGCGCAGCAGCGCATTCATCTCGTCGATGGTGAGTTGCCGGTTGGCGCGCACGGCGCCGTGGCAGGCCATCGTCCCCAGGATCTCGTTGCGGGCGCGCTGCACGACGGTGCTGGCATCGTGCTGGGCCAGCTCAGCGAGCACGCTGCGCGCCAGCTCTACCGGGTTGCCCTGGGCCAAGGTGGTGGGTGTGGCGCGCACGGCCAGGGTCTTGGGCGAGAAGGGCACGACCTCTAGCCCCAGCTGGGCCAGGGTCTCGCTGTGGTCTTCGGCGGTGGCCACTTCTTCGGGTGTGGCCGAGAAGGTCGCGGGAATCAGCAGCGGCTGGCTGGCAATGGCGCTGTTGGCATCACCGTCATCGAGCTGGCTTTTGAGGCGCTCGTAGACGATGCGCTCATGGGCGGCATGCATATCGACAATGACCATGCCCTGGGCGTTTTCTGCGAGGATATAGACCCCATGGATTTGCGCCACGGCGCGGCCCAGCGGCCAGGGGTTGTCGGCAGATTCCGGAGGCAGGGTGGGCACCAGTGGGGCGCCGGCAGCCATCACGCCGGCAGCGGGTTGCGGGTTCCAGCGCGGGCTCGCTTCCTGCACCTGCCAGGGCGTGGCATCGATGCTGGTCGCTGTGTTGCTGGACATGCCTGCCAGCGCTGCATCCGGCGTTGCAGCGCCCCCGCCCTGGCACCAGAGCGCAGCGGTTTGCTGCAGCGCCTGCAGGCCGTTGACGCGGGGCGGGGCCTCAAAGCGCATCGCAGTCTGTGCCTGGGGAGCTGGCGCATAGGCCTGGCCGGGCAAGGCGGTGGGCTGGCCCGCAGCGGCGGCTGTGGGTGCGGCGGCCGCTGCATCCAGCAACTGCTGGGCACGCGGGGCGGCCAGCGCGTTCTCCACGCCATGCAGCACCGCCTGGTGCACCTCGCGGCTATCGCGAAAGCGCACCTCGATCTTGGTCGGGTGCACATTCACATCGACGCGCATCGGATCGAGGCTGATATAGAGCGCATAGACCGGCTGGCGGTGGCCGTGCAGCACATCTTCATAAGCGGCGCGGGCCGCATGGGTGAGCACCTTGTCGCGCACAAAGCGGCCGTTGACATAGCAGAACTGCTGGTCGGCACGCGAGCGAGCGGCATCGGGCAGACCCGCGCGGCCGCGCACCTGCACATGGCCAGCCTGGTAGTTCACAACAATCGATTGCTCGAGAAAATCGGGGCCCAGCACATCGGCCAGGCGCTTGTCCATCGCGCGCTGCTCCAGCTGCTGCCAGGCAGCGTCGTCGGGCTGGTCTTGATCGTTGCGGGGCGGCAGCGTGGCGCGCCATTGTTCCACCAGCTTGCCCTCATGCCAGATCGCAAAGCCCACGCCCGGGCGGGTGAGCGCATGGCGGCGCACGGCCTCGACGCAATGGGCGAGCTCGGTGGCATCGGTCTTCAGGAACTTGCGCCGCGCAGGCGTGCTGAAAAACAGCTCCTTGACCTCCATCGTCGTGCCGGGGTTGCGGGCGGCCGGGCGCAGCTCGCCACTGCGGGCATCGAGCAGGTAGGCGGACTCTTGCTGGGCGGGGCGCGAGAGCACGCTCATCTCCGACACCGAGGCAATGGCAGCCAGCGCCTCGCCCCGAAAACCCATGGTGGCTACCGATTCGAGGTCATGCAGGTTGCGGATCTTGCTGGTCGCGTGGCGGCGCAGCGCAATGGGCAGCTCTTCGCGCGGAATGCCGCAGCCGTCGTCTTCGACGGTGATCAGCCGCACGCCACCGGCGAGCAGGCGCACGGTGATGCTGGTGGCGCCCGCATCGAGCGCATTGTCGACCAGCTCGCGTACGACGGAAGCGGGGCGCTCGACCACCTCGCCGGCCGCAATCTGGCTGACCAGCTCATCGGGCAGATCCTGGATGGGTCGGCGCGTGGGCGCCGCGCTGCTGCCACTGTCGGCTGCAGGCGTCAGGGCGTCGTTGGGGGCGTCTGCCGGGTCAAGGGTGGCGGGTGCGGTATCAGCGGTCATGCAGGGATTTTAGGCAAAGCCGCCTGGCATTCGGGGTAAAGTGTGCAATCGCCACTTTGGGCTCTGGGGCTGTGCCTCTGAGGGCTGGGAGGGTGGCATCCAGATGGTTTGCCGCAGGGTCTCATGACCGCTGCGGTTTTTGTGTAGAGAGGTTGTGTTTTGGAATTCTTCAGCTGGTTCATCGATGCAGGCATGCATTTGATTGACTTCATCTTGCATGTCGACAAGTACCTGGAAGCTTTTGTAACGACCTACGGCATGTGGGTCTATGCGCTGCTGTTTCTGATCGTCTTTGTCGAGACCGGTGTCGTGGTGATGCCCTTCTTGCCCGGCGATTCGCTGCTGTTCATCGTCGGCGCCATGTGCGGCGCGGGGCTGATGAGTTTTCCGCTGGCTACCGGCTTGCTGTTTGCGGCGGCCTTCCTCGGCGACCAATGCAATTACCAGATCGGCCACCATTTGGGGCCCAAGGTGTTCAAGTGGGAGAACTCGCGCTGGTTCAACCGCAAGGCCTTTGACAAGGCCCATGCGTTCTACGAGCGCTATGGCGGCATCACCATCATCCTGGCGCGCTTCATGCCATTTGTGCGTACCTTTGCGCCCTTTGTCGCGGGCGTTGCCAACATGAACCGTGCCAAGTTCATTGCCTACAACCTGATTGGCGCGGCCATCTGGGTATTTGGCATCTGCGCGGCGGGCTACTTCTTTGGCAACCTGCCCTGGGTCAAGGCCAACCTGGAGAAGATCATCTGGGGCCTGATCCTCGTGCCTGGCCTGCTGGCCATCTTTGGCGCCTGGCGCGCCGGCAGGAACGAGAAGGCCGCTGGCGCCGTCTGAGCAGCGACTGCACGATGAGCAAGGGACCGCCGAGGCGGTCCCTTTTTTGTGGCTGCAAAGGTGGATCGAAGCTTATACCGTGCGGTTGCGCGCCAGCGGCGGGTTCTTCGCAAAGTAAGCCTGGATGCCGCGCATGATGGCATCGGCCAGCTGGTTTTGGTAGGCGGTGGTGCGCAGCTTGGCCTCTTCTTCGGGGTTGCTGATGAAGGCGGTCTCGACCAGCACGCTGGGGATGTCGGGCGCCTTCAACACGGCAAAACCGGCCTGCTCCACGCGGGGCTTGTGCAGGCGGGCGAACTGGCCCAACTGGCCCAGCACATGGGTGCCGAGCTTGAGGCTGTCATTGATCTGCGCGGTGGTGCTCATGTCCAGGAGCGCGCGCTGCACATGGGCATCGCTGCTGCCGACGCCGGCCACGTTCAGGCCACCCACCATGTCGGCCTGGTTCTCCTTGTTGGCCAGCCAGCGCGCGGCCGAGCTGGTCGCGCCGCGCTCGCTCAGCGCAAACACGCTGGCGCCGTTGGCCGATGGCTTGGTGAACGCATCGGCATGGATGCTGATGAACAGGTCGGCTTGCACACGGCGGGCTTTTTCGACCCGGGTGTTGAGTGGCACAAAGAAGTCGGCATCGCGTGTCATGAACGCGCGCATCGGGTTGCCGCCCACGCTGCTGTTGTTGATGCGCTCGCGCAGCATATGGCCGATCTTGAGCACAATGTCTTTTTCGCGGATACCGCTGGGGCCGGTGGCGCCAGGGTCTTCACCGCCATGGCCAGGGTCGAGCGCGACGATGATGAGGCGGTCGGTGCGCGATGCCGGGCGGCCGCGTGCGGGCGGTGGAGGAGGTGGCGGCGGCGGGGGCGGAGGAGGTGCTGCAGCCACGACGGTGGGCGGCGGCGCGACCGGTGCAACCGGGGGTGCCACCGGGCGGTTGCCACTCTTGGCAATCAGCTCGGCCAGCGGGTCGGCAGCCTGGGCAGCGGCTGCTGGCGATGGAGGGGTGGCGGCCACCACGGTTCCCAGTGCAGCGGGCGCGGGCGGGTCGCCGGCAATCGCAGCAGCTACCGACGGCGGCAGGCTGCTGCCGGCAGCCGGCGGGGGCACAGGGGCCGGCGCTGCGGCCACGGCGCTATGGCTGTTTTCCATCATGCGCTCGGTGATCAGGCTCTCGAGCGGATCGCTGGGCTTGGCCGGGTACAGGTCCAGCACCAGGCGGTGCTGGTAGGGGGCGACCGGCTTCAACGTAAACACCTGGGGCTTGGCTTCCTGCTTGAGGTCGATCACCAGGCGCACGACATTGGGCGAGTTCTGGCCCACGCGGATGCCGGCGATATTGGGGTCGTCCGAGCGGACCTTGGCCACCAGCTCGCGCAGCGCGGGGTTGAGATCGATCCCTTCGATATCGACCGCCAGGCGCGGCGGCTCGGGCACAAAGCGCTGCTCGGTCTTGAGCGGCGTGTCGGACTCGATCGTGACGCGGGTGTAGTCCTTGGAGGGCCAGAGGCGAACTGCAACGATGCTGGCGCCAAAGGCCAGGTGGCTGCTGCCCAGCAGCAGCACCAGGCTGCCGCCGCGCAGCAGATCGCGGCGCGAGAGACCGTGGTGGCTGGCGGGCGCGCCGTCAGCGGTGGTGAAAGGGGCAGAGGCTGGGAGATATTGCGGGGTGTCGCTCACGCTGAAAACCCTTGGACGATGGCGGCACCTGCCGGGGTGAAGGCCTGCAGATGCACCTGGCGTTCTGATTCGTTGATTGCTTCAATACTGATAGCTACATCGGCAATGGGTGTTACCGCTGCAGCCTTCTGCGGCCATTCTGCCACTTTCAGGCCGGGGCTGGCAAAAATATCCCGGAAGCCGGCGTCTTCCCATTCGCGCGGATCGTCGAAACGGTAGAAGTCAAAGTGCCAGATGGGGAAGTCGCGCCCTTCATGGGGCTCGACCACCGCATAGGTGGGGCTTTTGATGCGGCCCTGCACGCCCAGCGCACGCAGCAGGTGGCGCACCAAGGTGGTTTTGCCCGCGCCCAGATCGCCATGCAAAGTTAGGTAAACATTCGACAGCGCTGCCTGCGCGGCCAGGCGCGCGGCAAAGGCTTCCGTATCGCGCTCGTCTTTCCAGACACAGTGGAGCGCGGGGTAGGAGGGGCTGGCAGTAGCGTTCAAAATGTCGTTCCCGGGCCGCGCGGGCCCTCAGGTTTTTTACAATGGCAGCACATGGACGCCGCTGATCCCACTTTCATTCAACAGATCAACGACTGGGCGCTGGAGCTGGGATTTTCCCAAATCGGCGTGGCAGGCGTGGATTTGTCGACGGCGGAAACTGGATTGATGCAGTGGCTGGAAAAAGGTTTCCATGGCGAGATGCATTACATGCAGGCCCATGGCCTCAAGCGCGCCCGGCCGGCCGAGCTGGTGCCCGGCACGCTCAGCGTGATTACAGCACGCATGGATTATCTGCCGCAAAACATCCCTGCCGACTGGCAGCGGCTGGAGTGGGAGCGCCATGCCAGGCCTGGCGAGGGGCTGGTGAGCGTCTACGCCCGGGGCCGTGACTACCACAAGGTGCTGCGCAACCGGCTGCAAAAGCTGGCCGAGCGCATCGATGCAGCGCTTGGCGAACACAACCTGGCGCACCGCGCGTTCACCGATTCGGCCCCCGTGCTGGAGGCCGAACTGGCCAGCCGCAGCGGCCAGGGCTGGCGCGGCAAGCACACGCTGGTGCTGAGCCGCGATGCCGGCTCGATGTTTTTTCTCGGTGAGATCTTTGTCAATATCGCCTTGCCGGCGACTGCGCCGGTGACTGCGCATTGCGGCCAGTGCACGGCCTGCATCGATGTCTGCCCGACGGCGGCGATCGTGGCGCCGCAATCGGTCGATGCGCGGCGCTGTATCTCCTACCTGACGATCGAGCTCGATGGCGCCATTCCGGAAGAATTTCGCGCCCCCATGGGCAACCGCATCTACGGCTGCGATGACTGCCAGCTCGCCTGCCCCTGGAACAAGTTTGCCCAGCGTGCGGCGCTGCCCGATTTTGATGCGCGCGGCGCGCTGATGGACCAGCAGCTGCCCCATCTGTTTGCATGGGACGAGGCGACGTTCTTGCGCATCACCGAGGGCAGCCCCATACGCCGCATCGGCCATGCGCGCTGGCTGCGCAATATTGCCGTTGCGCTGGGCAATGCCTGGCGCCAGACGGGCGAGGCGCGCTATGCGCAGGCGCTGCACAGCCGCGCGGGCCACGACAGCGCCATGGTGCGCGAGCATGTGGCCTGGGGGCTGGGCCAGCGCACAGCGCCTGATGGCGCTGCGATCGGCGCTTAGAACAGGTTCTCAGGCGCTGAGAAAGCCCGAGGCCTTGAGTTGCGCGACCAGCAGTTCGGTAAAGCGCGCATAGCCCGCCGCATTGGCATGCACCTGGTCGGCGCGCATCGCGTCATTGGCCAGCACCTCGCTCCAGGCGTTGGCGAGCAAGGGCACCTGCTCCTCCTTGGCCAGCGCCTCGTAGATCGGGTGGTCCTGGATGCGGCCGGTCAACGCGGCGCTCATGCTGAACTCGGGCACCGCCACCAGCAACACGGCAATGTGCTGGGCCTTGCATTGCTGCAGCATGCTGGCGATCTGTGCCTGGGCCGCTTGCGCGCTTTGGCGGCGCAGCCAGTCATTGCCGCCGGCGCAAACAATCACCAGGGCCGGTTGGTGGGTCTCCAACAGCTGCGGCAGGCGCTGCGCAATCTGGCTGCTGGTTTCGCCGGAGATGCCGGCATTGATGACGTTCCAGCCGGTGCGCTCGGCCAGCAACTGCGGGTAGGACTGCGCGGCGCTGGCGCCGACGCCCTGGGTCAGCGAATCGCCCAATGCGAGCACCGTGGCGCCAGCGGGCAGCGCAGCGGCGAGTGGCACCTTTTTGCTGCAGGCGGCCAGCCCGGCTGCGGCCAGGCCCAGAAAGGGGATGAGCGCCAGGCGCTGGAGGCTATGGCGGCGTGCGGAATCAATGGTTTTCTCCATAGCCGCCGAGCTTAACCGATGGCCTTGGCAGGCCGCGTTGTTAAACCGGCCACCAGCCCAGCAGGCTGAGTGCAAACGGCAGACTGGCCACGCCGCAGATGGTGGACAAGGTCACCAGCCCCGCGACATAGGCGCCGTTGTAGCCCATGCGGGCGGCCAGCACATAGCAGGTCGATGCGGTCGGCAAGGCCGAGAAGATCAGCAAAATGGCGGCCTGCTGGGCCGACAGCGCCAGCCAGTGGGCCATGCACAGCGCAATCAGCGGCGTGACAAAGTGGCGGATGGCCAGCACTGCGCCGCTGAGCAATTTGCCGCGCGCCAGCAGTCCCAGCTGCATGCCGGCGCCCGCCGACATCAGGCCCAGCACGATGGAGGCCTGGCCGATGCGGGCGACGGTGGGCTCGACGATGGCGGGCAGGCGCAGCCCCAGCAGGTTGCAGATGAGGGCCGTGAGCGTGGCGACGATCAGCGGGTTGCGCAGCAGCTCGCGCATAAAGCCATTTTGCGAGCCCTTGGCCATCGGGTAGACGGCAGCAATATTGAACATGGGCACGCAGACGCCAATCAGCACCGAGATCAGCTGCAGGCCTTGGGGGCCGGCGAGCCGGTCGGCCAGCGCCAGGCCGATAAAGGAGTTGAAGCGAAACGCGATCTGCGCGCTGGCAGCGGCGTCGCGGCTGTCCACCCGCCGGCCCAGCCAGGGCCAGCGCGGCAGGGTGTAGGTCAGGGCCACCGCGACGAGGCCCGTGGCCACGCCGGCCAGCATCAGGTTGGAGGTGCCGTGCCAGTCGATCGGGCTTCTGATGATCGAATAGAACAGCAAGGTGGGAAAGAGGAAGTAGTACACCAGGCTTTCCACCGGCTGCCAGATGGCCCGGTTCAGCGCCGTGTAGCGGCAGACCAGGTAGCCGATCAGGATCAGCGAGAAATCAGGGAAAAGCAGTTGGGCGTAGTTCACCGGCGCAAGCATAGCGGAAGGGCGCTGGCCCCTGCCCGTGCCCTGTCGCCACCGTGTGGGTGCAAGCCCTGCCAAAGCAGTTGCCAATTGCGCTATCCGCCTCCCCGATGCGGGAAAACACGGGCCATCCGCGGCGCGCTTTGGGGCAGAACCGCCAGGCAACACCGCTAGCATGGGAGCTACGTCCAAGCTGGCCCCAGCCAGCGCCCCAGATCCCGAGGAGACCTCCACCATGATGAACCGCCGACTGTGCCTGGCCATGGCACTGGCGCTGGGCAGCAGCGCTGCCCTGGCCGCTGATCCCTATCCCAACAAGCCCATCCGCCTGATCGTGCCGTTTGCCGCAGGCGGCACCACCGACATCGTGGCGCGCGTGATCTCGGAGCCGCTGTCCAAGGCCCTCGGCCAGCCGGTGGTGGTGGACAACAAGAGCGGTGGCGGCGGCACCGTGGGCGCGGCCGAAGCCGCGCGTGCCCAGCCCGATGGCTACACCCTGAGCATCGCGACGGTGTCGACGACAGCCACCAACCCGGCCGTCAACCCCAAGATGCCCTACAACGTGCAGCGCGATTTCACACCCATCATCAATGTGGCGGCGACGCCCAATGTGATTGCGGTGCACCCGAGCTTTCCGGCCACCAACTACCAGGAGTTCATTGCCGAGCTCAAGAAGAACCCCGGCAAGTACTCGTATGCAACGCCCGGCACCGGCAGCATTGCCCATTTGCTGATGGAAATGCTCAAGTCCGAAACCGGCGTGAATGTGGTGCACATTCCCTACCGGGGCGGCGGCCCGGCGCTGAACGACACGGTCGCCGGCCAGGTCAACATGATTTTTGACAACCTGCCCTCGGCCTACCCCTTTATCCGCGACAAGCGCCTGCGCGCCATCGTGGTCGCCGCCCCCAAGCGCGTGGCCGGGCTGGAGTCCATCCCCACGTTCACCGAAGTGGGCGTTCCCGTGGTCAACCGCAGTGCCTATTACGGCATCGTCGGCCCCAAGAACCTGCCCAAGGAGATAGTTGACAAAGTCAACGCGGCCACCAAAAAGGCGCTGGAAGACCCGAACGTGCAAAAGCGCATCGCAGAGACCGGCTCGGACATTCTGGGCACAACGCCTGAGGTGTTTGCCCAGCAGATGAAGGACGAATACGCGGCCTACAAGGCGGTGGTGGACAAGCAGGGCATCCAGCTGGACTGATCCCCGTCCCTCGTCTGTTCTGCCTCAAAGCGCGTGCCCTTTTCTAGGGAAATCCTAGGGAAATCACGCGCTTTTTGTGCGGTTGCAGCACGGTTGCGGACGTATTAATCCGGTATAAACGCGCTGTGCTGAAAAAGCATTACGTGGCCGTGCGCCATGCGGGTCATCCACCGGCACGCGAACGACGGCCACACCATTTCAAATGAGGAGATTCATCATGCAACGTCGCTCTCTCGTGGGCCTGACCTTGATCGCTGCTGCCGCAGCCACCTTGAGCACTGGCGCTCTGGCCGATACAAAATACCCTAACAAGCCCATTCGCCTGATCGTTCCTTTTGCAGCTGGCGGCACCACCGATATCATTGCGCGCGTGATCGCTGACCCCCTGGGCAAGGAGCTGGGCCAGCCCGTGGTGGTGGACAACAAGGGTGGTGCGGGCGGCACCATCGGTGCGGTGGAGACGGTGCGCGCAGCGGCCGACGGTTACACCCTGGGCATTGCGACCGTCTCTACGGTGGCCACCAACCCGGCGATCAACCCCAAGATTTCCTACGACCCGATCAAGGACTTCACCCCCATCATCAATGTGGCGGCCACGCCCAACATCATTGCGGTGAACCCGAAGTTCCCAGCCAAGGACTACAAGGAGTTCGAGGCCGAGCTCAAGAAGAACCCCAACAAGTACGCCTACTCGTCGTCCGGCACCGGCGGCATTCAGCACATGCTGATGGAGCTGTACAAGAGCCTGACCGGCATCCAGATGACCCACATCGCCTACCGCGGTGCGGGCCCGGCACTCAACGACACGGTGGCCGGCCAGGTCAACATGATCCTGGACAACCTGCCCTCGACCCTGCCTTTTGTGAAGGACAACCGTCTGGTGCCTATCGTCGTGGCCGCGCCCGAGCGCCTGGCGGTGCTGCCCAATGTGCCGACCTTCAAGGAAGTGGGCCTGGAGCCGGTGAACCGCATGGCTTTCTACGGCATCCTCGCGCCCAAGGGCGTGTCCAAGGATGTGGTGGACCGCATCAATGCCGCCACCAAGAAGGTGCTGGCCGACCCTGCGGTGAAGAAGCGCATCGAAGACACCGGCTCGCTGGTGGTGGGCAACACGCCCGAGCAGTTCGCCGAGCAGATCAAGGCCGAGTTCGACGTCTACAAGGACGTGGTCAAGAAGCAGGACCTGAAGCTGGACTGATCCCGACTCATAAAGTCCCAAGCCGCCCGCGCAAGCCGGCGGCTTTTTTCATGCCATGATGCCGGGCATGGCAAGCGCTCCACGATCTGCAAAACCCCCGATAGCCCCTTCAGCCCCTGCCGCCGACCCGGCCCGCACTGCTGCGGCGCACCCGGTGATTGACCGCTTTATCGATGCGGTGTGGCTCGAAGACGGCCTGGCGCGCAACACCTTGGCGGCCTACCGGCGCGACCTGGCGCTGTACGGCCAGTGGCTCGCCCAGGAGCACCCCGGCCAGCCGCTTGAGCGCAGCGATGAGGCCCAGCTGCAGGCCTTTTTTGCCACGCGCATGGGCGACAAGGCCAGCACGGCCAACCGGCGCCTCACAGTGCTGCGGCGCTTTTTCCACTGGGCGCTGCGCGAGTCGCTGATCAGCGCCGATCCCACGTTGCGCATGCTGGCAGCGCGCCAGCCGCTGCGCGTGCCCAAGACGATGACCTCGGCCATGGTGGAGGCCCTGCTCGAAGCGCCCGACGCCGGCAACCCGCTTGGCCTGCGCGACCGCGCGATGCTGGAGCTGATGTATGCCAGCGGCCTGCGCGTGTCGGAGCTGGTAGAGCTGCAAAGCGTGCAGCTCAGCCTGGCCGACGGCATCGTGCGCGTGGTGGGCAAAGGCAGCAAGGAGCGGCTGGTGCCCTTTGGCCAGGTGGCCCAGCAGTGGCTGGAGCAGTACCTGGCCGAGAGCCGGCCCGCCATTCTGGCGGGGCGGCAAAGCGCGGACCTGTTTGTCACCCAGCGCGGCAGCGGCATGACGCGGGTTGCGTTCTGGATGATCGTCAAAAAATATGCGCAGCGCGCTGGCATCACTGCGCCGCTGTCCCCGCATACCTTGCGCCATGCCTTTGCCACGCACCTGCTCAACCATGGCGCCGATCTGCGCGTGGTGCAGCTGCTGCTGGGCCATGCCGATCTCTCCACCACCACCATCTACACCCATGTGGCGCGCGAGCGCCTCAAGGTGCTGCACAGCCAGCACCATCCGCGTGGCTAGCTGTGAAGGTTCAATAGGTTGTATCCGGTGTTCATCCGGGTTGGATTTGAGAGACTGGAAGTCGCCAAACACCCAACCCACTCAGGACAGCCAACCGGATGAACACTCATAAGCATGCCCGACTTACCTTTGCCCGGAGACTGGAGATGGTCAAACAGATGACCTTGCAAGGCCTGGATGCCTCTCAGGCCGGAGCCCTTCAAGGCGTCACCGCACAGACCGCTCGCAAGTGGCTGGGCCGCTACCTCTGGGGCGGCGAAGCAGCCCTGGCCGATGCTTCCTCCAGGCCCATTTGCTCTCCCAAAGCCATCTGCGAGTCCAAGGCCTTACTCATTGTTGAGCTACGCAAACGCCGCATGCTGCAGTCGCGCATTGCCAGCTACGCAGGCGTCTCGGCGTCCACCGTGAGCCGGGTATTGGCCCGTGCGGGCCTGTCTCGACTCAGCGATCTGCAGCCGTCCGAGCCCGTGGTTCGCTATGAGCACGATGCGCCTGGAGACATGCTGCACATCGATACCAAGAAGCTCGGGCGCATCGTTCGGCCCAGCCACCGCGTCACAGGCAATCGGCGCGATTCGGTCGATGGTGCGGGATGGGAGACACTGTTCGTGGCCATTGACGACCACGCACGCATTGCCTTTACCGCTATGCATCCGGACGAGAAAACGCCGCAAGCCGTCGCCTTTCTGCGCAACGCCGTGGCGTACTACGCGGGGCTTGGAGTGAGCATCAAACGCCTGCTGACGGACAACGGTGCGGCATTTCGCTCAAGGGAGTTCGCTGCGGCCTGCAACGCCTTGGGCGTGCAGCACAAGTTCACCAGGCCGTACCGGCCACAGACCAACGGCAAGGCCGAGCGATTCATCCAATCGGCGCTGCGCGAGTGGGCCTATGGTTGGACATACCAGAATTCAGCTGAGCGAACACAAGCCTTACATCGCTGGCAGCATTACTACAACTGGCACAGGCCTCACAGCGGCATTGGTCGAATTACCCCGATGGCCAGGCTCAAATCTGCAAACAACCTCTTGACAGTTCACAGCTAGCGCGGCGGGCAGCGGCAATCAGATGCCCAGCAGATTCTTGCGGCCCTTCTCCACCGGGTTGGCCAGCAGCTTTTGCGCGGGGTAGGCGCGCAGAAATTCTTTGGCCTTGTAGGCCGATGAACGCAACCAGGCGTCATAGGCGCCTTCGTTGAGGATGGCGGGCATGGTCTTGTCGTTGCCGGGCTGCTGGTAGCGGTTCATCAGCGCATGGGCATTGGCGTTGACGGTAATGATCGCGTAGCTGAGCAGCTCGGTGCCGTCGTCGTCTGTCCAGCGGGACCAGATGCCGGCGACACCCATCGGCAGGCCGTCAACGCGGGCAATGCGCGTGGGCTTGGCCTTGCCGGTGCGGTAGTCGTCGGTGACAAAGGCCATCATCGGCACGATGCAGCGCTGGTTGTTCAGCCAGGCATCGCGAAAGGCGGTGCTGGTGGAGGCGTTGTCGGATTTGACATTCACCAGCTTGGTGGCGCGCAGCTGGCCATCGGAGGCCGATTTGACCCAGTGCGGCACCAGGCCCCATTGCGCGGGCACCAGCAGGCGGGGTGTGTCAGGCGCGGCTGCAGCAGGTGCGGGCTCCGCGTTGGTGCCCCCAGCGGCAGCCTCTGCAGCGGCCTGCTCGGCCAGCGCTGCCTTGCGCGCGGCGTTCTCGGCATCGGTGGCGCCTGTCAGGCTGGTGGTGATAAAGAAGCCGGGCCGGCGCGGCGTCATCTTGCGCTCGCCCATCTCTGCAGGGGGCTCTACCTGGAAGGCGCTGAGGTACAGCTCGGGGGCTTTGAGGGCTTCGTATTGGGTGCTCATGGGCGCAATGGTACGTGAAGGCTGCAGCAGCATTCGCTGGCGCCGGTTTCTGGCAGAAGATAAAAAGCCCCCCCTGGGGCAGGGTGGGCTCGGTGGCAAGCCTTGCGGCCGCAGTGCGTATTTTAAATCAGAGCGACTGGCCCAGCTTGCGCAGGAAGCGCTCGCAGGCCTCGAGCTGGCTGATCTCGACAAACTCGTTGGGCTTGTGCGCCTGCTCGATATTGCCGGGGCCGCAGACGACGGTGGGGATGCCCAGGTTCTGGAACAGGCCTGCCTCGGTGCCATAGGCCACCTTGCGCGTGGCCTGGTCGGCGGTCAGCGCACGCACCAGCGCGGTGATGGCCGCTTGCTCGCTCGCTTCCAGCGCGGGGGCGGCGGGGCCGGTTTCGATGTCGATGCGGGCATCGGCAAACTCGCGGCGCATGCGCGGCAGCAGCTCGCCGGTCACATAGCTTTGCACCTTGGCCTGGATGCTCTCGGCCGTCATGCCCGGCAGGTTGCGGAACTCGTAGTTGAACTCGCACAGCTCGGGGATGGTGTTTACGGCGATGCCGCCCGAGATCTGGTTGGTGGTCATGGTCGTGAACGGCACGTCATAGAACTCGTCATAGGGGCCGTTGGCCTTGAACTGGTCGGCCACATCGCGGATATGGCAGATCAGGCGTGCGGCGTACTCGATGGCATTGCAGCCCTTGGGGGTCAGCGACGAATGCGCTGCCTTGCCATGCACCTTGCAGCGGTACAGGTTGATGCCCTTGTGCGCGACCACCACCTGCATGCTGGTGGGCTCGCCCACCACGCAGCCATCGGCCTGCTGACCGCGTGCCTTCAAGGCGCGCAGCATCACCGGGGCGCCTGCACAGCCCACTTCCTCGTCATACGACAGCGCCAGGTGGATGGGCTTTTTGCGCGGCATGGCGAGGAACTCGGGCACCAGCGCGACCGATGCGGCGATAAAGCCCTTCATGTCGGCGCTGCCACGGCCGTAGAGCCGGCCTTCCTTTTCGGTCAGGCTGAAGGGATCGCTGTCCCAGTTCTGGCCGTCGACCGGCACCACATCGGTGTGGCCCGACAGCACGATGCCGCCCTGGGTGCTGCCGTCATCGGCAGGCAGGGTGGCAAACAGGTTGGCCTTGTCGCCTTCGGGTGAGTGGATCAGCTCAGCCTTCAGACCCTGGAGGGCCAGTGCGTCACGCACGGTTTCGATCAGGGCGAGGTTGGAGTTGCGGCTGGTGGTGTCGAATGCGACCAGCTTTTCCAGCCAGGAGCGGGTGTTCATAGCGCTTCACTTGGTGTTACATGCAAGTGACTGAGTGTAGGGTGCTTGGGCCCTGGCGGCAGGGCGCGCTGCCTAAGCTGGGGTTGGGTGTTGGGGTTTTAGATGAGATGGCCCAGCGGCTGGGACAGAACGGAAAACGGGAGCACATGGCTCCCGTTGTTGTGCGGCCGGATCGGCCGGGGCTATCAGCCCAGCACTTCCAGCAGGCGATCGAGCCCGCCGGTGTTGATCGCCACCTTGGCTTCGGCGCGCACGCGCGGCTTGGCGTGGAAGGCGACCGACAGGCCCACGGCCCGCATCATCGGCAGGTCGTTGCTGCCATCGCCCACGGCAATCACCTGCTCGGGCGTGATGCCCATCAGCGACGCCAGGCCCAGCACGGTGCTGCGCTTTTCTTCACCGTCGCAGATATCGCCCCAGCTCTGGTCGATGAGGCCGCCGGTCAGCTGGCCGTCCTTGACCTCGAACTGGTTGGCGCGCACAAAGTCGATGCCCAGCAGGCTTTTGACATGGTCGGCAAAAAAGGTGAAGCCGCCCGAGACCAGCAGCACCTTGAGGCCGGCCGCATGCGCCGCATCTACCAGGGTCTTGGCGCCGGGGGTCAGGGTCAGGCGCTCTTGCAGCACGCGCTCGATCGCGGCCATGGGCACACCCTGGAGCAGGGCCATGCGCTGGCGCAGGCTGTCCTTGTAGTCGGTGATCTCGCCGCGCATCGCCGCTTCGGTGATCGCCGCCACCTCGGCCTTCTTGCCGGTGATGTCGGCGATCTCGTCGATGCACTCGATGGTGATCAGGGTCGAGTCCATGTCGAACGCGATCAGCTTGTAGTCGGACAGCTTTTGCGGCGTGGCCAGGTTCTGGATCGTCAGGCCAGGGGCGAATTCGGTAGAGGCACTCATGGGAGCTTTTGAGGGGTGAGGGTAGGGGAATGATAAACGGGCTGCGGGATGGGCAAAGGCCGCTCAGGCCGTGGCCACAGCGGTCGGAGCGGCCGAAACGGGCTTGCCCAGGCTGCGCACCACATCGCGCACCATCTGCACGCGGTCCTTGACCTCGGGCAGCGCGCGCTCGATGCGCAGCTTGTCGTTGCCCGCCAGCTTGATGGCCTTGTTCTTCTGGATCAGGCCGATGATGGTCATCGGCTCGATCGGCGGGTTGGGGTGGAAGGTAATGTTGATCACACCGGGCGCGGCATCGACCTTTTGCACGCCAAAGGGCTCGCAGAGCACGCGCAGGCGGTGTACATCCACCAAGGTCTGGGCCTGCGATGGCAGCTTGCCAAAGCGGTCCACGATCTCTTCGAGCAGGTGGTCGATCTGCTCGCTGGTCTTGGCAGTCGCCAGCTTTTTGTAGAACGACAGGCGCAGGTGTACATCGCCGCAGTAGTCGTTGGGCAGCAGCGCCGGGGCATGCAGGTTGATGTCGGTGGCAGCAGACAGGGGGCTGAGCAGGTCGGGCTCCTTGCCTTCCTTCAAGCTGCGCACGGCCTCGGACAGCATCTCGTTGTAGAGCTGGTAGCCGATCTCCATCATGTTGCCGCTCTGGTTGTCGCCCAGCACCTCGCCCGCGCCCCGGATCTCCAGGTCATGCATGGCCAGGTAAAAACCGCTGCCCAGCTCTTCCATCTGCTGGATGGCTTCGAGGCGCTGCGCAGCCTGCTTGGTCAGGCCGTCCAAGTCCGGCACCATCAGATAGGCATAGGCCTGGTGGTAGCTGCGGCCCACCCGGCCGCGCAGCTGGTGCAGCTGCGCCAGGCCAAACTTGTCGGCGCGGCTGATGATGATGGTGTTGGCGCTGGGCACGTCGATGCCGGTCTCGATGATGGTCGAGCACAGCAGGATGTTGTAGCGCTGGGCCACAAAGTCGCGCATCACGCGCTCGAGCTCACGCTCGGGCATCTGGCCGTGGGCCACGGCGATGCGGGCCTCGGGCAGGATCTCTTCGAGCTTCTGGCGGCGGTTCTCGATGGTCTCGACCTCGTTGTGCAAAAAGTAGCACTGGCCGCCGCGCTTCAACTCACGCAGCACGGCTTCGCGGATCACACCGGTGCCTTCGCTGCGCACAAAGGTCTTGATCGCCAGGCGGCGCTGCGGCGCGGTGGCGATCACTGACAGATCGCGCAGGCCATCGAGCGCCATGCCCATGGTGCGCGGAATCGGGGTGGCCGTCAGCGTGAGCACATCGACCTCGGCCCGCATGGCCTTCATCGCCTCTTTGTGGCGCACGCCAAAGCGGTGCTCTTCATCGATGATCAGCAGGCCCAGGTTCTTGAACTGGGTTTTTTCGGACAGCAGCTTGTGCGTGCCGACAACGATGTCGACGGTGCCGTCATCGAGCCCCTTGATCGTGGTGTTCACTTCCTTGCCCGAGCGAAAGCGCGACACCAGCGCCACCTTGATCGGCCACTTGGAGAAGCGGTCGGCCAGGGTCTGGTAGTGCTGCTCTGCCAGCAAGGTGGTGGGCGCGAGCAGGGCCACCTGCTTGCCCCCGGTGACGGCCACAAAGGCCGCGCGCAAGGCGACCTCGGTCTTGCCAAAGCCCACATCGCCGCAAACCAGACGGTCCATCGGCTGGGGCGAGATCATGTCCTGGATCACCGCATGGATGGCGGCGCGCTGGTCGGCGGTTTCCTCAAAGCCGAAGTCGTTGGCGAACTGCTCGTAGTCCTGCGGGCTGTAGCGGAAGGCATGGCCTTCGCGGGCGGCGCGGCGGGCATAGATGTTGAGCAGCTCGGCGGCGGTGTCGCGCACCTGCTCGGCGGCCTTGCGGCGGGCCTTTTCCCACTGGCCGCTGCCCAGCTTGTGCAAGGGGGCCTCTTCGGCCGACACGCCGGTGTAGCGGCTGATCTGCGCGAGCTGGCTGACTGGCACATAGAGCACGGCCTTGTCGGCATATTCCAGGTGCAGGAACTCCTGCAGCGCCGGTGTGCCATCGGGGTTCTTCTGGCCCACATCCATGTTGATGAGGCCATGGTAGCGGCCGATGCCGTGCTGGGCATGGACGACCGGGTCGCCCACCTTGAGCTCGGACAGGTCCTTGATCAGCGCCTCGACATCGCTGGCCTGCTCCTGGCGGCGCTTGCGGCGGGCGCCGCCGGTGGCAGCAAACAGCTCGGTCTCGGTGACAAAGTCAATGCCTTGCTCGGCCCAGCGAAAGCCCTTGGCGAGCGCCGCTGTGGCAATGCCGACGGGCTCATCCGTGGTCTGCTGGAACTCGGCCAGCGAATCAAAGGCTGGCGGGTTGAGGCCGCTGGCGCGGAAGAAGTCGAGCAGGCTCTCGCGCCGGCCATCGCTCTCGGCCAGCAGCAAGGTGCGGGCCTGGCGCTGGGCAATGTGCTGCTGCAGCTTGGCGAGCGGGTCCTCGGCGCCGCGCACCACAGCCAGGTCGCCCAGCTTTTGGAAGATGGCGCTGTGCTCCACGTCTTCCAACTGCGGACGCAGCGACAGCTGGGCCATCTGCTTGGCGGTGGCGTAGAACTGGTCGGGGCTCAGGAACAGGCTGTCGGGCGGTAGCACCGGGCGCTCGGGGTCACCCTGCACCAGGCGGTAGCGGTCGCGTGTGTCCTGCCAAAAGCGCTGGAAGGCCGGCTCGATATCGCCATGCAGCACCAAGGTGGCCTGGCTGCCCAGGTAATCAAACACGGTCGCGGTCTCCTCAAAGAACAGCGGCAGGTAGTACTCGATACCGGCCGTGGCCACGCCGTTGCCCATGTCCTTGTAGATGCGGCTCTTGGTCGGGTCGCCTTCGAGCATCTCGCGCCACTTGTTGCGAAAGCGCGTGCGGGCCTCGTCATCCATCGGGAACTCGCGCCCGGGCAGCAAGCGCACATCCTTGACCGGGTAGAGGCTGCGCTGGGTGTCGGGGTCAAAGGTGCGGATGGAGTCGATCTCGTCATCGAACAGGTCGACCCGGTAGGGCACGAGCGAGCCCATCGGGTACAGATCGATCAGGCCGCCGCGCACCGAGTACTCGCCGTGGCTCACCACCTGGGAGACATGGTTGTAGCCGGCCAGCGTCAGCTGGGCCTTGAGGCGCGCCTCATCGAGCTTTTGCCCAGCCTGGAACGCAAAGGTGTAGCCCGCCAAAAAGGAGGGCGGTGCCAGGCGGTACAGCGCCGTGGTGGCCGGGATCAGCACCACATCGGCTTCGGCCTGGCTGATGCGCCACAGCGCAGCGAGCCGCTCGCTGATCAGGTCCTGGTGCGGCGAGAAAGTGTCGTAGGGCAGGGTTTCCCAGTCCGGGAACAGGGCTATGCGCAGCTCGGGGGCAAAAAACGCCAGCTCGTCCTGCAAGCGGTGGGCATCGCCTGCGTCAGCGGTGATGATGGCCGTGACGCGCTGCGCTGCGGCCTCGTGGGTGGCCAAGGTCGCGAGCAGCAAGGCATCGGCGCTGCCCGGGGGCATGGGCAGTTGAAAACGTTTTCCGGCGTTGAGTTTGGGGAGTTCCATAGGGGTCCGAACCAGTCCATACACGGACGACAGCCCGGGGCGGCATGCCGCGCCTGGGCCTGTGCAGCCAAGGCCACCCCCTACAAGGGCGCCCCTGGGCGCTCAATAAACAGCAAAAGCACGGGTCTGGCTGACAGCACCGTGCAACCGCTCCATTCTAAAATACCCCCATGAACCAGACCACCCGCAACGAATTGATCCCTGCTGTACCCAGGGCTGCACCCGAGGTGGCTGCGCCGGTGACGGTGCCAGCAGCCGTCTTGCCGGCTGACCCGGGCGCCCAGACCCAGGCGCTGGGCGAGATGCGCCAGGAGGTGGTGGCCAAATTCTGGGCCTTTTTGCCATGTGCCGGCGTGGGCGCCCGTGCGGTGGATGCCGCGCGCCCCGCCCATCTGCCCAAGCAGTACCAACAGGTGGCGGGCTGGCCGCTGGTGCTGCATACCTTGGCCGCCTTCATGGCGGCCAAGCCGCTCTCGGGTGTGCTGGTCGGTGTCAGCGCGGGCGATGATTTTTTGCAGCGCTACCAGCGCCCGGGCTTTGCCATCAGCGCCTGCGGCGGCCCCACCCGGGCCGATACCGTGGCTGGCGGTCTGCGCAGCCTGCTGGGTGATTCGGGCCTGGGGGCCCAGCCCCATGACTGGGTGCTGGTGCATGATGCGGCGCGCTGCCTGATCAAGCCCGGCCAGATCGAGCAGCTGATGCAGGAATGTGCGGCCGATACGGTGGGGGGCCTGTTGGCACTGCCATTGCCCGATACACTCAAGGCCGCTGCCACCGATGTCCATGGCCAAAGCCGCGTCAGCAGCACCTTGCCCCGGGTGGACAAGTGGCTGGCGCAGACGCCGCAGATGTTCCGCATCGGTACGCTGCTCGAAGCGCTGGAGCGCTGCAACGATGTCACCGACGAAGCCAGTGCCATCGAGGCGCTGGGCTTGCAGCCCCGGCTGGTGCCGGGCAGCAGCTTTAACTTCAAGGTCACCTTCCCCGATGACTTTGCGCTGGCCGAGGCCTTGCTGCTGCAGCGCATGGCCAGCGGCGACAGCCAGGTGGCGGCACTTTTTGATTGAATCCCCGGCGACGCGCTGCACAGCCTCGGCTCCTTAGGCGGGCCTGTCGTGGCTCGCGTTGGGGTACGGATGTAAACGGACGAGATAAGGGATACACATGCTGCAAATGCGCATTGGTGAGGGTTGGGATATTCATGCGCTGGTGCCCGGCCGGGACCTGATTTTGGGCGGCATCCAGGTGCCGCATACCACGGGCCTGCTGGGCCATTCGGATGCCGATGTGCTGCTGCATGCGATCACCGATGCCTTGGTGGGCGCCGCTGGCATGGGCGATATCGGATCGCACTTTCCCGATACCGATGCCGCTTTCCGGGGTGCCGATTCGGCCGTGTTGCTGGCCGAGGCCATGCGCCGTGTGGCGGCCCAAGGCTGGCAGGTCAACAACGTGGATAGCACCGTCATTGCCCAGGCGCCCAAGCTGGCGCCGCATATTCCTGCGATGCGGGCCACTATTGCCAAGACCTTGGGCATTGATGAAACCCAGGTCAATGTGAAGGCCAAAACGGCCGAGAAGATGGGCCCGGTAGGCCAGGGTGCGGCGATGGAAGCCCGTGCGGTGGTGCTGCTGGTGCGGGCTGGCGAGCAGGCCTAAGTCAAGCGCTGGCAAGAAAGGATGACGGCCCGCGAGAGGCGGTCATCCAACGTGCCGTGAGGCACCAGCTCAGGTCTCTTCGTACTGCGCCAACACCTGCGCCCCAGTGAGCTTGGGGGTGTCATTGGCCAGGTCGTAATAGGCAGGCTTTTCGTCAATGAAGATCTGCGAGGCCAGCCGCATGCCGTCCTCGTCCTGGAACAGGCCAGCCGACAGAAAATGCTCGTTGGTGGCCAGCAGGCGGTAGAACAAATGCGTGCCGCAATGGCTGCAAAAGGCGCGCTCGGCCCAGGGGGAGGAGGCATAGCGGGTGACGGGGCCCGTCAACTCCACCTCGGTGCCGCCATGCAAGGTGAAGGCGGGGCCCTCGCCCCAGCGCCTGCACATGCTGCAATGGCATACATGGACATCTTGGACAGTCGGGGCAGTCACATGGACCGCACCGCAAAGGCACTGGGCTTGCATGTCAACTCCTAGGCGGGCAACGGGGTGCCTGCATTCTATGCACAGACGTGGCTTTGTGCCAGCGGCGCGTGCCGCTGGCAGGCGAGGGGGCTTACTGCAGATCGGCCAGGTTGGTAGGGGCTCCCGGCAGGTGCCGCTTGATCTGTGGGCGCAGCAGGCGGCGCTTGGGCTCCTTGCCGATGGCCTGGTCGGGCGCGCGGCGCAGGTAGATGCTGGTGACCAGGCCCGTGCTGCCATCCGAGGCATTGACCATGCTCAAGCGCCCGCCCATGCGCTGCACGGTTTTCTCGACGATCGACAGACCCAGGCCCGCACCAGCGGCTGCCGTGCGGGCTGTGTCACCCCGGTAAAACGGCTTGGTCAGGCTGCTCAGCTGGTCCTTGGAGACGCCCGGGCCATGGTCGCGCATGCGGATGGTGACGGTGCTTTCGCTGAACTTGACGGTGATGTCCACGCGGGTGTGCGAGGCGCCTGGCGTCTTGCCATAGCGGCGGGCGTTTTCCAGCACGTTGGACAGCACGCGCGAGAGCTCGATCTCATCGGCATTGACCATCAGCTCTTCGGGCACCTTCATGTGCACCTGCAGCTCCTGGTGGTCCTGCACGGCGTAGACGCAGGAGGACACGACGCCGTAAACATTGACCGGCGCGAGCTTGGCGGCATGGTCGGGGCGGGCGTAATCGAGGAACTTGTCGATGGTGGCATCGAGCTGCACGATGTCGGCCACCATGTGCTCGCGCGCGACCTGGTCGAACACGCTCATCTCGGTCTCCAGCCGCAGGCGGGCCAGCGGCGTGCGCAAGTCGTGCGAGATGCCGGCCAGCATGACCGCGCGGTCTTGCTCGAGCTTGGACAGGCGCTCGCTCATGCGGTTGAAGCCGATGTTCACTTCACGGATTTCGCTGGTGACGGCATCTTCGTCGAGCTGCGCGGCAAAGTCGCCTTCGCGCAGCCGGTTGGTGGCGCTGGACAGCTGCTTGAGTGGCCGGTTGATAAGGCCTGCGATCACCGCTGCACCAGCGAGCGACAGCGCTGCGGCCGTCAGCACCCACACCAGCCAGGTCTTGCCGCCAGCCGGGTTGAAGCGCGAGGGCTCGATCAGGAACCAGTTCTGGTCACCATCGATAGTGAAGCCCACCCACAGGCCTTCTTCGCCATTGACGCTGCTGGCCACGATGGTGCTGGGGCCCAGGCGTTTGGTCACTTCCTGCGTCAGGCGCGCGCCCAGCGGGGTGGAGTTGTCGATGGACTCGTACACATCCTTGGGCTCACGCGGCACAATGCGCACGCCTTCCTGGTCGGCCATGGTCTTGACGAGGGAGACGCGGGCGATGGCATCGGAGTGCATCAGCGCCGCACGGCTGAGGTTGACCAGCGAGGCGATCTGCTGGGCCGTCTGGATGGCGCGGGGTTCGGTCTCGAGCGAGCGCAGGGTCTGCACCCAGGCCAGGATGCTGCCGGTCAGCAAGATGGCGAGCAAAAAGAAAGTGCGCCAAAAAAGATTGAGGCCGACGCGGGTGCGCTTGTTGCTGTGCGCGGCCGCTGCGGCGCTGCCATCCAGAGGGGCCAGACCGGATTGGTCGGCGTCGTTAACAGGGGTGGGAGCCATGGCCGTGTGCGTGTAGAAAAGTCGGGTCAATAAAGGCCGGAAGTGCCTGTACATTCTCGCTGTAAAGCGGGCGGGACACCATGCTGTGCCCGGCAGTGGGGGTATAAAAAAACCGCCCCGCAGCCAAGCTGGGGCGGTTTTTGGGGCGCCAGGCTCAACAATCAGTTGGCGCCATCGGGTACGAACACATAGCCCACGCCCCAGACGGTCTGGATATAGCGAGGAGCTGCCGGGTCGACCTCGACGAGCTTGCGCAGGCGTGAAACCTGCACGTCCAGACTGCGGTCGAAGGGCTCGAACTCGCGGCCGCGCGCGAGCAGGGCCAGCTTTTCACGCGACAGCGGCTGGCGTGGGTGGCGCACCAGGGTCTTGAGCATCGCGAATTCGCCAGTGGTCAGGGGAAGCTCTTCGCCGTCCTTGGTCAGCACGCGGGTGCTCATGTCAAAGGTGAAGGGGCCGAAGTTGACCACCTCGTTCTCGCCCGATGGCGCGCCCGGCGCTTCTTGCGGTGGGCGGCGGCGCAGCACGGCGTGGATACGGGCCAGCAGTTCGCGCGGGTTAAAGGGCTTGCCGATGTAGTCATCGGCGCCGACTTCCAGACCCACGATGCGGTCCACGTCCTCACCCTTCGCGGTCAGCATGATGATGGGGGTGCGGTCGTTGCTGGCGCGCAGGCGGCGGCAGATGGACAGTCCGTCTTCACCGGGCATCATCAAATCGAGCACGATCAGATCCACGGTCTCACGCAGCAAGATGCGCTGCAGGCCCTTGCCATCCTCGGCAATCATGACTTCAAAGCCTTCATGCGACAGATAGCGGCGCAGCAGATCGCGAATTCGTGCGTCATCATCAACGACCAAGATTTTGTCGACGCGATTGGTTGCTGTAACCATGGGTGGAATCCTCCGGTTGATATGTAACTTTTACATTTTGACCGGTTTTTGCGAAAAATGCGCAACTCGAACCGCTTTTTTGACCCATGGTTACAAAGTTTGCGTTACATATGCAGTATGGGAGGACGGTTCTTACGCCAAAAATCGACTTTTTCCTGCATTTTTTGCTGAGATTGCCTCTTTTAAGGATGCTGGATCGCCCTTTCCTGGATATGTTTCATATCTATGCGTTTAATGCATTGGCGATCATGGGCGTGAAAAAAGGCGCTTTCGCGCCTGGGTGTCGCTGGGCTGGCGGCCCAGGCTGGAGGTCATTGCGCCATATTGCGCCTTATTGCACTTTATTGCGCTACCCAGCCGCCATCCATGTTCCAGGCCACGCCGCGCACATTGTTGGCGGCCGGTGAGCAGAAGAACACGGCCAGCTCGCCCAGCTCTTCGGGCGTGGTGAACTGCATCGAGGGCTCCTTCTCGCCCAGCAGCAGCTTTTTGGCCTCTTCATTGCTGACACCCATTTGGGCAGCTTTGGCATCGACCTGCTTTTGGACCAGGGGCGTGAGCACCCAGCCCGGGCAGATGGCGTTGCAGGTGATGCCGCTGGCGGCGTTCTCCAGCGCGGTCACCTTGGTGAGGCCCACAATGCCGTGCTTGGCGGCGACATAGGCGGATTTGCCGGCCGAGCCGACCAGGCCATGGACCGAGGCGATATTGATGATGCGGCCCCAGCCCGACTTTTGCATGGGCGGCAAGGCCAGCCGGCTGGTGTGGAAGGCGCTGGTGAGGTTGATGGCGATGATGGCATCCCAGCGCTCGACCGGAAAGTCCTGTACGTTGGATACATGCTGGATGCCGGCGTTGTTGACCAGGATGTCCACCCGGCCAAAGGTCTGCGTTGCATAGGCAAACATGGCCTCGATGTCGGCAGCCTTGCTCATGTCGGCGCCGTGGTAGCCCACCCGAGCGCCGGAGCCGCTGCTGGTGATCACGTCCTGCACTTCCTTGATGGGCCCTTCTGCGTCGCCAAAGCCATTCAAGATGATGTTGGCGCCCTGGCGCGCCAGCGCCTTGGCAATCCCCAATCCGATACCGCTCGTCGATCCGGTGACGAGCGCTGTTTTTGCTTTCAACATCCAATATCTCCAGTTACTCGGTTAGTATTCATGCAAACGCATGCATCCATCCTAAGGCAAACCCCAGCCACGGTTCGCCCGGTAGCGCTGCGTTCTTCTATATAAGAGGGGCCATGTACCAAGATCCACGCTTGCAGTATGTCACCTGTGCGGTGGCGGGGAATACGGACACGGGTCGCCAGGGTGCCACGCACCGGATGGCCTATTGGGAGTGGAACGATACGGGCGATCTGCATCACCCGCATGTGATCGTCTGCGCCCATGGCCTGACCCGGCAAGGACGTGATTTTGATGTGCTGGCGCGGCAGCTGTCGCTGCAGGCGCGGGTGATCTGCCCGGATGTGGTGGGCCGCGGCTACAGCGATTGGCTGGAAGACCCGGCCGGCTACCAGGTCCCCTTGTATGTGGCCGACATGCTGGCCTTGCTCCAGCAGGTGCACGGCGCAGCGCCCATTGGCAAGCTCGATTGGGTGGGCACCAGCATGGGTGGCCTCATCGGCATTGGCCTGGCCGGCGAGCCCAGCATCCGGCCCCTGATGCCCGCACCCATCCGCCGCCTGGTGCTCAATGATGTGGGGCCGACCATCGAGGCCTCTGCGCTGGCACGTATTGGCAGCTATGTGGGCCAGCACATGCTGTATGGCTCCGAGCAAGAGGCGGTTGCGTCCATGGGCCAGCTCTCCAAGGGTTTTGGCCCGCACAGCGATGAGGAATGGCTGGCGCTGTCGCGCCCGATGCTGCGGCCCGAAGCTGGCGGCAGTGTGCGCCTGCATTACGACCCCGCCATTGCGCAGCCCATGCAGGCGATGACCCCAGAGATGGCTGCCGCCGGCGAGCAACTGCTGTGGCGCCTCTACGACCAGATCGAGGCTGTGACCTTGGTGCTGCGGGGTGCAGATTCAGACTTGCTTTCTGCGAAAACGGCCCAATCTATGGCGGAACGCGGCCCCAAGGCGCGGGTGGTGGAGTTCCCCGGTGTCGGCCATGCGCCCACCTTGGTATCTTTTGATCAAACGGCTGCCGTGCTGGCTTTTTTATGCGGTGCGTAGCGCACGCCCCGGAGGGGGTGTGATGGTGGTGACAACATGAAAAGTCTTACGGCAGTCGCTCAGCCCGCGCCAGGCGCGGAATATCTTCCCCCGGAGCCCGTCTCCCCGCTGGTGGCTGCCACTGCCAATGCCTTGCCGATGCAAGACAACGTGCTGGCCCGGGCGCGCGCTTTTTCCGTACCGCTGATCGCCGAGGAGACCCTGGATACGGGCGAGAACGCACTGCAGCACGCTGATGCCGTCGCTTCCATCCTCAAGCACATTGGTGGCTCCGAAGCGATGCAGGCGGCTGCCTATCTGGTACACACCAGTGAGCAGCTGAACAAGCCGCGCGAAGTCATCGGCAAAGCCTTTGGCGAGAGCTATGCGGTGCTGGCGGTGGAGACCGTGGCGCTGATGAAGGTGCAGGCGCAAGCGCGCCAGGCCGATGCCGGCCACTTGGTCGATGACCCGGCTACGCAGACCGAGAACATCCGCAAGATGCTGCTGGCGTTCTCGCGCGACTTGCGCGTGGTGATGCTGCGCCTCACATCACGCCTGCAAACCTTGCGCTGGTATGCGGCCACCAAGGGGCCCGTGTCGCCCGCGGTGGCGCGCGAGAGCCTGCAGGTTTTTGCGCCGCTGGCCAACCGCTTGGGTATCTGGCAGATCAAGTGGGAGCTCGAGGACCTGGCTTTCCGCTTTCTGGAGCCCGATACCTATAAGAAGATCGCCAAGCTGCTCGATGAGACCCGGGTCGAGCGTGAGCTCTATATGGTGGGCCTGCGCGAGCGGCTCGAATCCGACCTGCGCGCGCACAGCATCAGCGCGACAGTCGCTGGCCGCCCCAAGCATATCTACAGCATCATCAAGAAGATGCGCGGCAAGTCGCTGGGCTTTGACCAGCTCTTCGATATCCGTGCGCTGCGCGTGGTGGTGCCCACGGTCAAGGACTGCTATGCCGCCTTGTCCTTCGTGCACGAGGCCTTCAGCCCGGTGGAGTCGGAGTTTGACGACTACATCGCCCGGCCCAAACCCAATGGCTACCAGTCGCTGCACACGGTGGTGCGGGACGAGCACGGCAAGGCCATCGAGATTCAGATCCGCACCCAGGCCATGCACGACCATGCCGAAAACGGTGTGGCCGCCCACTGGGCCTACAAGGAAGCGGGCACCAAGGGCTATGCCGGCGTATCTGCCACCAGTGATTACGACGCCAAGATTGCGGTGCTGCGCCAGCTGCTGGCCTGGCGCAAGGACATGGTCGGCCAGACCCAGGACAGTGGCCTGTTTGACGACCATATCTATGTGCTGACGCCCAATGCCGCCGTCATTGAGCTGCCCCAGGGCGCTACACCGGTGGACTTTGCCTATTCGGTGCACACCGATCTGGGCCACCGCTGCCGGGGTGCCAAGGTCGATGGGCAGATGGTGCCACTCAACACACCGCTGCAAAACGGGCAGACGGTGGAGGTCGTCTCCGTCAAGGAAGGGCGGCCATCGCGCGACTGGCTCAATGCCGAGCTGGGCTACCTGGTCAGCTCGCGCGCCAAGGCCAAGGTGCGCGCCTGGTTCAATGCCCAGGTCATGCACGAGACGGTGAGCCGGGGCCGCGAACTGGTCGAGAAACTCCTGCAGCGCGAAGGCAAGACGGCGCTCAAGCACGATGACCTGGCCGACCAGCTGGGCTTCAAGACCGCAGAGGCACTGTTTGAGGTGGTGGGCAAGGACGAGTTGTCGCTGCGCACCATTGAGAACATCCTGCGCCCCCCGGAGCCCCTGCAGGCCGATGATGAAATGGTGCTGAGCCGCCCGCGCAAGGCCACCGAGGGCTCGGGCAAGGGCGGCGTGCTGGTGGTGGGCGTTGATTCGCTGATGACCCAACTGGCCAAATGCTGCAAGCCCGCACCGCCCGATCGCATCGGGGGCTTTGTGACGCGGGGCAAGGGCGTGAGCGTGCACCGCCACGACTGCAGCAACTTCCGCGAGATGTGCGCCCGCAATCCCGAGCGCAGCATTGATGTGGAGTGGGGCCTGCCCACCCATGGCCAGCGCTCGACCGAAGCGGTCTACCCCGTCGATGTGGCCGTGGAGGCCCACGACCGCCAGGGCCTGCTGCGTGACATCTCTGAGCTGTTCGCGCGTGACAAGACCAATGTGATCGGTGTGCAGACCCAGTCTGTCAAAGGCACTGCCTGGATGACGTTCACTGTAGAGGTGTCGGACTCGGGCAAGCTGGCCAAGGTGCTGGCCTCTGTGGCGACGGTATCGGGCGTGCGCTCGGTGCGCCGCAAATAGGGCCGAAAAGCACTATTTTCAAAAAAAGCCTCAACTTTCCATTTGGGCCGTTTTTTCTGGCTATAATTTGAGTCTTCAACGACAGGCGCGTAGCTCAGCTGGTTAGAGCACCACCTTGACATGGTGGGGGTCGTTGGTTCGAGTCCAATCGCGCCTACCAAATTTTCCCTCTGAAGAGAACCAGACTTCAGGATAACAGGGATTTGGTATGAAACCTCTCCAAGGTTTCTATTTTGAACAAACCGCCTTCTGGGCGGTTTTTTCATTCCTGGCCTCTTTTTGCAGAGGGTGGCAAGGTTTTCGCCACGAAATCTCAATATTCCTAACGCGGGTGTTTCTTCAAATGCCGCGCCAGCGCTTCAAACGCAGGCAATGACGTCGGATCATTTGCCGCATTAGCAGCCACCGGGTGCGAGCCGTATCTTGCAATGACCATCTCTGCTGTCGGATCGATATAGAGCGCCTGCCCATGCACGCCGCGTGCGGCAATGGCGCCGTGGGCATTGTGCGTGACCCACCACATATTGCGGTAGCTCCAACCCGGCAAGAGGGCGTAGCCGGCTTTGGCAAAGTCGGCAGGCTTGCCGCCTTGGCGGATGTCGGCGATCGCGGCTGCAGGGATGATTTGCTGGCCATTGAAAAAGCCGTTGTTGCGCACCATCTCGCCAAAGCGCGCCAGGTCTCGCAGGCCCGTGTTCAAGCCGCCGCCGGCAAATGGGGTACCGGTCGCGTCGACGGACATATAGGCATCCTGCTCGGCGCCCAGGCGGCTCCAGATGCGGCTGGACAAGAGCTGCGCGACGGACTGGCCGCTGATGCGCGCAATGATCCAACCCAGCGCATCGGTATTGGCGGTGCGGTAGCCAAATGCCTCACCGTGCATGCCTTGCGGCTGGACCGTTTGTAAAAACTCATAGTAGCTGCGCGGGCCCGTGAAGTCTTTGGGCTTGGGCAGTGGATTGCCTGCGGTCGCATGGGCCCAGACCTCTGCCTGGGGGTCGGCATAGTCTTCGCTGAACCGGATGCCGGTGGTCATGTCCATCACCTGGCGCACCGTGGCGCTGCCAAAGGCAGACATGGCGAGTTCGGGCACATAGTCTGCGGCCTTGCGGTTGGGGTCCAGTGTCCCCTCTGCGACCAGCATCGCTGCCAAGGTGCCGACAAAGGACTTGGTGACCGACATCGCCGCATGCTGGCCATCGGGCCGGAGTGCGCCGGCATAGCGCTCGTAAACAATGCGGCCCTTGTGCAGCACGACGATGCCGTCGGTGTAGTTGGCGGCCAGTGAGTCCCGCCAGCGCATTGTTTCACCGGTATCGAGGCGCTTGAATTCCACGCCGTCAATATCATCGCGCAAGGCGCTGCGCAGCGTAGCGGCAGGCCGCAGTCCTCGCGAGATATTGACGGTCGGCATCAGCTCGCGAAAGTGCGAGACACTCCAGCGCATCGCCGGGAATTGGAAATACGAGCCGTCGTCAAACCGCAGAATGCGGTCTGCAGGCGGCGGCGACCCCACCATCCAGCCCAGTTTGACGGGGTCGCTGTCTGCAGCGTCGGGATAGGGTTGCGGAGGCGAAGCGGGAGCCGCAACGGCGTTGACCGCCCCCAAAAGCGATGCGGCGACAAGGCGTGATGCGCGATTCAACCATTGCGGTGCTGCCATGCTCTAGCTCCATGCAGATGTGTTTATCGCAGTATCTTACAGAGCACGATATGCTGATGGTTTCATCGCGCGCCATAAATACTTCCCCGACCGCATCCGAATACCGCAGCCATCAAGGGGGCGCATATTCAGCGTTTGGTGCGTTTTGCTGCAGCGAAATAGCCCCAGAGTGGGCGGCCTGTTGATCGCTGGGCGCATGTACATGCTGAGGCTGCGCTGGCGTCGGCGGTGCGGGGCTATGGGCCGCATGCGTTACAAGGCGCTGTCTCCTTGCGAGATGGCCGCTTCGTTGTTGAGCAGGTCAGCTTGGCCTGGGGCATGCTGCACACGCTGGCGCTGGCGATGGCGATATGGGGATCGCATATCGGCCCGTCAGCGGCTCAGGCCGCCGTGGCCAGGCCCAAGGCAGCCAGCGGGGCGCCATGCATCTTCTTGGTGGGGCGTTGCCCATCTTTGAGTTCAGCCAGATAGCACTGACCTGGAAAGAAAACGGCCTCCACCTCGCGCAGGGACTGCAGGCCAAAGCCGGCCAGTTTGAGCAGCCGCTCGGGATAGGCGGCGATGACTTCTTCCACGGTCGTGATGTTGTGGCGGGCCAGGGCGTTGAATGCGCGGTTGGAGAGCTTTCCTGCAAGCGGAGTGGCGTGCGCGGCTTGCGCACCGTTCAGCGGAGACATCAGATAGAGACAGGGTTGTGTTGCGAGTCGCAATCCTAGCACCCGAGTCCTCATACAAGCTTACAACCCCGCGGGCTGCTGCGAGAAGCGGCGCATGCCGCGCTGTGCAAGAAAAAAGCCCTCCAATGAACTGCACCCCAAAAGTTGGACATCCATCCAACCTTTGGGGTGTTTTTCATGGCGAAGTACGACGAGAGTTACAAGCTGGAAGTTGTCCAGGGCTACGTGCAGGGGCAGCATGGGTTCAGAGCACTGGCCCATGCTCACGGTCTCGACCAAGCGACAGTGCGACGTTGGGTAAAGAGCTACCAGCAGCATGGCCTATCAGGGTTGCGCAAGAAGTTCAGTCGCTACAGCGCTGACTTCAAACTGGCAGTGTTGCAGCGGATGTGGCGAGATGATCTGTCTGCACGAGAGACGATTACCTTGTTTGATATCCGGGGTGGCACGGGTGTCATCAGCGCCTGGGAGCTGCAATATCATGACGGTGGGCCGCAAGCACTTGCACCCCGGCCAAGAGGACGCTCCAAGAAGATGCCAAACCCACCCACAGCCAAGCCCGCACAGGCACAAGCAGTTATGTCTGCGGACGACACGCGTTCGCACGCAGATTTGCTCAAAGAGGTGAAGTACCTGCGCGCGGAGGTGGCGTACCTAAAAAAATTGGAGGCCTTGGTTCAGGCGAAAAAACAAGCTGCGCAGAAAAAGCGCGGATAGTGCTTGAGCTAAGGCCAGATCACGACCTCAAGGACTTGCTGCGGGCAGGTAAGCTGGCGCGCAGCACCTTCTATTACCAGGCTCAAGTGCACAGGAGAGGCGACAAATACGCTGAGCTCAAGGCTCAGATCCGATCTGTCTACGAGCTTCACAAAGGACGCTATGGCTATCGGCGCATTGCGCTTGAACTCAAGCGCAATGGCTGTCATGTGAACCACAAGAGCGTGCAGCGCCTGATGCAGGTAATGGGGATGAAGTCCCTGGTTCGGCCCAAGAAATATCGCTCCTATCGCGCCGGGCAGCACGCGGGCGTGGCCAATGTGTTGCAGCGCCAGTTCATGGCCGAGCAGCCTAACCAGAAATGGGTGACGGACGTGACAGAGTTCAACGTCTTGGGTAAAAAGCTATACCTGTCGCCTGTCATGGATCTATTCAACGGCGAGGTGGTGAGCTATCAGATGAATACGCAACCGCGCTTGAAGATGGTGGGTGACATGTTGCGCAAGGCGCTAGGCAAGCTGGGCAGGGAGGAAAAACCATTGCTGCATTCCGACCAGGGCTGGCAGTACCAAAGTCGTGCCTATCGCCGCTTGCTGGCCGATCATGGCCTGGTGCAAAGCATGTCACGTCGGGGCAATTGCTTGGATAACGCAGCGATGGAGAGCTTCTTCGGAACCTTGAAGTCCGAGTTCTTCCACCTCAACAAGTTCAGCAGTGTGGCGCAGCTTCAAGAAGGTCTTCACCACTACATCCATTACTACAATCACCAACGCATCAAGCTAAAACTAAAAGGCCTGAGTCCAGTGCAATACCGGATTCAGGCCTTCAGTCCCTAGCTTCCAACTGTCCAACTTCTTGGGGTCAGTTCACAAGAGGGCTTGCAAAAGTGGCAAGGGTGGGTGGAGAATCACCCGTCAACGGGCCAAGGTTTAGTGCACCAAAGGCATGGCGCTAAGAACCTGTTCAAAGTCTCTACGCAGCCGCGTTGGAGTGCAATCGGGATGAGTTCGAAGGGATGGAACGCAGCTTGCACCGGGGTGCAAGCAAGGGCCAGCGCGCAGAAATCGCCCGATTTCACTCCAACCCGTAGGGACAGTGGCTTTGCGCTGCCCGGGAAGGGGCGCCCGGCTAGGGAGCGGGTCTGCGTCGTTGCAAATCCTCGCAATAGCATCATGGCTATTGCTGCGGTATTGCGCGGCTGGGCGCCCCCCTCGCATCCCATCTCGCAAAGACACTGTCGCGGCGCGAGGAGACTTTGAACAGGTTCTAAGAGGGGATGGTCGGACTTGCCGAGCTGGCCAAGGTCACGATCGTCTTGGGCTTTTGGCCCCGGTAACTGAGTTCATTGCCTTTGTACTCTGGCCTTTCTATCCAGGTGATACGGGAGTGGGGAACACCGTCGGGGTAAGAAATTCGGTCCTTTTCATAACGGGCTTGAATCTCTTCTTGGCTCAGTGCCTGAGCCGGAAGGGGTTTGGATGCATAAGTCATGGCTTTCAACTCCTTGAATATCGCTGGAATGCCGGTTCTATGCGAGGCCGCTCCTCGTCGCCACCCCCAGTATGCGCTTTACAAGATGTACTGGGTATGGAATGGCCATAGACAAAGCCATGCTCTGTTGTATAGGGGGCGCAAATCCGCCGTGTTCGCCACGCTGTGGGAGAGTCCCTACGGTAATGCTGCTTGCACGACTGCAATGCGGGGGCCGTGAGGGTGTGACACTGGAACCACACAAGCCGATTAACCCGCAAACCCGCAAGGAGTGACAGATGAACGAAGACACGATCAAAGGCAACTGGAAGCAATTCAAGGGCAAGGTCCAAGAGCAGTGGGGCAAGCTGACCAATGATGATCTGGACGTGGTCGACGGCAAGCGCGAGCAGCTGGTGGGCCGCATCCAAGAGCGTGAAGGTATTGCGAAAGATGCTGCCGAGCAGCAGGTCAAGGATTGGGAAACCAAGAACAATTACCGCTGGTAATTCAAGCAGCCTCCCTGGCTTTTGCGAGGGAGGTCTTTTTACTTTCTGCATGCAGGCGGCCATGGAACGTGGCCGCCTTGCTGCGTGATGCACCAAGGCCCGAGCCATGAATGCTTCTGACTCCGCGTTCCAAACCATCATTCACACCATCGCTGGCGAGCTGTCTGATCTGACCGATCTGGCGCAGGCCACGCGCATCATTTTCAAGCTGCTGCTTGCGGCCCTGCTGGGTGGCATGCTGGGCTATGAAAGAGAGGCCAGCGGCAAGGCTGCCGGCCTGCGCACGCACATGCTGGTGGCCATGGGGGCGGCCACCTTTTTGGCCGTGGCGCAACTGATGGGCATGACGCCGATGGACTCCAGCCGGGTGATCCAGGGGCTGATTGCTGGCGTGGGCTTTTTGGGAGCGGGCGCCATCTTGAAACCCGCCAAGGAAAACACCGAGGATGTGAAGGGCCTGACCACCGCCGCAGGCATCTGGTTCACCGCAGCGATAGGCATGGCGGTGGGCGCAGGTGAAGAGGCCGCTGCCATTTTGTGCACCTTGTTTGCGCTCTTTGTGCTGATGGTGCTGCCCAAGAATGTGGTGCCCAAAAAAGGCAATTGATGCGCCGCTGCAGGGCGCGCGGTGCAGACCCTGACGCCTTGTCGGAATGCACCTAGGCCGCTGCCGTGGCAAGGCCTACGCAGGCCGCTTGCCATCGGCGGTACAAAAGGGTTTTGTTGGAAGGAACCCTCTTATGCGCCGCACACCTGAGGCATCGGCCTCCTCCAGAACCTCCTCCTTGCCGCTGGCCATGGCCTTGACGGCTGCAGTGTCTGCGCTGTGGTACACCGGCCAGCGGGTGAGGGTGCCCAAGAATGTTCGCCCTGTGCAGGACTTCGATGTCCGGCAGTACATGGGCCACTGGTATGAGCTGGCACGGATTGACTATGTGTTTGAGCGCGGACTGACCTCCTGCACCGCAGACTACTTGTTGCAAGACAATGGCACGGTGCAGGTCACCAATCGCGGTTTTGACCCGGAGCGTGGCCAATGGAAGTCGGCAACTGCGGTGGCCAAGCTGCTGTCCGGCCCGGAACTGGGCTCGCTGAAGGTGTCGTTCTTTCGCCCTTTATATGCCGGCTACCATGTGGTCTATGTCGACCATGATGCAGGACACGCCGTGGTGGTCGGTGATGCGGCCAAGTACGCCTGGATTCTGTCGCGCACGCCGAGCATCGATGAAGCTACCTACACACGCCTGGTGGCCATCGCCGCCAGCAATGGGGTCGATGCCCATCGGCTGATCCGGGTGCCGCATGGCGCGGCGCTGGAGATGGTCGAGAGCAGCAAGGCGGCGTAAGATCAGTGCATAGCTGGCTGCAAAGGCTGCGTGAAAGGTATGGGTATTAAATGATATTCATTCTCAACTGGTTTATGATCCCGCCATCGAGAGCGTCAGCCACAGCGCGGCTCTTTGCATCCGTTTCATCGTGGGGCGACCCGGGACCTCAGCGTCTCCAAGGTCGTTTTTGCTAGCCACCGGCAGGCCCTTGCGGTCTGTCAGCCAGCCAAGCTCTTTTCTCCACGCACTCGATGGCCCATGCGGTCTGTGTATCGATGTCCCATTCCTCCGCTTCTTCCAACCCATCTT
The DNA here is from genome assembly GCF_025309455.1 of Comamonas squillarum. Taxonomy (NCBI): domain Bacteria; kingdom Pseudomonadati; phylum Pseudomonadota; class Betaproteobacteria; order Burkholderiales; family Comamonadaceae; genus Comamonas; species Comamonas squillarum. The sequence continues at coordinate 121,654 of NZ_CP104377.1, forward strand.
CCAGCCCAGTCGCCGCGCAGGCGCCTCGCGACCAGGAGCACCAGCGCGGACTGCACCAGATCGATGCCACCATCGTCTCGCTGCAGCGCCCGTCGCCCCACACCTTGCGGGTGGGCATGCATCTGGGCGATGTCGGCAACGACCCGGTCTGGGATGAGGCGAATGTGGCTTTCCGTGTGTACCCGGATCTTCAGGCACCTGCGGTCTCGCGCGTCTATACCGTGCGAAGCTTTGCGCCGCACAGCCGCTGCGCCGAGTTTGATGTGGTGATGCATGGCGGCGACAGCCCCATGATGCGCTGGGCCGCGCAGGCTGCCATTGGCCAGCAGGTACGGCTGACAGGCCCCCGCGTCAACATCGTGCTGCCCGACGCCAAGGGCCGGCCTGTGGCGCTGTTTTGTGATGATTCGGGCCTGCCCGCGCTCTACTCGATCTTGCAACGCTGGCCCGCAGGGCTGGGCGGCGTAGGCTGGATTGCCAGCGACGATCTGCATGGGATTGCAGAGCTGCCACGGGTGGCTGGCCTGCAGCTGCAGCGCTTGCCAGGGCATGGGCGCGACCCGTTGCTGCAGCAGGCGCGCCAGTTGGCGGGCGCAGCTGGCCATGTGATCTGGGGCGCGGGTGAGCGCGATGAGATGCGCGCGATGCGCAAATACTTCCAGTCGGAGCTGGGCATGGACAAGGCCGATGTGTCGATTGCTGGATACTGGAAGCGTGGCGCGAGCAATACCGAAATCGATGCCGAACGCCAAAGCGCGTACCAAAAATTCACCGCCGCTGGCGGCAAGCTGGCGGACTGGGATGACCTGGGGATTGCGATTTAACGCCAGGGCGATGTAAGCACGCGCCAGCCGCATTCACCCACCGGGCGAGCGGCCCGGTTTTTTATCGGCGGATGGGCGCTGGCGCTGCTTGGCAAGTGACTGCCCAATACATTGAATTGCGCGGTGCTTCGCGGCACAATCGCGCTTTTTGCCCTGCACTGCAGGCGCGCGTTCTTCCCGCTCTCTGCTGCCCATGTCTGAACTCAATCTTTCGCTGGTGTTTCTGTTTGCGCTGTCGGTCATTACCTTGCTGATCACCCCGGGCTCCGTGACCTTGCTGGTGGCCCGAGCGGGCCTCGTGGGCGGCATGCGCCATGCGTTTGCCACCATTTGTGGCACCAACCTGGCATCGCTGGTGCTGATTTTTCTGTCGGCGCTGCTGATCAAGGGCTTGCTGGTTATCGATGAATCTGCGTTCAAGCTGGTGCGCGTGGCCGGCTGCCTCTACATTGTCTGGATTGCCTGGGGCATGATCCGCGACGCCTGGGTGATGGATGCCCAGCCCGGCGGGGCCATGACTGCGGAACCGGCCACCGGCAGCCAGCAAGGCGGCTTCAGCCAGGGCTTTATCCTTGGTGTCTCCAACCCCAAGGACATCATTTTCTTTGCCTCGTTCTTGCCTCAGTTCATGGGCGTGTTGCCTGCGCCCGACCACAGCCTGGCGGTGCTGACCGTTGTCTGGGTGGTGCTGGATTTCAGCATGCTGGGCCTCATTGCGCTCCTGGTGCGCAGCTTGATTTCGCCCGCCCGCGAAAAGCGCATCTTGCTGGTGGCCTCCTGCCTGCTGCTGGCCATTGGCGTTGCCGGGTTGGGCTATGGGCTCTATGACCTGCTGGCTTAGGTCTGCCTAAATCCTGCACCACTTCTTCGCTGATACCAAGCCAACAGGCCTGCTACATGCAGGCCTGTTTTTTTATGTCTGCACACTGCTTGGCGGGGACTCAGCGGCTGTCCACTGGCTGTGCAGGCTCTGCCTCATGGGCGGGCGCGGGGCGGCATACCGGCAGCGGTGCAGGTGCTGGCAAGCCAGCGGCCAAGGCCTTGTCATAGGCAGGGATGCGGCGGCGCTGCTCGGCCAGGGCCTGGGGGTCCAGATCGGCGCTGCATGGGGGCAGGGTGGGCGCAGCGGCCAGCGCGGAGGCAGCTTCTGATGCAGCCGGTGCTGCGGCTATCGGTGGCGCTGGCCGCTCAGCCGCGCGTTTTTCTTCGGCGGCCTGCTTTCTGGCAGCGGGTGAGACAGCAGGGTATGCGGGTGCAACGGCGGCTGTAGCGGGTGCCGCAGGTGCTGGCATCGGCGGCGCTACTGGCGTAGGCGCGGCTGCCGGCGGCATGCGGGGCTCTGCCTGCGGGGCGGGTGCGATGGCTGGCGCGGGTGCGGTATTGGCGCTGCTCGCGCCTGCGCCAGCAGAAGCGGGGGCAGGCGGGGGCGCTGCATCGGCGGCAGAGCTTGCTGCTTGGCCCATGGGCGCCACTTCGCTGCGCATCTTGGCGCTGTCGGGGCTCGCCGCCCTGTCGGCGGCGGTGGGTGCGGCGGGTGCGCTAGGTGGTGGAGGCGGTGCCGATGCAGCGCTGGGCGCGCTGTCCATCTGCGGCGCCTCCAGCTGCGGCGCGCCGGGCTCATTCAGGTGCTGCAGCGCCAGCCAGCTGACCAGGCCAATGGCAGCCAGGCTGCCCAGGGCCTGCAGCCACCAGCGGCGGTCATTGGCGGCCTCGCCCCGGAAGTGCTGGCCTGGCTGACCGGGGCTGTCCAGATCGGTAGGCGTAGCGGCTGGCCCGGGGCCCTGTGCGGCTTTGGCGCGCGCATGGGCCAGGATCTGCGCCGTGCTGGCGTCACTCGGGCCGGCGTCCTGCGCGCTGGCCTCGCGGTACAGGTCGACCAGGGCATCGGGCCGCTTGGGGTCTTGCGGTGTGTTCATGCGGTCACCTCGATGGCCTGGCGCAGTTTGGCGCGGGCATAGCGCAAGCGGCTTTTGGCGGTTTCCTGGGTCACCTGCGTAGCCGCGGCAATGTCGGCCACCGACATATCGGCCTCAGCCTGCAGCAAAAAGGCCTCGCGCTGTTCGGGCGGCAACTGGGCCAGGGCAGCGAGCAAAGCACGCGCCAGGTCCTTGCGGCCTTGCAGGCGCTCGGGGTCAAAGCCGGAGTTGGCAAACAAGGTCTCGGCCAGGCGCATGCCTTCGCTGTCCTCTTCATCGAGGCTGCGGTGGGCTTTGTGGCGGCGCCAGTGGTCCACCAGTTTGTGGTGGGCCAGGGTAAACGCCCAGGTCATGAACTGGGCCTGGGGTTGGTAGCGCTGGGCGCCATCGACCACGGCAAACCAGGTCTCCTGCGCCAGGTCATCGGCGAGCGCAGCATTGCCGGTATTGCGGAAAAAATAGCGCCACAGGCGCTGGCTGTGGCGTTGGTAGAGCTGCTCAAACGCCGCGACTTGGCCGCCGGCGTAGGCCAGCATCAGCGCTTGGTCGTCTTGCAGTGCATCTACCATGCGGCAGATTATGCAAAAGCCTGCGCCCGCTGGTGGCCCATGTGGAGAAAATCGCACGCCGCAGCACGGCGATGCCTGCGGCTGCTGGCCCTCAATAGGCAGGCGGATCAGGTACATAGCCAGAGGGCGATGCCGGAAAGGGGCGGGGCGCCGGCTGCACGGCGGGCTGTGGCGCGCGGATGACGCCCTGGGCCACCAGGTTGGCATAGCTGTCGTAGCGTATGCGGATGATCTGCGCCGGGCTGCTGCTGGCGCTGTGGAACTCGGTGGTCCGTGTGGCGGAGCGCTCCAGCGCGCCATGGCCGGTGCCCAGGCGCGGTGCCACCGGCGTGGGCGCGGCGGCCGGCGCGCTGGCCTGGCGCGATTCTGCGGCGGCCGAGGCACTGAGGGCCGCAGATGCCGCAGGAGCGGCTGTGGGCGGCTGCACCGAGGCGCTGGGCATCGCAGGCGCTGCACTATCGGCGATGCTGGCTTCGGCAGCCGGTGCCGTGCTTTTTTGCGCGGCACTGTTGCGTGCGATCGGGGGCTGGGGCAGGGGGGCGCGCTCGCGGAACACCGCGACGCCGATCACGCCGATATCTCGCGGCCGGCCGGTGCGTGCGGCATAAGCGTCTTCGCTGTGCGAGAAATAGAAGGCCGCCACCTGCTGTTCGCTCTTGCGCCAGCCTGCAATGGCCCATTGCTGGCCGCTGCCCAGCACATAGCCATCGTCGGGCACGGCTGCGGCGGCCTGGCCGCTGATGGCGTTGATGCCATCAATGCTGAGCACGGCCAGGATGCGGCCCCGGCTGCGGTTGTTGATATCGACCGCATAGCTGCTGCCCGGCTGGCCCGCCACCCAGTATTCGCCCTGGTGGTAGTACAGCGGCAGGCGCTGGCCGCTGCTGCGGTCAATGATCTGCACATCGGCCAGCTGGCTGGCCTGTGCGGGCAGGCTGCCCAGCAGGATGCTGGCAAGCAGGGCCCATGCGGCCAGTGCGTGGAGGGTACGGGGCTTGCGTGCGCGGCACGAAGCAGGGGCGGGGGGGAGGATGGTGTGCATGGCAGGGCGCTGCAGAAGTGGTGGTCTGCCCTGAATCGCGCTGCCCGCCCGCAAGGGGTTAAAAGGCCCCGCCCGCAATCGTATTTATTTGTAAGTCGCCTTGGCAGGTGCTTTCGCAGGCGCTCCCACGGCGCCTGCGCTGCAACCGCGCTTACTTCTGCGTGACCAGCGAGCAGGTGCTCTTGGACAGCGGCTGGAAGGCCTGTTCGCCCGGGATGGTGTCGAGGATCTTGTAGTAGTCCCAGGGGCCCTTGGATTCCTTGGGGGTCTTCATCTGCACCAGGAACATGTCATGCACCATGCGGCCATCCTCGCGCACATAGCCGTTTTGCGAGAACATGTCGTTGATCTTCATGGTCTTGAGCTGCTTGGTCACGGCCAGGCCGTCGTCGGTGCCCGCCGCCTCGATGGCCTTGAGGTACTGGGTGACGGCCGAGTAGACACTGGCCTGGTTCATCGAGGGCATCTTCTTCATGCGGGCCTGGTATTTTTTGGCCCATTCGCGCGAGGCATCGTTGCGGTCCCAGTAGAAAGCGGTCGCAAAGGTCAGGCCCTGGCCCAGCTCCAGCCCCATCGCATGGGCATCGTTGATGTAGATCAGCTGGGGCACAAAGGTGAGGTTCTTGGTCATGCCAAACTCACGCGCCGTCTTGATGGAGTTGACGGTGTCCTGCGTGGCATTGGCCAGCGCGATCACCTGCGCCTTGCTGGCCTGGGCCTGCATCATGAAGGACGAGAAATCGCTGGCATTGAAGGGGTGGTAGACGGTGCCCAGCACCTTGCCGCCTCCTTCCTTGACGAAGTCGGTGACCGTGGCTGCCGTCACCTTGCCGTAGGCGTAATCGACGGCCACGATGTACCAGTCCTTCTTACCCTGGGCCAGGATACTTTGCACCGCCGACTTGCCCAGCGAGTACGAATCGACCGTGTAGTGGATCGAGGTGGGGCCGCAGAATTCATTGGTCAGCCCGGTGGACAGTGCGCCCGTGCTGATGGCGACCTTGCCGCGCTCCTTGGCCATCGTGAACACCGCGCCGGCGATGGCCGAGTTGTTGATGTCGACGATCATGTCCACACCTTCGGCATCCCACCACTGGCGTGCCTTGGTGCCGCCGATATCGGCCTTGTTCTGGTGGTCGGCAAAGACCACTTCCACCGGCTTGCCAAGTACCTTGGCGCCAAAGTCTTCGACCGCCATCTTGGCCGCCTCGACCGAGCCTTTGCCGCCCGAGTCTGCGTACTGGCCCGACATGTCGCTGAGCACGCCGATCCTGACCTTGTCATCGGAGATGCCGGCGGCCTGGACGGCCAAGGTGGCGCATGCCAGCAAGCTGGCAGCAGCGGTGGATGTGCGAAGGGTCATGCTTGTCTCCTGTCTGTTTTTTGTCGTCGTTGGCAGTGCCCGGCTTTGCTGCAGCGCGGCCCAAGCCTGTGCAGGCATTATCAAAAGCGATGTCGCGGGCGATCACGGTGCTTCCCCTAAGGCGCTGGGCAAACCAGTCCCATCTGCGACAAAATGCAAGAATGCTGGCTGCAGCCTGCTGCTGTCTCAGTCATTCGGCTTGAAAGGCCCCGATGGATTCCTCGCACCCCAACCCTGCCCCTTTTGAACCCATGCCACTCAACGCGATGAAGCTGCTGGTCTTGCTGGTGCTGGTGCTCAGCACCTTTGGCGGCCTGTACTGGGCGCCCGAGATCGATGCGATCTGGGGCAATGGCACGGCCTACCTCTATGGGGCATCGGTGCTGCCGGTGCTGTATGTGCTGCTGGTTGCCGGCTACGCCTTGTACATGCACCGCCATCCGGATAAAGACGTGCAGGTTGCCCGCAGTCACCATGGCACGAAACCATAAGTTCTTTGTGCTGTACCTGCTGGGCCTGGGCTGCTTCATCGGCCTGGTGGCCTGGGCCGAGCGCGCCGGTCTGTCGCGCCAGTGGATCGGCCCGCTCTTTCTGTTTGTGCCGGTGATGATGTATGCGGCCATTGGCGTCTGGGGGCGCACGGCCGATTCGGAGGAGTACTACGTCGCGGGGCGCCGCATTCCGCCGCTCTACAACGGCATGGCCACTGCGGCCGACTGGATGAGCGCGGCGTCCTTTTTATCGCTGTCGGGCGCGCTGTATTTGCAGGGCTTTGCCGGCACCAGCCAGCAAGCCGGGGGGTTGGCCTACCTGCTGGGCTGGAGCGGCGGCTTTGTGCTGGTGGCGCTGCTGATTGCGCCGCAGCTGCGTGCGCTCAATCTCTACACCTTGCCCGATTTTTTCCAGCTGCGTTATGGCGGGCGCTGGCCGCGCGTGATTGCCGCTGTCGCTGCGGTGATGTGCTCGTTTTCCTATGTGGTGGCGCAGATCTATGCGGTGGGCCTGATCGCCTCGCGGCTGACCGGCGTGCAGTTCGAGATCGGCATCATGCTGGGGCTGGGCGGCGTGCTGGTCTGCTCCTTTCTGGGCGGCATGCGTGCCATCACCTGGACCCAGGTCGCGCAGTATGTGATGATCCTGCTGGCCTTTCTGATTCCGGTCTCCTGGCTGGCCTACCAGCGCCTGGGCAGCCCGGTCGCCGCCGTGGCCTACACCCAGGATCTGAGCAAGATCGCCGAGTACGAGAAGGGGCTGCTGAGCGATTCGGCCGAGCGCGATGTGGAGCTGGTGTTTTTGCAAAAGGGCATGCTGTATGAATCGCGGCTGCGCAATATTCCCGCCGCACTGGAGGCCGAGCGCACGCGCCTGCAGGAGAAGGTGCAGCAGCTGCGCATCAGCAATGCCGATCTGAACCAGGTGCTGGCCGCCGGGCGCGAGCTGGCGGCGCTGCCGCAGGACGAGACCAGCGCGCGCGAGCTGTGGACGGCGGCGATGCGCGAGAACTATGCCCGCGCCCAGCCGCTGGGCGGCATGCCGCAGCACACCTTGCCCTATGCGCCGATGCTGGGCTCGGAGCAAAGCGCGCAGGAGCAAGAGAGCCTGTCGCGGCGCAACTTCATGGCGCTGATGTTCTGCCTGATGCTGGGCACCGCCGGCCTGCCGCATTTGCTCACCCGCTACTACACCTTGCCCAGCCCGGCTGCCGCGCGCAGCTCGGTGGTCTGGACCTTGTTCTTTGTGGTGCTGCTCTACACCAGTGCGCCCGCGCTCGCCGCCCTGGTCAAGCTGGAGGTGATGCAAGGCCTGGTGGGCAGCCATTTCGATGCGCTGCCGGCCTGGATTGCGCAGTGGACACGCATGGACAACGCCTTGCTGTCGATCGAGGATGTGAACGGCGACGGCATTGTGCAGTGGGGCGAGATCCATCTGGGCGCCGACCTGATCATGCTGGCCACGCCCGAGCTGGGCGGCCTGCCATTTGTGGTCTCGGGCCTGGTGGCGGCCGGCGGGCTGGCCGCTGCGCTATCGACAGCCGATGGTCTGCTGTTGACCATCAGCAATGCGCTGGTGCGCGATCTCTACCTGGTCGAGCGGGGCAAGTCGGTCACGCCGCAGCAGCGCGTGATTCTGTCCAAGTTCACCTTGCTGCTGGTGGCGCTTGCGGCCGCGGCCGTCGCCTCGGTGCGCAGCTCGGGCATTTTGGTGTTGGTGTCGGCCTCGTTCTCGATCGCTGCTGCGGCCTTTGTGCCGGCCATGCTGCTGGGCCTGTACTGGCGCGGCGCTACGCGGCGGGGCGCTGTCTGCGGCATGGCTGCGGGCCTGGGCATCACCTTGTACTACATGGTCGTCAACATGCCGATCAACAGCCTGGCGCCCGGGGCGCAGGCCTCGGCCCATCTGTGGTGGGGCATCCAGCCCACGTTGGCCGCGGTGTTTGGCGTGCCATTGGGCGTGTTCGTGACCTGGGCGGTGAGCTGCTGCACCAGCCAGTCCGAGCCCCTCGCCAAATAGCCTCCACCAGGCGGGCCCGGATATGAAAAAACTGCACAGGCTGGGCGCCATGTGCAGTTTTTGGGAAGGTGTGGATCACAGGCCAGGGGGCCTGCGTCGCTTAGACCTTCAGCAGTTCCACATCGAACTTGAGCGTGGCGTTGGGAGGAATCACGCCGCCTGCGCCGCGTGCACCATAGCCCAGTTCAGCGGGGATGATCAGCGTGCGCTTGCCGCCCACCTTCATGCCCTGCACGCCTTCGTCCCAGCCCTTGATGACCATGCCGGCGCCCAGGGGGAACACGAAGGGGTCATTGCGGTCCTTGCTGGAGTCGAACTTGGCGCCTTGCTCGCCATTGTTGAAGAGCCAGCCGGTGTAGTGCACGGTGACTTGTTGGCCCTTGGCCGCTTCGGCGCCGGTGCCAACTTCCGTGTCTTCGTACTGCAGGCCGGAGGGGGTGGTGACGGTGGTCATGTAAATCCTTTGTGAGTGCTTTGCTACCAGCAGCGATCATACCCGCCTGCCAAACACAGAGCCCGCACAAGGCGGGCTCCAGGGGGCAAAAAAGGGCTTCGGCGGGCGGGAATTTACTTCTTGGTCTGCGCCGCCACCCAGCGCGTGGCAAAGGCCTGCACGTCGGACAGGCGCTTGAGCAGGTCTTGCCCGGAGGGGGTGACCGTGTAGCCATCGCTGTTGTGGTCGAGAAAGCCGGCCTCGCGCAGCTCCTTGATGCGGGTGTTGAGCGTGTTGGGCGTGATGCCGCCCACGCTGTCTTGCAGCAAGCGGAAGGTCTGGGGATGTCCGTCCCGCAATGCCCAGAGCACACGCAAAGCGTAGCGGCACTCCAACCGCTCGAAGAGCTGGTTGATGGCGGTGTTTTCCTTGGCGCTCATGTAAGGGTCTCCTTGCGCTGTGTTGAGGAGCGAGGCCCAGGCCTTCGCATGCAAATCCACTGAGAGGGTGCGATCGGCGTCGCGGCAACATCTGCTACAAGTTTAATAGCTCTTCAGCCAAGATGTATAGGCGCAGCTGACGATTGGACCCAGGCGGCGGCGGAAGTGTTGTTCAATTGCTACGGTTTTTGAGTGTGCAAAGGCCGTCCGCAAGGCGCTGCAGCGCCGAAGTGGCACCGGTGCGCCGCCGGGCCAGCGCCCGGTTTTGCCGCTGTCTGGCACCCGTCTGGTGCCTGTTTGGTACCTGTCTGGAACTTGTCAGAGGGTGCTGTAGCGCACCACACGCGGGCCCCGGCACAGGCCAAACAGGCGCATACCGGCCTGGTTGGCCACCTGGATGGCGAGCGTGGTGGGCGCGGAGATGGTGGCCAGCACCGGCAGGCCCATGCGGGCGCATTTGCGCACCAGTTCGTAGCTGGCGCGGCTGGTCATCACCACCAAGCCGGGCTGGCCCAGCATCTGCTGGTGCGCCATATGGCCCAGCAGCTTGTCCAGCGCATTGTGGCGGCCTACGTCCTCCAGGGCGACCTGCAATTGCCCGGCCGGCGTGGCCCAGCCAGCGGCATGGACGGCGCCGGCCTGCTGGTTGAGCAGCTGCAGCTGGGGCAGCTGAGAAAACGCCGTCTGCAAGGCCGCCAGGTCCAGGTGCTGGGCCCAGTCGGGCAGCTGCGGCAGGGGCTCGGGCACCAGATCGAGGGCGTCCATCGAATCGATGCCGCAGATGCCGCAGCCAGTGCGGCCGGTGAGGGCGCGGCGCCGCTCCTTGAGGCGCACAAAGCAGCGGCTGGCGATCTGCATCTCCACGCTGATGCCCGGTGCTTCCGGGTCCGTGCCGCAGGGCGCCAGCGACTGCACCTCGATGCCATAGCAGTCGGCTGCCTGGTCGATGATGCCCTCGGACAGCGCAAAGCCCAGCGCAAACACCTCCAGGTCCTGCGGGCTGCACATCATCACCGCATGCGAGATGCCATTGAACACCAGCGCCACCGGCACTTCGGCCGCAACCGCATCCAGCCGCAAAAGCGCGCCCTCAGGCGTGATCACGGTGGCGGGCAGGGGCTGGACGGCGCGGGGCAGATCGGAAGGCATGGCGCTGATTGTGACGCAAAGCGAATGACGGCGTCTGCGCCGTGGGCAGTCTGCGCCCAAAAACAAACCCCGCCGAGTGAACTGCACCCCAAAAGTTGGACATCCATCCAACCTTTGGGGTGTTTTTCATGGCGAAGTACGACGAGAGTTACAAGCTGGAAGTTGTCCAGGGCTACGTGCAGGGGCAGCATGGGTTCAGAGCACTGGCCCATGCTCACGGTCTCGACCAAGCGACAGTGCGACGTTGGGTAAAGAGCTACCAGCAGCATGGCCTATCAGGGTTGCGCAAGAAGTTCAGTCGCTACAGCGCTGACTTCAAACTGGCAGTGTTGCAGCGGATGTGGCGAGATGATCTGTCTGCACGAGAGACGATTACCTTGTTTGATATCCGGGGTGGCACGGGTGTCATCAGCGCCTGGGAGCTGCAATATCATGACGGTGGGCCGCAAGCACTTGCACCCCGGCCAAGAGGACGCTCCAAGAAGATGCCAAACCCACCCACAGCCAAGCCCGCACAGGCACAAGCAGTTATGTCTGCGGACGACACGCGTTCGCACGCAGATTTGCTCAAAGAGGTGAAGTACCTGCGCGCGGAGGTGGCGTACCTAAAAAAATTGGAGGCCTTGGTTCAGGCGAAAAAACAAGCTGCGCAGAAAAAGCGCGGATAGTGCTTGAGCTAAGGCCAGATCACGACCTCAAGGACTTGCTGCGGGCAGGTAAGCTGGCGCGCAGCACCTTCTATTACCAGGCTCAAGTGCACAGGAGAGGCGACAAATACGCTGAGCTCAAGGCTCAGATCCGATCTGTCTACGAGCTTCACAAAGGACGCTATGGCTATCGGCGCATTGCGCTTGAACTCAAGCGCAATGGCTGTCATGTGAACCACAAGAGCGTGCAGCGCCTGATGCAGGTAATGGGGATGAAGTCCCTGGTTCGGCCCAAGAAATATCGCTCCTATCGCGCCGGGCAGCACGCGGGCGTGGCCAATGTGTTGCAGCGCCAGTTCATGGCCGAGCAGCCTAACCAGAAATGGGTGACGGACGTGACAGAGTTCAACGTCTTGGGTAAAAAGCTATACCTGTCGCCTGTCATGGATCTATTCAACGGCGAGGTGGTGAGCTATCAGATGAATACGCAACCGCGCTTGAAGATGGTGGGTGACATGTTGCGCAAGGCGCTAGGCAAGCTGGGCAGGGAGGAAAAACCATTGCTGCATTCCGACCAGGGCTGGCAGTACCAAAGTCGTGCCTATCGCCGCTTGCTGGCCGATCATGGCCTGGTGCAAAGCATGTCACGTCGGGGCAATTGCTTGGATAACGCAGCGATGGAGAGCTTCTTCGGAACCTTGAAGTCCGAGTTCTTCCACCTCAACAAGTTCAGCAGTGTGGCGCAGCTTCAAGAAGGTCTTCACCACTACATCCATTACTACAATCACCAACGCATCAAGCTAAAACTAAAAGGCCTGAGTCCAGTGCAATACCGGATTCAGGCCTTCAGTCCCTAGCTTCCAACTGTCCAACTTCTTGGGGTCAGTTCAGAGGCGGGGTTGGGTGGGAAGATCCGGATCTTGCGATCCGCAGGTCTTGCAGGGCTGGGCAAGCGCTTAGATGAAGCTGCGCAGCTTGTCCGAGCGGCTGGGGTGCTTGAGCTTGCGCAGCGCCTTGGCTTCGATCTGGCGGATGCGCTCACGCGTCACGTCAAATTGCTTGCCCACTTCTTCCAAGGTGTGGTCGGTGGACATCTCGATACCGAAGCGCATGCGCAGCACCTTGGCTTCGCGCGGGGTCAGGCCATCGAGGATGTCCTTGACCACATCGCGCAGACCGGCCTGCATCGCTGCATCGACCGGCGCCGTGTTGGCGCTGTCTTCGATGAAGTCACCCAGGTGGCTGTCGTCATCATCACCGATCGGCGTTTCCATCGAGATCGGCTCTTTGGCGATCTTCATGATCTTGCGGATCTTGTCTTCCGGGATCTCCATCTTCTCGGCCAGGATGGAGGCATCGGGCTCAAAGCCGAACTCCTGCAAGTGCTGGCGGCTGATGCGGTTCATCTTGTTGATCGTCTCGATCATGTGCACCGGAATACGGATGGTACGGGCCTGGTCCGCAATCGAGCGCGTGATCGCCTGGCGAATCCACCAGGTCGCATAGGTCGAGAACTTGTAGCCGCGGCGGTATTCAAACTTGTCCACGGCCTTCATCAAGCCGATGTTGCCTTCCTGGATCAGATCCAGGAACTGCAGACCCCGGTTGGTGTACTTCTTGGCAATCGAGATCACCAGGCGCAAGTTCGCCTCGATCATTTCCTTCTTGGCATTGCGCGATGCGCGCTCGCCGTCGTTCATGCGCTTGTTGATGAGCTTGAGCTCATCGAGCGGCACAACGACGCGGGCTTGCAGATCGATCAGGTTCTGCTGCAGCTCTTGCACCGGCGGGATATTGCGGCCCATGATGGCGCTCCAGCTGTTGCCCGCTTGCGCTTCCTTCTCGATCCATTGCAGGTTGAGCAGGTTGGCAGGGAACAGCTGGATGAACTTCTCCTGGGGCAGACCGCACTTCTCGACAATGATCTTGCGCAGGGCACGCTCTTTCTGGCGCACGCTGTCGACCTGCTCGCGCAGCATGTCGCAGAGCTTTTCAATGGTCTTGGCTGTAAAGCGGATGGTCATCAGCTCGGCCGACAGCTGGTCCTGCACCTTGGTGTACTGGGACGAGCCGTAGCCGCTCTTGTCATAGGCCGCGTGCAGTTGCTCGAACAGCGACTGCAGCTTGGCAAAGCGCGACAGCGCCTCGTTCTTGAGCTCTTCGAGCTTCTTGGTCAGCGCCTTGGAGCCGCCCTTGCCGTCGTCGTCGTCCTCTTCGTCGTATTCGTCGAAGTCTTCTTCGGCCACGTAGTCGTCGTTTTCGTCGGCGTCGGAGAAGCCGTCCACCACGGTGGAGATGACCACCTTGCCTTCGCGGATCTCTTCGCCCATTGCCAGAATCTCGGCAATGGTCGCGGGCGATGCGCTGATGGCCAGCATCATGTCCTGCAGGCCGCCTTCGATGCGCTTGGCGATTTCAATTTCGCCTTCGCGCGTCAACAGCTCGACCGTGCCCATTTCACGCATGTACATGCGAACCGGGTCGGTCGTGCGGCCGAATTCGGAATCGACCGTCGACAAAGCCGCTTCGGCTTCTTCTTCGGCTTCTTCTTCGGTGGTGGCCGATTGACCGGTGTTGTTCAGCAGCAGGGTCTCTGCGTCGGGCGTCTGTTCGTAGACGGCCACGCCCATGTCGTTCAACATGGAGATCACCACTTCCAGCGTCTCGGCATCGACCAGCTTGTCGGGCAAGTGGTCGGAGATTTCGGCGTTGGTCAGGTAGCCGCGCGTCTTGCCCAGCTTGATCAGCGCTTTGAGGCGCTGGCGGCGGGTGGACATTTCCTCTTCGGTCAGCACGGCTTCGTCGAGGCCGAACTCCTTCATCAAGGCGCGTTCCTTGGCCTTGGAGACCTTCATGCGCAGCGGCTTGACCTTTTCGGTCGGCGCGTCTGGCGATGCGGAGACCTCTACGACCTCTTCGCTGTCGCCCGCGATGTCCTCTTCGATGTCCGAGAAATCGGTATCGTCGATATCTTCATCGCCCTTGTCCTTGGCTTTGGCCTTGGTGGTCTTGGCGGCGGTCTTGCGCGGCGCCTTGGGCTTGTCGTCTTCGGCCTTGGCGGTCTTGGCCTTGGTCGCAGTCTTGGTGGCGGCCTTGGCCTTCACCGGGGTATCTTCTTCGGCGGCTTCGCTTTTCTTGGCGGCACGCTTTTTGGGGGCGCCTGCATTGAGCAGGGCATCGGCTGCCTTGAGCAGTTCGGCCTGGGACAGGCGTTGTTTTTCGGACACGGAGCTAACCTTCTTCGTCGCTGCCTTGGCTGGGGTGGGCGCAGCACTGGCTTTTACGGTTTTGCCTGCTGCAGCAGTCGCGCGTTTGGCCGCCGGTTGGGCGGCAGGGCTGGCTGCTGTAGCTTTGGCACTTTTGGCCGCGCTGGTGGTAGTGGACGACTTGACGGACGACTTCGCGGACTTTGTAGCTGGCATGGACACCCTCAGAGCAAAGAGAACACACAAAGAAAACTGGCAAGCGCCATCACCGGCGCATTGAAACTGCAGCGGTAAAACGCAACAAAATGTGGCGAATAACGCGGCTGCACGAGGCGCTAAGCCTCAAGGCAAGATGTGGGGGCGAACATTTGGAATGCAGTCCTTGCGGTATTTTGGGCACTTGCGCTGGTGGCAAATCGCATGATTCTTCATACGGGCCCGGTCCGGAGGTGCTGCTGTCGCTCTTGCCGATGTGTCAAATATTATACCTTTTTGGCCAATGTCAAGGGCCTGTACGGCAATCGGGGCAAATATTTTTATATGCCCCCTGGCAATTTGGAGCCGCGCCTATTTATTGACCTGGCGCTTGAGCAGGCCGATGCGGTGGAAATTGCTCTGGTAGCGGCGCAGCGCCTGCGGATCGGAGGCCTGGGTAACCAGCTGGCGGTTTTGCTCCTCGAGCTGGTCGAGCACGATGCGGCTGAGGGAGTCGCGCAGCTCGGCGCGGATCTCATCGAGCGGGCCATCAATCTGGGCATGCTGGCCCCGCATCAGCGCGGTGGCAAAGGCCTCGACCGCATGGCCTCGCAGGTGCTCGCGCAGCACGGCCCAGGACTGGGCGCCGTGGCTGAGGAACTGCTGCTCGACCCAGGCGAACAGCGGCCCATGGGGGGCGGGCAGCTGGGCAAGGGTGGCGGCGTCTTCGGGCGAGAAATTCTCCAAAAATGCCATGTGCGACAGCAGCAGGCGCGCGGCCTGGTCTTCGCGGGTCACCGCTACGCTGGGCATTGGCGGTTGCGGCTCGGGGCGGGGCTGCCAGCCGCCTTTGCGGCCCCCCTGGCCGGGGCGCCACTCGCCACTTCGCTTGGTGTAGCCGTTGCCGCTGCCATGGGCGCCGCGCGGCTCGCCAAAGCTGTCGTTGCGCTGGCCGGGGTAGCGGTCCATGGCCGTGTCGCTGCCCCAGGGCGGCGCATCGCCATAGGCGGGCATGCTGTCAGCGCCCACCGGCGGGGCATCCCAGGAGGGCGCGTGGCGCGGGCCGCTGCTGGCCGCAGCCTGGCCAGCGCCGCTTTGGCGCGCCTGCTCTTGCGCAGTGGCCTTTTGCCACAGGCCTTCCAGCTCGGCGGCGGGCAACTGGGCCTTGTCGGCGATCTCACCGAGCAACTGGCGCTTGAGGGCGCCATCGGGCAGCAGGTTCCACAGCGGGCGGGCGTTGCTGGACATGCGGGCCCGGCCTTCGGCCTGGCCCAGGTCGCACAGCTCGCTGGCCGCTTCGAGCAAGAAGCGCGACAGCGGCGTGGCGTCATGCACATGGCGGGCAAAGGCGTCGGCGCCATATTCGCGCACAAAGCTGTCCGGGTCGTGCTCGGCGGGCAAGAAGAGAAACTTGATGCTACGGGTGTCGCTGGCATAGGCCAGCGCGCCATCGAGCGCCTTGCGGGCCGCGCGGCGGCCGGCGGCATCGCCGTCAAAGCTGAAGACGACGGTGTCGGTAAAGCGGAACAGCTTGTGCACATGGTCGGGCGTGCAGGCGGTGCCCAGGGTGGCCACCGCATTCGGAAAGCCGAGTTGGGCCAACGCCACGACATCCATATAGCCCTCGGTCACCAGCACATAGCCATGCTCGCGGATGGCGGTGCGGGCCTCAAACAGGCCATAGAGCTCGCGGCCCTTGTGGAAGACCGGGGTTTCGGGCGAGTTCAGGTATTTGGGCTTTTCATCGCCAAACACACGGCCGCCAAAGCCGATGCATTCGCCCTTGATATTGCGGATGGGGAACATCACCCGGTCGCGAAAGCGGTCGTAGCGCTTGCCTTCGCCGTCGTCCGATTCAATCACCAGGCCCGCTTCGACCAGCTTGGGATCGTCATAGGCGGGGAAGATACTCGCCAGGCTGCGCCAGCCCTCGGGCGCATAGCCCAGGCCAAAGCGCTTGGCGGTGACGCCGCTGACGCCCCGGCCTTTAAGGTAGGCAATAGCCTTGGGCGACTGCGACAGCTGCTTGCGGTAGGCGTCACCCGCTTTTTCGAGCAGGTCGGTGAGCGAGGCCTGCTTTTCGCGCGCCTGCGCCGCGCGCTCGCGCTGCTGAGGCGAGACATCGTCCTCGGGCACCGGCAGGCCCACGCTCTGGGCCAGGTCGGTCACCGCTTCGCGAAAGCCCATGCCGGTGTGATCCATCAGAAAACCGATGGCATTGCCGTTTTTGCCGCAGCCAAAGCAGTGGTAGAACTGCTTGGAGGGGCTGACGCTGAAGGAGGGCGATTTCTCGCCATGGAAGGGGCACAGCCCCATGAGGTTGGCGCCGCCTTTTTTCAGCTGCACATAGCGGCCGACCACATCGACAACGTCGACGCGGGAGAGCAGCTCCTGGATAAATGACTGGGGGATGGACACCCGGCTATTGTCGCGCATGCCGGGCTGCGCCGCCGCAGCGCCACCCCAATCTGCCCCCGGGTCAATGGCAAATCCCGGCTATCGGTCACGTGACAGCGTGCAATGTTCGTGTCAGCCGCTTGTGGCACAGTGTTTGCCGAGGAGACACGCACTGATGAACAGCATTTTTGACACCGGGCTCGAGCAAAACGGGGCCAACTACACCCCCATGACCCCGCTGGGCTTTATCGCCCGCAGCGCCGAGGTCTACCCCGAGCGCCTCGCCATCATCCATGGCGAGCTGCGCCAGACGTGGGCGCAGACCTATGCGCGCTGCCGCCAGCTGGCCAGCGCCTTGCAGCAGCATGGCATTGGCAAGAACGACACGGTGGCGGTGATGCTGCCCAACACGCCGCCGATGGTGGAGGCGCATTTTGGCGTGCCGATGGCAGGGGCCGTGCTCAACACCCTCAACACCCGGCTCGATCCGCAGACGATTGCCTTCATGCTCGAGCATGGCGAGGCCAAGGCGCTGATCGTGGACCCGGAATACGCCAGCGTCGTGGCCAAGGCCTTGGCGCTGCGCCAATCGCAGGCGCCCATCCTGCTGGTGGATGTGGAGGATGCGCTCTACGGCGAGGCCAGCGAGCGGCTGGGGAACCTCAGCTACGAGGCCTTGCTGGCCCAGGGCGATGCCGGTTTTGACTGGCAGCTGCCCGGCGATGAGTGGGACGCGATTGCGCTCAACTACACCAGCGGCACCACGGGCAACCCCAAGGGCGTTGTCTACCACCACCGGGGCGCGGCGGTGAATGCCATCAGCAATGTGCTGGAATGGGACATGCCCAAGTTTGCGGTCTACCTGTGGACCCTGCCGATGTTCCACTGCAATGGCTGGTGCTTTCCCTGGACGGTGGCGCTGCGCGCCGGCGTCAATGTCTGCCTGCGCCGGGTCGATGCACAGGCCATTTTTGCGGCGATCAAGCACCATGGCGTGAGCCATTACTGCGGCGCGCCGATTGTGCACAGCCTGCTGGTCAATGCGCCGGCGGCCTTGAAGGAAGGCGTGCCCGCTGGCGTCAAATGCATGGTGGCCGGTGCTGCGCCGCCTGCGGCCATGATCGAGGGCATGGAGCAGCTGGGCTTTGACCTGACCCATGTCTATGGGCTGACGGAGGTCTATGGCCCGGTGATGGTCTGCGCCCAGCAGCCCGACTGGCAGGGCATGGATGTGGGTGAGCGTGCCCGTCTCAACGCCCGCCAGGGCCTGCGCTACCACCTGCAGCGCGATGCCCAGGTGCGCGACCCGGAGACGCTGGCGCCGGTGCCGCAGGATGGCCAGACCATGGGCGAGATCATGCTGCGCGGCAATATCGCGATGAAGGGTTACCTGAAAAACCCCGAAGCCACGCAGGAGGCGTTTCGCGGTGGCTGGTTCCACACCGGTGACCTGGCGGTGCAGGACCCCGATGGCTATATCAAGATCAAGGACCGCAGCAAGGACATCATCATCTCGGGCGGCGAGAACATCTCGTCGATCGAGGTCGAGGATGTCCTCTACCGCCACCCCGCCGTGCTGGCTGCGGCCGTCGTGGCCAAGCCCGATGCGCGCTGGGGCGAGACGCCTTGCGCCTTTGTCGAGCTCAAGCCTGGCGCCCAGGTGAGCGCCGAGGACATCGTTGCCCACTGCAAAAAGCATTTGGCCGGCTTCAAGATCCCGCGTGCGGTGGTGTTTGGCGAGCTGCCCAAGACCAGCACCGGCAAGATCCAGAAGTTCGAGCTGCGCAAGCAGGCGGGGTCTGCAGACGCGATAGACAGCTGATCCGGCCTGAACACCCATGAAAAAACCCGCCGCAGCTTGCTGGGGCGAGTTGGGGTTCAGCGGATCAGGCCTGGCGCTTACTTGCCCCAGGAATCCTTCAAACCGGTGATCTTGTTGAACACCGGCTTGTCGCTGCGGTGGTCATGGCGGTCGGCCACAAAGTAGCCAAAGCGCTCGAACTGGAACTTGTCATCGGGCTGCGCAGCCTTGAGCGAGGGCTCGACATAGGCGGTCACGACCTTGAGGCTATCCGGGTTGAGCAGGGCCAGGAAGTCCTTGCCGCCGGCATCGGGCTGCGGATCGGTGAACAGGCGGTCATAGAGGCGCACTTCGGCTTGCACGCCATCGGCCACGCCCACCCAGGTGATGGCGGCCTTGACCTTGACGCTGTCCGCACCAGGGGTGCCGCTCTTGGTGTCGGGCACCACGGTGGCCAGCACCTTGGTGATCACGCCATCGGCATCCTTCTCGCAGCCGGTGCACTCGATCACATAGCCGCCCTTGAGGCGCACCTTGTTGCCGGGGAAGAGGCGCTTGTAGCCCTTGGGGGGCACTTCGGCAAAATCTTCGCGCTCGATCCAGACCTCGCGGCCCAGGCTGAAGTGGCGCTCAGGCGCGGCCTGGCCTTCTGCCGGGTGGGGCAGGGCGGGCAGGCTGCAGGCTTCGAGGTGCTCGGCACTGCCAAACACCTCGGCCCAGTTGCTCAGCTCCAGCTTGACCGGGTCCAGCACCACCATCGCACGGTGGGCCTGGTTCTCCAGGTCTTCGCGCAGGCAGCCGTCCAAGGTGGCGTAGTCGATCCAGGCGTAGTCCTTGGTGACACCAATGCGCTCGCAGAAATTGCGGATGGACGCGGGCGTGTAGCCACGGCGGCGCAGGCCGACGACGGTGGGCATGCGTGGGTCGTCCCAGCCGCTGACCAATTGGTTGTCCACCAGGTGCTTGAGCTTGCGCTTGCTGGTGATCACATAGGTCAGGTTCAGGCGCGAGAATTCGTACTGGCGCGGCTGGGGCGCATCGATCAGGCCGCCGCTGCGCAGGTGGTCCAGCAACCAGTCGTAGAAGGGGCGCTGGTCCTCGAACTCCAAGGTGCAGATCGAGTGGGTGATGTGCTCGTAGGCGTCCTCGATCGGGTGCGCAAAGGTGTACATCGGGTAGATGCACCATTGGTTGCCGGTATTGTGGTGCTCGGCATGGCGCACCCGGTAGATCGCAGGATCGCGCAGGTTGATATTGGGCGCCGTCATGTCGATCTTGGCGCGCAGCACGGCCGCGCCATCGGGCAGCTTGCCATCCTTCATGTCGGCAAAGCGCTCGAGGTTCTCGGCCACGCTGCGGTCGCGGAACGGGCTGTTGACGCCCGGGCGCGTGAAGTCGCCCCGGTTGGCGCGCATCTCGTCGGCCGACTGCTCGTCGACATAGGCCAGGCCTTGCTCGATCAGGTAGACCGCGCAACGGTACATGAAGTCGAAGTAGTTGCTGGCGTAGTAGAGGTTTTGCTCGCCGCTCGGGTCCTTCCAGTCAAAGCCCAGCCAGCGCACGGCATCGATGATGCCGTCCACATACTCCTGGTCTTCCTTTTCCGGGTTGGTGTCGTCAAAGCGCAGGTGGCAGACGCCGCCAAAGTCGCGTGCGAGACCAAAGTTCAGGCAGATCGACTTGGCGTGGCCCACGTGCAGGTAGCCGTTGGGCTCAGGCGGAAAGCGGGTGCGGATCTTGGCCTGGTCGATGGGGCCCTGCTGGTGGTGCTGGGCATCGCCAGGCGTACCACCCCAGTGGCGCTGGGCGTAGCTGCCTTTTTCGAGATCGGACTCGATGATTTGTCGCAGGAAATTGGTGGGTTTGACCACTTCGTCACTACCGTTGTGCGAAGCGCTCGGGGCAGGTGCATTCATAGTTGTGTATTCTAAGGGAGTACCCTGATGGCTGGAACGTATTGCGGTTTCTGGGGCTCTGACCCGAACTTGGGCATGCCATTTACGCTTTGCAACAGGATATCTTGTCTTGAAACCATAATTTGCAGAGCCTTTGGTATCTTTCTGCCTGCTTGCCGCGTTGAAAGTTCAATGACATTTTTCAGGGATTCTCGCAAGGAGATCAATATGCGCAATTCGATGCTGAAACAAGGCTCTCGCTGGGCCGCCGCTGCGGTGCTGACTGGCTTGGCGCTGATGAGCGCTGGCGCCCATGCCAGCCGGGTGTCCTGGTCGGTGGGTATCAACGTGCCCGCACCGGTGTACGTGGCCCCCGCGCCGGTGTACGCACCCCAGCCCGTCTATGTGGCGCCTCCCCCTGTGTATGCACCCCAGCCGGTCTATGTGGCGCCGCCACCCCCTGCCGTGGTCTACCGCCCCGCACCCGTGTACCGCCCAGCGCCCGTGTACTACGGCCCACCTCCCGGCCGCTACTACCGCCACCATCGCCACGACCGCGATTACTACCGCTATTGAGCTGCATGGCAGCTTGCGCAACCGATGCCCTGGCCCGCCAGGGCTTTTTTATGGGTGCTTGCCGGGGGGCCCAACCGCCCAGCTGTCGCTTGGGCTGTGCGCTGGGGCGCCGAATGCTCGGATAATCCACAGCTGTTGTCCGTTGTGGAAGCTGAGATGAAAACTGTTTTTGTACTGAACGGCCCGAACCTGAACCTGCTGGGCCTGCGCGAGCCCACCATCTATGGTGCCCACACCTTGGCCGATGTCGAGCAGCTGTGTGCCCAGGCGGCCGCCCGCAACCAGCTGGCGCTGCGTTTTCACCAGAGCAACCATGAAGGCGCGTTGATCGACTGGCTGCACGAGGCGGGCCAGCTGCAGCGCGAGGGCCAACTGGCCGGCGTGGTGCTCAATGCCGCGGCCTACACCCACACCAGCGTGGCCTTGATGGATGCGATCAAGGGCGCGGCGCTGCCGGTGATCGAGCTGCATATCAGCAACGTCCATGCCCGCGAGGCCTTCCGCCACCATTCCTATATTGCGCCGGTGGCCAAGGCGGTCATCTGCGGCCTGGGGGTGCAGGGCTACAGCATTGCGATCGATGCGGTGGCCCAGGTACTGCTCGGACAGACCGCGTGAGCGTTGCGATGTCGGATGTTCTGGACACCCGCACTGCGGGCTTGCTGCCGCTGCCGGCGCTCTACGAGACGCTGTTGGCCCAGGCGACACGGCGGACCACTGTTTTTGAAGGCCAGACTGTGGTCTGGCATAGCTGGGGCGAGCGCCGACCTGGCACGCTGCCCTTGGTGATGCTCCATGGCGGCAGCGGCAGCTGGACCCACTGGATCCGCAATATCGATGCGCTGCTCGCCCAAGGCTATGAACTCTGGCTGCCCGATCTGCCGGGCTTTGGCGACTCCGACCCGCCAGCGGTGGGTACCGACGCCGATGCGATGCTCGCGCCCTTGCATGCCGGCATGGCGCAGCTGGATCTGCTGCCTTGCCAGCTGATGGGTTTCTCCTTTGGCGGTATGACGGCGGCCATGCTGACCGCCGCCTACCCGCAGGCGGTCGAGCGCCTGGTGCTGGTGGGGGCCCCTGCCATGGGCGTGGTGCCGGAGAAGCAGTTCAGCTTGAAGGGCTGGCGCCATCTGAGCGACCCTGCCGAGCAGCTGGAGATGCACCGCTACAACCTGGGTGCGTTGATGCTCTGGGATGCCGCCAAGATCGACGACCAGGCCCTGGCCGTGCACCAGCACAATGTCGTGCGGGACCGCCTGCCGCGCCGGCGCCTGGCCAACACCGATATCCTGGCGCAGTCGTTGCCGCAGATCGCCTGCCCGGTCGCTGCGATCTATGGCGTCTATGACGCCCTGTACAAAAGCTATATGCCCGCGCTGGAGCACCAATACCGCGCGGTCACGCCCCATCTGCAGGCCTTTGTGCGGCTGCCCGACAGCGGCCATTGGGTGCAGTATGAGCAGCCCGAGGCCTTTATCGCCACGCTGCTGCCGCTGCTCTCTTCCTGATTGAACCACCTGGAACCGGCTGGCCGCGCAACGACGCGAGCGGCCCAAGCACTATGACCATCTCTACCTCCTCCTTTCGCCCCGTGATCGCCATCCATGGCGGCGCCGGCACCATCACCCGCGCCTCCATCACCCCCGCGCAGCATCAGGCCTACCGGGAGGCCTTGCGCGATGTGCTGCAAGGCGCGCAGCAAAAACTGGCCGCCGGTGCCCCTGCCGAAGCCGTGGCCGTGGAGGCCGTGCGCCTGCTCGAAGAATGCCCGCTGTTCAACGCCGGGCGCGGCGCCGTGTTCACGGCCGACGCCACGCATGAGATGGATGCCTGTGTGATGCGCGGGCGCGACCTGGCCTGCGGCTCGCTCGCCGGGGTCAGCACCGTGCGCAACCCGGTGCGTGCCGCCTTGGCGCTGATGGAGGCGGGCGGGCCCGTGTTCATGATTGGCGAAGCGGCCGAGCGCTTTGCCCAGGCCCAGGGCTGCGAGATGGTGGCGCGCGACTGGTTCTCGACCGAGCAGCGCCTGACCCAGCTGCGCACGGTGCAGGCCGCAGCGCTGGCCTCCGGCCGCGAGCAGGTGGCGCTGGACCACACCGCGCAAAGCCAGACCCAGACCCAGGCCGCGCCGCTCGATGAGCGCAAGAAGATGGGCACCGTCGGTGCGGTGGTGCTGGATGTGCATGGCCAGCTGGCTGCCGCCACCTCGACCGGTGGCCTGACCAACAAAAAGCCCGGGCGCGTCGGTGACTCGCCCGTGGTGGGCGCGGGCACCTATGCCAAGCATGGCGTGGTGGCTGTGTCCTGCACCGGCGTGGGCGAGGCCTTTATCCGGGGCTCGGCCGCCCACACGGTGGCCGCGCGCGTGGAGCTGCTGGGCGAGTCGGTGGCCCAGGCCACGGCCGAGGTCATCCACCGCGTGCTGCCACCGCTGGGCGGCGACGGCGGCCTGATTGCGGTGGGCGCCGATGGCGAAGTCTCGCTGTGCTTCAACTCCGAAGGCATGTACCGGGGCCAGATCGGCATCGATGGCGAGGCGCTCGTGGCCATTTATGCCAACGACGCCTTGGCTCCAGCGTGATCGTGCATCGCTGAGGCAGGGGGCCACCAACGGGCCCTGACCCGACCCCGGCGATGACGGGGTGGCTTGCCTGCAACGGGCAAGCCGCCGCACCACGATGGTGCGCGCCTCTGCGGCAATTGCGTAGGTGAAAACCATAGGCCGTTTTGCCTCCAAACCCGCCCCCCGGCTTTCTACAATTGCAAACACTGTCACCCAGGTGAATATCTATGCCTCAGTGTTCTTGCCAACACGGGGATTTTTCTCAAGGATTTGTCCCAACCCGGGTGCCTGTCCTGCTTTACGGCTTGTGCCTTCTTCGCGAAGCCCCGCACTGCCCCTTCTACCTATGTCCAACCCCAGTTCTACTCCCGTCCACGATGACCTGACGCCGCCCGTTTTGCAGGTGCGCGATCTGTCCGTGAGCTTCAAGACCGAGCAGGGGCGGGTGCAGGTGGTCAAAAACCTGAACCTCGATGTCTACGCCGGCCAGACCCTGGCAGTGGTGGGCGAGTCGGGCTCGGGCAAGTCGGTCACGTCGCTGGCGCTGATGCGGCTGGTGGAGACCGGCGGGGGCCAGATCGACAGCGGCTCGATGCTGCTGCGCGGCCGCCATGCCGGCACGATCGACCTGGCCAAGGCCACCTCCGCCCAGATGCGCCAGGTGCGCGGGGCCGATATGGCGATGGTGTTCCAGGAGCCGATGACCTCGCTCAACCCGGTGTTCACCGTGGGCGAGCAGATTGCCGAATCGATTCGCTTGCACCAGGGCAAGCCCAACAGCGCCGCGATGGCCGAGGCGCTGCGCATGATGGAGCTGGTGCGCATTCCCGAGGCCCGCAATGTGCTCACGCGCCACCCGCACCAGCTGTCTGGCGGCATGCGCCAGCGCGTGATGATCGCGATGGCGCTGTCCTGCAAGCCCTCGCTGCTGATTGCCGATGAACCGACGACGGCGCTGGATGTGACCATCCAGGCCCAGATTCTGGCGCTGGTGCAGGAGCTGCAGCGCGAGATGTCCATGGGGGTGATCTTCATCACCCACGATATGGGCGTGGTGGCCGAGGTGGCCGACCGCGTGTTGGTGATGTACCGCGGCGACAAGGTCGAAGAGCAGGACTGCGTGCAGCTGTTTGCCAACCCGCAGCAGACCTATACCCGCAACCTGCTGGCCGCCGTGCCGCAGCTGGGCGCCATGCGCGGCAAGGATTTGCCCGAGCGCTTCAGTCTGCTGGGCCAGAGCGCGCAGGCCGAGACCACTGCGCCCGAGACATCGACCGTGCAAGCCGGTGAGCCGGTGCTGCAGGTTAACAAGCTCGTCACGCGTTTTCCGATCAAGGAAGGCCTGTTTGGCGGCGTCAAGCGCCAGGTCTATGCGGTCGAGCAGGTGAGCCTGAGCCTGCAGCCGGGCGAGACCTTGGCGGTGGTGGGCGAATCCGGTTGCGGCAAATCCACCACGGGCCGCGCGCTGGCCCGTTTGATCGATTTCCAGTCCGGCGATGTGCAGGTGGCCGGGCGCGATATTGCCAAGCTGCAAGGCGCGCAGCTGCAGGCGCTGCGCCGTGATATCCAGTTCATTTTCCAGGACCCGTTTGCCTCGCTCGATCCGCGCCTGACCGTGGGCTACAGCATTCTGGAGCCCATGCTGATCCACAAGCTGCTGCCGCGCGAGCAGGCCGAGAAAAAGGTGGAGTGGCTGCTGGAGAAGGTCGGCCTGCCCCCGGTTGCCGCTAACCGCTACCCGCATGAATTCTCGGGCGGCCAGCGCCAGCGCATCGCCATTGCCCGCGCGCTGGCCCTGAACCCCAAGGTGGTGATTGCCGATGAAGCGGTCTCTGCGCTCGATGTGTCGATCCGCGCGCAGATCATCAACCTGATGATGGACCTGCAGCGGGAGTTTGGCATTGCCTTTTTGTTCATCTCGCACGATATGGCCGTGGTCGAGCGCGTCAGCCACCGCGTGGCCGTCATGTACCTGGGCCAGATCGTCGAGATCGGGCCGCGCCGCGCGGTGTTCGAGAACCCGCAGCACCCCTATACCAAGCGCCTGATGGCGGCCGTGCCGATTGCCGACCCCACGCAGCGCCGCCAGCACACCTTGAATGTGGCCGAGATCCCCAGCCCCGTGCGCGGGGTGGACGACCCGCCGCGCGTGCTGCCGATGCGCGAGGTGGGCCCGGGCCACTGGGTGGCCCAAGAGATGCCGCAGCCCGCGGTGCCCGCCGGCCAGGTGCAGGATCTGCAGCCGGCTTGAGCCCGCGCAGGATTGCCAAGCTGAGTAACGCCAAGAATGTAGTGGGTCTGGTCGCCGCCGTGGTGGGCCAGCCGATGCAAAACCTGAAGAGGAGAGTTGATATGCAACGACGTTTGACTTCGATCGCCGCCGCCATGCTGCTGGCGGGTACTGCGTTTTCGGCCCATGCGGCCAAGGACGTGGTGGTAGCGGTGGCTTCCACCTTCACGACCACCGACCCCTATGACGCCAACGACACCTTGTCGCAGGCCGTGGCCAAGTCCTTCTACGAAGGCCTGTACGGCTTCGACAAGGACATGAAGATGGTCCCCGTGCTGGCCACCGGTTTTGAGGTGAGCAAGGACGGCCTGGTCTACACCTTCAAGCTGCGCAGCGGCGTGAAGTTCCACGACGGCACGCCCTTCAACGCAGAAGCGGTCAAGCAGACCTTCGAGCGCGTGATCAACCCGGACAACAAGCTCAAGCGCTACAACCTGTACAAGAACATCTCCAAGATCGAAGCGGTGGACGATCTCACCGCCAAGTTCACGCTCAAGGAGCCGTTTGCGCCTTTCGTCAACTCGCTCGCCCACCCCTCGGGCGTGATCATCTCGCCCGCTGCGCTCAAGCAGTATGGCAAGGACATCGTGCAGCACCCCGTGGGCACGGGCCCCTTCAAGTTTGTCGAGTGGAAGCCATCCGACTACATGAAGGTTGCCAAGTTTGATGGTTACTGGCAAAAGGGCCTGCCCAAGGTCGATTCGATCACCTGGCGCCCAGTGGTGGACAACAACACCCGTGCCTCGATGATGCAGACCAACGAAGCGCATTTCGCGTTCCCGGTGCCACCCGAAGCCGTGGCCAATCTGGAAAAGAAGCCAAGCCTGGAAGTCACCAAGGCCCCGTCCATCATCCATCGCTACATCTCGATGAATGTGACGCAAAAGCCGTTTGACAACCCCAAGGTGCGTGAGGCGCTGAACTACGCGATCAACAAGGAAGCGCTGTCCAAGGTGGCGTTTGCCGGCTCGGCCATTCCTGCCGAAGGCGTGCTGCCCAAGGGCGTGGAATTTGCCACCAAGCTGGGCCCCTGGCCCTACGATCCTGCCAAGGCCAAGGCCTTGCTGAAGGAAGCCGGCTACCCCAATGGCTTTGAGAGCACCCTGTGGTCGGCCTACAACCACTCCACCGCCCAGAAGGTCATCCAGTTTGCCCAGCAGCAACTCGCGCAGGTGGGGGTGAAGGTGACGGTGCGTGCGCTCGAAGCGGGCCAGCGCGTCGCTGAAGTGGAATCGGTGCAGGATCCAGCCAAGGCCGCAGTGCGCATGTACTACGTGGGTTGGTCCTCGTCCACCGGCGAGGCAGACTGGGCGATGCGTCCGCTGCTGGCCGGTGAGAGCGCGCCTCCACGGGGCTTTAACACCGCCTACTACAACAACGCCGAAGTCAATGCCGACATTGCCAAGGCGCTGGTGACCACCGACACCGCGGCACGCGGCAAGATCTACGCCGATGCCCAGCAAAAGATCTGGAAGGATGCGCCCTGGATCTTCCTGAACACCGAGCAACTGGTGTCTGTGCGTGCCAAGAACCTGTCTGGCTTCTACGTCATCCCTGACGGCAACTTCAACTTTGTTGACCTGGACCTGAAGTAATCCATGTATCGCTACCTGCTCAAACGCTTGCTCGGGCTGATACCGACACTGCTCATCGTGGCGGTGCTGGTGTTCGGTTTCGTGCACATGCTGCCCGGTGACCCCGCGCGCCTGGCTGCTGGCCCCGAAGCCGGCCCGGAGACGATCGAACTGGTCCGCAAGGACCTGGGGCTGGACCTGCCCCTGCACCAGCAGTTCGTGCGTTTCTTTAGCAATGCGTTGCAGGGCGATTTTGGAAAATCCATCCGGACCAAGCGCCCGGTCTCGCAAGAGATTGCCGAGCGCTTTGGCCCGACCTTCTGGCTCACCGTGATGGCCATGGCCTGGTCGGTGGTGCTGGGCATGTTTTTGGGCATTGTCTCGGCCGTCTGGCGCAACCAGTGGCCTGACCGGCTGGGCATGACCCTGGCGGTGTCGGGCATCTCGTTCCCGTCGTTTGCGCTGGGCATGCTGCTGATGCAGTATTTCTCGGTCAAGCTCGGTTGGCTGCCCACCGTGGGTGCGGACAGCTGGAAGCACTATGTGCTGCCGTCGCTGACCCTGGGCGCAGCCGTGGCGGCCGTGATGGCGCGCTTTACCCGCAGCTCCTTCATCGACATCCTCAAAGAGGACTATGTGCGCACCGCGCGTGCCAAGGGCTTGAAGGAGACCGTGGTCGTCATCAAGCATGGCCTGCGCAATGCGATGATTCCGGTGGTGACCATGATGGGTCTGCAGTTCGGCTTTTTGCTGGGCGGCTCCATCGTTGTCGAGGTGGTGTTCAACTGGCCGGGCATGGGCCGCTTGCTGGTCGACGCCGTCGAGATGCGCGACTACCCCATCATCCAGGCCCTGGTGCTGCTGTTCTCGCTGGAATTCATCCTGATCAATCTGGTGGTCGACCTGCTTTATGCCTGGATCAACCCCACCATCCGTTACCGCTAAGCAGGTGCTTTGGCCATGACTACTCCGAACGCTCCTGAATCTGCCGACCGCGCTGTGGCGGCGGCCCACACGGTCTCTACCGCCGGCGCTGCTGCGCCGTCCCTGCCTGCCAACCCGGCCGCATCGACGCGCATGCGCACGCCGATGGCCGAGTTCTGGCGCAAGTTCAAACGCCAGAAGCTGGCCTTGTTTGCTGGCGTCTTCATCATCGCACTGGTGCTGGTGGCCGTCCTGGCGCCCTGGATCGTGCCCTACGATGCCGAGAACTTCTTCGACTACGACGCGCTGAATTCGCCCCCCACGGCCAAGCATTGGTTTGGTGTCGATTCGCTGGGCCGCGACATCTTCAGCCGCATCCTGGTGGGCGCGCGCATCTCGCTGGCGGCGGGTTTTGTGTCGGTCGCCATCGGCGCGGTGATCGGTGCCATCCTGGGGTTGCTGGCCGGCTATTACGAAGGTTGGTGGGACCGCTGCGTGATGCGCATGTCCGACGTGCTGTTCGCTTTCCCCGGCATCTTGCTGGCCATCGGTATCGTTGCCATCCTGGGCAACGGCATGATCAATGTGATCATGGCCGTCGCCGTGTTCAGCGTGCCCGCTTTTGCCCGCCTGGTGCGCGGCAATGTGCTGGCGCTCAAGCAGCAGACCTATATCGAGGCGGTGCGCTCCATCGGCGCGCCCGACCGGGTCATCATGCTGCGCCACCTGCTGCCGGGCACCGTCTCGTCGGTGGTCGTCTACCTGACGATGCGTATCGGCACCTCGATCATCACGGCCGCCAGCCTGTCCTTTCTGGGCATGGGCGCGCAGCCGCCGACGCCGGAGTGGGGCGCGATGCTGAACGAGGCGCGCAGCGACATGCTCAATGCCCCGCATGTGGCGCTGTTCCCGAGCCTGGCGATCTTTGTGACCGTGCTGGCCTTCAACCTGCTGGGCGATGGCCTGCGCGATGCGCTGGACCCCAAGCTGGACAACTGACCTTCGGCACCTGGCAGGGTGCAAGCAAGGTAAAACAAAGAAACGGCAAGCGCCTTGGCGGCCTTGCCGTTTTTTTATCGGTGGTCCTTGCCGCTGAGGCTGCTCAGCCAGCGGCTTTTTGCAGGCGTTTCAAGAACACCGTGAGCTCCTTGACGGTCTGCGTGTCGCCGTGCTGCTCCGCCACCTGCAGGCCTTGCTGCCAGCTCGCCTGCGCTTGCATGCGGGCATCGGGCACGCCCGATTCCAGCTGGGCCTTGCCCAGCAGCTTCCAGGCGGCCGAGTACTGCGGATTCTGGGCGACGGCCTGCGCCAGGTGCAGCGCGGCGGCCGCATAGTCCTCTTCCTTCAAGCAGGCCTGGCCCAGGCCAAAGCGCAGCACCGCGCTGTCTTGCCCCTTGGCCAGCAGTTTTTCCAATCCTTCGCGCATGCCATCTCCTCTGTGTTGCGCCCAGCATAGTGCGAGGCCTTTGTCCGCAAAGTCTGTGCGCATAAAAAAAGACGCTCCGGGGAGCGTCTTTTGCTGGCGTGGCGCGGGCTGCCTCAGCGCTTTTTCTTCGTGGTGCTGGTGCTGCGCTTGGACGGGGCCTTCTTGGTGGCCGTCTGCCGCACCGCGGGCTTTTTGGCGTTGCTGCTGCGGCTGCCACGGGCTGCATGGCCGCCGCTGGGGGCGGGTGCTGCGCCTACGCGCACAGGCATGTACAAAACGACCTGGTGGCCCACCTTGAAGGCGCTCTTGACGCCGATATCGTTCCAGTCGGCCACCTGTGCGGCGGTGACGCGGTAGCGCTGGGCCACGCGCGCGACGGTGTCGCCCTTGCGGGCTTTGACGGTGGTGCGGCGGGTGACCACTTCCGGGGTCAGCGCGATGTGGGCGTTGTCGGCCAGGTGGCTGGAGACATCCTGCTTGACAGCGGCCGAGCGCGGCACCATCAGCGACGAGCCGCCCTTGACCATCATGCGCGGCGGAATATTGTTGACCGCGCGCAGGTCGTTCTCGCTCATGCCGACCATGCCAGCGGCCGTGGCCACGGTCATGGTGCTGGGCACGGTCCAGACCGTCCAGCTCGCGTACTGGCCTTTTTCATGGGCCTGCAGGTTGCGGCGGAACACATTGGCGTTGTCCCAGGGCAGCAGCACCTGGGGCGTGCCGGCCTTGAAGATCACCGGGCGGTTGAACGAGGGGTTGAGCGACTTCAACTCATCCATCGTGACGCCGGCCATCTCGGCTACCTGGGCGGTGTCGATGTCACGGTCCAGGGTCACGGCCTGGAAGTAGGGGTGGTTCTCGATGAGCGGCAGCTCGGCCTGGAAGCGCTCGGGGTGGGCAATGATGTTCTTGACCGCCTGCAGCTTGGGCACGTAGTTGCGCGTCTCATCGGGCATGCTCAGGTCGGTGTAGGCGCCGCCCAGGCCCTGCTTTTGGTTGCGTGCAATGGCGCGGCCCACGCTGCCTTCGCCCCAGTTGTAGGCGGCCAGTGCCAGGTGCCAGTCGCCAAACATGTTGTAGAGCTTTTGCAGGTAGTCCAGCGCCGCGCGGGTCGAGGCCAGCACGTCGCGCCGGTCGTCGCGGAACATGTTCTGCTTGAGGTCGAAATAGGTGCCGGTGGCGGGCATGAACTGCCACATACCGGCCGCCTTGGCGCTGGAGACCGCCTGCGGGTTGTAGGCGCTCTCGATGTAGGGCAGCAGGGCCAGCTCGGTGGGCATGCCCCGGCGCTCGAGCTCCTCGACGATGTGGAACATGTACTTGGAGGAGCGCTGGGTCATGCGCTGTATGTAATCGGGGCGGCTGGAATACCACTGCTCCTGGTTGCCCACCAGGTCGTTTTCCAGATCGGGCATCGCAAAGCCCCGGCGGATGCGGTCCCAGAGATCATCGGGCACGGCCAAGCTGGTGACGGCGCCATTGCCCTGCAGGCTGGCCGCATTGATGGGGCTCAAGGGGCCGCTGGGGTAGTTGGGGGTGTGCGGTACCGAGCTGATCTTCGGTGCATCGCCTGCTGCGGTGGGCGGGCCGCCGGTCTCGGTCGTGGCGCAGCCAGTCAGGGCGAGCAGGGCGCTGAGGCTCCACAGGTACAGATACTTCATCAGAATTGGTTCTTCCAGCGACGCAGCGCGGCAAAAACGGCGACCGGGTCGCTGCCAGGGGTGGAGGGATCAAACTGCTGCGCAGCGCGGGCCACGGTGGCCAGGCTGCAGCGCAGGAAAGGGTTGATGCGCAGCTCGTTGCCAAGTTGCGCGGGCAAGGTGGGCGCGCCGCGCTCACGCAGCTGCTCGCAGTGCGCCAGGTAGCGGGCGATGTCCGGGTTGTGGGGCTCCACTGCCTGCGCAAAGCGCAGGTTGGACAGCGTGTACTCATGGGCGGCGCAGACCCGCGTTTGGGCGGGCAGCGCAGCGAGCGCCGACAGCGATGCATGCATCTGCGCGGGTGTGCCTTCAAAAAGGCGGCCGCAGCCGCCTGAGAACAAGGTATCGCCACAGAACAGCACCGGCTGCCCGGCCACATCGGCGCAGTAATAAGCGATATGCCCGGCGGTATGGCCGGGCACATCGATCACCTGCCACTGCAGGCCCAGCAGCTCCAGCGTGTTGCCGCCCTGCATGGGCTGGCAAGGCTGGGGAATGTCCTCGGTGGCCGGGCCGTACACACGAGCGCCAGTGGCCTCGCGCAGCTCGGCCACGCCGCCGGTATGGTCGCCATGGTGGTGGGTCACTACAATGGCTTGCAGCTGCAGACCCAGGCGGCGCAGCGCGTCCAGCGCGGGCGCAGCCTGGCCTGGGTCGACGACCAGCGCGCGCTGTCCGTCGTGCAGCAGCCAGATGTAGTTGTCGTTGAAAGCGGGCAGAGGTAACAGATGCATGAATGACCAAATTATAGGCACGCAAAATTGGTGGCAGACGCCGCTGGGCAGCTACATGCTGTCTTGGGAGCAAACATGTTACGACGATGCCGTGGCCGATATTTTTGGCTTCCATAGCCTGCAGATCGGGCTTTTCCCGCTGCAGGGGCTGCGCAACAATCGCACGCCCCATCGTTGGCTCGCGCTCGACTCGACCGAGCAGGCCGCGCAGTGGCAACAAAGCCGCCTGGCAGATGTACAGAGCTTTGCACTGCCTTTACAAAGCGAGCCGGGTCTGCCCGCAACGCGGACAGAGCCTGTCACCGCGAGCTTGCTGTGTGATGCCCATGCACTGCCCTTTGGCCCCGATACCCTGGACCTGGTGCTGCTGCCCCATACCTTGGAGCTGAGCGCCGACCCCCATGCGGTGCTGCGCGAGGTGGCCCGTGTGCTGGTGCCCGAAGGCCGGGTGCTGATCAGCGGCATCAACCCGGCCAGCCTCTGGGGCATGCACACCTGGAGCCGCCGCATTCCGGGACTGCAAAAGCTCCCGCCGATGCCCGATGACCACAACCTGATCGGCTACGGGCGTTTGCGCGACTGGCTCAAGCTACTGGGGCTGGAGCTGCAAAGCGCCAGCTTTGGCTGCTTTCGCCCTGCGATGCGCAGCGATGCCTGGCTGCGCCGCTGGGAATGGATGGACAGGGTCGGGCCTACGGCCTGGCCGGTACTGGGCGGCGTGTATTTTGCCGAGGCGGTGAAAAAAATGCCCAGCGTGCACAAATTGGCCGCACCGTGGAAGGCAGCGGCGCCCAGTGGCGTGGCGCGCCCTGCGGTGGCCGCCCGTGAGCGGCTGAGCGAAACGCAGCGCCGTGTGGAATGACACGGCCGTAAGCGGCTGCAGTCCGCCGCGCACAGGGGCCCAAAAATAGCCAGCAAATGCGCTTATAGTGGCCCTCTGTAATCGCGGCAAGTGCCAAGGAGTGGGTGTGAACCAAGTGGTGATTTATACGGACGGTGCCTGCAAGGGCAACCCTGGCCCTGGCGGCTGGGGCGCTTTGCTCAGCGCTGGCACTGCGCAAAAGGAGCTGTTTGGTGGCGAGCTGGGCACGACCAACAACCGCATGGAGCTGATGGCGGTGATCCAGGCGCTCGAAGCCTTGAAGCGCCCCTGTGATGTGCAGCTGTATCTGGACAGCCAGTACGTTCGCAAAGGCATCACTGAATGGATCTCTGGCTGGAAGGCCAAGGGTTGGCGCACGGCCAGCAAGGAGCCAGTCAAGAATGTCGATCTGTGGCAGCGCCTCGATGCACTGGTGCATGGCGGCGAGCACCGCATCACCTGGCACTGGGTCAAGGGCCATGCCGGCGACCCAGGCAATGAGCGCGCAGACGCACTGGCCAACCGGGGTGTGGCGATGGCGCTGGGCCGAGGCTGAGGCAATTTAGCAATACAACCAGGGAGCGCGAGCTATGGGACGCATCATGGGGATTTTGGCAGTGGTCGGTGTGCTGGCCGCTTTGTATGTGGCCTACCGCTACGGGGTGTTTTAAGCCGGGCGTTGCGCCCGTGCTGTACAAGGCCCACCAGCCAGTGCGGGTGGTGGGCGAATGCGCATCTTTTTACTCGGAAGCGGCGATGCGGCGCAGCGCATTGCTGTCACGCACCGTCAGGCCCGAGGGCTCGATGCGGATGGAGGACTCGCGCTCCATCGATTTGAGCTCCTGGTTCACCCGCTGTCGCGAGGCGCCCAGCAACTGGGCCAGCTCTTCTTGGGCCAGTTGCAGGCCGATGCGGGTTTCGCTGCTTTCCTTGCCGGGCACGCCGTAGCTGCGCGAGAGGTGCAGCAGCTGCTTGGCCAGGCGCGCGCGCAGCGGCAAGGTGTTGAGGTCTTCCACCATGCCGTAGAGGCTGCGGATGCGGCGCGCATGCATGCGTGCCAGCGCCTGGTAGAACTCCACATGCGTCTGCAAGATGCGCTGGAAGTCGGCCTTGCTGACGCAGACCAGCGTGGTCTCGCCATGGGCATAGACATCATGGGTGCGGCTGTCGTCATCGAACAGGCCCACATCGCCAAACCAGGTGCCTGGCTCGACATAGGTCAAGGTGATCTGCTTGCCCGTGAGCGACGCCGAACTCACGCGGGCCGAGCCCCGGGCCACGGACACCCACTCTTCGGGCTCATCGCCACGGGAGAAGATCAACCCGCCATCCTTGAAACGCTTGACATAGGCACAGCGCAGAATGTCATGGCGCAAAGTCGGCGAGAGGGTGCTGAACCAGCGCCCTGTGTTGATGGCTTCGCGCTCTTCGGGGGTCAGGATTGGATCGTCCATGGCATGTCGTCTCGGTGACTGGAATTATGAATTTTGTCGCTTGTGCGACGGTCATCACCGAATGTATAGCATTGCCGCCAAATTGTTAATTGTCACCCGAGCCCCTCAGGCGTGCGGCAATCCAAGTTGTCCGTTTTTGCAACCTGAGCAGCAGCAAGGAATAGGCGCTATATGCTCATTGGGTTTGCATATATCGCTATCAATTTGATATTTGGGTTTCCCCGGTGTGCGCGAATGACGAAGGGGTACTTCTTCAATGGTGAAGCTGGTCTTAAATGCTGGGGTATTGGGCAGAGGCTCTGCGCGCTTTCCCTCTTGTTTCCGCTGGCTTTTTAGGCTGACAGGCGCTGGCGCAGGCGCTGTTGCCACACTTCCACCAGCACCACACCCAGGCCCGCGCAGCAGATCAAGGCCATGCCGGCAGCCGTCGCCGCATCGGGCAACTGGCCAAAAATCAACCAGCCCAAGGTGGTGGCCGAGACGATTTGCAGGTAGTTGAACGGCGCCAGCAAGGTCGCACTGGTCTTGCTGTAGGCAGTGATCTGCAGCCAGTGACCGACAAAGCCGGACAGGCCGGTGGAGGCCAGCAGCAGCCATTGCCACACCGTCAGATCGAGCTGCTTCCAGAAAAAGGGCAGCAAGGCGCTCAGTACCAGTGCACCAAACAGGCCCCCGTAGAGGTTGCTGGTGAGCGGGTCGTCTGCCGCCACGCGGCGCGTGCTGATCTGGAACAGCGCAAAGGTGCTGGCCGTCACCACGCCCCAGATGGCCCCTTCGGTGGACAGCTGCCCGCCCGGGCGGATGACCACCAGCATGCCGACAAAGCCCAGCAGCACGCCCGCCCAGCGGTGCCAACCCGGGCGCTCGCCCAGCAGCCAGGGCGCCAGCCCCATCACCAACAGCGGCGCCATGAAGTTCATCGCCGTGCCCTCGGCCAGTGGCACCATGCTCAGCACATGGAAGAACAGCAAGGTGGTGGCAATCATCAGCACCGAGCGCTGGACCTGGCGCGACAGCGACTGCGTGCGAAACAGCCCCAGCCCCCGCTTGGGCAGCACAAACACCCCCATCAGCACCACATGGCCGACATAACGGAACCAGGCCACCATCAGCACCGGCACCCCCGCCAGGACCAGCAGCTTGCCGCTGGCGTCCAGGCTAGAGAGAATCCACAGCCCGCAGACATGCAAGGCGATACCGAGTTGGCTCATGGGAGGCAGTTTTAGCGCAGCAGAGGCGGCCGATTGTAACCACGGGTTGAGCACTTTTCAGTCGCCGCATCAATAGGCTGATTCAGTGGCTTGCCTTGTCATGCAGACGCAAAAAAGCCGATCGGAAGGCTCTTCTTCAGATCGGCGATAAAGCTCGGCACTGGGTGGTGGGTGCCAGGCCGCAGTCGGAGGGGGCGTTGGGCTCCCGGCCTCCTGCTGTTCAGGTGCGCGGCAATCAGGCCGCGACGGCCTGCTGCATCGGCGTGGCCACGGCCTGGGCGATCTCGGCTTGGGCCTTGCTGATGGCAGCGGCGCGGGCTTCAGGGCCCATGGCCAGGCCTTCGGCGCGGGCAAAGTGCACATCGGTGATGCCGATAAAGCCGAAGATGGTTTGCAGGTAGGTTTCCTGGTGCTCCATCGCACGGCCGCCTTCACTGGTCGAGTAGATGCCGCCGCGCGATTCGACCACGATCACCTTCTTGCCACCGGCCAGGCCTTCTGGGCCGTTGGCGGTGTAGCGGAAGGTGCGGCCGCTTTGCAGCACACGGTCAATCCAGCTGCGCAGCTGGGTGGGGATGCTGAAGTTGTACAAAGGCGCGCCGATGACCAGCACATCGGCTTCGAGCAGCTGGCTCACGAGGGCCTCGGAGATCGCATTTTGCTCGCGCTCGGCTTCGGTCTTGGCTTCCTGGCCGGTGCGAAAGCCCAGTGCGTCAGCGCCCAGGTGGGGTGGGGTGTTGACGGCCAGGTCCAGGTACTCGACCTGGGTGTTGGGATGCACCGCAACCCAGGCCTTGACGGCTTCGGCGCTGAGTTGGCGGGAGACGGAGTTGGCGCCCAGGATGGACGAATCGATATGCAGCAGTTTCATGGTCAGTCCTTCAATCAGGTGACGGCTTTTGCTGCAGTCGCAGCATTTTTGCCAATGGCTGAATTCTGTCACTGCTGGCGGGCCCGATTGAGCGCTGGAATTGGGTTGGATTGTTCTATTTTTAGAACTATGATGGGCAGACTTTTTTGCCGCCTGTGCCCGCGCAGACCGCGCTAACGCTGCCTCTCACGATGAAATACGACCTCAACGACATGTACTACTTTGCCGAAGTGGTCGAGCGCGGCGGCTTTGCTGCGGCGGGCCGCGCGCTGGGGGTGCCCAAGTCGCGCCTGTCGCGCCGCATTGCCGATCTGGAGGCGCAGCTGGGCGTGCGGCTGCTGCAGCGCACGACGCGAAGGCTGTCGTTGACCGATGCCGGTGAGACCTTTTTGCGCCATGCGCAAACAGCGCGCGAGGCGGCGCAGAATGCGCAGGCCGAGATGGAGCAGACCCAGCGCGAGCCCTCGGGCACGGTGCGCGTGTCCTGCCCTGTCACCCTGGCCCAGGGCGCGGTGGGCAAGCTGCTGCCGGCCTTTTTGCGTACCTATGCCAAGGTGCGCATCGAGATGCTGGTGACCAACCGCACCATCAACCTGATCGAAGAGGGCATTGATGTGGCGCTGCGGGTGCGTGCCAACCTCAATGACAGCGGCAGCCTGGTCGTCAAACGCCTGGGCATGACGCGCCAGCGCCTGGTGGCCAGCCCCGAGCTGCTGGCCGTGCATGGCGTGCCGCAGACCCCGCAGGACCTGGGCAGCAAGATCCCGACGATGTCGCTGACCAGTGCCGATGGCAACAGCACCTTGCAGCTGGTGGGCCCCGAAGGCGAGCATGTGACCATCCACCACCAGGCTCGCTATGTGGCTGATGACCTGGTGACGCTGAAATATGCCGTGCTCGACGGCATTGGCGCCTGCTGGATGCCCGCGGCCATGGTGCGCGATGAGGTCGCCAATGGCGACCTGGTCGAGCTGCTGGCCGGCTGGAGCATCCCCGAAGGCATCTTGCATGCGGCCTTTGTCTCGCGCCGCAATATGGCGCCAGCGCAGCGCGCGTTTCTGGACTTCATGGGCGAGAACCTGCCGTTGCAGCGCATTGGCCAAACCGATGGGACCTGAATGCCTGGCGCTGCTTCATATTAATTTTAGAAATAACAATACTAAAAAATAGTCGTTGTTGATCTAAAAGCCTGCTTTGACAATGCATGCATGTCCGGTGCCTGTCTTGTCACGATCAATCCCTCCCCCCCGCCACGCCCTGCGGCCATTGCGGTCGCACAGCGTAATGGCCAGCGGCCTGTGCAGCCGGGGTGGCGTGGAGAAGCCGAGACGGGTGCGCAGGTCTCGGTGGTGATCGTGCCGGGCTGGCGCAACTCCGGCCCCGGCCATTGGCAAAGCCTGTGGGCTGAACGGATTGCCGGCGCCTTGCGCGTGGAGCAGGAGGACTGGTTGCAACCGCACCGCAGCCCCTGGGTAGCCAGTGTGCAGGAGGCCATTGAGGCCGCGCCGCACCCGGTCATCCTGGTGGCCCATTCGCTGGGCTGCATCACCAGCGTGCATGCGGTCGAGCAACTAGGCAACCAGCAACGCGGCAGCATTGCCGGGGCCTTGCTGGTGGCGCCGGCCGATCCGGAGCGCCGCGCGCTGTTTGAAGACTTCACACCCGTGCCCGCGAACCCGCTGCCCTTTGCCAGCATTGTGGCTGCCAGCAGCAACGACCCCTATTGTCCGATCCGCATGGCCAGCGCCTATGCCAAAAGCTGGGGCAGCACCTTTGTGCGCGTGCCTTCGGCCGGCCATATCAATGTGGAATCGGGCCATGGCGAATGGCCGCTGGGCTGGGCCTTGCTGGGTGCCTTGGCATCGTTGGCGCCGGTGCAAGCGCAAGCGGCCTGATTCGCTCCTGCCTGATCTCTTTTTCCGCGTCCATATCTGGCATCTCTGCACGGTTCGTGCAGGCGGTCTTCGCGCTGCCTGCACTTTTGCTGCGGGCAAAAAAATGCCAGCAACGAATGCTGGCCAAGGAGGGGTTCGGTTGAATCAATAGGCTTATATTGCCTTAAATTGAGTGCCTCAATGTCGGTAATTTGTATGTGTTAGTGACGTTCATCAAGGCCGCTGTTACACCCCGGAGGTCGATCAGGCTCAGAGGCGCTTCTTGGCCGCATCAGCGGCGTCCTTCAAGCTCTCTTTCACATCACCGGCCTTTTTCTGGATTTCGCCTTCGGCCTCCAGTGCCTTGCCCTTGGCGATCTGGCTGGGGCTGTTGATGGCCTTGCCGACACCGGCCTGTGCTTCGCCTGCGAGGTCCTTGATCTTGCCTACGACTTGGTCCTTGTTCATGGTGCCACTCCTTGCTTGGTTGAGGTGTAGCCATTGTGCGCAGCGGCCATGCCAGAGCCTGTCAGTGCGCAGTCGTGCTTGTTGTGCGGTATCGCCGACAGCGGTCACAGCGCCGCAACCACCGACAAGATTAATTACAACTTGGGCAGGGGATCAACCAGCCGGGGCCGGGCTTATGGCCGGTGTTTGAGCGGGCTGTGGTCCTGCAGCGAACGCTGGTACTCGGCCATGCCCTGGGACTCGCGCGCCAGGTAGCGCTCTACCGCCTGGGCAAAGCCGGCATGGGCCAGCCAGTGGGCGCTGGGGGTGCGCACCGGCATGAGGGCGCGTGCCATCTTGTGCTCGCCCTGCGCGCCGCCTTCAAAGCACTGCAGGCCATGGCGTATGCACCATGCAATGGGCTGGTAGTAGCAGGCCTCAAAGTGCAGGCAGTCCACCCGCTCCATCGCACCCCAGTAGCGGCCATAGGCGTGGCGCGGCCCCGTGCCCGGCGCATCGATCGCGATCAGGCTGGCGGCGATGGGGCGGCCCTCGCGCTCGGCGATAAAGAGCAGCCAGTGCTCGGCCATCTGCGTGCGCATCGCGGCAAAGAACGCCGGGGTCAGGTAGGGCGCGTTGCCATGCTCCAGATAGGTGCGCTCATAGCACTGGTAGAAGAAGTCCCAATCGGCTGCGCTGATCTGCGCTCCACTGGCATGGCGGAACGTGACGCCAGCGGCCTGCACCTTGCGCCGCTCCTGGCGAATCTTCTTGCGCTTGTCCTGCTGCAGCTCAGCCAGAAAATCATCGAAGTCGGCGTAGGGCCTGGCGTCGCCGGTCTCGGCCGCATCGCGGTTGCGCCAGTGGAACTGCACGTTCTCGCGCTGCATCAGCGCAATGTTATCCGCCGCCTGAAGATCGGGCGCAGCGCCAAACAGTAGGTGCAGCGACGAGACCTGCTGCTGGTCGCAAAACTGGGTGGCGGCATGCAGCAACGGCGCGCGAAAGCTGTCATCGGCCACCAGCAGGCGGCTGCCGGGCACCGGGGTAAAGGGCACGGCAATGACCGCCTTGGGGAAGTAGTCCAGGCCATGCTCGGCATAGGCCCGCGCCCAGGCAAAGTCAAACACGTACTCGCCATAGGAATGGCTTTTGAGGTACATAGGGCAAGCGCCCACCAGCACGTCGCCCTGCCACAGGCTCAGGTGGCAAGGCTGCCAGCCGCTCTCCACGGTGGCGCTGCCGCTGTCCTCCAGCGCCTGCAGATAGGCGTGGCGCATGAAGGGGGTGGGGCGCTCTTGCAAGGCCAGCAGTCCATCCCAGGCGAGGGCATCGAACTCGGCGATGCTGGGCAGGATGCGCAGCTCCAGGCTGGGGCCAGGGTGGGGTGCGGGCGTGGGGTCAGCGGGCAGCGAGGTCATGGCCCGATTGTGGTCTGCCTGCTGCGCCGCTGCACGGGGCAGGTTATGCGGCTTGGCGCTGGTGGCTGTGCACCAGGTCCATCAGCGCGGCGATTTCTTCGTCGCTGCTGGACCAGGACGCGACAAAGCGCACCACCACCTCGCCCGCCTGCAGCTGGGTACCTGCCGGCAGGCTGCTGGCGTACCAGTCAGAGCAGCGCACGCCCTGGGCGCGCAGATGTTCATAGAGCGCAATGGGCATCCGCACAAACACTTCATTGGCCTGGGTGGGCCAGCTCAGGCGTACACCAGGCGTGGCGGCGAGTGCGGCCGACAGCTTGGCTGCCATCGCATTGGCATGGCGGGCCAGCTCCATCCAGTGGCCGCCCTCCAGCCAGGCGCAGAACTGGGCGCCGATGGTGCGGCTTTTGGAGACCAGCTGCCCGCTGCGCTTGATGCGCAGCGAGAAGTTCTGGGC
The DNA here is from genome assembly GCF_025309455.1 of Comamonas squillarum. Classification (NCBI taxonomy): domain Bacteria; kingdom Pseudomonadati; phylum Pseudomonadota; class Betaproteobacteria; order Burkholderiales; family Comamonadaceae; genus Comamonas; species Comamonas squillarum. The sequence continues at coordinate 162,426 of NZ_CP104377.1, forward strand.
CAGCGCCTGGTCGAAGAACACCACCGCCTCAGCCATCAGCGCGCCGTTCTTGGAGGCGCCCAGGCTCAGCACATCGACACCCGCGCGCCAGGTGATGTCGCCCGGGTGGCACTGCAGCGCGGCGATGGCATTGGCCAGGCGCGCGCCATCCATGTGCAGACGCAGGCCCAGTGCATGGGCCTGGGCGGCCAGTGCGGCAATCTCTTGGGGCTGGTAGACCAGGCCGTTCTCGGTCACCTGGGAGATGCTCAGGCCGCTGATCACCATGTTGTGGGGTGCGTCGTGGGGGGTGCGCTCCACAAACGCGGGCAGGTCCTCGGCGCTGATCTTGCCGTTGTCCGTGGCCATCGGCAGCAGGCTGGCGCCGCCGGTGAAGAGCGCCGGGGCGCTGTTCTCATCGACCGCGATATGGGCCATGTGGTGGCAGACCACGGCGTTCCAGGGCTGGGCGATGGTGGACAGCGCCAGGCAATTGGCCGCTGTGCCGGTGGTGACGAAGAACACTTTGACGGGCGCGCCAAAGGCCTCGCCCAGCATCTGCTCGGCGCGCTGGCTCCATTCGTCGTTGCCGTAGGCGGACTGGATGCCGCTGGCGGCCTCTACCAGGGTTTGCAGGATGCGGGGGGAGACGCCGGCTTGGTTGTCGCTGCCAAAGTTCATGGGACGCTGCAGGTGGTGGTGCAAAAGCCCGATTTTGCCCGCAAACCGCGCGCCAGCGGACCCGGACTGGCGGGATTTGCGTGCCGCTGCGCAGGCCTTGGGGTTTGTAGGCTAGACTCTTTGGCTGCGCCAGGCACGGGCCCTGCCCACTCTCCTTGTGGCCCTGGTGCACTGCTCACTGCCATCGAACCATCCATGTCCCATTTTTCCATTGCAAGCGCCCAGCTGAACTTTGTTGTGGGCGATATGCCGGGCAATGCCCGCAAGATCATTGATGCGGCGGCGCAGGCCGCGGCCCAGGGCACCCAGCTGCTGCTGACCCCCGAGCTGGGCATTTGCGGCTATGCCGCCGAGGACCTGTTCCAGCGCCCCTCGTTCCTGGCGGCCTGCGATGCCGCCGTGGCGCAGGTGCTGGAGGCCAGCCGGCAGTGGCCCGATCTGACGGTGGTGCTGGGCCACCCGCAGGCGGCGCAGCATGCGGCCCATGGCCGCTGCTACAACGCCGCCAGCGTGCTGCGCGCCGGCCAGGTGCTGGCCAGCTACCGCAAGCAGCTGCTGCCCAACTACCGTGAATTTGACGAGACCCGCTACTTTGTCGAAGGCACGCAGACCTGTGTGTTCGAGGTGGCGGGCAGCCGCATTGGCCTGCTGATCTGCGAAGACGCCTGGGCCAGCCAGCCCGCGCGGGCGGCCAAGGCGGCCGGTGCGCAGCTGCTGGCCGTCATCAATGCCTCGCCATTCCAGATGGACAAGCCCGGCCACCGCGAGGCCCTGCTGGCCGAGCGCACACGCGAGACCGGTCTGCCGCTGGTCTATGCCCACCTGGTGGGCGGGCAGGATGAGCTGGTGTTTGACGGCCACTCGTTTGCGCTCAATGCCGATGGCCAGGTGGCCGCCCGCGCCCCAGGTTTTGACGCGCATCTGCTGACCGTGCAGGTCGAGGCCACGGCCACAGGCCTGCAGCTGTCCGGCCCCATCGCCCAGCCTGGCGACACCAACCAGCAGCTGTGGCAGGCCTTGGTGGTGGCGGTGCGCGACTACCTGGGCAAGACCGGTTTCCCCGGTGCGGTGCTGGGTTTGTCCGGCGGTATCGATTCGGCCCTGGTGCTGGCGATTGCGGTCGATGCGCTGGGGGCTGACAAGGTCCGCACGGTGATGATGCCCTCGCCCTACACGGCCGATATCAGCTGGATCGATGCGCGCGAGATGGCCGAGCGCCTGTCGGTGGCCTATGAAGAGATCTCGATTGCGCCGCAGTTCGAAGCCTTCAAGGCCGCGCTGGCGCATGATTTTGCTGGCCGCGCCGAAGACACGACCGAGGAAAACCTGCAGGCCCGCATCCGGGGCACCTTGCTGATGGCGCTGTCCAACAAGTTCGGCTCCATTGTGCTGACCACCGGCAACAAGAGCGAGATGGCCACTGGCTACTGCACCTTGTACGGCGACATGGCGGGCGGCTTTGCGGTGCTGCGCGATGTGCCCAAGACCCGTGTGTTTGAGCTGGCGCGCTGGCGCAATGCCCATGACCCCTACGGAACCGGCCGCAACCCGATCCCCGAGCGCATCATCACCCGCCCGCCCAGCGCCGAGCTGCGCCCGGACCAGAAGGACCAGGACAGCCTGCCGCCTTATGAGGTGCTGGATGCCATCATCGCGCGCTACATGGAGCAGGACGCTGACATCGATAGCATTGTGGGTGCCGGCTACCCCCGCGCCGATGTGGAGCGGGTGGTGCGCCTGATCCGCATCAACGAATACAAGCGCCGCCAGGCCGCCGTGGGCCCGCGCCTGTCGGCCCGGGGTTTTGGCCGCGACTGGCGCTACCCCATCACCAACGGTTTTCGCGGCTGAGCGGCGGCGGCCACTGCCCGTGCCTGTGACCCACGCCTGCAAACCATGCCCTTGATGCCCTTGATGCGCTGTGCCTGCCCACCCCTCGCGCCTGACGCGGGGCGGCTGGGGGCTGCGCGCTTTCAGAGCTTTGTGCGCGCACGCATTGCGCGCCAGGTCGCCACGCGCCAGTCGGGCTTCTCGCGGCTCAATCCGCCATAGCGCGGCGCGCCTTCCCTCGCTTTCGTTGATCGCGGCATCGCGCGGCCCGCCTGCGCCGCCGCATTTCCTTCGTCTTTTTGGAGCTGTACACGGCGCTGCCGGGTGCGCGCTTTGCCATGTCCCCTTTTCTTCATTATTTCCGCGCCCAGTGGGCGCCGAGCGTGCCGCGCGAGCTGATGGCCGGCGCGGTCGCCACGTTTGCGCTGATCCCCGAGGTCATCGCCTTTTCCTTTGTCGCGGGAGTTGATCCGTCGGTGGGCCTGTTTGCCTCCTTTGTCATCAGCATCGTGATTGCCTTTGCGGGCGGTCGGCCGGCCATGGTGTCGGCCGCTGCGGGCTCAGTGGCGCTGGTCGCAGCGCCCTTGGTGCAGGCCCATGGCCTGCAGTACCTGTTGGCGGCGGGCCTGCTAGCTGGCGCCATGCAGATACTGTTTGGTTGGCTGCGCCTGGGGGTGCTGCTGCGCTTTGTCTCGGGCTCGGTGCGCACCGGTTTTGTCAATGCGCTGGCCATTCTTATTTTTGCGGCCCAGCTGCCACACCTGGTGGGCGCCAATGGCGCGACCTGGGCCATGCTGTCGCTGGGCCTGGTGGTCATCTATGGCCTGCCGCGCATCAGTACGGCCATCCCGTCGCCTTTGATCTGCATCCTGGTGTTGACGGGCGCAGCCCATGCGCTGGATCTGCCGCTCAAGACTGTGGCTGACCTGGGCCACCTGCCCGATAGCTTGCCCAGCTGGGCGCTGCCCGATGTGCCGCTGTCCTGGCGGACCCTGCAGCTGATCGCGCTGCCGGCGCTGGCCATTGCGATGGTGGGCCTGCTCGAATCCTTGATGACCGCCAGCGTGGTCGATGAGCAGACCGATACCCCCAGCGCCAAAAACCGCGAATGCAGCGGGCTGGGCCTGGCCAATATCGCAGCCAGCTGCTTTGGTGGCATAGCGGGCTGCGGCATGATCGGCCAGAGCGTGAGCAATGTGCGCTATGGCGGGCGCGGCCGGCTGTCCACCTTGTTTGCCGGTGCCTTTTTGCTGGGCTTGATGGTGCTGCTCAAGCCCTGGGTGGCCCAGGTGCCGGTGGTGGCGCTGGTCGCGATCATGGTCATGGTGTCGGCTTCGACCCTGGACTGGGGATCGGCCCGCGCGCTGCTCAAACATCCCAAGCTGTCGAGCCTGGTGATGCTCGCCACGGTGGTGGTCACCATCGCCACCCACAACCTGGCCGCTGGCGTGGCGGTGGGCGTGCTGCTGAGCGGCGTGTTCTTCATGTTCAAGATGTCCAGGCTGCTGCAGGTGCAGCGCAGCGGCGATGCCGAGTTGGTCTACGCCGTGCGTGGCCAGCTGTTCTTTGCCTCGGCCGATCTGCTGGTTGATGCCTTTGATGTGCGCGAGATCGAGGGCCGGCCGGTGCGCATCGACATGGCGCAGGCGCATCTGTGGGACATCACGGCCGTGCAGGCGCTCGCCAAGGTCTGCGCACGGTTGCGCAAGCATGGCAGCGCCGTGCAGGTGACAGGGCTCAACGCCCAGAGCCAGGCGCTGGCTGCCCGTCTGGACCTGCGGCTGGACGGCGTTTAGCGGGCGGATGGGCCATGGCTTGGGCTGCCATTGCCTGGAGATTTGGCCCCGGAGGTGCCGAAGCCGGAATCTTGACGCACAATAGCCCCAGTTGCTGCGCGCATCGCCTGCGCAGCGTGTATATGCCCATCCCAGGAGAGCTTTATGAAAATGATTACCGCCGTTATCAAACCTTTCAAGATGGACGAGGTGCGTGAAGCTCTGGCGGATGTGGGTGTGACCGGTCTGACGGTCAGTGAGGTCAAGGGCTTTGGCCGCCAAAAGGGCCATACCGAGCTCTATCGCGGAGCGGAATATGTCGTGGACTTTCTGCCCAAGGTGAAGATCGAAGTCGCCGTGAAAGACGAGGATGTGGACCGCTGTGTGGACGCGATCGTCAACGCGGCCCGCACCGGCAAGATCGGAGACGGCAAGATTTTCGTCACCGAGATCGAGCGCGTGATCCGTATCCGTACCGGCGATCTGGACGAAGCGGCGGTCTGATCCAGACAGTCCCCGCATCCGCAAAAGCGCCTTGGCCACCAAGGCGCTTTTTTCATGTCTGCCACCGATTGCTGGGCAGCGGGTTCAGGGCTTGATCGTGGTGTGCGAGCAGATCCACAGCACCTGCGCATCTTCATCGCCGCCCGAGATGCAGGCATGGCCCATGGCGCTGTCGAAATAGCAGGAGTCGCCGGCGGCCAGCTCCAGCGGCGCGTAGCTGTCGGTATGGATGACCACGCTGCCGCGCATCACATACAGCATCTCTTCGCCATCGTGGCTGAGCAACTGCGGAAAGGCGCTGCGCTCATGGGCCTTGATGGTGGTGAGCAGCGGAATAAAGCGCTTGTCGGCCAGGTCGGCATGCAGCAGCTCATAGACATATTGCGGCGTGCGGTGCACCAGGCCATCGCCCTGGCGGGTGATGCTGCGCCGCGCGCGCAGGCCCGTTTGCTGCAGCGGGCTGAAGAGCTCGCCCACGTCCACCTCCAGCCCGCGCGCGAGCGCCGCGATTTTTTCATAGGTGGGCGAGAGCTGGCCGTGTTCGATCTTGGACAGTGCAGACGCTGAGATGCCGCAGCGCTGGCTCAGCTGCTGCAAGGTCAGATCGGCATCGCGCCGCAGCAGGCGCAGCTTGGTGGCCAACACATCGGTGGTGGCATCGGCGCCGGCGTTGTGGTGGGGCGGTGGGGCGTGGGGCATGGCAGGCTCTTGTGGTGCTCGCCAGTGTAGGGGGCGCTGCGCTGGCCCGTGGCACAGCGAAGCCGTGGCGGCCGCGTTTTAGGCCTAATTCTCGGGTAAACCCTAGACAGAAAGAACGGATTTAAGAAATTTATTGTCTCAAACTGCATTAAATTTCGTATACGAAAATTAATTCTCTTTAGTAGATTTATTGCGCCACATGCAGATCCTGGACTCCACCCACACCACGCAACACCTGCCCATGGCGGCCTTGATCGACTGTCTGGAACAGATGTTCATCGCCGGCTGCGAAGTGCCACTGCGCCACAACCACCAGATCGCCGGCCAGACGAGCGCTGAAGACGGCATCCTGCTGCTGATGCCCGCCTGGCAAACCGGCAAGCGCATGGGGGTCAAGACGGTCTCCATCTTCCCAGGCAACCAGGCGCGCGGCCTGCCGGGTCTGCATTCGGTCTTTATCCTGTACGACGCGACCACCGGCGCCCCGCTGGCGGTGCTCGATGGTGATGCCATCACCTCGCGCCGCACCGCTGCGGCATCGGCCTTGGCCGCGCGCTGGCTCAGCCGCCCCGATGCCCGCCGTCTGCTGGTGCTGGGCGCCGGCCGCGTGGCCAGCCTGCTGCCCGATGCCTACCGCTGCGTGCGGGATATCCAGGAGGTGCAGGTCTGGGACATCCGCCCCGAGGCCGCGCAAGCGATGGTGGCGCGCCTGCAGGCGCAAGGCCTGCAAGCCGCAGTCGCCACCGACCTGGAGCAGGCGGCGCGCCAGGCCGACATCATCAGCTGCGCCACCTTGTCCAACGCGCCCTTGGTGCGTGGCGAATGGCTGCAGCCAGGTGTGCACCTGGACCTGATCGGCAGCTTTACCCCGGCGATGCGCGAGAGCGATGACGCCTGCTTTGCCCGCGCCACCGTTTTTGTCGATACGCCCGAAGCGCTGATGAAGGCGGGCGATATTCTGGCGCCCATCGCCAGCGGCGCCTGGGAGGCCAGCGGCCTGGCTGCCACCTTGGAGCAGCTGTGCCGCAGCCAGCATGCGGGCCGCAGCAGCGCCGATGAGATCACGCTGTTCAAGGCCGTGGGCACGGCGTTGGAGGACCTGGCCGCCGCATCGCTGGCCTTTGACGCCTTTAGCGCTGCGGGCACCTCGGGCGCCTCGGCCACCTGATCTGCTGTGCCTGGCCCAGTGCGGGCCGGGCCAGTGTTCTCCCTTTCTTTTGCTATCTGTTCACATCCCTTCCATGCGCACCTCTTCGACCGAGCCAGCAGCGTCTGCGGCCACCAACAAGCGAGTACTGATTGCCAGTCTGATGGGTAGCTCCATCGAGTGGTTTGACTATTTCCTCTATGCGACCACGGCGGCGCTGGTGTTCGGGAAGGTGTTCTTCCCAACCACCGACCCGGTCGTGGGGCTGATGCTGTCCTACCTGACCTTCTCGCTGACCTTCTTCATCCGGCCGCTGGGGGGCTTTATTTTCTCGCACATCGGTGACCGCATCGGGCGCAAGAAGACCTTGGTGATCACCTTGTCGCTGATGGGCGGCGCCACCGTGCTGATCGGCCTGCTGCCGGGCTATGAGCAAATTGGCATATGGGCGCCGATCCTGCTGATCGTGCTGCGCCTGGTGCAAGGCCTGGGCATTGGTGGCGAGTGGGGCGGCGCGCTGCTGTTGGCCTATGAATACGCGCCCAAGAACCGCAAGGGTCTGTTTGGCAGCGTGCCGCAGATGGGCGTGACCATCGGCATGGTGCTGGCCACCTTGGCCATCACCGTGATGAGCACCCTGCCCGATGACCAGTTTCTGGCCTGGGGCTGGCGCGTGCCGTTCCTGCTGAGCGCCATCCTGGTGTTCCTGGGCCTGTGGATCCGCAAGGGCATTGATGAGACCCCTGCGTTCAAGCAGGCCAAGGCCAGCGGCAATGTCGCCAAGATCCCGCTGGTCGAAACCCTGCGCTACCACTGGCGCGCGGTGCTGGTGGCCGTCGCCATCAAGTTTGTCGAAACGGCGCCGTTCTATATCTTCTCGACCTTTATCGTCAGCTACGCCACGGCCACCTTGGGCTTTGAGCGCATCTCCGTGCTCAATGCGGTCACCATTGCCACCTTGCTGACGACCGTGATGATTCCCATCATGGGGCGCCTGTCCGACAGCATTGGCCGCAAGCGCATGTTTATCGCTGGCACCTTCGTGATGGCCGCCTTCACCTTCCCGTACTTCATGCTGCTCGAGCAGCGCACTATGACCAGCCTGGTCATCGCCACCGTCGTCGGTCTGGGTCTCGTCTGGGCGCCCATCACGGCCGTGCTGGGCACCTTGTTCTCGGAGATTTTCTCGACCCGCGTGCGCTACACCGGCATCACGCTGGGCTACCAGATTGGCGCGGCGCTGGCAGGCGGCACTGCCCCCTTGCTCGCCACCTGGCTGCTCAACAAATACAACGGCTCCTGGGTGCCGGTGGCCTGGTACATCGTGGGCACGGCGGTCATCTCGCTCATTGGCATTGCGTTTGCCAAGACGGTGGCCGATAACGACTAAGGGCTCTGCCCCAGACACTGCTGCCGCCTCATCCACCGCGGCGGTGGTGGCCCACCAAAAGCCATCGGCCCGCTTATGAGCGGGCCGATGTTCTTGTGTCTGCGGGGCGCGGCTTAGATCACGGCACGCATCGCATCGCTTTGCTGCGACAGGCCGGCTTCTTCGACCAGTTGTGCGAGCAGCGCGGTATGGTCATCGCCACTCTTGATCAGGCCCATCTGCCAGTCGTCCATAAAGCCCTGGCCCACGCACTGCTGCAGGAACTGCAGCATGCCGTCGTAGTAGCCATGGGCGTTGAGAATGCCGATGGGCTTGTCGTGGTAGCCCAACTGGCGCCAGGTCCAGATTTCATACAGCTCTTCAAAGGTGCCGATGCCGCCAGGGATGGCGATGAAGGCATTGCTGCGCTCGGCCATCATGGCCTTGCGCTCGTGCATCGTGGTGACCACGTGCAGCTCGTCGCAGAGCTCATTGGCCAGCTCGCGGTCCACCAGGGCCTTGGGGATCACGCCGACCACGCGGCCGCCGGCCTCGCGCGTGGCGCGGGCCACCGTGCCCATCAGGCCGGATTTGCCGCCGCCATAGACCAGCTGGCCGCCATGGCTGCCGATCCAGTGGCCCACGGCCTGGGCGGCCTGGCCAAAGGCGTCGGTCTTGCCGGGGCGCGAGCCGCAGTAAACACACATCGAAAAGCTTGGGGAGTTGGTCATTTCAGCAATCTTTCATACAAGGCAGGCAGCCACACCGCCGCGCACAGCACCAGCGCCAGGAACACGGCGGCACTGCCCATGTCCTTGGCCTTCTTGGCCAGTGCATGCCACTGGGGGCCAAAGCGGTCCATCGCCATCTCGATGCCAGTATTGAGCAGCTCGGCGATCAGCACCAGAAAAACCGGGGTGATCAGCAAGGCCCAATCGCGCCAGTCGCGTGCCAGCCAGATGGAGGCAGGCAGCATCAGCAGCGCGAGCATGGCCTCCAGGCGGAAGGCCTTTTCGCCCCAGCCGGCCCGCAGGCCTTGCAGCGAGTAGCCTGCGGCATGCCAGACGCGGGCCAGGCCCGTGCGGCTTTTTTGCGGGTTGGCGGCGTGGATGTCGGCCAGGCTGTGCGCTGGCGCGGCGGGCTCGGTGGGGGGGCGGGGATCGGGCTGGTTCATAGGGAGCGTGGTAGTCGCCCATCATGGCACAGCGCGGGCGACACAAAGCATATTATTGCACTGCAGCATTTGATCGGCGCGCTGCGTGGCGCTTGCGCCCAGCAGCGCTGGCGCAACAAGGGTCCATCTAGCCCGACCGATCAGGCGCCGTGTTTTTGGGCGCAGGGCGCTCGGCGCTGACCAGGCGGGTACCCGCGATCGCATCGTGCCAGAACTGCTGCAGCGGGTGCAGCCGGCTGGCCAGCGCCCAGAGCACGATCCAGCCGCTCAGCAGCACGACGATTTCGCCCACCGGCAGGCTAAAGGGCATGCTGACAACCAGCGGCGGCAGAAACCACAGCCAGCTGCAGACATAGCGCAGCAACGCGCGGCCCTGGGTCAGCGGCTGGCCATGGCGGTCAACGATGCGGATCTGCCAGGTCTTCATCGCCAGGGTCTGGCCCTTGTGCCAGAACCAGGTGAAGTAGATGCCAAAGATGATGAACAGGAACAGCTGCAGGCCATGGCGGTTGTCCATCGCATTGCGGGTCTGGCTCAGCGAGCTGTAGAGGTAGCCCGACATGAAGACCACGCCAAACATCAGCATGCCCTCGTACAACCAGCAGGCCATGCGCCGCGCCAGGCGCGGTGCGCGCAACAGGGCGCTGGTGGCGAGAGGGCCGGAAGGCAGCGCTGTTGTGCTGGAAGTGGTCTGCATGCGGACAGTATCAGGTCGGCGGGTGCACCGGGCTGTCGCTGTTGCGCGACTGCGATTCGCCCGCCGGTGGCCGGCTGGGGGCATCGAGCGGGGGCAGCGGCGAGGAGGTAACAGGCGCGGGCATTTGCACCGGGGCGGTCTCCACCACCGGGGCAGGCGGCAAGGCGGGGGACGGCGCCGGGGGTAGCGCGGGGGCTGGGGCGTGCGCTGCGCCGTTGGCGGCCGGGGCTGGCCCGCTGAGGGGGCCTACTTCGACTGGCGTCACCATGCCGCGCGACTGCACACGGATCTCGGGCGGCGGCAGGATTTTGGGCGGGTTGGCGCGGTTGGGGTTGATGGCGGCAGCGGGCACCTTGACCAGGCGCCCGGTGCTGCGGGCGGTGGGGCGGGGCGCGAGCGCCACGCCACCGTGGTAGAGCACGCCGCCCTGGGCCAGGCGCTTGCGCTCACGGGCGCTGAGTGCCTGGTAGTCTTCCCAGAGCTTGCGTTTTTCCTCGGCCGACAGGCTGCTGATGTTCGAGTAGTTGAGCCGGGCCTGGCTTTGGTCGGAGAGGCTGAACTTGGCCCATTCCTTCATGTGCTCGGCAATGCGCAGCTGCTCTTCGGGGGAGAAATCGTCAAAGCTGTCGGCGATCATCGTCCAGCGGCTTTTTTGCTGGGTGGTCAGCCAGTTCCACTGCTCTTCGAGCGGCGCCAGCACGGTGCGCTGGTCGTCATCGAGCGCCTCCCAGCTCGGGCCTTCATTGCGCGGGCTGCTCGAGCGCGTGACGCTGTTGGCGCTCACCAGATCGCTGGCGGCGCTGCCGTAGATATTGGCGGCCTTGTTGCCGGCGTAGATGCCCACAACAGCAAAAGCAGCCAGCAAAATACTGGCTGCCAGGGCGGGGATGCTCGAAGGGGCGGGCGTGCTGCCGGCTACCTCGTCGTTATCGTAATCGTGTCTCAACGCTTGTCAGTGGGCTGCTTTTGGGCAGCAATCTTCAGAAACTGGGTAAAACCAGGATCAGTATAGGCGCTTGGCGGCAGCTCGTCAGCCAGCAAGGTGGCATCGTACTCTGCCATTTCGCTGGCGCCTTCGTCCGCCTGAACACCATTGAAGAAAGCCAGGCCGGCCACCATCGCGCTCAGCGGAACGGCCGACACCACGGCGCGCCACCAGTTGCGTTTGCCAGAAGGTGCAGCTTCCTGCTGGGGCTGGCGTGCAATAGCGGGCACAGCCACCACCTTGCGGCGGGACAGCGCGCGCTCGCGGGCCGCTCGCAAACGTTCGCTGATGTCGTAGTCGAGATCAGCCTCGGCTTCGCTCAGCCGAGCGGTGACGCGGCGGGCAAAAATTTCAGCATTGACAACGGTTTGGGCGGTGTTTGAGCGGTTCATAGCACGATTCCTTTGGCCTTAAGCACTTTACTCAAGGTTTGGATGGCGCGAAAGCAGTGGGTTTTTACACTTCCCTCTGAGCAACCCATGGCTGCTGCAGTCTCTGCGATGTCCATCTCTTCCCAATAACGCATCAGAAACGCTTCGCGTTGACGCGCTGGCAACTGTTGTATCTCTTTTTCTATTAATGCAAGGGTTTGTTTGCGGTTGGTGTGGTCCTCGGCACTCTGCTCGGCCTCTCCATTGTCGGCGTTGTAGATATCGAGGAGGTTGAATTCCCCCTCGTCATCCGGGCCTTCGAAGTCGCTCATCGTCGTAAAGAGCGCGTTGCGCGTCTTTTGCCGGCGAAACCAGTCGAGCGTGCTGTTGGACAGGATGCGCTGGAACAGCATCGGCAGCTCGTTGGGCGGCTTGTCCCCATAGTGCTCGGCCAGCTTCATCATGCTGTCCTGCACGATGTCGAGCGCTGCTTCCTGGTCGCGCACATGAAAAAGCGAGCGCTTGAAAGCTCGCTTTTCAACGCTTTTCAGAAAGTCGGACAGTTCTCGTTCTGTGGCCAAATCGTACCCAACACCGTGGTTATTCAGAGATTTCTCGCTTTTTACCCGGGTAAATAAACCAAGTGTGGCAAAAAACACCGCATCAAGCCTTAGATTATCGCATCCTATCGAAAAAAAATCCGTAGCTTGTCGCAAAGCAATGCTGCAGTGCGATAATGTACAAGCATCAAAAAGCAAAAGGGTCACGGTCCGGCGTCGCAAGCATCTCGCCCATGTCCGTTGGCCTCAAGTTCCAAGCAGGCTCCACAAGAGCTGGGTGAGGAGCACCAGAGGTTTTTCGTTAGAGAAATTCACAAAGGTTGATCATGGAAATGTCCAAGGCCGAGCAGAACTCGGCGCAAGCGGCGCATCAGTCCGCGCAGAAATCCCAAGAACTCATGGGTGCTGAAGTGCTGGTCAAGGCACTGCAGGCCGAAGGCGTCAAGCAGCTGTGGGGCTACCCCGGCGGTGCAGTTCTCTACATCTACGACGCGCTCTACAAGCAAGACACCATCAACCATGTGCTGGTTCGCCATGAACAGGCAGCAGTGCATGCGGCAGACGGTTTTGCCCGCGCCACCGGTGAAGTGGGCGTGGCCCTGGTCACCTCCGGCCCCGGCCTGACGAATGCCGTCACCGGTATTGCCACTGCTTACACAGACAGCATCCCCATCGTCGTGATCTCCGGTCAGACATCCACGACCGCCATTGGCTCGGATGCGTTCCAGGAATGCGATACCGTCGGTATCACGCGCCCCATCGTCAAGCACAACTTCCTGGTCAAGGATGTGCGCGACCTGGCGCTGACGATGAAAAAAGCGTTTCATATCGCACGCACGGGCCGCCCTGGCCCCGTGGTGATCGATATTCCCAAGGACGTGTCCTTCAAGAAGGTGGCCTACAGCGGCTATCCCTCGACGGTCGAGATGCGCTCCTACAACCCGGTCAAGAAGGGTCACAGCGGCCAGATCCGCAAGGCCTTGCAGCTGCTGCTGTCGGCCAAGCGCCCCTATATCTATACCGGTGGCGGTGTGCTGCTGAGCGGCGCCGAGCAAGAGCTGCGCACCCTGGTGGACCTGCTGGGCTACCCGGTGACCCACACCTTGCTGGGCCTGGGCGCCTACCCGGCCAGCGACAAGAAATTCCTGGGCATGCTGGGCATGCACGGCACGATCGAAGCCAACAACGCGATGCAGAACTGCGATGTGCTGCTGGCCGTCGGTGCGCGCTTTGATGACCGGGTGATCGGCAACCCCAAGCACTTCATGTCGGTGGAGCGCAAGATCATCCATGTCGACATCGACCCCTCGTCGATCTCCAAGCGCGTCAAGGTGGATGTGCCCATCGTGGGCGACTGCAAGGAAGTGCTGACCGAGCTGATCGCGATGGTGCGCGAGAGCGTGGCCAGCCCCGATGCCGAGGCGCTGCAAAACTGGTGGAAGACCATCGAAGACTGGCGCAGCCGCGATTGCCTGCGCTATGACCGTGGCAACAAGGAGGTGATCAAGCCCCAGTTCGTGGTCGAGACGCTGTGGCAGATGACCCGCGATGCGGACTGCTATGTGACCTCGGACGTGGGCCAGCACCAGATGTGGGCTGCGCAGTACTACCGTTTTGAGGAGTCGCGCCGCTGGATCAACTCGGGCGGTCTGGGCACCATGGGTGTGGGCATTCCCTATGCGATGGGCATCAAGCTGGCCAAGCCCGATGCCGAGGTGTTCTGCATCACCGGCGAAGGCTCGGTGCAGATGAACATCCAGGAGCTGGCCACCTGCCGCCAGTACGAGACGCCGATCATCATCTGCGCGCTCAACAACCGCTTCTTGGGCATGGTGCGCCAGTGGCAAGAGATCGAATACTCGGGCCGCTACAGCCACAGCTACATGGATTCGCTGCCTGACTTCGTCAAGCTGGCCGAAGCCTATGGCCATGCGGGCATTCTGATCGAGAAGCCCGAGGATGTGGAGCCCGCGCTGCGTGAGGCGCGGCGCATTGCCCGCGAAGAGCGCAAGAGCGTGTTCCTCGATTTCCGCACCGATCCGACCGAGAACGTCTTCCCGATGGTCCAGGCCGGCAAGGGCATCACCGAGATGCTGCTGGGCGCGGACGATCTGTAAACGCCTTTCTGGCTTGGCGCGCCTTGCGGCAAGCGCGCGTCCAGCCTGTCCTTGGGTTTTCCCTTTCTGACGAATCTATTGTCTACCGAGCCCAGCGCTTACCGGCGTTGGGGGAGGGTAGCGAAAAGAGGAATCTGTTCTTATGAAACACATCATTGCGGTTCTCCTGGAGAACGAACCAGGCGCCCTGTCGCGCGTGGTGGGCCTGTTTTCGGCCCGTGGCTACAACATCGAGTCGCTCACCGTGGCACCCACCGAGGATGCCTCGCTGTCGCGCATGACCATCACCACCACCGGCTCGGACGACGTCATCGAGCAGATCACCAAGCACCTCAACCGTCTCATTGAGGTGGTCAAGGTGGTTGATCTGACCGAAGGCGCCTACACCGAGCGCGAGCTGATGATGATCAAGGTGCGGGCCGTCGGCAAGGAGCGCGAGGAGATGAAGCGCATGGCCGACATCTTCCGTGGTCGCATCATCGATGTGACCGAGAAGAGCTACACCATCGAGGTGACCGGCGACCAGGCCAAGAACGATGCCTTCCTGAGCGCGATCGACCGGTCGGCCATCCTCGAGACCGTGCGTACCGGTGCCAGCGGCATCGGTCGCGGTGAACGCATCTTGCGCGTGTAATGCGCTGGTGTCACCGGCTGCGACGCCATGCCCGCCAGGCGGTGGGGGTGGTGCTGCTGCTGGTGGGGCTTGTGCTGGTGGTGGCCTGGGTGCAGACGGACGACCCTGATTGCAGTCTGTCCCAGGACCTTTTCACACAGCAGCGCTTGTGTGATGGCATCTTTGGCGAGCCCGACGAAAACGCTTCGAGGCGCACCAACCCCTGGCTAGTACTCATAGTAGGATTGGGCGCTTTTGTAGCGGGAGCTTATTTGCTGGCTTCAGGACCTGCGGCAAGGCCCCCTGACGATGCAGATTCTTGAGAATGTTTGTTTGAATTTCTGAATTTTTGACTGATACCAACGGAGCGAAGCATGAAAGTTTTTTACGACAAGGACTGTGACCTGTCCCTCATCAAAGGCAAGACCGTCGCCATCATCGGCTACGGCTCGCAAGGCCATGCGCACGCGCAGAACCTCAACGACAGTGGCGTGAAGGTCATCGTCGGTCTGCGCAAGTCTGGCGCTTCCTGGCCCAAGGCCGAGAAGGCCGGCCTGACCGTGATGGAAGTCAACGATGCCGTCAAGGCCGCTGACGTGGTCATGATCTTGCTGCCTGATGAAGACATCGCCAAGGTCTACAGCGACAACGTCAAGGACAACATCAAGCAAGGCGCTTCGCTGGTGTTTGCGCACGGCTTCAACGTGCACTACAACCAGGTCGTGCCCCGCGCCGATCTGGACGTGTGGATGGTGGCGCCCAAGGCCCCAGGCCACACCGTGCGCAACACCTACAGCCAAGGCGGCGGCGTGCCCCACCTGATCGCTGTGCACCAGGACAAGTCTGGCAAGGCCCGTGACCTGGCCCTGTCCTACGCGATGGCCAATGGTGGCGGCAAGGCCGGCATCATCGAGACCAACTTCAAGGAAGAAACCGAAACCGACCTGTTCGGCGAGCAAGCCGTTCTGTGCGGCGGCGCGGTCGAGCTGATCAAGATGGGCTTCGAGACCTTGGTGGAAGCCGGCTACGCGCCTGAAATGGCCTACTTCGAGTGCCTGCACGAGCTCAAGCTGATCGTGGACCTGATCTACGAAGGCGGCATCGCCAACATGAACTACTCGATCTCGAACAACGCCGAATACGGCGAGTACGTGACCGGCCCTGAGGTGATCAATGAAGAGTCGCGCAAGGCCATGCGCAACGCTCTGAAGCGCATCCAGAACGGCGACTACGCCAAGATGTTCATCCAGGAAGGCCGTCTGAGCTACCCATCGATGACCGCCCGCCGCCGCAACACCGCCGATCACCAGATCGAGCAAGTCGGTGGTCAGCTGCGCGCCATGATGCCTTGGATCGCCAAGAACAAGCTGGTCGACCAGACCCGCAACTAAATCCCGGCGGCTGCCGCAGCCCTGTTGCGGCGCCGAGGTGATGTGCAAAGGACTGCTTTGGCAGTCCTTTTTTCATGGGCATGGCCGGCGGGGCCGCGCTGGCGAAAAGCTACACTGTAGCCCAAGCCCGGCGGGGCCAGAACCCGCTGGAAACTATAAAATAAGTAGCTGATTGCGCAGATATAGCTGGCGCTGGAGTGGATTGAATGCTGGACGAAAACGAAACCAAGCCCAAGGCCGCAGCGCATGCACTGCCGCCTGCGCAGCGCAAGTGGCGCAAGGGCATCTATGTGCTGCCCAACTCGTTCACCTTGGCCGCCTTGTTTGGCGGTTTTTACTCGATCGTGATGGCCATGAATGGCCGTTTCGAGGCGGCCGCTGTCGGCGTGTTCTGCGCGATGGTGCTCGATAGCCTCGACGGCCGCGTGGCGCGCATGACGCACACGCAAAGCGCCTTTGGCGAGCAGATGGATTCGCTCTCGGACATGGTGTCCTTTGGCGCCGCTCCCGCACTGATTGCCTATGAATGGGCGCTGCGCCCGCTGGGCCGCTGGGGCTGGATCGCAGCCTTTGTCTATTGCTCCTGCGCAGCGCTGCGCCTGGCGCGTTTCAATGTGAACACAGGCGTGGTGGACAAGCGCTACTTCCAGGGCATGCCGTCGCCCGCTGCTGCGGCCTTGGTGGCAGGCTTTATCTGGCTGACCAGCGCGCTTTTGGTATCGCACCGCGATGTGCCGATTTTTGGCCAGGTGATTGCGCTGTTTGGCGGCTACCCGGCCAGCCGCGATGACCTGTCCTGGATCATGTTTGCCATCACCTTGCTGGCGGGTCTGACCATGGTCACCAATATCCCGTACTACAGCTTCAAGGATGCAGGCGCTGCCAAGAGCGTGCCCTTCATCTCCCTGGTGGTGGTGGTGCTGCTGCTGGCGGTGGTCAGCATCGAGCCGGCCACGATGCTGTTCCTGATCTTTGTGGTCTATTCGCTCTCGGGCTATGTGATCTATGCCTGGCGCCGCTTCAAGGGCCAGCATGTCTCGATCGTGGCGACCTCGACCGACGAGCCCGAAGAGCGCGGCTTGCACCACGATTGAGTTTTTTGCAGACACCAGCCCAAACCTGTGTTAGAGTGATTGCCATGCAAAACCTGTCCCTAGCTCTACTACTAGCATGTCCAACGGGCAGGTAGAGTAGCGCGCAGTTTTTCACCCCTACACCTCGGCCCGTTTGCACCAGCAACGGGCCGATTCTGTTTTTAGCAGGTTGCTGGTTTCCAACCCCGAACTTTTTGTTCCGATGAGAAAGACCAGACAACCATGTTGACCCAACCTTCCAGCAAGTACCGCGCTTTTCCAGCCATTGCGTTGCGTGACCGCACCTGGCCTGATGCCCAGATCACCCAGGCACCCATCTGGCTGTCCACCGATCTGCGCGATGGCAACCAGGCGCTGATCGAGCCCATGGACCTGGCACGCAAGCTGCGCATGTTCGACATGCTGGTCAAGATTGGCTTCAAGGAAATCGAAGTCGGTTTTCCCGCGTCCTCGCAGATCGAGTTCGACTTTGTGCGCCAGTTGATCGAGGAAAAGCGCATTCCCGCCGACGTCACCATCCAGGTGATGACCCCCGCCCGGCCTGAGCTGATCACGCGCACGGTCGAGGCCTTGCAAGGCGCGCCGCGCGCCATTGTCCACATCTACAACGCGGTGGCCCCGGTCTGGCGCAAGGTGGTATTCGGCATGAGCGTGCCCGAGGTGATGGCCCTGGTCAAAGACCAGGTCACCCACCTCAAGACCTTGACCGATGCGCAGCCCGGCACCGAATGGGTCTTGCAGTACTCGCCCGAGACCTTCTCGCTCGCTGAGCTTGAGGTGTCCCTGCAGGCCTGCGAGACGGCGATTGCCGCCTGGGGCCCAGGCCGCGACATCATCCTGAACCTGCCCACGACGGTGGAGAACGCCACCCCCAACGTGTTTGCCGACCAGATCGAGTGGATGGTGCGCCAGTTTGCCAACCGCCCTGAGGTGGTGTTGTCTGTGCACCCACACAACGACCGCGGCACCGGCACGGCCAGCGCCGAGTTGGCGTTGATGGCCGGCGCCCACCGCGTCGAAGGCTGCCTGTTTGGCAATGGCGAGCGCACCGGCAACCTCGACATCGTCAATGTGGCCTTGAACATGTATGTGCAGGGTGTATCGCCCCAGCTCGATTTCTCGGACATCGACGCGATCCGCGCTGAAGTCGAGTACTGCAACCAACTGCCCGTGCCGGCGCGCCACCCCTATGCCGGCGACCTGGTCTACACCTCGTTCTCGGGCTCGCACCAGGATGCGATCAAGAAAGCCTTTGCGGCCCGCCAGGATGCCGATATCTGGGAAATTCCTTACCTGCCTATCGACCCCAAGGACCTGGGCCGCAGCTATGAAGCGGTAATCCGCGTCAACAGCCAGTCGGGCAAGGGCGGCATCTCCTACCTGCTCGAAGAAGCCTATGGCCTGGCGATGCCACGCCGCTTGCAGATCGAGTTCAGCCAGGTGGTGCAGCGCGCGATGGACACGGCGGGCACCGAGTTCACCGCCAAGGACCTGTGGCAGATCTTCGAGCGCGAGTACCAGCTGGGCGCCAACCATGCGCTGGCCCAGTACCGCGTGGAATCGAACGACAGCGATGACGTGCGCATCAGCGGCAAGGTGCAGTGGGCCGGCCAGGCCGTCAGCATCGCCGGCCACGGCAATGGCCCGATCGATGCCTTTGTGCAAGCGGTCAGCAGCGCCATCGGTATCCCCGTTCGTTTGCTGGACTACAGCGAGCATGCAGTGGCTGCCAGCGATGCCCGCGGCGACAAGGGCGCCAATGCCACGGCCGCTGCCTATATCGAGCTGCGCGTGGGCGACAGCCAGAGCCTGTACGGCGTGGGCATGGACAGCAACAGCACCCAGGCGGCTTTCCGCGCGGTGATGAGTGCGGTAGCACGTAGCGGTGCTGTCGCCAGCGTGCAAACGGCAGCGCCACAAGCGGCTGTACAAGTGGCTACCGCCTAACCACAGGCGGAGCAAAGCACGTAAACTGTAGCGCGGTTGAAGCAGGCTGCAGCAGAGTGAAGTGATCGCTCTCCTGCAGCCTGTTTTAGACAATCCACTCACCCACGGTGGCAGCGCAGGACCAATGCCATGGAGAACACACGATGAGCGACCAACTGATTATTTTTGATACCACCTTGCGCGATGGCGAGCAGTCGCCCGGCGCCTCGATGACCAAGGACGAAAAGCTGCGCATTGCGCGCCAACTCGAACGCCTCAAGGTGGACGTCATCGAGGCCGGTTTTGCCGCCAGCTCCAACGGTGACTTCGATTGTGTCCAGAGCATCGCCTCCATCATCAAGGACTCGACCATCTGCTCGCTGGCCCGCGCCAACGACCGCGACATCGCCCGCGCCGCCGAGGCCTTGAAGCCCGCCAACCGCGCGCGTATCCACACCTTCATTGCGACCAGCCCGCTGCACATGGAGAAAAAGCTGCGCATGTCGCCCGATGAGGTGTTCGAGCAGGCCAAGATGTCGGTGCGCTTTGCCCGTAACCTGGTGGGCGATATTGAGTTCAGCCCGGAAGACGGCTACCGCAGCGACCCTGATTTTCTCTGCCGCGTGATCGAGGCCGTGATTGCCGAAGGCGCCACGACCATCAACGTGCCCGACACCGTCGGCTACGCGATCCCTGAGCTCTATGGCCAGTTCATTCTGAACCTGCGCGAGCGCATTCCCAACAGCGACAAGGCCATCTGGTCGGTGCACTGCCACAACGACCTGGGCATGGCTGTCGCCAACTCGCTGGCCGGCGTCAAGATCGGTGGTGCACGCCAGGTGGAGTGCACGATCAACGGCCTGGGCGAGCGCGCGGGTAACTGCTCACTCGAAGAGGTGGTCATGGCCGTCAAGACGCGGCGCGACTACTTTGGCCTCGATGTCAACATCGACGCGCAGCACATCGTGGCCGCCAGCCGCCTGGTGAGCCAGACCACCGGCTTTGTGGTGCAGCCCAACAAGGCCGTGGTGGGCGCCAATGCCTTTGCGCATGCCTCCGGCATCCACCAGGATGGCGTGCTCAAGGCGCGCGACACCTACGAAATCATGCGTGCCGAAGATGTGGGCTGGAGCGCCAACAAGATCGTGCTGGGCAAGCTCTCGGGCCGCAACGCCTTCAAGCAGCGCCTGCAGGAGCTGGGTGTGGTGATGGACAGCGAAAGCGAGATCAATGCCGCCTTTGCCCGTTTCAAGGACCTGGCCGACCGCAAGAGCGAAATTTTTGACGAAGACATCCTCGCACTGGTGCACATGGAAGGCGCCGAGGCGCAGGCCGAAACCTACCGCTTTGTCTCGTTGTCGCAATCGAGCGAAACGGGCGAGCAGCCCAAGGCCAGCGTGGTGTTGATTGCCCATGGCCAGGAGGTGCGCGGCGAGTCTACCGGCAACGGCCCGGTCGATGCCTCGATGAAGGCAATTGAGTCGCAGGCGCGCAGCGGCGCCGAGATGGTGCTGTATGCGGTCAATGCGATCAGCGGCTCGACCGAGAGCCAGGGCGAGGTGACCGTGCGCTTGCAGATGGGTGGGCGCGTGGTCAACGGTGTAGGCGCAGACCCTGATATTGTGGTGGCGTCAGCGAAGGCTTACATCGCTGCGCTAAACAAGTTACAAAATCCTACGGAGCGAGTAGCTGCACAAGGTTGAGACTTCGGAATATAATTTCACTTAAATAATTGAAGAATCGCGTAAGTTAATGAATTTGCGCGATTTTTTAAATTCAAGTTTCCGCTGTCAGCTATCGTATTTGTAGGGAGCAGAATAATGGCGCTACGTCATCGCAGTGTT
Source organism: Comamonas squillarum (assembly GCF_025309455.1). Lineage (NCBI taxonomy): Bacteria > Pseudomonadati > Pseudomonadota > Betaproteobacteria > Burkholderiales > Comamonadaceae > Comamonas > Comamonas squillarum. The sequence goes on from NZ_CP104377.1 coordinate 183,182, forward strand.
TTGCGTCGTTTTTCACATTTGTTTGCAATTTGTACCCTGGCCTTTGGTTTGTCCGCTCCTAGCGTGCAGGCCAGCGCCAAGAACAAGTCCGCTCCCAAGGCCCATGTGCAGGCCAAGGCTAGCAAAAAGCCTGCCGCCGTGGCCTCCAAGGGCGAGCGCAATGGCCGCCAAAAGCAAGCGGCTGCGCCATCGTCCAAAAAGGTCGCCGGCAAAGCCCCCAAGGGCAAGACCACGCTGGCCAAGGCAGGGCGCCAAGCAGGGCGCGCTGCCGTTGCCGCTGCCGTCATCATTCCCGAGCGCCAGTCCTTCGGCCAGATGGCCGGCCTGCATGATGTGACCGATCCGCTGGCACTCAAATCCAGCGTCGCTCTGGTGCTGGACCAGGACACCCATGAAGTGCTGCTGTCCAAGAACGACCATGCCGTGCTGCCGATCGCCTCGCTCACCAAGCTGATGACCGGCCTGATCATCTCCCAGGCCCAGCTGCCGATGGACGAGATGATCACCATCACCCAGGACGATGTGGACACCGAAAAGCACAGCAGCTCGCGTCTGCGTGTGGGCACCACCTTGATGCGCGGCGAATTGCTGCACCTGGCACTGATGTCCAGCGAAAACCGTGCCGCCCATGCGCTGGGCCGCACCTACCCTGGTGGCCTGCAGACCTTTGTCGGCATGATGAACATGAAGGCCAAGATGCTGGGCATGGCCGATACCCGCTATGTCGAGCCCACCGGCTTGTCGAGCTCCAACCAGTCCAGCGCCTTTGACTTGGCCACCTTGGTCAATGTGGCGCACTCCGATCCGCTGCTGCGCGATCTGACCACTTCGCCGTCCTACCAGGTCGAAGTGGGTGAGCGCATGCTGCAGTTCAACAATACCAACCGCCTGGTGCACAGTCCCGAGTGGAATATCGGCCTGCAAAAGACCGGCTATATCTCCGAGGCAGGCCGCTGCCTGGTGATGCAGGCCCAGGTGGCCGGCCGCAAGCTCATCATGGTGTTCCTGGATTCGGCGGGCAAGTTCGGTCGCCTGGCCGATGCCGAGCGCGTGCGCCACTGGGTGGAAGGCTCGGGCACGCAGCTGCTGGCCAAGCACTGAGCGCGCTGCGCCCACAAAAAAACCTGCCTCGGCAGGTTTTTTTGCGTGCGGTTGATGGCCTGCCCGGGCTCAGCGTGCGTTGGGCTGGCGGTGCTCGTCAAAGCCCAGCGCGGACGAGATCTCGCTAGCCGTGGCCTGCAGGCGCGTGGTCCAGGCGTCTTCGAGCCGGTCGGCAGGGGCGGACACCGACAGGCCAGCGACCAGGCGCCCCTGGTCGTCATAGATGCCCGCTGCCATGCAGCGCACGCCCAGCTCCAGCTCCTCGTTGTCGCGCGCCACGCCGTACTGGCGGGTCTTGGACAGCTCGCGCTCGAGTACCGCCAAATTGGTGATGCTGTTCTTGGTGTTGCCCGCCAGGCCCGTGCGCATCGCGTAGGCGCGTACGCGCTCGGGCTCGTCGTTGGCCAAAAAGAGCTTGCCGGTCGAGGTCAGGTGCAGCGGCGCATGGCCGCCGATGGCGCGCACCACCTGCATGCCCGAGCGCTCGCTGAAGCTGCGCTCCACATAGACGATCTCATCGCCCTGGCGCATGCTCAGATTGATGGCCTGCTGCGTGGCCAGGTGCAGCCGCCGCATCGGCAGCAGGGCCACTTCGCGCACATTGATGCGCGCCTTGACCAGGTTGCCCAGCTCCAGAAGGCGCATGCCCAGGCGGTAGCTGCCCGACTCGGGGCGGTCCACAAAGCGGCCAATGGTCAGGTCGTTCAAGATGCGGTGCGTCGTCGACGGGTGCAGGCCCGTGATCTCGCTCAGCTCCTTGAGTGACACCGCTTCCTCGCGCGTGGCCAGGACGTCCAGCAGCGTGAACATGCGCTCTAGCACTTGCACGCTGGGCTTGGTGACGGTGTCATGTATTGGTTTGGTCATGCGTAGACTGGCGCTCAAATAACAAAAAGAGAGGTGGCCGCTTGATCGGAGCGATCAAGGGGCGCAATGGTTGGCGAGCTGGCCCGGTTGCCAGCGCTGGTCGATATAGACCTCATAGGGCTGGTAATCGGCCTTGTATTGCATCTTGGGGCTGGCGGCAATCCAGTAGCCCAGGTACAGGTAGGGCAGGCCCATGGCCCGGCACTGATCAATCTGCCAGAGCACGTTGTAGGTGCCGTAGCTGGTGTGGGCCTCGGGCTCGTAAAAGGTGTAGACGGCCGACAGGCCGTCGTTGAGGATGTCGATGATCGAGACCATCTTCAGGGTGCCGGGCTGCTGGCCCTGCGCGGGCTCGCGAAACTCCACCAGGCGGCTGTTGACCCGGCTTTGCAGCATGAACTGCGAATACTGCTCGACGCTGTCCTCATCCATGCCGCCACCGGTATGGCGCGCCGACTGGTAGCGCAGGTAGAGCGCGTAGTGCTCACGCAAAAAGCCCAGCGGCAGCACCCGCACGTCCAGCGCCTGGTGCTGCTTGCGCGCGCGGCGCTGGTGGCGCTTGGGTTTGAAGTCCTGCACCCGCACGCGCAAGGGCACGCATGCCTGGCAGCCATCGCAATAGGGGCGGTAGGTGAACAGGCCGCTGCGGCGAAAGCCCTGCTGGATCAACTCGGAGTAGACATCGTTCTGGATGGCGTGGCTGGGCGTGGCTACCTGAGAGCGCGCCATGCGCGCTTCGAGATAGCTGCATGGGTAGGGCGCTGTCGCATAAAACTGCAAGCTGTGCAGCGGTAGTTCGTTCAGCCTACTCATCCGGATGCGGAGATGTCATTTCAGATAGTGGGATTATGTCAGTCCCATCGCCAGATGCAAACTCCCAGCGCATAGGGGGCAGCGCTATTTGCGTGCGCACATTCTCTAAAAACCGGCTGCGCGGCACTTCGGCAGCGCCCATGAAGGCCAGATGCCCGGTGTTTTGCTGGCAGTCGATCATCGGCACCTGCTCGCGCCGGCAGATCTGCACCAGCGCGGCCAGTGCGATCTTGGAGCCATTGGGCACGGTGGTGAACATCGATTCGCCAAACACCGCGCGCCCAATGGCCACGCAATACAGGCCGGCCACCAGCTGGCCGCCTTGCCACAGCTCCACGCTGTGGGCAAAGCCATCCCGGTGCAGCTGGGTGTAGGCGGCCTGGATGTCGTTGACGATCCAGGTGCCATCCTGGCCCGGGCGGTCCTGCTGGCCGCAGGCAGCGATCACGGCGGCAAAGTCGCTGTCGATGCGCAGCTCGCTGCTGGGATCCTGCGCAAACTTGCGTATCGCCTGCTTGAGCGAGCGGTGCAGGCGGAAGTGGGCCGGTTGCAGCACCATGCGCGGATCGGTAGACCACCACAGAATGGGTGAGCCCTCGCTGAACCAGGGGAAGATGCCCTGGCGGTAGGCCTGCTGCAGATGGGCGCTGTCGAGCACGCCGCCAGCGGCCAGCAGGCCCGGGTGCGGGGTGTGGGGCCCCCAGGCCATGTCCACGGGTGGAAAGTCGTCATCGGCTTGCAGCCAGGCTAGCGGGGGCGTGTGGTGGTTGGCGCTCATGGTGTTGCCTGCCATGGTAGCGGCCAAATGGGGCGCTGCTGGCCGCCCGTGGTACCCAGGGGTGACAAATACGGCAGTTCGCTCCCGGTTGCTGGGCTGCGGCCGCAAAAAACAAAAAAGCCTGCACGGTGGTGCAGGCTTTTTGAATGGCTCCTCAACCTGGGCTCGAACCAGGGACCTACGGATTAACAGTCCGGCGCTCTACCAACTGAGCTATTGAGGAATAAACAGTGAACAGGCTTTGTGCGATTGCAAAGCCAAAAAAAATTCTTTGGCTCCTCAACCTGGGCTCGAACCAGGGACCTACGGATTAACAGTCCGGCGCTCTACCAACTGAGCTATTGAGGAACAAATTTTTGGTCAATGCCCTGAACGATTGCAGGGCAGATAAGTGATGGCTCCTCAACCTGGGCTCGAACCAGGGACCTACGGATTAACAGTCCGGCGCTCTACCAACTGAGCTATTGAGGAATATCGGTCAACAGGCTTTGTTCGATTGCAAAGCCGAAAAATTCTTTGGCTCCTCAACCTGGGCTCGAACCAGGGACCTACGGATTAACAGTCCGGCGCTCTACCAACTGAGCTATTGAGGAACAAGACTGCGATTATAGAACGAATTTTTGACCTGAAAAACGGACGAGGTCATTTTTTGCCGCGCAGGGCTGGGCTCATTGCGGTGCCGGGGGCTCGGGCCGGCACCACAGCCAGGCCAGCACGCAGGCCATGCAGCCAATCGACAACAGCTTGGCCCAGCCGGGCGCTGGCACCAGCAGCATGATGACTGCGCATACCGCCATCGTGATGCTGGCGCTCCACTTGGCCTTGCGGCTGACAAAACCGCCCGCCGCCCAGTTGCGCAGCATGCCGCCAAACAGCCGGTGGTGCCACAGCCAGGCATGCAGGCGCGGCGAGCTGCGCGCCGCGCAGGCCCCGGCCATCAGCACAAAGACCGTGGTCGGCAGCCCCGGCACAAAAATGCCGACGATGCCCATCGCCAGGCAGGCCACAGCCGCCAACAGCAGCAGCCAGCGCAAGACCGGACTGCGGATGGGGCAGTAAGCCGGTGTCTGCACGTCTTGCAGCGCGGTGGAAGAGGCTCCGGGCTCGTTCATGGTCCAGCATTGTGCATCGCGCCGCATAACAGTGTCTTGATGCTGGGCAAGGGTGGTGGGCATCTTGCTGCGCTGCTGCGCCGGTGCTTTGGGTGGCAAAAGGCGCCAGACGGGCTTGCGCGCTGCGCTACCATGCCGGCATGGCGATCTATCCAATCTTGAAAATGGGCGATGCCCGTTTGCTGCGCACCGCGCAGCCCGTGACCGAATTTGACACCGATGCGCTGCACCAGCTCGTGCAGGATCTGCTCGACACCATGCGCGACGCCAACGGCGCGGGCCTGGCTGCGCCGCAGATCGGGGTGGATCTGCAGGTGGTGTTCTTTGGCTCGCCCGAGCGCAACCCGCGCTACCCGGACCGCCCGCTGGTGCCGCCCACGGTGCTGATCAACCCGGTGATCACGCCCTTGTCGGACGAGGAAGAAGACGACTGGGAGGGGTGCCTGTCGGTGCCGGGGCTGCGCGGCATGGTGCCGCGCTGGCGCAAGATCCGCTACACCGGCTTTGACCAGTATGGCGACCCGATTGACCGCGAGGCCGAAGGCTTCCATGCCCGCGTGGTGCAGCATGAATGCGACCACCTCTGGGGCAAGCTCTACCCGATGCGGGTGCGCGATTTCAGCCAGTTCGGTTTTACCGAGATTTTGTTTCCCGGCATCAGCGCGGCCGAGGACGACTGAGCCGGGTTCGCCTTAACGGTCAACCGGCCGCGCCGCTGCCCGTCGCGGCCAGTGCCCAGAGCAGCTCGGTCTCGATCGCGATCTGGCTCACATTGTTCTGCAGCTCCGGGCCCTGCAGCAAAAAGCTGTCTTCCACGCGCTCGCCCAAGGTGCTGATCTTGGCCAGCTCGACACTCAGCTGGTGGCGGGCCAGGATGCGTGCCACGGTGTAGAGCAGGCCTGCGCGGTCTGCCGCCGAGATGGACAGCAGCCAGCGCTGACCCTTGTCATCGGGGCGCAGCAGCACGCGCGGCGCCACCGGAAAGCTCTTGACCCGGCGCGAGACGCGGCGCTGCGCGGGCTCGGGCAGCGGCTGGGCGGCCACCAGCACGCGGGTGAGCTCGCTCTCGACCAGGTTGATCAGCTCGCGGTAGCTTTGCGGTGCATCGGTCGCCACCACCTGGAAGGTATCAAGCGCATAGCGGTTAAGGGCGGTGTGCACGCGCGCGTCCAGAATCGAAAAGCCCGCCTGGTCAAAATAGCTGCAGATGCGGGCAAACAGATCGGGCTGGTCGGGCGCATACACCATCACCTGCAGGCCTTCGCCGGCCAGCGACTGGCGCGCGCGCACCAAGGTGGCCTTGCTGCCCACGGCGCGTGACAGGTGGCGCGTGTGCCAGGCGATATCGGCGGCCTCGTGGCGCAGAAAATAATCGAGGCCCAGCGTATCCCACAGCGCTTTTTGTGATTCATGGGGCTGTGCCGACAGCGCCAGCAGCACCAGCGCTTCGCGCTTGCGGATTTCCACCTGAGCGGCCACATCGGGCGCCCGCCCACCCAGCACGCGCAGCGTCGAGCGGTACAGGTCTTCGAGCAGCTTGCCTTTCCAGGCATTCCAGACCTTGGGGCTGGTGCCACGGATATCGGCGACGGTGAGCAGGTAGAGGGCGGTGAGCCGGCGCTCATTGCCCATGCGCTGGGCAAAGGCGGTGATCACCTCGGGGTCGGACGTATCCTGCTTTTGCGCGACCTGGCTCATCGTCAGGTGCTCGCGCACCAGAAACTCGACCAGCTGCCGGTCTTCCTTGGCAATCTGGTGGTCGCGGCAAAAACGCTTGACTTCCAGCGCGCCGATCTCCGAATGGTCGCCACCCCGGCCCTTGCCGATGTCGTGGAAGAGGGCGGCCAGGTACAGAATCCAGGGCTTGTCCCAGCCAGCGGCCAGCTGGGAGCAGAACGGGTACTCATGCGCATGCTCGGCCATGAAAAAGCGCCGCACATTGCGCAGCACCATCAGGATGTGCTGGTCCACCGTGTAGACATGGAACAGGTCGTGCTGCATCTGGCCCACGATGCGGCGGAACGGCCAGAGGTAGCGGCCCAGCACCGAGGTCTGGTTGAGCAGCCGCATCGCATGGGTGATGCCATGGGGCTGCTGCAGAATCTGCATGAAGGTGGCGCGGTTGACCGGGTCACGACGGAACTGGGCATCCATCAGCTGGCGCGCATGGTAGAGCGCGCGGAAGGTACGGGCCGACAGGTCCTTCAAGCCCGGCTCGGTCTCGTAGAGCAAGAAGGTGCGCAAGATCGCATGCGGGTTGCGCTGGTAGACCTCGTCGTCGGCCACCTCAATGAGGCCGGCCTTGTCGTAGAACTCGTCATCGATGCGGCGCAAGGTGTGGTTGCCCGGGTGCAGGCGCTCGTCCATGTTCAGCATCAGGATCTGCGTGAGCTGGGCCACCGCCTTGGCAGCCCAGTAGTAGCGCTTCATCAGCTCCTCGCTGGCGCGCTTGGGAAAGCGCTGGCCAGCTGGCGTGATGGTCTTGAAGCCAAAGGACTCGGCCACCGGCGTTTGCAGGTCGAACACCAGCCGGTCCTCACGGCGCCGGGCCACAATGTGCAGCCGCGCGCGGATGAGGCAGATCAGGTCCTCGTTGCGCTGCAGGTTGCGCACCTCGTAGACGGTGGCCAGCCCCTTGTCGGCCAGCTCCTTCCAGCGGCTGCCCAGACCGGTAGCACGGCCCAGCCACAGGATCAGTTGCAGATCGCGCAGGCCGCCGGGCGACTCCTTGCAATTGGGCTCGAGCGCATAGACGGTGTTTTCGTACTTGTTGTGGCGCTGCTGCATCTCCAGCACCTTGGCCACGACAAAGGCATCGGGCTTGATGGACTGGGCCAGCGCCGCCTGGAACAGGTGGTAGAGGCGGGGCGAGCCGATGATGCGGCGCGACTCCAGCAGCGCCGTCTGCACCGTCACATCGGCCTGGGCTTCGCTGATGCACTGGCTGATGGTGCGCACGCTCGAGCCAATTTCCAGCCCGGCGTCCCAGCACGAGCCGATGAACTGCTCGATCGCGGTGCGCAATTCAATGTCCTGCTCCGGATCGGTGCCTTCGGGCAGCAGCAGCAGCACATCGATATCGGAATAGGGAAACAGCTTGCCCCGGCCAAAGCCGCCCACCCCCACCAGGTTCAGGCGGCCGGGCAGGCCGGCCAGGTGCCAGAGGTCGCGCAGCAGCCCATCGGCCAGCTGCGAGAGCTTGCGCAGCTGGGTCTGTATGCCCCGGGTGCTGCTGCCCCCGGCCATGATGTCATCAAACAGGGCGCTGCGTTGCGCCTGGTACTGCTCGCGCAGCTGCGGAATGCGAGGATCGTTCATGGTGCCTAACTATGCTGTCGTTGGCAGTGTGCCATAGCAATCAACAGCAGCAGCGAGTAAGCACATTTCATGCCACTACGCACCAAATGGGGGCATGGCGGAGGCGGGACTGCCAGAAATGACGAAGGCGGCATGCTGGTTGCAGTGCCGCCTTGGTGTGGGCTGGTGCCGGGCAGGCCCGGCACGCGCGCAGCGATTTATCGGTGCAGTATCAGCGCCCGATCAGCACTTGGTGCTGGTCACAAAGCTGGGCGGCGTGGGCGAGCCCTCCGACCAGGTCAGCACTTCATAGCCGGTGTCGGTCACCAGCACTTCGACTTCCCACTGGGCCGAGAGGCTGTGGTCCTTGGTGATGACGGTCCAGCCGTCATTGCCCAGGTCCTTGATGTCCTTCTTGCCCAGGTTGAGCATGGGCTCGATCGTGAAGATCATGCCGGTCTTGAGCTCGACGCCGGTGCCCGGGCGGCCGTAATGCAGCACCTGGGGCTCGTCGTGGAACACCTTGCCGATGCCGTGGCCGCAATACTCGCGCACGACCGACAGGCCCTGGCCTTCGGCAAACTTCTGGATCGCATGGCCGATATCGCCCAGGTGGGCGCCATTCTTGACCTGCACGATGCCATGCCACATGGCTTCAAAGGTCAGCTGGCACAGGCGCTTGCCCGCAATCGTGCCTTCGCCGATCACGAACATGCGGCTGTTGTCACCAAAATAGCCTTCGGGCGTGATGATGGTCACGTCCACATTGACGATGTCGCCCTTCTTGAGCGGTTTGTCATTGGGGATGCCGTGGCAGACCACATGGTTGACCGACGTGCAGACATAGGCCGGGTAGGGCGTCATGCCTGGCGGCTGGTAGCCCAGGCAGGCCGATTTGGTGCCTTGCTTTTCCATCGCCTCGGCGCACAGCAGATCGATTTGCTTGGTGGTGATACCCGGTTGGATGTGGGGGGTGATGTAGTCCAAGACCTCCGAGGCCAGGCGGCCTGCGATGCGCATCTGCGCAATATCGTCTTCGGTATTGATTTTGATCGTCATAGCCCACGATTATCCCACTGCTGCCATTGGCCTGTTGTCCATGCGGCTACGTGTCCTGGCGCGGCACAGTAGAATCCCGGGTTATCCCGCCCTTGTCATGGTGCTGCCACGGTCCGCCCGTAGCAGTGGGCAAGGCGCATGCGTGCTTTCTTCCCATCCTCCTAGTCCACATAGGCTGCCACGTGACACTGCACCTGACTCAGCTACCAGGCGGTAACGCCCTCAGCTCCTTCCGCGCCCAACAACTGCAGACCGCATTGACGGCGATCCATCCAAAGATAACGGGCATTGCTGCCCGTTTTGTGCATCTGGTGGCCACCGAGCAGCCCCTGGCGGGTGCCCAGGCCGAGCGCGTAGCGGCCCTGCTGACCTATGGCGACCCCTATGAAGGCGGCAGCGATGGCCTGGCCTTCATCGTCACCCCGCGCATGGGCACCATCTCGCCCTGGGCTTCCAAGGCCACCGACATTGCCCGCAACTGCGGCCTGGCACTGTTCCGCATCGAGCGCCTGACCGAGTACCGGATCGAGCTCAAGGCCGGCCTGCTGGGCGGCAAGCCCGAGCTGAGCGCCGAGCAGACCGCACAGATCGCCGCGCTGCTGCACGACCGCATGACCGAGTCGGTCTTCGCCACCCGCGCCGAAGCCGAGCAGCTGTTCTCCGCACTGCAAGCCCAGCCGATGGAATTTGTCGATGTGCTGGGCGGCGGCCGCAGCGCGCTGGAAAAAGCTAACAAGCAATGGGGCCTGGCGCTGGCCGACGACGAGATCGAGTACCTGGAAAACGCCTTCAAGGGCCTGGCGCGCAACCCCAGCGATGTCGAGCTGATGATGTTTGCCCAGGCGAACTCCGAGCACTGCCGCCACAAGATCTTCAACGCCAAGTTCACCATCGATGGCGTGGCGCAGGACAAGAGCCTGTTTGGCATGATCCGCCACACCGAGGCGGTATCGCCCCAGCACACCGTCGTCGCCTATTCGGACAATGCCTCCATCATGGAAGGCCACCAGGTGGAGCGTTTTGTCGCGCCGTTCAACACCCAGGCCGATGCCGTGACGGTGCCCAGTTACCAAAAGCACAGCGCCACCAGCCATGTGCTGATGAAGGTCGAGACCCACAACCACCCCACAGCCATCTCGCCTTTCCCCGGCGCCTCCACCGGCGCGGGCGGTGAGATCCGTGACGAAGGCGCGACCGGCCGGGGCTCCAAGCCCAAGGCGGGCCTCACTGGTTTCACCGTCTCCAAGCTCTGGGGCAGCGAGGTCGGCAAGCCCGAGCACATCGCCAGCCCGCTGCAGATCATGATCGAAGGCCCGCTGGGCGGCGCCGCGTTCAACAACGAATTCGGTCGCCCCAACCTGACTGGCTACTTCCGCGAGTACGAGCAGCAAGTCGGTGACATCACCCGTGGCTACCACAAGCCCATCATGATTGCTGGTGGCCTGGGCGTGATCGATGCCGAGCAGACCCAGAAGATCCTCTTCCCCGCTGGCACCTTGCTGATCCAGCTGGGCGGCCCGGGCATGCGCATCGGCATGGGCGGGGGTGCTGCCAGCTCCATGGCCAGCGGCACCAACGCGGCCGAGCTGGACTTTGACTCGGTGCAGCGCGGCAACCCCGAGATCGAGCGCCGTGCGCAAGAGGTCATCAACCACTGCTGGCAGCAGGGCGCGGCCAACCCCATCCTGGCGATCCACGACGTGGGCGCCGGTGGCCTGTCCAACGCTTTTCCCGAGCTGACCAATGACGCCGGCCGTGGCGCCCGCTTTGACCTGCGCAAGGTCAACCTCGAAGAATCGGGCCTGGCTCCGAAGGAAATCTGGTCCAACGAAAGCCAGGAGCGCTATGTGATGGCGATTGCGCCCGAATCGCTGGCGCAGTTCACGGCGTTTTGCGAGCGCGAGCGCTGCCCGTTTGCCGTCATCGGCACGGCGACCGAAGAGCGCCAGCTGGTGCTCGAAGACCCGGCCGCCACTGCGGACGACCAGAAATTCCCGGTCGATATGCCGATGGACGTGCTGCTGGGCAAGCCGCCCAAGATGCACAAGGATGTGCAGACTGTGGCGCGCAGCCTGCCGGCCATCGACCTGACCGGCGTGCCGCTGGAAAAGGCCGTGATCGACGTGTTGGCCCACCCCACGGTGGCCTCCAAGCGCTTCCTGGTCACCATTGGTGACCGCGCCGTCGGCGGCCTGACCCACCGCGACCAGATGGTCGGCCCCTGGCAGGTGCCGGTGGCCGACGTGGCCGTGACCCTGGCCGATTTCCAGGGCTTCAAGGGCGAAGCGATGGCGATGGGCGAGCGCACGCCACTGGCCGCGATCAATGCTCCCGCCTCGGGCCGCATGGCGGTGGCCGAGGCCATCACCAATATGCTGGCAGCGCCCATTGCTCTGTCCAAGGTCAAGATGTCGGCCAACTGGATGGCCGCCTGCGGCGAGCCCGGGGAAGACGCCGACCTGTACGCCACCGTCAAGGCCGTGGGCATGGAGCTGTGCCCGCAGCTGAACATCTCCATCCCCGTGGGCAAGGACAGCCTGTCGATGTGCACGCAGTGGAGCGAGGGCGGCCAGACCAAGAAGGTCACCTCGCCCGTCAGCCTGATCATCACCGGCTTTGCCTCCATCGATGATGTGCGCAGCACCTTGACGCCCCAGCTGGACGCCAACGAGCCCGACACCACCTTGGTGCTGGTTGATCTGTCGCGCGGCAAGATGCGCATGGGTGGCTCGATCCTGGGCCAGGTGCTGGGCCAAAGCGGCAATGAAACGCCGGACCTGGACGAGGCCAAGGACCTGATTGCACTCGTTGACGCCGTCAACGCGCTGCGCGCCCAGGGCAAGATCCTGGCCTACCACGACAAGGGCGACGGCGGCCTGCTGGCCACCGTGGCCGAAATGGCCTTTGCCGGCCATGTCGGCGTGGCACTGAATGTGGACATGCTGATCACCGAAGGCGATGGCATCTCCGACAGCCGCATGGACAGCGGCGAAGGCAAGAACTGGGGCGCCCAGGTATCGGGCCGCCGCGAAGACCTGACTTTGCGCGCGCTGTTCAACGAAGAGCTGGGCGTGGTGCTGCAGGTCAAGACCAGCGACAGCGCCGAGGTGCTGCAGACGCTGCGCGAGCACGGCCTGTCCACCTGCAGCCACATCGTGGGCAAGACGCGTCCGGCCTCGTCCAGCATGGACATGGGCAAGGGCGAGCTGCAGGTCTGGCGCGATGCCAAGAAGGTGTTTGGCGCCAGCCTGAGCGATCTGCACCAGGTCTGGGATGCCGTGAGCTGGAAGATTGCCCAGCAGCGCGACAACCCCGCTTGTGCCGACAGCGAGCACGCTTCGGTAGGTGTGCCGTCTGACCCGGGCATGCATGTGCACCTGACCTTCGACCCGCAAGAGGTGGTGGCAGCCCCCTATGTGAACGTGGCAGCCAAGCCCCGCGTGGCGGTGCTGCGCGAGCAGGGCGTCAACTCCCACGTGGAGATGGCCTACGCCTTTGGCGAAGCCGGCTTTGAAGCGGTGGACGTGCACATGACCGACCTGCAGACGGGCCGTGCCCAGCTGCGTGACTTTGCCGGTATCGTCGCCTGCGGCGGCTTCAGCTATGGTGACACCCTGGGCGCCGGCATTGGCTGGGCCCGCTCCATCACCTTCAACGAGCCGCTGTCCGAGCAGTTCCAGGCCTTCTTCAGCCGCAAGGACACGTTCGGCCTGGGCGTCTGCAATGGCTGCCAGATGTTTGCCGAACTGGCCGATATCATCCCCGGTGCGCAAGACTGGCCACGCTTTACGCAAAACCAGAGCAACCGCTTCGAGGCGCGCCTGTCGATGGTCGAAGTGCTGGACTCGCCCAGCCTGTTCCTGCAAGGCATGGCTGGCTCGCGCCTGCCGATCGCCGTGGCCCATGGCGAAGGCTATGCCAACTTCCGCTTCCGTGGCAACGCCGATGCGGTGATCGCCGCGATGCGCTATGTGGACAACCACGGCCAGGCGACCGAGCAGTACCCGTTCAACCCGAACGGCTCGGCCGGCGGCCTGACCGCTGTGACCACCGCCGATGGCCGCTTTACCGCGATGATGCCGCACCCCGAGCGCGTGTTCCGCAACGTGCAGATGAGCTGGACCGACGGCGACCGTTCGGCCCACAGCCCCTGGATGCGCGTCTGGCGCAATGCCCGCCACTGGCTGGGCTGATCTGCGCAACGCCCATGACGAAGGCCCTGCACTGCAGGGCCTTTTTTCATGCGCCGCGGTTCAGTGGCTCAGAGCTTCATCACCACCGGGCCGCCCTTGGCAATGGCGCGCTGGTAGGCTTCGCGGGCCTGCATGCGCTGGCGGTAGGCATGCAGATGCGGCCAGTCGGCGGCATTGGCGCAGCGCGCCAGCGCGGCCTCGACGGCAAAGCCCATCTGAAAATCGGCCATCGTCAGGTGATCGCCGGCAAACCAGGGCTGGTGAGCCAAGTGGTGGTTCATATAGGCCATCGCCGCCTCCATGTGCGGCGCGATCAGCTGCTTGTGCACCTGCTGGCGCAGGCCGCGCAGCACCGGGCGCACGACGGGGCGCAGCAGCAGCGGCAAGCGCTTGGCCGCGATGCTGTCAAACACCAGCTGCAGCAGCAGCCAGTTCATCAGCGAGCCCTCGGCAAAATGCATCCAGTAGCGGCACTGCAGGTGCTCGGGGCTGCTGCGCGGCGGATCGAGGTGGGCCATGTCGGGCGGCGCCCAGGCGCCATAGCGCTCGGCCAGGTACTCGATGATGGCGCCGGATTCTGCAATCACCAGGCCCCGGTCGCAGAGGATGGGTGAGAGGCCCAGCGGGTGGATGCGCTTGAGCGCCGGCGGCGCTAGGCGCGTCTTGGCATCGCGCGGGTAGGTCTCCAGCGCATAGGGCAGGTTCAGCTCTTCGAGCAGCCACAGCACGCGCTGCGAGCGTGAGGTTTCCAGGTGGTGAAGGGTCAGCATGCTTCAGTTTCCTTGCAAGCGGCGCACCCAGGCCACCAGACCGGATGCCGTCGATTTGTAGCCGGGGCGCCAGCTCAGCCGGGAGCGCCAGGGCACGCCCAGCAGAAAGTGGCCCCGGGCCCAGCCCTTAAGCATCGCGCTGGCCGCCTGCTCTGGCTGCGGCCAGACTGGCAGGCTGGCGGGGTGAGGCTCGGTGAAGAAGGCATCGCTCAGGCCGGGCTTGAGCACGGCCAGGCTGACGCCTACGCCCTGAGGCACCAGCTCGAGTTGCAAGGTCTCGGCCAGGTTGATGAGTGCCGCCTGGCTGGGCCCATAGGCCAGGTTGCCCGGCAGACCCCGCAGGCCGGCCACACTGGCCACCAGGCTCAGATGCGGTTGGCGCCCGGCGCGCGCCGCTGCCAGCAGGTGGGGCGTGACGGCCGCGATCAAATGCAAGGCCCCGGTCAGATTGACCTCGCGGTGCTGCAGCAAGCTGTTGAGGTCCAGGTCATCGGCCCGCATGGTCTGCCGCTCGCCTGCGCAGTAGCAGACCAGGTCCAGCGGCCCGTCCTCCAGCAGCTGCTGCACGGCGCTGACGACCGCGTCGCGGTCCGTGACATCCAGCGGCAGCGGCAGACAGCCCGGGTGCTGCTCGGCGAAGCTGTCCAACACCTCCTGCCGGCGCGCGGACACGATCACGCGCGCGCCTGCGGCATGCAGCTGCTCGGCCAGCGCCAGACCGATGCCCGAGCTGGCGCCCACCAGCCAGACACGCAAGCCGTACCAGCGCGCAATGGGGGTGTTCAGTGGCATGGCTGCCTCCTGGCGCTGGCGCATGGGCACGATGGCTGGTAGGCGATGGTGGTGGTGGCGGTTGTCATAGGGTGTTCCGGTTGTCCGACCCTGTCTGGGCAAGGTCTACGCTTAGCACTACGCACCAGCAAGAGATTTGGATTCAATGCGCCGATTATTTTTTTGCATCGTTTTTTGCATCCAATGGAGGGCTTGCTGCGTATAGCGGCCAGATGCATGAAAGTTTTGGACGTGAGCGACCGCTGACCGCTAAGAGATTGAAGGGTTTGCCCGAGGCGCTTGCTGCTTGGCAGTAATACAACGGATACACCGGCTGCGCAGGCTTGGCTCCACAATGCTGGCATGCGCACACCTACCACTGACACTGAACTGATGCTTTTGTTAGACCGCATAGCCGCCCGCGAGGACAAGGCGCTCCGGCTTTTGTACGACGAGACCGCGTCCCGGCTGTATGGCCTGGCGCTGCGCATTCTGGGCAACCAAGCCTGGGCCGAGGATGTGCTGCAGGACAGCTTTGTCGCCATCTGGCGCCATGCCGGCAGCTACCGCGATTCGCTCAGCCCGCCGCTGGCCTGGATGGGGATGCTCGTGCGCAGCAGGGCACTGGATTTTCTGCGCCGGCGCAAGGCCGAGCGGCTGGACCAGCATGCGCTGGTCGATGACATGGATGACTTGCCGCAGGGTGACGATGCACAAGGCCCCATGCAATCGGTGGAAGCCAGCGAGCAGGCGACGGTGTTGCACCAATGCATGGAGCGGCTGCAGCAGGCCCAGCGCCAGGTGGTGAGCCTGGCCTATTTGCGAGATTTGAGCCACAGCGAGCTGGCCAGCCACTTCCAGCTGCCGCTGGGCACCGTTAAAACCTGGATGCGCCGCAGTCTGGAGCAGCTGCGCAAGTGCATGGCCCGCCACGTGTAGGCGCAAAGGAGTGCTCTGATGAATCTGGTACAACACCCTGAACTGCTCGACCGGCTCGCTGCGGCCTATGCGCTGGGCACCTTGCGCGCCGGCGCCCGCCGCCGCTTTGAGCAGATGGCCCGCACCCACCCGCAGGTGCGCTCGGCCGCCATGCTGTGGCAGGGCCGTTGGTCGGCGCTGTCCGAGCTGCAGTCGCCCGTGCAACCCGATGCCGCCGTCTGGACCCGCATCCAGAACCTGGTCGATGCCGACCAAGCTGGAATAGCGCTGGAGCGGCAGCGCGCTGCTGCCAACGCCCGCAGCCCCAAGGCGCTGGCCTGGTGGCGCTCGCTGGCGCTGACTGGCGCCGTGGCCACCGTCGCTGCCGTCGCCGTTGGCCTGTATGCGCAGCAAAGCCTGCAACGCAGCGCAGGCCAGCAGCTGGCCGCCTTGCAGACGAAGCTGCAAAAGACCCAAACCGCGTTGCAGGCCGCCCCCCAGGTGCAGTATGTCGCGGTGCTGGCCGATGGCAAGGCGCAGGCTTCCATGCTGGTGACCTTTGACGCCCGGCAGGGCCAGCTGGTGCTGCAGCGCGTGGGCGGCTACCAGGAGGCCGCCGACCGGTCACTGCAGCTGTGGGCCTTGCCCGCGCAGGGCGCACCGCAGTCGCTGGGCGTCATGGGCGAAGGGCGCCTGGCGCAACTGCAGGCCCAGCTGGCCCAAGTGCAGGCTGTCCCCGCGCTGGCGGTCAGCCTGGAGCCCAAGGGCGGCGTGCCCAGCGAGACGGGTCCGACCGGGCCGGTGCTGTTCAGCGGGGCTTTGATCAAGCGCGATTTGTAAGCTGATTTTCCCGCTCCCACGCCCTGAACCTGGCGGTACAGGGCGTTTTTATGGCGTGTTCCATCGCGGGAAATGCTTGCGCTGGCAGCAGTAACCGCCTCCACGGGCGGGCGATTTAACACCCTGTTTTCAAAGAGAATTTATATAACAAATGAGATCTATTCTCATTCGTAATATACTAGCGCGCCTTGTCCTCTTTACTGCTCGCCCGTCCCCGCCATGTCCGCCCTCCCGTTGGAAGCCTTTCGCGATAGCTATCGCGAGCTGATCGCCTTTGTGGCACGCCGTACCGGCAGCCGCCAATCGGCGCAGGACATCGTGCATGACGCGTGGCTGCGCGTAGTGGAAGCGGGGCCCATGGCGCAAAGCCAGCACCCGGCGCCACGCGCCTATCTGTACACGGTGGCCGAGCATCTGGTGATCGACCACCTGCGCCGGGCCGCGCGCAGCTCCGAGCGCTTTGACAGCAGCTTCCATGACAGCAGCGCCGGTGTGCAGGCGCTGGGCCAGGATGTGGCCGAGGCCAGCCTGCAGCGCGAGGCGCTGGTGGCGGTCGATGCCGCCATTGCCGCCTTGCCAGAGCGCTGCCGCCGCATGTTCCTGGCCGACCGGCTCGATGGCGAATCGCAGGCGGCGATTGCCGCTGCGCATGGCGTCTCGGTCAAGACAGTGGAGCGAGAGATCATGCGCGCCATGGATGCGATTGAAGCGGCCCTGCACGAATGGCGCGGCGATGGCGTCGTGCAGGCGCTGCCACGCAAGGGCCGGCGCCGCGCGCTGTCTGCCTTGCTCGGTGTGGCAGGCCTGGGCGCCAGCGGCAGCCTGGCCTGGCGCTTGTACCAAAGCCAGGTGGTGACCTGGCAGATCCAGCTGGGCACCGCTACCGGCCGCCAGCTGAACCAGGCCCTGCCCGATGGCAGCAGCATTGCGCTGGATGCGCAGACCCGCCTGGATGTGCGTTACTACGGCAGCCGCCGCTATGTGCAAATGCACCATGGCGCGGCCTTCTTCAGCGTGGCGCGCAATGCCGATGCGCCCTTTATCGTCGATGCCGGCCCGGCCCGCATCACCGTGCTGGGCACCCGGTTTGAAGTGGCCCTCGATAACCAGGGTGGGCTACGCGTAGCCGTGGAAGAGGGCCGGGTGCGCGTGCAAGAGCGCGGCAGCGATGCCGATCTGGCCGATGCCGGCGATGGCTGGGAGCTGACGGGCAGCCAGAGCCTGGACTGGCAGCCAGGCCAGCCGCCCCGGCGCGACAGCAGCGCGGAAGAGGTGGCGGCCTGGCGCAATGGCTGGCTGGATTTCCGCCACGAGCCGCTGGGCCTGGCGGTGCAGCGCCTGGCCCGATACTGCCCCGTGCCCCTGCAGGTGGCACCCGATGCCGAGCATTTGACGATTTTTGGCCGGGTGCGCATTGCCGATGCCCGCGCCTGGCTGCAACTGCTGCCGCGCAGCCTGCCAGTGGTGGTGCGCGAAGAAGGCCAGGGCACAGCGCGCCGCATCACGATTGCACGGCGCAAGGCGCAGAGTTGAGCGATGGCGCGCATGCACTATGGGCCGGCAGACGGTCATTTAAAAATACTTGCGCTGGCGTTGAGGGAAAACTGCGTCTCGTTCGTATTACCTCTTGTGAACCACATGAGGAAAGTACCCAACGCTATGTCGCACCCCTGCAAACGCCACCTGATTGCCCTGGCCATTGCCGCCTTGGCCGGCGCGGCCTCGGCCGCTGATTTTGATATTTCTGCCCAGCCGCTCGACAGCGCGCTGGCCCAGCTGGCCCGCCAGGCCGGCCTGCAACTGATGGCGCCACCGGCGCTGGTGCAAGGGCGCCCCGGCGCCGCCGTCAAGGGCAGCATGAGCGCCCAGGATGCCGTGCGCCAGCTGCTGCGCAACACCAGCCTGGTGGCCCGCATCGAAGGCACAACCCTGGTCATCGACAACGGCCAGACCGCGGGTGAAGTGGCCTTGAACCCGGTGGTGGTGACGGCACCCGCCACCCGCGCCGGCGACCGCCCCGAGGCCTATGCCGGTGGCAAGCAGGCGCGCGGCAGCCGCATTGGCATGCTGGGCGACCAGGATGTGATGGACACACCTTTCTCCACCGTGGCCTACACCGCAGAAGCGGTGGCCGACCAGCAGGCACGCACCTTGGGTGAGGTGCTGGCCAACGACGCCTCGGTGCGCCTGACCACCGCCTCGCAGGGCTTTAGCGAAGACATCCAGGTGCGCGGCTTTGGCATCAGCGGTGGCGATGTGGGCCTCAACGGCCTCTATGGCCTGACTTCGGCCAGCCGCGTGCCGGCCGAGATTCTGGAGCGTGCCGAGCTGCTCAAGGGCCCGGGCGCGATGGTGGGCGGCATGCCTCCGGGCGGCAGCATTGGCGGCGCCATCAATGTGCAGACCAAGCGCGCGGGCGATGATCCGCTCAACCGCGTGGGCCTGCAGTACCTGGGCCGCGCGCAGTTTGGCAGCAGCGTCGATATCTCGCGCCGCTTTGGCGAGAACAAGGAGTGGGGCGTGCGCGTCAATGGCGCAGCGCGCGGTGGCGAGGCCAGCATCCGTGGTGGCGACCAGAAGCTGGGCGTCGGCGCGATCGCGGTCGACTACCGGGGCAGCAACCTGCGCTGGTCGCTCGACGCCTATGCGCAGCGCGAAGAGATGGAAGATTTCCGCCCGCAGATCGGCTTCAACCCGGCGCTCACGTCCTTGCCCAAGCCACCCAATTCGCGTAGCAACTGGTTCCCCGATACCGATCTGTCGCTGGACGACAAGGTCATCGCCTCGCGCCTGGAGGTCGATCTGAACGACCAGGTCACGGCGTTTGCCGGCATCGGCTACCGCAAGGGAAAGGCCCAGCAGATCTTCCCGACCACCACCACGTCGATGAATGCGGCCGGCGACTTCACGGTGCGCAGCAGCTTCTATGACTCCTACAGCGAGACCAGCAGCGCCGATGTGGGGCTGCGTGCCAAGTTCGCGACCGCGGGCATCAAGCACTCGCTGGTGGTCAGCGCTACCGATCTGCGCCAGGAATCCGGCAACGCCTATGTGGCGGGTCTGACCACGTCGCCCTCGAACATCTACAATCCCTCGCCCTTGCCACCGGTCGAAGGCGCGCGCACCGAGCCCAACAAGGCCTCCAAGGCGCACAACTACGGCATTGCGGTGACGGACACCTTGGCCTTGGCCGATGACCGCCTGCTGCTGACGCTGGGCCTGCGCCGCCAGACGGTGGACCTGCGCAACTTCAGCACCGCCAGCGGCGCGCAGACCAGCCGCTACGCCAAGAGCGCGACCACGCCGCTGGTCGGCCTGGTGGTCAAGGCCAATGACCAGATCTCGCTCTACGGCAACTACACGGCCGGACTCTCGCGCGGTGCCACTGCGCCCAACACGGCGGTCAATGCCGGCGAGGTGTTTCCTCCGTTCAAGTCCAAGCAGTACGAAGCGGGCGTGAAGGTGGACTGGGGCCGCTTCATGACGACGGCCAGCCTGTTCCAGATCAGCCGCCCCAACAGCATGACCGACCCGACCACCAACATCTACAGCTTTGATGGTGAGCAGCGCAACCGGGGCCTGGAGCTGGCCGCCTATGGCGAGCTGCAGCGCGGTTTGCGCTTGATGGGTGGCCTCACCTTCAACCGCGCCAAGGTCACCAAGGCGGCGCAGTACCAGGGCAACGATGCCTACGGCGTGCCCAAGCTCAATGCCAACCTGGGTGCCGACTGGGATGTGCCCGGCGTGCAGGGTCTGTCGGTCAACGGCCGTGTGATCCGTACCGGCTCGGCCTGGGCCAGCAATGCCAACACCCTCAAGCTTTCGGGCTGGACCCGCTTTGACGTGGGCGCGCGCTACCGCACCCAGGTCAGCGGCAAGGCGGTGGTGCTGCGTGCCAATGTCGAGAACCTGACGGGCAAGAACGTCTGGTTGATCAGCGGCAACAACTACCTGACCTTGAGCGCGCCGCGTACCGTGGTGCTGTCGGCAGCGGTTGATTTTTGAGAACCTGCGGGTGGTCTCCGCACAGTGGCGTAGAGACCACCCACCGGTTCTGGGGAGTGGGCTGCGGGAGCGCACAAGGCGCCTGCAGCATGTTTATCAAAATAGGAGAGAGAGCATATGTTGAAGAAATCCCTGTCTGCCCTGAGCCTGGCCGTGCTGGCCATGTCCGCCCAAGCCCACCAGGTCTGGCTCGAGCCCGCCGGTGCAGACAACGCCGTGGTGCTGCGCTTTGGCGAGTTTGGCGACAACCTGCGCGAAGCGTCCCCCGGTCTGCTGGACCATTTTGGCAAGCCCCAGGGCGTGCTGATCAACGCCAAGGGCGAAGAGAAGGCCGCTGCCGGCAACAAGACCGCCAATGGCTTTGCGCTGCCTTTCAGCGTTCAGGCGGGCGAATCCATCGTGGCGGAGGACGCGAACTACCCGCTGTCCAAGTTCAAGCGTGATGGCAAGGATGTCACCAACTGGTACCACCCCGCTGCACGCCTGGTCACCGGCTTTGCCGCGCAAAAGCCCAAGCTGGCACTGGACCTGACCCCGACCGGCAAGGACGGTGAGTTCAAGGCCACGTTCAAGGGCCAGCCGCTGGCCAAGACCCAGGTCGCGCTGGTCACCCAATCGGGCTGGATGAAAGAGGGCCACACCGATGCCCAAGGCCTGGTGCATTTCGACCTGCCATGGCAAGGCCAGTATGTGGCCGAGATCAAGCACAACGACCGCACGCCCGGCGAGCGCGCTGGCGAGAAGTACGACGGCGTGAGCTATGTGACCTCGGTCACCTATGTGAAGCCGGACGGCGTGGCCCCTGTGGCGGCTGGCCCCGTGGCAACGCCTAACCCGGCCAAATGACCAGCCAGGCGCTGAGCGGCGCCTTGCGCGCCGCGCTGGCCAAGGCCTGCCGGGTTGGCCCGCTGCTCTCGCGCATCGTTGCCGCCATTGGCGGCGGCTATGCGCTGGCGGCGGTGGCCAGCGTGGCGGTGCTGGCCTTGCCCATGGCCAAACCCCAGGCGGTGCTCGCCGGCACAATGGCCAGCTTTCTGGTCTACACCGGCGCGGTGATCTGGGTGTTTGCCGTGCGTTCGGCCACCCGTGCCTGGGTGGGGCTGCTGCTGGCCGCAATACCGCTGCTGCTGGCCGCCTGGCCGGTATGGAATGGAGTGACTCCGGCATGACTGCCATTGATAAAAAAGATAGCAAACCGAGCAAGCCAGCCGTGCGCGGCATCCGCCAGACCATGTCCGACCTGCATATCTGGGCCGGGCTGCTGGTGGGCTGGATTCTGTATGCGATGTTTCTCACCGGCACGGTGAGCTACTTCAAGGAAGAGATTTCGCAGTGGATGCGGCCCGAGCTGGCCCACCAGGCCGTGGTGCCCGATGCCGCCGAGGTGGCCCCGCGTGTGGCGCAGGTGCTGGAGCAAGTGGCCCCTGGCAGCAACCAGTGGAGCCTGGCCATGCCCGATGCGCGCAACAACGTCGTGAGCGCGTTCTGGCGCATTGCCAAGCCCGAAAAGGGCGAGCGCGGCTTTGGCAGCGCGGTGTTCGATCCGCAGACCGGCCAGAAGGTGGCCGGCCGCGAGACCGTGGGCGGTGAGTTCTTCTACCGTTTCCATTTTCAGTTCCACTACATGCCCGTGCTCTGGGCGCGCTGGCTGGCGAGTTTTTGCGCCATGTTCATGCTGGTGGCCATTGTCAGCGGCGTGATCACCCACAAGAAGATCTTTGTCGACTTCTTCACCTTCCGCTGGGGCAAGGGCCAGCGCTCCTGGCTCGATGCGCACAATGCGCTGTCGGTCTTTGGGCTGCCTTTCCACGCGATGATCACCTACACCGGCCTGGTCACGCTGATGGCGATGACCATGCCCTGGGCCAGCAGCGCTGCCTTCAAGACCCAGGCCGAGCGCCAGGCCATGCAAAGTGAGTTGAGCACCTTTATCCCCGCCGGCAAACCCAGTGGCGAGGCCGCGCCGCTGGCCCCCTTGGGCGATATGGTGCGCCAGGCCCAGCAGCGCTGGGGCGAGGACCGTATTGGCCGCGTCACCGTCAACAACGCAGGCGATGCCTCGGCGCGCGTCATCGTCACCTATGGCGATTTCGAGCGCGTGTCGATCAGCCCCAAATACATGCTGTTCGAGGGCAGCACGGGCAAGCTGCTGGAGGTCAAGGACCAGGTCGGCGCGGCGGCCGAGACGCGTGGCGTGCTCTATGCCTTGCACCTGGGCCGCTTTGGCGATACCACCGTGCGCTGGCTCTACTTTCTCACCAGCCTGGCAGGCACGGCCATGGTCGGCACCGGCCTGGTGATGTGGACCGTCAAGCGCCGCACCAAGCTGCCCCATCCGGACAAGCCTTACTTTGGCTTCTGGCTGGTGGAGCGCCTGAACATTGCTGCGATTGCGGGCCTGAGCATCGGCATGGCCGCCATGCTCTGGGCCAACCGCCTGCTGCCGCTGGGCATGGAAAAACGCAGTGACTGGGAGATCCACTGGTTCTTCATCCTCTGGGGTGCCAGCCTGGTCTGGGCCATGCTGCGGCCTGCCAAGCGCGCCTGGGTGGAACTGCTCTGGGCCGGTTGCGCGGCGCTGGCCTTGCTGCCGGTCCTCAATGTGCTGACCACCGACCGCCCGCTGTGGCGCAGCCTGATCGAGGGTGACTGGGTGTTCAGCGGGCTGGAACTGACCTTGCTGGCGCTCGCTGCGCTGCATGCCTGGCTGGCGGTGCGCACCTGGCGTCACCAACCCAAGCGCAAGCCGCAGCGCCAGGCAGCGCCACGGCAAGCGCCTGCCGCCCGAGATGCTGACACGGGCGCGGTGGCCGCCAACGCTGCCATTGCCACCGATCTGCAGGAGGCCCGACCATGAATCACCTTGCCATTCAGCTGGTGTCGCTGCCAGCGTTTGCACTGCTGGCGCTGGCCATGGACCGCCACCAGCTCGACCTGTTGGGCCGTGAACTACCAGCTGGCCAAACCCGGGGCCTGCGCCTGGCCGGCTGGCTGGCGCTGCTGGCCTCGCTGGCGATAGCCGTGGGGCTCAAGGGCTGGTCGCTGGGCCTGGTGACCTGGTGCGGCCATATCTCGCTCAGCGCCGCCATCGTCATCCTCACGATGGTGGCCTGGGAACGCCGCAAATCTGTAAAAAAGTGAGACGCCAGGCGGGTCGGAGGCCTGTCTTGCATCATTTCGTCTTGCACCCTGCCTACAATCGTGCGATGCCGCTAGAAATAAATCTATAAAGCGGATTACTAACAGATTGAATGGACGGGGAGGCGGTTTGTCACGTGTCTTAGCAACCGAAGCCGAGGTGGTGGCGCTGTCACCGGATGCCTCTTCCACCAAGGCGGCACAAGGGTTGAAGAACCCCAGCAAATGGCCCAGTCTGGGCTGCAACGCAACGGCAGCCTGGGGCGAATGCCAGGGCAGCGGCTCCAAGCCCTACCAGACCCAGGTCGATCTGAGTGGGCCGTCCTTCAAGTGCTCTTGCCCGAGCCGCAAATTCCCCTGCAAACATGGCCTGGCGCTGATGCTGCTGCGTGCGGCCGGTCAGGTGGCCGACAATGCCGAGCCGCCCGCCTGGGTCAGCGCCTGGCTGGACAGCCGCGCTGAAAAAGCCGAGAAAAAAGAAGCCAAGGCCGCCGCCATTGCGGCAGCCCCTCCGCCCGATCCCGAGACGCTGGCCAAGCAGCAGGCCAAGCGCGAGGACAAGCGCTGGGACAAGGTGGCCGCCGGCATGCAGGAGCTGCAGCTGTGGATGCAGGACATGCTGCGCAACGGCCTGGCCAATCTCTCGGGCGACCAGCAGGCGCGCCAGCACTGGAACACCATGGCCGCGCGCATGGTCGATGCGCAGGCTAGCGGCATGGCCGCCCGCATCAAGGAGGCCTGGGAGCTGGTGGACAGCCACCCGCAATGGTCGCGTGACCTGCTGGTGCAGCTGGGCCACTGGCAGTTGCTGGCCGATGCCGTGGCACGCCGCGATGCGCTCGGCGCCGAGACCCGTGCCGATGTGATGGCCGCGCTGGGCTGGGCCCTGGACAAGGCCGAGGTGCAGGCGCGGGGCCAGGTGGTGGCTGATGACTGGCTGGTGGTAGGCCTGCGCCAGATTGAGCGCGAAGGCCGCTTGCTGGAGCGCCGCGTATGGCTGCAAGGCCTGCACAGCGGGCGCATTGCCTGGCTGCTCGATTATGCGCAAGGCGGCCGGGGTTTTGAGACCGCCTGGGTGCCGGCGCAAAGCTACCGGGGCAGCCTGCATTTCTACCCCGGTCAGGCGCCGCTGCGCGCGATTGCGGGTGCTGATATCGAGTTGCTGGCGCCTGGCGCCGGCGCGCCTTTGGGCGAGGCAGCATGGCGCGATGCCTTGGCGCAGCTGAGCCGGCGCATGGCCGCCAACCCCTTGCAGCCGGTGCAGCCGCTGTGGTGCGGCCAGGCGCGTTTGCAGACCAGCGCTGGCCAGTGGTATGCGGTCTGGCCGCAAGGTGCCGAGGCCGCCGCGCTGGTGCCGCTGGCCTTAGCCGATGACCAGGCCTGGCAATTGCAGGCGCTCGGTGGCGGCGCGCCGATGGCGCTGTTTGGCGAATGGGAGGGCGGCCAGCAGCAAGGGCGCTGGCGCCTGCTCAGTGCCTGGCAGGCCGGCGATGGCCAGGCGCCATGGACCAACATCTGGCAGAACCGGGGTGACGTGCTGTGAGCCATGCAAATCTTTGGGCTGCGTTGCAGCAATCGGCGCTGGTGGGCGCCGAGCGGCTGGCGCTGCCAGCCCTCTTTACCCAGGGCATCGACCGCACGGCGCCGGCCAGCCAGCAGGCCCTGCAGGCGGCCTTGATGCAGCCGGCGGGCAGCCAGGCCGAGCAAGTGCTGCGCGCCACCGCCGTTGCTGCCGTGCTGGAGCGCGTGGGCTGGCAGCCCGGTGCATCGCAGCCGCAGCTGGCTGCGGCGGCCGGCGCCGCAGCCTTGCCGCCACCGGCCCAAGAATCGCGCCCGGCGCCGCAGGGCGAGCCACTGTTGCGGCTGCTCGGCGAAGTGCTGCAGGGCAATGCGCCCGAGCTGCTGGCGCTGGCCTTGGCCAGCCTGGACGAGGCCGGCCAGCGCCTGCCCTATGCGCTGCTGGTGGATGCGCTGCACCAGGGCCGCCAATCGGTGGAGCTGCGCCAGTGGCTCACGCCGGTGCTGGGCGAGCGCGGCCGCTGGCTGGCCGCCCAGAACCCGCAGTGGGCCTATGCGCATGGCGTGCAGGAGACGGCCGATGCCGAGCAGATCTGGCAGGAAGGCTCGCTCGAGCAGCGTGTGGCCTTGCTGCAGCAGCAGCGCGCCACCGATCCGGCAGGCGCCCGCGCGCGGCTGGAGGCCAGCCTCAAGGAGCTGAGCGCCCGCGAGCGTGCACCGATGGTGCAGAGCCTGGCGCGCGGCCTGTCGGCCCACGACGAGGCCTTGCTGGAAAAGCTGCTGGGCGACCGCAGCAAGGAGGTGCGCGAATCAGCCGCCAGCCTGCTCGCACGCCTGCCGCAAAGCCCGCACAGCCAGCGCATGGGCGCGGCGCTCCAGGCCATGCTGAGCCAGGATGCCAACGGCGAGTGGCAGATTGAGCCGCCCCAAGAAGGCCACAAGGACTGGGAGCGCGACGGCGTCACCTTGCAGCCGCCTGCCTATATCAAGGGCCATCGCGCCTGGTGGCTGCAGCAGCTGGTGGAGCTCACGCCCCTCGATTTCTGGCAGCAGCATCTGGGCAAGACGCCCGAGCAGCTCTGGGAATGGAGCCGGCGCAGCGACTGGAAGGGCGCGCTGCGCCAGGGCTGGATTGCGGCTTTGCGTGCGCAGCGCGATGTGCGCTGGCTGCCGCTGATCCAGAGCATGGAGAGCGATTCGCGCAGCAGCGATGTGCTGCCGCTGCTGATGGCTGAGCTCAGCGCCGAAGAGCGCGAAACCCAGTGGCTGGCGCAGTTGCAGGCCAAGCTGGGCAAGAGTGCCTTTATCGAGGCCATCCACCGCATCGACGAAGGCATGGGGCGCGCAGAGTTGCTCTCGCCTGCAATGTCGCGCTGGTTGCTCGAGGCCTTGCTCAGCACCTTGCAAGCGCGCCAGCCTGCAGGCAACTGGCACAGCTGGCAGGCCGACCATGCCGTGCTGGCCTGCGCACGCCGCCTGCAGGTGGGCGACCTGGAGCGCTTTGCGCAGCTGTGGCGCGCGCCACGGGCGCTAGCGCCTGCCGAGCCCACGGCGCCCGACGACGCCGCTGCGTTGGTGGTGCCCGAAGGCAGTACCGAGGCCGACATCGCCAGACTCAAGCAGGAGCAGCAAGCGCGCCTGGAGCGCTCGCGCCTGCGTCCCTGGGACGACGAGCAGGTGCTCGCCCAACTCAACCGCATTGTCGATCTGCGCCTGGCGCTGCAAGCGGCCCAGCCCGCCTGATGGCGCCCACCACGAACCTTTTGATCTCTACCGGAAGCACACCATGAGCCAAGTACTACGCCAGCATGCCGAGCAGCAATTTGCCGAAGAACTGGATGCCCTGCAAAAGGCCGATGACCGCCCGCGCCCGCCCAACTGGAAGCTCTCGCCCTGGGCCGTGCTGCAGTACCTGATGGGCGGCACGCTGAGCAATGGTTTTGAAGTGAGCGCCAAGTACATCGGCAGCCCACGCCTGATGGAGATCGCGGTATCGACCCTGGCCACCGACCGCGCACTGCTGCTGTACGGCGTGCCTGGTACGGCCAAGTCCTGGGTGTCCGAGCACCTGGCAGCGGCCGTGAGTGGCGACTCGACCATGCTGATCCAGGGCACGGCCGGCACCAGCGAAGAGCAACTGCGCTACGGCTGGAACTATGCCCAGCTGCTGGCCCATGGCCCCTCGGAAAAGGCGCTGGTCCCCAGCCCGCTGGTGCATGCGATGAAGCTGGGCAAGATCGCCCGCATCGAAGAGCTGACCCGCATCCCCGCCGATGTGCAGGACACCTTGATCACCGTGCTGTCCGAAAAGACCTTGCCGGTGCCCGAGCTCTCGACCGAGTTCCAGGCCGTCGCCGGCTTCTCGGTGATCGCCACGGCCAACAACCGCGACAAGGGCGTCAACGAGCTCTCCAGCGCCTTGAAGCGCCGCTTCAACACCGTCGTGCTGCCCGTGCCTGCCTCGCAGGATGAGGAGGTGAAGATCGTCACCAAGCGCGTGGGCGAGCAAAGCCGCGCGCTGCAGCTGCCTGCCGAGGCACCGGCGCTCGAAGAAGTGCGCCGCGTGGTGCAGATCTTCCGCGAGCTGCGCAATGGCCAGACCGAAGACGGCAAAACTGTGCGCATCAAGTCGCCCAGCTCCACCTTGTCGACCGCTGAAGCGATCTCGGTGATCAACAGCGGCATGGCGCTGGCCGGCCATTTTGGCGATGGCGTGCTGCGTGCGCATGATGTCGCCTCGGGCCTCTTGGGCGCCGTCATCAAGGACCCGGTGCAGGACAGCGTGGTCTGGAAGGAATACCTGGAGACGGTGGTGAAGGAGCGCGCAGAGTGGAAAGACCTGTACCGCGCCTGCCGCGAGCAAATCTAAGCCGCTGGCGCCGTTTTTCTTCTGCCCCGACAACGCTGACCGAGCCCATGGCCACTTCTGCTGACAACGTCCATTTCTTTGGCATTCGCCACCACGGCCCGGGCTGTGCGCGCAGCCTGGTGCAAGCGCTGGCGCAACTGCAGCCCGACTGCCTGCTGGTGGAAGGCCCGCCCGAAGGCGAGGCCCTGCTGCCGATGCTGCGCAGTGCCGAGCTGCGCCCGCCTGTCGCCATGCTGGTGTACATGCAAGACGAGCCCAGCCAGGCCGCGTTCTACCCCTTTGCCGAGTTCTCGCCCGAATGGCAGGCGCTGCAATGGGCGAGCGAGCAGGGCGTGGCCACGCGCTTTATCGACCTGCCCCAAACCCATGCGATGGCCCAGGACTGGGCGCAGCGCCAGGCGTTGAAAAAGCCGGAGCCCGCGCAGGATGTGGACGGGGAAGAGGGCGAGGACGATGCGCTGGAGGCAGCGGACGAGGCGCCAGCCGATGCCGCCGAGACCAGCGCCGACACAGCCCCGGTGGTGGATATGGACAGCGACGTCGGCGAACCGATTGAGAGCAAGCAGCCACCGATGCGCGACCCGCTCGACTGGCTCGCCCATGCGGCCGGCTTTGAGGATGGCGAGAGCTGGTGGAACCGCTTGGTGGAAGAGCGGGGTGACAGCGAAGCGCTGTTCAGCAGCATCAACGAGGCCATGACGGCAGTGCGCAGCGAACTGGGCGACGACGGCGAGGCCTGGCGCGGCCCCCACTATGTGCTGCGCGAGGCCCAGCGGGAGGCGCATATGCGCCAGTGCATCCGTGAGGCAGTCAAGGCCGGCTACCAGCGCATTGCGGTGGTCTGCGGCGCCTGGCATGTGCCGGCGCTGCAGCAAAGCACCACCACCAAGGCCGACAGCGCCGTGCTCAAGGGCTTGCCCAAGGCCAAGGTGCTGGCGACCTGGGCGCCCTGGACCTACCGCAACCTGGCCAGCCGCAGCGGCTATGGCGCAGGCGTCACCTCGCCGGGCTGGTACGCGCATCTCTGGCAGTGCTACCGGGCCGATGCGGCCTTGTCACAGCATGCAGCAGAAGGCCTGGCCGTACCTGCACGCAGCGCCCGCGATGCCGCCACCTTGCGCACCGCAGGCTGGCTGACCCGCGTGGCGCGGCTGCTGCGCGACAAGGACCTGGACTGCTCCAGCGCCCACATCATCGAGGCCACCCGTTTGGCCGAAGGGCTGGCTGCCATGCGCGGCCAGCCGATACCGGGGCTGCAGGAGATCAACGAGGCCATCGTCACGGTGGTCTGCATGGGCGAGACCGCACCGCTGAACCTGATCGACGACGAGCTCACCGTCGGCCATGTGCTGGGCACGGTGCCCGCCGATGTGCCGCAGGTGCCGCTGCAGCGCGATATTGAGCAGCAGCAGAAATCGCTGCGCATGAAGCCCGAGGCGGCGAGCAAACTGCTGGCGCTGGACCTGCGCAAGGAGACCGACCTGGCGCGCAGCCATTTTCTGCACCGCCTGCGCTTGTTGGGCATTGGCTGGGGCACGCGCGCGGCCGATGCGCAGCGCAACCGTGGCACCTTCCGCGAGAGCTGGCAGATGCAGTGGGAGCCGGAGCTGGCCGTGCGCATCATCGAGGCCAGCGTGCATGGCGCCACCGTGGCGCAGGCCGCCACCGCGCGCCTGCGCGCCAGCCTCCCGCCCGATACGCCCTTGCCCGAGATTGCGCAGGCGATTGACGACGCGCTGCTGGCCAATCTGCCGCAACTGGTCGAATCGCTGATCGCCACCCTGGCCGAGCGCGCGGCCACCACCGGCGATGTAGCCCAGCTGCTGCAGGCGCTGCCGCCGCTGGCCAATGTGTACCGCTACGGCAGCGTGCGCCAAACCGATACCGCCTTGCTGGCCACGGTCATCGATTCGCTGGTGCTGCGCGCCGCCATTGGCTTGCCGGTGGCCTGCATGGCGATGGACGAAGACGCGGCCGCTGCGATGAAGGGCAAGGTGCTGGCCGCGCACGAGGCGCTGCGCCTGCGTGGCAATGATGCGCAAGCCCAGGCCGCAGTCGACGCCTGGCGCGCTGCGCTGCGCAGCCTGGCGATGGGCGACGCCGCTGCCGCCTTGCTGCGCGGCATGGCCTGCCGGCTGCTGCTCGATGAGCATCTGCTGGACAGCGCCGAGGTGGTGCTGCAGTTCAACCGCAACCTGTCCTTGGGCGCGGCGCCGCTGGATGTCGCCGCCTGGCTGGATGGCTTTTTGAACCAGCAGGCGCTGGTGCTGCTGCACGACGAGGCCATCTGGGGTGCCGTCGATGCCTGGCTAGCGGGGTTAGGTGAGGTGCAGTTTGCGCAGATCTTGCCGCTGGTGCGGCGCAGTTTTGCCAACTTCAGCAAGCATGAGCGCCAGAGCCTGGGCGACAAGGCCCGGCGCGCGCCGGTGGCTGGTGCTGCCGTGCCTGCTGCCGCCTTGGCGGCGGGCGATGAGGATGCCCCCTGGGACGAGGCGCGCGCTGTGCTGGCGCTGCCGCTGCTCAACACCCTGCTGGGGCTGGAGCTGCCGCCCGAGTTGCTGGCGCAGATTCCGCCTGCCGCCACGCCTGCTAACCAAGCCCTGGAGTGATGACGATGACCCATGCCGCCCATCCCGCGCCAGGCCTGGCGCAAGACGATGCACAAACCCTGCCGCCTGATGAGGCAGAGGCGCTGCAGCCCACCACCCGCTTGCAGCGCTGGCGCATGGTGCTGGGCAGCCCGGCCGATGCCAGCTGCGGTACCGTGGGAGGACGCCTGCAGGAGATGGACCAGGCGCTGGCCGCGCTCTACGAAGGCGACAGCCAGCTCGGTTCGCGCAAGGGCGGCCGGGGCAATTCGTCGCCCTCGGTGTCGCGCTGGCTCGGTGATATCCGCAAGTACTTCCCCAGCCAGGTGGTGCAGGTGATGCAGCGCGACGCGATGGAGCGCCTGCAGCTGCGCGAGTTGCTGCTGCAGCCCGAGATGCTGGAGAACGTGCAGCCCGATGTGCACCTGGTGGCCAACCTGATTTCGCTCGGCTCGGTCATCCCGCAAAACACCAAGGCCACCGCGCGCCTGGTGGTGCGCAAGGTGGTGGACGAGCTGATGAAAAAGCTCGAAGAGCCGATGCGCAGTGCCGTGGCCGGCGCGCTGGACCGCAGCCAGCGCAACCGCCGCCCGCGCCATGCCGAGATCGACTGGAACCGCACGATACGCGCCAACCTGCGCCACTGGCAGCCCGAGTACCAAACCATCGTTCCCGAGACCTTGATCGGCTACGGCCGCAAGGCGCGCCGCCCGCAGCGCGAGGTGATTCTGTGCATCGACCAAAGCGGCTCCATGGCCAACTCGGTCGTCTACTCCAGCATCTTTGGTGCGGTGATGGCCAGCCTGCCTGCCGTCGCCACCAAGCTGGTGGTGTTTGACACGGCCGTGGTGGACCTGACCGACAAGCTCGACGACCCGGTCGATGTGCTGTTTGGCGTGCAGCTGGGCGGCGGCACCGATATCAATGGTGCGGTGGGCTACTGCCAAAGCCTGATCAGCGAGCCGCGCAACACCATCCTGGTGCTGATCTCGGACCTGTACGAGGGGGGCGTGGAATCCGGCCTGCTGCGCCGCGCCAATGAGCTGGTGGAGTCGGGCGTGCAGTTCATCACCTTGCTGGCGCTGAGCGACGAGGGCGCGCCCGCCTACGATGCGGCGCTGGCCGCCAAGCTGGCCGCCTTGGGGGTGCCGTCCTTTGCCTGCACCCCGGATGCTTTCCCGCAGCTGATGGCCGCTGCGATCCGCCGCGATGACGTCGCGGCCTGGGCGGCAACCCAGGGCTTCAAGACCAGCCAATGAGGCTGCCAGGCAGCCATCCAGCCAGAAAAAAGCCCTGCGGTGCAGGGCGGTTGGAGTAAGCAGAGTGGGGTAGAAGTCCGGTTAGCGGCCCAGCGAATCGGGCAGCGGAAAGCCGGTAATCCGCTTGGCGCGCGGCGGCGCATAGGTGCGCACCTTGGAGGTCTTGAGGCCCAGGCGCACCAGCGATTCGGCGATCGTCACCGCGGCAGCCACGCCATCGACCACGGGCACGCCGGTGCGGCTGCGCACCTTGTCTTCGAGCTCGGCCATGCCGCCGCAGCCCAGGCAGATGACCTCGGCATGGTCTTCTTCAACGGCCTTGGCCGCCTGCTGCACGATAGCGTCGACCGCGCGCTCGGGCTGGCTCTCGAGCTCCAGCACGGCCATGCCGCTGGCGCGCACCGAGGCGCAGCGCGCATCCAGCCCGGCCAGCTTGAGCCGGTCTTCGATCAAGGGCACAGCGCGGTCCAGCGTAGTGACCACGGCGTATTTGTGGCCCAGGAACATGGCAGTCGATGCCGCCGCCTCGGTGATGTCGACGACGGGCACTTCCAGCAGCTCTTGCAGGCCTTCGCGGCCATGCTCGCCGTAGCCGGCCTGGATGACGGCATCAAAGGGCTGGTCATAGCGCATCACCGCATCCATCACGCCAACGGCGCAGAGGTAGCTCTCAAAATTGCCTTCCACCGATTCTGCGCCAAAGCGCGGGGTGAGGGCGACGATCTCGGTGCCCGGTGCGGCCGCCCGGCGCGCCTGGGCGCCGATGGCCTCGGTCATGCTCTCGGTGGTGTTGACGTTCACGATCAGAATGCGCATGCAAAAAACTCCGTCTCAATGTTGGGCATGGTTCACGGCAATGGCCTCGCCGTCCTGGTCTTCATAGTGCTGGCCCTTGGGGGTCAGCAGCCAGTAAAACAGGCCGCCGAGCCCGGCCGCAATAAACCAGGAGAAATGCGACACCGACTCGAGCGCCGGCAAAAAGGCGAACAGCAGCGCAATCAGCGCCGAGGGCACCAGGGCCTGGATGGCGCGGCGGTTGACGCCGTTTTCGTAATGGTAAGGGCCGTTGCGGTCATCGCTGTAGAGCGCCGGCACATGCACGCGCTGCTTGCGGATCAGCCAGTAGTCGGCCATCACGATGCCAAACAGTGGGCCGAGGAACGAGCCCAGACCGCCCAGGAAATACAGGATCACCAGCGGTGAGTCGTAGAGGTTCCAGGGCAGGATCACAAAGCCGAGGATGGCGCTGACGAGGGCCGCGCGGCGGAAGTTGAGCTGGCGCGGCAGCAGGTTGGCCAGGGCCAGAGCGGGTGCGACAAAGTTGGCCATCAGGTTGACGGCGATGGTCAGGATCAGCAGCGACAGGCTGGCGAGCACCAGCAAGGGCTTGTTGGGGATCTTCTCGACGATGTCGGTGGGGCTCAGGATCAGCGTGCCGTCAATCGCCAACTGGCCGCCGGTCAGCACGACGACGATCAGGCCGAAGATCAGCATGTTGATGGGGATGCCCCAGAAGTTACCCTTGACCACGGCGCTGCGTGAGGTGGCGCCCCGGGTGAAGTCACAGAAATTGAGCACAAAGGTGCCATAGATGGCGACCCACAGCGAGGCTGCGCCCATGATCTGCACCCACATCGCCGCACCGGTGCTGGGCTTGGGCGCCGTCCACTGGATCTTGCCGCCCGAGCTGTACAGCACCCAGCCGGCCAGCGCGATAAAGGTCACCAGAATCACCGGGCCGGCAAAGGCCTCGTACTTGCGGATGCTCTCCATGCCCCAGCAGGCAATCATCGTCTGCACCACCCACAGCAGGCTAAAGCTGATCCAGCCGAGCACCGGCAGGCCCAGCACCTGGTGCGCCAGCAGCACCTGCAGGCTGGGGAAGAGGGTGATCAACAGTACATCGAGCACCTTGGAGGCCAGGTAGGTCTGGATGCCGAACCAGGCAATCGCGACACCGCCCCGGATCAAGGCCGGGATCTGCGCGCCCCGGGTGCCAAAGCTGATGCGGCTCATCACCGGAAAAGGCACACCCGTCTTGGGGCCCATGAAGCCCGACAAGGTCAGCAGCACAAACAGCAAGGCAGCGCCCATCATCAGCGCCGTCAGAATCTGCCAGCCACCCAGGCCCAGCGCAAACAGGCCGATGGCAAAGGCGTAGTTGCCCAGGCTGTGCACATCATTGGCCCAGAGCGTGAACAGGCTGTAGGCACCCCAGGAGCGGCTGTCTTTCTTGGTGGGCGCGAGGTCTTTGTTGTAGAGCGATGGGCATACGCCGGCGGGCAATGCACCGGCCGCTGCGGGGCGCTGCTGTGCGGGGTTGAAGGCAAAGCCTGCGTTCTGGTCTGCTGCAAGATCGGTCATTGACATCCTTGGATCGGGCGCATCCAGCTGCGCCTTATTAGCGGCCTGGCGGCCGGGTTTGTCTCGTCATGTGCGCGGGTCCATGCATGGCATGTGCAGCACAAGACAGGCCTCAATGGCTATGCGTTGTGTGCACATATGCATACATTAAGTGTATACAAAACACCTGAAAATGAACTAGGGGCAACCCTGGGTGAAGTGCCACGCTGTTACTTGGGAGACGCCTTGGCTGCCTCTGTCAGAGGGTGCCAAGGGAGAGCTGCAATACATGAGCTTGCTCATGTTTCGGCTTGTAGCGGTTGGCGTTTTGCTGGGTCCAGGCCGCAACAGCAAGACGGAAATACGATCCATTCCTAAAGAACTTGGCGCGGTTGGGGCCATGTGCTCCTAAGCGCTGCGCAGCGTTTAGACTGCGGCTTCCCTTGGGGAGTAGCCTGCTTCCGCGCTGGAAGCGTCTGCGTCAACATACTCGGCATTTCGCATGCTGTGGCGCAGACATCCGTTCTTCGGTTGGCGAGACCATCGGCATGCCAGCACGACCTCGGTCGGGCAGTGGTGGCGTGCCGTTGTGCTCATGCCCGACTGTCCTAGAAGAACCTCCGATGAACGCTGCTTCCATTTCCCTGTTGGCGCTTGCCATGTCCACCGATGCCTTTGCTGCCGCGATTGGCAAAGGCTCTGCCCTTGTCAAACCCCGTTGGTCCGAGGCGCTGCGCACCGGCCTGATCTTTGGTGTCATCGAAGCCATCACGCCGCTGGTGGGCTGGGCGCTGGGCTATGCCGCGGCCGATTATGTGAAGGCCTGGGACCACTGGATTGCCTTTGTGCTGCTCTTGGTGCTGGGCGGCCGCATGGTGCTGGGTGCCTTCCAAAGTGCCGATGAGCCCGAGATGAGCCGGCCCGCGCGCCATGGCTTCTGGCTGCTGGTCGCCACGGGCTTTGCCACCAGTATTGACGCGATGGCGGTAGGCGTGGGCCTGGCCTTTCTGGATGTGAACATCACCGTCGTTGCGCTCAGCATTGGTTTTGCCACCTTTGCGATGGTGACCCTGGGCGTGATGGTCGGCCGCATTCTGGGCAATATCACGGGCCGCTGGGCAGAAGCGGTGGGTGGTGTCGTGCTGATTGCCATTGGCTCGCTGATTCTGTACGAGCACATGGTGGCCGTATAAAATCAAAGCCCTCCGCTGGCGTGGCAGAGGGCTTGGCTGCGTTTTGCGCTGTAGGAGCGTTGCTACAGGCAAAACAAAGCCCCGCAGAGCGGGGCTTAAGTGAGAAAGATCAGTGGGCTTGCAATTGCTGCGGGTGCCGGGTTTTTAGTTCTGGCTCAACCGCTTGCAGGCTGCGCTGGTATCAGAAGCGGGCAGGAGCACGCTTACGGTCACGTTCGTCTTCAGGCCAAATAGCAAACACTTCAGTCATTTCAGTCCTTTCACCTTTCTGGTGTAGATGGGTGTACAACGGGCCGCGCGCTGAAGTTGTTGACAAGGCCTGCATAAAGTTTTGTGAACAAGCTCCAACAAAACGTAGAAATCACCGTTTTATAGGGTCTGACACGGCATTGCACCGCGAAATCGCTATGATTTGCCACCGAATTTGGATTGGGAGTGCGTAATGGCTGGTGCTGGTTTGTTGATGTTGCTCGATGATATTGCGACCTTGCTTGACGATGTGGCGCTGATGACCAAGACGGCTGCGGGCAAGAGCACGGCCATCCTGGACGATGTGGCCACGCAGACCAAGGTGGCGGTGCAGAAGACCGCGGGGGTGCTGGGCGACGACCTGGCGCTGAACGCCGAGCAGGTGACTGGGGTCAAGGCCAACCGGGAGTTGCCGGTGGTCTGGGCCGTGGCCAAGGGCTCGCTGAAGAACAAGGCCATCCTGGTGCCGGCCGCGCTGTTGATCAGCGCCTTTGCGCCCTGGCTGATCACACCGCTGCTGATGATTGGTGGCGCTTTTCTGTGTTTTGAAGGGGTGGAGAAGGTGCTGAGCCTGTTCCACAAGCCCCAGCACACCCACGATGCCGTCAAGGAGTCGGCGCAGGCCGCTCAAATGGGCGTAGCCCCTTCATCGGTCAAAGCGGCCAACGAGAAGAACATGGACCCGGTGGCCTATGAAAAGGCCAAGGTGGCCGGCGCGGTGCGCACCGACTTCATCTTGTCGGCCGAGATCATGGCGATTGCGCTGGGCACTGTTGCCAGCAAGCCGATTGCCGAGCAGTTTGCGGTGTTGGTCGCTGTGGCGCTGGCGATCACCGTGTTTGTCTATGGTCTGGTCGCCGGCATTGTGCGCATGGACGATGTTGGCATGTGGCTGATGCGCAAGACCAGTGCCGCAGCCCAGGCCCTGGGCCGGGGCCTGATTGCGTTTACGCCCTGGCTGATGCGTGGCCTGTCGATTGTCGGAACGGCTGCGATGTTCATGGTGGGTGGCAGCCTGCTGGTGCATGGCATGGGCCCGATCGAGCATTGGTTGGAGAGCACCGTAGCCCCGATGGGTGGCGTGGTGGCACTGCTGGCCCCAACGCTGGTGCATGTGGCTGTTGGCGCAGCCATTGGTGGCCTGGTGGTGCTGGCGGTGGAGGCCTGGCACAAGCTGCGCGGGCACTGATCGCAAGCAGCAGCGCATGGCTGCTGGCCGCGTCCCTCGGGCGCGGCGCAGCAAGAGGCAGAAGGCGGCATCGCAACAGCGGGCCGCCTTTTTTCATCGCTTGTTTTGTCTCGTTGATCTGGGTCAGGGCCGCGCAGCCCGCTTAAGCAGAAGATGCAGACATGGACAGCAGAAACAGCTCTGCCGCCTTCAGATACGGCGCTTGGCGCGGGTGGGGACATGCAGATGCGGCCTGGGTTCAGCTACTTTTCAATCCATGCGAGCAAGATCGCAGCGAGGGCAATGACGATGAAAAAAATGATGTTGGCAGCGGCAGCTGTATATGCAATGGCGTCGGGCGCGGCGATGGCGCAAGAGGCGCAAAGCCCCTGGCAAGTGCGTGTGCGCGCCGTGCATCTGGACAGCGCCAACAAGGACTCCACCGGCCTGGGCCTGTCGATCAATGACAAGACGATTCCCGAAGTGGATGTGAGCTACTTCTTCACGCCCAATATCGCGGCAGAGCTGGTGCTGACCTACCCGCAAAAGCATGACCTGCGCTCGGACGGCGCCAAGATCGGCACGCTCAAGCACCTGCCGCCCAGCCTGCTCGCGCAGTACCACTTCACCAATATGGGCGCCTTCAAGCCCTACCTAGGCGCTGGTGTGAACTACACGCGCTTCTCGAACGTGAACTTTGCACCGGCTGTTGAGGCCGCGCTCGATCCATCGATCAAGAAGAACAGCTTTGGCCCGGCGCTGCAGATCGGCTTTGACTACATGCTGGACAAGCACTGGTCGATCAACGTCGACGTGAAGAAGGTCTACATCAAGACCGATGTGCGCTCGGCCGGCACCAAGGTGGGCACTTTTAAGGTGGATCCTTGGTTGCTGGGTGTAGGTGTGGGCTACCGCTTCTAAACAGGTCCTCATGCCCGCTCCTGGTGATCCAGGAGCCACAGAGCACTGTGTTTGAGCCGCTTGTTGAAAGCGGCTCTTTTTTTGCGTGCGACGGCCCCTCAGACCTTGGCCAGCGCCTGCTCCAGATCGGCCAGCAGGTCATCGACATGCTCGATGCCGACCGACAGGCGCACCATGCCTTCGCTCACGCCGGCTTTCTCCAGCTCTGCGCTGTCCAACTGGCGGTGCGTGGTCGAAGCCGGGTGCGTCGCCAGCGATTTGGCATCGCCAATATTGACCAGGCGGGTGAACAGCTGCAGCGCATCCAGAAAGCGGGCACCGGCGGCGCGCCCTTCGCCGTCTGCGGCATTGAGGCTGAAGGACAGAATGCCCGAGGCGCGGCCGCCCGACTGCTTTTGCAAGGTGGCATGGTCCGGGTGGTCCGGTAGGCCCGCATAGCGCACCCAGGCCACCTTGGGGTGCTTTTGCAGCGTCTCGGCAATCTTTTGCGTGTTCTCGCAGATGCGGTCCATGCGCAGCGCCAGGGTCTCGATGCCTTGCAGGATCTGGAAGGCGTTCTGCGGCGAAATGGCTGCGCCCATATTGCGCAGCGGCACGACGCGCGCGCGGCCGATGTAGGCCGCAGGGCCCAGCGCTTCGGTGTAGACCACGCCGTGGTAGCTCACATCGGGTTCATTGAGGCGCTTGAAGCGCGCCTTGTGCTCGGCCCAGGGGAACTTGCCGCTATCGACGATGGCGCCGCCCACGCTGGTGCCATGGCCGCCCAGGTACTTGGTGAGCGAATGGACGACGATGTCGGCGCCATGCTCGATGGGGCGCAGCAGATAGGGCGAGGGCACGGTGTTGTCCACGATCAGCGGCACACCATGGCGGTGGGCCACATCGGCGAGCGCGCGGATATCGGTCACATTGCCCAAGGGGTTGCCGATGGACTCGATGAACACGGCCTTGGTCTTGTTGTCGATCAAGGCGCCAAAGCTGGCCGGGTCGCGTGGATCGGCAAAGCGCACCTCAATGCCCTGCTGCGGAAAGGTATGGGCAAACAGGTTGTAGGTGCCGCCATACAAGGTGCTGGCCGAGACGATGTTGTCGCCCGCTTCGGCCAGCGTTTGGATAGCTGCGGTGATCGCTGCCATGCCCGAGGCCAGCGCCAGCGCGGCAATGCCGCCTTCGAGCGCGGTCACGCGCTTTTCCAGCACATCGGTGGTCGGGTTCATGATGCGGGTGTAGATATTGCCGGGCACCTTCAGGTCAAACAGGTCGGCGCCGTGCTGCGCGCTGTCAAAGGCGTAGGCCACCGTTTGGTAGATGGGCACGGCCGCAGCCTTGGTAGTGGGGTCGGGCGAATAGCCTGCGTGAACGGCCAATGTCTCGATGCGCATGGTGTTGGAATCCTTGTGTGCTTGGCGGAATGAATCGTTGGTTGTTGTAGCAGTTTTGCGCGCCGGGCCAACGATTTTTTGGGTATGAGCTTATGAGGCCGCAGAGCCCCGAGCCCCCTCAGAGCCAGGTATTGACCGCCAGCCCGCCCAGCACCAGCCAGACAAACAGCACCAGGGCCAGCAGCAAGGGCTTGATGCCCGCAGCCCGCACGGCGCGCACATGGGTGGTGAGCCCCAGGCCGGCCATCGCCATCGTCAGCAAGGCGTTGTCCCACTGCACACCGATGGCGAGCGCCTGCGCAGGGATGACGCCCAGCGAATGGATGCCCGCGACTGCGACAAAGCCCAACGCAAACCAGGGAATGGTGATCTGGCGGGCCTGCACGGCGCCACCGGCTGCCGGCTGCCGGACCGCTGCAGCGCTGCCAGGGCGCCTGGCCAGCCACAGCGACAGCGCGATCAGAAACGGGGCCAGCATCATCACCCGCACCATCTTGGCGACCACGGCGGTGTCGGCCGCGCTGCTGCTGATGGCGCCGCCAGCAGCGACCACCTGCGCCACCTCATGCACGGTCGAGCCCACCCAGAGGCCATAGCCGGACTCGCTCATCTGCAGGCTGGGCGCGAGCCACTGGTAGAGCACCGGGTACAAAAAGGTGCCCACGGTGCCAAAGACCACCACGGTGGCGATGGCGACCGCCACATCATCGGCGCGCGCCTTGGCCACCGGGGCGGTGGCCAGCACGGCCGCTGCGCCGCAGATGGCGCTGCCCGCGCCCACCAGCATGCTGGTGCGGGCATCCAGCCCCAGCCAGCGCTGGCCCAGCCACTGCGCCAGCACAAAGGTGCTGCCGAGCATCAGCGCATCGATCAGCACGCCGCTGGCGCCGACGGCGGCGATGTCCTGGAAGGTCAGGCGCAGGCCATAGAGGATGATGCCCAGGCGCAGCAGCTGCTGCTTGGACAGGCCCACCCCCGCAGCCGCCGGCGCCTGCACCCAGCCGTAGACAGTATTTCCCACCAGCATGCCGATGACGATGGCCAGCGTGAGCGCGCTCAGCCCATGGCTGCCAAACCAGGGCAGGGCCGCGAGCGTGCTGGCCAGCCAGGCAATGGCCGCACACAGCAGCAGGCCCGGTGCCAGGCGTTTGGCGCCATCGAGCCAGTGGCCGTTGCGCAGTTGGGGGAGGGAGAGGGGGGCGAGTGACATGGGCGGTTCCAGAGGCCCTGGCAGGGCCAAAAGCGGTGGCCTGCCGGGCGATATGGAATCACTATAGAAATTATTCTTATATCTGTATAACTAATTGTTTGGTTAATATCTACCGATAAAATAGGTAGATATTTTTTATCAACCCAAGCGCCTTGTGCGCCATCAATATGCTCCATCTCAGCCTGCGCCAGTGGGAGGTCTTCTGCGCCATCGCCCACAGCGGCAGCACCGTCGCTGCGGCCCAGGCCATCGGCCTGTCGCAATCAGCGGTCAGCGCCGCTTTGCAGCAGCTGGAGGCGGGCCTGGGCGCGCAGCTGTTTGCGCGCAGCGGCAAGCGCCTGGTGCTCAATGATCTGGGGCGCAGCCTGTGGCCGCAAGCGCAAGGCTTGCTGGAGCTGGCCTTGCAGCTGGAGCAGGCCACGCAGCAGACCGAGCCGATGGCGCCCGTGGTGCTGCGGCTGGCGGCCAGCACCACGATTGCCAACCATGTGCTGCCGGCCATCCTGGCGGACTTCATGCAGCGCTATGCGCTGGTGCGGTTTGAGGTGGTGATCGGCAATACGCGCGAGGTGGCCGAGGCGGTGGGCGAGGCCAGTGTGGACCTGGGCTTTATCGAAGGGGTGAGCCACTGGCCGGCGCTGGAGGTGCAGCCCTGGCGCGAGGATGAGCTGGTGCTGATTGCCGCGCCGGGCCATGCGCTGGTGGCCGCTGCCGGCCACAGCCCTGTCAGCGCCCAGCAGCTGGGCGCTTGCCGTTGGCTACTGCGTGAAGAGGGCTCGGGTACGCGCGAGGCAGTGGAGTTTACCGTGCTGTCCCAGCTGCGGGAATGGCCGATTGCGGCGGTGCTGGGCAGCTCCGAAGCCATTTGCACGGCGGTGGCGCGCGGGGCGGGCATCAGCTGCCTGTCACGCGTCATTGCCCAGCCCTGGATCGAGCGCGGCGAGCTGGCCGTGCTGCACAGCCTGTTGCCGCCGATGCGGCGCCAGTTTTCGCTGCTGCAGCGCCAGGGCAAGCAGCGATCGCCGGTGCTGCAGGCCTTGGTGCAGGCCTGTATGGACGCTGTCTGAGCCCAGTTGAGCAGGTTCTTAACGAACGTGCTGCTTGTCGAGCTTGCGCGCCAGGGTGCGCCGGTGCATGCCCAGGCGGCGCGCGGTCTCGGAGATGTTGAAGCCGGTCTCGGCGAGGGTCTCGTGGATCTTCTCCCACTCCAGCGTCTTGATGGAGGTGGTGGCGGCGGTCAGATCGACTTCGGTGCTGCCTTCGACCCGGCTGAAGGCCGCCTCGATGTCGTCGGTGTTGGAAGGCTTGGCCAGGTAGTGGCAGGCGCCCAGCTTGATGGCCTCCACCGCCGTGGCAATGCTGGCGTAGCCGGTCAGCACCACAATCAGTGCCTCGGGGTTTTGCGCATGCAGCAACTGCACGCAGGACAGGCCCGAGGCGTGGCCGGCCAGCTTCAAGTCCATCACCGCGTACTGCGGGCGCTCGGTCTGCAAGAGTTGCGCCACTTCGTCGGCGCTGCTGGCATGGAGCACGCGGTAGCCACGTCGCTCAAAGGAGCGGCGCAGCGTGCGGGCAAAGGCGGCATCGTCTTCAACCAGGAGTAAGAGGCGTTCTTGGGTTGGCGTCATAGTGTGGTTCGTCATCCAGGGCAATGGAGGCCAGCGGCAGGCTGATGCGCACGGCCGCGCCGCCGCCCAGGTGCTGTTCGCGGTTGCGGGCCTCGACATGGCCGCCCAGCGAGCGGGCCACATTCATCACCAGGAACAGGCCCAGGCCACCGCCAGGGCGCTGTTTGGTGGACTGGTAGGGCTTGCCCAGGTGGGCCAGGATCTCGCTCTTGAAACCCGGGCCGCTGTCGGTCACCTGCAGCACCAGCTGGGCATCGTCCTGCGCGGGGCATTCCACCACAAGCTGGACAAAGCCGGGTGAGGCCTCTAGTGCATTGTCCAGCACATTGAAAATCATCTGTTGCAACGAGGTATCCGAGATGATCGGAATATCGCGCGCGACCTGCTTGCGGTAGACGAAGTTGCCGGGCTGGCGGTGGCTTTGCCACTGCGCGGCGACCCGGTCCATGAAGGTGACCAAGGTGGTGCTCTGCGGCGCGTCGCCGCGCGTCTCACCGGCCGACAGCAGCACGCCGGTGACGATGGATTTGCAGCGCTGCACCTGGTGCTCCATCTCGTGCAGGTCCTCCATCAGTTCGCTGTCTTGCGCGATCGAGGGCATGCGCTGCCAGTCGCCCAGAATCACCGCCAGCGTCGACAGCGGCGTGCCCAGCTCATGGGCGGCGCCGCTGGCCAGCAGGCCCATGCGCACGATGTGCTCCTCTTCGGCCGCGCGCTGGCGCAGGTCGGCCAGGCGCGCATCGCGCAGCTGCAGGTTGGACATGATGCGGTTGATGAAGGAGACCAGCAAGATCGCATTGAGCCCAAAGCTGATCAGCAGCCCCAGCAGGTACAGCGCATGCATGGCGCCACTGCGGTGGCTCATGATCTGCAGCGGCTGGTAGAAAAAGGCCAGCGCCACCGCGCAGCTGCCGGTGACCACCACAATGCCCCAGGCATAGAACGGCTTGAGCAGCACCGCCCCCAAGGTGACCTGGAGCAGGAACAAGGTAATGAA
This sequence comes from Comamonas squillarum, assembly GCF_025309455.1. NCBI lineage: Bacteria > Pseudomonadati > Pseudomonadota > Betaproteobacteria > Burkholderiales > Comamonadaceae > Comamonas > Comamonas squillarum. The sequence goes on from NZ_CP104377.1 coordinate 226,169, forward strand.
GGGGTTGTTGGCGCCGCCGCTCAGGTAGAGCTGCAGGCTGAGCGCCCCCACATCGGCCAGCAGCGCCACAAACAGATCGCTGGAGGAGATGTCGTGCTGGCGCCAGCGCAGCCACCAGACGCAGATCAGGTTAGTGATGACCAGGCCGGCCAGCACGGCAAACATCTCGTACAGCGGCAGGTAGATGTCAAAGCCCCAGCGGACCAGCGAGATGGTGACCACCTGGCCCACCACCGCCAGCCAGCGCAGCTGGATGAGCAGCTGCATGTTCTGGCGGTCAGTGGTGTGGGTGACCTGAAACGGGGAGGGGATGGACAGTGGCACCGTGCAATTGTGCCGCAGGACTGTGCCGCAGGAATGGGCGGCAGTCGGCAGGCCTTGCGCCTGCCAGTGTTACCGGCGCCGACGGGCGCCGGTAACTGCACCGTGGCTAACGCGCGCCCTTGCGTTTGCGAAGAACCAGCCAGGTGGCGCCCACCACCATCAGGGCCAGGCCATACCAGGTCAGCGCATAGACCAGGTGGTTGTTGACAAAGCGAACCTGCGTGAGCCCTGCGCGTGGCCACTGCTGGCCTTGCAGGTCGCTGGCGCTGCTGCGCTTTTGCTCGCCCACCAGCTCGGCGCTGCCATCGGGCAGGCCTTCGTCGATGAAGAACGGTGCCACCTGCGCCAGGCCCTGCGCCTGTGCAATGGCCTGCACATCGCGCGAGAACCAGCGCTGGGCTTGCGGGTCGTTGTCGCGCAGAAAGCCGCCCTTGGGCTCGGTAGCGCGCAGCAAGCCGGTCACGCTGACCTCGCTCGTGGGCGTCGCTGCTGTCAGCTGCGGGCCGCCTGCCCAGTCACGGCGCAAGGCGTCGGGCACAAAGCCGCGGTTGACCAGCACCTGGCTGCCATCGGCACGCTGCAGCGGCGTGAGCACCCAAGCGCCCGAACCCAGCGCCGTGGTGGCCTGGGTCAGCACGGTCTTGTCCGTCAGCCACTGGCCTTGCAGCTGGCTGGGCTGGTATTCCAGCGCCTTGGCGTCGAGCTGGGGCCAGCTGGCTACTGCGGGGACGGGTTGGGGCGCGCTGTGCACCCGGCGCTCGACCCGCTCGATGAGGTCGAGCTTCCACTGCAGGCGGTAGACCTGCCAGGTGCCCAAGGCGCAAAAGCCCAAGAACAAGGCGATGCCCACGGTTGCGAGCATCGCCTGAAAAAGTGCGGAATGCCGGGGCTGGCCCTGTGCATTCCGTTGCGTTTCGTTGGTCAAAACAGCTTAGTGGTTGGTGTGGCCTTCGCTGGCAGCAGGTTGCTGCTGGGTCACGGCGGCCGGGTTGTGGTTGTGGCCAGGCATCATGTTGGTGTTCATGTGGTACATGACCCACAAGGTACCGGCCAGGGTCACGGCCACGAACACGATGGTGAAGATGGTGGACATCAGGGTCCAGCCGCCTTCGATCTTGCCGTTCATGTGCAGGAAGTAGACCATGTGCACGATGATCTGCACGACCGCGAAGAAGGCGATCACGACCACGGTGGTGGTGCGGTTCTCAAACACATCGCCCATCACCACAGCGAAGGGGATGGCCGTCAGGATGATCGACAGGAAAAAGCCGATCATGTAGCCCGAGAAGGTGCTGTGTGGGCCATCGTCGTGACCGTGGTCATCGTGGCCGTGTGCTGCGTGGTTATGTTGTGCGCTCATTTACAGCACTCCCATCAAATATACGAAGGAGAAGACGCCGATCCAGACCACGTCCAAGAAGTGCCAGAACATCGACAGGCACATCAGGCGGCGGTTGTTCTCACGGGTCAGGCCGTGCTTGCCGATTTGCAGCAGCAGCACCACCAGCCACACCAGACCAAAGGTCACGTGCAGACCGTGGGTGCCCACCAGTGCAAAGAAGGCCGACATCGCAGCGCTGCTCTGCGGGCCAGCGCCCACATGGATCAGGTGGTGGAACTCATACAGTTCCACGCCCAGGAAACCGGCGCCAAACAGCATGGTGATGATCAGCCAGACGACGGTGCCCTTGACCGAGCCCTTTTGCTTGGCCAGCATGGCAAAGCCGAAGGTGATGGACGACAGCAGCAGCAAGGCGGTGTTGATGGCCACCAGGCTCAGGTCGAACAGCTCGGCGCCACCTGCACCGCCTGCATAGTTGCGGCCCAGCGCGCCATAGGTGGCGAAGAGGGCAGCAAAGATCAGGCAGTCGCTCATCAGGTAGAGCCAGAAGCCCAGAGCGGTGCCATTTTCAACGTGCGGTTCTTCCTTGAGGAAGTAGTCACGGGTACCGGTCGCGCCGGCGAGGGTGTTGTGATTAGACATGGCGGGCCAACAGTTGGGTACGTTCTTCTTCGGTGGCTGCTACTTCGCTTGCAGGGATGTAGTAGTCACGCTTGTAGTTGAAGGTGTGGATGATCGAAGCCAACACGATGCCGGCAAAGCTGATGCCTGCGATCCACCACATGTGCCAGATCATCGCGAAGCCGAAGACCAGGGCGATCATCGAGATCACGAAGCCGGCGCCGGTGTTCTTGGGCATGTGGATTTCCACGAAACCGTCGAGCTTGCGCTTGTAGCTGTGCTTCTTCATGTCCCACCAGGCGTCGCTGTCATGCACGGCTGGCGTGAAGGCGAAGTTGTACTGGGGAGGAGGCGACGAGGTTGCCCATTCCAGGGTACGGCCGTTCCAGCAGTCACCGGTCACATCACGCAGCTGGTCGCGCTTGAGGTAGCTGACGAACAACTGGATGAAGAAGCAGGCGATACCCAGCGCGATCAGCACGGCACCGAAGGCAGCGATGATGAAATAGATCTGCAGCGAGGTGTCTTCGTAGTGGTTGACGCGGCGGGTCACACCCATCAGACCCAGCACGTACAGCGGGGTGAACGCAACCCAGAAGCCGAAGAACCAGAACCAGAACGATGCCTTGCCCCAGAACTCGTCGAGGCGGTAGCCGAAGGCCTTGGGGTACCAGTAGTTGATACCGGCGAACACGGCAAACACGACGCCACCAATGATCACGTTGTGGAAGTGGGCGATCAGGAACAGCGAGTTGTGCAGCACGAAGTCAGCAGGCGGCACGGCCAGCAGCACACCGGTCATACCACCGATGGTGAAGGTCAGCATGAAGCCCACGGTCCACAGCATGGGCACGGTGAACTTGATGCGGCCACGGTACATCGTGAACAGCCAGTTGAAGATCTTGGCGCCGGTCGGGATCGAGATGATCATCGTCGTGATGCCGAAGAACGAGTTCACGCTGGCACCGGACCCCATGGTGAAGAAGTGGTGCAGCCACACCAGCCAGGACAGGATGGTGATACACACGGTCGCATACACCATCGAGGTGTAGCCGAACAGGCGCTTGCGCGAGAAGGTCGCAACGATTTCAGAGAACACACCGAACGCAGGCAGGATCAGGATGTAGACCTCTGGGTGGCCCCAGATCCAGATCAGGTTCACATACAGCATGGGGTTCCCGCCCAGCTCGTTGGTGAAGAAGTTGGTGCCGACGTAGCGGTCCAAGGTCATCAGCACCAGCACAGCGGTCAGGATCGGGAACGAAGCCACGATCAGCGCGTTGGTGCACAGCGAGGTCCAGGTGAAGATAGGCATCTTCATCAGGTTCATGCCAGGCGCGCGCATCTTGATGATGGTCACAATCAGGTTGATACCGGACAAGGTCGTCCCGACCCCGGCAATCTGCAGCGCCCAGATGTAGTAATCCAGACCCACGCCCGGGTGGTATTCGCCCAGACCCGACAGGGCCAGCCAGCCCAGCGTGGAGAACTCACCGACGAACAGCGAGGCCATCACCAGCACGGCGCCGGAGGTGGTCATCCAGAAGCTGAAGTTGTTCAGGAACGGGAAGGCCACGTCACGCGCACCGATTTGCAGCGGCACCAGATAGTTCATCAGGCCGGTCACAAAAGGCATGGCCACGAAGAAGATCATGATCACGCCGTGGGCGGTGAAGATCTGGTCATAGTGGTGCGGGGGCAGGTAGCCCATCGATTCACCGGCGGCCAGCGCCTGCTGGCCACGCATCATGATCGCGTCGGCAAAGCCGCGCAGGAACATGACCAGGCCCAGGATCATGTACATGATCCCGATGTTCTTGTGGTCGATGGAGCAGATCCAGTTCTTCCACAGCGGACCCCAAAGCTTGAACTTGGTGATACCGGCGACGACCACGAGGCCGCCCAGGACCACGGCGATGAAGGTCCACAACACGATGGGCTCATGCACCATCGGTATGTCATTCCATGTCAGCCGCCCGAGGAGCGGGTCATGGCTTACGTTTGTAGCTACGGACATATTGAGTCTCTTTGAAAATTCTCGATGGGGTTACTGCGCCACGGGGGTGCCAGGCGCTGGCTCGCCCAGGGAGGCGACCACGGCAGGGGCGTTGGCCACCGTGCACACGTCGTCCTCAGGGATCAGCGAAACACTCTTGCCTGCAGCTGCACGGGCCTTCATGTTGGCCATCGCATCCTTGGCCATGATCTCGTCCATGCACATCTTGCCCGCTTCAACGCAGCGGTTGAGCACGGCGTGGTACAGGGTGCTGTCGACGGTGCTGAACAGGCGCACAGGATCGCGCTCGCTGGGCTTTTCCAGCTTCACGTATTCAGCACGGTCCAAGGTAGCGCCTTCGGTCTTGGCCTTTTGCACCCAGGCGTCGAAGTCACCATTGCTCAGGCCGTGGAACTTGAAGGTCATGCCGGCAAAGCCCGAGCCGCTGTAGTGCGAGCTCATGCCCTTGTACACGCCAGGCTTGTTGATCACGGCGTTCAACTGCGTCTGCATCGATGGCATGGCATAGATCATGCCGGCCAGGTCAGGCACGTAGAACGCGTTCATCGTGGTGGTGGCGGTCAGCTTGAAGCGGATCGGACGGTCCACGGGCGCAGCCAGCTCGTTGATGGTGGCAATGCCTTGCTCGGGGTAGATGAACAGCCACTTCCAGTCCATGGCCACGACTTCGACCTCCAGCGGCTTGACGTCTGCAGCCAGTGGGCGGTTGGCGTCAATGCGGTCCAGAGGACGGTAGGGGTCGAGCTTGTGGGTGTAGATCCAGGTCAGGGCGCCCAGCGCGATGATGATCAGCAGAGGAACGGACCAGATCACCAACTCCAGCACCGTCGAGTGGTGCCACTCGGGATCGTAGTCGGCGGGCTCATTGCTTTCGCGGTACTTGAACGCGAACAAGAGGATCAGCACGATCACCGGAACGATGATGATCAGCATCAGCAACGTGGCGATGATCACCAGATTGCCGGACTGCGCCGCCACGTCACCCGCAGGGTTGAGAACGACGGTATTACAGCCTGCAAGGCTGGCGGCAACCAGTAACGCCGCAACGAGCCGTGAGGGCCCGCGAAGTTTGTTGAGATCAGGCATGCGAAAGGGCACGGCTAGCGCGCTTAGGTATAAACATGGATTGCAAAATCCCCCCAAATGTAAATGCTAGAGGCAGGCCTGTCGATTGGACATTTTGTCCTACGCCCTCTCAGAAAGTACCCAGCTAGGCTCCTGGTAAAGGTACGGTCTCAGCAGGCCGGTAACAGCTTGAGGAAGGAGCTTTTGTATGAGTAGTCTCGGTTACACAGCATCTCCTGTCGGCGGCACCCCCGGTGCTGATCCCCGTCCCCGTGCCCATTCTGAAGAAGATGTAACACCTGGCGAGATCGCGGTCGGGGTGATTATCGGCCGTTCGTCAGAGTATTTTGATTTTTTCGTATTTGGCATAGCGGCGGTCTTGGTCTTTCCAAGCGTCTTTTTTCCCAACTTTTCTCAGCTCAATGGCACGTTGCTGTCATTTGCGGTGTTTTCCATCGCTTTTGTCGCCAGACCGGTCGGCACCGCCATCTCGATGGCCATTCAGCGCCGCTGGGGACGTGCCGCCAAAATGACAGTGGCCCTGTTTTTACTGGGCGTTTCCACGGTTGGTATCGCCTTTTTACCCGGGTATGACGTACTGGGCCGCACCGCCATCTGGCTGCTGGCGCTGTTCCGCTTTGCCCAGGGTCTGGCGCTGGGCGGCTCCTGGGATGGGCTGCCGTCGCTGCTGGCGATGAACGCGCCGAGCAACCGCCGAGGCTGGTACGCGATGATCGGCCAGCTGGGCGCGCCACTGGGCTTTGTGCTGGCTGCCGGCCTGTTCGCCTACTTGTACAGCGCGCTGTCGAAGGCCGAGTTCCTCAGCTTTGGCTGGCGCTATCCGTTCTATGTCGCTTTTGCGGTGAACGTGGTGGCCCTGTTTGCCCGGCTGCAACTGGTGCTGGGCCAGACCTACACCCAGGCGATGCAGGAGCGCGAGCTGGAACCCGTCAGCGTCACCCGCCTGATCGACGAGGAGGGCAGCCATGTGGCGATCGGCGCTTTTGCCGCGCTGGCCAGCTTTGCGCTGTTCCACCTGGTCACCGTGTTTCCGCTGTCCTGGATTTCGCTCTATTCGGACCAGCCCATCACCCATGTGCTGGGGGTGCAGATTCTGGGGGCCTTCTGCGCGGCGCTGGCCATTGTGGCCTCGGGCAAGCTGGCAGACAGTTTTGGCCGGCGCAATACCCTGGGCGCGATGGCGGTGCTGATTGCGCTATTCAGCCTGGCGACGCCCAAGCTGCTGTCCAGTGGCGTGACCGGTAACAATATCTTCATCATCGTCGGCTTTGTGCTGCTGGGCCTGTCCTACGGCCAGTCGTCCGGCACGGTCACCGCCAACTTCTCGGCGCGCTATCGTTACACCGGCGCGGCACTGTCTACCGACATGGCCTGGCTGGTGGGCGCGGCCTTTGCACCGCTGGTGGCGCTGGGCTTGTCAGCCAAGTTCGGCCTGATCGCTGTGTGCCTTTATCTGCTGTCGGGTGCCGTCTGTACCTTGGCGGCCCTGGGCATCAACCGTGCACTGGAGTCGCGCGAAAGCGCCGAGGCCAGCACCTGACCGGTTTTATCAAGGGACTGCCCATTGCGGACAGCCGGGACGAAGGATTGACCTGAGCTCCTGGGCCTTGGTGAAAAAAAAGCTGCAAAGCTTGGCTTCTGCAGCTTTTTTCTTGATGCGGGCGGTTGGCCTGCTCAAGTACGCACCACCGCAGGCCTGGTGCGGTAGAACTGCATTGGGAACTCCTGCATCTCCTTGGCATGCTGGTTGATGACCGAGCGCTTCATCTTGCCGACCACATGCATCTCGCAGGGCTTGCAGTCAAAGCGCAGGGTCAGCTTTTCCTTGCCATTGATCAGCTGCAGGGGCTCGGCCTTGATGGTGCCCTTGACGCCGATGACGCCCTTGGCCTGCTTGGGGCACAGGCTCATCGAGAAGCGCACGCAGTGCTTGGTGATCATCAGCGAGACTTCGCCTTCCTCTTCCTTGCTCTCGTAGGCCGCGTCGATCACCTTGACGCCATGCTTCACATAGAAGTCATGCGCCTTCTGGTTGAACACATTGGACAGATAGGTCAGCGTGTCCTCCGGGAAGGGCGCGGGTGGCTCCACCGGTAGCGCGCGCGGCAGGCGCACAAAGCCGGCCTCGCGGGCGGCTTCGAGCGCAGCCACGGCATCGCGGCGCAGCTGGTTCAGTGCGGATGCCGGGATGAACCAGGGCTGGTCCAGTTTCAGGCTGATGTCGTGCACCGAGAAAATGGTGGCGCCAAAGCGGCCCAGCTGGTCGCGCAGGGTGGCCTCGGCCCGCTCGCTGTCGGTGGCGGCTTGGTGCGGCTGCACCAGGCTCGCGCTGCCGACAAAGCCGTCGTCATCGGTCAAGGTCAATGCAAAGCCGTCCGGGGTTTGGCTCAGCTGGGCCCACAGGCCAATGCGGCGCTCGCTGGATTTTTTGTCCAGGGTGCGCACCCAGGCCATGTCGCGGTTGCGGTTCACTTCCAGGCCCTTGCGCAGGTCCTTGAAGCCGGCGATCGGGTCCTTGGGGAACACACGCCACAGCGATTTCTTTGCATCTACGGACTCGGCGCGGTTGATCTGCATGCCAACCAGTTCTTTTTGCAGGTCGTAGTAGCACAGGCCGTCGCCGTTGTGCAGCACGGTGTCGCCGCTGGAGGCTTCGAGCTCGACAAAGTTCTCCCCCACCTTCGTGACCCAGCCGATCGCGCGGCCCGGGGTCTTGGGGGTGTCAAAGGCGCCAATATCGTCCTTGCGGCCGTTGACAAAGTAATCGGTGAACTCGCGGTTGAAGTTCTGGTCCGGATCGGGCGTGAAGCTGAAGTTGGTCCGGCCCGAGGACGAGCGCGCCAGTGGCGCCTCGGAGAACTCGCGCTCTTCGATGATCTCGTCGAGCAGCTTGCGGTAGTGGGCGGTGATGTTCTTCACATAGCCCATGTCCTTGTAGCGCCCCTCGATCTTGAAGCTGCGCACCCCTGCATCGATCAGTGCGCGCAGGTTGTCGCTCTGGTTGTTGTCCTTCATCGACAGCACATGCTTTTCATGCGCAATGATGCGGCCCTGGGCGTCCAGCACCTCATAGGGCAGGCGGCAGGCCTGGTTGCAATCGCCCCGGTTGGCGCTGCGGCCGGTGTGGGCGTGGGTGATGTAGCACTGGCCCGAGTAGGCCACGCACAAGGCGCCATGCACAAAGAACTCAATCGTCGTGCGGGCCGGGTCGGTGGCGGCGCGCACGGCGGCGATCTGTTGCAGATCCAGCTCACGCGCCACCACGATCTGCGACAGGCCGGCATCCTGCAGAAAGCGGGCTTTCTCGGGTGTGCGGATATCGCTTTGGGTCGAGGCATGCAGCTGGATCGGGGGCAGGTCCAGCTCCAGCAGGCCCATGTCCTGGATGATCAGCGCGTCCGCCCCGGCCTCGTAGACCTGCCAGGCCATCTGGCGCGCGCCTTCCAACTCATCGTCGCGCAAGATGGTGTTGAGCGTGATGAAGATGCGGCTGCCAAAGCGGTGCGCATGTTTGATCAGGCGCTCCAGGTCGCGGATGTCATTGCCCGCCGTGGCGCGCGCGCCAAAGGCCGGCCCTCCGATATAGACGGCATCGGCGCCATGGTTGATCGCTTCAATCCCGATATCGGCATCGCGGGCCGGGGAGAGCAGTTCGAGCTGGTGGGGCAGGAGGGACATAGGGGCAGGATTATCTCAGGTCGCTGCAGGAGGGCCGCTGCGCTCGGAGATAAGCTGACTGCAGTGCCAGCCCAAGCACCATGCAGACCCGGTTTAGTCCTTGGGTCAGCCCGGTTCAGCCGCGCGGGCTGAAGGTGCGCGGAAACACCACCGGCGCGCTGCGGTCGGCCAGGCGGTAGCCCATGGCCGGGCGGTTGGAGGGCCCCTCGACATGCCCGGCCTCCTGCAAAAATTGCGCTGCCAGCATGCGGGTGCGAAAGCCGCTCTTGTCTACCGGCCGTCCCAGCACTGTCTCGTACACCTGTTGGAGCTGGGGCAGGGTAAAGGGCTCGGGCAGCAAAAAGGCGGGCAGAGAGGTGTACTCGACCTTGCCGCGCAGCCGCTCGGCGGCAGCGCGCAGGATCTCGCTGTGGTCAAAGGCGAGAGGGGGGCCATCGCAGATGGCATCGACCTCGAACCAGGCCACATCGGCCGCATTAGCGCCCTTGGCCAAGGTCAAGGGCTGCGCAGCTATCAACGCAAAGTAGACATGGGTGGCCGACCAGCCACGCGGGTCCCGGCTGCGCCCGCCCCAGCTGCCCAGCTGCTCCAGGTAGGGGCTGGCGACATTGGTCTTCTCGCGCAGCTTGCGGTTGGCGCAGGCCTGCAGATCGCTGTCCTGCGCCACGTCGACAAAGCCCCCAGGCAGCGCCCACCGCCCGGGGAAGGGCTCGGAGCCCGAGACCGGCCGCTGCACCAGCAAGACCTTCAAGGCCCCGTCCACCACGCTGAAAATCACCACATCCACGGTGGTATAGGGCCGTACAAAATCAACGGGTTGGTGGCTGGCAGCGCTGGAGGCCATAAAAAACCTTGACGGATAGGAAAGCGAGTTGTATTGTACAACTCATGTAAGTTGCTCAATACAACTTACAGTCTGAAGGTGTGGTGCAGGCGGGACGACTGCACTCTAATAGATGCATAACTACAAAAAGGATAGATGATGACTTTTGAACAACCAACCAAAGACACCCCGGTCGGCGAGCAGTCCACCACCGTGACCCGCCGCAGCAAGCTGCTCAGCCTGGTGCTGCGCCACAGCCCGCAGACCATTGGCCTTGAGCTTGACGAGGCCGGCTGGGCGCATACGGACGAACTGCTCGCCTGCCTGGCCCGCAGTGGCAAAGCCATGAGCCCGGTGCAATTGCAGGCAGTGGTGGCAAGCTGCGCCAAGCAGCGCTTTGCCTTCAGCGAGGACGGCAAGCGCATCCGTGCCAACCAGGGGCATTCGGTAACCATCGAGCTGCAATTGGTCCCCAGCACCCCACCGGATGCGCTCTACCACGGCACGGCAACCCGTTTTCTTGACGCGATCCTGGCGCAAGGCTTGCAACGCCAAAAGCGCCACCATGTTCACCTGTCCGCCAGCATCGAGACGGCTGGCGCAGTTGGGCGGCGCCACGGCAAGCTGGCCTTGCTGCGGGTGGATGCGGCGGGCATGGTCGCCAATGGCCATGTGTTCTATTGCTCGGACAATGGTGTCTGGTTGACCGACGCCGTGCCCGTGACCTACCTGCAGAGGCTGGACGAATGAGCGGCCATCGCGTATTGGCGCTGGATGCCGATGGCGTGCTGCTCGACTACAACCTGGCCTATGCCACTGCCTGGCGGCGTGCTTTTGGCCGCTACCCTGACTTGCGCAACCCCCATGCCTACTGGGCGGCAGACCGCTGGGATGTGGAGCGGTTGAGCGGCGAGGCGCTGCACCGGTTTCGCGCAGGCTTTGATGCGCAGTTCTGGTCCGCCCTGCCTGCCGTACCCGGTGCGCTCGCGGCATGCCAGCAACTGGAGGCCGCCGGCTTTGAGCTGGTGTGCCTGACTGCTCTGCAGCCCCATTTTGCCCAGGCACGGCTTGGCAACCTGCAGGCCCTCGGCTTTCCGATTGGGCGGGTGATTGCGACTGGTAGCGATGCCAGTGGCGGCAGCCCCAAAGCCGCAGCGCTGGCCCAGCTTAAGCCGCTGGCCTTGGTGGATGACTATCTACCGAACTTTGCAGGGTTGCCCGAAGGCATCCATGGCGCACTGGTACTGCGCGAACCCGATGGCAGCCCCAACTGCGGACCGGCACTGCAACAACTGCATTCCACCCATGCCAGCCTGGCCGCGTTTGCGCACTCGTGGCTGGCTCAGAGACAAGAGAACTGATATGAAACACACCAACCACGTCCAACTGCCTGCGTTGGCGCGGCGCGCAGATAGCGTAGATGCGTTCGTCATGTTGGCGCGCGCGCAGCTGCCCAACGGAGGCCAGTGATGACGCCAACTCAGGACCGTTTTCAAGGCGCACTGCTGGGGCTGGCCTGCGGTGACGCGGTGGGCACCACGGTCGAGTTTCAGCCGCGCGGTAGCTTTGTGCCGCTGACGGACATGCTGGGCGGGGGCCCGTTCTCGCTGCGCGCGGGCCAGTGGACCGATGACACCTCGATGGCGCTGTGCCTGGCCGAGAGCCTGGTCACCAAAGGTGATTGCGACCCGGCCGACCAGATGGCGCGCTATGCCAACTGGTACCAGTGGGGCTACTGGAGTTCCACCGGCCATTGCTTTGACATTGGCATGACCACGCGAGAAGCGGTGCAGCGGTTTTTGTTGACTGGCGAGCCCCTGGCTGGCAGCACCGACCCGCACAGCGCTGGCAATGGCTCGATCATGCGGCTAGCACCTGTGGCGCTGCGCTTTAGCGGTGATGCGCAGCATCTGCAAGTCAAGGCAGCGCTCAGCTCGCAAACCACGCATGGCGCGGCCGAGTGCCTGGATGCCTGCAGCCTGCTGGCGGTCGCCATCGCCCGCGCGTTGCAGGGGCGGCCCAAACACGAGGTGCTGGCATTGTCGGATCTGCCGCTGGCCAGCCCCCAGCTGCAGCAGATTGCACAGGGCCATTACCTGGCCAAAAGCCGGGACGACATCCACGGTTCGGGCTATGTGGTGCGTAGCCTCGAAGCGGCGCTGTGGTGCTTTGCCAGGCATGACTGCTTGGAGGACGCGGTGCTGGAGGCCGCGAATCTGGGCGACGATGCCGACACCACGGCGGCCATCACCGGCCAGATCGCGGGCGCTTTTTGGGGCGAGCAGGGCATACCGCGCCACTGGCTGCAGCGCCTGCACCTGGCCGATGAGATCCGGGCGCTGGCTGTGCAGCTGTGGCAGGCCAACCAGGGCTTGCCTGCCACTGGCTGCGATGCCGCGCGATAATCAGACCGCATACGGTATGGAGGGAGGATGCTATGCGTGCGGTATTGGGTTTGGCAGGCTTACTGGTGGTGATGGCGATTGTGGCGCTGCTGATGAAGCAGAACATGGGCGTGACGAAGGCGCCCGCGCCCGCCGCCGTCGAAGGCGTGCGCGTGCCGCAGATTGACACCAGCAAAGATGTGAATGCACAAAGCCGGCAGATCCAGCAGCAGGTGCAGGACCAGCTGAACCAGGCGGTGCAGCAGGATGCGCAGCGCCTGAAACAAGCCGAAGAGTGACGGCGATGGCCGACAGCCTCGTCCCTGCCAGCACCGGCGGCCAGTTGCCCCCCCAGCCTGTTGACGCGCACTGGATGCGCGCTGCGCTGGAGCAGGCACGTGCCGCCGCCGAGGCAGGCGAAGTGCCCGTGGGTGCCGTGGTGGTGCGTGACGGCCAGATCGTCGGCCGGGGTTTTAACCACCCGATTGGCGTGCATGACCCCAGCGCCCATGCCGAGATCGAGGCCCTGCGCGATGCGGCCAAGCGCCTGGGCAATTACCGGCTCGATGGCTGTGCCTTGTATGTCACTTTGGAGCCTTGCGCGATGTGCGCCGGTGCCATCTTGCATGCGCGCCTGGACCGCGTGGTCTGGGGCGCTGCCGAGCCGCGTACCGGTGCCGGGGGATCGGTGCTGGACCTGTTTGCGCAGGCTGCACTGAACCACCACACGGCGGTGACCGCGGGTGTGCTGGCGCACGAGGCTGCAGCCCTGCTCACCGAATTTTTTGGCAAGCGCCGCGTGCAGCAAAAGCAGCAGGCGCTGGCCAGCCACCCGCTGCGTGACGACGCACTGCGCACGCCCGATGCGCTGTTTGCGCCCGCATTGGACTGCGCCTGCCCCAGCTGCTTTTACAGCGAGTGGCCGGCTTTGGGCGGCCTGCGCCTGCATACCAAAGACAGCGCGGGCCAAAACCCACCGCCAGCCGCCGCTGCCCGGCAATGGCTGCTGCTGCCCGGCCTGCCGGCGCAGCAAGGGCTGTTTCGCGAACTGGCCGCTGGCCTGGCCGCGCGCGGTGACCGCGTGGTGGCACCCGATTGGCTGGGCCTGGGGCGCAGCGACAAGCCCAAAAAGGACAATCGCCTGGGCGATGCCCAGCAACTGGCGATGCTGCAAGACCTTGTCTACCAGTTGCATCTGGAGGGCGAACAGGGCCTGGTCGTCGTTGCCCATGGCGATGCCGCGCGCCTGGCCCAGGCGTTGGTGGCACAGCAGGCTGCGCTGGGCAAGCCGGTGCAGGGGCTATGGCTGATCAACCCGCCGAATCCCGCAGCGCCGAGCGCCGACTACCGCCTCTGGCTGGAGCAATTGGCGCGCAAACCGGCGCTGGGCATTGCCGCTGCGCTGGGCACCAGCGCGGTCGATGCTGCGATGGATGCGGACCGCCAGCAATGGGCGGCGCAGTTCCCCGACAAGGGCTACCGCGCAGGGCTGCGCGCCTGGGCACGCGATGCCTTGGCGGCGCTGGATGCGCCCGTTGTGATGCCAAGCGCATCAGCGCCAGCGCTTCCTGTGCTGGTCAGCCTGGGCGAGCAAGCCCGCTGGTGGCCGGCACCTGCGCAGGGACTGGAGGCCTGGCTGGCAGCAGTCGCTACAGCGGCAGGCGGCGCCGGGCCGCTGGCCTGGCAGCGCTGCGCAGGCGGTGACTGGCTGCCGCTGCAAAACAGCGCGGCACTGCTGCAGGCCAGCCGCTTCTTTGATGCGGGTGCCGAGGCCGCAGCGCTGGGCTTGGTGGCGGCGGCTTGGCGCTGAGCCTATCTGCTGCACAATAGCCCGCAGCTGTTCCGTTTTCTGACCGACTTTTTTTGCTATGAGCTCCACCCCCAAACACCAGGCACCGATCACCGGCATCATCCACCACCCCTACACCGCCGATGCGCCCTTTGCAGCGCCGCAGCCCGGCGTGTTCAAGGCATCGAGCGTGTTCTTTCCCAACGTGGCGGCAATGCGCAGCTGGGACTGGAAGGACAAGAGCGCCTTCACCTACGGCCTGCACGGGACGCCCACCACCTACATTCTGGAAGAGCGCATTGCCACCTTGGAAGGCGGCAGCCACTGCGTGCTGGTGCCCAGCGGCCTGGCATCGATCTCGGTGATTGGCCTGGCGTTGCTCAAGAGCGGCGACCATGTGCTGCTGCCCGACAACGTCTATGGCCCGAGCAAGGGCTTTGCCGAGAGCGAGCTGCAGCGCTTTGGCGTCAGCATCGGCTACTACGACCCGATGCGGGTGGACCATTGCGCCAGCCTGATCCAGGACAACACCCGCCTGGTGTGGCTGGAGGCGGCCGGCTCGGTCAGCATGGAATTCCCCGATTTGCTGGGTCTTGTGCGCCTGTGCAAGGAAAAAGGCATTGCCACGGCGCTGGACAACACCTGGGGCGCGGGCCTGGCCTTCAACTGCTTTGACCTGGATGGCGACGGCAGCTACCGCCTGGGCGTGGATGTGTCGGCGCATTCGCTCACCAAGTACCCCAGCGGCGGCGGCGATGTGCTGATGGGCTCCATCGTGTCGCGGGATGCAGCCGTGCACCGCAAGGTGCAGGCCACGCATATGCACCTGGGCCTGGGCGTGGGAGTGAACGATATCGAAACCGTGCTGCGCAGCCTGCCCAGCCTGGCGCTGCGCTACCACGCGCAAGATGCGGCAGCCCGGCAGTTGGCCGCCTTCATGGCCGAGCAGCCCGCCGTGGTGCAGCTGCTGCACCCAGCCTTTGCCGGCTCGCCCGGCCATGCGCATTGGCAGCAGCTCTGTGGCGCGGGCAGCGTGGCGGGCAAGCAGGGCGCAGCCGCAGGACTCTTTAGCGTGGTGATCGATCCGCGCTACAGCCAGCAGCAGATCGACCTGTTCTGCGAGAGCCTGCGCCTGTTCAAGTTGGCCTACAGCTGGGGCGGCCCGATCAGTCTGGTGGTGCCCTACAAGATCAGCAGCATGCGCGCGCTGGGCGAGTCCCAGCTGCAGCCGGGTACGGTAGTGCGCTTTTCGATCGGGCTCGAAGATGCCAACGACCTGCAGCAGGATCTGGCGCAAGCGCTGCAAAAAGCCTTTGGCTAAGAACCTGTTCTAAGGGGTAGGGCTAGCCGCATAAATGCCGCCAGCACCGCGCTAGCGGCATTTTTATTTCATCAGCTTTTGCAGCTCGGGCCAGACATTGGCCAGCAGCTGCGGGTGGGCGCTGGCCAGTGGGTGGATGCGGTCGGCCTGGAAGTTCTTTTCCGCGTTGGGCACATCGGCCACGCCGTGCAGCAAGAAGGGCACGACAGCGGTTTTCTTCTCGCGCGCCAGGCTGGTGAAGATCTGGGCAAAGTCCGTGGTGTACTTGCTGCCGTAGTTGGGCGGCACCTGCATGCCCAGCAGCAGCACCTGGGCGCCAGCCTTTTGGGCGCTGTCCACCATCGCCGCCAGGTTGGCCCGGGTGCTGGCCAGCGGCAGGCCGCGCAGCGCATCGTTGGCCCCCAGCTCCAGCACGACGATGCCGGGCTTGTGCTGCGTCAGCAGCTGGCCAAAGCGGGCCCGGCCGCCGGCGGTGGTGTCGCCGCTGATGCTGGCGTTGTGCACCTGGTAGGCGCCTGCGTTTTTGCTTTGTTCGAGCTTGTCCTGCAGCAACGCCACCCAGCCGGTGCCGCGAGCAATGCCGTATTCGGCGCTGATCGAGTCGCCCACGACCAAAATCGTGGCAGGCGCCTGTGGTGCAGCAGCCTGTGCTGTAAAACCTATAGCGATGGAGGTCATCATTGACAACGCTACGATGCTGCGCAGACACCGGCGTCGCGTGACGGGTGTTCGATCATTGGAGGAAAGATTGGTTGTCATGACAGATGCAGTGCTTTCTCAATCGCAGGCGCCTGAGGCGGTGTTGGTGGCCCAGGGCCTGGGTAAATCGGTCTCGGATTCGACCGGCAGTTTGACCATTCTGCGTGATGTGGACTTTAGCATCGCGCAGGGGGAAACCGTGGCGATTGTCGGTGCATCGGGCTCGGGCAAAAGCACCTTGCTGTCGATCCTGGCGGGCCTCGATACCCCCAGCGTGGGCACGGTGCGGATTGCTGGCCAGGACCTGTTTGCGCTGAGCGAAGACGACCGGGCAGCGCTGCGTGCGCGCACGATGGGATTTGTGTTTCAGAACTTTCAATTGATGGGCAATTTAACGGCGCTGGAAAACGTGATGCTGCCCCTCGAGTTGGCTGGCCAGCGCGATGCCCGCAAGCAGGCGACTGCCATGCTTGAGCGTGTGGGCCTGGGCCAGCGCCTCGCCCACTACCCCAAGCTGCTGTCGGGTGGCGAGCAGCAGCGCGTGGCACTGGCCCGCGCCTTTGTCGTGCAGCCCGCTGTGCTGCTGGCCGACGAGCCCACCGGCAGCCTGGACTTTGCCACCGGCGAAGCGGTGATGCAGCTGGTGATGGACCTGAACCGCGAGGCGGGCACGACCCTGATCATGGTCACGCACGACCGCGCCATTGCCGCCCAGTGCCAGCGCGTGATCACTATCGCCGCCGGCGCCGTCGTGCAAGACAGCCGCATTTAAATTCTTTATCGTCATTTTTTATGCATTAAGACATCGGTAAGCTCCGCCCGCCACAGTGCCCACCTACAGATTGCGCTGTTGCCGGGTGAACTCCCATCCAGAGCGGCCTTCTGCGCGAGGGGCTTGCGATGGATGCATTGAATCTGCAATGGTTTGCATGGATGGCTGGGGGCTTTGGGCCCACCGCCTGGGTGTTGGCGCTGGCCCGCTGGCTGGGCATGGACGGCGTGGCGCTGGCCGGGGCGGCGCTGCTGTGGCTGTGGTGGAAGCGGCCGGCGGACCGCCTGTACCTGCTGGGCAGCATGCTGTGCTGCGCCGCTGCCGTGTTGCTGGCGCACCGGCTCGCCGTCTGGCTGGGGCATCCCCGCCCCTTTGTGATGGGGCTGAGCCCCGCCTATATTGACCATGCCGCCCGGGGCTCACTGCCCAGCGCGCATGCCAGCGCACTCTTTACCCTGGGATTTTGCCTGCTGTGGTTGCGGCAGTTGCGCCTGGGCGGCGCGGCCATCGTGGCCGTGGCGCTGGCGGTGAGCTGGGGCCGGGTGTATTGCGGCGTGCATTTTCCACTCGATATTGCAGCCGGCGCTGCGCTGGGCGGGGTGATCGCGCTGTTGTTCGGCTGGCTGTGGCGGCATGCCGGGCCGGTGGTGCAAGATCCTGCTGACCTAGCTCTGCAGGGCGCTGCAGCACCACGCCCATCGCCGCTACCCGCATCGGTGGAATAAGGCATGAACAGTCTCGCTTCTGCGCGGGCCGTGCCTGCCCGCGTTGCTTGGTCGATCCAGGTCCGCATGGCACTCTTGCTAGCGCTGTGGCTGCTGGCGCTGGCCTGGCTGCGGCCGCTCAGCGATCCGGATGAGGGCAGGTACGCTGTGGCTGCCTTGCAGATGCTGCGCAGCGGCGACTGGGTGACGCCTGCGCTCAACGGCCTGCCGTTTTTCCACAAGCCGCCGCTGTACTACTGGCTCGCTGCTACGGGCTTGCAGGTCGCGGGCGTCCATGAATGGGTGGCGCGCCTGCCGTCGCTGCTGGGCGCATGGCTGGCGGCAATGTCCTTGTTCGCCCTGCTCAAACGCTATGCCAGCCAGTCGGTAGCCGTGGCTGCTGCCGTGGTGCTGGTGACCATGCCCTACACCTACCTGGCCGCGCAGTACGCCAATATGGACATGCTGCTGGCCGGCTGCCTGACGGCCTGCATCTGCAGCGCTGCGATGGCGACCCTGGAGGCGCGCCAGGCGTCGGGCCGCATCCGGGGCATGGCGTGGATGGGCTGGCTGGCTGCGGCCGGTGCCTGGGCCGGGCTGGGCTTTTTGGCCAAGGGCCTGATTGCGCTGGTGCTGCCCGGCATGGTCTGGGCCCTCTGGCTGGTCTGGGACCGGCGCTGGCGCCAATGGTGGCTGCCTTTGCATGCCGCGGCATGGCTGCCGGTGCTGCTGATTGCCGGCCCCTGGGTGTTCATGGCGCAAGAGCGCCACAGCGGCTTTTTCCACTACTTTTTTGTCACCCAGCACTTTCAGCGCTACACCGGCAGCAGCTTCAACAACCCCCAGCCCTGGTGGTTCTATGGTGCGGTGATCGCACTGGCCGCCTTGCCTTGGACGGGCTGGGCGCTGGCTGCTGGCTGGCGCAGCTGGAGGCGCAAACAACGTGCCGCATCGGTATCACTGCCAGCAACGCAGGCCTTCGTGCAAAGCCTGGACCGGCTGATGCTGGTCTGGTTTGCCGTCATTGTGCTGTTCTTCTCGGTGCCGCACAGCAAGATCGTGGGCTATGTGCTGCCTGCGCTGCCACCGCTGGCCTATGCGGTGGTGCGGCTGGTGCAAGCCGCTGGCTGGCAGCGCTGGGGCCGGCATACGGCGGCGTTGGCCGCGCTGTTGTGTGTGGCGCTGGCCGTGGCGCTGGGCACGGTGGCTGTGCCTGCCAAGGCCCAATGGCGCGCACTGCGCAGCCTGCCGGTGCAGTCGGCGGACCGCGTGGTGATGCTTGAGCACCTGTACTACGAAGTGCCTTTTTACCTGCCCGCCATGGCCGATCCGCTGGTGGTGGACGACTGGAGCACCGAGGACCAGCAGGCCGACAACTGGAAGAAGGAGCTGAGCGATGCTGCGCAGTTTGCGCCGCAGCTGGGCAGCCGTGTCTTGCTGGATGCGCAGAGCTTGCAAGCCTATGCCTGCGCGCATCCGCAGCAGCGCCTGTGGGTCGTTGGCAGCGCCGAGGCGGCCCAGCGCCAGATGCCGGCGCTGGCCACTGCCGCAGCGGCCCTGCATTTGGGCAGCACCCAGGTCTGGCAATTGCAGGCGGGCCAGGCCTGCGACCGAGGCACGGGCCGTTGAGTCACAGCGCGGCCATGGCCGCGCTGTTCGCGTTGGCCTACATCGGTTGTCACCAAGCAGGGGTATAACCAGAGGCTTTTCTATCCTCTGCATGTCCTGAAAGTGAGAATGACTGTGGCAAAACCCCAAATCGGCGTGATCGTTGGCAGCAACAGCAAGACCTCGATCAACAAGCAACTGGCGCATGGCCTGGTCAACCTGGTGCAGAACCAGGCGGACTTCGAGTTCCTGGACCTGAGCGCGCTGCCGTTCTACAACCGCGACGACGATGCCGACGCCTATCCGGCGGCATTTACCGCTTTCAAAGACAAGGTGCGCAGCAAGAACGGCATCCTGTTTGTGACGCCCGAGCACAACCGCTCGGTGCCGGCCTACCTGAAAAACGCGTTGGACGGCGCCAGCCGCCCCTATGGCAGTGGCGCATGGAACGGCATCCCCGCCGGCATCATAGGCACCTCGACCGGTGGTCCGGCCACCTCGATGGCCCAGCAGCATTTGCGCAATATTCTGGTGTTTCTGGACATGCCGGCGATGGCGCAGCCCGAGGGCTTTATCCGCTGGACCGATGGCCTGATCAGTGCCGATGGCAAGGTGGCCGAGGCCAGCGAAAAGTTTTTGCGCAGCTACATGGAGCGCTTTCTGGCCTGGGTGGCTCTGCACCCGAAGAAATAAGCCATCAGCGCTGGGTAGGGGGCTGCCGTCGCTGGCAATGGCGCCCACCGCAACGCGTTTTGCTGTGGTTGCCACCATGGTTGCCAGGGCTGCGGTACGATGCAGCCAAATTTTTTTTGACCAGGGCTGCCATGTTGAACCTTCCCCTTCACCACCTGTACCGCGCCGCTGCGGTGGATACCCCAGCACCTTGGCTGCTGGTGCTGATGCATGGCGTGGGCAGCAATGAGCAGGATCTGTTTGGCCTGGCGGGCATGGTGCCGCCGGCTTTCCATGTGCTGAGCCTGCGCGCGCCCTACACCTTGGGGCCCAGCAGCTATGCCTGGTTCCAGTTTGGCGTGAACCCCGACGGCAGCCGCACCATCGATACCGCGCAGGAGAAAGCCAGCCGCGCGCTCGTCGCCCAGACCTGCGCCGAGGCGGCACAGGCCTTGCAGATACCGGCCCAGCGGCTGGTGGTGGGTGGTTTCAGCCAGGGCGGCATCATGTCGCTCTCGGCGCTATTGACCCAGCCGCAGCTGCTGCAGGCCATCATGGTGTGGCACAGCCGCCTGTTGCCCGAGATTGCGGCCGAGCAGGTCGCGCCCGCGCAACTGGCTGGCCACCAAGCCTGGATCAGCCATGGCACCGCCGACAATGTGATTCCACTGGCGCAGGCCCATGCGATTCGCGCGGCGCTGCAAGCTACGCCTGTTGACTTGGCGTACCACGAGTACCCCTGCCGCCATGAGCTGCACCCGCAAGAGCTGCAGGACAGCATGGCCTGGCTGCAGGCTCTGACGCAGGCGCAGCGCGGCTAAGGTCAGTATTTAGCCAGCGTCCGGCCGGAACAGCCCGGCCAGCATGCGGTCGAGCTGCGGCCATTCCTGTGCGAACTGGCTGCGGTTGACAAAGAAGGCCTCGCACGCCACCGCAAAGAACTCGGCCGGGGCCGTGGCGCCATAGCTGTCCAGCCAGGGCGCGGGCTCGCCAAAGCGCTGGGATTTGGCAATCGCATGGCCAAAGGCCGCAAAGGCCGATGCCCAGGTGCGCTCCCAGGTCTGGCGTGCTTCGGCGGCGTTCGCCAGGCCCAGAAAATGGCCGGGCAGCGAGGGGTAGCCATCGGCACCGCCATTGCGCATATCGATCTTGTGGCAGAACTCGTGGATGACGACGCTGGTGCCGCGCGCGTTTTGCTGCAGCGGATCTTGCGCAATGGCTGCCCAACTGAGCGTGACGGGGCCATGCTGCATCGCTTCGCCTTCGAGCATCATGCGCCGGTGCGATACCAGGCCCGCCTCGTCATGCATGTCGCGCGCAGCCACCATCGTGCCCGGGTGCACGACAATGCCGACAAAATCATCATAGAGGGCGATGGCCTGTTCTGCATCGCCTCGGTGCAGCAGCGGCACGCAGGCCTGTGCCGCAATGGTCAGCGCCATCGCATCGCTCACCACCAGGCCATGGGCGCCGGAGAACTGCTTTTGGCGCAGAAACAGTGCGCTCAAGGCGCGCAGCTTGGCTTTTTCTTCCAGCGACAGCGCCTCGAGGAACGGGTATTTTTGCAGCACCTGCAACCACAGGGCGGCAGGGATTTCGGGCACGGGGCGCGCCAGCGCGCGCAGGCGTGACCAGGTGCGGTGCAGCCAAGCCATGGGATCAGTGCGCGCCGGGCTGTGGAGGCCGGGCCAGGTAATCGGCCAGCGCGATGCGCTGCTGGCCGGTGGCGTTGATGCGCAGCACTTCGGCGCGGGCGGGTTCCAGGTCGGTGTCCCAGTCGCTCAGCACCAGGCGCTCGTGGCCCGCATCCAGCGCGTGGCGGGCAGGGCGGTGGGTGTGGCCGTGGATCAGCGTAGGCGCCTGGGCCTGTTGCAACCAGGCGAGGGCGGCCTGGGTATCCACATCGGCGGTGATCACTTCGCGCATGCGGCGCGCCTCGCTCTGGCTGCGCATGGCGCCAGCGAGCTGGCGGCGCTGGGCCAGCGGCTGGGCCAGAATCTGCTGCTGCCAGGCGGGGCTGCGTGCCACCGCACGAAAACGCTGGTATTCGGTATCTTCCACGCACAGCGCATCGCCATGGCTGAGCAGCCAGCGCTGGCCGAGAAAAGTGAGGCAACTGGGATCGGGCAGCGATTGCATGCCGCTGCGCTCGGCAAACTGCGCGCCGATGAGAAAGTCGCGGTTGCCGTGCATGAAGAAGAGGGCGCGCTGGCCACTGGCCTCGCGCAGGCTCCGGGCGCAGGCCGCTTCAAAGCTGCCGGCCTCGTCAAGCGCATCGTCGCCGACCCAGGCTTCAAACAAATCGCCCAGCATGAAGATCGCATCTGCCGTACTGGCTTGCAGGTACTGCTGCCAGCTGTGCCAGGTCTGTGGTAGCTGGGGTTGCAGATGCAGATCGGAGATGAATTCGATGCTGCGCCAGGCGGGGGGCGCAGCGAAGGCATGGACTGCCGTGGTGGCCAACTGGGCGCGCAGCGCCTCATGGGGGTCTGCGGCGCGGGTGTCGGTCGGGCTGTCCATGCCAATGGAGGCGCCTATTACAGGGCCACAGCCTTTTCGATCAGCACTTCTTCCTTGGGCACGTCTTGGTGCATGCCCTTGGAGCCGGTCTTCACAGCCTTGATCTTGTCGATCACGTCGTTGCCCTTGACCACCTTGCCGAACACGGCATAGCCCCAGCCGCTAGGGGTGGGCGAGGTGTGGTTGAGGAAGTCGTTCTTGGCGACGTTGATGAAGAACTGGGCGGTGGCCGAATGGGGATCGCTGGTGCGGGCCATGGCCACGGTGTACTGGTCGTTCTTCAGACCGTTTTGCGCTTCGTTCTGGATCGGCGCCTGGGTGGACTTCTGGTCCATGCCCGATGCAAAGCCGCCGCCCTGGATCATGAAGCTGTTGATCACGCGGTGGAAGATCGTGCCGTCATAGTGGCCGCTCTTGACGTAGCTCAGGAAGTTCTCGGTGGACTTGGGGGCTTTGTCTGCGTCGAGTTCCAGCGTGATGACGCCGTAGTCTTTGATATGCAGTTCAACTTGTGGATTGCTCATGGTGTGTTTCCTGTTGAGAAAGGTGGGAAGGGCGCCGCAGCCCGGTTGGGGGCCAGCGGCAGGGCCATTTACTTGACGACGGTAGCCGACTTGATGATGACAGGGGTCTTGGGCACGTTCTGGTGCGGGCCGGCATTGCCGGTTTGCACGGCCTTGATCTTGTCGACCACATCATTGCCGCTGACGACCTTGCCAAACACCGCATAGCCGTGGCCATCGGGGTTGGGGGCGTTCAGCGAATCGTTGTTCTGCACATTGATGAAGAACTGCGCGGTGGCCGAGTCGGGAACCGCCGTGCGGGCCATCGCGATGGTATAGGTGTTGTTCTTGAGGCCATTGTTGGCCTCCAGCGGGATCGGCGAGCGTGCAGGCTTTTGCTGCATATCGGGGGTGAAGCCGCCGCCCTGGATCATGAAGTTGCCGATCACGCGGTGGAAGATCGTGCCGTCATAGAACTTGTCGTTCACGTACTGCAGGAAGTTGGCCACCGTCTTGGGCGCTTTTTCTGGATTGAGCTCGACCACGATGTCGCCCATCGAGGTCGCCAGCTTCACGCGGGGCTGGTCCGCTGCTTGTGCGGCGCTGGTCAGCAACATGCCGCCGGCCAGTGCCAGGCCGCCCAGAATGGAAAGAGTGTGTCGTTTGGAAGGCATCGGTTTCCTCTGTCGTTGTATACGGTAGATGTCCAGTGCAGGGCGCTGCGGGGTCCGCAAGGCATCCTGCGCTGCGCGCAAATCTTGGGCGGTGCACGGTGTGCGTTGCATCGTGTGCGTTGCACGGTGTGCGTTTGCACCGAGTTGAGGGCCAACGGTGCAAGATTCAAGGCAAGGCCCTTACTATTTTGCGTCGGGCGCCGCTGCCGGGGCAGCCGGTGCGGCGGCAGCGGGTGCTGCAGCAGCGGCAGGCTGGGCCCGGGTTACCAAGAGGCGCAGGCTGCTGATCTTGGGCTGCAGCCTGGCTTGCTGGGCCGGCGCCAGCGTGCTGGCCTTGCTCAGCGACTGCTCGGCCAGGCGAATATAGATATCGCCCAGGTTTTCATAGGCGGTGGCATAGCCGGGGTTGGCCCGCACCGCATCTTGCAGCGCGCGGCTGGCTTTTTCCAGCTGGTTGTTCTGGGCGTAGAGCACGGCCAAGTTGTTGTAGGGCTCGGGCAGTTCGGGGTATTCCTGCACCAGCTTCTCGAACGTTGCCGTGGCCTCGTCACGCTGGCCTGCATTCATCTGGGCCACACCCTGCAAAAAGCGCCATTGCGGGTCACGCGGGGCTTGCTGGATCTTGGGCTCCAACTGCTCCAGTGCCAGGGCATTTTGGCCCGACTGGATCAGCTTTTCCACGGCCGAGTAATCGTCCGCATAGGCGGCGCCGCAGCTCAGCGCAAGCGCCAGCAAGGCGGCACGGGGCATCAGGGGGGAGAAAAGGCAACTGACTAACTTCATAGGGTTCGGGCGCGCTGGGCGCGTGCAAGTGGCCTGCAGGCTTATACTGCAGCGCATTGTAGCTGAGGGGGCTGGCGCCCCGGAACGACGGGCGGCCATGGTTTGCAGGGCATGGTCTCGGGCATCAGCTACCATACACGGTTCGGCGGTTCCTGCCGGGCGGCGGTGCCCAGGCAGGCGCTGCACAACCTGCGCCCAAGCATCTCCCAGGGGGACGGGGGCGGACCGGGGTAGGGCGCCAGGCGCCTTTCCCTCTCTCAACCACAACCACGCTAATTTTTCATGAGTTTGCGCATCTACAACACGCTTTCGCGTGCGCTGGAGTCATTTGTTCCGATTGAGCAGGGCCATGTCCGCATGTATGTATGCGGCATGACGGTCTATGACCTCTGTCACCTGGGACATGCGCGCTCGATGCTGGCGTTTGATGTGGTGCAGCGCTGGTTGCGCGTCAGCGGCCTGAAGGTGACCTATGTGCGCAATGTCACCGACATTGAGGACAAGATCATCCGCCGCGCCGTGGAAAACGGCGAGACCATCCGCAGCCTGACCGACCGCATGATCGAGGCCCTGCACCAGGATGCCGATGCGCTGGGCATCGAGCGGCCCACGCATGAGCCCCGTGCCACCGAATACGTGCCGCAGATGCTGTCCATCATCTCGCAGCTGGAAGAAAAAGGCCTGGCCTACCGCACCGAAGGCGGCGATGTGAACTATGCCGTGCGCAAGTTCCCCGGTTACGGCAAGCTGTCGGGCAAGTCGCTCGACGAGCTCAATGCCGGTGAGCGCGTGGCCGTGCAGGACGGCAAGGACGACCCGCTGGATTTTGTGCTGTGGAAGAGCGCCAAGCCGACTGAGCCCGACGAGGCCAAGTGGCAAAGCAGCTATGGCACGGGCCGGCCGGGCTGGCACATCGAGTGCTCGGCGATGAGCTGCGCGCTGCTGGGCGAGACCTTCGACATCCATGGCGGCGGCGCTGACCTGCAGTTCCCCCACCACGAAAACGAGATTGCCCAGAGTGAGGGCGCGCACGGCCAGCCGCTGGCCAAGATGTGGATGCACAACGGCTTCATCAATGTGGACAACGAGAAGATGTCCAAGTCGCTGGGCAATTTCTTCACGATCCGCGATGTGCTCAAGCGCTACGACGCCGAGACCATCCGCTTCTTTGTCGTGCGCACCCACTACCGCAGCCCGCTCAACTACAGCGATGTGCACCTGGACGACGCCCGCAATGCGTTGAAGCGCCTCTATACCGCGCTGAGCTTGGTCGCCGCCGAGCCGGTGGCCATCGACTGGAGCCACCCGAGTGCGGCGCGCTTCAAGGCGGCGATGGACGAGGACTTTGGCACGCCCGAAGCGGTGGCGGTCCTGTTTGAGCTGGCTGCCGAGGTCAACCGCAGCAAGTCGCCTGCGGTGGCTGGCCTGCTCAAGGCGCTGGCGGCCACGCTGGGCCTGCTGCAGGCCGAACCTGCCGCCTACCTGCAAGCGGGCGCCAGCGTGGATGCGGCCTATGTGGAGGCGCAGATTGCGCTGCGCGCCGCTGCCAAGGCGGCCAAGAACTATGCGGAATCGGACCGCATCCGCGCCGAGCTGCTGGCCCAGGGGGTGGAGCTCAAGGACTCTGCGCAAGGCACGACCTGGACGGTAGTCCAGGCGGGCGCCTGATGCGCGCTCTGGGTGGTGTGAACCCGGCATTGGCATTGAAGCCGAGCGTCTAGCCGTATGCCTGGTATCAGCAACAAGCCGCTGTCAGCGGAGGATTGGGCCGTGGCCTGCAAGCACCTGGCCCGCAAGGACCGGGTGATGCGCCGGCTCACCCCGCTGTATGCCGGCGAGATGCTGCGCCGCGAAGCAGACGGCTTTGCGCTGCTGGTGCGCTCGGTGGTCTGGCAGCAGCTGTCGGACCACTCGGCGCGCCAGCTGTGGAAGCGGCTGGTGGCGGCGCTTGGGTCGGCTAGCCCCAAGGCCATGCTGGCCCTGACGGACGAGGCGGCCAAGGCCATCCGCCTGCCGCAGCGCAAGCTGGGCTATCTGCGTGATCTGGCTGCATGGTTTGTGCAGGAGCCCAAGGACGCGCTGTCCTGGGTGCATGTCGATGACGACGCAGTCATCGAGCAGCTGATGGCGCAGCGCGGGCTGGCGCGCTGGGGTGCGGAGATGTTTTTGCTGTTTCATCTGGGCCGGCCCAATGTGCTGGCCATTGATGATGCGGCGCTCCTGCAGGGCATCAGCGACCATTATTTTTCGGGCGAGGCCGTCAGCCGCAGCGATGCGCGCGAGGTGGCGCAGGCCTGGCAACCCTGGGCGAGTGTCGCGGCCTGGCTGATCTGGCGCTCCCAGAATGCCATGCCACTGGGGCAGGATGCAGATTGATCTGGTTTGGCCGCATGCGGTTACACTGTCGGTCGTTATGAGAAGGCTGCCTGCGGCTTTTCTCGAGGAGAATCATTTTGGCGAAAAGAACATTCCTGGATTTCGAGCAACCGATTGCGGAGCTGGAAACCAAAATTGATGAACTGCGCTATGTGCAAAGCGAAAGCGCAGTGGATATCTCTGAAGAGATTGATCAGCTCAGCAAGAAAAGCCAGCAGCTGACCAAGGACATCTACAGCGAGCTTTCCCCCTGGCAGATCACCAAGATCGCACGCCACCCCGAGCGTCCCTACACCCTGGACTATGTGAACGAGATCTTCACCGATTTCGTCGAAATGCATGGCGACCGCCACTTTGCCGACGACCTGTCCATCGTGGGCGGCTTGGCACGTTTCAATGGCAACCCCTGCATGGTAGTGGGTCACCAAAAGGGCCGTGACACCAAGGAGCGCACCTTGCGCAACTTTGGCATGAGCAAGCCCGAGGGCTACCGCAAGGCGCTGCGCCTGATGAAGACCGCCGAGAAGTTCAAGCTGCCGGTGTTCACCTTTGTCGACACACCCGGTGCCTACCCCGGCATCGATGCCGAAGAGCGCGGCCAGTCCGAAGCCATTGGCCGCAACATCTATGAAATGGCGCAGCTGGAAGTGCCGATCATCTCCACCATCATCGGTGAAGGTGGCTCGGGCGGCGCGCTGGGTATCTCGGTGGCCGACCAGGTGCTGATGCTGCAGTACTCGGTGTACTCGACCATCAGCCCCGAAGGCTGCGCCTCCATCCTGTGGAAGACCAGCGACAAGGCCCAGGAAGCGGCGGACGCCATGGGTATCACCGCCCACCGCCTCAAGGCCCTGGGCCTGATCGACAAGATCATCCACGAGCCCGTCGGTGGCGCCCACCGTGACCACAAGCAAATGGCGGCGCTGCTCAAGCGCGGCCTGAGCGATGCCTTCCGCCAGCTGGCTGATTTGAAACCCGCTGAGCTGCTGGACCGCCGCTACGAGCGCCTGCAAAGCTATGGCCGTTTCTCGGACACCAAGGCTGAGCACTGATACGCGCTGCCGGCCGCCGCTGATGCTGCGCCGTTGCTGCCAAGCCTCCCTTAGCGGAGGCTTTTTGCTGTGGGGCGCGGGCCATGGCTGAGCCCGCTATTGTTGCTGCGCTGAACGGCTGGCAGCCCGCACTGCCGCTGGCTGTGGCCTACAGCGGTGGAGCCGATTCCACCGCCTTGCTCTGGGCCTGCCTGCAGCGCTTTCCCGGCCAGGTGTATGCCCTCCACATCAACCATGGGCTGCAGGCCGCAGCCGCGGTGTTTGAATCGCATTGCCGCGCCCAGTGCGCGGCCTGGGGGGTGCCGCTGCAGGTGGTGGCAGTGAATGCCCATGCGCAGCCCGGCCAAAGCCCGGAGGACGCGGCCCGCATTGCGCGCTACCAGGCGCTGACCCAGGCCGTGCTGGCTTGCGCCGATGCAGGGCAGGGCCGTATCCAGACCATCGCACTGGCCCAGCATGCCGATGACCAGGTCGAAACCGTGGTGCTGGCGCTGTCGCGCGGCGCTGGGGTGGCCGGCCTGGCGGGCATGCGCCCGCAGTGGCAGCGCGCCGGTCTTCAGTGGGCGCGGCCTTATCTGGGCCTGGGCAGTGCGCAGATCCGCGCTGACCTGGCTGCGCTGGGCATCGCCTGGGTGGAAGACCCGAGCAATACCGACACCCGCTACACACGCAACCGCATCCGCCAGCAGGTGATGCCCGGCCTGGCGCAGGCCTTTCCGCAGATCGCGCATACGGTGGCGCGCAGCAGCGCAAACGCGGCGCAGGCGGCCGAGCTGCTCGATGACCTGGCGCAGATCGACCTGCAGGCCACCGGCGCGCCGCCGCGCATCGGCGCGCTGCAGGCGCTGAGCGAGGCGCGCATGGCCAATGTGCTGCGCTACTGGCTGCGCACGGCCCATGGCCAGACGCCGAGCGCTGCACAGCTGGCGCAACTGCAGCAGCAGCTGCAGCGCTGCACCACGCGGGGCCACCAAATCCATATAAAAGTGGGCCGTGGGTATATACAGCGCCACAGAGATGTCATCGATTGGTACAATCCGCCAGTTTTGGTCTGACTAATGTACGATTCCGACGGCGTGCCAAAACACTTTGCATCAACGCCGAGCTTCGTGTTTCGTCATCGTGATATTCAATGGCACTGATCGTTCATAAGTACGGCGGCACGTCGATGGGCTCTTCCGAGCGCATCCGCAATGTCGCCAAACGCGTCGCCAAGTGGGCAAGGGCTGGCCACCAGATGGTGGTGGTGCCCAGCGCCATGAGTGGCGAAACCAACCGTCTGTTGGGCCTGGCCAGCGAGCTGGCACCCAGCCGCGCAGACAAGTCCTATTACCGTGAGCTGGACATGCTGGCCGCCACCGGCGAGCAGGCCTCGTCGGCCTTGCTGGCCATTGCGCTGCAGGCCGAAGGCGTGCCCTCGGTGAGCTACACCGGCTGGCAGGTGCCGGTGCGCACCGACGACAGCTACACCAAGGCGCGCATTGAATCGATCGACGACCAGCGCGTGCGGGCCGATCTGGACGCGGGCCGCGTGGTGATCGTGACCGGTTTCCAGGGCATTGACCCGAACGGCAACATCACCACCTTGGGCCGTGGCGGCTCGGACACCTCGGCCGTGGCCGTGGCAGCCGCCATGAAGGCCGCCGAGTGCCTGATCTATACCGACGTCGACGGTGTCTACACCACGGACCCGCGCGTGGTCTCGGCCGCACAGCGCCTCAAGACCGTGAGCTTTGAGGAAATGCTGGAGATGGCGAGCCTGGGCTCCAAGGTGCTGCAGATCCGCTCGGTGGAATTTGCCGGCAAGTACAAAGTGCCAATGCGTGTGCTGTCGAGCTTCACGCCCTGGGATATTGCATTGGATGAAGAGGCCAAATCGGGCACTCTGATCACATTTGAGGAAGACGAAAAGATGGAAAAGGCCCTCGTATCGGGCATCGCTTTCAACCGCAGCGAAGCCAAAATCTCTGTCCGTGGCGTGCCTGACACCCCCGGCATTGCCTACCAGATCCTGGGCCCGGTGGCCGACGCCAACATCGATGTGGACGTGATCCTGCAAAACATCGGCAAGGACGGCAAGACTGACTTCAGCTTCACCGTCAACCAAGGCGACTTCAACCGCACGGTCGAGTTGTTGCGCGAAGAAGTGGTGCCCAAGCTCGGCGCTGACGAAGTCATCGGCAACCCCAACATCTGCAAGGTGAGCATCGTCGGTATCGGCATGCGCAGCCACGTGGGCGTGGCATCGACCATGTTCCGCGCGCTGGCTGAAGAGGGCATCAACATCCAGATGATCTCCACCTCCGAAATCAAGACCTCGGTCGTGATCGATGAGAAGTACCTGGAACTGGCCGTTCGCGCCCTGCACACTGCTTTTGGTCTGGATTCTGAAGAAGTTTCCAAATCGGCCTAAATTTTCAGGTTAGAATAGCTGTATTGGAAACGTGACCGAGTGGCCGAAGGTGCTCCCCTGCTAAGGGAGTATGGGGTGTAGAGCCTCATCGAGGGTTCGAATCCCTCCGTTTCCGCCAAGAATCAAACCCCTGAGTGTTCGCACTCAGGGGTTTTTCTTCGTCTGGGTGGGATGCTCTTCACGCATCGCTGAATCGCTTCTTGTTGGAGTGTGGTGGGATGGGGCCAACATGGTCAGTCTGCAAAAAAGCTGATTACTGATCCGGCACTCACCCCGGCACCTGT
The DNA here is from genome assembly GCF_025309455.1 of Comamonas squillarum. Classification (NCBI taxonomy): domain Bacteria; kingdom Pseudomonadati; phylum Pseudomonadota; class Betaproteobacteria; order Burkholderiales; family Comamonadaceae; genus Comamonas; species Comamonas squillarum. Next base: position 256,614 of record NZ_CP104377.1, read on the forward strand.
CAATCTACCGGCGACGCTTTAATCCAACCCGATGCTCTGCACAGTCGCGCCTTCTTCGGCGAAGGCCTTCTTCGCGAAGGCGCTGTAATCTTGGGCATTGCGGTACTCCAGCCGTACGCCATAGTTTGCCGCCGCCTGCTGAAAGGCGGGGTCGTCCATGGCAGACTTCACGGCGGCTTCGAGCTTGCGCACGATTTCGGGCGGCAGGCCCCTGGGCCCGGCAATGCCCAACGGCGATGGCGTCACTACGTCATAGCCCTGTTCACGGAAGGTCGGCACATTGGCAAAGGCTGGCGGGCGCGTTTCTGACGCAATGGCCAGCGCACGCAGCTTGCCTGACTGCATATGCGGTAGCACCGTATTGCCAAACACCCCCGTCTTGGTGTGGCCCGCAATTAAGGCATTCACCGCCTCGGCATCGCCCTTGTACGGCACGTGGGTGAACTGTACACCCGCCTTCTTCTCCAGCAAGGCCATCAGCACGTGATTGGCCGAAAACTTGCCGGGTGTGCCGTAGTCAACCGAGCCGGGCTGCTTCTTAGACTGATCCACAATGTCCTTGACCGATTTGAATGGCGAATCCTGCGCCACGGCCAGCAGAAAGTCGTATGACATATAGGCCGCCACATAGGTCAGGTCGGCAATTGGATCGTAGGCCACCTTCTGGATATGGGGCTGCCGAAAGATAGCCACCGGGCTCAAAGTCAGCCGGTAGCCATCGGGCTTGGCATTCTTCATATCCATCACCCCCATCGACGCCCCGGCACCCGGCTTGTTCTCGATGATGATGGACTGGCCCAACTGCTTGCCCATCGACAGAGCCAGCGCCCGCGCCACCACATCGCTCACACCACCCGCCCCATAGGGCACGATCAGCACAATAGGCCGGTTAGGGTAGTCAGCTTGTGCCATGGCGGGCGCGGCAAAACCCGCAGCGCCTACAACGGCAATGCTGACTGCGACAGCGGCAAAAGTACGGCGTTGCATGGTTGTCTCCTTGCACGAAAGCTTGTTTGCACTGCAGTCTAGCGACGCCACCCCTCCGTACCCCCAACACGGGTGACAGCAGTATTGCGCCGGCGGCGGTGTCATCTTGGCGAATGGTAGTGCTCGCCGGATCTGGGTGGCAAGTACCCAGCTCTGGTGTCGCACTGGAGCCCGGGTGAGCGGTGAAAGCATGGTGAGCGGGTTCAGAAGAAACAAGGCCCTGCAAATAGGCAATTTGCAGGGCCTTGTGGTGCGATGTTGGTAGTGCCTAAGCGGTACGCTCCTCAATCCAGCCGAGGATGCAAATCAACATACTTCTGCTTGCGCAGCTCCAGCGCCGCGATCTGCTCTTGCAGCTTGGCGATCTCGGCGTCGATGTCGTCCACGCTTTGCTCGATATGGTCCAGTGTCTGGATCAGCAGCTCCTTGGCCTCTTGCCTGCTGGATGCCGCTGGCGTGGCGCCGCGCAAGGGGCGGTTGGCGGTTTCCTTCATGAAGATGCCGGTGATGATGCCGACGACTGCGACAAACATCAGGTAGTAGGCAGGCAGGTAGAGGCTGCCGGTGGAGTCGACCAGCGCAGCGGTGATGGTGGGCGTGAGGCCGGCGACGATGATGGCGATGTTGAACGAGGCGGCCAGCGCGCTGTAGCGGATGCGGGTCGGGAACATCGCAGGCAAGGTGGAGGCCATCACGCCGGTAAAGCAGTTCAGCACAATGGCCAGCATGAACAGGCCGACAAAGATCAGCGCGATCTGGCCGTTGATGATCAGCCGGAATGCGGGAATCGCCAGCACCAAGAGGCCGATCGAGCCAACGATCACAAAGGGTTTGCGGCCAAAGCGGTCACTGGCCAGGCCAATCACCGGCTGCACAAAGAGCATGCCGATCATCACCGCGATGATGATCAGCACGCCATGGTCTTCGGAGTAGTGCAGGTTGTGCGACAGGTAGCTGGGCATGTAGGTCAGCAGCATGTAGTAGGTGATATTGGTGGTCAGCACCAGGCCCACCGACACCAGCAAGGGGCGCCAGTAGCGCGTCGCGATTTCCTTGAAGGAGATGCGCGGGCGGTTCTCCACATCCTCCTGGTCGTCCTTTTCCATCTGGTCGAGCTGCTGCTGGAAGGCAGGCGTTTCTTCCGCCGCATGGCGCAGGTACAGGCCTACCAGGCCCAGGGGCGCTGCCAGGAAGAAGGGCACGCGCCAGCCCCAGTCGAGAAAGCGCGCCTCGCTCAGCAGGCTTTGCAGCAAGACGACGACACCCGCGCCCGTGACAAAACCGACGATGGAGCCAAAGTCCAGAAAACTGCCCAGAAAGCCACGCTTGCGGTCGGGCGCAAACTCGGCGACAAAGATGGCGGCGCCGGTGTATTCACCGCCGACCGAGAAGCCCTGCGCCAGCTTGCACAGCAGCAGAAGGATCGGCGCCCAGATGCCGATGCTCGCGTAGGACGGTATCAGGCCAATACAGAAGGTGCTGGCCGCCATGATGATGATGGTGATCGACAGCACCTTCTGGCGCCCGAACTTGTCACCCATCACGCCAAAGAACAGGCCACCCAGCGGCCGAATGAGAAAGGGAATCGAGAAAGTGCCCAGCGCGGCAATCATCTGCACACTGGGCGATGCATCGGGGAAGAACACCTTGCCCAGCGCAAAGGCGACAAAGCCATAGACGCCAAAGTCAAACCACTCCATGGCATTGCCCAGCGCAGCGGCAGAAATCGCCTTTCTGAGCTTGACCTTGTCGACGATGGTGATGTCATGCAGCTCCAAGGTGCCGCTTTGGGTCGGGATCAGCGGCGGCGAAGGAGGCGTCGGATCGGCCGCTGTGTTGTTGTTGATGCTATCCATGCGGTTCCCCGGTAATTATGGGTCGCCATCTTCGCCAATCGCCGCCGGGCCGTCTGTAGGACGAGGGGGCTGCACGCTGCCGCCAAACTTCGCCGGCCACCCGTTATGGGGGGGTGGGTGATCTGGCTGCGCGCCTAAACTCTTCCCGATCATCTTCTACACAATGACGAGACAAAGGAGACCCATGTCCGAAGCTTTTATCGTGGCGGCACAACGCACGGCCGGTGGCCGCCGGGGTGGCCAACTGGCCGGCTGGCATCCGGTGGACTTGCCGCACAGGTCATCAATGCGGTGGTCGAGGGCGTCGATGCCGACCCGGCCGCTGTGGACGATGTGTTTCTGGGCTGCGTCAGCCAGGTGGGCGAGCAGTCCAGCAATGTGGCGCGCAATGTGGTGCTGGCCTCCAGGCTGCCCGAATCGGTGCCCGGCACCAGCATTGACCGCCAATGCGGCTCCTCGCAGCAGGCCATACACTTTGCCGCGCAGGCGGTAATGTCGGGCGCGATGGACATGGTCATTGCAGCCGGCGTCGAATCGATGACCCGCGTGCCGATGGGCAGCCCGGGTGGCCTGGCGAAAAGGCCGGGCTGGGCCACTTCCACAGTCCCGGCATCGCCAGCCGCTTTGGCGATACCGTCTTTAGCCAGTTTGTCGGTGCCGAGATGGTGGGGCGTTCAATATAGGCGGCGCTGGCCAAGTCCACGCAGCATGTGATGGTGTGCTGGGGGGCTGAATGTGCTCTGGCCTTTGCCATGGGCATCAGGCTGCGCCCCAGCCTGTGACAGGCGCCCAGCGCAGCGTATTCAGAGCACGGGCTGATGGCACACTGCCTCGATGTTATGGCCGTCGGGGTCAAGCACAAAGGCCGCGTAGTAGTTGGCGTGGTAGTGCGGCCGCAAGCCGGGAGCGCCGTGGTCACGCCCACCGGCCGCCAGCGCTGCTGCATAAAAGGCATCCACCTCCGCTCGGGTCTGGGCGGTGATGGCGATGTGCACAGGGGTCGGCTTCTGCGAAGACTCCGTCAACCAAAGCGAAGGCTTGCCGTTGCGGCCCAGACCGATGCTGCCGGGCCCCTCCATCGCAAGCCCAACGCCCAAAGGGAGCAGCGATGGGAGAAAAAAGGATTGGCTCACATTCAGGTTGCTGACACCGATGCCGATATGGTCAAACATCTCTTTTCCTCCGTTGTGATCATCAGAACGTGCGTTGCGGCAGGACCGCCTCGCAAGCCGGCAGTCTAGCGTTGTTGACGCGCTCTTGACTATAGGCGGGACTGCCAGCGGTCGGCACCAGGTCAAGATTGGCGGGGGATCGGGGCGCGAAGGGGTGCTGCGCCAGATGTGGCTGGCGACTGCGTGCAGACCATCGCCCCCGCTATGCTGAACCCGCAGCGATGGCAAGGGGCAGCGGTGTGACCCGCAGCGCATTGAGCACCAAAGAAAAGGCGAGTGAAGGCTGTCGTCGGCTGGGGTAGTACAAGTAGTATCCGGGGAAGGGTGGGCACCAGTCGTCCAGCACCCGTATCAAGCGGCCTTGCTCCAGGTGGGGGGCAAACTCGTCTTCGGGCAAATGCGCTATGCCCATGCCGGCCAGTGCTGCATCGACGATGCTGGGAGAGGTATTGAAGATGACCTGCCCGTCCACCCGAACGCTCAGCGGCTTGCCCCGGCGCTCAAAATCCCAGGTCCACAAGCCTCCTGCTGTCTGCATACGCATGTTGATGCAGTTGTGTGTGATCAGATCGCCTGGCGTCTTGGGCAGCGGATGGCGTTGGAAGTAGGCCGGCGATGCGGCGGCCGCCATGCGCAATGTCGGTCCGATGGGCACAGCGATCATGTCCTTGTCGATGGTGTTGCCAAAGCGCACCCCTGCATCGAAGCGGTCCGCAACGATGTCGCGCAATCCGTAGTTGACGTCGAATTCGACCTTGATGTCAGGGTACTGCAGCAGCAAGGGCGCCAGCTTTGGCACCAGTGTGGCGCGCGCGACATGCTCGCCACAGGTGATGCGCACCAAGCCGCTGGGCTTGTCGCGCATTTCGGTGAGCTGGTGCAGCTCGGCGTCGATTTCGTCAAAGCGATGGCCAATCGCGCTCAGCAGCCGATCGCCGGCGGCCGTGACCGACACGCTGCGCGTGGTGCGTGTGAGCAGGCGAATATGAAGCCTCGCCTCCAGACTGCTGACGGCCTGGCTGAGTGCCGATTGGGTCACTCCCAGCACCGAGGCCGCGCGCGTGAAGCTCCCCTCACGGGCGACCGTGACAAAGTACAGCAGATCGTTGAGGTTGCGTTTGACCATCGCGAAAGTGTCGCACGGGCAATTGATTAGCAAGGCTAATAAGGTCTAGAAGGTTTCATTAGCTAGTCAAAGAGGCCAGAGGATCTCAAGATAGGCCCATGGCCAGGTCTGGAAGCACCGGCGCCCGTGTACGACCACCCGCCGCACAAGCTGCGCTGCTGTCTGACTGGCGCGCCCAGCATCCAGCACTAGGATCTAACGGCTTGCGCTGCAGGTTGTCTGTTGCTGGGCAGTGGCGTCGCGCAAGCCCAGGTCGGACTCCAGCTCCATGTGCCGCTTGGGGCACTGGAGACCGGAGGTACCGCTTCTGACATCCGTTGCCCCGCAGCACGCCAAGCCCGCATGCGTCGCCAAGAACGTAGCCGCTTGGGGCCCGCCCTGCCGAATCGCAAGCGCCTCCCGGCGCGCAATCAAGGAAACCACGATGACACATTCCGATGATGCTGATTTCCCCGTCGAGCTGAGCGCCGACGAAGCAGCCTTGCTCCAAGAAATGCCGCAACTCCAGGGGGTGGGCCAGGCAAGGCGCAGCTTCATGATCCATTCGGCTGCAGGCAGTGTGGGGCTGTTTGCCGCAGATCTGCTGGCGCAGGAGGCCGCCCTGGCGCAGATGCCGCTGGCCGAAGGCGCGGCGGTGGCGCCCATCAAAGCGCAGAACGTCGTCAAGGTGGCTTTCCAGGTCAATGGCGTGCCGCAAACGCTGGAGCTCGATTCGCGGGTAGTGCTGCTGGATGCGTTGCGTGAGCGGCTCGCGTTGACGGGCTCCAAGAAAGGCTGTGACCAAGGGCAATGCGGCGCCTGCACGGTGCTGGTAGACGGACAGAGGGTGCTGTCCTGCCTGACCTTGGCGGCGACGCTGGAAGGGCGCGAGGTGACCACGATCGAGGGCCTGGCCCAAGGCGATCAACTGCACCCAGTGCAAGCGGCCTTCATCAAGCATGACGGCTTTCAGTGTGGCTACTGCACGCCAGGGCAGATCTGCTCGGCCGTTGGCGTGCTCGCGGAGGCCCAACGCGGCCATGTCAGCCATGTCACAGGTGATGTGCGCAAAACCACGACCCGCCTGACGAACGACGAGATCAAGGAGCGCATGAGTGGCAACATCTGCCGCTGCGGTGCCTACCCGGGCATCGTCGCTGCCGTGCAAGAGGTCCATTCAGGCAGGCAAGCTGCCAAGACCTGGGGCTATGCCACGGAGACGCAAACTGCCTCGGCAGGCAAGGAGGATGGCCATGCGACCGTTTGAATATCTGCGGGTGGCCGATGCTGCCGCTGTTGCCTCCGCGATGGTGGGCGTGCCGGGAGCCAGGTTTCTCGCTGGCGGTTCCAATCTGGTCGATCTGATGAAGGAAGATGTGGAGCGGCCCACGCGCCTGGTCGACATCCGCCAGCTACCGCTTCGGCAGATTCAGCGCAGCCGCGCGGGTCTGTCTCTGGGTGCGTTGGCGACCAATACCGAGACGGCCAACCATCCGCTGGTCCGCGAGAACTACCCGCTGCTGACCCAGGCCATCGTGGCTGGCGCCTCGGGGCAGTTGCGCAATATGGCGACCAATGGCGGCAATCTGCTGCAGCGCACGCGCTGCAACTATTTCTACGACACCGCCACGCCTTGCAACAAGCGCGAGCCTGGCACAGGCTGCGGCGCGCGCGAAGGGCTCAACAAGATCCATGCCGTGCTCGGATGGAGCGATGCCTGCGTTGCCACCTATCCCGGCGATATGGCCAATGCGCTGGTTGCGCTGGATGCCAGTGTTCGGGTGCGGGCGACCGACGGGCGCGAGCGCTTGATCCCGATCACGGAGTTCCACCGTCTGCCAGGCGATACACCCCAGCGGGACAACAACCTGGAGCATGGCGAGCTGATTTTGGCCATTGAGTTGCCGGTCGCGGCTGCGCAATTTGCCCAGCATTCGCACTACCTCAAGGTGCGTGATCGCAGCTCCTACGCCTTCGCAATGGTGTCGGTGGCTGCAGCGCTGCAACTGGAGGGCGGCACCATCGGCCAGGCGCGCGTGGTGCTGGGCAGTGTTGCCCACAAGCCCTGGCGCAGCGCGGAGGCCGAGGCGGCCTTGGTGGGCCAGCGTGCCAACGAGGCGACCTTCGCCAAGGCGGCCCAGGCGGCGCTGAGCGGTGCCAAACCGCTGGCCCACAACGGCTACAAGGTGGAGCTGGCTCAACGTTCCGTGGTGCGCGCGCTGATGCGTGCTGCCAAACTCGGTTAAGGGCGAAGGAGAATCACCATGGCACGTTATCTAGGTAAAGAGACGACCCGCGTGGACGGGGTCGCCAAAGTCACCGGCAAGGCCAAGTACGCAGCTGAGTTCCAGGTGCCGCATGTCGCCTATGGCTTTGTTGTGCTCAGCACGGTGGCCAAGGGGCGCATCACCGCGATTGACACCCGCGCCGCCGAGCAGGCCGCAGGCGTGGTGCGCGTTTTTACCCACCTCAATGCCGGGCGGCTGGGCAAGGCGCCCGCTGCCGATGCCGCTCCGCAATGGGCCTGGCCGCTGCAGTCGGACCAGGTGTTCTTCAACGGCCAGCCGATCGCGCTGGTGGTGGCCGAGAGCTACGAGCAGGCGCGCTATGCGGCGCGGCTGGTCCAGGCCAGCTACCAGAGCGAGCCCCCTACCACCGCGTTGGAGACGGTGCTGGACCAGGCCAAGCCCTCGTCGGACAACACACCCCCACGCGGAGATCCGTCAAAGGCACTGCAGGCAGCGGCGGTTCAGGTCAACGCCGAGTACCACATCCCCATCAACCACCACAATCCGATCGAGCCGCATGCCGCGATCGCATTTTGGGAGGGTGACAAGCTCACCGTCTTTGACAAGACCCAGAACGTGTATGGCGTGCAAAAGCACCTGGCCGAAGGGCTGGGCGTGCCCGCAGAGAACATCCGCGTGGTGTCACCGTTTGTCGGCGGCGCCTTTGGTTCATCGCTCAAGCCCAATTACTACCCCTCACTGACAGCGATGGCGGCCCGCGAACTCAAGCGGCCAGTGAAGCTGGTGCTGACGCGCACGCAGATGTTCACCGGCCACGGCTACCGGCCACAGACGATCCAGAAAGTCAGGCTGGGTGCGGACGCTAACGGCAAGCTGCAAGCCATCATTCAGGAGGCCTTCCATAACACCTCCTCGTTCGAGGTGTTCTCGGACAACACCACCGGCTTTCTCAAGCAGGTGTATGCCTGCGAGAACCTGGACATGCCGCTGAAGGTGGCCGCCACCGATCTGGCCACCCCCACCTGGATGCGTGCGCCCGGCGCTGTCAGCGGAATGTTTGCGCTGGAGAGCGCCATGGACGAGCTGGCGTATGCGCTGAAGATGGACCCGATGGAGCTGCGCCTGGTCAACTATGCCGAGGTGGACCCGGTCAGCGGCAAGCCGTTTTCCAGCAAGGCGCTGCGCGAGTGCTACCGCCTGGGCGCCGAGAAGTTCGGCTGGAAGAACCGCAAGCCCGAGCCCCGCTCGATGCGCGACGGCAAGCTGTTGGTCGGCTGGGGCATGGCATCGAGCGTGTGGGGGGCCATGCAGATGCCCGCGAGCGCCAAGATCACCTTCCGCCAGGATGGGACGGCCACCGTGTCCAGCGCGACCAGCGATATCGGCCCGGGCACCTACACCGTGATGAGCATGATCGCTGCAGAGTTTCTGGGCCTGAAGCTGGACCAGGTGACCTTTGAGCTGGGTGACACGCGCCAGCCCCAGGCACCGGCGCAGGGCGGCTCCTGGACCACCTCCAGTGTCGGATCGGCCGTGCGCGGTGCGGCGCTGACGATCACCGCCAAGCTGCTGGATTTGGCCAACCGCGATGCCAGCTCGCCATTGCGGGGTGCCAGCGCTGACGACGTGGAGATGCTCGACGGCCGCTTGCGGCTCAAAAGCGATGCTGCGCGCGGGGTGGAGATCGCCGATGTCATGCGCAGCACCGGTACGAGCGAAATCACCGAGGTCTACAAGTCAACACCGTCGCCCGAGCGTGACAAGTACGCATCGCTCGCCCATGGCGCACAGTTTGTCGAGGTGAAGGTGGATCCCGATCTGGGGACCGTCAAGGTCACCCGGGTCATCGAGATCACCGCCTGCGGCAAGATCCTCAATCCGCTCGCCTCGCACAGCCAGGAAATCGGAGGCGTGGTCTGGGGCATCGGCATGGCGCTGGAAGAGGCCACCGAGGTGGACCACCGCACGGGGCGCTTGATGACCGCCAATTTGCAGCACTACCATGTGCCGGTCAATGCGGACATCCATGCGATCGAGACCGTTTTTGTGGAGGAAGACGACACCATCGTCAACCCGCTGGGTGTCAAAGGCATGGGCGAGCTTGGCATGGTCGGCATCCCGGCGGCCATCGCCAATGCCGTCTACCACGCCACCGGCAAGCGCATCCGCAGTCTTCCGATCACCCCGGAAAAACTGCTGTAAGCGCAGAGGGTCGGGCCGTGCACCGGCTCGCTGCGGCCAACCTGGGCGCAGTCAGGCGCTGTGTCGCAAGATGCCGTTCTTGACTGCCAACACCTCTGCCATGGCGCTCACCGCGATCTCGGCGGGGGTTTTGCTGCCAATATGCAGGCCTACGGGAGAGTGCAGTCGCTGCAGCGCATCCTCTGTCGCGTCAAAATGCTCGCTGAAGCGCTGCTTGCGGCTGTGTGCGTTGCGCCGCGATCCGATGGCACCCACATAAAAGGCAGGGCTGTACAGCGCTTCAAGCAGCGCAAGGTCATCGAGCTTGGGGTCGTGGCTCAGCGCCAGAATGCAGCTGCGCGTGTCCGGCTGCATGCTGCGCACGGCGTCGTCCGGCATCTCGGTGCTGAGCTTGGCGCCTGCCACCGACCAGGTGTCGTGGTGCTCGATGCGCGGATCGCAGACCGTCACCTCAAAATGGTTGAACAGCGCCATCACGGCAACATACTCTGCCAGCGCGCCCGCGCCGATGAGCAGCATGCGGTACTGGGGCCCGAGCGTGACCGACAGGCTCGCACCATCAAAATGCACAGCCGCCGGCGATGAGGTCTCTGCCAGGCGGACCAGACCAGAGTGGCAGTCCACCGTGCGCTGCACCAGTTGCCCGGCATCGAGGCGCTGCACGAGGTCGTCCATCACCGAGAGCGCAGGCGCAAACTCGAGCAGCAATTCCAGGGTGCCGCCGCAAGGCAGGCCAAAGCGGTGGGCCTCGTCTGCCGTTACGCCGTAACGCACGAGCTCGGGCCTGGACTGCCGCATGCAGGCGTCACCATAGGCACTGGTGTAGCGATGGACCAGGTCGTCCTCAATGCAGCCGCCTGACACCGAGCCGACACACGGTCCGTCTTCGCGCAGGGCCATCATCGAGCCCACCGGACGGGGTGATGACCCCCAGGTTTTGACCACCGTGACCAGCATCACGCGGTGCCCGCTGGCCAGCCAGTCGCGCGCACTGCGCAACACCCGTGCATCAACGTTTTCCAAGGCTGGCCTCCTGCCCAAAGTTTCCGCTGGTCAGCAGCGCTTGTGCCCGCGCCAGGTCATCGCAGGTGTCGATATCGATGGCGATGCCGGGATCATCGAGCTGCAAGGTGTGCGCCGTTCCCGCTTGCCGATGGCTGCGCACAACGGCGCTGGCCCCCGTGTCGCCCTTCAGCTGCAGCAATGCCTCACGGCATGTTCTGTCAAAGCCGACCGGGTGACCTTGCTGCTGTCCGCATTGCGGCACCACCACTGGATAGGTGGCCAGGCTCAGCGCTACCGCCATCAGGCTCTGCGTGCGAACCAGGGGCAGGTCGCCGGGCAGGATAAGCCAGCCATTGGCGTCGGCAGTCGCTGCCACGCCGCGCGCGATGGAGTGGCCCATGCCATCGATGTGGGCAGCCGGCGGGGCCGCAGCGGGGCGCACGACATAGTAGGCAAGCCCCGATGCAACGACGCTGCGCAGCACCTGTTCCAGCACCGTCACGTCGCCGAGCATCGCGTCGAGCTTGTGCGTGGTGCCGCCCGAACGCGCAAAGCGCCGTCCTTGGCCTGCGGCCAAAACAAGGACCGTGGGGCGGAGGGGTTGCAGCATTTGGCTAGACCGCTGCATATCTGCGTGGCCTGGGCGGGGGGCTGACGGCCAGCCTCCCGGCCCAGCGCGGAGCGTTGAAATCATGCGGAGGCACAGGCAGCTCTTTCATCAGGTGGGCGCGATGCATGGCGCACCACAGGGGGTTTCTTCTGCTCAATTCTCAACGAAGCCATCGCTGCAACTCATTAGTGAAGCTAATAAGTGTATTAAGTGCACATGCGCCAGCAATCTCCTGTACACAGGCAATCTCTGTAAGACCCCATCGATAGGGGCGGGGTCGCGCTGTCTCATGGTTTGGCCCACAGGCTTAGGCGTCCGTCACGCCTCTGCCGCGCCGCCGCACAGCGCCTCCACCAACAGCCCCAGCGCGGCACTTTGGGGGGCGCCTTTGCGCAGCACCAGCTCATAGGGCTCGCTGCGCGATTGCAGGGTCAGATCGATGGTGCCGACCAGGCCATTGCGCGAGAAATAGGTCGCGATGTCGTCGGAGACCAGGGCCACCAGGTCGTTGTTGCGGCCGAGCATGGTGACGGTGGCCAGGGCCGACGTGGTCTCGATCAGGTGCGAGGGGAAGTGCAGCCCCGCTTCGTGGAACTCGCGCTCGAGCAAGCGTCGCATGGGCATGCGGGCGCGGTAGACCAGCCAGCGGCTGTCCTGCAGGTCCTGCAACTGCACGGCCTTGGCGCCCATCGCAGGGTGGCGCACGCTGGCGATCACCGACAGCGACTCCTGCTTGATGAACAGCGACTCATAGACCTCGGGCGTGCGGCTGACCGAGGAGCGGCAGATGGCGGCATGGATCTGGCCGCGCTCGATCATGCCCAGCAAGGTCTCGCTGGTGTCCTCGATGATCTCCACCGACATATGCGGCTGGCGCGCCAGCACGTTCGACAGCGCGTCGGACAGCAGCGGCACCGCGCCCATGATGGTGCCAATCGCCAGGTGGCCGCCCACGCCGCTGGCGATGGCATCGAGCTCAAAGCGCAGCTGGTTGATGTCCGACTGGATCAGGCGGGCAAAACGCAGCGCGCAGTGCCCGGCCTCCGTCGGGATTAACCCTCGGTTGGTGCGCTCGAACAGGTCCACCTGCAAGGTCGATTCCAGCTCGCGCAGCGCCTTGCTGGCGCCCGGCTGGGTGAGGCCGACTCTGTCCGCAGCGCCAAGCAGGGAGCCGCTTTCCTCGATGGCGATGAGCAGGCGCAGCTGCTTGGCATGCAGGCGCGACATGACGGAATTGAGGCTGGGGATGCTGCTGGCCATGAATAAAAGTTATATCGGTATGGGAAGCCGTCAGTGTACCGAATGGGCCGTGCTGCCTAGACTTCGGGCCTTCTGATAGCAATGGATATAACTGTTAAAACGTTATGGCTCTGATCAACTATGTGACTGAAGTGCGCTTTGGCGCCGGTGTGCTGGCGGAACTGAAGGAAGTGTGCGAGAAGCTGGGTATTACCAATCCTTTGATCGTGACCGACAAGGGTGTGGAGGCGGCCGGCATCATCGACCAGGTCAAGCAGGCGCTGGGCACGGCCCGGTTCGGCGTGTTCAATGGCACGCCGCCCAACCCGTCGGAGACGGCCGTGCGCGCTGGCGTCGAAGCGCTTAACAGCAGCGCCTGCGACGGCATCATCGCCGTGGGCGGCGGCTCGTCGATTGACCTGGCCAAGGCCGTGGCAGTATCGGCCCGCCATGAAGGCCCGCTGCGCCAGTTTGCGCTGATCGAGGGCGGCGCACTCAAGATCACCGCGGCCACCTTGCCCATCATTGCCGTGCCCACCACGGCGGGCACCGGCAGCGAGGTAGGGCGTGGCGCCATCATCATCCTGGACGATGGCCGCAAGGTCGGCATCCTTTCGCCCCATGTGATTCCCAAGGTTGCCATCTGCGACCCCAACCTGACCCTGGGCCTGCCCGCAGGCCTGACGGCCGCCACCGGCATGGATGCGATTGCACACTGCATCGAAACCTTTCTGGCGCCGTCCTTCAACCCGCCGGCCGATGGCATTGCGCTCGATGGCCTCTGGCGCGCCTGGCGCCATATCGAGGTGGCCTTCCGCGATCCCGCCGACGTGGAGGCGCGTACCAACATGATGAGTGCCTCGCTGCAAGGCGCGCTGGCCTTCCAGAAGGGCCTGGGCTGCGTGCACAGCCTCAGCCATTCGCTGGGCGGCATCAACCCCAAGCTGCACCACGGCACCCTCAACGCCATCCTGCTGCCGGCGGTGATCCGCTTCAACCGGGGTGCAGAGTCGGTGGTGCGTGAAGACAAGATCGCCCGCCTGGCACAGGCCATGGGCTTGGCCGAGGGCGTGTCGGTGGAGGAAGCCCTGGTCACCAAATCCCGCGCGCTGCAGCTGCCCACGGGCCTGGCCGAGCTGGGTGTGAGCGAGGACCTGTTTGAGCGCATCGTCAAGGGCGCACTGGCCGACCACAGCCACCGCACCAACCCGCGTGAGGCCAGCGCAGACGACTACGTCGAGATGCTGCGCCAGTCAATGTAATCCGGCTTTTTCTACAAAACAGACGCAAGCCCGGCCCGCCGCCGCAACGGCCGGCAGGCCGCAGGCTTGCGCACAGGCAGACATTCATAAATCAACAACCCGAGGTGGAGACATGGGCAGCAGCTCTCTGAATCACACGGCCACGATGGCCGACAAGGAAACCATGGTTCCGGATGCGGAACGCAAGCGCGCGCTGATTGGCAGCGCCGTGGGCAGCACCATCGAGTGGTACGACTACTTCCTCTACGGAACCATGTCGTCCATCATTTTTGCCAAGCAGTTCTTCCCCAGCGACAACGCGCTGGTCAGCCAGATGCTGTCGCTGGCCACGTTTGCGCTGGCCTTCCTGATCCGCCCGATTGGCGGCGTGATCTTCTCCCACATCGGCGACCGCATTGGCCGCAAGAAGACCTTGGCGATGACCTTGTCGATGATGGGCCTGTCAACCGTGCTGATGGGCCTGCTGCCCAACTATGCGCAAATCGGCCTATTGGCTCCCATCCTGCTGACCGTTTTGCGTCTGATGCAAGGCCTGGCGCTGGGTGGCGAGTGGGGCGGTGGCGTGCTGCTGGCGGTCGAATACTCGCCCCGCAAAAAGCGCGGCTTTTACGGCGCGGTGCCGCAGACTGGCGCAGTGCTGGGCCTGGCGATGGGCAATATCATCACCTCGCTGCTGAGCGCGAGCATGAGCGAAGAGGCCTTCCTGTCCTGGGGCTGGCGCATTCCGTTTGTGGGCTCCATCGTGCTGGTGATGGTGGGCATGTGGATCCGCAATGCAGTGGGCGAGACGCCATCGTTCAAGAAAATCCAGGCCAGCCGCAGCAGCGCGCCCATTCCGATCAAGCAGACCCTGCAGTTCCACTGGCGCGAAGTGCTGATCGCCATCGGCGCCAAGGTGGTGGAGACCTCGACCTTCTTCCTCTACGCCACCTTCACCATCTCGTACATGATGGACCACGGTTTTGCCCGCGCGACGATCCTCAATATCGTGCTGGTCTGCGCGCTGATCGCCTTCCCCTGCATGCTGTTCTTCGGGCACCTGTCGGACAAGATCGGCCGCAAGAAAGTCTTTATCGGCGGCAGCATCGCCTTCATGCTCTGGATCTTCCCGTACTTCTGGCTGCTCGATCAAAAATCCGTCTGGGCCGCGGCGCTGGCTGTCGGCGTGGGCCTGGGCATCATCTGGTCCAGCTATGGCGCGATGATCGGCACCTTGCTGGCCGAAGCCTTCCCGCCTGACATCCGCTACACCGGCATGTCGCTGGGCTACCAGATTGGTGCGGCCCTGGTGGGCGGCCCGATGCCGCTGATCGCCACCGCGCTGATCGCCTACTACAGCGGCAGCTATGTGCCGGTCGTCATCTTCCTGGTGCTCTGTGCGCTGGTCTCCATCGTCGCCGTGGGCATTGCCCGCGACCGCAGCGGCCTGCCGCTGGACGAGTGATGGCCTGAATGCTGGCCGGACCTGCCGCAGCGCTGCTGGCCTGCGGTGGGTCTAGCCATTCCGGGCGGCCTTAGCGCCCCCATTCATCTATTCCCCCCAAAACAACTTCTTGAGGAAACCCTCCATGCAGATCACTGGAGACATGGTCATTGGCTACCGCACCGTGCGCGGCACCGCAGGCAGCCAGCGCGCCTTCAACCCCACACTGAATGCCCCCATTGCCGAGCCCGAGTTCGGCCTGGGTGGCAAAAACGAAGTCGAGCGGGCGGCCAGCCTGGCCGCTGCCGCTTTCGACCCTTTCCGCAACCTGCCGCTAGCGCAGCGCGCTGCCTTTTTGGAGGCGATTGCCGAAGAAATCCTGCAGCTGGGCGATGCGCTGATCGAGCGCGCCCATGCGGAAAGCGGCCTGCCGATTGCCCGGCTGACGGGCGAGCGCGGCCGCACGGTGGGCCAGTTGCGCCTGTTTGCCCAGGTGGTGCGCGATGGCCATTTTCTGCGCGCCACCATCGACACCGCCCAGCCCGAGCGCCAACCGCTGCCCCGTGCCGATCTGCGCCTGGCCAAGATCCCGCTGGGCCCGGTGGCGGTGTTTGGCGCCAGCAATTTCCCGCTGGCGTTTTCGGTGGCCGGTGGCGATACCGCATCGGCACTGGCCGCTGGCGCGCCGGTGATCGTCAAGGCGCACAGCGCGCATCTGGGCACCTCCGAAATGGTGGCGCGGGCGGTGCAAAAGGCCGCGCAGCGCCAAGGCATGCCCGAGGGCGTTTTCTCGCTGCTGGTGGGCGCAGGCCGTGAGCTGGGCGAGGCGCTGGTGGCTCACCCCGAGATCAAGGCCGTTGGCTTTACCGGCTCGCGCCAAGGCGGGCTGGCGCTCTTGCGCATCGCCAACAGCCGCGCCGAGCCCATCCCTGTGTATGCCGAGATGAGCAGCATCAACCCCGTCTTCTTGCTGCCCCAGGCGCTGGCCGCGCGGCCCGAGGCCCTGGCCCAGGGCTTTGCCGATTCGCTGGCGATGGGGGCAGGGCAGTTCTGCACCAACCCCGGCCTGGTGCTGGCCGTCGACAGCCCTGCGCTCACGACCTTCATCAGTGCGGCAGCTACGGCCATCCGTGCCAAGGGCGCGCAAACCATGCTGACCGCCGGCATCCACCAAGCCTATGAGGCCGGCCGTGCGCAGGTGCAAGCCGCCGCTGGTGTGGAGCAGCTGGCCGCCGGCGTGGCCGCAGACCATGACAACGCAGCCCAGGCCGCGCTGTATGTGACCAGCGCGCAAACCTTGTTGGCGAATGAAGCCTTGCAGTCGGAGATGTTTGGCCCCGCCTCCATCGTCGTCAAAGCCAGCAGTGTGGAGGAGTTGCTGCAGGTCGCCCAGCACCTGGAAGGCCAGCTCACCGCCACCTTGCACTTGGAGCAGGGCGACCACGACAGCGCCCGCGCCCTGCTGCCGGTGCTGGAGCGCCAATGTGGCCGCATCCTCGTCAATGGCTTCCCGACCGGCGTGGAAGTGAGCCACGCGATGGTCCACGGCGGCCCGTTCCCGGCCACCTCCAACGCCATGTACACCTCCGTTGGCGCCAGCGCGATCGACCGCTTCCTGCGCCCGGTCTGCTACCAGGACCTGCCCGATGCGCTGCGACCGGTGGCTTTGCAAAACGACAATGCGCTGGGGCTGTGGCGGTTGGTGGATGGGCAGCCTAGCCAGGGGGCGGTGGGCTGAGGTGGGATTTTTGGGGAGCGGTGAGGGCTTTCTTGAGTAGCAAGCCAGGCGTTCCATGCACATGGGGCGCCTGTTTTTCTGAAGTAGTCCACGCTATTCGAAAGAGGTCGGACGAACTTTCGCTATCTCAGGGCACGCGTTGGGGCAGCAGCTCGGCCGGCGTGAGTCACCGACAGAGATCCAGTAAACGCCTAGAAGTCCGCTATGGCGGCCGATGAATAGGCGCTGCCGACCCAAGCATCCGCGCAAGTCGGCGCGGCCTGAAGCTCATTCCTCGCCAGGAGGTGGATAGCCTGCTTCTGCCCAACGTTGCGCAGACGCTCGGCTGAGGCTATGGTCCGGCCTGACGCGAACCTTGGCCAACTCACTGCCATCCTCTGCGGTGGCGGTAAGGGTCGCGGAGGGATTGTCCTCGTCGGGCTCAATATCGAGAGAGATGGTCACGCGCGATCCATTCACCAGGATCTGGATGTCCTTGTGCAGCTGGGCCGCCAGGTGCTGCTCATGCCGCCGCATGACTTCGTGGGCAGTCTTGACGAGGGTGTTGAAGGCAGAGACGTCAAGTGGCTTGGGGTTCTTCTTGTCACGGCCCATCGTCCATGGGCCGACCAGGCTGGGCTCGGCCTGGCCGTCCTGGGTCATGGCAACCGCCCAGCCATCGTCGTCTTCATTCTTGATGACGCGGGCCTCCCAGCCGTTGTGATGCCAAAGGCGATCTTCGAAGACTGATGCAGCTTCTTGTTGGAGCTCTTCGGACATTTCTGGACCTTTGTGAAAACTACCAAGGTCAGAATTTTACTGTTTATTCATACAGTTTCGCGTGCATGGGTCTTTTCCGAAGTGAATCCACTTCTTTCAGCGGAGCGTCCAGCAAGGCTGGAGTTCAGAGTGGCGGACACCAACGATCCACGTAGCGCGGGTTGCGTCGATCGGTTGAATTCGCAGCCAGAAGCTGTCACTGGCCGCAAAAACTATAACTGCAACCTCTGGCTCAAGGTAGTTCTTGCGACGCAGCAGCTCCAAACCATCGCTCTGGAACCCGCTGCCCCCCGCTTCACATCTGGCTCATGCCCCCATCCGCAATGATCTCGGTGCCCACAATAAACCCGGACTCCTTGGACACCAGGTGCAGCACGGTGGCGGCGATTTCTTCCGGCGTGCCAAAACGGCCCAGCGGGATCTGCGCCTGGATGTCGGCGGCCATGGACTTGGCCTGGTCGGGTGCCAGGCCCAGCTTGCCGTAGAGCGGCGTGCTGACGGGGCCGGGGCTCACCACATTCACGCGCACGCCCTGTGGCAGCAGCTCGGCCGACAAGGTCTTGGCCAGGGAGATCAGCGCGGCCTTGCTGGCGGCGTAGACGCTGGAGTTGGGCATGCCGATGTGGGCGTTGATCGAGCCATTCAGCACGAGGGATCCACCACGCGTCATCAGCGGAGCGAGGCGCTGGATCAGAAAGTAGGGGCCTTTGACATTGGTGTCAAAGCTGCTGTCCCACAGCGCTTCATCGATCTGCGGCAGCGGGCCGAACTTGGCCACGCCGGCGTTGATGAACACGCCATCGATCACGCCCATCTGCGTTTGTAATTCGGCGACCAGCTCGGCTTGGGCTGATACATCACCGGCTTCGCTGACCAAGGCCAGCGCGTTGGGGCCCAGCTCGGCCTTGACGCGGGCGAGGCTCTCGGCATCGCGGCCGGTGATCGCTACGCGGGCGCCTTCACGGGCAAAGGCGATGGCGGATGCGGCGCCAATGCCACTGCTGCCACCGGTGACCAAAATATTCTTTCCTTCAAAGCGGTTCATGGTATTTCCTTCGGTTGTTTCGTTGATATCTTGCTGGGTTATCAGCCCAGTTGTAGAGCCGATGAATGAAGTATCTGACGATGGGTGGCGCTACAGACACCAGCATTTCGATGAACTCGTGCAAAAATATCGAACATGTTGAGTCTCGAAGATTTGCAGCTTCTCGAAGCGGTGCGTGCCACGGGCAGCCTGTCGCGCGCGGCTGAGCGCCTGGGCAAGGCTGCGTCCACCGTGTCCTATGCCGCGCGCCAGCTGGAAGAGCGGCTGGATGCTCTGCTGTTTGACCGTGCGGGCTACCGCATCGCGCTCACGCCAGCTGGCTTGCTGCTGGTGGAGCAGGGCGCGCAGCTGCATGCCCAGGCGCGGCGGCTGACGGAGCGGGTCAAGCAGGTGGCGCGGGGCTGGGAGTCGGAGCTGCGCATCGTGACCGACGAGCTGGCCAATACCGAGGCACTGCTGCCGCTGATCGCCGACTTTGATGCGCTCAACAGCGGCGTGCGCCTGCGCATTGCTCAAGAGGTGCTGGGCGGCACCTGGGAGGCCCTGCTGGACCAGCGCGCCGATCTGGTGGTGGCTGCCACCAACGAGCCGCCCGCGATGGCGCATCTGCAATGGTTTGAGCTGGCGCAGCTCGAATGGGTGTTTGCCGTCTCGCCGCGCCACCCGCTGGCACGCAAGGCACAAGACGGGCGGCCCCTGTCGGTGGAGGCCATTGCCGCGTACCGCTCGGTCGTGGTGGCCGATACCTCGCGCCTGGCGGTCGCGCGCAGCTATGGCGTGCAGACGCACCAGGAGCGCCTGGCCATGCCCAGCATGCGCGCCAAGATCGCCGCGCAGGTCGCGGGCCTGGGCGTTGGCTGGCTACCGCTGGAGAAAGTGCGCGATCACCTGGCCCAAGGCAGCCTGGTGGCCCTGGCCACGCAAGACCCGCGCGAACCCAACCTGCTGTTTGTCGGCTGGCATTCGCACCGCGCGGGGCCCGCGCTGCAGTGGTGGGTGGACAAGCTGCGTGACCCGCGCCTGGTGGGGCCATTGCTGCATAGGAACTTTTGAGTGCATTTGTCCGTGGCTGACTAAGCCAAGCTCAGCTCTTTTTACGCGCGGCGCGTTTGCGCAACCAGATCAACACCCCCGTCACACTGAGCATCGCCACCCCCACGCCTGTCAAGCTAATCAGCAGCTTGTAGGCCAAGCCGCCGACGCTGGCCATATGCAGGTTGCTGATCCAGGTGATCAAGGTGTCCGCGCCCGCCGTGCCGGTCGGGAACCAGGTGGCGACCAGGACTCCGCTGTCGCCGTCCATAAACAAGCGGGTGCTGCCGCCTTCGTCCTTGATGTCCAGGCTGCTGCGCACGTCGTAGCGGTACAGGCCCAGTCGGGGGTCATAGGCGAAGGAGCTTTCTGCCAGCACTTGGAATTGTTGTTGCTGGGCCAGTTGCTGCATGAGGCTGTGGGCCTGCGCGTGGGCGGCCTGCCAATCCAGCGCGGGTTGCCACAGCGGCGTTTTGCGTCGGGGCAGTTCGGCGGTGCTTGGTTGCTGCGCGCTGAAGGCCCGCAGGACCGGGTCGTGCCACTGCGGCAGGTTGAGGGCAAAGCTGCTCCAGGCCAGCACGAGCAGCAGCGGCCACAGCCACAGGCCGCCCGCGCGGTGCAGGTCGAAGGTGGCACGCCAGCGGCTTTGCATGTCCAGCTTCCAGGCCCGCGCCCAGCGTCCCAGCCAGGGGCGCTGCGTGCTCTTCGCGTTAACCGGCAAGGTCAGCCAAAAGCCAATGACGCTATCGACCATCCAGAGCAAGGACACCAGGCCCAGCACCCAGGTCCCTACCGCTCCGAGCGCCAGCGAATAGTGCAGGCGGTACAGAAACGGCATCAGGTTGCGCCAGGTCTGGGTGATGTCGCCCCAGCGCCGTTCGCCCAGGATCTTGCCGCTGGTGGGATCGACAAAGACCTGGTCGTTCTCCAGCGGCCCCTTGCCTGGCAGTGGGCGCAGCATAAAAACCATGGCCTGGCCGGGCTCCTGCGCCAGTGGCACACGCACGGCCAGGGCATGGGGGTGCTGCGCCTGCACCTTGTCTCGCAGCGCCAGCGCATCGATGGGCTGGGGGCTGGCGTCCTGGGCCGTGGTCCGGAACCAGTGCGGGTTCAGCGCCGCATCCAGCTCGCCGTTCCACACCAGAAGGCTGCCGGTCAGCCCGGCCATGACCAAGAAGGCCGCCAGGCTCAGGCCGGCAAGCCGGTGGGCCACGACCAGCCAGCCCCGCAGCGTGGCTTTATGCCGTGGCATCACCAGCGGTAGGTCAGATTGGCGCTGGCCTGGCGGTCGTCACCATAGTGGCAGATGGCGAACTCGCATTGGGTGAACTTCTTGTCCATCAGGTTGCTCACATTGACGCTGAGATCCCAATGCGCGTCAAAGCGGTAGCCCAGCAGCGCATCAACCACGGTGTACGCGGGCATGCCGGTGGCAATGCCTGATGCGCGGGTGCTGCCCTTGTAGCGTGCGCCGGCGGCCAGGCGCAGCTGTGGCAGGCCCCAGGAGGCAAAGTTGTAGTCGGCCCAAAGAGCGGCTTGGTGGTAGGGCGTGTCTTCGCTGCGCTGGCCGATCTCGCTGGCAATGGTGCTGCGCGTGATCTTGGCATCGGTATAGGCATAGGAGGCGATCACGCTGAGCGCCCGCGAGACTTCGGTTTTGGCTTCCAGCTCCAGGCCGCGTGAGCGGACCTGTCCCGTCTGGCGGTAGCTGTTCTCGCCAGCATCGAACTTCAGTACATTGTCTTGCACCAGCTCGTAGATGGCTGCGCTGAGCAGGGTGCGGCTGCCCTCGGGCTGGTAGCGCAGGCCGGCTTCGTACTGCTTGCCCGTGGTGGGCCGGAAGCTCATGCCCGAGACTTCAGACACCGACACCGGGAAGAAGGATTCGCTGTAGCTCAGGTACGGTGCCAGCCCGTTGGGCGCCTTGTAGACGACACCCAGCCGCCAGGTGTTGGCGCCATCTTTTTGCTTGGCCTGGCTGCCGTCGCGGTGTGCGGTCTGGTCCTGCTGTGCCCAGTCGCGGCGCAGGCCTGCCAGCACGGTCCAGCGGTCGTTCAGGCTGACCTGGTCTTGCAGGTAGAGGCCGGCTTGCGTGGTTTTGCGGCGCGAGCCACGGTCCAACGCCGAATCGCGGTTCACGGTGACGGGCTGGCCATAGTTGTAGCTGCCGAGGTTGATGGACGAGGTATTGGCGCGGAAGTTCTCCGAGTCATAGTCCATGCGGTAGAGGTCCAGGCCGACCAGCAGCTTGTGGTCGGCACCCAGCAGTGGGCGGTTGAACTCCATGCGGGAGTCCGAGACCAGGCCCTTGGCATGCTCGCGCCGGTCACTGTACTGGCGGCGCAGCACACCGGTGGAGGCGGCCTCGGCAATGGCTGCCGCACTCGTTTGGGCCTGCAGGTAGTTCCAGGTGACCTTGGATTCGAAGAAGCGCAGGCTGTGGTGCAGGCGGGTGTCCGCGTTCAGTGCATGGCTCAGCTCATAGCCCAACGTGAACATCTCGCCCTTCATCTTGTCGTAGTCGGGCTCGCCAATGAAGTCGCCCCGGCCAATGAAATAGGGGCCCTTGCCCACGCCCTCCACCAGTTGGTAGGGCAAGGGTGCAGAGAAGCGCGTATTGGTCTTTTGGTAGAAGGACAGCAAGGTGAGCGAGGTGTCCGCGCTGGGCCGCCAGGTGAGGGCGGGCGCGATGTAGAGCTTGTCGTCCGGGATGTAGCGGTTGGCGGTACCGCTGTCGCGGCCGAGCATGGTCAGCCGGTAGTCCAGCGTGTCACTGCTGCCCACGGGGCCGCTGAAGTCTGCCGTCAGCTGGCGGCGGTTGTGGTTGCCCAGCTGCAAGCCCAGCTCCCGGATGGGCTCGGACGTGGGGCGCTTGCTGACCGCGTTCACCACCCCACCGGGCGACAGCTGCCCATAAAGCACCGAGGCCGCGCCGCGCAGCACCTCTACCCGTTCCAGGCCATAGGGTTCCTGGATGCCGTCGTAGGAGTTGCTTTGCAAGCGCAAGCCATCGCGCATCGAGCCGCTGTTGGCGGACTCCACATCCATGCCACGGATGCGGAAACGGTCGGCCGTGCGGCTGAAGCTGGTGGGCTGGGTGGTTACGCCCGGGGTGTAGTTCAGTGCCTGCGACAAGGTCTCGGCCTGGCGGCTGCGCAGTTCGTCATTCGTGATGACCGATACCGACTGCGGCGTATCGATGATGGCCGTGTCCGTCTTGCTGCCCGCCGTGGCGCGCCGCGCCACATAACCCGACACGGGGCCGTTCGCACGTTCTGTATCCATTGCAGCGGTGACCGTCACCGCTGGCAAGGTGACGGTGTCCTGCGCCACCGGCGGTTGGGGGCGGATGGAGATCGTGCCCGGCCCGCTGCGCACGGACACCAGGCCGCTGCCCGCCAGGGCGCGGTCGATGGCCTGCTGCAGGCTGAGGCCGCTGGGCACTGCGGGTGCGGTTTTGCCCTGCAGCAGCGCGGCATCGGCCCCAATGGCGATGCCCGTTTGCCGAGAGATGGCGTTGAGCGTCAGCGCCAGGGACTGGGCCGGTACAGCGGTCTGCAGGCTTTGCTCGCTAGCAGGCGCCTGGGCCCAGGCGGTGGGAGCCATGCCAAACACGGTCAAGGTCGCGGCAGCCGTCAGCGCTGCGAAGGCCAACGGGGATAGAGCAAAGAATCGCGCGCTGCGCGCTGGCAGAGAGGGTCGGGTCATGAGAAGCTGCTTCCAGTGGAGGGTTTCCAGCAGAAGACCAACGAAGGGCTTCAACCCTGACAAAAATCCCAAAAAATATTTGTAACTGCGCCAAATGGCGCTGCGCGAGGGCGCAGTCAGCGCAACTCCACGCTGACATCACCCGCGCCATTGCGCAGCACGCGCACCGGCAGCATGTCGGGCAGGCCCGTCAAAAAGGCCTGGGGCTGGCGCAAAGGGAAGCTCCCTGACAGCCGCAATTGCCGCAGCTGCGGATGGCTGCCCAGCCGCAGCGGGCGTGCCAGGTAGTCGTTCCATTGGTCCAGCACCTCGTCCAGCGGCGTGTTGTGGAACACCAGCCAGCCGCTGCGCCAGGCGCCCACGCTGTCCGCAGGTACCTGCAAGCGCGGTCCCAGGCCGCGCTGGTCGGCCGCAATCGCGTCGCCGGCTGTCAGCGTGACCGGCGGCGCGGCCTTCATGTCCACGGCTGCACCAGGGCGCTCGGCAGGCCATACCGCCACCCGGCCTTCTGCCACCGCCACCCGCATTTGCTGCTCTCGCACGCTGACGCTGAACACCGTGCCCAGCACGCGCACGCCACCCCAGTCGGTCGTCACGCTGAAGGGGCGGTCCGTGTCCGGGGCCACGCGGAAGCGCATTTCACCGCGCAGCAGTTGCACCTCGCGGCGATCGCGGTAGATGGCGATCCGCGTGTGGGTGTTCGGCGCGAGGCTCAGTTCGGAGCCATCGGGCAGGCTGAGGTCGCGCTGCTGCGCATGTGCGGTCTGCAACTCTTGTTCAAAAACTGGCCGCTGCCAGGCCCAGCGGCCACCGCCCCAGAGCACCGCCGTCAAGCCGCCCAGGCTCAGCAGCCCCAAGGTATTACGCCGGGCGCGACGGGAATCCTGGCGCGAAGGGGGCGGCACATTGGCTTGCAGATGGCTGCCATCGGTGCTGGCCCACAGGCGCTCGGCGGTCTCCAGTGCGGCCTGGCATTCGGGGGAGCCGGTACGCCAGTGCGCTGCCAATTCCTGCTCGGCCGCCAGCGCTGCATCGCTGTTGCCCTTATGGACGCGGCCCACCAGCAGCAAGGCTGCTTCCACCAGTTTGCGAGGGGGTTCAGAAGATGCCATGGTCTTGCAATGCTTGCGTTCTCAGGCGCGAGAGGGCGCATATGCTGCGCAATCCAGGATGCCGCGCATGACATGCCTTTCAATATTGGTTTCGGTCATGCCCAGGTGCTCGCCGGCTTCCCGGTAGCTGAAGCCGTAGATGCGTACCAGGATGAACACATCGCGGCGTTTGCGCGGCATGGCTTCGAGCCGCTGCAAAAACAGGTTCAGCTGCTCACGGGCCATGGCCGTGCTTTCTGCGGAGGGTGCACTGGTCGGTGCGACCAGGCTCAGTGCATCCAGCACGCGCTGCTCGGCCAGCCTGCGGTTGGCCCCGCTGGCTGCCAGGTTGCGCGCCGTCTTGTAGAGCAGGGCGCGCGCATCCAGCACCGTTCCACCAGAACGCTGCATTGCATAAATGCGGGTATAGGCACTTTGCACCAAGTCGGCGGCGACATCACCGTCACCTGCGCTGCGTGTGAAATACCGCAGCAGTTCTCTGTAGTAGCGCTCGGGCACGGACACACCTCAGCCGGAAGACAAGAAGAGAACTCCTGGCTTGGCTGAGACCGCCGGGGCGGATCTGTTGCTGGGGAGGAGAGAGCCGCGATTGTAACGGCTTTGTAAATGGTTGCTATTTAGCCCTGCGACCTTGGGTGGAAATTCCCGGCTTGCCCTAAGGTTGGCGGGCAAAACGCCGGGTTCTGCGTTTGTGAGGGAAGGGCGGTTTTTTGGCCAATCAGCGCTGGCAGCAGATGGGCTGGGCTCTGAGTACCCAAGCCATCAAGGCTCGCGGAGCATCTGAGAATATTTTCTGTATCCCCACGCCGCTGCAACGACCACGCCAATGCCGACGCCCCAACCCACAGGCACCCCCAAGCCGAAGATCAGCAGAAACATCAAACCAACGCAGACCAGGGCAATCCACAGCAAGCTGACGACATCAAAATGCGCGACCGCCATGGCGTCATCGGCGATGTCGCGGCTGACATGGCCTCGCTTTTCGCGCTGGCGCCTGAGCACCAACACATCGGCGAAGAACTCCGCAACGCCGGCGAGAAGATCGGTGACAAGGCTCATGGTGGAAGAGATTCCCTTGCGATGCTATGGAGGGATGGTGCTATCGGCAGATGGTTGGCCAACTGCTGCTGGTCACGATCGCGAATGTAGCCGATAAACAAGAAGTCCGATGGGCTCGATGCGGGCCGTTGCACGAAGATGCGCCACGGATTTGTTCCAGGCTCGCATGGTTCTTGCCCATTTTCTCGCTGCGCGGCTCGCCAACTACCACCATCGCTCAAACGCTGCAACCGGTAGATGTTCTAGGCAGCCATGGCCACAATCGCTCTAACATGGTCTGGCGGCGGACAAACGCCACGCAGATTTCGTTGCAGATATTGACATCAGCTGCCAAGGTTGCCAGCGCAGATGTCCGGCAATAAAGCCCGAATCGATTCATTCCAGAGTCGATTCGGGCTTTTTTTTGTTCGTTTTTTGGTATTCCCGTTTTTCGGACCAGGCCTTTGGTTCGCTGGCGGAGCTTTGCCTACGCTGCTTTGAAACCCCTGCGCTGCGGCTGCCAGCCGGACAGGTCGCACTTTTTTCTCATTAACTTGGAGCACAGCCATGAGACACGGAGATATTTCGAGCAGCAATGATTGCGTAGGCGTAGCGGTGGTGAATTACAAGATGCCACGCCTGCATACCAAGGCCGAGGTACTGGACAACTGTCGCAAGATCGCCGACATGGTGGTGGGCATGAAGCGAGGACTGCCGGGCATGGACCTGGTGGTGTTTCCCGAGTACTCCACGCACGGCATCATGTACGACTCCAAGGAGATGTACGAGACCGCCTCTGCCATTCCCGGTGAAGAGACGGCCATCTTTGCCGATGCCTGCCGCAAGGCCAATGTCTGGGGGATTTTCTCGCTCACCGGCGAGCGCCATGAGGAGCACCCCAACAAGGCGCCCTACAACACCCTGGTCCTCATGAACAACCAGGGCGAGATCGTGCAGAAATACCGCAAGATCATGCCCTGGGTACCCATCGAAGGCTGGTATCCGGGCGACTGCACTTACGTGAGCGAAGGCCCCAAGGGGATGAAGATCAGCCTGATCATCTGCGACGATGGCAACTACCCGGAGATCTGGCGCGACTGCGCGATGCGTGGCGCCGAGCTGATCGTCCGCTGCCAAGGCTATATGTACCCGGCCAAGGAGCAGCAAATCCTGGTGTCCAAGGCCATGGCGTTCATGAACAACACCTATGTGGCCGTGGCCAATGCGGCAGGCTTTGATGGCGTCTACTCCTATTTTGGCCACTCCGCCATCATCGGTTTTGACGGCCGCACCTTGGGCGAGACCGGCGAAGAGGAGATGGGCATCCAGTACGCGGAGCTGTCCAAATCGCTGATCCGCGATGCACGCAAGAACGGCCAGTCACAAAACCACCTCTTCAAACTGGTGCACCGCGGCTACACCGGCACCATCAATTCTGGCGATGGCGACAAGGGCGTTGCCGCCTGCCCCTACAGCTTCTACAGCCAGTGGGTCAACGACCCCGAAGGGACGCGGGAGATGGTCGAGTCCTTCACCCGCACGACGGTGGGCACCCCTGAATGCCCGATAGAAGGGATTCCTCACGAAGCGCCCCAGCACCGCTAAAGCCGCAACCCCAGTGGGCATGGCCGCCCGGTAGCGCGCAGCCATGCCATCCGATAAAAAACAAGGAGACAACATGCTGGGTATTGCACTTTTTTTCATTGGCGCGGTGCTGATCGTCAACGGTGTGGGCCTGAGCGGCCGCATCGACGCGCGGGACTCTGCGCCTTTCAATCTGCTCGTGGGTTTGCTGGCCTTGTTCCTCAATGCCATGGGCATGCTTCGTGCAGATACGGACGCTGGTTATTTCGCTGCCGCAGGCGGCCTGCTTTTTGCTTTCACCTACCTGTATTTGGCGGTGGTGCAGTGGTGGGCGCTCAAAGGCGTGGGCTTGGGCTGGTACTGCCTGTTTGTAGCGCTCAGTGCGCTGGCCTTTGCCGCAGCCGCAGCAGATGTCCGCGTCATCGCCATGTGGCTGGTCTGGTCGAGCCTGTGGTTTTTCTTCTTTCTTGCGCTGGGGCTCGGCAGGCAGCTGCGCTTTCTGCCGGCCTACACGGTGCTGGTGGGCATCGTGACCTGCTGGATTCCAGGCTTGATGTTGTTGATGGGGAAATGGTGAACATGATGAACGCAAAAGACCCTCTGCTAGCCGCTCGCGGCGACGACCCGCTGGCCGGGTACCGCCTGGCCCAAGAGCCGTTTTACCGGCCCGCCCGCAATGAGATCGCGCTGTACGAGCAGGCCTACCGCCACCGCATGCCGCTGATTCTGAAAGGCCCCACGGGCTGCGGCAAGACGCGCTTTGTCGAGCGCATGGCCTGGGCGCTTCGGCGCCCGCTCATCACGCTGGCCTGCAACGAAGACATGACCGCCTCTGACCTGGTAGGCCGCTACCTGCTCGATGCCGATGGCACGGCCTGGCACGACGGGCCGCTCACCATGGCCGTGCGCTACGGTGCCATCTGCTACCTCGATGAGGTGGTGGAGGCCAGGCAGGACACGACGGTTGTCATCCATCCATTGACCGACGCGCGCCGCGTGCTTCCCCTCGACAAGAAAGGCGAAGTCGTGCATGCACATCCGGATTTTCAGCTGGTGGTCTCCTACA
Organism: Comamonas squillarum; assembly: GCF_025309455.1. Lineage (NCBI taxonomy): Bacteria > Pseudomonadati > Pseudomonadota > Betaproteobacteria > Burkholderiales > Comamonadaceae > Comamonas > Comamonas squillarum. The sequence continues at coordinate 284,806 of NZ_CP104377.1, forward strand.
ACCCGGGCTACCAGAGCAGCGCCAAGGACATGAAGCCCTCGACGCGCCAGCGCTTTGCCGCGCTGGAGTTTGACTATCCCGATGCCGCCACCGAGTCCGACATCGTCGCGCACGAAGCGGGCATAGCGCCTGCGCTGGCCGAGCGTCTGGTCACGCTGGCCCACAGCACGCGCGCGCTCAAGCACCATGGCCTCGATGAAGGTGCCTCCACCCGCATGCTCATCTACGCCGGCTTGCTGATACGCGATGGCGTATCGCCCGCCGACAGTTGCGACATGACGATCACGCAGGCCTTGACGGATGACCCCGACACCTGCCAAGCGCTGAAGCAACTCGTGCAAGCCAAATTTGCAAGCTAAAAAAGCACAGCACCATGGCCCCATCATCCGCCTCCCGGTTCAGCGAGCGCGCCGCCGCAACCTGGATCGACGACGACACACGTAGTTTTGAACGCCTGGCCAGGCTCGCCTCCTGCCTGGCGTTGAGCCGGGTGCAAGTCCACCCCTTGCAGGCTGCCAGTCCGCACCAGGAGGCGGGGGGGCTGCTGGGGATCGCAGCGGCCAGGCCCGCCCCCGCGCAGCGTGCCATCTTGCTTGCTGCAGACGGTGGAGCAGCATCGAGCGCTGCGCGCTTGATGCTACCGCCGCTACTCGATCTGCCTGTGGCCGAGCGTGCCCACCGGCACACCGCCATGGTTGCGCACGCTGCGGCGCATCTGCTGCATTCACCCGCACGCCAGCCCAGCCAGGCCTTGAAGCCCATGGGCATGGTGCTGGTCTCGGCCATAGAAGACGCCCGCGCCGAACGCCTGTTGCTGCGCGACTACCCCGGCATAGGCCCTTGGTTCCAGGCGCATATCGCGCCCGAGCCCGAGCCGGAAAACCTGGGCTTCGTCGCCTTTATGGCGCGGCTTGACCGGATCTTGCTGCTGGCGGACAGCCACAGCGGCAACCACTGGGTCAACAAGGCGCGGGAGCTGTTTGAAGGCATGGTGAAAAAGCATGGGCTTGAAGACTATGCGGCATTCCGCGCCATCGCCTCCATCCTCGCCAATGACCTCGGGCAGATGCGCGTGCGGATGGACCCACAGCACTATGCCGGGCCCACGCTCTACCGGGATGACAACAGCTACCTCTGGGCGCATCCCCAGTCCGACGATAACCAGGACGAGGCCTTGCAGCTGCCCCAGACTACCGCGCAACTGCAAGCGGCACGCACAAGAAATGCCCAAGAGCCGCCCGAGCCGGCGCAAACGCCTCAGGCCGCCGAAGAATTGGAGATCACCCGCTTTCACTACCCGGAATGGGACTACAGGAGCGAGCATATGAAGCCCGATTGGTGCCAGGTGGTCGAAAAACTCCCCGCGTGGCAGGGCCTGAGCGAGATCAGCAGTGCGCGCCTGTCCAGTACCACCAGGGTCGACAGTCTGGCGCTGCCCCATCCCCGCGTGCTTGACCGGCGCCATCGGCTTCGCCGCCAGTGGGAGGGCGATGCGCTGGACCTCAATGCGGCCATCGACGTGCAGGTGGACATGCGCATGCAGCTACGCCCTGACCCGCGCATTTTCATGCGCAGCGGTCAGGGCCCACGCCCTGCCAGCATATTGGTGCTGCTGGACATCTCCGAATCGGTCAACGACATCGGCCTGCAGGGCCAGAGCCTGCTGGCCTTGGAGAAGCAAGCCGCGCTGATGCTGGCCGAGGCGTGCTTGCGCAGCGCCGAGCGTCTGGCCATCCATGCGTTCTCGTCCAACACCCGTGCCGAAGTCAACTACTACCGCCTGCTTGATTTTGGCCAGGTACACAGCCGCGCCACGGCAGCCATGGTCCAAGCCCTGCGCGGGCGCTATTCGACGCGCATGGGCGCGGCCCTGCGCCACGCCAGCAGCCTGCTGCGCAACGAGCCCGAAGGGCAGCGCAGCCTGTTGGTGGTCACCGATGGTGCTCCACACGACATCGATGTGCACGACAAGCGATACCTGATCGAAGATGCGCGGCATGCTGTTCAGGAGGCCAAGCGCGCAGGGGTGCAAGTTTGCTGTCTGGCCGTCGATGCACAGGCCGATGCCTATGTGCGCCAGATCTTCGGCTGGCGAGGCTACGACATCGCGGATGAGGCCGTGCAGCTGCTGCCGCGCTTGACCAGGATGGGCGCGCGCCTGGCCGCCGGGCGCTAGATGTGCAGGGTGTTGCCCAGCCCTGCACCGATGAGACCGGCCAGCGCCTGCTGCTGCGCTAAGCTGGCTGGCACGCTTTATGCATTTATGCATTTACCCCGCATCCGCCCCGATGCCCCAAGCATTGGAGTGGGATAGACCAGGAGACAGGTTTTGGCAAACAACGATCCCTTGCGTGTCGGCATTCTTTTTTCGGAAACGGGCACCACGTCCATCATTGGCCAGTCGCAACTGCAGGGCAGCTTGCTGGCCATCGACGAAATCAACAACGCCGGCGGCGTGCTCGGGCGTGAGCTGGTGGCCGTGCGCTATGACCCCGCGTCCAACCCTGCCGAGTACGCGCGCCTGGCCGAGCAGTTGATCATGCACGACCGCGTCAACACCATCTTTGGCTGCTATATGTCCAGCAGCCGCAAGGCTGTGCTGCCCGTGGTCGAGAAATGGAACAAGCTTTTGTTCTACCCCACGCTCTACGAAGGCTTCGAGTTCTCAGCGAACATCATCTACACCGGCGCGGCCCCTAACCAGAACAGCGTGCAGCTGGCCGATTTCATGACCAGCAGCTTTGGTGCGCGCGTGTACCTCATCGGCTCCGACTACATCTACCCCTATGAATCCAACCGCATACTGCGCGAGTTGGTGCTGCAGCACCCCGAGGGCGAAATCCTCGGCGAGCGCTACCTGCCACTGGCGGCCACCGAGCAGGACTACCAAGCCGTCATGGAAGATATCCGCCAGAAGCGCCCTGATTTTATTTTTTCCACGGTGGTCGGAGACTCCACCGCCCAGCTCTACCGCGCCTATGCCGATGCCGGCTTCAACACCAAAGAAATGCCCATCTGCAGCCTCACCACCTCGGAGGCCGAGATCGGACAAATGGGCTTTGATATCGCAGCCGGCCACATCACCTCGGCGCCTTATTTTCAGTCGATCCAATCTGCCGCCAACCAGCGCTGCCTGGCCCACCTCAAGCGGCTGTTCGGCGATGACTGCCGCCCCAATCTGTGCTGGGAAGCCTCCTATTTTCAGCTGCATATGTTTGCCAACGCCTTTCGCCGCTCGGGCAGCGACACCATCAGCGAGTTGCTGCCTCACCTGCTGGGCAGCGAGTTTGATGCCCCGCAGGGGCGTGTGCGCATCGATCCCGGAAACCACCACACCTGGGTCTACCCCCGCATTGGGCGGGCCAATGCGCAAGGGGAGTTCACCATACTGCGCGAGGCCAAACGTGCCGTATCGCCGGATCCTTATCTGGTCACCCATTCCTTGGGCGACTGGACGGCCAAGATCGAGGTCTGAGCGTGAACCCGCAGCAGCCCCGCGCCACCTCGCAGCACCTCAAGGAGCTGCGCCAACTCAAAATCATCCTGATGCACCCCGAGGATGCCGATGGCTTGCTGCTGGCCCAGCAGCTCCAGCGCATCGGCTGCCAGGTGCGCAGCGTTTGGCCTCCGGTGCAGCAATTGCCGGACGACCCGGATATCGTCCTGTTGGCGGTGCGCCCTGATTTTCTGCACCTGCTCATGGCGTGGGCGAGTGGTGAGCAGGCGCCTGCGCTGGTCGCGGTGGTGAACTATGAAAACCCCACCATTGTGTCTGCCGTGCTGGAGCTCAAGGCGCAGGCGATCCTGCCTTCGCCCATACGCTCCTTTGGCCTGCTCTCCACCTTGGTTGTCGCGCGCCAGATGCACAAGGAGCACCGGCAGATGCAGCAACATGTGCACAAGCTGCAAAACAAGCTGCTGGGCCAACGCCGTGTGACCGACGCCAAAGCCATCCTCATTGCCACCCACCAGGTCAGTGAAGACCGCGCCTACGAAATGCTGCGCGAGCAGGCCATGAAAAAGCGCGTATCCGTCGAAGACATCGCCCAGGCCATCATCAGTGCGAGCGAATTGTTGGGGATGAAGGGCAAGCCCGAGTAGTGACAGCAGCGGAGGATCCTCGGGCTGCTTCGGAGATTGCTTTGGGGTGCAGGGCATTAAGGCGCGGTTTATAACCTGCAGCAGCCAATCTGCGCCAGATCTGCGCTGGCTCGATTACGGCAATCGCAGGCTACCTGGTTGACGCATACACGCAGCCATTCTTTAGCTGCCCTGACGGCGTGATGCGCTCATTTTTCATCACCCCCTCCAATAGCATCCCCGCACTGGCGCAGGTCGCACGGCTGCCCGCGTTATCTTCATCGGTGCGTGCAAACACACGACGCGCTTTCAATTGCGTGAATGCCAACTGCAGCACTGCCGTGACCGCCTCTTTCGCAAATCCGTTTCGGTGCACGCCACTGCGCATCCAAAAGCCAATTTCCATGCTGGGAATGTCCCAGCGGATCGTGTGCAGGCCCACGCTGCCAATCAACCGTTGTTCCTGGTCCCACACCAGAAAGGCCAGGCCAGTGCCGTTTTCGCGATCACGCATGCTGGCGAGGCAGAAGTCTTCGGACGCCGATACCGACGGCTCATACAGTGCCCAGGGCAGCGAGGTGGGCCAGGCGCGCAGGCTGGCCAGGCTTTCTACGACCGCTGCATACACAGCCTTGCCATCGCCGGGGCCGGCAAGGCGCAAGCTCAGGCGGGGTGTTTGGATGGGGGTGTCGATGCTGTCAGGGAACATGGGCGCTGTCATTGGCTTGGACAAAGCTCGTTAAAAGGCAGAGGCTGGCAGTGTACGACGAGCACAGAATGCTCGAATGCCTTGTTCAGTAGAGGATGTAGTATCCAGGCGTCTGACGTTAAAACGCCGGTTTCTATCGCGCACATGCGCTAGAAAATTGGAACACTTCTATGGATCAAACCTTTCCTGATCGCTCGATAAAGCCTTTTCGTATGGGTCGCATCCCAGCCTATCCCGTCTCAGGTGATCAGCTGGTGGCCGATGCAGAAAATCGGCTCCAAAACCATGCCGATATTTTTGGCTGTGCGCTATTCCAATCGCGCAACGATATTCTCTCCACGCTGGCTGCTCTGGTCGAGGACGAGGATTACCGCACCAAATTTGGAAAAGTAAACAGCCAGCCCTTTGCCGCGCTGGCCGAACTGCCACCCGAATCCCAAGCCGCCGCCATGAAAATTGCGGAGCTGGCGATGAATCGGCTCATTGAGGCCATGGTGGGCCAACTAGCCGCAGGCGCAAGAGCATTGCCTGGCGATTACTGCGTCAGCTACAAGCTAGAGGCGCAGCTGGAGAAAATCACGGGCGCTACCACCAACGGCGTCAAGCTGAAAAAGGTTGATAAATGCACGATCCTGGATGCGAACCAGAGTGTGTTGCCCGCATCCTTCAATAGCTGGCTGCAGCGCTTTGGCAAAGCCACTGTTTGAGCGTTCGGCAGTGGAGATTTGGTTGAGCAGATAGGCGCATTACCTTGGTTTGGATGTTGCGGTCGCAGGCTGGAAGTGCTGTCAAGAGCAACTATTCCCCATCGCCCCCACAGCCATCACCGCCGCTGCCATTGGCCCCTGCATCATCCCGCGAGCCAGCCTTCGCGGGCTCCGCCGGAAATGGCCGTTCACGCTTGGCATCATGCAAGGCTTTCTTGCCGAGCCGCCTCTGGTCCCAGAGCAAGAAAAGCACGACAGGGACGGCGAGCACAGCGAAGGCCGCGATAGCGAGATCCATCATCCACTCCGGTTGAAAACACGATGCGCAGCACCTGGGTATGGGGTCATCCCATCCATGCCCATTCTGCAGCGGCGCGATGACCGCAGCGCTTCAGGGCCTAGCCGGCCTGCTTCCCATCCGCACCCCCAGCCTGCTGCCCCTGCCCCTGCACCAGCGCCCACAAGGCCTCCGCCGCAGGCGCCATCTCCGACCGTTGGCGGTACAGGCGGATCTCCACCGGTACGTTCCAGCGGTCGTCGCCCGCGGGCACCAGGCTGCCGCTGCGCAGCTCTTCGGTGATAAGGCTGTGGGGCAGCCAGGCGACGCCTCGGCCTTCCAGGGCCATGGTTTTGAGTAAGGCTGCGTGGTGGGCGGTAAAGACGACGGCGACGCCATGCGCCATACCGGGCTGGGGGGAGTGCACGGCGTCTGCGCCATCGGCAAACATGCCGCGCATGCGCGATCGCATGATGCGGCCCAGGCCCGAGGCTTCGCTGTAGGCGAGCACGGGCACAGCGCTGTCCTGGCCGATGCGGTGCAGCGGCTGGCCGGGTGCATCGGGTGCGGCGGCGCTGACCGGGCGCAGCAGGTCATCGGACAGGCGCAGCACCGGGTACTGGCCTTCGTCCAGGCGCCCGGGCACGGCGGCATGGCCGTGGCACAGCACAAACTGCACGCGCCGCTGCAGCATCAGGTCTTCGCAGGCGAGTGAGCTGTCGCTCATCGTCTGGATCGGGCCCATGCGCAGCTGCGCTTCCATGCCCACCAGCCAGCGCGGAAAGAAGGTGAGCGACAGCACATGGGTGGCGGCAAAGCGCAGGCTGGCGGCCGCTGTGTCGTGCGCGGCGCGGGCCTTGATGCGGGCGGCCTCCAGGTTGGCCAGCACGTTTTGCAGCAGCGGCAGAAAGCGCTGGCCGGCGGGGGTGAGCGCGGCGGGGTGGGCGCTGCGGTCAAACAGCTCCACGCCGACCCAGTCTTCCAGCGAGCGGATATGGCGGCTAAAGGCGGGCTGGGCGATGGCGCGGGCCTCGGCTGCGCGCGAGAAGTTGCCGGTATCGGCCAGTGCCATGAAGTCTTCGAGCCACTCCAGATCGAGCGGACGGTTGCCGGGTCCCATGGGTTTCCTTCTTTGGAGTCTGCTAAGGCTATAGAACGTGTTTGCGATCTCTACGCAGCTGCGTTGGAGTGCAATCGGGATGAGTTCGAAGCGCTGGTTCGCAGCTTGCACCGGGGTGCAAGCAAGGGCCAGCGCGAAGAAGTCGCCCGATTTCACTCCAACCCGTAGGGACAGTGGCTTTGCGGGACGTGTGCGTTGTTCCAAATCCTAGAAATAGCATGACTATTGCTGCGGTATTGCGCCTCGCATCCCATCCCGCAAAGACACTGTCGCGGCGCGAGGAGATAGTAAACACGTTCTTAGATACATGTATGCGTTTCGGGTATTGGACAGCAGAGGCAGCCTGCGAAATGATGAACACCGTTGACCACTCGCACCCCTAACGGAGACAAAAACATGCCTGCCATCGCGAATTATCGTGGAATTATTCCCGCCATCTCTTGCCCTTTCACCCCTGACCATCGCATTGACGAGCCCGCGCTGCGCAAGCTTGCCTCCTGGCTAGCCGGCCACGATGGCGTGGTCGCGATCATGACCAACGGCCATACCGGCGAGGTGTTCTCGCTGACCCCGGCCGAGCGCGCTGAGGTGACGCGCATTGTGGCTGACGAGCTCAAGGGCCGCCTGCCGGTGATCTCGTCCATCGTCTGCGAAGGCCTGGCCGATGCGGTAGAACATGCCCGCGCTGCGGTGGAAGCCGGTGCCGTGGCGCTGGATGTGATGCCCCCGCACCACTGGCTGCGCTTTGGCTTCACCTCCGGCCATGCGCTGCAGTATTTCGATGCCATCCACAAAGCCGCCCCCCATGCCGACCTGGTCTGCCATGTCTACCCGGCCTGGACGCGTGCCTCCTACTCGTCGCAACTGCTGGCCGACCTGGCCAGGCTGCCGTACCTGCAGGCCTTCAAGGTGGGCCAGCGCGACATGAACAAATACGCCCGCGACATCCAGGCGATCCGCGAGGCCGATGCCTCCAAGGCCATCCTGACCTGCCACGACGAATACCTGCTCGCCTCGATGGTGCAGGGCGTGGACGGCGCGCTGGTGGGTTTTGCGACGTTTATTCCGCAGCTGATCATCGACCTGTGGAACGCCGTGAAGGCAGGCGACCTGAAGAAGGCGATGGAAGTGCAGGCCATCATCACCCCGCTCAAGGATGCCGTGTATGGCGGTGGCGAACCCACCGGCGAGGCGCATGCCCGCATGAAGGGCGGCATGTACCTGGCCGGCGTGATCGACGACGCCACCGTGCGCCCACCGACCGAAGCGCCCAATGCCAAGGAAGTGGAGGCACTGCGCGCGGCCGTCAAGCAAGCCGGGCTGCTCAAGCGCTAAACAGCCGTTGAAGCGGGGCAGGGGATTTTGAGCCCCTGCGCCCTGGGGTCCCGAAGATGGTGTTGACGATCTCCTCGCGCCTCGACAGTGTCCTTGCGGAATGAAGTGATGCGTGCACCTCAAGACGGGGTGTCCGCAAAGTCACTGTCCCTACGGGTTGACGTGAAATCGGGCGATTTCTTCGCGTTGGCTCTTGCTTGCACCTCGGTGCAAGCTGCGAACCACCGCTTCGAACTCATCCCGATTGCACGCCAACGCGGCTGCGTTGAGATCGTCAACACGTTCTAGAAAAAAACCGACAGGAGACAAGACACCATGCAACGCCAACCATTCATCCGTACCGCGCTACGCAGCGCCATCGGTGCCGCCGCCCTGGCCCTGGCCGCCAGCGGCTTTGCGCAGACCTACCCGGCCAAGCCGGTGCGCGTCGTGATTCCCTTTCCGCCGGGCGGCACGCTCGATGCGGTGGGCCGTATGCTGGGCCAGAAGCTCGCCGACCAGCTGGGCCAGCCCTTTGTCATCGAGAACAAGCCCGGTGCCAGCGGCGTGATCGGCGGTGAGACGGTGGCCCGCGCGCCGGCCGATGGCTACACCTTGCTGTTCAGTGCCTCCACGCATGTCACAGCGCCGCTGACGCTCAAGTCCGTGCCCTACAACGTCACGCAGGACTTTGTGCCGATTGCGCTGGTGGCCAAGGCCCCGCTGTCGGTGGCCATCAACAAGAACCTGCCGGTGACCGATATCAAGTCGCTCATCGCCTACGGCAAGGCCCACCCCGGCAAGATGACTTTTGCCGTGGGGTCGCTCGGTTCCGCCGGGCATCTGTCTACCGAACTGCTCAAGCGCGCGGGCGGCCTGGACTACCTGATCGTTCCGTACAAGGGCACGGCGCCGGCGTTCCAGGATTTGATTGGCGGCCAGATCGATGGCTTTATCGACCCGATCCTGGGATCCCTCCAGTACCACAAGGGCGGCATGCTGCGGGTGGTGGCCGTTACCTCGGCCGAGCGCGTGCCCAGCCTTCCGGATGTGCCTACCGTGGCCGAGACCATTCCCGGCTATGAGTTCTACAGCTGGTATGGCCTCTGGGCGCCTGCCAAGACTGCGCCCGCGCTGGTGCAGCGCCTCAACGCCGAGGTGAACAAGGCCCTGGTCGATATGGCGCCCAAGCTCAAGGAACAAGGCCTGCTGCCCACGCCCGGTAGCGCCGAGGACTTTGTGAAATTCCAGCGCAGCGAGATGGACCGTGCGCAAAAGATCGTGAGCGAAGGAGGCATCCGTGCAGACTGAGCTGGGCCATGTCGTCGTAACCGGAGCGAGCATCGGCATCGGCTGCGCCATTGCCGATGCGCTGCTGGCGGCGGGCTGGCGCGTCACGGGGCTCGATGTGGCGCAGGCCACCATCGTGCATGGCGGCTATGCGCATGTGCCGGTTGATCTGACGGACGGCGCCGCCATTGCGCGCACCGCTGCGGCCTTGCCCGCTGTGGATGCGCTGGTGCATGCCGCCGGCGTGCTGCGCGTGGGCGCGCTGGGCCAGCTCGACCATGACGGCGGCGCGCTGATGTGGCGCCTGCATGTGGATGCCGCCACGCGCCTGGCCGATGCCATCGTGCCCGGCATGGCGCAGCGCGGCCAAGGCCGGGTCGTGTTTATCGGCAGCCGGGTGGCGCAGGGCATGGCAGGGCGCGGCCAGTACGCCGCCACCAAGGCGGCCTTGATCGCGCTGGCGCGCAGCTGGGCGGCCGAGGTGGCTGCGCAGGGCGTGACGCTGAATGTGGTCTCGCCCGCAGCCACAGCGACTGGCATGTTGAACGACCCGGCCCGCGCCGGCAGTGCGCCGCGCCTGCCACCCATGGGCCGCTTGATCGAGCCGGCCGAGATCGCCGCCCTGGTGGGCTTTCTTCTGTCTCGGGCGGCTGCCGCCATTACCGGGCAGGACATCGCCATCTGTGGTGGCTCGTCACTGGCCCGCTGATATTTCATCCAACATTTTCACAACCGATGACCACCATGAAGATCGTCAACATCCTCGAATCCACCCGTCCCATCAAGTCGGACATCCGCAACGCCTACATCGACTTCTCCAAGATGACCTTGAGCCTGGTGGCCGTGGTCACCGATGTCATCCGCGATGGCAAGCCCGTCATTGGCTACGGCTTCAATTCCAACGGCCGCTACGGGCAGGGCGCGCTGATGCGCGACCGCTTTATCCCGCGCGTGCTCGAAGCCCAGCCCGGCAGCCTGCTGGACGAGACCGGCGAGAACCTGGACCCGCACAAGGTCTGGGCCCGCATGATGATCAATGAAAAGCCCGGCGGCCATGGCGAGCGCTCGGTGGCGGTCGGCACCATCGACATGGCCGTCTGGGATGCCACGGCCAAGATCGCCGGCAAGCCCTTGTTTCAGCTGCTGGCTGAGCGCTATGGCAATGGCACAGCCAACCCGCGCGTGTTTGTCTATGCCGCCGGCGGCTACTACTACCCCGGCAAGGGCCTGGAGGCACTTCAGCGCGAAATGGAAAGCTACCTGGCGCGCGGCTACTCGGTGGTCAAGATGAAGATTGGCGGCGCTACCCTGGCCGAGGACTGCGAGCGCATTGAATCGGTGCTGAAAATCCTGGGCCCGGGCCAGCAATTGGCGGTGGATGCCAATGGCCGCTTTGACCTGCAGACCGCCATCGACTACGGCAAGGCGCTGTCGCAGTACCCGCTGTTCTGGTACGAAGAGGCCGGTGATCCGCTGGACTACGAGCTGCAGGCCAAGCTGGGCGAAGTCTACAAAGGCCCCATGGCCACGGGCGAGAACCTGTTCTCGATGCAGGATGCCCGCAACCTGATCCGCCACGGCGGCATGCACAAGGACCGCGACTGGCTGCAGTTTGACTGCGCGCTGAGCTATGGCTTGGTGGAATACCTGCGCACCTTGGACATGCTCAAGGAATACGGCTGGTCGCCCAGCCGCTGCATTCCCCACGGCGGCCACCAGATGTCGCTGGCCATCGCCGCAGGCCTGGGCCTGGGCGGCAACGAGAGCTACCCGGACCTGTTCCAGCCCTATGGCGGCTTCCCTGATGGCGTGAAGGTGGACAACGGCTATGTCACGCTGCCAGCGCTGCCAGGCATCGGCTTTGAAGGCAAGTCCGACCTGATTGCGGAGATGCGGGCCCTGGCTTCCTGACCCGGTCTGGCCACAAGCGCTTGGGAATAGGGCGCTTGCAGCTGTTGTTGTGAGAATCGGCAAGTGGTCGCGCCAGGCGACGCTTGTCACGGCCTCCCCCAGCGGCGCCTTATAGGCGCCTTTGCGCCTCTGCTTGTCCAAAGCCGAGGCGTTTTCTTTTGGGCCATGCTTGCTTTGGCGTGCGCAACTACCGCTGAGAGCAGGGCAACTCCGGCATTGTCTCAGGCCTTTCACGTCAGCCAGCACAGCCGGTGCATCGGTCTCCGAAGCCACATCCACCCAGGCAAAACACACGTCTCCCAGCGACCAAGGGTTAGCACTGAAAGCCTTTCAAGCTTTTGTTTGTACTATTTACCTGTCGGCAGGTATGTAGTCCAACGCCAAGATCTGGACGGCCGGCCAAAGACACGGTTCATCGCAAAAAAGAGCTGATCAAGGAGACAACGTGAAATCTGTACGCCCGCATGCATTGCTTTTGTCGTTATTGGCGGCCATGGCCGCGCCGTCCGCTGCCTGGGCCCAGGTCAGTGATGACGTGGTCCGCATCGGTGTGATGGGGGACCAGACGGGGCCTTACTCGGGCAATGGCGGTCCCGGCCATGCGCTGGCCGTCAAGATGGCGGTCGAGGACTTTGGTGGCAAGGTGCTGGGCAAGCCCATCGAGGTGGTGGTGGCCGACGACCAGAACAAGCCCGACATCGGCCTGAGCATCACCCGCCGCTGGCTGGATGTGGAGAAGTTCGACACGATCGTCGGCAACTCTGCCTCGTCGATTGCGCTGACGGTGGCCCAGCTGATGAAGGAGCGCAGCAAGCCCTATCTGATCGCAGGCACCACGACGGCCGACCTGACCAACAAGGCCTGCTCGCCGATGAATTTCAACTTTGTCGCCGACTCCTACGCGATGCCCAAGGCAGGGGTGAAGGCGCTGATGAAGCAGGGCGTCAAGAGCTTCTACTTCATCGCGGTGGACTATGCCTTTGGCCAGGCCTACCTGGACGAGGCCACGCGCTTTATCAAAGAAGGCGGCGGCAAGGTGACCGGGGTCACGCGCCATCCGCTGGGCACGGCCGATTTCTCGTCCTACCTGCTGCAGGCGCAGGCCAGCGGTGCCGAGGCGATTGTCATCATCAACGCCGGGCTGGACCTGTCCAACGCGCTCAAGCAAGCGGCCGAGTACCGCATTGCCCGCGGTGGCCAGAAGGTGGCGGTGTTTGGCATGACGATCAACAGCGTCACCGCCATGGGCCTGGATGTGGCCCAGGGTCTGCAGCTGGCGCTGCCCTTCTACTGGGACCAGAACGACGAGACCCGGGCCTGGTCCAAGCGCTTCATGGCGCGCTACAACAACGGCGCGCCCACCTATTTGATGGCCGGCGCCTACAGCGCCACCACGCACTACCTGCAGGCGGTGCAGGCCGCTGGCACCGACGAGGGCAAGGCCGTGGCGGCCAAGATCCGCGAGCTGCCGGTCAACGACTTCTTCTCCAAGCAGGTCAAGGTGCGGGCCGATGGCCAGGTGCTGCGCCCGCTCTATGCGGTGCAGGTCAAGACCCCGGCGGAGTCCAAGGCCAAGTTCGACTACTACAAGATCATCGGCACCATTGCGCCTGAAGAGGCCTGGCGCCCGGCCTCCGAAAGCGCCTGCGACCTGCTCAAGGGGCAGTGATGGGCCGCACTCTCGTCACCGGTGCCGCACGCGGCATTGGCCGCGCCATTGCGCTGCGCCTGGCCCAAGACGCCCATGACCAAGGCGACGACCAAGCCGGCCCAGCGCAGCTGACCCTGCTGGACCAGCATGCGGCCGAGCTCGATGCGCTAGCCGCCGAGCTGCAAGCGCTGGGCGCCCAGGTCCAGGTGCTGGCGGGTGATCTGTCGGGGCTGGACTTTGCCGCCCAGGCGGTGGCCGCTGCCGTACAGCACTGGGGCGGGCTCGATGGCCTGGTCAGCAATGCGGGCGCGGCTTTTCCCGGGGCCTTGAGCGATTACCCGGTGGCCGACTGGGACCGGACCTTTGCGCTCAATGCGCGGGCGCCCTTGCTGCTGGCCCAGGCGGCGCTGGCGCCCCTGCGCGCCAGTGGCGGCAGCATCGTGGTCATCACCTCGGTATCGGCCAGCCATGCCACGCCACCACTGGGCGCCTACAGCGCCAGCAAGGCAGCAGCGCTGATGCTGGTGCGCCAGCTGGCGACCGAGTGGGGGCCGCTGGGTGTGCGCATCAATGCGCTCTCGCCCGGCTTGATCGCCACGCCCGGTACCGCGCTGGCCTATGCGGATCCGGCAGCTAAGGCTCAGCGCGAGCAGCGCGTACCGCTGCGCCGCATTGGTGAGCCGGGTGACATAGCCGGTGCCGTCAGCTTCTTGCTGAGCGATGCGGCTGCGTACGTCAACGGCGCCGAGCTGGTGGTCGATGGCGGGCTGGCCCACACGATGATGGCCTCGCTGCCGCAAAAAGCCTGGCAGGACCAGGCGGCGCTAAGCCGCTTGTCCCAGGCCGTTGCCGCGCGTTAGGCGACTGCTGACCAGCCCATAGCAACAACGCATTTTGTGATGGAGACCTGCCGTGTCTATCTCTCAAAAATTCAAGCGGGCCGCCACCTGGGGCGTGTTCATCGGCGCCTGGGCCGGGGCCGTGGTGCAGGCGGCGGAGTTCCCTGACAAGCAGGTCACCATCGTCGTGCCCTATGCGGCCGGCGGCTTTACCGACCAGGTGGCCCGCGCCATTGCGCCGGTGCTGGCCGAGAAATGGGGCAAGCCCGTGGTGATCGACAACCGCCCCGGCGGCGGCACCACCATTGGCACCGCCCTGGTCGCCCGCGCCCCTGCCGATGGCCACACCCTGCTGCTGAGCAGCCTGGGCTACTTGACCAACCCGCTGATGATGCCCCGCCTGCCCTATGACCCGCAGGACCTCAAGCCGCTGATGATGGTGTCCGAGTCGCCCAGCGTGCTCTATGTGGGCAAGCAGGTGCCCGCCAACAACCTGGCCGAGTTCGCCAGCTATATGCGCGCCAACGATGGCAAGGTGGCCTTCGCCTCATCAGGCGTCGGCTCCAGCCCGCATATCTGTGCCGAGATGCTGGCCTCGGCCGTCGGCGCGCACATCATCCACGCGCCCTACCGGGGCAATGCCCCGGCCTTGAATGCGTTGATGGCCGGCGAGGTAGCGGCCTTGCTGGATGCGCCCAGTTCGGTGAGCTACGTGCAGGCCGGGCGCATGAAGGTGCTGGGCGTTGCCAGCGACAAGCCCGTGCGCAGCGCACTGCCGCTGACTCCGTTCTCCCAGTCGTCCGCGCCTGAGCTCAAGCCCTACAGCTGCAGCAGCTTCTTTGGCTTCTTCATGCCTGCCAAGGTGCCCGCAGCACTGCAGCAGCGCATCTACCGCGATCTGCGCGCGGTGGTGGAAGTGCCCACGGTAGCCGAGGGCGTGACCCGCCCCGGCGGCGAGCTGCACCTGCTGGGCCCCGAAGACTTCACCGCCTACCTGGATGCCCAGCGCCCGCGCTGGGCCGCCGTGATCCGAGAAAAGCACATTACCCAGGAATGAGGGCCAGGGGCACCCAGCCCTTGCCCGCCCCTTGTCGTTTGATTTGACCTTGAACCCGGAAACATGACAGCAACCACCGATCCCTATGCCGATTTTCGACAAACCCTGCGCGACTTTGCGCAGCAGCATTGCCCGCCCGCGCTAAAAGCCAAGGTCCGCGCCAACGAGAAGCTGGGCCGCGCCGAGATGAGCGAGTGGGCCAAGATCCTGCAGCGCAAGGGCTGGAGCGCCCCCAACTGGCCGATCGAATGGGGCGGCACCGGCTGGGACATGCAGCAGCGCTATTTGTTTGAAGAAGTGATGGCGCAGGAAGACTGCCCGCCGCTCTACCACCATGGCATCGGCCATATCGGCCCGGTGATCATGCACTTTGGCACGCCTGCGCAAAAGGAGCGCTACCTGCCGCGCATTGTGGACGGCAGCGAATGGTGGTGCCAGGGCTATTCCGAGCCCGGCGCCGGCTCCGACCTGGCCTCGCTGCGCACGGCGGCGGTGCGCGATGGCGATGACTATGTCATCAACGGCCAGAAGATCTGGACCTCCCACGCGCAGGAGGCCGACATGATGTACACCCTGGTGCGCACCTCCAAGGAGGGCAAGAAGCAGGCCGGCATCTCCTTGCTGCTGGTGCCGATTGATGCGCCCGGCATTGAAGTGCGCCCCATCCCGACGATTGACCACTGGCACCATGTCAACGAGGTGTTCTTGCGCGATGTGCGCGTGCCCGTGGCCAACCTGATTGGCGAGGAGGGCGGCGGATGGGCCTGCGCCAAGTTCCTGCTCGACCGCGAGCGCCTGTCGCCCGCGACCGTGCCGCGCCTGGTGCGCCTGCTGGAACAAATCGAGCAGCCGCTGCGCGAGCGCGGCCGCAGCCAACAAGGTGCCAGCCAGCACATGCTGCTGGAGCGTTTGTTCCTGGCCCAAGCGGCCGTGGCCGGCGCCAAGGAGATGCTGATCAGCGCCATCGACGAAGAGATGCAGGGCACGCTGGCCTCGTCCAAATCCTCGGCGCTCAAGCTGTTCTGCTCCGACCTGGCCCAGCAGATCATCGGCATCGCCTTTGACATGAGCCCCGACTACGCGGCGCGCCTGATTCCGAGCCTGCCCGAGAGCAGCCCGGCTGATGTGGAGCTCAAGCGCGAGCTGATCCACACCTACCTTTTCTACCGCTCGCGCACCCTGGCCGGCGGTACCAGCGAAGTACAAAAAAACGTGATTGCACGCGATATCTTTGGAGCCTGACCCATGCCTTTTCAAGCCTCTCCCATGTTTCCGGGCGATCTGTACGACACGACGTTACGGGTGGCAGCCAATGCTGTGGCGGCCGATGCACAGGCGGTCAATGCCACGCTGGCCGAAGCCCAGCCCTCCGACCAGGCCAGCGGCAGCTGGCAGCAGTTTCTGGAGCTCGGCTGGCAAGCCGTGCTGGTGCCCGAGGCCAGTGGCGGCGCGGGCTCAACCTTTGCCGATGTGGCGTCCATCGCAGAGGCCGCTGGCCGCTATGGCCTGACCACGCCGCTGGTCGCACGCTGCGCGGTGGTACCAGCGGTGCTGGGCGCCATCCCCGGCCGTGACGATGTGACCCAGATGCTGGGGCTGCTTGCTGCCGGCGAAGTCTCCATCGCCCCCGTATTTGCGCATGACGGCAGCTGCAGCCTGACGGCGATGGTCGATGCCGAAGGCGTGCAACTGCAGGGCAGCCTGCGCGGCATTGACCTGAGCGAGCCGGCCAGCCATCTGCTGTTCCTGGCCCGCAGTGCTGCCGGCGAGGCCTTGCTGCTGCTGGCCAGCCGCGATCAATTAGGCGGCAGCCTGCAAAGCTGGGCTGGCCATGACAGCCGGCTGACGGCCGACCTGGCCCTGAAGGCCACGCGCCTGCCCGCCAGCGCCGTGCTGCAACGCGGCCGGGCGGCCGTGGCTGCTGCCGAGCGCGCCAATACCGTGGGCGCGCTGGTCTGCTGCGCGCAGATCGTCGGCGCCATTGGCGCGATGGTCGAGCAGACCATCGAGTACCTGAACACGCGCCAGCAGTTCGGCGTGCAGCTTGCCACCTTCCAGGCACTGCGCCACCGCACGGTGGACATGTATGTGGCCTATGAGAGCGTGCGCGGCATGGTGCGCGAGCGTGTCGTGGCCTTTGACCTGGGGGATGGCGATGCGCATGCGGTGGCACTGCTCAAGCACTACCTGTCGATCGCGGCCCGCCAGGTGGGCGAGTCGGCGATCCAGCTGCATGGCGGCATCGGCATGTCGCGCGAGCTGCCTGCCGCCCGCCTGGCCATGCATGCGATTGGCTGCAGCCTGCAGTGGGGCGACCGCTACGAGCAGCTCGACAGCCTGGCAGCAGACATGGCCGCCGAGATCGCTGCTGAAGTGGCCGCTGAATCCGCCCCCACCGCCGCCCGCGCCTAAGAGAACCCGCCATGAGCCCAACATCTTCGTCCCTCGACGCCTTGTTCCACCCGCGCTCGGTGGCGCTGGTCGGCGCCTCGTCTGACCCCGAGCGCATTGGCGGCCGCCCACTGCGCTTCATGCTCGAAGCCGGCTTTGCCGCGCCCATCTACCCGGTCAACCGCAGCGGCGCGCTGATCCAGGGCCTTCAGTCCTACCAAAAGGTGTCCGATATCCCGTTCCCGGTCGACCAGGCCATCATCTGCGTGCCGGTGGCTGGGGTGGAAGAGGCCGTGCGTGATGCCATTGCCAAGGGCGTCAAGGCCATCCAGGTGATGACCGCCGGCTTTGCCGAGATTGACGCGGCTGGCCGCGCGCTGCAGGACCGCATTGTCGGCCTGTGCCGCGCTGCAGGTGTGCGCATGCTGGGCCCCAACTCGCTGGGCCTGCTGAATGTGCCGGCGCGCTTTTTCTCGACCTTCTCCACCTTTCTCAATGGCGCCCAGCCCCAGCCGGGCTCCATCTCGCTGGCCACGCAAAGCGGCGCCTTTGGCTCGGCCGCCTATGGTCTGGCCACCTTGCGCGGCCTGGGCTTCAGCAAGATCATCGCCACCGGCAACGAGGCCGATGTCGATGTGGCCGAGAGCATCGACTACCTGGCAGGCGACCCCGACACGCGCATCATCTGCGCGGCGGTCGAATCCTGCCGCGACGGCAACCGCCTGCGCCGCGCCTTGCTCAAGGCGGCCCGCGCCGGCAAGCCGGTGCTGATCATGAAGGTGGGGCGCACCGAGCTGGGTGCCGCCGCTGCCTCCACCCACACCGGCTCGCTGGCCGGCAACGACAAGGTCTACGACACGGTGTTCCGCGAATGCGGCGCGCTGCGGCCCGAGTCCATCGAGGAGATGCTGGACATCGCCTACCTCTATACCGTCAGCGGCGTGCTGCCGGCCAATGACGAGCTCGGTGTCTTCACCGGCTCAGGCGGCATCGGCGTGCTGATGGCCGACGAGGCGGGCGCGCAGGGCATGGAGTTGCCGCCCTTGCCCGCCCCCGCGCGCGAAGCCACCTTGGCGCTGCTGCCTTTTGCGGTGGCCGCCAACCCGCTGGACATGACGGCCCAGGTCACTTCGGTGGCCAGTGGCACCGCGCGCACCCTGGCTGTGATGCTGGAGCACACGCGCTATGGCGCGGTGCTGGGCTACCTGGCGCATGTGGGCCTGTCGCCCGAGCGCTTTGCCAGCACCCAGCAAGAGATTGCCGCACTGGCCGCGCAGCACCGCGAGCGCCTCACCATCCTGGTGATGCTGGCCTTGCCCCAGGTGCGCAGCGCGCTGGAAAAGCAGGGCGTGGCCGTGTTTGAGGACCCGACCCGCGCTGTGCGCGCCGTTGCCGGCCTGGCCAAGATACGCCAACGCTGGCAGGCGCTGTACCAGTTGCCCGATGCCGCACAGACTGGCGCGCCCGCGTTGGCGCTGGACGATGTGCATACCGAAAGCGGCGCCAAGCGCGCGCTGGCGGCCGCCGGCCTGCCGGTGCCGCCCGAGCACCTGTGCAGCAGTGCCGCGCAGGCGGCCGCTGCCGCAGCGCAGGTGGGTTTCCCGGTGGTGGCCAAGATCGTCTCGCCCGACATTGCGCACAAGACCGAAGTGGGCGGCGTCCTGCTCAACCTGCAGGATGCCGCTGCCGTCGAACGCGCCTTTGGCACCTTGATGGACCGCGCCCGCACAGCGCGGCCCGATGCCCGGCTGGAGGGCGTGCTGATCGCCCCGATGCTCAGTGGCGGCGTGGAGGTGATCCTGGGCCTGCACCGCGACCCGACCTTTGGCCAGATGGTCATGTATGGCAGCGGCGGCACGGCGGTGGAGCTGTTCCAGGATGTGGCGCTGGCCTCGGCACCACTCACGGCAGCACGCGCCCAGGCGCTGGTCGATGCCGTGCGCTCCAGCCAGCTGCTGCGCCGCTGGCGCGGTGGCCCGCAGTATGACGAGGCCGCGCTGGTGCAGGCGCTGTGCCGGTTGTCGGAGTTTGCGATGCAGCATGCTGACAGCATCCAGAGCGTGGACATCAACCCGCTGATGGTGCGCACCCAGGGCGCCATGTGCCTGGATGCGGTGATCGAGCTGCGCGCGCAGACGCAGCAGGGGGCACAGCCATGAGCAGCGAAGCCAGGCTGACCCAGCTGGAGGCGCGGCTCCAGGCGCTCTGCGACCGCGAGGCGATCCGCGAAGCACTCTACTCCTACTGCCGGGGCATTGACCGGGGCGACGAAGCCGCCCTGCGCGCCGCCTACTGGCCCGATGCCACCGACCGCCATGGCGCCTACCAGGGCAGTGCGGAAGGCTTTATCCAGGCGGCGCTGCCCCAGCTGGCCAAGGGGCGCTACATCCACAACATCGCCAACCTGTCGATCCAGCTGAATGGCGATGCCGCTGCGGTGGAGGCGTATTTCTTGGCCTACCAGACGGACAGCGATGCCGCTGGCGCGCCGCGCGCCACCTTTTTGTGCGGCCGCTATGTCGATCTGTTCACCTGCCGCGCCACGGCCACCGCCGAGCGCGAATGGCGGGTGGCCAAGCGCGTGGTGGTTTACGACTGGCAGGACATCTGGGCCGCGCCCACGCAGGACGAAGCCACGCGCTTTGGCCGGCGCCTGCCCATGGGCGCCAGGGCGCCTGACGACCCCTGGTACGCGTTGATGCGCGAGGTGGCCATGCCCGCTAGCCCATAGCCGCGCCGCTCACCGCGCTCCATCTGGCGGATCGTGTCCGCCCCTTCTGCCCCTGCGCTTGACTGCAGGGACTCCCTTTCTCACTGCGCTGCCTAGCACTGCATAGCGCGGTGGGGATCTGCTCGGTCTAAAAAAAAGAGCAAAGCGTTTTCACCGTGGTCGTGCATGGGGCCAGGCCCGACCACGTCTTTCCAAAACTACACCAGGAGACAAACCATGAAAGCCAACAAGCCCAGACTTCATCCGCTGCTCGCAGCACTCATCGCCTCTGCAGCGGCCGGGGGGGCGGCGGCACAAACCGCGCAGACCCAGGAGCTCAAGCAGATCACGTCACCAGCCGGGGGGCTGGCCTCGGGCGGCAGCAGCTCGGTACAGGTCTATGGCCTGATCGACAGCAGCGTGGCCAGCGTATCGATGCAAGGCCAGCGCGCCACCAAGCTGGAGAGCGGCCACATGATGGGCTCGCGCCTGGGCTTCAAGGGCAGCGAGGACCTGGGCGGCGGCCTGCGGGCCAACTTCCAGCTGGAGATGGGCATCAACACCTCCAACGGCGCGCAGCAGCAAAACCAGGGCTTTGGCGCCAAGGCCTTTGGCCGGGGCTCGCTGATCAGCCTGACCGGTAACTTTGGCGAGCTGCGCATGGGCCGTACCTTGGCATCGCTGCCGACCGAGGTGCAGGCCGTGGGTGACCCCTTTGGCCTGGGCGGTGGCGGCAACCTGCAGGGCATCCAGCCCTCGCCCGGCCGGCAGAACAACAACATCCTCTACCAAAGCCCGTCGATCGGCGGCTTTATCGGCAAGGCGGCCTATACCATCAGCGAGTACACGCGCCAGAGCATTGACATCGAGCACCGTGCCCACCAGTACACCCTGGCGCTGTTCTACAAGAACGATGCCTGGAGCGCAGCCGTATCGGCCACGCGCATGACCAACCCCACCGATGGCTCGGCGACGCGCTATTTCAACTCGGCATTGGCCTATGACTTCAAGGCCTTCAAGCTGTTTGGCTCGTTTGCCACCTTCAAGAACCCCGGCGCCGCGATCACGCCCACGGTGAACACCGGCTTGGACAACAGTGGCCAGCTCGCCGGCTTCCCCTCCGTGGGCTACTACGAAGGCCAGGATGACCGCAGCTTCTCGATCGGCGCCTCGGTCAAGCTCGGCCCAGGCACCTTGCTGCTCAATGCCATCGACCTGAACGACACTGGCCCATTGAACCGCGATGCGCGCCAGTACGGCGTGGCCTACCTGTACCCGATGTCCAAGCGCACCACCTTGTACACGGACTACGGCTATGTGAAGAACAAGAACGGCGCCGGCTACACCTTGACCGGTGCGGTGACCGCGGCCGGCTTTACCAACAACGGCAACAGCAATGCCTACCGGGTGGGCATCATCCACAGCTTCTGACGGCTGTCCAAAGCAACAAGGCCCAGGCGTTTGCAGCGCCTGGGCCTTGTTGATGGGTACTAGCTTTAGCGTGTTGGATTGCTGGCCAGCAGCCCTTGGAAAATCATGTCAATGTACTGCTGCACCACCTGGCGGGCGCTGAGCCGCCCGGTGGGTGAGTGCCAGCGGGGCAGCTGGTTGAGTACGGCCAGCAGCATGCGGCTGGCAATGGTGGGGTCCACCTTCTGGAACACCTCGCTGTCCACTGCCTGCTTGATCGCGTCGCGCAGCAGTTTCTCGTACTGGTCGCGCAGGGCCAGGTTCTCGGTGCGAGGCTTGGCATTGTCGCCAAACCAGAACATGTTGGAGCCGGCGATCCAGGAGTCGCGGTTGCGGTCCATGTAGTCGGCCGAGGACAGCATGAACTCGCGCACCTTACCCTCGGGGCTCGCCACCTTGCCCATGGCCGTAGACACGTAGTTGACAAGGGTGCGCATGCCATCGACGAGGATGCTTTCGTAGAGCGCATCCTTGTTGGGGAAGTGGTAGTAGAGCGCCGCCTTGGTGATCTGGGCTTCGTCGGCAATGTCGCGCAGCGAGGTACCGTCAAAGCCCTTGCTGGCAAACAGCCGGACCGCTATCTCTATCAGTTGCTCTTTCCGGTCTTCCACACGCATGCGCGTGCTGCTGCCTTCTTCGGGGGCGTCGGAGGGTTTCGTCGTGTTTTTTTGCATAGTCACCAAAATTTGTTTGCCCTGATATCGGCCGGTAGACGACCGATCCGCATCCGTAGGCTTGTGGCTTCTGGGCGGTGGCACCATCATAGTTCAACGAAAATCATCCATCCATCGGGCCCCGCCTGATGCTTTCTTGCGGCCGTTAAGGCTGCGCTGGCCGGGTGTGGCAGCCCTGGGCCAGCTGCAGTGATCGATGATTCTCGGCACGTGTGAGTGAGTTCCGCTCACAGGGCCCCAGCCAATACGAGGTCTGCGATGGAGGCTCGCCGCCCCCAACAAGGCTTGGCGCAGCTGGCGAGGCAAAGACCCATCAGGGTTGAGTAAGCGGCTATTAGCAGATCTCAGCGGCCCTTGTAGACCGGCTCGCGCTTTTCCAAAAACGCCTGCTGCGCCTCGCGCGTGTCTTCCGTCTTGGACAGCGCCACGGTGTTGCCTTGCTCGTAGCGGTAGGCATCGCGGGTGGGCATCAGCAAAGTCATGCGCGCGGCTTCCTTGGCCAGGCGCAAGGCGATAGGGCTCTTGGAGGCAATCTCGCGCGCCATCTCCATCGCATAGGGCATCAGCTGGTCGGCGGGCAGGCAGGCTTCGATCAGGCCCAGGCGGTACATCTCTTGCGCCGACACCTTCATGCCGGTAAAGAACATGCGGCGTGCGCGCGATTGGCTGAAATAGCGCTGCAAAAAGGTCACACCCCCAGCCAGGCCCACATTGATTTCGGGCATCGAGAAGTAGGCGTCTTCCGAGGCCACCCAGATGTCCGAAGCCATCACCAGCCCAAAGCCAGCCCCCAGCGCCGGCCCGTTGATCGCCGCAATGATGGGCTTGGAGCATTCCATGATCGCGTTGTTCGACTCGCGCACCAGGCGGTTGTGGCGGCCATAGGCACCCGGCTCACCTGCCAGGTTGGGGCGTTCACGAATGTCGGCACCGGCCGAGAACACCTTGCCCGTGCCTGTGAGCACTATGCAGGCCACATCGTCGCGGTCAGACAGCTCGTCAAACAGCTCCATGATCTCGTTGCGGAACTCCTTGTTCTGCGCGTTGACGGGAGGGCGGTTGAGGGTGACAACGGCAATCTTGTCCTTGATGTCGATGATGAGCGTGTTGTAGGCCATGCAGGGTCTCCTGGTTGAATACTAGTAATTTACCGGTCGGCAAGTAAATATTAGCGAATAACGGCGGAGGGCTCAAGCGGGTTGCTACGGGGGAGGGGTGGGGGTGTCGCTCAGGTGATTGGGGGGCGGGGGAAGGGGCCGTTCCTGGGCGAAGCCTAGATATTTGGATCTGGGTGTTTGGAGAGAGTCAACTTCCTCGCGCCAGAGCTCGAATTTGTGAATGAGCGTTTAGAGGTATCAAGGAATGCGCATCCCTCGTTGGCCCGCTAGTGTGGGCAGCTGGTTTGATGTTCTAAGTCCATTTGTACGGCCAAAAGCGGCCCTGTAAGTAATGGCTGCTAGAGGCAGCTTCAGGCTGATTGCACTCATTCAATTCAGATAGGCCAATCCCTGCTTATTAACCGAGCAGTCATTGAGCTGATGCTTTTTTAGTAGATTGCATATGATTTGCAACCAGTCTAGGAAATTCACCACAAGTAGTGCAAGCAAGGTCCCTCATCCTCTGCAAGGTGTGCCTCGTCACGAAACGTCGCACGAGGGGTGAAACATATGCCGAACGCTTTTGACCGCATTGCGCCTATTGATCCCTTCGGGTAACCCACACTCCATCGCCAAATCTGATACATTTTGTAGCAATGGACTTGTGTTTTGCGGGAGGCTTGCGGTGTCTATGGGATACCGAAGCTGGGTTGCTTCAAGTCTTTAGGCTTAAGACTCTTGGTTGGCAAACGTATGGGAGGGGAACCGATGGTCAGAAAGAAAAATCAACCAGTGCCACTCGGACTACCCGAGCAGGCCAATGGGCTTGCAACGGCACCATCAGATCGGGGGGATGAGACACAGGAGCGATTTCGTTACCAATGGGCCATCGGCGTGTGGCTACTCGCGCAGAGCCTAACGGGCGAACGTTCAATCCGCGCGCTTTGGTGTGAGCATCATGAGGATTACCTGCTTGAGTTGTCGACTGGCCGCTATGTGGCGGTCCAAGTCAAAACAGATAGCCGGGAGAATGCGGAATGGCGCTGGAGCGATAGTGCGCTGGTTGACTCAATCGCACGGTTCTGTGTTTTAGAGACGATGCATGGTGATGTCATCGACAGCTATGAGTTCGTCTCCAACGCTGCGCCTTACGTTCCGGGACCCACGGCGAAGCGGGCTGATTCTATTGCGGCGAGTCCTGCGCGCCTCATCCAATGCTGTTGCCAAGCCTCAACGTATTTAGATGTACCAGAACCATACAACGTAGTGTTCGTCCGACTTGTCGGCAAGACCGGTGGCAATGCCGCAGTGCTCTTCCAGGTGCTGCGTAAGCTCAAGTTTGCACATGGGCCGGTACTTCGTGGCTACGACGATACTTTCGCGGCATCTATCATTCCTAAGCTGCCCGGCTGCGCCACGCTGGCCACGGTTGCGTGCTGTCGTCTGAGGGACGAGCTGATAGGGCTTGTCCAAGCTGCCTGCAGATTGCGAGTGGATGGGATAGATGGTGCTGTCGTGTATCTGGCTACGAACGGGCGACCCGATGCAGCCATCCGAGGAAAATGCATAACTCCGGAGTCGGCGGCCGAGTTGCTTGCACGGGTTCGGCAGCCAGCCTTCCGGTATGTTAATAGCGGCACAGGAATAGACATGGGTGCCACTGTAGGCCGAACGGATGTACTCAATCGGAAGATGCGCAATGCCTATCTCGGTACTCAGTTTGAGCCGTTACGCATGCGTATGGATGCTGCAGACCAGCGTTTAATGGAACGGGCGTTGCTCGAGCCAGATGGTTTTGATGCCATCGCGAACCAGCTCGTCAGCACCGTGCTGGTCGAGTGCAAGGACGCGGAAGCAATGGCTTTTGACCATGCCGATGAGAAAACACGTGGCCTTGCGATTTACAAGCGAATCCTGCATAGGATGGACGACCTTGCGAAGGAGGAGCCAGAGCGTGTGTGTCGCGAGCCGAAAGACACGCTGTTGGGCATCGCAGGCATGCTGTCCGGTGAATGCAAGTTTGCATGGGGTACTTCGCTAGACGATGGAGGGCAAGATGGCACTTGAGTTAGCTCGTGCACTCGCCGCGACTGAGCGAGACGACAACTTCCATATTGCGCGGTTGCTGCTGCTGATGGTGGCGCACTCGGGTGACAAAAGTCGCCCGGTAGAGGGTTTAACCAAGCTCGCAAAGCTGGACTTTCTGCTGCGCTATCCAAACTGCCTTGAGCGAGCGTTGAAGTTCGCAGGAAAAGACCCAACCAAGGCAGGTGTAGCCGAGTTCGAGCGGACCACTATCGAAAGCAAAATGATCCGATTCCGATATGGCCCGTGGGACCATAGGTATCGCCGGTGGGTGGCTTTAATGGCGTCACGCGGGCTAGTTGCCGTAGACGTCAAGGGTAAGACAGTTCAGCTTTGGCCTACGCATGAAGGGCAAGCCGTGGCTACCGTACTTGCAGACCAAGAATCACTGGAAGACCTCGCTAATCGGGCGAGGCTTGTAGCGAAGAGCTTCGGAAATCGCAGCGGAACAGATTTGAAGAACTTCATGTATGCCACGTTCCCAGAATTGACAGACATGAAGTGGGGGGAGGAAATCACGATATGAGGCTCAGACTAAAGAAACTCCACCTGGGCCTGCGCAAGTCGATTGAGAGAATTGACTTGCAGGGCACCGTCTACTTTTACGGACCAATCGGATCGGGAAAATCCAGCATTGGGCGACTTATTGACTATTGTCTTGGCGGCAGCTATGCGTGGACGCCCGCGTTACAGGCGGAGATGGTCTCGGCGGCCCTGGAACTGTCGGTAAACGACGCACCCCTCACTCTGCATCGAGACAAGGACTCGAATCAAATCATTGCAGCATGGCAAGAGAACGACGAAACCTTGCAGGTACTCATTCCAGCGAAGACGGGCACCCACGAGGTACTGCCGAGCCTAGGCATAGTGGTGTTGTCGGACTTGCTTTTCTATTTGGCGAGGGAGGAGCCCCCCTATGTGCGTCGCCGCAAGGGGAGGCCCGATGAACGACTTGAGCGTCTAAGCTTCCGGGATTTATTCCGGTACTGCTATCTCGACCAGTCAGGGATGGACAATGAGTTTTTCAGGCTAGCCTCGGAAAACTCTGCGATACGAGCGAAAAGTGTTGATGCCTTGCGATACATCTTAGGCTACCGCACTGAACAAGTCGCCGAGCTGGAGTTTCAACTTCAGGAGGTCCGTGATCGCCGCTTGGCCTTACTGTCTGGCGCTCAAGCCCTCGCCATAGCACTGATAGACGCTGGATTGGATGATATCGATGCCTACGATCTCAAGATTGAATCGATGAAGGCTGAGCTCGACCAGGCACGTATGGCTGCGGAAATGGCAAGGCAGCAACGTTCTCCGGCGCCTCACGCAACAGAGCAACTGCGCGAACAGGCGCGATGCCTAGCCCATGAGCAAATTGCTTTAGAGCAGGCGGCATCAGATATCGACCTCCGTATTGTGGAGCTTGAACGCCACACCAATGAGCTTCAAATGCTGTCGGTTCGCTTCCAGCGCACTGCTTCCGCACGAATGGTTCTTGGAGGGGTTGACTTCTCGTCGTGTCCTCGTTGCACTCAGACCCTTCCGGCCCGTAATGCGGAACTCTGTTTGGTTTGCGGACAGCCGGACCACATTACCGAAGCAGTTGGGGCGCTAGATGAAGCTGTCCTCAACGAGGACTTGCGCGCGCGGCTCGCCGAGCTTAGAGAAACGCTAGTCCGCACGCGCGCGCAAAAACGTGCGGTGCTCCTTCGCGCCGAGGAGATTGCATCCGCGCGAAGTGCTGCGGACCACGCGCTAGACATCAGACTGAAGGAGTACGACTCAGCATTTCTATCACAAGCATTGCAGCACGAGCGCGCCTTGACCACTTTGGAGCAGCGACTCGACGCAATGCTGAGATATCGAAAGTTGCCTGATGTGCTGCAGGAGCAGCGGAATCAAGCAGAAGCTTTGCAGATTGACGAGGCCGAAATACGTGCGGCACTTGAAACGGCAAAAAAATGGGCATTCAGCGACAGAAAGAACATTCAGCTTCTCGGTGAACTATTCCTCGATTGTTTGGTGCGGGCGAAGTTCCCCGATGTCCGGTCCACCTATCGCGTAGAGATAGACCCCTCCACGTTTTATCCACGTATTCCCCTAGGGTCTGATGACGCCCTAGTGGTGCTTTCGTTCGACAACGCTGGCAGCGGAGGAATGATGGCTCTTTTCAAGACCTGTTATGCACTGGCACTGCATCGTGTCTGTGCATCCTCAGGCATGTCGCGATTGCCATCTCTGCTAATTATCGACACACCAACCAAGAATGTGAGTTCTGTCGAGAATCCAGAGGTGATTGCCTCGTTCTACCGACTAATCTATGAACTTGCAGCCGGGGAGTTGGCAGAAACGCAGTTCGTCATCATTGACAACGAGTTCAGCGCTGTACCTGAAGACGTCCAACTTCCGATGCGCATCCGACATCTCGTCAAAGGTGATCCGAATAATCCGCCACTTATTCCGTATCTGGAAGGTAATTTCTCATAACTTTGAGTTGTTAATTCTGGGTCGTGCTGTCAGACCACCGACTGTTGCTTCGATGAAGGATAATCCTCCGAGCAGTCATTTAGTTGATGACTTTTCAGCGACCTGCTTATTGCCCGAAAGCTGTCTAGGAATATCTTTTCAATTTGATCCGACGTTCCTATTTGCACACATTGTCGCGCTCACGCTCCTAAACCTTTGGTCTGATGGCTGGGTTCAAGATATCGAAGGTAATCCCATCATTCACGCAGTCGAAAGTAATGAGTCAAAGAGGGCATGCGTTTGCACAACGATCACAACCACCGCTACGCTTGCCTATTACACAAGTTCTCCCATTCGAACGAGCATTCGCCACAGCCTGATCTGGTTCATCGTCATCTAGTTGATCCAAGTCGATGATTCGAGCTGCAACACGCGCCGCAGCAACTGCCTCAATGGTGGACTCGATGCTGGGTATCCCTCCCGTGTGTTCCTCACGAGTGACTGCTGCGAGAATGTGAGCACACCCTTCCAAACCAAGAAGTGCAGCACCGATCGCGCTAGAGATATGATCCTGGCCTATGGCAGTGTCCGTTGGAATCGGGCCTAAAGGCATTATTGGCACGCCAGAGGCGCGCAACACGACTGCGAGTCTCTTTATGTCTTTTGGTCGTGCATGGCCAGGTGATTCGATGATTACACCGACGCCCTGAGTTCGGATATCACGCGCTAGTTCCGCTTGTGCGCTAATCTCAGCTACTTGGGCGGCATCGCAGGAATCAAAGATGTTCGCGGATCGGTAAGACGCTCCCAAGCTCAACACGGTGCTGTTCCGCTTAGCATGAGCTATTAATTGGGGAAGAATCTTGATATATGCATTCTCTTCCTTCCATCCTCGGTACTCCGCGTCTGCGATGATCAAACCACCTCCGCGTGACGTACAGGGAACAAGGCGTCCTGCCGCCAGTTCTTGAATCTCTCTGCTCGGGGTTGGATGAATTGTGAGCAAACCCACCCCACCTTCCATCTGTTCGATGGCCACATCAAGCAGTTCGCTAGGATCTAGCAATCCTTGACGAGACCGTGATACTGTGTAGACAGGCAAACAAGCTGCCGCTGCTCGTGTCTCCCGCACAACTCGCTGCCACAGTGGTGGTTCATTGTTAGGAGAGATGATGCTCAAATCGCTAATGATCTCTGGCCCATCAATCAGATCTGTAAGAGATTGTATTTTCCGAGTTTGCTCTTCAATCTGCCTTGGATGACTTGCACCAACAAGAGCCATTACTAAAGTTGGGCATCTATCTCCTGCGCTAAATGAACGAAATGGGGATCGAATATGAACAGTGCGATTTTCACTCATGAATAAAGCATTTTCATTAAGCACTCGACAACATCTTCAGGTGACACATAACCTTCTCGCGCCTTCCTAGCATAGTCGGGGTCTAATGCTTCGAGGGGCTGACTGATCACAGGGTCCTCCAATAGTCGAGTGGGCAGACCATCTGGACTCTCAGGAACAGGGATAATCCGGCATCCGACATCCTTCGCAAGCTTTACCTCAGCTTCCGTACCCATTCGACCATCGTACACAACCACTACTTGTGCTGATCGTAGCAGAGGCGAACGCCACTCCCGAAGTACAGAGAGAAGTGTCATGTCATTGGATAAGCTGGGGTTAGCCGCATATGGGTTCGAGAAAAGTCGCAAGCGGGGAAGGATGTCGATTCGCTTGTGAAGGCAAGTCTCCATATAAGCTGATGTAACCTCCCTCCCCGTACCGGAGGATTGACCATCAAGCAGGACTAGGCCCTGCTTTTCGGCGAGAAGCTCGCCAAGCCGTCTGGGATGGCTCTCCTTAGTTGCATCATCTCGCTCATGCGACCCGGTAACGAAGAC
The DNA here is from genome assembly GCF_025309455.1 of Comamonas squillarum. NCBI lineage: Bacteria > Pseudomonadati > Pseudomonadota > Betaproteobacteria > Burkholderiales > Comamonadaceae > Comamonas > Comamonas squillarum. The sequence continues at coordinate 314,541 of NZ_CP104377.1, forward strand.
AGTCTGGCCTCTTGAGCGGAGCGAAATCCTTTGCAAGATCTCCTCCAACTCCGTGTATTCATCGATCTGACACGCAGAAATACCTACACGGGATAGGTCACGTAGCCAAAGATTCTGACGAGCCTGCTTCGCTGCAATTTCTTCTGGCCTAGCATCCTTGTCCCTAATGCGCCGTACAACAATGTAGTGTTGGCGCAGTGCTTGTTTACCCAACCTGCGCGCCTCGACAACAATGTTACGGATATTACTGTCCCCATATCCGTATCCGAGAAACAGGAACTGTCGGTCTATCAAATCCTGTCGGAGTCGATGCGCGGTCGCCGGTCTATTCTCAAAAAAATCGTCGTAATCTTCCTGGGTAGCAACTAAATCGTTAGATTCGGACAACTCAATGCAGCCGTGCATTTTTATCACCTCGATATCTTTGTCTCTTCCCCCACGTGAGATGGACTCGTCAGAAGCATGCACGACCACCTTATAGTGGGTACGAAACGTATCCTCAAGCAAAGTGTCATAGTTCGTAGTCCATAGGCATTTGATGTTTGCCTTCGCCAACATAGCATGGTACTTATTGTGCGGAAAGGTCTTCTGCAACACGTCACGAAAGTGAGCAATGAGGGGCCCTCGATTGTTCGTGCTATTGACGATATGCTGCGCAATCAAAGGAAGGTCATCATTGGGGTTCAAGTCGATATCCAGCCGTTTTCTGGCGATATCCCGCAGTAAATCAGCCCATCCTGGCACTCCGGATGGGGTCGATATGCCTGCGCCAACAAATACAGCACCGCGGCCCTCTACCAGAGCCTTTGAGAACTCATTGATAACGTCATTGGGTTGCAGCATGTCAGTCTTCCTAAGTCACGGTTACTTGTGATGGCCTCGTTCTCCTTTGCCTAGACGGTCATAGGTCTACGAGCTCCTGCTCTCTTGAGCACGCGCCATTATCACGTTGGCCTTACCTCAATAAGTTCATATTCTTAGCACAACCGGACGTAGACGGCCACATCTGTTGATAACCAGACCGGTCGTGATCGACCGTTTCTGATCGAAATCAACAATTGAAAATAGGCGGGAATAGTGCCGGCAATAAATACAGCTATCTGGCTGAAACCGGAAATCGGCCTTGCCAACGTGATCGACAGCTATCGCTGCATAGCAGCTCTTTCGCGTCGGAAATCTGGTGGCTATCGGGGTTAAACGCTCCGTTAGTGATTCCCAAATCAAGATTCTAGCGACCAAAACTACACGAAGTGCAAAGTGAGCTGACCAAGGCAAGAGCTTGATTGAATCAAGTTCGCACAGGCGCTCGTTCTAGCACTCCGCCAAGTTCAAAACCGATTGCTGACCGTCACCAACCAAAGCCTTCACCGCACCAAAATCCACCCCCTAGACCGCCACCGTCCCCCCATCCACCGGCAACGTCACCCCATTCACATAACTAGCCAGCCCCGACACCAAAAACACCGCCGGCCCAGCCAGCTCCTGCGGCACCCCAATCCGCCCAGCAGGTGTCCGCTGGATAAAGCCTTGCAGGCGCTGCGGGTTGTTGCGGGTGGCTTCGGTCATGGGGGTGTGGATGACGCCGGGGGCCAGGGCGTTGACGCGGATGCCGTCGCGGCCCAGGTCCAGGGCCAAGGTTTGGGTAGCCATTTTTACGGCGCCTTTGGAGGCGGAGTAGCCCATGGCGTTGCCCTGGGCGATAAAGGCCGCGCCGGAGGCGATGTTGAGGATGCAGCCGCGTGTGGCGCGCAGCGCAGGTAGCCAGGACTGCACCATGTTGTAGAGGCCAAAGACGTTCACATCGATGACCTGGCGCAGGTGGCGCGATGCCTGGGGGTGGTCGATGCCTTCGCGGATCAGCAGGCCGGCGTTGTTGACGAGGGTGTCCACCGGGCCGATGTCGTTGCCGATGCGGGCGGCCAGCGCCTGGCAGGCCTCCAGATCGGTGACGTCGAGCGCAAAGACCCAGCCCTCTGTGCCTGCGGCTTTCACCTGGGCCAGGGTGCCCGCGCAGCGTGCAGTGTCCAGATCCGTCACTATTACTCGGGCACCGGCCTTGGCAAAGCTGATGGCAATGGCCTGGCCGATGCCGCTGGCCGCGCCGGTGATGAGGGCCAGGCGGCCTTGCAGCAAGCCGGGCGTTTCGGGGAAATGGCTGGGGGCTTGGGCTTGGGCTTGGGCTTGGGCAGGGGCTTGGGCAGGGGCAGGGGCAGGGGCAGGGGCAGGGGCAGGGGCAGGGGCAGGGGCAGGGGCTTGCGCGGGTGCGGATGTTGGATCGCTCATGCTTAGGCTCCTTGTCCAGTTTGGCTGCGGCTTTGGCGCTCGGCCTGGTTGTGGGCCTCCAGCTGCGGTGCCGCCTGGCGTGCCTGGCGGGTTTCCAGCCAGGCGTAGAGCTGGCCGATGATGCCCTTGCGGAACAGCATCACGACGACGACAAACACAAGGCCCTGGATGATCAGCACCCACTCGGCCATGGCGACCAGGTAGTTCTGCATGCTGACGATGATGGCAGCGCCGATGACGGGGCCCAGCAAGGTCTGCAGGCCGCCGACGATGCAGATAAGCAGCGCCTCGCCCGAGGTGGTCCAGTTCACATCGTTGAGGGTGGCCAGCTGGAAGGTGATGACCTTGAGCGCACCGGCCAGGCCAGCGAGCGCGGCCGACAGCACAAAGATCACCAGCTTGTAGCGCAGCACCTGGTAGCCCAGCGATTGGGCACGTGCCTCGCTGTCGCGGATGGCGCGCAGCACCTGGCCGAAGGGGGAGTAGACGATGCGGTAGATGAGCCAGAAGGCGGCGGCGACCAAGGTGGCGGCAAAGTAGTACAGGGTGGTGTTGTCGGCCAGCGAGATAAAGCCAAACACCTCCGGCCGGGGCACGTTCTGGATGCCGTCCTCACCGCCGGTAAAGGGCAGGCGCAGCGCGAAGAAGTAGATGACCTGGGAGAAGGCCAAGGTGATCATCGAGAAGTAGATGCCATGGCGGCGGATGGCCAGCAGCCCGGTGACCACGGCCACGGCCATGGCGCAGAGCATGGCCAGCACGATGGCGGCCGAGCCGTCCCAACCCCAGACCTTGATGGCATGCGCGGCGGCATAGCCGGCGGTGCCAAAGAACATGGCGTGGCCAAAGGACAGCAGGCCGGCGTAACCCATCAGCAGGTTGACCGAGGCGGCCAGCAGCGCGTAGCACATCAGCTTGATCAGAAAGACCGGGTAGGCCACCAGCGGCGCCAGCAGCAGGGCCACCAGCGCCAGCACCAGCAAGATGGTGTTGGTGCGTTGTGAGAAGAAATGCATGTTCAATCCTTGGGAAAGACAAGAGCTTGGGTGGAGACCCAGGGGGCAGGGCGGTGCGGGCGCATCAGTGCGCTCTGCCAAACAGGCCGTTGGGGCGCACGGCCAGCACGATGATCATCACGATGAAGATGACCACGCCGGCGCCTTCGGGGTAGATGACGCGCGTGAGGCCCTCGATGGCGCCCAGCGCGAAGCCGGTGATGATCGATCCCATGATCGAGCCCATGCCGCCGATGACGACCACGGCAAAGACGATGATCATCAGGTTGGAGCCCATCAGCGGGCTGACCTGGTAGATGGGTGCGGCCATCACGCCGCTGAAGCCGGCCAGGCCCACGCCCAGCGCATAGGTCAGGGTCAGCATGCGCGGCACATTGATGCCGAAGGTGCGCACCAGGGGCGTGTTCTCGTTGGCGGCGCGCAGGTAGGCGCCCAGCTTGGTTTTTTCGATGAAGTACCAGGTCACCAGGCAGACGGCCAGGCCCGCCAGGATCACCCAGACGCGGTACATCGGCAAAAAGCTCAGGCCCACATCGATGCCGCCTTGCAGCGGGTTGGGGTAGGGCTGGCCGCTGACGCCAAACCACAGCCGGAACGCGCCCTCCATCAGGATGGAGATGCCGAAGGTGAGCAGCAGCGCGTAGACATGGTCCACCGCATAGAGGTGGCGCAGCATGGTGCGCTCCAGCAGGATGCCGAAGGCCGCCACCACCAGCGGCGCCAGGATCAGCGCCCACCAGTAGCTCAGCCCCAGGTAGTGCAGCAGGCCCCAGGCCACAAAGGCGCCTAGCATGTACTGCGCGCCGTGGGCAAAGTTCACCACATGCAGCAGGCCGAAGATGATCGACAGGCCCAGGCTCATCAGCGCATAGAACGAGCCATTGATCAGGCCCACCACGAGCTGGCCGATCAGCGCGGCTGTCGGGATTCCGAAAAGAGTATCCATCGTATTGTCTCCGCCTGTCACAGTCCCAGCAGCGCTTCGATCTCGTCGCGCCGCGTCTCCAGCTCGGCGCGGTGGAAGTGGCTGGCCACGCGCCCTTCCTCGATCACGTAGAAGCGGTCGGCCACCGATGCGGCAAAGCGGAAGTTCTGCTCCACCATCAGCACCGTGTAGCCGCGCGCGCGGATCATCTCCAGCGTCTGGCCGATCTTCTGCACGATGACGGGGGCCAGCCCTTCGGTGGCCTCATCGAGCAGCAGCAGGCGTGCGCCGGTGCGCAGAATGCGGGCAATGGCCAGCATCTGCTGCTCACCGCCCGACAGACGCGTGCCCGGGCTCTTGCGGCGCGCCTGCAGGTTGGGGAAGACCTGGTAGATCTCCTCCACCGTCAGCCCGCCGGGGTGCAGCACGGGCGGCAGCATCAGGTTTTCTTCGGTGCTAAGGCTGGCAAAAATGCCGCGCTCCTCCGGGCAATAGGCCACACCCAGGTGGGCAATGGCCTCGGGCGGCAAGCCTTCGGTGGGTTGGCCCTGGATGCGGATCTGGCCTTCGCGCTTTTTGAGCAGGCCCATGATGGCGCGCAAGGTGGTTGTCTTGCCGGCGCCGTTGCGCCCCAGCAGGCAGACGACCTCGCCTTCGCCGACATGCAGGTCGATGCCGTCGAGCGCCAGGGTTTCGCCATACCAGGCGCTCAGGTTCTGTACCTGCAGCATCTGGCGCGGTGTGGTGTTGTTGTTAACGTTTTGGTTGTTCTCAGGCATGGGCGGCCCCTCCGACATAGGCTTCAATGACCCTGGGGTCGCGCGATACCTCGTCATAGCTGCCTTCGGCCAGCACCTGGCCGGCCTGCAGCACGGTGACGGTCTCGCACAGATGCGATATCACTTTCATGTTGTGCTCCACCATCAGCACGGTGCGCCCCTGCGCCACCTTGCCGATCAGTTCCACCACCGGCCAGATGTCCTCATGGCCCAGGCCCGCCATGGGCTCGTCCAGCAGGATCATCTCCGGCTCCATCGCGATGGTGGTGACCAGCTCCAGCACGCGCTTGCGGCCATAGGGCAGGTCACAGGCCTTGACGTTTTTCCAGCGCGTCAGGCCCACGCTGTCCAGCAGGTCCATCGCACGCTCGTCCAGCGCGCCCAGCACCTTGACCGAGCGCCAGAAGGTGAAGGTGCCACCGGTCTTGCGCTGCAGCGCGATGCGTACGTTCTCCAACACCGTCATGTGGCTGAAGACGGCTGCAATCTGGAACGAGCGCACGAGGCCCAGTGCCGACACGCTGGCCGGGTCGCTGCGCGAGATATCACGCCCGTTGAACAGCACCTGGCCCGAGCTGGGGCGCAAGAAGGTGGTCAGCAGGTTGAAGCAGGTCGTCTTGCCGGCGCCGTTAGGGCCGATCAGCGCATGCACCGAGTGGCGCTTGACTTTCAGGTTCACGTCCTTGACGGCATAGAAGCCGCTGAACTGGCGGCAGAGCTGGCGCGCCTCCAGGATGGGGGCATCGGCCTCGGGGGGAGCAGTCATCGCGGCGCCTCCGATCAGATGAAGGACTGGGTGGCGCCGCCGTCGACCAGCATCGATTCGCCGGTGACAAAGCGGCTGTCGTCCGACGCGAAAAAGCAGGCGGCGCGGGCAATGTCCTGCACCGTGCCCAGGCGGCCCATCGGCGTCTTGGCGATGCGCAGCCGCACTTTTTCTGCATCGACATTGATGCCCACGCCTTCGGTCGGGATGGAGCCAGGGCATACGGAGTTGACGCGGATGCCGCGTGGCCCGAGCTCCGCCGCTGCTGCGCGCGACAGGCCCAGTGCCCCGGCCTTGACGCCGCAGTACACCATGCCCTGGGGCATGCCGATAAAGGCGGCCGCCGAGGCGATGTTGACGATGCTGCCGCCGTCGTCCATGGCTTCCGCTGCCGTCTGGATGCCCCAGACGATGGAGTTGAAGCCGGTGCCCACCATGCGCTGCAGCGCCTCGGGCGTGATGTCGGCAATCGGGCCGTAGCGCACCCAGATGGCGTTGTTGACCAGGATGTCAAAGCGGCCGTAGCGGTGCTTGAGATCGGCAATCGCACTGCTGAAGCTGTCGCGGTCGGCCACATTGCCGCCATAGGCATGGGCGCGGCCACCCTGGGCCACGATGGCTGCGGCCACCTCGGCGGCCTTGTCCTCGGCGCGGTCCAGAATGCCGACGCTGCCGCCCTCGTCCGCGATGGCCTGCACGATGGCGCGGCCGATACCCTGTGCGCCGCCGGTCACGAGTGCGACCTTGCCTGCAAAGCGTTGTGTCATGGTGTTTGTCTCCTGGTCAAAATAGAAATGAGGTCCGCCACGTCTCAGCGTGGGCTGTTGGTATCGTCAAAACGCGCTTCTTCCAGCCCCGTTGCGGCCAGGCCGTCGATGACAAAGACGGCCCCCGCATCCGGGTGGCTGGAGCGCAGCAGGTTGCCGCTGTTGCTGATCGAGGTGAGGTAGATGGTCTGCAACGCCGGGCCGCCAAAGGCCGGGCAGGTGATGAAGGCATCGGCGGGGAAGTCCACCGTGGCCGCCAGCTCGCCACTGGGCGTAAAGCGGGCCAGCTGGCCGCTTAGCACCATGGCCACCCAGAGGTAGCCCTGGGCATCGACCGTGGCGCCATCGGGCGCCAGGCCCAGCGCGGCGGTATCAATAAAGGCCTCACGCGTACCGCAAGCGCCGGTGGCCGGGTCATAGGCATAGCGCCAGATCTGGCGCGCCGGGCTGTCGGCAAAGTACAGCCAGCGGCCGTTGGGGCTAAAGCAGGTGGCATTGGCTACCTGAAAACCCTGGTCCAGCTCGCGCAGGCGGCCATCACCGCTCAGTTGGTAGAGTTTGCCGGTGGGCGACTGCGGCGTCATGCTCATCGAGCCGACCACAAAGCGGCCGCCCCGGTCGCAGCGCCCGTCGTTCAGGCGCATGCGCTCGCCCTGGTGTTGCACCTGCACGCCCATAGGGGTGATCCGGCCGCTGTCCGGGTCCAGAAAATGGAAGTCATCTTCCAGCGCCAGCAGCAAGCGCCCACTGCGGCACAGCGCGATCGAGCCGATATGGGCATGCAGCGCCCACTGTTGCTGCCGGCCGTCTGCCGGCCAGTAGCGGTGTACCCACTGGGCGCGGCCATCGATCCAGTACAGCGATTGCGTGGCCACATCCCACAGCGGGCATTCGCCCAGCAGATCGCGCTGGGGCAGCAATGGATGGATGCGCGCGGCCGCTGCCTGCGCGGTGAGGGCGTTCATGTCTTGTCTCCTGGTGCGGTCAGCCAAGGCGGTGCCCTGGCTGCTGCGGGTGCGCCGGCCTTTCTAGGGGGCCGTGCGCGTACCGGGCGTGTTTAGGTTAGGTGGCGACGGGTGCCGAAGAGGTGGCCGTGGGCAGCCGGTAGCCTTTGAACTGCTCGCGCAGCCGGGTCTTGAGCAGCTTGCCGGTGGCGGTGTGGGGCAGCTCGTCAACAAACTCCACTGCATCGGGCAGCCACCAACGCGCCAGCCGGTCTTTCATAAAGTTCAGCAGCTCCTGGCCGCTGACCTCAGTGCCGGGCTTGCGCACGATGACCAGCAGCGGGCGTTCCTGCCAGCGCTCGTGGTGCACGCCGATGACGGCCGCCTCCTTGACGGCGGGGTGCGCCAGCGCCAGGTTCTCGATGTCGATCGACGAGATCCATTCGCCGCCAGACTTGATGACATCCTTGGCGCGGTCGGTGATCTGCACAAAGCCTTCGTCATCAATCCGGGCCACATCGCCGGTGCTGAACCAGCCTTGCGCATCCAGCGCCGAGCCAGCCTCTTGCCCGTAATAGGCAGAGATGACCCAGGGGCCGCGCACGCGCAGCTCGCCGGGCGCTGGGTCGCCGGGCGGCAGCTGCTGGCCCTCGTCATTGAAGATGGCCACATCCACGCCATACATGGGCCTGCCCTGGCGGGCGTGCACATCGATGCGCGCGTCGCGGGCCAGTGCCTCATGCTGGGGCAGCAAGGTGCTGATGGTGGCCACTGGACTGGTCTCGGTCATGCCCCAGGCCTGGTTGGCGGTCACGCCCAGCAGGCTGTCGAACTGGTCGATCATTGCGCGGGGCGCTGCAGAGCCGCCCATCATGATGCGTTCGAGCTTCAAGGCCTCTTTGTCGGCAGCTGGCAGGCTCTCCACATGCTGCAAAAAGCCCATCCAGACGGTGGGAACGCCCAGCGAGAAGGTGCAGCCCTCGTCGCGCATCAGCTGGTACAGCGCCTTACCGCTCAAGTCCGGCCCGGGCAGCACCAGCTTGGCGCCGCACATGGCGCTGGCATAGGGCAGGCCCCAGGCGTTGACATGGAACATCGGCACGGTGAGCAGCACGCAATCGCGGGCGCGCAGCGCCAAGCCATCGGCAGCGCAGACCACCCAGGAATGCAGCACGGTAGAGCGGTGGCTGTAGAGCACGCCCTTGGGGTTGCCGGTGGTGCCCGAGGTGTAGCACAGCGACGAGGCGCTGTCTTCGGCGAGCTCGGGCCAGTCAAAATCGCCCGCGTCCTGGGCCACCAGGTCCTCGTAGCACAGCAGCGGGGCGGGCAGGTCCATCGCGGGCATCTGCTCGGGTTTGCACAGCGCCACATAGGCCTTCACTGTTTTGAGGCTGGGCGCCAGCTCGGCCACCAGGCCGGCAAAGCTCAAATCAAAGAACACATAATCATCGGCCGCGTGGTTGATGATGTAGCGGATCTGGTCGGCAAACAGGCGCGGGTTGACGGTGTGCAGCACGGCGCCAGCGCCCGATACGGCGTAGTACAGCTCCAGATGGCGGTGCGTGTTCCAGGCCAGCGTAGCAATGCGTGCACCGCTGGCCATGCCCTGGCGCAGCAGGGCGGCGGCCAGGCGCTGCGAGCGCTGGGACACGGTCAGCCAGTTCGAGCGCGTGAGCTCCCCATCCGGGGTGCGGGAGACGACTTCCACTTGGGGATGAAAGCGTGCTGCATGTTCCAGCAAGCCGGAAATCCGCAGCGCGCGCTGCTGCATTAGCCCTTGCATGTTGCTCCTTGTTTTGTTTTATATACCTGTCGGCAGGTAAAAAGTTTAGCAGCCGCAGCAGCGTCGCAAGCCCGGGATTACCCTGGACTTGCTCCCTCCAAAACGCTTGCGGGGAAACCCTGTTGTTTACCGGTCGGCAAGTAGGCATGATGCAGCGAGAACAAGGTGGAGGCGAGCTGCCATCCCCTATCAAGCCGGTGCCCCACTGCGGTGTGGCGGGGCGGCCGGCACCAGCCAGCAGGAGACAAAGAGCAATGGACAATCACACAATCCACCAGGTGGATGCGGTCATCGTGGGCGCCGGTTTTGGCGGTCTGTGCGCAGTGCACAAGTTCCGGGAGATGGGGCTGAAGATCCAGGCCTTCGAGGCCGGTGGCGATGTGGGCGGCGTCTGGTACTGGAACCGCTACCCCGGCGCACGGGTCGATCTGCCCAGCATCGACTACAGCTTCTCCTTCTCGCCCGAGATCGAGCAGGAATGGACCTGGTCCGAGCAGTTTGCCGCGCAGCCCGAGCTGATGCGCTACTTCCACTTTGTCGCCGAGCGGCTGGACCTGCGCAAGCACTACCAGTTCAACACCCGCGTGGAGAGCGCCCGCTGGGACGAGGCGCGCCAACTGTGGGTGGTGCGCACCAACCGGGGCGAATGCTATGAGGCGCGCTACTGCATCATGGCGACGGGCCCGCTGTCGGTACCGAAGGAGCCCGAGATTGACGGCATTGCGCGCTTTGGCGGCCAGATCCTGCGTGCGGCGCGCTGGCCGCATGAGCCGGTGGATTTCAGCGGCAAGCGGGTGGGCGTGATCGGCACCGGATCGACCGGCATCCAGATCGTGCAGGAAGTGGGCAAGCAGGCGTGTGAGCTGTTCGTCTTCCAGCGCACGCCCAGCTTTACGATGCCGATGCGCAATGTGCCGCTGGAGCCCGAGTACGTCGCCGAAGTCAAGCGCCACTATGCCGGCATCCGCGAGCTGGCACGCAACAGCAATGTGGGCGGCGTGCGGCCGCAGTCGAGCCGCCCGTTTTTCAGCGTGACGCCAGCGCAGCGCCAGGCGCTGCTGGAAGATGCCTGGCTGCAAGGCGGCCTGGCGATGCTGGGCACCTTTGCCGACCTGATGCAAAACGAGCAAGCCAACGAGGAAGTGGCCGAGTTTGTGCGCGGCAAGATTGGCGAGGCGGTAGACGACCCGGCCACCGCCGAGGCCTTGAAGCCGCGCGGCTACCCCATCTTTGCGCGCCGCCCGTGCCTGGACACCGGCTACTACGAAACCTACAACCAGCCCCATGTGCATCTGCGTGACTGCATCACGGACCCTATCGTGTCCATCACCGAGAAGGGTGTGCGCACGCAGTCGGGCGAGGTGGAGCTGGATGTGCTGATCTTTGCCACTGGCTACGACGGCCTGACCGGCGCACTGCTGGCTTTTGAGGTGGAAGGGCGCGACGGCCTGACGGTGCAGCAGAAGTGGAAGGAGGGTGCGACCTCCTGCCTGGGCATCATGATGCATGGCTTCCCCAACCTGTTCATGACCACGGGGCCCAATGGCCCCTCGGCCCTGGCCAATGTGGTGCGCACCAGCGAGAACGATGTGGACTGGACGGCCGCTGCCATCCGCCACATGCAGGCCCAAGGTTTCGGCAGCATCGAGCCCAGCGCGCAAGAGGAGCGGGCCTGGATGGACCTGGTCCATTCGCTGGCGCCGCGCACCTTGCTGTCCAAGGCCAAGACCTGGTATGTGGGCGCCAATGTGCAGGGCAAGGCCCCGGGCCTGACCATGTTTACCGGCGGCTTCCAGAAGTACCGCGAGCACTGCCTGGCTGCCATCCAGAAGGGCTTTAGCGGCTACCACTTTGCGCAGAAGCGCGAACGCGAGCGCGCGGCAGACGCCAGCGCAACAGTGGAAAACGCCACGCACTGATAACCTGGGTCTCCAAGCTCCCTGGGTGTTGGAACGGCCTGTCTGCTGGCCGATCCGCCCTGGGGCTGTGCCTGCCTGCGCCCTGCAGCGGGGCATTTTTATCTTCCACCAAGAGCTGCCAGCCATGAGCAACGTCACCTTTCACAGCGCAGACGGGATAGGCCGTATCTGCATCTCCCACCCGCCGCTGAACCTGTTCTCGCACAGCCTGCTGATGGGGCTGAGCGCCGCGCTGGCGCAGTTTGAGGCCGATGCCTCGCTGCCGCTGCTGCTGATCTACTGCGAAGGCCCGTCCTTTGTTGCGGGTGCGGACATTGCCGAGTTCAACAACCCGGCGTTTTCTGCCGAGGCCATCAATGCGCTGCTGAACCGCATCGAGGCGCAGACGCGGCCGGTGGTGGTAGCCCTGCATGGCACGGTGCTGGGCGCTGGCATGGAGCTGGCCCTGGCCTGCCACTACCGTGTGGCACAAAAGGGAACCAGGCTGGGCCTGCCCGAGGTGAAACTGGGCATTCTGCCCGGCGCCGGCGGCACCCAGCGCCTGCCACGCCTGGTGGGCGCCAGCTTGGCGCTGGACATGATGCTGAGCGGCCGGCCGGTGCCTGCGCAAGAGGCGCTGGCCAGCGGCATCGTCGATGCGGTGGAGGAGGGCGACCCGCTGGCGTTTGGACTGGCCTTTGGCCGCCAGCTGCTGGCCCAGGGGGGCCAGCCGCGCCGCTTGAGCGCGCAAAGCGCCCCGCCCGGCGAGCACAGCCAGGCGATTGCGGCAGCGCTGGAGGCTGCACGCCAAAGCCCGCAGTACCCCGCCAAAGAGGCCATCGTGCTCTGCGTGCAGCAGGCGCTGACCGCTGACTTTGCCAGCGGCGCCCGTGCCGAGGCCGAGGCCTTCAAGCGCTTGCTGCCGTCGGCGCAGTCGCGCGCACTGCGCCATCTGTTTTTTGCACAGCGCCGCAGCCGGCAAATTCCTGGCCTGGAGCGGCAGGTGCCGGCCGGCAAGATCGAGCAGGTGGGCATTCTGGGGGCAGGCACCATGGGCAGCGGCATTGCGATGTGCTTTTTGAACGCCGGCATCCGCACCGTGCTGGTGGATGCCGCAGCTGCGGGGCTGGAGCGCGGGCTGCAACTGATCCGCTCGACCTATGAGGCCCGGGTGGCCAAGGGCCGCATGGGGGCTGAGCAGCCCAGCGCGCGCCTGGCGCTGTTGACCTCGTCGCTGGACGACCAGGCGCTGGCGCCCTGCGACCTGGTGATCGAGGCGGTGTTTGAGGACATGGCCCTGAAACTGCAGGTCTGCCGCCGTTTGGGCGAGGTCTGCAAGCCTGGCGCCATCATCGCCAGCAACACCTCGACCCTGGATGTGGATGCACTGGCACAGGCCACCGGACGGCCTGCCGATGTGGTGGGCATGCATTTTTTCAGCCCGGCCAACATCATGCGTTTGCTGGAGGTGGTGCGCGGCGCTGAGACGGCCCCGCAGGTGCTCAAGACCGTCATCGACCTGGCCGGCAAGATCGGCAAGACGCCGGTGGTCTCGGGCGTCTGCTTTGGCTTTATCGGCAACCGCATGGCCGAGGTTTACCTGCGCGAGGCCGAGTTCTTGCTGATGGAAGGCGCAAGCCCCGCGCAGATCGACGAGGTGGTGCAGGCGCTGGGCCTGGCGATGGGCCCTTGCCGCATGCTGGATATGGCCGGGCTCGATGTGGGCGCCAAGACCGTCATCGAATGCGAGAAGGCCGGCGGCCTGCCGCCCGATGCCAGCTACCGCGCCGTGGTGCGCAAGATGTTTGCACTGGGCCGCTTTGGCCAGAAAACGGGCCTGGGCTACTACCGCTACGAGGGCCGCAACGCGCTGCCTGACCCGGAGGCCAGCCGCATCGCCGCCGAGCTGGCGCAAGCGCATGGCATTGCCCAGCGCAGTGATATGGCAGCGCAAGAGATTGTCGAGCGGTTGCTCTACAGCATGGTCAACGAGGGCTGCAAGATTCTGGACGAGGGCATCGCCTACCGCGCCAGCGATATCGATGTGGTCTGGGCGGCGGGCTATGGCTTTCCGGATTTTCAGGGCGGGCCCATGTTCATGGCCGAGGAGATTGGCCTGGCGCAGATCGTGGAGCGGCTGGAGCACTATGCCGCCAGCCGGGGCAACCGCTATGGCTACTGGACGGTGTCGCCACTGCTGCAGCGGCTGGCTGCACAGCGCCAGGGCTTTGACAGCCTGCAAGCCGCCTGAGGGCCTGAAGGCCGAAACCCATCAATATTGAAGAGCACCGCCATGAAAGACGCCGCCATTGTTTCCACCGCCCGCACGGGCATCGGCCGGGCCTACAAGGGCTCGCTCAACCACACCCGTTCGCCCCAGATGATGGGCCACAGCATCGAGCACGCGGTGGCGCGCGCCGGGGTGGACCCGGCGGAGGTGGACGATGTGATCGTCGGCTGCGTGCTGACCGGGGGCACCGCCGGCATGAACCTGGCACGCAATGCCTTGCTGGCCGCAGGCCTGCCGATGAGCGTGGCGGGCCAGACGGTAGACCGGCAATGCGCCTCCGGCCTGATGGCGATTGCCAGCGCAGCCAAGCAGGTGCTGGTCGATGGCATGCAGGTGGTGGTGGCAGGCGGCTGCGAGAACATCACCGCCGTGCAAACGTCTTATATGGAATGGGCCAGCCGCGAGCGCGATCCGGCCGTCATCGCCCGCGCGGCCCATGCCTATATGCCGATGCTGCAAACGGCCGAGCATGTGGCGCGCCAGTACCGCATCAGCCGCGAGGCCCAGGATGCCTATGCGCTGGAGTCGCAGCTGCGCACCGCGCGCGCCCAGGCCGCTGGCCTGTTTGACCGTGAGATCGTGCCCTTCAGCACCCAGATGGCGGTGACGGACAAACTCACGAAGGAAGTCAGCCTGCAGCAGGTGACCCTGGCCCGCGACGAAGGCAACCGCCCCGACACCAGCCTGGAAGGGCTGGCGGCGCTCAAGCCGGTGATCGAGGGCGGTGTGATCACCGCTGGCAATGCCAGCCAGCTGTCGGATGGCGCATCGGCCTGCGTGGTCATGGATTCGGTACTGGCCGAGCGCCGGGGCCTGGAGGTGCTGGGCATCTACCGGGGCATGGCAGTGGCTGGCTGCGCACCGGAAGAGATGGGCATCGGCCCCATTTATGCGGTCCCCAAGCTCTTGGCCCAGCACGGGCTGCGCGTGCAGGACATCGGCCTGTGGGAGCTGAACGAGGCCTTTGCCTGCCAGGCGCTGTACTGCCGCGACCAGCTGGGCATCGATCCAGCCTGCTTCAATGTCAACGGCGGCGGCATCTCCATCGGCCACCCCTATGGCATGACGGGCGCCCGCATCGCCAGCCATGCCTTGCTGGAAGGCCAGCGACGCGGTGTGCGCTATGTGGTGGCCACCATGTGCGTGGGCGGCGGTATGGGAGCGGCAGCCTTATTTGAGGTTGCTTAAGAACGTGCTGACGATCTCCTCGCGCCGCGACAGTGTCCCTACGGGTTGGAGCGAAATCGGGCGATTTCTTCGCGCTGGCCCTTGCTTGCACCCCGGTGCAAGCTGCGTTCCATCCCTTCGAATCCATCCCGATTGCTCTCCAACGCCGCTGCGTAGAGATCCTCAACACGTTCTAACATGCAACTCGACTACGCCAGCATCCGCCAGACCCTGGATTTTTTGCTCTACGACTGGCTGGAGGTAGAGGCACTCAGCCGCCATGCGCGCTATGCCGGCCATGACCGGCAGACCTATGGCGCCGTGCTGGACATGTGCGAGCGCCTGGCTGCTGACAAGTTCGAGCCCTTCAACCGCCTGGTGGACCAGCAGGAGCCGCATTTTGACGGCCAGCAGCTGCATCTGCCTGACTGCACACCGGCAGCCTGCGCCGCCTATGCCGAATCGGGCATGCTGGCTGCGTCGCACGACTACGAGGTGGGGGGCATGCAGCTGCCCTGCGTGGTGGATATGGCGGCCAACAGCATGGTCTCGGCCGCCAGCATTGCGCTCAAGGCCTATTCGATGCTGACAGCGGCCAATGCCGGCCTGCTGCTGGCCCATGGCACGCCCGCGCAGCAAAAGGCCTTTGCGCTGCCGCAGCTGCAAGGCCGCTTTTTTGGCACGATGAACCTCAGTGAGCCCCAAGCCGGCTCCAGCCTGTCGGACATCACGACCCGTGCCGTGCCCGATGGTGACGACTTTGCAGATGACCCGCTGGGCCCGCGCTACCGGCTGACGGGCCGCAAGATGTGGATCTCAGGCGGCGAGCATGCGATGGGCGAGAACATCGTCCACCTGGTGCTGGCCAAGGTGCCCGATGACAGCGGCCAGCTACCCGCTGGCGTGGGCGGCATCTCGCTGTTCATCGTGCCCAAGGTCCTGGTCGATACCGAAGGCCAGGTGACCGGCGAGCGCAACGACATTGCGCTGGCCGGGCTGAACCACAAGCTGGGCTACCGGGGCACCGTCAACACCTTGCTGCATTATGGCGAGCAGGGCGGGGCCGTTGGCTACCGTGTGGGCGCGCTGGGCGCGGGCCTGAAGTGCATGTTCCACATGATGAACGAGGCCCGCATCCAGGTGGGGCTGGGCGCCACGATGCTGGGATACGCCGGCTACCTGCAATCGCGTGACTATGCCCGCCAGCGCCCGCAGGGCCGCCCGGTCGCTGCCGGCCAAAAGGTGGTGAAGAACGCGCAGCAGCCCCAGGTGCCGATTGCCGAGCATGCCGATGTCAAGCGCATGCTGCTGGCGCAAAAAAGCTATGCCGAAGGCGCGCTGGCGCTGCAGCTGTACTGTGCCAAGCTGGTCGATACGCAGCGCGCCGGCGCGCCGCAGCAGGGCGATGCCGCGCAGCTGCTGCTGCAGGTGCTCACCCCCATCGCCAAAAGCTGGCCCAGCCAGTGGTGCCAGGAGGGCAACAGCCTTGCCATCCAGGTGCTGGGCGGCTATGGCTATACGCGCGACTATGCGGTGGAGCAGCACTGGCGTGACAACCGGCTCAACATGATCCACGAAGGCACGCACGGTATCCAGGCCCTCGACCTGCTGGGCCGCAAGCTGCGCATGGATGGGGGAGCCGCCTGGGCCTTGCTGCAAGCCGAGATCGCGCAAACCGTCGCCACTGCCCGGTCGGTGCCCGCATGCGCCCCCTGGGCCGATCGCTTAGATGCGGCCACCCAAGCCCTGCATGCCGCCACCGACGCGGCCTGGGCCAGCGGCAACGCCCAGCTGGCCCTCGCCAACGCCACCGCCTACATGACCGCCTTCGGCCATGTCACGCTGGCCTGGTTGTGGCTGGACATGGCGCTCAAGGCGCATGGGCGCATGGCGGCCGCTGATGCCGGGCAGCAGGCCTTTTTGCAGGGCAAGCTGGATTGCGCGCGCTACTTTTACGCGTATGAGCTGCCGCTGGTGCAGGCCTGGCTGGCGCCGGTGATGGCGGGGGAGGCGCTGTTTGTGGAGCTGGGGGGGAGTGGGTTTTGAGCCCTGGGGGAAAGGGCGGGGCAGGGTGCCGCAGGGCTTTAATCCGCGTTCAGCGCATGGTGCAGGTGCTGGCGGCGGGTAGGGCTCTATTGGTTGATGGGCCGCTCAAGCCTGCCAATAGGGCCTCTGCGGGCGGCGCACTCATACCTTGGCGAGGAAGGCCGCCGCATCACCCGCTTCACACTTCCAGTCTGCGAAGACCCCCACCAGATCGCATTCAACGCAGTGGCAAGCGATGTAGTACCAGCGCACATCATGCGTGCCCTGGTACACGGAGACGCCGGACACCAGCTCGAACACCTCGTTCTCGCACACGCAGGCGTGCCCCTCGGGGGTGGCCTCTTCCATGTAATCCTCGCTGTCGCCCATCAGGTGTTCCTGCCCGCAGTCGGAGCAGGTGCGGATGGCCACGCCGGCTTCTTCGTCGGTCTGCAGCGCAAAAGTCCGGGAGCCGCACTCGCATTTGGACGAGGCAAACCGGGTGGCCTCATGGCCATTGGCAACGCTGTAGCTGCGCAGCTCGGCTTGGGTGTCTCCCGACGTCGTCCCGTACATGAACTCGCCCTTTTTCGTCAGTGCCATTGGTGTTGTTCCATTCTTCAAAGTGGGCTTCCCTGCAGACCTGTGCCAGGCTTGCCCCGATCATCTGGATTTTGCCTGAATTGGCCGATCCCAGACGGTTGCAATGACACCTACCGTGATCGCAAGCACTGGCCGGATGTGTCGCGCTACAGGCTCGCTTTGCCGGCGTTTATCAATGCGGCCATGTCTTGGATGGCATCCTTCCTGAAGGTCTGCTGCCACTGCGCAGTCCATTTAGCCGTCCCTGCTCTTCCCATGCGGCCAGAGCCAGTGCATTCACGATCTCTGCATCCAGCCAGGCATCGGCATAGCGTGGATCCGTCGACAGATCTTCGGCCGCTGCAACAAACGCTGCGAAGGAGAACATACTCTCTGTTGCCCTCGTGGCGCGAGACTCAAAGGTGTTTAAATCCAACTTGTCCTCCAATGCCTGCTATGGGGCGGCCTTGCGCTCTTGACAGCATGACAATTGCACCATCTCAACGTGGAGACGATGGACGCGTATGCTATGCGCCCACCACCCGATGGAAATCGGACAATATGCGACGGATGGGTTCCTACCCATCGGATTCACTAAAAGGAAACAATGCCTGTGGAGCAATATCGCTTTGGGCCTATGCAAGCACGGCACCTTCCAGTGTTGCCTGAGGGCAGTGTGCAGCACCTGGCCGATCACTACAGCAGTGCCTGGCGCGGCACGGTCCTGCGCATGGGATGCAACGGACGCGCTGGATTTGGTGCTGGACTGGCAGCCAGACAGTACGTCCATGCGTTGCCTGGCATCGCGCGCAGCGGGTGTGGGCCAGCGAGATGCAGTAGTGCGGCATTCCTTTGCGAAGCCATGGGCCTTTGGGCCTTTGCCAAGGCAGTGAGCAGGTGATGGGCCTTCCGAACACCCCGAGCCGACGGCGACCGTGGCTGCAGTCGATGGCAGCCCTCGCCATCGCGGCCTTGATCGGCTGGGGTTGCATTATTGGCGCGACTGAAGTGGTGGAGAGCTTGCGCTCCGGGGTGCTCAACAACCGCAAAGGACCTGACATCCTTGCTGCCGAGCAGCCCGTCCTTTACTGGGCATTGATCAGCTTCTACACGGCCGCAACCCTGACCGCCGCCGGCTTGGCGCTTTTGGTGATGGCCATAGCAGTGCGCGATCTGATCCGTGCACAAGGCGCTGATCAATGAGTGCGTGGTCGACGCGCCAGGCGGCCTGCGTGGGTGTTGCCGAGGTGTAGAAGCTGCGCGCCCATCGCCCAGCGTTCAGAGCAAACCCAGGTCAGCGCTAACCCAGGTCAGCTTGCGGCGGCCTTCAGCGCTGTCTCGATCCAGCCATCAAAAGTCTTTTGGTTGGCCTTGATCCAGCTGTCCGTGTGGCGCTCCACGTCCTGTTGGCGGTTCTCGCCGTCGTGCATCCGGCGGTTTTGCTCGCTGATGTCCCCGATGGGCAGCGACATGATCTCAAACAGCTTGGCGGCGGCGGGGTTCTTTTCGACAAAGGTCTTGTTCGCCACGATGTATTCGTTGTTGACAGGAAAGCCGTAGTTCTTGCCGTTGGGCAATTGGGTGTCCGTGCCGGCCTGTACGCCGGGCATGGCCGAGAACGGCACTTCCAGCCAGACAACGTCCTTGCCCGAGCGCAGCACATTGCTCAACCAGTAGGGGGTCCAGGCGTAGAACAGCACCGGCTTGCCTTGCTGATAACGGGCCAGCGTGTCCGAGATCAGCGCAGGGTAGTTGCCCTGGGTGTAGTTCACCATGCCTTGCAGCTTGAAGGCGGCGAGCTGGTGGTTCACCACGGCTTCGCCACCCCAACCGGCGCTGGGTCCGACCAGATCGGCCTTGCCGTCGCCGTTGGTATCGAAGAGCCGGGCCAGCTTGGGGTCGCTGAGCTGGCTCAGGTGGGTGATCCCGTACTGATCGGCTGTCTTCTTGTCGATCATGTAACCCTGGGCGGCGCCGGCTGCGTACACCCCCTTGCGCGACAATTTGGCGTCGCCCCCTACGCTTTTGTAGAACTCCGAGTGGTGCGGATTCCAATGGTTGGCCATGAAGGTGGCGTCTCCGCGCGCAACGGCCAGATGCGCCAGCGGGTACTCGACCTCCTTGATGGGCTGCACGTCATAGCCAAGTTTGGTCAGCGCACGCGTGACCAGCAGGGTCTGGAAGGTTTCCTCGGCCAACGAACTTTGCAGGGGCAGCACCTTGACGCCCTTGCCGGGCAGATCGCCAGCGTGGGTGGACAGTACAAGGGCCAGCAGGGCGCTGGCGAGCAGGGTGCGGGCAAAGTGTCGGGTGTTCATCATGCAGTGTATTTCCTATACAAGCGGGTGGAGAAAGCAAGCTAGCTCTTGGCGCCACGCAAGCGCCTGAGCCGAGCTCAGGGAGGTCTCTGGCGCCATGGCGGCAAGCCTGCGGCAATGCAATGCGATGGGCGATAGCCGCCCAAGCCAAGGCAGCCACGTTCCACAGCCGCAAGGCAGGCGCTAAAGACGGCGAGACAGACGGCGCAAGCAAGGCCTGCCGATCGTGGGATCAGCGTCCAGCGGGCGGGACAAGGCGTTGGTTGACGACGCAGGGCGGTGGGGGCAACAGCGCCCCACGCAAGAAAATAGGTACCGCGACGGGACGCAAGCTGGTCCGCGAGTAGTACCGAAGCGCCAACATGCTCTGTTGGCTTTAAGACTCTAATAAATATAACTCCCGAGTCTAAAGCAGTCAAGGCTTGCGCGGCGTTTATCCGTTGCGCTGCAGGGCTCGGAGGGGGGCGGGGGAGGGGGACTGTCAGTGATGGGGTAAGTGCTCTGCGATTGGAGTTCCGGGCCCCGGCGCAGGGTTCTCTCAGCCCACCTCACTCTTTCGTGGCATGGCACTAAACTTCCGATCCATCACTCCTTCGATGTGCGACAGGATCGCAGTTCCCTCCCATGCCACAGCTTGCTTCTGGAACCTCTATCCCTGGCTCAGCTGGCGCAGGCAACCAGGCCGCTGCGCGCGGCGATATCCGCACGTTGGCCGCGTTGGCCGAAGCGGGCGAAGACCTGTCGGCCCTGTGGAACATTCGCACGCTGCTGATCGAGGCCGTGATCGCCCAGCAGGCGGAGGCGGTCGGGTGGTTGCTGGCGCGCGGTGTGTCGCTCAACACCCCCGATGCCGTGATGGGCTGGACGGCCTTGGGCTGGGCTGCCAGCGGCAATGAGGCAGCGCTGGTGCAGGCCTTGCTGGCCGCCGGCGCCGATACCGAGCACCAGGCCGACGAGCACGGGCGCACGCCGCTGATGGCCGCCGCCCAGGCGGGTGGCGACGAGGCCGTGATCCTTTTGCTGGCCGCTGGCGCGCAGCTGGCTGCCCAGGACGGCCTGGGCGCCACCGCTGCCGACCTGGCGCGCCGCAACGGCTTCGAGGCCTTAGCCGCGCGCCTGGATGCCATGCTGCCCCCCGCGCTGCGTGCCGCTGCGCCGGCGCCGCCCAGCGGAACCTTGCCCTGGCCCGAGGAACCGCTGGCTGTGCTGCACTGGCCCGATGACTTTCCCGCGTTTCAGCAGCCCAATTGGCGGAGCCTGGCCAGCGGCGAGGACTCGTCGTTTGACAGCGCCTTTCACGCCGCGCTGGCCGACCGACTGATCCCCGCCTTTGCCTGCCCCACGGCGGCGCTACGCAGCTGGGTGCAGGCCATGAACCACTGGGAGCGCGCGGCGAGTCAGGCCATCGCTGGCGCCCGGGGCGCCGAGGCGCATCTGGACATGGGCGTGATGTGGCAGCAGCTGGCGGGTGCGATGGCCCTGCGCCAGGCCTATGCCACGCCGCGCCTGCGCAAGTACCCGCGCATCTCCATCAGCGCCAAGCCTGATTTGCCGCTGCACCTGGACCTGCTGGCGCTGGAGTGGCCAACTCCTGACCAATGCACCATCACCACCCAGCAGCGCATGCTCCCCGTCGATGAGCCCGAGTCGGCCGACACCCAGGCGGGCACGACCACGCGCGGGGAATTCTTCTCGAACCGCTGGCCCATCGTGGAGAGCCGCTTCACGTTGCTGCGCAAGGCCGGCCAGTGGCGCATCGACCGTTGGCAGCAGCGCTACCAGGGCAACAGTACCTGGGACAGGCAGGTCCTTTAAGCCCGCGCAGGCTGGGTCTCAGGGCGGTTTGACTTGATCTCAAATACCAGCAGGGCGCGTGATCTTCTCCAGCTACAAGCGTAGGCCGAGGTTCAACGGGGTGGGATTGTTTGCAGTCAGAGCCAGACACCGGGCCGCGCTGGCTAGAGCGCGTCGGGGCCTGGTTCGAAGTTGCTGAGGGCGGCTTCAGGCTGGTTGCAGTCCGCCAACTCAATAAGTTGGATCACTGAGGCACCCAGAGCAGTCATTGCAAGGATCCGTCCTTGCAGGTCTGCACGACACCCTTGACGCACCCTGCGTAGACTTGCGGCCATCCAACGCTACCAGCGCTTTGGCGAGCCGGAGGAAGCCCATCCCCTGCTGATCAAGATCGCATCGAATCAGAAATTTACCGTACTCAGGCTACGCCGATGCGATTTCGACCACTTTCTTTGGCCTGGTACAGCCCAGTGTCTGCGCGCTGTATCAATGCAATGGGTTTGAGGTCTTGCTCAGGCACCATGGTGGCAACTCCGATGGAGACCGTCACTGTGGCATCGGCTACCGGTGCAACATGTGCAATGGCTAGTGCCTGGACTGCGCGCCGCACACTATTGGCGAGCGAGCATGCGCCGTCTTGCGAGGTATTGGGCAAAATGATAGCGAACTCTTCACCCCCATATCGGGCGACCAGATCACCAGAGCGCGAGCAAGATTGTGCAAGGACCTGGGCCACGCTGCGTAAGGTCTCGTCGCCCATCACATGGCCGAAACTGTCGTTATAGGATTTGAAAAAATCGACATCGATCATCAGTAGGGAGAGTTCAATTCTCTCTCGCCGTGCGCGTTTCCATTCCAGGTCCAGGTGCTCATCGAAATGCCGCCGGTTTGACAAGCCAGTCAAGCCGTCGAGCTTCGTCATACGCTGCAGCGCAAGATTGCTCTCCAGGAGTTGCTGTTGGCTCAGGCGCAAGGCTTGGTTCGCCAGGTCGCGTTGCTTCATCGCCAGATAGGCTCGGGAGTGGTATCGGAGACGTGCTATCAGTTCCACTGCATCTGGCAGTTTCACGAGATAGTCATTGGCCCCCACTGCAAATGCCTGGCTCTTGATCTTCGGGTCTTCCTTGGATGACAGAACGATGATGGGCAGGTCGCGTAATTTCTGATTGTTGCGATATTGGCTCACCAAGTCCAGACCATCAACACCGGGCATCACCAGGTCTTGCAGGATGACGGTCGGCTGGATGTGTTCAGCCATTTCCATGGCATTTTTCGGGTCTCCGCAGTAGTGGAAAGACACGCCGATCTCATGGCTCAGCATGCGGCGTACGGCCTCGCCGATGATGGCTTGGTCATCTACTAGTAAAACCTTGACTTCAAGCTCGCCAGGCTCCCCGGCAGAGGTGTTTTCATCCAGAGTTGGAATAGGAGTCATGAATTTCTCTTTACCGCCATCCAGCGGCATAGTTCGGCCAAGCGGTTGGCGATGCGGTCCAGAGGCAGGACTTCCGCTGCCGCATCGATAGCAACGGCGGCCTTGGGCATTCCCCACACCACGCTGCTGGACTGGTCTTGGGTAATGGTGGCAAAGCCTCGCTCGCGCATAGCCTTGAGCCCATCTGCCCCGTCTCGCCCCATACCCGTTAGCAACACACCGATGGCATCACCTCGCCATTGCTCGGCAATGCTTTGAAAGAAAATGTCGATCGACGGACGGTAAATTTGCGCATCAGGCTTGAGTGAATACTGCAGGTCGCCGCGGCGGCTCACCGTCAAATGCTCATTGCGGCCAGCCAGCAAGACCACGCCGGTCTGCGGTATCTCACCAGCCTGAACCAGGCGTACCGGAAGCGTTGATTCCCGCGCCAACCATTCAGCCATGCCCGCAGAGAACTTGTCGTCCAGGTGCTGAACCAGTACCACGGCGGCGTCAAGATCTTTAGGCAGTTCACGCAGCAACTGGTTGAGTGTGGCGGGCCCACCAGCGGAGGCACCGATGGCAATCAGGCACGCGCGTTTCGCGCTGGTGCGCGTGGCTCGTTGGGTAACAGGCTGCGGGGGCGTGGCCAGCCAGGCGATGTTCTGGATCTTGCG
Organism: Comamonas squillarum; assembly: GCF_025309455.1. Lineage (NCBI taxonomy): Bacteria > Pseudomonadati > Pseudomonadota > Betaproteobacteria > Burkholderiales > Comamonadaceae > Comamonas > Comamonas squillarum. Next base: position 337,972 of record NZ_CP104377.1, read on the forward strand.
CAGCAGCAGCGCTGGATTGAATGCGCTGCCGTTCGCCAATTCGGGCAGATGCACCACATCAAGGGCACCGTGGCCCAAGGCATTGAATGCCCATTCGGTATGGAGCTCGGTCGCCAGATCCAGCAGTAGCAAAGGGCATGGCGCCTCATTCATGACACGTTGCGAAAAGGCCACTCGATCAGCTGTGCCCAGTTGCAGCAGCAGTAGCTCAGGGGGCATATCACGACACAGGCGCAAGGCCTGCGTCTCGTCTTGTGCCACCCAGTGGATGTCGTGCAGCGGCTCCAAAGCGTGTTCGAGGCGTTGCGCCAACTCAGGGGTGTTAACCATCAGTCCAAGCTTCATTCAACAGCCTCGCCAATCAGCATGTGTACAGCCTCCAGTAATGTTTCATCGTGAAAGCTCGACTTAGCAAGGTAGTAGTCGGCTCCCGCATCAAGGCCGCGTCTGCGGTCTTCCTCGCGGTCTTTGTAGGATACAACCACCACGGGCATGGACTGCAGTTGTGCGTCGCGCCTTACCAGGCCTACCAGCTCAATGCCATCCATGCGGGGCATGTCGATATCGGTCACCAGGAGGTCATATTTTTCTGCACGCAGAATGTTCCAGCCATCGATGCCATCCACGGCCACGGTCACCTCGTAACCGCGCCCAATGAGCAGCTTGCGCTCCAGCTCACGCACGGTCAGCGAGTCGTCCACCACCAATACGCGCTTGCGCCGCAGTGACGGCCCTTCAGACAACCGTGCAACCCTTTCGACTTGGCCTGCACCCAAGAGCTTGTCAGCGGAGTTCAGCAAGTCATCCATATCCACGATAAGCACCGGACTGCCGTCATCGAGCAGGGCACCTGCCTCCACGCCGCGCAGCAGGCCTAGGCGGGAGTCGATGGGAACGACAGCCAGATTTTGCTCGCCAACAATCCTGTCTACCGCAATGGCAAGGCTTCGGTCGTGGTGCGGTATCAAAACCACTGGGAGGCCCAGCGGATCGGATTTGCCATGCGGCAGTTGTAAAAGCTGGTGGGCAGCGACCAGACCGATGGCGCGCTCGCGTACCCAGATATGTTGCTGGCCCTCCACCATGCTGATGGCGTCCGCCGGGATACGCAAAGTCTGCTCCACTTGCGCAAGCGGAAGCGCGTAGGCCTCACCGCCGATCTCCACCACCAAGCAGCGCAGCATCGACAAGGTCAGAGGCAGTTGCAGCTGGAACACCGTCCCTCGCCCCTGTTGCTGGCGGACGCGCACCGTACCGCGTAGTTGACGCAGCGTGTGCTGGACCACATCGAGGCCCACCCCACGGCCAGAGATCTCACTGACTTTCTCGCTCACGCTGAAACCCGGCAGGAACAGAAAAGCCAGCAATTCTTCCTCATGCATGTGCTGGGCCATCGTTTCGGTGGCCAGCTTGCGTGCGATGACTGCGGCACGTACGCGAGCGAGGTCAACGCCTGCTCCATCGTCTTCCAGCTCAAGGACCAGGAGCCCAGCAGCATGCCGAGCCCGCAGTACCAAGTTGCCTTGTGCCGGCTTGCCGCTGGCCAACCGTTGTGCGGGGCTTTCAATGCCGTGGTCCACCGCATTGCGCAGTAACTGGATCAGTGGTGCTTCCAATGTCTCCAGTACGTCGCGATCTCCTTGTACCTCTTCGCCTTCCAGATTCAGCCATACCTCTTTGCCAAGACTGCGACTGAGCTCACGCACCATGCGCGCCTTGCCAGCCATCAGATCCGCGCAGGGGCGCATGCGCGAGGCCAATACGGTGTCATACATGCGCTGGCTGCGCTGCTCAAAGGCCCAGCCAAAGCTGTCGAAAGCCGCTGTATGTTGTTGCAACTGGCTTTTGGCTTCCAGCGTCCAGTGGTTCACATCGGATAGCAAGGCCTTGGCACGAGGCGGTAGCTCCTGCCCCAGCAGCGCATCGCGCAACCCATGCAGGGATCGATCAATATGGTCTTGCAGGCGTTTGAGTTGTGCCAACTCCTGGCCCAGGGACTTGGTACGCTGTGCAGCCACCAGTGAGCGTCCCGCCAGATCGAGCAGATGGTCCAGGCGTTCGGCTGACACACGCAGGATACGGTCATGCAGTTCACCGGCGGGCTCGGGCTCGTTGGTCTCAATGGCGGAGACTTCTTCCGGCAAGGCCGGCCTGAAGTCCGGCATGGCATCGGGTACCGGCGCATCTTGCTGCGTATCTTCTGCCAGGATTGCTTGCAGCGCAGGCAGCCCTTGCACGCTGATCCCTTCACTCAACTGCCTCAATGCCTCTGAAGCGCGTAGCAGGGCGTCGATGCGTGTGGAGCTCAGGCGGACCTTGCCGCTCTGGGCACAGACTAGCAAGTCCTCCATCACATGGGCCAATGTCACAGCGACATCCAAGCCGACAATGCGTGCCGCACCTTTGAGTGAGTGCGCTGCACGCATGCAGGCCTCCAGCTGCGCGGGATCGGTTGGCTCACGCTCAAGTACCAGCAGGCATGAATCCATGACCTGGGTTTGTGCCTGCGCTTCTAGACGGAACAACTCCAGCATGGAGCTGTCTTTGTAGGCATCAAGGCTCATGGCTTGACCTTTGGTCCATACATCGCGAGATGTGCCAGCGGTGTTGCTTGTTGGATCATCTAAGGCTCCTGGACAAGGCTTGCAACAGGCGATCAGCATGGAGCACCGTGATGCTGTGCTGCTGCCACTGCATCACCGCAGAGGCTAACTGGCTGACCGCAAGGCCACTGGCATGGCCCGTCTTTTGCAGCTTGGCAAGTGGAATCGCGTATATGCCTTCCACCGTCTGAACCTCCGTCACCAGTGGGCCGCCAGGTGTGTCCAGTATCAGCATGTGGGGGCGGTCTTGCGGCGTGGTCTCGGTGGTCAGGCCCAATACCAGGTCAAGCGCCATACAGGGAACCAAGGTTCCCCGTACATTGCACAGTCCACGCAGTGAACGGTTGCGGGGGTAAGGCAGTCCGTGAACGGGCACGGGCAACGATACTTCTAGCAAAAGCGTTGAAGGCAGAGCCAACCAGTTTTGCCCAATGCGAAAGATCAGGACCGACAGTGTCTGGCCATCAGCCAGCGGGTCAGGTTGCTGATTCTCCGCGAACGAAGCCTCGTCCACCATCTCCAGATCCAGCTCATGCCGATCGAGCAGCAGAGCGGCAGCCTCGGCATAGCGTTCGCAGTTATGGCAATGAACATGCTGGAGCAGCCTCTCGCAGGAGCGGTCGCCGCGAACACCAATGCGCTGCCAGCAGGCGTCAATAGCTGGGGGCTCTAGCGGGATATGGCGATCAGGACTTGCCGGCATCTTGGGTTTCTCTCTGCTTCAGCCGTTGCTGTAATCGTGCCGCACCGCTGTGGTCGCCTTGTGTCACCAGCAGGGCTGCCAGGTGTGCCAGTGCTCGGGTGTGGTAGGGCTCAAGGTAAAGCGCTTTGCGGTAGTGGCGCAGGGCAGCCTCGGCCTGGCCTGCACCGTCACATATCAAACCCCACCAGAAAAACAACTCGGCGGTCGGCCCATGCTGGGTCAACTGCTGTGCGCAGGCAGTGAGCGCCTCTGCGCTGCGTCCTGCATTGGCGAGCTCGGTGATTTTGCGCAGTCCAGCCGCTGCATCGTCCGTTGGCGGCGATTCACTTTTGGCAGCTGGTGAAGGCGCCATTCGGCGTACGGCCGAAGTGGCACGCAATGGCAAAGGCGAAGGCGCGCGCGGCTTGACCGCCGCAGGCAATATGGGGCGCGCTGGCACTGGGGGGCATGGCAGGGTGCGGCGGCGGAACGCGAAACTGTGTGCGGCATCCAGCGATTCGAAGCCTTGTTGGCTTAGAACGCCTGCTTCGGCTGGCCCAGTGAACAGCAGTCCGTCGGCGCGCAGCCAGCGTTTGAGATTGGTCAGCGCCCGCAACTGCGTAGGTCGGTCAAAGTAGATCAGCAGATTGCGACAAAATACGATGTCGTAGTCCGTCAGCGAAGGCGGCATGGTGCTGCCGAGTATGTTCCCACACTGAAAGCGCACCACGGCGCGTAGCCTCTCATCGATGCGGTGGGAGCCATCCGCCTCACGTTGAAAATACCGCTCGCGGATGCCTGGATCATCGCCGCGAAAGGCATTCACGCCATATTGGCCAAGGGTCGCATGTTCTATGACGCGCTGACTGATGTCCAGCGCATCAATCTGAAATTCGTGCGCTGCAAAATCGGCATCGAACATGGCGATTGCCATGGAGTAGGGCTCTTCTCCGCTGGAGCATGGCAAGCTGAGCAAGCGCAAAGGTTGCCCTACAGGGAGCCGGCGTTGTAGCGCTCGCGCTTGGGTGGTCAACAGCGAGAACGATTCAGGGTAGCGAAAAAACCAGGTCTCAGGAACCACCATGGCTTCGATCAGTGCGCGCTGCTCTGTCTGCGATTGGCGGATATGGCTCCAGTAGGCTTCTTCATCCATGGAGTTGGCCTTCAACCGTTGCCGCAGTGAACGCTCGACTGCCCCTCGGCCCAGCGTACTCGCGTCGAGTCCGATAAGCGATCGCAAGAGTTGTTCCAGTCGTTCAATCATGCTAGCTTGCCCTGGGGCGGGAACAGCAACTGGACCATATCCGGTGGCAACAGCCCTTCAATGGAGATGTGCTGAATCATGTCGCCCAAGCCTTGCGCCTGAACGGCGCCCAGGTAGGCGCCTCCTGCATCCAGCCCCGTCGGCTGTTGTGCGGGGCTAGGCAGGCGCATCACCTGATTGGCCTTCTCAAGGATCAAGCCAAGGGATTGGGTCGACGAATAGTGCAGCAGCACCATGCGGGTGTTGATGCTATGCCGAGCCTTTTGCCCAAATACACGCTGGCAAAGATCCAGTACTGGAATGATCTCCCCGTGGTAGGACAGCAAACCAGCCACCCAGGCGGGGGCCTCCGGCACATGCTTGAGCCTTTGCAGGGGCATGATTTTGCGAACCACGCTGGCAGGCAAGGCGTAACGATCGGCGCCCAGGTTGAACAGCAGGTGCAGCGGTGCGGGCTCCGTTGCTGGGGTCAATGCCACGATTAAACCTTGAAGCGGCTCACCCCGCTGCGCAGATTGTTGGCTACATCGCTCATGTTCTCAACTGCCATGCCGGCCTGGTGCAGTGACTCTACGGTTTGGCCACTGGCTTCGGTGAGTTGGCTCAAGGCCTGCTCAATTTGCTCGGCCCCGCTGGACTGAGTTTGCATGCCTTCACTGACCTGTTGCATCTGCGGGGCCAAAACCTGAATTTCGTGGATGATCTGTGACAGCTGGTCGCCAACTTGGGACATTTCAGTATTGCCGCGGCGCATCTCTTCGGAGAATTTTTCCATCCCCATTACGCCTGCGGACACGGCAGACTGAATTTCGCGCACCATCTGTTCAATATCGTAGGTGGCAACCGCAGTCTGGTCCGCCAGACGGCGTACTTCAGTGGCTACTACGCCAAATCCGCGGCCATATTCGCCCGCTTTCTCGGCTTCGATCGCAGCATTGAGAGACAGCAGATTGGTTTGGTCAGCGACTTTGACGATGGTGGTAACGACTTGATTGATGCCGCCAGCCTTTTCGTTAAGCAAGGCGAGTTTGGCGTTGACCATTTCGGAGGCACTGGTCAACTCCTGCATCACCTCGGCCATGCGTACTACGCCTCGGTGGCCCGACCCGGCCAGCGCTGCAGTTTGCTCGGAGTGGGCCGAGACATCACCCATGGTGCGCACCAGCTCCCGAGAGGTCGCGGCAATCTGGCGCGAAGTTGCGCCAATTTCGCTGGTGGTCGCAGCCGTTTCCGTGACGGTAGCTTGTTGTTGCTTGGTGGTTGCAGCGATCTCAGTGATGGACGTTGTCAGCTGAACCGATGAACGCTGCGCTTGTACCACCAGTTCGCGAAGCGAGGTGACCATGCCGTTGAAGCCTGCCTCAATGGCAGCGAATTCATCGCTACGGTTCAGACTGAGCTTGCTCGAAAGGTCGCCCGTACCCAGCGTTTTCATGGCCGCCAAGGTTGCTTGAATAGGACGTAGTATCGAGCGGTGCAAGAGCAGGCCGCAAATGATGGCCAGCACCAGAGCCAGCACCAGCGCACTGACTGCCAAGCGCTTGTTGGAGCTTGCGATTTCTTGAATCGTCTGCATGTCCTCCTCCACGGCATGTTGGTTCAAGTCAACGATGCGGCTGACCTGCTCCTGCGCCTTGCGCCATTGCGGCAGCATTTGCCCGCTGCGCAACTGCGCAGCTTCAGCGACCTGACCACGCTCCAATATTTCAACCAGCAGATGCGTATTTTTCTGATACGCCTCACGTGTACGCGCGAACTCCGCGGTCGCATCGCGATCTTCCTGGCGGGTGATGGTGTTGAGGTATTTGGCGTAAACCTTGTCCAAACTGGCTTCGATCGCGCTCAACTGCGCCTTGTTTTCGGCGAGCACGTCGCTGCTGCGACCGGCATTCGCCTCCGCATCCCGAAGTAGGTTGAGCGTCTGGTAAAAATGGAGGGTCAAATCCTGGCGCATCTGGCCAGCGAATCCCATGCCCGCGAGGTCGGAGGAGAGAACGTCGGCAGCCCGCTCATGGTTCGAATCCGCACGCATATAAAAGATGGCGGACATCCCGAACATCACCGCAATAATTAGTGCAAAGCTGGCGGATATCCGCTGGCTGACCGTTAGGCCCATCATCGTATGTCTTTCTATAGAACGTACTCAAATTGTATTGCCTTGTGAACTCCAAATCACATTTAATTACTGGGCATGCTGGTGCTGCCGAGCGCTGTTTGAGGCTGAAATCCAGCTAGGTCGTTGCGCTGCGCAGGCCGTTCTCCTCTCTGTAGATCCTTCGTAATCTCGCGAGAGTGCAAGCCAAAAATCCCTCTGCTTAATTGTTCTTTGTTCGCCTCAAATCTATAAAACAGGCGCAACGGATATGCGGCAAGCTATGGGATAGATGGTAGGTCGATGATGGTATCTATCGCGCGGATCTGGTGATTGGCTGGCACCAGCAGTTCTGGCCTGACCAGGGGCCGTCCAGCAGAAGCCCATTGAGTCCCCAAGGACCCTGCTGGCGTTGTGCAGACGCTCCAAGCGGTGTGTGTACGCATTGTTCCTTCAGCGTTGGGGTCACGCGTTCGACCATGCCGTTTTGCTGCTCTTGAGCCTCGTCCATCCACCTTGAAAAACATGGGCATGTTTTTGCCCGAAGCCCGGATCGGATGGCAAACCATGACTCTAGGTGGCTCGGTAGGTGACATGGGGGACATGGGCGTGCGTTCGCATTCAAGCCCGCAACGCAGTGCCCACGCTATGCAAATCCTGGCTGCACTGCCGCAAATGCGCCTGCATCTGCGCGACTGGCAGCACCATCGGCTCCAGTGCATGGCTGCAGGTATCGACCGCCGCAGCCAAAGCCACCTCTAGCTGCTCGCGCACAGCATTTTGCAAAGTCGCGTAAAGGGCATCAGGGCCCACAGTAGCCGGTGGCAACCCCAGGGTCGCTGGTTCTGCTTGCAGCGCAGGCAGTGCATAGCCACCGAGATGGCTGCGCAGCTGTTCCCTAATCTCACCTCGCACCAGCGCGGCAACCTCGGCAGACAGCACGTGCAACCGGTCCGCATACAGATCCAGCAACCCCGGCAGTGCCGGGATGGTCTGGCGCCATGCGGCGCGCAGCATCGCTGCCTTGCTGTGTTGCAGGCGCTCCTGCTCTTGGTCCAAAGCCACCTGCAAGCGCTGCAGCTGGGGCAGCAGTTCCGTATCGATGGCGCATTGCACGTTCTCTTCCAGGTGGTGCAGCAGCACCTCGGCTGGCTTGCGCTGTTGGTAGGCCTGGGCGGGGGCCAGTACCTTGGCGATGGCGGTGTAGAGGCGCAGCAGGCCGGCGTTGGCCAGGGGGTAGGGCCCCGGTTGGCTGCGTGCCATGTGGACCGAGACGGAGACGGGGCTCCTCAGCACCGACAGATCAATGCCCAGCTGGCGCAGCTTGCCCTGGGCGCGTGCCTGTACGTCGGCCTCTTGCAGCGCGCGGTTGGCTTCGGTTTTGTTGCGCAGGCATTTCTGGATCTCGCCATCGACCTCGTCTTCTTCGATCAGATCGCTGCGGGTGATGACCGGCAGCAGCGGTTTGTTGCGGCGCAGTTCGCGGGCGAGTTCGTCCAGCTCCTGCACCTGGCCGGGCGAGGTGGAGCTGCTGAGCCAGAGCAGGCCGTCGGCGCTTTCGGTAAAGCGCTGGGTGAGGGCGGCGTTCTCGGGCGTGACGGAATGCAGGCCGGGGGTGTCCAGCAGCACCAGGCCGGTGCCCAGGCACAGGCCTTGCAGCCGGGCTGTCGTTTCGGTGGCGCCTTCGCGCAGGGGCTCATCGCTTTCCACCACGGCCCCATCTGCTAGATGAAAGAAGCGCACGGGCTGGCCCTGCGCGGCAAAGCGCTCGGCCAGAAAGTTGCACAGCGAGCTTTTGCCGGCATTGAACTTGCCAAACACCAGTAGGATCTCGCGCTGCTCAAAGTCCTGGGCCAGGCTGCGCGCGGGCTGCAGCGCAGACCATTGCTGCGCCCAGCGCGCCTGCAGATCCTGGCATTGCTGGTGGAGGGCCTGGGCCTGCTGGGCCAGCGGGTGGCTGGGCTGTATCCCGGGTTCTGGTGAAAATGCGCTGCTCAGGACTTGCTGCAGTGTGGTTTGCCAAGCTTGCAACTGTAGCAGCTGGGAATGCAGATGTGCCCGCCTGGCCTGGTCGTTGGCAGCGGCGGGCCCGGCGGCGCTGCCAACCACATGGGCCAGAAACTGCTGCTCGCCGGCCATCGCATTCATGCGCGGGTCTCCAGTGCTTCGAGTGCGCTCAAGGCCGTTAAAGCCTGGGCGCTGGCCTGTACCCGGGCTTCTTGGTTGGCCATGCGCTGCACCAGCGCCTGGCGGTCGGCCGAGCGCTCAAAGTAGCGGGTAAAGGCCTGGGCCAGGGCGTTGCGCCCGGCGGCCTCGCAAAACAGGCGGCGCATGTCTTGGCGGTATTTCACCGAGACGCCCATGACGGCGACCATCACGCTGTCCAGGCTCTTGACCTGGGTCTGCTGCTCCAGCGGCAGCTCCACCACGCCATGCTTGGTCAAGATGGCGCTGATGCTGATGCAGGCCTTGGAGTAGGCGACCTGCAGGCGGTTGCGCTCGAGCTTGCCGGGCGTCATCTTGAACTGGTCGGCAAAGCTATCGGGCGTGCGCGAATGGTCGGGCCCCGGCACATCGAGCACGGCATGGATGTCGCGGCCGGTCTTGTCTTGCACGGCGGCCAGGTCGCTCGCAAAGCGCTGGCCTTGCTCTGCCTGCAGCTGGCGCAGCTGGGCCAAGCGCTGCTGGCGCTCGGCATGCAGGGCCTGGAGCTGGCTGCGAATCTCCTGCAGCAGCAGCGCTTTCTCATGGCTGCGCGCCTGGGGCACCTGGGCGAGCGCATGTTGGAGGGACTGCTGCAGCGCCGGGATGCCGCTTCTCTCCAGCAGCAGTTGTTTGGCGCCATCCACGCCCAGGCGGTAGCGGGTGGACGAGACGGCCAACCACATCGGGCCGGCGGCTTGCTCTGCGATGGCGCCGCTCACTTGCTGCTGGGCGGCGTCGTCGGCCAGTTGGTCGATCTGGGTGAGCACACACAGCGTCTGGCGCCGGGTGCGCTCGGACCTGGTCTACCGCCTGATCGACGACGAGCGCGCCACCTCGCCGATCATCCTGAGCCACCGGGTCAATGATGACTCCTGGTACATCTCGGCGATCAAGGAACTGACGGCCGAGATGTATGCACAGAACCCGCCCTGGCTGGATTTTGAGACGAATGCGTTTCCGGCGGGGGAGATGTATGGGGGTGCTGGGAAGCGGTGAGGGGGCTTGCTGGACTGTTGAATCTCCGCTGTTGAAGCCCGCTGCAGCAAAAATGGGAGATCAAATATGCAGTGGAGTTATGGCCCAAGTAGAACAGGCTGGTTGCCAAGAATTTACGGATTCTTCGCGACTACAGGGCGCTTAAGCGAACCCGTCGATGGGCGGCGTAGCTTTATCATGCGGCGATGAACATAGAAACTACGACGCACCTCCAACAGCTCATCGCTGAAGAAATTCGGTCTGCGGATGGCGACGAAGTTGTGACTAACATTTATGAAGTCGTAGAGAAAATACAACTGCTAGAGCAGCCTCGCCAAGTGATACCGATCATCTTTCGTTGGGCTGAAGAAAATCATCCCTGACTGATCGACGATGAGCCATCTCGGCTTTTTATCGAGGAGCAGGATGATTATGTTCCTGCCCTTGAGGAATCGATCAGTCGCAGGCCCACGGAACTCAACACCTGGATGGCTTACCGGCGTGCGAACGGCGAGACAGAACGCTCAAAAGTTAATCATTGGATAGCGGTATTCCAAAAAGTTTTGCCGCACCCACAAGCCAACGAAGAGTGCAAACAACAGACTGCAGATTTTATTTCTACTCAAATCAAGCGGCATGTCTAAGAGGGGCGGGTCTGGGCCGGTGATGCGGCCGGCTGATTCTGGTCGCTTACTTCATTTGAAGACCGCGGGGAGCTGACAGCGCAGCGTCTTCAATCTGAACCTCGGAAGGGTAGTTCTCTATCACCCGAACGCATTCAACTGGGCACTCCGGATAAATCCAATACGCCCAGTTGGCGATGATCCAATCGGTAGAAAGAGCCTGTGCATTCGGCGCCCTGGCATCTACGGGCAGCTTCACAAGAATGTGGCCGGCCTTGTACCCTGTGGTGACGATGAATGCAAAGCCGCAAGGTGATTCGTGATCGACCACCACCATAAAGTCAACGACATTCTCATAAGGCCAAACGGCTTTGAGGCAGCGAAACACCGTACCTCGATAAATGAGCGTGGACGGCCAACTCGAAAGTGGGCTCCAACTTGCCTTTACGCCACCGATCGCTGGTTCTTTTGTGCTCATACCGCTTTACTCTACACCGTCTGTCGCTGCCCAATGCTGAACGGCTCATCAGCACCAGCAAAATCCAGTGAAGCTGCAAACCGAATGTGCCATTGCTGCTGATCGGCAGCCACCGCCTCCATCAATGCATCGCCCGTTCAGCCAGCAGCAGCAACGCGATGCCGAGCATCAGCGCACCAGACACACGAGATACGACCAGTGCCGCGCCTGGGCGCGAGCCCAGCACGCGCTGTGCGGCCAAGCCCACGGCGAGATACACGCCGCAGCAGCTCAGCGCATGCACGGCACCCAGCATCATGATCTGCAGTGTGACGGGCCAGGCACTTTCGGCGTGCACAAACTGCGGCAGCAACGCCAGAAGCAAGAGAATCAGCTTGGGATTAAAGCTGCTGATACCTGCGGCCTTGCACGCCCATTTCCATCCACCACCCACCAGCTCGGATTGGGCGCTGACGGTGGCGGCAGGGCGGCGCAACATCGCCACGCCCATCCAGAGCAGGTAGGCGGAGTCGGCCACCGTCAGAACCGTCAAGACGATGGGATGGCTGGCGACCAGTGCGCCAACGCCTGCGGCCACGGCCGCCGTGGCCAACAAGGCGCCACAGGCTAGGCCCACAACCGCCGAGCAGGCCAAGCGGCGTCCGCGCAGGCCTGCAGAAATGACATGGGCCCAATCGGCGCCCGGGGTGATTACCAACGCAAACGACACTGCCCAGAAGGCGGCTACAGCGGTCAAAGGCACAGTACTTCTCTCTTCAAACAAAGGACAGAAGGATAGGCAACATGTAGCAGAATGTGCTTCCCATAAATTCCAATAAACAAGAGAAAAATGGAAGCTATTGAAAAATGAATGCACTGGATGGGAAAATTCTTGCAGCGCTGGAACTGGATGGGTGCTTGAGCCTGACAGACCTGGCTGCGCAAGTGGGGGTAAGTTTGTCCTCCTGCCATCGGCGTGTGCGCACGCTGGAGGAGGCGGGCGCCATCCGCGGCTACCGTGCCGATCTGGCACCGGCGGCACTGGGTTTGGACTTCGCCGCCATCGTCTTCGTCACGCTCAATAGCAGCAAGGTTGTGCGCGAGTTTGAAAAGGCGGTCGCGGAACTGGACAACGTGATCTAGGCCCAGCGGCTCTTTGGCGACCCAGACTATCTGCTGCAGATCGTTGTCAAGGACTTGCCCGCTTTTCAGAAGCTCTACGACGAGAAGCTGACGGCCTTGCCTGGGATGCAGCGCATGACCTCGACCTTGGTCATGAAGGATGTGGTGTTCAATCGCCCGTTGACCTCAGCGTTGGGCTGATCGGTACCGTCAAGCACCGACACCCAAATCCTGATCAAACTTGAGGGTAAAAATTAAAATAGAATAAGAATCATTTGCAATAAATTAGGGGGCGCCTGCGCGGAGCTCCCATTTTTATGTCCCAAGATGCCAGTGCGCACCACGGCGTGCGACAGGAAGTCAGCGCGCTCTACCGCGACCACCACACGTGGCTGCGCACCTGGCTGCGCCGCAAACTCGGCGATGCGCACCATGCGGCCGCCCTCGCGCACGACATTTTTCTGCGCCTGCTGTTGCGCGATGAGCCGGTGGCGGCGAAGGAGCCGCGCGCTTTTCTGACCACCGCTGCCCAGCATGCGCTGCTGAACCGCTACCGCCGCCAACGCCTGGAGCAGGCCTACCTGGAGGCATTGGCGCAGGCGCCCGCCTTGATGGCGATGTCGCCCGAGGAGCGGGCGCTCTTGCTGGAGGCGCTCGATGAGATCGATCGAATGCTGGACCAATTGCCGGCTCCCGTGCGCCAGGCGTTTTTGATGGCGCAACTAGAGGGCATGCCCCAGCTGGAGATTGCGGCCGCGCTGGGCATTTCGCTCTCGACCGTGAAGCGCTACATCGTGCAAGCGGGCATGCAGTGCTATTTCGCCGTCCATGGCTGAGGCGGCGATTCCTCGGGCCGTTGCCCAGCAGGCGGTGGAATGGATGGTGGAGCTGCAATCGCCAGATGCCACCCCCGATCTGAAAAACCAATGGCAGCAATGGCGGGCGGCAGACCCGGTGCATGAACAGGCCTGGCAGCGCATCGAGGCCGTTAACGGCCGGCTGGGTGCGATGGCGGGGCCCGATACCTTGAACTTTGCCAAAGCCGCCTTGGCGCCGCAGCGCTCGGCGCGGCGCAGGCAGATGGTCAAGTCGCTGGTGGTGCTGGTCGTTGCCGGCGGTGCGTAGCTGGCAATGCGCGACTGCAGCATGCGGCGTTTGCGTAGCTCAACAATGAGTAAGGCCTTGGACTCGCAGATGGCTTTGGGAGAGCAAATGGGCCTGGAGGAAGCATCGGCCAGGGCTGCTTCGCCGCCCCAGAGGTAGCGGCCCAGCCACTTGCGAGCGGTCTGTGCGGTGACGCCTTGAAGGGCTCCGGCCTGAGAGGCATCCAGGCCTTGCAAGGTCATCTGTTTGACCATCTCCAGTCTCCGGGCAAAGGTAAGTCGGGCATGCTTATGAGTGTTCATCCGGTTGGCTGTCCTGAGTGGGTTGGGTGTTTGGCGACTTCCAGTCTCTCAAATCCAACCCGGATGAACACCGGATACAACCTATTGAACCTTCACACCTAGGCCATCCCCGCCGCCCGCTAGATGCAGCCTTGACGCGCTTTGCCAAGGAGAGCGGCGTGCTGCTGTCCTTCACCCCGGATACCACCGAGGGTCTACGCAGCCCCGGCCTGCAGGGCAGGCACACGGTGCCAGAGGGCCTGGCTGCCTTGGTGGCAGGCACGGGGCTGCAGGCGGTGCAGCAGGCCAGCGGCAGTTACCTGGTGGTCAAAAAGCCGGCCAGCAACGCGCCCGCGCCGGCCGCACCGGTCGTTGCGGCTGCGGCGCTGGCGCCCGAGCGCTCGTTGGCAGAGATCCGCGTGACGGCGCGGCGCTCGGCCAATGGCACGACCGAAGGCACGGGCTCGTACACCAACCAGGTGACCAGCATTGCCTCCAAGACTGACCAGTCCTTCCGCGAGATTCCGCAGTCGGTGTCGGTGGTGACGCGGCAGCTGATGGATGACAAGCGGGTGGTGGATGTGGAGCAGGCCCTGACTTTGACGCCTGGCGTCATCGTGGCTGACAACTCCGGCCGCTATTTCTCGCGCGGCTTTCAGATCACCAGCATGCAGATCGATGGCGGCGCGCCGATGGCCTTGGGCGCCTACACCTACCAGCCCCAGCAGGACATGGGCTCCTACGACCGGGTGGAGGTGATGCGCGGTGCATCCGGCCTGCTGGGCGGGGTGGGCGATCCGGGCGCCATCATCAACCTGGTGCGCAAAAAGCCGTTGGCGCAGCGGCAGGTGGAGGTGTCGCAATCGCTGGGCAGCTGGGGCAACCAGCGCACCGAGATCGATGCTACCGGCCCATTGACGCAGGATGGCCGCATCCGGGGCCGTACGGTGCTAAGCTACCAAAAGGGCTACTCCTACTTTGACTACATCAGCCAGGAAAAGCCTTCGCTCTACGGTGTGCTGGAGGCCGACCTGACGGCCGACACCTTGCTGACCGTGGGCCGCTCCTACGGCAAGGTGCGGCAGAAGGGCGACTATGCCGGCCTGCCACGCTTTGCCGATGGCCGCAGCCTGGGCCTGCCGCGCAGCACGGCCTTCTCCAACCCCTGGGCCTACTTCCACTACGAGAACGACGAGATGTTTGCCCAGCTGGAGCACCGTTTTGACAACCACTGGAAGCTCAAGCTCAACGCCACCCATGCGCGCACCGAGCAGCAACGCCGCTGGAGCACGCTGTCCGGCGCAGTAGACCCGCAAACCCTGGCCGGGCCGGTGTGGCGCGGCGGTGTGCTGGACTCGTCCAACACCCAGGACATGGTGGATCTGAACCTGAGCGGCCCGTTCTCGCTGCTGGGCCGCAGCCATGAGCTGCTCATCGGGGCTGATTGGCAGCGGGTGCGCAGCCGCTGGCAGAACATGAGCTATACCGACAGCGGCACGGTGGGCGGCATTGTGTTTGATATTCAGCCCTGGAACCCGGCATTTGACCAGTTCAACCTGAACCTCAGCGAGCGCTACGGCCCCTGGGGCCAGGAGCAGCTGGGCGCCTATGGCGTTGTGCGGCTGCACCCGAGCAACAAGCTGCATGTGATTGCTGGCGCCCGCATGGCGCTCTATGAGTTCACGCAGACCATGTCCGACATCATCGACACCGCTGGCAACACAGCCCCTGGTCCGCCAAATCGTTCAAGGAAAGCGCCAAGCTCACGCCCTATGGCGGTGTGATCTATGACCTGAACCCGCATTGATCGGCCTACGTCAGCTAATCGTCGATCTTCAAACCCCAGGCGCTCAACCTGGCGGGCCCGCAGCCGGGCACGCCGCTGAACCCCATCAAGGGCAAGAGCTATGAGGCGGGGCTCAAAGGCGAGCTGATGGATGGGCGCATGAACGCGACCTTCAGCGTCTTCAACGTGGAGCGCACCGGCACTGCGGTGCTCGATGAACGCTATGCGGAGAACTACAGCTTGTGGGGCGCGAGCTGCTGCTACCTGCCACAGGGCAAGGTCAGCAGCCGGGGCTTTGATGTGGAAGTGGGGGGCGAGGTCTCCAGCGGCTGGCAGCTGGCGGCGGGCTATACCTTCAACCAGACGCGGGACAAGACCGAAGGCACGGTCTTCAGCAGCATCACGCCCAAGCATTTGTTCAAGCTGTCCACCGTCTATACCTTGCCGGGTGCTTTGTCGAAATGGCGCGTGGGCGGCAGTGGCCGTATCCAGAGCACGCAGTATGTGAGCGGCTCTGTCACCAACAGCAGCGGCGAGAGCCAGCCCTACAAGTTCACGCAGGACGGCTATGCGACCTGGGATCTGATGCTGCAGTACCGCTTTGACCCGACCTGGACTTTGAGTCCTGAACCTGAACAATGTCTTTGACAAGACCTACTACCAGACCGTCAGCTCGGTCTACAACGGCAATATGCAGGCGCTGCCACGCAATGCGATGCTGACCCTGAACGGCAAGTTCTAGGGATGCTATGCAAAACGCTCGCCAAGCGGGATGGACGTAGATCACCCGAGACCGCGTTCAGACTACGGCAGGAAGTTATGTAGAGGGTCCCTAAGCCATCAGCGATGGAAAAAAGAGCCTGCAGCGCAGGCTCTTGGTTTATGGTCTTTTGTTGACGTTGCAGAGCTGCCGCTCGCAGGGAATGCCATCGTTGTCGCCATCCATCTTGGTGTCGGGGCAGTTCTTCAGAAAAAACTTGGCCTCTTTGCACGATGTCATCTGCGAGCAGTGGGTGCGGCCATCGCATTTGAACAGTGGGTTCGGCGCACTGGGCGCTGCTGCTTCAGGTGCCTCGGGTGGCTCGGGCTCGGAGAGAACCGGCTCGGAATCCCGCATCGATGCGGCCTGCTGCTGCTCATAGCGGCTGTAGACCGTCCACGCGGCTAATGCGATCAGCAGATAGATGACAGGCCTGAACACGGTCTCCTCCATTTTTTGGATGTTAATGAGTGTAACAACTCCATCCAAAGCCGAGTCAAGCCAGGGGCGCGGGAAAGCACTTAGCTGCTTGTCCCGGCAACAGCATGCGGTTCCTTCCCGCTGCCAGTTCGGGCTCTGAGCAGGTGCCGCTCAACCATGCGGCACGCAGTGCCGCGCACAGCGTCCAGATCGTACAGGCGCTGGCGAACCCGGCAGGCCGAGCCCAGCGCCAGGTCAAAGGCGCTGACTGCCAACCTATCTAACTGGAGTTGGTGGTAGAGCTTGGGGCAGGGCGCCACCAGGTTGCCCATGCTGCGAATGTACCCGTGGCAGCGCTGGGCGCCCCGGCTTTCACCTTTGGCGCGGTATGCCGCCTGGGCCCTATCAAGCCGGTGGACTTGAGCGCAGGGGCTCCACTGCCAAGTGGCTATGGCTGGCGCAAGGGTTTTCCCTGGCACTGTTTTCAGTCATTGACATTTAGTTACACGACCGGGATATTAGCGGCCTCTGCCCACCATCGCAGCGCTGACGCTCGGCCCACAAAGGGCTTCCTGGTGCTTGGGCTGACTCTTCGACGCTGGATGGCCAGCGCGGAGGGTGGATGGTCGCTGCCGGGCAGCCACAGGTTCCGGCGCTGCGCCAAGTCAGTGCCAATCAACTTATCAGCAATCTAGATGTGATCAGAGATTGTTCACAGTCTCAATGTCGTGTTTGAAATAAAATAGATTTCTTTGATTAATTCATATATTTATTAGAATTTTTCAATTGTTTGCAATCGCAGGTTGGTTGGAGATTGACTTCCTCATGGCCCTTGGCTGTGGGTAAAGGCCATGGCAGAAGAAGCCGCAGAGAGCGGCTTCATGCGATTTTGTGGGTGGTTTTGGGTAAACGCATTAACTCATTTCTTGCAGTTAATGATGGGTTGACGTCCTTTGATAAATTCTTTTAAAGATTTTATATGTCATTTAATTCTATAAAGAAGAGAATATCCAATTTCTGCTTCTTGTTATTCTCTTTTATGCTTTTGCCGGCGTTTGCGCAGGCGCAAACAGCAGATCTGCAGATTACCAAGACAGGGCCGGTATCTGCCAATGGTGGGGATGGGTTTTTGTATGTGCTGACCATTGATAACAACGGTCCAGGTGCAGCGGGTGGGGCCAGTGTGGTCGATAGCTTGCCGCCCAATTTGAGCAATGTTGCCGCTGTATGCGTGTCTGCCATCAACGGTGCGGCATGCCCAAGCTCCATGGCGATCGACGCCTCGGGTGTGACGGCCACCATTCCCAGCTTTCCGGCTTTGGGGCGGGTGATCATCAACATCACCGGGAATTTCCCCAGCAGTGGCCCTTCGAGTATCACGAACTCTGCCCGCGTGGATACCCCTGTGGGGGTGACGGATCCCGATCTGGCCACCAATACCAGCGTGGTGAGTACCGCCATGTCCTATAAAACGGATCTGGCCGTGACCAAGACGCAAAGCAGCAATGTGTTTGCACCGGGTGTTCCCATCACCTACACGATGACGTTGCAAAACAATGGACCGGCCAGCGCTGATGGCGCCCATATTCAAGACAGTCTGACCAATTTCGCCAATTACAACTCAGGCCCACCCTATGACTACCTGACGATTGCCAATACCTTTGTCAGCTGTACCGCCTCGGGCGGAGCGGTGTGCCCGGCCAGCTCCAATTTCAATAGCCAGTCTGCTACTGGCATTGACTACGTGTTGTTCAATACCTCCGTGCCCAGCTTGCCCTCGGGAGGTTCGATCACCATCGTCTACACCATGACGCCGACCATTACCGGTGCGCAGCGTTGCGGCACGGGCGCGGGATTTTTGCAAAACGAGTTCCGGGCATCGGTGCCAGCGGGCATGACCGACTCTGATTACAACAACAATGCTGCGCAAGTCAGCATCTCCACACCGCAATCGCCCAACTGCCCGCAGTCGGATCTGGCCGTGACCAAGACGCAGAGCACGGATACCTTTACCTCGGGTGCCCCCGTGACCTACACGATGACCCTGGTGAACAACGGCCCCAATGCCGCCGATGGCACCTATATCCGTGATTCCATTACCAGTTTTGCCAACTACAACGCGGGCGCTCCCTACGATTACATGAATATCGAAGCCAGCTTTGTCGACTGCTCGGCTTCTGGCGGCGCGGTTTGCCCGGATGGCCCGAATTTCAACAATATCTCGGCGACGGGTATTGATTACAACCTGTTCAACACGACGGTGCCCAGTCTGCCTGCCGGAGGTGCGCTCACCATTGTCTATACGATGACGCCCACCATTGTGGGCACGCAGCGCTGCAGCTCGGGCGCAGGATTCATCCAGAATGAATTCCGTGCCACCTTGCCCAGCGGCATGACCGATAGCAATTACGACAACAATGCATCGCAGGTGAGCATTCAAACGCCGCGCGCGCCCGATTGCCCGCAAACCGATCTGGAAGTCACCAAGACCCAAAGCAGCGACGTGTTTGTGGCAGGGCAGCCCATTACCTATACGATGACCTTGCTCAACCACGGCCCCAATGCGGTGGACCAGGTGCAGATCACCGATTCGATCACCAATTTTGCGAATTACACCTACGGCGCGCCTTACCAGTACATCAATACCAGCACGGCCTTTGTCAGCTGTACTGCGGCGGGAGGTGCGGTGTGCCCCGATGCATCGAATTTTGGCAACCAGTCCCAAGCGGGTATTGATGTGATGCTGTTCAGCACCGCCGTTCCCAAGCTGCCGGTGGGAGGTGCGGTGACCGTGGTTTACACGATGACGCCAACGGCGCTCCCGGTTCCGTCTTGTGGCAACAGCGCGTCGAGCTTTATCCAGAACACGTTTTCTGCCTCCGTTCCTGCAGGCTATATCGATCTGGGTCCGGCCAGCAATTCGGCGAGCGTATCGCTGCCTGTCAGCTGTGCGGATATTTCCGTGAACAAGAAGGTGGACCCGGTAACGACCAGCGTGAGCGGCTCCACCGTGGTGTACACCATTGATGTGGCCAATGCCACGGGCTCTGCTGCGGCGAACAACGTGGCTTTCTCGGACCCTCTGCCCAGCGGCTTTGTCTACGGCAATGCGATGTGCGCTGCCCAGACGCCAAATGCCATTTGTGGTGCGGTGAACTACGACGCGGCGAGCCACACGGTGACCAGCACCATCCCTGCGCTTCCCGAAGGCGGCATCGTGCGCTTTGTCATCACTGGAGCGGCCGGCAACACCGCGGGTACCTATGCGAATACGGCCTCTGCCGCTGTGGCGCCAGGGTGGCTGGACCCCGTGCCCTCGTCGAACAGCAGCACGGTGAACTTCCAGATCTTCAATACCAGCTCGCCCATCACCGTCACGAAGAAGGTGCAAGGCTTGCCTGCTGCAGGCATGCCCGCAGCGATGACCTTTACCGGCACCATCACCTGCGGCGCGCAGGCACCGCAGACATGGTCGGCCACCGTTGCCGCTGGCGCCTTGAGCGCGGACAGCGCGGCACTGACTTTCTATGACAAGGACAGCTGTACGGTGACCGAAGATACGCCGCCCGCAGCGCCCAATGGCTACACCTGGGTGGGGACGGCGACCATTGCCCCGAACCCTACCAATGTGTTGGGGCCGGCGACGCCCCTGACGGTGGTGGTGACCAATACCCTGGCTGCACTGCCGCCTGGCAAGGTAACGATCGCCAAGCTGGCGCAAACCGCAACGGGTACCCCTGCCACGGGAACCGCTAGCTTCAGCTTTGCCGGCACCGGCACGGGTGTGCCCGCCACCATGGCGGTGGCGACCCAGGCTGGCTCCGGTAGCCAGACCATCGACAACCTGGCAGCCGGCCAAAGCTACACCTGGACGGAAGGTGTTCTCTCCGGTTGGAAGCTCGCCAGCATCCAATGCACCGACCAAAATGGCGCCCCGCCGAAGAGCACGATCACCACCGATGTAGCCACGCGGCAACTGAGCGTTGCCCTGGTATCGGCCGAGGAGCTGGTTTGCACCTTTACCAACCGCCAAACAGATACGTCCGATGGTGGCCCCACTGATCCCAATGGCCCGGGTACTCCTCAGCTCAAGAAAGTGACGACCCTGGATCCATCCAAGCTGGTGCTGATGATGCTGGCAGTTGCAGCCATGGGCATGGCGGGCCTGCGCCGCGCACAACGACGCTGATCCGATTGCGCCAGGCATTGGACCGCAACGCCGATATCGTGGAGATATCGGCGTTTTTTATTTGCGCCAGGGTTGGCGCCAGGCATGCGCATGCACGCTGCAGCCGCTGCCCAATGCGCTAAAGGAGAAGGCCCAAAGCCGTTTTATGGTTTGCGCCGCCGCTTGCCAGTCGCCAAAAACGCCATCAGCGTGCGCTCGGCCTCGCGCAATCCCGCGCTGCCGCGCAGCTTGCCCGCATAGGCATCGCAGCGCGCGCTGCCCTCGGGCCCTTCGCAGACCTCCATCACCAGGGGGTGAATGTAGTACTTGCGGCAGACCGCTACGGTATTGCCCAGGTGCTGGGCGACCTGGCGGACGATATCGGGTGCCGTCAGCGGCGCATCGCTGCTGCGCGACTGCAGCGCCAGCGACAGGGCCAGCACGCTGGCATGCCAGGTGCGAAAGTCCTTGGCGCTGAAGTCCTCACCGGCGATCTCGTGCAGATAGGCATTCACATGCTCGGAGCGCAGCTGCTTGCGCTCGCCCGCGTCATCCACATACTGGAACAACCGCTGGCCCGGCAGGTCCTGGCAGCGCCGCACGATGCGCGCGACGCGCGGGTCCTCCAGCTCCACCTGCTGCTCCACGCCGCTCTTGCCTTTGAACGCCAGCCGGATGCGCGATGCGCGCATCGTCACATGGCGGTTGCGCAGGGTCGTCAGCCCAAACGAGCCGTTCTCGCGCGCATAGCTGTCGTTGCCAATGCGCAGCGCCGTGGTGTCCAGAAGGCGGACTACCGCTGCCGCCACCGAGGTCTGCGTGGTATCCCCCGCTTTCAGGTCGCGCTGGATGCGCCTTCGAATCAGACCCAGCTTGGCCGCAAAGGCCGCCATGCGCTCGAACTTGGTCTGCTTGCGCTGCTCCTGCCACAGCGGGTGGTAGCGGTACTGCTTGCGCCCCCGGGCATCGCGGCCCGTCGCCTGCAGGTGGCCCTGCGGATCGGGGCAGATCCACACATCGGTGTAGGCGGGGGGAATGACCAAGAGGCGTATGCGCTCGAGCTGGCGCGGGTTGCGGATGGTCTGCCCGCGCTGGTTTTGGTAGACAAACCCGTCGCCGCGCTGGATGCGCTGCCAGCCGGGCGAGGCATCGGTGACATAAGCCAAAGGCTTTTGGGGTTTGACCATGTGGTGCTGCTCTTGTGGTTTTGAGAAATGCGCTGAGCGCGTCGCAAAAGCGTAGTGGGGACCACGGCAGCCCGCTGTCAGCGCGGGGCTTGCGCAGGCCTCCTGTTTTGGCGCATCTGTGCCTCAGACGGGGCTGCTGCGCAGATGCGGGGTAGATGCCGCATGGCTGTGGTCTTGGCAAAGCCGGGGCAGCCGGGACCGTGCTCGGCGGAAAAGTTCAATGCGCTGGCACGGGCACTCTGTAAGCGGAAATCGCTTCGTTATGTAGTTTTTGTAACGCCGGATAGATTTCATCAAATAAATAGGTAGAGTTAATTTTTCAAAGAAAATTGAAGAAAACCAAATATCAGAACGTTCTAGCAACCTGCAGGATTTGGCTGAAAGATTGGCAGCCTTGAGGGAAGAAGGGGCGGAGTTGCTGGCCCGCAGGCCGGCGCCGGGCACCAGCGACCATGCGCGTTTGTCTTCAATCGATGCCCAGATAGAGGCGTTGAGCCGGCAGCTGCAGCAGGGGGCGGGTCAACCTTGAGCCTTGGACTCACGCGCGGCATGTTGTGCAGGCTGCACCAAGGTACCGGCTCTTATGGGGCCTTCGGCAAGCGCCATCGCGCGGAGGCCAACCGCTATTTGCCCTTGCATGAGCAGAAGCGGATGGCAGCATGCCAGGCATCTGTTCTGTATTCTTCCGCTTGGGCCAAGCCACACGATCGGTGACGCAGAGTAGGTCTGGGAAGCCTGGCGGCTGGACGCTGATAAGCAAGCGGACTGCATTGGCTTTCACCCGAGCGCTGACCATCGCCCCAGTGCCGCGCATGGGCCTCGATAGTCCCCACATCTCCCCTGGGCAGGCCCTGAAAGCCCGCCACCCGCAGCCGAATCACTAATTTACGGGATGGCAAAACCGGCTTACCCCTTTAGTCTGCGCTCAAGACAAGACTGGGGGTAACTATGGTTAGTTTTGGCAACGCCGGTAACGTCGACAGGCGGGCGCAATGCGGGAGAGTTGGGCTGGCAACGACCCTTGAGCGCACAGCGCAGGCAAGGGCCGCCGGGAGCCGCTTGCGGCAGCTGATCTTGCTGGGCAGTTTGGCATTGGCATCTGCACTGCCACTGGCGGCCCAGGCCAAAACCTATGTGGTCAATGCCGTAACCAGCGCTACGGTGAATGCGTCCGGCTGCGGTGCAGGCAATAGTGGCACTTGCACCCTCGGCAATGCGATTTTGGCGCTCAATGCAGATGCAGACAGCAGCGTTGCGGCGCGCATCGAGTTTGACGCGGGCCTGTTTTCGTCTCCGCAGACGATTGCGGTGAGCCAATTGGCTCCTCGTTACAGCGTGGACATTGCGGGCCCGGGTGCGCATCTGCTGACCTTGAGGGGCAGCAGCTCGCAGACCATGTTTGTGATGAATGCCGGCCAAGGCGCCAGCGGTACCGGAAGTACCTTGGAGGTTCGTCTCGCTGGGCTGCGCATCAGTGGCGCGCGCCAAGGCATCAACAGCGCTGCCAAGCTCACGGTCGACAGCTGCTGGATCGATGGCAACACCAACACCAGCACGAGCAATGGTGGCGGTATCCTCAACCGCGGCAGCCTCAGCTTGCTCAACAGCACGGTGGCCAACAACACGGCCAGCAACGCGTCGTTTGGCTACGGCGGCGGCATCCAGAATGATCCGACTGCCACGGCGCTGCTGATTCACAACAGCACCATTGCCAATAACCGCGCCATCCGGGGGGGCGGCATCAACAGCAGCTCTGGCGGCAGCGTGGTCATCCATAACAGTACCATCAGCGCCAACCTGGCCACGACCGGTTTTGGTGGGGGCTTCTATAAGGAGGGCAGCAGCGCGCCGTTGGTGGTCAACTCCATCATCCGTGGCAATACAGCACCCTCCAACAGCTATCCGGATGTCGTCGGAGGGGCCTCTTTCCTAGTCCAGAACAGCCTGGTCAATACCGTTCGGCTGGAGGATGCGGTGCAAGTGAGCATGGCAACTTTGGGCGCCTATGGCGGCACCATGCCTACGATGCCGCCCCTGGCGGGCTCGCCGGCACTGGGCCTGGGCCGCTACGCGGCAGGCGAGCAGGCGCTCGACCAGATCGGCGCACCGCGCCCAGCCACCGTGGGTGCGGTGATTGATGCAGGTGCTGTGCAAGGCCAGGCCTATACCCTGACGCTTGCCAGCCCTTCGCCTTTCCCCAGCCAGGTGGCGCCGGGCGCGGCGTTGCCGGTGACGGTGGATGTGCAAAGCGGCGGGCAGCCTCTGGTGGGGGTTACGCCGGCCTTGCTTGCCAGCGCACATGCGGGCCTGACTTCCAGCGCCAGCTGCGCGCCAAGCAATGCCAGCGGCCAGGCTGCTTGCACGGTCGGCTTCACATTGCCCGGTGGCGTGCCGGTCGCGGGCGTCAGCCTCAGTGCCTACCTGGGCGCGGCCTCGGTCAGCAGCGCGGCCTTTACCGTTGCGGCCCAGCAGCTGGGCGGCTTCGGTATCAGCCTGCCAGCGCAAGTGGCTGCGGGCCAGGCGTTCAACATCACCGTCAACGCGCTCGATACCGATGGCCATGCGATGCCCAGCTACAGCGGCACCGTGCATTTCAGCAGCAGTGATGCCGGGGCACAGTTGCCCGCAGGCGCCGCGCTCTCCGGCGGCGCGGGCAGTTTCAGCGCCACCTTGGCCGCCACGGGCAGCCAGCAGATCACGGTGGCAGATGCGCTGTCCAACCCAGTGGCCCAAGGCTCGGCCAGCACGCAGGTGCTCTTGCTGCCGCCCACCGTCACCAATCTGGCGCCCGCCGTGGCCGATGCCGCAGGCGGCACGGTGGTGACGGTGAACGGCAGCCACTTTGATGCCACGGCCCAAGTGCAATTTGCGGGCTTTACCTATATCCAGCCTTTCGATGTGACAGCCACGTCGCTCAGCTTTGTGGCGCCAGCCGGCGCGGGCGGCAGTGATGCAGCGGTACAGGTGTTTACCCAAGGCTGCTATGTGGCCCCGCCCAACACCCATTGCATGAGCCCCATCACGCCCGCCAGCGTGTTGCGTTTCTTTGCGGCCAGCTATGTGGTCAACAACGCTGGCGACAGCGATGGCAGCAACCCACAAGCCTGTGCCCAGGGCAATGCCAACACCTGCACCTTGCGCGATGCGGTGCTGCAGGCCAATATGCTGGGCGGCGCGCCCGTCATCGAGTTTGATGCCAGCGTGTTCAACCCCGCTGCGCCGCAGACCATCAGCTTGGCCCATGGCCAGATCAGCCTGGCTAAAAGCGTGGCCATCGAGGGCCCGGGCGCCGATGTGCTGACGGTCAGCGGCAATGGTGCCAGCCGTGTGCTGCAGATCGAGGCCACCGCGCAGCCGGTGCGCCTGGCGGGCCTGCGCTTGGCGCAAGGCCGCTCCAACGGCGGCAGCGCGGTGCTCAACCATTCCACCGGCATGGTGCAGCTGCAAAACCTGGTGCTGGCGCAGAATGTGGCCGCAGCCGGGGGCTACAGCGGCGGCAATGACACGCTGGCCCAGGCGGGATCGGGTGGGGCGGTGTACTCGCATGGAACGGGTGCGTTGGAGATTGAAGGTTCCACCTTCGACAGCAACAGTGCTGCGCAGCTGGGCGGCGGCCTGTTGGTGGCATCGGGCCACACCGCAAGCTTGCGCGGCAGCACCTGGGTGTCCAACCAAGGCGACTTGGGTGGCAGTGCGCTTGCCAACCTGGGCAGTGTGGCGCAAATCGAGAACAGCACCTTCAGCGCCAATGCCAGCCCGGATGCGGCCGGCCAAGGCGGCACCCTGTTCAGCCAGGGCCAGAGCCGTTTGGTGCTGGTGAACAGCACGCTGGCAGGCAATAGCAGCGGCGTTGCCGGTGGTATCAGTGGCGCAGCCGACGGTGGCAACACCCCCAGCCTGACGCTGGTGAACAGCATTGTGGCCGGCAACAGCGGCGGCGCTGGGCCAGCGGCTGATATCCGCAGCACAGGGCTGACCTTCGTTGATGGCGGTGGCAATGTCTTTACCCGGGACACATCTACGACCATCGACCCTGGGCTGGCACCGCTGGGCCACTACGGCGGCAACACGCAAACCCTGCTGGCGCTGCCCGGTTCGCGCAGCATTTGTGCGGGCGTGGTCAGCGCGGCTGGGGTGACCGTGCCGCCGCTGGACCAGCGCGGCGCCGCACGCCCCTATGCGGCCGACGGCCTGGTGCCCGCATCCTGCGTGGACGCCGGTGCCGTGCAAAGCCATTACGCGATGCAGTTCAGCGTGCAGCCATCAGCGGTGGCGCTGAACACGCCCATGCTGCCAGCGCCACAAGTCACATTGGAAGAAAACGGCCAGGCCTTTAACAGTACCAGCTACCCAGCCCTTGGCGCACTCGCCTCGCTGGGCAGCGTGCAGCTGGCCCAAGGCCCAGGCACGGGCCGCCTGGCCAAGCGGGTGTTGGCCACCACGCCGGTATCGGTAGACCTGGCAACTGCCACCGGCATTGCCGTGTTTGACGATCTGGAGTTTGCCCAAGCCGGTAGCCAGAGCCTCGTCGCCAGCCTGGCGCTCAACCCCAGCCTGGCCGAGCCGGCCCTGCTGCAAACCAGCAGCGCCAGCTTCGCCGTCGGCCAGTCCGCCGCGCAGGTCAGCCTGGAGGCCAGCCCGCAGCAAGTGCAGCAGGGCCAGGCGGTGACCTTGACCGCGACGGTGATCGGCAGCGCCCCTGGCGGCACCGTCACCTTCAGCGATGGCCCCACCGTGCTCTGCGGCGGCCCCGTGGCCCTTGCCACTGTGGGCGATACCGCCACTGCCCGCTGCACCACCTCCGCGTTGGCGCAGGGCGAGCGCGCTATCACTGTGACCTACAGCGGCGATGCGAACAATGCGGGGGCCGTCGTGTTGACCCCGTCGCAGGTGGTGGTGACCGCGCCCCCAGGCAACGGCGGCGCCAATCCCATTGCGGTTCCTGCGCTGTCGGGTTGGGCGCTGGCCTTGCTGGCGGCGCTAGTGGGCGGGATGGGCCTGGTGGGGCGCCGTGTGGTGGCGCGCAAGCAGGACTGAAGGCCTTGGCTGTGATCAGCTTGCATGGCATAGCATTGGAGTCATATTTTTTGATCAAACAGAGGCGAGAGGGCTGAGGGGCAGGCTAACGGTCCCTCGTTGCGCGGCTGGTCTGGCAGTTTTTTGCCAGATCCGCCGCAGCTGGTTTGGGAACTAATATTTTTGCACCCACGACATGGGCTCGTTTGTTGACGCCTGAGAGTGACACCGCTCTTCACAGCGTGCTTGTGTACAGAGGTATTCCGCAGCGAGCATTGGCTGCGGGTTGCGGATAAATAAAGGATGGCGGTAGATAGCCAGCGATTAACGACGCATCCCCTATACTTGCTGCGCACCATAGGAGATAAAGTGAAAAGCACCCAATGCATAAAAGTGATTCGTTCGGCTATGTTGGTTTCTTTGGCTGCTTTATCAGGAGCCGCGAGTTGGGCAGCGCGCGATTTCACGCCACAAGCTGGCACCTGGGTCATCAATCAAGAAGTGGACGGCAAGCCTGGACGTGGCCTGGCGATTGATGTACAGGGAAATACGTTTTTTATGCAGGTATTTGGCTATGAGAAGAATGGGGATGCCACCTTCTACACTGCCACCGGTCATATGGATGGCACGGCTGTCACCGCCCCGCTGATGCGCTATCAAGGTGGCCGTAGCTTTGGCAGCGAGGCACGGGATGCGAAAGAGGACGCCAATCTGGGTAATGTGACGGTGAGCTTTACCAGCGGCTTGAAAGGAACGGTGCAGTTTCCTGGCGAGCCTGCAGCCGAGATAAGGCGATTCCTGGTCGACAGCGCGATGGAAGGCGTGACGAATCCCGTCATGCAAAACGGCACGCGTCTCATGACCATGCTGGTGTTGAATGCACAGCGAGAAGTGGCCTTTCAATGGATGGCGGAACTTTCGCGGTCTCGCGACAACAGAACCGAGCTCACCATGCATCAGCACGGGTACAACCCCAGAGGGTATGGCGGAACTATTTTTCAAAAGCTGGTCTGTGAACCAGATGGATTGAGAAGCCGCTTTACATGCCTTCCCTCAGGCTCTGAACCTGTTCTGGGATTTGATGGGAAACCCGCAGAAGGCCCCAACATCGCCAGATTGAACTTTGAATTGGCTGGCTATGATTTGTCAGGCTTCGTGGATTTGGCAGGTGCTGGCGAAAGCCAGCCGGTCACTACGCTGCAGCTGACGGGCTTCGACCAGTTCTCCAGCATCAAGGGCTCCACTCGGGTAGTCGATGGCAA
Organism: Comamonas squillarum; assembly: GCF_025309455.1. Classification (NCBI taxonomy): domain Bacteria; kingdom Pseudomonadati; phylum Pseudomonadota; class Betaproteobacteria; order Burkholderiales; family Comamonadaceae; genus Comamonas; species Comamonas squillarum. The sequence continues at coordinate 365,979 of NZ_CP104377.1, forward strand.
ATTGATAACACCCTATACACAGCAAAACTATTATCCAGACGGAAATGAATTTGGGCCAGGCGCTTGTTCCTTGCAGTGCTCGGCTCGTGAAAATTTCAATACCTTGATGCCTATCAATGGAACCTGGGTGGTAGAGGACGAATTAACTGGAAAGCCAGGCAGGGGTTTAGCCCTGGATATTCAAGGCAGCACTGCGATCTTGCAGATTTTCAACTACCGTCCCGACGGACAGCCCAGCTTTCATATGGGCAGTGCCGATTATGTGAGCAAAGGGGTCGATACCTTGGCTACGGTAGCGACCATCCCGATGGATGAGTATGCAAATGGTCGCAGCATCGGGGGCGTACAGCAGCCTGCACAATGGCGTAGCCATGCAGGCGATGCGCTTTTGGAATTTGCATACCAAAAGTTCAACGCCCAGCCTCAAGAAGAATGGCAGTACTGGACTTCGGGCCTTGTACAACTGCCCGGTGAGCAGCCTGTTCGCATCAGGCGCCTGCAGTTGGAACGGGCAGAAACCTGGCCCGAAGAATTCTTGGGGCAATGGTTCCTGCCAGCGCTCCAGACAAGCTTCACCCTCAGCAAGATAGAAGGCAATGCAGCCGTTTCGGAAGACGGGCTAGCCAGTTGCCGCCCACCCGTGACGGGAAGCGCCGATAACCAAGTCAGTTGCATAGTTCGGCTTGGTGATGGTGCTTCCTGGAACCGGGACTCTCCCAAGCCATTGATGAACCGAGGTGGCGCCATGATCCGCTTACGTGACCGCCACGGCAACGGCGTGGGCTTGGGGCAGTTGGACTGGGCGAAAGATTAACGCTGCAGTCTGTGCAGAGCCATCCAGGCCATAGCTCTGCCGAACCTCGCGATGGTCCCGCGTCGGTGTCTGTCTACGAGGTTTGGTTGTGAAGAAGTCCCTGGTAGTCAAGCCGGCTGTAGTCGACCATTGCCAGAAAAAATCTTCAAATGTGGGGAAGGTATCGATCAGTCCGCCACCGAACCAGAAAACCTGGCCTGGTTCGCCTGCATGGGGCCGTGTCATGAGCATGATATCGATGTCGTCGGAGGAAACCGCCACTGCCATCAATTCTGACCGGTCGCATCCGCACAAGTCGGGCAGCCGCTCCAGCGAATCGCTAAGTTCCTTCGCACGATCAGCGCGTGGCCCCGCCAAGAGATCGTCGATACCGAATAGGTCAATCTGGTAATGAAACGCTCGGCATGCAGCAAAAAGCTTCTGTACCCCGAGTCCAGGCTTTCGCCAAGGCACATTTCAAGTGCATCCAATGCTTGCTCGCTGGCGGCGACTTCGGGAAGGATGTGCTGCCATAAGCCGAGGGCATCCACCTCTGCGACCTTTTGCTTCACCAGTGCGGCGATGACAAGCGCTCTTTTCCAGTCCATTTTCTATCTTTTCTGGGGAAATGATGGGGGGCTATAGGGGGGAAAATTCTGCCTGTAAGGGATGAATAGGCGTTGTTGGCTGATAGATTGCATGCGCCAGCCCTCAGCGTCAATGCCGCATTCGAGTTTTTGGACTACGGATGCATGTTGGTGTCTGCGCCCGAGGCCGGGTGGCGTTCTTGCACAAGTGCGGGGTGCGCTCTGCTGTGGCTTTCAATCCCCAGCTCCCACAAACAAACTCCTTCCCCGCTCCCGCAGCAGATTCAGCAAGCGGCGGGCCGCAGGCGATAGGTAGCCGGAGCGGCGGTAGGTCACGCCAAGCTTGCGGTGCAGCTGCAATTCCTTGAGCGGTACTTCGCGCAGCGCCTGGTGGCCACGCGCTTCTGCCAAGGTGTGGCGAGACAGAAAGCTCAGCAGCTCGTTGTGGGCAATCAGGCGGGGCAGCAGGGGGATGGAGTTGGCGTTGATCTGCACCTGCGGGGTAGAGAGGCCCCGGGCGCGGAAGGCGGCATCCAGCCATTGCCGGCTGGGGATACTCTCGAGCGGAAGCACCCATTTCCAGCGTAGCAGCGACTCGACAGTGATCTGCGGCAGCGAAAACACGGGGTGCCGGCGGCTGGTGGCGACCACGACGACGTCGTCGACGATGGCATGCGATACCAGCTCCTCATCGTCGTCCGGCATCAGGCCGATCAGCAGATCGAGCGAGCCTTCCTTCAAGCGCTCTCGGAGCATTAGGCTGGGCCCGGTGGTGATGTCGATCGTGGTCTCGGGCGCCTCGGCCAGCAGCAGGTTGCAGATTTCGGGCAGGACATAGTCGGCGGCGATGGGGCCGCTGCCAATGCGCACATGGCCGGCTTGCCCCCGCGAGAAGTCGTTGACCTCGCGCAGCACTTCCTCGGTCGTGCCCCGCAGCAGCCGGGCCCGGGCCAGCAGCACCTCGCCCACGGCGGTGAGCTGGATGCCCCGGCCCTTGCGCTCAAACAGCTCGCACGCAAAAGCTTCCTCCAGCCGCTGGATGGCCTTGCTCAGGGCCGGCTGCGTGCGGCCCAGCTTGTCGGCAGCCAGGCCGACATGGCCGGCATCTGCCACCGCTTCGAAGTATTTGAGGTCCCGGAAATTGATGTCCATCGATAACTTTTAGGAATTATTTTATGAAAATTATCCAATGGACGGAATGATTTGTCGACTGGAGAATGCCATCCCATAACAGGAGACAAGACATGCGCAATATGACGAAAAAGGTTGCAGTGGCAGCGCTGGCCTTCGCCTGCTCGGCGGCCTTTGCAAGCGCCTGGCCAACCCGCGCCATCACCCTGGTGGTGCCCTTTGCCCCGGGCGGCAACATCGATTTCACGGCACGGGCCATTTCGGACCTGATTGGCAAGTCGCTGGGCCAGCCGGTCATCGTCGAGAACCGGCCCGGCGCTGGCGGCGTGATCGGCGCGGCCTATGTGGCCCGCGCCAAGCCCGATGGCTATACCTTGCTGCTGGGCAACTCCGGCCCCAACGCGGTGGCCAATGCGGTCAGCAAAAAGGTGCCTTACGACGGCGTCAAGAGCTTCACGGTCATTGGTGGCATCACCACCAATCCGGCGGTGCTGACGATCTCCACCCATATCCCCGCCAGCAACTTTGCGCAGTTCAATGCCTATGCCAGGGGCCGCGCGGGCGGCGCCAGCGTGGGTACCGCTGGCAACGGCTCCTTCACCCATCTGGCGATCGAGCTGGTGCGGGCCGCCACGGCCACGCCCATTACCGTCATTCCCTACAAAGGCACAGGCCCTGCGGCGGCCGACCTGATGGGCCATACCCTGGATGCGATGGTGGACCAGATCACCACGGCCGCGCCGCTGATCCGGGATGGCCGAGTCAAGGCCATCGCCCAGCTGGGCCCTGTGCGCTCGCCGTTGATGCCCGATGTGCCCACCTTGGCGGAGCAGGGGTTCCCGGCGGTGGATGCCACGCTCTACACCGGCTTGTTTGCGCCTGCCGGTCTGCCTCCTGCCATCCTCGACAAACTCTCCAGCGCGCTGACCGCTGCCCTGAAGGACCCCAAGGTTCAGCAGCGCTACCGGGAGATGGGTGCCGAGCCCACGGCGCTGACGCGTGTGGAGTTTGAAGCCTATGTGGCAGCGGAAGCCAAGCGTTGGGCCAATGCGGCCCAGACCAGCAAGGTGTCGATCGATGACTGATGCGGTAGCCACCGGCAAGCATGCGTCGCCTGCGCTGCCTTCGCCGCTGCCGGTTCTGTCAGGCCAGCAATGGGCGGGCGCCTGCGACTGCCATATTCATATCAACGATCCCCGCTACCCCTATGCGGCTGGGGCCGACCTCCATCCGCCCGCAGCCACTGTGGCCGATTACCGGCAGCTGCAGGCGCGGCTGGGCACCCGCAGGGTGGTGGTAGTGCAGCCCTCCAGCTACGGAACGGACAACCGCTGCACCTTGGATGCGGTGGCCGAGCTGGGCTTGGACGTTGCCCGCGCCGTCGTCGTGGTGGATGCCAGCACGAGCGCGGACGATGTGGCCGCGATGCACCAGCGCGGCGCCCGTGGCGTGCGCTTCAACCTGCTGCGGCCGTCGCCTGTGGCTGCTGGCCAGATGCATGCGGTGGCCCGGCTGATTGCACCCTGGGGCTGGCATCTGCAGCTACATGCCAGTGCTGATCAGATTGCTGCGCTGGCGCCCGCGATACGTGATTTGCCAGTGCCGGTGGTGTTTGACCACCTCGCCCGTTTGCCGGGCCATGGCGGCAGCACGCATCCCGCATTTGACGTGGTGGCCCAGCTGCTGCAGCAGCAGCGCGCCTGGCTCAAGCTGTCCGGCGCAGAGCTGGATGGCGCGGCCGAGGCGCCGGGCTACGCCTCCGCTGCCCGTGTCGCCCAGCGCTTTATTGCGCTGTCTCCTGACCGCCTGGTCTGGGGCAGCAACTGGCCGCACCCCGCTATCCACAAGACCGGAGATGCGGCCCCCGATGACGCAGCGCTGCTGCGTTGGCTGTCTGCCTGTGTACCCGATAGCGCTGTGCAACGGCAGATCCTGCTGGACAACGCCTGCAACTTGTACGGCTTCAGCGTTTGATTTTTTGACTCTCACCTATGACTTTCTGCATCTTTGTTACCGCACCCCGTCTGGCCCCAAGCGGGGTTGACCTGCTGGCCCAGGCCAATGCCCGTGTCATCTATCTGCAGGATGGCAACAGCGCCGAGGAGGTGGAGCACATCATGGCGACCGAACCGGTCGATGCCGTCATCTCGCGCACCGTCGCGCTGTCGGCCAAGGCCATTGCCTCCTGCCCCACGCTCAAGGTCATCTCCAAGCATGGCGTGGGCGTCAGCAATATCGATGTCGAGGCGGCCACGGCGCGCGGCATTCCTGTGTATGTGACGCCAGGCGCCAATGCCCAGTCCGTGGCCGAGATGACCTTGGGCCTGATGTTTGCCGCAGCCCGCCGTATTGCCTGGATGGACAGCGAACTGCATGCCGGCCGCTGGTCGCGCGTGCAGGATGGCATCGAGCTGCAGGGCCGCACCTTGGCGTTGGTCGGGTTCGGGCAGATCGGGCAGCGGGTGGCAGCGGCTGCGCTGGCCATCGGCATGCAGGTGGTTGCGTTTGACCCGGCTCTGGCGCAGAGCTCCAACCCCGCCGTTCGTCTGCTGGGCTCTTTCGAGGAGCTGCTGGGCCATGCCGATGTGCTGAGCCTGCATGTACCCCTGAACAAGCACACCCGCGGCATGCTGGGTGCCGAACAGATCGCCAAACTGCCACGCGGCGCGATCGTGGTGAACACCGCGCGCGGCGAGGTGATCGACGAGGCTGCGCTGATCGATGCCTTGAAGACCGGGCAGCTCTATGCCGCCGGCCTGGACACCATGCACGAGGAGCCACTGCCTGCCGGCCACCCGCTGACCCGCCTGCCCAATGTGGTGCTGACCCCGCATGTGGGCGGCTCCACGCCCGCCGCCTTGGCCGGCATGGCCTCGGGCGCCGCGCGCAATGTGCTGGGCTGGCTGCAGGGGCAGCCGGCCGATGCGGCCGCCTGCGTGAACGGGCAAGTACTGGCTTGATGCCCGCCCAACGACCTTCGATACCTTTTCCCTCTTTATCCGAGAAAGCGCCGCATGAGTTCTGACACCACTACTACCGCATCGCTCCAATGGCCTGCGGGCTACCGCATCAACCCCCGTGTGGACGGGCCAGCCGCTGACGTTGTAGCCGCGTTTCGCGAGATTCCGGTGGCCGCGATTGGCGATGCGATGAGCCGCAATATCGGCACCATCGGCCTGCGCCAGTACCATGCGCGGCTGGACACCGTCCTGTGCGGCCCTGCGGTGACGGTGCGCGTGCGCCCGGGCGACAACCTGATGATCCACAAGGCGCTGATGATGGTGCAGCCCGGCGATGTGCTGGTGATCGATGGCGGCGGCGATGTGGCCCAAGCCCTGGTCGGCGGCCTGATCCGTACCACCTGCGTAGCTAAAAAACTGGGCGGCCTGGTCATCGACGGCGCTGTGCGGGACCTCTGCGAATGGGCCGAGGAGGGCATGCCGCTGTTTGCCAAGGGCCATACGCACCGGGGCCCGAGCAAGGACGGCCCGGGCGAGATCAACATCCCCATCTCCTGCGCCGGCATGGCCGTGCTGCCGGGTGACCTGATCGTTGGGGATGCCGATGGCGTGATCGCGATCCCGGCCGCCGAGGCAGCGCGGGTGCTGGAGCTGGGCCGTGCGCACCTGGTCAAGGAAGCCAAGATCCGCGCCGACAATGAGGCCGGTCGTTCGGACCCCGAGCGCTTTGACGCCACCTTGCACGCCAAGGGTCTGCCGGTCTGATCGCCAGCCGCCTCAGCGGCCATACCAAGAAGGTCAGCAGGACCCCTCGCTGACCCCTTTACCAAGACACATCTCCCTTCGGGCCAGCGCCCGTGGGGGTGGAGGAACACGTCCATGCTCGTCGCATTGAGCTTTGCCATGTTTGCCTGTTTCATCTACCTGCTGATCAGCGGGCGGATGTCGGCCGTGGCCACCCTGATTCTGGTCCCGACTATTTTTGCGCTGATTGGAGGCTTTGGACCAGAGATGGGCGCCATGGTCATCAAGGGCGTTCGCACCATTGCACCGACCGGCGTTTTGCTGATCTTCGCGATGGCCTATTTCATGCTGATGACCGACACCGGTCTGTTCGATCCGATCATCCGCCGCATCGTCGGCGCGGTCGGCGGTGATCCCGTCAAGATCCTTATCGGCACCGTGGCGCTGGGCTACCTGGTCGCGCTCGATGGCGATGGCGCCACGGTCTACATGATTGTGCTGTCGGCCTTCTTGCCGATCTACAAACGCCTGGGCCTGTCCTTGCCGCTGGTGGCGGTGCTGCTGCTGCAGTGCACTGGCATTGGCAACCTGCTGCCCTGGGGCGGCCCAACGGCTCGGGCCGCCGCTTCGATGAAGGTCGAGATGTCGGAGGTGTTCACGCCGCTGATCGCGCCACTGCTGGCCTGCGTGGTCTGGGCCTTCTTTATGGCCTGGCTGTTTGGCAAGCGTGAGCGCAGCCGCCTGGGCATCGTCCAGCTCGACACGGCGCAGATGCTCGAGCAGCACCCGCCTGCTGGCTGGAAGCTGTACTTCAACTGGGTGCTGACCATTGGCCTGTTGGTTGGCCTGGTGATGGAAGTGCTGCCTCTGGCCTATTTATTCATGCTGGCCACCGCTATTGCCTTTGTCGTGAACTTCCCCAAGCACCAGGACCAGCAAAAGCGCATGGCCGAACATGCGCCCGCCATCCTGTCCGTAGCGATGATGCTGTTTGCTGCCAGCGTCTTTATCGGCATCCTGAACGAAACCGGCATGGCCTCGGCACTGGCCAAGACCATCGTCGCGATGGTTCCCGAGGCGCTGGGCCCTTATATGGCCGTGGTCACCGCCTTGGTCAGCATCCCGATGACCTGGGTCGTCTCCAACGATGTGTTCTATTTCGGCATGCTGCCCATCCTGGCGGAGGCCGCCGCCCATTACGGCGTGACGGGCGCCGAGATGGCCCGCGCTTCGCTCATCGGCCAGCCCGTGCACATTCTGAGCCCGCTGGTCGCCTCCACCTATTTGCTGGTCAGCATGCTGGATCTCAACTACGGCGCCGTGCAAAAGCAAGCGATCAAGTGGGCCGTGGGGTCAAGCATGGTGATGCTGCTGGCATCGCTGGCGCTGGGTGTGGTGCCTTTAGTGAAGTAAGCGCCTGATGCCCATCACCGCAGCGGCGGTGATGGGCGCCCCAGCGGTGGATCACGGTCGCTGCTTTCAACCCAGTCGCACCAGATTTTTGAGCAGGACCAAGCGGGAGATGCCCAGGTGCCGAGCTGCCTCAGACTGGTCCGCGGGGGAGCGGGAAAATTTGCCATTGAGATGGTAGAACCGCTCGCTAGCCTGTTTATTAAAGCCCCAACTCTGACAGTCCAGGATGGTCATCCGGCCGGCGGCCAAGGGGCCAGTGGAACTTGCGCTCGGACTCTTTGATCGGCATGTCGTTGATGCAGGCGTAGCGGCGTCGCATCAGGCCGTCGGCTTCGAACTCCCAGTTCTCGTTACCGTACGAGCGGAACCAATGGCCTGCGTCGTCATGCCACTCATACGCATACCGAACCGCGATCCGGTTGCCTTCATGCAACCACAGCTCTTTGATGAGCCGGTAGTCCAGCTCCTTGTTCCACTTTCTCTCCAGGAAGGCCTGAGCCTCCGCTCTGCTGTGCGCGAATTCGGCGCGGTTGCGCCACTGTGTATCCAGCGTATAAGCCATAGCCACTGTAGCGGCATCTCGGGTGTTCCAGCCGTCTTCAGCCATACGCACCTTTTGGATGGCGGCTTCGCGGGTAAAGGGGGGCAGGGGTGGGCGCATTTCCATGGGTTACCTCTTTCAAAACGTATGTAGGACGATCTGTCTACATGTGTCATGCTAGCGCATGTGGAACGATCTGTCTACAATGCCCACATGCCTTCTGCAAAATCCTCCTCAGACACCCTCGCTCCTAGGGAGCGCATTCTTGTGGCCGCGCACGCGCTTTTCTACCAGGATGGCATCCGAGCCACCGGCGTAGACAAAATCATTGACCAGGCCAGCGTCAGCAAAGTCACGTTCTACCGCCAATACCCGAGCAAAGACGAGTTGATCCGGGCCTATCTTGACTATCGACATGGCATCTGGATGTCCTGGTTCGAGATGAGTTTGACGCAAGCCCTCCATGCAGGAGCGGCTGCCACGCTAGCGCTCAGCACCACGTTGCGGACTTGGTTCAGCCGTGCTGATTTTCGGGGCTGTGCATTTCTCAACGCAGCGGCTGAGTTAGGCTCTTCTAACCCGGAAATTTTGAAAGTGGTGCGCCAACACAAGCAGGAAATGGCAGCGGTGCTCGACAGCCTGTTGGCCAGCGATGGCAGGCCTGTGGGCCATGCGCTGTCGTTGGTGATTGATGGCGCGATCGTCCATGCCCAAATGGGCCAAGTCTTGGATGACGTAATGGACGCCTTCAACGTAACGGCTGCGGCGATGCTTCAGCGCTAAGCTGCGAGCACGCAGCTCGCGCATGCAGCTCGTGCAATCTTGCAGGAGGAATGGGGATGGTTGCCTCGAATGAAGCGTACTCTCAACAAAGGTGCTTGGCGGACATCAGGCCTCAGGTGTTTCAGCACCCTCTGCGTCCGTGGGCAGCGTTACCCGCAGCAGCACCGTTGTGAGCCCGCCTTGCGACCCTACGGACAACTGCGCCCCCAGCCGCTGTGCCCGGGCTTGCATGCTGCGCAGGCCGGTGCCGTGCGTGGGGGTGTTGGCTGCTTTGGCCGCAGGCAGACCCACGCCATTGTCTTGCACCTGCAGCAGCAGCTGGCCGGCCTCGCGCGCCAGCACCACGTCCACGCGCTTGGCGTGGCTGTGCTTGAAGGCATTGGTTAAGGCTTCTTGCAAAATGCGCAGGACATCCAGGCTGGCGCTGGTGGGCAGGTGCAGCTGGTCGATATGGCTCAGCTGCCAGTGCACCTCCATGTCATGCACTTCGAACAGCTGGCTCATGCGGTAGCGCATGGGGGCGAGCAGCTCTGCGAGCGACAGCTCGCCATAGTGCTGGGCAGAGGCCAGGTCGATGATCAGCCGCAGGTCATCGCGCATGCCGCGCAGCATGCCCAGCACCTGGTCGGGTGGCAGCGAGCCGCGTGTGCGCTCCAAGGTGGTGATATTGCCGATCAGCATGCCGCCCAGGCCGTCGTGCAGGTCATGCGCAATGTTGACCCGCTCGCCCAGGCGGGCCTGCAGCAGCTCCAGCTCATGGCGGCCGGCCAGCGATTCGGTCAGCTCGGCGCGGGCTTCGGCCACATGGTGCTGCATCTCGTCGTTGAAGCTCTCGATGCGCCGCGTGTTCTGCACAAAGGTCCAGGCCAAGGTCAGCGCAATGCCTACGGTGGCCAGTGGCTCGGTGTAGGTGGCCAGGTAGAAGTTGTCGTCCACGATGCGGGTGAAGACCAGCAGGTCATGCGCCATCGCCAGGGCGCTGGCCAGTGCCGTGAGCGACAGCAGGCGCTGGGCCTGGTTGCCGTTGCGCCAGGCCAGGCCGACAAACACGCCAGCGGTGGTGAACAGCAGGGCCGACGAGGCCCAGGCCATCACATTGCGCATGTCTCTGAGCTGCGCATCAGGCACCAGCAAGGTAATGGCCGCCAGCGCGGCAATGATAAGCCACATGGCGGCCTCGCGCCTGGGCCAGCGGCGGCCCATGAAGCGCAGCACAAACATGGCATTGCAGCCGTGGTAGAGCACATAGGCAACCGACACCACGGCTGCATAGGTATTGATATGGTTGAACGGCCAGGGCGTGGTGCTGACAAAGTTGACGGTAAAGCCCACCCAGGCGGCCTGGCGTGCGGCGTACCAGCCGTAGGCGGCCTCTTGGCGGCGCATCAGCCACAGCACCAGGAAGAAGCAGCCCAGGGTCGCCCCCACGCCCAGGTGCAGCCAGTTGAGGTTGTGCCGCACCAGGTAGCTGTGCTGCTGTGCCATGCGCAGCGGCTCGGGTGCACCAATCTCAACCGGGCCTAGCGCAGGCTGGTAGGCGTAGTAGCCGCTCACGCGGATCAGCAGCTCGTTGCTGCCGCTGTGCAGCAGCGGCGCGGGCAGCACCAGGTAGCGCGGCGTATTCCAGGCGCGTGTCATCGGCTCGGTCAGATACGGGTCGCGCTGCAGCTCCACGCCGTTGACCGAGATGACACCGGCTTGCATCAGGTAGTGGATGTAGAGGCCCTGGGTCTGCGGCTCGCCGCTGATGTCCCAGCGCAGCCGGTACCAGACAACGCCGCTATAGCCGGGCCACTGCTGGTTCCAGTCGTTGGGCACCTTCACCGGCACCCAGCCGTTGTCGGGTGGCTGCTGGGCATCCCAGTCCGAGCGCGCCGCCTCGGCCGTGCCAGGCCAGGGCTGGCCTTGCGCCTGCGCGGGCGGCACCTGGCACAGGGCCGCCAGGCAGATCAGCGCAACAAGCCATGCTCGCGTGCACGCCGCAAGGCCTGCGTGCGCGAGCTCACGGCCAATTTGTCGTAGATATGCCGGATATGGGTGTCGATGGTCCATCGGGATAGGTGCAGGCATTCGGCGATTTCGCGGTTGCTCATGCCGGCGGCGACATGGTCGAGGATCTCGCGCTCGCGCTCGGTGAGCGCTTCGCGCAGCGCCGGGTCCGGCGGCTGCGACGGGGTGGGAGGGCGCCCGCCCGGGCGCCCCACCAGGTCCAGAATACGCCGGGCGATGAAGGGGTCGATGGGCGCGCCGCCCTTGAGCACATTGCGCACCGACAGCGCAATCTCCAGGTCGTCGCGCTCCTTGAGCACATAGCCATTGGCGCCGGCGCGCAGCGCGCCCAGAATCATCTCCTCGGTGCTCCAGGCCGACACCACCAGAATCGGCAGCACCGGGTTGCGCGCGCGCAGCCAGTCAATCAGGTCAATGCCATTGCCATCGGGCAGGCCTAGATCGATCAGCGCCATCACTATGGGCTGCAGGCCGCCCTCGGGCGCGGTCACCAATTGCTGGCACTCGGCCAGCGAGCCGGCCTCGCACAGCTGATCGGCTGCGACGCCTACCGAGCCCAGCACGGCGCCCAGCCGGGCGAGCATGTCGGGGTCGTCATCAACCAGCAGTACGGGAAGTTGCGCAATAGCCATCGCTACATTTTGACGCAAAGACGGAGATCTTCCATCACGCATTTACGGTAAATGCGGCTGTTATGGCCCCTGGAGCGCTAATGGCCGGACAAGGCGTTGAGCGTGGATGGCACCTGCTGGGCACTGCGCTAGGTGAGCCGCCACAGTACGGCAGAGGCCAGCAGCATAAAGCCAGCCACGGAGCGGTGCCCAGGCACCACCACCTTGCCGCACAGCGGCGTGGCGGCCAAGAGATGCTGCGCTGGAACGCGCCCGCTGCGCGCCCAGCAGCGGACTGATGAGCGCCAGCTGCGCGACGCCTGCGCACAGCACCAGCGTGTCGCTGGTGACCGCGCCGATCAGCGCCATGGCCACAGGTTGCGGACGGTAGCAAGGCATTTTTGCCATCCAGGTGATCGGCTGCTGTGGTGGGGCGGGCGTGGGGGATCGGTGTTTTGCGTGGTCTGCGCGTCTTTAAATAAAGGGCCGAGAGGCAAGCTCGAGTCCCAAGACAAGCAGCAACAGCAGAAAGCACAGCCGAAAGCGCTGGGGGCTGATGCGCGCCCGGAGCGAAGCGCCAAGCCCCATGCCCAGCAATGCAGGGATGACGCTGAGCGACGACAGACCCAGCTGGTTCAGGCGTAACGCGTCGTTGGCCAGCAAACCTGCGGCAAGGGCCAGGGTCGAGATGCTGAAGGACAGCCCCAGCGCCTGCACCAGCTCATCCTTGTGCAAGCCAAGAGCGCCAAGGTAGGGAACGGCCGGCATGACAAAGACGCCGGTGGCGCCCGTGACCATGCCGGTAACCAGCCCCACCAATGGTGAAAGCCATGTCTCCAGCGCACGCTGGATGGTGAGCGCGGGCGCCAACAAGGCATAGACCGCATACGCGATCAAGGCCGATCCCAGGGCGAAGCCGGACCAGCGGGGGTCAACTTGCACCAGGAGCGCGGACCCGCCCACCGTCCCGATCACCATGGCCGCCAGCATGGGCCACAGGCGCTGCACCAGCGCTGCCACCGCGCTGCCAGAGAACAGCTGCCAAACATTGGTGACTAAGGACGGCACCACCAACAGGGATGCCGCCATGGCCGGCGGCATCACCATGCCCAGCAGCCCCATCGCCACCGTCGGCAGCCCCATCCCGGTCACCCCCTTCACCAAGCCGGCAAAAAGAAAGGTGGCTGTCAGCAAGCCATAAAAGAACATTGAATCATGCATGGGAAACCTCCAGATGGCCCCCATTGAACGGGTTTGGCGGTCCAAGCACAATTCGGAATTTATGGCTGATGCTTCGGTTACTCCTAAGGATCTATGGAGAGGGACTTGAAAATGGCCGGAACAGTTGGAAATGCCGTATATGCCTATGGCTGCTGTCTGGCAGGCGGTAGCCGGGCTGGCGTTGGCCGTTGGGCCCCCGCGGCCCGCTGGACGTGGCAGCGTCCAGTTTGTTTTACTGTGCAGACCATGCCGACCCGGCCGCTCCAGGTGTGCAGCCAGGCCATGCGTTGGCGAAACTCGCCTGCCATCTGCGCAGGCGGGTTTTAGAACGAGCCGCGCAAGGTCAACATCGCGTTGCGCGGCTCGCCATAGTGGCTGCTGTTGACCAGGCTGCCGATGGACGAGTAGTAGCGCTTGTTGAAGATGTTGTTGAGGTTCAGGCTCAGTTGCCAATGTGGGTCGATCTGGTAGCGCACATAGCTGCTCCAGACGGCGCGGCCCGGGGCATGGAGGTTGATCGCACCGATCTTGCGGTAAGAGGCCGTTTGGGTGTTGACGCCGCCACCGATGGTGAGGGCGTTCCAGTCGCCGGGCAGGCGGTAGGTGGTCCACAGGCGCAGCAGGTGCTTGGGCGTGTAGCTGTTGAAGTCCAGGCCTTCGTTGTTGATATCGCGCTTGTAGGTGTTACGGTTGAAGGTATAGCCGGCAAACAGGTTCCAGCCCCGGCTCAGCTCGCCGCTGATCTCGGCATCAAAGCCCTGGCTGCGCACGCGCCCGTCGTCGGTGTAGCAGTAGTAGCCATCGCGGCAGTCCGGGCCGGAGGCGACGTCTTCGGTGGCGCGGTTCTTCTGGTCGACGCGGTAGAGCGCAAACGATGTGTTGGCGCGGCCGCCCAGGATTTCACCCTTGAGGCCGAGCTCATAGGTTGCACCCTGGATGGGTTTCAAGTTCTGGCCCGCCGCGTTGAGCGACCACTGCGGGTTGAAGATATCGGCATAGCTGGCGTAGGCCGACCATTGCGGGTTGAGGGCATAGATCAGCCCGGCAAAGGGCATGAAGCGGGTGTTGTCCTGGTGCGTGGATGAGGCGACGACGGTGCCGGTCGTCGTCGTGATCGTGTCGAAGTCGGTCTTGTAGCTGCCCAGGCGCCCACCCAACACCAGCTTGAGCGGATCGCTCAGCTGCAGGCGCAGCGCGCCATAGGCGCCGGCCTGGCGCGTCTTGCCCAAGGTGCGCTCGGTGTTGGCATAGCGAATGGCCTCGTCGCTGGGCTCGGTGCGGAACGGGTCCGGGTCAAACACATTGATCGGCACCGCCGGGCTCATCGAGCTGTAGTCGCTGGTGACCTTGCCCTGGCTGTAGCTCGTGCCCAGAACCAGCTGGTGCTCGCGCCCCAAGGCGCTGAAGTCGCCCACCAGGCTCGCATCCAGGCCCGAGGCGCTCTGGTCGGCTTGCGTCAGGTTGCTGACGGTGGCGCCCAGGCCGGTGGCGGCGGCCACGGCGCGCTGGGAAGAGGCGTACTTCATGTCCAGCGCTTCCTTGACATGCAGGGCCGAGACCTTGGCGCGCCAGCGGCTGTTGAAGGTATGGGAGAGGTCGGCGTACAGCGTCTGGGTATGGTTGTTCTGGCGGTTCCAGATGGCGCCCAGGTAGGTGGAGCGGGGCAGCGCGATGTCGCGGCCATCGCTGTAGTGCGGCAGGCCCGAGATAAAGGGCCGGCCCTTGAAGGACTCGTAGCTTGCGCCCACGCTGACCTGGGTCTGGGGCGAGATGTCGTACTCCAGGGTGCCGTACAGGGTGCCATTGCGCTGGTTGGCATAGTCGATGAAGGAGTGCTGGTCGTCCACATCGATGACGGCGCGGCCGCGCAGGCTGCCTTCGGCGTTCAACGCGCCGCTGCCATCGATTTGCGCGCCATAGCGGTCCCAGGAGCCGGCCTTGGCGGTGACGGTGACGCCGCCTTCCTTGAGCGGGCGCTTGCGCGCCAGGTTGACGGCGCCGCTCGGGTCGCCGCCGCCTTGCAGCAGGCCGGCCGAGCCGCGCAGCACTTCGGCCCGGTCATAGATGGCCGTGCCACCCTGGTAGTTGCTGGCGCGGCCATAGAGGCGCTGCACATTGACCCCGTCATACTGGATGGTGGCGATGCTGAAGCCGCGCGAGTAGATGTACTTGCCGCCTTGCGGGCTTTGCAGCAAGGTGATGCCAGTGGTGCTGCCCAGCGCATCGTAGACCGAGGTCGCGTTTTGCTCATCCATCAGCTGGCGGGTGACCACGCTGATCGACTGGGGGATGTCCTTGAGCGCCTGCTCACCCTTGCCGATGGTGACGGCACGCGGCGTGTAGGCGCCGGTCTGCTCGGTGGTCGCACTGCGGATGGCCGGCGCGGTCACGCGGATCTCGTTGAGCGTCAGGCCAGCGGCGGCGGCATCGCTGCTGACGGTCGTGGCGCCGGCTCCGGCTCCCGTATGGGGCGCGGCGCGCAATGCCCAGGTGCCGCCGTCGATCTTGACCAGCTCCAGCCCGCTGCCGGCCAGCGCGTCGCGCGCTGCGTCCTCAGGGGCATAGCTGCCGCGCAGGGCCGGCGCCGTGCGGCCTTGCACCAGGCTGGCATCCATGCTGATTTGCTGGCCGCTTTGCGAGGCAATGCGGGCCAGCGTGCTGCCCAGCGGCTGGGCAGGCAGGTCATAGCTTTGGACGGCGGCCGGGTGGCTGGTTTGGGCCTGGGCAGGCAAGCTGCAGGCGATGGCGGAGGCGAGTGCGGCGGCCAGTGCGAGTGCGCCCATATGCGCAGTGGGCAGGGCGGGCGAGCGGCAAAGTGGCATAGATTCCTTGGAGATGCAGAGGGAAAAATCGAGGCTTCCAAGGTATGTAGAGCGAGCACAAAAAAGTGTTCATTTATTTTTGGGGGGCGAGGCCGATGCGCTGCAGCCCCATCCCGAACAGACCTGTCCGGACAGGGCTGTGCGCCTCAGGCCGCCTCGATCACGACCAGCCAGCCGCGCTGGTAGACGCGCACCGTGATGGGCAGGGTCGCCGCCAGCGCATCCAAGGCGCGGTCGCTGTCATCGAGCGCATAGTTGCCATAGACCCGCAGCGCCGCAGCCTGGGCGCTGATGCGGACAAAACCCCGGCGGTAGGCCCGCAGCGCCTGCACCACCTCGCCCAGCGGCTGGTGGTGCACTTCGAGCATGCCGCGCTGCCAGGCAGCCGCTGCCTGCGGGCTGGTGTCGTCGCCAGCGATCGACAGCGTATCAAAGCGCGCGCTTCGGCCTTCTTCCAGCACCTGGCTGGCACCGGCTGCAGTCGTCAGGCGCGTGGCGTGCTCGAGCATGCTGACGCGGGTAGCGGCCTCATCCAGCCGTACGGCAAAGCGGGTACCCAGCGCCTGGATGCGGCCGTGCGGGCTCAGCACCTCCAACGGCGCCAGGCCGTTGCTGGCGGGCTGGGCCTGCACCAGCAGCGCGCCCTGGCGCAGCTTGACCCGGCGGCGGTCCGCGCCAAAGTCCAGGTCCACGGCTGAGCGGGCATCCAGCAGCAGCTCGCTGCCATCGGGCAGGGTGAAGGCATGGCGCTCGCCCGTGCCGGTGCGCAGGTCGGCGGTGATCTGGCGCAGCGGCATATGGCGGTCGGCCAACAGCAGTGCCCCGGTGGACACGCCGGCAACGGCCAACGCACCGCTGAGCAAACGCCGCCGGCTGCTGCCCCGGCGCTGGGCATGCACGAGGGCCTGGCCCATCACATCGCCGATCGGGGTGGCGGCCACTGCACGGGCCGCGCCAAACTGCGCATGCAGGCTGCCGCTCAGCCGCTGCCAGACCACCTGGTGCTGGGGGTGGGCGGCGAGCCAGGCACGGTGGCGGGCATGGTCGGCCTCGGTCATCTCGCCCGAGTGGAACTGCACGAGCCATTCCACGGCCGCTTCGCTGACCGGGTCCAGCGCGGATTCGGGGCCTGCCGTCATCCAGCGCTCAGGCGGGTCGCCATCGCAGGTGCTGCATTGCGCACTGGTGCGGTAATGCCGGCATCCTGCCTGGCCAGGGCCAGCGCAATGCGGCGAAAGCCCTCTGCCATATGGCGGCGCACGGTGCTGTGCGAGATGCCCAGCCGCGTTGCGATGGCCTCATAGCCCAGACCATCGAGCTGGCTGAGCAAAAAGGCCTGCTGGGCCGGCAGCGGCAGGCCGTCGAGCGCATGGGCCACATGGGCCAGCGTCTCTTGCAGCACCGCCAGCTCTTCGGGCGAGGGCATCAGCGGCTCGGGCTGGGCGCCCAGCGCTTCGAGGTAGCTGCGCTCCAAGTCGCGGCGGCGCCAGTGGTTGATCAGCAGCCGCTTGGCAATGGTCGTCAAAAACGCCCGGGGCTCACGGATGGCCTCGGGCGGCGTGGCACTGGTGAGCACGCAGACAAAGGTGTCGGCCGCCATGTCCTGCGCATCGGCGGCATTGCCGAGCCGGTGCTGCAGGCGCTGCTGCAGCCATTGGTGGTGGCCGGTGTAGAGAAGCTGGATGTCGAGAATGGCAGACATGGGAGGCGGTGCCAAACAGGCGGCAAGCGGATGCATTTGAGAATTATTCGCATTTTAAGTCGGTTTCCTGGGCCTGTCGGCAATACCCTCGTGCCGTGGGATGGATGCCGATGGGCATGCGGCGCAAGGCGTCGTTTGCGGTCAGCTGCGAGCTCGTGGCAACGACGACGACGCAGCGAATCGCCCGAGCCCGCATGCAGGCAAATCAGAGGCGTTGGCCGAGGGCCCTTCGCTCTGGCGTTGGGGTTTGTGTTGTGCCGCGGGCCAGATGCGGGCCGCGCTGCTTCGCCGAGCACGGTTCGCATGGCTATCGATGGCAGTCGGCGCCATGGATGAGGTGCCTAGCCAATTGGTAAACGCGGGAAGCGCCTACTTGAAGGACATCTACTTGCTCTCGCTCCATCGCCCTGGCGATGGGGTAGCCTGACTCACAGCTTCAGGTAAAGGAACAAGATGAGCTATGGGCAAATACTGTTGTTTTTCTTCATGTGTTGGCTGTCGTACTTTGCGTACTGGCTTTTGTCGAGGGGGCCGCCGAATGCGCCTGGGCGTCTCAGCCGCCCTGTTGAGGGCTCGGTCCGATTGGAAGACCTGATATCAAAAAAGCACTGGGCCAGAGGGGAGACGGTCAAAATTGCCGACGATGGCAGCTATACGGCAAACATCTCACGAGTCGCAGGCAATACCTTTGGTGAAAACGCCAACCGGGAGTGCATCGCGTTTCTTGTTCCAGAAGACGGCAAGGCGAGTTCCGACAAGGCCGTGTCAGTGGTGGTGGATGGGCTGCGCATCGGTCAGCTGTCCGCGAGAGACCTGATGCCCTTTAAAGTCATGTTGCATGGCGCGGGATTGCATGCCCAAGTCACATCCTGCGATGCATATATCGGCGGTGGCGGAACGGCGGCGGACGGGAAAAAGCGGCACTACGCGATTTGCCTGGATGTGGATTGGTTCGAAGCCTAGCGCCTTGAAGGCGGGCCACCGGGGTTCGCGGGCCTGTCACCGAGCCTGATGACTGAAGCGCGCCATGGCGCTGGCTTGCTCGGTGGTGCATGTCATGGCTCACAGCGGCGAGATTGCAGCCCGGGGCCTGCAGTGGACGAAAAAAACCGCCCGGAGGCGGTTATAGATCGGCAGAGCCAAGCTCCTTAAAGGTTGCTTGTCTGTCTATCGCTTGCGGAACTGCTTGGAGCCGGTGGCGGCTCCTGTGCGAGGCGCAAGATGCCGGAACGTAATTCGACCCTTCGACAGATCGTAAGGGGACATTTCGATAGTCACATTGTCCCCTGCAATGATCTTGATACGGTGCTTTCTCATCTTGCCACCGGTATATGCAATGAGGGAGTGTCCATTGTCCAGGTTCACGCGATACCTGGCATCTGGAAGAATTTCTTCGATCTTCCCCTGCATTTCGATAAGGTCTTCTTTGCTCAACGGATGTCCTTGGTGATGGCCTGCGGCCTTATTTCATGAGGGCAAGCTGCATGCCCTCTTGCTTGGCGTGATCGACCGCCTCCTGCGCTGTCTCGAACAGCTTGGAGAAGGTGTACACGGTGTCTTGCGCTACTGAGCCCTGGCCGGACTTCAATGAGACTGCGGATTGGAACTTTCCGTCTGGCTGCTCGCACACGCCTGGCGAGATGAAGTAACGGGAAATTTTGTTAGTGTCTTTAAAAAAATGAAACATGGGTGCGCGCTCCACACGTTGACACGGTGGAGCATGAAGCGCCAGAAATAAATGCGAAAGAGGGAAAAGCCGACCCTAGGAATTTATTGTGGCTTGGAGGGCTTGCCTAGGATGGTGTGCACAGCGCCTTGAGCACTTTGCACTTTGACGAATCAAGGGGCAAGCATGCCCTGATCGGATATTTCAGGATAGCACAAAGCTGACTTCCGTGCGCGAGAAGTCCAATTGCAGGAAGAATCCAGGTCAGGGCCCAGGGTGGGCACCGGCTCCCAAAAAGGCAACCCATCCTGTGGCAGCGACGGTACACCCCAGAGCGCTACGGCACAGCGATGGCTGCGGGTAATGCGAAATCAGGATGGTCGTACAGCCGTTGGCAAGCCCGCTTGATCTGGTAGGCGGCCATTTCGCTGCGCGTGTCTTGCGCTTTTCGGGCTGAACACTGGGCTCCGGAGCGGAAGTCTGTGCCGCCGTTTCTTGACCCTTGTCCTACCGCCTCCATCCCTGCGGGGTAGCTTGCCAAGCAGCCTTGCGATACCGCCTTGGCAGCAGCGTCGCTTCCCACTTGTTCCGCATGGTCGAGGATGCAGGTTGCGTAGTTGCCCGCCCGTATCGGTAGGGGCCACAGCAGGGCCAGTGCTGCCAACGGTGACGACAGCGCAATCCACCAAGAAAAAAACCGCGCAACGGCGGTCAGGTCTTTGGACTGCAGCGTCCCCCGGTTATAGAAATTTGAAGGCATGTACCGCCGCGATCTGCTGGTCCTGGCCGGGGCGATCTTTGTCTGCAGGGGGTTTCTTGTCTTGCTCCTGCGGCGCTGGCACCCCCGCGCTGTGCAGCATCAGTTTGGACGTATCCCAAAACGACGCAGGGGGATAGGCTGAGAATTTGAACATGTAGACCTCCGGTCTATTGCGGCAGATCAAGATGGATTGCCTCGACCCACAGTACTCCTTTTAATGACCTTAAACCGGCCCACACAATGTATTACGTTGGCACTTTGGGTAGGCACTGCCTGCGCCGCTTGCCGCGCCGTTGGCACATGCCAGAGACGCCATCGCTGGGCGCAGAGCATGCTGGGATGTCGCATTGCCATGCGGGTACCGGGCGCTTTTGCGACCAAAGGAGCCGGAACCCAGACGCAATCCCAGGCAAACAGCCCGCCAGTGGGCGGGCTGTGGTGCCGGTAGCCAGGCCTGGGTGATACCGCAGGCAGGTGCAAGAAAGCCGATGCTCGCTAAAAGCCGTTCATGCAAGCTTGAACCGGATGGAGGAGATGCACGAACTCGGCGTGGAACAGAGACTAGGTGGCGAGCTGCTTGGCGTTTTGCAATGCAGCGAGGCGGCGGTACTTTTCGAAGGTCTTGCTGATATCAGTGGACACCGCTGGAACATAGCGGTTTTGCTTCTCACCACGCTGCGCGACTAAGGGTCGGGTTGGCATGGTCAGCATCGGAAATGATGGCTGGTGTTGCATGACGAACTCCTTTCTTGGATAGCTCCATGATCGCCGCGAAGGGCTGCTTCGCGGTGTAGGCGCTGTCTGAGGAATGTCAACAGATTTGAGCTGACTGGCTGTAGTGTTTTTGCCCGTGGCCTGCTGCCGCAGCGATGGCTTTGGGCAGATTGCTGCAGCGCCTGGCGGCACATCAGGCCTTGAGGGCAGTTTTGGTGCTGTGTGCAGGGCTGCCTTAGCGCAGCACGTGCTAGGTTGCCAGCCGAATGGCCCCCGCAAATCCATGCTCGACGCGCGAAAAAGGCCGGCCGCTGGTGAGCACCCGTGGCAAGGCGCTCCAGGCGATCTGCGCGCCCAGGGCGGCAAGGCGGTCCACCAACGCCTGGTCTTCGCCGCACTCCATCGCGTCAAACCCGCCCGCCTGTTGGTAGCAATGGGCAGACAGGCCCAGGTTGGCGCCATGCACATGGCGGTGGCCGTCGCGATCCTGGTAGCTCGATTCAAAGCGCAGACGCGCGGCCGGTGCATCCAGGCCGTGCGCCTCCCAGCTGTCGACCCCCACCGTGCCGCAGACCACATCGGCCCCCAGCGACAGCTGCACCGCCAGCCAATCGGGTGCCACGCGGGTATCGGCATCGGTAAATGCCAACCAGCGCGCCTGGTGATGCAGCAGATGGCGCGCACCTGCGGCCCGCGCGCGGCCCACATTGCGGGCACTGACGTGCAGGGTCACAAAAGGCCATTGCTGTGCGATGGCAGCGCTGCCATCGCTGCAGCTGTCGAGCACGACGACAACCTTGACGTCTTCGCCACCCAGGTCGGGGTGCAGGCTGGCGCGGGCGACGCTCTCGAGGCAGGCCGCGATAAGCTCCTCTTCGTCATGGGCGGGTATGCAGATACCAATCATCGGGTGCTCACAGTCTTTCCCAAACCTCTAGCAAGAAATCAGTCTCGCGGTGCTCCACCACAGTCTTGAGCGCTGCGCTGGCCCCCACCTGCGCATGGATGGTATCGGCGGCTTGCAGCAGGTCGGGCGCCTGGTGGCGCCAGTGGCACATCAGCCAATGACCACCCGGCGCGAGGCACGACAGGCAGCGCTCGATGAACAACGCCAGATCGGCATCACACAGGTAGTAGGCGAGCTCGGAAACCACCAAGAGATCAAAGCCGCCGGGTGGCACCTGAGGCCATTGCTGCGGCAGTTGCAGCTTTTGCAGGTGCAGCTGGTGCCGGTCCTCGCGCTGGATGCGGGCGTTGCACAGCAGCACCGCCGATTCGGCACAGTCGGCGGCGATCAGTTGGTCACAGCGCTCGAGCAGCGCCATCGTGGTTTCGCCATTGCCGCAGCCGGGCTCAAACGCATAGCGGTAGTGCTCGCGCGGCAACGATGCCAGCAGCAGCTGGCGTTTGCGCCGCTCGTACCAGGCGGTCTTGACGGCCCAGGGGTCCGGGGAGCGTTGGTAGAGCTGTTCAAAGTGTTGGCGCTGGTTCATCGCAAGATCACCTCGAAGTTGCGCAAGAGGCGCGCCGTGGCCCAACGGGGCAGGATTGGGGGTCTGCCCGTGGACGGGTCAGGCAGCAACTGGCTGCGAAAGCAGGACAGCGCCAGGCATTTGCGGTCCAGCTGCTCGGCGCTCAGCGGCATGCGCACGGCCTGCTGCCAAGGCACGCGCTGGTCTCCGGGGCTGGCCCAATGCCAGGTCCAGATTGGCACCTCAAACAAGCGGCTGCCCACATCGGCTGTGGCTGCTGCGCAGGCCTCGCCGGTGGCCTCGTGGTCCGGGTGGCCGTCATAGCGCCACGGGCAGAAGACGGCGTCCGTTGCGCGCAGCAGTTGCTGCAGGCGCGACTCGAGCTGGGGCTGGTGGTCCTGTACCTGCCCATCAGGGATGCGCAGGTGGATGATCTGGCTGCCCGGGCAGAGCAGGGCCAGCGCCTGGGCGCTTTCGCGCTCGCGGGCTTGGGCCAGTTGGTCCGGCGTCCACAGGCGCGAGCCCGGGTGGCTGGCTTCGCCCGAGGTGACGGCGATCACCGTGCAGGGCAGCGCGTTGGCCTCGCAGTACTGCATGATGGCGGCAGTGGCAAGAATCTCATCGTCGGGATGGGGTGAGACAATCACCACCCGCTGGCAGCCCTGCAGCAGCGCATCGGCAGGCGTGGTGTTCAAGGGGGCCTGGGCCAGCCAGGACTGCCATTGCAATTCGGGGGTGCCTTCTCCCTCGATATGGCGGGACATCAGAGCTTCCATGGTGCGTTATTCTCCTGTTGTGTGATGGCCTGCCCGAGAGCGGCGAGATCGCGCTCCGCATGGCTTTGGCGGATAAAAATTGGCAGATCCGCCAGCAGCAAGGCGAGCGACCTGTCTTTGCAAAAAGGGCCCGGGCCCAGCGCGCGCGGCACATGCTGCAGCACTTGCTGGGCTGTGGCCTCGGCGGCCAGGCGGGTGCGGTTCACTTCCCGGGTCCAGGGCTGGTCAGGCTGGGCATCGATATGGGCTGCCGTGGCGCGCAGCAGCGCGGCTGTGGCCGAGAGCGCCACATCCACCGCGCCCAGGTGGGCCAAGGCATGGGGCTCTGCATGGCTGCGGCAGGTGCGCAGCAACTGGCCCGCGATGCGGGCGCTGGCGCCATACCAGCACGCTGCAATGCCGGCGCCCCCATGCTGAAAGCCCGGGCGGCTGAGGTAGGCACCGGGCTGGCCCACCAGGGTGCCAGTGGCGTTGCGCAGCTGCACATCCACACTCGCGCTGTCGGCCATGCCCACGGCCTGCCAGCCATCGCTGCTGACCTGCACTGCGGGCTGGAGCAGGTTGACGGCGACCAGACAGCGCTCGGTATCGGAGAGCCAGGCGGTCACCAGCGCATGGTCCACGGATTGCGCGCCCGAGCACCAGGCCTTGGTGCCGGTCAGCAGCACCTTGCTGCCGGGGGCTAGGCCATCGCTGGCGCTGAGCGCTACGGCCTGCACCCGGTTGCCCGGCGGCTCCGCGCCCCAGACGGCCCAGGTCCGCGCCGCTGCCGGCGCCTGCGCGCCCAGTTCAGCCAGAGTGGCCAGCGCATCGGTATGGCCCTCAAACAACTTGACCAGGCTCAGGTTGCTGGCTGCCACAGCCGCCAGCGCCCGCCAGCGCGCCAGGGTCTGGCCCTGTCCGGGCAGAGGCAACCGGTCAAGGCGCTGCGCCACCAAGGTGCGCAGCATCTCTGCGGGCTCCTGCGGCTCGGAGGCGGTCAGAAAATCTTCAAGTTCGGTAGAGGCATTCATCGTTCAACGGCCCATGCGTATTGCTGCAGCGTCCGGGCGTGGTGCGGGGGCGCTGCCGCTCACCACACGCAGATAGGGAAAGCTGCCATCCCGCGTGGGGCGGGTCATCGGCAGCTCGCCATCCGCGGCGGCAACGAGGCGGTGTGCTGGCACAGACAAGCGCGGTTTACGCGGCATCGCAGGCTGGCACTGGTCCAGCGCCTGCAAAAAGCGCTGGCACCACCAGTGCACATCCTCGGCCTCGATGCGGGCCAGCAGCTTTTGGTGCCGCTCGATGCGCTCGGCCAGCGGCATCTGGAGGGCCTGGTCCAGGCTGTTGGCAGTGCTGTGGGCGTCATAGGGATTGACCAGCAGGGCTTCTTGCAGCTGCTCGGCCGCACCGGCAAAGCGCGACAGCACCAGCACCCCGGGGTCAGCCGGGTCCTGGGCAGCAATGAATTCCTTGGCGACCAGGTTCATGCCGTCGCGCAGCGGCGTGACCAGGCCCACCGCTGCCGAGCGGCACAGGCCCGCCAGCTGGGCACGCGTGAGCACCTGGTGCATGTAGCGCACGGGCATCCAATCGAGCTCACCAAAATCGCCATTGATGGCGCCGCACAGCGATTCGAACTGGCGGCGGATCGCTGCATAGGCCAGCAGGTGCTCGCGGGTGGGCGAGCCGATCTGCACCAGGGTGGCGCTGCGCCGGTGGGCCGGGTGACGCTCGAGCAGATCGCGAAAGGCGTGGATGCGCTCGGGCAGGCCCTTGGAGTAATCGAGCCGGTCAATACCCACCACAAGGCGGCGCTGGCGGTATTCCTGCTCCAGTGTCGCCTGCACCTGCTGGGCGGGGGGGGTGTCCGTCAGCGCTGCAAAGGCGCGGGCATCGATGCCGATCGGAAATACCTCGCAGCGCGTTTGCTGGCCGTGGGCGCGGTAGTGGTGGCGGTGGCTGATGCGGCCATCTGCCTGTGCCAGCACATAGCTCTCAAAATGCTGCAGGTCCTGCCGGCTTTGCAGGCCCACCAGATCAAATGCCATCAAGGCCTGCATCAATGCCTTGTGCTGGGGCACTGCCCCGAGGGCGACCAGCGGCGGGAATGGGATGTGCAGAAAGAAGCCGATGCGCTGCTGGCAGCCCAGCGCGCGCAATTCAGACGCCAGCGCCATCAGGTGGTAATCATGCACCCAGATCACGTCATCGGGCTGCAGCAACGGCAGCAGCTGCTGCGCAAACTGTCGGTTGACACGCTGGTAGCCTTCGTAAAAGCTGGGGTTGAATGCAGCCAGATCCAGGCGATTGTGGAACACCGGCCAGAGCACGTTGTTGCAAAAGCCGCTGTAGTAGCTGTCATGGTCGCAGCGCTCCAGCGTGGTCGTGGCGACGGTCACGGCGCCCCATGGGCGGATGGAGGGTTGCGCTGGGGACTGCTCCGTGACCGCGCCGCCCCAGCCAAACCACAGACCGCCGTGGCGCTGCAGCGCCTCTTCCAGCGCGATGGCCAGGCCACCGGGCGCCGCATCCTGCGGATCGGCCACGCGGTTGGAGACAATGACCAGACGGCTCATGGTTGCACCTCCGCCGGCCGGCGCAGCGCGCTCAGCATGCGTTGCTGCGTGCACGCGGCTTGAAGCCAGTGGTAGACGGCCTCCACGCCATCGAGGCGGTGGCTGGCGCAGCTTACGTCCGCGCCCACCTTGATGGCGACGCCGCGCTCGGCCAGCACAGCGGCAAAGCCGCTTTCATCGCTGATGTCATCACCCAAGAAAAATGGCGTGCGGCCGGAAAACGGCGGCTCCTGCATAAAGGCCTGGATGGCGCGGCCCTTGCTCGCGCCCACCGGCAGCATCTCCAGCACCTGCTTGCCGCGCAGCAGCGTCCACTGCGGCCTGTGGGCCAGCATCGCTTGCAGGCTGCGCAGGCACAGGTCCTCCAGCGATGGATCGCGGCGGTAGTGCAGGGCAACACCGCTTTGTTTGGGCTCGACATACAGCGCTGGGTGCGCCTGGGCCAATTGCTCGCAGGCGTCGATCACTGCAGAAATATCACCTGGCGCGTCGTCGCATTGGTGGCCTGCGGCATCGCGGCGCTGCGCGCCATGCGCGCCGGCACAGGGCAATTGCAAGGGCTGCAGGAAGGCGTCGATGACTGCAATCTCCCGCCCGGAGATGATGGCCAGCGCGCCGCCCAGCAGTGCCTGCAGATCGCGCAACAACGGCACCAGCCCGGCAGGCACGGCAATGCTGTCTGGCGTTGGGGCAATGGGCACCAGGCTGCCATCGAAGTCCAGGAACAGCGCCGCATTGGCGGGCAGATGCGGCGGCACTGGCAAGAGGCTGGCCATCAGGGATCCAGCGGTTCTGGGCTGATGACGCGCTCGGATTCGGGATCCTGCGGAATGTCGGGCTCGGTGCTGGGTGAGAACGGAGGGTGGGGCGGGTCCTCGCCCGGCTCGGGTGCCAAAGGCTCCTGCTCGGGATAGGGCTTGCCCACGGGATCCATGGTTTCGTCTTCGGGGTAACTGGGTTGGGTTGCGGGCCGGGTGTCGGTGCGGCTGTCGGTACCGGTTTCCGGCTGGGTGTCTGGCTTGGTGCTGCTCATGTCGTGCTCCTCGGTCGTATGCCTACTAGGTTCGCTGCTGCCGCGCCCCAGGTCTGTAGGATTTGTGCGCCCGCGCATGGAGTCATCCAAGCGAGTTGGCAGCTGAGGCTGGTGCAGGATTGGGGTGGTGCGGTCTTTTTGTCAGACCGCGCTGGCATGCAGATGGTCGGAAGTTCCCTACGCGCGTTGCCATTTGCTCTCAGCGGTCCGGCCGTGACGCGCGCACACTGGCCGCATACCTAGGAGGCCGGCATGAAAGCGCAGCAAGGCAACGCCCCGACATCGACACGAACCATCTGGAAAGGCGCGATCAGCTTTGGGCTGGTGCATGTGCCCATAGGGCTGTACACGGCCACGCGCGATTCGGGCATTGATTTTGACTGGCTGGACAAACGCTCGATGGAGCCAGTGGGCTACAAGCGCATCAACAAGCGCACTGGCAAGGAGATCGCCAGCAGCGATATCGTCAAAGGCGTGGAGTACGAAGACGGGCACTGTGATCCTGAGCCAGGAGGAGATCAGCGCGGCCTTTCCCAAAACCACGCAGACCATCGAGATCGAGGTCTTTGTCGATGCCGATGACATTCCGCTGATCTACCTGGAGCGGCCCTACTACACGGCGCCGCTCAAGCGCGGGGAAAAGGTGTATGCACTGCTGCGCGAGGCGCTGCGCAAGACCAACAAGGTCGGCGTGGCCAAGGTCGTCATCCAGACCAAGCAGCACCTGGCCGTGCTGGTGCCGTGCGGGCGGGCGCTGGTGCTGAACCTTCTGCGCTGGGGCGGTGATATCCGCTCGTTCGAGCAGCTCAACCTGCCGCCCCAATCGCCCAAGGCCGCAGGCATCAGCAGCGCCGAGATGGACATGGCCGTTGCGTTGATCGAAGACAAGGCCCAGGCCTGGAATGCCGATGATTTTCGCAATTCCTTCTCCGAACAGATCCAGAAGCTCATCGTTGCAAAGGTCAAATCGGGCGAGGTCGAAGAGGTGGTGCAGGCGCCCAAGGAGTCGCCGGTATCGGGCGGCGCCGAGATCCTGGATTTGACGGCCTTGCTCAAGCGCAGCCTGGCTGGCGCCGCCAAGACTGCGGAGGCCAAGCGCGCTGCACGCAAAACCAAGGCCGCGCCGGCCAAGACCAAGGCCAGTGCCCCAGCCAAAGTGGCAGCCGCAGCGGCTAAACCCAAGGCCAAGTCCACGCCAGCCACCAAATCCGCCAGCGCCCGCAAGCCCACGCCTGCCAAGCGGCGTGCGGCTTAGTGGCCTGGCGCCCTGGAGGCTCTGCATGCCCAGTTCATTGGACAAATACCAAGCCAAGCGCAACTTTGCCAAGACCCCTGAGCCGGCCGACGGCGGCGAATCGGTCGCGGGCCAGCTGCAGTTTGTCATCCAGAAACACTGGGCCAGCCATTTGCACTACGACCTGCGGCTCGAGCTCGATGGCGTGATGAAAAGCTGGGCGGTGCCCAAAGGGCCCAGCCTGGACCCCAGCCACAAGCGCATGGCCGTGCAGGTGGAAGACCACCCGATTTCCTACAACCGCTTTGAGGGCCAGATCCCCGCCGGCCACTATGGCGCGGGCAAGGTGATCGTCTGGGACAAAGGCCTGTGGCTGCCGCTGGCTGACCCGCACGAGGGCTACCGCAAGGGCAAACTCCATTTTGAGTTGCAGGGCCACAAGCTGGGCGGGCGCTGGACCCTGGTGCGAATGAAGGGCAAGGAGGGCGAGCGCCAACCGCCTTGGCTTTGGATCAAGGAAGCGGACGACTTTGCCCGCCCGGCTGGCGAGTTGGACATTGTCAGCGCCCGGCCCGACAGCGTGGCCAGTGTGCAGCGGGCGGCGGTCGCCCAACTCGCTGCAGCGCCTGCGGCCCAGCGCGGCACCACCCGCAAAGCGAAAACCCGAGCCTCTGCCTTGCCCACCACGATGGCGCCGCAGCTGGCCGTGCTCGCTGATGCGCCGCCTCCGAACCCCCAGGACTGGGCCTGGGAGCTCAAGCTCGATGGCTACCGCATGGCAGCGCGCAAACAGGGCCGCAAGCTGGCGCTGTGGACCCGCAATGGTAAGGACTGGACGGCCAAGATGCCGGCGTTGGCAGCGGCCCTGCAGCATGTGCAGCTCAACGACGCCTGGCTGGATGGCGAGGTGGTAGCGCTCAATGACAAAGGGCTGCCCGATTTTCAGCGGCTGCAAAACGCGTTTGATGGGGAGGGTACGACCGACCTTGTCTATTACCTGTTTGACCTGATGTTTGCCAATGGTCAGGATTTGCGTGCCCAGCCCTGGCAGGCGCGGCGCCAGGCGCTGCGGGCGGCGCTGCGGGCGGCGCTGGATGCCAGCCCGGGCTTGGGCAACAGCGTGCGAATCAGTGAGGCTTTTGCCGGCGACCCGGCACAACTGTTGGCCTCGGCCTGCGCGCTGGGCATGGAGGGCATTGTCGGCAAGCGCAAGGATGCCGCCTACCGCGAGGGCCGCACGGCGGACTGGATCAAGCTCAAATGCGGCCAGCGCCAGGAGTTTGTCATCGGCGGCTACACGCGCCCCCAAGGCACGCGAACCGGTCTGGGCTCATTGCTGCTGTGGATGCACGACAGCGGCGGCCAACTGGTCTATGCCGGCAATGTGGGCACCGGTTTTACCGAGGCCAGCCTGCGCGCGCTGACGGCGCAACTGCAAAATATCAAGACTAGGACATGCCCTTTTGTGGACCCCAAGCGCATTGACTATGCGGCCATCTGGGTTCGTCCCGAGCTGGTCGCAGAAATCGCCTTTGCCGGCTGGACCGGCCAGGGCCGGGTGCGCCATGCGGTCTTCCATGGCTTGCGCGGGGACAAGCCCGCCAACCAGATCACTCGGGAGAGAACCACCACCATGCCTGTTTGCAAGATAACCCCCAGCGCTACCGGCGGCATTGAGGTCAGCCATGGAGAGCGCATCATGGACGCCAGCACGGGCGTGACCAAGCTGGACGTGGTGCGCTACTACGAGCAGGTGGCGCCGCTGATGATGGAGCACCTGCAAGACCGGCCTACCTCGCTGGTGCGCACCCCCGATGGGGTGGGGGGCGAACATTTCTTTCAGAAGCACCTGCAGGCCCGTGCCATGGCCGGCATCGTGCAACTGCCCCAGTCGCTCGATCCGGAACACCCGCCGCTGCTGGCCATTGCCCGAGCGGAGGGCCTGGTCCAGGCGGCGCAGTTCAATGTGGTCGAGTTCCACACCTGGAACGCCAGGCGCGACAAGATTCTGCGGCCCGACCGCATGACCTTTGACCTGGACCCGGGAGAGGGCGTGGCCTGGCCGGCGGTGCAGGAGGCGGCCGAGCTGGTGCGGGTGCTGCTGCAGGAGCTTGGCTTGGAGCCCTTTCTCAAAACCAGCGGCGGCAAGGGCCTGCACTTGGTGGTACCGATCCAGCGCCGCCATGACTGGGATACCGTCAAGGGCTTTTCCAAGGCGATCGTGCAGCACCTCGCAGCCACCGTGCCCCAGCGCTTTGTGGCCAAGAGCGGCCCGCAAAACCGCAAGGGCAAGATCTTTGTCGACTACCTGCGTAATGGCTGGGGCGCCACGACGGTCAGTGCCTGGTCGCTGCGGGCGCGGCCGGGTATGGGTGTGTCGGTACCCATCGGCTGGTCGGAGCTGGACCAGGTCAGCAGCGGCGCACACTGGGGCATTGAGTCCATTGAAGCGCGCTTTCGCAAGGGAAATGCACCCTGGGATGGCTATGCCCAAGCGGCGGTGTCAATTACCGCGGCAATGAAGCGGCTCGCTGACGCAGGCTCATCATCGGGTGATGGATGGGCTTGAAAGCCTCTATATCAACCCAGTGCATATCAGCTGGGTTAGTCTTACGGAAAGCAAATAACAAGTCTGCGCCACGCCTGGGGGTGGCTGTAGGACGTTTTCTGCTTATTTCGTAATTTTAAGATCGCTGGCTGGCGTTTTGGAGTAGTTTTGTTACAGTTTAACCACCAAAGCATTGGAGGCTAGGAATGTCTACGCAGACCGGAAATGACAAGGAGAAAGACGCCTATTTGGATGCGTTGAAAGCCCAGGGCGCCGAATTGCTGGCAGACCACCCGGCAGAAGGCACCATTGAGCACGCGCGCCTGTCGCTGATCGACGCCAAGATCGAGCAGTTGACGCGACCCATCACCGCAGACAGCTGGAAAACGCCGGAATACTGAATACGCCCGGGGGTGTACCAAACGTTGGTTCTTGTAAAAGAACTTTGCAAAACGCGTGGATGGCGCTATCGTCGTGGAACCTGGATCGTCAGCCGAATCTACGGTTTGGGTATCAGGTGGAAAGGAGGTCTTATGCGAGAAGCGGAAGACCTGCTTGTGGTGACGCAAGCGCAATACGAGCGTCTGGAACTGGAAGTGATTGGTTTACGGGATCTGGAGCCCTTCATGGGCTCTCCGCAATATGATCGCCTGCAGGATGTGGAATTGGCACTGAAACATTACCAAACGCAATTTCGCCCCTAAGCGATACGACACAAAACCCGCAGTGGCGGGTTTTTTCCTGGGCGGGTCTTGCGGCCTGCCTGCTTCACCGCTTTTACTGCTGCTGGGACTGCGCTTGCTGCTGCTGGTTCTGGCCCCGGCCTTGCTGCTGCTGCTGGGCAGGGCGCTGCTGGTTTTGTTGGTCCTGCTGCTTTTGGGCAGGTTGTTGGCCATTGGGACTTTGGTTGGGTTGCTGCTGGTTGGTCATCTCTGTCTCCGATTAAAGGGCGCAGCGGGATATTTGCTGCCCTTTCAGATTAAAGGCGCAGCCTTGCTGAATCTGTAGTCACTGTGCTTGCATGGGCGTAATATGCCGTGGAGGCATGTCGTCACCGCCCATCTCACAGACACGCCAGAGCTAGCCACGCAGCGGCTGCACCAGCAAGCCCCGCAGCAGTAAATCCAGGCCCACGGCGGCTTGCTCCAGGCGCGCTGCGCCATCGGCCCCATCGGCACCTTCAGCCCCATCGGCAATCCAGAACGCCGCCTCGGCCAGGCTGCCATAGATCAGTGCTGCGAGCGCCCGCGCATCGGCTGGGGCCACCACGCCTTGCGCGATCAGCGTGCTGATCAAGCCCTGCATGGCGGTGAGGCAATGGCGTTGTGCATCGGGGGACGCGCCGCCTAGCACGGCCCGGGCATCGCGCAGCACGATGCGCTGTATCTCTGGCTCCAAGGCCATTTCCAGGTAGGCGCGGCAGCGCTGGCGAAAGCCTTGCCAGGGGTCCTCGGCGCTGTCCGAGATCGCCTGCAGCCGGGCATCCATCTCGTCATCGATCTGCGCCACCACGGCGGCGAGCAGGCCTTTCTTGTCACCAAAGTGGTGGTAGAGCGCGCCCCGGGTCAGGCCGGCCCGGGCGGTCAAATCGTCCATCGACGTATCGGCATAGCCATGCTCGGCCAGCACTTGGCGGGCGGTGGCCAGCAGGCTGGCACGGGTGGCTTCCATCTCGGCGCGGGTGCGTCGAACCATGCGCAATCTCCTTACATACAGTGCGTATGATTATTTACAAACATGGCGTATGTATATAAGATTTTATTCATACGCCTTGTATGTATTGTCGCTAGCCCGGCCCGTGTTGGCAAGCCGGGCGCAGAAAGAAGCCATGCTCCAGACCTACCGAACAATTTTTGCCGCGCCCGGCAGCACGGGCTTTTGCCTGGCTGGGCTGCTTGCCCGCCTGGCGCTGCCGATGATGGGCATCGGCATCATCACCATGCTGGCCCAGTTGCGCGGCAGCTATGCGCTCGCTGGCGCAGTCTCTGCCGCCTTTGTGCTCAGTTATGCGCTGCTGTCGCCGCAGACATCGCGCCTGGTGGACAGCCATGGCCAGCGCCGCGTGCTGCCGCAGGCCACCGGCGTCAGTGTGGCCGGCCTGGTGCTGCTGCTGGCGGCCACCCGGTGGCCGCTGCCCGATTGGACCTTGTTTGCCGGCGCGGTGCTGGCCGGGGCGATGCCCAGCATGCCGGCGATGCTGCGTGCCCGCTGGACGGCGCTGTACCGGGGATCGCCGCAGTTGCAGACCGCTTATGCGCTGGAGGCCGTGCTCGATGAGCTGAGCTTTATTGCCGGGCCACCGTTGTCGGTGGGGCTGTGCGTGGCGGCCTTTGCGCAGGCAGGGCCGCTGGCTGCCGGTGGTCTGCTGGTGCTGGGCGTATTCGCTTTGCTCGCCCAGGGCGCGACCGAGCCAGCGCTTCAGCCGCTTTGCATGCAGGGCAGAGCAGCGGTCTCGGTGATTCGCCTGCCCCATGTGGGCCTACTGGCGCTCTTGATGGCGGCGATGGGGGTCATCGTGGGCACGGTCGATATCGTGAGCGTGGCCTTGGCGCGCACGCTTGGCCAGCCAGCCTGGGCCAGCGGCGTGCTGGCCGCTTATGCGCTGGGCTCTTGCGTGGCAGGCCTGCTGTTTGGTGCGCTCCAGCTGCGCATGCCTTTGCCGCAGCAGCTGGCGCTGGGCGGGCTCGCCACGGCGCTGACGACCTTGCCACTGCTGCTGGTAGGCAGCATCCCGGCGCTCGCTGGTGCCGTGCTGCTGGCCGGTCTGTGTTTTGCGCCCACGATGCTCGTGGCGATGGCGCTGGTCGAGCGCCTGGTGCCCGCGCAGCGCCTGACCGAGGGCATGACCTGGCTGCTGGCCGGCCTGAATGTGGGCGTAGCGCTGGGCGCAGCGGCATCGGGCCAGCTGGTCGATGGCTTGGGTGCTCGCTCGGCCTTTGCGGTGGCCTGGGTGGCTGGGGCGCTTGTGCTGCTGCTGGCGCTATGGGCTGCGCGGCAACTGCGTGTGCCGATGTCTGCTGTGGCAGATGGCACCACCACCAACAACAACACCGCCTCCCCAGCCGCTTGATAGCGCGCTGCCTTTTGCCATGACTGGAACCCATGACATGTCCCTGTCTTTATCAGCGCCTGCTCCACATCATGCCCGCAACCCTTGGCCGGCCGTGATCGCCGCCGGCCTGGCAACCTTTTCTGTCGTTACCACCGAGATGCTGCCCGTGGGCCTCTTGACAGCGATTGCGCCTTCGCTGGGCATGACCACTGGCCAAGCTGGGCTGATGGTGTCGCTGCCTGCCTTGCTGGCAGCGGTGTTTGCACCGCTGGTGGTGGTGATAGCCGGCCGCATGGACCGGCGCCGCATGCTGGCAGCGCTGCTGGCGCTGTTAGCGCTGGCCAATACCGCATCGGCCCTCGCGCCGAGCTGGGGCTGGATGCTGGCCGCCCGCGTGTTGCTGGGTCTGTGCATTGGCGGGATCTGGGCGGTGGCGGGGGGATTGGCGGCGCGCCTGGTGCCAGCGGCTGCCGTCGGGCTCGCCGCCTCCATCATCTTTGGCGGGGTGGCCGCCGCATCGGTGTTGGGCGTGCCAATGGGCGCGCTGATCGGGGAAGGGGCAGGCTGGCGCTGGGCTTTTGGTGTGATGGCCTTGTTCAGTGTGCTGGTGCTGGCCCTGCAGCTATGGGTGATGCCGGCCTTGCCGGTCCGCAGCGCGGTGGGGCTGCGCCAGTTTCTGGCACTGCGCAGCAACCGCGCGCTGCAAGCGGGTCTGGTGTTGACCTTGCTGCTGGTCGCAGGGCACTTTATGGCCTTTACCTTTGTGCGACCGCTGCTGCTGGCGGTCTCGAGCTTTGATGCGCAGTGGATTGCAGCCTTGCTGCTGGCCTATGGGCTAGCCGGCATTGCGGGCAATTTCATCGCAGGCCTGGCGGCGGCGCACAAAACAACGCTGACGGTGGCCACCATTGCACTGGGGCTGCTGCTGGTGCCGTTGCTGTGGCTGGTGTTTGGCGGCTCCCCCACGGGTGGACTTGCGCTGCTGCTAGTCTGGGGCCTGGCCTATGGCGGGGTGTCCGTCGCCTTGATGACCTGGATGATGAAGGCGGCCCCCCAGGCGATGGAGGTCGTGGCAGCGCTGTATGTCGGGGTTTTCAACACCGGCATTGCGCTGGGTGCTTGGGGCGTTGGTCGATGCATGGGGTTTGTCTGCCGTGCTGTGGCCGGCCGCCGCCTTGGCGTCGGCGGCCTTGATGTTGGCGACCGGGCACGCACTGCGGCAGCGGCGCATGGGGACGCGCTAAAGGAGATGGCGCCCCGCCGCTGAGTAGTGACTCACGATCAGTGCCCTTTGCTGGCCACCGCGCCGCTGCGATGTCCCAGGGTGGCCTGTTGCTGACCTCGGCTGCGCAGCAGGGCCACCGCCAACGCAGCGGTTAGCACCAGCACCACGGCCGTGGCCATCACCGCGATAAAGCCCTGGTCAAACGCGGCATGGGCTAGGCCCAGCAGCTGCGTGGCAGCCTGCGGCGGCAGTTTTTCTGCAGCCAACAAAGCCGCATCGATGCCGTCACTGGCCCCGCCAGCGGCGCCATGCAGGATGTCTGGCAGTACCAGGCTGCTGGTATAGCGCCAGGACAGCACGCTGCCCAGCAAGGCCACGCCCAGCACGCCGCCAAACTCGTAGGACACCTCTTCGACCGAGGCGGCCATGCCGGCATGCTCGGGCGGCGCGCTGTTCATCACCGCGTTCGATGCGGCGGTGATGGTGGCACCCACGCCCAGGCCCAGGACGGCCAGTACCGCTATTTTCTGCAGGCCATGGGCATCGCTGTTGAGGCTCATGGCCAGCGCGCACAGCGCCACGGCAGTGACGAGGAGGCCGCCCACTATCAGCTGGTGGGTGCCCAGGCGCGACAGCGCCCAGCCGGCAATCGGGCCGGCGACAAAGGCCGCCACCGGAATCGGCAAGATGGCCAGCCCCGCTTGCAGGGGGCTGAGGCCCAGCACCAGCTGCAGGCGCTGGCTGAACACCAGCTCCACCCCGACCAGGGCCACGGCCGCCACCACGGCTGCCACCACACCGCCCGAGAACGTCGGAATGCGGAACAGACGCAGCTCGATCAGCGGCTGGGGCCGGCTGAGCTGGCGGCGGATAAAGATCCACAGCACGGCGGCACTGAGCAGCCCCATCAGCACGGCAAACACCAGCGATGGTGCGGGCTTGGCCAGCTCCTTGATGCCCAGCACCAGACTGACCATGGCGACCATGGCCTGCAGCGAGCTGGTGTAGTCCCAACCGGCCAGGCTGGCCTTGGTGCTCAGGCGGTCTGCAGGAATCAGCCAGGCGGTCAGCACCAGCGCCAGCGCCACGATGGGCACATTGACCAGAAACACCGAGCCCCACCAGAAATACTGCAGCAGCACGCCGCCCACCACCGGGCCAAGCGCCGCGCCCCCCGAGGCGACCGAGGCCCAGATGCCGATGGCGACCGAGCGCTCGCGTTGGTCGGGAAAGCTCATGCGGATGATGGCCAGGGTAGCGGGCATCATGATGGCCGCCCCCAAGCCCAGCACGGCGCGCGCGGCAATCAGCAGCCCGGCATTGGGCGCATAGGCGGCTGCCAGCGAGGCGGCGCCAAAGATCACCAGGCCGAGCATGAACATGCGCCGGTAGCCCAGGCGGTCGCCTAAAGCGCCGGTGCTCAGCAGCAGGCCCGCGACCACCAGCGCATAGGCGTTGACGATCCACAGCTTCATCGAGGTGGAGGCGGCCAGGTCATGGGTGAGGGTGGGCAGGGCGGTGTAGAGCACCGTCATGTCGACGACGATCAGCAGCAGCGCCATCGACACAATGGCCAGCACCAGCCATCTTTTGGAATGCATTGCCATGGTCAAATTCCCAACTCTTTCAGCATCGTGACGGACACGGGCTGGCAGCCCAGGCGCTCAAACAGCCGGTGTGCCCCTTGGTTGCCGATACCGCTTTCCAGAAACAGGCGCTGTACGCCCTCGGCCTGGAGCTGGGCGCAGACCCAGCCGAACAGGGCCTCGCCCAAGCCCTGGCCGCGCACGGCGGGGCTGACCACCAGGTCGTCCAAGGTGGCAAACGGGGTGGGCGCGAGCTGGGCCTCGTCGAGCGCGACAAAGGCAACGCCGACCAGCGTATCGCCCTGGTGGGCGGTTGCGATGCGCTGCATCGCGTTTGCTTCGGGCGCGGCCAACGTGGCCTCAATCTGCAGCGCCATGTTGTCGGCCAGGTGAGGACTCCATTGACCCGGTGCGATGGCGCGCGGGGACTGCAGCTCGCCATGGGAGATGTAATGGGGACTGAGCTGACCCATGAACAGCGCCAGGATCGCTGGCGACTGTGCGGGGTCATGGCACCAGGCCATCGTCAAAGCTGGTGCTTGGGTATTGATCGATTGCATGGTCCGATATTGCGCCATAAAAACCGATTGATAAAGTTGGAATCCATCAATAAAAGAGATGGATAGGCTACAGTACCCGGATATGGAATGGACCGTTGAACAACTGCGGCAGTTTGTCGCCACCGCCGACAGTGGCTCTTTTTCGGCGGCCGCGCGCCAGCTGGGCAAGGCCCAGTCGGCCGTGAGCACGGCGGTCGGCATGCTGGAAGTGGACCTGGGCGTGGTGCTGTTTGACCGCTCGCACCGCAATGCCCAGCTCACCGATGCGGGCCGGGTGCTGCTGCTCGAGGCGCGCGAGCTGCTGCGCCAGGCCGAGCAGCTGGACCAGCGCGCGCAGGCGCTCAGCGGCGGGGCCGATGCCGAGCTGTCGCTGGCGATTGACGAGGCACTGCCCTATACGGCGGTGGCCAGCCTGCTGCGCGAGATGGCGCAGCAATACCCGGGCCTGGAGCTGCTGCTGCTCAATGGCACCGCCAGCGAGGTGGCCGACTATGTGGGCGAGGGCAGGGCGGGCATGGCCCTGCATATCGACCGGGGCCCGGTGCTGCAGCATTTTGAGCAGCGCCACCTGGGCACCGTGCCCCAGGGGGTGTTTGTGGCGACCGATCACCCGCTCGCCGATGGCCGGGTGGTGGGCCTGCAGCAGCTGGCCCAGCACCGGCAATTGCTGATGCATACCGAGGATGTGCACGAGCGCGCCTACAGCCCGCGCGTATGGCGCTCGGACAGCTTCTACAACATCGCCGACATGGTGGCCGACAAGCTGGGCTGGGCGGTGCTGCCGGTCAATATCGCGCACTACGAAGGCAA
The DNA here is from genome assembly GCF_025309455.1 of Comamonas squillarum. NCBI lineage: Bacteria > Pseudomonadati > Pseudomonadota > Betaproteobacteria > Burkholderiales > Comamonadaceae > Comamonas > Comamonas squillarum. Next base: position 403,294 of record NZ_CP104377.1, read on the forward strand.
CCGCCAGGCGCTGCGCGAGGTGCCTTGCCCGGCGCTGGCGCTGCCCCCGCTGTCGGTGCGCATGCTCTGGCGCCAGGGCGCGCAGCGCAGCCCGACGGCCCAGTATGTCGAGCGGCGTTTTGGCCAGCTGCTGGCGGAGATTCAGACGCCAGAGCCGTAGGGGGTGAGGCGGCTGGCGTTCTCATCGACGGCCAGGCTTTTGCCCAGATAGGGAAAGGCGCGCTGCGGGCAGTGGTCGCGCTCGCAGACCTTGCAGCCCATGCCGATCGGCGTGGCCAGCTCCGGGTCCTGCAGGTCGATACCCTTGGCATAGACGAGGCGCGCTGCATGGCGCAGGTCGCAGCCCAGGCCGATGGAAAACGTCTTGCGCGGCGCGCCATAGCCGCGCTGCCCTCCTGAGACTGAGCGCGCAATCCACAGATAGCGCCGGCCATCGGGCATGGCGGCCACCTGGGCCAGCACCTGGCCGGCCTGGCCAAAGGCTTCGTAGACATTCCACAGCGGACAGGTGCCGCCGGTGCGGCTGAAATGGAAATGCGTGGCCGACTGGCGCTTGGAGATATTGCCGGCCCGGTCCACCCGTACAAAGAAAAACGGCACGCCCGGGCTGCCTGGCCGCTGCAGGGTGCTCAGCCGGTGGCAGACGGTCTCAAAGCCCACGGCAAAGCGCTGGCCGAGCAGGTCAATGTCATAGCCCAGCGCCTCGGCGGCTTGTAGAAAGGGCCCGTAGGGCAGCAGCAGGGCGCCGGCAAAATAGTTGGCCAGGCCCAGCCGCGCCAGCCGGCGGGCAGCGGGGTCGCTGATGAGTGTTGGCACCTGGCTGAGGCTGTCGAGTGTGTCGCCGATCTCGAGCAGCGCCAGCTGGGTGGCAAGCTGGAACGCCTGCTGCGCGGTGCCCAGCGCAGAGGACAGCTGCAGCAGGCGCGAGGCGGGGTCGAACTGGCGTTTGCTCGCGCCTGCGCTGTCCACCAACTCCACCCGCACCTGGTGCGCCAGCGCCAGGCGCTCACGCAGCCAGTCGGCCAGCGGCCTGCCCGGGCGCTCTGCCTGGGCCTGGGCAGCCAGGCTTTCAGCGGCGCGGTCCACCGCATCAAAGTAGTTCTGGTGCGAGAAGAAGAAATCGCGCACCACCTCAAACGGCATGGCGGCGGGCTGGCTGCTGCCGGCGCGGTCATCGCCCAGCTGCAGCGACAGCGCTTCGAGCCGCTCCTTGGTCTCCAGATGGCGGCGGTACAGCGCCACCACCGCTGCGCCCAGCGCCGGCATTTGCGTGGCCACCTCTTGCAGCTCTGGCAGCGCAATGGCCTCGGGCGCATCGGCGAGGGCTTCGCGCAGCCCCGCCACCAGGCGCGCCTCTTCGTCTTCGGAGAACTGCTGGATATCCACGCCCAGGCTGCGGTGCAGTTTGAGCAGCACCGACACCGTCAGCGGCCGCTGGTTTTGTTCGATCTGGTTGAGGTAGCTGGGCGAGAGCCCCAGCGCATGGGCCAGCGCAATCTGGGACAGATTGCGTTCGGCGCGCAGCTTGCGCAGCTTGACGCCCATAAAGGTTTTTTTCATCGCAGAGTCTTTCGCGTCAACAGGGGCGCTCGCATCGAAGAGGCGGTGGAGTACCCAGATTCTACATTTCGCAAAATTCGCAAAATACCAGTTTTCATTCGCAGAAATTCGCCATTTCAGTGCTGTTCATCCCTTTGTATTTTGCGTAAATTGCGAAGCATGACAACACCTACCGGATTCGCCGAGTTGCAAGAGCTGGTACTGCCGGCGCTGGCCAACCACCACGGCACGCTGTTTGCGGGCCAGGGTTTGCAGCTGATGGCCAAGGCCGCGTTTTTGGCGGCGCGGAGCCTGGTGCAACGCGAAGTCGTGATGGCCGCCGTCAGCCGGGTGGACTTTGTGGCACCGGCACCGGTGGGCCATGCCCTGACCTTGCGCGCCTGGGTCAGCCGCGTAGGCCGCAGCTCGATGACCGTCTGCGTGACCGGCTCGGCCGGGCTGCCGGGGACGCCGCCCGAGCTGGTGCTCCAAGGTTTGTTTGACATGGTGGCCGTCGATGCCAAAGGCCGGCCCATCCCCCTCGATTGCGCATATTTGAACCAGGAACCCCTGCTATGACCACCACGACCGCCGAGGCCACCGCGCCCACCACGCCTTCGACCTTCAAGCCCAAGAAATCGGTTGCGCTCTCGGGCGTGACGGCGGGCAACACCGCCTTGTGCACCGTAGGGCGCAGCGGCAATGACCTGCACTACCGGGGCTATGACATTTTGGACATGGCCCAGGTCTGCGAGTTTGAAGAGATCGCCCACCTGCTGGTGCATGGCAAGCTGCCCAACCGCGCCGAGCTGCGCGCCTACAAGGACAAGCTCAAGGCGCTGCGCGGCCTGCCCGCGAGCGTCAAGCAGGCGCTGGAGCAGCTGCCCGCCGCCAGCCACCCGATGGATGTGATGCGCACGGGGGTATCGGTGCTGGGCTGCACCCTGCCCGAGAAGGACGACCACAACCTGCCCGGCGCGCGCGATATTGCCGACCGCCTGATGGCATCGCTCGGCTCCATGCTGCTGTACTGGTACCACTTCAGCACCTCGGGCAAATGCATCGATGTGGAGACGGATGACGACTCCATCGGCGCGCATTTTCTGCACCTGCTGCATGGCAAAAAGCCCAGTGCGCTGTGGGAGCGGGCCATGCATACGTCGCTGAACCTGTATGCCGAGCATGAGTTCAATGCCTCGACCTTTACCGCCCGCGTCGTGGCCGGTACCGGCAGCGACATGTATTCGTCGATCACCGGCGCGATTGGCGCGCTGCGCGGCCCCAAGCATGGCGGCGCCAACGAGGTGGCCTTCGAGATCCAGAAGCGCTACGACAGCGCCGATGCCGCCGAGGCCGATATCCGCCGCCGGGTGGAGAACAAGGAGGTGGTGATTGGCTTTGGCCACCCGGTCTACACCGTCAGCGACCCGCGCAATGTCGTCATCAAGGGCGTTGCCAGGGAGCTGTCGCTGGAGGCCGGCTCCACGAAAATGTACGACATTGCCGAGCGCCTGGAGGCCGTGATGTGGGAGGCCAAGAAGATGTTCCCCAACCTCGACTGGTTCAGCGCCGTGAGCTACCACATGATGGGCGTGCCCACTGCCATGTTCACGCCGCTCTTTGTGATTGCGCGCACCAGCGGCTGGGCTGCGCATGTGATCGAGCAGCGGGTGGACAACAAGATCATCCGCCCCAGCGCGCATTACACGGGTCCGGAAGACCAGGTGTTCCAGCCCATCGACCAGCGCAGCTGAGCTGGCGGCCGACACGACCTTCTACAGATCTATATAGAAAAGCGACACCCTGCGGGCCGCCCAGCCCGCCGGTTTGCACTGCCCCATGAACAGCAATTACCGACAAGCACTGGCCGGCACCGGCCTGGATTATTTTGATGCGCAGGCGGCAGTCGATGCGCTGGCGCCCGGCGCCTGGGCGCAGCTGCCGTATACCGCGCGCGTCCATGCCGAAAACCTGGTGCGCCGCGCCGACCCGGCGCAGCTGCCGGACTACCTGCGCCAGCTGATCGAGCGCAGGCGCGATATCGACTTTCCCTGGTTCCCCGTGCGCGTGGTCTGCCATGACATCCTGGGCCAGACGGCCTTGGTGGACCTGGCCGGCCTGCGCGATGCGATTGCGCAGGCGGGCGGCGATCCGTCCGCTGTCAATCCGGTGGTGCCGGTGCAGCTGATCGTCGACCATTCGCTGGCTGTCGAATGCGGCGGATTTGACCCGCAGGCCTTTGAGAAAAACCGGGCGATCGAGGACCGCCGCAATGAGGACCGCTTCCATTTCATCGAATGGAGCAAGCGGGCCTTTGCGAACGTGGATGTGATTCCCGCGGGCAACGGAATCATGCACCAGATCAATCTGGAGAAGATGTCGCCGGTGGTCTATGTGCAGGATGGGGTCGCCTTTCCCGATACCTGCGTGGGCACGGACAGCCATACGCCCCATGTCGATGCGCTGGGTGTGATTGCGGTGGGGGTGGGCGGGCTGGAGGCCGAGAACGTGATGCTGGGCCGGGCCTCGTGGATGCGCCTGCCCGATATTGTCGGCGTGGCCTTGAGCGGCCATCCTCAGCCGGGCATTACCGCGACCGATATCGTGCTGGCGCTCACCGAGTTCCTGCGCCAGCAAAAGGTGGTGGGCGCCTATCTGGAGTTTTATGGCGAGGGCGCGCGCAGCCTCTCGGTGGGTGACCGGGCCACCATTGCCAATATGTGCCCGGAGTATGGCGCGACTGCCGCGCTGTTTGCGGTGGACGCGCAGACCTTGGCCTACCTGCGGCTGACGGGCCGGGATGAAAAGCAGGTGCAGCTGGTCGAGACCTATGCCAGGACCGCCGGCTTTTGGGCGGACAGCCTGCAGGAGGTGCAGTACGAGCGGGTGCTGCAGTTTGACCTGTCGACGGTGGTGCGCAATATGGCGGGCCCCTCCAACCCGCACCGACGCCTGCCGACCTCGCAGCTGGCCGCGCGCGGCATTGCCGGCGCCGAGCCCCTGGCGCTGGCGCGCGCCCAGGAAGCCCAGGGCCTGCTGCCCGATGGTGCAGTGATCATTGCGGCGATTACCAGTTGCACCAACACCAGCAATCCGCGCAATGTGATCGCTGCGGCGCTGCTGGCGCGCAATGCGCGGCGCCTGGGCCTGGTGCGCAAGCCCTGGGTCAAGACCTCGCTCGCGCCCGGATCCAAGGCGGTGCAGCTGTACCTGCAAGAGGCGGGTCTGCTGGAGGACCTGGAGGCGCTGGGCTTTGGCATCGTCGCCTTTGCCTGCACCACCTGCAATGGCATGAGCGGCGCGCTCGATACGCAGATCCAGCAGCAGATCATTGAACGCGACCTCTACACCACCGCAGTGCTGTCGGGCAACCGCAATTTTGACGGACGCATCCACCCCTATGCCAAGCAGGCGTTTCTGGCCTCGCCACCGCTGGTGGTGGCCTATGCGATGGCGGGCACCATCCGCTTTGACATCGAAAAGGACGTGCTGGCCGTCGTGAACGGGCAGGAGATCCGGCTGCAGGACCTGTGGCCGAGCGACGCGGAGATCGATGCCGTGGTGGCGCAAGCGGTCAAGCCTGCGCAGTACCGCGCGGTGTACGAGCCCATGTTTGCAGTCCAGGCAGACAACGGCGAGCGGGCGGCTCCGCAGTACGCTTGGCGCCCCCAGTCCACCTATATCCGCCGCCCGCCGTATTGGGACACCGAAGGTGTGGGCGCGCTGGCAGCGCATCCGCGCACGCTCAAGGGGCTGCGGCCGCTGGCACTGCTGCCCGACAACATCACTACCGACCACCTCTCGCCATCCAACGCCATTCTGCCCAGCTCGGCCGCTGGCGAGTACCTGGCCAAGATGGGCCTGCCCGAGGAGGACTTCAACTCCTACGCCACCCACCGGGGCGACCACCTAACGGCCATGCGCGCGACCTTTGCCAACCCCCAGCTCGTCAACGAGATGGCCGTGGTGGGTGGCCAGGTGCAAAAAGGCTCACTGGCCCGCATCGAGCCCGAGGGGCGTGTGGTGCGCATGTGGGAGGCGATGGAGACCTATCTGCAGCGCCGCCAGCCGCTGATCATCATTGCCGGTGCCGACTATGGCCAAGGCTCCAGCCGCGACTGGGCGGCCAAGGGCGTGCGCCTGGCGGGGGTGGAGGCGGTGGTGGCCGAGGGTTTTGAGCGCATCCACCGCACCAACCTGATCGGCATGGGCGTGCTGCCTTTGGAGTTCCAGCCGGGCACGACACGCAAGACGCTGCAGCTCGATGGTACGGAGACCTATGATGTGGAAGGTGAGCGCACAGCGCGCGCTACGCTGAGCCTGGTGATCTGGCGCCGCAGCGGCCTGGTGGACCGCGTGCCGCTGATCTGCCGCCTCGATACCGGCGAGGAGCTGTCTGTCTACGAGGCAGGCGGCGTGCTGCAGCGCTTTGCGCAGGATTTTCTGGCATCGCGCGCGGTGCAACCGGCCTCGGTGTGAATGCCTAGTTTTTTTCTGAACGACCATGACGAACCTGACCGCCCATCCTCCCCAGATCAAGATCCCCGCCATTTATATGCGGGGCGGCACCAGCAAGGGGGTGTTCTTCCATGTGCCGGATTTGCCGCTGCCGGCGCAGCAGCCTGGGCCGGCGCGCGATGCGATCTTGCTGCGCACCCTGGGCAGCCCCGACCCCTATGGCAAGCAGATCGATGGCCTGGGCAATGCGTCGTCGAGCACCAGCAAGGCGGTGCTGCTGGCCAGGAGCACGCAGCCTGACCATGATGTGGACTATCTGTTTGGCCAGGTGGCCATCGACAAGCCCTTGGTGGACTGGAGCGGCAACTGCGGCAACCTCTCTGCCGCCGTCGGCCCCTGCGCGATCGCGATGGGCCTGATCGACCCGGCCCGCATCCCGCACAACGGGCTGTGCACGGTGCGCATATGGCAGGCCAATATCGGCAAGACCATCATGGCCCAGGTGCCCATCTGCAACGGACAGGTGCAGGAGAGCGGCGACTTTGCGCTCGATGGCGTGAGCTTTCCCGCTGCCGAGGTGCAGCTGGCCTTCATGGACCCGGCTGATGAGGGCGAGGATGGTGGCGCCATGTTCCCCACCGGCCAGCTGGTGGACCAGCTCGATGTGCCAGGGGTAGGCCGCTTTGCCGCAACCTTGATCAATGCGGGCATCCCGACGATCTTTCTCAATGCGCAAGACCTGGGCTACACCGGCTGCGAGCTGCAGGGCGATATCAATGGCGATGCGCAGGCCTTGGCGCGCCTGGAAGCGATTCGCGCGTTTGGCGCCCTCAAGATGGGCCTGATCCAGGAGCTGGCCGAGGCCGCGAGCCGCCAGCACACACCCAAGATTGCTTTTGTGGCGCCGCCGGCCAGCTATACGGCATCGAGCGGCAAGGCGGTGGAGGCGCAGGACGTGGACTTGCTGGTGCGGGCGCTGTCGATGGGCCAGCTGCACCACGCGATGATGGGCACGGCAGCGGTGGCCATTGGCACGGCTGCAGCCGTGCCGGGTACCCTGGTCAACCTGGCCGCCGGTGGCGGCGAGCGCAGCGCGGTGCGCTTTGGCCACCCCTCGGGAACCCTGCGGGTGGGAGCGGAGGCGCGCCTGCAGGATGGCCAGTGGGTGGTGACCAAGGCGCTGATGAGCCGCAGCGCACGCATTCTGATGGAAGGCGCCGTGCGGGTGCCGGGCGATTGTTTTTGAACGGGGGACTGTGGGATGGATACCAAGCAACTGCTGAAAGACATGGTGGCGGCGCGCCGGGGCGTGCTGGTGCCGGGCGCCTTCAATGCGCTGTCGGCCAAGGTGATCGAGGACCTGGGCTTTGAGGCGATTTACGTGACCGGCGCGGGCGTGACCAATATGTGGTTGGGCCTGCCGGACCAGGGCTTTATGGGCCTCGCTGAGATCGCCGACCACACGGCGCGCATCCGCGATACGGTCAGTGTGCCCTTGCTGGTCGATGCCGATACCGGTTTTGGCAATGCGCTCAATGTCTACCACACGGTGCGCACCCTGGAGCGTGCCGGTGCCGACTGCATCCAGCTCGAAGACCAGGTGGCGCCCAAGCGCTGCGGGCATTTCAACGGCAAGGAGGTGGTCTCCACCGAAGAGGCGGTGAGCAAGATCAAGGCCGCCGTCGATGCCCGGCGCGACCCGAACCTGCTGATCATGGCGCGCACCGATGCGGCGGCCACCCATGGCTTTGAGGCGGCGGTGGAGCGGGCCCAGCGCTTTGCCGAAGCCGGGGCCGATATTTTGTTTGTCGAGGCGGTCACCAGCGCTGAAGAGATCCGCGCGCTGCCCAAGCGGCTCGCCACCCCGCAGCTGATGAACATGGTGATTGGCGGCAAGACCCCCATTTTTGATGCCGAGCAACTGGGCGCGCTGGGCTACGGCATCGTCCTCTATGCCAATGCGGCGCTGCAGGGGGCAGTGGCCGGCATGCAAAAGACCTTGACCGTGCTGCGCGATAAGAAGTCGGTGCAGGAGGCGAGCGGCCTGGTGGCCACCTTTGCCGAGCGCCAGCGCCTGGTGGGCAAGCCCGCCTGGGATGCGCTGGAGAAGCGGTTTACTTAGAGTCGCTAACACGACCCAGCAAACCGAAGGTTTGCGATTGAGACTAGGCGTCGAGCCGCAGGCAGTACAGTAGTACGACAAGGTTCGGCAACGACGTATCAAGGGTTGTGTTAGCGACTCTTAAGGGCGATCATTGGCCGCTGCCACGCGGTGTTCAGCAAACCGTCACGGCGCTGAAATTCACCAGTTTCAGTGAGGGGCAAGGGCCTGGGCTTGCGGAATAATTGCAGCACTTGGAATATGAACGGATCCCATGCCCACCCAGATGCTCACCGCCGATCTCGCACTGCCCGCACCCGTACTGGTGGTGGAGGACAACCCGCTGGTGCGCAACCGGCTGCAGGGCTTGCTGCAGCAGCTGGGCTACAGCAGCGATGCGCTGGTGATGGCCGGGTCGCTGGCCGAGGCACGCGCTTACCTGGCGGGCGAGGCCCACACGGTATCGCTGGTGCTGGTGGACCTGGGCCTGCCCGATGGCAGTGGTATTGAGCTGATCGAGGAGCTCCATGCCCAGGCCCCCAACCTGCCGATGCTGGTGGTGTCGGCCTGGAGCACGCAAGAGATGATCTGGGCGGCCTTGCGCGCAGGCGCCGTGGGCTATGTGCTCAAGGAGCGCGACGACATGGAAATGGCCATGGCCTTGCGCAGCGTGCTGCGCGGCGGCGCGCCCATCGACCCCTTTATTGCGCGGCGCATCATCGAGGAGCTGCCGCTGCAAGCCCCGCCGGCCGTGCAGGCGGCGGACGACCCGGGCTTGAGTGCGCGCGAACACACCATCTTGCACCTCGTGGTCGAGGGCCTGAGCAACCGCGAGATTGCCGAGCGCCTGTTTCTGTCGCGCTACACGGTCGAGTCGCATATCAAGAATGTCTACCGCAAGCTGTCGGTGTCCTCGCGCACCCAGGCCGCGCAGGAAGCGCGGCGGCGCCGCCTGGTGGATTGAGCCGCCCAACGCTCAGCCCTTTCTCGCTTTCCCCGTAACCGCCCGCCCATCCGATCTGGAGTGATTGACCGTGCCCCACACTTTTTTTGATGCGCCTTTGCTGATTCGAGACGGTATCGGCACATGGGTCGATACGCAGGAGAAGCCCTATGTCTGCAATATCGATGGCATGCCCACATTCAAGGACAAGCTTCCTGCAGCGGTGAAGGAGCTGCAGCCTGTGGCCGGCACTCCGGTGGCCGGCACTCCGGTGGCCGGCAGCCCGGTGGCCGGTTCCCCCGAGCCCTCTTGGGGCCGCGGCTACCAGGTCAGTGGCACGCATCGCTTGCCGCCGACAACATTTGGTGAGGAGACCAAGTTGGCGTTCGTCGCCACCGAGGTGGTGTACGAGCCGCTGTGGGCCACGCGCGAGGCCGCTGCTGCCTTTGGCATCACCTTGATCGAGCCGGGCCAGGGCCTGCGCATGCAAAGCCCGATCCGCCATCTGGAGAACACCCCGTTTGAGTACGGCATGTTTGCCGGCCAGCAGTGTCCGTACCTGGACGATGCGCAGCGCAACCAGCTGCAGCCCACGGTCTGTACCGACCTGGAGCACCATGATTTCCCGCATGTGTTCTCCTCGGTAGATCCCCAGCTGCCGCTGGTGATTTCGGTAGGGCGCTACTGGCCCCACCGGGATAGAATCTTTCTCGCCGATCTTTGGGTGCCCCGGGGCATGGCCTTGTACATGCCGCCCAGGCCCAAAATCCCGGATGCGGCCTATATCGATCTGCACGGCAACCGCAATTCAGCCCTGGCCTGTTGGCGGGGTGGCACACAAAGAAGTGTGCAGACCCTGACCTTGCTGCCCAAAGACAGCGGGTATTTCTACTGGTTCTGGAATGCGTTGCCGACGGTTCACCCCTTGTTGACGCAACCCTGACACCCCTATGCTCGATACGCAGCCTCGTCTACGCACCCTGGAGCCCGATACCGACAACGGCCTCTACCAAACGTTGCTGGAGTCCACGTTGGCGATTCCGTTCCGCATCGATTGGGCGAGCAAAAAGTACACCTATGTGGGCCCACAGATCGAGGCGCTGCTGGGCTGGCCCCAGGACAGCTGGCAGACGGTGAACGATTGGGCCGAGCGTATCCACCCGGACGAGCGCGACACGACGGTCAATCGCTGCGTTGGGCTGTGCCTGGCCGGCGTGGACCACGAGGCTGAGTACCGCGCGCTGACCAGTGAAGGCAGCTTTGTCTGGGTGCGCGAGGTGGTGCATGTGCTGTGCGATGCACAGGGCGAGACCACCGGGCTGATCGGCTTTACCTTCGACATCACCGAGCAGAAGAAGGCCGAGCAGGTCAAGGCCGAGCTCGATGCACAAAAGCTGTCGAACGCGCGCCTGCAAGAGCGCCTGGCCCTGACCCATGACCTTCATGACGGGCTCGGTGGTTCGCTGGTGCACATGATTGCTGCCGTGGAGCAGGGCGGCGGTGGCAGCCTGACGCGGCCCCAGGTGCTGTCCATGCTCAAGCACATTCGTGATGACCTGCGCCAGACCATTGACAGCAACTCCTCGGCCCAGGTGCGCGTGCCCGCGTCGCCGCAGGAGTGGCTGGCCCCGTTGCGCCACCGCTTTGCCAACCTGTTCGATGCGCTCGACATCCGCTGCGACTGGCAGTTTGCGCCCGCCTGGCGCACACCGCCCGATGCGCTGCAGTACCTGGCGATGACGCGCCTGGTCGAGGAGGGCCTCACCAATGTCATCAAGCACAGCCAGGCGCGCCAGGTGCGCCTGTCCTTTCTGCAGCCTGAGGCCGATGCGCTGGTGCTGGAGATCGAAGACGATGGCGTGGGCTTTGATGCCGCAGCCGTGGAGGCTTCGGGCCTGGGCATCGGCATGCGCTCGATGGCCGTGCGTATCGGCCGCGTGGGCGGCGTGCTCGAGATCGATTCCGAGCCGGGGCGCACCCTGCTGACGGCGCGGCTGGCCTTGCGCCAGTCCTGACCACCAGTAGCACAGCACCGCAGGGCCGACCACCACGGCCCTTTTTCTTTTTTAGGCGAGCGTTACTTCTAATAACTAGGGTCAACCCGAATTCGTTTATATTGTTCAGCGGTGACTGAACAATATGGATAAAGGACGGTGGCTGTGACCCAGCAGGACAAGGCGAAGGCGGCCTCGGCGGCCAAGAAGGCGCATGAAGCGCTGGAAGCGCGCGAGCTGTTTATCGAGCGCAATGCGATCCAGGCGGAAACCAGTGGCCTGCCCCGGATTGCAGGGCGCCTGATCGGCATCTTTTTGCTCGATGGCGGGCCCATCAGCTTTGCCGAGCTGGCCGAGCGCATGCAGGCCAGCCGCGCCAGCGTGAGCACCAATACCCGTTTGCTCGAACGCCTGGGGATCATCGAGCGGGTGGCGATGCGCGGCGAGCGCCAGGACTTTTTCAGCCTGCGCGCCAACCCCTTCTTGATCGTGCTGGAGCAGAGCATTGCCGATTGCCAGCGCTTTACGACCTATGTGGATGAGCTGCTGGCGGCCAGCCCGCTGTCCGCTGATGCCACCGCGCGCCTCAAGCAGGCGCAGGATTTTCATGCGGTGACGGCCCAGACCTTGCAGGAGCTGCTGGCCAAGCTGGCCGAGCGGCAAAAGCAGGCGGCGGCGCCACCGGTGCCTGCCCGGCGATCGGCACGTGCCGAGAGGGCGGCAGCCGCTGCTGCAACCACGCCCAAAATGCCTAAAGCACCTAAAGTGCGCCAAGCTCGCGCGCCGTCATCCAGCCGCAAAGCACCAGACTGAGTACCCGAGCCATGAAATACGTTCTATGGGCGGCCGCGCCGCTGTGCCTGGCGGCTTTGTCGGGGTGCTCGTCGGTGCCGGATGCGCCCGCGCCAGCGCCGGTGGTGGCGTCGCAGTTTTCGGTGGCCTCTTCGTTGCCGGACCTGCAGCCAGCGCAGGCGGCGCCCCAGCTCGATACCTGGTGGACCCTGTTCGAGCAGCCCCAGCTCAACCGCCTGGTGGACCAGGCCTTGGCGGCCAGCACCGAGGCGCGGATGGCGCTGGCGCGGGTGCGCGAGGCCAGGGCGGTGCGCGAGGCGGCGCTGACCCAGTACCAGCCCCAGGGCGGCCTGCGCGCCAGCGGCGAGCGCAGAAGCGTGCAGCGGCTGGGCGGTGCATCGGCGGGTGGGGTTGGCCTGGGCCGGCAAAGTAGCGCCGGGCTGGACCTGCAAGTCTCCTGGGAGCTCGATGTGCTGGGCCGGGGTGATGCGCTGGCGCGGCAGGCCGATGGCGACTTTGGCGCGGCGCTCTATGGCGCCTATGGCGAGCGCGCGGCCTTGGTGGCCGAAGTGGCGCGCAGCCTGTTTGAGGCCCAGCGCCTGACCGCTGCGCTGGCCGATGCCCAGGCGACGATCTCCATCCAGACCCGCCTGCAGCAGGTGCTGGCGCGCAAGCTCGAGCGCGGCCTGGTGGCGCTGGCCGATGTGGCGCGGGTCGATGCCAGCTTGCTGGCAGCCCAGGCCAATGCGCTGGTGCTGCAGTCGCAGCTCGATGCCGCACGGCGCGCCTTGCTGGTGCTGGTGGGGCAGGGCGACCAGCCCTTGTCGGCCCTGGTGCTCGATGACAGCCAAACCCAGGCGCCGGCGCTGCCGCGTGCCTTGCCTGCGGATTTGCTGGCGCGGCGCCCCGATGTGCTGCAGGCCCAGGCGCAGATGGATGCGGCCGCGGGCGGCCTGGAGCTGTCGCGCCTGGCGCTGCTGCCCAGCATCACCTTGACGCCCGGGCTGGGGCTGAACTGGCAAAAGCAGGGCGCGTCGCTCAGCACCGGGCTGTGGTCGCTGGCAGGCAATGTGGCCATGCCGGTACTGGACCGCCCGCGCTTGTTGGCCAACGCCCGCGCTCAGGGCGCCCGCGCCGAGCAGGCGGTGATCGCCTATGAGCAGGTGGTGCAGCGCGCGTTTTCCGAGACGGACCAGGCGCTGCTCCGCATGGCGCCCGATACACAGCGGCTGAAAGTGCTGGCGCAGGCCGAGGCGCGGGCGCAGACGGCCTATGAGGCGGCGCGCAAGGGCTATGAGGCCGGCTTTTTTGACCTGGTGGTGGTGCTCGATGCCGAGCAGGTCTACCGCGACTCGCGCGGTGGCCTGACCCAGGCGCGCGCTGAAGCCTTGGCGCATGCGGTGCAGGTGTTCCAGGCGCTGGGCGGCGGTTGGCCCCGGGATGCGCTGGGCACCGATACACAGAAGACGAATTGAGAGGGATGCAATGCTGCAATCAATGACAAGCGGATGGCGCGTGGGCTTGGGGCTAGGCCTGGGGTCGCTGGCCCTGCTGGGCCTGGTGGCCTGCTCCGAAGGCAGTGCGGACAAGACTGCGAAGCCGGTGGCCGAGGTGGTGCGAACGGTGAGCGTGGCGCAGGTGGAGCTGCGTCCCATGGGTGGGGTGCAGCAGGCATCGGGCCTGCTGGTGGCGCGCGAAGAAATTGCGATTGGCCCGGAGCTGAGCGGCTACCGGGTGGCCGCGCTGCTGGCCGATGAGGGCGACCAGGTACGTGCCGGCCAGCCGTTGGCGCGGCTCGATGACGGCTTGCTGCAGGCCAAGATTGCCCAGGCCCAGGCCAGCCTGGTGCAGGCCAAGGCGCAGGCCACGCAGGCCCGGGCCGAATCGGCACGGGTCGAAGGCCTGGACGGCCAGGGCGTGCTGTCGGACGAGCAGATCCAGCAGCGCCGCACGGCAGCGGCCAGCGCCCAGGCCAATGCCGATGTGGCAGCGGCCAACCTGGCGGGGCTGCGCGTAGAGGCCGAGCGCATGGTGCTGCGCGCGCCGGTGGCCGGTGTGGTGCTGCAGCGCAATGTGCGCCGGGGCGATGTGGCCAGCCCTGGGGGCGAGGCGATGTTCCGCCTGGCGCGGGACGGCATGGTGGAGCTGGCTGCCGAGGTGCCCGAGGACCAGGTGGACCGTATCCAGCCGGGCAACCAGGTGGCGGTGACCCTGGCTTCGGGTGTTGAGCTGGAGGGCCAGGTGCGGCTTTTGTCGCGCCGGGTGGACGACAAGACCAAGCTGGCCCAGGTGCGCGTGGCGCTGCCGGTGCGGGCCGATCTGCGCCCCGGCGGCTTTGCGCAGGCGCGTTTTGCGCAGGCGGCCGCACCGGTGGCGGCAGTGCCAGAAAAAGCCATCCACTTTGAAGCCGGTGGCCCGCAGCTGGCCACGATCGATGCCGACAGCCGTATCCGCAAGCTGCCGGTGAGCCTGGGCGCCCGTGCCCAGGGCTGGGTGGCCTTGCGCGATGGCCCGCCGCTGGGCACGCGCCTGGCCTTGGGCGGCGGCGCCTTTGTGCTGGAGGGGGACCGGGTGCAGATCAATGGCGCTGCCCAGCCGGCCGCCGTGCCTGCCACGCCGGAGGCGGCACCTGCACCTGCACCTGCTGCTGCGGCTGCGGCTGGAGGCCAGCGATGAAGCTGCGTATCTCCGCCTGGTCCATCCAGAACCCGATCCCCGTGGTGGTGCTGTTCATCGCCATCCTGGTGGCCGGGCTGATGGCCTACCGTGTCATGCCGATCAAGCTCTACCCGGATGTGTCCTTTCCCATCGTGCAGGTGGCAGTGGCCTTGCCCAGCGCGGCGGCCACCGAGGTGGAAACCCAGGTCACCCGCGTGGTGGAAGACGGGGTGGCCAATGTGGCCCGCGTCAAGCATGTGATCTCGACCGTCACCCAGGGCATGTCGCTGACCTTGGTCGAGTTCGAGATCGGGCTGGAGCCGCAGCGGGCTGTCGATGAGGTGCGGGCGGCCATTGACCGTGTGCGCGCCAACCTGCCAGCCAGCATCGAGCCGCCGATTGTCGAGCGCCTCGATTTTGATGCCATGCCCTTGCTGACCTATGCGGTCTCCGCCCCGGGCATGGACGATGTGGAACTGAACTGGTTCATTGAGGATGTGGTGGCGCGCAAGCTGGTGGCGCTGCCAGGGGTGGGGCAGGTGACCCAGGTCGGCGGTGTGGCGCGCGACATCACCGTGACGCTGGACCCCGCCAAGCTGCAGGCGCTGGGACTGACGGCCGTGGCGGTGAACGATGCGCTGCGCGCGCACAACCTCGATGCATCGGGCGGCCGCACGCAGATTGGTGCGCAGGAGCAGCAGGTGCGTATCCTCGCGGCCGCCCCATCGGTGCAGGAGCTTGAGCAGCTGGTGATTGCCACCCGTGACGGCCGCCATCTGCGCCTGGGTGATGTGGCCACCGTGGCCAGTGGCGCCAGCGACCGGCGCGGCTTTGCGGCCTTGAATGGCGAGGCGGTGGTCGGTTTTCAGGTGATGAAGACCAAGGCCGCGTCCGACGTGGATGTGGAGACGGCGGTGGCCAAGGCGGTGGCGGCGCTGGCCAAGGAGCAGCCCGGGGTCTCGTACCAGCTGGTGTCATCGGGCGCCAAGAACACCCGCGAGAGCTTTGATGCCACGGTGGCGACCTTGCTCGAAGGCATGCTGCTGGCGGCGGTCGTCGTGTTCATGTTCTTGCGCGACTGGCGCGCGACGCTCATTGCGGCGGTGGCCATGCCGATCTCGCTGGTCCCCACGTTTGCGGTGATCCATTGGCTCGGCTATTCGCTCAATATGCTGTCCCTGCTGGCCTTGACCTTGGTGATCGGCGTGCTGGTCGATGACGCCATTGTCGAGGTGGAGAACATCCAAAAAAGGGTGCAGGCCGGCGCCTCGCCCTGGCGCGCCTCGATGGAAGGGGCCGACGCGATTGGCCTGGCGGTGGTGGCCACCACCTTGGCCATTGCCGTGGTGTTTTTGCCCGTTGCCTTTATGGGTGGCTATGCCGGGCCGTACTTCCGCGAGTTCGGGGTGACGGTGGCCGTGTCGGTGATGTTTTCGCTCTTGGTGGCGCGCCTGCTGTCACCGCTGATGTGCGCCTATTTGCTCAAGCCCTCGGCACAGCCCCATCCGCACAAGCCCTTTACTGGCCGCTACCGCCGGTTGCTGGAGTGGGCGCTGGCGCACCGCTGGTGGTCGCTGGCGGCCGGGGTGCTGATTTTTGTCGGCTCGCTGGTGCTCGCCTCGCTGCTGCCCACCGGCTTTGCGCCCAAGGGCGATGGCGGCACGGTGCAGATCAACCTGCAAGGCGCGCCCGGCGCGACCACCGAAGACATGCGCGCCTCGGCCGCCAGCCTGACCCGTTTGCTGCGCCAGCAAGGGGATGTGCAGGATGTGTTTGTCAGCGTGGGCAGCAGCCAGCGCGATGGCGACCCGCGCAAGGGCAGCGTGATTGTGCAGCTCAAATCACCGCGCTCGATGACGACCAAGGCCTTCCAGGACCATCTGCGGCCTCTGCTGCTGCAGGTGCCCGATGTGCGGCTGAGCTATAGCGAGAGCGAAGGCGGCGGCACGCAGAACCTGCAGGTAATCCTGGGTGGCCACGATGGCGAGCTGCTGCGGCGCACGGCCGCAGACGCCGAGCGCGAGCTGCGCGGCCTGCCCATGCTGGCCAATGTGCACCAGGTGGCGCCCAACCCGGGCCCCGAGCTGGTGATACGGCTCAAGCCCGATGCGGCCGCGCGCCTGGGCGTGACCCCCGATGTGGTGGCCGAGGTGGCGCGCATGGCCAGCCTGGGTGACCTGGATGCGACCGCCTCCAAGTTCAACACCGGGCGCCAGCGGCTGGCGGTGCGCGTGCGGCTGCCCCAGGGTACCTTGCGTGATCTGGACAGTATTGGCGCGCTGCGCGTGCCCACGGGGCAGGGTGGCACGGTGCCCTTGTCGGCGGTGGCGGACATGCATTTCCAGGTGGGCGAATCCCACATCGATCGCTTTGACCGCGAGCGCCGCATCACCTTGGAGGCGGAGGTCCATGGCGTGTCGCTGGGCCAGGCCAATGCGGCCGTGGATGCGCTGCCGTTCCTGAAGAACCTGCCCGAGGGCGTATCGCGCCCGCTCTATGGCGATGCCGAGGGCATGCAGGAGCTGTTTGCCAGCTTTGGCCTGGCCATCATGGCGGGGGTGGGGCTGATCTTTGGCGTGCTGATCTTGCTGTTCCGCAGCTTTGTCAAACCGGTGGTGATTCTGGCGGCACTGCCGCTGTCGCTGGCCGGCGCCTTTTTGGCCTTGCTGGCAACAGGCGGAGAGCTGAACCTGCCGGTGCTGATTGGCTTGCTGATGCTGATGGGCCTGGCGGCGAAGAACTCGATCTTGCTGGTCGAGCATGCGGTGGAGGCCGAGCGCATGGGCAAGAGCCAGACCGAGGCCCTGCTGGAAGCCGCCCATGAGCGCACCCGGCCGATCATCATGACCACGATTGCGATGGCCATGGGCATGCTGCCTACCGCTTTGGGCGTGAGCAGCGGCTCGGAGTTCCGCCAGCCGCTCGCCGTTGCCGTCATCGGCGGGCTGGTGTCGTCCACCGCCTTGTCGCTGGTGCTGGTGCCGGTGGTCTATGCGGTGATGGATGATCTGGAGAACTGGCTGCGGCCCAAACTGGCGCGCTGGGTGACCTTGCCCAATGCTCAGGATCAGCGGGAGACGCTACAGGCCCACCAATGAGAGCCGCAAACAAAACCCTTGATACGTCGTTGCCTAGCCGGCCGCCTCAAGCCTTGCCGTACGTTTGTACTGTCTGCGGTTTGACACCTCGTCTCAACCGCAAACCTCGGTTTGCTGGGTCGTGTTAGCGGCTCCAAGTTCGCTGCCGTGCGGCCCCCGGCGCAGCGGTTGCGCCGGGCAACAAAAAACCCGCTGGATCAGCGGGCTGCGGTTCACAAACCTGTTTCCTTCCAGTTCGGGACGGTAATGGGGCTGGTGAGTTGGTCAATCTTGGCGTCAATCAGCATCATCTTGGCGTGCTCGGGCGTACCTTCCTGTGGGTTCTGCATCAAAAGACTGGCACCTTCGGCTTTGAGCTGTTCCAGGTAATCGCCTGTGGCAGCATCCTCCTGCTTTCGTTGCGACACGGCAAACCTTCCTGTCGGTGCCACATGGACGGGCTCCAACGCGGACAGCTTAGTACGAAAGCAAGATTTATCCTATAGATGCATTTGTATATTTGATGATGTTACAAAATAAATCATTTGCCCCCAAATAGGGTTTTCGAATGCTGTACCGCTGATGTCTGCGGCGATGAAATGCCTCAAGTGGCCGATGGTTTGCTTGCTTTGGGCCGGCCGTCGGGGGCACGCGCATCGGTATCGATCAGACCGCGCTTGAGATCTGTATGGGCTTGCTCCATCTCGGGCGAGGGCTCTGGGCTGGTCTCCCCCACGGACTGGTCTTTTTCATGGGGCATCTTGGCCTGCGAGCCGGTGTCATGGGGCTGCTGCTTGCGGGTGGTGTTGATCTTGGTCTCGTCGCTCGCGGGCGGGTTGGTTTTCTCGGGGGCTTGGTCTGGCATACATCCTCCAGGGTTCATGGGGCTCAGCGCCCATGGTGGCCTGCAAGGCAAGGCTTGTGTGTAGGAAAAGCGGGGGCAGCGCTTGTGCGCCAAAGCATGGTTTTGTTCTGCCACCGCTGATAGCAGAACCCTTGCACGCCGATGCGGGCGGCTTTCCTACATGGCGCTAGTTTGTCTTTGGATAAGGTATGAGCTAGAGCACATTTTGGGCTTGGTACAAGAAAGGAAAGAACATGTTTTTCAAGAAGCGACAAGTCAGCCTCTCCGATGTGAAGGGGGATGTCGACCAGTTGGTGGGCGATGTGCGTGCACTGCTGTCGGTCAAGGAGCTCGATGCGATCCCCGAGATCAAGCGCATTCGCGAGCGCATGGACGAGGGCATGGGCATGGCCCGCGATTCCGCAGCCCGCGCCATTGCGCAAACCAAGCACACCGCCGCCTGCACTGACAAATATGCGCATGACGAGCCCTGGCACATTGCAGGCGCAGCATTGGCCATTGGTGTGGTGCTGGGCTACGCAGCCTGCCGTCGCTGATCGCCAAATTTTGGGGCTGGCGGCGCCGGCCCTTTGTGCATGCGAGAAAACCTGCGCTGACCGCATCGGGTCAGCGCAGGTTTTTTTGCGCCATGTCCACCGGCGCCGCGCCATGCGGCATCAACGCGGCGGGTTTGCGAGGGGCAAGTCGCTGCGGGCAGGCGCCAGCGGAGTCAAGGGACGGTCAGTGGACATGGCAGGGGGCGCCTCCACGCGTTTGACCTGGGCATCTTGCTGGGCTTTGCGATAGGCCGCCTCGGCGTCTTTTTTGCAGATGCCGACGGCATCACCGCGCATCTCATTGCAGCGCTCGTTGGCAACGCGGTAGTCTGCTTCGGCTCTGGCCACACGCACCTGGTAACTGTGGCCGGCGTCGCCCAGCACTTTGGCATCGCGCTCGGCCTGGGCCACGCGCTGGCTGCCTTTGGCATCCTCTATGCAGATGTGCTTGTCGTTGCCCTGCAGCGTCTGGCAATGGGCGATGGCCGTGCGGTACTGGGCCGCAATGCGGTCGGTTTCAGCGCGGACCTCCTCATCGCTCATCGCAGAGGCCGTGGCAGCGATACACAGGCTCGCCATCGCGGCGGCCGCTTTCCTAGAAACTTTGGGGGTAGCTCTCTTAATCAGCATGCCCCATGCTAGGACAGAGGCGGGTGAAGGCCTGACAGCAGCCGATGCCATCTGCCGTAGGACGAGGCGCGCCTGTGCGTTGCCTGTGCGGCGCAGATATGCCAGCAGGGTATAGCTGCTAGGCCGCTGTGCCCGTGGCTCTTTGTGGTGTCTGTCCCCAGAATGGATACCAACAGAACACGGGGAGCATTCCATGCCAACAGCGATTCCTTGCCTGCTGATGCGGGGCGGCACGTCCAAAGGGCCATTCTTCAATGCCGCCCATTTGCCCCAGGATACGGCCACGCGGGACCGGGTGCTGTTGGCCGCAATGGGCTCACCCGACGGCCGGCAGATCGACGGCATTGGCGGCGGGCATGCGCTGACCAGCAAGATCGGCATTGTCAGCCGCTCGGCGCAAGCGGGGGTGGATCTGGAGTTTCTGTTCGCCCAGGTGCAGCCGGACATGGGCACGGTCGATACCCGCCCCAACTGCGGCAATATGCTGGCCGCGGCGGTGCCCTTTGCGCTGGCCTCGGGCATGGTGCAGGCCCAAGGTGAGCGTGCCAGCTTTCGCGTGTTGGCCCGCAACACCGGCATGCTGGCCGATATCACGCTGCCGCTATCTGGCGGCCAGCTGGCCGATGGCGGAGACGCCCGCATCGATGGCGTGCCGGGCAGCGCTGCGCCGATCGAGATCTGTTTTCAGGAAACAGCGGGGTCGGTCTGCAAGAGCCTGCTGCCCACCGGCAAGGCGCGCGAGCGCATGGACGTGGCAGGAGAGGGCTTTGCGCCATTCAGCGTGGAGGTGACCTGCATCGACAACGGCATGCCGTTGGTGATGGTCAAAGCAAAGGATATGGGTGCCAGCGGCTATGAGACCGTTGCCCAGCTCGATGCCCACCACCATCTTCGGCGCCGGCTGGAGGCGCTGCGCCTGCAGGCCGCGAAGGCCATGGGTCTGGGTGACGTCTCTGCCAAAAACTACCCCAAGATGACCCTGGTGGCGCCGCCCCGGCATGGCGGTGCGATCAGCACGCGCAGCTTTATCCCCCATGTGTGCCACGAAAGCATTGGCGTGCTGGCCGCGGTCACGGTGGGCACGGCCGTTGAGCTGCCAGGCTCCGTCTGTGACGGATGGGCCCGGCGGGCCAGCGGTGCCGATGCCGATACGGTCGCCATCGAGCATCCCTCCGGCGTGTTGAGCGTCAAGCTCAAGCAGGGCGTGGCGCAGGCCGATGCGCCGCCCCAGGTGGCCTTGCTGCGCACAGCGCGGGTGCTGATGCGCGGCGAGGTGATGGTGCCCAGCGCCATCTGGGCAGGGCCCGTGTAACGCTGGGCCATACAAAGCCACGTTTGGCTGCAAGCGCTACCAAAGAGAACAAACAGGGAGGAGCACCGCATGATTATTGATGTACATGGGCATTACACAACCGCACCTGCGGGCTTGGGCCAGTGGCGCGACCTGCAGATGGCTGGCCTCAAGGACCCACGCCTGACGCCTCGGGCCGCAGATTTGCGCATCAGCGATGACGAGATTCGCGAGACCATCGAGTGCAACCAACTCCAGCTGATGCGCCAGCGGGGGCTGGACCTGACCGTCTTCAGCCCGCGCGCCAGCTTCATGGCCCACCATATCGGCGATTTCGAGACATCGAGCGCCTGGGCCGAGGTCTGCAATGAGCTGTGCTTTCGCGTGAGCGAGCTGTTCCCCGACCACTTTGTGCCGGCCGCGATGCTGCCCCAGTCCCCGGGTGTCGATCCCCGCACCTGCATCACCGAGCTGGTGCGCTGTGTCGAGCAATACGGCAATGTGGCGATCAACCTCAACCCTGATCCCTCCGGTGGGCACTGGACTGCGCCGCCGCTGTCTGACCGCTCCTGGTACCCGATTTACGAAAAGATGGTGGAGTACGACATCCCCGCGATGGTGCATGTCTCCACCAGTTGCAATGCCTGCTTTCACACCACTGGCGCGCACTACCTCAATGCCGACACAACGGCCTTTATGCAGTGCCTCGACAGTGCGCTGTTCCAGGACTTTCCCACGCTGCGCCTGCTGATCCCCCACGGAGGAGGGGCCGCGCCTTACCACTGGGGGCGGTTTCGGGGGCTGGCGCAGGCGCTGGGCAAGCCCTTGCTCGAGGAGCACCTGCTCAACAACCTGTTTTTTGACACCTGTGTCTACCACCAGGCCGGCATTGACTTGCTCACCCGGGTGCTGCCAGCCAAAAACATTCTGTTTGCCAGCGAAATGGTGGGGGCGGTGCGCGGCATCGATCCGCAAACCGGCCACCACTACGACGACACCCGGCGCTATATCGAGGCAACACCTCATCTCAACGACGAAGAGCGACATCAGGTCTACGAGGGCAATGCGCGCCGCGTGTTTCCGCGCCTGGATGCCGTGCTTCGCCACCGGGGGCTGTGAAGCGCCCGCCACCCACCAACAAGGACATTTCCATGTATGAACTCGGTGTTGTTTACCGCCATATCCAGCGTGCTGACCGTGCCGCAGCCGATGGCCTGGCCCCTCTGGGTTCGGCCACGGTGCATGAGGCCATGGGCCGTGTCGGCCTGCTCCAGCCAGCGCTGCGTCCCATCGCCGCGGGCCAGTGTGTCTCCGGCACAGCGGTGACGGTGCTGCTCCAGCCTGGCGACAACTGGATGTTGCATGTGGCGGCAGAGCAGATCCAGCCTGGCGACATCGTCGTGGCGGCCGTGACCTCACCATGCAGCGATGGCTATTTTGGCGACCTGCTGGCCACCAGCTTTCAGGCGCGTGGCGCACGGGCGCTGGTCATCGATGCGGGCGTGCGCGATACCAAGGCCTTGCAGGAGATGGGGTTCCCCGTCTGGAGCCGGACGGTGTCCTCCAAGGGCACGATCAAGGCAACGCTGGGCTCGGTCAACATCCCGGTCGTCTGCGCCGGCATGTGGGTCACCCCGGGCGATGTGATCGTGGCCGATGACGATGGTGTGGTCTGCGTGCCTGCCGCCATCGCGCCTGCCACCTGGGAGACCGCGCTGGACCGAGAGCGTTTTGAGACGGCCAAACGTGCCCAGCTGGCCGCTGGCGTGTTGGGGCTGGATCTCTACCAGATGCGTGTGCCGCTGGCCAAATCCGGCCTGCGCTATATCGACTAAAGGGGTTGCATCGTGTCCTTGTCTGTCAAAACCCCCGGCTGGCTGGATTGGCATCCCTGGCCGGCAAAGCCTGTGCTGCAGTTACCCGAGGGCGCCGTAGATGCGCACTGCCATGTGTTTGGGCCGGCTGCGGAGTTCCCCTTTGCCGCTGAGCGCAAATACACCCCCTGTGATGCCAGCAAGCAGCAGCTGTTTGCATTGCGTGATCACCTGGGCTTCTCGCGCAATGTGATTGTGCAAGCCACCTGCCACGGTGCGGACAACCGGGCCATGGTCGATGCCTGCAAGACATCCGGCGGCAAAGCGCGGGGGGTCGCCACCGTGCGGCGCAGCATCACCGACCAGGAGCTGCAAGAGCTGCACCTGGCCGGCGTGCGGGGCGTGCGCTTTAACTTTGTCAAGCGGCTGGTGGATGTGACCCCGCAGGATGAACTCCAGGAGATTGCCGAGCGCATCGCCGCTTGGGGCTGGCATGTGGTGGTTTATTTTGAAGCGCAGGACCTGCCTGAGCTGTGGCCATTCTTGCGCCGCTTGCCCACCCCCGTCGTGGTAGACCACATGGGGCGCCCCGATGTCGGCCAAGCCGCCGATGGGCCGGAGTTCGGCATGTTTTTGCAGCTGATGCACGAGAGCGACAACCTCTGGTGCAAGGTCAGCTGCCCGGAGCGCTTGTCGCTGACGGGCCCGCAGGCGCTGCATGGCGAGCGCCGCGCCTACCAGGATGTGGTGCCTTTTGCGCGCCGGGTGGTCGAGGCCTTTCCCAGCCGTGTGCTCTGGGGCACCGATTGGCCCCATCCCAATCTGAAGGGCCACATGCCCGATGACGGCTTGCTGGTGGATTTCATCGCCCAGATCGCCCCCACGCCTGCGCTGCGCCACCAGTTGCTGGTGGACAACCCCATGCGTCTGTATTGGCCAGAGGAGGCATGAGCCCACAGGATGTTTCCACGCGGATCCGCCCATCGGGCTGCGGGCCAGGACCCCATGACCAACTTGGAAAGAAAAATATGGCTTTAGAAAAACCCTATCTTGATGTGCCGGGCACCGTGGTATTTGATGCTGACCAGTCACGCAAGGGCTATTGGCTCAACCAGTTTTGCATGTCGTTGATGCAAGCGGACAACCGGGCGCGTTTCAAGGCCGATGAGCGGGCCTATCTGGACGGCTGGGATATGACCGAGGAGCAGAAGCAGGCCGTGATGGCCCGCGACCTGAATTGGTGCATACGCACAGGCGGAAATATCTATTTTCTGGCCAAGATCGGGGCCACCGATGGCAAGAGCTTTCAGCAGATGGCCGGCTCGATGACGGGCATGAGCGAGGAGGCTTACCGCGCAATGATGATCGCCGGTGGTCGCTCGGTGGAGGGGTGCCGCTTCATGCATGAGGCGGCAGGCACGCCGGCGCAGCCGACAGGCGGCATCGCCATCCATGAGGGAGTCTGATATGGCACGCATCAGCGCATCGGTGTTCACCTCACATGTGCCCGCCATTGGGGTGGCCATCGACCAGGGCCTCACCCAGCAAGCCTACTGGCAGCCGCTCTTCCAAGGCTATGAATATTCGCGCCAGTGGATGCGCGAGAACCCGCCCGACGTCATATTTCTGGTCTACAACGACCATGCAACAGCCTTCAGCCTGGACCTGATTCCCACCTTTGCCATCGGCACGGGTGCGGCCTACTCGCCAGCCGATGAAGGCTGGGGGCCGCGACCGGTGCCGAACGTGATCGGCCATCCTGAGCTGGCCTCGCATATCGCGCAGTCGGTGATACAGCAGGATTTTGACCTGACCATCGTCAACAAGATGGATGTAGACCATGGGCTCACCGTGCCGCTGTCCCTGATGTGCGGAGAGCAGCCCGCCGATGGCGGTGCCTGGCCTTGCCCGGTCATTCCGTTTGCCGTCAATGTGGTGCAGTACCCCGTCCCCTCGGGCCAGCGCTGCTTCAGCCTGGGCAATGCGATCCGCAAGGCGGTGGAGAGCTTTGACGCGGACCTCAATGTGCAGATCTGGGGCACCGGTGGCATGAGCCACCAGCTGCAAGGCACGCGTGCGGGTCTGATCAACCAGGAGTGGGACAACTGCTTCCTGGACCAGCTGATCCACCGCCCCGCCAGTTTGGCCAAGGTGCCCCATATCGACTATGTGCGAGAGGCGGGCTCCGAGGGGATTGAGCTGGTCATGTGGCTGATTGCCCGTGGCGCGATGGCCGATGTGGCCGATCCTGCTAAGCGGCCCACGGTCAAGCACCGCTTCTACCATGTGCCGGCCTCCAACACCGCCGTGGGTCACCTGATTCTAGAAAACGCTTGAGAGACGCTGATGTTTCTGATTTTTGGTACGCATCGCCCAGTTGCTGATTTGGGCACCCAGACACCCTGGAGGACACCATGACACGTCGACCCATCAACGTAGCGCTTGCAGGAGCGGGCGCCTTTGGCCTCAAACACCTGGAAGGCATTGCGCATATCCCCGGGGTGCAGGTTGTGTCCCTGGTCGATCCCGATTTGTCCAAGGCGCGGCAGGTGGCCGAGCAATATGCCATTGCGCATGTGGCCACCAGCTTGCAGGACAGCCTGGCGCGGCCGCAGGTGGATGCGGTGATTCTGTGCACGCCCACGCAGTTGCATGCCAGCCAGGCGCGCCAGTGCTTGCTGGCAGGCAAGCATGTGCAGGTGGAGATTCCGCTCGCCGACCGGCTGGAAGACGCGCTGGCGGTGGCCGAGCTGCAAAAATCCAGTGGCCTGGTGGCGATGTGTGGCCATACCCGCCGCTTCAATCCCAGCCACCAATGGATCCAGCAAAAGGTGCAGGCGGGCAGCTTCCGGCTCCAGCAAATGGATGTGCAGACCCACTTTTTCCGCCGCAGCAATACGAACGCCTTGGGTCAGCCGCGCAGCTGGACCGACCATCTGCTCTGGCACCATGCGGCGCACACGGTCGATTTGTTCGCCCACCAGGCGGGCAGTCCCATCGTGCAATCCCATGCCGTGCAAGGGCCGCTGCACCCCGAGCTGGGCATTGCGATGGACATGGGCATCGTGCTCAAGGCGGCCAATGGCGCCCTGTGCACCCTGAGCCTGTCTTTCAACAACGATGGCCCATTGGGTACTTTCTTTCGCTATATCGGCGACACGGGCACCTATGTGGCGCGTTATGACGAGTTGCTCGATGGCCAGGGTCAGGCCATCGATGTCTCGCAGGTGGACGTGTCGATGAATGGCATCGAGCTGCAGGACCGCGAGTTTTTCGCCGCCATCCGCGAGGGCCGCCAGCCCCGCGCCAGCATCGCCCAGGTGTTGCCCTGCTACCAGGTTTTGCATGCTTTGGAGCAGCAGCTGCAGTAATATCGGCCCGACCAGTCGTGAACCGCCTGCACACCTTATCGCAGGCGGTTTTGGTTTTTCAGGAGAGATGATGAGCGATCGCCTTATTGGCCCCTTCCAGGTCGGCCCTGTTGCCCTGGGTTGCATGAACCTGAGCCATGCCTATGGCCACCCGGCCACGCAGGCGCAGGCCCAGGCGCTGCTGCATGCAGCGCTCGATGCCGGGGTCACCTTGTTTGATACAGCAGCGCTCTACGGCTTTGGCGCCAATGAAGCGCTGGTCGGGCCGGTGCTCAAGCCGCACCGCCACCGCATTACGCTGGCGAGCAAGTGCGGTATGGCGGGCGTGCGTGGCGATGATGGCGTGATGCGCCGTGTGATTGATGGCCATCCCAAGACCTTGCGCCGCCATTGCGAAGACAGCTTGCAGCGTCTGGGCACCGATGTCATTGACCTGTACTACCTGCACCGCTGGGACCGGCGGGTGCCGATCGAAGAATCGGTGGGCGCGATGTCGCGCCTGGTGGAAGAGGGCAAGGTCCGGGCGCTAGGCCTGTCCGAGGTCGGGGCGGAGACGCTGCGGCGCGCCCATGCCACCCACCCGATTGCGGCCTTGCAAAGCGAGTATTCGCTGTGGTCACGCAATGCCGAGTTGGGAAGCTTGCAGGCTTGCCGCGAGCTGGGCATTGCCTATGTAGCCTTCAGCCCGATGGGCCGGGCTTTTCTGTCAGGCAAATTGCCTGCCGGCACCCAATGGGTGCCGGGCGATATCCGTGCGGGCATGCCCCGTTTCCAGCCCGAGGCCTATGCCAAGAACCTGCGGCTGCTGGCGCCCATGCAGGCGATTGCCGAGCGCGCGGACTGCAGCCTGGCCGAACTGGCCATTGCCTGGGTGCTGCACCAGGGCGAGCATGTGGTTGCGCTGCCAGGTACCACCGATATAGACCATTTGCATGAAAATCTGCGTGGCGGCAGTGTGCGGCTGGATGCCGGCTTGCTGGCCGAGCTCGACGCCTTGTTTGCCCCGGAGGCCATCGAAGGCGAGCGTTATGCACCAGCCTCGCAGCGCGAGGTGGATACCGAAAAGTTTGCGTTCGAGCAGTGCTGATGCCAGGCTGACAGGGCGCTTGGGGCGCTGTGCAGAACGGGGAGCGGATCTACCCGACTCCCCGTTCCGCTGTCCTGTGCTACCTGCCATCCCGCGCGCTGGGACTAGATGTGAACTGTCAAGAGGTTTTTTGCAGATTTGAGCCTGGCCATCGGGGTAATTCGACCAATGCCGCTGTGAGGCCTGTGCCAGTTGTAGTAATGCTGCCAGCGATGTAAGGCTTGTGTTCGCTCAGCTGAATTCTGGTATGTCCAACCATAGGCCCACTCGCGCAGCGCCGATTGGATGAATCGCTCGGCCTTGCCGTTGGTCTGTGGCCGGTACGGCCTGGTGAACTTGTGCTGCACGCCCAAGGCGTTGCAGGCCGCAGCGAACTCCCTTGAGCGAAATGCCGCACCGTTGTCCGTCAGCAGGCGTTTGATGCTCACTCCAAGCCCCGCGTAGTACGCCACGGCGTTGCGCAGAAAGGCGACGGCTTGCGGCGTTTTCTCGTCCGGATGCATAGCGGTAAAGGCAATGCGTGCGTGGTCGTCAATGGCCACGAACAGTGTCTCCCATCCCGCACCATCGACCGAATCGCGCCGATTGCCTGTGACGCGGTGGCTGGGCCGAACGATGCGCCCGAGCTTCTTGGTATCGATGTGCAGCATGTCTCCAGGCGCATCGTGCTCATAGCGAACCACGGGCTCGGACGGCTGCAGATCGCTGAGTCGAGACAGGCCCGCACGGGCCAATACCCGGCTCACGGTGGACGCCGAGACGCCTGCGTAGCTGGCAATGCGCGACTGCAGCATGCGGCGTTTGCGTAGCTCAACAATGAGTAAGGCCTTGGACTCGCAGATGGCTTTTGGAGAGCAAATGGGCCTGGAGGAAGCATCGGCCAGGGCCGCTTCGCCGCCCCAGAGGTAGCGGCCCAGCCACTTGCGAGCGGTCTGTGCGGTGACGCCTTGAAGGGCTCCGGCCTGAGAGGCATCCAGGCCTTGCAAGGTCATCTGTTTGACCATCTCCAGTCTCCGGGCAAAGGTAAGTCGGGCATGCTTATGAGTGTTCATCCGGTTGGCTGTCCTGAGTGGGTTGGGTGTTTGGCGACTTCCAGTCTCTCAAATCCAACCCGGATGAACACCGGATACAACCTATTGAACCTTCACAACTAGACCGTCAGGTAGCCGCCATCGACGGGAATGACGGCGCCGTTGACAAAGGATGCGGCGGGTGAGCACAGAAAACCGATCACCGCCGCCACCTCGGACGCATGGCCCCAGCGCTGCATGGGGGTGCGAGACAGAATGCCTGCCGAGGCCTTGGGGTCGGCCATCAGGCCTTCGCTCAAGGGGGTGGCAATCCAGCCGGGAGCGACCGCATTGACACGCACGCCCTCATGCGCCCAGGTTTGGGCCAGCGAGCGCGTCAACTGCACGATGCCGCCCTTGCTGGCACTGTAGGCGGGGCGGTCCTTGCTGCCAAAGTAGCTGTACATCGATGCCACATTGACGATGCAGCCCTGGCGTTGCAGCAGATGTGGCGCAGCGGCCATCGAGGCCTGCATCACGGCCGTCAAATTGGTGTGGATGACTTGCAAGAAGGCCTCTGGCTGGTATTCCTGTGCATGGCGGCTGATGCCCGCCGCGTTGACCAGCGCATCGAGCTGGGGCAGCTCGGCGATCGTCTGGCTCAGCTTGGCGCTGTCACAGACATCGAGCTCCAGGCACTGGATGCGGGGATGGCGCGGCGCATGCAGGCCCTGCGCGTCCAGCCCCAGGGCCAGCACGGAGGCGCCGGCGTGGGCAAAGTGCAGCGCGGTGCTCGCGCCAATGCCGGAGGTGCCGCCGGTAATGAGAATGACGTTTTCTTCGATGGTGGACATCCTGGGTGTTTCCTAATGCTGGTTGTTGCAGCCCGCGCTCGGGCTCACGAGAATCTTGATCTGGGACCGGTCCTGCACCAGTGCTGCAAAGCCGTTACTGACCGCCTGTTCGAGCGGGACTGTTCGGGTGATGATGGCGCTGGGGCCGAAGGCGCCGGCCGCGATGCGCCCGATCAATTCCGGGTACACATCGCGGTAGCCGACGCTGGCCACCAGGCTCAGCTCACGGTTGACGGCGTCAAAGGCGTCGAGCCGCGCCTCGGACATGAGCCCCACCATCACCATGTTTCCGCCTTTGCGCAGTGCGCGCAATGCGCCTTCGAACGTGGCTTGCAGGCCGGCGGCTTCAAAGCTGGTGTCTACGCCCAGGCCGGCAGTGGCCGAGGCGATGGTGTGCCGCAACTCGCGCGGCGTGAGGCCCTTGGCATCGACGAGGTGGCTGGCGCCTGCCTGCTTTGCCATGTGCAGGCGCTGGGGCGATACATCCACCGCAATGATGGTGCCCGCTCCTTGCAGTTTGGCGAGCGTGACCAGCAGCAGCCCGATGGGGCCCAGCCCGAAGATGGCGCAACTGGCGCCTTCAGCCAACTGGCTGCGGTGCAGCGCATGCAGCGCGACGGCAGCGGGCTCCAGCACAGCGGCCTGTTCCAGCGTCACCACATCGGGCAGGCGATGGAGCATGTAGCTGGGCACTACGGCAAACTCGGCCATGCCGCCGTCACCCATCAGCCCGGCAAAACCCATGTCGGCGCAGAGGTTGTAGGCGCCGCTGCCGCAGTAAGCGCAGTGGCTGCAGCGGTACTCGGGCTCCACCGCCACCCGGTCACCCACCTGTAGGCCGGTGACCTCGCTGCCCAGCTCGACCACCGTGCCACAGAACTCGTGGCCCAGCGTCAAAGGCGCGCTGCGCCCCGAGACCGCGTGGGCGGTGCCGACCGGGATGGCATGGGGGCCTGATTCGTATTCGTGCAAATCACTGCCGCAGATGCCGCAGTACTGCACCGCAATCCGTACTTGCTGGGAGCCGGGGCGGGGGATGGGGATCTGCTCCAGGCGCAGATCCTGGGCGCCATGCCAGCGCAACGCGCGCATCATGGCGCAGCTCCTGCAACTCCCGCAGCGGCACGGCGCTGCAGCACCAGCGGGGCGGTTTCCTTCAGACCCAGCGCGAGCAGCCCTGCCACCAGTGCCCCAGCAGCCGCTATCCACATCGTCACCGGCAGGCCGTAATGGTCGGCCGCTAGGCCCGCAGCAGTGGGGGCCACAAAGCCGCCCACCAACTCGCCCGCGCCCATGATGAGGCCCAGCGCGCCGGTCAATACCTGGGGCGGCACGGTTTCAGCCGGGACCGTTGCCATGAAGAGGGTAAAACACCCCAGGCCGTTATAGGTGAAGAACACCACCGCACCCAAGGCGACGGCCGAATCCCCATAGATCAGCGCGATAGGGCACATCGCCGCAATCGGTGCAAAGATGGCCAGCGCTGTTTTGCGTCCGATCCGGTCGGAGATGGCGGGTACCGCAAAGCCCCAGAACACCCAGGCGGCGCCCAGGCAGGTCATCACCAAGCCCATGTCGCCCGGCGAAAACGCGCGGTATTTGACGAGAAAGGTGGGCGCAAACGAGATGATGATGATGAACCAGGTGAGGAAAAAGCAGCTGAGGAGCATGCACAGCAGCACATTGCGCTCACGCAGCAGGGCCCAGCGGTTGATCGGCGCTGGCTTGGCGTCTGCGGCAGGAGCGCCACCCGGGTGTTCATGCACCCAGCGCCAGATGCACAGGGCGATCAGCATGCCGGGGATGACGGTGACATAAAAGGCCACGCGCCAGCCAAAATGTGTGGCCAGGCCAATGACCACCGGTGGCCCGATCATTGCGCCAATCAGACCGGCCGACGAGCCCTGCAGCAAGCCCATGTTGAGGCCGCGCCGCGAAGGCGTGGAGCTTTGGATCATCAGGGACTGCGCGATGGGCAGCACCGGCCCTTCTGCCAGGCCCATCAGCGCGCGGAACACCAGCAGGCTGATGAAACCCCCAACGAGCCCGGACAAGGCCGAGCAGATGGAAAAGCCCAGCACGGACACCACCAGCAAGGCCTTGCGCTTGGCGCGCGAATCGGACCAGGCGCCCGCAATCGCCCCGGAGAGGGCCCAGGTCAGTGCCAGGGCCGAGGAGATCATGCCCAGCTGGGTCTGGCTTAGATCGAGCTCATCTTGCATGAAGGGGAACAGAAAGGACAGCGCCAGGCGGTCAAAAAAGACAAAGCCGAAGGTCAGAAAGAGGATCAGCAGCAGCCGGTTCTCATAGGTCCACAAGGCGCGGATGGCGGATGGTTTCATGGCGTTCTCCAGGCTCTGCAGCCGTTAGCGGAAGAGCTTTTCCACGGCCTCGGCGCCCAGGCCCACCTTTTCGTAGTGGGCCTTGCACATGGCGATGTAGGAGTGCACATCAAAGTAGCCATCGGGCTTGCCCTGTTCGTCCAGCCAGATCAGCGGCCCCTTGACGATGAAGAAGGCCCGCATGGGTTCGGGATGGTCGAAGGCGACCAGCGTGTGGCCTTCGCCGGGGGTCTCGTAGACAAAGTCGCCCTTGGTCGCCGTCCAGTCATGCTCCAGGTAGCCCCATTTGCCCGAGATGGTGTAGGCAAAGACTTCATGGGGGTGGTAGTGGCGGTTGACCAGGCCCGCTTTCTTGGCCATCAGGATGTCGCACCACTTGTTTTGTGATGGCGAAATCCACAGGGGGCGGGAGAACACGGTGTCCGTGAACGGCACATACAGGCGCTCGTCTTCCGGCACGGCATTGGGCGTGTAGACCTCCGGGAGCGCATCGGGCATGAAGGGGTTGGCGATGGGGCTGAGGTGTTGCCAGAACTCGGTGTTGGCTTTGTCGACCATGGTGGATCTCCTTGGGATTGAGGGAAGGGTTGAAGTCGGTGCATTGCATCGCGAACAGGGGCAGGGACCGGGAAGAAGCCTGGTGCATCCGGTGGCCGTGTCAGCGCGGCTGCTGGCGGTATCGCGCGCCGGTGAAGCGGGCGCAACCGCTGGTTGTGAGGGCTGCATGAGGGTGGCTGTGTGCCTGTCAGTGCAAGCAGGGCGTGTGGCTGGGAGCGGTGGGAGGGCGCCCGGTGGACGCAGGGTCTGCGCTGGCATGGATCCGGTTGTGCTGCATCCTGAGGACTCCTGGCTTTCTGTGTTGTATGACGAAACCCATTCTGTGGAAGATGACCCCAGAGTCCTAGGTGGCAGCGAAGCTAGCAGCTATAGCAAAATGGCATACTAATAGCTAAAAATTATTAAAATTTAACAAATTGAAGGGGATTCCTATGAATTTGCAGCAAATCGAAACCTTTGTGGCGGTAGCGGAAACCGGCAGCTTCAGCAAGGCGGCCATGTTGTCGGACACGGCGCAGCCGGCGCTGAGCCGGCAGGTGCGGGCGCTGGAGGTCGAATTGCGTGAGACCTTGCTGATCCGCACCGGGCGCGGTGTGACATTGACGGAGGCCGGAAGGCGCTTGCTGGAGCACAGCCATGCCATCCTGCAGCACGTGGCCCAGGCCAAGGAGGACCTGGGTTGTGAGCGCGATGAGCCGGTGGGCCGCATCGTGGTGGGGCTGCCGCCCAGCCTGGCCAGGCGGCTGACGCTGCCGCTGATCCATGCTTTCGGCAGCAAAATGCCCAAGGCCCGCGTGGCGATCGTCGAGGGCTTTTCCGTTCAGATGGCCGAGTGGCTGGCCTCGGGCCGCATGGACCTGGGTCTGGTCTATTCGCCCGAACCGCATCCGCATATCGAGATCAGCCCGGTCTTGCAGGAGCGCCTGTGTCTGGTAGGACCTGCCTGCGCGCTGGGCGGCCGCACCAGCCTCGCGTTCCAGGATCTGTCGGATTTTCCGCTGATCATGCCGCAGTACGGCCAGATCTTTCGCAAGCTGATGGAAGCCCAGGCCAGGCTGTCGCAGGTCAAGCTCAATGTGGTCTGGGAGGTATCGAGCGTGCCGGCCATCTTGGATTTGGTGCGCGGCGGTTACGGCTATGCGGCCTTGACGCGCAGTGCGCTCGACGGGCATGTGGTGGGTGAGCGTCTGGTGGTCGCGCCCATCGAGTCGCCTGCGGTGATGATCAACCTGTGCCTGGCGCAGTCAGCCAAACGCAAAGCCACGCCTTTGCTGCGCTGCACCGCAGCCGTCTTGCAGGCGTTGACCACCGAGGTCTGCGCACAGGCCCCATCCATGGCGCCAAGCGAGGGCTCCGGCAGCGACAGCGGCATGTCATCGTAATTTTGTGTAGCAATGGGCTGGTCGCGTGGGGGCGGGGCGGCAGCGCTCCTTACAATGCCTGAGCCCTGTGCATAGGCCGCATTTCCGTGGGCCGGGGCGGCCTGCCGGTCGCTTTGCTGCCACACTCCGCTCGGGTTCTGTGTTGGCACCTCTACAATGCAGTGCAACTGGTTCAATGACATGAAGATACTGCTTTGTAACGATGATGGTTATCAGGCGCCCGGCATCGTGGCGTTGCATGACGCATTGCAGGCGGTAGCCGATGTCGAGGTGGTGGCACCAGAACACAACAACAGTGCCAAATCGAATGCGCTGACCTTGCATTCCCCGCTGTACGTGCAGCGCGCTGCCAATGGCTTTCGCTATGTCAATGGCACACCGGCTGACTGCGTGCATATCGCGCTGACGGGTCTATTGGGTTATCGGCCCGATTTGGTTATCTCCGGCATCAATAACGGCGCCAATATGGGCGATGACACCATCTATTCCGGTACCGTCGGCGCGGCGATGGAGGGCTATCTGTTCGGTATCCCAGCGATGGCCTTCTCGCAGATCGACAAGGGCTGGGGCGAGCTGGAATCGGCCGCCAAAAAGGCCTGTGAGTTGGTGCAGCAGTTCGAAGCGGCCAAGCTGGTGACCCTCAAGCCCTGGCTGCTCAATATCAATATTCCCAACCTGCCGTTTGACGAGATCAAGCCGCTCAAGCTGTGCCGTCTGGGGCGCAGGCATTCGGCCGAGAAGGTGATCACCCAGACCAGTCCCCGGGGCGAGACCATGTACTGGATCGGCAATGCCGGCCTGGCGCTCGATGACGCCGAGGGCACCGACTTCCATGCGGCGGCGTCCGGCCATATGGCGATCACCCCGCTCAAGGTGGATTTGACCGACCATGACAGCCTCGCTTACTGGGCGCAGACGGCGGCGAGCCTGCGCAGCAAGGACCTGGAGGTGCCAGGGTGACCTTGCGCAAGCCCGGCTTTCCTGCCCGCGGTGCCATGCCTGTGAGCACCAAACCACAGGCCAGCAGCGTGCATCGGCAATGGGCCCGGCTGCCTGCGGAGCTGTCGCCCGTGCCCATGGCGGTGCGCGAGTCGCTGGGCCCTGAGAGCGTAGATTTCACCTCGGCGCGCTGGCGCATGGTCCAGCGCCTGGCTGCCTCGGGCGTGGAGCACACCCGGGTGCTCAAAGTGATGAATTCCGTGCTGCGCCACCAATTTGTTGACAGTGCACTGGCGGTTCAGGCCTATGAGGACACCAGTTTGCCTATAGGATTGGGGCAGACCATCTCCAAACCCAGCGTGGTGGCGCGGATGTGCGAGCTGCTGCTGCAATCGCCTGCGGGGAAAATGGGCCTGGGCCGTATATTGGAGATTGGCACGGGCTGCGGCTACCAGGCCGCGGTTCTGAGCCTGATGGCTAAAGAGGTGTATACCATTGAGCGGCTGCGTGCGTTGCATGAAAAGGCGCGGGTCAACCTGCGTCCCTTGCGGCTGGCCAATGTGCACCTGATCCTGGGCGATGGCATGCTGGGCTTTGAAAAGGGCGCGCCTTACGCCGGGATCATCGCCGCAGCCGGCGGGGATTCGGTTCCTCAGGCATGGTGTGACCAGCTGGCAGAAGGCGGCCGGCTCGTGGCACCGGTGATGGGGCCGGGCCAACAACAGGTTTTGCTCGTGGTGGACCGCAGTGCTGATGGATTTCAGCGCACGGTTCTGGAGCATGTTCATTTCGTACCCCTAAAATCGGGGCTTGGTTAAGAAGGATAGGTATGTTGGATTCACGTGGTGTTTTGACCTGGGGTGCCAGTGTGGTAGCGGCCATGGTGCTGGCGGGTTGTGGTAGCACATCGCTCAACCAGGCGCCCGTGGAAGATCGGGGTTCATCGGCAGGTCGCACGCCTTCGTCGACCGCCTCTGCGCCCGCACGCATTGATCCGGCCACCTTGCCTGGCGCAGAAAACGCCGGCAAGCCCGGCTACTACACCGTCAAGCCCGGTGAGACCTTGATGCGCATTGCGGCTGACAACGGCCAGAACTGGCGCGACATTGCCCGCTGGAGCAATCTGGACAATCCCAACGTCATTGAAGTCGGCCAGGTGCTGCGTGTGGTGCCACCGGTGACGGCCACTGCCAGTGCTGCCCCGGCAGCGACTGCGCCGGCTGTGACCGGTGCGAACACGCCAGCGGCGACGCCCGCACCCGCCCCAGCGCCTGCTGCCGCAGCTTCTGCACCGGCTGCCTCTGATGGCAATCTGGGCTTTATCTGGCCGGCGTCGGGTGCTGTCATTCAAGGCTTTGACGATGCGCGTAACAAGGGTGTGGATATTGGTGGCAAAGCCGGCGATCCGGTCGTAGCAGCCGCCGACGGCCGGGTGATCTACTCGGGTGCAGGCCTGCGCGGCTACGGCAACCTGATTCTGGTCAAGCACAACAACACCTACCTGACCGCTTACGCCCACAACCAGACCTTGCTGGTCAAGGACGACCAGGTGGTCAAGAAGGGTCAGAAGATTGCCGAGATGGGCAGCTCCGACGCCGACCGCGTCAAGCTACACTTTGAGGTGCGCCGCCAGGGCAAGCCGGTCGATCCATCGCGCTACCTGCCTTCCCGCTGATGCCGGGCACTTCTTCGAAGCCGACATCGCCGCCCGCCGACGATGTCGGCTTTTCCCATTTGGACGATGCCCCTTTGTCCTCGCCTGAAGGCGATGAGGAGTCGGCGGAGGTCGAGTCGCAGGCCTGGGAAAGCCGCACGGTCGTGGCCGGGGTGGCTGAGCATGGCATGCGCCTGGACAAGGCGCTGGCGCAGTGGGTGCCGGAGTTCTCGCGCAGCTACCTGCAGGCCTTGCTGCTGCAAGGCGCGGTGCTGGTCAATGGCAAGTCCGGCCTCAAGCCCAGCGCCAAGGTCAAGGCCGGTGACCAGGCGGTGGTCGAGCTGCGTCCTACGCAGCAAAGCCAGGCCTTTTTGCCGCAGGATATTGCGCTCGATGTGGTCTACCAGGACGAGCACCTGCTCATCATCAACAAGCCCGCCGGCATGGTGGTGCACCCCGCGCCAGGCAATTGGAGCGGCACCTTGCTCAATGCGTTGCTGGCCTATGACGCCAAGGCGGCCCAGCTGCCGCGCGCGGGCATTGTGCACCGGCTGGACAAGGACACCAGCGGCCTGATGGTCGTGGCGCGTGAGCGCCAGACCATGGATGCGCTGGTCAAGCTGATTGCCGCGCGCGATGTGCGCCGCAATTACCTGGCGCTGGGCCACAAGCCCTGGCAGGGCGCAGCGCAGACCTCGGTCAGCCTGCCCATTGGCCGTGATCCGCGCAACCGGCTGCGCATGGCGGCGGTCGATCTGGCCCAGCACCCGGGTAAACCGGCGCGCACCGATATCCGCCTGCTGGTCAATGGCGAGCAGGGCTGCGCAGTGTTCTGCAGCCTGCATACCGGGCGCACGCACCAGATCCGCGTGCACATGGCCTCGCTCCAGCACCCGCTGCTGGCCGACACGCTCTACGGCGGCACACCGGCTGCCGGCATGGAGCGCCAGGCCTTGCATGCGCTGCGGCTGGCTTTTGTGCATCCGGTCACGGGACAGAGCATGTCCTGGTTCGCGCTGCCGCCTGCCGATATCACCTCGGCGATGGAAAATTGGGATCTTCGGTATAATTTGGCCCAATTGGCCTAAGCGCCACCCATGCAGTTCTGGTTTTTGACCAGCGCAAACATCTGGTTTGCGCACTGCAACGGTGGCGCCCAGTGCCGACGGCTATGGGCGTTTATGCCTGCGCCGTGATCTTGGCCATGCAAACGCGGCCCTCTTGATACGCATTCCTTTGTCTCAACACGCAGCCCGCGCGCTGGCGTGCCAACAGGGATTTATCGCATGCATACTTTGGAAGCAAAACGGGTGCTGGAGACTGCGCTGATCTGCGCGCCCCAGCCCATCACCGTGCGTGAGCTGCGGGGATTGTTTGCCGATGATTTGGGAACGGATACGCTCAAGGTGCTGCTGCAGGAGCTGCAGCTCGATTGGTCCCATCGCGGTGTGGAGTTGGTGCAGGTGGCATCGGGCTGGCGCTTTCAGAGCCGGCCGGAGATGCGCGAGTACCTGGACCGTTTGCACCCCGAGAAGCCGCCCAAGTACTCGCGTGCAACCTTGGAGACCTTGGCCATCATTGCCTACCGGCAGCCGGTCACCCGTGGCGATATCGAAGATATCCGGGGGGTGACCGTCAACAGCTTGATCATCAAGCAGTTGGAGGACCGGGGCTGGGTGGAGGTGATTGGCTACCGGGAGACCATCGGGCGGCCTGCGCTGCTGGCGACCACCCGGCAGTTTTTGGACGACCTGGGTCTGCAGTCGCTGGACCAGTTGCCCGAGTTGGACAGCAGCAACCAGCCGCAGACGATGTTTGACAGCCTGCCGCTGGAGGCTGCGCCGGACGAAGCTGTGCCGCAGGATGCCGGGCTGCCGGACGCCGAGGCTTTTGAGTTGGTGGGCGAGTCGATGCCGATGGTAGCGCCCGCGGACGAGGTGGATGCTTTGGAAGAGTTGCAGGACGCGCAGGATTTACAAGACGCGCAGGATGTGCAGACCTCACCCTTAGGTGAGGCTGCCGGTGATGAAGATACTGCCGCCCATCAGGCGGCTGAGGCCCAGGCGGCAAGTGGCGAGGCAGATGCCCCCGCCGCAGCGGCCGCAGAAATAGATGCGGATCCTTTGGACCGTGATGACGATGCACATAATTCCGCACCAGGCGGGGTAGAAAAGCAAAAAAATGATGAGTGATACCAGCGATATGAATGCGCCCCAGGACGGAGATAAGGCCTTGCAAGAAGGCGCTGCCCCGTCCGGCAAGCGCCGCGCCCCGCGCAAGCGTGCCGTGCCTGCGCAAGCTGCAGCGGCTGACGAATTCCAGGCGGCGCGCGCTGACGCCGGCGAGGCTGATGGCGACGCTGCTGCCCAGCCCGCCGGTGAGCCGCGTGCGCGCCGTGATGGCGAGCCGCGCGTGAGCCGTTACCCGGCCCGTGCCCGCCGTTTCCGCGAGCGTGATGGACAGCCGCGTGATGCGCAGGGCGCGCAAGGCGATGCGCCGCCCGTCCGGGGCCGTGGTCCTGCGGGCCGCCCGCAGCGCGATGCCGAGTCGGAAGGCTATGCCTTCGAAGATGTGGTGGCCGGCGCGCTGGAAGCGGCGGAAGACTCGGATACCCCCGCACCGGTCAAGCGCGTGCTCCAGCCCCATGTGGAAGCGCCCAAGCTGCACAAGCTGCTGGCCCAGGCGGGCATGGGTTCGCGCCTGGAGATGGAGCGCCTGATTCTGGAAGGCCGCATCTCCGTCAACAACGAGCCGGCCCACGTCGGTCAGCGCATTTTGCACAGCGACAAGATCCGTGTGAATGGCAAGCTGATCACCTTCCGCATCGAGCAGCCGCCAGCGCGCGTGCTCGCCTACCACAAGCCGGTGGGTGAGGTGGTGACGCATGACGACCCGCAAAACCGCCCCACGGTGTTCCGCAAGCTGCCGCGCGTCTCGCACGGCAAGTGGCAGTCCATTGGCCGTCTCGATCTGAACACCGAAGGCCTGCTGCTGTTCACCAATTCCGGTGAACTGGCCAACAACCTGATGCACCCGCGCTTTGGCCTCGAGCGTGAGTACGCGGTGCGCGTGCTGGGCGCCCTGACCAATGAAGAAAAGGCCTTGCTGCTCGCTGGCGTGAACCTGGAAGACGGCGTGGCGAGCTTTGGCTCCATCGACGACGGCGGAGGCGAAGGCGCCAACTGCTGGTACCGCGTCACCATCTCCGAAGGCCGTAACCGTGAAGTGCGCCGCATGTTCGAGTCGGTGGGTCACGCGGTCAGCCGCCTGATCCGTATCCGCTACGGCGCGATGGTGCTGCCGCGCGGCCTGCGCCGGGGCTCCTGGGTCGAGCTCGACCAGCGTGACATCCAGGCGCTGACCGTGGCGGCCGGTGGCGTGGTGGAGCGCAAACCCCGCGAGCAAAATGCCGCGGGCCGGGGCGGGCGCAGCGACAACCGTCCCCAGCACAACGGCCCGCGCCCATCGGTGGGCCCTGCCAAGAACACCCGGGGCGGCGGCTTGCGCAAGGCGCCCGAGAAGCGCAGTACCCAACCCGATCCGATGAAGACCTCGCTGGGCTACATCGGTCATGACAGCCTGACGCGTCAGCGCCAGGGCCAGCGCAAGAGCGGTGGCGGATTCAAGCGCGGTGGAAGGTCGTAGTCACGCCACTGACTTCCCGGACACCGTACAATCAAAGGTTTGCTTTTAGAGCAAAAAATCCATCAACAGGAAATTTATTATGGCAATCGAACGTACCCTCTCGATCATCAAGCCCGATGCAGTGGCTAAGAATGTTATCGGTCAAATCTACGCCCGCTTTGAAGCTGCTGGCCTGAAGATCGTGGCCGCCAAGCTGGTGCAACTGTCGCGTCAAGACGCTGAGCAGTTCTACGCTGTGCACGCTGCCCGTCCTTTCTTCAAGGATCTGGTGGACTTCATGATCTCCGGCCCTGTGATGATCCAGGCTCTGGAAGGCGAAAACGCCATCCTGAAGAACCGTGAGCTGATGGGCGCTACCGATCCCAAGAAGGCTGACAAGGGCACGATCCGCGCTGACTTCGCTGACAGCATCGACGCCAACGCCGTGCACGGCTCTGACGCCGCTGAGACCGCCGCTGTGGAAGTGGCGTTCTTCTTCCCCGGCATGAACGTCTATTCCCGTTAATTGACATGTACGCGGCCGCAAGGCCGCGTGGCATAGGTAAGTGGCCCGAGCGTATATCCATGACCACCAATTTGCTTGATTTTGATTTGGCTGGTTTGACCGCCTTTTGCGAAGGGCTGGGAGAGAAGCGCTTCCGGGCCACGCAGCTTTTTCGCTGGATCCACCAGCGCGGTGCAGCCGATTTCGACCAGATGACCGATCTGGCCAAGTCCCTGCGCGAAAAACTCAAGGGCACGGCCCATGTCACGGCGCTGCCCGTGATCACCGAGCATGTGTCCGCCGACGGAACGGTCAAGTGGCTGTTCGACGTGGGTGATGGCAATGCTGTCGAATCCGTATTCATTCCCGAAGATGACCGTGGCACCTTGTGCGTCTCTTCGCAGGCCGGTTGCGCGGTGGGATGCCGCTTTTGCTCGACAGGGCACCAGGGCTTCAGCCGCAACCTGACCACCGGCGAAATCATGGCGCAGCTGTGGTTTGCCGAACACGCGCTGCGCAAGCGCCTGGGGCGCGATGAGCGCATCATCTCCAACGTGGTGATGATGGGCATGGGCGAACCCCTGCAAAATTACACGGCCCTGGTGCCCGCGCTGCGCACCATGCTCGATGACCATGGCTATGGTCTGTCGCGCCGCCGCGTCACCGTCTCCACCTCGGGCGTCGTGCCGATGATGGACCGCCTGGCGCAGGATTGCGCGGTGGCGCTGGCCGTGTCGCTGCACGCTCCCAACGATCCGCTGCGCAATGGTCTGGTGCCGCTGAACAAGAAATACCCGCTTGACGAGCTGATGCAGTCCTGCCGCCGCTACCTGGAGTTTGCGCCGCGTGACTTCATCACCTTTGAGTACTGCATGCTCGACGGCGTCAACGACCAACCCGAGCATGCCCAGCAATTGATAGCACTGGTGCGAGAGTATGCGGGCAACGGCGGGGCATGGTGCAAATTCAATTTGATTCCATTCAACCCTTTTCCAGCCTCGGGTCTGTTACGATCACCTGCCAGTCGGGTGACGGAATTTGCCAAGATGCTCTCGGATGCGGGCGTTGTGACCACCGTGCGCAAGACCCGGGGTGACGACATCGATGCGGCTTGCGGCCAGCTCGCTGGCGATGTGAAGGACCGCACCAAAGCGGCAGAACGCATGGCCAAGAACCGGGTCATACCGCTGGCGCAAGTCTAGAAATAGTCCAAACAGTTTGAGGAGGGTGTGCATGCAAGAGGCTGTGACAAAAGGGCTACCGAGGGTACATCGCCTCACGGCTGCCGCCTTGCTGGGTTTGGCCCTGGTAGGCGGTTTGTCGGGCTGTGGTACCAGCAGCAGTACGGCCCGTGAGGATGCCGCCTATGTCACCCAATCCGATGAGACCGAAATCCATCGGCGCGCGCGCATCCGCCTTGAGCTGGCCGCCAACTATTTCCAGTCTGGCAAGACCACCATCGCGCTCGACGAGATCAAGCAAGTGCTGGCGCTCGACCCCAACAGCGGTGATGCCTACAACATGCGTGGCCTCATCTACATGCAGCTGGGCGAGCCCGATATTGCTGCTGAGAGCTTCAGCAAGGCCCAGTCGCTCAAGCCTACCGATGGCGACATCATGCACAACCACGGCTGGTTGCTCTGCCAGGAGAAAAAATACGAGGCGGCTGACCGCTATTTCAACCAGGCACTGGCGCAGCGCCAGTATTTTCAGCAAGCCAAGACCTTGATGGCGCAGGGCCTGTGCCATGAAGCGGCCGGCAAGCCTGCCGAGGCCGAGGCCAGCTTGCTCAAGGCCTATGACTACGACGCGGGCAACCCCATCGTCAGCTTCAACCTCGCCAAGCTGCTGAACCAGCGCGGCGATGCACGCCGCGCGCAGTTCTATATCCGGCGCCTGAACAACGGCGAGCTGGCCAATGCCGGCTCCCTGTTCCTCGGTATCCAAATTGAAAAAGCCCTGGGCGATGGAGCGAGCGCGCGTGCGCTCGCTGCCCAATTGCAAAAGCGTTTCCCCGACTCCAAAGAGGCGGCACGTATTGCTGGTGGAGGCGTGCTGTGATCGAGTCTGATATCCAACAAGCAACGAACGCCAGCGATGCGTCCCCAGGCGGCGTGATGAGCGCTGGCGAGATGCTGCGCCAGGCGCGCGAGGAGCTGGGCTACCACCTGCCGGCCGTGGCCGCGCACCTGAAGGTGTCGGTGCACAAGCTCGAAGCGCTGGAAGCGGGCAATTGGAGCGCCTTCCCGGACGTGGTCTTTGTGCGCGCGCTGGCCTCCGCCGTGTGCCGTGTCCTCAAGATCGATCCGGCGCCCGTGCTGGCACAGTTGCCCAAGCCGCCTGGCAAGGACCTGAGCTCTGGCGTGGAAAGCGTCAAGACCCGCGTGGCCGTGGGCCCGGCGCAGAGCAAGAAAAACGATTTTCCCAGCAGCAAGCCTTTTCCCTGGATGGGCGTGGTCGTGCTGCTGATCGTAGCGACCATTGGCGTGCTGTTTTATCCGCAGCTGGCAGATCACTGGAAGAGCCAAGCCGCCGCGTCTGCGCCGGCGCCGGCACGCTCGAACAATGTCGCCGGTGTGGCTGACCAGCCCGAGCCGGTGGCACTGGGTGGCAGCTCGACCGACCCCGTGCCCGAGGCACCGGCCAATGGCGCAACTGACGCCGGTGGCAGCGCTGCGCTGGCTGGCCAGTCCAGCCCTGCCCCTGCGGCTGCTGCTCCTACAGAGGGCGCGCCGTTGTTGCATTTCAAGGCCAGCCAGGACAGCTGGGTGCAGGTCAAGGAAGCCAGCGGCAAGGTGGTGTTTGAAAAGACCATCCGCGCTGGCACGA
Organism: Comamonas squillarum; assembly: GCF_025309455.1. Classification (NCBI taxonomy): domain Bacteria; kingdom Pseudomonadati; phylum Pseudomonadota; class Betaproteobacteria; order Burkholderiales; family Comamonadaceae; genus Comamonas; species Comamonas squillarum. Next base: position 446,147 of record NZ_CP104377.1, read on the forward strand.
GTGAAGATATCGCGGCCACGCCGCCGCTCAAGCTCATCGTGGGCAATGCGGTGGGGGTGGAGATGCAGCTGCGCGGGTCGGTTTTTGATCTGAAAAAAGTGACCAAGGGCAGCACCGCCCGTTTTGAGGTGAATTAAGTGCAAGAAGAGAACATCCTGTTGCCCGTGCCCATGGTGGCACCGGCCGCGCGCAAAAGCCGCCAGGCCCGTGTGGTCTGGGGTGACCGTGTGGTGACGGTCGGGGGCGATGCGCCGGTGCGCATACAGTCGATGACGAATACCGATACCGTGGATGTGATCGAGACGGCCATCCAGGTCAAGGAGCTGGCGCAGGCGGGCTCGGAGATGGTGCGCATCACCGTCAACACACCCGAGGCCGCAGCAGCGGTGCCCTATGTGCGCGAGCAGCTCGACCGCATGGGCGAGAACGTGCCGCTGGTGGGCGACTTCCACTACAACGGCCACCGCCTGCTGACCGAGTTCCCTGACTGCGCCAAGGCGCTGTCCAAGTACCGCATCAACCCGGGCAACGTGGGCAAGGGCGACAAGAAGGACAAGCAGTTTGGCCAGATGATCGAGGCGGCCATGCAGTATGACAAGGCCGTGCGCATTGGCGTGAACTGGGGCAGCCTGGACCAGGAGTTGCTCGCCGAGCTGATGGACGAGAACAGCCGCCGCGCGGTTCCCTGGGATGGGCGCCAGGTGATGTACGAGGCGCTGATCACCTCGGCCATCTCCTCTGCGCAGCGTGCCCAGGAGATGGGCCTGAATGGCGACCAGATCATTCTGTCCTGCAAGGTCAGTGGCGTGCAGGATCTGGTGGCGGTCTACCGCGGCCTGTCTGCGCGCTGCGACTATGCACTGCACCTGGGGCTGACCGAGGCGGGCATGGGCACCAAGGGCACGGTGGCCTCGGCCGCTGCGCTGTCGATCCTGCTGCAGGACGGCATTGGCGACACCATCCGCGTGTCGCTGACCCCGCAGCCGGGTGAAGCGCGCACGCAAGAGGTGGTGGTGGCCAGCGAGATTCTGCAAGCCATGGGCATGCGCAGCTTTGTGCCTAGTGTCACCGCCTGCCCGGGGTGTGGCCGCACCACCAGCACCACCTTCCAGGAGCTGGCGCGCGACATCGACCAGCACCTGCGCTCGCAAATGCCGGTCTGGCGTGTGAAGTACCCCGGTGTCGAGAAGATGAAGGTGGCCGTGATGGGCTGCATCGTCAATGGCCCCGGCGAGAGCAAGCATGCCGATATCGGCATCAGCCTGCCGGGCAATGGCGAGTCGCCTGCTGCCCCCGTCTTTATCGATGGCGAAAAGGCCCTGACCCTGCGCGGTGACCGCATTGCGCAGGAGTTCCACGAGATCGTGCAGGCCTACGTGGAGCGCCGCTACGGTGCCGCCAAGGTAGATAATTGAGAGTTGCACTTGCTGGCCTGGCAAGTGTTTGCAAGCAGACTGAACAGAGAGATTGAAGCCCATGGGCATGAATGAAAAGCTGGCCGCCATCAAAGGCATGAACGATATCCTGCCGCCCGATTCGGCCTTGTGGGAATGGTTTGAAGGCAAGGTGCGCGATGTGATGGGGCGTTTTGCCTACCGCAATATCCGCACGCCGCTGGCCGAGCATACGGCGCTGTTTGTGCGTGGCCTGGGTGAGGTGACCGATATCGTCGAGAAGGAAATGTATTCCTTCGAAGACCGGGCCGACAAGCACGGCCAGGCCGAGCATCTGACCTTGCGCCCCGAAGGCACGGCTGGTGTGGTGCGTGCCGTGGTCGAGAACAACCTGCTCTATGACGGCGGCAAGCGCCTGTTCTACATCGGTGCGATGTTCCGCCGCGAAAAGCCCCAGCGCGGCCGCTACCGCCAGTTCCACCAGGTGGGTGTCGAAGCCATGGGCTTTGGCGGCGCCGAGCTCGATGCCGAGGTGATCCTGCTGGCCGCGCAGCTGTGGAAGGACCTGGGCATTGAAGGCGTGCGCCTGGAGCTCAACAGCCTGGGCCAGCCCGAGGAGCGCCGCGCCCACCGTGAGGCGCTGGTGGCCTATTTCGAGCAGCACACCGAAGTGATGGACGACGAGGGCAAGCGCCGCATGTACAGCAACCCACTGCGCGTGCTCGACACCAAGAACCCAGCGATGCAGGCGATGGTCAATGCCGCGCCCCAGCTGCTCGATTTTCTGGGCGAAGACTCCAAGGCCCACCTCAAGGCCGTGCAGGACATCCTGGACGCCAACGGCGTGGCCTGGTCGGTCAACCCGCGCCTGGTGCGCGGCATGGACTACTACAACCTGACGGTGTTCGAGTTCATCACCGACAAGCTCGGCTCGCAAGGCACGATCTGCGGCGGCGGCCGCTATGACTACCTGATCGAGCAGATTGGCGGCAAGCCCGCGCCGGCCGTGGGCTGGGGTATGGGCATCGAGCGCGTGCTCGAGCTGATCAAGGAGCTGAATATCCAGTGGGATCGCCCGTCTATTGACGCCTACGCTATCCTGCCGGACGCAGCCCTGCTGCCGCAGGCCATGCGCGTGATCCAGACCCTGCGACAAGCCGGTGTGCGGGTGCAGATGCATGGCTCAGCGGTGGCAGGGAGCCTGGGCAGCATGAAGTCGCAGTTCAAGAAGGCCGATGCCAGCGGCGCCGCTTGCGCGCTGATCTTTGGCAGCGACGAGATGCAGCGCGGCATGGTGACCGTCAAGCAGCTGCGCGATGGCGAGGGCGCCCAGGCTGAACGCGCCATCGACGCCGTGGCCGATTGGGCAGCGCAATTGCGCGCATAAGCGCAATTGCGCGCATAAGCGCAATCGCAGCGGCAAGCTTTTTTTTGATTCAACTCCATTAGAACAATATGGCAACGCATTTAGATCTGGAAGAACAGGAACAGATAGACCAGCTCAAGCACTTCTGGAACAAGTGGGGCACCTTGATCACCACGGTACTGGTGATTGTGCTGGGTGGCTTTGCCGCCTGGAATGGCTACCAGTACTGGCAAAACCGCCAGGCATCGCAAGCGAGCGCACTGTCGTCGGCGGTCGAATCGGCCGTCAACTCGGGTGACAAGACCCGTATCGACCAGGCCTTTGGCGATCTGCGCAGCAACTACGGCAGCACTGTGCAGGCGGCGCATGCCGGTCTGCTGGTGGCCAAGGCGGCGGGTGACAAGGGCCAGATGGACGATGCCAAGGCAGCGCTCACCTGGGTGGCAGACAATGCATCGGACGAAGGCCTCAAGGCCACCGCCCGCGTGCGTTTGGCAGCGGTGCTGCTCAACAGCCAGGCCTATGACGAGGCGCTCAAGGTGCTGGGCACCAAGATGCCGACCGAGTTCGATGCCGTGGTGGCAGACCACAAGGGCGATGTCTACCTGGCCAAAGGCGACAAGGCGCAAGCCATCGAGTCCTACAAGGCGGCCTTGCAAAAGACCGAACCGGGCGTGGAATACCGCAACGTGATCTCCGTCAAGCTCAATGCGCTGGGCGAAGATCTGAAGTGATGGATGGCAGAAGGCAGTGCGCATGAAACAACAACAGGCATATGCTGCAGCAGCTGCTGCAGCCAAGGTTTTGACGGTATCGGCAGTGGCGCTGGCCATTGCGGGCTGCTCTTTGTTCTCGTCGGACAAGCGCAAGCCCACTGAGCTGGAGCCCAATGTCGCACTGCTGTCCGTGCAGCAGGTCTGGACGCAGCGCATTGGCAAGAGCAATCCCACCTTGGTGATGAATGTCAGCGGCAAGGTGGTGACCCTGGCTTCGGCCGACGGCCAGGTGGCTGCGATCAATGCCGACACGGGTGCCGATCTCTGGCGCGTCAACGTGGGCCAGAAGCTCTCGGCGGGCGTGGGCAGTGATGGCAAATGGGCCGCTGTGGTGACCGAAGACGGCAACCTGGTGGCGCTGACCCAGGGCAAGGAAATGTGGCGCAAGCGCCTGCCAGCGCGTGTCTATACCACGCCGCTGGTGGCGGGCGAGCGCATCTTCGTGCAAAGCGCGGACCGTTCGGTGCAGGCCTTTGATGCGGCCTCAGGCCAGGCACTTTGGAGCCAGGCCAAGACCAGCGAAGCGCTGGTGCTGCGCCAAAGCGGTGTGCTGACCGCCTATCAGGACACCCTGGTCGCTGGCGTCTCGGGCCGCTTTGTCGGTATCGACCCCAACACTGGCGCACTGCGCTGGGAAGTGCCGATTGCCAGCCCCCGTGGCACCAATGACGTTGAGCGTCTGGTGGAGCTGGTGGGTGGCGTCTCGCGCCAAGGCTCGGTGCTGTGCACGCGTGCCTACCAGATGGCCGTGGGCTGTATTGATGCCGCTACCGCGCAGCTGAGCTGGACCGTGCGTGCCGACGGTATCAATGGCATCTCGGGTGATGCCGAGGTGGTGGCCGGTGCCGATGGCAATGGCGTGATCACAGCCTGGGCGCATGAGGGCGGCAGCGTGGTGTGGACGAGCAATCGCCTGCGCTACCGCAAGCTGAGCCAGCCGCTGGTGCTGGGCCGCTCTGTGATTTTTGGTGATAGTTCGGGCACGGTGCATATGCTGTCCAAGAAAGACGGCTCGCCGCTCAACCGCTTCTCTACCAACAGCTCCGGTATCTCCGTGGCGCCGGTAGTGGCGGGCAACACCATGGTGGTGCAGACGAATGACGGCGCGGTGTATGGCTTTCGGCCCGAGTAAGAAAAGAAAAAGTAGTCAGGAATGAAGCCAGTTATTGCTTTGGTGGGGCGCCCCAATGTGGGCAAATCCACCTTGTTCAACCGCATGACAAAGTCGCGCGACGCCATCGTTGCCGACTTTGCCGGGTTGACGCGTGATCGCCATTACGGCCAAGGCCGTCAGGGCAAGCACGAATACATCGTGATCGATACCGGTGGTTTCGAGCCCGATGCGACCAGTGGCATTTTCAAGGAAATGGCCAAGCAGACCCGCCAGGCCGTGGCCGAGGCGGATGTGGTGCTGTTCGTGGTCGATGTGCGCCTGGGCCTGTCGGCCCAGGACCATGAGATTGCCGGCTACCTGCGCCGCCTGGGCAAGCCTGCCATGCTGGTGGGCAACAAGGCCGAAGGCATGAAGGACGGCGGCCAGTTGGCCGAGTTCTATGAGCTCGGTCTGGGTGAGGTGTTCCCGGTCTCGGCCGCGCACGGCCAGGGCATCCGCACCATGATCGACATGGCGCTGGAGAAATTGCCTTGGCTCAACCAGGACGAGGATGCAGAGCCCGAAGAAGATGAGAGCGTCATCAAGCTGGCCGTGGCAGGGCGCCCGAATGTGGGCAAGTCCACCTTGATCAATACCTGGCTGGGTGAAGAGCGCCTGGTGGCCTTTGACATGGCCGGTACCACGCGCGATGCGATTGCGGTGCCGTTCGAGAAGAGTGGCCAAAAGTTCCAGCTGATCGACACCGCGGGTCTGCGCCGCAAGGGCCGCGTGTTCGAGGCGATCGAGAAGTTCTCGGTGGTCAAGACCTTGCAGGCCATTGAAGGCGCCAACGTGGTGCTGCTGCTGCTCGATGCCACGCAAGGCGTGACCGACCAGGACGCCCACATCGCCGGCTACATTCTGGAGAGCGGTCGCGCCGTGGTGCTGGCCGTCAACAAGTGGGATGCGCTCGATGATTACGGCCGCCAGATGCTGGAGCGCTCAATCGAGCTGCGCCTGTCCTTCCTGAAGTTTGCACCGCTGCACTTCATCTCGGCCAAGAAGCGCCAGGGCCTGGGCCCGCTGTGGACCTCGATGACCCAGGCGCACAAGTCGGCCCTGTGCAAGATGCCGACGCCCGTGCTAACGCGCGTGCTGCTGGAGTCGGTGCAGTACCAGACCCCCAAGAAGATCGGGCCTTACCGCCCCAAGCTGCGCTATGCGCACCAAGGTGGCATGAACCCGCCGGTGATCGTGATCCACGGCAATTCGCTCGAACACATCACCGATGCGTACAAGCGATTCCTGGAAGGGCGTTTCCGCAAGGAATTTAATTTGATCGGCACCCCCTTGCGGATTGAATTCAAGACCTCACATAACCCTTACGCTGACAAAGATTGATAGCGTACAAGTGAGATGAGGTCTGATCCACAGACCCATCACATGGAAAAAACCATTTATCGTTCAGTTAGGATGCCACTGTGGTAAGGTGGCGTTTTACAACAACACTGTCCGAACACGGAGAATATCGTGAGCAACAAAGGCCAACTTCTGCAAGATCCCTTCCTCAACGCTCTGCGCCGCGAGCATGTGCCAGTGTCCATCTATTTGGTCAACGGCATCAAGCTCCAAGGCCAGATCGAATCTTTTGACCAGTACGTTGTGCTGCTGCGCAACACCGTCACCCAGATGGTGTACAAGCATGCGATCTCGACCATTGTCCCCGGTCGTGCCGTGAACTTCTCGGCACCTGACTCGCAAGACAACGAAGCTTCAGCCTAACGCTTTTGATAGCACAACACTCGCGCAACTCGCGGGTGAGCAGCTCTACATCATTGAGTAATCAACAAAATTCCAACGACAAAAAATCCACCCCGGTCATGCTGGTCGGGGTGGATTTTGGTTTTCCGCACTTCGATTCCGAGCTCGAAGAGCTGGGACTGCTGGCCCAAACGGCTGGCCTGAACCCGGTCGCGCGCCTGGTGTGCAAGCGCAAGGTGCCCGACGCGGCGCTGTTTGTGGGCAGCGGCAAGGCCGATGAGATCCGCCTGGTGGCGCAGACCCATGGTGCCACCGAGATCCTGTTTGACCAGGCGCTCAGCCCGGCCCAGCAGCGCAATCTGGAGCGCCATTTGCAGATGCCGGTCAATGACCGGACCTTGCTGATCCTCGAGATCTTCGCGCAGCGCGCACGCAGCCATGAAGGCAAGCTCCAGGTCGAACTGGCCAAGCTGCAGTACCTCAGCACGCGCCTGGTGCGCCGCTGGTCGCACTTGGAGCGCCAGCGCGGCGGTATCGGCACGCGTGGCGGCCCGGGTGAGACGCAGATCGAGCTGGACAAGCGCATGATCAACGATGCGATCAAGCGCACCAAGGACCGGCTGCTCAAGGTCAAGAAGCAGCGCGCCACGCAGCGCCGCCAGCGCCAGCGCAACGACACTTTCAATGTCTCGTTGGTGGGTTACACCAATGCCGGCAAATCGACCTTCTTCAACGCCGTGGTCAAGGCCCGCGCCTACGCTGCTGACCAGCTGTTTGCGACCTTGGACACGACGACGCGGCAGATGTATTTGGAGTCGGCACAGCGCTCCATCTCCATCTCCGATACGGTCGGTTTTATTCGTGACCTGCCCCACGGGCTGGTCAATGCTTTTGAGGCAACACTACAAGAAGCGGTCGATGCAGATCTGCTGCTGCATGTGGTCGATGCCTCCAACCCTGCCCACCCGGAACAAATACAACAAGTCCAAAAGGTTCTTCGGGAAATTGGGGCAGAAAACGTGCCGCAGGTTCTGGTATTCAATAAACTGGATGCCATTGAGCCAGACCGGCGGCCACCAGCGCTTGCAGACAGCTATGAGCTCGATGGGGTGCAGGTTCCACGATTCTTTGTCAGCGCAGCCAAGGGGCAGGGGCTCGAGGCCGTGCGCGAGCACCTGGCCCAGGCCCTGGTCGCTCGCCAGGCAGCGCTCGATGCGGGCGATGCTTGGGAGATAGCCCCAGACGCTGATGACGAATTGCTGGGAAATGCCTCCTAGGGCTGCCACAATGGCTGCTTGCATGCGCTTGTAACGCTGATTCATAGAGACATCGCTAATGAAACTTCATTCACGTTTTCCGCGCCTGGCCTTGCTGCCGCAGGGCCTGCGCGGAATGTTTAACCTGAACGATCCTCGCTGGGGGCGGGGTGACGATGGCAAGGACGACAGCAGCAATGCAGGTCAAGAGCCATCTCGCCCGCCTTACAACCCGCCCGAGCAGAACAACCGGCCCAACCCGCAGCGCCCTGGCACCAACGGTGCCCCGGATCTGGACGAGCTGTGGCAGGACCTGAACAAAAAGCTCGGTGGTTTGTTCGGTGGCGGCAAAGGCGGTGGCACGGGCCGCGGCAGTGCAGGGCAGCCGCCCGAGTTCAAGGGCGCAGGCGTTGGCCTGGGCCTGATCGTCGGCGTTGCCGCACTGATCTGGCTGGGTACCGGCTTTTTCATCGTGCAAGAAGGCCAGCAAGCGGTCATCACGCAGTTCGGCAAGTACCACAAGACCGTCAATGCCGGTATCAACTGGCGCCTGCCGTATCCGATCCAGCGCCATGAGCTGGTCTATGTCTCGCAGATCCGCTCTGCCGATGTGGGCCGCGACAGCATCATCAAGACCACTGGTCTGCGCGAATCGGCGATGCTGACCGAAGACGAGAACATCGTCGAGATCAAGTTCGCCGTGCAGTACCGCCTGAGCGATGCGCGTGCCTGGCTGTTCGAGAGCAAGGCGCCAGCTGACACCGTCATCCAGGTGGCCGAAACCGCCGTGCGTGAGGTGGTGGGCAAGATGAAGATGGATGCGGCACTGGCCGAAGAGCGCGACCAGATTGCGCCCCGCGTGCGTGAGCTGATGCAGGTCATCCTGGATCGCTACAAGATCGGTGTCGAGGTCGTGGGCGTCAATCTGCAGCAAGGCGGCGTGCGCCCGCCAGAGCAGGTGCAGGCGGCATTTGACGACGTGCTCAAGGCCGGGCAGGAGCGTGAGCGCACCAAGAACCAGGCTGAGGCCTATGCCAACGATGTGGTGCCACGCGCCACCGGTACGGCGTCGCGCCTGATGGAAGAAGCTGCCGCTTACAAGGCCCGGATCGTGGCGCAGGCCCAGGGTGATGCCCAGCGCTTCTCGTCAATCTATACCGAGTACCAAAAGGCGCCGGTGGTCACGCGTGACCGTCTGTACCTGGAAACCATGCAACAGGTCTACAGCAATGTGACCAAGGTCGTGGTCGATTCCAAGCAAGGCTCCAACCTGCTGTACCTGCCGCTGGACAAGATCATGCAGCAGACCCAGGGCGGGGCTGCGGCAGGCGATGCTGCTGCCAGCTCGAACGCGTCCACGACCACCGCACCTGCGCCCGCACCGTCGGTGCCCGATGCCCGTGCCCGTGATACCAGCCGTACCCGTGACCGCGAGTCGCGCTAGGAGTGATTTGTGAATCGAATGGGATTTTTAGCTTCAACCGTCCTGGTGGTGCTGGCCTTGCTCAGCTCCACCGTGTTTGTCGTCGATCAGCGGCAGTTCGGCATCAAGTATGCGCTCGGCCAGATCAAGGAAGTCATCACGGAGCCAGGCTTGAACTTCAAGCTGCCGCCACCGCTGCAGAACGTGACCTACCTGGACAAGCGCCTGCTGACCTTGGACAGCACCGATACCGAATCGATGCTGACTGCCGAGAAGCAGCGCGTGGTGATCGACTGGTATGTGCGCTGGCGCATCACCGACCCTTCGGCCTATATCCGCAACGTGGGTACGACCGAAGGCCAGGGCGCGATCCAGCTCAACCGTGTGGTGCGCAATGCCTTCCAGGAGGAGGTCAACCGCCGTACCGTGCAGGACATGATCTCTGGCAAGCGCGAGCAGACCATGGCCGACGTCAAGCGCGAAGTGCTCGAAGCGGTCAAGGGCAGCAAGCCCTGGGGTATCGACATTGTGGACGTGCGCATCACGCGCGTTGATTATGTGGAGGCCATTACCGAATCGGTCTACAGCCGTATGGAAGCCGAGCGCAAACGCGTGGCCAATGAGCTGCGCTCGACCGGTGGTGCCGTGGGTGAAAAGATCCGCGCCGATGCCGATCGCCAGCGTGAAGTGACGGTGGCCAATGCCTACCGTGACGCCCAGGCGCTCAAGGGTGAGGGTGACGCCGAAGCGGCCAAGGTCTATGCTGATGCCTTTGGCAAAGACCCGCAGTTCGCGCAGTTCTACCGCAGCCTGGAGGCCTACAAATCCAGCTTCAACAAGAAGTCGGACGTGATCGTGGTCGATCCATCGTCCTCGGATTTCTTCAAGGGCTATCGCTCGTCAGGCACCAAGTAAGCCTGGGTCAGCGCTCCCTGCCAGCCACTTTGCATTCGCAAAGTGGCTTTTTTCATTGGGGTTTCTTATAGCATCGCTAGGCGCTGGGCTCTGTAATGGCCGCAAAGGCGCAGTGCCGAGAGCAGGAAATGCGGATCGCCCGCCGTCATCCCTGTAGAATCACGTTTTTAACAGCCCTCCCAATTCCCCATGTCTGCTTGGATCCTTCCGGATCACATTGCCGATGTGCTGCCTTCTGAAGCGCGACACATCGAAGAGCTTCGGCGTGGCCTGCTCGACACGGCTTGTGCTTACGGCTACGAACTGGTGATGCCCCCACTGCTGGAGCATCTGGACTCGCTGCTCTCCGGCTCCGGTGAAGCGCTGGACCTGCTGACCTTCAAGCTGGTGGACCAGCTCTCCGGTCGCACCCTGGGCATCCGCCCTGACACCACCCAACAAGTCGCTCGCATCGATGCCCATTTGCTCAACCGCAAGGGTGTGACGCGTCTGTGCTACTGCGGGCCGGTGCTGCATGCCAAGCCCGATCGCCCCCATGCGACCCGCGAGCCCTTGCAGTTTGGCGCTGAAATCTACGGCCATGCCGGGGTAGAGGCGGATGTGGAGGTGATCGCGCTGGCGACCGCGTCGCTGCGCGTAGCCCAGCTGCATGATTTCTCGGTGGACCTGGCCGATGTGCGCATTGTTCAGCGCCTGTTGGCGGGCTTGCTGGTGGATCTGCCGACCCTGCGCCGCGTGCATGCGGCGCTGGCGGTCAAGGATGCCTCCGAGCTCGCGTCGCTGACCCGCGATTTTCCGCCGGCCCAGCGCGATGGACTGCGTGCCTTGCTCAACCTGTATGGCGATGTGGAGGTGCTGGCCGAGGCGGAAAAGGCCCTGGCAGCCATCCCGGGTGTTGCACCGATTCTGGCGGACCTGCGCCAACTGGCCAGCCGCATCGACAGCCCGGCTGTGACGTTTGACCTGGCCGATCTGCGCGGCTACTCCTACTACAGCGGCATGCGCTTTGCGATCTATGCGCAAGGCGTGACCGATGCGCTGGTGCGTGGCGGCCGCTATGACGAGGTGGGCGCCGCTTTTGGCCGCAGCCGTCCTGCCGTTGGTTTCAGTCTGGATATCAAGCAGCTGGTGCCGGTGGTCGAGCCGCGGCCCCTCAAGGCTGCCATTCGCGCGCCCTGGGTGGACCGCCACGATATGCGCGAGGTCATCGCCCGCCTGCGCCAGGCCGGTGAAACCGTGGTCTGCGCCTTGCCCGGGCATGACGATGAAGTCGACGAATTCAATTGTGACCGCGAACTGGCCGAAGTCGATGGCCAGTGGATCGTGCGCAGCATTTAACCGTATTTTGTTCTTGGATGGGAAAAGACATGGCTATCTCCAAAGGTCGCAACGTTGTTGTGGTTGGCACTCAATGGGGTGACGAAGGCAAGGGTAAGTTGGTCGATTGGCTGACGGAGAGCGCACAAGGTGTGGTGCGCTTCCAGGGTGGCCACAATGCCGGCCACACCTTGGTCATCAATGGCGTGAAGACGGCACTGCATCTGATCCCCAGCGGCATCATGCGTCCTGGTGTCAAGTGCTACATTGGCAATGGTGTGGTGCTGTCCGTGGGCAAGCTGTTCGAAGAAATCGAAGGCCTGGAGAAGGCCGGCGTTCAGGTGCGTGATCGCCTTCGCGTGTCTGAAGCCTGCCCGCTGATCCTGCCTTTCCACCAAGCGCTAGACCTGGCCCGTGAAGCGGCCCGTGAACAAGGCGGCGTGCAAAAGATCGGCACCACCGGCAAGGGCATCGGCCCGGCCTATGAGGACAAGATTGCCCGCCGTGCACTGCGCGTGCAAGACCTCAAGCACCCCGAGCGTTTTGCCACCAAGCTGCGCGAGCTGCTGAGCCTGCACAACCACATCCTGGTGAGCGTGCTCGGTTCGCAGAAGTTCGACTTCGGCCCGCAACTCGCTCCGTACATGAAGAATGGCGAGATCCAGTTCGACGCCGTCTACAACGAAGCCATGCAACACGCCGAGCTGATCAAGCCGATGATTGCCGATGTCTCGTCCGAGCTGAACCAGGTGCATGCCGAAGGCGGCAACCTGCTGTTTGAAGGCGCGCAAGGCTCGCTGCTGGATGTGGACCACGGCACCTACCCCTATGTGACCTCGTCCAACTGCGTGGCTGGCAATGCGTCTGCCGGTGCGGGCGTGGGCCCGGGCCTGCTGCACTATGTGCTGGGTATCACCAAGGCATACTGCACCCGTGTTGGTGGTGGTCCCTTCCCGACCGAGCTGGAATGGCAAAAGGAAGGCACCCCCGGTTGGGTGATGAGCACCGTGGGCGCGGAAAAGGGCGTCACCACCGGCCGCTATCGCCGCTGCGGCTGGTTTGATGCGGCCTTGCTCAAGCGCTCGGCCCAGATCAACGGCCTGTCCGGTCTGTGCATCACCAAGCTGGATGTGCTCGACGGCATCGAAGAGCTGCAGCTGTGCGTGGGCTATGAGCTCGATGGCGAGCGCATCGACCTGCTGCCCCTGGGTGCAGACGACATCGAGCGCTGCAAGCCCATCTACGAAGCCATTCCCGGCTGGACCGACACCACCGTGGGTGTGACCGAATACGACAAGCTGCCCGTCAATGCGCGCCGATACCTGGACCGTATTGCCGAAGTCACCGGTGTGCCCATTGCCGTTGTCTCGACCAGCCCGGATCGCGACCATACGATCCTGATGCACAACCCTTACCAGGCCTAAGCCCTGGTTGCTACTTTTGATTGAGGAAACCCATGCTTACTGAAGACGGCAAGCACTTGTATGTCAGCTACGACGAGTACCATGGCCTGATTGAAAAACTGGCCATCAAGATTCACCAATCGGGCTGGGAGTTCGACACCATCTTGTGTCTGGCTCGCGGTGGTATGCGTCCTGGCGACATCCTGAGCCGTATTTTTGACAAGCCCCTGGCCATCATGTCGACCAGTTCGTACCGCGCCGAGGCCGGTACGCAGCAGGGTCACCTGGATATCGCGCGCTTCATCACCACCCCCAAGGGTGAGATCGCTGGCCGCGTGCTGCTGGTCGATGACCTCGCGGACTCGGGTCACACGCTCAATGCCGTGATCAACATGCTCAAGAACAACTACGCGCCCATCACGGAGCTGCGCAGTGCGGTGATCTGGACCAAGGGTGTTTCCACCTTCACACCCGATTACTCGGTGGAGTTCCTGGCGACCAACCCCTGGATCCACCAGCCGTTCGAAGGCTACGACAGCTTGCGTCCAGAAAAGCTGCTGGAGAAGTGGAAGGTCTGACCGGCCGCTGCAGTTGAAAAAAATTGCAATTTCCTGAAAAGCTGTCGGAAAACGCCTATACAATAGCGTCTATCGACAGCACGATGCCTTGCAAAGCTGCCAGACTCGAAAGAGGGCGGTTCGCAAGGTTTGTTTTTTTGAGATGCTGACAAGGGGTTTGGCGGAGACGCTGAAAACTTTGTCAAACAGTTCAAAAAGCTGTGCTACAATACAAGGCTTCGCTGATCGCGGCGAAGGGGATCTGAGGGTTGAGGCTCTTGGGTCAGGTCTTTAAAAATTAACAGCCGATAAGCGTGGGCGTTTGGTGGCGATTGCCATATGTTCTTCGGAGCAAAACAAGCGCTCACTTTAAACAGTAATGAGGAAGATTTTAATCTTCTTGATTCCGTCAAGTGAGTGAGTAGTCGAGAGACTTTAAATTCAAGATCGAACTATAGAGTTTGATCCTGGCTCAGATTGAACGCTGGCGGCATGCTTTACACATGCAAGTCGAACGGTAACAGGTCTTCGGATGCTGACGAGTGGCGAACGGGTGAGTAACACATCGGAACGTGCCTAGTAGTGGGGGATAACTACTCGAAAGAGTAGCTAATACCGCATGAGATCTAAGGATGAAAGCAGGGGACCTTCGGGCCTTGCGCTACTAGAGCGGCTGATGGCAGATTAGGTAGTTGGTGGGATAAAAGCTTACCAAGCCGACGATCTGTAGCTGGTCTGAGAGGACGACCAGCCACACTGGGACTGAGACACGGCCCAGACTCCTACGGGAGGCAGCAGTGGGGAATTTTGGACAATGGGCGAAAGCCTGATCCAGCAATGCCGCGTGTAGGATGAAGGCCCTCGGGTTGTAAACTACTTTTGTACGGAACGAAAAGCTCTCTTCTAATAAAGGAGAGTGATGACGGTACCGTAAGAATAAGCACCGGCTAACTACGTGCCAGCAGCCGCGGTAATACGTAGGGTGCGAGCGTTAATCGGAATTACTGGGCGTAAAGCGTGCGCAGGCGGTTATGTAAGACAGAGGTGAAATCCCCGGGCTCAACCTGGGAACGGCCTTTGTGACTGCATAGCTAGAGTACGGTAGAGGGGGATGGAATTCCGCGTGTAGCAGTGAAATGCGTAGATATGCGGAGGAACACCGATGGCGAAGGCAATCCCCTGGACCTGTACTGACGCTCATGCACGAAAGCGTGGGGAGCAAACAGGATTAGATACCCTGGTAGTCCACGCCCTAAACGATGTCAACTGGTTGTTGGGAATTAACTTTCTCAGTAACGAAGCTAACGCGTGAAGTTGACCGCCTGGGGAGTACGGCCGCAAGGTTGAAACTCAAAGGAATTGACGGGGACCCGCACAAGCGGTGGATGATGTGGTTTAATTCGATGCAACGCGAAAAACCTTACCCACCTTTGACATGTACGGAAGTGACCAGAGATGGACATGTGCTCGAAAGAGAACCGTAACACAGGTGCTGCATGGCTGTCGTCAGCTCGTGTCGTGAGATGTTGGGTTAAGTCCCGCAACGAGCGCAACCCTTGCCATTAGTTGCTACGAAAGGGCACTCTAATGGGACTGCCGGTGACAAACCGGAGGAAGGTGGGGATGACGTCAAGTCCTCATGGCCCTTATAGGTGGGGCTACACACGTCATACAATGGCTGGTACAAAGGGTTGCCAACCCGCGAGGGGGAGCTAATCCCATAAAGCCAGTCGTAGTCCGGATCGCAGTCTGCAACTCGACTGCGTGAAGTCGGAATCGCTAGTAATCGTGGATCAGAATGTCACGGTGAATACGTTCCCGGGTCTTGTACACACCGCCCGTCACACCATGGGAGCGGGTCTCGCCAGAAGTAGGTAGCCTAACCGTAAGGAGGGCGCTTACCACGGCGGGGTTCGTGACTGGGGTGAAGTCGTAACAAGGTAGCCGTATCGGAAGGTGCGGCTGGATCACCTCCTTTCTGGAAAACAGCTTCGCTGTTTCGGTGGATGCTAACTTTGTGCAAACAAAGTTAAGTGCCATCGGCACGGCAGGAGCCAAAAAAGCAATCAAGATTGAACGCCCACACTTATCGGTTGTTGGAACACAAGCCAGGTGGCTAGCTCACAAGAGTTAGCTGCGTGGAATGGGTCTGTAGCTCAGCTGGTTAGAGCACTGTGTTGATAACGCAGGGGTCGTTGGTTCGAGCCCAACTAGACCCACCATTAGATTCCAACGGATTTAGAGGTTGAGCTTATGCCGCTTTGGTTAATCGGAGTAGATTCTGATTGACTAGAGCCAAGCAGTGCGAGGCGTCTGATGCGAAGCACACTGATGTGTGTGAGCAGCGGGCAACGAAGCAATGCGCCGGCTATAGGCAATCAGGGGGATTAGCTCAGCTGGGAGAGCACCTGCTTTGCAAGCAGGGGGTCGTCGGTTCGATCCCGTCATCCTCCACCAATACTTTTACTGATAACTTATCACTCAACACCAAAGCGGTTTCGCAAGAGACTGTTTTGTTGTTGATTCCGGATTCCCGGATCAAACGGCTGTTCTTTAAAAATTCATAGAGTCGAAAATCAGCGTTGCTGGTGGAAACTGCACATTCGTAAAGGTTTAGTGCAGACCGTGCCACCAGCAACAATTTGATTGCGTCAAAACGAATGAAACTTTGCGAGAGCAATTTTATTCAGTAATGACGAATATTCTTCAAGAATGTGGATCTGGGCGACCGGGTCTACAGCAAAGATATTCACATTACGGCATAACGCGCGAGGTGAGAGACCTCGCAAAGCAGTTGCTTGGGTTCTTGAGCTTGAGATCTAGAGATAGATGTCAAAGTTATAGGGTCAAGTGACTAAGAGCATGTGGTGGATGCCTTGGCGATGATAGGCGACGAAAGACGTGATAGCCTGCGATAAGCTTCGGGGAGTTGGCAAATAAACTTTGATCCGGAGATTTCTGAATGGGGGAACCCACCTAGCAATAGGTATCGGCAACTGAATACATAGGTTGTCGAAGCGAACCTGGAGAACTGAAACATCTAAGTACCCAGAGGAAAAGACATCAACCGAGATTCCGATAGTAGTGGCGAGCGAATTCGGAAGAGCCTTGCAGTGATAGTCAGTGTGTTAACAAAACGGAATGGAAAGTCCGGCCATAGTGGGTGATAGCCCCGTATGTGAAAACGCATTGGTGGTACTAGGCTGCAGACAAGTAGGGCGGGGCACGAGAAACCCTGTCTGAATATGGGGGGACCATCCTCCAAGGCTAAATACTCATCATCGACCGATAGTGAACAAGTACCGTGAGGGAAAGGCGAAAAGAACCCCGGGAGGGGAGTGAAATAGATCCTGAAACCGCATGCTTACAAAAAGTCGGAGCCCTTAGGGGTGACGGCGTACCTTTTGTATAATGGGTCAGCGACTTACATTCAGTGGCAAGCTTAACCGAATAGGGAAGGCGTAGAGAAATCGAGTCCGAATAGGGCGACAAGTCGCTGGGTGTAGACCCGAAACCAAGTGATCTATCCATGGCCAGGATGAAGGTGCCGTAACAGGTACTGGAGGTCCGAACCCACTAGTGTTGCAAAACTAGGGGATGAGCTGTGGATAGGGGTGAAAGGCTAAACAAACTTGGAAATAGCTGGTTCTCTCCGAAAACTATTTAGGTAGTGCCTCAAGTATTACCTGCGGGGGTAGAGCACTGTTTAGGCTAGGGGGTCATGGCGACTTACCAAACCTATGCAAACTCCGAATACCGCAGAGTACAGCTTGGGAGACAGAGCACCGGGTGCTAACGTCCGGACTCAAGAGGGAAACAACCCAGACCGCCAGCTAAGGTCCCTAAAACGGGCTAAGTGGGAAACGAAGTGGGAAGGCTAAAACAGTCAGGATGTTGGCTTAGAAGCAGCCATCATTTAAAGAAAGCGTAATAGCTCACTGATCGAGTCGTCCTGCGCGGAAGATGTAACGGGGCTAAGCCAGTTACCGAAGCTGCGGATGCACAGTTTTACTGTGCGTGGTAGGAGAGCGTTCTGTAAGCCTGTGAAGGTGTCTGGTAACGGATGCTGGAGGTATCAGAAGTGCGAATGCTGACATGAGTAGCGTTAAAGCGGGTGAAAAGCCCGCTCGCCGTAAGCGCAAGGTTTTCTACGCAACGTTCATCGGCGTAGAGTAAGTCGGCCCCTAAGGTGAGGCAGAGATGCGTAACTGATGGGAAACGGGTCAATATTCCCGTACCGATGTGTAGTGCGATGTGGGGACGAAGAAGGTTAGCTCAGCCAACTGTTGGATATGTTGGTTCAAGCCTGTAGTCGTGCTCGGTAGGCAAATCCGCCGGGCTAAGATGAGGGGTGATAACGGGTCTGCTTGCAGACGAAGTGAGTGATACCCAGCTTCCAGGAAAAGCCACTAAGCTTCAGCTACACACGACCGTACCGCAAACCGACACTGGTGCGCGAGATGAGTATTCTAAGGCGCTTGAGAGAACTCAGGAGAAGGAACTCGGCAAATTGACACCGTAACTTCGGGAGAAGGTGTGCCCTCAGTAAGTGAAGTTGTACAAACGGAGCTAAACGGGGTTGCAAAGAATAGGTGGCTGCGACTGTTTAATAAAAACACAGCACTCTGCAAACACGAAAGTGGACGTATAGGGTGTGACGCCTGCCCGGTGCTGGAAGATTAAATGATGGGGTGCAAGCTCTTGATTGAAGTCCCAGTAAACGGCGGCCGTAACTATAACGGTCCTAAGGTAGCGAAATTCCTTGTCGGGTAAGTTCCGACCTGCACGAATGGCGTAACGATGGCCACACTGTCTCCTCCTGAGACTCAGCGAAGTTGAAATGTTTGTGATGATGCAATCTCCCCGCGGAAAGACGGAAAGACCCCATGAACCTTTACTGTAGCTTTGTATTGGACTTTGAACAGATCTGTGTAGGATAGGTGGGAGGCTTTGAAGTGAGGATGCTAGTTCTCATGGAGCCAACGTTGAAATACCACCCTGGTGTGTTTGAGGTTCTAACCTTGGTCCATTATCTGGATCGGGGACAGTGCATGGTAGGCAGTTTGACTGGGGCGGTCTCCTCCCAAAGCGTAACGGAGGAGTTCGAAGGTACGCTAGTTACGGTCGGACATCGTGACGATAGTGCAATGGCATAAGCGTGCTTAACTGCGAGACTGACAAGTCGAGCAGATGCGAAAGCAGGACATAGTGATCCGGTGGTTCTGTATGGAAGGGCCATCGCTCAACGGATAAAAGGTACTCTGGGGATAACAGGCTGATACCGCCCAAGAGTTCATATCGACGGCGGTGTTTGGCACCTCGATGTCGGCTCATCTCATCCTGGGGCTGTAGTCGGTCCCAAGGGTATGGCTGTTCGCCATTTAAAGAGGTACGTGAGCTGGGTTTAAAACGTCGTGAGACAGTTTGGTCCCTATCTTCCGTGGGCGCTGCAGATTTGAGGAAGCCTGCTCCTAGTACGAGAGGACCGGAGTGGACACACCTCTGGTGTATCGGTTGTCACGCCAGTGGCATTGCCGAGTAGCTATGTGTGGAAGAGATAACCGCTGAAAGCATCTAAGCGGGAAACTCGTTCCAAGATGAGATCTGCCGGGGGCTTGACCCCCCTGAAGAGTCGTTCTAGACCAGGACGTTGATAGGTTGGGTGTGGAAGCGCAGCAATGCGTTAAGCTAACCAATACTAATTGCTCGTGCGGCTTGACCCTATAACTTTGATTGGCCCCGCCTTAGATGGGGCCCAATGCAAAGAACACTGCAACTGCAGTTATGCCAAAGACTTGAGATCAGACAATGATGAACACCACAGCGTGTTACAATCACTGGCTCAGGTCGGCGCAATCAAATAAAACGCTGATAGCACCAAGCCCTCAAAGCTTGATGCCGACTCTATGAATTCGCTTCGAAAGCAGCAATGCCCTGATCGACCGATCAGCGCAAAGCCGCCAAGGAGCAAAAAGTTATGCCTGATGACCATAGCAAGTTGGTACCACTCCTTCCCATCCCGAACAGGACAGTGAAACGACTTCGCGCCGATGATAGTGCGGATTCCCGTGTGAAAGTAGGTCATCGTCAGGCTTTTATACTGATCAACCCCTCTGCTCTACCCGAGTAGAGGGGTTTTTCTTTTTATCTCGCTGCAGCAGCGGTCTGTGGCTGGCGTGAAGGGGTTGGGATGCAGTTGCAGGATATGTTGTATTCGCAGGGTTTTGGTGTGCGCCGCGTGTGCTCGGGCCTGGTGCAACAAGGCTGGGTGCAGTTGTGGGATGCACAGGCGAACGAATGGGTTGCGGAGACGGACTCGACCGCCGACGTAGATCCTGAAGGCCTGCGCTTCAAGGTTCAGGGCGTGGAGTGGGAATACCATGCGCTGGGCTATGTGCTGCTAAACAAGCCAGCAGGCACTGAGTGCTCGCAGAAGCCTTCTGCCCATCCGAGTATTTACAGCCTGCTGCCAGTGCCGCTGCGCACACGCCCCAACAAGAACGCCATCCAGGGGTTGCAGGCCGTGGGCCGCTTGGACCAGGACACGACTGGCATGCTTCTGCTGAGCGACGACGGTCAGTTCATCCACCGTATGAGCTCACCCAAGAAGCATGTGCCCAAACGCTACCAGGTGACGGCCAAGCATGCGGTGACCGAGCAGCAGATCGAGCGTTTGTTGGCGGGTGTGGTTCTGGATGACGACCCCAAGCCAGTGAAGGCTGCGGCCTGCGTGAAGACGGGTGACAACACCTTGGATCTGACGCTGACCGAAGGCAAATACCACCAGGTCAAGCGCATGCTGGCGGCTGTGGGCAACCGCGTGGAAGGTCTGCACCGGGCACAGATAGGCGGTTTGGTGCTGACCGACGAGCTCAAGCCAGGCGAGTGGCGCTGGCTCACCGCTGACGAGATGGCACTGCTCAAGCCCTGACGGTATTTGACCATGTGTGGCTTTGGCGCAAGTTGCACAACTATTTACATCGCCAATCGCCTCTTGGTGGTGCTGCAATTTATGGCGGGCAGCTACACTCGCTGCGTTACTAGTAGGAATAGCTCGTGAAGCCTTTCGTTTTTGCCCGTTCTCTGGTCGCGGTGATGGCCTTTGCGGCCACTGCGGCGCATGCAGCCAACCCCATTTTGGTGCTCAATTCGCTGGACGCCAACATCAGCGTGATCGATCCCACCACCTGGAAAGAGGTCAAGCGCATTCCTACGGGCAAGGAGCCCCACCACCTGTACCTGACGCCGGACAGCAAGTCGGTGATCGTGGCCAATGCAACCGGCGACTCGCTGACCTTTGTCGATCCCAAGACGGCCGAGGTGCAGCGCGTGATCCAGGGCATCTCCGATCCCTACCATCTGCGTTTTTCGCCCGACATGAAGTGGTTTGTGACCGCAGCCAACCGCCTCAACCACATCGATATCTACCGCTGGGATGGGCAAGAGCCCAAGCTGGTCAAGCGCATTGCCACCGGCAAGACGCCCAGCCACCTGTGGATCGACAGCAAGAGCCGGACGATCTACTCTTCCATGCAGGACAGCGACGAGCTGGTGGCCATCGACATCGCCACCCAGAGCCTGAAATGGCGCACCAAGACAGGGCAGATGCCTGCCGATCTGTATGGCAGCCCGGACGACAAATTCGTTTTTGTCGCGCTGACCGGCAGCGACGGCGTGCAGGTGTTTGATGTGAGCGGCGCAGAGCCCCAGTTGGTCAAGACCATCAAGACTGATAAGGGCGCGCACGCGTTCCGCGCAACGGGCGATGGCCGCCATCTTTTTGTCAGCAACCGGGTGGCCAATACCATCAGCAAGCTCGACATGGTCAGTCAGACCGTCGTGGACCGCTACCCCGGCCCCAGCGGCCCTGACTGCATGGATGTGAGCCCGGATGGCCGCTATATCTACCTCAGTTCGCGCTGGGCGGGCAAGATGAGTGTGATCGATACGGTCGAGCGCAAGGTGGTCAACCAGGTGAAGGTGGGCAAGTCGCCGCATGGCATCTGGGTGCTGGACCACGCACCGCGCTAGTGCATGGCCCGTGCATAGTTGATTCAGTAGCAGAGGGGAGCTCCACGCCATGCGCAGCACATTTTTCTGGCTTTTGGCCGCAAGTTGGGGCAGCGCTGCTGCCTTTGCCCAGCCTGCTGCTCCAGCGCCTGCCGCTGCAGCCACTGCGGCAGGCAGCTGCAGCAAGCCTGTGTATCTGACCTTGGACACCGGCCACATGGGCGTGGCCAACCAGATTGCCGACGTCTTGCGCAAGACGCAGGTGAAGGTCACCTTCTTTGCCGCCAATGAACGCACCAAGGAGGGTGACGGCAGCCTGGGCGACCACTGGGCGCCTTGGTGGCGTGCGCGCGCCGCAGAAGGCCATGCCTTTGCCTCGCACACCTGGGACCACACCTACTGGCGTGGCGATATCAAAGGGCCTGCAGGCGCTGCACCCCGCTTCAAGGTGCAGCCCTCGCAAGGGCCGCAGGCGGGGCAGCGTTTTGAGTGGAGCGCTGCGCAGTATTGCGCGCAGATCCAGCAATCCGAAGACCGCCTGGCCCAGATCACTGGTGTCAAGCCTTTGCCACTGTTCCGGGCTCCCGGTGGCAAGACCTCGCCCAGCCTGATTGCGGCGGCCAGGCGCTGCGGCTATGCCCATGTGGGCTGGTCGCCAGCGGGCTTTCTCGGCGATGAACTGCCCAGCGACAAGTACCCCAACCAGCAGTTGCTGGACAAGGCGCTGCGCGACATCCGCCCCGGCGATATCTTGCTGGCCCACCTGGGCATCTGGGACCGCAAGGACCCCTGGGCGCCTGCCGTGCTGCAGCCCTTGATTGAAGGCCTGCAGGCCAAGGGATTTTGCTTTGCCACCCTGCGCGAACATCCCCAGTACCAAGAATGGATTCGTCAGCATGGTGGCTGAGAGCGCTTTCCGTAGCGCACATTGGCCGCTGCAAGGCTTGTGGTCTGGTTTGAATTGATGGTTTGCCATGGAATTTCTCAGCACGCTTTTTGACAACGCACAGCAGTGGCTCTTTGAGCAGTTGCTGCAGCCTCTGCTGTTCAACCTGGGCCTGGCCAGCTATCTGGAAGATGGCTACACGGCAGCGGGCTGGTTCCTCGTGGGTTGCCTGCAGATTCTCATCATGGTGCTGGTGATTGCGCCCTTGCAGCGCTGGCGGCCGGTCGAGGCTGTGACCGACCGGCATGCGATCCGGGTGGACATGCTCTACACCTTTATCCATCGCCTGGGCCTGTTTCGCCTGGCCTTGTTCTTTTCCATCGATCCGCTGTGGGACATGGTGGTGGGCGCGCTGCGCGTGCGCGGCTTTGAGACCTGGCACCTCGATGCGCTCTGGCCCGGCGTGACCGACCTGGGTTGGGTCAGCCTGCTGATCTACCTGGT
Organism: Comamonas squillarum; assembly: GCF_025309455.1. Lineage (NCBI taxonomy): Bacteria > Pseudomonadati > Pseudomonadota > Betaproteobacteria > Burkholderiales > Comamonadaceae > Comamonas > Comamonas squillarum. Next base: position 468,808 of record NZ_CP104377.1, read on the forward strand.
GGTGTTCGACTTTGTGGCCTACTGGATCCACCGCGGCCAGCACCAGTTTGTCTGGTGGTGGCGGCTGCATGCCTTGCACCATTCGCAGCAGCAGATGACGATGTGGAGCGACAACCGCAACCACCTGCTCGATGACCTGGTACATGACAGCATTCTGGTGTTCGTGGCCGTATTGATCGGTGTCGCGCCCAGCCAGTTTGTGGCGATTGTCGCGATCACTCAGCTGAGTGAAAGCCTGCAGCACGCGAATCTGCGCCTGTGGTTTGGCCGCCTGGGCGAGCGCCTGTGGATCAGCCCGCGTTTTCACCGCCGCCACCATGCGATTGGCATCGGCCATGAATCGCCCGCTGCCAGCGCAGCGCCCAACACGGCGGTAAAGGTTGGCGAGGCTGCCCCACGCACCCGCTTGGGGGGCTGCAATTTCGGTGTGCTGCTGCCATGGTGGGATATGCTTTTTGGCACCGCCAACTTTGAGCTACGCTATGACCCTACCGGTATCCGTGACCAGGTGCAGCCCAACCGGCAAGGGCAGTTGCGCGATTACGGACGCGGCTTTTGGAGCCAGCAATGGCGCGGGCTGCTGCGCCTTTTGGGCCGCGCCTGAGTGCTGCGCAACCGGCTGATGCCGAACCACTGAGCGGTCCGCCAGCCTGGCCACCCGCCCAGATACATAAGGAGTTCACCCCATGCCCCTCGCGTCTGCGGGCTCCCGCCTGATGTTTGATGCCTTCTGGCGTGCCGCTGCCTATTGTTTCCGTCCCCGGGTCATGCTGCTGTCGGTGCTGCCACTGGTGGTGATGCTCGTGGCCTTGGGTGGCTGGAGCTATTTCTACTGGTCAGGCGCCGTGGCGACGATGCAGCACTGGGTGGAGACAATAGGCTGGCTGCGCACAGTGTTCAGCTGGTTTGGCAGCACTGGTACGGAAGGCTTTGCAGCCGGCATTGCGCCCTTTGTGGTGCTGATCTTGATCACGCCCATAGCGGCGGTGGTCGCGCTGCTGGTGATTGCGCTTTTGATGACACCAGCCCTGGTCAACATGGTGACCGAGCAGCGCTTTGCCCGGCTGGAGAAGAAGCAGGGCATGGGCCTGGTCACCAGCGTGCTCTGGGCTTTGAGCACCTCGGCGGTAGCCATGGTGGCCTTTGTCGTCACCATGCCGCTGTGGCTGATCCCGCCTTTGGTGCTGATCGTGCCGCCTGTCATCTGGGGCTGGCTGACCTACCGCGTGATGAGTGTCGATGCACTGGCAGAACATGCCAGCAAGGCTGAGCGCGACACGCTGCTGCAGCGTTACCGCTGGCCGCTCTTGCTGATGGGCATCATCTCGGGCTACATCGGCATTGCGCCCAGCGTCGTCTGGGCCTCGGGCATGGTGTTCACCATTGGCTTTGTGGTGCTCGTACCCATTGCGGTATGGATCTATGCGATCACGTTTGCGTTCTCCTCGCTGTGGTTCATCCACTTTTGCCTGGCCGCACTGCAGCAGCTGCGGATCGAGAATGGCGACCTGGGCGCGCAGCCGCCTGTGGCGGAGCCGCTCGTGGCCGATAAAACCGATGCCGGCTTGCTGGCCGATGGCACGGAGCCCAAGTAAGAACCTGTTCAAACAGATAAGAGCGCGGAGCAGGGCATGTGCCAATGGGCTCGGCCAGTGCCTCAGCCGCTAATGCACCAATAAGGTGCGTAAATAGCTATTTTGGTGCAGTTGCGCGATCTGTATAAAGCGCTGGTAGTTTTGCACCATCTTGGTGCTTTCAAGGCAATGCAGGCCATGGCCTGCACAGATCTGGGCCGTTGGCTGCAAAATCCTCAGCGCCTCCCGGGGCCCCAGGCCAAAAGCGCGTTACAGTCTGGCTTTGGGCAAAGTCCGGGTGCGTTCGCGTTCTGGCAGGCCCGCATCTTCTGGTTGGCATGGGCATGTCATAAAACTGGCACGTAAACTGCTTTAGTCTTGGCACAGCCCTTTTTATTCACGATTTTCTTTGGAGCATTAGATGGCCAAGAGCGTTGCAGATGTGATGAGCATGTTGGACGAGAACGAGGTCAAGTTCGTTGATCTGCGTTTCACCGACACCCGTGGCAAGGAACAGCACGTCACGGTGCCTATCTCGCACTTTGACGAAGACAAGTTCACTTCGGGCCACGCGTTTGATGGCTCCTCCATCGCTGGCTGGAAGGGTATCGAAGCATCCGATATGCTGCTGATGCCCGATCCCAACACCGCCAACATCGATCCGTTCTTTGACGAAACCACGATGTTCCTGCAGTGCGACGTGATCGAGCCCGGTGACGGCAAGGCCTATGACCGCGATCCACGCTCGGTTGCCAAGCGCGCAGAAGCCTACCTGAAGGCATCGGGCCTGGGCGATACCGCCTACTTCGGTCCAGAGCCAGAATTCTTCATCTTCGATGGCGTGCGTTGGAGCACCGAGCCCAACAACCCGTTCTTCGACATCGAAGAGTACGAAGCACCCTGGAACAGCGGCGCCAAGTTCGATAACGGCAACCGTGGCCACCGTCCACGCGTCAAGGGCGGCTACTTCCCTGTGCCTCCTGTTGACAGCACCCAGGACATGCGCGCTGAAATGTCGCTGCTGCTCGAATCGCTGGGCATCCCGGTTGAAGTGTTCCACCACGAAGTGGCGGGCGCTGGCCAGAATGAACTGGGCACTCGTTTCTCGACCCTGGTCGAGCGTGCCGACTGGACCCAGGTGCAAAAGTACGTGATCTGGAACGTGGCAGACACCTACGGCAAGACGGCGACCTTCATGCCCAAGCCTTACTCGGGCGACAACGGCTCGGGCATGCACGTGCACCAGTCCGTGTGGAAAGACGGCAAGAACCTGTTCGCCGGTGACGGCTATGCCGGTCTGTCCGATTTCGCGCTGTACTACATCGGCGGCATCATCAAGCACGCTCGCGCGCTGAACGCCATCACCAACCCTGGCACCAACAGCTACAAGCGCCTGGTTCCTGGTTTCGAAGCGCCTGTGAAGCTGGCTTACTCGGCCAAGAACCGCTCGGCATCGATCCGTATTCCTTACGTGAGCAACCCCAAGGGCCGCCGCGTGGAAGCACGTTTCCCCGATCCCCTGATGAACCCCTACCTGGGCTTCGCAGCGCTGCTGATGGCCGGTTTGGACGGCGTGGAAAACAAGATCCATCCGGGTGAAGCCGCCACCAAGGATCTGTACCATCTGCCACCCGAGGAAGACAAGCTGGTGCCTACCGTGTGCCACAGCCTGGACCAGGCTCTGGAGGCACTGGATGCCGACCGCGCGTTCCTGACCAAGGGCGGTGTGTTCAGCGACAGCATGCTGGACGCCTACATCGAGCTGAAGATGGGCGAAGTGACCCGCTTCCGCCAAGCCGTGCACCCTGTCGAATACGACATGTACTACTCGCTGTAAGCCCCTGCTGGCCAGGTCCTCGTGACCTGGCCCTTTGGGCAAAACGGCCTGCCGACCTGCGAAGGTGGCAGGCCGTTTTTTTATGGGAGTTCTTGGGGCAGGGGGCATGGCCGGACAGCGGCGAATCTGTAACAGCAGGAACTGTTCGGCATGATCGGCCTCCTTTGTAGCTACACTGCGGGTTGCAGAGAGGGGCCATCGTGCAAAGCCGCTAACGGGCTGTCACGGACATACGGGCAAAGTGGAGTGAACGGGCGAAACGGGGTTATGCATACAAAGTTGTTGTTTTTGATGGTGGCAGTGGCATGTGCGCAAGGCGCGGTGGCGCAGGATCGCATTTATCGCTGTGGCAATGAATACACCAACGATGTGGCCAAGGCGCGGCAAAAGGGCTGCGCCGTGGTCGAAGGCGCCAATGTCACCATCGTGCAAGGCACGCGCCCGCACACACCCGCTGCCAGCCCGGCACCCGCACCCAATGCCCCCGCAGCTGCCCCGCGCCCCGCGCGTGCGCCCGCCGCTGCGACACCCGCGCCACGCTCCACCACCGCCGAAGGCCGCGCCCGCGATTCCGACGCGCGCCTCATCCTGGAGACCGAGCTGAAAAAAGCCCAGGACAAAAAGCTCGCTTTGGCGCGTGAGTACAACAACGGCGAGCCCGAGAAAAACGCGCTGGAGATGCGCAACCCCGCCTTCTACACCAAGCGCGTGGCCGATCTGAAGCAAGAAATCACGCGCAACGACAGCGATATCGCTGGCATCCAGCGTGAGCTCCAACGCCTGCCGGCCCCATAATCAAAGCTTCAACCTTTTGGGGCATATCCCATGTCTGACCTCCGTGCCATGGATCGCGAATGGCAGGCGCTGGAACACATCGCCACCTTGGTCGCCGTGATACGGCTCGATGGCGCCGCCGTGCGGGTCAATGCGGCGCTGGAGAATGCGCTGGGCGTCTCGCGCAAAAGCATTCTGGGCCACTACTTTGGCGGATTTTTCCAGGACGATGAGCTGATCCACAAGGCCCTGGTCGATGCGCGTGCGCAGCGCTTTTCGTCGCTGCGCTTTGAGGCGCAATTGCGGCGCAGCCTGCAAGACGCCTTTCCCGTGCATGCCAACCTCTCCTGGTGGGAAGAGGAGGAGAGCATTCTGGTGGAGCTGTGGCCGCTGGAGCAACAGGTGCGGCAGGACCGCGAGGAGCGTGTGCGCGAGCAGGCGCTGGCCAACAAGGAGCTGATCCGCAACCTCGCCCACGAGATCAAGAACCCGCTGGGTGGCATTCGGGGCGCGGCCCAGCTGCTGGAGCTGGAGCTGCCCGATGCCCAGCTCAAGGAATACACCGACGTCATCATCCACGAGGCCGACCGCTTGCAGGCGCTGGTCGACCGCCTGCTCGCGCCGCACCGCCACCCGCACACGGTGGGGGATGTGAATATCCACGAGGTCTGCGAGCGCGTCTGTCAGCTGGTGCTGCTCGAGTACCCGCAGGGCCTGCGCATCGAGCGCGATTACGACACCTCGCTGCCCGAGATCCGCGGCGATCGCGAGCAGCTCATTCAAGCCTTGCTGAACATTGTGCAAAATGCTGCGCAGGTGCTGGTGCCGCAAATGGCCCAGGACCAGGCGCGCATTACTTTGCGCACGCGCATTGCCCGGCAGCTGACCTTGGGCCGCAAGCGGCACAAGTTGGCACTGGAATTGCATGTCATCGACAACGGTCCTGGCATCGAGCCGGACATCAAGGAGCGGATCTTCTACCCCTTGGTGACCGGACGTGATGGTGGCACGGGCCTGGGTTTGCCGCTGGCGCAGACCTTTGTGCAGCGGCATGAAGGCCTGATTGAATGCGAGAGTGAGCCCGGGCGCACGGATTTCCGCATCATGCTGCCGTTGACAGACTAGGGGGCAGTTGGCTTCCCTTGCTGCAGGACCACGGTATGTAGAACTGTAAGGGTAGGGTGATAGCGACAATGAAACCAATCTGGATAGTGGATGATGACCCGTCGATCCGATTTGTACTGGAGAAGGCACTCGCCCGCGAGCAGCTGCCCACGCGCAGCTTTGTGCATCCCAAGGAAGTACTCGAAGCCTTTGACAATGTGAGCGACCAGGCGCTGGCGCCGTCGGTGCTGGTCAGCGACATCCGCATGCCGGGCGGCAATGGCCTGAAGTTGCTCGAACAGGTGCATGAGGACCATCCGCAGCTGCCGGTCATCATCATGACCGCCTACTCGGACCTGGACAGCGCCGTCTCGGCCTTCCAGCGCGGGGCCTTTGAATACCTGCCCAAACCGTTTGACCTGCCCAAGGCCGTGGAGCTGATCAAGCGAGCCGTGCAGCAAAGCGAAAGCCAGGCGCCCGAGCTGTCCCAGTCGGGCGGCAATGGCGAGATGCTGGGCCAGGCCCCTGCGATGCAGGATGTGTTCCGCGCCATCGGCCGGCTGTCGCAAAGCAATGTCACGGTGATGGTGACGGGCGAGTCTGGCTCGGGCAAGGAGCTGGTCGCGCGCGCGCTGCACAAGCATTCGCCGGTGGCAGGCGGCCCGTTTGTGGCCATCAACACCGCCGCCATCCCCAAGGACTTGCTCGAGAGCGAGCTGTTTGGCCATGAGCGAGGTGCCTTCACCGGCGCGCAAACCCAGCGCCGGGGCCGCTTTGAGCAGGCTGAGGGCGGCACCTTGTTTCTGGACGAAATCGGCGACATGCCGTTTGACCTGCAAACCCGGCTGCTGCGCGTGCTGTCTGACGGGCATTTCTACCGCGTTGGCGGCCATGTGCCGGTCAAGTCGCATGTGCGCGTGATAGCGGCTACCCACCAGAACCTGGAAGACCGGGTGCACAAGGGCGTGTTCCGCGAGGATTTGTTCCACCGCCTCAATGTGATCCGCCTGCGCCTGCCACCGCTGCGCGAGCGCAAGGAAGACATTCCGATGCTGGCGCGCCACTTTCTGGCAGCCAGCGCCAAGCAATTGGGGGTGGAGCCCAAGCAGTTGTCTGAAGCGGCACTGGCCCAACTGGCCCAGTTTGCGTTCCCGGGCAATGTGCGGCAGCTGGAGAACATCTGCCACTGGATCACCGTGATGGCGCCGGCGCAGTGGGTGTCCGTGCAGGATCTGCCGCCCGAAGTGCTGCAGGCCACGCCGGCTGCGCCGCCGCTCACCCCCAGCCAGCCCAGCGCAGCGCAAGCCGTGCAGGCCGCGCCGCAAGACCACAGCTACCGGCCCGCTGCCGCTGAGGTGCCTGCCAGCCAGCCCGTCGTGTCCATGCCCGTCCATGGCTTGGCCAGCGGTGCAGCCCAGGGCGGTGATTGGGAGGGCGACCTGGCCCGCGAGGCCGATGTGCTGCTGCAATCGGGCAGCACCGAGGTCTGGGATGTGCTCAGCCGACGCTTTGAATCGCAGCTGATCAAGAGTGCACTGGCCGCCACCCATGGCCGGCGCATGGAAGCGGCCCAACGCCTGGGCATTGGCCGCAACACCATCACCCGCAAGATCCAGGAGCTGGGGCTGTCGGCCAGCGATGATTGATGCGTAAGCGCATTTGAAGGGTAGACCAACCGCCGCCTCCAAGGCGGCGGTTTCGCTGACAGAGGCCAGCCATTGATGCGGTTTGAACCGTGCCACAATGGGCCATTACTGTCTGCCCGGTGGTGCAATCCATGCAAAAGATGACTTCGGTGTTTTCGGCCCAGGCGTACCGCAACTCGCCCGAACGCATTGGCCGCCAGCGCTCGGCGCTGCTCAATACCTTGCGGCTGGCAGCGTCGACCGCCAATGGCATGGCCCAGTTGGCGGGCGATGCATTGCACGGCGCGATGGCCGGCGGTCTGCCGCCCAAGGCCAAGGCCCTGTGGGGCAACCCTGCGCGTGAAGACAGCTACTGGCGCAGCCACTACCAAAGCATGGATTTTTATGTGGCGGGTCAGCCCTTTGAGGCCTACCGCCCGGCGCTCGCGCTGGGCTGGTATGCGGCGCAGCGCAATCCCTCGGGCTTTGATGCGCTGGCCACCCAGCTGGAGGTGCAGTGGCAGCATGTGCGCGGCAGCAATCCCATGGATTGGACCGAAGCCAAGACCATTGCGCGTGCCGCCTATGACCACGCGATCAGCGGCCTGCAAGGCGAACAGCTGTCTGCCGTCCAGGTGCAGCATGCGGTGCGCGTGCTCCAGCAAGGCCTGGCCGATTGCGAGGAATGCCTGGTCGCGGGCAGCGAGCAAGCCCGGGCGATTGCGCTGCGCAGCCATTTGTATGCACTGGCCGAGCAGTTTCGCGCCATGGACTGGCAGCTGCAGGATGTGCAGCTGCAACTGGCTGAACCCAGTCCGCTGGTCGAGCGGCCCGGGCTCAGTGCTGCTGGCCGCATGCATCGCGGCTGGACCGAGTTCAAGCAGCGCGCCAACCTCCACAGCGACCGCGACCTGATTGCCGAGTGCAATCTCTGCCTGGTGCTGGTGGCCGAGCGCTACCAGCGCGTGCTGGAATCGGCCCTGCCGCTGGATGTGCGGCCCCTGCTGCAAGGCCAGGCGCAGCAACTGCGCCGCTATACCGATGAGCTGCAGCATATGCAGGACGCCCGCGCGCGCTAGCGCGCGCGTTCTGAATAAGCTGTTACAAGACGTCTATGCGAAAGCGGGCAGACTGCCTGTGGGGCCGCCCGCACTGCGCCGTAAGTTGCCTGGCAGCTTTGTAATATTTCCCGTGAATTGGGAAAAAATTACCATGTAGGTGCCCACTTTCTCAAGGCGTACGCGTTTACCCGTAAAAACTTGCGGCTACAATCGGGCCCGCAGAACCTGCAATCCTGCCGTCCAAGGCAGCCTCATCGCTCTTCCCTTTTGCGGCCGAACCGCCGCTTGCTCCCGGCAGCAAAGCCTGCCCGGGCTGGAAAAAGCGCACACAGCCCAGCATGAACGCCTTGCTGATGTGCCGCATACGAGGCCCAGATCGCCCTGGACAGCACCATAAATCACAGACATCAAAGGTATTGGTTATGGCTCTCACGGGCAAAAAGGGCTCTTCGTCGGCGCTGTGGATTTTGGCGGCGATGCTGGCCGGTATTGCACTGGGCTACGCAGTCAACGCAGGCGCTGCGGATGCAGCCGCTGCCAAGGATATTGCTGGCTATATCGCTATCGTCTCGGATGTGTTTCTGCGCCTGATCAAGATGCTGATCGGGCCGCTGGTGTTCTCGACCCTGGTGGTGGGCATTGCGCACATGGGCGATGCTGCTTCGGTGGGGCGGGTGTTCTTCAAGGCGATGATGTGGTTCCTGACCGCATCGCTCGTGTCGCTGCTCTTGGGCATGGTGCTGGCCAACGTGCTGCAGCCAGGCGCCAACCTCGGTCTGCCGCTGCCCGATGTGAGCGCGGCCACCAACCTGGCCACCGGCAAGTTCACCTTGCGCGAGTTCATCAACCACACGGTGCCCAAGTCGTTTGCCGAAGCGATGGCGAACAACGAGATCCTGCAGATCGTCGTGTTCTCGATGTTCTTTGGTGTGGCCATGGCCGCGCTGGGCGACAAGGCCAAGACGCTTCTGGCCGCCATTGATGAGCTATCACACGTGATGCTCAAGATCACCGGCTATGTGATGAAGCTCGCGCCGCTGGCGGTGCTCTCGGCCATGGCCTCGACCGTGGCGATCAATGGCCTGGGCATTCTGCTCAAGTTCGCCGTGTTCATGGGCGAGTTCTACCTGGGCCTGTTCATCCTGTGGTCGCTGCTGGTGCTGGCCGGTATGGCATTCCTGGGCAAGCGCGTGTTCAAGCTGCTGACCCTCATCAAGGAGGCCTTTATGGTGTCCTTTGCCACGGCCAGCTCGGAAGCGGCCTACCCCAAGATCCTCGACGCGCTGGACCGCTTTGGCGTCAAGCGCAAGATCTCGAGCTTTGTGATGCCGATGGGTTACTCCTTCAACCTCGATGGCTCGATGATGTACTGCACCTTTGCGACCTTGTTCATCGCACAGGCCTATGGCATCGAGCTGTCCTTGGCCACGCAGATCACCATGCTGCTGGTGCTGATGCTCACCTCCAAGGGCATTGCCGGCGTGCCGCGCGCTTCACTGGTGGTGATTGCCGCCACCTTGAGCCACTTCAATATCCCTGAAGCAGGTCTGCTGCTGATCCTGGGCATCGACACCTTCCTGGACATGGGGCGCTCCGCGACCAATGCGGTGGGCAACTCGCTGGCCTCTGCCGTGGTCGCCAAGTGGGAGGGCGAGCTGCTGTCCGAAGAAGACGCCGAGGCCCTGAGCCGCAAGCTCGATGCCGAGGCCGCGCTGGCCATGCACCCGCTGCCGGAGACCGATCCCAAGTCTTGATGAGGGTGCTGCGCTGGGCGCAGCGCAGATAACAAAAAAACGGGCTGCGGCCCGTTTTTGCATGGTGCGGCTACGCTTTTGCGTCGCTCAGCCCAGGGTCACCACCACCGGCGCATGGTCGCTGGGCTGCTTGTTCTTGCGCGGTGCGCGGTCAATCGTGCAGGCGCTCACCGCACCCTTGAGTGCGTCGCTCACCAGGATATGGTCAATGCGCAGGCCCCGGTTTTTCTGGAAGCCCAGCATGCGGTAGTCCCACCAGCTGTAGCTTTTTTCGGGCTGCTCAAACAGGCGGTAGGCATCGGTCAGGCCCAAGGCAAGCAGGCCCTGGAAGGCATCGCGCTCCTCCTTGGTGTGGTGGATGGTGTCGCGCAGGCCATCGGGGTCGTAGCTGTCGCGGTCTTCCGGCGCCACATTGAAGTCGCCCACCAGCACCAGGCGCGGGTGCAAGGCCATCTCGGCCTTCACATAGGCTTCCAGCCCGCTGAGCCAGCGCAGCTTGTAGGCAAACTTGTCCGAGCCGGGCTCCTGGCCGTTGACGAAGTAGCAGTTGATCACCCGGATATCGCCAGCCGGGCTGGCCACCGTGCCGGCGATGATGCGCGACTGCTCATCGGCAAACTGCGGGTTGGCGCGCACCACATCCTTGAGCTCGCCCCGGCTGAGCAGGGCCACGCCGTTGTAGGTCTTCTGGCCAAAGGCCACTGCCTGGTAGCCGGCCTCCGCCAAAGCCTCATGCGGAAACTTGTCATCGGTCAGCTTGAGCTCCTGCAGGCCCAGCACATCGACCGGGTTGGCCGCCAGCCATTCCAGCACCTGTGGCAGGCGGACGGAGAGGGAGTTGACGTTCCAAGTCGCTATTTTCATCGCAGAGCTGCCACATAAAATCAATGGTTTGTATTGTATACACAGCTTGGGCGCCGTATTAGCCCAAACGCAGCAACGCCGCCGAGGCCGCGCACACCAGCAAGAACGGAATGCTGATGCGATGAAACTCCCACAGGCCGTTGGGCAGGCGCGCCAGGCGCAGCGCGATCAGGTTGGCGAGCGAGCCCAGCACGCAGCCAAAGCCGCCCACGCTGACCCCGGCGGCCAGGGCGGGCAGGTCGCGCACGGTGCCGTCGAGCAAGATGGTGGCGGGCACGTTGCTAATCACTTGCGAGGCCACAATGGCGGCCAGGTAGGCGCGCCAGCCCTCGGCAATCGGCCACTGCAGCAGCAGCGCCTGCATCGCAGGCAGCTCCGCCACCTGGCGCAGCACCACAAACATCAGCGCAATGGTGGCCAGCAAGGCCCAGTCCACACCGCGCAGTACCTTGGGCGCTGCCAGCGCAAACACGCCAAATACCAGGCCCAGGCCGGCCAAGGTCCAGTGGCGCTCCAGCGCGATGACAAAGGCCACAAACAGCAGCACCGCGATGCTCAGCAGACGCGGCTGTACGGCAACGGGTGCAGTAGCCGGCTTGAGCGTGATGGCGGTGCGCGGCACCAGCCACCACACTGCCACCAGGAGCCAGGCCAGCATGATGGCGACGGTCGGGCCCATCATCGCCATAAAGCCCAGAAAGCTCTCGCCAGAGCGGTGCCAGAGGTAGAGGTTTTGCGGGTTGCCGATGGGGGTCAAGGCAGAGCCGGCATTCACCGCCAAGGCCTGCAGCACCACGAGGCGCGCCAACGGCAAATGGGCCTGCGCTGCCAGCACGGCCGTCAGCGGCACCAGCAGAAACAGGCTGACATCGTTGGTCACCAGGGCCGACAGCAGCGCTGCTGTTGCCGTCAGCAGCAGTGCCAGGCCGCGCAAGGTCGATACCCGAGTCAGCAGCCGCTGCGCCGTGGCCTGCAGCATGCCACTGCGCTCGACCGCCTGGGTGATCGCCAGCAGGCCCGCCAGCGCGCCGATGGTCTGCCAATCGACCAGCGCCATGGTCGCCTGCGGGCTGCGCGGCTGCCAGACGGCGAATCCAAGGGCCAGCGCCAACAGGATCCAGAGCAGCATATTGCCACTGGGGGCCGCTTGTGTTTGGTCAGAAGAGGGAGAAGAGGTCGACATGGCGAAGGGCGAGGCAGAACGGACAGAAGTGCATGGATTGTGCTGCAAGTCGGCGCTGCCTGCGCGGCGCTTCCCGCGCAGCGCTTCCCGCGTGGCGCAAGCGGGCTGGATGGCACAGCAAAGCGCCCATTCACTACAATGGCGGCCACTGCCATGAACAAGCCCCTGTCTGCCTCTCTTATCACCACCGACTCGCCAGCTGCCAGCAGCGCGCTACTGCGCCGCTCGGTGCGTGGATTTACCCCGCAGCCGGTGGCCGATGCACTGCTGCACGATTGCCTGCAGGAGGCGCGGCGTGCGCCCAGTGGCGCCAATTTGCAGCCCGGCTACTTCTGGCAGGTGTGCGGCGCGCGGCGTGAGCAGCTCTCCAGCCGCCTGCAGCAGGCCTATGCGGCGGGCGAGCAAGAGGCCGAGGACTATGGCTATTTCCCCAACCCTCTGCCGCTGTCGCTGCGCAAGCGCCAGGTGGCCGCTGCCCAGGCCTTGTATGGCGCCTTGGGCGTGGAGCGGGGCGATGCAGCGGGGCGGGGCGCGCAGTTTGGGCGCAACTTTCGCTTTTTTGATGCGCCCGTGGCCCTCATCATCACCATCGACAGCGGCTTTGGGCCGGGCGGCTATATGGACCTGGGCATGGCCATCTACGGCCTGATGCTGGCGGCGCAGTCACGCGGTTTGGCCACCTGTGCCATTGGCGCCATGGCCTCGTACCCGGGTCTGATCCGCGATGCGCTGGCGCTGCCCGCCACGCAAACCGTGGTCTGCGGCATGGCGCTGGGCTACGAAGATACCGGAGCAGCGGTGAACCAGACCTTGACGGCCCGCGCCGAGATCGACGCGTACTTCAAGCGCCTGGACTGAGGCGCCTTCAACAGCTAGCGCTCATGCCATTGCCAGCGCGGCAGCTCGCTCGCCGGGATATTAGCAATATGGGTCTCGCCCAGATTCTTTTCCAAATGGATGGCCTGGTAGTCCAGCTCGGCTGCGGCGTCTTCCAGCGCAGCCAGCAGCCGGTTGGCATGGGTGACGACGATCACCTGCGTCTGGCGCGCAGCCACCGCCACCAGGCGGCCCAAGGCAGGCAGCAGGTCGGGATGCAGGCTGGTTTCGGGCTCATTGAGCACCAGCATCTGCGGCGGGCGCGGTGTCAGCAGCGCGGCAATCCATAGCAAGTAGCGCAGGGTGCCGTCGGACAGCTCATTGGTGTGCAACGGGCGCAGCAGGCCGGGCTGGTGCATCAGCAGCGCTAGGCGGCTGCCATCCTGGTGTACGGAGATGGTGGCGCCGGCAAACGCATCGTCGACCGCTGCCATCAGCGCCTCGTGGTCGCCAATGGCGTGGATGGTTTCCCAGGCCGCTGCCAGATCGGCGCCATCGTTGCTGAGCACCGGCGTATAAGAGCCCAGCTGCGGCTGGCGCGCGGGGGCATCCACATCGCTGCGGAAATGGTCGTAAAAGCGCCAGGAGCGCAGCTGCTCGCGCACCGTCAGCATCTCGGGCGCGGCAACGGGGTCGACAAACTCGGTCAGCATGCTGGCCCAGCGCGGGATAGGGCGCTCGACGGGCTGCCAGCCTTGCGCCGAGCGTCCGCTGCCGCGTAGGCGCAGTTGGGCAGCCTGGCGCTCCACCAGGGTGGCGCTGGGGCGCCAGTGGGGGCCGGCCCACAGCGCTTCGTGTTTGATTTCCGGATCATGCGCAAAGACCTGCAGCGCGACCGAAGGTGTGGGCATACCGATATCGATTGCGTAGCCAAAGCCCTCATCGTCGGACGCAAAACCCAGCTGCAGTTGCACCGGTTTGCGCCGCACCGTGCCTTGCACCGGCACGTCGCCACGGCGCATGCGCTCCGTGATTTCTTCGGGCCCCGCCCAGAGGGTAGATGCCAGCCCACCCTCGCGCACCAAGGAGCGCACCACGCCACCATGGGCGATATCGGCCAGCAGCCGCAGGGCCTTGTAGACACTGCTTTTGCCGCTGCCATTGGGTCCGGTGATGACGGTGAGCTGCCCCAGCGGCACCAGCAGCTGGCGCAAGGAGCGGTAGTTGGCAATGGCTAGGGTGCTGAGCATGCAGTCAATATAGCAGCGCCGTTTGACGCACCAGCGCCGCGCTGCCCAGGCCGCCGGCACCGGCCACAGCCGCCAGGCCCAGTGCGCCGGGCGTTGCAGGCGATACCTGCTGCAGATCCGCCAGCACGCGGACCAAGGCCACTGCCGCCGATGCACCAATCGGGTGGCCGCGTGCGATGCCGCCGCCATGGCGGTTGAGCAGGCTGGCATCCGCACCCTGGTCTTGCAGCAGCGCCTGCCATTGCAGGCCCTGCACCGCAAAGGCGTCGTGCAATTCGATGGCGGCCAGCTGCGACCAGCCCACATCCTCTCGCTGCAGCAAGGCCTGGGCAGCCTCAAAGGCCAGCACCAAGGGCATCGCAGGCGAGCCGCCCAGCGACTGGTGGCCCAGCCATTGCGCGCCGGGCTGCAGGCCCCAGCGCCGGCAGACGGCTTCGCTGACCAGCAGCACCAGCGCGGCGGCATCGGCCTTGGGTGAGATGGCGACGGTGCTCACGGCATGGTCGCGGCGCGCCTCGTCGGCCAGGTCGGCATCGGTCTGCGCGACCACCGGCATGCGGTCCAGCTGGCGCTGGCGCAAGGCGCGCGGAAAGGCATCGTGCACGACACCGGCCACGGGGATGATCTCGCGCGCCAGCACGGCGGCGCTTGCCAGCGCGCGTGCATGGCTGGCGGCCGCATAGCTGTCTTGCGCGGCGCGGCTGTGGCCGGCGCTGGCGGCATAGCGGGCGGCGGCCAGTAGCAGATCCGGGTCCTCATGCGGCGGCGGGGCGAAGGGCGGGCGCTCATAGGGCTGGGCACTGTCGCCCGCATGCAAGGGGCGGGTCGCGCGGATGGGGGCGCGGCTCCAGGCCTCGGCGCCACCGGCCACCACCACCTCGGCCTGGCCGCTGGCAACCAGGCTGGCGCCCAGCGCGATAGCGTCGAGCCCCGCGCAGCACTGCGTGTCGACCGTGTAGGCGGCGCAGTGCAGCGGCAGCTGGCCCGCTAGCGCAAGCATGCGTGCCGGGTTGCCGCCGGCGCCCAGGGCATTGCCCAGCACCACGGCATCGACGGCATCGGCGGGCAGCCCTGCGCGGTGTAGCAAGGCCTGCAGCACGGGCGCGGCCAACTCATGCGGCTGCAGCTGCTTGAAGGCGCCGCCCACCGGCACCACGGCACTGCGGGCCTGGCTGGCGATAAAGACGGAGGAAGTGGGCATGGTGGTGTTGCGCGATCAAGCTGTTTTGTCGGTGCTGGGCAGTGCGGCTGCCAGCCATTGTGCAAGCCTGGGGTGGTCCGTCTTGCCGCTGGCCGTTTGCGGCCAGGGCGTGGCGCTGAACCAGCGGCGTGGGCATTTGTGCGCTTCGAGCTGGCTGCGGCACCAGTCGGCCAGCTCACGGGCCAGCGCGGCATCGGCCAGCGGCTGCAGTGGCGGCTGCGCAGGCGAGGGGCTGGCATCGTCACGCAATTGCAGCGCGACCCAAACCTGCTTGCCGCGCAGCGCATCATCGACGCCATGCACCGATGCAGCGGCCACGCGCGGGTGCTCGCAGAGCACCGCTTCCACCTCTTCGGGGAACAGGTTTTTGCCCTGGGTGACGATCATGCGCTTCTCGCGTCCCACCAGGGTCAGCAGGCCTTGCGCATCGAGGCTGCCCATATCGCGCACGCTGAGCCAGTCGCCATCGCGCAGGGCAGCAGTCGCATCGGCCTGCGCACCCACATAGTCGATAAACAGCATGGGGCTCTTGAGCCAGATGGTGCCCACGTTGCCGCTGGGCAGTGGCTGCAGGTCGGCATCGCGGATCTGCAGCTGCACATTGCTGAAGGCCCGCCCCACCGCCTGCGGCGAGGCCTCGGCATCGGCATCCATCCAGGCGATAAAGCTCGATTCCGAGGCGCCATAGAACTCGACAATCCGCGCACGGGGGAACAGCGCCTGCAGCGCCGGCGTGTGCTGGCGCATCCAGCGTGCGCCGCTGATCATCAGCAGCTGGAGCGACTCTACCGGCGCGATCGCACGGCGCTCGGCCAGTTGCAGGATCACCAGCAGCTGGCTGGGCACGGCCACCAGGCAAGGCGTGGCCCGCTGGCGCAGGGTTGCCAGGCACTGGCTGGCAGAAAAGCGCGGCTGCAGCTGCATACCGCCGCCCGTCCAGATACCCTGCAGCGCGCCAAACAAAAACAGCGAATGCGACAGGCTGCCAGGGGCCATCACGCAGCCGTTGGCGGCCTGGCCAAAGCTATCGACGCACACGCGAAAGCTCTCGCTCCAGGACTGGTGGTGGCGCCGAAAGCCCTTGGGCAGCCCGGTGCTGCCCGAGGTAAAGCCAATGTAGAAGGGTTGCAGCGCAGCATCGGCGTAGTGGTCGCGGGGTGTGGCGGCCAGCGCATCAATCCATTGCTGCGCCTGCGCTTGCTGCGCGGGCGACCAGGCCCTGTCGCCCAGCGCGGCGCAGCGGCCGCTGGCATTGGTGGCCAAAAAATCGGTGATCAGCGCTGCTGGGGGCTGGCTGGCATCCAGCAGGCGTGTGTGCGGTGCATTCCGGGCCTCCAGGGCCTGGGCCCGCTGCGCTACGGCGGCATGCAGATCGGCAAAGCCAATGCGTTGCACGCCGTCATCAATGGCAACAGCATCGGGCCGCTGCTGCGCCCAGTGGGCCAGCGGGCCATGCACCAGGCGCTGCCAGGGCGGCAGGGGCGTTGCCAAACCGCTCACAGGCGGCGCCCGCCAAAGCGCCAGTCGGGCAGGCCGCGTGCCACCGTGTGCACAATCAGCGCCACCAGCACGCACTTGACCAGGTCACCGGGCACAAACACCAGGGTGCCAACGGCGGCCTGCACCAAGCTCAGCTTGGCCAGCAGCATCAGGCCCACGACACCAAAGACATGGACGACCACAATACCGCCCAGCACTGATGCGACAAAGGCGCACGCGGCCAGGCGCATGGGCGATGAGGGGCCCTTGCCAGCCAAGTTGCGCATCACCAGCCCAGCAACAGCTGCCGCCAAAGGGTACGAGAGGAGATAGCCTGCGGAGGGCAAGAAAAATACGCCCATGCCGCCCCGGCCGCCGGACAGCAACGGCAGGCCCAGCGCGACTGCCGCGAGAAACAGCAAAAGGGCCTGGAAGCCCATCGCGGCTCCCAGCATGCAGCCGGCCAGCATCACGCCCATCGTCTGCGCGGTAATCGGCACGCCCAACGGCAGATCGATTTTGGGGATCAGGCCGAAAGCGGCCATCAGCGCCGCAAACAGGGCCACCAGGGCTATGCGCTGGGCGCGGGTTTCGGAGCGGTGCTCGGCGGTCATAGGCATGTCTGTGTCTTTCTAAGAGTGGATGAGGGCGCAGCGCAGCTAGAGCTTGAGGCGAATGGCCAGCGCATCGGCCACCTTGCGGGCGGTGATGAGCATATGGATGGTCAGGGGTGCCAGCAAGCGCCAGCCGCCCGGGCGGCCGGTGCGCACCCGGTGGGCATCGGCCAGACGCTGCCATTGCACAAAGAACTGTTCGGCAAAGCGCAGCATCAGCCCCAGCTGCAGCGCCAGGCGCTCGACTGGCAGGCCCAGGCGGGCGAGCGGCGACAGCAGCCATTCGGCCACGCCCAGCAGATCGCCAAAACGGGTGGTTGCCGTCAGCATCGCGCCCAGCATCGTCGTGCTGACCAGGCGCAGGCCGCTGGCCAGGCCCAGCCAGGGCTGGCCGGTGGCTGCATGCAGGCCGCCCACCAGCGCCGACGCAATCACGGCCACCACCACCAGCCGGCGCGTGGGGCGCGAGGCCGCGCCCAGGCTGGCGTACAAGAAGGCAATCGCAGCAAACGCCAGCGCCTGTATACGCAGATCGCTGAGCGCCAGCAAGGCCATGCTGCTCAGGGCCAGCAGCAAGAGCTTGAGCCCGGCAGGCAGCCGGTGCATCCAGCTGGGGATTTCGCTGTAGAGCGTGCCCATCACGGCGCCCCTGGCGTGTTGGGGGCGGCGGCTGCCGCATCCCGCTGATGGGAAATACGCGCTTGGACATCGGCCTCATAGGCCGCGCAGACGGCAGCACCGGGGCCGTCGCCGCGCAGCTGGCCCTGGTCCAGCCACAGCACGCGCTCGAAGTGGCGCACATGGTCCAGCACATGGGTGGAGATGATGACCTGGGCTGGAGCGGCATCGAGCTCACGCGCCAGGCGTGCCTGGCCGGGCAGATCCAGGCTGGCAAAAGGCTCGTCGAGCAGCATCACCTGCGGGGCGGCCATCAGCATTGCCAAAAAGCAGACCTGCTGGCGCTGGCCTTGGCTCAGGCCACTGACGGCGCGCGGCGCCCAGTCGGCCAGGCCCCGTGCGGCCAAAAACCCCCGCGCCTGCACGATGGCCGCCTTGCGAGCCACGCCACGGTATTGCAGGCTCAGGCCCAGCTCTTCTTCCACGGTGGGGAAGATGATCTGGTCATCGGGATTCTGGAACATCAGGCCCACCACGCCGGGCAATTGCTCGCGCTGGCGCTGCACATCGCAGCCTGCGACCTGCACGCTGCCCTGGTGGGCATGTTCCAGCCCGCACAGCAGCCGAAACAGGCTGGTCTTGCCCGCGCCGTTGTCGCCGATGAGCCCAATGCGCTGCTGCGTCAGATGCAGGCTCAGACCCTGAAACACCGTCTGCGCACCTCGGTTAAGGTGCACATCGCTCAGGCGGATGTCTGCAGTGGAGAGGGGCTGGGCCAAAGGGAGGGTCATGTCAGCTGCTGGAGGTACCGACGCATGCGGTGCCGCCTGGTTTCAAAAAATACAAGTTGCATGTCGCGACCATGGCTCCAGCGGAGTGGCAGGTTTGGTACCCCGCATCCGGTGGCGGTGATGGCTGGGCGACTAGCGGGCTGGCCAACCGCTCATGGCTGGCAAAGCCCATACAGACGCGGCTTGCGGCCAGCTTGCAGGGCTGGGTCGTATTGTCGCACCAAGCGCTTGCCAGGGGCAGGGCTGGACCAGGGCGCTAGCCAGCGATGGGCCTCTTGTTTTTGGGCACTGCTTTGCGGGAAGTTGCCTGACGTTGAAGTAAAGATGTCTACAAGTTCGCTTAACACCGCGGCAACATGCAGGCTCTCGCGGCCACCGGGCCTGCCGATAAGTGCTGAACTGATATCAAAAAGAATAGCAATAAATGCGGTGGATAAAGGGCTTGTGGACGATCGCCTTCTGGTATGCAGATCGATTCCCAAAAAGTGCCAAGCTGGCTGTGGGGTTATCCGGCCGATTCCTGGGCTATTTGTTCAACAAACAACCGTATAAGCACAGACGTTTTCTGACAGACAGGGGGAAATCCCCATGGTGCAATAGAGGCATTCCACAGTACCCATCCCGCGTTGGGGTGGCAGAGGCCTCTGTTCAGCAGTTCCCGTCTCGGTGGAAAGGAGGTTCACCATGTTTCACCACCACAGCCATTGGTTAGATGCAGCCTCTTTTATTGCCTTGGTGCTGGCCGTGCTGCTGGCCTTCACATTAACGATCTGGCCAGGCACCAGCGCAGCTGCAGCAGACTCGCTGGCACATATGATGCAAGGCGTGATCCAGGTCTGGAACCGCCCCTGAGTCTTTCAGCTTCCCGGTCGATGCCAGATGGCACCGGCCGTTTTATGACGAGCCGCCTGTTCTCGCGACAGGCGGCTTTTTGCTGCATGCGCCCGAGACACTAGCTCTATATATGCGTTTGTAATGAGCTGATTTCGATAATTTCTGAGTGAGAGGCAGTTGGCAGGTTCATACTCGCTGCTTTGCTGCACTGCTGAGAAAAACTTAGAAACGTTTTGTCGGGTCAGCAGCTGTTTTTCAGATTGCTCGGAGTTTTTGATGTCTGCTCGCTTTTCCTTCGCCGCTGGGCGCCGTGCCGTGGTGGCTGGCGCTGCCCTGGCCTTGATTGCTGCTGTGTCCCTGCCTGCCATGGCCCAGGATGCGGCCAAGAAGAGCCTCAAGATTGGCGCCACTGCCGGCTCCAACTACGACCTGCTGCAAAAAGGCATCCTGCCGCAGCTGGAGAAAAAGGGCTACCAGATCAAGCTGATCGAGTTCAACGACTATGTGCAGCCCAACCTGGCGCTGTCCGATGGCTCGCTGGACGCGAACTTCTTCCAGCACCGCGCCTACTTTGACCAGTTCACCACCGACCGCAAGCTGGCGTTGACGGCCATCGTGCAAGGCCCGGTGGCGCCCATGGGCGTGTACAGCAAAAAGCACAAGACTCTGGCCGATATCCAAAGCGGTGCCAAGGTGGCCTTGCCCAATGACCCGAGCAACCTGGCGCGCGCCCTGCTGGTGCTGCAGCAAGCTGGCCTCGTCAAGGTGAAAGAGGGTGTGAACCCGGCCCGCATCTCCGAGCTGGACCTGGCGGCCAACCCGCACAAGCTCAAATTTGTGGCGCTCGAAGCAGCCCAGCTGCCGCGCGTGCTCGAAGACGCCGATTACGTGGTCGTCAACGGCAACTTTGCCGTCTCCTCGGGCCTGAAGCTGAGTGAAGCCGTGGTACTGGAGAACACGCCCGACCAGTACCTGAACGTGGTCGCCGTCAAGACCGGCAACGAGAAAAGCGCTTGGGCCCAGGACCTGGCTGCCGCCTACCGCTCGCCCGAGTTCAAGGCCGTGGTGGACAGCCAGTTCCCCGGCTACGCCAAGCCTGCTTTCCTGAAGTAAGGCGTTGCGCCGGGCAGGCCCGGCGCATTTACCGCGTGCGCGCCTGCACCTCGGCTTCCAGATGCTGCAGCGCGCGCAGCTCCATCTGCTGCAGCTGCAGGCGCTGCGCCGCTGGCAACTCGCCCAGCATTGATGCGGCGCCCAAATCGCTCAGCACCGCGTCGCCAGTGTCCGGGTTCCACAAGATATTGTGGGCATACAGATCCCCATGCAACATGCCCCGGCCATGCAGATGTGCGACGGCGCTGCGCACCTGCGCGAGCAGGCGCTGCGCGGCAGGGCGTGCAAAGCGGGCGCCGTCGGCATAGACATCGCGCGTGCAGCTCGCCAGGCTGGGCGGGCCGGCCAAGGGCTGCAGGCCGGGGGGCAGCAGCGGCAGGACCATCGCCAACATGGATGGGTCGATTTCAGCCGCTGCATCCGGCTGCAGCACCGCCAGCGGTGTCAGCAAATGCGGGTGCTCGCCAGCTGCCAGGCCTGCGGCCATTTCCGACTGGGGCGTGCCATCGCTCGTCTGGCCCGCCTTGAACACTTTCAGCGCCACATCGGCAGCACCATCCACAGGGCTGGCGCGGTAGATATGGCCGCTGGCCCCTTGCCCCAGCAGTTCATGCCGCTGCAGATCCTGGCTGCGCCAGGCGCGTAGGGCCTGCGCTTGCAGCGCCTGCTGCTCGCTGTGCTGGGTCATCGGGTTGCCGGCCATCGCCAGCCAGGCCAGCGCCGGCATGGCCAGCACCTCGGGCGGCAGGGTGGTAAAGCGGTTGCCGGCCAGGCGCAGCAGCTCCAGCCGGGGGCTGCGGGCGAGGCCGCGCGGCAAAGCCTGCAACTGGTTGCAGGCCAGCATCAGCTTTTGCAGGCGCGGGCGCTCGCCCAGGGTCTCAGGCAGCTCGGTAATCTGGTTGTCGGTCAGGATCAGCCAGCGCAGCTGCGCGGGCAGGCTATCGGCCGCCACGGTGCGGATCTGGCAGGCCTTGAAGCCCACCATCTCCAGCCGGGGCATGCGGCCCAGCACGCGGGGCAGCTCGGTGAACGGGTTGTTCGATGCGAACAGCACCCGCAACTGGCCAAAGCGTCTCAGGTCATCGGGCAGGCTGGCGAGCTGGTTGCCCGAGAGGTCGAGCACTTCGAGGGTGTCTGCGAGCGCAAAAAGTTCGCGTGGAAACTCGCGCAGGCCCGCCGACAGCTTGATTTGGCGGGCGCCGCGCAGCGCGCCGCTGTGCAGCTGCGCTTGGAAGGCTTGGAGGCTTTGCATGGCTGCACAGTGTAGGTGCTGGCAGCGCAGGCCCGCCCCAGATCTGGCTGGATCTGGGGTGCCATAGGGTCAGCTAGGGCCAGACGGGGCCGGATAGCGCCAGCAGCGGTTACTCGGCCCGCTCAATGCGGGTGATGGTCAGGCTGCCGCCTTCGTCCTGCACATGAAAGCGTACCTTGTCGCCCGGGTTGAATTGCGCCACCTGCGTGCTGTCCTTGAGGCCAAACACCATGGTCATGGCCGGCATGTCCAGGTTCTTGATGTCCTCATGGCGAATGGTCAGCTTGCTCGCGCGCTTGTCCACGCGGGTGATCTCGCCGGCAGTCATCACCGCCTCGGCCGTGGCGGCCGCTGCTGGCGCGGTGGCCGGTGCTGCGCTGCCATGGCTGGCGTGGTCGGCATGGTTCTGGGCCAGCGCTGGGGTCAGCAGGCTGCAAGCCAGGGTGAAGGCGGCGAGGGTAGAAGTGGTGGTGTTCATTCAGTGCTCCAAATGTCTATAAAAAATCGTGGTGTGCTCAGTCGCGGTAGCTGCTGAAAACGCGGGTTGTCACCTCGCTGCCTGCTCCGGTTTTGCTGACAAGCAGCACATCAAACGGGTCCTTGCGGCCGCCGTAGGCGGGTCCGTCCATGCCGGGGCTGCCCACTGGCATGCCGACCACGACAATGCCCAGGGCCTTGGGCTTGTGCTGCAGCAGCTTGCGCACATCGGCGGGCGGCACATGGCCTTCCACCAGATAGCCGCCCACCACGGCGGTGTGGCAGGAGCCCAGGCGCAGCGGTAGCCCCAGCCTGGCGCGCACTGCCTGGTTGCCGCTGTCGTGCACGGTGGCGCTAAAACCGGCCTTTTCCATCCGCGCAATCCAGTCCTTGCAGCAGCCGCAGTTCGGGTCTTTCCAGACTTCCATGGGCGTGGCTGCCAGCGCCGGCTGGGCGGCGATGGCTGTCGCCAGGCCGGCGGCCATCATCTGCAGGGTCTGGCGGCGTTGGTAGGTGTGGGGCTTGGGCATCGCTGGTCTTGGGCTGTGGCGCGTCATCATTCGGTGACCGTGAAGGTGCCGGCCATCCCGGCCTGGTAGTGGCCGGGGATCAGGCAGGCAAAGTCAAAACTGCCGGCGCGGTTGAAGTGCCAGACCAGGTCCTCGCTTTTTTGCGGAGCGACATGCGCCATGTAGGGCTCGGCATGCTCCATGCCGGGGTACTTGAGCATCATCTGCGCGTGTTGCGCAAGCGAGGCCTTGGTGCCCAGCACCACCTCGTGCATGACCTGGCCCTTGTTGACGACACGCAGGCGCAGGGTTTCGCCCTTTTTCACCGTGAAGTGCGCGGGCGAGAAGCGCATGTCATCGCCCATGTTCAGCGCGATGCTGCGTGTGGCCTGCCGGGGATCGCCGGCGATGCCCCAGTCCTTTTGTTCCTTGGTGGCCGCCAGGGTGGCATGGGCGGTTGCTGGGGTGGCTGCATGGCTTTCGCTGCCATGGGCAAAGGCGCTGCTGGCGCTGGCCAGCAGCGCACAGGCCAGTATTTTTGGGATGGTGTTCATGGGATGACTCCGGGGTTCAATGGTTGGCATGGCCGCTGCCTGCGGCGGGCTTGTGCACGCTGGGCGCGCCGGGCGCCGTGCCGGGCAGGCTCTGGCGCGGCGCTTGCGCATCCAGCGGCGCCCCCGGCCACTCGTAGGCCACGGTGCCCTGGGGCTGGGCATACCAGCCGGGGTCGCGGTAGTCCTGCGCGGCCAGGCCCCGGCGCACCTTGAAGGTGGTGAACATGCCACCCATCTCGATATTGCCGAAGGGGCCCTTGCCGGTCATCATCGGGAAGGTGTTGTCGGGCAGCGGCATTTGCATCGCGCCCATGTCGCCCATGCCGCGCTCGCCCATCAGCATGTAGTCGGGCACGATCTTCTGGATCTGGCCGACCAGGCCTTTGTGGTCCACGCCAATCATCGTTGGCACATCGTGGCCCATGGCGCCCATGGTGTGGTGGCTTTTGTGGCAGTGAAAGGCCCAGTCGCCCGGTTCGTCGGCGATCAGCTCGATCTGGCGCATCTGGCCCACGGCCACATCGGTGGTCACCTCGGGCCAGCGCGCGCTGCGCGGCACCGGGCCGCCGTCGGTGCCGGTCACCTCAAACTCATGGCCATGGATATGGATGGGGTGGTTGGTCATCGTGAGGTTGCCCACGCGGATGCGCACCCGCTCGCCCAGGCCTGCGACCAGCGGCGTGATCGCAGGGAAGGCCCGGCTGTTGAAGGTCCAGATGTTGAAGTCCGTCATCTCGGCCACCTTGGGCGTCATCGCGCCGGGCTCCACCGCATAGGCGCTCAGCAGAAAGGCGTAGTCACGCGCCACCTCGGCAATCTGCGGGTGGCGGCCCTTGGGGTGGGTGATCCACAGGCCCATCATGCCCATCGCCATCTGCACCATCTCGTCCGAATGCGGGTGGTACATGAAGGTGCCAGGCCGGCGCGCCTCGAACTCGTAGACAAAGGTCTTGCCCGGTGGGATGTGGGGCTGGTTGAGTCCGCCCACGCCATCCATGCCATTGGGCAGGCGCTGGCCATGCCAGTGCACCGTTGAGGCTTCGGGCAGGCGGTTGGTGACAAAGATGCGCACCCGGTCGCCTTCGACCACTTCGATGGTGGGACCGGGCGACTGGCCGTTGTAACCCCACATATTGACCAAAAAGCCCGGTGCCACCTCGCGCACTACGGCCTCGGCCACCAGGTGGAACTCCTTGACGCCAGCGTTCATGCGCCAGGGCAGGGTCCAGCCATTGAGGGTGACCACCGGCTGGTAGGGCCGGCCATTGGGCGGCGCCAGTGGCGGGGCAGTATCGGCGCTGGTCTGGATGACGGGCTCGGGCAGGGCGGCCATGGCCACTGGGCTGACGGCGGCAGCGGCCAAGGCCGAGGCGGCGCCGGAGAAAAATTGACGGCGTTGCATATCAGTGGCCCTGTGGTTGGGTTGCGGGGGCGGCAGGCACGGCGCTGTTGCTGGCTGCGCGCGCGCTGGCGGCTGCAGGTTGCGGCGATGTGCCGCTCAGCGCCAGTTGCAGATCGGTCTCGGCGAGCCAGAAGTCGCGCTGCGCCTCGGTCGCCGTGAGCACCGCCTGGGTGGTGCTGCGGGCCTGGGCCAGCAGCTGCCAGATGCTGAGCAACATGCCGTTGTAGCGGTAGATAGTCTCTTGCTGCACCAGTTGCGCGAGTGGCAGCACTTCGGTCTGCTGCTGGTGGGCCAGGTCCCAGGCGGTGCGGTAAGCGCGCCAGCTGCTGCGGGCCTCGCTGCGCGCCCGGATGGCGCTCTCGCGCAGCTGCGCCGCATTGGCGTGCACCTGGTGGCGCGCCATGGCGCTGGCGGCCGACCCCCAGTCGAACAGCGGCAAGGGCACATCCAGCTCCCAGCCCCGGGTGCGGTCCTGGTGGCCGCTATCGCGCTCGGTGCTGGTGTTGCGGCTGTAGCTGGCGCCGATGTCGCCAAATACGGCTCCCAAGGCGGCCCAGCCTTGGCGATCGGTGCTCACTTCCAGGTTGCGGCGCAGTGCGCCCAGGTCCAGGCGTTCGCGCAGCGCGGTGGCCTCGGCATCGTCGCCGCTGCGCAAATCGCTGGCGCTTTTGGGCAGCGGCGGCAGGGCCTGGGGCAGCACAAAATCGAGCTGCGGGCCCCACAGGCCCATGCGCTGGGCCAATTGCGCGCGCGCCTGTTGCGCTGCCAGCTCGGCCCGCACCAGCTGCGCGGCCGCTTGCTGCTGCTGGGCCAGCTCACGCGCCTGGTCGAGTTTGCTGAAGTTGCCCACGGCCGCCATGCGCCGGGCCAGCTCACCGCCCAGCGCTGCAGCATCATGCATGCGGGTGTGGGCGGCCAGCGCTTGCTCGGCGGCCACGGCATTCAACCAGGCGCGGCGTGTGTCTGCGGCCAGCAGCAAGGTTTGCTGCGCAGCCTCCAACGTGGCCTGCTCCAACTGCCAGCCTTGCCAGCGGCTGCGCCAGGGCAGGGTGAGCAGATCGACCAGGCCAAAGCCCAGCTTGCGCTCGATCTCGCGCTCACGGCCGTTGCGAAACCAGCCCAAGGTCAGGCTCGGGTTGGGCAGGGTGATGGCCTGCACCCGCTGGGCATCGGCAATGCCCAACTGCGCCAGCTGGAGCTGCAGGCCCGGGTTGTTCAACAGTGCAATGCGCACGGCCGTATCGGCATCCAGCGGCTGCTGCAGCCAGGCATCAATGTGCGTCTGTGCCGACTGCTGGCTCTGTGCATCGGCTGCGGGCAGCTGGGCCTGGGCGGGCAGACGGCCCTCCATTTGTTTTGCCACATCGCTGCGAAGGCCATCTGGCGAGACGCTGGCGCAGCCGGCCAGCAGCAATGCAGTGGCGAGGGACGAGAGGCGAAGGCTCAGGCGCTTCATCGCTGGCCCCCCTGCGCGCGGGGCTGGCCGTGCGCGCTGTGGTCGCCATGCGCTTCATGGCGGCGGGCATCCACCCGGCTGGCCGGCATGGCCTGGGCGCCGCCGGGGCCCGCCTGGGCCTTTTCCCAGGCGATGACGTCGGCATGGCCACGGCCAAAAGCAGCCACCGCTGCATTGGCCTGGCGCCAATCGCCGGGCTCGTCGACAATGCGGCCGCTCTTGGCCAGGGGCCGGTGCTGGAGCGCCGATGTGGGCGCGTGGGGGTCGGTGGCGAGCGGGGCCGCCGTTTGGGCAGATAGCCAGCTGGTAACAGCCAGGCCGCCGGCGCCGGCAAGCCAGCGCAAGACATGCGCAGTGCGCATAGGACTCTCCTGAAAGCGTGGTCAAAAGACGCCTGCACGGCAGCTGCCATGCGGACGCACCTCGGGTGTCAGCGATCAGGAAATGGGTGGTTTGGAGGCTTGGGCGAGCAGGGCGCTGGCAAACAGCGCGCTGCCGCTGGCGCGGGCCAGCGAAGGGGCGGCGAGGGCTGCAAAACCCGCGCCGTTGAACAGATCCACAGCGGAGTGGCAGATGCCGCAGGCCGAGCAGCTGGCGCCATGCTGGGCCGGGTCGTGCTGGCTGTGGTCGCTTGGGTTGCTTGGGTCGCTGTGGGGGGCGACTGGGCTGCCGCTGCCGCCGTGGCTGCTGGCTTCCATCACATGGTCCGCCATGCTGCTGGCGTGGTGTGCGGCCATGGCGGCAGGCATCACCGGTGCCACCATGCCCATCGCCATGGCGTCGCCCATGAGGCCGCGCAGGGCCAGCATCAGCATCAGCAACAGGGACAGACAGGCACGCATGGAGGGTTGAGACAGGGCAGGGGGCAGAAAGTTCCGCAGCGGCTGAGTGTAGCGCAGCTGGACGGCCCGCTGAGGCAAAGCTAGTACTGCGATTCCACCTGCCAGTTCACCGCGATCTCGGCCACGCTGGCGCTGGCAGGCAGCTCCAGCACGGTGCGCACCAGGGTGGCGATATCGGCCGGTTGGCTGATCTGGGCGCGCAGCGCAGGCTGCACGCCATCGGCCATGTCGGTGTCGACAAAACCCGGGCAGATGGCGGTGCAGCGGATGCGGTCGGCCCCGCCGCAGTGGCGTATGCCATGGGCCAGCGCGAGGGCCGCATGCTTGCTGATGGCGTAGAGCGAACCTTCGGGCGCCCGCATCCGCTTGCCGGCCAGCGACGCCATGACCACCACCTTGCCATTGGGTGACTGCTGCAAATAAGGCCAGACTTGGCGCGTCAGCCGCATCGGTGACTTCACATTGATGGCCATCAGCCGGTCAAAGTCGCCATCGCTGGCGGTCAAGACACTGTCGGTGCTGAGCACGCCGGCATTGTGGACGATGGCATCGATGCGCCCAAAATGTGCGGCGGCCTCGGCGATCCAGCGGGTTTCGCTGCCCGCATCGAGCGCATCAAAGTGGCTGCGCTGCAGCTGTGCAGCGCCATGGCGTGCCAGTTGCGGTACCGCTTGGCGCGTGCCTATGCTGACGCGCCAGCCATGGGCCAGCAGCTCTTGCGCAATGGCCAGGCCCAGGCCGCGCCCGGCGCCGCTGACCAGGGCCACGGGCTGCGATGAGGCAGATGTGCTTGCACTGGGCATGGGCCACACCCTCAGGCCCGGGCCCGCAAGGCCTCATCGAGCGCGCCGGCCAGCAGATCGGCGTGTTCGGTCTCAAAGGGCAGCGGCGGGCGGATCTTGAGCGTATCGCCCAGCGGGCCACTGGTGCTGATCAGCACGCCGGCCTGGCGCAGGTGGTTGACAACGGCGCTGGCCAGGCTGCCGCTCTCCAACTGCACGCCCCAGTACAGGCCTTCGCCCCGGATCTGGGTGATGGCACTGTGCTGCGCCGCCAGCGACTGCAGCGCCTGCTGCAGATGGCAGCCGACGCGGCGCACATGGGCGGGGGCATCGATGCGCTCCAACTCATCGAGCACCGCCATGGCTACTGCGGCTGATACCGTGTTGCCGCCAAAGGTGTTGAAGTAGCGGCAGCGCTTGCCAAATACCTCCATCAGCGGCGTCTTGAGCACCAGGGCCGCAATCGGGTGGCCATTGCCCATGGGTTTGCCCATGGTGACCATATCGGGCACCACCGATTCGCGGCCAAAGGCCCACCAGCGGCCGGTACGGCAAAAGCCGCCTTGTACCTCGTCGGCAATGAACAGGCCCCCGCGCCTGCGCACCGCCTGGGCTGCGGCTTGCAAAATAGGCGCGGCATTGATATGCACGCCGTCGCTGGCAAATACGGTATCGAGCAGCAGGGCGCTGACCGGCGTGCCACGCGCCTCCAGCGCGGAGGCGGCCTCATCGACCCGCTGGTCAAAGGCGGCTGCGGCGGCCTGGGCATCCACGCCCTGGAAGGCGGGCGGATCAATGACTTCGACATGGTCTGCTGGCGGGCACAGCGAGGGCGAGCATTGGGCCAACGCCATGGTCACACCATGGTAGGCATGGCGGGTGATGATCAGGCCCCGGCGGCCGGTAAATTCTTGCGCCACGCGCAAGGCCAGGTCATTGGCCTCGCTGCCGGTGCAGGTGAACACGCTGGTGTCCAGCTCTACGGGAAAAAGCGCGCGCAGCCGCTCGGCCAGCTGCACCACGTTGTCATGCAGGTAGCGGGTGTGCGTGTTGAGCAACTGGCTTTGCGCGATGAGCGCCGCGTTCACCGCCGCGTTGGCATGCCCCACCACCGGCACGTTGTTGTAGGCATCGAGGTAGCGGCGGCCATCGGCATCGAACAGCCAGACGCCTTCGCCGCGCACCGGGTGCAGGGGCTCATCGTAGAACAGGCGGTAAGAGGGGCCCAGCGCACTTTGGCGGCGCGCAAGCAGGCGCTGGTCGTCGGCAGAGAGGGTTGGCATCAGGTGGTGCTCCGGGTGAGGTCAGGCGGCGGTGGGATGGGTGTCGGCACGGTGGTCGGCCTGCGCGCCATGGGTTTGCAGCCAGTCGCCAATCATGCGGCGGAACAAGGCCGTGGCCGTGGCCTGGCTGCGCAGGATATAGACGCGGTTGTCGGGGTAGAGGCGGGCGCGCCAGGCGGTAATCACCATGCGCTGCGTGAGCCGTGCGAGGATCAGATCAGGCAGCAAGGCATGCTCGGCAGCCGTCAGCGGCAGCAGGCTTTCGTAGCCCGCCAGCATCGCGGCCAGCGCGGCATCGGGCGCGTCGGTCAGCGGCATTTGGTAAGAGGCGGAAATGGCCAGATCGGCCACGCGCGGGGCCAGCAGCATGTCGCCAAAATCCAGCACGCCGGCAATGCCCAGGCCGTTGTCGCTCGCCAGCAGGTTGCTGGGCGAGAGGTCGTTGTGGATGGTCTGCGTGGGCAGCTGCGGACCCAGCTGTGCCAGCCGCTGTTCAAACACGGCCCAGAATGCTGCAATCTGCGCGCGCAGTTGCGCATCGTCCACCACTTCCAGCCAGGGTCGCAGCATTGGTGCGCGGCGTGCATCCCATAAAAAGGGGCGCTCGGTGGCCGGGTGGGCAAAGTCTGCCAAGGCACCATGCAACTGGGCAATCGCCAGGCCCCAGGCCTGCCAGGCGGCGCCACTGCGCTGCAGATCACTGCCCGCCTTGCCATCGAGAAAGCTGTAGCAGCGCACCCGCAAATGCTCGCCCGCCGGGCTGCGCCAGTCCAGCCAATCGGGGCTGGTAACGTGGCTGGTAACGGGTCTGGTGAGGGGGCTGGTGTGGACGCGGGCGCTGGCTTGGGTAGCGGTGGGCAGTCGCAGCGGATGGTGCAGTGGCACCGGCACGGCGCAGCGGCCTGCCAGGTGCTTGAGCACCGCTATCTGCATCTCTGTTTCTGCCAAGGATTCGGCCGCGCTGATGAACTTGAGGGTCACGGCGCTGCCGTCGGCTGTGCGAACCAGAAAGTTGCGGTCCCGCTCTCCGGACAGGGGTTGCGCATTGCCTTGGATGCCATAGGCCTCCCAGGCCAGTGCCTGCGCTTGTTCTGTGGTGACCTGGGGCACGGCCGTCAAAAAGGCCTGGCTGGCTTGGGCCAAGGCATCCGGCTCGTTCGTTTCGGCAAGGGCTATAGAGGCTAAAGGGGAGCTGTTCATGGGATGCGGCGGCCAGTGGTGCAAGGGCGCGCTGCTTGGTCAGACCGGCGCAAAGGGCGATCAGTCCAGTCAAAGCAGTGCATACCTCTATTTGATGTTTGATGCATCATAAATTGGATAAGAAGATTTAAACAGCAACTTCGCTCAATGGCATCGGGATAAACCTGCATGCGCCAATGAAGGCTTATGATGCATCTTGCTGCATAAACGGTGGGTGGTCAGCACCGCCTTGGCAGACCGAAATCACAACAAGCATCGCGAGGAGCAATGGCAGATGGCAGACAGGTTCGAGAGCGTCAACACCGAGAGCAAGGGCGACCAGATCTATGCCCAGCTGGCGCAGGCGCTGGTCAAAGGGCAGTTGCTGCCAGGCGAGCGTCTCAAGATCCGCGAGCTGGCCGCGCAAATGGGCACCAGCGTGACGCCCGTGCGCGATGCCATCCTGCGCCTGGTGCAGCACGGCGTGCTGGTGATGCTCAGCCCCCGCGATATACGCGTGCGGCGCCTGACCTTGGACGAGTACCTGGAGATCCGCAACATCCGTGTGGAGCTGGAAGGCATGGCCGCCAGCCAGGCCGCCGTGCGCGCCACGCCTGACGAAGTGCAGCGCCTGGCCGAGCAGGTGCAGCTCAACGAGGACGCGGTGCGGCGCGGCGACATTGCCCAGGCGATTGCGCTGAACCAGGATTTTCACTTTGCGCTGTGCCAGCTGGCCCGCATGCCGCTGCTGTCCGATATCTTGTACGGCCTGTGGCTGAAGATGGGCCCGCTGATCGCCCAGAGCTACAGCGAAGGGGGCCGCAGCATGATCGACCACCACTACCCCGTTGTCGAAGCCCTGCGCCGCAACGACCCGCATGCCGCGCGCGTGGCGATCCAGACCGATTTGCTGTCGGGGGGGCAGTCGATTTATGAGCGGTTTGGGCGGGTGGCCGAGGAGATAGACACGCAGTAACGCTGAGCTGGGCAAGTGTTGATGGCCCCGGTGCCTCTGAACTTGCTTATGGCGACGGCAACAGCGGCGCTGCAAACGCCCGCGCGACCTCGCGGTTGCGCAGCGCCAGCGCCCGCATGGCCGCAGAGGTCGGTGCTGCCAGCTGGGCATCGCTGGCCGCTTCCCAGAAGGCATCGGCCGCACGTGCGGCCAGGCTCCACACCTTGGGGATGGCGCCAATGGTGCTGACCTTGGGCTCGATCGGTACCAGCTCGGGGTCCAGCCCGCCGCCGATGGAGGCGTAGCGCATCGGCAGGATGTCGTAGGCCGGGGCAATGCCCAGGTACTCGCCATCGTCGCCAATCAGCAGCGAAATGTTCTCGAAATGCCGGTCGGTATTGCCAATGAGCTCGCTGAACGCGGCCATCACGGCCACATGCTCGGCATGCTGGGGGCTGAAGTAGTCTGCGTTCACGCAGCGTGCGGCGAACTCGGGCCAGGTATCGCGCGCACCAAAGAACTCGTCATCGACGGCGCCGGCCGAGAGCATGCCCAGGCGCCCTTGCTTGCCAACGCGGTCAAAGCGCTGCACTTCCAAAAACACAAACTCGCCGCGCGCCAGCAGCTGGGTCTTGGCGGTGGGCACACCCACGTTGGCGAGTGATGCCAGCGCCAGGTGCTCAAGCGGCAGAAGCTCTGCCATGCGGCTGCCGCTGCGCGCGAACTTGACGATCACCGATCCCGTGTCTTCGGCCACCCAAAGAAACTTGGGCTGTTCGCCACCGGCGCTTGAGCCATAGGATTCGTTCTTGAGCTGCTGCGCCAGCGCGACATACACGTCGAGCTTGTCTTGCGCTTGTGGACGGGGCTGGCGCAGCAAATCCATTTCCCGCTGCAAGGGGATATCGCCAAAGATCAGGTTGCCCGGCAGATTCATGCCTTGGGTGAACAGAAACGCAATGCGGTGGTCGTCGCTCCAGTCGCGCAAGCTGGCGGGGAAGGGCTGGTGCAGGGCTGCCGTTTGCGCGAGCTGCCGGCCCAGAAACCCCGATGGCGCAGCGAACAGCATATAGGGGGGCAGGCCTTCGTAGAGGCGAATGGCGCTCGCATCCCCGCGCTCGAGCGTGCCGCCACCCACGAGAAATTCAAGATCCGCATAGGGAACGATGTGGCCGCTGGAGAGAAAGCGGTATACGCGCTGGCGCGGCTTGAGCCCCAGTGGCAGCTTGCGCAGCAACGCGTACTGCGGTGTGCGCTGGCCCGGCTCACGGAACATGGTGACGCGGGTCGATAGTTCGCGAATAGCTCGGGACAGCGTTGGCTGGCTGATGCCCAGCGCCTCTACCAGCTGCTGGCCAGAGCGCGGGCCGCTGGCCAGTGCGCGCTCGATAGCCTGGTGCAGATCGTTGGAAGGCTGGGGTGAAGGGCTGGGCATGGCAGGAGGTCTGAATAATTCAAGAATTCTATATGAATTACGAATTCATTGCTCGCCACGGCACTTGCCTGGGACTACCCCGGCGCTTGCGCCTGCCTCAGCGTATGCACCAGCAGGCGGTACAAGCTGTCTACCGCCTTGGAGCGCCGTGATTCCTTGCTGCGGTAGACGGCGACCTCCATCGGTGCCAAGGGGCCCAGCCCATGCTTGCTGCCCAGCACCTGCAGATGGGGCGGCGCGCTGCACTGGGTCAGTGCCGCGACGGCCAGGCCACTCTCCACCGCGGCAATCTGCCCGGCCAGGCTGGAGCTGTTGTAGACCACGCGGTGCTGGCGCCCTTGCAGGGCCAGCGAATGCAGGGCACCGCGCCTGGCCAGGCTGGCTTCTTCATACACCGCGATGGGCAGCGGGTCCCGCCGCCACAGTGCAAAGTGCTCGGAGCCAACCCAGACCATGGGCTCATGAAAGAGCAGGGTACCCCTACGGGCGTGGTCACGCGAGACCAAGGCCAGATCCAGATCGCCGGCCGCCACACGGGGAATCAGCGCGGTCGATTGCTCGCAGCTGAGCACGATCTCCACGCCGCTGTGTCGGGGGGCAAAGCGCCTGAGCACGGGCGTGAGGTACCTGGCTGCATAGTCATCGGGCACCCCCAGGCGCACGCTGCCTTTGAGCGCCTCGCCCTGCAGCGCAAACTGTGCCTCGCTGTGCAGATCCAGAATGCGCCGCGCATAGCCCAGCAGCCTCTGGCCTTCTGCGGTGAGTTGCTGGCTGCGGCTGTCGCGTTCGAGCAGGCAGTGGCCGACAGCGGCCTCCAGTTTTTTGAGCTGCATGCTGACCGCAGACTGGGAGCGGTGCACCTCGCCGGCTGCGCCCGAGAGGGATCCGGTATCGACCACGGCGACAAAGCACTTGAGCCAATCCATCTGTAGGTCTTGCGAGCTTGCTGGCATGGGGTTTCGATAAACGAATAGCTGATGCATGAATTATGCGCTTTTCGATAAGTAGTCTGCGCAGCACACTGGCGGCCATGAGCCCACATCCCCACCCTGCGCGCATGACCGCTGCAAGCATGGACCGATCCGCACCCACTGTATCTGTTACGCAGGGCAAGGCCCTGGGCGGCGTGCTGCCCTTTGTGCTGGGCAGTGCGCTCTTGGGCAGCATCGGCATTTTTGTACACATGGCCGAGGCCGGGGCTCTGACGGCGACCTGGTTCCGCTGTGCCTTCGGGCTTCTGGGGCTGACGGCCTGGTTGCTGTGGCGCCGGCAGCTGCATGTTCTGCGGCTGGCACCCAGCACGGCGGGCTGGGTGCTGCTGGCCAGCGCCTTGATGGTGCTGGGCTGGGTGCTGTTCTTCGCGGCGATGGAGCGCATCTCCGCCGGGGTAGCGGTGGTGCTGTTCCATATGCAGCCGATGTGGGTGTTGGTGCTTGGCGCGCTGTGCCTGGGCGAGCGGCCGGGCAGGCACAGGGTGGCCGCAGTCGCGCTGGCTATGCTCGGGCTGGTGCTGGCCACCGGCGTTTTGCAGCAGGCCGCATCGCAGCAGGGCGCCCAGCCGCAGTACTGGTGGGGCGTGGGCATGTGCTTGCTGGGCGCATTGTTGACTGCTGCGGTCACCGTCATCGCGCGGCGCCTGCGTGCCATGCCGGCCGGTGTGCTGGCCTGGTGGCAATGCGCTGTTGGCAGCGCCGTGCTGTGGCTGGCGCCCGCCACGCAAGGCTGGCCGGCCTGGGGTGCCGCTTGGGGCTGGTTGGCTGCCCTGGGGCTGGTGCATACCGCCGCCGCCTATGCCTTGATCTACATCGGCATGGCCCGGCTACCGACGGGGCGCATTGCAGTGCTGCAGTTTGTCTACCCGGCGATCGCGATCGTGGTGGACTGGCAGTATTTTGGCCACAGGCTAGGGGCGTTGCAGATGGTGGGCGTGGTGGTGATGGGGCTGGCCATTGGGTATGCCGAGCGCCGGGCCTCTGGCAAAACAAGCCCATCTTGAGCCGTGGATCACTAGTGGCGTTTGTTCTTCCAGGCCAGGAGGGCGAGGCCCAGCCAGGTCAAGACCAAAGGGATAGAAGCCCAGACCAGGGGATGCGACTTGCTGAAAATCGCATACAACGCTGCACCCAGCAGCGCGCTCAGCAACACATGGAGTTGCGGCCGGTTGCGTGCCAATTTGGCCACGACATAGCCCGAGAGCACGGGCGTGAACAACAGGAACAGCGCGAGGAGAAAAAGCGGGGCGAATCCATAGAGGGCGGTATCGGGCAACAACGCGGCCAGTAGCGCAAATGTGATGTTTTGCAGCAGCAGCGTGACTGCGCCATAACTCACGGCGAATGCAATCAGAATCGCTTTCAGGTCAATATTGAAGAGCATCTCGCTACCGTAGTGGTGTTTTAGGTGGGCCTTGCCTTTGTTCCATGCCATCGAGGGCTGAGACTTGAAGCGCATCGACAGCATTCTGGCGTCTCCTCGGGCTTGTCTGGAGCGCTGAGTTGCTTGCCCACTACGGTGTGCGATAAATTTCTTGTCAAGAGCGTGGCGAGCGCCACATCGAGGATGCAAGGCAGCCGAAGCCTGTCCCCTTGTGAGGAGGGGCAGCCGCCGCTCTGCCCACTGCCTCCTGTCCTGACCTTACTGGCGTTTGCGGCGGCCCAGACCTGCCAAGCCGGGCGATGGCCAGCGTCCCGCTCAGTGCCAGAACACTCCACTGGCCAAGGGTGGGTACCGCAGTAGGGCTGGCTACCGGAGGCGAGACAAAGCTCAGCTTGACTTGACCGGCACCACCATCAAAGCCGATGCCCACCCGGCTGCCGCCGCCGCCACCGCCTGGCGCGCCGCCGGCCGCTTCTTCATTCCCGCCCTTGCCACCATCTGCCACGGCGATGCCGCCGACCAAGCCGACACCGGGCAGACCATTGGCCGCCGAGCCTGCAGAGCCGCCGCCGCCCCCGCCTTCCACCGTGGGTGTGGGCGCGCCAGCCGCGCCTGCGCCGCCTGAGAAACCGGTCAATCCAGAACCACTACAAGCTGCTCCGCCTACGCCACCGGTTGAGCCTGTAGCGCCATCGCCCCCTGCGACGGTGATGGAGCCGCCCGTCCAGCTCACCGTCGATGCGGTACCCGCTGTGCCATCGAGGCCGCCACCAGTGCCACCCGTTCCAGTGCTGATCGTCAGCTCTGTGCAGCGGCCAAACTGAAGCTGCCCTTGCAGTAGGCGCTACCGCCCCCGCCGCCGCCATCGATGCCGATATCGCCGCCTCCCGATCCACCCCCGCCGCCCCAGACTTCGATTACGACCGAGCTTGAACCAGCCGGTACGCTGCAATTGGCCGTATTGACGCCGCTGACGCAATCAGCCGACCAAGCGGGCGTTGCTACAAGCCCTCCCACCAGCAGACAAGTGGCGTAGGCCATATTTTTGGATAGCAAGCTCACACACTTTCTCAAAAAATAAATGCGGAAACGCCACTTATATTGCAAAGCAAAGAGAATAAAAGCATAAAATGCATATTTTTTGCATTGCTGCTGTAACCAGCATCTCAGTTTGGATAATTCCACTCAAATGGCTATCCTGAATTTAATCAAATGAAGCGCATCGGGGATAAAACGGTTTCCAGCGCGTAAGTGATTTTTTATGATGAATCTCCTGTGTCGTGGTAGATGCGGTTGATGTGGTATTTGATGCGGGTGAATAATTGCCAATAATGCAGCGATGGCTATAAAGTCAGCGGGGTGGCATTGCAGCGGGTGCAGCTGTATTTTTCTCAAGGATGGCGAGCGGATTGCACAAGCCCGCGTTCAGACCATGGCAAGGTGCATCGAATGCCTGGTTATGTGAGAGCTGGGCGCAGATGCGAGTCCATGGACGATTTCGTGAGATCACATAGCAGCGTTTTATGCAGTTAGCGCTCTTGGGTCCAACGCCAAACTGGGCATTTTCAACGGTGATTACCGCCTTCCAGTCAGCCGTCTTTTGTTGGGCATGGAGCGGCGAGAAATCCAAGTGAGACAAGCCGAAAAGAAATCTCCTCCGTCCAGACCATGGCGGGCTCGGACTGTTGGGCTGCCTGCGTCCGGCAGAGATTTTGGGGTTGCGCGGTTTAAGGTCATTAAAAGGAGTACCGTGGGGTGAGGCAATCCTTCCTGATGTACCCGCACGAGACCGGGGGGCCGCATGTTCCCATGCTCAGCCCGCCTGCCAGCATCGGCGCTTGCCTTTTTACAGGAGTAGGGATGGAGACGTTTTACGACATCTATCTGGGCCGACTGGGCGCCAGAAACACGCGGCGGGTGGCCAAGAATCAGACCACGGCACAGGTTGATATCTGGAAATCCAAAGGCTATCGCCTGCAGGCCGAGCGGCGTGTGGCAGAGCGCTTGCACGAAATCTATTTCATCTCAGCATGAAGACAGGGGCGATGAGATGCCCGCGAGGCGTACTCTCTACCCCCGCACTGAACAGGATCAACGGGTCATGAAACTCAACCTAAAGGCCAAGCCCTCCAAGATGACGGATATCCAGAAATCACGGCTGGAGACGGAGCGCATTTCCTACTCGGAAGATGCGCCTCCTGCCCGCCAGACCTGGAAGGAGCGGGCGGCCTATGACGGCGACGAGCTGTCCTACCGTGGCCAGGTCAAAAAGACCTTGATTACCCTCAAAAGCCATGGATGAATCGGCTGCGCTGCCGATGGGGCTGGTGGAGTGAACGGCCAACTATATGGACCCGGCGGTACCCACCAGTCTCTGCAAAACTCTTGCTCCGTAAGCTGGCAGCGGATGGGGATGGGGCCAAAGGCGTCGTTTGAGAGCGAGCCTGAATTATTGCCAGCGAAGACAGTGCGGCGGATCGGACGAATCTGGATTCAACCCCAAGCAGGCATCTATGTGGATCGTTCTCCG
The DNA here is from genome assembly GCF_025309455.1 of Comamonas squillarum. NCBI lineage: Bacteria > Pseudomonadati > Pseudomonadota > Betaproteobacteria > Burkholderiales > Comamonadaceae > Comamonas > Comamonas squillarum. The sequence goes on from NZ_CP104377.1 coordinate 506,332, forward strand.
CCCCGCAGATCCTGCCAGCGAAAGCCCAGTACCGCCGCCACAATCAAGCCCATGCCCCACCATTGGAGCGTGCTGGGGTGGGCACCAAACCAAAGCAAGTCCACGGCCAGGGCCACTGCCGGGTAGATAAAGCTCAGCATCGCAATGGCGGCTGGGCCCAGGCGCTGAAAGGCGCCATACATCAGTCCGTACATCAGCGCGGTGTGCAGCAGGCCCAAGACCAGCACGCAGACAAGCGTCTTGACCGATGGCAGGTGGGCGCTGGGCCCCAGCATCTGCACCAGCTGCGGTGCAGACCACACCGCCAGCGCAGCGCCCCCCACCAGCATCTGCACCATCGCAATTTGCGCCGGTGCAATGCCCTGGACGCGCCGCGTGCTGACCACCGTCACGGTGTAGAGGGCGGCGGCCAGCAGCGCCAGCACAATGCCCCAGACCGGCGCGCTCGCCTGCGCGGCGATGGTGGCAGCGGCCTCGCTGCCCAGCCCACTGCTCAGCACCACGCCCGCCAGTGCCAGCAGCATCCACAGCAGCTTGCGCCCGCCCATGGCCTCGCCCCCTAAGGCGGCGGCCAGCACCAGCATAAAAGGCTGCACATGGTAGACCACCGTGGCAATGGCGATGCCCACATAGGCATAGGCGTGGAACAGCATCACCCAGTTGGCCACCAAAGCCAGGCCGCCGATCAGCATCGCCGTCCAGGCCCGCCGGTCCGGTCGCACCCAGGCCCGCTGCCACCATAGCCACAGGCCCAGGCCCAGTGCACCGAGCAAACAGCGCAGCAGCACCACGCGCTCCACCGGCAAACCGCTCTCGATGACGGCCAGGCCAATCGTCCCCGACAAGACCATCGCGGCGGCCATGCGCCAGGTGCCGCCGGTGCTGTGGCTGTTGGTGGGGTTCGCTGCCGCTTGGGGCATGGCTGCTGCGCTGGAGGCGTTCATGGCGGTATCTCGCTGGATTCAATGGCTCCGATGGTCATGCAAACGCAATCATTAAACAATATGGCTTTGATTCAATTTATTATTGTCTTCAAATCAACACTGAGATGCCATGACCCCCGATACCCTCCCGCTTGCCGATATGCAGGTCTTTGTCCAGGTTGTCGCCCAGCACAGCTTTGCGGGCGCGGCGCGGCAGTTGCACCTCACCACCGGCGCTGTCAGCCGCAGCGTCGGCCGGCTGGAATCGGCACTGGGCGTCAAGCTGCTGCACCGCACGACGCGGTCCCTGTCGCTGACCGAGGTGGGGGCGGCCGTGCATGCCGATTGCCTGCTGATGCTGCACAGCGCCGAGCAGGCGGTATCGCGTGCGACGGCCCACCGCCAGCAGCCGCAGGGCATCTTGCGCATCAACGCCCCCTTGGTGTTTGGCGATTGGTGGCTGGCACCGCTGCTGCCCGGCTTTTGCGCGCGCTTTCCCGAGGTGCAGGTGCAACTGAGCATGAGCGACACCATGGCCGACCTGACCGCCGAAGGGCTGGATCTGGCGATCCGCATCACTGCAGCCGATGCGCTACCGCCCGCCATGGTGGCCCGGCCGCTGCAGCGCGTGGGCTATGTCCTGGTGGCGCATCCCGCTTATCTGCAATCCCGGCAGGCGATCAACCAACCACAGGATCTGCTCGCCCACCCCTGCATGAGCCTGGGCTACGGCCCCTTCCAAAACCTGGTGGAGCTGGTGCCAGCCGATGCGCCCAATACTGTTGCCACCAAGCTGCGGCTGAACACCCCCATCACCATTGCCAGCAGCCAGGGCTTGCTCAATGCGCTGCAGCATGGCGCTGCCTCTGGCATCGCGCTGATGGCCGACTTTGTCGCGCGCAGCCATCTTGCCAACGGCAGCCTGGTGCAGGTGCTGCCCGGCTGGCAGCTGGCGGGCAGCTACGCCCCGCGCATGGCCTACGCCTTGCATGCCCCCGGGCCGCACATACCGCCCAAACTGCGTGCGATGCTGGACTATTTGCAGCGCAGGGCTGCGTCCGCCTACGTATCCGCATAAGCAAAGCACAGCGCATCGGCATGGGCATGGGCATGGGCATGGGCAGGCGAGGGCGATCGGGGCAAGGTCGCGCAGCGCATCAGCGATCAAGCGCGCCGTTTGCCTGCCCCGCCGGGCTGCGTTTTCGTGTCCGCAGCCGCAAACATCCGCTCGCAAAGATAGTCCACCAGCGCCCTGACCTTGGGCGATGCATGCCGGCCCGCAGGCCACAGAATGTGGAACACCCCCGTGCGCTCGGCCAGCCCGGGCATGACCTGCACCAGCCTGCCATCGGCCAGCGCGTCGCCGATGGCAAAGTCCGGAAGGCAGGCGATGCCGCGCCCCTGCAACGCAAAGCAGGCGCGGGTTTCGATATTGTTGCAGACCATGGACACCGGCAGGTTGACGGGCTCGCCATCGTCCGCGGCGGGAAGCGGCCAGGCCTCCAGCTTGCCGCTGTACGGCCAGCGGAAATGCATGCAGCGGTGAGAGGCCAGGTCTTGCACCTTCTGGGGGGTGCCGTGGGCGGCCAGGTAGCCTGGCGACGCCACCAGCAGCATCTTGAAATGGCCCAGCTTGCGGGCCACCAGGCGCGAATCGGCAGGCTCGCCCGTGCGCACCACGGCATCAAAGCCTTCTTCCACCACATCCACCAAGCGGTCAGAAAAATCCAGGTCCAGCTGGATATCGGGGTAGTCGCGCATGAAATCGGCCAACACCGGCAGCACCAAGGTGCTCACCAAGGGCAGGCTCACGCGCAGCCGCCCCCGGGGCGCCGATGAGGCCTGCGACAGCTCCGTTTGCGCCGCCTCGATCTCCGCCAGGATGCGCCTGCTGCGCTCGAGCAGCAGCAGGCCTTCGGCCGTTGGCGTAATGCTGCGCGTGCTGCGGTGGAAAAGGCGCACGCCCAGCTTGTCTTCCAGCCGCGCCACACTCTTGCCCACGGCCGAGGCAGAAATACCCAGCAGGCGGCCCGCTGCCGTAAAGCTGCGCGTCTCTGCCACCTGCACAAACACCGTAAATGCGTTGAGGCTATCCATGTGTTCTCACCTGCGTTTCTGGCCCGTATAGCCTGGGTTCATTGCGGACATAAATGTCATGAAAGTATGGAACTCTATCCTGGTTTTTCTGAGATCGCAGGCTGCCTAAGCTAATGGCTGTGTTCCAACCAAGGTAGCGATGCTATGGATTTTTCAGTTTCTGGCGCACCCGGCAGTGGTGTGCCGCAGGTAGTTGTTGGCTTGGCTGGGCCGTGGGCGCCGGTTGCCGAGGTGTTGCATAGGGCCCTGGCCGAGCAGCGCCTAGTGGGCGCCGTGGTGCTGGTCTACCAGCATGGTCAGGCGCTGTGCCGCATCGCAGCAGGCTGGGCAGACCGGGAGGCGCGCACCGCGATGGCCGAGAACACCGTGTTTCGCTGGGCCTCCGTCAGCAAGCCCGTCCTCAGTGCCGCCGTGATGCGGTTGGTAGCAGATGGGCGCCTGGGCTTGGACGAGCCCATCACCACCTGGCTGCCGGCCTTCCGTCCCCGCTTGCCCGATGGGCGCGAGACGTGCATCAGCCTGCGCCAGCTGCTGAGCCACACCGCTGGCCTGGGCTACCGCTTTTTTGAGGCAGACGACCAAGGGCCCTATGCCCAAGCTGGTGTGTCCGATGGCATGGATGCCAGCGGCATCGATCTGCAGGAGAACCTGCGCCGCATCGCCAGCGTGCCGCTGCTCTACGAGCCCGGCACCGGCTGGGGCTACTCCTTGGCGGTGGATGTGCTGGGCGCCCTGGTCGAAGCGGTGTGCAACACCCGCTTGCCGCTGGCAGTGGAAGCACTGGTCACGCAGCCCTTGGGCATGGCCGATGCCGGCTTTGTCTGCCGCGATGCCGCGCGCCTGGCAACGCCCTATGTCAACGGCGGCCCCGTGCCACACCGCTTGCAGGAAGGCGAGGTGGTTGCCCCCTTCGACGGTACGGTGGGCATCCGCTACAGCCCATCCCGCGCTTTGGATGCGGGCGCCTTTCCCTCCGGGGGGGGCGCCGGCATGGTTGGCACAGCGGATGATGTGCTGTGCCTACTGGAAGCATTGCGCACTGGCCAAGATGGCTGGCTGCCGGAGCACCTGATCGCCGAGATGGCACGCGACCAAACCCAGGGGCGAGATCTGGCGGCCGGCCCGGGATTGGGGTTTGGTTTGGGTTTCTCGGTGCTGCGCGATCCTGAGCTGGCGCAGTCGCCGGAATCGCTTGGCACCTGGCGCTGGGGTGGCGCTTACGGCCATGCTTGGTGGGTGGACCGGCCCCTAGGGCTGACGGTGGTGGGGCTGACGAATACCTTGTACGAGGGGATGTCGGGGCGGTTTGTGACGGAATTGCGGGATGCGGTGTATCGGGGCATCGCGCGGTGACTGCCAAGTACTTCGCTCGGGACGAGATGCGGAACCATTTGTCAGGGATGTACCAGCTTTGGGCCAAGGTCCATCAAAGAAATGTCAGACGCAGACAGCTACACCGGGACTGCGTTAAGAGATGCGTTGACGGTGAAGGTGGAATGGTTTGACCGAAGCCGGGCATGCTGCCAAAGTGCGCGACCTATACCCTGGACTTGTGCATCCGCCCTCACAAAAAGATGGTAGACATGTATCCGGTCGCGTAACGCCGCAACGCCACATAATCCGCAGTGTTCTCTGCAACCTAATGCTTGGATTGCGAGGAGCGGATCCACTCAGCGCTGGCGGAAGAAGTGAGTCCGGCCATAAAAGGCCGGGTCTCCCCAGAAGCCGGATCAGAGAGGAAGTGATGCGCCAAGCCGGTGACAAGGTGGCTGACCGAATCTGCATCTGATGCTGTTGCTTGACGAATGGCGAAATGCATGGATGCGTAGGGCTCTCAACGGACGCGGACTCTCGCAGGGACTGACGTTCAGTGGACCCATGTGCTGGCTGTCTGCCGCATATGCCGCTGATCCGGTCGGCACACATGCTCCTCGTCGCCACTCTGCCACAAAAACCATTGCATCAGGGTTGACCGTCGTGCGTTTCACTCACCCCTGCGAGTGCCACCCAGGCTCTCCGTCGCTTCGTCCATATCTCCCGCTGTGGGCTTTCCAGCGCCTCGCGTTGTTGAAGCACGCCGGTACGCAGAGAGTAGGCCTGCGGATTTTCCACGGTGCAGGCATACAGCGGGCTGCCACAGTTTTCACAGAATGCAAGATTGCGCTTGTTTCCGCTGGCCGTTGTCTTGACGAAGGTGCGCGGCATGCCCTTGGTCAGTCTGAAGCTGGCCGCAGGGGCGGAGATATTGGCTCTGAAGGCAGAGCCTGAGTGCGTTTGGCAATCGAGGCAATGGCAGATGGTCATGCTGCCTGGCTGCACTTCTGCCTCAAATTCAATGGCGCCGCATAGGCACCGGCCTTCTACTTTCATGCTGATCCTTTTTGGGGAAGCGCCGCCAGAGCGGCGTCGATAGGTCGGTTGGGGATGGGGATGACCCAGCTTTTGCAGCGCTGCTCATTACCTCAGGTCCCGTAGTTCAGAGGTCCACAATCACCAGGCTGCCCTGGCTGCCGGCTAAAACCGCATGAGGAATGCCTGCCTCGGCAATGTACATCTGACCGGCTTCCACGCACAGGGCCTGGCCTGCTACCTCCAGCATCATCTGGCCGCTCACGACCAGCAATCCCTCGTCGTAGTCATGCACTTCCTCGCCATAAGGCATCTGGTCCATCCGCACGAGTTTGATGTTGGTCGATCCCACGGTGCCAAGCACGGTGGAGTTCCACGCAGCAGGCAGACCATTGGCGATGGCATCGAGGTCAAATAAGGACATGCTTTTCTACTTCACAGTTTGGATCGCACTGCGGTGCGCACCTCAGCACAATTGCAAGCGCGACGGGCGATCCACAGGCATGAACTGTAGCTGAATGCCTGCATCGTGCCGTACTAGCTATCATGTCGTTAGCAGCCTATATGGGGCTGACAGCAGCCGCCGATGCAGGCTGCGCTGTCTCCTGCCTTCCCCCTCACAGCCTGGGCACCAGGCTCGATACGGTTCATATCGCCGTCGCGAAAAACAGCCTTTGCAGCATCCACAGGTTCAGCGACACCACGACGGCGGCGCAACTCCACAACAGGATGGCCATAGGCCTGCCAAAAGTCAGCGCTCCCAGTGCGTGACGGCGGGTGGTGAACATTAACAGCGGCACAATGGCAAAGGGCAGCTGCATGCTGAGGACCACCTGGCTGAACACCAGCAACGCCGTGGCGCCTTCGCTGCCATACCAGGCAGTGGCGATGACGGCGGGCACGATGGCGATAAGCCGGGTCAGCAGCGCCCGCATCGAGGGCGACAGGCGAATCTGCAAAAAGCCTTCCATCACGATCTGGCCCGCCAGGGTGCCCGTCACTGAAGAGCTCAGGCCCGAGGCGAGCAGGGCGGTGCCAAACACTGCGCTGGCAATGCCGACGCCCAAGACAGGCGACAGCAAATGGTAGGCGTCTGACAGCTCGGTCACGGGTGGTGTGCCCGGGCGATTAAATGCGCCTGCCGCCACGACCAGGATGGCGGCGTTGACAAACAGCGCCAAACCCAATGCGACGGTCGAGTCGATGGTGGCAAAGCGGATCGCCTGGCGTGTGCCTTCCAGAGTCTTGCTGTGTTCACGCGTCTGCACGATGGCCGAGTGCAGGTACAGGTTGTGCGGCATCACAGTTGCGCCGACGATGCCGACGGCCAGGTAGAGCATCTCCGGATTGGTGACGATCTCGGAGCGCGGAATGAACCCGGACAGCACCGTGGCCAGCGGTGGATGCAGCCACACCAGCTGGGCACCGAAGCAAATGCCGATCAAGGCCACCAGCCCGATGACGACCGATTCCAGCGCGCGAAACCCCCGGCTTTGCAGCGCAAGAATCAGCATCACATCGACCACGGTGATGCACACGCCCGCGATCAGTGGCAGGCCAAACAACAGGTTCAGGCCGATGGCCATGCCCAACACCTCTGCCAGGTTGCAGGCCACGATGGCGATCTCGCAAAAGAACCACAGCATCAGGTTGATGCGTGGCGCAAATTGTTCGCGGCAGGCCTGCGCCAGGTCGCGGCCGCTGGCCAGGCCCAGGCGCACAGCAGCCGCCTGGAACAGCATCGCCATCAAATTGGAGGCAAAGATGACCGCGAGCAAGGAGTAGCCGAACTGCGAACCGCCCGCAATCGAGGTGGCCCAGTTGCCAGGGTCCATATACCCGACCGCCACCAAATAACCGGGCCCGGCAAATGCCAGCATGCGCCGTGCATTGGCCGAACGGCCAGTGCCGCGCGGCACCGCAATGCTGCGGTGAACCTGCGGCAGGCTGGGATCGCCTAGCTTCCCATTGTCTGGGTCAATGGCGCCACAGCGCTCTGGCCTTGGCTCGGGCGCTGGATTGCGCAAGGGGTTTTGTGTGGTGAAGGTGGGCGGCGGCATGGACGCTCTTATCTGGCCGTTGGTGCCTGGTGCGGCGTGGTGGAGGGGGGTGTTGCCGCCGTGTCCCCATTGCTGAGAGCTGCCAGCAGATCACCGGTGACGATGGCGGCACCGGCCAAGACGATCAAGCTCCCCACACAACGGCGCGCCAACATGCCGGGTTTGAGCCGCCGCGTCTTGCTGGGGGCGCCTGCTTCAAAGGATTGAGGAAAAAAGGACTTCATCGCAACTCCTTCGCAGAGATACCACGGTCTCGGGCCCGCCTGGTAGAAATCCTGCCCCAGAGCGGGGCAGGATGTTGCTACGAGTTAAGCAAAGGCTGAGCTCATCACTAACGCACCATTCACACCGGCTGGGAAGAAGCCGCCCTTGGTGGCAGAGTCCTTGGTCAGGTAGACGATGTTCAGCACATCACCTGGCGAGCGGCTGTAGGCAATGCCGTCAGCATCCAGGGGCACGATATTGGAGGTGCTGTCATCCCCCGTAATGCCCTGGTCCACATCGGAGGAGCCATCGAGGCTATCGCGCGCATCGGAGATGGCGCCGGCTGCCGAGCGCAGCGCGGGGGTGGCGAGGCCCTTGGCATAGAGCACCGTGCGCACCAGACCTGCATGGTAGGCCTCGGCAGACAGAATGCCGGCAGCAGCTTCCAGGTAGGTCTTGTTGGTGATCAGCGGCGATGCGCCCTTGTAGGCCGTTACGCCCACGTCCTCGAAGATAAAGGCGCCCAGCAAAAAGTTCTCGTCACTGGCATAGGGATCGAAAGCCACGCCCGCACCCACCAGACCGGCAGCGCGCGCTGCCACCGAGAAGGCCCCATTCGGGTCCGTGCCGCCAATGTCGATCTGCGGCTGCGCCACTGCGGCCGAGCCCAGGGCCTTGCGCAAAAAGGCCACGTGGGCCACCTCGTCCTGGGCGATCTCCTTGGCGTACTGCGCTACCAGCGGATCCTTGAACGCCACCGCCCGCCCGCCGGTGATGCCCCCCTGCGTGCCGGTGCCCGACTGCATATTGGCGGGCAGCCCCGTGCCAAACACTGCGTAGTGGTAGAACTGCGATTCCAGATATTCCAGGTTCAGCGCAAAGTTCAGGATCTCCACATCGGTCGGGCCGTTGTTCTGGGCATTGGCATCACTGCCGCCACCCCCGCAAGCCGTCAAAATGGCCCCACCCGCCATACCTGCTGCCACGCCTCCCGTCTTTCTGAAGAATTGACGCCGGTCTTCCAATTTCCTGGCCCGCTGTTGCAATACACCTATCAACACTGATTCGTCAGACATGTGATTTCCTTTCGAGTTGCGCTTAACGCGCCTACCTACACAGGAATGCGCCGTCGTTAGACAGCACACGGTGCAGCAAGAAGCAGCTCAGCACAAAAGCCTGGTCAGTGGAGACTGATGACGTCGGCTCTTGCTACTTGCGCTGTACGCAGCAGTAGGCGAGGTGGATTCACAAATTTTGGGTCTTTACAATTCGGCGCTTCTTTCTAATTCGCCGAGACGAATTGAGGATCACCATTTGCGCACTGCTGGGTTCAGATGGATGAGGCACAAACATCGGCTGCGCTTGCCGGTGCTGGTACTGACGAATGCTTGCCTGAACGACAATAGCGCACTGTTGCAGCTCTGGACGGGCTACACCGCGAGCCGATCGTTGACCGCTGTTAGGAATTTCCTAACTCCTTTTTGGCCCCGGGTCTGCCTCAATGCTTGTCGAGATCAACCGTCTGGACCAGAAAGTCAAGAAAAGCGCGCACGCGCAGCGGCAGATAGCCGCCTTGTCCGACATAGACGGCGTGTACCTCTTCGATATCGCCCGGATTGCAGTGTTCGAGAACCGGCAGCAGGCGTCCAGCGGCCAAGTCCTCGCGTACCTGGAAGGCGGCCAGGCGCGCCAAACCCAGCCCCGCCAGCGCCAACTGGCGCAAGGCTTCGCCGTCACTGGCCTGCGCATTGCCATTGATGGGAAGGACGGCATCTTCACCGGCATGCCGCAGCGGCCAGCCGGGTTGCGCCCGTGCATAGTTTGCTCCCAGGCGGTTGTGGTGCTCCAGTTCCTGCGGCGTGGTTGGCATGTCATGGCGGGCCAGATAGCTGGGCGCTCCCACAATCAGCATGCGTGTGCCGCCCAACTTCCGCGCCACCAGGTTGGAATCCTTCATCGGCCCGGCACGCACGGCTATATCGGTACGCTGCTCCAGGATGTCGATCACCTCATCAGTCAATACGATATCCAGCGTCACGTCGGGATGGGACGCCAGAAATGCAGGCGCAAGCGGCAGCAGAAAATGGTGGCCGAAGGGTACGTTGGCATTGACGCGCAGCCGACCGCGCGGCGCAGTGTGCGTACTGGCGCAGTGCTCTGCTTCTTCCAGATCGGCCAGGATACGTACCCCGCGCTCGTAGAAGACGCAGCCTTCGGGCGTGAGTTGGAGCTGCCTGGTAGACCGGTTCACCAGTCTAGTGCCCAGACGCTGTTCCAGGCGAGCTACCAACTTGCTGACCGCAGACGGCGTCATGCCAACGGCGCGCGCAGCGGCGGAGAAGCCCCCTGATTCAATCACGCGCACGAACACCTCCAGTTCGCCGGACCGATTGACTTCCAGACGCGCCATGCGGTCCTCCTTGTTGAGATCAATTCACAAATGATGTTCTTGCGGCCAGTCTATTCCAATCTGATCTTTGAATTCATCATCTGTTCTTCCAAGGACTTTGAATTCACTGATATGAAAAGACTGACTGTGCCGCTTGCAAGCGCTGGAGCCGCTGCGATGCTGGCGTTGACCCTCACGCTAGGCGCCGTGCCTATCACGCCTGCGCGGGCCGCGGATGCTGCTACCGGCAACGGCTGGGTGGCCACCTGGCAGGCCAGCCCCCAGCCCGTGTGGGGCACGGATTTTCTGTTTCCGACCCACCTTCCGGCCGCGTTGCATGCGCAAACCGTGCGCCAGGTGGCACGCATCAGCCTGGGGGGCGAGCGCTTGCGCATCGTGCTGTCCAACGCCTACGGCAAGCAGCCGCTCTTTGTGGGCAAGGCGACGGTGGCCCGTTTTCGGGAAGCCAGCGCAGCTGGCGCGGTCACCGATGGCAGCCTGCGGGCCGTCAGTTTTGGCGGCCAGGAGGGCGTGACGATCCCGCCAGGGGCATCTTGGGTCAGTGATCCGGTGGCACTCCCGGTGCCCGCGCTGTCTCAGGTGGCGGTGAGCCTGTACCTGCCCCAGGCCACGCCGATCAGCACGTTCCACTGGGATGGCCGCCAGACGGGCTGGATCGTGTCTGGCGATCAAACTCAGGCGACCAGCCTACAGATCGCCGATCCCGACAGGCAAAGCACCACGGCCCGACCGTTGCTGACGGGGATCGCGGTGGAGACCGGGCCCGCCGCGCGCGCTGTGGCAGTGATTGGTGATTCCATCACCGATGGCGCAGCAGCCACCTTGAACAAGGACAGCCGCTGGCCGGACTTTCTGGCTGCCCGGCTGGCGCCGCATGGCGTGGCTGTGGTCAATGCGGGTATCTCAGGGGCCAGGTTGTTGTCCGATGGCATGGGCGCCAATGCGCTGGCGCGGCTCGAGCGTGATGTACTGGCGCAACTGGGGGTGCGAAGCGTCATTGTGCTGCTGGGTATCAACGACATAGCCTGGCCCGGTACCGCATTTGCAAAGCATGCAGAGCCGCCCACCCTGGCTTCCCTGACGGCGGGCTACCGCCAATTGATTGCGCAAGCGCACAGCCGGGGCATTCGCGTTCTAGGCGCCACACTGACGCCATTCGAGGGCGCATTGCCCGGCACGCCGCTCGCCGATTACTACCAACCCGGCAAGGACGCGCTGCGCGCACAGGTGAACGACTGGATCCGCCACAGCGGAGCCTTTGATGCCGTCATCGATTTTGATGCGGCGCTGCGCGATCCAGCGAAGCCGGCACGCATCGCCTCGCGATTCGACTCGGGAGACCATTTGCACCCCGGCGATGCAGGCCATAGAGCCATGGCGGAGGCCGTTGCGCTCGATGCCCTCCTACCGGGCCTGGAGTCAAAGGCCGCTGGTGCGTTGCCACAGGCGCGCTAGCCATCGCTATGCGTTGTCGTCCGTTGCTCAGGCCCCGCTGCTGCGCCTGGCGATGGCCATGCCGACCCAGGCCTGCATGCGGTGGGGACAGTCAGAGCAACAGCCGCACCAATAAACCGGCAAAGCCCGCAGCCACAATCACATACACCACATTGACCCGGTAGCGAAGCAAGGCAATGGCCGCTGCCAGCCCTATGGCAATGGATGCCCCATCCAGGTTTCCTGCGAAGCCCTGGGGCCACATCACATGGTAGGCAAAGAAGACAGCCAGATTCACGATGACACCGACAACGGCTGCGGTGATGCCTACCAATGGCGCGGTGAACTTCAGGTTGCCGTGGGTGGACTCGATGAACGGGCCGCCCAGCAATATGAAAAGGAACGAGGGCAGAAATGTGAAGAACGTGACCACCACGGCCGACACCATGCCCGCCAGCAGCAGCGAATCCGCACCGAAGATGGCCTTGGTCCAACCCCCGACGAAAGCCACGAAGGACACCACCATGATGAGCGGGCCAGGGGTGGTCTCACCCAAGGCCAACCCGTCCATCATTTGGGGCGCGGTCAACCAGTGGAAGTTATCCACGGCTCCTTGGTAGACGTAAGGCAGCACCGCATAGGCGCCTCCAAAGGTCATCAGCGCTGCCTTGGTGAAGAACCAGCCCATTTGCACCAACACGGAATCCCGCCCAAACAGCGCCGCAAACAGGGCCATGGCGCCAGCCCACAGTGCCAGGCACACCAGCGCCACGGACCAGAATCTCCGCCAGGAAAATCGGGCATGCGGCGGCGTGGGGGTGTTGTCGTCTATCAGTGCATGTCCTCCATGCCGAACTGCGGCGCCTGGGCTATGGCTGGCGCCACCAAAGGCCTCCGGCTGGACCTTGCCGCCAAGGTAGCCGACGGCAGCTGCCACCACCACAATGAGCGGAAACGGAACATTCAGCGCGAAGATGGCCATGAACGCAGCGGCCGCAATGCCCCAATGCCAGCGGTTCTTGAGTGAACGGGACCCCACGCGGTAGGCGGCCTGGGCCACCAGCGCCGTCACTGCCGGCTTTATGCCATAGAAGAAACCTGCAATGACGGGCATGTCACCATGGGCCATATACAGCCACGCCAGCGCAATGATGAGAAAGAGTGACGGCAGAACAAAAAGAATGCCGGCCAGGACACCACCCCAGGTCCGGTGCAGCAACCAACCCAGATAGGTGGCCAGCTGCTGCGCTTCCGGTCCGGGCAGCAGCATGCAATAGTTGAGGGCGTGCAGAAAGCGCTTTTCGGAGATCCACCGGAGGCGGTCAACCAACTCCTCATGCATGAGGGCGATTTGACCGGCAGGGCCACCAAAGCTGATGAACCCCAGCTTCAGCCAGAAGCGTAAAGCTTCAGACAGCGACAGAGACGTAGGTGCAACGGGGTCCGTTGATCTGGGCAAACCGGTGTCCATAAAAACTCCATAGAGAATACCCAGCACTTGGACGGGACACCGTCTAACCTTGCGGGCCGGGAGGCTGCTATCCCGGTTGGCAAATTCTAGCCTACCTGTCGCCTGCTCCCGTTTCGAACCCCCGCAACGCACTCTCCAGATTCAAGCCCAGGTCCTCACTCAGATACCCGCCTTCCTGCACGATCACCGTCGGAAGCCCCAGCTGCGCGATTTTTTCAGTGATGCGGGCGAAGCCGGGGGTGTCGATCGCCAGGGCCTGGTAGGGGTCGTGTTCGTGGGCGTCCAGGCCCAGGGCCAGCACCAGGGCGCCGGGGGCGTAGTGGCGGATGGTGGTGAGGGCGGTTTCCAGTGCGCGCAGGTACTGGTCGGTGGTGGTGCCCTTGGGCTGGGGCAGGTTCAGGTTGTAGCCCAGGCCTTCGCCTTCGCCGCGCTCATGCGCATGGCCGGTAAAGAACGGGGTGCAGAAATGCGGATCGGCATGGATCGATACGGTCAGCACATCGTTGCGGCGCCAGAAGATGCCCTGGGTGCCGTTGCCGTGGTGCACGTCGATGTCGAGCACGGCGACGCGGGCATGTTTGCTGCGCAGGTGCTGGGCGGCGATGGCGGCGTTGTTCAGGTAGCAAAAGCCGTTGGCGCGGTCCACATAGGCGTGGTGGCCGGGTGGGCGGCACAGCGCGTAGGCGGCCTGTTCGCCCTGCAGCACCAGCTCGGCGGCATGCGTCGCGCAGTGGGCGGAGTTGATCGCCGCGTGCCAGGTGTGCTCGCCAATGCTGCAGGCGCAGTCACCCATGTGGTAGCCGGCCTGGCCGACCAGATGGTCGGGGTAGGTAAAGGGCTGGCCGGGGAAGGGGAAGACATTGGGCAGCACTTCGAGCGAGGCATCGGGCAGCGCCTGCCAGCGTTGCCAGGCGGTTTGCAGAAAGTGCAGGTACTCGGGGGTGTGGACGGCGGCGCGCGGGCTGGGTCCAAAGTCTTCGGCCAGCATGGGCTGGTGGCCGGCCTTTTGGGCGGAGCGCAGCAGGATCTCGGCGCGTTCGGGTTGCTCGTTGCTGCGCTTGAGTTGGCCGCGCACCATGAATTGCTGCGGGTCGTGGCTGCGGTGCTCGTGGCTGTAGATGAATTTCATGGTCTTGGCGGTTTTCGTCGGGAGGAAGAAACGGGGGAGGCGGTGGCGCCGGGCTTGGCCTTGGCTGGGGTGGCCGGTGTTGGCGCAGCGCCGGCACCAGCGTCCGGCGCCTGGTCGCCGTGCAGCACCTGGGCATGGGCCTTGTCCTGGGCGTCCACCAGGTGCACGCGCAGCGCTTTTTCTGCGGCATCGGCATCGCGGCGCAAGATGGCATCGACCACCGGGAAATGCGACTGCGCAATAAACACCGGGTCGCGGTACTGGCGCTCGATAAAGCCCTGGCAGATGCGGATCTCGGCCTGCATGTTGGCAAAGATGCGCTGCAGGTACTCGTTGCCCGACAGCCGCGAGATGGCGGTGTGCATGCCCAGGTCCATCGTGACGCGCTCGATATTGCTCAGGGTCGGTGCGCGCTCGAGCATGTCATCGGCATAGGCCTTGAGCGCTGCGAGCTGCGCATCGGTCGCCACCTCGCAGGCCAGGCGCGCGGCCATCACTTCGAGGCCTAGGCGCACCTGGAACAGGTCCTGGATCTCCTTGGGGCTGAAGGTGCGCACGGTAAAGCCCTTGCGCGGCGTCGAGACGATGACGCCCTGGCTTTCCAGCCGGCGCGCTGCTTCGCGCAGCGGGGCGCGGCTCACGCCCATCTGGCGCGAAAGCTCGGCCTCCACGATGCGCGAGCCCGGTGGCAGCCGGCCTTCAAAAATGGCCTGCAGCAGCTGGCGCTCGACCAGCTCCACCAGATCGGGCACCCGGATCGACGAAAAGCCGGGGTTGTCTGTCTCCTCGTCCTGCAGGGCGATGGTTTTAGTAAGGGTCTCAGATGTCATGTCGGGATGCCTGGTGAGCGGGGTACTTTTGCCGCCGGGGCCATGCAAGGTACACACCGGCAGCGCTGATCATCAGCATGCCATAAAGGGCCAGGCTGTCTGGCGGCCGTTGGAACCAGAACGTGCTGATCAACACCGCCAGCAACAGTTGTACATAATTCATCGGCGCCAGGGTCGAGGCCGAGGCGCGCTGGAAGGCCTGGAGCAGCAGCAGCTGCGCGCCACCGCTGACAAAGCCACCGGCCAGCAGCAAGGCCAGCTGCGGCGCATCGGGCCATTCGGTGATCGGGTGGAAGAGGGCGGGCAGGTTGGTGATGACCAGGCAAAACAGCGCCATATAGGCAAACTGCACGGCCGTGGGCACCAGGCCCGAGAGCTTGCGGGTGAGCACCTGGAACAGTGCATAGCAGACGGCCGAGATGGCCATCAGCACCGTGCCGGCCAGCGGCAGCGCATTGCCCGGACGCACGATCAGCAGCATGCCGGCAAAGCCCAGCAGCACCGCCACCCATTGCACGCGGCCGACGCGCTCGCCCAGCAGCCAGGGCGAGAGCGCCACCATGATGAGGGGCGCTGTGAAGTAGATGGCGGTGGCCTCGGCCAGCGGCATCGTGGCCAGCGCCGTCATAAAGCAGGTGGCCACAATGGCCAGCATCAGGCTGCGCAGCAGCAGCAATTTGCCGCTGCGCAGGCGCCCCCAGCGCAGCGCCGACCAGTCGCCATGCCGGTGCATGACCCACAAGGCCAGCACGCCGATGGCCGTGTAGCGCGAGAGGTTCATCACGGTGGCCGGATAGCGGGCCAGCATGTGCTTGGCAAAGGCGTCGTAGCAGGCAAAGCACAGCAGCGCTGCCAAAAACAGGCCCAGCCCCTGGCGCAGCCGGCGCGTGGCATCGGCCTCGCGCAGTGCTACTGCCGGGTTGCTGGACTGCACGGCCTGCTCAGCCATGGAGGCCCTCCAAGAAAGCCTGCAGGCCCGGGCCAATCGCTTCGACCAGGTAGCCGCCTTCTTGCACCACCACCAAGGGCAGGCCAAGCGCACGCAGCTTTTGGCCGACGGCGCGGTAGGCCTCAAAGTCGACCTTGAGCACACTGATCGGGTCGTCCTTGAAGGTGTCAAAGCCCAGGGCCAGCACGACGGCCTGCGGGGCAAAGGCACGCACAGCCTCCAGGCCGGTGTCCACCGCAGCCAAAAACTCCGCGTTGCCGCTGCCATGGGCGAGGGGCAGGTTCAGGTTGTAGCCCTCGCCCGCGCCGGCGCCGCGCTCATCGGCATAGCCGGTGTAGAACGGAAAGTAGCTGCTGGTCTCCGCATGGGTAGAGACCGTCAGCACGTCGTCCCGGGCGTAGAAGATGCTCTGCGTGCCATCGCCATGGTGGGCATCGACATCGAGCACAGCCACCCGCCCAAAATGCGCGGCCAGGCGCGCAGCAGCGCAGGCGTTGTTGTTGACATAGCAAAAGCCGCTGGCCCGGTCCCAGTGCGCATGGTGGCCCGAGGGACGGCACAGCGCATAGGCCATGCGCTCGCCGGCAATCACCGCATCGGCCGCAGCCACGGCACTGTGGGCCGAACGCAGGATGGACTGCCAGCTGTCCGGCCCGAGCGGGCAGGACAGATCGCCCAGGTAGTAGCCGGTTTGCGGTATCAGCGCCGGCGATGGGCAGGGCGGGCGGCGCTGGCCGGCGGGCACGCCGGCGTAGGGTGAGAGGTTGGCCATCACCTCGGGGCCGGCATTGGCGCCGCTCGCCAGCATCGCTTGCCAGCGCGGCCAGGCGCTTTGCAGGTAGTCCAGGTAGTGCGGGGCGTGCACGGCCTCGAGTGGCGCGCGGCCCAGGTCGGGCGGGGTGCTGACGGCCAGGCCCGCCTGCTGCAAGGCATCGGCCAGGGTTTCGGCGCGGCTGGGCAGATCGGGCGCTGGCACCAGCTTGCCCAGGCGCATGAACTGGCTGGGGTGGTGCAGCGCCTGATCGGGGCTGTAGAAGGCTTGCATGGCGGCGCTCATGGCAGGGTGGCCTGCAGCTTGTCCAGCGCGCGGTCCAGGCGGGCAAACATCTCGGCCATCTCGGCCTCGGTAATGATCAGCGGCGGGCACAGTGCCACGGCGTCGCCCATGGCGCGCACGATCAGGCCTGCTTCCTGTGCGTACTGGGCCAGGCGGTAGCCCAGCTTCAGCGCCGGGTCAAAGGGCTGGCGCGTGGCCTCGTCGGCGACCAGCTCGATGGCGCCAATCATGCCCACGCCCCGGACCTCGCCCACATAGGCACGGTCCAGGTAACCGCGCAAGCGGCCTTGGAAGAGGGGGCTCAGCTGGTTGACATGGGCCAGGATCTGCTCGTCCTCGTAGACCTTGAGCGTCTCCAGCGCCACGGCGGCCGCCACCGGGTGGCCGGAATAGGTATATCCGTGCCCAAAGGTGCCGATCTTGCCGCTGTTGGCGGCCATGGCCTCGTAGATCTTGGGCGCGACCATCACCGCCGAGATCGGTACATAGCCTGAGGACAGTGCCTTGGCGCAGGTGAGGATGTCGGGCTGGATGCCGAAGGTGTGCGAGCCAAACATCTGGCCGGTGCGGCCAAAGCCGCAGATCACCTCATCGGCCACCATCAGCACTTCGTACTTGCGCAGCACGGCCTGGATTTTTTCAAAATAGGTCTCGGGCGGCACGATGACGCCGCCAGCGCCCATCACCGGCTCGGCAATGAAGGCGGCCACGGTGTCCGGGCCCTCCTGCAGAATGCGCTGCTCCAGCGCATCGGCCAGGCGGGTGGCAAAGTCGGCCTCGCTCTCGCCGGGGTTGGCATAGCGGTAGTGGTGCGGGCATTCCACATGGCCGATGCGCGCAATCGGCAGGTCAAAATCCTGGTGGTTGGCGGGCAGGCCGGTCAGGCTGGCGGCCGCCACCGTCACGCCGTGGTAGCCGCGCTGGCGCGACAGGATCTTTTTCTTGGCGGGTTTGCCAATGGCGTTGTGGTAGTACCAGATGATCTTGATGGCCGTGTCATTGGCTTCCGAGCCCGAGTTGGCAAAGAAGACCTTGGCCATCGGTGCCGGGGCCAGCTGGATCAGCCGGTCCGCCAGCTGGGCAATCGCTGGGTTGGAGCGGTGGTTGAAGGTGTGGTAGTAGGGCAAGGTCTTGAGCGCATCGATGCCGGCCTGCACCAGGCGCGGGTGGCTGAAGCCCAGCGAGCTGCACCACAGCGCGGACATGCCCTCGATGTACTTGCGGCCTTGTTCGTCGATCACATGGATGCCATCGCCCCGCGTGATCATCAGCGGGCCCACGTCCTCATGGGCGGCCAGGTTGGTGTAGGGGTGCAGGTGGGCGCCAATGTCCTGGGCGTCCAGCGCGCTGCGTTTGGGGGTGTTGTCTGCTGCGTTCATGTCCAAATCTCCTGGGGGCTGGTGGTGCTTGCTGTTGCTAGGTATGGCGGGGTGTCAGTAGCCGCGCCCCAGGTCCACGGCCACCTCGGCGGCCTGGCCTGCGCGGATGCGGCTGAAGTTGTGGGCGGTCTGCTGGGCGATCACGCGTGGATCGGTGCGGGTGGCGATATGTGGGGTCACCAGAATGCGCTCGTCCTGCCAGAACGGGTGGTCGGCTGGCAGCGGCTCGGCGCTGAAGGTGTCCAGCGTGGCCGCGCCAATCTGGCCCTCGGCCAGCGCGGTCAGCAAATCGGCCTCGACCAGGTGCGCCCCTCGGCCCACATTGATCAGGTGCGCGCCGCGCGGCAGCTGGCGCATTAAGGCCAGATCGAGAAAGCCCTGGGTTTCGCCCGTCAGCGGCAGCAGGCAGACGAGGGTGTCGCAGCCGCTCAAAAACTCTGCCTTCTGCCCCTGGCCGTGGAAGGTCTGCAAACCCTCCAGACCGGCGGGCAGATCCTGCTTGGCCGATCGGCTCCAGCCGCGCACCTGGTAGCCCATGGCCAGCAGCGCGCGGGCACAGCCCTGGCCCAGGGTGCCCAAGCCTGCAATCCCAACGCGGTGGCGGCTGGGCGCAACGATGGGCTCCTCGCGCCACTGGCGCTGCGCCGCATGGGCCACATAGCGGTCCATATGGCGCTGGCGGTGGATGACGGCCCAGCTGACAAAGGCCGTCATGCCATAACCCATGGTGCTGTCCACAATGCGGCACACGGGGGTGCTGGTGGGCAGGGCCTGGGTGTCGATATGGTCAATGCCGGCGGCAATCGATTGCACCAGCTGCAGGCCAGCGGCCTGGGTCAGCTGCGCGAGTTGGGCGGCGGGCGGGTGCCAGCACACTGCCACCTCGATATCGCCGTGCTGGCCGGCATCGAGCAGCGCCTGCAGCTCGGCGCCCAGCAGCAGCCGGCTGCCGGGGAACTGGGCCTGGTAGGCGGGCAGCAAAAAGTCCATCGCAATGCTCTTGCTCAAAAAGGCAATGCTGCGGGGCATGTCACTGGCGTGGCTGGCAGTGCGGCCCGGCACAGCGGCCTGGGCATCGGTGGTGGGCATGGTGGTCATGCTCATGCGCGGCTCCGCGTTTGTGCGTTGCCCGCGTCCACCTCGTCGCGGCGGTGCTCCAGCGAGGGAATGGCGTCGATCAAGGTCTGGGTATAGGGGTGCTGGGGGTTGCCCAGCACCTGGGCGGTCGGGCCGTATTCCACAATGCGGCCCCGCTGCATGACGGCCAGGTGGTCGCACATCTGGCCGGCCACGCGCAGGTCATGGGTGATGAAGACCATGCTGAGCTGAAAGCGCTCGCGCACCTCGGCAAACAGCTTGAGCACCTGAGCTTGCACGGACACATCGAGCGCGGAGACCGGCTCGTCCGCCACCAGCAACGAAGGCTCCATCGCCAGCGCGCGGGCAATGCCAATGCGTTGGCGCTGGCCGCCAGAGAACTCATGCGGGTAGCGCTCGGCTGCCTCGGGGCCCAGGCCGACCAGCTCCAGCAGCTCCATCGTGCGGCGCAGGGCCTCGGCCTTGGGGACACCCTGGGCAATGGGGCCGCTGGCAATGGCCGCGCCAATCTTGTGGCGCGGGTTGAGCGATGCATAGGGGTCCTGGAAGACCATCTGGATCTTGCCCTTGGCCTGGCGGCGCAGCGCGGCGCCCGAGCTCAGGCGCTGGCCGTTGAAGAGGATCTCGCCGCTGTCAAACGGTGCCAGGCCCACGATGCAGCGGCCCAGCGACGACTTGCCCGAGCCCGACTCTCCGACCACGCCCAGGGTCTGGGCGCGGCCCAGCTCAAAGCTGATGCGCTCGGCGGCCACCACCTCGCGCGCGGTCCGCAAAAAGCCGCCGCCAGTGCGGTAGACCTTGCACAGGTCCTTGACCTGCAGCACCGGCTGCGCCGTGCTGGCCTGGGTCTCGCGCACATTGCCATGCGGAATGGCGGCCAGCAGCTTCTTGGTATAGGCGTGCTGGGGGTTGCGCAGCACCTGGCCGGCTGGGCCGGCTTCGACCACCACACCGGTCTGCATCACCACCACATGGTCGGCAATCTCGGCCACCACGCCAAAGTCATGGGTGATAAAGAGCATGGCCATGCCACGCTTTTTTTGCAGCGCACGCATCAGCTGCAGGATCTGGGCCTGCGTGGTCACATCCAGCGCGGTGGTGGGCTCGTCGGCGATCAACAGGCTGGGCTCGAGCAGCATCGCGATGGCGATCATCACGCGCTGGCGCTGGCCGCCCGAGAGACGAAACGGATAGGCGTCGATCAGGCGCTCGGGCTCGGGCAGGCCCACATCGGTGAGGGCCGCGATGATGCGGCGGCGCTTGTCGGCAGCGGGCAGCTGCAGGTGGGCATCCAGCGCCTCGGCCATCTGGTCGCCAATGCGCATCACCGGGTTCAGCGCCGTCATCGGCTCCTGGAAGACCATGGCCATGCGGCTGCCACGCAGCTCGCGCAGCTGGTCTTCGCTCAGGCTCAGCAGGTCTTTGCCGTCAAACAGGATCTCGCCAGCGACGGGCTCCACCTTGGGGCGGGGCAGCAGGCCCATGATGGCATTGGCGATCATGGACTTGCCCGAGCCCGATTCACCGACCACGCACAGGGTCTGGCCGGGCAGGATCTGCAGGTTGGCCTGGGTGACGGCCAAGGCGCGGTCGGCGCCCAGCGGCAGGCGGATGTCCAGGCCGCGCACGGTCAGCACCGGCTCTGGGGTGGCAGGCTGGTCAGGCATTTGTGCAAGCATATGCAGGGCTTCGTGTGAGTAGGCGTTCATCGTGTCTTCCCGTCCTGGCGCGCATTGAGTCCGTCGTTCAGCCCCTCGCCCACCAGGTTGAAGGCCAGCACGGTGAGCAGGATGGCGACGCCGGGGAACACCGCCATCCACCAGGCCTGGCGCAGCACGGTGCGGGCCGAGCCGATCATGTAGCCCCAGCTCATCAGGTTGGGGTCGCCCAGGCCCATAAAGCTCAGGCTCGATTCCAGCAGGATGGCGGTGGCCACCATCAGGGACGCCATCACCACGATGGACGAGGCGGCATTGGGCAGGATCTGCGCCAGGATGATGCGCGGCGTGCTTTGGCCAGCCAGCTGGGCGGCGGCGACAAAATCACGCTGGCGCAGGGTCAGGAATTCGCCGCGCACCAGGCGCGCCACCGGCGGCCAGGAGACGAGCGCAATGGCCACAATGATGGAGTTGACCGAGGGCTCAAAAATCGCCACCAGTACCAGGGCCAGTGCAAAGCTGGGTACAGACTGGAACATTTCGGTAAAGCGCATCAGGCTGGCATCGACCCAGCCGCCAAAGTAGCCCGATACCGCGCCAATGCCCACGCCAATCAGCAGCGACACCAGGGTCGAGATCACGGCGATCAGCAGCGAAATGCGCGCGCCCAGCACCAGGCCCGAGAGAATGTCGCGGCCCATGGTGTCGGTGCCCATCGCAAAGCCTGCGCGCTCCATCGGCGGCAAAAAGGGTTGCTCGACCATGTCCCAGGGGTTGTGCGCGGCCAGCAGCGGGCCAAAGCAGACCAAGAGCGCCACGACCAGCAAGATGGCCAGGCCCAAAAGGGCGCCCCGGTTGCGGCAAAAGCGGCTCCAGAAGGTCGAGCGGTGCTTGTTCTTGGCGGGAGGCGTAGCGGCCACCAGGGCCGGCTCGGAAATAGCAGTCATCGCAAGGCTCCGTTTCAGCCCAGCTCGATCCGGGGATCGACCAGGGTGTAGACAAAATCAGTGATCAGGTTGAACAGCACCGCCACGGCGGCTGCAACCAGGAAGCAGCCCAGCAGCAGGTTGTAGTCGCGCTGCAGCAGGGCATCGAACATCAGGCGGCCAATGCCGGGCCAGGCAAACACCGTCTCGGTCAGCACCGCGCCGCCAATGAGGCCGCCGGCCTGGATGCCCGCCAAGGTAACGATGGGCAGCAAGGCATTGCGCAGAATGTGCTGGCGCTGGATGCGGCCCATGCGCACGCCCTTGGCGCGGGCGGTTTTGACAAAGTCCATCTGCGCGACTTCGAGCATCGAGGCCCGGGTCATGCGGGCATAGACCGCCATATAAAAGAGCGCCAGCGTGAGGGACGGCAGCACCAGATGCTGGGCAATGTCCCAGGCGCGGGCAAAGCCGGTGGCGTCGCTCCCGACGGTGAAGTAGCCAAAACCGGGCAGCCAGGTCAGCTGCACCGAGAACACCAGCACCGCCATCATGGCCAGCCAATACAGCGGCGTGGCATAGAACACCAGCGCCACAAAGGTGATGGCGCTGTCCACCCATTTGCCGACATGGCGGCTGGCCGTGGCGCCCAAGGCCACGCCAAAGATCAGCGACATCACAAACGCGCTGCCGGTGAGCAGCAAGGTAGCGGGCAGGCGCTCGGCAATCAGATCCAGCACCGGGCGCTGCTGCCGGTAGGAAAAGCCCAGGTCCAGCTGCGTGATGTGGCCCAGGTAGTTGGCCAGCTGGGTGGTGACGGGCTTGTCCAGACCGAACTGCTCGTGCAGCTGGGCGACAAACTGCGGGTCCGAGGCACCGGCTTCACCGGCAATGACGGCAACCGGGTCGCCGGGCGCTGCCCGGATCAGCATGAAGTTGACGGTGGCTATGCACATGAGCACCAGCAGACCCTGGAGCACCCGGACGGACATGTAGCGGAGGCGGTTCATAGCGGGGAGACCTTGGAGCGAGACAAAAGCGCTGCCATCCCGCACGCGCCAGCGGGGGCTGGCAGCGTGCAGAGTTCAGCAAGAAGAGAGGCGCTGCGGCCTAGGCCGCAACCGGCGGGGCCTTAAGCTATGGACGCACGGCTCAGGCTGTCATTCAAGCCCACGCCGGAGCTGATCGGGTTCTTGATCTTGGTGCGGTAGAGCGTGGGGAAGTTGATCTCATGCAACCAGGCCACCGGCACCTCTTCGGTCAGGATCTTCTGCACCTCGGCATAGGCCTTGGCGCGGTCGGCATCGGTCAGGGCCTTGGCGCCGGCGTCAAACAGTGCATCCACCTTGGGGTTGACATAGCCTTCGATGTTGTTGAACGGCGAGCCCTTGGCAATCGTGTGGCTGGTGTAGGTACGCGCCACGCCCAGCGCAGGATCGGGGTATTGGTAGACATAGATGATGGCCATGTCAAAGTCCCACTCGGCGGTGCGCTGGTTCCAGCCGGCCACATCGGTGCCGGTGGTCTCCACCTTGATGCCGGCCTGGATCAGGTTCTGGCGGATCATCTCGGCCAGGCGCTGCCAGGATTCGCCATAAGGCAGCGGCAGCAGCTTGACGGTCTCGCCCTTGTAGCCGGCTTCCTTGAGTAAGGCCTTGGCCTTGTTCAGATCGCGCGGGTACTTGGTGACATCATCGGAGGCGAACTTCACATGCTGGTTGAAGGGGCCGGCAGCCGTCTTGGCAAAACCCTGCCAGGCGACCTTGACCATGGCCTCGCGGTCCATCGCATACATGACGGCCTGGCGGAACTTGGGGTTGTCAAAGGGCGCCTTGCGGTTGTTGAGCACCAGCCAGGAATGGGGCGAGTAGAACTCCCAGCCCTTGGTGGTGACCGCTGCTCCAGGCAGCTTGGCCAGGCGGGCCACATCAAAGAACTCGACCGCGCCGCCGGGCACCACATCGACCTTGCCGGACTCAAACGCTGCTGCGCGCGAGGCCGCATCCGGGATGATGTGGAAGTACAGGTTCTCCACCATGGGCTCGCCCTTGGTGTGGTAGAGCTCATTGGCCACCAGCTGGATGTAGGAGCCCCGCACCCATTCCTTGTACTTGAAGGGGCCCGTGCCAATCGGCTTGGCATTGGCCGGGTTGGTGGCGTAGTCGGTGTTTTCGTAGATGTGCTTGGGGATCATCGGCATCGAGCCGGTATCGAACAGGCTGATGAAGGGCCCAAACGGGTACTTGAGCTTGAACTCCACCGTGTTGGCATCGATGGCGCGCACGCTCTCCAGCGGCTCGAGCGAGGCGCGAAGGCGGGCATGGGTCTTGCGCAGAAACTTGTCGACCGAGAACACCACATCATCGGCAGAGAAGGGCTTGCCGTCGTGCCACTTGACGCCGGACTTGAGCTTGAAGGTGTAGGTCAGGCCGTCGTCGGAGCGGCTCCAGGCCGTGGCCAGCAGGCCATGGGGTTCGAGCTTGTCGTCGTAGCGCAGCAGGCCTTCGTAGATATAGCCGGAGACCAGCTGGGTGGGGCCGTTTTGCACAATGCCCAGCATCAGGCCCGAGGGCTCGGGCTGCACCATCACATTGATCGTTCCCTTGGTTTGCTGCGCCAACGCTGCCATGGGCACGCCCGCGATGCTGAGGCCGGCACCGGCCAGGCTGTAGGAGATAAGTTCACGCCGATTGATCATGGTTGCTTCCTGTCTTGGTATCAAGGGGTGCCTGGCCCGGCTGGGCTTGCGGCGGTGGGGCCGCAAAGGCGGCGGCATGCAAGGGTCGAGAGGTCCTCAGTCGCGGTAGTGGCTGCGGCCCGGGGGCTGCAAAAAGCCCAGCAGGCCCTGCCATTCGCGCTCATGCGGGTCGGCGCGCTTGGGCTGGCCGGGCATCACATCTGTGTCGCCGCTCTCGTACTGGCGGGCGGTCAGCTCGCAGACCTCGGGCGGCACGGGGTTGATGGCCTGGCCGCTGGACTGGATGGCCAGCTGCACGCGGCAGGCGCGGTCCAGGTTGAGCATCAGGATGAAGGCCTCGGCCACGCTGTGGCCCAAGGTGAGCAGACCGTGGTTGCGCAGCACCATGGCCTTGGCCGTGCTGCCCAGGTCGGCGACCAGGCGCTCGCGCTCATGCAGATCCAGCGCGATGCCTTCGAACGTGTGGTAGGCCACGCGGTTGTAGAACTGCAGCGCCCACTGGTTGCTCGGCTGCAGGCCGCATTGCAGTGAGGACACCGCCACGCCCGCTTCGGTATGCGAGTGCACGACGCAGGCGGCGTCATGGCGGGCCGCATGCACAGCGCTGTGGATCACAAAGCCGGCCGGGTTCACCTCGTGGGGCGTGTCCTCGACGATACGGCCCTCGGCATCGATCTTGACCAGCGAGCTGGCCGTGATGTCCTTGAACAGGGTGCCAAAGGGGTTGATGAGGAACTGGTCAGTGCGGCCTGGCACCCGCGCCGAGATGTGCGTGTAGATGCTGTCGTCCATCCCGAAATGGGCCATCAGGCGGTAGGCGGCGGCCAGGTCTTCGCGAACGCGCTGTTCGCTGTCGGTATGCGGTTTGTCGTAGCCGGATTGGACGTCGGCATCAGCCATTGCAAGCATTGTTGTCCTCATTAAATTTATGTCGTCTAGCGACAGTCGTCTGTCGACAGGACATAAGTTAACAGACTGAATCGCGGATGGAAAGGGTTGCGGACTAGGTGATTTCCAGCAGGCGCGCTTTGACCTGGTGCAGAAAATTTGCAAAGCACCACAATGGGTTAGGTGGTGATGTCCTTGCCTGGATATGGTGCAGGAATGCGCAAAAAATGCCTTGGCTTGGTGCGTGTGCGACTGCGCCCTCGGCGCCTTGCACCATCGCGGTGGCCCTGGTGTTTTCCCTGGTTTGGGCTTGGCCCCGGTGGCTGGATTGGCCGTGGTGCAGGCCTTGGCTTGACAGTGTGGATGGCGGTGACCCAGCAGCCCTGGGGTAAGATGGCGCCTGCTCCGGGGTGCACGCCAGTGCTGAGATCTACACCCGAGAACTTGAACCGGGTCATTCCGGCGGAAGAAGAGCCAAGTCCCTGCCAGGGGCGCCTTGCGCGCATGGGGGGAGCCTTCGGAGCATGACCTCACCGCTCTCGAAGGAATTCCATGGACAAGGCCGATACGCTGGTCGCAGACCTGCTTGCATTCATCGCAATGGATGGCTGCACCGATGACCAGTTTGACCAGCTCGCGCTGCGTCTTTTTGCCTACCAATACGCATCCAATACGCCGTTCCGCAGCTTTTGCCAGCGCCGTGGCGCAAGCCCCCGCACGGTCAAGACCTGGAGCGATATCCCGGCTGTGCCCATCGACGCCTTCAAGGCACTGGAGCTGCGCAGCGAGCCGCCGTCGTCCACCGAGCGTGTCTTCATGACCAGTGGCACCACGGGCCGCGCGGCACGGGGCCGGCATTTTCATCCTGCACTGCAGGTGTATGACCTGTCGATGCAGCAGCATTTCGCCACCCGCTTTATGCAGGGCACAGCGCGCATGCCAATGGGCATCCTGTTCCCTGATGAGGCGGCCATGCCTAACTCGTCGCTGGCGCATTACCTAGCACTGGCCAAGTCGAGCTTTGGCACACCGGAGAGCCGCTATTTTCTCGGGCCGGAGGGCCTGGATATGGCCGGGCTCTGCGCCGCGCTGGAAGCGGCTGAGCGCAGCGGCCAGCCCTATGCACTGCTGGGCGCCAGCTTCAGCCTCGTGCATGTGATGGATGCGCTGCGTGCCCAGGGCCGCCGCTTTCATCTTCCAGCGGGCAGCCGCATCCTGGATACCGGCGGCTACAAGGGCCAGTCGCGTGAGCTGCCGTTGGCCGACTTCTATGCCGGCCTTTCCGAACTGTTGGGCGTGCCGCCCGAGCTGTGCATCAACATGTATGGCATGACCGAGCTGAGCACCCAGTTCTACGACAACGGCAATGCCACGTTGCCCTCGGTCAAGTCCGGCCCGCACTGGATTCGCTCGCGCCTGGTCGAGCCCGTCAGCGGCCGCAGCGTAGCGCCTGGCGAGCGCGGCATTCTGGTGCACTGCGACCTGGCCAACTACAACGCGGTCAGCACCATCCTGACCGAAGACGTGGGCCTGTGGGCCGATGGCGGCTTTTTGCTGCTGGGCCGGGCCGAAGGGGCCGCCGCCAAAGGCTGCTCGCTGGCCGTCGATGAGTTTGTGCAAGCGGCGCGCGCATGATGCAGCCGCAAGCCGCTGAGCGCATGGCCGGGCGCATGCGGGCCGGCTACCTGCCAGGCCTGGAGGAAAGTCAGGTACGCTGGCAGGTGCTGGTGTTTGAGCGCGCGGGCCAGCGCCTGGAGGTCGAGGTGCCGGTGCTGACCGGCGCGCAGATGCAGGCCCTCACCGAGCGGGTGCGCGCCGCCGCGCAGCGCCAGCTGCAGCCGATGCCGCTGGCCGAGATTGTGGCGGCGATTGACCGCGCCATCGCCCGCCTGCTGGACCCGGCCGACCCCTATCGCCGCCAGATCGATGCCTGCCTCCCGCTGGTGTGCGGCTATGACGCGGCGATGGTGCGGCTAGGGCTCAACGGCCTGTTCAAGACCTTTCGCGCGCCCCAGCTGTGGCGCTTTGTGGGCGAGGATTTTGCCAACCCCCGTGTGCTGGACGGCTTTGTGCCCGCCGCCAAGGGCGGAGCGGTGCGTGCCTATGGCCCCGGCCTGCTGCTGCACAGCTGGGCCGGCAATGTGCCGGCGCTGTCGCTGTGGAGCCTGGTTTGCGGCCTGCTCGTCAAAGCGCCTAGCGTCGGCAAGCTGGCCAGTGCCGAGCCGCTGTTTGCCGGCTGGTTTGCGCGTTTGCTGGTCGAAGTCCATCCGCCCTTGGCCGACTGCCTGGCCGTGGTCTGGTGGCCCGGCGGCGCCCAGACGGGCGACAGCGCCGAAGGCGCGCAGGTGCTTTACGCCGAGGCCGATACCGTGATGGCCTATGGCAGCAACCAGACCCTGGCCGCGCTGCGCCAGCAGTTGCCGGTGACCACGCGTTTTTTGCCCCATGGCCACAAGCTGGGTTTTGGCATGGTGGGTAGGGCGGCACTGGATGCCGTCAAAGCGCCGGCCCATGCGCGGCTGGCAGCCTGGGATGTCATGCGCTATGACCAGCAAGGCTGCTACTCGCCCCATGTGTTTTATGTAGAGCGGGGCGCCACGGTCTCACCCCGCGCCTTTGCCGATTACCTGGCCGCCGAGCTCGCCAACCTGCAGCAGCGCTTTGCGCGCCGCCCGCTGGATCTGGAAGAGGGCGCCGGCATGGCGCGCTGGCAGCAGTCGCTGGAGTGGCGTGCGCCCGCCGATGATGGCGCCGCCCCGCAGCTGATTGGCCCGGCCGATGCGCCCTGGAGCGTGGCCTATAGCGACAGCCTGGAGCCGCTGGCGCCCACGGCGCTCTACCGCAGCATTGTCGTCGTGGGGGTGGACAGTCTGGAGCAGGTGGTGCCGTTGATAGCAGCCCAGCGTGACTACCTGCAGAGCGCAGGCCTGGCCGTGGGCCCCGAGGATTTGTACCGCCTCGCCGGCCTGCTGGGGGCCGCCGGCGTCACCCGCATCAGCGCGCTGGGCGCCATGGGCATGCCCGAAGCCGGTTGGCACCATGACGGGCGCTTTAGCCTGCTCGACCTGGTGCGGATGACCGAGATCGATGCCGCTGCCGAGGCCGCCGCCCAGCCGCTGGCGCGCTACGCAGACTGAAGGGCGGCGCGATGGCATGGATTGATATCGAGGACCTTAGCTTTGCCTACCCGGGCCAGCCGCCTGTCGTGGATGGCGTGCGCTGGCAGATGGCGCAAGGCGCCTTCCACTGCCTGCTGGGCCGCAGCGGCTGCGGCAAGACCAGCTTGCTGCAGCTGGTCGCCGGCCTGCTGCAGCCCCAGGCCGGGCGCATTGTGCGGGCTGGTGGTAGCCTGGCCGCACCCGGCCCGCAGCTGGGCGTGATGTTCCAGTCGCCCACCTTGCTGGACTGGCTGACGGTGCTGGACAATGTGCTGCTGCCGCTGTCGCTGCAGCGCAAGCCTACGGCGCAGGACCGTGACGCCGCCGAGCAGCTGCTGGCCCAACTTGGCCTGGCGTCGCTGACCCGGCAGCAACCCGGGCAGCTATCCGGCGGGCAGCAAAGCCGGGTGGCGCTGGCGCGGGCCTTGATTCGTGAGCCCGCCTTGCTGCTGCTCGACGAGCCCTTTGCCGCGCTGGACGCCATCACCCGCGCGGAGCTGCAAGACGAGCTGCTGCGCAGCTGCCGCGCGCGCGGCACCACCGTGCTCTTTGTCACCCATGACATCAACGAAGCCGTGTACCTGGGGGACCGGGTGGCGCTGATGCATGGCGGGCGCCTGGTGGCCGATATCGCCATTGACCTGCCGACGCCCCGCACCCAGGCCATGCGCCATGGCGCGGCCTTTAACGCCTATGCGGCCCAGGTGCGTGCCGCGATGGATGGGGCCAGCGCATGAACCCTCTCTTGATAGCCCGGCTCTGGGCCACTGCGTTGCTGGTGCTGCTGCTGGCCGTGTGGGAGGGCGCTGGGCGCCTGGGCGGCATCTCGGCCCTGGTGCTGCCCGTGCCGTCGGCGGTGCTGCAGGCCTTGTGGACGGGGCTCGCGTCCGGCTACTTTTGGCCGCATGTGGCGGCCACCGTGCAAGCGGTGCTGCTCGGCCTGGCGGCCGGTGCCTGCTTTGGCTTGCTGGCGGGTATGGCCTTGGCCGAGTCGGTGTTGCTGGAGCGCGTGCTCAAGCCCTATGTGGTCGTCAGCCAGGTGGTCCCCAAGCTGGCGCTGGCGCCGCTGTTTGTGCT
Organism: Comamonas squillarum; assembly: GCF_025309455.1. Lineage (NCBI taxonomy): Bacteria > Pseudomonadati > Pseudomonadota > Betaproteobacteria > Burkholderiales > Comamonadaceae > Comamonas > Comamonas squillarum. The sequence goes on from NZ_CP104377.1 coordinate 536,127, forward strand.
GTGGTTTGGTTTTGGCATGCTGCCCACGGTGCTGATCACGGCGCTGGTCTGCTTTTTTCCGCTGATGGAAAACACCTTGACGGGCCTGCGCCAGGTCGATGCACAGCGCCTGCAGCTGTTTCGCATGCTGGGGGCCAGCCGTCTGCAGACCTTATTGCGGCTCAAGCTGCCCATGGGGTTGCCCGCCATTCTGGCGGGCCTGCGCGTGGCCGTGGTGCTGGCGCTGGTGGGCGCGGTAGTGGCAGAGTTCATGGGCGCCAGCCAAGGGCTGGGCGCGGTGGTGATTGCCGCCCAGGGAATGATGGACACCAGCCTGATGTTTGCCGCGCTCTTGCTGATTGCGGCGCTGGGCTTGCTGCTGTACCAGGCCTGCCTGCTGCTGGAGCGCAGATTGCTGCGTGGCCATGCAGTCGCTGGCGCCCCGGCAGGCCCGCGCCGTTGATTTTTAGATTTTTGCTCGATTGCTTCTGGATGGACCGCTTATGTCTGCACCTTTTCTGACCTCCTCCCTCTCGCGCCGCCGCTGGCTGGGCGCCTCTGCCGGCCTGTTGGGCCTGGGCCTGGCGGGTACGGGCATCACAGCGGGCGCTGCAGCGCCGGTCAGCGGCAAGATTCGCCTGGCCGGCTGGAGCAAGCCGATCAGCGAAATCACCAATATCCTGGCCGAGCCGGACAAGGGCTTTTTCAAAGCCCAAGGGGTGGATCTGACTTACCTGCCCGGTGCGGGCGGTGGCGACGCGATCCGCAATATCCTGAGCGGCCAGGGCGATGTCGCCTTTACCGACCCGGGCTCATTTTTTATGGCGCTGGACAAGGGCGAGAAGCTGGTCGCCATCTACGACATCTACCCGCAAAACGTTTTCAATGTCGTCTCGCTGCGCTCGAGCGGCATCCGCAGCCCGGCGGATCTGAAGGGTAAGACCATTGGCGTCTACAGCCTGGCCAGCGGCACGCGCCAGAACCTGCTGGTGATGCTGCACCAGGCGGGGCTCAAGGAATCGGACGTGCGCATTGTCGTCACCGGCCTTTTGAACTTTGCACCGCTGATGCAAGGCCAGGTCGATGCGACTGCCGCCACTGACACCGGCCTGGCCGTGGGCCTGCGCAAGGGCATGGGCGAGGTGCATGTGATGCCGGTGCGCGACTACCTCAATATGTCCAGCGACATGTTTGTGGTGCGCCGGCAGACGCTGGAGCAGCAGCCGGCATTGCTGCAGGCCTTTTTGCGCGGCTACCGCGACAGCGCGGCCTGGATGATCGCCAACCCCGAAGAGGCCGCCACTCTGGCCACCAAGCGCGCGATCGATGGCACCCAGCGCGATATCAACCTCGATGTGATTGTGCTGCGCAATGCCTCGGCCCAGCCGACCCTGCGGCCGCAGGGCAAGGCTGCGCCGCTGGGCAGTTTTGACCTGGCTGCGCTGCAAAAGGGGGCTGACGCCTACCATGCGCTGGGCATGGTGCAGCAGCCCATCAAGGTGGCCGATGTGGTCGACAGCCGTTGGCTGCCAGGGGCCTGAGATGCTGGAGAGCATTGCTTTGAATCTGCGCGGCAAGGTGGTGCTGGTCACCGGCGCCAGCCGGGGCATTGGAGCGGCCATCGCCCAGGCCTTTGCGCGCGAAGGCGCCACCGTGGCGGTGAACTACCTGGCCAATGAGGCCGCCGCCGCCCAGACCGTGGCCGCCTGCCAGGCCGCTGGCGGCAACGCCTGGGCGGTGCAGGCCGATGTGGGCAATACGGCCTCGGTAGACGCGATGGCCCAGGCCATTGCGCAAGAGGCCGGGCCCATCGACGTCGTCGTGAACAACGCCTTGCGCCCCTATGCCTTTGACCCCGAGCGCCGGCAGCCGCTCGATGCACTGGCCTGGAGCGACTACCAGGCGCAGTTCGATGCCGCCGTGGGCGGCGCCTTCCATGTCTGCCGCGCGGTGCTGCCGCAGATGCGCCAGCGCGCCCGGGGCAGCATTGTCAATATCAGCAGCAACTTGGTGGAACACCCTGTCGTCGCCTACCACGACTACAGCACGGCCAAGGCCTCGCTGGTGGGCTTTAGCCGCAACCTCGCCAGCGAGCTGGGGCCCTTTGGCATACGCGTCAACTGCGTCGCCCCGGGCCTCGTCTACCCCACCCAGGGCAGCGCGCAAACCCGCGAGTCCTTCCGCGAATCGCTGATGGCTGCCACCCCGCTGCGCCGCCTGGCCAGCCCCGAGGATGTGGCCGGGCCGGTGCTGTTTCTGGCATCGGACCTGAGCCGGTTTATGACGGGGCAGGTGTTGTTGGTGGATGGGGGCTTGGTGATGCGCTGATGGGGCGATCAGGCGGCGCAAACCTCAGTCGTTCTCCCGTGGCAGTACATGCCTGAGCTCCAACTGGTCGCAGCTGTGGGGATGGAGTGCACCGTCCTGCTGCAGCTCCCCCACCTCAAAACCGTCTTCGACATCTTCGAAATACAGCAGGCCGTGGGGGAGGTGGGCGACGACCAATACCTGCTCTAGCTGGCCCAGGCGATGGATGGGGACCGGGTAAAAAGGCTGCCGACATCCAGTGAAAAGCGTCTGTTGCGCTGTGCTGCAGTTGGAGAGTTGCTTTTCAACAATCGCTTCCAACGCATCGACGGTGACGGGTTCCCAGGTACTCATATTGGTGCTTGGAGCTGATTACGGACGCACAGTATGCTATGGCACCTATGGCCCCTCGGGTCCTCGCAAAGACTGATCAGCAGAAACGGACAACCATGGTCTTCCTGGCAATCACCCCCGAAGGCCTTCAGCAGGCCTTGATCGCAGCAGAAAAAACGGGCCAGCCGGTGTGGTGCGGCTCGAATGCGATTTCCCAAGAGGCGTTTAGCGCTATGGCAGGGAGCGGCCTTTCGCGCTTTGACTACGCCTTGGACCCGAAAGACACAGATACTTTGGCTGGCGCGCTCGACACCATAGCGCAACACCACCCGGCTAGCATCGTCTGGTTGGAAACAGCCCCCGCTGCGGACGACTGAGCCGGGCAGCGCGGTTGCTGGCCAGCGGCCCAGCTGCCGCACCACGACATCCATGAAAAACATCCAGGTCATCGATGGCGCGCTGAACTGCGTCTACGACATCTTTGCTGCGACGGAGCAGGAGTTCGCGCTGATCTTCCCCAGCGGCCAGGACATCGCCTTCATCGACGACGTCTATGCAGCTGCACCCGATGCGGCGGCCTTGGACAAAGCCTTTGATAGCCTATGGACCCGGCGGCTTGCCAAGGCGCAGGCGATGGGCATCCATGGCCAGCTGTTTTATGGACTTGACGAGAAAAAACCCTTCTATCCCAGCCGGCGCGACGAAGAAGCCCAGAACCCGGACGGATCGCGGCTTCGCTAAGACCAGGCAAAGCATCGCGCGAGCCCAAGAAGGAAGCGGCATCCAGCCTGTTGGCTGACATGCAGCGGCGCGCTGCCACGGCACAATAGCGCCCTTGGGATGGCGGGGCCAGCTTGGGACTACATGCTGCCGCCTTGCCATCCGCTGCATCAAAAACCAGAACAGGAAACCCATCAACCATGGCCAGCCGCGCCCTGGTGTGGATGCGTCGCGATTTGCGCTGCGACGACCATGCCGCTCTCTACCATGCCTTGCGCCGCTTTGAGCAGGTGTATTGCGTCTTCGTTTTTGACACCGACATCCTCGATCTGCTGCCCACGCGCGAGGACAGGCGGGTGGACTTTATCCATGCCAGTGTGCTGGCGCTGGACGAGGACCTGCGCCAGTTGGCGGCGGGCTGCGGTACGCATGGCGCGGGCCTGCTGGTGCGCCATGGGCCGGCTGCGCAAGAGGTGGTGCAGCTGGCGCAGGCGCTGGGCGTGCAAGAGGTGCTGACCAACCGCGACTACGAACCCGAAGCCATTGCCCGCGATGCGCGCGTGGCCGGTGATTTGCAAGCCGCCGGCATCGCCTTTAGCGATTACAAGGACCAGGTGCTGCTGGACCGCGATGAGGTGCTGACCCAGCAAGGCCATCCCTACAGCGTGTTCACGCCCTACAAGCGCGCCTGGCTGCAAAAGCTTGATGCCTTCCAGTGCAAGGCCTACCCGGTGGCGCGCTATGCCGGGCATCTGGCGGCATTGCCCAAGGGCGAGGCGATTCCGTCGCTGGCCGATCTGGGTTTTCAGCCCAGCAATCTGGCGTCGCTCAAGATTCCCACCGGCAGCCGGGGCGCGCAGCTGCTGCTGCAGGATTTTTTGCCGCGCATGGCGGCCTACCAGGACGCGCGGGATTTTCCGGCGGTCAAGGGCGTCTCCTACCTGTCGGTGCATCTGCGCTTTGGCACCGTGTCGATCCGCCAGCTGGCCACCCTGGCCGTGGCGCAGGCGCGCACGGGCTGCGAGGGCGCGCAGACCTGGCTGTCGGAGCTGGCCTGGCGCGACTTCTACGCGATGATTCTCTGGCACCACCCGCAGGTGGTGACCCAGTCGTTCCGCCCCATCTACGACAAGGTGCAGTGGGACGATGCCCCTGAGCTGTGGCAGGCCTGGTGCGAGGCACGCACCGGCTACCCGTTGGTGGACGCCGCCATGCGCCAGTTGCTGCAGACCGGCTATATGCACAACCGCCTGCGCATGGTGGTGGCCAGCTTTTTGACCAAGGACCTGGGCATTGACTGGCGCGCGGGCGAGCGCTTTTTTGCCCAGCACCTCAATGACTATGACCTGTCATCGAACAACGGCGGCTGGCAGTGGGCGGCGTCGACGGGCTGCGACGCCCAGCCCTGGTTCCGCATCTTCAACCCCATCACCCAGTCCGAGCGTTTTGACCCGGATGGCAAGTTCATCCGCCGCTATCTGCCAGAACTCGCCAAGGTGCCTGACCGGTATATCCACTTTCCCGCTGCGATGAAGCCGCTGGAGCAACAAGCCTGCGGTCTGCAGCTGGGGCGCGACTACGCGCACCCGGTGGTGGACCACGGCCGGGCGCGTGAGCGGACCTTGATGCGGTTTCACTTTATGAAGAATCCGGATTGACCGGATGAGACGCTCGGCGGTGAGGCAGGGCAGGGCTCGCCGCAAGCGCCATAGCTTGATCAGTGCCGCTGCGTGAACATGCCCATGGGCAGCCGCATTGCGATGCGCCTGCCTGGGGGCAATCCGTGCAGGGCTTCGGCGTCCAGGGTTTCCTGGAGGCGTTGCCCGGGTTGCAGCAGCTGCTGAAAACCCAGCCTGGCATAAGCAGGGGCACACCATGCCACATCGGAAAACGTCGTCAAGGTCAGCGCGCTCAGCCCCTGTGCCAGGGCGTGCTGGTACGCACTGGCCATGAGCAGGCCGCCGATGCCCCTGCGCTGCCAGTCCATGTGGACGGATAACTCCCAGATGTGAAGCTCGGTGTCGACAATCTCCGTGCTGATGAAACCGGTCAGCACACCTTCATCCGTCTCGGCCACCCATACCGATTGTTGGAGGATGCGGCTTTCATGCGCAGCCTGCGCTATCAGCGGGCCGTCTGCCAGCCAGGCCAGGCCGGCGGCACCGCTATACAGCTGGGCGGCAGACTTTTCAATGGCTGGTAAATCTGCGGCGTCGGTGAGACGGGCAGGGCGAATCAACATGCGGGGGCTCCAGATCCATACCGTGTTCGCTGGGGATGGGGTCGAACGGTCTGGCATTGTAGTTCTGGCCAGAGGCATCGGGGGCTCTGAACGCCGCGCTGCTGGGCAGCAAATATCCAGCTGGCTGGCACTGACGGAGCCGATCTGGTCGATCGGCTCCGCACACGCCCCCTCAAAAATCAATCAATCTTCAAGCCAATCGCGCTGATCACCGAACCATAGCGGTCCAGCTCGGCCTTGGTGAACTTGGCCAGCTCGTCCTGGGTGCTGGCCTTGCTGCGCACGCCCAGCTTGGTCAGGCGATCCTTGGCGTCGGCATCGGCCAGGGCTTCGTTGAGTGCCTGGTGGAGTTTGGCCAGCACCTCGGGGCTGGTTTTGGCGGGGGCGTAGAGGGCGTACCAGGCGTTCACGACAAAGTTGGGGTAGCCGCTTTCGGCGAAGGTGGGCACATTGGGCAGCTCGGGCAGGCGCTCGGTGCTGGCAACGGCCAGGGGCCGCACCTTGCCCGAGGTGATCAGTGGCGTGGCGCTGGTCAAGGTGTCAAAGATCATGTCGATGCGGCCGCCCATCAGGTCCATGGTGTGGGCATTGCCGCCCTTGTAGGGCACATGGGTCATGTCCACGCTGGCGGCGCGCTTGAACAGCTCGGCACTCAAATGCAGCGGCGAGCCATTGCCGGCCGAGCCGTAGGTGAGGGTGGCCGGCGTTTTTTTCGCCTGTTCCACGACTTGCTTGACATCCTTGAACGGCGAGTTGGTGGCGACTTCCAGCACGATGGGGGCTTCGCCGATCATGCCGACCGGGGCGAAATCCTTGATCGCGTCATAGCCGGGCTGGCGGTACAGGTGCGGGCTGATCGCGTGGCTGGAGAGGGAGCCCAGCACCAGCGTGTAGCCGTCACCGGGCGCCTTGGCCGCCAGCGCGGTGCCGATGGTGGTGCCCGCGCCGCCACGGTTGTCAACGATCACGGACTGCTTGAGGATCTCCCCCATCTTCTGGCCCACGATACGGCCCACCGCATCGTTGGCGCCGCCTGCCGGGTAGGGCACGATCAAGGTGATGGGCTTGGCGGGATAGGCGGCGTCTGCCGCCTGGCTGGCCAGCGGGGCGAGGCCCAGCAGCAGGCTGCTGGCAAGGAGAAAGCGGCGGCGCGTGGCGGCAGAAGCGGGGTTGGAAGCGAACATGGTGGGACACCTCAAGGGCTGGTGGTTCAAATATGACTTCAGGGCTGAAGACGCAATGGTTCTTGGTGGTTATTTGATCAAAGCAATCAAAATTGATAATTTTTTGAACGCTTCGATCAGAACTCTTTTTGCCAAAGTCTCCAATCAGGACTTTCCCCGAGTTGGTGCATGCACCATGGTGCGGAATCGCTGCACATTGGCGGTGCGTATGGGGCCAGATGTAATGGGGTTCGACCTAAACTCACTGCTTCCACGATCAAATCGATCATTTTTGGTGCGTTGAATCAAGGGTTAACCCTTGTTTTATCCCGCTTTGATTGAATTATGATTGAATCAATCAATCTTAAGGCTTGGTGTGATGACTGAGTCGACCGAAAGCACCTGCATGAGCCCGCGTTCCCTCCCGCGTTACCTCGTTCTCGCCGATGACCTCTCCGGTGCAGCCGACTGCGCTGCGGGGTTTGCGAGCGCTGGTCTCTCCACCAGCGTGCTGCTGGATGCGCAAGCCAGCGCTGGTGCCCAGAGCGATGTGGATGTGCTGACGGTAGACACCAACAGCCGGCGCGATACGGCGGCTGAGGCTGCTGCCAAGCTGCAGGCAGTGCTGGCCGCGCCAGCATCCCAGGGCCGCCGGGTGCTCAAGAAAATCGACTCCACCTTGCGGGGTGGTTGGGCGCAGGAGGTGGCGGTGCTGCAAAGCGCGCTCCATGTCATTGCGCTGGTGGCCCCTGCCTTCCCGCAGATGGGCCGCACGATGCAGGGCGGCGTGGTGTATGTGCACGGCGTGCGCCTGGCCGATACCGCTACCTGGCAGCTGGAGCATGCAGACCGCGAGGACCGCGCGGCGCAGCAGCTGCATGCCGCCGGCCTGCGCTGCGACAACCTGCCCGCCAGCGTGCTCGATGCAGGCCCAGAAGCGACCGCACAAGCAATTGCCCATGCACGTGAGCAGGGCGTGCAGGCGCTGGTATTGGATGTGCTCCATGACCAGCATCTGCAGACCTTGGCCCAGGCTAGCCTCCAGGTAGAGCAGGCTTTTTGCGTGTGCTCTGCCGGCCTGTCGCATGCGCTGGCGCAGCAGGTACCGGCTTTGCCGGCATCGGTCGGTTCCTTGGATGTACCGCATGCCGCCGGGCGTTTGCCCAGCGTGGTTACCGTCGTTGGCAGCATGTCGGCGATTGCGCAGCAGCAGCTCACGTATTTGGCCGAGCAGCCAGGCACGCGGCTGCATGTGGTGCATCCTGGCTGGTTGCGCAGCGACGCGCAGACGACCCAAGGCCAGAAACTGGTGCAGACGCTGGTACAGACCCTGGTGCAGACCATCAGCGACGAAGTGGCCCAGGGCCTGGATGTCGTGGTCAGCCTGGGAGCAGATGCGCAGACCGACCCGGCCGAAGGCCCGATCCTGGCACGGCAGCTGGCCCGCTTGCTGCACGCGCCCATGGCCGCCGCCGCAGGTCTCGTCATCACCGGCGGTGAAACGGCCCGGGCGGTACTGGAAGAACTGCAACTGCGCCGCCTGCGCGTGCATTCCGAGAGCGAGCCCGGCGTGGTGCTGTGCATCACCGAGAACCAGGACATCGAACAAGACACCCCGCGCCAGTGGATTGCCACCAAGGCCGGAGCCTTTGGCCATCCCGCATCGCTGCACCGCGCAAGCCGCGCCATCCATTCATTGCTGGCTGCCAGCACCCATGGCGGCCACACCGACCCACTCCCTACAGAAAGCAAGCAAAGATGAGCCATTCCCTGCCCGTCATCGGAATCACCATGGGAGACGCTGCCGGCGTGGGCCCTGAAATCATTGTCAAGAGCTTTGCGAACGACAGCCTGTACAGCCTGGCCAAAGCCGTGGTCATTGGCGACGCCAGGCGGCTGGAGAAGGCCAATGCGCTGCTGGGCACTCAGGTGCGTGTGCGGGCGATCGAGGACATTGCCGATGCAGCCTTTGAGCGGGGCGTCATCGACTGCATTGATCTGCAGCTGATCCCGGATGACCTGGCCTTTGGCAAGCTCTCGCCCATTGCGGGTGATGCCGCCTTCCGCTTTATCGAGCGCGCGGTGGAGCTGGCCAAGGCCCAAAAGATCGACGCTATCTGCACCGCGCCGCTGAACAAGGAAGCACTGCATGCCGGCGGCCACAAGTTTCCCGGCCACACGGAGATGCTGGCGCACCTGACGGGCGTGGAAGAGGTCTCGATGATGCTGGTTGCGCCCAATCTGCGCGTGATCCATGTGACCACACATATCGGCTTGCTCGATGCCATCCGCAAGATCGAGCCGGGCCTGGTCGAGCGCACCATCCAGCGCGGCTACGACACCTTGCGCAAGGCGAGCATCGCCAACCCACGGATTGCAGTGTGTGGCATCAACCCGCATGCCGGTGAGAACGGCCTGTTTGGCTATGGTGAGGAAGAAGAAAAGATCATCCCCGCCGTGCAGAAGCTGCGCGACAAGGGTATGGACATTGAAGGCCCACTGCCGGCCGACACGCTGTTCTTCCGCGCCGGGCGCGGTGATTTCGACCTGGTGGTTGCCATGTACCACGACCAGGGCCATGGCCCCGTCAAGGTGCTGGGCCTGGAGGCGGGCGTGAACATCACCGTGGGGCTGGATGTAATCCGCACCTCGGTGGACCACGGCACGGCGTTTGACATTGCCGGCAAGGGCATTGCCGATGAGCGCAGCCTTTTGGAGGCTTTGCGCCAGGGCGCAGAACTCGCAACACGCAGCTAAAAAATCCAGGAGACAAACACATGCATATCCACAGCACCGTCCTGAGCGGCCACAAGGTCCTCGATGACATCGCCTACCTGGTAAGCGGCAAGCACAAGCTGCTGTTTGTCAGCGACCAGAACATCTCCGGCATCGCAGGCGTGCAGGCGCTGCTGGCCCAGCTGCGGCGCGCGGCGGCCGAGGTGCTGGTGATTGACGATGTGCCGCCCGAGCCATCGGATGCGGATGTGGAGCGGATTCTGCAAGAGCGCGATCTGCGCGGGGTGGACTTTGTCGTCGGCGTGGGCGGCGGCAGTGTGCTGGATGTGGCCAAGCTGCTGTCGGCACTGGCGCATGCCGAATCGCCCAGCTTGGCCGAGCTGCTGGCGGGCACCAAGGTCACGCAGCGGGTCAAGGCGCTGATGGTGCCGACGACGGCGGGCACGGGCTCGGAAGCCACGCCCAATGCCATCCTGGCGATCCCGGCGCGCGAGACCAAGCAGGGCATCATCTCCCCGGTGCTGCTGCCCGACTATGTGGCTCTGGCGCCGGAGCTGACGGTGACCATGCCGCACAAAATTGCGGCTTCGACCGGGGTCGATGCGCTTTGCCACCTGATCGAGTGTTTTACCGCCAGCATTGCCAACCCGGTCGCCGACAACTACGCGATGATCGGCATGAAAAAGCTGTTCGAGAACATCGAGCTCTCGGTAGCCGAACCCGACAACCTCGAAGCCAAGCTCAATATGCTCTGGGCCTCGTACTACGGCGGCGCCTGCATTGCCCATGCGGGCACGCACCTGGTCCATGCCATGTCCTACCCGCTGGGCGGCAAGTACCACATCCCGCATGGCGTTGCCAATGCGATCTTGCTCGCGCCTTGCTTTGAATGGCTGCGCCCGCTGTGCGTTGCCAAGCTGGCACGCGCTTACGAGCTGGTGCCCGGTGCCAATCTGGCGCTGGACGACGAAGGCAAATCGCATGCGCTGGTGGCCTACTTTGCCGATCTGGTCCAGCGCCTGCGCCTGCCGGCCAGCCTGCAAGAGCTGGGCATTGGCCGCGATCACCTGCCCGATCTGGTGAAGGCCGCGCTCGATGTGCAGCGCCTCATCAAGAATGTGCCCGGGGCCGTCACGGGCGCCGATATCGAAAAGGTCTACCTGAAGCTGTTTAACTGAGACAACACCATGGCAAACAAGCAAAAACTCCAAGGCATTCTGACGGCCATCATCACCCCCATGGACGCGGAGGACCGCTTTGCCGAGGCGCCGTTCCGCGAGCAGATCGACCGCCAGATCAAGGCGGGCAACGGCATTTTCTGCGGCGGCACGAATGGCGAATTCTTTGCGCTGACCGAGGGGGAGAAGCGCCGCGTCGCCGAGGTGGCGATGGAGCAAGTCGCTGGGCGCGCCAGCGTGGTCGGCCATGTGGGCGAGGTATCGACGGCCGAATGCATCCGCGCAGGCCGTGAGATCGCCCGCCTGGGTGTGGATGCGGTCGCCGCCATCACGCCCTGGTTTGTGCCGATGTCGCAGGATGAGCTGCATGGGCATTTCAGCGCGATTGCCGATGCGCTGGAGGTGCCCGTTTACCTCTACAACATCCCCGCGCGCACCGGCAACACCATTGCGCCAGAGACCGCCAAGCGCCTGGCCGCGCACCCCAATATCTCCGGCATCAAGGACAGCGCCGGCAGCCATGAAAGCCTGAGCGGTTTTCTGAAAGTCGCCAAGGAAGTGCCGGATTTTGTCGTGTTCAACGGGCCTGACAGCCTGATCCACCAAGGCTTTGTCGAAGGCTGCGCCGGCGCTGTATCGGGCCTGGCCAATGCGGCGCCGCGTGAGATCAATGCGATCTGGACGCGCTTTGCCGCGGGTGACATTGCCGGCTCGCGCCAGCAGCAAGAGAGGGTCACTAGCCTGCGCGAGGCGCTCTACAAGGTCTGCTTTGCGCCGGCCGCCGTCAAGCGCGCGGTGCAACTGCTGGGCTACCACGTGGGCAACAGCAAGTACCCCGTGCGCATCAGCGCCGAGCAGGAGGCGCAGATGCGCGAAATCCTGCAGGCCCATGGCATATCGGGTTGAGGCGTTGCGGACTCGGTTAAGCTCTTATCCGTTATCGCTATTGCGCTGTAGCCAGCCACGCATCCCATGAAGGTCGCCAACCGACGAGAGTCCATTTTGCATGCCGTGCATTCGGGCATGACCGATGTCGCCGCGCTGTGCGCGAGGTTTGCCATCTCCGAGGCCACCGTGCGCCGTGACCTGCAGGCGCTGCAGCAGGACGGCCGCCTGCTGCGCGTCTACGGTGGCGCCGTGGCGGCGCCCATCCGCCATGAGCCCGAAGAATCGCTGGAGTTGCGCAAGGTGCATGACGGCGAGGCCAAGGCCGCGATCGCGCGCAAGGCCATCAGCCTGATCGAGCCGGGCGACACGATCTTTATCGATGGCGGCACCACCACCGATGCGCTCGCGCGCCTACTGCCCAAGGACGATTCGCTGCGCATCATCACCAACAACCTGCTGGCGCTGAACACGCTGAGCAGCCGGGATATCCCCGTCACCTTGATCGGCGGCGACCTGCGCCGGGGCAGCATGAGCGTCTACGGGTCGCTCGCCGACATGGCGCTCGAGCGCCTGACCTTTGACAAGGTGTTTTGCAGCGCCGATGGCATCGATGCCGAGTTTGGCGTTTGCGAAGGCTCGATCGAGCAGGCCTGGTTCAAGGAAAAGCTGTTCCGCCGCACGCGCGAGGTCTATCTGCTGGCCACTGCTGAAAAGCTGGGCCGCAAGTCGCAGATGAACTGGTCGCCCATTCACCGCCAGTGGACCCTGATCACCGATGCCGCGCCCGAAAGCCATGCCGTGCAGGCTTTTGGCAACCACCCCTTTGTGACGGTGGTGCCGGTCGCCTGAGGGCATGGGCCACCGTCAAGGTTTGAGCAGTACCTTACCCTTGCGGCCTGGTTGCAGGCTGGCTGTGGCCGCTTGGGCGGCATCGCCCAGGTCATAGATGGCCTCGGCCGGCAGCTTCAGCTCACCACCCACAATGCGTTGGATCAGCTCAGTGATCAGGCGGCGTTTGTCCTGGGCGGACAGCGCCTCGCTCACCTTGCTGCCCCAAAAGCCTTTGACGGTGGCCTGTTTGAAGATCATCGCGCCCGAATCAATCTGCATCGGCTCGCCGGCCATGGTGCCAAACGACACCAGCGTGCCGCCTTCGCCGAGCAAGGCCAATAGCGCTGCGCTGGATGCACCGCCAATGGAATCGACGGCGGCGTAAGCACCTTGGGGGCCGAGCAGCGCGCTGGCGCTGTGCTTCCAGTCCGCTTGCGCGGTGGACAGGACATTGGCAATGCCCAAGTCACTGAGCTCCTGCACACCTGCATCGCGGCGCACCAGGTTGAGCACCTGCACGCCGCGTGCGCTGGCCAGCATGGCCAGGGTCTTGCCGACGGCGCCATTGGCCGTGTTCTGCGCAATCCATTGACCGGGTTGCACGTTCAAAAACTCCAGCAGCATCAAGGCACTGAGCGGCATGGCGATGAGCTGGGCGGCTACCTCATCGGGAATGGCCTCGGGCACGGGCACCAGCAGGCGCGCGGGCGCCAGAAAGTACTCGGCCCAGGTGCCGTGGACGCCGGCTACCGCAACGCGCTGCCCCAGCGTGACGCCTTCGACGCCAGCGCCGAGCGCATCGACCACGCCTACGGCCTCGCTGCCGCCAATGGCCGGGAGCTCGGGCTTGTAACCATAGCGGCCACGGATGGTCCAAAGATCATGGTTGTGGATGGGGGCGAGCAAGGTCTTGATGCGAACCTCGCCGGCCGCCGGCTGGGGTATGGGTTGCTCGCCCAGGGTCAGGACTTCGGCGGGCTCGCCAAAGGTGGAGTGAATCGCACTGCGCATGGGGACTGTCCTTATTGGGCCAGCATCGACAGCAGGGCCTGGGCCACGGCTTCGCTGCTGGCGGGGTTCTGGCCGGTGACCAGGCGCCCGTCGACCTCGACATGCACCTGCCAATCCGGGCCCTTGTGGTAGTCGGCGCCCTGACGGATGAATTCATCTTCAATCAAAAAGGGCACCACGGCAGTGAGGCCAACTGCGTTTTCTTCGCTGTTCGTAAACCCCGTCACGCGGCGGCCTGCCACCAGGGGCTGGCCATCGGCGGCCTTAACTTTGATGAGGGCGCCCGGCGCATGGCAGACCAGACCCAGCGGCTTGCCTGCGCGCTCAAAGGCCTCCAGCAGTGCAATCGATTTGGCGTCATTGGCGAGATCCCACAGCGGGCCATGGCCACCGGGGTAGAAGACGGCATCAAAGTCATCGGCTTGGATCTGGGCCAGTGGCGTGGTCGCTGCCAACGCGGCCTGTGCCTGCGGGTCCTTACGGAAGCGCTCGGTGGCGGCAGTCTGGGCATCGGGCTCGTCGCTCTTGGGGTCCAGTGGCGGCTGGCCGCCCAGCGGGGATGCGAGTGTGATTTCGGCGCCTGCGTCCTGGAATACGTAGTAGGGCGCGGCAAATTCTTCCAGCCAGAAACCGGTCTTGCGGCCTGTGTCGCCAAGACGGTCGTGCGAGGTCAGTACCAATAGAACTTTCATGGGGACTCCTTGGGGGATGAAGGGAGGGGTTGGGGAGAGGAGAGGGTGGATGCGTTGCAGGTCAGCAAATGCACGGTGGCGGCCCGCGCTTGAACCAGAGACGATCGGTCCTGGCTCAGCTTGGCCAGCAGCGCCGCGCCCAGCCACATCTGGTAGAGCACACGCGCGACCACCAGCGACGGCGGGCCCGCAGGCAGCGAGCCATCGCTGCGCGCCTCGTCAATGACGGCAGCGATCCTGGCCAGCAGCCGCTGCACGCCGCCATCGAGCACCTGGCGCATTTCTTCGGACAGGTCAGCAACCTCGGCCGCGAGCTTGACCACCAGGCATTCTTCGGCCCAGCCGCAGTGCGCATCGCCGGGCGCTGCGATCCAGGCGTCCCAGTAGCGCATCAGGCGTTCATAGCCCGTGCCATCGGCTGCCAGCAGGCTATCCACCTTGCGGCCATAGCCTTCGACATACTGCAGCAGCAACGCGCAGCCAAAGGCCTCTTTCGACGGGAAGTAGTGGTAGAACGAGCCCTTGGGCACGCCGCAGGTCTTGAGGATTTCCTGCAGGCCCACCGCTGCAAAACCTTTGCGCAGCACGAGCTGGTTCCCGGTGTCGAGGATGTGCTGGCGGGTGGCTTGCGCTTTCTGGGTCAAGGTCATGGGCTCGATGTTAGTAAAAAATAGACCGGTCGTCTAGTAAATCTGAAAATACCCCAAACGCGGTGTGGGTTGACCGTTGCAGAGGTGGGAGCGGTTGCCGACAAGGCACTCCACACGCGACCCCCCGGGCGTCTGTCTCGGAGAAGCATCTTCATCTTCCCAGATGGTGGTCCATGCTGTCGCACCGGTGGCGCGCCTGCTGTCAGCCATTGCCGCAAGTGACTGTCATTGGGGGCTGTATATGAAACAAGCAGGTACTGCTATGCTATGTTTGTGACAGCTGCAGGATGACAACATCTGACCGGTCGGAGGCTGGTGTGTTGCAAACCTGATTTTTCATTGCGATGCGCCCGCAGAGGAGGCCGTATGAGATCCCGTGCAAAGTCTTTGTCGGAGCTGCAAATCACCGTGGTTACCCCGGACCAGATCAAGCTGTTCAAGATGGCTTATCTCGCAGGGGTCACCGATGCGGCCGCCATTTTTGATGCCGACAGTGCGCTGGTCGCCAGCGACGAGGTGGCCAAGCGTATCACGCGGGCCTTGGACGAGGCCGTGGCCTCTTTCGAAGACGATTTCCTCTCGGTCGGGCCTTGCGATCTGGCGCCAGAGTCCGATACCTAGTGCCGCGCACAGCCCCCCAGCCAGCCCCGCTCGCGGGGCTTTTTGACGCCTGCATGCCGCGCAGGACTTTGCGCAGGGGTCATAGAAAATTCATCTGACACAGCTGTTAGGAGTTGTTCGTCAATCTTAAAATGAAACGGTCGTCACAAATTAGGATGATCGATGGATTCCATCACATGGTTGCTGCTGACCTATAAAGTCCCGGCCGAGCCCACAGCCAAACGCATGGCGCTGTGGCGGCGCCTCAAGGCCCTGGGGGCCGTGTACCTGCAAAACGGTGTGTGCCTGCTGCCCAAGACCGATGACCATGTGCGCCGGCTCAAGGTGCTGGAGAACGACATTGCCGCGATGGACGGGGACTGCGTGCTGCTGGAGACCATTGCGCTCGACCGGCGGCAGGAGGACAAGGTCATCACCCGCTTCAAGGCCGACCGCGACGACCAGTACCGCGAACTGTTGGGCCGCTGCCAGGATTTCGAGGCCGAGATCGCCAAGGAGATCGCGATCGAGAAGTTCACTTATGCCGAGCTGGATGAAGAAGAGACCGACCTGAAAAAACTGCAGGCCTGGTACGAGAAGATCCGCAAGCTGGACTTTTACGACGCGCCGCTGGCAGTGACGGCGGCCGAGCGCCTGCAGCACTGCGAATCCTTGCTGGAGGCCTATGCCCAACGGGTGTATGACGCGCATGACGAAAACCGTTGAAACCCCCGAGCCCGCAGCGGACAGCGCGTTGCAGCGCGGCGCACGCGCAGTGCCGCGCAGCGTCTGGGCGCTGGGCTTTGTCTCGATGCTGATGGATATCTCGTCCGAGATGGTGCATGCGCTCTTGCCGATCTACATGGTGGCGGTGCTGGGCACCTCGGTACTGGCGGTGGGCCTGATCGAGGGCATCGCCGAGGCCACGGCCTCCATCGTCAAGGTGTTTTCCGGCGCGATCAGCGACCGCTTTGGCAAGCGCAAGCTGCTGGCCGTGCTGGGCTATGGCCTGGGGGCGCTGACCAAGCCGGTGTTTCCGCTGGCAGGCGGCCTGGAATGGCTGGTGGGCGCGCGCTTTGTGGACCGGGTGGGCAAAGGCATTCGCGGCGCGCCCCGTGATGCGCTGGTGGCCGATGTGACGCCGCCGCATTTGCGCGGCACCGCATACGGTCTGCGCCAGACCCTGGACACCATCGGTGCCTTTACCGGCCCCTTGCTGGCCATCGGCCTGATGTGGTGGACGGCGGACAACTACCAACTGGTGTTCTGGCTGGCGGTGCTGCCCGCGTTTGCGGCGGTGGCGGTGCTGGTGTTTTTTGTGAAAGAGCCCGCAACGCCGGTCGCCCAACGGCCGCGCCAGCTGCCCTTGCGCAGGCGCGAGCTGCAGCGTTTGCCCCGGGCTTACTGGGTGGTGGTGGGCCTGGGCCTGGTGTTCACGTTGGCGCGGTTCAGCGAGGCGTTTTTGATTTTGCGCGCGCAGTCGGCCGGCCTGCCGCCCATGTGGGCGCCTGCGGTGCTGGTGGTCATGGGGCTGGCCTACGCGCTGTCGGCCTATCCGGCCGGGGCGCTGTCGGACCGCCGCCCCCGGCAGGATGTGCTGCTCGCCGGCTTGTTCTTGCTGGTGGCCGCCGATCTGGTGCTGGCCTTGGTACCCGGTGTGCTGGGCCTGGGGCTGGGCGTGGCGCTGTGGGGCCTGCATATGGGTTTTAGCCAGGGCCTGTTCAACGCGATGATTGCCGACAGCGCGCCGGCCGAGCTGCGCGGCACGGCCTTTGGCATTTTCCATTTGCTCACCGGTGTGGCCTTGCTGCTGGCCAGCGTGATGGCCGGGCTGCTCTGGGATGCCATTGGCTACCAGGCCACCTTTGTCTGCGGCGCGGCCTTTGCGCTGCTGGCGGCGCTGGGGCTGCTGCTGCAGCGCGGGCGGGGTTGAGCAGCCGGTCAAATTCAGCGCTGGTGGTTTGAGACGGCCCTTCGGGGCCGTTTTTGACGTAAATGCCTGCGGGTGGTGCTCAGCCGCAGCTTTATCGATGTCCAAACATTTATCAAGACTCATTCTCATTTAAAATACCGCGCGGCACTGCCAGGCCTGCGGTATCACAGGCATGCTCAGGCGCCCCGGGCCATGCCGCTGTGGCGGGCCCTGTTCACAGGATGGTCAAGATGCAAACAGCCCCCACCCCCCCACCTGCAGCCGGCCTGCTGGGCTACCGCACGCGTGTCGCGTCGCGGGCCATCGCCGCCATTGGCGGCGGTTATGCCTTGGCAGCGGCTTCTGCCGCAGCGGGGGCCGTGGGCTTTCAAACGCTGGGCATGGCCCGGGTGGATGCGACGATGGCGGCCACGATGCTGGCCTTTGTGGTCTACGCGATCGCGGCGATGTGGGCCTTTGCCTGTGCAACGGCCGTGCGCGCCTGGCTGGGCATTGCGCTGCCAGCGGCGGCCCTTGCGCTGATCGCCTGGGTGCTGGCGCCGGGAGCAGCGGCATGAGGGTCGACGGCAAACCCGAGGGCCTGCGGCAGTCGATGGCCTGGTTGCATACCTGGAGCGGGCTGCTGCTGGGCTGGCTGCTGTATGCGGTGTTCTTTACCGGCACCTTGAGTTTTTTTCGCAATGAGATCACCGACTGGATGCGGCCCGAGCTGCACCAGTCCGTGCCCGATGCGGATACCGCCCAGCGCGGGCTGGATGCCATGCAGGCCATGGCGCCCAAGGCCACGACCTGGACCTTGTCGCTGCCCAATGAACGCCAGACGGCGATCGAGGCCTCCTGGCGCGAGCCCGGTGCTGCGGCTGGCCGGGCAGGGACCCAGCGCGCCACCTTGGATGCCGGCACCGGCGAGCAGCTGCAGCCGCGCGAGACGCGGGGCGGCAGCTTCTTGTACCGCTTCCATTTCGAGCTCTATGCGATGCCGCGCATCTGGGGTCGCTGGATTGTGGGCTTTGCGACGATGCTGATGCTGGTGGCCATCATCAGCGGCGTCATCACGCACAAGAAGATCTTCAGCGACTTCTTCACCTTCCGCCCACGCAAGGGCCAGCGATCCTGGCTCGATGCGCACAATGCCACGGCCGTGCTGGCGCTGCCTTTTCACCTGGTGATCACGTTCAGCGGCCTGGTGCTGCTGATGAACATGGTGATGCCCTGGGGCGTGCAGACCGCCTACAGCGGCGACAGCAGTGCCTATTTCTCCGAGCTGCGGGGCAACCGCCAGGCACAGCCGGGCGCGGGCAATGCCAATAGCGGTAATGGCCCGCGTGAGGGCGGCCGTGCCAGCCGCGAGGCCAATGCCGATGCCGATGCCAATACGCCCGTCGCAACCGTCGCAATGGCACCCGTGGGCCCGATGGTGGAGGCAGCGTTGCAGCAGTGGCCGGTGCATGGCGTGGGCAGCATCACCGTCAATGAACCCGGCACTGCCCGCGCGACCGTGGAGCTGCGCGAGGGTGGGGGCTCCAGCCTGGTCAACCGGGGCGCGACATCGAGCTTGCTGTTTGATGGCGTGAGCGGCGAGCCGCGCCAGGCGCCAGAGGCCGCTGCCATCTCCTGGCCGCGTGCGACCAGCAATGTCGTATCGAGCCTGCACCTGGGCCGCTTTGCCGAGCCGCTGGTGCGCTGGCTGCTGTTCTTGAGCGGCGTGGTCGGCACCACGATGGCAGCCACCGGCATGGTGCTCTGGGTGGTCAAGCGCCTGCCCGAGCGGCGCAAGCTGGGCCGCACGCCCCATGGCCACCGCCTGGTGGAGGTGCTCAATGTGGGCGCGATCGCCGGTCTGTCGGTCGCCACGGCCTCGTTCTTCTGGTTCAACCGCTTATTGCCTGCCGATCTGGTTGGCCGCAGCGATTGGGAGATTCGCGGCTTCTTTACGGTGTGGGCGCTATGCCTGCTGCACCCCCTGCTGCGCCCGCACCGCCAGGCCTGGCGCGAGCAGATGCTGCTGGCCGCCGTGCTGCTGGCCTTGTTGCCGCTGCTCAATGGCCTCAGTGGCGGTGCATGGCTGCCCCAAAGCATTGCGCATGCGCAGTGGAGCATTGCCGGTTTTGACTTGATGATGCTGGCGCTGGCCGCCTTGCATGGTTGGGTCGTGTGGTGGCTGGCGCGCAGTGGGCAGACTGCGACCCCTGCAGCGCGCAAACCCGCAGCCGCTGCCAAGCCAGCCGCCACGGATACCGGTTTGCTGGCGCCGCATGCCGCCGTGGCCAGCGCGATGGAGCAGCAACGATGATCCCCATCGCAAGTCTGCTGTGGGCCTTTGCCGGTTTTGCGGCGCTGGCGGCCGCCATGGACCGCCATGAGGAACCACTGGGTACCGCCGCGCTCGCCGCCACGCAGCGCCATGGCTGGCAGGCGGGCGGCAGCGCCTTGCTATTGCTATCGCTGATGGCCTGCTTGCAGCGCTGGAACGCCTCGGTCGGCATCGCCGCTTGGCTGGGCCTGCTGACCTTGGCCGCGATGGCCTGGGGCCTGGTGCTGACCTATGCGCCCGAGCGCGCCACTCGCTTGGCCTTGGCTGCCGCAGCCTCGGGGCTGCTGGCAGCGGCCATCGCCTACTGAACGCACAACGCCGCGCCAGGCAATGGCCTGGCGCGGCGTTGTTGTCTCAAGGGCAGTCTGTTTTAGCCCTGGTTAGTCTGCTTGTAGGCGCGGTTGGCGCGTTCCCACGCAGCCTTTACAGCAGGCTCAGCCTCTGGCCAGCCCAGGCGGCTTTGGGCACGCTCTTGCTGCCAGCGGCGCTCCCAGTCGCTGCGCGCATCGTCCCAATCGACCAGGCCATCACGCACCGACTGGTAGCCGGCGCGGTAGGCTGGCGCATAGTCGTCATAGGTATAGCCTTCGGCAAAGTAGGGCTCGCGCTGGTAGGCGTCGGCCCAGTAGGCATCCTCGGCAGTAGGGTTGACGGCCTCGGCAGCGCCCTTGCCGGCCAGGCCGCCAATCACGGCGCCCACGACACCGCCCACGGCGGTGCCGACAGGCCCTGCGACCGAGCCTGCGGCCGCGCCGGTCAACGCGCCACCGGCGGCACCAATGCCAGTGCCAATGGGATGGGCTCCGGGCTCATCGGTGATGGGATCGGGGTTGAGTTTGGGATCTTGAGGATGGGTCATGCTGTGCTCCTGGGTTTGGTGGAGGACTTGGGTCCTGGTGTCTCCATGGTGCGGCGCTGACCGCGCCCGGGCCGTAGGACAAGCGCAGCAGCGCTGGTACGACGGACCTGCGCGGGGCTGTCACCACCGCCTTGCAGCCAGGTAGCGGCGGACCACAAGGCAGCAGGGCGTTTGCCTGACAGACGGCGTCTGCATCTGGCTGCACACTGGTTGCAGCGCAGCCGTTTGCCACTTGGATGCGGGCTGGATCTGCCCCCAGCCAGGAATCTTCCTCAACGATGGCCCAGAAGCCCACGCCATGATCCGATTGCAGTATTCTTTGGAGCTTGCCTATACGGTGCTGACCCCCAGCGCCGACTTTTTCTTCAACTTCCACCCCGCCTTCACCCCGCAGCAGTCGGTGGTGCAAGAGCACTTGAGCGTCAACCAGGCCGGTGCCACCTGGCAGCTGCAGCAAGATGCTGATGGCCAGCGCAGCCTGCGGCTGCAGGCGCAAAGCGGCCCGCTCCAGCTCAACTACCAGGCCACCGTCGAGATGCGCCACTACAGCGACGACCCCGAGAGCATTGCCGAGGTGCCGCTCTACCAATTGCCGCTGGAGGCACTGCGCTATATCTACCCCAGCCGCTACTGCCAGTCCGACCGGCTCGCCGCCTATGCCTACGATCTGTTCGGCCAACAGGCCCCGGGTTATGCGCGTGCCCAGGCCGTGTGCAACTGGGTGCAGCAGCATGTGAAGTTCCGCTCCAACAGCAGCAGCGGTACCACCTCGGCCGTCGATACCTTGGTCGAGTGCGTCGGCGTTTGCCGCGATTTTGCGCACCTGATGATTGCCATGTGCCGCGCCATCAACCTGCCTGCCCGCTTTGTGACAGGCACCGATTACGGCGCCGACCCGGCCTTGGGTCCGCCCGATTTCCATGCCTATGTCGAGGTCTACCTGGGCGGGCGCTGGTACATGTTTGACCCTTCAGGTACCGCCATTCCGATGGGAATGATGCGGCTGGCTACCGGCCGTGATGCCGCCGATGCGGCGTTCGCGACCATCTTTGGCGGCGTCACCAGTGATGCGCCGCGCATCGGGGTGGTGGCTGAGCACGATGGCGGGCAGTGGCAGCTGCCGGTGCACACCAGGCAGGGCCTGTCAACGGCGCTGGTCTGAGCTGGAGCGCCACCCGCGCAACTGCCTTGATACGGCGCAAGGACCTGACAGTGCGCCTGGCAACCGTGTGGCCCAAAAAAAATGCCGCCCCAATGGGGCGGCAGTGCATTCAAGAAGAAAGCCGATCCTGTCAAACAGGGTGTCCATGCAAATCAAGAGAGGGAGGGAGGGTACGCATGAACTCGGCGAAAGCGATGGTCAAATTCTAGGACGGCTATTGGCGCCCAATAGGGGAATGCCTGGAGCAATCGTCAGCAATTGACAAAAAAAGAGCCCGCATGACTGCGGGCTCCAAGGTCGTTTTCCTTTTCTTCTACTTCTACCTCCCTCCAGAGGAATCGAGATCATATGCCAAAACTATGACTGTTGAATAATCATAAATTCAACAAATGTCAGCTTTTCGAAAGCTTAGCGGATTCCAAGCAGACATCCACCCGGGTCATGCTAAATGCTATCAAGTGGTCGAATCAATAAATAGTTCAATGCTTGCCTGCGAGCTCGCAGGGTTTCCCACAACATCCGCGTCAAATCAAGGGATTGGACGCCCCGCTGGTTTGTGCCAATCGTTACTGAATGCATTGCCTGTTAGCACGCAGTTGGCGCAACAGATTGTTGGTGGTGCAATATTATGTACTAATTTCGACAGCGAAAAGCGGCATGCTGCCCAGCGGGTGACAGCATGCCGCAGCCCTTGTGCGCCACAGTGCGGACTAGATGGCGCCATGGGGGAGGGGTTCATAAGAAGCAGGCCAGCCTGCGATGCAAGGGCTGGCGTGAAAGGCAGACTCAGGCCACGGGCTTGCGGCCCACCGTGCGGATCAGCTCACCCACGCGCAGCAGGTACTGGTCAAAGGCCTGGTTGGCAGCAGCCTGGCTGCCGGTGGGCTGGGCAACGGTGCGGCCTTCGGCCTCCAGGCGGGCGCGGATCTCGGGGTTTTGCAGCGCCGCGCCAATGGCATTGCGCAGCAGGCTGACCCGCTCTGCCGGGCAGCCTTGCTTGACAAAGTAGCCGCCGCTGATGGTGTAGGCAAAGTCAGGCAGCTGCTGGCTTTGGCCGATGAGCGGGATATGGGCCAGGGGGGTGGGCAGTTCCTTGGAAAAGCTGGTGACCACCTTGAGCCGGCCCTGGGCCTGCATCGCATCAAAGCTGGTCTGGTAAGGCAGGATCGCCAGGTCCACCTCGCCACCGGCCACGCCTTGCAAGGCGGGGGCGCCGCCCTTGTAGGGCACATGCAGCAAGGGCGCCCCCACGCGCGTGGCCAAGGCCTCACCCATCAGGTGGTAGATGGAATCAATGCCCACGGTGGCATAGGTGAGCGGTTTGGCGCTGCTTTGCTTGGCCAGCGCAACCACCTTGTCCAGGGAGTCGGCCTGCAGCCCATTGCGGGCCAGCAGCACGATATGCGCTTCGCTGATCGGCGCCACCAGGCTGAAATCCTTAGGCGTATAGCGGGCCGAGGGGTTGAGCATCGGGGCCAAAAACACCTCGTTGATCGAGCCATGGAAGAACGTATAGGCGTCGGCCTGCGCGCTCAGGACCTTGTTGGCGCCAATGAGGCCGGTGCCGCCGCCGTAGTTCTCGACCACCACCTGCTGCTTGAGCGTCTTGCCAATGGATTCACCAAAGATACGGGCGGCGGTATCGCTGGCGCCGCCAGCGGGGTAAGGGACGACCAGCGACAGAGGCTTGCTGGGGTAGCCATCGGCGGCCCAGGCCGGTTGGGTGGCCAGCCACGGGGCGCCTGCCAGCACGCTGGCGTATTGAAGGAACTGGCGGCGATGGGTTGCGGTCATGGTGCTCTCGCTAGGTGGGTTTATTGCAGATAGCTGTGTGCCAGGCTGGCCCAGAAGGCCGCGCCGATGGGCAGGGCCTTGTCATTGAAGTCATACAGCGGGTTGTGCACCATGCAGCCGCCGTCCTGCCCCAGGCCATTGCCCAGCCGCACATAGGCGCCGGGGCGGTGCTCCAGCATGTAGGCAAAGTCCTCGCTGCCCATGACCGGGCCGCGCGTGACCACGTTGTCGGCGCCCAGCAGTTTTGCGGCCACTTCGCGGGCACGCTCGGTCTGCGCGGCATGGTTGACCAGCACCGGGTACTTGCGCTCATACAGCAGATCGGCCTGGAGCTGGTAGCTCTGCGCCTGGGCGCTGACAAAGTCGCGCAGCCGGGTTTCGATCTGGTTGCGCACCTCGGGGTTGAGCGCGCGGATGCCGATCTTGATCGTCGCGCTCTCGGGCACGATGTTGTAGGTGGCGCCCGCCTGGATGGAGCCCACGGTGATGACGGCCGATTTGAGGGCATCGACCTCGCGGCTGACCAGCGACTGCAGGCCCAGCACGATGCTGGCAGCGGCCTGCATCACATCGATGCCATGGTGGGGCATGGCGCCGTGCGCCGAGCGCCCGGTCAGGGTGACGGTGGCACGGTCAAACGAGGCCATCGCCGGGCCGGTGATCATGCCGATCTGGCCCACCGGCAGGCCCGGCGTGTTGTGCAGCGCATAGATTTCATCGCAGGGGAACTGCTCGAACAGGCCGTCATCGACCATGCGCAGCGCGCCGCCTTCGTTCTCTTCTGCTGGCTGAAAAATCAGGTTCAGGGTGCCGCTGTAGTCCACCGATTCGGCCAGGTAGCGCGCCGCGCACAGCAAGATGGCCGTGTGGCCGTCGTGGCCGCAGGCATGCATCTTGCCGCTCAGGGTGCTGGCATAGGGCAGGCCGGTTTTTTCCTGGATCGGCAGCGCATCCATGTCGGCACGAATGCCGATGCTGCGGCTGCCCTGGCCTTTTTTGAGGCGGCCCACGACGCCGGTGCTGCCCAGGCCCCGGTGTACTTCATAGCCCCAGGACTGCAGGCGCTCGGCCACCAGGTCACTGGTGCGCAGCTCTTCAAACGCCAGCTCGGGGAAAGCATGGATCTGGTGGCGGATGCCGACAAACTCAGGCGCAAGGGCCTGTACGGCAGATAGCATGGAGGGTTTGATAGGTGCGTTCATGGTGGGGCCGTCACAAAAAAGTCAAACCATTATCGAAACTGCCATCCGTCGCGTCCATGACAACGCCGGCAATCAAACGTTGCAAGAATCGCAACAATTGGCGGAGGCAAGCGATGTTGAACTTGGGGATGGACGATGTGCTGGACCGCAAGCGGGCGTTGTGCCTGCTGCAGATCATGGAAACCGGCTCGGTGCGCGGCGCCGCTGAGGTGCTGGCCGTGGACCCGTCGATGGTCAGCCGCACGGTCGCCCGGCTGGAGCAGGACACCGGCCTGGTGCTGCTGGAGCGGCGCGGCCGGGGCGTGGTGGTGACCGATGCCGGCCGCATGCTGGCACTGTTTGCCCGCCGCCAGCAGGACCTGCACGACACCTTTGTCGCCGAGGTCAACAGCCTCAAGAACGCCCAATCCGGCCACCTGGACCTGGTGCTGGGCGAGGGCACCTTGGACATGGTGATGGGCCCGGTGCTGCAGGATTTTGTGCGGGCCCATGGCGAGGTGCGCTACCACATCAAGGTGGCCGGCACCGAAGAGGCCGTGCAGTGCATTCTGGAGGACCGCGCGCATATCGGCATCGTGTTCCAGCCGCCGGCCGATGCGCGCCTGCGCTCCCACCATGCCCGGCTGGCCCCCGTGCGGGTGCATGTGCGCAAGGGCCACCCGCTGGCCAGCCACCAGGGCCCGTTGAGCCTGGCCGATCTGGCGCCTTACCCGGGCGCGGCGCTGGAGGAATCCTTTGGCGTGCGCAAGCACATCCAGGCCGCCGAGCTGGAGGAGAACATCCGCCTGCAGCCGATGCTGACCACCAACTCGTTCAAGGTGCTCTGGGATTTTGCGGTGATGGGCCTGGGCTACATCATGACGCCGCGCTCCATTCCGCTCCAAGGCGTGGCGCTCGATACCTTGGTATCGCTGCCGCTGGCCAGCCCGGTGCTCAACCACAGCCAGCTGCATGTGGTCACCCGCAGCGGCCGGCCGCTGTCGCCGGTGGCGTCGCAATTGCTGCGCCATATGCTGGCGGCGTTTTCTGCGGCTTGATGTGGCGCCGCGACGGGACGGGCGGTGCAACGGGGCAGCGCAAGCGGGCGGCCTACCGGCCGCAAGCCTCGGCTCTGAGCCTTAGCCTGGCCGCCGTGCCAAGAGCGCCCAGACCCCGGCGGCCGACAGCAGGCCACCCCCTGCCATGTTGAACAAGCGCAGCGACCTGGGTGAAGACAGCAGCTTTCTGGCAGACGATGCAAAGGCGGCATAGAGCGTGGCGTTGAGGGTGGCCATCACGACAAAGGTGATGGCCAGAATCCAGAGCTGGCGCGCAAGCGGTGCCTCAGCGCTGATGAACTGCGGCAAAAATGCCACGAAGAACACAATGCCTTTGGGGTTGAGCGCCGTGACCAGGTAGGTGTTGGCAAACAGCTTCCAGCGCGAGCTGGAGACAGGCGCGGCAGCCAGCTCGGACGGCGAGATGCCAGCGCGCAAGAGCTTGATGCCCAGGTAGAGCAGGTAGAGCCCGCCTGCCCATTTGACGACGGTGAACCACCAGGCCGACGCCGCCAAGAGCGCCCCCAGCCCCAGCAGCGACACCACCAGCGCCGTCGAATCGCCCAGCGCCACTGCTGCGACGAGCGGTACATTGGCGCGGCGCCCCTGGGCCATCGAATAGCTGATGACCGTGAGAATCGTCGGTCCCGGAATGATGAGCAGCACGGCAGATGCTGCGACAAAGGCAAACCACAGTTCGATCGGCATGGAGGCTCCTGGTGGCGGCGGGGCAAAGGGGGATGGGGCGGGAGTCACGCGCAGGGTACTGGCGACTATGTTGGTGAGCGGGCACTGGCGCTGTGCCATGGTACGGCGAATTGCCCCCGGGCGCTGTCTGTAGAGCGTCGCTGCCTGGCTAACCTGCCACCGGCTACCAAATGTCCTGGGCTGGTGTGCCCTGGTGGTAGCGCAGCTGCCAATGGCCATCTGTCAGCAACCAGATCGACGAGCGCAGCGTGTGCTTGCTGCGCAGGCCCTGCGCGTCGCGCTGCGTGCTGCGGTAGGTCAGCAGCGCCACACCGGGGGCCAGCTCGGTCGCGGCATAGCCGTCCGCCTCGATCTCGGCAGTGTCTGCTTCGTTGCGCAGCGCCTCCAGCACCTGCTCTCGGGTATAGCGCTGGCCGGAGTGGCCTGTCTCTTCAAAGGCCGGGTGCAACAGTTGCGACACGCGCCCGGGCTGGTTGCGGATCTCCGGGCGGTGGAGCAGGGCCTCCTGTTGTGAAAGCTGCTGTGTCAGGGTGGGGTCCATGCGCGCGTGCCTGTGGGTGTTTCTGGTGCTGGTGTGGATTGCCCGCGAGGGGGCAGCAGGCATCCTAGCAGGCGCTCCATGCCCACCCACATGCACCAGCACGAGCACTGGTACGAGGACCAGCGCTAGCCAAACGTAAACGCATAGCCCTGCGCACCCGCATCCAGAAACTCGATCTCCAGCGTGCGCTGCTTCACTGCACCTTGCTGGCGCACCAGCTGGTAGAGCCGTGTGGCATCGACCTGGCCGTAGCCCTGGGCATCGACATCGCTGCCGTGGTGGATGCCCGGGGGCTGGCCATCGATGGTGAGGCGAAAGCGCAAGGGACCAGCACCGGCAGCGCCCAACACCAGGTTGGCATCGCGGGCCTCAAAGCGCAGCGCCAGGCGTCCGCCCGCCTCATTGGCTTGCACCCACTCGGGCATCAAGGTCCAGTTGCCCTGCAAGGTCCAGGTGTTGAGGCGCAGGGACGCTGGCTGGTAGTTGGCGGCCTTGTCGGGGGCGGGGCGGCCTGCCAGGCGCAGGCTGCCGCCTTTGTCGTAGCCCAGGTAGAGCTCCGGGCTGCGCAGGCTGGCGGTGTCGGCGGCCATGCCCAGGCCTTGGGTGTCGGGGACTGTGTTGGCGTTAGGCGCAGGCGCCGTTGCAGTCGATGGTGCCTGGGCTTCGCGCAGCAGCTCGTTGAGCGCACGCTCGGTGGCCGCATAGCCGCCTTCGCCAAACTGGTGGTGGCGCACGCGCCCTTGGGCGTCGACCAGGTAGAGGGCAGGCCAGTACTGGTTGTTAAAGGCGCGCCAGATGCGGAACCCGTTGTCCTGCACGACGGGGTAGCTGATGTTGAGCTGCTGCAAGGCCTTTTCGACATGGCGGCGGTCCTTCTCGAACGCGAACTCGGGCGCATGCACCCCCACCACGACCAGGCCGCTATCGGCATACTTTTGCGCCCAGGCCTTGACATACGGTAGGGTGCGCAGGCAGTTGACGCAGGAGTAGGTCCAGAAATTGACCAGCACCACCTTGCCGCGCAGCGCGGGGATGGACTGCGGCTCGGCATTCAGCCATTGCGTGCCACCCTCCAGGCTGGGGCGGGTCGATTCCACTGGCAGCGGGCTGGTGTAAGGGGCGCTGTCGCCGACCGGCGCTGGGGTATTGCCCGCCCGCTCGGCCGCCTGGGCCGAGGGCATGGCCGCTTGCAGCAGACTGCTTTCCAGCCCGTTGCTGCCCAAGCCGGCCCATCCACCCGATTGGGCGAGCAGGCGGCTGTCCAGCCCGGTGGACACGGCCAACACGGCGGCCAGCATCGCGGCGCCTGCAAAACGCCGACCGCGCTCGCCCGGCAGCCAATGGGCCCGCAGGCGTGCCAGGGTGCCAGCGCTGATGCGCAGGGCCGCCCACAATGCCAGGCCGGCACCGGCCGCATAGCTCAGCAGCAGCGCGCTGGTGGCAGTGTCCGGCCCCGCCAGTGCGGCACCGGACAGCAGCAGGCCCAGCACCGGGCCGGCGCAGGGCGACCAGATCAGACCCGTGGCCACGCCCAGCAGTGCCGAATGCAGCCAGCGGCGCTGGATCTGTTGGGCAGCCAGCTTTTCTCCGATCTGCACCAGCGGCCGGCTCCACCAGGCAGCCAGGCCAGGCAACATCAGCGACGCTGCAAAAACGCCCAATGCGAGCAGCGCCAGGCCCCGGCCAAATTGGCTCAGCTGCACCGCCCAACTACCGGCTGCGGCGGCCAGCGATGCGGTAGCGGCAAAGGCCAGCGCCATGCCGATCAAGAGCGGCAGGCTGCCGTGGCGGCTGGGTTGGCCCTGGCGTGCAAAGACAAAGGGCAGAACGGGCAGGATGCAGGGGCTCAGCACGCTGAGCACCCCGGCGGCAAAGGCAACAAGGTACAAGGCCATGGCAGCTCCATTGGTGGCTGGTTGAGGGGTGTTTTGGGGGCGATAGGGGCTTACAAGCGGGTGACGTCAATCACGGCCTGGGCAAAGGCCGCTGGCGCTTCCTGGGGCAGGTTGTGGCCAATGCCGCCGTCCAGGTTGCGGTGCTCGTAGGGGCCGCTGAACTTGGCGGCATAGGCAGCAGGCGCGGGGTGTGGCGCGCCGTTGGCATCGCCCTCCATCGTGATGCTGGGCACGGCAATGCGGGGCGCGCTGGCCAGCCGGGCCTCCAGCGCATCAAAGCGCGATTCGCCCTCTGCCAGTGCAATGCGCCAGCGGTAGTTGTGCACCACGATGGCGACATGGTCGGGGTTGTCAAAGGCCTGGGCGCTGCGCTGGTAGGTGGCATCGTCAAACTGCCATTGGGGTGAGGCCTGCTGCCAGATAAAGCGGTTGAAGGCGGCGGGGTTGGCGGCATAGCCGTCGCGGCCCCGGTCGGTGGCCAGGTAAGACTGGTACCACCAGGCGTATTCGGCAGCGGGTGCCTGGGGCTTGGCATTGGCCTGCGGGTTGCCGATCAGGTAGCCGCTCACCGACACCAGGCCGCGCACCCGCTCGGGCCAGATCGCCGCCATGATGCAGGCGGTGCGCGCACCCCAGTCAAAGGCGCCCAGCACCGCCTGGCGCACGCCCAGCGCGTCCATCAGCGCAATGATGTCCTGCGCAACTGCGCCCTGCTGGCCATTGCGTGCGGTGCTAGCCGACAGAAAACGCGTGCCGCCGTAGCCGCGCAAGTAGGGCACGATGACGCGGTAGCCCGCTGCCGCCAGGCGTGGTGCCACATCGACAAAGGCATGGATGTCATAAGGCCAGCCGTGCAGCAGGATCGCTACGGGGCCGTTGGCGGGGCCCGCTTCGGCATATTCCACCCGCAGGTCGCCGGCATCGATCTGCTTGAGCGGGCCAAAGCTGGTGGCGCCTGCCGGGCTGGCGGCGCGCGCGCTGCTGGCCAGCAAGCTGCCCATCGGTGCCAGGGCCAGGCCCAGGGCGGCATGGCCCAAGAAGCTGCGGCGGGAGGAGGTGGTGATCGGGTTCATGGAGGGCCTTTGCATGATGAAGGTGGTTGGATAGCTGGGCGCCGAAACTTGTGTGTCTTGGCTGTCAGCTAGTAGACCGCCGCCATGTATGTGGCATGTGTCATGCGCACCCCCCAAATGCATGGCCGTGTAGCATGCGGCGCGGGCAGATACACAGCTATACAAAGCCGTGATGGCCGACCCCGGAAACGCCACCGCCACCTCAAAGGTGGCGGTGTTGGGGGTGGTGGGGGGTGCTCGGGCGTTTTAAGCGCGGGGCCCGCGCTTGCGCAGCGGGGTGCTGCTGCTGGCCAAGGGGCAGGGCCGGCCTGCGGGCGAGGCGATTTCAGCAGCCGCACATCCCAGCAAGAACATCCATGTGTACAGCCATTTGCGAACCCTAAACATCCTGGGCCTCCACCTGAGCGGCAAACACATAGCCCTCGCTGCGGACGGTCTTGATATAGCGCGGCTCGCGGGCGTCGTCGTTCAGGCATTTGCGCAGGCGGCTGATCATCAGGTCGATGGAGCGCTCAAACAGCTCGGCCTCGCGCCCCTGGGTGATGGACAGGATCTGGTCGCGGCTGAGCACCTTTTGCGGGTGGTCCACCAGCACGCGCAGCAGCCGGTATTCGGCGCCGCTCAGCGACACCATCACGCCATCCTGGTCCAGCAGCACGCGCTCCACCGTATCGAGCCGCCATTCGCCAAAGGCCAGAAACCGCGCCTCCTCGCTGCTGCGCATATTGGGTGGCAGCATACGGGTGCGCCGCAGCACCGATTTGATGCGCGCGAGCAGCTCGCGCGCGGCAAAGGGCTTGGGCATATAGTCATCGGCGCCCATTTCCAGGCCCAGCACCCGGTCGGTCTCATCGCCGCGTGCCGTCAGCATGATGATCGGCGTGGTCTTGAACTTGCCGGCGCGCAGGTCGCGGCACAAGGTCAGCCCGTCTTCGCCGGGCAGCATCAGGTCCAGGATGACCAGGTCAAACGGGCCTGCCGTCTCCAGCAGCTGCCGCATATGCCGGCCGGTGGGTGCGGTGGTCACGCGCAGGCCATTTTTTTGCAGGTAGGCGCTGACCAGGTCGCGGATATCCCGGTCGTCATCCACCAAAAGAACGTGGTCGCTGGCAGGGGAGGTGCTTGTCATGGCAGAAGGTGGCGGTGGTGTCAGTGGATGTCAGGTGATATGGGTGGTATCAGCGGGTGGCCGGCAGCTGCAGGCTGGCGCGCAGGCCGCCTTCGGGGCGGTTGTGCAGGCGCAGCGTGCCGCCCAGCGACAGGGCCAGCTGGTGGGCAATGGCCAGGCCCAGGCCCGAGCCGCCGGTGTCGCGGTTGCGCGAGGCCTCCACCCGGTAAAAGGGCTGCAGCACGGCTGCGAGCTGCTCCTCGGGGATGCCGGGCCCGGCATCGCAGACGTCGATGCATAGATGGCCAGCTTCCAGGCGCAGATGCACATCGGCGCGCTGGCCGTACTTGAGGGCGTTGTCGATCAGGTTGCCCAGAATGCGGCGCAGCGCATGGGGGCGGGTGTGGATGGGCTGGCCCGCAGCGCCGTCGAGCGTGACGGGGCTGCCGGTGTCGGCATAGTCATTGACGATGCTGCGCAGCAGCGCATCCAGGTCCAGGCGCCGCACTTTCTCGTCGGAGCCTTGCAGGGTCTTGGCGTAGTTGACGCCTTCCTGCACCAGGCTGCGCATGGCCTCCAGGTCCTGGCGAAACTTGTCGGCATCGGGCATGTCGTCCGTCAGGTCCACCCGCAGGCGCATGCGGGTGATGGGGGTCTGCAGGTCGTGCGAGATGGCCGCGAGGATCTGCATGCGCTCGTTCAGGTAGCCGGCAATGCGCTGCTGCATGGCGTTAAAGGCACGCGCTGCGCGCACCACCTCGGCGGGGCCGGCCTCAGCCACCACAGTGGGCTGCAGGTCGGGGCCGAGTTGGTCGGCCGCTGTGGCCAGCCTCTCCAAAGGCCGCGTGACCAGGCGCACCGCCAGCCAGGCCAGGCCTGCGAGCACCAGCAGCTGGCCCCCGAGCAGCCAGGTGACCCAGCCCGACACGGGCATAGGCACACGGCGCGCCACGATGTAGAGCGGGGAGCCATCGCTCAGCCGCAGCTGCATGCGCACGGCATCGGGCCGGTCGCCCAACTGGCCCATCGCCAGCACCGGAAAAGGCTGCAAGGCATCTGCCACCACCTGCGCAAAGCGGGCCAGCGCCGGGTCGGTGGGCGCGGCGTTGCTGACCGCACCTTCCAGAGAAAAGCTGTAGTTGGGGCGCTCCAGCTTGGGGAACCAGTCCTGGCGCTCGCCCGCCGGCAGCCGGTCGATCAGCGCGACCGAGCTGGCAATATCGCGCTCGACCCCGCTGATCATCAGCCGCATCAGCGCCTGCTCACGTTCATGGCGAATGGCCATATAGGTGAGCAGCTGCGCCACCCCCATGCCCAGCACCACCAGCAAGGCGACGCGCGCCAGCAGGGTGGAAGGGACAAGCTGTTGAAGAATGCTGCGCATGGAGGTCAAGCCGGGTGGGGAGCCAAGGGGCGATCAGGCCACGGAAAGATCGACCTGGATATTGCCGCGTGTCGCCTTGGAATATGGGCAGATCTGGTGCGCCGCCTGCACCACGGCCAGCGCCAGGTCATGCGCCACGCCCGGCACCCTGACGTTCAGCCGCGCGGCCAGCGCAAAGCCCTCGGCGTTTTGCACCAGGTCCACCTCGGCTTCGACCGCCAGGTCTGCTGGCAGCTTGACGCCCAGCCTCTGTGCCGCCCGCGCCATCGCGCCCATAAAGCAGGCCGACCAGCCCGACGCAAACAGCTGCTCCGGATTGGTGCCCGTGCCTGCCGTGCCAAACTGGGTCAGGCGAATATCCAGATGCCCGTCATCGCTGCGCGATGCGCCGGAGCGGCCGCCGGTGGTCGTCGTGCGGCCGGTGTAGAGAACCTTGTCGTGTGCTGCGCTCATGGTCAAATCCTTGTGGAGGTGTTGTTTTGTCAAACTGACGGAGCGATTGTTCAAGCCAGCGGCGCTTTGGCAAAGGGGTTTTCTGACCGAATGTAGCGCTGGGAGAGGCAGTGTACAAAACTATACAAAAGTGTTGGTCTGAGAGCGTTGCACGGTGAGCCCTGAGCGGCGAGCTTGCCAGAAATGCCTGAAGCGCCTGGTGCGCGGGCACTAGATCTGGCGCTGCCGAGCCGTGCATCAGGTACCGTATTCAGCCGCAATGTAAATAAGATAAGTTCTCATTTGCATTTATAATATTCGGCTTACCGTCTCGCTACGCGCTACAGATCCAGCGGCCGCCACATCTTGCTTGCCACCTGACGGGCAATACCAATGCAAGGGATGGGGCTCGATTCGCTGTGGCTGCGCATGCTTATTACAAAGAACTGCTGAACTTCTGCGCCCGCACTTTGAAGGACCGCGACTCGGCGGCTGATCTGGTGCAGGAGGCCTATGTGCGCCTCTTTGGCGTGCAGCAGTCGGGCACCCAGGTGGCAGACCAGCGAGCGCTGCTGTTCCGCACGGCGCGCAACCTGCTGACGGACGAGTACCGGCGTGAGCAGGTGCGCAGCCACCAAAGCCTCGAAGCGCTGGACGAAGCGCAGCAGCCGCTGGCACCCAGGCACCTGCAACCCGAGGAGGTGCTGGCCTTCAGCCAGTATGCGAGGGCCGTTTACCTGGCGATTGAAAGCCTGCCACCGCGCTGCCGCGAGGCCTTTGTACTGAACCGTTTTGATGGCCTGTCGCACCAGCAAGTGGCCGCGCACATGGGCATCTCCCGCAATATGGTGGCCCAGCATGTGATCCGTGCAGTCCTGGTCTGTAAGGCCTGTGATGATCGTTTCCATGGCCGTGCCGCCGCATCAGCACCCGCTGGCCATGGCGCCGATACAAAGGTTCAGCGCCCATGAGCCAGCAAGACTTCCACCACCGCCACAGCGCGCCCAGCCGATCCCTGCCACCTTCCCACCAGGAGGCGGCGGATGCGCGCGACTATGCCGAGTTCATTGCCGGCCAGGATCCGCTGGAGGTGGAGGCCATCGGCTGGATGGTGCGCCGCCAGGACGGGCTGACTGCCGCAGAAGAGGCGGAATTGCAGGAATGGCTGGAGCGCGACCCCGAGCACGCCAAGGCCTTGGAGCAGGCCGAAGGCGTTTGGGGCCGCATGGATGAGCTGCCAGAAGCCGGCGTGGATGCGCTGAAGGCGGGCTTGCCACCCAGCGCTGAAGGCCCGGCAGCCTTGGCGTTGCCACCGATAGCGGACCGCGCCGCTGCGGACGAGAGACGCCGTCCATCGGGTGCGCCAAGCTCGCCCGGCCGCCGCGCCTGGTTGGCCAACCTGGGCTGGCTGCTGCCCCAGGCTGGCGTGGCCGCTGTCGCGCTGGGCATGGTGGGCAGCGGCTGGTATGGCTGGAATCTCTGGCAGCAGCAGCCGACCTTTACACAAAGTTTGGCGACCGCCCGTGGCGAGCAGCGGCAGCTGGCGCTGCCCGATGGCAGCACCCTGTGGCTGGACACCGCTACGCAGGTGGAGGTGAGCCTGTACCGCCAGCGCCGCGAGGTGCGGCTGTTGGAGGGGCAGGCCTTCTTTACCGTGCAGACCAACAGCGCCCAGCCTTTTGATGTGCTGGCCGGCGCGACGCGCGTCACGGTCGTGGGCACACGCTTTTCGGTGCGCAACACGCGCAGTGGGCTGGGGGAGGAGGGGCGCGTCAGCGTGGCGGTGGAGCAGGGCCGCGTGCGCGTGGCCAGCCGCCAGAGCGCGCAGGAGCTGGCGGGTGCCGGCGCCGCAGTGGAGCTGGTCGCAGGCCAGTCCGTCAGCACCGATGCCAGCGGTCTGCCCGGGCCGGTGCAGCACGAGGCCGCACCTGCTGCCAACTGGCGCGAAGGCCGCGTCAGCTTTAACGGCAGCACGCTGGCCCAGGCGGTGGCCGAGTTTGAACGCTATGGCGATACCGGTCTGGTCATCCGCGATCCGGCCGTCGGCGCACTCAAGGTGCATGGCAGTTTTGAGCTGCGGCAGCTGGGGGCCTTTGCCCGGGCCTTGCCCCGGGTGCTGCCGGTGCGGCTGGTGCCCAAG
Source organism: Comamonas squillarum (assembly GCF_025309455.1). Classification (NCBI taxonomy): domain Bacteria; kingdom Pseudomonadati; phylum Pseudomonadota; class Betaproteobacteria; order Burkholderiales; family Comamonadaceae; genus Comamonas; species Comamonas squillarum. The sequence continues at coordinate 571,039 of NZ_CP104377.1, forward strand.
GAAGGCAAGACGGAAATTACCGCTGCACGTGGTGGTTGAGGCCATGGTGGAAGCAGCGGAGGGCGGCGCAAATGCAGGGCATGCAAGGGTGGATGGAAGGGGACAAAAAAATTTTAAAAAATTTGTCCTCTGCGACCTCAACACCTTGCCGAGTCATGCGTCAGCACAGCTAGGAACCTAACTTTCTACTGTGGAGATCGCATTCATGCCGCAACCGCGCTTCCAACTCGCGTCCCTCGCCCTGGCCACCGTGCTTGCCCTGCCGTTGCTGGCAATCAGTGCCTTGCCCGCCCATGCCCAGGCCGGGGCCGCCATGCCCATCTCCGTGCCAGCGCAGCCGCTGGGCACGGCCTTGAACGAGCTGGCGCGCCAGGCCCGCTTGCAGCTGATGGTGCATCCTGACCTGGTGGCGGGCAAGCAGGCTCCGGCCGTGGCGGGTAATCTCACGCCCCGGCAAGCGCTGGACCGGGTGCTGCAGGGCAGCGGTTTGGTTGCGGAGCTGCAGGGCGCCGAGGTGATAGTCAAAAAAGCACCGACCGCCGATCCCCGCGATGCGGCCACCTTGTCGACGGTGACGGTCACGGCCCAGTCCGATGCCAGTGGCGTGACTGAGGGCACGGGCGCCTACACCACCCACAAGGTCCGCACGGCCACCAAGATGGACCTGTCCATCCGCGAGACGCCGCAGTCGGTCAGCGTGGTGACGCAGCAGCAGATGCGCGACGCCAATATGCAGTCGCTCGATGATGTGACCGACGCGCTGCCCGGGGTGACCTACAGCAAGCTGGGCACCGAGCGCTCGTACTTTTATTCGCGCGGCTTCCAGATCACCGACCTGCAGATTGACGGCATGTCCACCAGCATGGCCGAGAGCTTTTCCGCGGATGCCATGTCGCTCAACAATATGGCGATCTATGACCGGGTCGAGGTGGTGCGCGGCGCCAATGGTCTGCTGCAGGGCTCGGGCAATCCGTCGGCCGTCATCAACCTGGTGCGCAAGCGGCCTACGCGTGAGTTCCAGATGAGCGCCGAGCTGGGCGCGGGCTCCTGGGCGGACTACCGAGCGCAACTCGATGTGTCCGGCCCGCTCAACGCCGCAGGCAGCGTGCGTGGCCGCGCGGTGGTGTTCGACAACCAGGCCAACAGCTTCAAGCAGGGGGCCGAAGCCGACAACCGCATGCTCTACGCCATCGTAGAGGCCGACCTGGGCAGCGCGACCACGGCCAGCCTGGGCTTTAGCGCCCAGCGCGACAACCACCAGGGCTATGACTGGGGCGGCTTCAACACGCGGGCAGATGGCTCCTTTTACGATCTGGACCGCTCGGCTTCGCTGTCTGGCGCGGGCGCGCACCTCAACCGCGACAACTACAGCGTCTTTGGCGACATCAAGCACCGCCTGGGCAATGGCTGGAACCTGACGGCCGCGTTCAACACGGTGCGCTCCGACGCCAGCTTTGTCGCCAACTACCCGGCGCGCGTCTCGGATACCGGCCAGACCCTGTCCTGGGTGGATGCGGAGTACCAGGACAAGCAAGTCGCCTTTGACCTGCATGCCACCGGCCCCTACACACTGTTTGGCCGCGAGCACCAGCTGATGCTGAGCCTGAGCCGCCGCCGGGACAATTTTGACTACGACATCTTTGCGGCCCAGGGCTCGCAGACGATTGATATCAGCAGCTTTGACTTCTCGTCGATCCGGGTGCCGGGCTTCAGCAGCACGCCCACCACCTATGCGCTGGAGCGCAACGAGAAGGGCGCTGCCGTGGCCACCCGCCTGCGCGCGACGGATGCGCTGAGCTTTATCATCGGCAGCCGCCTCAGCTGGTCGGACTATGCATCGCGCAGCCCCTACACCAACGCGTCCTTCGACTCGGGCCGGCAGGTGATTCCGTATGCCGGCGCGGTCTATGACCTGAGCGCTGCGCATGCGCTCTACGCCAGCTACACCGACATCTACTCGATCCAGCAGTACTACAGCCCCAACGGCCTGCTGGCGCCGGTCAAGGGCAAGAACTACGAAGTCGGGATGAAGAGCCAGTTCTTCGACGGCCGCCTGCAGACGGCCGTGGCCCTGTTCCAGACCGACCAGCTGAATCTGCCAGTCGCCCTGAACATGGCCTCGACCTGCGGTCTGACCGGTGCCACCCGTTGCTACACCGAAGGCGCCAAGGTGCGCAACCGGGGCATTGATCTGGAGGTGTCGGGCTCGCCCACCCCCGGCTGGAACCTGGCCGCCGGCTTTACCTACAGCGACCCGAAATACGTGGCTGGCCCCAATAACGGCCTGCCCTACAACACCACCTTGCCACGCAGGATCTTCAAGGTCTCGACCGACTACCGCCTGCCCGGCGGGAAGTGGCGCCTGGGCGGCAATGTGCAGGCGCAAAGCGCCATGTCGTACAGCGGCAGCGGCTATCGCATCCAGCAAGGCGGCTATGCGCTGCTCAACCTGCATGCGGCCTACCAGTTCAACAACCATCTGCGCCTGCAGCTGAACGTGCGCAACGCGCTGGACAAGCACTACTACCAGTCCATCCCCACCAACAACAACTACGGCGGCGTGTTTGTGGGCACGCCGCGCAGTTTTGCGATGACCTTGCGCTATGACTATTGAGCGACTGCCAGAGACTGCGATCCAGGCGGCTGAGGCGGACCCCGGCACCAGCACCCGGAGGCACGGTTGCTGACACCGCTGATCGAACTGCGCGGCATCCGCAAACGCTATGGCGGTGGCAGCACGGGCCGGCCCGAGGTGGAGGTGCTGCATGGCATTGACCTAAGCATCCAGGCGGGCGAGTTTGTCGCCATCGTTGGCCAATCGGGCTCGGGCAAATCCACGCTGATGAACCTGCTCGGTTGCCTGGACCGGGCGAGTGACGGCAGCTACCACTTCAACGGCCGGGATGTGGCGGCGCTGGATGCCGACGCGCTGGCCTGGCTGCGGCGCGAGGCCTTTGGCTTTGTCTTCCAGGGCTACCACCTGATTGCGACGGATTCGGCCCAAGAGAATGTGGAGATGCCCGCCATCTATGCCGGCAGCGCAAGGCCTGCACGCGCAGCACGGGCGCAGGCCTTGCTCGGCCGGCTGGGGCTGGCAGACAAACGGCATCTGCGGCCCAACCAACTGTCCGGCGGGCAGCAGCAGCGGGTATCGATTGCGCGGGCCTTGATGAACGGCGGCCGCATCATCCTGGCCGATGAACCCACGGGCGCGCTCGACAGCCAAAGCGGCGCCGAGGTGATGGCCCTGCTGCACGAGCTGGCCGATGCCGGCCACGCCATCGTCTTGATCACCCATGACCGCAAGATAGCGGCGCAGGCCCGCCGCGTGATCGAGATCCGGGACGGCTGCATCGTCAGCGACAGCGAGCCGAGCCCTTGCACAGCGCCAACGCAGGCCGCCTTGCCGCCGCCGGATATGGACGAGGCAATGCAGAAGTCAGGCAGCCAACCCTTGGCCGACCTGCGCGAAGCGCTGCGCTCGGCTTGGCGCTCGATGCGCATCCACCGCGCACGCACGGCCTTGACCCTGCTGGGTATCGTCATCGGCGTGGCCTCGGTCATCGTGATGCTGGCCGTCGGCATGGGCGCCCGCCAGGAGGTGGTGGCACGCATGGGCGCGATGGGGGCGACGGTGATGTACATCAACAACCGCAAACCGCCCCAAGGCGGGCCGACTGGCGTGACTACCTTGGCGGACCTGGAGGCAGTAGAACAGCTGCCCGAGGTGGCCCACGCCATGCCGGTAGCGCGCGACCCGGCCACCGTGCGCTACGGCAATGTGGCCTGGCAGGGCGACACCATTGCCGCCACCAGTGCCTGGCCGGCCATCCACAACTGGCCCGTGGCGCAAGGGCGCTTTTTTACCGACGCCGAGGATGCGGAGCTGGCCCCCGTCGTGGTGATTGGCAAAAAGGTGCATGAGCGCTTTTTTGAAGGCCGCAAAGCGCTGGGCGAGCTGCTGCTGATTGGCACCACGCCTTTTCAGGTGGTGGGTGTTATGTCAGAAAAAGGCGCCGGCGATGGCGGCCAGAGCCAGGATGATCTGGTCGTCGTTCCCTACCGCTCGGGCATCCTGCGCATCTTCCCCAACGGCAAAAGTTTTGACCCCCACTACACCGTTATCCGGGCCCGCGATTCCCAAAGCGTGCTGCCCGCGCAAGCGGCCATCGAAAACCTGCTGCGCCTGCGCCACGGCCGCGAAGACTTCTACGTCGCCAACGCCGCCGCCCGCCTGCAGGCCGCAGCCCAGGCCAAAGATTCGATGACCACCATGCTCAGCCTGATCGCCGCCGTCTCGCTGCTGGTCGGCGGCATCGGTGGGATGAATGTGATGCTGATGGCCGTGAAGGAGCGCACCCGCGAGATCGGTATCCGCATGGCGACTGGCGCACGCCAGTGGGATATTCAGCGCCAGTTCATGACCGAGGCGGTGCTGGTGACCATGGTGGGCGGGACGGTGGGTGTGTTTCTTGGGGTGTTGATTGGCGCGGTGTTGGTTTTTTTGGGGGGCGCTGTGGTGCTTTCTGTTAGTGCGATGCTGCTGGCTTTTGGCTGCGCGGTGGTGACCGGCTTGGTGTTTGGCTGGATGCCGGCGCGGCAGGCGGCGCGGTTGGAACCGGTGGTGGCTTTGGGTGGTTAGGGAGGGGAAGAGGGCGGTCTTCTAACGGCAGCTAGCGCTGTCACTGACCGTGACGGCTTCCCGGCCCAGCCGGGCCGTTACCGCTTCAGTGAGGAGGGTAGAGGGGATCGGGCAGGGAGAAGAAGGAAGGGAAGGGAAGGGAAGGGAAGGGAAGGGAAGGGAAGGGAAGGGAAGGGAAGGGAAGGGAAGGGAAGGGAAGGGAAGGGAAGGGAAGGGAAGGGAAGGGAAGGGAAGGGAAGGGAAGGGAAGGGAAGGGAAGGGAAGGGAAGGGAAGGGAAGGGGTTCAGTAATGCGCCACACCTAAACTCTCCCATTCCTGCCGTGCTACAGTTACGCCGCTGCGCCCGTAAAGCGCAGCCGGGATTGGCGTCCCGGAGCATCTCCACGACGTAAGCCGTGGTCTCAATTTCGCAGAGTCTGCGGCTCTCTTGTCTGTGCCCCTTTTATGGTGGCTCGGATAGGGGAGCGAAAGCTCCGCCGGTTCTCGCAGGAGGTGCCCGGTACGCCAACCTGTTCGAGCCACCGCCTTCTATTGGCGTGGGAGGTGGTGGTTTTAGCAAACTGCACCACCTGGAGTCCACCATGGCTCAGTCTTCCCTCGTGCGCATCTCTGCGCCCACTTCCCGCATGGGCGAAAGCGCCCTTATCCAACTGCATCCCGACGCGCATAACGCGCTGAACATGGCCGTACAGGCACTGCCTCTACTCCGCAACCTGTCCCGGAGTCAGGAGGCGTCATCATGAACAGCAAGGCCCAAGCTGCCCGCGTCGCAGCGAAAGCCGCCGCAGGCGTGGATGCCAGCTCACATACCTCCAGCCTGGATAGCGTCTATGCCGATGCCATCCAGGCCATCGCGGGCTATGGCGACCAGCCTTTGGACATTCACGACATCTGCAGCCACCGCAGGGCCTGCGGCTTTACGGACGACCTGGCGCTGACGGAGTGCGAAGCTCAAGCGATCAACACGCGCTTGTATGGCTTGAGTGCTATATCGGCTCTGCTGATGGGTGCGGATGATGATGGGTCGTTCAAGCTGAGCAAGTGGCTGCAAGGCGGTCTGCACAGTGCTTTGTATGCGCTGACGGAGGATGCGCAGGGGGTGCTGCAGCGGGCTAATGAGAAGGCTGCCGAGGGGGAGAAGGGTGGCGCTGGATGAAGCACCTGAATCCGACCCAACCCTTTCGCCCTTTTTTTATGGGCATTCCCGCGCTCCGAAATCTGTCAAGGATGCTGAGGAAGATGGGGATGCAGCTGGAGGTTCAGCCGTTGACTTCATTGACGTGTGTCGCTTGATTGAAACGAGTATTCAGCGACTACATGCAAGGACAATGCATGCTGTGTAAAAATACAGTATTCTTGACCAGCCTTCAGTGTAACAATATAATTCGATGGCTGTTTTCAGTAACTACATTTTAGGCGATAACAATGAAGCCAGCATCGTTCAAATTCATCGATTTATTTGCCGGTCTTGGTGGATTTCACCTTGCCCTAAATAGGCTTGGAGGAGAGTGTGTCTTTGCAGCAGAATGGCAAGAGCACCTTCAAGAACTCTATCAGGCGAATTTTGGCCTTCGCCCACAAGGTGATATAACAAAAATATCGCCTAATGATATACCCGACCATGATGTCCTTACGGCTGGATTTCCTTGCCAGCCATTCTCTAAGGCTGGAGAGCAACTTGGCTTCGAGTGTACGAAGCAAGGAGATCTTTTCTTCAATGTGGCAGCGATCCTCAAACAAAAGAAACCAAGCTTTTTTATTCTTGAAAACGTTCCGAATTTACTCAAGCATAATGAAGGGCGAACTTGGAAAGCGATTCAAGATATTCTAGGGATGGGGCCAGAGGGGCTCGGTTATCACATAGCCGCAGAGCGCTTTTCTCCACACAATTTTGGTATTCCTCAAATTCGGGAGCGAGTATATATTGTTGGATCAATCAAGCCACTAGAGAATTTCACATGGCCAGAGACAAGCCTAGCAGAGACGTCAATTGACAGCATTCTTGATAAAAACCCCCTCAATGCAAAAAAACTCTCGACACAGGTTGTAGAGTGCTTGAATGTGTGGGCAGATTTTTTAAAGCGTTGTCCTGAAGATGTTGAACTGCCTTCTTACCCACTGTGGTCTATGGAATGGGGTGCAACCTATCCATACGAAGAAGATACGCCATACGCATTGAAGGAAGACTATGGCATTGATGGCCTCAAAGGATTTAGCGGGAGTCACGGTCGCAAGATAGGCTTCCTGCGTACGATAGAAGAGCGATGGATGGCTTTGCCTAGTCATGCTCGAACCCCTCAGCGGAAATTCCCCAAGTGGAAGGTGGATTTCATTAGGCAGAACCGTCAATTCTACGCTGAAAATAAAGCATGGATTGATCCTTGGATGAACAGTATTTTCAAGTTCCCTTCAAGCCTTCAAAAGTTAGAGTGGAATGTGAAGGGTGGAGAGCGAGATCTTTGGAAGTATGTGCTGCAATTTCGTGCATCAGGCGTGCGTGTTAAACGCCGCACCACGGCTCCAAGCTTGATTGCCATGACCGATACTCAAGTACCCATTATCGCATGGCAGAAGCGTTATATGACTCCAGAGGAATGCGCTCGATTGCAGAGCTTAGATGAATTGAAGGCATTGCCGTCTACGCCGACAAAGGCATTTCATGCTCTTGGTAATGCAGTAAATTCGACTGTTGTTGAACTCGTTGCTCGTGCATTATTGATGGGTATGAGTGAAGGTGATTCGATGAATGCAGGTTACAAAGTTGACCATGAAAAGGCCAATGCATGACAGGAGAAAATAAGCCGAATCAATTGGCTCCAATTGAAATTCGTCCTGAAGTGACCATGCTTTCGGTGCTTAGGCACCTGAATTACAAAGCCTGGTTTGCAATGGCTGAATTCATCGATAACGCACTCCAAAGTTCAATTGCTAATAGTAATGAGTTGCGAGTTCTGAATGATGGGCACTTTCAACTAAAGGTTGATATTAAGATTGATACCTCCGGGTCTGGTCAGATTGTGATTGCTGACAATGCTGCCGGAATATCGAAAATCGACTTTCCTCGTGCATTTCGAGCCGCTCAAGTCCCAACAGATCGCAGCGGGCTTTCAGAATTTGGCATGGGTATGAAAAGCGCAGCATGTTGGTTTGCTGAAAAATGGAGCGTCCGAACTAAAGCTATTGGTGAATCGGTAGAGCGCACAATTTTTTTTGATGTTCGGAACATTGTTGAGAATAAGATTGAGAGTTTGAACACGGAGATTCGGGAGGTCGATCCGTCAACGCATTACACAGTAGTGACCCTCCGAGGGTTGCATCACATGCCGCAGGGTCGAACTGTTGGAAAAATTCGAGATCACTTAGCCAGTATTTATCGAGTTTTTTTGAGGGACGGGAGGCTATCATTGCAATTGAATGGAGTGCCGCTAAACTATCAGTCGCCAGACATTCTCAATGCAGTTCTTTATTCATCGCCGGGAATTCAGGCACAGGGCGATGGCATAGTACCGGTTGAGTGGAAGAAAGAGATTGATCTGGACTTTGGTGGCGATCAACGCGTCAAGGGATTTGCAGCACTTCGAGCAATCGGCTCGACGCCTTTGGCTGGCTTCGCATTATTCCGACGAGATAGATTAATAGAGGGTAGCTTCGATGAGAGCTATCGGCCCAGCTATGTTTTTAAGCAAACTAACAGTTACCCGTATCAGCGATTGTTTGGTGAACTTCATGTCGAAGGATTTGAAGTTAGCCATACCAAAGATGGATTTCGTTGGGAAGAATTTGAGGACATTTTTCTTGAACACTTGAAGGAAAAAATCGAAGAAGCGCCACTCGATCTTCTCGCCCAAGCTGAGAACTATCGGGCACTTCCTTCAAGAAAGAGCATTGAGGTTCAAGCTGCGGCAGCCACTGCCGCAGTTGCAAATTACGTCGAAAAAGAAGTGGCACCGCTGTTGATCGAAGCAACGCAGTACCCGGTAGCGGCGAATGAACTTCCTTTCGAGTTGATTGCCCGTGAACTCCAATCATCTGAGCGGATTGTCGAAGTTCACGACGGTAACCATAAATGGATAATCACGTTGAGAACTTCTGTGGATCCGGCTGCAGAAGATTGGGTATCAGTTGCAAAAACTGAGCAGCCTACGGATTCAGGTGAAAATATCCGTCGCTTAACTATCGATCTCTCGCTAGCTCATCCATTCTCCAATGAATTTTTGGGAGCGAACAATGAGAATGTTGAATTACTGCTGCGCATCTCAACAGCAATATGCATTGCTTTGGTCCTGTCGGAGGATGTTTCCGCAGAACCACCCGAGAGTTTCCTATATCATTTCAACTACTTGATGAGAGGTGCTCTGGCGAGAACTTCGCCGACAAAATAATCCATGGTAACATCAATCAAAATCTTGAATACTCTCAAGCCTCCTCTGCGTTGGGTGCCGGAAAAAAAAGAAATTACTGAGGATTTTCTACGAAGCAAGTCTAAGGATCCAAATGGTCCAAGTTACGAAGATTTGACAGATGGTGTGAACTCTGTTCTTCAAGAAGCTCAGCGTATTCTCGGGCGCTGTCTACCACCTCAAGACCCAGTGGGAAGAGAAACAGGGCTTGTGGTAGGGTATGTGCAGAGCGGTAAAACAATGTCGTTTGAGACCGTGATCTCGTTGGCACGTGACAACGGTTATGGACTCGTCATTGTGTTGGCAGGAACGAAGAACAATCTTCGTGATCAATCTGAAGATCGCTTAAAGAAGGATCTCGGCATCGATGAGGGCGACAACTGGTACCACTATTCCAATCCAACTGCGAACTCTAAAACGCAGATTGAGGACAAGATCGTTGCATGGAAGAAAAAGCCCACCAAAAAAGCCATTTTGATCACTGTGCTCAAGCACGGTAGCCATCTTGACACCTTAGCGACTCTCGTCAAAAAGCTGTCTGTGTCAGATGTTCCTGCTTTGATCATTGATGATGAGAGTGATCAAGCAAGTCTGAATACTATGGCGGCAAAGATCCGCAGTGGGAAAGCCGCACCATCGGAAATGAGCACGACGTACGAGAAAATTTGTGCGCTCCGTGATGTGCTTCCGCATCATTCATACCTGCAGTACACGGCAACACCACAAGCTAATTTGCTGCTAGCACAAACTGACCTGCTGAATGCATCATTCGCAGAATTGGTAACGCCTGGAGACGCTTACACCGGTGGTAAATCCTTTTTTGGGAAGAATACAGCGCTGGTTAAGGAAATTCCCGCTGAAGAAGTTCCCGGACCTAGCAACACGCTGACGGCATCACCTAAGAGTTTATTGAGTGCCTTGCGGTACTTTTTATTGGCGTGTGCTCAGCATGCATTGACACGTGAGAGAAAGAAGGACAGAAATCGCTCGATGATGATTCATCCTGCGATGGCAACTACATCTCACACGCATTATATGGGGTGGCTTGATAAGTCGTTGAAAACACTCAAGTCATTTGTTGAGAAACAATATAAAACCCGACCTAATGATGTGGCGCGGCGATTCCAAAAGGAATATGATTCCTTGAAGAAGACATATCCCAAAATCAAGCCATTGAGCGAATTAATCGCTGCGATGGTTGATGAAGTATTTGGCGAGCTTAATCATGTTGTTGTCAATGGAACCAAGGATGCAGAGAAGAAAATTGACTGGAAAGCTACGCCATATTGGATTCTGGTGGGCGGTGCCAAGCTGGATCGAGGCTACACTGTAGAAGGCCTTTGTGTGACCTACATGCCGCGTCCCTTAGGGACGTCACCGGCAGCTGATACTTTGCAGCAGCGAGCTCGGTTCTTTGGTTACAAGCGTGCGTATTTGGGGCTCTGCCGCGTGTTTGTTCAAAAGAATGTGAGTGAGGCTTTTACTGAATATGTCGAGCACGAGGAGTTCGTACGAGAGGCCCTGGAGAGTTCACGAGGGAAGCCTCTTACGGATTGGCGTCGCGATTTCATACTCACTTCGATGCTCAAGGCAACACGGGCGAATGTAGTAGGACTCGGCACTCGTCGTATCCCCGCTAATGGGTGGATGGTTCCAGATGTGCTGCAAAGAGACGACGATGCTGCCAAGGCAAATCGAATGTTGCTTCTGTCCGTGAAAGAAAAATGGACTGCCCAATATGGCTCTCCTATCAATGCGGCTGAATTTCCTCAGTTCAAAGGTGCTAGAGATTCGTCACCGCACTTCGTGTTGGAGTCCATTCCTTTAAAGGCAGTGCTTGAAGACTTTCTGCTAGAAGTGAAAGTGAAAGACCCCTTGGATGCTGAAGAGCATAGCGCGATGCTGATCGCAATAACATCGCTCCTTAGAAAAAATCCCGATCTAAAGGCCGATGTTTTTCTTATGAACAATCTAGTGGCAGGTTACCGGACGCGAGATGAAGGGCGTGGCGTCGATGCTAAGCACCGTTTTGCACCTATCAATCAGTATTTCAGTCAAAGTGAGGCTGCTGTCAATGACAGAAGTTTTTGCTCTGGTGAGCGTGTCTCCCTTCAGTTGCGTCGATTCAATCTAGGTACGATGCAACGAGATTCGGGTAGTGCCGATATTAAGGATATCACCTGGTTTGCATTGCACGTACCAAGCAAATTGAGGAAGGATTTGCTCATTGAGGCACGCACGTAGCATGGGTCTCTTTGATCAATTTTCAACTCTGCCTCACGCAACGTCGGACACGAGTTTCACAGCGATACCTTTGTCCAAGCGCCGCAAGGACTTCCTCGCAAAAGGGTCTGATGGAACTCCCATTTTCTTGTTGCATGATGCCAGTGAGGCGAAGTACAACCCGGGTGTTCAGTTCAGGCATTTGACTGCTCAGTTTCACGCCACATGCCGAGTGCTTACCGACGACACTACAATACAAGAGCAGTTCGCACTTGTCTCGTGTGATGGTGCCGCGACGGACTTGCATGAACTTTTTGTGCGCTGTTTTAGTGTCGCGATTGAGGATTTGCCAGTCTCTTCTGGAACGCGGGAATTGGACGCCTGTATTCAAAAGCTCGTAGATCTTTTCAGGGCTCTTTCCCAGCCAAGTGGAAAGGATGTGTTGGGTCTTTGGGGCGAACTCTATGTAATCGCGAATAGCGGCAATATTAGAGGTGCGCTTGCGGCTTGGCATGACGACCCATTCGATCGCTTTGACTTTTCCTGGGAACGGGGATGTCTGGAGGTGAAGGCATCCACGCAAGCGGTTCGACTTCATCACTTTGCTCTCGAGCAATTGATGAATCCGACGAATGGAGTTGGCTTTGTTGCATCGTTACTGCTCCAGCCTTTATCCGGCGGACTCGGGTTGATAGATCTTGCGAACTCGATTGAAGCGGAAGTATGCGATTCGCCTCTGCTGAAGCAGAAGCTTTGGAGCAATTTGACCAAGGCTTTAGGGGGAGACTTTTCCGAAAAGCTAGACAAGCGGTTTGATGTTTCCTATGCCGGGCGTTACGCCATTTTGTATGCCATGAATGACGTCCCTAAACCGGCGAAACCTGATGATTCGCGAGTGATTGCGATTCGCTTCGTTGCCGATCTGACAACGGTTATGTCTTCACTCAAGAAAACATCCTTGTCCGCCCTGCATAGTATGTTTTGAGGGTGGATTGAATGGACATAAATCTATCCAGTCAAAGCCTGTTGAACAAATCGCCGGCTGGAGTCTGTTAGCGTCGTCTGACCGGATAATTTCCGCAGTCCAAACCTCGCTATACCATCATCAACTGGCGGCACAACAACGCAGCGCGCAAAGGGTGGGGCTTACTGACCATCGGGCTGTACTAAGGCAGATCTTGGTCTGGCGATGCCAGTAGATGATGCGCTCACTGTCCGAAGTTCTTGCATGCGCCGATTCAGTTCTGCCCGTGTATCAAAAACCTGTTTAAATTGCCATTTCGCCAGATCAAAGGCTTTTTTGAATCACTGCTGGCTTCATGGCTGCTGTAGCCAAGCAATCTGGACGCTCACTTGATTTACCGCTCTAGTGAAACCGACTTACGCCTACGGGTCGACGCCACGAGCCTCAACTTCCTAACCAAGGGCGATGGAAGTGCAAAAATGCGCTGACTATAGCGTTGCCGACAACTGTGTAAGCATCATGGCCATGATGGCCGAACTCTGCAGATATCGGCTATCGGCGTTACTTCGAAAAATTTCACTGACTGCTTATGGCTACATATGGGTAAAAAGCCCGCTATCCAAAAGATAGCGGGCTTTTTACTGACTTGGTGCCGGAGAGATGAATCGAACACCCGACCTTCTCATTACGAATGAGCTGCTCTACCGACTGAGCTACACCGGCGTTAGAGAGAAATTATAGCGTGAAATTTTGGCTCTCAGACCAAATTGCGGAATTTATGCTTCTGTGTGGTAGCGGGTGATGCGCTCGACCTCGTTCTTCGAGCCCAGGACCACGCTGACGCGCTCGTGCAGCTTGGTGGGTTGGATGTCGAGGATGCGTTCGCGGCCGTTGGTGGCGGCGCCGCCGGCTTGCTCTACCAGCCAGCTCATGGGGTTGGCTTCGTACATCAGGCGCAGCTTGCCGGGCTTGTTGGGTTCGCGCTTGTCCCAGGGGTACATGAAGACGCCGCCACGGGTAAGGATGCGGTGCACGTCGGCCACCATCGAGGCGATCCAGCGCATGTTGAAGTCCTTGTTGCGGGGGCCTTCCACGCCAGCCAGGCATTCGTCCACATAGCGCTTGACGGGGGCATCCCAGTGGCGCATGTTGCTCATGTTGATGGCGAATTCCTTGGTGTCTTCGGGGATGCGCACGTTCTCTTGGGTCAGCACAAAGCTGCCTTGCTCACGGTCCAGGGTGAACATCGCGACGCCGTCACCAAAGGTCAGCACCAGGGTGGTTTGTGGGCCGTAGACACAGTAGCCGGCGGCTACTTGCTGGGCGCCTGCCTGCAGAAAGTCGTCTTCGGTCACGCCAGGGTGGCCTTCGGGCTTTTTGAGCACGCTGAAGATGGTGCCGATGGACACGTTCACATCGATGTTGGACGAGCCGTCGAGCGGGTCGAACATCAGCAGGTATTCGCCCTGTGGGTAGCGGTTGGGCACCAGGTAGATGCTGTCCATCTCTTCGGAGGCCATCGCAGCCAGGTGGCCACCCCATTCATTGGCTTCGATCAGCACCTCGTTGGCGATGATGTCGAGCTTTTTCTGCACTTCGCCTTGCACGTTTTCGCTACCAGCGGTGCCCAGCACATCGCCCAGCGCGCCTTTGTTGACGCTGTGGCTGATGCGCTTGCAGGCGCGGGCCACCACTTCGATCAGCAGGCGCAGCTGGGCGGGGATGAGGCCGTCTACGCGTTGCTGCTCGACAAGGTAGCGGCTGAGGGTGATGTTTTTCTTCATGGGTGGAACTCCTTCAAACTGGGTCAATCTGGGTGGGCTCAGCGCTTGGGCTGGCGCGGTGGCTGTTGGGCTGGCGGTTGGGCTGGCGGTTGGGCCGGCTGTTGCGACGGGGGCGCCGCTTCGCGGCCATTCAGCTCCTCGCGCAGCTGCTCGGCGCGGGCCAGTTGGTCGCTGTGGCCCTGGGCGCGGGCATATTGCGCATAGGCGCTGAGCCACTGCCGCGCTTGCTGCGGGTCATTTTGTTCATGGGCCAGCACCATCAGCTGAAAGTAGCTGTCGTACACGGTGGCGTGGTCGCCTGCGCTGATCGCAATCTGCAGGCGCTCTTGCAGGTAGTTGCGGGCGGCGTCCATCTGGCCGAGCATGTAGCTGTTCTGCGCCAGGTTGGCCAGCAGGCCGCGCAGGCGCGGCGTCTCGCCCAGCGCTAGCAGGCGCTCGCGCACCACGGGCAGCAGCTGCTGGTTGGCCTGCAGGGCCTGGCGGTACTGGCCTTGCTCGTGCAGCACATAGCCCAGGTCTTCATACACGCCCAGTATCTGCAGCTGGGTGGGGTAGTCGGCCGCCTGCGGGATGGGGGTGCTGTTGTCCCAGCGCATCTGCAAGGGCAGCCTGGCAATCTCTTGCAGCGGGTAGCGGGTGATAAGCGTTTGCGCCTGTTTGAGCGCTGCCTCATAACGCCCGCCTTCGGCCAGCCAGCGGATGCTGGCAATGCTCAGCTCCAGATGCTGGTAGGCCCATTGCGGATCGCTGGGCTTGGGCATGGCCACCAAGGCCTTTTGTGCCACCTGGCCCGCCTCGGCAGGCATGGCGCGGCGGTTGAAGATGGTGGCCTGCGTGTAGTAGAGGCGGAAAAAATCCAGCGCCGGCGCCTTGGTTCGCTTGAGGATCGGCTCAAGCGCCTGCAAATCGGCGCTCATCGCGCTGCCGCTGAAACGGCCGCCTTCGCTGAACACGGCGGCATAGAGCGGCGCAAAGCGCTTTTCAAAATTGTTGCTGGGCGTGACCGCCAGGCCTTCGGGCGCGGTGGTGGCCACCGCCCCGGCGTTGCGGCCGGTTTGCGCGCTGGCCAGCAGGGGCATGGCGGCAGCCAGGCTGGCCAGGGCGGCAATGCCCTGGGCCAGCAGCTGTTGGCGCATGCCTTGGCGCATCAGTCCGCCATGGCGTGCGTGATCACCTCGCGCACATCGTTGCTGAGCTTGGGCTTGGCGGCGACCTTGGCAATCGCATCGCCCGCCGCGCTGCGGTAGGGCTCGGGCAGCTTCTTCCAGCGGTCCAGCGCGCGGGCCAGGCGGGCAGCGACTTGCGGGTTGAAGGCATCGAGCGCCACCACCTGTTCGGCCCAGAAGGCGTAGCCGGCGCCGTCAGCACGGTGGAAGCCACCGGGGTTGCCGTTGCAGTAGCTGAAGATCACGCTGCGGGCGCGGTTGGGGTTCTTGATGTTGAAGTCGGGCTGCTTCATCAGCGCGCGCACGGCGGGCAGGGCACTGCCGTTGATATCGGGTGCGCTCGCTTGCAGCGCAAACCACTTGTCCAGCACCAGCTCGTCGTTCTTGAACATCTGGTGGAAGCTCTGGATCGCCGCGTCGGCCAGCGGGCTGCCGCTCACCACCAGCGCGCTCAAGGCGTTGTAGCGGTCGGTCATATTGCCCGCGTCCTTGTAGCGCTGCAAGGTCTTGCCAGGCCAGACCTTGTCGCCCGATTCACGGGCGGCCACGCAGAGCATCAAGAGCGCATGGCCGGCCAGGGCGCGCTTGCCAGCGCTCACCGCATCGGGCACATAGGCGCCGGTGTGGCTGCATTCGTCGTAAGCCCAGGCCCAGTCGGCGGCCAGCTCAGTGGCCAGTTGCTGGCGCATGGCCTCGCGCACGGCGTGCACGGTTTGTGGGTCCACCTGGTCGAGCTGTTCGCTGATATAGCCTTCGGACGGCAAGGTCAGCGCCAGGTCCTTGAAGGCGGCATCGAGCTGCGGATCGCGCAGCACCTCGCGCATCGCTTGCACAAACGAGGCGGGCAGCAGATTGGCTTGTGGTGCAGCGGCATCGGCACCGGCGGCGCTGCGTGCGGCAATGGCTTGCAGCGCAAAGCGCAGGCCCAGGCGTTGGCCCGCTTCCCAGCGGTTGAAGGCGTCTTCGTCGTGGGCCAGCAGGTGCAGGAGGGCGTCGTCGCTCTCTTCGATCTGCAGTACCACGGGCGCGCTGAAGTTACGCAGCAGCGATGGGGCAGGGGCTTGCTCGACACCGTCGAAGACGATGGTGTGCGATTCCTCGGTCAGCACCACGGTGTGGTTGGTAGCGCTGTGGGCAATGCTGCTGAGCGCCTGGCTGGGGCGAATGTTCAGCGGCAGGCTGCGGCCGTCGGCTGCCAGCAGGCCCAGCGTAACGGGGATCACAAAGGGCTCCTTGCCAGGCTGGCCTGGGGTGGGCGGGCAGGACTGGGTCAGGGTCAGGGTGTAGGTCTGCGCTTCTGCGTCGTACACACCTTGCGCGGCCACGCGGGGCGTGCCCGACTGGCTGTACCAGCGCTTGAACTGCGGCAGGTGCTGGGCCAGCGGCGAGCCGGGGTTGGCATCGGCAATGGCCTGGGCAAAGTCGTCGCAGGTCACGGCCTGGCCGTCATGGCGCTCAAAGTAGAGCTTCATGCCCTTGGCAAAGCCGTCGCGGCCCACCAGGGTGGACTGCATGCGCACCACTTCCGAGCCTTTTTCGTAAATTGTGACGGTGTAGAAGTTGTTGATTTCGAGGTAGCTGTCCGGGCGCACGGGGTGGGCCATGGGGCCGGCGTCCTCGGGGAACTGCACGGTGCGCAGCACGCGCACATCGTCGATGCGCTTGACGGCGCGGGCCGAGGCGCTGCCGGCCATGTCCATGCTGAACTCCTGGTCGCGGAAGACGGTCAGGCCCTCCTTGAGCGAGAGCTGGAACCAGTCGCGGCAGGTGACGCGGTCACCCGTCCAGTTGTGGAAGTACTCGTGGCCCACCACCGACTCGATATTGGCGTAGTCGGCATCGGTCGCGGTGGCCTGGCTGGCCAGCACGTACTTGGTGTTGAAGATGTTCAGGCCCTTGTTCTCCATCGCGCCCATGTTGAAGTCGCTGGTGGCGACGATCATGAAGCGGTCGAGGTCCAGGCTCAGGCCAAAGCGGGCTTCGTCCCAGGCGATCGAGGCCATCAGCGAGTTCATCGCGTGCTCGGTCTTCTCCAGGTCGCCGGGGCGCACAAAGACCTGCAGCAGGTGCTCGTTGCCGGCGCGGCTCTTGATCTTCTGCTCGCGGGCGACGAGGTTGCCCGCCACCAGCGCAAACAGGTAGCAGGGCTTTTTGTGCGGATCGACCCACTTGGCAAAGTGGCGGCCTTCGTTGCCAGGCCCTTGCAGGTCGCCTTGCTCGACCAGGTTGCCGTTGGACAGCAGCACCGGGAACTGGGCCTTGTTGGCGCGCAGGGTGACGGTGTACATGGCCATCACATCGGGACGGTCCAGGAAATAGGTGATGCGGCGAAAGCCTTCGGCCTCGCACTGCGTGAAGAACGAGCCATTGCTGGTGTACAAGCCCATCAGCTTGGTGTTCTTCTCGGGCATGCAGGTGGTGAAGATCTCCAGGTCGACCGGGTCGCTGCCTTCTGGCAGGTTCTCCAGCACCAGGTCCGAGCCGTCCATCTTGAACGAGGACGCTGCGCCATTGACCATCACGCGGGCCAGGTTCAGCTCGTCGCCATTGAGGTGCAGCGGCTGGGCCGGCACATCGGGGTTGCGGCGCACGCGCATCTTGTTGAGCACGCGCGTCTTGGCCGGGTCCAGATCGAATGTCAGGTCGACCGTATCAATCCACCATGCCGGGGCCTGGTAGTCGGCGCGGTACACGGTGTGTGCTTGTCCTTCACGCATCATGGAGCTTCTCCAAAAATTGGTTGTTGAGCAGGGTCGAAAAATCGGGCGCCCATGCCAGAACATGGGGGCCGCTGAGTTGCTGGGCATCGTGCGTGGTGCCAATGCCCACCGCACGCATGCCGGCGCGCCGCGCCGCTTCAATGCCGTGCGGCGCATCTTCAAACACGATGCAGGCGGCCGGGTCTATCGCCAGGCGCTCGGCCGCCTTCAGAAAAATATCGGGGTGGGGCTTGCCGGGCAGGCCCTCGTCGCCACGCGCAATCGCCTGGGCCGGGGGCTGCATCTGCAGGTTGTCCAGCACAAAGCGTACATTGTCCTGGTCGCCTGCAGTGCCAATGGCCACTTTGAGGCCCATGTCTCGCGCCTGGGTATGAAAGCGGTCAAAGCCATCGACCGCGCAGAAATGGGCGGCAAACAGCTCGCGGTAAATGCCTTCTTTTTCTGCGGTGATGCGCTCGCTCTCTTCGGCGCTTACCGTGCGGCCCATCAGCGCGCAGGCGCATTCAAAGGCGTTCTTGCCGGTGGTCTGCGCCATGAAGGCGGGCACATCCAGATCCATGGCGTGGCGGCGTGCGTATTCCACCCAGGCCTGGGCATGCCAGGGCATGGAGTGAACCATGGTGCCGTCCATGTCAAAAATCAGCGCTTCGATCGCAGGCATTGGGCTTGTCTTCAGGTCCGTATCGGCTGGGAGGCCCAGCCAATCGATAGAGGGGCTGAGGCACGCCGCATGCACCGCTGCATGGGGAGTGCCACAGGTTTTTAAACGCCTTGCTTGAGCGAGGCTTCGATGAACACGTCCAGGTCGCCGTCCAGCACCTTTTGGGTGGCGGAGACTTCGACGTTGGTGCGCAGGTCCTTGATACGGCTGTTGTCCAGCACGTAGCTGCGGATCTGGTGGCCCCAGCCCACATCGGTCTTGGTGTCTTCGAGCTTTTGCTGCTCTTCCATGCGCTTGCGCATTTCAAAGTCATAGAGCTTGGAGCGCAGGCGCTGCCAGGCCACATCGCGGTTGCTGTGCTGGCTACGGCCATCCTGGCACTGCACGACGATACCGGTCGGGATGTGGGTCAGGCGCACGGCCGAGTCGGTCTTGTTGATGTGCTGACCACCCGCGCCGGAGGCACGGTAGGTGTCGGTACGCACATCCGAGGGGTTGATGTTGATCTCGATGGAGTCATCAATCTCGGGGTAGACAAACAGTGACGAGAAGCTGGTGTGGCGGCCACCCGACGAATCAAACGGGCTCTTGCGCACAAGGCGGTGCACACCGGTTTCGGTGCGCAGCAGGCCAAAGGCGTACTCGCCCTCGATCTTGATCGTGGCGCTCTTGATGCCGGCGACATCGCCCGGGGTTTCTTCTTCAACAGTGGCCTTGAAGCCCTTGCGCTCGGCGTACTTGAGGTACTGGCGCAGCAGCATGCTGGCCCAGTCGCAGGCTTCGGTGCCACCGGCACCAGCCTGGATGTCGACAAAGCAGTTGAGCGGGTCGGCCTCGTTGCGGAACATGCGGCGGAACTCGAGCTCCTCGATCAGCGGGCGCAACTTGGCAGCCTCGGCTTCGATGGTCTCCAGCCCGGCATCATCGCCTTCTTCCTTGCTCATCTCGAAGAGCTCGGTGTTGTCGGCCAGCTCACTGCTCAGCTTTTGCAAGGTCAGCACGACGGAGTCGAGGGCCTTCTTTTCCTTGCCCAGCTCCTGGGCCTTCTTGGGATCGTTCCAGACGCTGGGGTCTTCCAGCGAGGCGTTTACCGTGCGCAGTCGTTCGTACTTTGCATCGTAGTCAAAGATACCTCCGAAGCTCTTCTGTCCGGCTGGACAGGTCTTCGAGGGTGTTGCCGATTTGGTTGATGCGTTCTGCTTCCATGTCACTGTGTCCTATTATTGCGGTCTAGCCCGTTATTGTCGCATGCTGGCAGCGCTTGGCCGGCCAGTGGTGCTTTAGGGCATATGCTTGATTTAATAATGTTTTTGCTCCCGCTGCGCAGCGTTTGCGGCGCTGGGCGAGGCGAGGCTCACTTCCAGGCAAACCGGGGCTGGTCAAAATGCGCGACGCGGGTGGGGTGCCCGAGCAGGCCAACCTCACGAAACTGGTACAAAAATGCGGCCGTGGGTGCGGCCACCCAGCTCTTGCCCATCGGCATGCGCAGCACCGGGTGGGGCGAGGCGTCGGTGTGCTCGAGCATCGGCGCATCGCTGCGCAGCAGCTCGGCCAGCGGGATGCGGTGCACGCTGGCTACTTCATCGGGGTTGGGCTGCAGCTGGGCCGTGGCACCGGCCCAGACCACCACCGGGGTGATGACAAAGCCCGAACGCGTGGCGTAGTCATCGAGGCAACCCAGCACCTGGCTGGGCGCTAGCAACAGGCCCGCCTCTTCATGCAGTTCGCGCAAGGCGGCTTGCTCGGCGGTCTCGCCCGCCTCAATGCGGCCGCCGGGCAGCGCCCATTGGCCGGGGTGGTTGCGCAAGTGCAGGGCGCGGCGCGTCAGCAGCAGTGCGGCCTCGTTGCTCCACTGCGCGGGTGGGGGCAGGCCTTCGAGCCCGGCGCCCGGGCCTTCGTCCAGCAGCACCAGCGCGACGGCGGCCTGGGACTGGCCGGCGCCGCCCATGCGCTGCACCTCAAAATGCTGCAGGCTGTGGTGGATGCGCGATCGCAGGGCGTCGCTCAGAGCTAGGGCGTGGGTCATAGGGCTGCTGCATTGTAGAAGCGGCCCGGCCGGCTACCACGCGCCAGAGAGACAGCGGGCGGTGTTTGGGACTTTAAGGATTCAGCTGGAGCGGCTCTTGTGGCGCAGGCAGACCTGGAACATCAATCCAAAGGCAGCATCGGGGCCGAACTGGGCGGGCAGGGGCTCGCCCTGGGCCGGCAGCAGGCGGCCATGCATCACGCCGGTGTCGCTGGGGTGGGAGGTCACCACAATCTCGGGCCCGCAGCCACCGGGCAGCAACACCCGCAGGATCTGGCCCTGGTGGCAGTGCAGGGGGGCTCGGGGTTCAAAGATCAGCCGCACGGTGCCATGTGCATGCCCGCTGGCGTCGCACAGCATGCACTGCACGATGCCTGGCGGGCTGCCCTGGGACCAGCAGGGAACATAGCCGATGAAGGGATCCTTGGGCGGCTGCGCATATGGCGCCCTGCCGCTGGAGGCTCTTGCCTGCCTGCCATGGGGCGCGCACGGGGGGCAATGGGTCTCGGTGCAAGGCGTGGGCAGGCTTTTGCCGCCCTCGGGCCTGGAATCGCGCGGCTTGTCTGGCCGGGGTGCGGGGGGAGGGTGGCTGTGGGGGTTGGGCGGCTGGAACATCGTGGGCTGTCGCTATAACTGTATTGAACGGATTAATGAACTCGATAGTTTTTTATAAATAATAAAAGATGAAGCTTCGGCAGAACTTACGGGAGATTGGCGGCTGATGCGGATCAAAAGAGCGATGAATAAGGCTTGACAGCGCCTCGATCTGCTGCGCTGTGCTGCCTGGGTGGCGGTGATGCCGGTGTCGATGGGCATCTCTGCCTGGCGCGCATGGCGGCCATGGCCAGCGAGGTGTCAAAAAATGCTTTTACACTTGGTTTTTTTGACCGACACCGCTGAATTTTTCTTATGCAAGACATCCAACTTGGCCGCAGTGATTTGAAGGTATCGCCCATTTGCCTGGGCACGATGACGTTTGGCGAGCAAGTGAGCGAAGCGGATGCGCATGCCATGCTCAGCCATTCGCTGGCGCGTGGCGTGTACTTCTGGGACACGGCCGAGATGTACTCGGTGCCCGCCCGCGCCGAAACCTATGGTGCGACGGAGACCATCATCGGCAACTGGTTCAAGGCCAACCCGGGCCAGCGTGACAAGGTGGTGCTGGCCAGCAAGGTGGCGGGCCCATCGCGCGGCATGCCCTGGGTGCGCGAAGGCAAGGGCATGACGGCGGCCGACATCGTGGCATCGTGCGAGGCGAGCCTGCGCCGCCTGCAGACCGATGTGATCGACCTCTACCAGATCCACTGGCCCGAGCGCCATGTGCCCGCCTTTGGCAATCTGTACTACGACCCGAAAAAGGAAACCAGCGAGACGACGATTGGCGAGCAGCTGCAGGCCTTGGCCGGCCTGGTCAAGGCCGGCAAGATCCGCCACATTGGCCTGTCCAACGAGACGCCGTATGGCGTGCATGAGTTTGTGCGCCTGGCCGAGCAGCATGGCCTGCCGCGCGTGGCCAGCGTGCAAAACCCGTACTGCCTCATCAACCGCAGCTGGGAAAACGGCCTGGATGAAACCTGCGACCGCCTGGGCGTGTCGCTGCTGGCGTACTCGCCTCTCGCCTTTGGCCTGCTGACCGGCAAGTATGACGACAGCGGCATTACCGGCCCCCAGGCACCCCAGGGCGCGCGCATTGCCAGCTATGAGTCGGTGCGCAAGCAGCGCTGGGGCCGCCCCGAGGCGCTGGATGCCGCCAAGCGTTACAACCAGCTGGCACGCGACCATGGCCTGACCCCGGCTGCTTTGGCACTGGCCTTTTGCTACAACAAATGGCAGGTGGGCAGCACCATCATCGGTGTGCGCACGATGGAGCAACTGGACGAAGACCTCAACGTCTGGGGCACGCAGCTGTCCGATGCCTTGCTGCAGGAGATTGACGCACTGCGCTGGGCGCTGGGCGATCCGGCGCAATAAGAGCCGTTAACACAACCCTTGATACGTCGTTGCCGAACCTTGTCGTACTACTGTACTGCCTGCGGCTCGACGCCTAGTCGGGGACGCCTAGTCGGGGACGCCTAGTCTCAATCGCAAACCTTCGGTTTGCTGGGGCGTGTTACCGGCTCTAAGTCTTCAACAGGTTCTGAGGTCCCTGAAGGGGCTGATGAAGGCGCTGACCTGCAGGCCCTGGTGCAAACCAGGGCCTTTGGCGTTGCCAAGGCCGCTATGCTTGGCGGCGCCCTCCGCTAATTTTTCGAGACAATAGGGGGCAGATTTTGTGTGGCGCCTGCCGCCACCCCTCCAGCCATGAGCAAAAAAAACCATATCAGCGAAACGCCTGCCACCCAGTTTCTGAAGGCGCACAAGGTGGCGTTTACCGAGCATCCCTACGACTATGTGGAGCATGGCGGCACGTCCGAATCGGCCCGCCAGCTGGGGCTCGATGAGCATGTCGTCGTCAAGACCCTGGTGATGCAGAACCAGGATGCCAAGCCGCTCATTGTGCTGATGCATGGCGACTGCAAGGTGTCGACCAAGAGCCTGGCGCGCCAGATTGGCGCCAAGAGCGTGGAGCCCTGCACGCCCGAAGTGGCCAGCCGCCACAGCGGCTACCTGGTGGGGGGCACCTCACCGTTTGGCCTGCGCAAGGCCATGCCGGTCTATATCCAGGAGACGATTCTGGCGCTGCCGCGTATCGCCATCAACGGCGGGCGGCGTGGTTTTTTGGTGCAGATCGACCCCAAAGCATGCGTGGAGGTGCTGGGCGCCCAGCCGGTGCAATGCGCGCTGGCAGAATGATGCCTGTTTTTGACCTAGATATACCAGTGCGCGCCGGCTGCCCAGGCGCGCAGACAAGGGGAGCAATTTGAGTACCGTTTATTCCATCCTGGCCACCATCCTGGCCTACCTCATCGGTTCGCTGTCGTTTGCGGTGATCGTCAGCCGCACCATGGGCCTGAGTGACCCGCGCACCTATGGCAGCAAAAACCCGGGTGCCACCAATGTGCTGCGCTCGGGCAGCAAGGCAGCGGCCGTGGTGACCTTGCTGCTCGATGCCGCCAAGGGCTGGCTGCCGGTGGCGCTGGTGGTCTGGTTGGGCAAGCCCTATGGCCTCGAAGAGGGCACTGTCGCCTTGGTGGGGATTGCGGCATTTTTGGGCCATTTGTGGCCGGTATTCTTCAAGTTTGAAGGCGGCAAGGGCGTGGCCACCGCGCTGGGCGTGCTGCTGGGCTTTAGCGGTTGGCTGGGTCTCTTGGTCTTGCTGGCCTGGGTGGCGGTGGCGGCCATCTGGCGCTATTCGTCGCTGTCGTCGCTGGTGGCGGCGGTGCTGGCACCGGTGTTCTACATCCTTATCGGTGGCGAGCTTTGGGATTTCCACGCCGAGATCTTTGTCGCGATCCTGGTGATGTCGGCCTTGCTGGTCTACCGCCACAAGCTCAATATCCAGCGCCTGGTGGAAGGCAAGGAATCCAAGCTGGGCCAGAAGAAAAGCAAGTGATGCAACGCGCTGCCCACGGGCAGACGGCGAAAAGGGCTGAATACCGGTAGCGGGTTCAGCCCTTTTGTTTTGGCAGCGTTCAGTGCGGATGCGGGCCGCTATTTGATCCGGTCCAAGGTCATCTGCGGGCCGGCGCGCTTCATCTCAAAGGCATTGAGAAAGCTGTTGCCCAGCAGCACATAAGGCATGTTGGCCGAGGTGACCACGGCATCCACGTTGCGCAGCTCCACATCGGAGATGCGCACGCTGCTCAGCTTCAGATGCCAGCCGTTGCTGACGCCATTGGCCGTGCCCATGCGCACTGCACGGCCCTGTTTGTAGTCAATCCCCAGCTTGAGCGCCTCGCTCATCCCCAGGCTCACCGTGGTGGCACCGGTATCGACCAGAAAACGCGTCGCCTTGCCATTGATCATGCCGGCCGTCATGAAGTGGCCGCTGGCATCGGCCGCCAGCACAATGCGGCCCGTGTTGCTGACGGGCAGCGCCGCATCGGCCACGCTGACCGGCGACTCGCCCATGCGCAGGCTGTGCAGGGCGCCCGCGATGCTGACCTGGGCCTGCCCATCCTTGACGCTGACCACCTGCACCTGCTGGTAGCTGCTGCCCGCTGCCACGGCCTTGGGCGCCCGGCCATCGATGACCAGCAAGGCCTTGTCCCCCAGAATGCCGGCCAGCGCCACCGAGCGGGGGCCTTCGGCGGCCTCTTGTGCATGGGCCGCCCAACTGGCGCTGCCGCACAGGGCCAGTGCCAATGCCCAGCGGTGCAGGCGGGTAGGGGCGGGGCAGGGCTTGGGGACTGAAAGCTTCATAGGTCGCGGGGCAGCATGGTGGTGCGTACGGGCAGGGCGGGGCCGCGTCTAGCGCGGGTCACAGGCAGGTCGACTGCTTTACATCCTAAAGCATGCGAGCGGCAGCAAAAGCTGCGATTTATTTTTTTGACGAAAAGTCTAGCCCGTTGTTTTTTTGAAAAGTAAACGCCCGCTTAAGGTTAATATATTGCTATTGATAATCGTTATCATTAGCATCCCTGACTCAAATTTACAAGCCGTTTACCAAGCGGAATTATTGTTTCAGGAGTTTTCAATGATCCAAGCCCTTCGCAGCGAGACGCTCGCGCGTACAAGAGGCGAGCGCGCCGGCCTGTCGGTCGCCGCGCTGTTGATGATGGCCGCCGTGCCAGCCATTGCACAAGAGCACACCTTGCCAACGGTCCAGGTGTCTGCCGACCAGTTCGATCCCGATGATGTGCGCCCCGAAGGCGTGACCACGGCGACCAAGACCTATATGGCGCCCAAGGACATTCCGCAGACCATCGACACCTTGGAAGTCAACAAGTACAAGAGCTATGGCATCAATGACCTGTCGGTCATGCTCGATGGTGTGCCGGGCGTCAACACCAGCTATGACATGCGCGGCGAGGGCGTGATGATCCGTGGCTTCAATGCCGACAGCGGGGACATCTACCGCGATGGCGTGCGCGAATCCGGCCAGGTCCGCCGCAGCACGGCCAATGTCGAGCGCATCGAGATCCTCAAAGGCCCGGCTTCGGTGCTGTATGGCCGTGGCGCGGGCGGCGGTGTGGTCAACATGGTCAGCAAGCAGGCGCGTTTTGATGGCGTGAGCAGCGTGACCCTGCGTGGTGGCTCCTGGGAAAACGTGGGCGGCACCATCGACATCAACCGGGTGATCAGCCCCAATGTGGTCATGCGCCTCACGGCCGACCGCGAGCAGGCGCACAGCTTTCGCAGCGGCATCCGCAACCGCAACGAGATGGTCTCGCCCAGTATCCTGGTGGATACGCGCACGGGCCTGCGCTGGACCGGCCAGTACACCTATGACAATGTCTGGCGCGTGCCGGACCGGGGACCTTCCTACGACCAGATGCCGCCGGGCATGTCGCTGCGCCAGGGCTTTGCCCAGCCGGGCGACTTTGTCGAAGACCGCCTGCGCGTGCTGCGCTCGGACCTGTCGTACGAGTTCAACAAGGCCTGGAGTGTGCGCTGGGTGGCCAGCAAGCGCGAGGCCAGCCAGGACTTTGACCACTACTTTGCCGGTACTTACTGCAACCCCCAGGGCCTGACGCCGGCGGGCGCCAAGTGCGCCAACCCCGGCCTGCTGCGCCAAAGCTATGCCTGGCAGCAAACCGAGAACCGCACCACCACCCACACCGTAGACTTGACCGGCAAGCTGGACCTGGCCGGCATGCGCCATGAGCTGCTGCTGGGCGTGGAGCACAGCGAGGAAGAGCGCGCGCCGCGCCTTTTCAGCACCGCCAACAGCAATGGCTATATCGATCCGAACAACCCGGTGTTCGATGCCGTGCGTCCGCCCCAAGGCACGCCATCGCAGCACAACCTGCACAAGGGTACGGCCCGCGCGCTGTATGTGCAGGACTTGATCAGCCTGAGCGACCAGTGGAAGCTGCTGCTGGGCGCGCGCTATGACAACTTTGACTTCAACAGCACCAATCAGCTGAACAACGCCAGCCGCAGCACCGATGGCAACTCGGTCAGCCCCCGCGCCGGCCTGGTCTGGCAGCCGGTGCGCGAACACAGCCTGTATGCGTCCTGGAGCCGCAGCTTCTCGCCCTATGGCGGCCGGGGCATGTTGATGGTTGATACCGGCGCTGGCGCGGTGCTGGACGACGAACCCCAGCATTCGCAGCAGTTCGAGATGGGTGTGAAAAGCGATTGGCTCGATGGCGCGCTGTCCACACAGCTGGCCGTCTACCAGCTGGAGCACTACAACATCCGCTACCGTCCTGATCCGGACAACGATCCCTTCACCTGGGCGGTGCGTGGCAAGGAGCGTTCGCGCGGCATCGAGTTCAGCGCGGCCGGCCGTGTGGCACCGTTTTGGTATGTGCGTGGCGGCGTCGGCATCATGGCCGCCAAGGTCACCGAGAACAAGGCCAACCCCGCGCTGGAAGGCAACTACCTGGCCAACACCGCGCGCCGCAACGGCAATGTCTTTCTGCGCTATGCGCCTGCAGGCAACTGGTATGCCGAGCTGGGTGTGACCCACACCAGCGCCCGCTACACCAATGACGCCAACACCAGCCGCGTGCCCGGCTACACCCGCTGGGATGGCCTGGTGGGCTGGCGCGCCGCGCCCTGGACCGTTACCTTGGCAGTGTCCAACCTGACCAACAAGGAATACTGGCGTTCCAGCAGCATGCCCGGCACGCCGCGTGGTGCGCTGCTGAGCGCGAACTACCAGTTCTAAGCGTCGCTAACACAGCCCTTGATACGTCGTTGCCTCGCCGGCCGCGCCCTTCCTTGTCGTACTAAAGTACTGCCTGCGTCAGGGCGCCTCGTCGGGGGCGCCCAGCCTCAACCGCAAACCTGCGGTTTGCTGGGCCGTGTTAACGACTTATAAGTCAGGCGCCATAAAAACAGGCCGCGCTGCAATCCCTGCAGCGCGGCCTGTTTGTGTTTGATCGAGTGCGGATCAGTCGCGGAAGTTGTTGAACGACAGCGGCACGTCGGTCACGTCTTTTTTCAGCAGCGCCATTGCCGCTTGCAGGTCGTCGCGCTTGGCGCCGGTGATGCGCACAGCATCGCCCTGGATGGCGGCCTGCACCTTCATCTTGCTGTCCTTGATGAGCTTCTGGATCTTCTTGGCCAGCTCCTGCTCGATGCCATTGCGCACCTTGATCACTTGCTTGACCTTGTCGCCGCCGACCTTTTGCACATCGCCCTTGTCCAGAAAGCGCACATCGACATTGCGCTTGGTCAGCTTGTTGCGCAGGATGTCTTCGACCTGCACCAGCTGGAAGTCGGCATCGCCGTACATGATGATCTCTTTGTCCTTGAGCTCGATCCCGGCCGACGTTCCCTTGAAGTCAAAACGGGTGCCAATTTCCTTGGCGGAATTCTCAACAGCGTTTTTCACCTCGACGAAGTCGGCTTCGCAAACCGTGTCAAACGATGGCATAAATACTCTCCTTGCAGGCCAGGCTGAGCGCCTGAGTGGGTCGCGACAAGTGCGACAATCTAGCGATGTTAGTCGAGAAAAATGCCCCGCTGCAGCAATACAACACCTTTGGCATCATGGCGCGGGCCATGAACCTGGTGCGCGTGCAGGCCCCGCAGGATATCCGTGATTTTTTGGCCCAGCCCCCGTTGGGCGCCAGCCGCCAGGTGGTGGTGCTGGGGGGCGGCAGCAATATCGTCATCACTGGCGATGTCGAGCCCACCGTCTTCAAGATGGAGATCATGGGCAAGCGCCTGGTCGAAGAGACCGACAAGCACTACATCATTGAAGTGGGCGCCGGTGAAGTCTGGCACGAGGTCGTGGCCTGGAGCCTAGCCCAGGGCTACCCCGGGCTGGAGAACCTGGCGCTGATCCCCGGCACCGCAGGTGCGGCGCCGGTGCAGAACATTGGCGCCTATGGCGTGGAGCTGCAAGACCGCTTTGACTCGCTCGATGCGATCGACCTGAGCAATGGCGAACACTTCAGCCTGCAGGCGGCGCAGTGCGCGTTTGGCTACCGGGATTCGGTGTTCAAGCATGCGCCGGCCGAGACCATGCCGCTCACCATGATTGCCCGCGCCACCGGCGTGGCCGAGCCCCGGGGCATGGGGCTGGCGGGCCGCGCCGTTATCACCCATGTGCGGCTGCGCCTGGCCAAGGATTGGAAGCCCGAGCTGGGCTATCTGGACCTGGCCCGCAAGCAGGCCGAAAAAGGCATTGCGCAGCCCACGGCCCAGGATATTTTTGACTGGGTGGTGGAGATCCGCCGCGCCAAGCTGCCCGATCCAGCGCAGATCGGCAATGCCGGCAGCTTTTTCAAGAACCCCCAGGTCACTGCCGACCAGTGCGAGGACATCATTGCGCGCGAGCCCAAAATTGTGCACTACCCGATGCTGGACGGCAGCATCAAGCTGGCTGCGGGCTGGATGATCGATGCCTGCGGCTGGCGCGGCAAAAGCATTGGCAAGGCCGGCGTTTATGACCGCCAGGCCCTGGTGCTGGTCAACCTGGGCGCGGGTGAGGGCAGCGTGACCGGCGGCGAGGTGGTGACCTTGGCGCGCGCGATCCAGACCAGTGTCTATGAGCGCTTTGGCATCCAGCTGGAGCCCGAACCCGTCGTTTGGTAGCTGCGTTAGCGCGGGCTAAAGGGCTCAGCGCTTGGCCGGCGGTATCCAGCGCGCCAGCGCAGCCGCCGCGCCCCAGGCCAGCAAACCAATGCAGGCAATGCCGCTGGCCAGCGACAGGCTGCCGGCCAGAAACGACAGCAGCGCTGGCCCCAGCGATGAGCCCAGATCGGCCGCCAGACGCCATAGCCCGAGAAAATGCGCCCGCGCATGGCGCGGTGCGTGGTCGGCCCCCAAGGTCATGATCAGGCCCGAGCCAATGCCGTTGCCAAAGCCCAGCGCCATGGCCGCCAGCAGCAAGGTCGTCACGCTGGCCGTCAGAGGCATCAGCAGCATGGCTGCGCCCATCACCAGCATCGATGGCACGGCCACCCAGCGCCGGCCTTTGAGATCCATCAGCTTGCCGGCGGGGTAGAAGACCAGCATATCGATGGCGCCTGCCAGCCCGTAGACCAGCGAGGCGGCAGCGGGTGCCAGCGCAAGATGGTCGGCCCACAGCGGAATGACCACCTGGCGCGAGGCACGTACGGCGCTGACCAGCAGTACGCCCAGGCCCAGCGTGAGAAACAGCCGGTGGTGATCGCGCAGAATGCCGGCGATGGACGGTGCCTCGGTGGGCAGCGGCTGGCCCGGCAGCGCGGCGGGCGCCGCCAGATCGGGCACGCGCAGGCCAATGGCTGCCGCGCAGAGAACGCCCACAATGCCCACCGCGAACGCCGCATGCAGGCCCCAGCTATGCATGGCCCAGGCGCCAATAAAGGGCCCGATGAACATGCCGATGCGCATCACCCCACCCAGGGTGGACAGCGCCCGCGCGCGGTAGGACACCGGCACGGCCTCGGTCAGATAGCTTTGCCGCGCCAGGTTGTAGACCGCCTGCGACATGCCCACCATCAGGCAGCCCAGCGCAAACAGCAACAGCTGCTGGGTGGCCAGGCAGATGCCCATGCCGATGGCGCTCCACAGGCCTGCGGCCACAATCGCCCAGCGCTCGCCCCAGCGCGCTGTTATCAGCGATGCCGGGATATTGCTCAGCAAGGAGCCAATGCTGACCAGCCCCACCACCAGCGCTGCGATGGGCACTGAGGCGCCCAGATCGCGCGCCATCAGCACGATCACCGGCAGCACCGCACCCTCGCCAATGCCAAACAGCAGCGAGGGGCCAAAGGCCGCCACGGCAATGCGGCGCAGCGAGAATGCTGCGTCACTGCCTAGGGCCGGATCGGATGCGGGAGGAGGGGAGCTGGGCGTGCCCATGGTGGGGGTGAAGGGGTATCGAGTCTGCGCCGAGGGGCCGGCTGGCACTTGGCGGCCTGAAGAATCCTCTCCAGGTCAGCCGCGACCGGTCCTATTGTGCGCCTGCCCGCCGCTTGGGTGGCGCTGATGCTGTCGCGGGCAGAACTCGGCCTGCGCGGCTTATTTGAGGCTGCCCGAGAGGAAGCGTGCCAGGCGTTCACTCTTGGGGTTGGCCAGCACCTCGCGCGGCGGGCCTTGCTCTTCGATCAGGCCCTGGTGCAGGAAGATCACATGGTTGGAGACCTCGCGGGCAAAGCCCATTTCATGCGTCACGACCAGCATGGTGCGGCCTTCCTGGGCGAGGACCTGCATCACGCGCAGCACCTCACCGACCAGCTCGGGGTCCAGCGCCGAGGTGGGCTCGTCAAACAGCATCACCTCGGGCTCGACCGCCAGCGCGCGCGCAATGGCCACGCGCTGCTGCTGGCCGCCACTCATGTGGTTGGGGTAGCTGTCTTCCTTGTTCTCCAGGCCCACCAGCTTGAGGTACTTGCGGGCGCGGGCGATGGCCTCGTCCTTGCTGATGCCCAGCACATGCACCGGCACTTCGATGATGTTCTGCATCACCGTCATGTGCGCCCAGAGGTTGAAGTGCTGGAACACCATCGCCAGCTTGCTGCGCAAGCGCTGGAGCTGCTTGGGGTCGACCGCGTCCAGCGCGCCATTGCGGCCGGTGCGCAGCTGCAGGCTTTCGCCAGCCACGATGATTTGTCCTTGCTGGGGCTGCTCCAGCAGGTTGATGCAGCGCAGAAAGGTGCTCTTGCCCGAGCCGGAGCTGCCGATGATGCTGATCACGTCGCCAGCGCAGGCGTTGAGCGAGACGCCCTTGAGCACCTGGTTGCTGCCGTAGCTCTTGTGGATGTCCAGCGCCTGCAGTTTGTAGTTGGATGCGTTCATATCTCGATGCTCGAATGTCTTAGGCCTTGCGCGGAGCCAGATAGCCCAGGAAACGGCGCTCGGCGAGGCGGAAGATGCCAATCAGGATAAAGGTGATGCTCAGGTAGATGGCAGCTGCCGCGATATAGGCTTCAAACGGCAGGTAGTAGTCCGAGTACACCCGGCTGGCAGCGCCGGTCAGGTCCACCAGGGACGGCACGGTCGAAGCCAGGCTGGTCGAATGCAGCATCATCACCACCTCGTTGCTGTAGGCGGGCAGGGTGCGGCGGATGGCGCTGGGCATCACGATGCGGCGCATCAGCTGCCAGCGGCTCATGCCCATCGCGCGGGCCGCTTCTACTTCGCCCTTGTAGGTCTCGCGGATCGAGCCGGCGAGCATCTCGGCCGTGTAGGCCGCGTTGTTCAAGGTGAAGGCGAGGAACGCGCAGAAGAACGGCTCCTTGAAGTAGGTCCAGGGCCAGACCGCATCCCAGCGCGCCTGCACCCATTCGAGCTGCGAGAAGCCGTAGTAGATCAGGTAGACCTGGATCAGCAGCGGCGTGCCGCGCATGAAATAGGTAAAGGCGCCCACGCTTTTGCGCAGCAGCCAGGAGCGGCTGACCAGCGCGAGCGCGCCCAGCAGCGCCAGCACAGCGCCAATGGCCAGGCTGGACAGCAGCAGCTTGAGGGTGGTGACCAGGCCCTCACCGTACAGCGCAAGGGTGTCGGGCTGAAAAATGACTTCCCAGTTCATAGCTGCACCTTTTCGGTTCCCAGGCTGTAGCGGGCATTGAGACGGCCCAGCGCCCACAGCGATACCGATGTGTAGACCAGGTACAGCGCAGCGGTGAAGAGGAAGAAGATAAAGGGCTCGCGCGCAGCGGCGCTGGCCTGCTTGGCCAGGTAGGTCATGTCTTGCAGGCCGATCAGGCTGACCAGCGCGGTGGCCTTGATCAGCACCAGCCAGTTATTGGTAAAGCCGGGCAGCGCATAGCGCACCATCTGCGGCAAGGTGATGCGAAAGAAGGTCTTGGCCGGGCTCATGCCGAAGGCCCAGGCCGCTTCCATCTGGCCCTTGGGGATGGCCAGGATCGCGCCCCGGAAGGTTTCGGTCATGTAGGCGCCGTAAATAAAGCCGATCGTGAACGAGCCGGCCACAAAGGGGTTGAGGTCGACCGAGCTTTCGCTGCCCATCTTCTCGAGCAAGGTATTGAGGCCGATGGCGCCGCCGTAGAAGACCAGCAGCATCATCACCAGCTCGGGGATGCCGCGCACGATGGAGGTGTAGAAGGTGGCCAATACCACCAGCGGTCGGCGGCCTGAGAGCTTGGCACTGGCGCCCAGCAGCCCCAGCACGGTGGCGATGGCAGCCGATGCCAGCGAGACCGCCACGGTGAGCAGCGAGCCCATCAGGATCGATTGAAAGTAATCACTCATAGTTTTTGGCCTTAGGCGCCGTGATTGCGGTGCGCAATCGGGCCCATGGATGGCCTGGTGTTTGCCTTGGGTGGGCGCTGCAAAAAAGGCTTGGCACCATGGAATTGCGGCGCGATTCATCCAGTATGAAGACTCTGGAGCAGCGCGCCGCTTGGTGTTAGCCCTGATCGAGGACGCGGTGGCGCCAGGGGCGCGACCGCGTTTTGCAAAGATCAGTTGCCGTAGGGGTCGAAATCGAAGTACTTCTTGGCAATGGTGGCATAGGTGCCATTGCTGCGGATGGTCTTGATCGCTTCGTTGATCTGCTTTTTCAGGTCGCCCTGGTTCTTGCGCAGCGCAATGCCGATGCCATCACCGTAGTACTTGGTCTCGTACTGGTCCGGGCCCTTGTAGCCGTAGTCGGCGCCTTCGGGCTTGCGCAGGAAGCCGCCGTTGACTTCGACCTTGTCAGCCACGGTGCCGTCAAGGCGGCCGGACTTGATGTCCAGGTAGACCTGGTCCTGGGCTTCATAAGGCACGATGGTCGCGCCTGCGGGCTTGAGCTCGCCATTGGCCCACTTCTCTTGGGTCGAGCCCTTGAGCACGCCGATCTTCAGGCCCTTGGCCGAAGCCGGGCCCTTGTATTCCACGCTTTTCTTCAGCACCACGGCGCTGGGCGTCTTGTAGTAGCGGTCGCTGAAATCGACCACGCGGCGGCGCTCGTCGGTCATCGACATGGAGCTGACGATGACGTCGTATTTCTTGGCTTGCAGGCCGGGGATCATGCTGTCCCAGACTTGCTCGACAAACACGCACTTGCGCTTGATCTGCTCGCACACCGCCTTGGCGATGTCCACGTCAAAACCGGTGACTTCGCCTTGGGGCGTCTTGTAGGTGAACGGTTCGTAGGTCGGGTCGACAGCTACTTTCAGGTCTGCAGCAAACGCAGGGGCGGCGATAGCGGCCACTGCCAGTGCGATCAAGGTTTTACGCATAGTGAATCCTCGGATCCGAATGTTGATAAGGTGGCTAGCATGCTAGTGCTTTTGCTGCCCGCCGTCGGGGTCTCAAATCGGCTTGTGGCGACCCGGCGACAGCTCTGCGCTGTGCTTTGTGGCAAAGCGGCGAGCTTGTGCGCATTATCACCAGCCTAAACGGCCATTGAGCGCAAAAATCGACGTTGAAGCGTCAATTTTTACGCCCTATCCAGGGAAACACTAATAAGTATGGGTTGTGACGGTCGATTCGATCGTCTATTTTGTCGAAACGTCCGCGCTTACTTCTTCCAGTAGCCTGGGCGAATCAGCAGGCTGTGGACGCGGTAGGGCGCTTTTTCCTCGATGCCGATGTCCATCGGCACATAGGCCTTGTCGCACTGCAGCAGGTAGCTGGTGATGTAAGGGGTTGGACTGGTCATCTGCGCGCCGACCTTGCAGCTGCCCACGCTTTGGTGCACATCGTTGAACACCTGCTTCATCTGGTCGGCCGTGACCTGCTTGTTGAAGTCTTCGGTAAAAGTCTTGGCATCGGGCACGGCGGCCTTGCCTTCAAAGGCGGCGAGCAGCGCCTGGAAGCGCTGGGCCAGCGCCTTTTCAGCAGCCGGGTTGGGCGCAGGGGCCTGGGGCGCTGCCTCGGCTGCGGGCGGCGTGGCTACCGCTGCTGGGTTGGCCGCTCCCTGGCTGCTTTGGGCCTGGGCCGCCAAAGCGGCGCAGGCCAGCGCGGTGGACAACAGGGCGTGGCGGGACATACGGTGCATGCGGGTTTCCTTGGTGTGGTTTTGCATCGGGCCATCCTAGGCGCAGTGGGCGCTCTGGTGGTAACACTTGGTGTTCAGATGCTGGGGGATGAAAGGGGCTGCAGATGGTCTTTTGGGAGGCCTGCCATGCAAGCCATCAAGGGTGAGCAGCGCAGTTGCTGCACTTGCCACCTTGCTCGGGTATTCCACTGTGCACCTGCGCACCCCGACCCGCATGCCATCCAAGGCCGTAATAGCGCTTGAGAATTGGCCTACATGGTGGGTCGATGCAAAGCCGGGCAAGGCCTGTATCCATGCGCTTGTGCGGCGCGCGGTGGTGGCCGGGGCGGGCCCGCTTTCATCTTGGCGACCCGGTTTTGGCGCGGTTGCAGCTAAGGTGTCGCGCAGTGATAGGCAACCCTTTAAGGATATAGAGATGAATGGCGCACACAGTCTGGTCAAGACTTTGCTGGCTGCAGGGGTGGATACCTGCTTTGCAAACCCTGGTACCAGCGAGATGCACTTTGTAGCAGCTTTGGACCAGATCCCCGGCATGCACTGCGTGCTGGGCCTGCAGGAGAACGTGGTCACCGGCATGGCCGATGGCTACTACCGCATCGCCCGCAAGCCCGCCTGCACCTTGCTGCACTGCGGCCCGGGCCTGGCCAATGGCCTGGCCAATTTGCACAATGCGCGGCGCGCGCGCAGCGGCATTGTCAATATCGTGGGCGACCAGGCCACCTACCACCGGCCTTTTGATGCGCCGCTGACGGCTGATACTGATGGCCTGGCGCGCGCCGTATCGGGCTGGGTGCATACCAGCACGCACAGTGCGGACCTGGGCCAGGATGCGGCGATGGCGGTGCGTGCGGCCTCGACCTTTCCCGGTCAGATCGCCAGCCTGATCCTGCCGGCCAATGTCTCATGGGCTGAGGGCGGTGTAGTGGCGCAGCCGCTGCCCCTGCCTGCGCCGCCCGCAGTGGATGGCCATGCGATCGATGAAGTGGCTAGGGTGCTGCGCCAGGCGGGCGGCAAGGCCTTGATTCTGCTGTCGGGCGCGGCGGTGTTTGCGCCGGCCCAGGCGCTGGTGTGGCGGCTGGCGCAGGCGAGCGGCGCTGCCGTGCTGGCCGAGTACGGCGCATCGCACCTGCAGCGCGGCCAAGGCCGCATGGCGCTGGAGCGCGTGCCCTATGGCATGGAGGCCGCGATCCAAACCCTGGCCCGGTTTGAGCACATTATTCTGGTGGGCGCCAAGCCGCCGGTGGGCTTTTTTGCCTACCCCGGCCTGCCATCTACCCAGTACCCGGCGAGCGCCCAGCTGCATGTGCTGACGCGCCCCGAGCAGGAGCCGCTGACGGCATTGCAGGCCCTGGTCGATGCACTGCAGGCGCGGCAGGCCGCCATCCCCGATGCGGGCCCCCGGCCCGAGGCAGCGACTGGCGCGCCCACGCCCGAGGGCCTGGCCCGCACCGTGGCCGCGCTGATGCCCGAGGGCGCCATCGTCTCGGACGAGAGCATCTCTTACGGCCGGGGCTTTTACCCGCACACCCATGCCGCGCCGGCGCATGACTGGCTGCACCTGGCCGGCGGCGCGATTGGCGATGGCATGCCGGTGGCGACCGGCGCGGCCATTGGTGCTGGCAAGCAGCGCCGGGTGATCAATCTGCAGGCCGATGGCTCTGCCATGTATTCGCTGCAATCGCTGTGGACGCAGGCGCGCGAGCAGCTGCCTGTCACCACCATCGTGCTGAACAACAGCCGCTACAACATTCTGATTGGCGAATACAAGGGCGTGGGCGCCACGCCGGGCGCCACCGCCATGCAGATGCTGGACCTGGGCAACCCGTCGATTGGCTGGGTGAAGCTGGCCGAAGGCATGGGTGTGGAAGCGGCGCGCGCCACCAGCATGGAGGAGTGCGCCCGGCTGATGCAGGCCAGTTTTGCTAAATCCGGCCCCTTCTTGATTGAACTGATAATTTAATAAATTCTGAACATACAGGTTTGGAAGTCACCTACACTGCTGCCTGACCATGCTCCAACGCCTGCGCAGCCGCCCCCGCTTCTCCGCCGTCATCACGGCGGTTTTTGCGTTGCTGCTGCTCGTGGCATCGCTGGCAGGTGTGCAGATGCGCGTGCTGGCGCAGCCCATTGCCGCCGTGCTGGCGGCCGATGTCTGCAGCGTCAATGCACCGGCGCTGGATGTGGCGCTGGCCCATGGCGAGCACCTGGCAGCGGATGATCTTCTGCCGGATGGCAGCGACAGCCACAGCGCGCACAGCGCCCATGGTGCCGATTGCGTGCTGTGTATCGCCATGGCGTTGCCACTGGCCTTT
This sequence comes from Comamonas squillarum, assembly GCF_025309455.1. Classification (NCBI taxonomy): domain Bacteria; kingdom Pseudomonadati; phylum Pseudomonadota; class Betaproteobacteria; order Burkholderiales; family Comamonadaceae; genus Comamonas; species Comamonas squillarum. Next base: position 607,874 of record NZ_CP104377.1, read on the forward strand.
GCCGCCGATGTGCACCGGCCAGCGGCCCCTGCCTTCCACCCGCAGTGGCAGGCCCAGTCGGCTCACTACCCCGAAGCCCCGGGCGCGCCACTGCCCGCGCGCGGCCCGCCTCCCGTCCTTGTCTAACGCACTTATGCCGCAGTGATGCTGCCGCTGCTCTCCGCGCCCATCGCGCGCGGGGAGGGCAGCCGCGCAGCCTCTGCGACCCATGGGCCGCTTCGTCATGTCTGCTTTAGCCGCCTTCACTGCGGCCGGCTGGGCTTGGCTGCGAGCGCCCACCACCCATTGATGCAAGCCGCTGCGCCCAGCAGCGCTTGCTGCGAGAGACATTGATGACTTCCTATTTTTTGGAGGCAGCGCCGGGCCTACGCCTGCCTGCCCCGCCGCGCGCCCGTTTGCAGCGTCCACACATGGCGCTATCCGCACTGGTCTTGGCCACCAGCTCTGCCTGGGGGCAAAGCCCTGCTGCACCGTCGCTACCTGCGGCCAGCGTGCCGGAGATCAGCCTGCAGGAGACCGTGGTGACAGCGGTGCATGAGCACTCCCCACTGCAGGTGGTGGCCGATCCCAAGCAGCCGCGCCAACCGGTGCCGGCGAGCGACGCGGCCGACTACCTCAAAAGCATTCCGGGCTTCTCGGCGATCCGCAGTGGGGGCTCCAACAGCGACCCGGTGTTCCGGGGCCAGTTTGGCTCGCGCCTGCCGATATTGACCAATGGGCAGACCTTGTTGGGCGCCTGCCCGGCGCGCATGGATTCGCCCAGCTCCTATATCTCGCCCGAGACCTACGATGTGCTGACGGTGGTCAAGGGCCCGCAGACGGTGATCTGGGGGCCGGGCGCATCGGCCGGGGTGGTGCGCTTTGACCGCGAACGGCCCGAACTGGACAGCGGCCAGGTGCGCCTGTCTGCCAGCCTGCAAGGCGGCACCGCGGCGCGCAGCGACCAGAACATCGACCTGCTGGCCGGCAATGCCGCGTACTACCTGCGCCTCACCGCCAACCATTCGCAAAGCAAGGACTACCGCGACGGCGATGGCCAGCGCGTGCCCTCGCACTGGGACAAATGGAACACCGATGTCGCGATTGGCTGGACGCCCGATGCCAACACCTGGCTGGAGCTGAGTGCGGGCCAAGGTGATGGCGAGGCACGCTATGGCGGCCGGGGCATGGATGGCACCCAGTTCAAGCGCGAAAGCTATGGCCTGCGGCTGGAGAAAAAGAACCTGAGCGAGCGTCTGACCAAGCTGGAAGCGCAGCTCTATTACAACCGCGCCGACCATGTGATGGACAACTTCAGCCTGCGGCCCTTTGTGCCGGAAGGGGGCATGTCCATGCCGATGGCGGCCAATGTGAGTCGCACCACCACCGGCATGCGGGTGGCCACCACCTGGCAACTGGGCCCGCACACCGAAGCGGTGCTGGGCGTGGATGCGATGGGTAGCCCGCACGACAGCCGATCGGGCACGGAGATGCAGTCCTACCGTAGCAAGCCCTGGGCGCGGGATGCCAAGTTCAGCAACCAGGGCCTGTTTGCGCAGGCCACGCAGCACCTGGGTAGTGAAGACAAACTGGTGGCCGGCCTGCGGCTGGACCGGGCCCAGGCCTGGCGCTACCCCAGCAAAGGCGGCATGGGCGGCATGGATGGCATGGGCGATATGGGTTCGATGGGTGGCATGCAGGCCATGGCGGGCATGGATGGCAGCATGGTCGCCACGGCCAGCAACCACCGCGAACGCAGCGCCATGCCCAGTGGCTTTCTGCGCTGGGAGCGCGCCCGCGCCGATGGCAGCACGCTTTATGCCGGTATTGGCCATGTGCAGCGCTTTCCGGATTACTGGGAGCTGATATCGCCCAGCAACAGCGCAGCCGACAAGGGCGATGCCTTCAACCGCCTGCAGCCGGAGAAAACCACACAGATCGATGTGGGTGCAAGCTGGAAGGGCGCAGACTGGCAGCTCTGGACCTCGGCCTATGTCGGCCAGGTGCAGGACTATCTGCTGTTTGACTATGCCGGCATGGCCGCCAACGTACGCAATGTACAGGCGCGCACTGCCGGTGCCGAGCTGGGTGGCAGCTACCGGCTGACTCCCGGCCTGACCGCCCAGGCCACCCTGGCCTACAGCTGGGCCCGCAACCGCAGCGATGGCAAACCGCTGCCGCAGGTGCCGCCGCTCGAAGCCAAGCTGGGCCTGGACTACCGGCAAGGCCCCTGGAGCGCTGGCGCGCTGTGGCGCCTGGTTGCCGCGCAGCACCGCTATGCCAGCGGCCAGGGCAATGTCGTGGGCCAGGATCTGGGGCCCAGTGCCGGCTTTGGCGTGCTGTCGCTCAATGCCGGCTACAAGATCAGCGAGCAGTTGCGCCTGACTGCCGGTATCGACAATGTCTTTGGCAAGACCTATGCCGAGCACCTGAACCTGGCTGGCAATGCGGGCTTTGGTTTCCCCGGCGGCGTGCGCATCCATGAGCCGGGTCGCACCTTGTGGCTGCGGGGCGACTTGAAGTTCTGACGCAGGCCTGCGCCGCTGCCAGCCAGGTGCTGGTGGCGGCGCTGCGGCTTGGCACTCTTTGAACAGGTTCTTACAGCGGTACGCGCAGAAAAAGCACAATCACCACGCCCAGCGCCAGCTTCAGCGCCACCAGCTGGCGAATCTGGCCCAGGGCCTTGCCGCCTGCCGGCCAGTCCTGGGTGTTGACGGCCTGGTCCAGGCGCTTGAACAGCGCAAAGCGGATATGGCCAAACACGGCCATCATCGCCAGGCCCAGCACGGCCATCACCATCCAGGAGACAGGCATGCTGAACTTGGCACCGGCTTGCGCAGCCATGGAATGGACCAGGCCCATCATGCCGATGCCAGACAGCAGCACGGCGGCGATGATGACCAGCACCACGGCAAAAAAGCGCCCCAGCACATCGCGCATCAGCGTCAGGCGCTGGGGCGGTTCGAGCTGCTGCAGCGCGGGGCGCAGAAAGAAATGTGCAAAGGCCATGCCGCCCAGCCAGACGATGATGGACAGCAGGTGCACGGTTTTGAGAATGATGTAGAGCATCGGGGGGGGCGCCGTTTTGTGGTGTGGGGATGCGCTATGGTACGCGCCAAGCCGCCCCGGCTGGGGATGCGGGCCTGCTTTGAGAGGCGCTAACATAGCCCAGCAAACCGAAGGTTTGCGGTTGAGACGAGGCTTCAAGCCGCAGACAGTACAGACGTACGGCAAGGCTTGAGAACGAAGTATCAAGGGTTATGTCAGTGACTCTAAAAAATACCCATGCTTAAACCTGCTGCCAAGGCTTCGCCCAGCTCGCGGCAGCGCTGCAGATCGTCTGCGCCAATCTGCTTGGTCGCCGCAATGGTCTCGGGCGTTTGGGCATGGGTGCAGACAATCAGCGGCTCGGCAATGGGCTTGAGCCGCCAGCCGGTTGCGATGCGGGCAATCTGCCTTGCCGCGTTGCTGCCATCGCTGCCAGCGCAGATGAGGGCGGCATAAGGCCGGCCCTCAATGCGGCCCAGCGCCGCGTAGTAGCAGCGGTCAAAAAAGTCCTTCATCAGCCCGCTCATCGCAGCCAAATTCTCGGGGCAGACAAACAGGTAGCCGCTGGCGGCCAGCACATTGGCAGGCCCGGCATCGGGCGCGCACAGCAGGCGCACTTGCACACCAGGCTGGCTGGCCGCACCGGCGTGCGCGGCCTCGGCCATCTGGCGGCTGCCATCCGTGTGGCTGTGATAGACGATCAGGAGTTGGGGACTGTCCATGGCTGCAAGCATAGTGGCAAAGGCAGCTGTCATGTGCAGGACGCAGGGCTGCACCATCAGTTGCGCTGCATGCTAGATTGGCTGATCGCTATCGAGGCTTGGCCACAAAGGCATACCACCATGAACGCAGTGTTTGAACGCATCTCCACCAGCTTCCATGCCCAAGGGCTGATGCAGACCCTGGGCGCGAGCCTGCTGTCCGTGCAGCCGGGGGAGGTGCAGATTGCGCTGCCCTACCAAAAGGCGCTGTCGCAGCAGCATGGTTTTTTGCATGCCGGCGCCGTCAGCAGCGTGGTGGACAGCGCGGCAGGCTATGCGGCGCTGACGGTGGCGGCCCAGGGCTATGAGGTGGTCACGGCCGAGTTCAAGATCAACCTGATGCGCCCGGCGATTGGCGAGCGCTTTGTCGCCATTGGCAAGGTGGTGAACGCCGGCAAGCTGCTGACGGTGTGCAGCGGCGAGGTGCTGGCCTATGGCGCAGATGCGGCAGTGCCACCCAAGGTAGTGGCGCTGCTGCAGGCGACGATTGTCAATGTGAAGTACTGATCTGACGCACCAGCAGCCCACCAGGGCTGCTGCAGCTGCGCCTTCCGATCACGTGCTCAGTCCTGCCACTGGAACAGCGGCGGCTGCTTGGCTACAAAGCGGGCAATGGCCTCCTGGTGGAAGGCGCTTTCGCGGCACAGCGTCTGGGCCAGCGCTTCTTGCTGGTAGATCTCGTCGCGCTGGGTCTCAAAGGCGCGGTTCATCACGCGTTTGGTGTAGCCCATGGCCTCGGTCGGTGCGCTGGCAAAGCGCTCGGCAAAGGCCAGGGCGTCGGCCAGCACGTCTTCGCTGGTGATCTTGTAGACCATGCCCATCTGCTGCGCCTCGGGGGCGGCGACGACGCGGGCCGTGAAGGCCAGCTCCTTGGCCGCTTGCAGGCCCACCAGGCGCGGCAGCAAATACATGCCGGCCAGATCGGGCACAAAGCCGATCTTGGCAAACACGCAGCAGAACTTGGCAGACGGTGCGGCCAGCACAAAATCGCCTGCCAGGGCCAGCGACAGGCCGGCGCCAAAGGCGCTGCCCTGCACGGCGGTGATGACGGGCTTTTCCATGTCCAGCAGCTCGTCAAACCAGCGGTGCAGGCCCAGCATGCGGTTGCGGCTGTCAAACACATCCTGCTTGCCGGCAACGGCCGCTTGCATGCTCTTGATATCGCCGCCGGCGCAGAAATGGCCGCCGGCCCCCGTCAGCACCACGGCCTTGATCGCGCGGTCATCGCGCACCTGTGGGATCAGGCGGGTGAAATCCTCGCGCATCTGCTCGTCGAGCGCATTGCGGGCCTGGGGGCGGTTCATCGTCAGCACGGCGGTGGTGCCATGCATGCTCAGGGTCAGGGCGGTCATATCAGTCGGTTTTCAACAATAAAACGGTAAGGCAAGCCAGCGGCGGGAGCGGGGGCTATTCGGCGCGGATACCCAGCTTTTGGGCCACCGGTATCCAGCGTTCGCGCTCGGAGGCCACAAACTGCCCCCATTCTGCGGTGCTGCCCGCAATCGGCTGCGCACCTATGCGACGCAGGCGCTCTTGCACCTCAGGCTTGGCCAGGGACTGGTTGATGGCGCGGGCCATGCGCGCCACCGCGTCAGCGGGCGTGCCGCTGCGGGCCACCACGCCAAACCAGGCGCTCGCCTCGGTATCGCCAAAGCCCAGCTCGGCCAGGGTAGGCACCTGGGGCAGTGCTGCAAAACGCTGCTTGTCCAGAATCGCCAGTGGCACAATGCGCCCGCCAATGGCCTGCTGCATGCAGGAGGGCAGCGCGTCGAACATGATGTCCACATTGCCGCCCATCATGCTGGTGATGGCCGGTGCACTGCCGGAAAACGGCACATGCGTCACCTGAAAACCCATGCGCTCGGCGGCATATTCGCCCGCCAGGTGGGTGATGTTGCCGCTGCCGGCCGACCCCATGCTGAGCGTCTTGCCCTGGCGCTGCGCCTGCTGGGCGAGCGTGATCAGCGCGCGCAGATCGCTGGCGCCCAGGTCCTTGCGGGTGACCAGTAGCAAAGGCGCCTTGCCCAGGCCCGCGACAGGCACAAAATCCTTGACCGGGTCATAGCTCATCTTGGCGTAGATGGCGCTGTTGATGACCAGCGGCGCATTGGAGCCGACAAAGAAGGTGAGCCCATCGGCGGGGGCGCGCAGCGCGGTCTCGGCCGCAATCATGCCGGCGGCGCCGGCCTTGTTCTCGATGACGATGGGCTGCCCTGTGCTTTGGCCCACATCCTGGGCCACGATGCGGGTGATCTGGTCGGCGGCGCCGCCTGCGGGGTAGGGCACGACCCAGCGCAAGGGGGCATCGGCCGCGCGTGCCAGCCAGGGGCTGGCCAGGCTGGCGGCTGCGCCCCATTGCACAAGACGGTGGTGGAACTGGCGTCGGGATACGGGCATCAACTGTCTCCTAGGCAGCATGTAGTTATCGGCATGTGGGGCGCTGCCTGCCCCAGCATCCATGCAGGCTAGGGCCGTTTTTGGGCAGCGTCCAATACCAAATTGCACTCAGCTGATATGCAGGCGCATGCGGGCTTTAACCGTATGCTCTGGCTCATTCGGCGCACAGCGCTGACCACATCGAGACCTACCCGGAACCAGGAGCCCTTTCCATGACTGCATTTTTGAAGTACGAACAGCAAGGCCATGTCGTTACCCTGACGATGAACCAGCCCGAGCGCCGCAATCCGCTGACCGGCAACACGGCGGTGGCGGAGATCCTGGCCGCCTGCGAGACCATTGCGGCCGACAGCAGCGTGCGGGCCGTCGTCCTGACGGGCGAGGGCCCCGCGTTCTCGTCGGGTGGCGACATCAAGACCATGCAGCAGCAGTCCTTTGGCGATGTCGATGGCATGCGCATCCGCGATGACTACCGCCGTGGCATCCAGCGCCTGCCGCTGGCGCTGTTCAACCTGGAGGTGCCCACCATCGCGGCGATCAATGGAGCGGCGGTGGGCGCGGGCCTGGACCTGGCCTGCATGTGCGATCTGCGCGTGGCCTCGGACAAGGCCAAGTTTGCCGAGAGCTTTGTGAAGATGGGCATCATCCCCGGCGACGGCGGTGCCTGGCTGCTGCCCCGCGTGATCGGCATGGCGCGCGCGGCCGAGCTGTCGCTGACCGGCCGCATGATTGATGCCGCCACCGCCTTGCAGTGGGGCCTGGTCTCGCAGGTGGTGCCGCCCGAGGAATTGCTGAACGCCGCCAACGCCCTGGCCAGCGAGATTGCGGCCAACCCGCCCCAGGTCACCCGCATGACCAAGAAGCTGATGCGCGAAGGCATGCACCAGAGCCTGGCTTCGTTGCTGGAGCTGTCAGCCGCCTACCAGGCGCTGGCCCACCAGACGGCTGACCACCGCGAAGCGGTGACTGCCTTCTTGGAAAAGCGCACGCCTGCGTTTAAGGGCTAAGCAGTCCGTCTTCCTGGTCCGCGTTCCGCTAGCCGAAGGCTTGTTGGATCTGGCCCGCCAGCTGTAAGGCCTGCGCCTCGCTGGTGATATTGGCAAAGCCCATCAGCAGGCCTTGGCGAGGGGCTGCGTCGATATACCAGCGCGACAGCGGGTGCGTGGCCAGGCCCTGTACGCGGGCGCGCTGGGCCACCAGGCTGTCGTTGTCGCCGTCCTGGATCTGGCCGAGCAAGTGCAGACCGCCGGGCTGCAAGTCAATGCGCAGGCGATCGCCCAGCACTTGCTGAAAACTGCGCTGTGCGACTGCGCGGCGCTCGGCATACAAGAGCCGCATCTTCTTGAGGTGGCGGGCAAAGTGGCCCTGGGCCATGAAGTCGGCCACGCTGGCCTGCAGCAGATAGGGGCAGCCGGCATTGAGGTTGGAGCTGACGGCCTGAAAGCGGGGCACGACCTCGAGCGGCACCACCGCGTAGGCCAGGCGCAGGCCGGGAAACATCACCTTGCTGAAGGTGCCGGCGTAGATCACGCGGTCCTGCCGGTCCAGGCTTTTGAGGGCGGGCAGGGGCCGGCCCTGGTAGCGGAACTCGCTGTCGTAGTCGTCTTCGATGATCCAGCTGCCCGCCTCGCTCGCCCATTCGAGCAGCGCCATGCGCCGCTCCAGCGACAGAGTCACGCCCAGCGGGCTTTGGTGCGAAGGCGTCACCATCGCAAACCGCGCATAGGGGCTCAGCTGCCGGCCCGCATCCACCTGCAGGCCCTGGGCATCGACGGGCACGGGCACGATCTGTACGGCGGCGTTTTGCAAAAACGGCCGCGCCAGGATATAGCCCGGGTCCTCAAACCAGAAGGCATCGCCAGGGCTGGCCAGGCTGCGCAGGCTCAGCTCCAGGGTGTTGCGCAGGCCGGTGGTGACAAAGACCTGCTCGGGCACGCAGGTCACGCCGCGCGAGACCGCCAGGTAGGCCGCAATGCGCTGGCGCAGCTCCTCATCGCCTTGCGGGTTGGGGTAGGCCAGGCGGTAGGGCTCGCTGCTGCGCAGGCGGTGGGTGACCAGCCGGTTCCAGACCTTGCGCGGAAAGGCATCGATCGCGGGCAGGCCCAGCTGCAAGGGGCGGGGCTGCAGGCCGTCGTGGTCCACGATATCGGCGGCCGGTGGCTGGGCGATGGCTTGCGGCGCCGGGGCCGTGGCAGCCGGGGGCAGGCTCGGTGATATGACGGTGCCCGCCGCGCCGCGCCCCTGGAAGTAGCCTTCGTCGGCAAGGATGCGGTAGGCCAGATCGACGGTGCCGCGCGCCAGGTTCAGCTCGGTGGACAGCGCCCGCGACGCAGGCACCCGGTCGCCGGCGCGCAGATGGCCTTGCGCAATGGCGGTCTTGAAGCGCTGGCAGATCTGCAGGTACATGGGCAGCTGCAGGCTGCGGTCGATGTGCAGCTGCAGCGCTGGCACAGGGTGGGAATTGGGAGGGTCAGAAATCATGGCCTAGTCATTTTTGCATTTCTTGGCTCTTTTGGCTTGGCCAAGACAACTGCATACTGCCTATCAGCAACGGAATTCACCGACGCAACCCAGCCATGGAGATAGCTATGCAAACCCGACTCGACTTCTACACCGCCGACCCCGCCATCATGAAGGCCCTGATGGGCGTGGAAAACCAGATTGCCAAGGGCAGCCTGGACATTCTGCTCAAGGAACTGGTGCGCCTGCGCGCCTCGCAGATCAATGGCTGCGCCTTTTGTCTGGACATGCATGTGACCGATGCGGTCAAGGCCGGCGAATCCAGCCGCCGCCTGGCCACCGTGGCCGCCTGGCGTGAGACGCCGTTCTTCAGCGACCGCGAACGCGCTGCGCTGGAATGGACCGAGGCGCTGACCCTGGTGTCGCACAACCATGTGCCCGATGCCGTCTGGGAGGCCGTGCGCCCCCACTTCACGGATGCCGAGCTGATGGAGCTGACGGCCGTGATCACCTCGATCAACAGCTGGAACCGCTTTGCGATTGCCTTTCGCAAGATGCCGGTTTAAGAAGCTAGCTCCCGGCGTGGCGCAAGACGGCCTATGAAAGTCCTGGTTCTGGGCGGCTGCAAGCTGCTGGGCGCGAAGGTGGTCAGCAATCTGCGGCAGCTGGGCTACCCGGTGGTTGCGGATGTGGACCCCAGGCTGCCAGCTGCGCTGCATGGCGCCCAGGTGCTGATTGATGTGCGCGAGCCACCTGTGATGGAGACGGCCGATGCGCTGGCGAGCTGGGCGAGCATATGCCGCCAGCTAAATGCCGCCATCGCCGCTGCAGCAGTGGCGCACCATATTGCGCTGTCGGCCTTGGGGTTGCAGCGCTTGCAGCACAGCGGCTACTACCAGGCGCTGGCGCTGCGAGAGCAGCTGATCCAGGCAGGCAGCACGCCTTATACGGTGCTGCGTGCCGCACCCCTGTACGAAAGTCTGGCACGGCTGGCACAGGGCAGCCCTGCCGGTACGGCGCTGACCATGCCCGTAGCGCGTATGCAGGCGATGGCCGCAGAGGACCTGGCGATGTTGGTGGCCGATGCCGCGCTGGCGCAGCCGTTGGATGGCTGCATGGAGGTGGCCGGGCCCCAGAAGATGGCGATGGCCGACTGGATGCAGCAGTACCTGCGCTTGCGCGGCGACCCGCGGGAAGTGCTGGGCGATGCCCACGCTCTGTATCGGGGGGCGTTGCTGGACGGTGACAGCTTGCTGCCCACGGGACCCGCTCGCCTGGGGCGGACCACGCTGGCGGCCTGGGTCTGCAAATGCAGTGCGGCTTGATGCCCCAGGCATTGGCTGGACACCGGGGTGTGATTATTTTCAAACGATTGGACGACTGATGACCCGTACCTTGCTCTTGAACTGTGGCCCCCATGGCCAGGCCAGCCATGGCTACCAACTGGCGGCCGATATGCTCGCCGAGTTGGGCCTGGCGCAGCAGCCGCTGCGCGAGCGCGACTTGGTGGCCACCCCGATACCGCCGATCAGCCGCGACTATGCGCTGGCGATCACCGCCAATGCGAGCGCGGATGCACCGGCGCTGGCCTGGTCCGAAACGCTGATCAAGGAGTTGGAAGACAGCGATCTGCTGATGATTCTGACCCCCATGCACAACTTTGCGGTGCCGGCCACGCTCAAGCTCTGGCTGGACCATGTGATCCGCATCCACCGCAGCTTTGCATCCACGCCTGAAGGGAAGATCGGCCTGATGAAAGACCGGCCCACCTTGGTGTTGGTGAGCTCGGGCGGCTTCCACACGGGCCCCCGGGCCCGGCAGGAAGATTTTCTGACGCCTTACTTGCGCTATGCGCTGGCCTCCATCGGCATCCGCAATGTGCATTTTGTATTGCTGCAAGGCCTGGTATTTGGCCCCGATGCCGTCGCCGCTGCGGTGGATAGCGCAAGAGATACCTTGCGGGAGCAGCTGGCGCCCTTCAAGCAGCAGGCGCTGGAGGTGGTCGCTGCTGCGCGCTGACAGCACGCGTAGCTGGTGCAAGTGGGCAGCAGGGAGCGATGGCTGACAGCGCGGGGTGCCCAGCGCATGGGCCTTGCACCACCAAGGCCTGGCTTGTGCGGCAGGGGGCTGCTGCTGGCTGGGGCCGTGCTGTACCGTCGTTGCACCTGTCTTGCATGTTGCCCAGACTATCTCAGCGTTGTTCTGGAAACCCTCCGGTAGGCTGTTGCCTGGCTGCTCACCCTTAGCCGGCCGCACCTAGCCGGCCGCACCTAGCCGGCCGCACCTAGCCGGCCGCACCTAGCCGGCCGCACCTAGCGGCAATCGGGTCTGCCTGCGGCAAGATGCCGCGCCGGGGACGCTGAGCCCCATGCGCAAACCTTCGGCTAGTCTGGCCCTATTCGCAGCGTTCAACGCATGCTGGCGGCCAGACTTGATGCCCGCCCGAACAGCAGCTTAGACCGCGTGCAGATGTTCCAGCCGCTCCAGGCGCTCGAGCTCGGCACAGATATCGGCCATGCTGCCCGACATGGCCCAGCGCATACCCTTTTGGCGGTGCAGGCTGGCCGGTTGGGCCCAGTACATCTTGATGGGCGCATCATTGGCGGCCTGGGCGCTGCAGCGCTGCACCGACAGGAAGGGGCGGGTGTGGGACTGCGCAGCTGCTGAGAGGCGACGGCGCGCAGCGGGTTTGCGCGGCAGGCGGATGCGGTCGATGGGGCGCTGCACTGGTGCACCATCGGCAGGCGAGTCAACGCGGGGCGTGTCCATGCAGGAGGTATCCGCGCCTGACGTATCCACGCTGGACTGAGCTACCGGGCCATCGAGCAAGCTCAGCTGCTGGGCGGCACCGCGCTGTACAGCGGCAGAGGACGCGGTGGCAAAGCAGTGCACCTGGGCGGCCAGTTGGCCGTCATTGGCGGCGCCATGGCCGGGGCGGCGGCGGTTGCTGCGCACAATGGCACGCTGGATGGACTGGAACCAGGGCAGGCCAGCGACGAGGGAAAAAGGCGCAAGCGCGCGCAATGCATCTGCTACAAGCATAGGAGACTCCTTGGTATACGGGTAACAGCAGGATTGCGCAGGGCGAGCGCATCCCCCAGGGCTGTGGGCCAAGAGCCCACAACGCCCGCTACCTGGGGTTGCGCAGAAAAGGGAGGGCCGAGGGGGCCGCTAGGCCTAGTTCAGCATCGTGTTGCGGATCAGGCCCACGGCAATGCCTTCGATCTCAAAGGGCTCGCCGGGCTGCACGATGATGGGCAGGTAATCCGGGTTTTCGGCCAGCAGTTCAATGCCGTCCTTGGTGCGCTGGAGGCGCTTGACGGTGACGTCATCGCCCAGGCGCGCCACGATGATCTGGCCGTTGCGGGCCTCGCGCGTGGCTTTGACGGCCAGCAGATCGCCATCGATGATGCCGACATCGCGCATCGACATACCGCGCACCTTGAGCAGGTAATCGGGCTGCTGCTGGAACAGGCCGCCCTCCACGGTATAGGTTTGGTCGACATGCTCTTGCGCCAGGATGGGCGAGCCGGCCGAGACGCGGCCGATCAGCGGCAGGGCCAGCTGGGCGAGCTCTTGCACCACGCGGCCCAGGCCGGCCGTGGCATTGGACACGCCTGCCAGCGGCGACGAAAAGCGCGTGCCACGTGCGGCATTGATGGAGCGCACAGTATCGCTTTGCAGGCGAATCCCCCGGGAGGTGCCGCTGACCAGCTCGATCACGCCCTTGCGGGCCAGCGCCTTGAGATGGTCTTCTGCCGAATTGGCCGATTTGAAGCCCAGTTTGCTGGCAATCTCGGCGCGCGTTGGCGGGGCGCCGGTGCGCGAAATGGCGGTCTGGATCAGGTCCAGAATTTCTTGTTGGCGCGCGGTCAGTTTGGGATGGTCTCGCATAAGATCTCCGTGTGATCTGCGGTGCCGGGCAGAAGCAAAGCCACTGTGCATCCAACACCTGTATATCAATCCAGTACCTGTATTTTTAACCAGTTTTTTGCAGGAGGCAAGCCTTGCAGCCAAAAATTTTGATCATCGGCACCGGCGGCACTATCGCCGGCATGGCTGATGACGCCGAGAAACCCGGCCAATACCGCGCGGCCCAGCTGTCCATCGCGGCCTTGCTGGCGGGCGTGAGCGGTATTGAGACTGCGGCGGCAGGCCCGCTGGATGCGGTGCAGATAGCGCAAATTGATAGCAAGGACATGAATGACGAGGTCTGGCATGCGCTGCTCAAGCGCTGCGATGCGGCCATGCACGATGAGGCGGTGCGTGCTGTTGTTATCACCCACGGAACGGATACGCTCGAAGAGACTGCCTGGTTCCTGCATTGCGTTTTAGGGCGCCTGGCCAAGCCCGTGGTGCTGACCTGTGCCATGCGCCCGGCCAATGCCTTGATGCCCGATGGCCCGCAGAACCTGAAGGACGCCGTGGCCGCCGCTGCGGCGTTGGCTGCGGATGGCCAGCCGCTGCTGCGCGAGGTCGTGGCCGTGACGGGCGGCGGCGAGCTGCACAGCGCGCGCTGGCTGCAAAAGGTGCATCCGCACCGTTTGCTGGCCTTTTCATCGGGCGAGCAGGGGCCCCTGGGCTGGGTGGATGGCGTGACCGTGCGCCTGCGCCAGGGCTATGCCTCGCCGGCACCAGGCGCAGCGGATGGCTACAGCGGCAGCCAGTGGCTGGCCGCCTTGCCTGCCCCCGCCAGCCAGCCCTGGCCCTGGGTGGAGATCGTGACCAGCCACGCGGGCCTGCGCCCGGGGCTGGTGGATGCCCTGCAGGCCCAGGGCATCGACGGCCTGGTGGTGGCGACCACCGGCAATGGCACCGTGCATGAGCTGCTTCTGGAGGCCATGGCGCGCGCACGCCAGCAAGGTCTGCCGGTATGGCGCAGCAGCCGCTGCAGCGATGGTGTGATCAGCGATGCGGTATTGCCTGGGGTGGCCGATTTGGAAAAGGACTTGGCGGTGGCCTTGACGCCCTACAAATGCCGGGTCAGCTTGCAACTGGCGCTGGCGCTGGCGCAGGTCCAAGCCAAGGCCTAAAGCAGCCGCCGCATGCCGGTCTGCTGATGGCATGAGCAGGCATTAAAAAAGCCACTGTCGCAAGACAGTGGCTGTGCGGATAAGTCTGTGCGACTTATCAGGCCTGCAGCGCGGCAATGGCGCGCTGCGTGATCTCTTCGACCGAGCCCATGCCACTGATGGCGCGGTACTTGGGGGCGGCGGCCGGGTCTTGGGCGGCCCAGCTGCTGTAGTAGTCCACCAAGGGGCGGGTCTGGTTGCTGTACACATCCAGGCGCTTCTTGACGGTTTCTTCCTTGTCGTCTTCGCGCTGCACCAGGGGCTCGCCGGTCACATCGTCCAGGCCTTCGGTCTTGGGCGGGTTGAACTTGACGTGGTAGGTACGGCCGGAAGCGGGGTGGCTGCGGCGGCCGCTCATGCGCTCGATGATGGCCTCAAACGGCACATCGATCTCCAGCACATAGTCGAGCTTGACACCGGCGGCCTTCATCGCGTCGGCCTGGGGGATGGTTCGGGGGAAGCCGTCAAACAGGAAGCCATTGGCGCAGTCGGCCTGGGCGATACGTTCCTTGACCAGATTGATGATCAGATCGTCACTGACCAGCTGGCCGGCGTCCATCACGGCCTTGGCTTGCAAGCCCAGCGGCGTGCCAGCCTTGACGGCAGCACGCAGCATGTCGCCGGTGGAAATCTGGGGAATACCGTATTTTTGGCAGATGAAGGCAGCTTGCGTACCTTTGCCGGCGCCGGGTGCTCCCAAAAGAATTAATTTCATGACGGTCCTTGGAGAATAAAAAACTTGCACGGCAAAAGCGGGCACTAAAGCCCGCTTTTACACAAAAAAACTGGGCTTGAGCATATCACGCATCAGGGGATTGTCAGCGAACTGGCACCAATACCGTGTCTCGGCTGCGCGAGACAGGCATGCTGCGCCTTTTAGCTTACGGTGCGCTTGCATCGGAGGCCGTCGCGGTGCAGGGCAGGCACGCGGGTTACATCACCGCGCCCAGCAGCTGGCGCACGCGCACCAGGTCTTCGGGCGTATCGACGCCCGAGCCAGGGATCTGCCGCGTCACATGCACGGCGATGCGGTGGCCATGCCAGATCGCGCGCAGCTGCTCGAGCATCTCGATTTGCTCGGTCGGGGCCTGGCTGAGCGTAGGGAAAGTATGCAAAAACTGGGCGCGGTAGCTGTAGATGCCCATATGGTGCAGCGGCGCAAAACCGGGCGTGCCGGTGGTGCCGGGGTTCTTCCACCAGGCCATATTCACAAAATCACGGCCCCAGGGGATGGGCGCACGGCTGAAATAGCTGGCCAGGCCCTGTGCATCGAGCACCACCTTGACGACATTGGGGCTGAGCAGCGACTCCAGATCAGCAATCGGGTGCGCGACCGTGCCCATGCTGGCCTCGGGCCGGTCGCTGAGCAGCGCCGCGACCGCATCGATCAGCGCCGGCGCGATCAAGGGCTCGTCGCCTTGCACATTGACCACGATGTCATCGCCGCCCAATTGCAGCACATTGCAGGCCTCGGCCAGGCGGTCGCTGCCACTGGGGTGCTTGGGCGAGGTCATCACCGCTTGCACACCATGCTTTTTGCAGGCGTCGATGATGCGCTCGTCATCTGCAGCCACCACCACGCGCTGGGCGGCGCTCTCCTGCGCGCGTTTGGCCACGCGCACCACCATGGGCAGGCCGGCGATATCGACCAGGGGCTTGTTGGGCAGGCGCGAGGAGGCCATGCGCGAAGGAATCAAGACAGTAAACGGCGCGGGTGCGGATGCCATGGTGCTAAAGGAGAGGAGAGTGAAGCCAACTTAAATTGTAGCGAGGAGGGTGGCCGGCGAGGTGCGGCCGGCGAGGTGCGGCCGGCCAGGCGCTGCCAGCGAGGTGTAGCCGACTAGGTGCGGCCGGCCAGGTGCGCCCAGCTAGTCGCCGCCGGCCAGGCCCGACAGCCACAAGCCACCTACCCAGGCAGTCGCCGCTGCTGCGGCGCCCGCGCTCAGGGTGCAGGCTTGACAGGCGTATTGGTCTCGTTGCTGCCAAACAGAATGGCCTCGATGGGGCGCAGTTTCTTGGCGTCGATCACCTCGCGCAGCTTGGGCAGGACGGCGACCAGGCCGTCGTAGCCCTGGGCTTTTTCCAGTTGCAGCTGCAGCCGAAAGCCTTTGAGCCCCAGGCCGCTGACCAATTGGCTGGCAGCGGCATAGGCCTTGATATAGCGCTCGCTGGGGTTGCTGATGGCAGCAGTTGCATTGCTGGCTGCGGTCTGCGCGGCAACTGGGGCGGCTGCAGCAGCGGGTGGCGGCGTGGTCGCAGGGTCGGTCAGGTTGTCAATGATGGCACTGGCGCTCGCGGGCAATTGGCCTGCGTCGCTGGGGCGCAAAAGCTCCAGCAGGCCTTGCTGCAGCAGCTGCTTGATGTCTTCGAGCACCTGCAGCTGTCCACCTGCCGAGGGCGCCAGCGCCATCACCTGTTCAATGCTTTTTTGCCCATCAAACATGATGAAGGCCGGTCGCATGCGGTGCGGC
Source organism: Comamonas squillarum (assembly GCF_025309455.1). Taxonomy (NCBI): domain Bacteria; kingdom Pseudomonadati; phylum Pseudomonadota; class Betaproteobacteria; order Burkholderiales; family Comamonadaceae; genus Comamonas; species Comamonas squillarum. The sequence continues at coordinate 624,062 of NZ_CP104377.1, forward strand.
AACGAGGGATCCCGGGCGCGCAGCGCCTCCATGCCTTTGTCGGTTTTCTTGAGAATCAGGGTATGCATGGCAATGTGCTGAAAAAAATGGATGCAATCCACAAGACCTGCCCGGAGGCGCTGTGCCTAAAATTTCAGCAAATTGTGTCTTTTTTTTACAAAACCGCTATTGGGGTTTGCCTGTGCGGACGGCCATGCCGGCCCCGGTGGGGCCGCAACTTCATCAAACCTTAATCTGCCGCAGCTAAAGCGTCGATTTCTTCGTCGCTGAGCGGGCGCGCTTCGCCTTCGAGCATGATGGGCATGCCATCGCGCACCGGGTAGGCCAGGCGCGCGCTGCGCGAGACCAGTTCCTGGCGCTCGCGGTCATAGCGCAGGGGGCCTTTGGTGACGGGGCAAACCAGCAGTTCGAGCAGTTTCGGGTCCATAGCAGCAATCAGTCTTTCTTAACAGGGGGCGATGCGGGCTGGTGCTGGCGCAGCAGTGCATCGGCATGCTGGCCAAAGGCCGGGTCGATGGCGACCTCCAGCGGCACAGCCAGTGCATGGGGGGCAATGCGCCAGAGCTTGTGCGCATCCTTTTCGGTGCACAGCAGCACGGGTGCATCGGGTGCACCTATTGTAGGTGCGCTGGTCGCGGCGATTCCGAGGCTTGCCAGCCAGGCCGGGTCGTCCAGCGGGGCATGGTCGGGCAGTGCATCGCTGCGGGCCAGCTGCAGGCCCTGGGCTTGCAGCATCGCAAAAAACTCCTGCGGATAGGCAATGGCGGCCAGCGCATGCACTGGCCGGCCGCGCAGATCGGCAAGCGCATGGTGGCGGCCATCCTGGCCAACGGCATAGCAGGCCAGGCTGCGCTGCAGCGGCCAGGCCGCTGCACCAGTGGCTGCCAGCTGCTGGGGCGCTGGGCCGGCGTAGAGCGCAATGTCCAGCCGCCTGGGCCAGGGCTCGCGCAGTGGCCCGGCCGGCAGTTGCCAGCCATTGCCAATGCCTTGGGCGTTGAAGACGGCAATCTCCACATCGCGGGCCAGTGCCAGGTGCTGCAGGCCATCGTCGCAGACCAGCACATCGACATCGGGGTGCGCCTGCAGGGCCGCCTGGGCGGCCGTGGCCCGCAGCGCAGCCACATACACCGGCACGCCACTGCGCTGGGCGATCAGCAAGGGCTCATCGCCCACCAGGCGCGGGTCGCTGCCGGGGGTGACGGCTATCGCGTTGGGATTTTTGCTGTTGTCGCGCCCATAGCCGCGCGAGATAACCGCTGGCCGCCAGCCCTGGGCCTGCAAGGCCTGCACCAGGTGCAGGGTCACAGGCGTCTTGCCCGCGCCCCCGGCGATCACATTGCCCACCACCACCACGGGCACCGGCGCGCGGTAGGCCTTGCACAGACCGGTGCGGTAGAGGGCGCGGCGCAGCGCGCCCAGCGCTGCATAGCACCAGGACAGCGGCAGCAGCGCGATGGCCAGCAGGCCTTTGCGCTGCCAGGCATCGGTGATGCGTGCCGAGCGGGGGCGCGTGGCACTGGGGGGCGCGGCAGGCGTGGATGGAGGGGGAGGCGGGACGGTCATGCAGGCTGCATGCTAGCACTGCCCAGGCGCAGTGCCTGGGGTTTAGCGTGCCGCCGTCTGGGTGGCAAAGGTGATCTGCTGCAGGCCAACGCGGCGGGCGGCTTCCATCACCGAGACCACCGACTGGTGCGGCGCCAGCGCATCGGCGCTGATGATGATCACGCTGTCCTTGCCAGCGGTGGCGGCATTGCGCAGTGCTTCGGCCATATCGGCCACGGTCTTGCCTTCCAGCGCGACCTTGCCCACGGCATAGCGCCCATCGGCAGCGACGGAGACGATGATCTCTTTGGGCCGGTCGCGCAGTTGCTCGGCATTGGCGGTCGGCAAGGTCAGCTGCAGCTCGGTGAATTTGCTGTAGGTGGTCGAGAGCATCAGGAAGATGAGCACGACCAGCAGCACATCAATGAACGGGATCAAGTTGATCTCGGGCTCTGTCGTGGTGCGGGGGCGAAAGTTCATGCTGGCTCCTGCCCGGCGATCAGCTGCGGCGCAGCTTGTTCAGGTGGCGCAGAAACTGCTCGGCCGACAGCTCCAGGGTGAGCAGATAGCCATCGACCCGGCTGCGGAAGTAGCGCCAGAAAATGAGGGCCGGGATGGCCACCATCAGGCCAAAAGCGGTGTTGTACAGCGCAATCGAGATACCGTGGGCCAGCATGCTGGGGTTGTTGCCGCCACCGCTTTGCGAGCCGAAGATCTCGATCATGCCGATCACCGTGCCCAAGAGGCCCAGCAATGGCGCGGCCGATGCGATGGTGGCGAGGGCGGTGAGGTACTTTTCGAGCTTTTGGGCTTCGCGGCGGCCGGTGCTCTCCAGCGTGGCGCGCAGGTCGGCCTCCGAGATGCGGGGCTCCAAGGTGATGGTGCGCAGTCCGCTGGCCAGCACCTCGCCCAGCGACGAGTTCTGGCCGAGCTGGTTCACCACTTCGGCGCTGGGCACCCCATTGGCTGAGACGGACATGGCTTCCTGCAGCAGGTTGGCTGGGGCGACTTTGTCCGCTTTCAAAGCCACAAAGCGCTCAACGATCAATGCCAGGGCCAGGATGGAGCAGGCAATCAAGGGCCAGATGGGCCAGCCTGCTGCTTGGATGATGGAAAACAAGATTCTCTCTCCGCTCTTTCTTTTTTCAGCGGCCATTATGGCCCAAGGCCACTGCCGGTCCGCCTAAAATCGGCGCTGGCGCTGCGTCCAACCCACAGTCCCAGAATGCCGGAAAGGCCCAGTCATCCACAAAAAATGTGGATAACTTTGTGGGTAATGTGTCATCAGCCGGAAAAATTGCCCAATTTACGGGGTTTTTCTTAGATTGCTTAAAAAATAAGCTGATAAAAATATTGAAAAATCAAAAGCTTGTACGTAGGTTCAATATTTTGTGCTACAGAGTATGACGTATGCATGACGCTGTCACAGAGCCGCTCTCTTGTGGACTACTGCGCGTTGGAGGTGTGGGAAAAGGCGGCTTTTGAGCCTTCCCTGGCCTCTATGTCGTTGCTGTGACGGGAAAAAATGCCGCTGCCAGTGGTTGCGTTGGCAGCTAATTGGCAGCCCCTTCCGATAACGGAACCGCTGCATCTGGCGAAGGATGGCCAGCCCGCTGGATCCCTGGCGCAAGTCCCAGCCGCTACCATGTCTGCTGCATGCCGCGTTGCGGCGCAACCAACACTCACCTCTCCTGATTTCTGCCGCGCCGAGCCTGCCGCCAAGCCGGCCATTTTTATGGACACCACACACTACCCGCCCACTGCCGCTGCCAACGCCACCCCCAGCCCCCGCATCTGGGAGGTGGGCGCGCTGTGCCGGGCGGTGGCCGATGCGCTGGCGGCACGCTTCAACCCGGTGGAGGTGCGCGGGGAGCTCAGCGGTTTTTCGCGCGCGGCCAGCGGCCACTGCTACTTCAACCTCAAGGATGCCAACGGCCAGGTGCGCTGCGCGATGTTTCGCCGCTCCGCGCAGGCGCTGGACTTCAACCCGCGCGACGGCGAGCTGGTCGAGGTGGTGGGCAAGCTGGGGGTGTATGAGCAGCGCGGCGATCTCCAGCTGATTGTGGAAGGCATGCGCCGTGCCGGGCAGGGGGCGTTGTTCGAGCAGTTCCTGCGCCTCAAGGCGCAACTGGAGTCCGAGGGCCTGTTTGACAGCGAGCGCAAGCGGCAACTGCCGCTGATGCCGCGCGGCATCGGCATCGTCACCTCGCTGGGCGCGGCGGCGCTGCACGATGTGGTGACCGCTTTGCGCCGCCGCGTGCCGCAGCTGCCGGTGGTGCTGGTGCCAGCGCTGGTGCAGGGCGCGCAGGCGGCGCCATCGATGGTGGCGGCGCTGCAAAAGCTCTACCGCCTGGCCGAGGCCCAGATCGCCTATGACGCCCGCCTGAGTATTGACGCGCCGGCGGTGCCCATCGACACCATCTTGCTGGTGCGCGGCGGTGGCTCGCTGGAGGACCTCTGGGCCTTCAACGACGAGCAACTGGCCCGCACCGTAGTGCAAAGCCCGGTGCCGCTGGTGAGTGGCGTGGGGCATGAGACCGACTTCACGATCGCCGATTTCTGCGCCGATCTGCGCGCGCCCACGCCCACGGCCGCTGCCGAGCTGGTCTGCCAGCCGCGCGATGTCTGGCTGGGCGCGCTGCAACTGGCGGAGCAGCGCCTGGTCGATGGCGTCGAGCGCCATCTGGACCGCCAGCAGCAGCGCCTGGACATGGCAGCGCGCCAGATTGGCAGGCCGTCATCCTTGGTGCACGGCCAGCAGCAGATGCTGGACCGGCTTGGCCGCCGCCTGCAAAGCGCTGCACAAAGCCAGTTGCATGGCCAGGACAAGCGCGTGCAGCACCTGGCCAGCGTATTCCCCTCTGGCGCGGCGCGCCATCTGGAGCGCAGTGAGCAGCGCCTGGCGCAATTGCATGCGCGGCTGGAGCTGCTCAACCCGCGCCAGGTGCTGTCGCGGGGCTATGCCTTGCTGACCGACATGCAAGGCCAGGTAGTGAGTTCGGTAACGCAGGCGACACCGGGCAAGGCCCTGCATGCCGAGCTGGCCGATGGCAGTGTCGATGTGGTGGCGACCCAGCGCTTGCTGGTCTAGCGCTGCGCCAAGGTGCCACTGCGCAGGCCTGGGGGCGGACGCGCGCTTGCGCCACTGCGGCTGCCAGGCCGCGTGATGGCAATTGGCGGCGCTTTCTGACGCCGTGCTGCCTGGCTTGCATGCTATCGTCGTCATAGTAAATGGGCTGAACCCGTATTCATCAACGGGTCGATTTTCCTTTTTACAATCGACGACTGAGGCTGCGGGCTGGCCGGTGTTTGCCAACACCGCCTGGCCCGGCTTTGAAACCATACCAACCACGAGGAAACCACGATGGAACGCACTCTGCCACCACTGCCCTATGCGATTGATGCCCTGGCCCCTGCCTACAGCCAGGAAACGCTGGAATACCACCACGGCAAGCACCACAAGGCCTACGTGGACAAGCTCAACGAGCTGCAAAAGGGCACCGAGTTCGAGAACCTGGAGCTGGAAGCCGTGATCAAGAAGGCGACCGGTGGTATCTACAACCAGGCCGCTCAAATCTGGAACCACACCTTCTTCTGGAACTGCATGACCCCCGGCGGCGGCGCTGAGCCAAGCGGCGCGCTGGCCGATGCCATCAACAAGAAGTGGGGCAGCTACGCCGAGTTCAAGAAGGCGTTCCAGGCCTCGGCCGTGGGCAACTTCGGCTCGGGCTGGACCTGGCTGGTCAAGAAGCCCGATGGCTCGGTGGACATCGTCAATACCGGCGCTGCTGGCACCCCGCTGACCACTGACGACAAGGCACTGCTGACCGTCGACGTGTGGGAACATGCTTACTACATCGACTACCGCAATGCCCGTCCGAAGTTTGTTGAAACCTTCTTCGACAAGCTGGTGAACTGGAAGTTTGCGGAAAGCAATTTCGCCTGATAGCGGCTGCCCTGCGTGATCGCCGGGTACACCTGATCAGAAAAAAGGCCGGATGGTGCGCTGCACCGTATCCGGCCTTTTGCTTTTTGGGGGCAGGGCGGTGCATTGGCGCCAGTGCCCAGTCTGTCAGCTACAGGCAACACTTCCCTCTGGCAAAGCCCCTGATTTGCGCCAGTTTTCCGAGCCGTGCAAATGCATGATTGATAATCAGTCTCATTTGCTTCTTGGCTGGTTTTTGTATGTTGTTCTCTTCCCGTTTTGCGCTCCACCCGGTGGCGGGCGCAGTTGCTCTGCTGGTTTCTTTTACCGCTGTCCCCGCTTTGGCTCAAATCCAGGAGGGCGCTGCTGACACAGCCACCGCCGCAGCGGCGCCAGCTGCCGGCGAAGACAGCGTCTTGCCGACCGTGACCGTCAACGCCAGTGCCGATGCATCGGCGCAAGGTCTGTCCAAGGCCTATGCCGGCGGCCAGGTGGCGCGCGGCGGGCGTGTGGGTATTCTGGGCACCGAAGACATCATGAACACGCCGTTCTCCACGACGGCCTATACCCAGGATCTGATCCGCGACCAGCAGGCGCGCAGCGTGGGCGATGTGCTGCAAAACGATGCCTCGGTGCGGATCTCGCGCGGTTTTGGCAACTTCCAGGAATCGTATTTTGTGCGCGGCTTTGTGCTGGGCTCGGACAGCATTGCCTACAACGGCCTCTACGGTCTGCTGCCGCGCCAGTATGTGTCGGCCGAGCTGTTTGAGCGCGTAGAGCTGCTGCGCGGCGCCAGCGGCTTTTTGAATGGGGCATCGCCCGCCGGTGACAGCATTGGTGGCGCCCTGAACCTGCTGCCCAAGCGCGCCTCGAACGAGCCGCTGACGCGGGTCAGCGTGGGTGGATCGAGCGGCGCGCAAGGCTATGCCGCGGCCGACATCAGCCGCCGCTTTGGCCCCGACCAGGCCACCGGCCTGCGCCTGAACGTGGCCAAACGCAAGGGCGATACCACGATCGACGACGAAGGTGTCGATCTGAGTGTGGTGTCCTTGGGGCTGGATTGGCGCTCCAGCAATCTGCGCCTGTCGGCCGATGTGGGCTACCAAAGCCACAAACTGACCACGCCACGCCCCAATGTGACCTTGGGTGCCGCAGTGACCCAGGTGCCCAGCGCCCCGGACAACAGCAAAAACTTTGCCCAGCCCTGGACCTATTCGAACGAGCGCGACAGCTTTGGCTCGGTGCGCGCCGAGTACGACATCAACAGCCGGCTCACCGCCTGGGCGGCAGGCGGTGCACGCTTTGGCCGCGAGCGCAACTCGCTCGCCAGCCTGACCCTGAACAATGGCAGCACCGGCAGCGGCACCCAAGGGCGCTTTGACAATACCCGCGCCGATGACATCTTTACCGGCGAAGTGGGCCTGCGCGGCAAGCTCACCACCGGCAGCATTGGCCACAGCATCGTGCTGGCGGCCTCGGCTTTCTCGGACAAGCGCAAGAACGCCTTCTACTCGCAGCCGGCCGCCAGCGCGCTGGCCACCAATCTGTACAACCCCGTCTATGGCGCGGCACCGCCCTTGGGCACCAGCTCGAACGACCTGGATGACCCGGCCGTGCAGGCCCGCATCAAGCTGTTGAGCCTGGCCTTGTCGGACACCCTGTCGATGTTCGACGAGCGCCTGCTGCTCACCCTGGGCGTGCGCCACCAGACCATCGAGACGCAGACCTTTGCCTATAACACCGGCATTGCAGCGCCCAAGGTGGACAAGAGCCGCACCAGCCCGATGGCGGCCGTCGTCTTCAAGCCGGCCGAGCGGGTATCGCTCTACGCCAACTACATCGAAGGCCTGACCCCGGGCGAGATTGCACCGGCGCTGTCGTCGGGCTTGCCGGTGTCCAATGCCGGCGCGGCGCTGGCACCCTATGTCTCCAAGCAAAAGGAAGTGGGCTTGAAGTGGGATGGTGGCGATATTGGCGCGGGCCTGGCCTGGTTCACCACCGACAAGCCGCGTGTGTTCCGCAATTCCATCTCGGGCGTCTACGGCCCTGAAGGCATGGACCGCCACCGTGGCCTGGAGCTCAATGTGTTTGGCCAGGTCACACGCGGCCTGCGCGTGCTGGGTGGCGTCACCTGGCTCGATGCCAAGCAACTGGCCGATGGCAACAACCCCAATGCCGGCAAGCGCGTGATTGGCGTGCCCCGCCAGCAGGGCAATCTGGGGCTGGAGTGGGATGTGCCCGGCGTGCGGGGCCTGAGCCTGGATGGCCGCGCCGTGGCCACCGGCAGCAGCTATGCCAATGCGACCAATACCTTGCAGGTGGCAGGCTGGACTCGGTTTGACCTGGGTGCGCGCTACCTGACCGAAATCGATGGCCGCCTGGTGACCCTGCGCGCCCGCGTGGAGAACGCGGCCAACCGCAACTACTGGGCCTCGGTGGGTTCGACCGGCTACTTGGTGCTGTCCAACCCGCGCACCTTCACGGTCAGCGCCAGTGTGGACTTCTAAGCGCTGACAGCCGGACTGCGGTTTGCCCCATGACTGCGGCCAGCCCCTTGCCCCTGCAGCCCGTCCCCATGCTGCCCGATATTGCCGCGCTCTATGTGGAGCACCATGGCTGGCTGCAAGGGTGGCTGCGCCGCAGGCTCGGTGATGCACACCAGGTGCGGCTGCTGAGCCCGGCTGCCAGCCATGGCGATGCCAGCGCGGCCGCGCCGCCGGCCGCTGCGCTGCGCGCCCCGCGTGCCTACCTGGCCACGGTGGCCAAGCATGTGCTGGTCAACCACCTGCGCCGCCAGTCGCTGGAGCAGGCCTATCTGCAGGCGCTGGCTGTGTTGCCCGAGCCCGAGGCTATCTCGCCCGAGCGGCAACTGGCCATTCTGCAAGCCTTGCAGGAGGTCGATGCGATGCTCGATGCACTGCCGGCCAAGGTAAGGGCGGTGTTCATCCTCTCGCAGATCGACGGCCTGACCTATGCCGAGATTGCCCAGGTACTGGGCGTGGGCCTGCGCTCGGTCAAGCGCTATATGGCCCAGGCCATGGCCGAATGCATTTTGCTGGCGGACTGAGGTGCCCGCCATGAGTGCCTGGAATCCGCCGCCCGTGGCCGCGCCCCTCATCACCCGCGAGGTGGCGATGCAGGCGGCCGAATGGTTTGTGCGCCTGCAAGAGGAGGCCGGCAGCGCCGGTGCCCAGGCGGAGCTGGCGCGCTGGCGGTCGCAATCGCCTGCGCATGAGCGTGCCTGGCAACGGGCGATGGCCGTCAGTCTGCAGGCGGGCTCCATTCCGGCATCGCCGGGCGCGCCCGCGCTGTCTCGGCCCCAGCGCCGTGCCACGCGCCGCGATACCGTGCGCGCGCTGGCGGTGCTGATCACGGCAGTGCCAGCGGGCTGGCTGGCCTGGCGCATGGCGCCGGTGCAGCAGTGGACGTCCAGCCATGCCACGACCACTGGCGAATGGCGCAGCTGGACGCTGTCCGATGGCAGCCGCATGGTGCTGGACACTGCCAGCGCGGCCGATGTGCAGTTCGACGCGCTGCAGCGCCGCATCCATCTGCGCGCTGGCGCGCTTTATGTGGAGACAGCGCCCGATCCGCAGGCCAGCGCAAGGGCTTTTTTGGTGACCACCGAGCAGGGCGAGATACGCGCACTGGGCACACGCTTTAGTGTGCGCTGCGGTGATGGCTACAGCGATGTGGCCGTGCAGCAGGATGCCGTGGAGGTACGCCCACGCGGCGGCGCAGCAGCACTGCGCTTGCAGGCCGGCCAGCAACTGCGCTTTAGCGACAGCGAGGCAGGGCAGCCACAGCTTGCCCAGGCCGGGGCCAGCCAGTGGACGCAAGATGTGCTGGCGGCCGACAACATGCGCCTGGATGCCTTTTTGGCCGAGCTGGGCCGCTACCGCAAAGGTTGGCTGCGTTGCGACCCGCAGGTGGCGGCGCTGCGCATCTCGGGCGCGTTCCAGCTAGCCGATACCGACGCGGTGCTGGCCAACCTGGCCCATCTGCTGCCGGTGCAGATCAGCGCCCGAACCCCTTACTGGGTCACGGTGCTGCCCTTGCGGCACTGAGCTTTTAAAGAATTTTCTGCCAAGTTGGCCCCTTTGGGCGCGGTCGGCTGTCCTGCATAGAGATAGCGAATTGATCTGTACCGACCCCAAGCAGGAAGCCTTATGCCAACCGTTTTTCATCGTCCCCAAACCACCCCCGCGGGAGCGCTGCCCATGCCATCTACGGTGGCCCGCGCGGTGCAAGCCGCCGTCATCACCATGGGTGTCAGCGCCATGATGGGGCTGGCCGTGCCGGCCCATGCCCAAACCGCCGCCGAGCAGGCCCCTGCAGCGGCGGGCGCGGCGCAACCGCTGCAGGTGCCGGCCGGGCCACTGCCAGCGGCGCTGGTGGCCTTTGCATCGCAAACCGGTGTCAGCGTCAGCGGCCCGCCCGAGCTGGTGAGCGCCGCGCAATCGCCCGGCGTGCGCGGGCAGCTGCCCGTGGCCCAGGCGCTGCAGCTGCTACTGGCGGGAACCGGGCTGGAGGCCGTGCCTGCGGGCGACCGCTCCTATGTGCTGCGCAAGCGCGCGGCGGCCAGCCAGGGCCCGGCGGCGGGCGAGATGGTGCTGGCGCCGGTGGTGGTGCAGGCCCAGGCCGACCGGGTGGCCGCCTCGGAGCATACGGGCTCTTACACGGCAGCGGAATCCAGCACCGCAACGCGCATGGGCTTGTCCTTGCGCGAGACGCCGCAGTCGGTGACGGTGATCACCCGCCAGCAGATGGACGACCAGGGCCTGAGCAGCCTGCCCGAGATTCTGGACAAGGTGACCGGCATCACGGTAGGCCGCAATGACAGCGAGCGCGCGACCTTCTACTCGCGCGGCTTTGCGGTCGAGAACTTCCAGTTCGACGGCATGCCCAATACGATGAACTCGGCCAACCAATACACCACCTCATTGGCGGACAGCGCCATCTACGACCGGGTGGAAGTGGTCAAGGGCGCCACCGGCTTGCTGATTGGCGCGGGCAACCCGGGCGCAGTTGTCAACCTGGTGCGCAAGCGGCCGACCAAGGAGTTCCAGGCATCGCTGGAAGGCGGTGTGGGATCCTGGAGCAAGCAGCGCGGTGTGGCCGATGTATCGGGCCCCTTGAATGCCGATGGCAGCCTGCGTGCCCGCGTGGTGGCCGCCGCGCAAAATGCCGATTCACATGTCGACTACTACAGCCGCGATACGCGCAACTTCTATGGCATCGTCGAGGCCGATCTGGCGCCCCGCACCACGGCAGCGCTGGGCATTGACTACATGCAGACCCGTGCTGACGGCGCAAGCTATGGCCATCTGCCGCTGTTTTTCTCGGATGGCAGGCAGACGCATTTTCCGACCTCGCTCAACCCTGCTGCGCGCTGGTCGTACTGGAACAACGACAGCACCAACCTGTTTGCCGATCTGAAGCATGTGTTTGACAACGGCTGGAAGCTGGAGCTGGCAGGCAGCCACCTGCGCCAAAGCCGCGATGTGAAGGTGGGCGTGGCCGCCTATGGTTCGCTGGACAAAGAGACAGGGCTGGGCCTCAATATGCTGTCGGCCAAGATTCCCACGACCTCGACCACCGATTCGCTCAATGCCGTGCTGTCGGGCCCGTTCGAGCTGCTGGGCCGCAGCCATGAGCTGACCTTGGGCGCGGGGTGGTCGCGCGAGCGCCGTGGCGCCCCCGGCTACACCACCAGCTATGACGCGGTAGACAATTATTTTGACTGGCATGGCAATGCGCCCGAGCCTCAACTGGACCTGGTCAGCGACCGCGACACGCGCGTCACCGAAAAAGGCGCATTTGCCGCCGTGCGCCTGCGGCCCACCGATGCGCTGTCCGTCATCCTGGGCGCGCGGCTGAGCTGGTACCGCCTGGTCGATGGCGAGACCGACCTGGCAACCAGCGCCTACACGCTCAACGACAGGCTGAAGGTGAACCACAAAGTCATTCCTTATGCTGGCGTGGTCTATGACTTCAGCAAGCAGTGGTCGGCCTATGCGAGCTACACCGATATCTTCAACCCGCAGACCTACTACAAGGATGCGGGCGGTGCAGCCTTGCCACCGCTGACGGGCAAGAGCCAGGAGATCGGCATCAAGGGCGCGCTGCTGGATGGCAAGCTCAACACCTCTATCGCGCTGTTCCACACCCAGCAAAACAACGCTGCGCAGTATGTGGATTCCAACCCCGCGACCGGTGAAGAGATCTATATCGCGGCCAAGGGCGTCAAGAGCCGGGGCGTGGAGATGGAGGTCTCCGGCCAGGTCACCCCCGCCTGGAATGTGTACGCGGGCTACACCTACCGCGAGTCCACCTTGGGCTACCAGCCCGATGTGATCCTGAGCGCGGTCAACACCAACCAGCCCAAGCACCTGGTCAAGCTCAGCACCAGCTACCGCCTGCCCGGCCAGTGGAACCCCGTGACGGTGGGCGGGTCGCTCAGCTGGCAGAGCGAGACCTACTACCAGCAAGTGGGCGACACCCAGTGGCGCGCCACCCAGCCGGCCTACACCTTGCTGGGCCTGATGGCGCGCTGGGAGGTGGACTCGCACCTGTCGGTAGCGCTGAACCTGAGCAATGTGCTGAACAAGACCTATATGCCAGGCATGGGCTCGTATGGTACTGGCGTATATGGGGATCCGCGCAGCTATTACCTGTCGGCGCGCTATAAGTTCTGAGGGTCACACTTAACGGCGCTTGATGACGAGTGGCAAAACACTGCACACGTAGTGGTGTGCGCCTAGCCTGAGGATCATCATTCCTTCGCCGCAAGCCTGGGGTTGTGAGGGCCCTGGGCCCAGTAGTGCACCCCTCTACCGCTGGGCCACCGGTATGCGCAAGCGCCGTTACCGGCACGAACGGAGCCAGTGAGTCAAGTGATGCAATCTGAGCATGCTTTGATCTTCAGCAGCGGCGGCGGCGCTCACTTTACTGCATCTGACTTGCTGCAGCAGCGGCCCCTTTCATCCAAGCTGATCCTACTAGTTGGCAGCCTTGAATTCGACGCTGAGGGCCCATTCATGCACCGTACTGGCAGGTTCATTGCTTCAAGCATTTTGGAGGCTCCTCTCGTGATAATCAACGCGACCTAAGGTAGCTCCGCAGATATCGATGACGTCACGGTAGGAGAGCCACATGGCAGGGATTTCTGGCTGGGGGCTTATTACAACGAACCATCGGATGCTTCGTCGCACAATGTCCCCGGGAGTCCACTCTAAGGAAGCAAGGCCATACAGCCATCGCGGCCTGGCGGGCTTTCTGCTCCATGGTGCAATTCCGCTGCAGGCCATGCTGGCAAGGTATAAAGCCATCAGCGGCAGCGTCTACGGCATTCCGTTTCAGGGGAATAATCATGCCTAGTTATGCATAGCCATCAGCGGTATGCTTTGTCCACTCAGCATGTAACCGGTCTTGTTTGGCCAGGATTTACACGGACATAGATCTGCATGGCATCTTTCAGTGTTTGTCTGATAGCACTGTATGTAAGGGCCATCTCAGAATGGGACGGGATTTGTGTGCAAGCTCATCTGCGCTGGGCGGCGATAGGCGGATCTGAATGGTCGGTGCCACGCTTTCGAGGGTGGTCTTGTTTTCTGTGCGCTAGAGATCCGGCACCAAAGCGGACGCTGGCAGGCATTCCAAACAGGTTATTTATAACTTTTTGTTTAACAAATACTGAGCAGCGCTTGAAATTTTTGCGCTGCAGATGGTGTCTATTAGAGGTAACCGAGGCAGGCCCACTGGCCTGCCTCATCCGCATCTACCGACTTCAGGAGCGATACCCATGCTGATACGTACCAACAACGCGGGTTTTGACCACGGCAGCAGCAGCGACATCACCCCGCAGCACCTGTATTTGAGCCGGCGCGACTTGCTCAAACTGGGGGCCGCTGGCGGCTCGGCGCTGGCCGCAGGCGGGGCTTGGGCACAAGCGGCCAGGTCCGACGGCACGCAGCCGATCAGCACCGTGCGCTCGACGGTGCCCGGCGCCATGTCGATGGAGACACCGACGTCCTTTCAGGATGCCAGCAGCTACAACAACTACTACGAGTTCGGCCTGGACAAAAGCGACCCGGCGCGCTACGCCCACACCTTGCAGACACGGCCCTGGACCGTGCGGGTCGAAGGCCTGGTCAACAAACCCAAAACCTTTGACATCGAAGAGCTGCTCAAGCTCAGCGCCCAGGAAGAGCGCATTTACCGGCTGCGCTGTGTCGAGGGCTGGTCGATGGTGATCCCCTGGGTGGGCTACTCGCTGTCCAAATTGCTGGCGCAGGTGGAGCCCCAGGGCAGCGCGAAGTATATAGAGTTCGTGACCTTGGCCGATCGCAAGATGATGCCTGGCCTGAACAGCAGTGTGCTCGACTGGCCCTACACCGAGGGCCTGCGCATGGACGAAGCCATGCACCCGCTCAGCCTGCTGGCCTTTGGCATGTACGGCAAAACCTTGACCCCGCAAAACGGCGCACCGGTGCGCCTGGTGCTGCCCTGGAAATATGGCTTCAAAAGCGCCAAGAGCATCGTGACCATCCGCGTGGTCGAGAAGCAGCCGGGCACCGCCTGGAACAAGGCGGCGCGCAATGAGTACGGCTTTTACTCGAATGTGAACCCGGATGTGCCGCACCCGCGCTGGAGCCAGGCGACCGAGCGCCGCATTGGTGAAGGCGGCCTGTTTGCCAAGCGCCACAAGACCTTGCTGTTCAACGGCTACGAAGCCCAGGTGGGCCAACTCTACGCCGGCATGGACCTGCGCAAAGACTACTGATCGGTGTCCCTGCCCATGGCAAAACCTTCGCGCTTTTCTGCCAAAGCTGTGCAGCGGCTGCTGCTGCATGTATTGTGCCTGGTGCCAGCGGCCTGGCTGTTTTATCTGGCCGCCACCGATGGCCTGGGGGCCAATCCGGCTGAAGCGCTGCTGCGTTCGCTGGGTGACTGGGCCATCCGCTTTATCTGCTTTGCGCTGGCAGTCACGCCATTGCGCCAGTGGCTGCGCTGGAACGGGTTGGCAGCCTACCGCCGCATGCTGGGCCTTTATGCCTTCTTCTACGCCAGCTTGCACTGGCTGGCCTATGTGGTGTTTGACATGGGGGTGGATTGGCCCGCCATCGTCGACGACCTGATCAAGCGCCCCTTTATCCTCGTGGGCACCTTGGCCTGGCTGATCCTGCTGGCGCTGGCCATTACCTCGGTGCCCAGGATCATCCGGCGCATGGGCGGCAAACGCTGGCAGATGCTGCACCGCGCGGTGTATGGGGCGGCTGCGCTGGCCGTGCTGCACTTTTGGTGGATGCGCTCGGGCAAGAACAACTTTGCCGAGGTGTGGCTCTACGGGCTGATCCTTGCCGGGCTGCTGGCGGCGCGCTGGGTTTTTCAAAAGCGCAAGCAGATGCAAGCGGCGGCCAAGGCTGCCGGGGTCTGACTGGATTGGCCATTTCAAGCGCGCCTGCCTCCGGCGTTTGCGGGCGCGGCGCCTGGGTTTGCAGCCAAGTGCCGATGCCAGCAGACCGCACGATGTACCGCACAATGACAGCATGAACCCCAGCAAACGTATCTTGATCGTGGAAGACGATGCTCCCATTGCGGAGCTGCTGCAATTGCACCTGCGCGACGAGGGCTATGAGGTGGTGCACATGGCCGATGGCGACGCGGGCATGCAGGCCTTGGAGCGGGGCGGTTGGGATGCATTGGTGCTGGATTTGATGCTGCCGGGCGTGGATGGCCTGGAGATATGCCGCCGCGCCCGCGCGATGGCCTATTACGTGCCCATCATCATCACCAGTGCCCGCTCCAGCGAGATGCACCGCATCCTGGGGCTGGAGCTGGGAGCGGACGACTACCTGGCCAAGCCATTCTCGGTGCTGGAGCTGGTGGCCAGGGTGCGCGCGCTGTTGCGCCGCAGCCACGCCTTGGCCCAAAACGCCCGGTTGGATGCCGGTGTGCTGGTGCTCGGCAATCTAGAGATCGACCCGATATCGCGCGAGGTGAAGGTGGGTGGATCCCAGGTGGAGCTGACACCGCGAGAATTTGACCTGCTGCATTTTTTTGTGCGCCATCCGGGCAAGGTGTTCTCCCGGTTTGACCTGCTCAACCAAGTCTGGGGCTACCGCCATGATGGCTACGAGCACACAGTCAACACCCATATCAACCGCTTGAGAGCCAAGATCGAAGCCGATCCTGGCAGCCCCAAGCGCATTCTGACCGTATGGGGCCATGGCTACAAATGGGCGGAGGAAGTGCCATGAAGCTCGCATCCACGACCTTGGCGCAGCGCCTGACCCTGGTCTTTGTGCTGCTGCTGTTGGCTTGCAGCGCGGCCACGGTCTGGCTGCAGATGCGGGTGTCCGACCAGCGTGAGCAAGAGGTGGTGCAGCGCCTGTCGCAGGATCTGGCCGCGCGCATTGCCCGCTACCCGGAGCTGATGCGTGCCGATGGCCTCAACGCCGGGGCCAGCCGCGAGCTGTTTGGCAAGCTGATGCAGGTCAACCCGAGCGTCGAGGTCTACCTGCTCGATGACACAGGTGCCATCCAGGCTTACGATGCGCCGCAAGAAAGGATACTGCGCCAAAAGGTGGATCTGGAGCCCTTGCAGCGCCTGTTCAGTGGCGCGGCCCTGCCGGTGTTGGGGGATGATCCCCGCAGCATGACCGAGCGCAAGGTGTTCAGCGCAGCGCCATTGATGCAGGGCGGCCAGCGTTCTGGCTATGTCTATGTGATCCTGCAAGGCCAGGGGCGTGACAGCCTGGCAGCCCGCGTGAGCAGCGATGGCGCGCTGCGCACACTGCTCTGGTCGCTGCTGGTCGTGGTGGTGCTGGGCGCGGTCGCAGCGGCTGTGGCCTTTGGCATGATTACCCGGCCGCTGCGGCGCCTGACGGCGGCCGTACAAGAGCTGCAAACCGATGGCCTGGCCGATCTGCCCCAGGCCCAGGCCAAGCTGCAAAAAGCCGCGCATGGCGGAGCCGATATCGCTGTGCTTAGCCAGGCCTTTGCGCAGCTGGCGCAACGCACCTGGGAGCAGTGGCAAAAGCTGCGCACCCAAGACCAGCAGCGCCGCGAGCTCTTCGCCAATATCTCCCACGACCTGCGCACGCCTTTAACGTCATTGCATGGCTATCTGGAGACCCTGCAGATCAAGGCCGATGTGCTATCGGCAGACGAGCGCCGCCGCTACCTGGGCATCGCGCTGGACCAAAGCCGCAAGGTCGGTGACCTGGCGCAAAAACTGTTTGAGCTGGCGCGGCTGGAATACGGCGTGGTCAAGCCCGAGCCCGAGCGCTTCTTTCTGCCTGATCTGCTGCAGGACGTATTCCAGAAGTTTGAGCTGGCCGCCGAAGCCAAGGCGCAGCGCCTGCACGCGGTGATTGACCCGGATCTGCCCCCCGTCACTGCTGATCTGGGCATGCTTGAGCGCGTGCTGGTCAACCTGATCGACAACGCCATCCGCGCCACGCCGCCAGGCGGCGATATCCATGTGGAGCTGCGTGCCGCAGAGCAGGGCCGCATCAGCGTGACGGTGCAGGACACCGGGCCAGGCATACCGCCCGTGCTGCGCGACAGCCTGTTCGAGCGCCCCACCTTGAGCCGCATGCACAGCCGCAGCGATGGGCGGTCTGGAGGGCTGGGGCTCATGATCGTGCACCGCATATTGCAGCTGCACGACAGCTCGATTGAGCTGCTCAGTGGGGCAGGGGAGGCGGGGGCGCGGTTTCGGTTTTATTTGCGCTAGGGCTACCTGAGCGCATCACGTTGAAAACAAAAGGCTGCAAACCGAAATTTGCAGCCTCTGTTTTGTGCGCCTCTGGCAGCGCCAGATTCAAAAGCCTTTGCAAGCTGCTGAATCCATTATCTGTGGCGGAGAAGGCGGGATTCGAACCCGCGGTGGGCTATTAACCCACACACGCTTTCCAGGCGTGCGACTTAAACCACTCATCCACCTCTCCGCATGTTTTGTACGTTTTACGTCCTGTGGTGGCCAGGAAATAAAAAGCCAAGCGTGGACAGCTTGGCTGACAATTTCACCTGTTGACTGGCGGAGAGGGCGGGATTCGAACCCGCGGTGGGCTATTAACCCACACACGCTTTCCAGGCGTGCGACTTAAACCACTCATCCACCTCTCCAGTCGGTGAAGCGTGTATTCTAGCCTGAAATTTGGCGCCTTCCAGCAAAGCGGGGCCTTGTTTGGCAAAAATGCAGCGCGGCCCCAGAAGGGCGCGCGCTGCATCTGCGTTGGCGGGGTGGTTACTGGCCCTTGCCGGTCTGGATCATGCGCATGGCCGAGGTGATCAGGCTGGAGACCTCGGTCATGTTGCTCGGGACGACCAAGGTGGTGGTCGCGTCGCTCGCCAGCTTGCCGTAGGCGTGCACGGCCTGCTCGGCCACCTTCAGCTGCACGGCTTGCTCGCCGCCGGGCTGGCGGATGGCGGTCGCAATGCGCTCGAGCGCCTGGGCAGTGGCATCAGCCACCGCAGTGATCGATGCGGCCTCGCCTTGCGCCTTGTTGATGGCGGCTTGCTTCTCACCTTCGGAGCGGGCGATGAAGGCCTCGCGCTCACCGGTGGCGATATTGATCTGTTCCTGGCGGCGGCCTTCAGAGGCGGCAATCAGCGCGCGCTTTTCACGCTCGGCAGTGATCTGGGCTTGCATGGAGCGCAGGATTTCTGCCGGTGGCGTCAAATCCTTGATCTCGTAGCGCAACACCTTCACGCCCCAGTTGAGCGCGGCCTCGTCGATCGCCGAGACGATCTGGGCATTGATCATGTCGCGCTCTTCAAAGGTCTTGTCCAGCTCCAGCTTGCCGATCACGCTGCGCAGCGAGGTCTGGGCCAGCTGGGTGACGGCCATGATGTAGTTGGACGAGCCGTAGCTGGCGCGCATCGGGTCGGTCACCTGGAAGTACAGGATGCCGTCTACCTGCAGCTGGGTGTTGTCGCGCGTAATGCAGACCTGGCTGGGGACATCCAGCGGAATTTCCTTCAAGCTGTGCTTGTAGGCGACTTTGTCGACAAAGGGAATGATGAAGCGCGGGCCGGGGGCCAGGGTGCCGGCGTAACGGCCCAGGCGCTCTTTGACCCAGGCGTGCTGCTGGGGCACGATCTTGACGGACATCGCAATGAAGATGATGGCGATGACAAATATGATGATGGCGACTTCCATGGACTCTCCTCATGGACGCACTGCTAAGTGCAACGCGCCCGTTTTTTCGGTGATTGGCTGGGGATGGCTCCCTGGCTCAACGGTCTTGGCCATTACACCACGCGGGTGTGATGGGCCAAGTGGCGGTGGTGGGGCATGGGTTGGGCTGCGCCTGTTATGTTTTGTTGCCCCGGTGATGGGAATACGCGCTTAGTGCGCGGCGGGCTCGGCAGGTTCCACCAGCAGGCGGTTACCGTCGAGCCGCACCACGCGGTAGGCGCCGGGCAGCGCAGGGTGTTGGCCCAGCAGTGCAGCCGTCCAGGGCGCGCCGCGGTAGCGCACCTGGGCGCAGCGGTCGGCATCCCAGTGTTCGATGTGGACCAGCTCGCCAATGTCCAGGTGCATGTCCTGATCGCGCTCACCCGAGAGCAGCGAGCCGCGGCGTTTTTGCCGCAGGTAGCAGGCCAGCACGGTGGCTGCGCCCACGATGGCGGCGACCAGGATCTGCGTGACTTCATTGGCACCCAGGTGCGCAGCGATGGCAGCGGCAGCCATGCCAATGGCGACCATCAGCAAATACAGCGTGCCGGTGAGCAGCTCGGCGACGACGGCCAGGCCGGTCAGCAGCCACCACACGGTTGACATCTCCATAGCTCCCTCCTTGTTCGATTAGGTTTGTTGTCCGATTGTGCGATATGCCGACCAATTTTGCGGCAATTGATGCAGGATACATAAAAAGGGCGTGCAAATTCCGTACACTTCGCGGCTGTTTCGATTGTTTTAGTGAGGCCCGCCCCTGCGGGAACGCCCATGAAGTTTCGCTTTCCCATCGTCATCATTGACGAGGACTTTCGCTCGGAAAACACTTCCGGCCTGAGCATCCGCGATCTGGCGCATGCCATCGAGGAGGAGGGCTTTGAGGTGCTGGGCGTGACCAGCTATGGTGACTTGAGCCAGTTTGCGCAGCAGCAAAGCCGCGCCAGTGCCTTCATCCTGTCGATCGACGACGAGGAGTTCCAGCTCGGCGGCGGTGATGACCTGATCGTGCACAACCTGCGTGACTTCATCACCGAAGTGCGCCGCAAGAACCCGGATGTGCCGATCTACATCTATGGCGAGACCAAGACCAGCCGCCACCTGCCCAACGACATCCTGCGTGAGCTGCACGGCTTCATCCACATGTTCGAGGACACGCCCGAGTTCGTGGCCAAGCACATCCTGCGCGAAGCGAAGAACTATCTCGAAGGCATCCAGCCGCCGTTTTTCAAGGCGCTGCTGGACTACGCCGAAGACGGCTCCTACAGCTGGCACTGCCCCGGTCACGGTGGCGGTGTGGCGTTTTTGAAGAGCCCGATTGGCCAGATGTACCACCAGTTCTATGGTGAGAATATGCTGCGCTCGGACGTCTGCAACGCCGTCGAAGAGCTGGGCCAGCTGCTGGACCACAACGGCGCGATTGGCGAGAGCGAGCGCAATGCGGCGCGCATCTTCAATGCCGACCACTGCTTTTTTGTGACCAACGGTACCTCGACCTCCAACAAGATGGTTTGGCACCACACGGTGGCACCGGGCGATGTGGTGGTGGTGGACCGCAACTGCCACAAGTCCATCCTGCACTCGATCATCATGACGGGTGCGATTCCGGTGTTCTTGAAGCCCACGCGCAACCACTTCGGCATCATCGGCCCGATCCATGAGAGCGAGTTCTCGCCCAAGACCATCGAAGCCAAGATCGCTGCCAACCCGCTGCTCAAGGGTGTTGATCCAAAGGCCGTCAAGCCTCGCGTGCTGACGCTGACGCAATCGACCTACGACGGCGTGCTCTACAACACCGAGACCATCAAGCAAAAGCTCGATGGCTATGTCGACAACCTGCACTTTGACGAGGCCTGGTTGCCGCATGCTGCATTCCACCCCTTCTATGGCAGCTACCATGCCATGGGCAAGAAGCGCGCGCGCCCGAAACACTCGGTGGTCTATGCCACCCAGTCCATCCACAAACTGCTGGCCGGTATCAGCCAGGCATCGCACGTGCTGGTGCAGGACAGCCAGACGCAAAAGCTGGACTTCAACCTGTTCAACGAGGCGTACCTGATGCACACCTCGACCAGCCCGCAGTACAGCATCATCGCCAGCTGCGACGTGGCCGCTGCGATGATGGAGCCGCCCGGTGGCACCGCGCTGGTGGAGGAGTCGATCCTCGAGGCGCTCGACTTCCGCCGCGCCATGCGCAAGGTCGACGATGAGTTTGGTGAGGACGACTGGTGGTTCCAGGTCTGGGGCCCAGAAGCCCTGGCTGACGAAGGCGTGGGCTCTGCCCAGGACTGGATCATTCGTGGCCCGGACGCATCGCGCAAGACCAAGGGCAAGAACGGCAAGGAGTTCGACAACTGGCACGGCTTTGGCGATCTGGCCGATGGCTTCAACATGCTGGACCCGATCAAGTCCACCATCGTGACGCCGGGTCTGGACCTGGACGGTGACTTTGACGAGACCGGTATCCCCGCATCCATCGTCACCAAGTACCTGGCCGAGCACGGCGTGGTGGTGGAGAAGACGGGCCTGTACTCGTTCTTCATCATGTTCACCATCGGCATCACCAAGGGCCGCTGGAACACCATGTTGACCGCGCTGCAGCAGTTCAAGGACGACTACGAGAAGAACCAGCCGATGTGGCGCATCCTTCCCGAATTCTGCCAACAGCATAAGCGCTATGAGCGCATGGGCCTCAAGGACCTGTGCCAGCACGTGCACCAGCTCTACGCCAAGTACGACATCGCCCGCCTGACCACGGAGATGTACCTGTCGGACCTGACGCCGGCGATGAAGCCATCGGACGCCTTTGCCCACATCGCCCGCCGCAAGACCGAGCGTGTCGAGATCGACCATCTGGAAGGCCGCGTCACCGTGGGTTTGGTCACGCCATACCCACCCGGTATTCCGTTGCTGATTCCTGGCGAAGTCTTCAACAAGAAGATCGTGGACTACCTCATGTTCGCGCGTGAGTTCTCCAAGCTCTGCCCAGGTTTTGAGACCGATATCCACGGCCTGGTGGAGCTGGTGGACGAAGAGAGTGGTGAGGTGCGTTACTACGCCGATTGCGTGGCGCTGGACGCCAGTGACCAGGCCGTGCAAACCCAGGTGGTTTCTGCACCGGTGGCTTTGTCCAAGAAGCGCAGCCCCATGCTGGAAGGCAAGGCGCCCGCGTCGTCGGCCAAGAAGCGCACCACCGCTGCGATGAAGAAATCGCTCAAGGCGGAAAAGCCGATGGGTGATGCCAGCGAAGGTGTTGTCTCGCCGGTGGCCAAGACCCCGCAGGCAGCGCCCAAGCCACGCCGCGTGGCCAAGCCGCGCTCGCCCAAGGTCTGACCGGGCAGGTGAGTAGTGGCGGGGGATGTTGAGTCCCCTGCGTCACGCTTTCCTCAGTTCAAAAGCAGCGCAGAGGCGCTGCTTTTTTTATGCCCGCACATGACTCATGGCTCATGGTGTGCTTGCCACTTCGCCCGCAGGGGAGGGTGGCATGCCTTCTTCCCTCACGCGCCAGAAGGTGGCAAAGCGCGGCTTGCCGCTGTCGTGCACGCCACGGTAGCGGTAGGTCACCCAGCTGCCGATGGCGGGTGGATCGAGACGCTGGGCATCGCTCAAGCCACTGCCCAGCTTGAAGTCGATGCCATCAATGGTGCGTACCAGCAAGGCGCCCGTCATGCCTTCGTATTTGCCGCGCCCGGGTGCATAGCCCATCACCTGGGCCTCGGCATCCTCATGCGGCTTGAGTTTGAGCACATCGCCACTGCGGCCGCTGCGGTAGACGGCGCTGGCCTTGTGCAGCATCAGCCCTTCACCCCCGTCGCGCACGATGCGCCGCATCTGTGTCATTAGGCGGGCTTCGTCGGTCTCCTGCCATTGCGGTGCCGCCTGAACCCAGGGCTGCTGCACGGCAGCGACGAACTGCGCAATGGCTGGCAGGCGATCGCTGAAACTGCCTGGCGCGGCGGGTGCGTCAAACACCATAAAGTGCAGGTCCTGCCAGTCGGCATCCTCAGGCTTGGCTTTGCTGGTGATGGATTGGGCACGGGCAAACTGGCCGCGCCCGGCCCATAGCTCACCTTCCATCGGCGTGGCAGGCCAGCCGGCGGTGTACCAAGTGGGCGCGTGGATGGCAGTGCCCTGGCGCGTCCACAGCGCTTGGCCATCCCAGTAGCCGCGCACGCCGTCGTATTTCTCGCTCACCCAGTACTGCTGCAGGTCCAGTCCGCCGGGGTACTTTTGCGCAAGCCACAGCGCGGGTGGGCTGTTGGCCTGTGCCAGCACAGACCAGCAGCACAGCAGGGTGGCCAGCCACAGCTGGCGCCACCAGGGATGGACAGGGACACGCATGCAGCCTCCTCGGACAGCGGCCGGGGTGGCCGCCTATCCGCATGCTAGCGGCGATAGCCAACACCTGCCAACCGCCGCTGTGGTTTGGCGCGGTAAGCAGATGTTGGGTTGCGCGGGGATGCCTAGGTGGTTCAGTGCGGACGAGACTGCAGCCGCGCGTACAGGCCGCCCAGGTCAAGCAGTTGCTGGTGCGTGCCTTGCTCGACCACCTGGCCGCGCTCCATCACCACCACGCGGTCTGCGTGTTCGATGGTGGACAGGCGGTGGGCGATGACCAAGGTGGTGCGGCCCTGCATCAGGCGTGAGAGGGCTTCTTGCACCAGGCGCTCGGATTCGGTGTCTAGCGCCGAGGTCGCTTCATCGAGGATCAGGATCGGCGCATTTTTGTACAGCGCCCGGGCAATGGCCAGGCGCTGGCGCTGGCCGCCAGACAGCTGGTTGGCATTGTGCCCAACGATGCTGTGGATGCCCTGGGGCTGGCGCTCGACAAAGTCCTGCAGGTTGGCGGCAGCCAGACATTCGAGCAGGCGTTTTTCATCGATGTCCTGGCCCAGCGCCACGTTGGCAGCGATGGTGTCATTGAACATCACCACATCCTGGCTGACCATCGCAAACTGGTTGCGCAGGTTGGGCAGGTCCCACTCGGCCAGGGCCACGCCATCAATGCTGATCTGGCCGTCGCTGGGCTCCACAAAACGCGGCAGCAGGTTGACGAGCGTGGTCTTGCCAGCGCCCGAGGGGCCCACCAGCGCCACGACTTCACCGGGGTGGATGGTCAGGCTCAGGTGGCGCAGCGCCGGGGCTTTGTCTTCGCCAAAGGCCACGCTGACATCCTGCAGCGCGATGGCGCCACGCGCTTGTTCGGTCTTGTAGCCACCGCCTTGCTCTGGCGGGATTTCCTCGAGCAGACCGAGGCCGCGCTCCAAGGCGGCAACGCCTCGCGTGAGCGGATTGGCCACATCGGCCAGGCGACGGATAGGCGCAATCAGCATCAGCATGGCCGAGATAAAGGCCACAAAGCCGCCAACGGTCACATCCTTGGCATTGATGCCGGTGGTGCGGCTTTGCCACAGCGCAATGCAGATCACCGCAGACAGCGCAACAGCGGCCAGTAGCTGGGTGAGCGGCGTCATCGCCGCCGAGGCGATGGTGGCCTTGATGGCGAGCTGGCGCAGCTTGCGGCTCAGAATCTGGAAGCGACCGGACTGGCTGGACTGGGCGGCGTGGATGCGCACCATGCGGTGCGCGAGCACGTTCTCCTCGACCACATAGGCCAGCTCATCGGTGGCTTGCTGGCTGGCCTTGGTGATGTGGTAGAGGCGCTTGGAGAGCTTTTTCATGATCCACGACACGCTGGGTAGCAGTACAGCCACGATCAGGGTCAGCTGCCAGTTGAGGTAGAGCAGGTACATCAACAGCGCAATGACGGTGAAGCCATCGCGCGAGAGCATCAGCAAGGCCTGCACGATCAGGGTGGAGCCGTTTTGCACCTCATACACCACGGTGTTGGACAGCGCACTGGCAGACTGCTTGGTAAAGAGCCCCAGGTGCGCATCAAGCACCCGGCCAAAGAGGTTCTCGCGCAGGCGCATCATGCCGTCATTGGCAATGCGCGCCAGCGCATATTGGTTGATGAACTGCGCCAGGCCTCGGATGAAAAAGACGCCGACGATGGTCACAGGCACAGCCCACAGCGGCAAGGTGCCACCGGTAAAGCCCTGGTCGAGCAAAGGCTTAAGCAGGGCCGGGATGGCCGGCTCGGTGCCCGCTACAACGATGGTCGCGAGAATGGCAAGCACCCAGGTCCAGCGTTGGTAGCCAAAGTAGGGCGCCAGGCGCGACAGGCGTGCGCGCAGTGGCATCTGCGCAACGCTGCCAGCCGGTTTGTGGCCTTCGGTGCTGGAAGATGCCTCAGACGCACGTGCAGAAGATGGTTTTTCGGTTGTGGACATGTAGAGGTGATTCTAAAATGCACGGCTGTCGACGTTGGACGATAATAAAGAATTTGTGGGGTGTGTAACATCCTGCAGCCTTCAGGGCTTGTCATGCATAGCGCATTTATGATGGTCGGTAATGACTAAAACACGCTTCCCATCTCTCATCTCGGAGGCGGCCAAGCCGCTCTTCCATCGTCGTCACGTACTGGGTGCTGCGCTCGCAGCCCCTGCAGTCCCCGCCCTGGCGCAGTTCCGGGTTGAGATCAGTGGCGTTGGCATCAAGCAAATCCCCATCGCCTTGCCCAAGTTTCGGGGCGAAGATGCGTCGCCGCAAAAGATCTCTGCGATCGTGCAGGCCGATCTGATCCGCAGCGGTCTCTTCAAGCCCGTTGACGCATCGGGCGAACAGCTGGACGAGAGCTCTCGCCCCGATGTGGCCAGGTGGTCATCCGCCGGCGCCGAGTACCTGTCGGTCGGCAGTGTGAGCCGTGGCGCCAATGGCTTTGACGTGCGCTTTCGCTTGTGGGATGCCGTCAAGGGCGCGGACATGGGCGGTCAGAGCTACAGCGTGCCGCAGGCGGATCTGCGCTTGGTTGCGCACAAGATCTCGGACTACATCTACGAAAAAATCACCGGCGAAAAGGGCGTGTTCTCGACCCGCATTGCCTATGTGACCAAGGCCGGTCCGCGCTACACCCTCTGGGTAGCCGATTCGGATGGCGAGAATGCACAGTCGGCACTGGCCAGCCCCGAGCCCATCATCTCGCCCACCTGGTCGCCTGCCGGCACGCAACTAGCCTATGTGTCTTTCGAGTCGCGCAAGCCCGTGGTCTATGTGCACGAGGTCTCGTCCGGCCGCCGCCGCCTGATCGCCAATTTCCGTGGCTCCAACAGCGCGCCAGCCTGGTCGCCCGATGGCAGCACCTTGGCGGTGACCTTGAGCCGCGATGGCGGCTCGCAGCTCTACACCATCCCTTCGAGCGGGGGTGAGCCTCGCCGTCTGATGCAAAGCAGCGGCATCGACACCGAGCCAACGTACTCCAAGGATGGCCGCTATATCTACTTCGTCAGCGATCGTGGCGGTGCGCCGCAGATCTACCGCGTGGGCGCGCAAGGCGGCGGTGCAGAGCGCGTGACGTTCAGCGGGTCCTACAACATTTCTCCTTCCATCAGTCCTGATGGCAAGACACTTGCTTACATCACCCGCGCCGGTGGTGGATATAAATTGCAGGTCATGGATCTGGCTTCCAGCACTGTGGCGTCGGTCACCGACACCACGAGCGATGAAAGCCCCAGTTTTGCTCCGAACAGCCGACTCATCGTCTATGCAACCCGCGAAGGCGGTCGTGAAGCCCTCATGACCACGACGCTGGACGGCAAGATCAAAGCACGACTGGCAGGGCAGAGCGGAGACATACGGGAGCCCGATTGGGGCCCATACCAGCCCTAAGATTGGTTTTTGGCGAGTCAATTATTTTTATACGAGAAATTCGTTTCGGAGAGTTTTACATGTTGTCATTGAAGAAAGCTTCGCTGGCCCTGGTGGCCGCTGCCGTGTTGGCTGGTTGCAGCTCTGCGCCTCCGCTGGATAACGCACCTGTGGAAGACAAGGGTGCTGCTACCGCCGGTCAAGGCGCTGGCGCCGGTGGTGCTGGCCAAAGTACCGTTGGTGGTGTGGACCTGAACAACAGCGCAGCCAACGGCCAAGGCCCTGTCGGCGTTGCACGCATTGTGTACTTTGACTTCGACAGCTACTCGGTCAAGCCCGATGCGCAATCGATGCTGGACGCACATGCACGTTTCCTGAAGGCCAACCCTTCGCGCAAGGTCATGCTCGAAGGCAACACCGACAACCGCGGTGGCCGTGAGTACAACCTGGCCCTGGGCCAAAAGCGTGCTGAAGCCGTGCGTCGTTCGCTGAACGTGCTGGGCGTGAGCGACAGCCAACTCGAAGCCGTGTCTTTCGGCAAGGAAAAGCTGGCTGCTGAAGGTAGCTCGGAAGATGCGCACGCACAAAACCGCCGCGTTGAACTGAACTACCGTTAATAAGGCTCCATGAACCTCACTCGCAGTACTCCCCGTTGGATTGCACTGGCCGCGTTGATGGCCTGTGCAAGCACCTCCCAAGCCGCTTTGTTTGAAGATGGCGACGCACGTCGCGCCATCATTGAACTGCGCCAGCGTGTCGATCAGCTGACGCAAGGCAACAACCAAAATGGTGAGGACACCTCGCAAGTGCGTCGCAGCCTGCTGGACTTTCAATCGCAGATTGAATCCATGCGTGGCGAGATGAACAAGTTGCGCGGTGAAAACGAGACGCTGCGACGTGAGGTTGCCGATCTGAAGCGCGGTCAGACTGATTTGGCCAAGGGCGTCGAAGCCCGGCTCCAGCAGTTTGAACCCGTTTCGGTCACCGTAGATGGGCAGGAGTTCAAGGCCGATCCTGCCGAAAAGCGTGATTTCGAAGCCGCGCTGGGCGTGTTTCGCACCGGCAAGTTTGCCGATGCCGCTGGCGTGTTCAGCAGCTTCATCCAGCGCTACCCCAAGAGTGGCTATGTGCCATCGGCACGCTTTTGGCTGGGCAACGCCTACTATGCCACCCGCGACTACAAGCCCGCCATCGACAATTTCAAGCTGATCCTGGCCCAAGCGCCCGAGCATATGCGTGCGCCTGATTCGGCACTGTCCATTGCCAACTGCCAGATCGAGCTCAAGGACACCAAGGCCGCCCGCAAGACCTTGGAAGACCTGATTGCTGCCTACCCGCAAAGCGATGCGGCAGCAGCTGCCAAAGAGCGCCTCTCCAAGCTGAAGTGATATGAGTGCACCGTCTCCATCGGCGCCCGATGATCGGCAGGACGCCGAGGCGGACGTTGACCCACAAAGGCGCTTTGGCGGGCTGGACCGCCTGTTTGGCGT
This sequence comes from Comamonas squillarum, assembly GCF_025309455.1. Lineage (NCBI taxonomy): Bacteria > Pseudomonadati > Pseudomonadota > Betaproteobacteria > Burkholderiales > Comamonadaceae > Comamonas > Comamonas squillarum. The sequence goes on from NZ_CP104377.1 coordinate 651,912, forward strand.
TGCGCCTGCCGCGCAAATGCGCGCAAGCGCTATCGCCGTTATCGGCATCGGGGGCGTGGGCTCCTGGACGGCCGAGGCCCTGGCCCGCAGTGGCGTTGCCAGGCTTCGCCTGATCGACTTGGACAATGTGGCCGAGTCCAACATCAATCGCCAGATCCACGCGCTGACAGACACCATTGGCATGGCCAAGGTCGACGCGATGCGCGAGCGCATCCGCCAGATCAACCCCCATTGTGAAGTTGAGGTGGTAGAGGACTTCCTCACTGCCGATAACTGCGCCGCATTGCTCGATGGCGTTGACGGCTTTGTCGACGCCTGTGACCAGGTGCGTGCCAAGGCGGCAATGGCCAACTGGGGGCGGCGCCACCAGCGTCCTTTTGTATGCATCGGTGCGGCAGGCGGCAAACGCCTGGCCTGGAAGGTGGAGCAGGCCGACCTGTCACAGACCACGCACGACCCCTTGCTGGCCCAGGTGCGCTACCGCTTGCGCAAAGAATATGGCGCCCCCAAGGATGGCAAGAAAATGAATGTGGCCTGCATCTACAGCCAGGAGGCCGTGGCCGGCCCCGACCCTTCCTGCGCCGTGGATGGTGATGGCTCGCTGAACTGCCACGGTTATGGCTCATCGGTGGCGGTGACCGCGACCTTCGGAATGTGCGCGGCCAGCTGGATTCTGGAAAAGTTGGCACTTTCCCCAAAATGACAAAAAACCTACGCTATAATTTAAGTCTGTTGTGAGCAAGACCAGTTCTTAGGAATTTGTCAAGCAAACACGGCGGGTCTTTAGCTCAGTCGGTAGAGCAGCGGACTTTTAATCCGTTGGTCGCGAGTTCGAATCTCGCAGGACCCACCAAACATTATTCATATGAATCAAGCCCTTGCGCAAATCGTGCAAGGGCTTTTTTCTTTGCAGTTGTTCCGCAATTACTGGTGCTGTTCCGCAATTATCCGGCGGGCTTCACTTTCTTGCCGACCTTGTGGCGGATGTATTTCGCAGTCATGGACTCGGTCGTGTGGCCCAGCAATGCCTGCGCGTCCCTGATGCCAGAGCTGTCATCCAGAGTCGTGGCGGCCGTAGCGCGCAGGTCACGGAACTGAAATTCTGCTTTGGGAATCTTTGCGGCTTCACGGGCATCATCGAAGCGGACTCGCAGCATGTACGTGGTCAATGTTTCCCCCTTTTCGTTCACGAGCAAATGATGGGATCGGGACATAACGGACTGCTTGTAAGCCCGGATCTCATCCATGAGCACCGCCAGTCCTTCGATAATCTCGATGCGTAGCTTGGTGTATGTCTTCCCTTGCTTGACATGGAGAATGCTGCCGACCACATTGTTTTCGCTCATGCGTAGCACATCGGCCGGCCGCTGACCGGTGAGCTTGGCCAGGCGTATCGCGAACCGCAATGGCGGAGCTGCGAAGGGCATGATTCTGTCCAGCAGGGCGTCGCCAATGACAGTATCTCGACCCTTTTCCTTGAACTTCTCGATGCCAGCGCATGGATTTGGCTGCTTGGTGATGCCCTCTCTGCGGGCGAAATTCCACATATGAGAGAACAGCGACTTCTCGCGGTTCGCGCGCACATGGCCGAAGTTTGGCGGGATCGCCAAAGCCTTCAGCCCCTTTGCTGAGCGCTCCCTGTTTTCTTCCTGAGCCACCTTGCGCGCTTCTTGAATCCGCCAATCCATGTACTGGCGGATGTGCACGGGCTCGATGTCGTCCAGCGGGGCCGGTGGATCTCCGAAAAATTTCAGAAGCCAAATAAGCTCCTTTTCGTTATCCACTCTTGTGCGCGGAGCCTTAAGTGGCAATGCTTTGGCTCGATATACAGGCACGATATCCAGGAAGGTGCGCTGGGCAGCGCGCGGCTTTTTGGCGGCTGTCAGCTCACTCCATTTTTGGACGGCCAACACGTAGTCGGATCCCAAGGGGATCTCCCGCCGTGGTTTTTGGCCGGTGTCCAGGTAGTAGTGCACTTTCTTGCCTCGCTCTCTGGCGCGCATGCCTGGCGGAAGATTTGTCCAGCGGCTTGGTTTGCGTCCCATCTCACCTAGCCCCCACCACGCGCGGCGTCCACCGCAATGGTTCTATTGCGGTCGGCTCGGGTTCTGGCTTCCGGCCTTCAACAGCGCCCCGGGTGACGATGGCATGGCCGCGCGCGTTCACGCGAAATGGAATCCCAGAGGTGCGCAGCCATTCAATCTGGCGCGTCTTGTATTTCCGGCCGGTCAACACAGCCAGCTCGGCTTCGTTCAGAAAGAGGGTAGACATGGCCGTACTCTCCATTAAAAAAGCCCGCTGTGTGCGGGCTCGGGTTGATCGGTGGGCTCTTTCCAGCGGTCGCGTTTATCGCCGCGCTGGCGCGCCCGTCTGCTCATTGCTATTGATCGGCTCATTGAAGGGCCTCGCTTGGAAGCTCCACAGGCCTGATCGCATCTGTGCCCACGGTGCCGGCCTTGACCTCGTGCGAGAGCAGGCGGGCGCCCGGCTCAAAGCGGCGGCCCAGGTTTCGATAGCTGCAGAATAGGTCGATGCTGATCTCAACGGCATGCGAGAGCTGCGCTCCCCAGCTTGAGTCCCAGCGGTGGCCATCCACTGCCATGTCTACCACGGCGGCCAGCGCCTGGTGCAGGCCGGGTCGGTTGTTGCCGGCCACAGGTATGGCTCGCGCAATCTCCGCGCCGATCCCGATCAGATAGGCAAGGCTGGCCAGCATCTCGGGCTGCTCGCTACCGTGGTCGGTCATCATGCAGTGCAGGCCGAGGTTGACTACATCTGCCTGCATACTCTGGCGCACCATCAAGGCCTCAATGGGCGAAGCTTTGCGGTAGATGCCGTTTTTCATGGCGCGGCTGTGGGTTGGCTGTCGTTGACCGCTCTTGGTGGTGGCTTTAGCCATTGGCGGCTCCTATTCCGTGCGCGCGCTCTGCTGCCCTGACAGCTTTCTGCATTGTTTTTCTGTCGCAAGGACAGAATGGATTGTCTGTGCTGAAAGTGTTTTGCCGTAGTTTTTCAACCTGCTGATCCGTCAGCGGCTCCCGCTCAGGTGGGGGAGGGGCGGCTGAGAGCATGTCCCGGTATTGGGCCTTGAACGCGCTGTGCGGGTCCATTGGAAGCATGCGGCCTGCACCATTGCTGTAACGCACCTCGGCGCTTCGGAACGCCCATTCCATTGCTGCTGTGCTCGCCACCGGCACCAGGCGCCACCCATCCGGCGCAGCCTGCCGCGCTGATAGATGGGCCTCTAGCTCTGCGATGCGGGCAGCTTGGGCCTCGGTTTCGGCGTGAAGGCGGCGTAGCTCTCTGCCTCCAACTAACATATCGCCGTGCGTGGTCTTGAAGGGTGCATTGATGAGCCATGCAGCTACTCGCAGCGCTTCGGGCTGTGCTTCTGTCTTGTCGGTCATGCCTTGTAGCCTTTCAGATCTCCGTATGCCTGGAGCATTGCGACAACATCGCCAGCGATCATCGCCTCATGTGCGGCTCGGATTGACTCACGCATAAGCCCTGCAGCTATGAACCCCATTTGCACTGATTCATACATTGGTATCAGCTCTTGCACTCGCTGGATTTCCTGTGGCAGTGCGTCGCCAAGGCTTTCTGTCATTTGCTTTTCGGTCATCGTGTTCCTATCGTTGCCGTCCACGGCGCTGTTGTTCATCCTTCCACTGCGCGCGCCGGCGTTTGCCAGACCATGCGTTTTGCGTTCGGTTCAAATCAGGGCTGCGCATGTTTCGATTTTTGATTGCTGGAAAGTGTTCTTGAGCATCCACGACCGTCATCCGTGTATCAGCCAGCACGAGGGCCACAATCGCAGCCATGTGGCCGCTTCCGATAATTGCTATTCGTCTGGTCATGGTGCTTCCTTGGGGGCGGGCTGGTCGATGCGTTTGAAGTCGATGACCCACACCCACGGGTTCGCGGCCCAATCGCCGCCGGTCGAGTCCCATAGGCACTCAAACAGTTGCTTCGCGGTAAGCGTTTCATCAGCGTCGGGCACTGAGCGCAAAAAGCCAACTCCCTCGGCCTCGGCGTCTTCCTCGCTGATGGCCTGCAGCCGCTCCACGCGCACGCCGGTTATCTCCAGCCAGATGCGAGCGAGCGCTTTGGGCATGTGGATGGCAGGCTTCCACGGGGTGTTGGTTTCCCAGCCGTCCTCATCGGTCCATGAAATATGGTTGTCGGTAGCTCGAAACCAGGTCTTTTTGGGGAGCTCGTTCCCGTCTTCGTCATATTGCTTCAGTCGGTCGGCAACTGGGTCGTAGTCGTAGCCTTGCAAGAATGTCTCGCGCACATAGATGCGGTCGCCGGGCTGGCCTAATGGGCATGCCCGATGAATCACATGCGGCGGCTCACCCTCAAGCGCCAGGGCGCCAGGCGTGTACCAGTTACCGAGGTCAGGGTGGCGCACGTCTTTGGCGATGCGGCGGGTCTGTGTTTTTTGGCCGCTCAGAATGGCACGCACCAGCGGCGCCTTGAACATCAAGCCGGTTTCTTTCATTTGCTGTCCTTCTGTGGTTGGGCCTGGGCCGATCTTTGCCCCGCGCGATGCGCAGATTGAAGGCCGTCCATCAGTTCCTTGTGTGTGAGCACATAGCAGCCGCCAGCCTGTTCGCACCTCGCAGCGACTGCGCCAGGTACGACGTGGCCAGTGAAGTGGTAAAACTGCTGCATGGTGATTGGCTGGCTGTATGCCGCGCCTGCGATAGCGATGAGGAGTAGGGCTCGCATCACTGACCCTCCCTCTGTTGGGCGCGCTGGGCTGCCTGAAGATTCAGCCGGGCGCACACGGCCTTGGCCTCTTTCTCTGTCTCGAATGGATGGACTTTTCCCTGGTAGCCGCATGGCTTGTACCGGCGCTCACCTGGTGCTTTGCGAGATATCCCCCAGCCGACAAGCGGTGCCCCGGGTTTGCTAATGTCGTTCCAACTCACGGGTCGGAATTTGAAACCTTGAATGCTCATGTGCTCACCTTCTGTGGTTTGGTCTGAGCAGGCCATGCTCCCCATCCGTATGCGCACTTATCTTCTGTGGGGTGCTTGTCTGTGCGCGGTCTGCTTTCACAATTCCAGCTACGCCCACGCACATCCCAAAGGAGTTGCCAGCCGCTTGCCCGCAGACTGGCTCCGGGTTCGCTGGCCAGGATATAGGTCAAGCCGCGCCGGAAACCTTTGGCCTCTGCAGCCCTTCGTGTTGCGGCGTAGAGCATGCTGCAGGCGTTTGCAGAGCCATCGGTGCACATGCGAGTCACCTCGCAAGTCAAGCCATCATCCAGAGCCCTCGCAACTGGGCGGCCAACAACCGCCACGCCAATCAGCACGCCATCAGAGTCGTGTAAGCCTTGCCGCCAGAGAGCTCCTACTGGTGCCCCGTGGTGGCGATGGTGCTTTTTGATGAAGGCGTCTGCGTCTGCTCGCGTTATGGGTCGCAGTTCCATCACGCCTCCTTTGCGGCATTGCCGCCTTCCTGGGCTGCAGCCATGGCGGCGCGGTCAAGTCGCTCGATCTCGGCCAAGAGCAGTGCGCAGGCTTTGACGCGGTTGCGGCGCGCGTCTTTACTGGGCTTCCACCAAGCCTTGTCCCAAGGCCAAGAATGGTGTGGGTCGCCTTTGGGATAGGCCTGGGTGAACATCGCGTAGCAGCCAGCGGCAGAAGCCATATCGCCATGCACATACTGGTCATCGCGCTCCGGCGTCCATCCTTCGGCTTCGACCTGACGCCGGCGTTCGGCCAGGACATCAAGTGCAGCCTGGGTCAGCGCATCAGCGGGCTGGGCCTGGGGTGCTGTGTAGAGCGTCTCATACTCAGCCAGCGGCACGGGACCGTCGTGGCGTTCGTATAGTTCAAGGCCATTGCGCACTTCACCTGTGTTTACTAGATACACGCGGGTCACCGGCTCGGCCTGCACCTCTGCCTGGGCGGCGGCAACCATGTCCTTGATGCTGTCGGGCGAAACGTTGCAGCAGGTTGCCAGCGCCTGTAGCTGCTGCTCCGGTGTGCCGTGCTGCAGCATGACGGCGGCAATCTGGTCCTGCGTAGCCTTGTCGCGCGGCGTCATACCGTGGTGGGCCAGGTCACCTGCCGAGGAATCCTCGGTAGCTGGAAGGGTTGGGGTGGCCGTCTTGCCGGAATCGGCAATGTGCACAGAATCGCAAACTACGGGCTTGGCGCCAACCTGCGCCTGGAACGCTGCCAGCATGCGTGCCCGCACCTCTGGTGAGCGAGCTGCCACCTCGTCTGCATCTTCGCCCGTCGCCATCTTGTAGAGGGCTTTCATGCGGAGCACCAGGGTGCTCAGCTTCACCCCTTTGCGCATAGTTCCGTGGCCGACCGTCACATCGCAGGGTAGCGGCCAGTTCATGGGATCTGCGGGCGTCTGTGCTGCCACTGCCTGGGCCGCGTAGGCGCGCATCTGCTCGGCGCTGTAGCTCTCATCGCTTGATTGCTCGCCACCGTGGCCATCGAACTGGGCCGGGTAGTCTGGCTTTGGCAGTGCTGGATAAGCCCCCTCGGCAGTCTTGAGGGGAGCGGAAGAGTTGTTTTCAGCCATGTTGGGCTCCAGAAATGGAAATGCCCGCTAAGGACGGGCTTGGAATCTATGGGATGCAGCTCATTGCTGCTTCGACGAAGGTTTGCGCGGCTTTCGCGTTGATGGCATTTCCGTAGGCGCGCAGGCGTCCCACTCGGGCGGAAGCGCCATCAACCAGCGGCTGTGTGCCGGGTTCAACTGGCCTCCATTTACCATCCCGGCAGAGGAGCCAATCAGCAGCTCGCCAGAGGCCGTTAACCGGGCCGGGCCCTGCGCTTCCTTGCATTGCTGGGCCAGGGAGCTGCCCGTCATTCCCTCGGTGATCCCCGTTCCCGATCTGGTCGAGTCCGAGGCGCTCGGCGTTGTCCATCCCGCCAGCATTGCGAAGTCGTTCAGGTTGGAGCCGTGCCGCGTTTCCCCCATCGCTCGCTTGGCCTGGCCGCCGCCCGTGCTGTCGCTGGTCTGCCGTGTTGGCCAGCCCGACAACAGGTGAACTACCGCGTTGTTCAGCTGCTCGCCCTTCTTGCCGCCGCCCCTCTCTGAAAACGGCTTTAAGTTGGACGTTCGGAAGTCTCGCGCCGCTGGCGTCGGCCACGATTTCAGAAGCTCCACCGGCACCCACACGCCGCCCAGTTCCACGCACTGCGAGCCAGTAGGTTCGGTCGCGGATGTGCGGCGCACCGACGCCCGCAGACGGGAACGCAACCGCCCCGAAGGCATAACCCAGGGCTTCCATGTCAGTGTGTACAAGGTCGAGCCAAGGGTCTGCATCCTTGCTCGCAACCTGCTCGCCATAGATTGCTGCAGGGCGGCACTGGCTGATGAGGTGGTGGAAGGCTGGCCACAAGTGCCGCTCGTCATCAAACGCAGTGCCTTGGCCTGCCTGGCTGAAAGGTTGGCAAGGACAGGAACCGGTCCAAACAGGTCGGTCATCTGGCCAGCCTGCGGCGCGCAGGGCGTAGGACCAAACACCAACGCCTGCGAAGAAGTGGCACTGGGTGTATGGCTTGAGGTCGTTGGGGTGAACATCTTCAATGCTCCTTTCGTCAACATCACCCGGGGCGATGTGGCCCGCAGCGATGAGATTGCGCAGCGTCTGCGCAGCAAACTTGTCAATCTCGTTGTAGTAGGCAGCCATGAGGTGAAATGGAAGAGCCCGCCTCGATTGCTCAGGGCGGGCTGTGAATAGGGGCCCACTGGGGGCGGTGGTGGAGGGCTAGACAGCTTCGAGCGTGTCAAAGAGCGATGGCATGCTGATCTCGCGTTCCATCGCTTGGCAGTAGGCACCGGTTGGTGCGGGCAAGATGGATAAACTCTCTGGCTTTCAGGCAAGCAGAAAAGAGGCATCTATGGACAAGTGCGATACCGATCCCAGTTACAACATCAATCCCCGCGGAGTGGGATTCAACTTCCTATGTGATGAAGTCTTGGTGCACGGTTCCGTTAGCGAGCTGGCACTTGAAAAGCTTGGTGGGGGCGAAGTTCTCAACAGCGAGGAACAGCTTTTTGCTGTCTACACCGCCTTTTGGGAGCGCATTCACCGGATAGCAGGCGAAAAGGTGATGGCAGGAATCGCGCAACCGACAGTTGTCGCCGCGGATATCTAACAAGGAAAATAAGGACAAGGCCCCATCAGGCCCTGTGCTCATGCTCCCAACTGGGTAGTGATCAGATTGGCGAGTCTTCCTCAAAGGAATTTGCCAAAGCTTGCTCAGGTGTCAATCCGCCGCTATCGGAATCAAGGCCGTCCAGGTCTTGCTGGCCATCGCCGTCGCTATCACCGCCCGTAGACGGTGTGTCAGGCTTGCCAGCGCGGTAGCCCTTCTTGGCCAACATGACTTCGCCGGGTGCCAGCAGCTTGATGTAGATCTCGCCTTCGGAGGCCAGTCCGGACAGTTCGCCGTAGCGGTCGTTGTCCTGCAGCTCTTCGCCGTTGTACTGGATGGTGCCCTTGATGGTGACGCTGCCGCCTTCCACCAGTTCATATTGCAGGCCGCACAGCACTGCGTCCAAGAAGTCAACGTGTTCGCCCTCGGTGCCCCAGTCCCAGATGAAGCGATAGCCACGCCACTTTTGGCCCTTCGCATAGTGGTAGGCCAGCGGCAGCTGTGGGTGGCGGATGTTGGGCAGCGGTATCGCGATATCTGGCAGCTCCACTTGGCCGGCCTGCGCCGCCTTGTTGCAGAAGTGGTGCTCACGCAGGCCTGGCTCGAGCAGGTCCAGCAAGTCGTTCGACCCGGTGATCACGAATGCAATGTCGATCGCGCGGACCTTTTCTTCGCCGTGCAGCTCGCGACGGGGGTTGGCATTGACGATCGTGACCTTGGTGGGCTCAGTAAGTTGGAAGGGCATGGTGCTCCTTTGGAGTTGTGAAGCTTCAAGCAGCCTGAGCCGCCTTCAGATCCTGGATGGCGAAGAACACATCGAGCGCTGCCCGGCAGTCGGCCATCGCGCTGTGCGCGTCCACCAGCGGCTTGCCCATGAAGTGCTCGTAGGCCTCGCGGAGGTTGGCGCTCTTGTGGTGGAAGCGCCGCGCTGCCTTCATCTTTTCCGTGGGCGGCAGCTGCAGGATAGGCGTGGACAGCAGTTGCGTGCAGTGGCTTTTGGCGGCCTTCCAGTTGTCGCGCTGGTCATCGCAGACGCTGGCTGGGAAGCGATGCTGGGCGATGCGCAAGATGCGGCGATCAAAGCTCTCGTTGTGGCCCAGCAGCAGGCGGCCATCCCACAAGGTCATGAACATCTCGAGCGCTGTGCGCTCAGGAATGCCTACGGCGAGCGCACGTTCGGTGGTGATGCCGTGCACTTGGGCCACCTCGTCAGGAATGGTCCAGCCATCTGGGCGAATGATCACGTCCATGCTGGCGATGGTGGTCCGGGTGTTCAGGTCAACCAGAATGGCGCCCAGCTGCACGATGTGGGGCTGATCGGGGTGTTCGCTGGGTTCTTTGAACAGCGGAAGACCAGTCGTCTCCGTGTCATAGGCGAGTGCAAGTGTCATTTTTGGGGTCTCAGTGGTCGTAAAAATGCCCGCGCGAGGCGGGCGGCTGGTGCTCAGTTCGTGGCGGTCAGTTCACCGCCGCCTTCAACTCCTTGCCAGGGCGGAACTTGGGGGCCTTGGATTCTTCGATGCGCACCGAATCGCCTGTGCGAGGATTGCGGCCCTGGCGGCTTGCGCGGCGCTTCACTTCGAAGGTGCCAAAGCCCATGATCTGCAGCGATTTGCCACTGCGCAGCGTGTCGGTAATGGCCGCTGTCACGGCGTGGAGGGCGCGGCCGGCTTCTGCTTTGGTGAGCTGGGCGTTGGTGGCGATGTGTTCGATCAGTTCGGACTTGTTCACGGTGGTTTCCTTGTCGGGATGAAAAAAGCGCAGCCTGTTGAGGGGCTGCGCGGGGAGGGGCCGGCACTGGTACCGGCGTGGTCACACGGTTTGATGCGTGTATTCGTTGGCCATCTTCTGCAGGCGCATGGCCAAGGCCAGGCACAGGCGTGGGAAGCTGGATTCAGGCATCTGGACGGAGTTGCGCTCCTTGCGGTAGCTGATGCCCAGGCTGTCGAGCGTGCCGGCATTCACCAGCACATCGATGCCGCCGGCCTTCAAGGTGGTGTTGATCTTGCCGATGCTGATCACGCTTTCATCCGCCTGGGCTGCCGCGCTGGTTTGGGCTGCATTGATCACCTGCTTGGCGTCGATCCCGGCCACTGCCTCTGCAGCGTTGCTGGTGGCCAGGCGGGCAAGATCATTGGCCACAGGCTCGCCCAGCGCCCCGGTTTGTGCTGCCTGAGTGATCTCAGCCTTGGCGCTCTGGGCTTGCTCCTGAATGCGCTTGCGCTCTTCTGCTGCATCGGCTTGAGCCTTTGCCTGCTCTTCGGCGCGGATGCGGACACGCTCGACTTCGAGCTGCCGGTCCCGCTCGGCCGCTTCTTGAGCTGCTCGGGCGTCTGCTTCGCGTTTGGCCTTTGCTTCTTCCTCAGCGCGAATGCGCTCGCGCTCAGCCTCCAGCTTCTTGGCTTCTGCCGCCTGATGCTGGCCAATGCGCATGGCGGCCAGCGCCTGGAAGTCCTCGGAGGCCTTGGCGCCCACAGTGGCGAAGTCTGGAAAGAGGGTTATCCAGTCGCCGTTGTCCTGCACCAGGTGCTTGCGGTTGACCTCCAGTTGGTCGGCCAGCGCGTTCGCGTCCACCTTGGCATTGGTCAGCGCCACCGCTACCTTGTCGCGAATGCTGTCGAGCGACTTCAGGCCTTTGATCACCTCGGCGAATCCGCCGGCCAAGCGCGGCAGCCAGTTGGTGCCCAACCGCTGGTTGAGCGAGGCGGTATGGCTGTCCAGATCCTGCTGGGCCTGCAGCACCAGCGTCTGCTTGCGTGCATCCTTTTCTGACTTCACACGCTTTTCCAGATCGAGGGCCTTGGTTGTGGCGATCTTGTCCAGCTGCTCGAGTACCGTCAGCGCTTCATCCACGCTTTGCATGTTGGCGCGCACTCGCTTGCCAGCTTGCTTCATGGCGTCAGCAACACCGCGCAACCACTTGGCATCGTCGTCGGCCTCAGCAAACTGCTGGTCGGTCTCCAGCACCGTGTTGATGCTGTTGATGCGTGCCAGCGCACCGGCCTTGAATTCATCCAGATTGCTGGTGGTGATCTCACCCTTCGCATCCAGGCGCAGCGCCGGCAAGGCTTCGCGCAGCTTGGCCTCAGGCGCGGGCTTGGGTGCTTCGGCCTCCGGCTGGTAGGCTGCCACCTCCTGCTGCAGCTGTGCCCACCCGGCCACAATCTTGGCGCGCAGATCCGGGTTCGGCGTGTACCAGCAGCTGCGCTGCTCTTCGCACATCCATTCGCCTGTGCTTTGGTTCAGCACCCATTTGCTAGCCAGGAACAGCGTGCGCTCCACAGTTTCAGCGACCATGGCTTGGTGCTCCATCTGCACCTGGTACTCCAGCGGCAGGTCGGCGCCCGTGGCGCTGGGCGTCATTGCATCGCGCAGCCGGTCGTTCAGGCTCTTGTGCTCCCAGGCCGTCTCGCCCATCAGGGTCAGGCCGTCAAAGCTCGCACTGTACTTACCATTGGTGCCCACCAGGGGTGCCAGCTCTTCACCCACGATCTTCTCGGCGATTGGCCGGGCCAATTCTTCAAACTGGTGCCCGGCGTCAAAGCGGCGCTGTGTGGCCGCATCCACTTCCGGCACGATGCCGGTGGCCAGTCGCTGGATCAGCTCCGAGCGCGAGGTGTAGCTGCTGCAGCCCATCATCGCAGGCGCGTCGCTGGCGTTGAAGTGGGCGGCCCGGTGCGCATGCCAGCCTGGCGTGCCTTGTGTGAGATTCACTACTTCCATTTATTGACCTTCCAGCTCGGCCACGCGAGCGTCGAAAACTTCGTTCAGGCGCAGGCGCTGCGCTTCGTCGGGGATGGCATCCAACAGGCTGCCCAGCTCGTAGAGCTTTTCCAAGTCGGTGGCGGCTGCCATGTCGGCTTGTAGCTTTTCGGGGCTGAGAGTAGGCGCGTCGGCGGCCGGCGTGCTCTTGGGCTGAACATCCGTCACTTCCTGCTGGGCAGCCGCTGCAGGCTTGAGGTCCAGGGCACGAAGCTTTTTGACCTGCTCTTCCGTGAATTCCAGGTTGGGGTTACGGGAGTAGGTGAAGGCGATCAGCTGGTCTGCGGTCTTGCGGCCGCCGGTGATCACCTCTTTCCACTTCAAGAAGTTCGCCTCGAACTGGTCTTGCGGGTAGGGATCCTTGACCTCATCGACTGGGCCCATGTGTTTCTCGACTGGCTGTGGGTGGGCCAGTTCATCTGGGGTGTAAACGCCCAAAATTGCACCGGGCGTGTACAGGCGGGACCAATTCTTCGCTTGCAAATACGCAATTTGCTGGCGTGGATTGGTTTTCCAAAGTGGTGAGTTCTTTGTGGTGATTGACTTGAGAGCCAGCCACTCGCCCCATTTGATCTGGGTTTTGCCCCGAGGAGTGGCTCCGGCACGGCACTGCAAGTTGTCTCCGTCACCTTGGTACTCGTACTCGAACTCTCCAACGATCGCGCCTGTGGACTGCAGGACCGCAATGATCAACTGCGCTTCATAGCCCAGTGTGCCGTTGACCAAATGGGTCTTCTGAGCCACTGCGAACGGGGACATATTCCACTGCAGCGCCTGGAGGGTTACGGCCATGCAGTCAGCGGCGCTGCCTTGCAGGTGCTTTGGCACGGTGGCCCGGCCAGAGGCCATCATTTCCGCCATGCGGAAAGCCTTGTCCATGGTGTCGTTGCTGAGCACAAGGCCAGTGCTGCTGGTGCCGCTGATTGCGAGCTCGTTAGATGTTTGTGTCATGGTGTTCTCAAGTGGTGGTCATTGGTGGTGAGCGGAAATCAGAAAACGCGGGCCGATGTCGCAAGCCAGGCAGCCGCGCAAAAAGAAAGCGCCGTGATGGCGCTCCAGAGGAAGGCGTGAAGAATGGTTCTCAAGGGTTCACCTCTCGCATGCATTGCATTTCGAAGCTGTCGTGCCACACGGCTGTCTTGCCAGGGCCGCACAGGTGCGCCGCTGCGACGGCCCGGCGCTGCTCCTGCTGGGCGACCAGGTGCTTGGGCTGGGGCTTCTCACCAGCATCTGCGCCAGTGCAGCCGCTCAGCAGGGCCAGCGCTGCTGCCGCAATGCAGATGATCAGCGCGGAGAGAGGCATTGATGCCTGGCCGCTTACAGCCGGGCCCATGGGAACAATCACAGATTGGCGCTGGTACGGTCCAAAGGCCTGTTCCAGAGTGCGCGGGTAGCGGCGGGTGGTGTCGCTGACATCAGCGGGGAAGGGGATGCGCTTCATGCATCTGGCTCCTCTTGTGATAACTCAGGGTCCGGGGTAATGCCCTCTATCTCGTCGCAGAGCCGCAGCATCCTGTCGCCCATACAGCAGCGGGTGCGGTTGGCTGTTTGAGCCAGGTCGCGGGCCTCTTCAAGCAGGCGAGCCTTCTGCTCCTCTAGCTTGAAGAACTTGTCAACCAACTCCATGTGCACGGCCATGGAAACGGGCGGATCGTCGTCGTCTGGCTCCATGTCGTCCCAGCGGCGCTGCCCGCGAGCCAGCGCGCGTTGAATGGACAAGTCGTTCATGGGCTTCTCCTCGAAATAAAAAAGCCCGCTGTGGGGGCGGGCGAAGGCGCCGACTGGAGGGCAGCGCTCAGGGGAATAAAAAAGAGCCACCGGTGAGGGTGGCTCAAACGCCCGAGGGGTATCGGGCGGGGAGGGTGGGCTGATGGTGGCCGGGCTACTTTCGCTTCTCGTGATTGAGCGCAATCTCGATACCGGCATGGCCGGGGTGTTGTCACTTCTTCCGGGCCGGGTTCTAGCCAGCCGGCTACGGTCATGCGGACACCATCATTTGAGCGGGCAGGGCGCTACTCCTGCTGTGCGTAAGCCGTGCCCGAAGGGTGCATCCTCGCCAGAACACAATCCCCAGGAATCACAGCTGCGTGTCTGCTTTCCACGCCGCCGCTCAAATGATGGTCCTGCTAACCCTGCAGGCCGGGGCACGATAGGCTCGTGCGGGCCATCTTTCCTACATGACGCGCTCCCTAAGCCAAACTGCTGTTTACTGAAAGTGCTGGAAATGACGGGGCGGTATATGCTTGTGCACGGAGGCAACATGGACATCCCACACCAAGAACTGCACAGGATTTGGGTTCGCGCCCTGGCTGGATTGCCTGGGGCTGAAACCGAATTGGAGGCATTGCACGCAAAGCATCCTGAACTGGTCGAACGCTTTGAGCGATTCAAAACGACCCTTGACCGGATCCGCTCGGGCAAGACCAAGAAACGCAAGAAGCCGACTCGCAAAGCGAACCCGACAAACTGGACAAAAGCCCAAGATAGCTTTTTGTCGTCTACCACCGGTAGCGTGAAGCTCGTTCAAGGCGGCGCCACTGGATTGAAGCGTTGATCTTGAAAATCAACGCGCTCTATGGAAAAGCGCGTTGGTTTTCGGTCTAGCTCTTCCCGGTCGCCCGGCTCCAGACCTAACAATGCCCCATCCTCCGCGGTGCAAGGGCAGCACCTTCATGGCTCCTCGGGGTCGTCACTTACTGCGCATGTAGCGCCTCAGCTACCCCTTCCCATCTTTCGACGCCGGTTGACCATCTGGCCGGTGGCGCCACCTGCAGAACTGTTGTGCTGTATGGTGTCGTTAAGTAGTATTGTTAGCGTGCTTACATTCAAAGTCAAGCATACTTACGAAATATTTTTAAGTAAGCTAACATTTCTGGGCGTAGGCGAAAAAAAACCGCCTTTGCGGCGGCGCATTTGGGTGTAGGGGACGCAGTCAGTGCGTAGGTAGCCGGTATAGGTCAGTCACACAACAGCGCTGATGCTCAACCCACAAGAAGGGTGATCAGCCCAGCAGTATTGCTCTTGTCTTCCGTTGTTGACCACTCAAAGTACATGTAGGCATTGGGCCAATTCGGAAACGCTCTTTTGAACAGAGCTATGACTGATTGCAGCTTCAGTATGATTTCTTCTGAGCTTGCACTGGGGGAGACTTGCCCGTCTCGCTGTAGCGCAAGGCATGTTCGCTGCAGGTGTTGAAGATACTTCTCATAAGCCGCTGGAGCCTTGTCCTTACCGAAGATGGTCTTCTTACCTATGCTTTTGACATAGTCGTCCATGGCCATGACTAGGTGCTGCATCGCTTCAAATGTGTGTGGCACATGGCGCTGGAGAGAAGCAAGGCACACATCCTTTTCATTCATGTGGCACCTCGGTAAACGTTCGAGCTAAAACTGCAGAGCATTGCGACGCGCTCTGCCAGCCACCAGCTGGATCGTTTGAATTTCGTGCTCATATACAGTGAGCGGGCCGTAGCCATTGTTGATGGAAAGCAACTGGATTTCGCCATCCCGACGCCAATTCAACTGCTTGAGCATTTTCTTGCCGTTGGTGCACGCCACCACCACGTCATCGCCTTCCTGCGGTTCAATGTTCGGTTCGACAATCACGAACTCGCCGGCCCGGTATCTTGGATGCATCGAATCACCACGCACCCGAACTGCATAAGCGTTCGGGTCGTTCGTCGGGTAGAGCACAAAGCCCTCGCCATGTCCCACCGGATATTCGAGCTCTTCCAGGTATCCGTCGTCCCCGCCTTTTACTTCGCCCACCACCGGTATCTTCCTCATTTCTCGAAGTTCGATCCGATCACCTACTTCAGACGAGATTGACGAATGCTGCGGTGCCAAACGCTTGGCGCCTTCACCGGTGGATATCCAGATCGCGCTGTAGCCCGTCTTGGCGGCAAGCTTTGTCGCGGGAGATGCCTTGATGGTCTTGGTCGGACCATCTTTCCATTGCGTAACAGCAGACGACGACACCCCTGTCAGCTCGGCGATTTGGCCGACTGTCAGATTGGCCGCTGCCATGATTTCTGCGATTCGTTCTTGAAGTGTGCTCACGAAAGTGAGCTTACTTGTATTGATGGTTAGTGTGCTTGCTTCCATGATTGTAAGCGTGCTAACATTCGGGAATGAAAAAAGCAGACGCCATTGAATTGTTGGGTGGCTCGGTGGCTGTAGCCGCCAAAGCCATTGGTATCAACCCGCAAGCCATTTCGCAGTGGCCAGACGTGCTTCCAGCACGGCTGGTTGATCGCGTGATTGCCGCATGCGTCCGTAGTGGCATTGCTGTGCCTGACGGGGTGCTGGGCGCCAGGGCGTCTGTGGAGGTCCCTCATGTTTGAACCTGCAGGCACCGAAACCCAACAGCGTCAAGCGATCGTTGACGCCCTTCAAGCCCTTACGAACGAACGCGTAGCGATCATCGCCGCCGCATCCAAGGAGATCGAAGCCAAACGGGAGGCGCTGGTGACTCAATGCGCGGCGCTCGGCCACGTCTATGTCCCGGCCTCCATTGGTTTTGCCATCAATGGCATTCGGCATTGCGCCATCTGCGGTGTTCCTGAGACTCGGTTCCCAGAACTTGATTTAGCAGCGAGCGCAGGCATTGCTGCACCGGATTGAGAGCGGCGCAGCAGGACTGACCTGACGCGATTTTGCCCGCGCCGATCGGTTCGCAAGGTCCCGTTTTGCTGCCAGCCATTCGCGCCAGTCCTCAGCCCGCTGATCCACCTGGCCATCACCCACCCCCTGAGCAACCTTGACCACAACAAGGACCCAAAAATGACACTGAGCAAAGACAACGAAGCGCCCAGCTTCGCCCGAGAAGCAAATCCGAACCTCGACCGCTCGGAGCTGCGCGTGAACATGCACAAGTTCACCCTGAACATGATCGACGCCGAAGTGCACTTCCGCCTGCGCTACAGCGATGCCGACTGCAGCCGCAGCCGCGTGATCAACGAAGTGCTGGCCAACTGGGCTCAGCGCCAATGGGAGGCCGCCCAGATCCAGTGCGATAAAGCGGGCGACAACCCTTTCGCGGCGATCGCTGCAAAGGCGCTGGAGTTCGTTGAGCCTCAGTCGGAAGACAAGTTCGAGTGCGTGCGCGCGAGCGTGCCAAAGACCACCCTCCAGGTGATCAGTGCCGCGGCCGAGCACCGCAAGGCTTTCCAAGGCGTGAACGCGGACCGGGGCACGGTTGTCAACGAGGTGATGAACGAGTGGGCGAACCAGAAGTGGCATGGCGCTACTTTGACGCTCAAGCTCTGCGAGGGCAATCCACTCGATTCGGATTCCGCAGGAGGCACCCATGCCTGAAGTCGTCAGCCTCGAATACATCCAGAGCCTGGCCCAGCGTGCGCGCGCGGCCGGCACCCCCATCGAACAAGCATGCCCCTGGCCTCTGGGCACAGCAGCTGCAGAAGCCTTTGCCGACGCCTACGAGCAGGCTGTGGAGCAGTCATGAACGCCCAAATGTCAATGATCCGGATCATCGGGCCGGAGGGTGAGCAGGACCTGCCTGCAATGATCGTGAGCTTCGATGAGTTGCCAAACGCCATGGCGCCTGCTGACCAGGCAATGGAACTGCGCATCAAGGCTCAGGGCCTGCTGATGCACGCCGACCTGGTGGACTACGAGCTCACCAAGGACCCGCTGTTCCACGAGAGCGCCGAGCGCAATCGCAAGACCATGTATGCGCTGATCAATAGCCGATCGCCAGAGCGCAAAGCGCAGATGGCTGCTGAGAGGGGTCTGCCTCATGCGTGACTACGCCAAAGTTGTGCCAAAGATGTGGCACGGCAAGACCATCAAGGCCCTTCGAAGGTCCCCCGAAGGGCTTGTGGTGGCCTTGTACCTGATGTCCTCGCCCAGCTCCAACATGCTCGGTTTGTTCGCTCAGCCTGTTTTGTACATGGCTCACGAAACTGGCCTAGGTCAAGAAGGGGCTATGAAGGGCCTTCAGAAGTGTGTCGAAGTAGGTTATTGCTCCTACGACGAAGACTCGGAATTCGTGTGGGTTCACGAGATGGCAAGCTACCAAATTGCTAGCGAACTCAAAGCGTCTGACTTGCGTTGCAAGGGCATCCAGAAGGACTACGACGCGCTCCCGGACAACCCTTTCTTGGGCGTCTTCTTCGACCGCTATCAACAGGCTTTCCACCTTGAACGAAAGCGTGGAAATGGCGACTCTTCGAAAGCCCCTTCAAAGGCCCTACGAAGCCAAGAACAAGAACAGGAGCAAGAACAAGATACCTCCTCTTCACTACGTTCAGAGAAGGGGCGCGTGGCGAAATCGCCAGCACCTTCCCCCTCTGGTCGACAAAAACGTGAAGAGACCACCTTGGCCAAGTACCTGGCCGACTGCCGCGAGAAGGGCGTCAAGCCCGTGCCGGACGATCACTCGGTCCGGACCTGGGCCCAAGACGCCGGCATCAGCGACGAAATGCTGCAGGTGGCCTGGGTGGTGTTCCGTGAGCGCTACACCGAGGATTCGCAGTACAAAGCCAAGCGCTACAAAGACTGGGTGGGCACATTCACCAACTCGGTGAAGGACCGCTGGTTCTCGCTGTGGTTCACCGGTGAGGGCGGGGTGGTGAGCTGGTCCTCGACAGGCTTGCAGCACAAGCAGGTGCTGGACGCCCGGGCCGCCAAGCGCAAGGAGCAGGAGGCCGCCCATGCAACCGCATGACGCTTTGGCCGCCGACGGCACCGTGGCCCCTTGGTCGCCAGAGGCTGAAACCAGCGTGCTGGGCGCGCTGATGCTCAACAACGACCTGTTCGACGAAGTGGGGGACACGCTCGAGGCGCGCCACTTTCACGACCCGCGAAACTCCAAGATCTTCACGACCATCGCCGCGCAGGTGATCTCAGGCAGGCCGGCGGACGTGGTGAGCGTGCTGGTGGCCCTGCAGGAGGCGGGCCACGCCGATATCGATCTGGGCTACCTCAACGGCATTTCGCAGGTGTCGTTCAGCCTCAGCAGCGTCAAGCGCTACGCCGAGGTGGTGCTCGAGCGCTCGATGAGTCGCGGGCTGATGGACGCAGCGTGGGAGGTGCGCGAGCTGGCAGTGACGCCGGGCTTGGATTCGGCCGAGCGCCTGGACCAGGCCCAGGCCAAGCTTCAGGCGCTGGCGGTCAATCGCGGCCGGCAGGCGCCGGTGGCGGTGGGCGACATGGCCGCTGCACTGTGCGAGCGTGTGGAGCAGCTCTCCCGAGGCGAGATCGAGCCAGGCATTCGCACCGGCATCCCAGGCCTGGACAAGCGGCTAAACGGTGGCCTGCGCCCCGGTAAGCTGATCATCCTGGCTGCCCGGCCTGCAGTGGGCAAGTCCTCGCTGGCGATGCAAATTGCCCTGAACCTGGCAGCCGACGGCGTGGGCGCGGGCTTTCTGTCGCAGGAAATGCCCAAGGCTGACCTGATGGACCGCATTGGCGCCAATACCGGCCGCATCTTCCTGGACAACATCATCACCGGGCAGATGCGTGACCAGGACTGGGCCCGGCTGACGGCCGCTATCGACCGCATGGTCAAGCTTCCGCTTTTCCTGGATGACCAACCGGCCCTGACGCTGGCCGACATCCAGGCCAAGGCCCGGGCGCTGGTCCGCCAGCACGGTATCAAGCTGCTGGTGCTCGACTACATCCAGCTGTGCGGCTCGCGCAAGACCAACGACAAGCGGCACCACCAGATCGAGGAGATCAGCCGCGGGCTCAAGGCCCTGGCCAAGCAGCTGGGCATCACGATCATCGCGCTCAGCCAGCTCAACCGTGGCCTGGAGAGCCGCGTAGGCGGCAAGCCTCAGCTGTCCGACCTCAAGGAATCGGGCGCGATTGAGGAAGACGCGGACGTTGTGATGCTGCTCAGCCTGAACCACATCTCGTCCCACGGCGGCAAAGTCGTCGAAGTCGATTTCGCCAAGAACCGCCAGGGCCGCGTTGGCAGCGTGCCGCTGGCCTTCGACGGAGCTTACCAGCACTGGACCGACAGCGCAGAGCCGCTAAGCACCCCAGATCTCGGCCGCCGCAAGGCCAGCCACTACACCGACGACATCTAAAAATAGGAGCGACCACCAATGATCATTATTGGAATTGACCCAGGTTTGACCGGCGCGATCGCTGTCACCGACCACAACGGCGTGCGTGTGGTGTTCGACTTGCCCACCATGGCTGCACCTGGTGCCGGCCCCAAGGCGCTGGTCAAGCGCAAGATCGACGGCCGCGCGCTGTGCCAGCTGCTGCTCAAGCACTGCCCGGCAGAAGATGGCCTGCCCACCGTCGTGCTCGAGCAAGTGGGCACCATGGGCGGCGCCAACAATGCCGTGCAGACGCAAGGCAGCCTGCTGCGCTCGCTGGGCGCTATTGAATCGGTGCTGGAATGCTTGAAATACAAGGTGCGGTACGTGGCGCCGCGCCAGTGGAAGAAGGATTTGGGCGTGGGCAAGGAAAAGGGCGAGTCGCTGGCGCTGGCCCGCTCCAAGCACCCAGAGGCCGCCGCCTCGCTGTCCCGCGCCAAAGACCACAACCGCGCCGAGAGCGTGCTGCTGGCCCACTGGGGCCGCCAGGAGCTGGCATGACCCGCCTCGTCATCACCAAAGGCCAGGACGGGAAGCTCTGCGGCTCCGATGCTGCTGGACACCGGGCCTATGCCAGGTTCAAGAACGCGGTGAACAGCCTCAAGCCTGGCGAAACGTTGGGCTTCCAGTTCTGGCTGCCGCGTTCGCCTGAGCATCACCGTTTCTTCTTCCTGAGGATCAACCGGCTGCTGGACCGCACCGAGGCCTTCGACGATGCCAGCAAGCTGCGCGCCTGGCTCCTTATGGGCGCCGGCCACTGCGACTTCGTGCCCGGCTTGGACGGCAAGCCCATCGCTGTGCCCAAGAGCATGGATTTCGAGAGCATGGACGAAGCAGCCTTCTGTGAGCTGCATCGCGACATTGACCAGTTCCTGTGGACTGAGCATGCACAACTGGTCCTGTGGCCCACACAGAACGCACAGCAGCGCTGGGCCAGCATGGAATCGTTTTTTGGGGAGTTCCGCCAATGACCCACACCACTGGCCGCCCACTGGGGCAGCGCTTCCGCGAAGTGCTGGATATCGTTGGCAAGCTCGGTTCCTGCACCTGCTCGGAGATCACCGCGCGCATGAAGGGAGAGATTGAGCCGCGCCACACCTGGACCTACTGCACCCGGGCCGTGAGCTTGGGCCTTATGAGCGTCGATCGCAGCCGAAGGCCCGTCAAGTACCAGCTGGCCGACGGCAGCCAGACCATGTTGGAGGCTATGGCCAGCCCCCACCAACCCGTCAAAGCGGAGCCGCCGGCACCCTTGAGCGCGGCAGAAACGGTGGCGCTGGCCCTGCGCACGCAGCCCAACAGCGTGTTTGCACTGGCAAGGGGAGGGTGCGGAGCATGCTGAACCGCCTCAACGCCAAAGAGCGCGACCACCTGGCCAGGGTCAAGGAACTGCCCTGCAGCGTCTGCGACGAGCCGGGACCCAGCGATGCCCACCACGTAAAGCAGGGGAGCCAGTACACGACAGTGGCCCTGTGCAAGGAGTGCCACCAGGGAAGCCGTAACGGGTGGCACGGCCAGCGCGCCATGTGGCGGATCAAGAAGATGGACGAGGTTGATGCCCTCAACGTGACCGTGCGCCGGCTGATGGACGGCTGAAAAAGGAAAGCCACCCGAAGGTGGCGTTTCCCGGTCTGAGACCTGAGCAAACTCAGTTTACCGGGAAATGATGATGAATACTACCGTTAGCACCAACTCCACAGGACAGATTATCTGGGACTGCATTGTCTCGCTGCGCGAAGCTGGTCAGGCGATCAGTCGTCAGCGGTTGATGGAGCTCACAGACTTCCCCTACACCAAGGTCGACGACCACGTCAGCCGCTGGATCGAAGAAGGGCGCATGCGGCGCCTGGTCGATGGCGTCTATGAAGTGGTGGACCCGTTGCCCGAGCCCCGGGCCATCTCCGTGACCGACCTGCACAACAACATGGTGCTGATCGAGATCGGGGACCAGGAACTGCGCCTCTTCACCCCAGAGGCGCGGGCCCTGGCCCGCCAGCTGGGGGGCTTTGCCCTGCAGTATGCGCAGCTGCAGACGCAGAACGATGTGGCGGCACTGCTGGTTGAGGCCACGGTGCGCAACCGGGCGCTGGCCGATCGCATCAGCGACATGGAGCGCGCCCAGGCGGCTCTGGCGCGGCAACTGAAAGAGGCTCAGAAAAGCAACCAGATGGCCTTGATCGGGTAGCGTCTCCCACAGGTGGCAACACCTACCCCCGATAGGGTTCGACCTGGGGGAGTCCGGCATGGATCATTCGTCCAATGACCACGCCCAAGACATCGACCGACAGCAAACAAAACCTCGCGCCTGCACGCCAGGCTGTGGACTGGGAGCGCATCGAGCTGGACTACCGGGCAGCCATCAAGACGCTGCGCCAGATCGCCGATGAGCACGGCATCACCCATGGGGCCATCAACAAGCGTGCGAAGCGTGATGGATGGGAGCGCGACCTCACCCAGAAGATCCACGCGAAGGCGGAAGCGCTGGTATCCAAAGCGGCGGTATCCAGCGAGGTATCCAAAGAGGCCCGGGTGGCTGAGAAGCAGGTGATCGATGGCAACGCGCAGGTTGTGGCCAATGTGCGCATAGGCCAGCGCCGCGACATTCAGCGGGCCCGCAACCTGTGCCTGTCCCTGCTGGAAGAGCTTGAGCTCCAGACCACGCGGCCAGAACTCTTCGAACAAATCGAGCAGGCGCTGGCCGAGCGCCCGGCCGGCGAACAGCTGAGCAGCGCGGCGCGCGCCAAGCTTCAGGACGGTATGAACCGGGCCATGAGCCTGGCTGGCCGCTCCAACACCATGCGCTCTCTGGCTGAATCCCTGCGCCTGCTGATAGGGCTGGAACGCCAGGCCTGGGGTATCAAGGATGATGCCGAGGGCGGCGACATGCCGGGCCAGTTGGGTGGTCGCGAGCTGACGGATGCAGAGCGGGCCGTGCGCATGGCCAGAATGCTGGCGGCCAACCCCAGCGCCCTGGCTGCAATCTCAGGAGGCACAGCCTCATGAGCAAGGCTCCATCCACCGCAGAAATGCTGGAGATGGTGAAGGCCATGCCTGCCGATCTCAAGCGGGAGCTGGACAAACTGCTACTGGCCGATGGTGCGCCGATCTGGGTGCCGCAGGATGGCCCGCAGCTGAGCGCCTACAACTCGCCAGCGGACATCGTCTTCTATGGCGGTTCGGCCGGCGGCGGCAAGACCGATCTGCTGCTGGGCCTGTCGCTTACCTCTCAAGAGCACAGCATCATCTTCCGGCGCGAAGCTGTGCAGCTGGTGGGTATCGAAGAGCGCATGGCCAAGATCATCGGCACCCGCAAGGGCTACAACAGCCAAGACGGTGTCTGGCGCCTGCCTGGCAAGCGGATCCTGGAGCTGGGCAGCGTGAAGGACGCAGGCGACTGGATCAAGTACCAGGGCCGGCCGCATGATGCCAAGCTGTTCGACGAGATCTGCCACTTTACGGAGATGCAGTTTCGCACGCTCATCGGCTGGCTGCGCACTGACAACCCCAAGGTGCGCCAGCGCGTGGTGTGCGCTGGCAACCCCCCAACTGAGCCGGAAGGCGAGTGGGTGAAGCGCTTCTGGGCGCCATGGCTGGACCCCAACCACGGCAACCCTGCCAAGCCGGGTGAGCTGCGCTGGTACTTCACCAACGAAAAGGGCGAGGACCAGGAGACCGACGGGCCTGAGCCTGTGATGATGGGGGGCGAACTGGTCAAGCCCCAGAGCCGCACATTCATCCCGTCGAGCGTGGATGACAACCTGTTCCTGGCAGCCACTGGCTACAAGGCCAAGCTGCAGGCGCTGCCCGAGCCCCTGCGCTCCCAGATGCTGCGTGGGGATTTCAACGCCGGCGCGGCTGACCCTGCCTGGCAGCTGATCCCGACCGAATGGGTGAAGGCAGCGCAGGCCCGCTGGAAGCCCAGGGATGCCAAGGGCCAAATGACCGCTCTCGGCTTCGACCCCGCGCGCGGCGGCATCGACAAATCCAGCGCTGCCCCGCGCTATGGAAACTGGTTCGATCACCTTGTGACCGTGCCTGGCATCGTGACCAATGACGGCCCCAAGGCCGCCGGCTTTGTGGTGCCCCTCGTGCGCAACGGCGCGTGCATATGCGTGGACGGTATTGGTATTGGCTCGAGCGCGCTGGACTTCCTGGTGGGGCTCAACCTGCTGGTGCTGTCCGTTGTTGGCTCCAACTCGAGCGAGCTCATGGACAAGGCCGGCCAGCTGCGCTTTCGCAACAAGCGCGCCGAGATGTACTGGCGCATGCGTGAAGCCTTGGACCCTCTGAACCCAGACCCCGTGGCGCTGCCGCCTGATCCAGAGCTGGCCGCCGACCTGTGCGCCGTTCGCTACAAGGTGGTGACCATGGGCCAGAAGGCCGCCATTCAGGTGCGCAGCAAGGACGAGATCCGCGAGGCGCTGGGCCGCAGCCCGGACAAGGGCGACTGCGTGGCCATGACCTTTGTCTCCAACATCCCCACCCCCAAGCAGGCGAAGAAGGAACGTTCCTGGCGTGATCGCCTGGGCATCAGCCAGCGCAAACGAGGATCGGCTCAGGCCGCATGAACACCATGGCACAAGACAACGACAAGGCGCGAGAGAACTGGGCCCGCTACCTCTACGGCAAGGACCGTGGCCATACCCAATTCATGGAGCATGCCAACCGGTGCGAGGGCATGTACCTGGGCGGCGGTGAGCAGTGGAGCGCGGTGGATCGTGCAGTGCTGCAGGATCAGGGCCGGCCGTGCTACGAGTTCAACGAGGTGCAGCCCTCGATCAATTCAGCCGTGGGCTACCAGATCCACAACCGCATGGACATCGTCTACAAGCCGCGCGGCGGCCAGGCCGACCTCGATAAGGCCACGATCCTGACCAAGCTTGTCAAGCAGGTGACGGATTCGACCAACCTGCATTGGATGGAGACGCAGGTGTTCAGCGATGGTCTGATCGCGCAGCGTGGCTACTTTGACCTGCGTATGGACTTCGAGAGCAACATCCTGGGCGAGGTGGCCATCGACACACTGGATCCCTTGGATGTGATCCCGGATCCGGACGCCAAGAGCTACGACCCTGATGATTGGGGTGATGTGCTGGTGACCCGCTGGCTGACGCTGGATGAGATCGAGCAGCGCTACGGTAAGGCCGCGCGCACCGAGGCTGAATCGAGCAACGATGACGGGCCGGACTTCGGCGACTTCGATGACGAGGCAGAGCGCAGCAAGTTCGGCATGTTCAGCCAGGCCAGTCTGTATGACGCCTACCGCACTGACGAACAAGGCTTCAAGCGCTACCGCGTGATTGAGCGGCAGCAGTTTGTCTACGAGCTCACGCCGTGCCTGGTGCACCCCAGCACCGGGGATGTGCTGGTGGAGGCCACCATGGCGGAGGATTCGAAAACCGACGCACTGGCTAAAGGCGCGGTGCGTGCAAAGCGTATGCGCAAGCGCATTCGCTGGGTCGTGAGTACTTGGTGCCGCACGCTGCACGATGACTACAGCCCCTACGACCACTTCACGACTGTCCCGTACTTCGCCTACTTCCGACGCGGCAAAACGCGCGGCATGGTTGATAGCGCCATTGGCCCGCAAGAAGTCTTGAACAAAGCGGTGAGCCAGTTCATTCACATCCTCAACAGCTCGGCCAACGGCGGCTGGATGGTGGAGGAGGGGTCGCTCTCCAACATGGAGACCGAGGAGCTGGAGAGTGTCGGCGCGCAGACGGGCCTGGTCATTGAGTACAAGAAGGAAAGCAAGCCGCCCACGAAGATCGGGCCCAACCAGGTGCCCACCGGCATCGACCGCATCATCGACCGCGCAGACAAGGCGCTCAAGGATGTGACGGTGCCCGACGCGATGCGCGGCAGCCAAGGGCCTGAGATCTCTGGCATCGCCATCCAGTCAAAGCAGTTCGCCAGCCAGCAGCAACTGGCGGTGCCACTCGACAACCTGGCCTACACCCGGCACCTCTTGGCCACGCGGATCACCAAGCTGATCCAGCGCTACTACGACAGCTACCGCATCTTCCGCATCACGGAGATGGATCCACTGAGCGGCAAGCCAACAGACGAAGTGTTGGAGATCAACAAGTTTGACCCCGCGACAGGTGACTATATCAACGATGTGACCGTGGGCACCTATGACGTGGTGATTTCGGAGCAGCCAATGCAGGTGACCTTCGAAAACAGCCAGTTCCAGCAGGTGATGGAAATGCGCAATGCTGGCGTGCGCCTGCCTGATGCCACCGTGATCCGCTACTCCAACCTGGCCGACAAGCCCGAGATCCTCAAAGCCATGCAGTCAAGCCAGGCGCCCGTCGATCCGACGCTGCAGGCCAAGGCCGACCTCATGGCTGCGCAGGCGATCAAGGCCAAGGCAGATGCCCGTCTGTCCGACAACAGAGCTATCGGCACGAATGTCGAGACGCAATACAGCGCAGTTCAGACGGCTCAGATCATTGAGATGACGCCGGGCACCGCCACGACGGCCGATGGCCTGCTGGGATCCGCTGGCTATGTGGACCATGACGCGGCGCCGATTGTGCCTGCTGCATCTGGCATGCCGGCCACTGCAGTCCCTGCAACTGGCGGCGCGGCCGCCATGGCTGAGCCGGTGCTGCCACCAGGTGCTGCGCAGAACACGAACCCTGTGCTTCCAGCCAATCCCGGCGTCGGCTTGATGGCCGGCATCAAAACCCCTGGGCCAGACGGCCTGCAACTTTGAAGGAGCCGATATGGCCAAGAAAGACATTGCCGTGGCGAGTTCTGAACGCGACTGGCAAGCAGAAGACGACATGCGCACCCTGGCGCGCGCCGAGGAGATCCGCAAGGACCCGGCCCGACTGAAGGCTGCGCTCGGAAAGGCCAAGGAAAAGATGGCTGAGCTGGGCGCCCTGCAGGCGCTCCAGAGCGGCAGCAAGAACTGAGCACCCATTTACATAGACCACTGAGAGGACCGAACCATGAACATGTTGCTGTTGAAACTGATGAAGCGCCTGAACGAAGCTGGCGAGAGCGGCTCTGACGCAGGCGGCACTGGCGCCGCTCCTGCACCTGCACCTGCTGAAGACCGTGGCGACGTTGTCGACCCTGAACTGAACGCCAGCACCCTGGCCAGCCTGGTCGGCCAAGATGCCGGCGGCGAGGGTGCAGAGGCTGGTGAAGCGGGTGGCGAAGGCGGCGAGGGCGCTGGCGAAGGCCAGGAAGCAGAAGGTGCTGGCGAGGGCGGCCAAGGCGGCCGATCCGCTGGCATCCCCCCCGCTCGCTTCAATGAAGTAAATGAGCGTCGCAAGCAGGCTGAGAAGGATCTGGCCGAAGCTCAGGCCGAGATCGAGCGCTTGCGCCAAGGCGGCAGCCAAGCGCCCAGCCCAGCCCCTGCACCTGCTGCAGGAGCACCAGCAGCACCAGCAGCTGCGCCGGCAGCACCCTTCGACGAAGATGCCCAGGAACAGGCATATGTGAGCGCCTTGATCGATGGCGACCACAAGCGAGCTGCCGAAATTCGCAAGGGCATCAACGCGCACCTGCGTGATGAAGCCACCAAGGCGGCAATCCAGCGCGCCGATGAGCAGCGCCAGGCTGAACACCAGCAAGCCGTGAGCCGGGCGCTTGCAGCTGAGACGGCGCTGACGATCGAGAAATACCCGTACCTGGACACGGCAGAGGGCGCCGAGGCAGTGGAGCTGATCGTGGCAGCGCGTGACGCCAAGATCGCCAAGGGCATGCCTGCTCACGAAGCTCTGCGCGTGGCTGTGGCCGCCATCGCACCCCGGTTCGCTCCTGTCGCCGCTGCAGCGCCTACCCCGGGTAAGGATTCTGCTTCTGCAGCAGCTCCGGCAGACTCTCGTACATCAGCTGCAATTGCTCGCGGCGCTGCAGCCTCAGTGGCTCAGCCTCCAGCACTGAACGGCGGTGTGGGTGATCGAGCCAATGCAGGCAGGATCAACGTGGCGCAGATGACGGACGAGCAGTTCGAAAACCTGTCACCCGCTGAGATCAAGAAGCTGCGCGGCGACTGATAGCCAAACCCCAGCAGGCACTCACCCGGCCTGCTGGTTCAAACAGGGTGCACCTCGTCTGCTGGCCGACGTAAAAGGCCTGGCCCCTTGGCAGCCCATGCCATGCACTTCGCAATAGGGCGGCGCATGTCCCGAACAAGTAACCACTTATTTGGAGCATGCAATGCAGACGAATTTCGCAGGGCTGACGCCCGTTCAAAAGCTGGTCTGGTCGCGCGACGTTTGGCGCGCCGCCCGCGACCAGATGTTCCTCAAGCGCTTCATGGGCACCACCCAGGGCTCGATGGTGCAGGTGATCAAGGAGCTGACCAAGACGGAGAAGGGCGAACAGGCCATCTTCCAACTGGTTGCCGACCTGGTCGAAGACGGTGTGATCGGCGACAACGAACGCGAAGGCAACGAAGAAGCCATGCAGTCGCACAGCCAGATCATCAGCCTGGACCTGATGACCCATGGTGTGCGCAACAAGGGCAAGCTGTCTGACCAGAAGACGGTCATCAATTTTCGCGAGACCGGCCGCGACAACCTGGCCTACTGGCTGGCTGATCGCTGCGACCAGCTGGCATTCCTGACCATGTCGGGCATCAGCTACGCCTACAAGCCAAACGGCGCACTGCGCGTGGGCTCGCCATTCCCGTCGCTGTCCTTCGCCGCCGATGTGCGTGCACCGAGCGCCAAGCGCTCCCTGATGTACGACGGCACCAGCCTGCAGGCGTCCAACACTGCGGCCATCACGCCAGCGTTCCTGCCTTCGTACAAGATGATCGTGGACCTGATCGCCTACGCCAAGGAGCACTATGTGCGCCCACTGACCGATGGCGGCAAGCAGTACTTTGTGCTGCTGGTGGCCCCCGGCACGCTGGCGGCGCTGAAGAAGGACCCCGATTACCAGCGCGCAGTGGTGGCGGTGGCCACGAAGGCGGGCACGGATTCGCCTTGGTTCAGCGGCGCGACTGTGACTGTGGACGGCGCCGTGATCCACGAGCACAACAAGGTCTACAACACCAAGGGTGCAGCAGCTGGCTCCAAGTGGGGCGCCGACGGCAACGTCAACGGCACCCGCACGCTGCTGTGCGGTGCACAAGCCATGGCCATGTGCGACCTGGGCGCGCCGGACTGGGTTGAAAAGCTCTTCCAGTACGACAGCCAGCAGGGCATCAACGTGGACAAGATGATCGGCTTCCTCAAGCCACAGTTCCACTCGATCTACGACGACAGTGTCGAAGACTTCGGCATTGTGGCGGTCGACCACTACCTGCAGTAAGCAGCCTCCAGGGCAGGGCCAGGGTGCCCTGCCATCCTTTTTCCCTTGTTGTTGATAGGAGCTGATCATGTCGATCAAGAAGAACGCCGGCCGCCAGGAACTGATTGTGGCCACCATGCTGATCGCCTTTGGCGATCCCAAAGCTTACGGCACCGCAGAAGCTGCCATTGACCTGCCCGGCAATGCCGTGCCCGTGGGCGGTGATGTGACTGTCATCACGCCCTGGAACAGCGCCACCACGGCGACTCTGAAGCTGGGCGATGCGGCCGACGATGACCGCTACACCGCAACACCCATCGACTTGAAGACTGCTGGCCGCACTGCGCTGACCATCACAGGTTTCAAGACGCCTGCTGCACAAGCCATCAATGCGCTGCTCGCCCAGACGGGAGCGGCTGCCACCGCTGGCCTGGCGCGGGTGACTGTGCACTACTACGTGGAAGGCCGGTCGGCTTTCACTCAAGGCTGAGTTTGTCTCAGTGGTCGGGCCGTTAAGGCCTTTCACCCGGCAGCGTCAAACCTGCCGGGTCTTTTGAAAGATGAATCACCATGCTCAAATTTCGCTCTCCCACCGCTGAGCCGATGCACATCGGGCTGACCAGTGGCCACACCACGGTCATCTCGACCGAAGGCAACGAAATCCCTGCGATCTTCCATCGCGAAGCCATTGCCCGCGGCGCGATCATCGTCACCGGACAAGCTGACGGTGCAGGTGCAGTGGTCCAAACCACCGCCGGCGGCACCACCCCAGTTGACACGGCCAACCGCTCCCTGCTGATCAAGCAGGCGCTGCAGGCCATGCTCGATGGTGGCGAAGAAGGCGACTTCACTGCCGAAGGCAAGCCGAACCTGACCAAGCTCAAAGCTCGCCTGGGCTTCGCAGTCACCCGCGAAGAAGTCGAAGCTGAGTGGCTGGTCGTCTCCGCTGGCGACTAAGGCTGCACCATGAATGTCGGCGATTTCATCTCGACCTTCCGGGCAGACGTCCTGGACCAGGCCGATCCACCGTTCTGGACATCGGAGGAGATCGTCGGCTTTCTCAACGAGGCAGTGCAAGAGGCGTGTGAGCGCGCCAAGCTGATCGAGGACCGCGCCACCGCACAGGTGTGCACACTGGCGGTTGTGCCTGGCCAAGACACCTACCCGCTGCACCACTGCGTCTTGGAGATCAAGCGGGCAGCCTTCAATGGCCGTGCCATCTGCGAAACGAGCGTGGAAGCAGAGGATGCGCTGAATTGCAACTGGGAGCAGCGCTCTGGTCATCCCCGAGACTTTATTTTTGAACAGGCCAGCGGGGCGCGTCCGCCGCAGCTGCGCATCCTGCCCCGCCCCACGGTGCCGGGCACAATCCACTTGACCGTTTACCGTGGGGCCCTGAATCCTCTGCGGCCTGGTGCGTGTGGGGAGACGCCTGAGCTGCCCAGCCGCTACCACACGCGCCTGATGCATTGGCTGATGTACCGTGCGCACCTCAAGCAGGACGCCGACACGTTTGATGCCGTCAAGGCTGGTGAGCATCTGGCGCTCTTTGAACAGGCATTTGGCAGGCGGCCCGATGCCAACGTGCAGCGTAAGCAGCGCGATCGTCGGCCGCCGATAGTGCGCAGCCACTGGTAAGGCCACCCGCTAGGGATTGGCTGGAGGCCTTTGCACTGGGAGACTTGCACCAGTCTCAAGTGAAAGGCCCTCTCAATGGCAACCGTTGACCCCACACAGCGCCGCTCGCGCGCGCAGGACTGGCTCAGCCAGATTCCGATGGACACCGACATAAAGGCACCAGCGGCCGACGGTTCCCAGAACAGTCCCTTAAATACCGAGGTGGGTCGCAACGTGATGAACACCCTGAGCGCTTTGCCAGGGGCAGCGGCAGTTCCCGGCGCAGTGGGGCTGGGTGCGAATACAGCAGCAAGAGCGCTGGGCGCGGCTGCACCAGCCGTGACCGCCACAGGTCGTGCTGCTCAGGCGTTGGGCTCGTATACGCCTGTAGTTGGTGGCGGCGCGCTCTTGGGTGTGGCTGCTTCACCAGCTGCGCAACCAACGGCCGCTGCACCATCGCCAGCGCCGGCGGCACCGCAAGCGAGTTCCTCAACCTCAACAGCGGCTGGCGCGCAGCCCCCATCGCAGGCTATGGCCACTCCTCCCGGCACGCCGTCGGCAGCGCCCTCTGGCAACGTGACCCGTGTGGGCAACAGCTACAGCGGATCAAATATCTCGGGCAGTATCACCGTGAATGGCCAAGCACCGGGGGGCGGCTTCATGGAAGGACAGGCCGGCTCACGGCAGCAAATGGCAAGCTTGAGCCCTGCAAGCCCCTCCGTGCCTGCAGTTGCAACTCCGCAAACAGCCAACAGCACCAACGACTATTCGGCTCGCAAGCAATTGGAAAACCTGGCCACTTCTGCCAGCAGCATCACCAACACACAGCGGTGGGGAAACGTGCGTCGAGGCGAAGTCACGCCAGCGGTCATGGCATACCAAGCCGCGCTCGCAAACGACACAGCTCTGCAGCAGCAGCAGGCAGGGCTGGACAACAGTGCAATGGTTCAGCAAGCCAACTTGCAGCGCGAAGGCATGCAGCAGCAAGGCGCCAATGCACGAAGTGCTATGAGTGGGGCTGTGCAAATGGGTCGACTAAATCTCGATGCAGAGGCACAAGGGTATGCAAACCGTGCTGCCGCCCAACAGGAGCAGCTGCGTGGGCAGCTTATCGATCCCAAATCCACGAGCGAGCAGCGACAGACTGCACGGCAGGCCTTGATGACCTTGAGTGGACGGCAAGATGCAGATCCTTACCTTGTGGTGCCGGGTGGCCAGCAGGTGGATGCAGTAAGCGGCCGGGCCTACAACACACCATCCGCGGTGTTCAATCGGCAGACGGGGCAGTGGGTGCAGCAGCCGGGGCAGGGCGCGCAGCAAGCACTGGATCAAAATCCGCAGGCGATTGCAATTCGAAATGATTCATCTATGAGCCGGGAGCAGAAGGTGGAGGCCCTCCGCAAGTTGGGATATTCCTAATCGCCTGAATATTTGGAGGGGGCTGAATTGAGGAAGCGATCAATCTGCCCTTCGTCATACAGCCTTCTGCAAGCAATAGCCACCAGCGTGGCAGCCTGATTGCTCCGAGTGTCCACAGCCTTCTTGGCGGTGCACTCGGCCCCTGACTTGAAGCCAAGAGCGCCACGGCCCGAGCCTTGAGGTATGGCCTCAATGCCGCCAGGGTGCTCAGCCAGGCACGACTGCATGATGGCGTGGGCCGCAACGTCGTTCTGCGCTGCTGGGGCCTTGTCCAGGATGCAGGTGGCGTAGTTCGCGGCCATGGCAGGGGAGGCCATGAGCAAGGCCAGCAGTGCATGTACAGAGTGCATAAAAGTGTTGATTGGCAAGGACTGGTAAGCCATGATCGGCGTGTACACCTTCGCCAACAGAGTTTAGGGTTAACTAAGCGCTTGTGCTACGATTCCGTAATTGCTAGAACGAACAATAGGCCGTAGATCCTATGTGTAGCAACGCCTGGGACATGGGAACCAATGATGCTCCGCGTTCTCTAACCCGACACAGAACCCTGCAACCAACAGAAGGACACAGACATGAAGAACAAAGACTTCATTATTGATGTGCGCCCTGTGCGCAGCGAGCTTTTATCTGCAAAAGAGTTTTTAAAACTTGCAGATGAAGAACCAACACTAATTGAGAAAGTTGAATTCAGACCTCCGGCTCCCGGCCGAAAAGGCTTCGGAGAATTCTTCGTTAATTACACTCGCTCGCGACATCGTCGCTTAGTAAATGGCTAGTAATTCGCCTGCCCAAAGAAATGGAGCGCCGAACATCTCTGAAGAAACTGTCAAAGAGATGATCGCGGTACAGAAGCAAACTCTGACAATCAAGCTTAAAGAACTTGAACGAGACAGTGCAGAGATTGAATTCAATAAGAAGATTGCTCAAAGCTCCATCGATGCCCAAGAGAGGGATCGAAAGCATGAGCGAGAAGAGAATACAAAACGACAGTCGCACAAGTATTATTTCGGATTGGCAATTGTTGTTTTAATTTTCGCCTTTTCTGCTTATGCACTTCATTTAGGACGAACTGATATTTTGATGGATGTCCTAAAAGTAGTTGTTGGCTTTGTCGGCGGTCTTGGTTTTGCTACTTATAAAACAAGAAGCCGCGATAAAGACGACGATGAATAACGGCGCACCATAAACAAAACCCGCTCCGGCGGGTTTTTTCATGCCCCCGCGTAGGGTTCGACTGAGGCAGCCGCTCCCGGAACACTGGGGGCATGAGCCAGATAGACAACTTCCTGAATGGTGACCAGCAGTCGCCTCCTGCGTCGGGCAGCCAGATCGATGCTTTCCTTGGGCCTCAGGACAAAGGAGGCGTCGTCTCCGACCTGGCCAAGTCCGTCAAGGTAGGCGTGCAGCGCCTGCCGGGCATGGTCGCTGGCCTGGCGGACCTCCCCATAGCTGCTGTGAGCGGCGCGCGGCCTGTGACGGCGGCAGCTGACGCCATCGGCAAAGCCACGGGCTTCCAGCCTGGGAAGTGGGCCGACGAAACCAAGTTTTCCGCCGGGCATGAGCAGGGCCGCAAGGCTGTAGACGAAGCCTGGGAGCAGGGCGATGTAGGCTCCATTGCCAAGGCCTACCTGCAGAACCCCGGTTACACCGCTGGCCAAGTAGCTGAATCCCTGCCGGGCATGGTCGCGGGCGGCCTGGTCGGGCGCGCGCTGATGGGCGCCGGCGCGGCGGCGGCGGCGGCCGGCAATGCCGCTGGAGGCGCCGCCAATGCCGCCAGCGGCGCCGCTACCGCCGCGCGCGCCGCTGTTCCAGGGTATTTGGAGCGCGCCGTTGGCCAGAAGCTGGCCGTGCCCATTGCCGCTGGTGCCGGTGAAGGTGCCATCACCGCCGGGCAGCAAATGGCTCAGTACCAGGGCGAGGATCAACAAAAGAACGCGCTGGCGTCCCTGGGCGCTGGTGTCGGCACCGGTGCGCTGGGCGCCGTCGGCGGCCGGGTGGCCAACAAGCTGGGCCTGGAAACGGCAGAAACTGCCATCGTCAACGCAGGCAAGGGCCGGCTGGCAGAAGGCGGTGCCAAGTCTTTGGCCGGTCGCGTGGCTGGCGGCATGGTGTCTGAGTCCGTGCTGCAGGAGCTGCCCCAGTCCACCCAAGAGCAGATGTGGCAGAACTATGCTGAGGGCAAAGACATCTGGGATGGCGTGGCGCGCGCTGGCGTGGAAGGCGCCATTGCCGGTGGCGTCATGGGCGCCGGTGCCAACATTCGTGGCCGCCGCACCGAAGGCGAGCATGCCAACGATCTGGCGCGCGATGCGGCCGCCAGCGCCAACGGCCTTGCCGAGGAAGCGCAGAACCAGCCAGCACCCCTGATGCTGGGCAATGCGCCACCTGACCAGTTGGTGTCCTTTCCCGATGGCAGCGTGGGCCGGCGCGGCGAGGTGGAGAGCTACCTGGCCAACCTGCCGGAGGACCAGCGCGAGCAGGAGCGGCTGCGCCTGGCGGGCCAGCAGTTCACCGAAGTCAACGATCCGCAAGCGCAACAGGCGCGCCGCTGGTGGGAAAACTATGGCGAGGACGGCGCCCCGGCGCAGCGCCCCGACTACCTGGCCGAGGTGCAGCAGGCGGTGCGCAGCGGCACCCCATTCAGCACGCAGGAAACCGTCGACACAGTGCGCAGCGCGATGGAGGATGCGTGGCTGCAGCAGCATGTGCAGGCCGAGGCCACGCCAGAGACCGCTGCCGCGCCGGCGCAGGCCGCCGATGCCATTGGCCAGCATCTGCAGGCAGAGTTTGACCAGGCCGGCCAGGATGCAGCCGTCGCAGCGGTGGATGCGCGGGTGCGCACCGGCCGCGTGCTGACCGGCTTGCAGAACGTGCTGGACACCGGTGCCGACAATTCCCTGCAGGTGCTGTCCCGCTTGAATGATTCCCTGGTGCGGATCGGTGAAGACCCGCTGCAGCCGGGCGAGGTGGCCCGCGTGCGCCGCATGACCGACGCCTACATGGGATTCAAGGGAGCGCGGGAGGCCGCGCCATTGCCGACGGCGCCGCGCCGCGCGGCCGACATGAACGCCGACAACGCGGCCATGGAGTCTTTGATCCCTGAGCGGCCAATGTCCGAGCGCATGGGCTTGAACCCGGCCGCCGGCCCACTTTCCCGCGCCGCAGTGACCGCAGTTGATGGAGCCGCAAATGCCCAAGCTACCCAAGGATCGCTGGCCCGAGCCGCCCAATCCCTTCCCACAGCCCGAGCCCTTCCCGTGGAAGCCACTGGGCCTGCAGCAGTTTCTCAACCCGTAGGAGCAGCCTTTGTCCCGCAAACCGATCAAGCCCAGCAAGTCCCAGCGCAACGCCCGCAAACAGCAGGAGCGCAAGAAGCCCAGCCAGAGCGGGCAGGGCTGACCGATGGCAGCACCACGCCTCAGAACTCTGGAACGCAAACAACGCCAGCGCCAAGCGCGCAAAGCCAAGCGGCGCCTGCAGCGCAGGAAGTAGCTGCACCTGCACCGGCCCGGCCAGAGAACTGGCGCTCCAGCATGCTGCGCGCTGCACCGGTGGCGCGCGCCATGGGCATCGAGACGCGCGGCAAGCGCCTGGCGCAAGTCGTCTCCGAGGTGGATGCCGCGGATGCTCAGCGCGCCGGCGTGGAGCAGACGGGAGCAGATCTCGCAGCTGGCCAGATTGATGGTGAGTGGAGTGCCTTTGCTCCAGAGACGGGCACCCTGGGCATTCCGCGCGCACAGATGCCGCAGATCAAGGCATCCCACCGTGGCGCCCTGGTCAACTTCTTGAAGGCGCGCGGCATCGACAGCAAGGCTGCAGAGATGCCGGCGAATGACTTGAAGCCCACTCAGGCAGAGTTCTCGCAGCGCAAGGTGGATGCCGCGCGCGGCTTCACCGGTGGCGACCGATCCATCCTCGTCTCGTCTGATGGGTACGTGGTGGACGGTCACCATCAATGGCTGGCCAAGCGCGCCAACGGCGAGCCGGTAAAGGTGGTCCGCCTGCAGGCACCTATCCGCGAAGTCCTTGCCCAGGTGGCTGAGTTCCCAAGCACGCAGGCATCAGACGGCGCGACAGGGGCGCGAGAAGAAGGTCGCGAGTCTGCAGTCAGCACACGTAATGAGGCGGCGCAGTTCAGCCGGGGCACGCCAGGCATGACGCCAGAGCTGGCCGCCGCAATCATGCGCATCAAGATGCCGGCCACCGTGGATACCGTGCGCGCCGCAGTGCGCGACCTGGTCGGTGGCCTGGGCACCCTCCCCAACCGGCTGGGTCGCGTGGTTGTCGCTACTTCGGCGGAGATCCGCCAGACCTGGGAGCCCCTGATTGGGCCCGTGGCCATGGAGGCCGCCGGCGACACAGGCCGCGCCCAGGGCTTCTACGACCCAAAGACCAAGACCGTATTCCTGATCGCCGACCACATCCAGCGTGGCCAGGAGGCTGGCGTCGTTGCGCACGAGCTCATGCACAAGCACGGCGAGGCAGTGCTCGGCGCCGAGGGCTGGCAGCAGCTGCATGGGATGATCGAAGGCTGGGCCAGCGCGCCAGAGGGCCGCATGGAGCAGCGTGTCTACAGCGAGGCGCAGGCCCGCGTGCAGTCGTCCATGCCAGAAGGTGCGCAACAGCAGCAGTATTCATCGCAGGAGCTTTTCCCCTATGCAGTGCAGGTGGCGCTGGAGATGGGGGTGCGCCCCAATCTTTTGGCGAAGCCCGGCACCGTCGCTCGCTGGCTGGGCCAGGTGCGTGCCGCACTGCGTCAGGTGTGGGCCAAGATCACCGGTAAGCCCGGCCAGTTCGAGGCGCAGGACATGGTGAACCTGGCATTCGGCATCGCCCAGCGGGAGAACCCAGAGCATGCCGGCGAGCTGGATGGCTCGATTGCTCCGTTGCGCACAGCGAC
Organism: Comamonas squillarum; assembly: GCF_025309455.1. Classification (NCBI taxonomy): domain Bacteria; kingdom Pseudomonadati; phylum Pseudomonadota; class Betaproteobacteria; order Burkholderiales; family Comamonadaceae; genus Comamonas; species Comamonas squillarum. The sequence continues at coordinate 689,074 of NZ_CP104377.1, forward strand.
CAACTTCCTGCAGGCGCGCCAAGCAGTGAAGGAATTCCAGGGCAGCGAGCTGATAAACGCGTCCACAGGCATGACTGCAGTGCTTGCACGCAACAGCTTGGACAAGATGCTGAGCGGCAAAGCTGTTGCCAAATCCGAGACGCCGGCCACGCATGCCATGGCGGTTGCGAATGCTGACAGCCTGTTCGAGCGAGCAATTCTGGGATGGAGCAAGGAGGACCGCGCTGGCGACCCGAACATTCGGGCCATTCACCGGTTCTTTGCTCCGCTGGATGTGAACGGCCGCGCAAAGCTCGTAAAGCTGACCGTCAAGGAGAGCATGAGCGAGGACCGCCAGAACCCGCTGTACACAATCGAAGCGGTGGAGCTGAATGAAAAGATGCCGGGGGATGCGTGGCTGGAGGCTGCTGCCCGCGAGGATGGGGTGAGCTTGGACGAAAAAAGTCCCCTGCAGCGGGGAGTAGGTCGGCAGGATGACCAGCAAGCTGGATCCCGAGCAACCCTCACGCCACCCCACGGTTTTACCCCGGGCGACTCTGCAGAGGACGTGCGTAGTTTAGCGCAAGAGGTGGAGCGTCGCAATTCTGCCCCCTCACCGGCGCCGGATAAGGCGGAGCCCTCCAAAGTAACGGGAGGCGAGGGAGTGCAGTTCAGCCGCGCAACAACAGTTGATGCTGGGTACACCCCAGCACAAAAAGAAGCGGCTGAGCATGCCTTCGGATCAGTGGCTGAGAAGACGCTGGCCGAGCGTGCAAAGGAAATGCGCTCCAACCTTGGAATCAAGCTGCGCCAGGGCCTGGTCGACCAGTTTGCTCCCATCAAGGAGGTCAGCATGCACGCCTATATGCTGGCCCGCCTGTCCAAGGGCAGCGACGGCGCGGTAGAGGCCGCCTTGCTGTACGGCAAGCCATACCTGAAAGACGGCGTGGCCGATGTCAACATCCAGGATGGCGGCTTTGCCAAAGTGCTGGCCAGCCTCAAGGGCGAGCACGACCGCTTCTTCCAGTGGGTTGCCGCACTGCGTTCAGAGCGCCTGATGCGCGAAGGCAAAGAGAATCGGCTTACGCCAGCTCATATTCAGGCCCTCAAGACATTGAATGCGGGCCGCTTTGAAGATGGAACTCCTCGCATGCCAGCTTACGCAGCAGCGCTACGAGAGCTGAACGCATTTAACGAGGCCGCGCTCAAGGTCGCGACAGAGTCAGGCCTCTTGGATGACACCGCTCTTGAGCTGATGCGGGATCAACCTTACGTCCCGTTCTACAGATTGATGGAGGATGAACAGCAAATGAAGGGCCCGAAATTCAGCTCGGGCTTGACCAACCAAGTGGCATTCAAAAAGCTCAACGGTGGCGTGGAACAAGTCAATGCCGACTTGCTGCAGAACACCCTGTTGAATTGGAGTCACCTGTACGCAGCGTCCGCGCGGAATCGCGCTGCTCTCGCCACGCTGAAAGATGCTGAGGGGATGGGCATTGCCTACCAAGTGGCTACTGAGACCACGGGCGCTGTAAAGGTGATGCGCGACGGTGTGACCGAGCACTGGATGATCGAGGATCCCTACCTGCTGGACGCTGTGTCCGCGCTGCACTACACCCCGAGCAAGCTGGCCCAGGGCATGGCGCCGTTCAAGCGGCTGCTGACGATGGGCGTGACGATCAATCCCACCTTCAAGATCCGCAACCTGATCCGCGACTCGCTGTCTGCCATGGCGCAGTCGGACCTGGGCTACAACCCGTTTGCCAATGTGGCCCAGGGCTGGAAGGCCATGGACAAGAACAGCCAGACGCAGGCCTCGATGCTGGCATCGGGCGGCATCATCAAGTTCGGCACGCAAGAGGACACCGGGGCGCTGCGCCGCAAGATCGACAAGCTGGGCGGCACCATGCTGGACAAGGATGGGTTTGGCAAGCTCAAGAGTCAGATGGCAAGCCTGTGGGAAGCCTACGAGGAATTCGGCGACCGGACGGAAAACGCCAACCGCGCAGCGCTATACGAGCGCCTGATCGCCAAGGGCCACAGCCATGCAGAGGCCTCATTCATGGCGCGCGACCTGATGGACTTTTCCATGAGCGGCAAGTGGGAGATGGTGCGATTCCTGACCCAGACGGTGCCGTTCCTCAATGCACGCATGCAGGGCCTGTACAAGCTGGGCCGGGCGGCCGCCGAAGATCCCAAGCGCTTTGGCGCCATCGCGGGTGCAGTGTCCCTGGCCAGCCTGGGCCTGCTGGCCGCCTACCAGGATGACGAAGACTGGAAGAAGCGCGACGACTGGGACCGCGACAGTTACTGGTGGTTCAAGATCGGCAACCAGGCCTTCCGCATTCCCAAGCCGTTCGAGGTGGGCTCCATCGGCACGCTGGCCGAGCGCACGGCAGAGCTGATGCTGAGCAAGGAGATGACGGGCAAGCGCTTTGGCGAGCGGCTGAGCGACATGATCTTCAACACCTTCGCCATGGACCCAACGCCCCAGGCGGTCAAGCCGCTGCTGGACGTTTACGCCAACAAGGACAGCTTCTCCGGAAAGGCCATCGAAGGGTTCGCCGACGAGCGCCTGCGCCCGCAGGACCGATACAGCGACCGCACTTCCGAGGTTGCGCGCTTGCTTGGCTCGTGGGGGCTACCCGATCCGGTGAAGCTGGCCAAGGGCGACTACTCGGCCCTCAGCCCCAAGCAGATCGACTTCCTAATGCGTGGGTACACAGGCTGGCTTTCCACTGTGTTCACCACAGCGACCGACACCGTGTTGCGGCCCATGATGGGCCGGGGAGATCGCCCAGAGATGCAGATGCGCGATGTGTTCCTGGCAGGCAACTTCGTGGAGAACCTGCCGACCAACTCCAGCCGCTACGTCAGCACCATGTACGACCAGGCCCGGGAGATCAGCCAGGTGTGGGCGTCCTACCAGGCAGCGGTCAAGAGCGGCGATGTGGACGGCGCGGCCAAGATCCGGGCAGCAAACCCAGAGGCCTTGGCCAAGCGCATTCCCGTGGAGGCGGCCAAGACTAGGGTGGCCGAGCTGTCGCAGCAGGCCAAGAAAGTGGAGGGGGACCGCCTCATGAGCGCGGAGGCTAAGCGCCGCCGGCTCGATGAGATCGCTGCCCAAAAGGATGCAATCGCCAAGCGCCTGGCCACGCTATGAGCTGAGGGTGCCCTGGCGTAGGAACTGCCACACGAAACCGCACGCGCCGAGCAAGACGATGATCACCCAGAAGGTGGACCACATCTCTCGGCGCTGCTCGCGGGTGGTGAGGTTGACGAAGATGACGATCAGGATGATCGCGCCCCAAAAGACGAGTGCTGCCATGCGCGCAGCATATAGCTGATGCATGGCAGCGCCAATCCAATGGAGTCGGACGGAAAAATGCCCTTAAAGGTTGAGTGCAGTAAAGGCCTCAAAGATAGGCACATGTTTGATTGTTGTGAGGATCAGAATGTGCACAACAGCCTCAACAAGCCCTGTCAAAGCATCAGCCAAGTCCTTGATACCACTAAGCACTATCAATATTTTCAACATACTCATTCCCATGAAGAAAGGTATGCGGACTGGATAGCGAATGTAAGAACCGACTCTGAATCCTTAAAAAGGGCTAGAGTTTTATATCGGTGAAGCTATACTGACACTATCCAAACCGCGTTACTACCAAGTTGCCGTTACGGATCTGACCCGGAGGAGTACGAATCCTGCCGGGTCAAACTTTTTGTGCCTCCAGCTATCGCCAGATTGCACTCGTGGACACCACATGTGGGGTCTCAGGGATTAACTGTACTCTACCTGTAGCGCTCTTGGGAGCAAAAACGCGGCGACAATTGCTGCTAGGGAATGCAGTGTTCAGAGGGGAAATGCAAGAAAATCAATATGCATTGCCTGAACAATTTTATGTTTCCAGTCGCTTTGATTTCCCATCCTTATCCAGGGAAATGAACAGCGCGGGCATGTATCTGGCGACTTAGGTAACACCCGCATGGGGTTCGACCTTTTCTCCTTTTGAATCAACACTGGTGCCATGAATAACGTGGCGGCAACAGAGCGGCCACGAACTCACCCTAGGAGTTCACATGGCCATCACCACCAGCTATCCCAAGGGCATGGAGCGCTTGCTCCAGGGCTCCATCAACTTCGCAACCGACACAATAAAGGTTGCGCTTGTAACTGACGCTTATACCTACAGCGCTGCGCATGAGTTCGTCTCGCAGCTTGGCGCGCGGGTGGGCGACGACATCACCCTGGTCAACAAGTCGATCACGGGCGGGGCTTTCGACGCAGATGACGCAGAGACTGCGCCGCTGGTGCCGGGCAGCACCATCAAGGCCATCGTCATCTACAAGGACACGGGCAACCCAAGCACCTCACCTCTGCTGCTGTACCGCGACAACGTGACAGGCTTCCCCCTGGCGACCAACGGCGGCGCGGTCAAGCTGCCATGGGACAACGGGCCGCTCCGTATCGCTGCAATGTTGGCCCCGTTCTTCCCCGCTGGCGGCGAGCTGGTACTGGGCGCCGGGGTGAACTTCCTCACCGACGATCTGAAGGTCACGCTCCTGCCGGCCTCGTTTGATTCCAGTGGCACCTATCGCTTCCTGGCGGACGTGGGCACCACGCTGGGCACTGCCCAAGCCATGACCGGCCGCACCATCACCGGTGGCGTGTTCAACGCCGACGACGTGGAATTCGGGGCTGTGGCGAGCGGCTCGCCCGGATCGGTGCTGCTCTACAAGGACACGGGAGTGCCCGAGACCTCGCCCGTGCTCCAGCGCATCACCCAGGTGGCCGGCTTCCCCTTCGCTGCCAACGGTGGTGCTTTCACGCTGCGATGGTCTGATGGCGCGCTCAAGATTTTCAGCTTGATTCCGTAAGGAGGCGCCATGTCGCTTGACGCCTTCTCCAACAACGCATCTGGCGCCATCACTGTGGCGCTGGGGAGCGAGGACACGGTCATCACGTTGCCAGACGACGGCAGCGCAGACCGTTTCGCTGATCTCTCGCAGGGACTCATGCAGCGCGCAACCCTGTCCAATCCAGCTGTTCCTGGCCAAATCGAGATCGTCTACATCACCGCCAAGGATGGCTCCAACTTCACGGTGAAGCGCAATCAGGAGGACACCTTTGCAGCCGTTGATTGGCCCGCAGGCACCACGCTGGAGGCGCGGATTACTGCCGGCATGCTGCGGCGCTTTCTGCGTGCTGACGACAAAGGCATCTTCAAGACCACTGGCGGCGAGGGTGGCGCTGGCGGGACCAGCTTCCTCGTGAACACCAAGGTGGAGCGGGACTCGCGTGTGGTGCAACTGGCCGGTGTGCAAATGCTGCACCGGCCCGGCGCCGCGCTGACCACTACCTTCTCTGCTGGCCGCTATTTCCAAGATATGAACATGTCGGTGGAGTCCGTGGGCGGCTCCTGCTTTGTGGAGCTGGGTGACAACATCGAAACCTGGCAGGCCGGGCAGACCTACTCAGGTCGGGTCATTGTGGCACCCCCCACCGCGACGGGTTTCAACTACCTCTTTGAACCTCTGGATCCGCAGTTTCAGTACACCCGCAGCGCCGAAGACCCTGGATTTGATGACTCGGGCTATGCCATCGAGGCGTACAACCCGGACAGCAGCGGGGAGGGTGAGCCAGTTCTGACGGGCCAATGGCTGCCGCTCACGATTCCCCTGGCCGTAGAGCTGAACCTGCCCAGTGTTGCGGCCGGCGTAGCGCTGACCGAGGTGGGCTTTATCTGCTACGAATACGACGCTACCACGGCGCCAGTGATCTCGATTGGTCTTGAGGCGGATGGCGACCTCGTGAGCGCGCAGGCGCTCTCTGGCATCTCTGGCGAGAAGCAAATCCAGCGCTTTGCCGTCACGCATAGCGGGGCATTGGCCGGCAAGATCATGTTCAAGGTGGACACGCCCGCCACCGGGCGGTTCTATGGCCGCTTCTACTGGCGCGGGATGGTCTTTGACCAGTGATTGAGCCATGAGCTACCCCCTTATCAACGGCGCCGCGATCAACGCAGACAGCGCAGCAGAGAACACCATCCCGGGGCTGTCGCTGTGCGCGGCCGGTGTACCCCTGGCGGTGTTCGAGTTCGATGTCGCAGGCTCCATGGTTTGGGGCTTTGGCGCGCTGACGGCAAAGATCGGCGAAGACGTTGAACTCTACTTGCCGGGCATCAGCCTGGTGCAGAGCGCCTGGCACAGCGCGGAAGCCAGCCAGCCACCGGCCAGCACGGCATTCTCTGTGTCGGGCTCTCGCGCGCTGGCCATCGGCGCCATGCGTGCTGTGCCCGGCAGCTTGGAAGGCCAGGCGCAAGGCGCCGTGGTCCTGGGGTGTGGCGCGCTGACGGCCGAGCCTGTGGGATTTGCGGCCGGCGCCAAGGTCTTGGGGCTGGGTGAAGTTTCCGCTTCGCGCATCGGCACGGTGCAGTCAGCGCGCGTGCTCGGCATGGGCAGCGTGTCAGTGGTCAGCTCTGTGGTCATCCCCGGCGTGTCGCTATGCCGGGCCGGGCCCGTCGCCGCGACACTCGCCGGCATGGATGGGCAGGTTGAGGGCTCGCAGGTGCTTGGGTTTGGGGGGCTGACGGTGTCCTATGCCTTCCGCGTGGGCCAGTCTTTGGCGCTGGGCATCGGGGCAATGCGGGTCGAAAGGGATAGCGAATGCTGACATTTGAATCGTTCACTGGTATCAACAATGTGCAGCCTGCGCACCGGCTCTCGGGCAGCGACCTGCTGGCGGCCAAGAACGTGGACATTGGCCTAACTGGAGAAATCACCCGCCGCGGCGGTCTGACCTTGGTGGACGAGCGCTGCCACAAGAACCTGCACCAGGCCGCTGGCTTCATGCTGGCCACCGTGGGCCCGGTGCTGACTGCCATCCACCCCGATGGCGCGCGGCATGTGATCCATCCCGCAATGGGCTCGGACCGTGTCTGGTACTGCGACTTGCCCGACGGCCGCGTGGCCTACAGCAACGGCCTGATCCAGGGCGTGACGGACGGCCTGACCGGGCGCGAGCGCAGCGTGCCTGCACCACAGGGCCTTGGCGCCCCGGATCTGGGCTTTGGCCAACTGCACCCAGGCAACTACCGCTACCACCTGAGCTACGTGCGCTTGGACGATCATCTGGAGGGACCTGCCATCAGCTCGGAGCCCATCACCATCGCCCAGGGCGGCCTGCACCTCGACGCACTGCCGGTGCTGGATGGCTACGGGATCAACGTCTACCTGAGCGGCAAGGACGGGGAGGGCGCCTACTTGGCTGGCACGACCACCGATGCCAGCTTCCAGTACGGCGGCACCAACGCGGCCCTGGTGCTGCCCTGCCGCACACTGGGCGCGCAGAGCTTTCCGTTGGGCACGATCACGGCCTTCTGGCGCGGCCGCGTGCTGGTGGCCCAGGGCAATGTGCTGTGGGCGAGCCGGCCCAACGCCCCGCACCTGAGCGACTGGCGCGACTTCAAGCAGCTGGCCGGCAAGATCACCGCCATCCAGCCCGTCGATGACGGCGTCTACGTAGGCACAGACCAGGACCTGCTGTACCTGGGCGGCACCACCTGGGATGGGCTGGTGTACCAGCCAACCAAGCGCGGGCCCGTGGTGCTGGGCTCGGGCGTGTCAGTGCGCGGCGATAAGGTCAAGTTCGGAGATGGGGCGGGCTCTGGCATGGCCATGCTGTGCATTGCCGGCGGAGAGATGGTGGCCGGCTTCAACCAGGGCCAGACCACCAGCCTCACGGCCAACCGCTACAAAACCGATGTGCAGGAGGTCTGCGCCACCTTCCGGGAGGTGGACGGCATCCCGCAGTACCTGGCGATTCCGCAATGAGTCTGTGGAACCCCTACGCCTTCACCCCAACGGGAGCGCGCGCCTCGGTGTCGGCGCCGCCTGCGCTGCGTGTCATCGGCGGCCGGGCATCGGGTGAGCAGATGGGGATGGCACAGGCCGCTTTTGCGAAGTTCTGCGGCCGCAGCCGCGTCTCTTTTTGGCAGAACCCCAATGAGCAGGGTACGCTGCCGGACGGTTCGCGCTACAAGTTCATGGTGGTGGGCAACAGCACGGTGATGACGATCTGGCCAGTGAATGCCCAGAGCAAGCCGCCAGGCAAGATGGGCATCATGCTCACCACCAAGGTGAACGACAGCTACATCAGCAAGCTGTTTACCCCAGGTGGCGAATTCGACAAGCCAGACGGGACCTGGGAGGTGACCGACCTGCAGGCAGGCAACCGCGATGGCGTTTACGCCACGTCGAGCTTCGGCGGCAAGTTTCCCGCATGGGCCCAGAACCGAACCTTCGCGACGCCCACCAAGCTCAGTTACATCACTAGCTACGGTGGTTATGGCAATCGCCGCTTTATCCAAGCCTACCCTCAGCTCGACGGCGCGCCGGTGGCACTGCTAGACAGCCGCACGCTACTGACGCTGGTGCGCTCGCGCGGTGGACTGGAACTGCACCGCCTGACGATGCTCAAACCCGGCGAACTGTTCCCGCCCAGCGAGAACCCATATGCATTGGATCCTGTAGAGCTGACATTCGACATCAAGCTCCACCAGAACCTAGTCATTGGCGACATGGCGGAAAGCGTCCCTTTCGCCGAAGACTTTTGCATCAGCAAGGACGGCAGCCGCGTGCTGGCGGTGTACCAGGGCGAGGGCACGGTGATCGTGCCTGGGGTGCCAGAGAACGGACAGATTGTTCGATGGGCCGCGCCGAATGCGCCGCAGCTCGGGGCAGAGGTCAATTCCGACGGCAGGGCCGTGTATGGCTACACCGATGGGGGCTTCAATGACCGGCCCAGGGATCGTTGGGTGCAGGCTCGCGAAGCCAATTACCGAGTTGCTGAATACCGCATGCAGGGCGGGAGCCTCTCCCGCACGGAACTTGTGTTTAATCAAACCGGCGCATTTGTCGATGTCGAGCCTATTGCGGACTGGCGCATCAACTTCTTCGGCTCGGCACCAAGCACTGAATACAACATAGGGCCAAATCTCTGGGGGAACACGCTCTCGCGCAATCAGCCAGTCTGGTCCACCCGCTCTGCCCCAATGGTGGTAATCACAAACCGTGAGTACCTCGGGGATGACGCCAACGGCAATCCCATGTACCGCACTACCTGGAAAGGCGCAGGGCCCGTGTCTGCAACTGAGGAATCCAGTTGGAAGGGTAAGAATGTTCTGCTGAACTACTTCGCAGGTAACGAGCGGGTGGTCCTGGTGGCCGAGTCGGAGGGGCGCTATTCATTGACCGCCAGCGGAAACTACGACGAGACGGCTGACATCTGGACGGATTCGTCCAGGAACAATGCCAGCAAGGAGCACAACGATGGCGGGACTATCTCTCGCTCTCGCACCTCGTACGTGACGCTCAACAGCGGGGAAAAATTCCAGCTCATAGAGCAGGTGGTCTCTGAGAGCGGGTCTTTTACCTCGCGCCAGGTGAATGCAGAGCACACCAACCAGGCGGAATTGTGGGTGGACAACTGGACAACCTCGGATGTGTCCTATTCAGCAAAGCTGCTGTCCAGAGGCATCTACGTGTATGACCCATCGCTCTATCTACTGGTCTACACGGAGGGCACGGCTGAGCATTCTGGCGGGTTTGCTTATGACGCTCATACATGGACACACAACAAAGGCGCACTGCGTGACAACGGGACGGATTCCTCCCTGTCCAACAACTGCCCCTTGCCCAATCCAAAATTCAGCTTGGTTATCCGCTTTGGCAATACGAAGCTCACTTTTCCCATCCAGCTGCGGACCGATGACGCCATTGCTCGGAAGCGTGCACGCCTGTCATGGGGCGTGACCTGCGGCGTGGAGCCGGAGTGGCAGCTACCTGCAAAAGGGTTGATCACTATCAACAGTGGCCGGACCTTTGGCACGCCCCCTGGTTTTCGGGAGAACGGCCAGCAATGGGGGGTGAACGAAGGGCGCGTGGTCAATTCGACCTACGCCTTTTTCGAGACCATCCCCCGCTGCGTGCCCTTGGGATGCTCCATGCCCACCATAGAGGTGTATTACGCCAAGGACCCGTGGACGGGTGCCGCGCTGCTGCTCATCAAACCCTACCAGATAGTCGGGGGCATTCCTGTGATTCTCACGGTAGACGAGCCCATGGCCTTTGCCATTGATCGCCAGGGAGTCAAGCGGCTATCTGCCATCGATGCCAGCGTGCTGGTCAACCAAACCACGAACATCAACCCAGAATGAACGCCATTGTCCTCAACACCCTGACAGGGGCCGTGAGCGAGTACACCCGCCACGAGTTCCAAAGCATCACGCCCACGCACGCGGGGGCGGCCACAGGCCTGTATGCCTTCGGCGGTGACCTCGATGTGGATCTGCCCATCGTGGCGACCATCCGGCTGCCGGCTACCTTGCGCGAGTCCACCCTCAAAAAGCGGATCGACATGGCCTACCTGTCCATGCGCGGGGAGGGCTGCGCGCAGTTCAGCGTGCTGGGCCCAGACGACTTCCCCTGGGACTATCAGTTTCCCCTGCGCAGCAGCGGGCAGACCCGGTGCCAGGTGGGCAAGGGCATCCGCGAGAACTACCTGGGCTTTGCGCTCAGCAACCCCGCCGGCCAGGCTTTCACCCTCGATCGCATCGAGATCCTGACCCTCGAATCCAAAACACGGAGAGTTTGATATGGCAACCGATGTCAACGGCCCAGCCGAAATCGTCAAGGACAAATACGAGCGCTCTGTTGAGCTGGCCGACAAGGCCGCCAAAGAGGTAAGCACGTTCCAAGACGCGCTCAACAAAAGCATCTACCAGCCCCCGCAGATCAGCGTGCAGTGGTCATCCCTGGCAGCGCCCAACCTGCCGGCTATTCCTGATACCCCTGACCTGCCGGCCCTGGAGCTGCAGCTGCCCTCGGACATGCCAGCAGCTTTTAACGGCACCATGCGCGATGTCACGTTCAGCGATTTCGCGGTTTCGGCCCCGACGCTGAACTTTGGCGTTGCGCCAACGCTCACCATCGGCCAGGCACCCAGCCTGCCGCAGATGCGCGAGGTGGCGCTGCCGGATGCGCCCGAGGTGGTACTGCCAGTGCTCCCGCAGTTGCTGACCCTCAGCACGCACACCTTTGGCGGCGTGAACCTGCACGAAGACTGGCTGGACAAGCTCGATGACATCCCCGCGCTGTCGGTGTTGCAGCCTGCGCCTTTGAAGTACACGCCCGGCCAGAAATACGCCTCGCAGCTACTGGACGGCCTCAAGGCCACGCTGGCCGCGCGCATCAACGGCGGGTCAGGCTTGTCGCCGGCGGTGGAGCAGCTGATTTGGGACCGCGCGCGCGACCGGGAAACCTACCTGGCGCTGGCCCGGGAGCAGGAGGTGCAGCGCGGCGCCGAGGCGCTGGGCTTTCCTCTGCCTGTTGGTGTCATGGCTGGCCAGCTCGCCGATGCGCGGCGCGAATACCACGACAAGCTCTCTGGGCTCAGCCGCGATGTGTCGATCAAGCAGGCCGAGCTCGAGCAGCAGAACGTGCGCGACAGTATCCAGTCTGCGCTGCAGCTGGAATCGGCGCTGATGGACCAACACTACAAGTGGGAAATGCTGGTGTTCGAGTCCACCAAAGCAGCGGCAGACAATGCCATCGCCATCCACAACGCCGCGGTCGAACACTACAAGGCGCTGCTGGCCGGCTACCAAGCCTATGCCTCTGCCTATGACACGGTCATCCGCGCCGAGCTGTCCAAGGTGGAAGTGTTCAAAGCGCTGCTGTCGGCCGAGCAGATCAAGGCCGACATCAACAAGAGCTTGGTCGACCGCTACAAAGCGGAGATCGAGGGCACCATGGCAGCCGTCGAGATCTACAAGGCCCGCGTAGGCGCGGCGCAGACCCTGGTGGAGCTGGAGCGCACGCGCATCCAAGCTGGCGGCGAGCAGATCAAGGCCTTTGTGGCCACGGTCAACGCCGAGCAGGCCAAGGCCGAGTTGTACAAGGCTCAGATCACCGCCGAGGCCACCAAGGTGGATGCCTATGGCCGCATGGTCCAGGCTTATAGCGCGCGTGTGGGTGCCCAGGCCGAACGAGCGCGGGTGGAGGTGGCGCGCTTCCAGGCGCTCATCTCGGCCAAGGGCCTTGAGTGGGATGGCTGGAAAGCCCGGCTGTCCGCCGCATCGGCCCAGGTGGAGGCAGCAGCGCGCTCGTCGTCGGTGCTGATGGACGGCTACCGGGCCGGTGCCTATGCTGCCGAAGCGCAAGCCAACTCGCTGATGTACCGCTGGCAGTCCGACATCAAGCAGTACGAGGCCGGGCGCGAGCTCACCTTCCGCGTGCAGAAATCGAACAACGACGCCATCATCCACGCCAACGATGCGCGGATGGATGCTGCCAAGGTGATGCTGGGCACAGGATCGCAACAGGTGGCGTCTGCATGGAGCATGGTGTCTGCATCGGCTGCCATCTCTGCGGGCTCGTCGGATAACTACAACCACCAGGTGAATTAACGTACCCCGCGTAGGGTTCGCCTCTACGAGCCAAGGGCCGGACACTGTTCACATGACAGCCCCGGCACACCTTTGCTACACGATCTACCAGGGAGCGACGTTCCGGCGCCGCTTCCGGTGGTGCACTGCGCCTTACCCCACCAAGATCCTTAACGGCAAGCTGGTGAACGCCAAAACCTGCTTGCCAGTCCCCGAGACGGACTTAGCGCCCGTGGACTTGATGGGCTGCACAGCCCGCACGCAGCTGCGCTCGGACGTGCTTGCGCCTGACGTGTTGCTGGAGCTCACCACTGAAAACGGGCGGATCGATCTCTCGCTGGGCGATGGCCTCGTCGCCTTTCACCTGGACGCGGCGACGACTGCGGGCTTGCCTTATGGCGACAGCCCGCCAGCCCGCTGGTCCAAAGCGATGGGCCAGCTGGAGGTGGTGCACCCCAATGGTGATGTGACGCGCGCGGCCGAGATCTCCTGGAGCCTGAACCCTGAGGGCACGCGATGAACTGCGAGAGCCCCGTTCTGTTCGACCTGCTGCCCGGCGACATTCTGGTGACGCCCGAGCAAAGCCAGGTGGTGGTGGCCGAGGAAGAAGTCACCCATGTGGTGATCGCGCCTGGTGAGCAGGGGCCACCTGGTCCTGCGGGACCGCCCGGGGGTGGCGGCGATCAATACGTGACGCGCACCGCTGGCCAGACCATCAGCGCCAACCGGCTGCTCTATGACCGGGCAGGCCTTGTGTATCCATTGGACCAGGCCGACGCTGAGAACATTTTTGCCATCCTGGGGCTGGCCGTGTCTGCGGGCCAGGCCGGCGCCCAGATTTCAGTGCAGCGCAGTGGCACGGTGACCGATTCAGCCTGGTCCTGGGCATATGGCCGTGTGTACCTGGGCTCCAACGGGCAGCTCACCCAAACACCGCCAACCAGCGGCTTCTCTGTGCTGATCGGCTTTGCAGCTACGGCGACCAGCATCAATCTTTCAATTAACGATCCAATCGAGGTGTGATATGCCACAAGGTTTTTTGGCCCTGGTGGGCGGCAAGGTAAAGCAGATTATGGGCATCGCCACTTCGGCGGGGGCCACAGACGCGGGCAAGATCCCGGCGCTGGACAGCGCGGGCAAGATCGACATGAGCATGATGCCAGCGGGCATCGGCGCCAATACCAAGATCGCCCCGGCGTTCGAGGCCTTGGGCGCGGGCAAGTTTGTGAACCTGTTCTCTGACGCGGGCACCCTCAAGGCACGCCTGGCCGACAACTCCAACAACCGGCCGGCCCACGGTTTTGTCTTGGCTGCAGTGGCCTCGGCCGCCAACGCGACCATCTATCCGCTGGATGTGGCCAACACGGCGCTGACGGGTTTGACCCTGGGCGCCGACTACTGGCTGGGAACGGCGGGCGATGTGACGCTGACCCCGCTGGACGCCACTGACGTTGCCAACGTGAACAAGGTCAACCAGATGCTGGGCACGGCCACGAGCGCGACCGAGTTGCGCACGGACGACTACAGCTTCCAGATCCTGTAAAGCTCATGGCCCTCCGTAAGCCACTGGTCCTCAAAAGCGGTATTCCGCAGCAGCTGCCTGCCGGGGACGCCGTCGTGGCGCCTACGCGCTTGGTGCCGGTGCGCATGGCCGATGGCGTGACGGTGCGGCAGGTGACGGTGGGAAGTGCCGGGCCGGCGATAGTGGTGCTCGCCGATGGCTCCAGTGCGGAGGTGGTGGCGGCAAATGCAGCCGTTTGGCTGCTGACGCAGGATCCAGCCCCGCCCGATCCGGTGGACCTATCCGGCAAGCTGGATGTGGATTTCAGCGGGTTCGCGGATGGCGTCACTCCACAGGTGACGGACCTCTGGCCGGTGCGCCGGGGCTCGTCTACCTTCAAGCTGTCGGTGCAGGCGCTGCTGACCTGGCTGCTAGGCTCGGCCCGGAACTGGCTGGGCGTGCAGACCTTCTCTGCAGGTGCAGTGCTGGGTGAGCAGTCACTGGTCATCAAGTCCAAGACGATAGATACCACGATGACCAGCAGCACTGTTGGTGTTGACCTTGTTGTCCATGGCTTGGTGCAGGCAGACATTCTGAGCGTTCAAGGCATGGTTTTTTCCACTGCTGGGCATTGGATCGGCGTGAATAGCATCTATGCCGATTCTCAATGGGCATTCAGCGTAAGCGCGACGAATCTTCGAGCCGCAGTAACAGCCTCCGCCAGCGCAGCAGTCTCTGGGCGCCCAGCGCGGTTCCATATTTTCTACAAGGGATGATCTATGACTACACCCCTTAAAGCGATAGCAGCCGGCGGTAATAGCGCAGAGCTGCGCGAGTGGGTTGCTGGGGATTTTCTGCCAGTGGCGCTGGGTGGCACCGGCGGCACGACGGCGGCCGCAGCGCGATCCAACTTGGGGCTCGGCTCAGCTGCAGTGGCTGCGATTGTGGGCACAGTGTCGCAGTCTGGCGGTGTTCCAACTGGCGCGATTATCCAACGCGGAAGCAATGCAAATGGCGAATTTGTTCGTTATGCGGATGGAGCGCAGATTTGTAGATTACGCTTTGGTCAAGTCAGCGCTCTCGCTATCAATTCTGTAGCCAGTGGTCTATATGTTTCATTAAGAGAGTGGACATTCCCCGCTGCATTTGTTGATTATCCAACCTTATGTTCAGCTTGTGAAGGAACACCATCAGACCCTTGGCCTCCTTCATTGATTCTGGTTTCATCTGACCTTCTTCCAACTAGAGGTTCTGTTTTTGTTTATCACGCCTCTGCGTCAACGACCATCAAGGTTGGGTCTACTTTCAATATGACTGCAATTGGAAGGTGGTTCTAATGAAAATCAATCTCTCACCCCAGGTCCGCCCTGATGCCATTGAAGTGCTCAAGGCTGGTGACAAGCTCACTATCAACGGCGAGGCGTTCGACTTCACCCAGCTTCCCGAAGGTGGCGTTTTGCCGGCGGCCGCAGTGGACTGCGAATTCATCATCGGCGACGTGCGCCGCGAAGGTGGCGAGTTGCAGCTGACCCTGCTAATGCCCATCGCATGGGACGCGCCCGAGAACTGCGCCTTCCCTGAGCCCATCCTCAACCCAGCAGATGGCCGCGTGCCCCTGCCTACCGACGAGGTGCCCAATGCCTAATATCGACTGGGGCCAGCTCAAGACGGCCGAGCAGATCGCCGACGACGAGCGCCGCGCGCGCGTGCCCGCTGAGATCAGCCGGGCGCAGGGCAGGGCGATCCTGGGCCTGCAGGGCCTCACGCAGGGAGTGCTCGACTACATGGCCGGCATCACAGACGAGCAAGAGGCTATGTGGGCTGACTTGGCTTGGAACCACACCACAACTTGGCGCCGCTTTGACTCCCCGTTTCTGACCAAGGCCGCTGCTGCGCTTGGTCTGAGTGACGAGGCCCTGGACGATATGTTCATCGCTGCCGCGCAGATCGTTATCTGATCCTCCCCCGCGTAGGGTTCGACGCCATAGGCTGGGCCAGAGATCATGGGCCCATGAAAAAAGCACTCGTCGTCCTCCTCGCCGCCATCGGTGTCAACCGGCATCTGAGTGCTGAGCAGCGCCAGGACATTGCCAACGCTGCCTATCACGCAACGCCAGGGGCAGCTGCAACGGGCGTATTTAAAGTCTGGGGTCTGCCGCTGAGCGAATGGCTCGTGGTGGCCTCACTTTTGTTCATTGCGTTGCAGGCGGGCTACTTGGTATGGAAGTGGCGCCGCGACTACCGTCGTGACCTTGCGCGCCGCGCCCTGGGCAAGCTGGCTGAGGAAACAGTGCGGGGTGATTTGTGAGCCGCGTTCCTGATGCCTTGCGCAATGGCCTCATGGCACTGGCAATTCTGACGGCAAGCGCCGGCGGCTACGTGGTAGCAGAGCGCGACAAGGCCGCCGCCCTGGCCATGGCCATGGCCGACCAGAATCAGTACATCCAGGCTGTGGCCGCTGATGCCGGCACATCCCAGGCAGTCAAGATCGCCATGGTGATGGGCAACTACTACGAGAGCAGCTACCGCCACATTGGCACACCATACGTGGACAAGCTGGGCAAGGGTCAGCCGCTTACCGTTTGCAACGGCATCACCGGTCGCGCCGTGGTGGCTGGCCGGTACTACACTCCGGCGGACTGCTACGCGCTCGAGCGCAGCCGCTACCTGGTTGCTGAGCGAACGGCAAAGGGCATGTTCCGGCTCTGGACCACCTACACGCCACTGCAGCAGGCCGTTTTCATCGACTTCATCCACAACAAGGGCAAGGGTGCGCTGTACACCTCGACCCTGTTGCGCAAGGCCAATGCGGGTGATGTGGTGGGCGCATGCCGTGAGAACCCCCGCTGGAACCGGGGAACCGTCAATGGGGTGTCCGTGGTGTTGCCCGGCCTGCAGGCCCGGGGTGATGCCAACGGCGAGATCTGCGAGGCAGGCTTATGACCCTGCAGATCAAACTCATCCTGGCGGCCGTCATTGCCGCGCTGGCCTTCTCTGCTGGCTGGGTGGTCAAAGGCTGGCAGGCCAGCAAAACCATCGCCGAGCTGCGCGCCGAGCAGGCCCAGGGCACCGCCACCCGCGCCGAAGCCGCCCGCGCCGACGAAGCCAACACTGCACAACTGGAGAGTAAACATGCCCAAGACACGATCTACAACGCCGACCGCCTGGCTAACCTCAAGACTGGCATCGATGTTGATGTGCGTGCTGAGCTTGCCCGCGCTGAGCGCCTGCACCGCGACACCGACAGCCGAAGTGCCACTTATCGTGCGCAAGCCCAAGCCGACGCCGCTGCCCGCCGCGATCTTGCAGATAAAGCGGCAGCCCTCGACCGCCAGCTTGCAGAAGGCCTCAGCGTGGTCGCAAGCCTCGGAGGCGACCTTAAGCGGCGAGACGCCGAAGTAGCCGCTCTGTGCGACCAGGTGAACATCGAGCGCCGGCTGAGCGGTGACGACAGCGACCTGGCCTGCAGCCGCTAGGTTGACAAAACGCCGAATTTGCAGGGTTTGTTGGTTGACAAATCTCGTGTTTTGCAGGGTTGGCCAAAACCATCAGCGTGCACACAATCGCAAACTGGCGCTGTCGAGTCCTACTCGACACCCCTGATGTTGATTTTTAGGGCCTACATTGTGGGTGGAAAAAATCAACATCGGTAGTTGCTGCACGCCAGCGACAGATCCAGAAAGCTGAACTTAAATGGCCAGGCCCAGCCAACCTAGATTTCGAGATCCTGCAGAACCCAGGCCTTCACCTGCTGGTATGGATCCATCCGGGGCATGTCCAGGAGGTGCGGCTGGTCAGCCTGCAGGTACTCGAAAAACAGGTGGATCTGCTTGCCCGAGTCGTAGTAGGGAAACCATCCGTCATTGAGATCGCGCATGTTCTTGCGCCACTGGCGCCACAGCGCGACAACGGTCTTTTCGCGGTCAGTAAGGGACATCTGGCTCGAGGCTCCTATAGAGGCGCTGGAGTTCAGCAGGGGTCATGGGAGGCGGTGGCGTGACCTGCCGCAGCTTTATGTGCTCCACCTGCTGGTCCTGAGAGGGGAGCTTATCAGGTGGGCATGTCCAAAAATCAAACTGCTGGTTCTGCATATCAGCACCTCGCAATGGGAATTTCGTCGATGTTGGTGGTGTAGCGGGGCGTGCGCCGCTCCTGACGCATGCGCCATCCGGCTTCATCCTGGGAGGCAAAACCCGTGCTTGCAACGTGCACCGTGCCTTTGCCGAACCGGCCATTCACCCGATCCATGGCCTCCATGAGGCGGCTTTGATCCCGGCCAACGTCTGCGGCGGCGAGCAGGTCGTGCTGCTCATGGCGGCTTTCGGCAAGATCCATCAGCATCACGCCGGCCTTAGCCAGGCGAAAGCCCGGCTGGTAGATGGAGTGCATGCCGCCCAGCGCGGCGCGCACCAGGGCTTTTGTGTCGGAGGTTGGGGGAACGAGTTGGGTGGTGGTCTGCCCGTAGAACCTGGGCCCGGGTCGGAAAGGCGAGGTGTGGGCGAAGACATGCAGGGCGCCGGCGCGCAGATCCTGCTTGCGCAGCTTCTCGGCGGCCCGTGTGGCGAACTCGCTGACGGCTTCGAGCAGGGGCTCGAGCTCATTGATGCCATGGCCAAAGCTGCGCGTGCACGCAATCTGCTTCTTGGGCGGCGGTGCCAGCTCCATCGGAATGCAGCTGATGCCCTGCAGCTCGCGGACGGTGCGCTCGAGCACGACACCCCAGTTGCTGCGCACCATGGGGCCGGGCATGCGGGAGACATCCAGCGCAGTGACGACGCCGCGCTCAGCCAGCTGCACAGCGATCCGCCGGCCGATACCCCAGACATCGCCGGCCATGGTCCGGCGCAGCACATCCTCGCGCAAGGCGCGCGGCATCTCCTGCCAGTTGCAGACCCGGGCCAGCTCGGGTGGGTAGCTGCCGGGCTTGCGCTCTGAGTCTTTAGCCACATGGTTGCAGAGCTTGGCCAGGGTCTTGGTGGGGGCCAGGCCTATGCAGCAGGGTATACCGACCCATTGCAGGATGCGCGCGCGCACGGCCCATGCACGGCGGTTCAGATCGCGCACGCCGGCCAGGTCGCCAATGAAGGATTCGTCAATGGAGTAGATTTCCTGCCGGGGCCCCAGCCCGGCGGCCAGCGTCATCATGCGGTCGCTCATGTCGCCGTACAGCTCGAAGTTGGCCGACAGGCACACTAAACCCTTGAGCTCGACCAGGTGCTGCAGTTGGAAGAAGGGTTGGCCCATTTTGACGCCCAAGGCTTTGGCCTCATCCGATCGGGCGATGGCGCAGCCATCGTTGTTGCTGAGCACCACCACAGGCAGGCCCTGCAGGCTCGGCCGGAATACCCGCTCACAGCTCACATAAAAGTTGTTGCCGTCGATGAGTGCATACATGGCTGCTCACGCGAAGATCTTGATGCAGCTGGTGACCACGCCCCAGATCTCCAGGCTCTGGCCTTCCTTGGGCGTGATGTCGGGGTAGGTGGGGTTGCCGGCCTTCAGCTTGACCATGCCGGCGGCCTTGAACAGCTTCTTGACCGTGAACTCCCCTTCGATGACGGCCACGACTATGCACCCGTGGCGGGCCTGCAGCGCCCGGTCGACCGCGACCAGGTCGCCATCATCAATGCCGAACTCGCGCATGGACGGCCCGGCCACGCGCAGCAGGTAGGTGGCCTGCGGGTGCTTCACGAGCAGGGCGCCTATGTCCAGCCGGGTGACCGCAAAATCCTCGGCTGGCGAAGGGAAGCCAGCGCGCACAGACCCTTCGGCCCGCAGGATTGAGAGCGGGGCAGCGGACACCAAGATCGGTGTGTTGGGCTGAAAAGTACTGTGCATGCATACAGTATATCTGAAAGGAAGATAACGACTTCAACACTTTCGATTGATTCAATGCAGGAGCGATTTGTCGTAGGAGACAGGGGGCCGGAGAGGCCTGCAGCGGTGGCAGGGCCCGGCTCACTGTAGGAGCTGAATGCAGCCAAAAGTGTTCCGCAAACGCTTTTCAGCATGTTGTAAAACAAGAGGTTGCGCAGTGGTTCGCGCTCTCTTTTGCGGAACTAAATTTTTGCCAAGCCATTGTTTTTAAATGATAAAGCAATGGCCTTTTAATCCGTTGGTCGCGAGTTCGAATCTCGCAGGACCCACCATATAAAACAAGGAAACCCTGCTATCTCATAGGTAGCAGGGTTTTTCGTTTGTCTGGCGCGAAACAAGACATGTCTCCTATGCGGTTCCGGGCAAATGATGCCATCGGTGTGTCGTTCGGTGGTGGCTTGGTGTCGCCACGAGCCATGCTCGGTGGAGCGCTCGGCACTGGTCTTGCCTGAAGGTTCATCGACTCCAAGATCTTTCAGCCTGATGCAAACGCAGGATGACCCGAAGGGCTTTCGCCACCTGGCCGTGGAGACGCGGGAATTGCTGCTGCGCGTTATCGGCAATGCGGTCGCCCAAGTGGGGCGCGGCGGCCTAGAAGGAGTCAGCCAGCAGGGCTTGCCCCAGTGTCCCGGATGATTTGCTCAGCCCATCAAGCGTTGCTCAAAGTCGGCGGCGGCGCGTCAGGCATTGGCGGCAAGTACGGACCCGCGTTAATCAGAAAGCCAGTGGGTGTGTGGCGGTAGTCCTTCTGCATTTACGCCTCCGTTTTCGGTATCCACCCACAGGCGTATCAGCTATCCCTGACAGGCCTCGTCATCAGAATTTGGGACAGTGAAACTGTCGATTCACGGTCTGACAGGAGTTATACGTGCCGCACATCACACTTCCATCCGCTGACAATCAAGAGGTTCGCCTCCACTACCAGGACTATGGCCAAGGCAAACCGGTTGTGCTTATTCATGGCTGGCCGCTCAGTGGCCGTAGTTGGGAAGCGCAGATCCTGCCGCTGGTTGAGGCTGGATTCCGCGTCATTACGTATGACCGCAGAGGATTCGGAGAGTCCTCGCAGCCCTGGTCTGGCTATGACTACGACACTTTTGCCAAAGATCTTGAGGCTTTGCTCGACGCCCTGACGCTCCAAGATGTCACCTTGGTCGGCTTTTCTATGGGGGGTGGAGAAGTGGCCCGCTACCTGGGTTTATATGGCAGCAAGCGTATTGCCAAGGCCGTGTTCGCGGCGGCTGTCACCCCGTACCTGCTCAAGACAGACGACCACCCAGAAGGCCCGGTGACAGAAGAGGCCATTGCGGAGAAGGACGCAGCCATCCGCGCTGACCGCCTGGCTTTCTTGGAAAAATTTACCCATGATTTTTTCACCCCCAAAGGCGGAAAGCTGGCAGTCAGCGAAGCCCAACGTGCTTACGCGTATGCCATCGCTACGTTGGCATCACCTAAAGCCACGCTCGATTGCAGGCATGCATTCTCGCGCACTGATTTTCGGGGAGACCTGAGAAAGATCACTATCCCTACCTTAGTGTTGCACGGTGACAGTGATGCCATCGTACCGTTTGAAGTGAGCGGCCATCATACGCACCAACTGGTGAAAGGTTGCGAGTTGCACCTCATCAAGGGAGGCCCGCACGGTTGCAATGTATCGCATGCAGCTGAGTTCAATCAGGCCCTGATCAGCTTTATGAAGCGAGGCTAACTAACGTCAATCGCTGGGATTGGCGGAGGTCAGAGGCAGATGGCGAGTTAATCTAAGGCCGTTAAATGGCTGCCAAAGAGGGATTGGCAAATGCCAGTCTCCAGCCAAAACCGTGATCTATTTGCCCGAACTGGCAGTGGCTTGGATGGGTTGAAGGTGCGGGGGTAAACCGTAGCTCGCGGATTGAAAAATCGCGGAGCTCGCCGAATAAAATTTTAAAAATCAAGCCCTTGCGTGCATCGCGCGAGGGCTTTTCTTGCGTTCCGTTCCGCAATTTTCGGGCGTGCTCCGCAATGCGTATGCAGTGAATAACTGAAGATCGGGCGCGTAAAAAAAAGCCACCGGCTGGGTGGCTTGAATGCCCGCAGGGTCACGGGCGGGAGGGAGCTGTGCAAAGGGCTGGTAGGTCAACCAGCCCCATGACTTGAGATGATCCTATGCAAGCGATTGGCCGGGAGTTTGTCTCTGGTGTGAAGCGCAATGTAACTCTTTGAAACTCAGTGGATAGGACTCACCCAGCCAGCAGCTGGCCTGTAGCCAGGCTGGGTGCCGTGTGCATGGTGGAAAAGCGATCTGTTTGGGCGCTTGGGCGCGGTCGCCGTGCAACGGATATTGGCCGTTTTCCAAAAGCGACACCAGACGGTGGATGGGCGTACCCTCCGTGCCATAGCAGGCAGGGATCTGTCATGCCGGGGTAGCGGAGCCTTATTGCTGCGGCAGCATTCGAGGCTGCGGATGGGATGGTGACATGCAGGCACCACCCTTTGGAGGCGAATGAGGCGCGAACGCAAAGATCGTCGCAAGGTCTCCCATGGCCCTTAGCCCGGCCCAGCCTTGGCTACTTGAGATCGTGCCGCCTCAGTGCATTCTGGGTGCGTCTGAAAAAAGGCAGGGCTCTGGGTGCCTGGTCCAGATCGGCCTGCGCAATGTTCGGCTGCTGGGCAGGCGCATAGCGCTCGCCTGGAAACAGGCTTTCCTCTATTTTTCTGAAGGTTCTGGGGCCCACGCTGGGCATTTGCAAAAGCTTTTCCGGGTAGCTCTGGGCTACCTGTTCAATGGTGGTAATGCCATTTCTTGCAAGCACTCGCCACAAATGAGGCGGTAGCAAGCCTTGCAAGGTCGTAGCCGCATGGAGCGATGGGTGTGCAGTGCTGGTATTCATCTCTAGCCATCCAACAATGTAGAACTGAAACGCCGCAGCCCGGGTGCGTTGGGAAGTGAAGGGCTGCGGAGTTTGAAGCATAGAGTGAGCGCGTAACAATTGGTATCACTGAAAATAGTGATTCTGTCAATGTCAACGCAAAAATAAGGGGTGTGCCGAGGTCTGCACTGGAGGATATCTAGCGTCGTATCGCTCGCTACGACTCCGTGCCGGGTCCTGGGGTGCCGGCCAAGCAGGATTGCCAACTATAGGGCCTCGGCCCACCAATGGCCAAGCACCTCTGCCACACGTGCGGCACAGGCCAGAGCGCTTCCTAAGCAGGCCTGTGGTTCGCCTGCAGTTGACCATCCATGCTGCCAGACCTGGAGAGCTGATCGGTCAGGGCCAGCAGTGATGGGATTCTGTGCGCGCCCGCCATGCGCGAGACCCGGGCACTGGCTAATTGAGGGCTGACGCCTACGGCTGTCACAAACAGGGGGCGCTGCGATTGCCCGCGGCGCACCTGAACCACGTCCGGGCAAGACGCCACACCATGAAACGCGGTCTTTGCAACGCCGATGACTGGCGCAGCGCCATCCAGTGCCTCGTAGAGGTGGGCGCCCAGCCCCGCACGCTTTTCGTCGCCCAGCCACACATAGCCGTCGATGACGATGGCTTGGGGCAGTGCGGGTAGCGTTTGCAGAACACTCAGCAGACAAGGCAGCTCACGCTTGTAAAACGCCCCGGGTTCATAGTCTTGTATGGCTTCGATATGGGCCAGGTAGTGGTGCAGGGCGGCTGGTGATGACCAATCGCTCGCAGTGACGCAAGCGGCTTGCGCCTTTTGGCCCTGGTAGTGGACATCCAGAATCGCAATCATGGTGCGGATTCCCTGGCTGAGCCGCCACTTCTGCTGATGGCTTGCATGACTCGAGTCTTCGTGGGGGCTGCAGTGAGGAGCGAGCCCATCGCTTATTCCAATTCCAGATCCAGGCGCTGCTTAGCCGTGCTGAGCTTGCTTTCCAAGGCGGAGAGGCGCAGCGCGTACGCGTATTTTGTTTCTTCCGCTTGGGGATCGATGCCGTCCAGAAAGGTCATGAATGCCACCTGGTAGTCTTTCACGGCCTTCTTGGCGTCGCTCCCCTTGGCTTTGCCGAGCACTTTTTGGTAGACGTTCTTGGATGCCTGCAAGACTGCAGTTCGGCAGTCCAGGAAATCGCTGTAAGCCTGTTGTGGTGTTGTCTCACCCTGGTTCGCCTGGAGGCGACCTATCGTATATTCTTCCTTGCAGATCATGGCTTTGATCTTCAAGGTCTTCCAGGCAAAGGCTTCTTGTGAGGCGGGACTGGCGTGGGACAGACCTGCATATGTGAATAATACACATGAGAGTGACAAAGTAAGCCGGGACAACATGGTGGACACCTGGTGTTCTGAAGACGCAGGTAGTTTACGGCCATCCGGGCTGAGCGCTGCAGCGGAAATTCTCTTTGTCTTGGTGCGCAACTGGTGCGAAAGGCATCCGCAAGCTGCCCGCGGGCAAGAGACGGCCACGATGGACGTATATCAAGGACGATCACCGCTGCAGCTCGCCACCAAGTCCCAAAAAAAGGCCACCCGAAGGTGGCCCGAGGCGCTGAAAAAAGCCGTTCCTGATCGCTCAGGCATGTTCATGCAAATATAGAGAGGGAGGGAGGATGGTGCATGAATCCGGCAAAATCGTTAGATATATTCTATAGATTGATATAAAACGATTTTGCAAGGGTATTCCCTTGGTTCGCAAAAAAAGAGCCTGCGTTCAGCCGGCTCTCAAGCGATGACTAGCTCATACTTCGTTCTAGCACCTCCCTATATTCATAAAATCATAAGCTAGACCAATTGCAGGACGGTCTTGGTACCATCAACAACTGTCAGGGCAAGCGTGTCAGCATGTGAGCTTGCGATGCAACATCATCGGGCTCACACCCCTTGGACGGAATTGCCCGGCCGGCCTGGCCATCCCAATGCCATCTCGCCCAGTGGGCCCACTGGATCGACTTGGCCCACTTGGCCCACCTGAACCACTTCACCATTTGTCGAATCCATGCCAATGGTGGTCCTTCATGGGGCCTAGCAAGCCTGAAGGCTGGCACCGATCCCTCGGCAGCTCGTGCCTGCACCAAACGCTGCGCTCGGCAAAAAATTTCAACCCAGCAACAAGCTTCCCGCATCCAGAGCAGGAGGTCGCAAAAGATCGTCATTGACCCCCATGGCCAGGCTTGCGCGCTCAATGGCCTGCCAGAGGTTCGAAGGCATCTGCAGAATTTCTTCGGGGGAGTTGGACTGGTCAATCCAGGCGCTGATCTCGCCATGTTGGGCATGGGTGAGCAGCTCCAGGCTCAGCATTTCGTCGATGGTTTTCATAAAGCTCAAGCGGTGTGCACGGGCGAGATGACCGCAGTCATGCGCCATCGGCAATCAAAAGGAAATCGGGGCGGAGAGGGGACGGGCAAGTCTGCTGCGTGCGTCAAGGAGCGGCTGGTACTTGAAGCGCGTATCCATGTGCGTGCGTGTCCGGGCTGCAGTTGCGTTGCGCTTGGGTGGCCATGGAATCCTCCTGATGCTATGCCCCACTGTAACCGGTTCCGGAGCGCACGCAGGCGCATTGGTTGCCATGCAACACAATCCGAGGTTGCGTTGCGGCCGGGAGGGAGTAGGCGGCTGTCATACAGGTCATGCCGCAGGGCGGGGGAGTAGCCGCTGGGCGCGGGGACAAGGCATTTCGCCCGACAATAGCGGCTCTCGAAAGACAAGGAAAAGCGGTGGTCCCTTCCCAAGAACATGCTGCGTTGATGGCCAGTTACCAAAAGCTGGTGGCCGAGGTCAACCAGAAAACGGCCCTGGTGCGCATCGCATCGCTCAAAGGGCCTCAGGCCATGCGTGCTGCGATGGCGACTGCTGCAAAGGCTGAGCGCCGGCGCGATGTGCTGGCCGCCAAGCTGGCGGCGGCTGGGGTGGTAGTGGGTGACTGACGCCAAACCGGAGCGTGCAGCCAAAAAATCTGGCAGTCTCGGCAGTGAAAGCGGTGCTGGGGCAACCGCATGGGCGCTTGCCTTTGCGCAGCGATGCTGCAGGGAGACATGACCCCGGCGCCGCCAACCGGTATAAGCGGCCAGCGCGCAAAGCCCGCAGCGCTTAGGCTGGCGTGCAAAACGCCCGGTTGGGGTAGAGAATATCCGTAAGCACATGGTGGCCACGGGTCTGCAGCAGGTAGGTGCCTGGCCCGCCGTCAGCAATGGCCTGCTCCAGCAGTTCCAGGAATTGCTGGCGATGGTGGACGTCATCGGGCAGCCAGGCAGAGGCAGCCACGGCGTTGTCCGCGCCGCTGCCTTTGGAATTGATCAACCTAATCTCTTTCATGTTGAACAATTCTCCATACGTGATTGACATTGTGCAAGCAGTTTTTGCTTGAGTTAGCAATGGTTAAAGAATCACCCAATAAAAACATTCACATACCGTTAGGTTCGGGCAGCAATATAAGCCCATGTGCATCAAGCGTGTTTACCGATTTCTGGGTGGTTGGCCACGCTCTAGGCGACCGTAAGGGTGGCGATTTTTGATTGCGGATGTAACAAAAAAAACCTGTGAACTCGGTGCGCGTTGCCGATCTTGGCGGGCTGTGGATGGGTTTGGACTGGTCAGAATGCGCGCGCGGCAGGATTTTTCGCGCACAATGCTGCCTCTCGCAATGGCGTGCTTGTACTCTGGGCTTGATGATAGCCGTTGGGCGGTTGGCCAGGGGAGGGTTGAGCACGCTGCAGATGCCGGGGAGGGCGCGGGTCCTTCTTATAGGTGCACTAAATGCATTTAAATGTAGAAGGTCTCAACCACCGCTTGCGGTGGCTTTAGCGGTATTTGCACACATTTGGTGCAAAGATGCCGATGGATGCCTCGCATAGGTGCAAAGGTCACTGTCTGCTAGCACATACGTGACATATTTGGCAATCCTTGGCATCCCTCTTGTGAGAGTTGGTTAGACCTATATGCTGTCTCCGCATCGCACTTGATAGTTGCTCTATTGGCAATGATTGCGATCCATAGCTTGATTAAAAAAAGGATTCCGATATGAAGGTACCGTTTCGCCTCAACTCGATGGTGGTTGCATTTGGTTTGGCCGGCAGCATGCTCGCTGGCGCCGCCCAGGCTCAAAATATCAAGATTGGTGTGGTCATTCCTGCGACGGGTCCGCTGACCCAGTACGGCGACATGGTCAAGGAGGGTGTGGATACGGCGCTCGAGCAGATCAATGCAGCCGGTGGTGTCAATGGCAACAAGCTCGAAGCGGTGATCGTTGACGATGCCTGCGAGCCCAAGCAAGGCCCAGTGGCCGCCAACCGCGTGGTCAACGCCAAGATCCATTACGTGGTCGGCCCCGTGTGCTCGGGCGCTGCCATTGCTGCGGCGCCCATCTACAACAACGAAGGTGTGGTGGTGGTGACTCCGTCGGCCACGTCGCCAGCGCTCACCGAAGGCAAGAACTTCAGCTCGATCTTCCGCACCATTGGCCGTGACGACCAGCAAGGTCCTTTCGCTGCCAAGTTCATTGCCCAGAACGTCAAGCCCAAGAAGGTTGCCGTGCTGCACGACAAGCAATCCTACGGCCAGGGCATTGCCACGGCCGTGCGTGACACGCTCAAGGCCGACGGCGTGAACGTCGCGCTGTTCGAAGGTATCAACGCCGGTGACAGCGACTACTCTGCCGTGATCACCAAGCTGAAAAGCGCTGGTGTGGACTTTGTCTACTACGGCGGCTACCACCCAGAGATGGGCCTGCTGCTGCGCCAATCGGCTGAGCAAGGCCTGAAGGTCCGCATCATGGGCCCAGAAGGCGTGGGCAACCCTGAAATCAACGCCATCGCCGGCCCGGCTGTTGAAGGCATGCTGGTGACCTTGCCTGCGGACTTCGCTTCCAACCCCAAGAACGCCGCCATCGTCAAGGCATTCAAGGACAAGAAGCGCGATCCTTCCGGCTCGTTCCAGATGGGCTCGTACACCGCTGTGCAAGTCATTGCTGATTCGATCAAGGCCGTGGGCAATGATGGCGCCAAGGTGGCCAAGCACCTGCATACCGCAACTTTTGAAACCCCACTGGGCAAGCTCGCCTGGGATGCCAAGGGTGACCTGAAGTCCTACGACTTCCAGGTGTTCAGCTGGCACAAGGACGGCAGCAAGTCGCCTGCAACCAAGTAAGTGTTTGGCAAAAGCATGGCTCTAAAACATAGAGCCATGCTTTTTTATTTTGGCGGCCACAAGCGCCAATGGAATTGGGTTGGTACGGTATGAACGATTTTTTGCCCCAATTCATACAACAGTTGTTCAATGGTCTGTCACTGGGCGCGATCTACGCGCTGGTGGCCATTGGCTACACGATGGTGTATGGAATTATCGGAATGATTAATTTCGCCCATGGCGAGATTTATATGATTGCGGCCTATATCGGCCTGGTGACCTTGTCGGCCATCGGCACGCAAAGCGGGCTGCCGGTCTTTGTGGTGATCGGTGCCATGCTGCTCGTAGCGGTGGTGCTCACCGGTGTCTATGGCTATGTGGTCGAGCAGGTGGCCTATAAGCCCTTGCGCAGCAGCCCCCGTCTGGTGGCCCTGATCTCGGCCATTGGAATGTCGATCTTTTTGCAAAACTGGGTGGCCCTGGGCCAGGGCGCACGTGATATGGCGGTGCCTTCGCTGTTGCCTGGTGCCTTCAACTTTCACATGGGTGATTTCGAGGTCTTTGTGCCCTACACCCGCATCTTGATCATCGTGGTTGCCGTGGTGCTGATGGCCGCGCTGACCTTCTACATCCGCCACTCGCGCATGGGCCGCGCCTCGCGCGCCTGCTCGCAAGATATGCAGATGGCCAATCTGTTGGGCATTGACACCAACAAGGTGGTGTCGTTCACCTTCATTCTGGGCGCGGTGCTGGCTGCGGTGGGCGGCGTGCTGATTGCGCTGGCGATCGGCAAGCTCAACCCCTATATCGGTTTTGTTGCGGGCATCAAGGCCTTCACAGCGGCGGTGCTGGGCGGTATCGGCAGCATTCCGGGTGCGATGCTGGGCGGCGTGCTGCTGGGCGTGGCCGAGACCATGGCTGCCGCCTATATCTCGTCCGAATACAAGGACATCGTCGCCTTTGGTCTGCTGGTGCTGATCCTGCTCTTCCGCCCCACGGGCCTGTTGGGCAAGCCTGAAGTGGAGAAAGTCTGATGGTGAAAGCGAACATCAAGAACGCCATCATCTCGGCCGTGCTGGCCGCTTTGGTGGTGGTCCCCATCTTTGGCCTGCACCTGGAGCGCAAGGGCGGCCAGAACTACATCGAGCCGCACTGGAACCTGGTGATCTGGGGCTTTGTCATCGTGCTGGTGCTGCAGCTGGTCAAGCCGATGCTGGGCAAGCATATGGCCCGGGTGCAGGCGCCGCGCCTGCCCGAGGTCAGTGCCCGCATGCGCATGACGCTCATGTGGCTGGTGATTGTGGCGGCCATTGCCTGGCCGTTTTTCAGCGGCCGCAACGCGGTCGATATCGCCACCTTGGCCTTGATCTATGTGATGCTGGGCCTGGGCCTGAACATCGTCGTGGGCTTTGCCGGTCTGCTCGATCTGGGCTTTGTCGGCTTTTATGCGGTGGGCGCCTATACCTATGCCTTGCTGTTCCACTGGGCCGGCTGGTCGTTCTGGGAAGCGCTGCCGCTGTCCGGCGCAGCCGCTGCCCTGTTCGGCTTCTTGCTGGGATTTCCGGTGCTGCGCCTGCGCGGCGATTACCTGGCGATCGTGACCCTGGGCTTTGGCGAAATCATCCGCCTGCTGCTGGTCAACCTGGTGGACTTCACCGGCGGGCCGGACGGCATCTCGAGCATTCCCAAGCCCACCTTCCTGGGCTTTGAGCTGACCCGTTCGGCCTCGCAAGAGGGTGCGCAGACCCTGCAGCAGTTCCTGGGCATCGAGTTCAACACCATGCACATGGTGGTGTTCCTCTACCTGTTGGCGCTGGGCCTGGCCTTGGTCACCTTGTGGATCAGCAACCGTTTGATCCGCATGCCCATTGGCCGTGCCTGGGAAGCGCTGCGTGAAGACGAAGTCGCCTGCCGCTCACTGGGCATGAACCCCACGAAGATCAAGCTCTCGGCCTTCACGTTGGGCGCCATGTTTGCCGGTTTTGGCGGCGCATTCTTTGCCGCGCGCCAGGGCATTGTCAGCCCCGAGTCGTTCAGCTTTATCGAGTCGGCCCTGATCCTGGCCATCGTGGTGCTGGGCGGCATGGGCTCGCAAATCGGCGTTGTCGTGGCCGCGATCCTGATCACGGTGCTGCCTGAGCTGGCACGCGAGTTCTCGGAATACCGCATGCTGATTTTCGGCCTGGTGATGATCTTGATGATGGTCTGGCGTCCGCAGGGCTTGTTCCCGATGAAGCGCCACCATGAAGAGTTGAAGCAATGACCGTAAACACGGAAAACGCAAACAGGGAGAAGTGTTTATGAGTCAAAGCATACTGAAGGTCGAAGGCCTGTGCATGCGCTTTGGCGGCTTGCTCGCGGTCGACCAGGTCGCGCTCGATGTCAAGCCGCAGGAGGTGTTCGCCATCATTGGCCCTAATGGTGCGGGCAAGACCACCGTGTTCAACTGCATCAGCGGTTTCTACAAGCCCACGGCTGGTACCGTGTCGCTGGGCGGGCAGTCGATTGCCGGCCTTGCCAGCCATGAGGTGGCCAACCACGGCGTGGTGCGTACCTTCCAGAACGTGCGCCTGTTCAAGGGCATGACGGTGCTGGAGAACCTGCTGGTGGCCCAGCATCAGCAGATCAAGCGCAACCTGCTCTCGGGCCTGTTCAAGACCAAGGCCTACCGCGCGGCCGAAGAGCACGCCAAGGAGCAAGCGGCCCACTGGCTGGATGTGATGGGCCTGCGCGCCTTCACCAACCGCGAGGCGGGCAACCTGGCCTATGGCCACCAGCGCCGGCTGGAGATTGCGCGCTGCATGATCACCAAGCCCAAGCTGCTGATGCTCGACGAGCCTGCAGCCGGCCTCAATCCGCAAGAGAAGGTGGAGCTGCAGCACCTCATCGACCGCTTGCGCCGCGAGTACGGCGTGACGGTGCTGCTGATCGAGCATGACATGAGCCTGGTGATGGGGGTGTCCGAGCGCATCCTGGTGATGGAGTATGGCAAGCCGATTGCACTGGGTGTGCCGGAGGTCATTCGCAATGACGAACGCGTGATCAAGGCATACCTGGGAGAGTCCTGATGCAGCCGATGTTGGAAATCAAGAATATCAGCACGCATTACGGTGCGATTTGTGCAGTCAACGATGTGAGCCTGCATGTCAATGAGGGGGAGATCGTCTCGCTGATCGGCAGCAATGGCGCTGGCAAGACCACGTTGCTGATGAGCGTCTGCGGTAATCCCTGCGCCACCACGGGCTCGATCAAGTTCGAGGGTGAAGAGCTGGTGGGGCAGTCCTCGCACCTGATCATGCGCAAGGGCATTGCGATCTCGCCCGAAGGCCGGCGCGTCTTCAAGGACCTCACGGTCATGGAGAACCTGCAGATGGGCGCGTTCTTCTTGAACAAGCAGGAGATTGCGCACGGCATTGACTATGTCTACGGGCTCTTTCCCCGCCTCAAGGAGCGTGCCGAGCAGCGCGCTGGCACCATGTCGGGCGGCGAGCAGCAGATGCTGGCCATTGGACGGGCGCTGATGAGCAAGCCGCGCCTGCTGCTGCTCGATGAACCCACCTTGGGCCTGGCGCCGCTGATCATTGCGCAGATCTTCGAGATCATCAAGGCCGTGCGTGAGCAGGGCGTGACCGTGTTCCTGGTCGAGCAAAACGCCAACCAGGCGCTGCAGATCGCCGACCGGGGCTATGTGCTGGAGACCGGCAAGGTCACGCTGGAAGACAGCGGGGTCAACCTGCTGCGCAACCAGGACATCCGCAAGGCCTACCTGGGCGGCTGATCGGCGCAGCGGCAGACGCTGCCACTACCCAAAGCAAAACCGCTCCTGGCTGCATGGTCAGGAGCGGTTTTTTTATGCCTGGGCGCTGCGTTAGCGCTGGTAGTAGGCCTGGATGATGCGGCAGGCCTCATGCACATCGTCGGTGATGTGGAAGAGCTTGACGTTCTCGGGCGAGATGGTGCCGTACTCGATCATCACATCGAAGTTCAGCATGCGCGACCAGTAGTCCACGCCAAACAGCACAATGGGCACACCCTTGGCCTTGTGGGTCTGCACCAGGGTGAGCACTTCGAACAGCTCATCCATCGTGCCAAAGCCGCCGGGAAACACCACCAGGGCCCGCGCGCGCATCATCAGGTGCATCTTGCGCAGCGCAAAGTAGTGGAACTTGAAGCACAGCGCCGGCGTGATGTAGCGGTTGCCCGACTGCTCATGGGGCAAGGTGATGTTCATGCCGACATTGGGTGCGTGCTCCTCGGAGGCGCCCCGGTTGGCCGCTTCCATGATGCCGGGGCCGCCGCCAGTGCAGATGTAGAGGCGGTCTTCGAGCTTCTGGGTTTCGCTGAACTTGGCCACCAGGCGTGCAAAGCGGCGTGCGGCGTCGTAGTAGCGGCTGGTGGCCATGGCGCGCTGCGCCACGGCAATCGCTTGCGCATCGCCCTGGGCCTGGGCGGCCGCCAGCAGCAGCTCAGCCTCTTCAGGCGCCACAAAGCGCGCGCTGCCAAACACCACGACGGTGTTGTTGATGCCTTGGGCGGTCAGCTCCAGGTCGGGCTTGAGCATCTCGAGTTGAAAGCGGATCGAGCGGGTCTCGCGGCGGCTCAGAAACTCGGGGTCTGCAAAAGCCAGGCGGTAAGAGTCGCGCTTGGCCGCCTGCTCTGCAGGTATGTCGGCACCGAACAGGTTCCAGTCATGCGCCATGACTTGTTCGTCGAGTTGGGTGTTGGCGTCCATGGTCTTCTCCAGCTTTCACAATGCCAGTGCCCGGCAGGCACCAGCGTTCACAAAAAACACAAACAGCGCAAGCGGGGCCTGCGCTGCTACTGAATATAGAGCGATTTGGGCATGCACTCGCGGCAATGCCTTAAAAAATACGCCTTAAGGATTCTTAGCGCCCACCCCACAGCGCCTGGCCGGTCGCCAGGCCCAGGGCCGTCAACGCCAGCGAGCCCAGCAGGTGCAGGCTGCATTGCAACAGCGCCAGGCCGTAGCGCTGGGCCTGCAGCATCGATACCGTCTCGGCAGAGAAGCTGGAAAAGGTGGTGAGGGCGCCCAGAAAACCGGTGATCAGCACCAGGCGCCAGACCGGGTCGATGCCCGGTGCGTTTTGGAACAGCGCCACTAGCAGGCCAATGGCGTAGCCGCCCACCAGGTTGGCCGCCAAGGTGCCCCAGGGCAGCAAGGCATGGGGCTGGTTGAGCCAGCGGCCCAGTTGCCAGCGTGCCAGCGCGCCCAGGCAGGCGCCAATCGATATACCAAGAACATTCCACATGGCAGGCAGCTTAGCAGGGCGCAGCTGCACTGCGTGAAAAATCGGTGCCACGCCAGTGATGCTTCCCAGCTCAGCGCGTTTGCACAATGTCCTGCCAGGCGGCATAGGCGGCCAGCACCGCAGCGCGTTGCACGGTATGCGCAAAGACCAGCGCATCGCCCACCACCGTCTGGTCCGGGAACTCCGTGATCAAGCTCACGGGGGTCAGGCCGTGGCTGTCGACCTGCATGGTGCAGGGTGTGCCATGCCGCAGCTCAAACGGCTGGCGGCCGGAATGGCTTTGGTACAGCGCCAATTGGCGGCGGTTG
This sequence comes from Comamonas squillarum, assembly GCF_025309455.1. Classification (NCBI taxonomy): domain Bacteria; kingdom Pseudomonadati; phylum Pseudomonadota; class Betaproteobacteria; order Burkholderiales; family Comamonadaceae; genus Comamonas; species Comamonas squillarum. The sequence goes on from NZ_CP104377.1 coordinate 722,509, forward strand.
TACTCCGGCAAGCCCGCCACCTGCAGCAGGGCCTGCGCCACCCGCTCGGCCAGCGCTTCGGCCTGCGGCTGCCACTCTTCCTGGTAGCGCAGAATCAGGAAAAAGCCCTTCGGAATGGTCCAGAGGTCAAAGCCCTGCGGTACATAGCCAGACAGGGGCCGCGTCCATTCATGGGCTGGGTAGCCATGCAGGCTCAGGTGCAGCTGCGCGCCGCTGGCGGCAATCGCATCACGGCGCAGTGCGCCTTCGTACCAGGGGGCATGGTCGCGGTAGGCCAGGTCATCGCCCAGCGCGGTATAGCGTGCTGCATGGTGCATCTGCTCGGGGGCGTAACGGCAGTACCACTGGTGCAGGTCATAGCCGTCGGGGTTCTCGACGGGGATGTAGGCAAAGTGGCTGTCCGCCTGCTGCGCCAGTGCCAGCGCGCCGCGCAAGGCGCCTGTCACACCTGATATCTCATTGGCATGCTGGCCGCCACTCAGCACCACCGGATGCTCGCTGCCCTTTTTGTAGGTGGCGGCTATGCGGCGGCCCTGCACGCTCTGGCCCTGGCAGGCGCTGCCATAGGCATCAAACAGCGGCTGGACCAGCGCATCCATCTGGGCCAGGCTCGGCGCGCGCTGCAGCTGCGCTGCGGCCGCATCGGCCTGGGCAAAGCTGTGGGGGCTATAGGTAGCGGTTGGCAGGCCTTCTTCCACCTCGGGCAGGGGCTCGCTCAGCGCGAGTGCGCGGATCTGCAAGCCGACCGTTGTCAGCTCCAGCGGATGGGACTGTGCGGCGATCTGGATGTCCGGCACGATCTGGCCCGGTTGCAGGCGGCGGTCACCGGCTGCGCGCCCGGACAGCTTTTGAAAATGTTCCAGCAGCGAGAAATACAGGTCCTCGTGCATGGCTTCGGGCGTGCTCATGGTCTCGCCGGTGCCGGCAATCGCTTGTTCAAATCCGGGCAGTTGCATGGCGATATGCAGACGGCCAAAGAAGGGCTCGGTCTTGGGCCAGGCATGGTGCTCAATGGCCTGCATGGCCTGGCTATAGGCTGCCTCGTAGTCCGTGAGCAGGGCGGCATCGTGCACGGTGCGGCCTTGGGCGTCATGCGCCTGCTGCCAGCCGCAGGGGGTGATGCCGCTGCTGCCGTGCGCTGATTGGAAAGCCCGGTTGGGCGCGAACACCTGCAGGCTTTGTGTGCGCCCATCCTGGTAGCGCAGCGCCAGGGTGTAGTTGCTGTTGTGCTGGCCGGCGGCCATCTGCAGATCGACACCGTGTGGCAGCATGGCGGCCAGCGGGTAGGCCTCCAGCATAAAACGGTTGGGCGCCGCATCCGCATGCAGCGGATAGTGCAGCTGCAGGCTTTGCAGCCCGGTGGTGTCTAGGTCTTCCAGCACCGCATGTACCATCGGCTTGTAGGCACTGCGAATGCGGGCGCGGATGCCGTGCTTGGCCAGTTGCTGCTCAGCCGCCCGGCGTGCATCAACGCCTTCAAAACACCAGAGCTGCCATGCCAGCTCGGGCTGCGGATGGGCCAAGCGCTCAGCCATCCATTGGCTGAGCGTGCGGTTGAGGGTGTGGGAGAGCAGAAGCGTCATGGCAGGGCCTGGGGTGTGGATGCTGGTGATCCACCAGCATAGAACAAGCGCGCTGTTCCTGCTGTCCCCGGGCGCTTATTCCCGCCTGAACCTCGTCCCTGGCGGTGCCTTGGCCGCCTACCGCCATCACGGTTTCAGGCGTCGTTGCCTTCCGGGTTGGCCGACACGATGCGGCTCAGGCTAGGCGGCACATCCTTGCCCATGCGCCGGTCGCGGAACAGCGCCGCACGCATCAAAAAGATATTGGTGATGGGTACGGCCACGGACAGCAGCACAGCGATCAGCAAGGTGTGAAAGCTGGGTTTGTGCGACTGCAGGCTGAAGAAGAGGACCGAGCTCCAGACAATCAGCCAGCAGCCGGCGCAGGCGATGATGGACGGCGTGTGGACGCGTTCGTAGTAGCTGGGCAGGCGAAACAGGCTGAGCGCGCCGATCAAGGTGATCAAGCAGCCCGCGAGCACCAGCACCGACACCACAATCTGCACCCAGATGGGCAGGTCGATTTCCGTCATTCGATCACCTCCCCGCGCAGGAGGAACTTGGCCATGGCCGTCGAGCTGACAAAGCCAAACAGCGCGATGAGCAAGGCGGCCTCAAAGTAATTGACCGACGCATAGTGGATGCCCAGCACCAGCATCGCGAGCATGCCGATCAGGTACATGCAGTCCAGGGCCAGCACACGGTCCTGGGCCTGCGGGCCCTTGAGCAGCCGGATCATCGCAAACAGCATGGCCAGCAGCAGGATGAACAGGGCCGCCGGCATCGTCCAGGCAAGAATGTTGTTCATTCGAAAATCTCCATGAGGGGCCGTTCATAGAAGGCCTTGATGTGGTCGATAACGCCCTGTGGGTCATCCGCCTCCAGCACGTGCAACAGCAGGATGGAACGGTCACGCGATATCTCGGCCCAGGCGGTGCCCGGCGTGATGCAGACGATCATTGCCAGCACCGCCAGACCGTTGGGATCGCGCAGTTGCAGGGGCACGTGCACAAAGCCAGCCGGCTTTTTGCGGGTGCCGGGCATCAGCAGCAGGCGCAGCACGGCGCGATTGGATTGCAGCGAATCGGCGGCGACACGAAAGCCCAGGCGGATGATGGTCCAGGGCTTTTTGATGCTGACCGAGCGGGGACGCAGGCCTTGGGTCAGCACAGGAATCAGCAAGCCGAACAGCACGCCCAGGATGATCTGGCCCGGGCTGATGCCGCGGTTGAGCAGCAGCCACACCAGGCACAGCAGCACGGACAGCAGGGGCGCAGGGAAAAGGCGCTTCATGGCTCGGTACCTCCGGCGATGGCTGCATCGGGCGCAGCGGTAAAGCCAGTTTCAGGCAGCACGGTCGGGATCTCGGGCGTGACCACGGGCTTGGCCGTGGGGGAGGGCTTGGGGTTGGTCTCCAGCACAGCGCGGATGTAGTTGCCAGGCGAATGGAGGTTGTCGGCCGCGCGCTGGGTAAAGCGCATCACGCTGGCGCCATGGGTCACCATCAGAATGCAGCAGCCCAGCAAGATGGCGAGCGGCAGGCCTTCAATCACCTTGAGCTCGGGCGTGCTGCGGCTGATGCTGGACCAGAACTCGCGAATGCCGATGCGCACCAGGGCCGTCAAGGCCATCAGGCCCGTGGCGATCAAAATGGCCATGAACAGCCAGCCCAGCCAGCCGATCTGCGTGCCCGCCGACGAGCCCAGGCCCAGCGGATTGAGCAGCGCCGAGAGCATCGCGAATTTGCCGATAAAGCCCGACAGCGGGGGAAGGCCGGAAATCACCAGGGTGCAGACCATGAACGACAGGCCCAGGAAGGCCATCGCCGCCGGAATGGCCCGGCCAATCAGCACTTCCTCGTCCTCGTCGAGGTTGAGGCCCTCGCGTGGCAGCAGCTCTGCGGTCAAAAACGGCGCCTCCTCATCCTCAAAGCGCACACTGGCGCCATCGGTGGTGCGCCATCGCTCGATCAGGTCAGTGACCAGGAACAGGGCCGCTACGGCCAAGGTGGAGCTGGGCATGTAGTAGAGCAAGGCGCTGGTCATCAGGTTCTGGCCAAAGCCGGCAGCGGCGAGCAAGGTGCCTGCTGATAATATGGCTGCATAGCCCGCCACATAGCCCAGGCGCTGCGTACCCAGGATCGAGATCGCCGCGTACAGCATCGTGGCCAGCCCGCCCAAGATCAGCCAAGCGCTGCCAAAATGAGCCGAAGGCCCGGCCTCGCTGCTGAACATCAAGGTCCACAGCCGCACAATCGTATAGATGCCCACCTTGGTCATCAGCGCAAAAATGGCGCCCACCGGCGCGGTGGCCGAGCCATAGGCGGGCACCAGCCAGAAGTTCAGCGGCCAGACTGCCGCCTTGATCAGAAAGGCCGTGGCCAAGATACCGGCTGCGGTGTGCAGCAAGCCCCGGTCAGCGCTGCTGACGCTGGGGATGATGCGCGCCAGATCGGCCATGTTCAAGGTGCCGGTGATGCCGTAGAGCATCGACACGCCGATCAAAAAGAGCGAGGACGCTGCCAGGTTGATGGCGATGTAGTGCAGGCCATGCTGCACCCGGGATTTGCCCGAGCCGTGCAGCAGCAAACCGTAGGAGGCGGCCAGCATGATCTCGAAGAACACGAAGAGGTTGAACAGATCACCGGTCAGGAAGGCACCGGCCAGGCCCATCATCTGGAACTGGAACAGCGGGTGAAAATGCACACCCACCCGGTGCCAGCGCGCGCCGGAATACACCACGGCACACAGCGCGACCACGCTGGTGGTCAGCAGCATCAGGGCCGAGAGCCGGTCGAGCACCAGCACAATGCCAAATGGCGCGGCCCAGTTGCCCGACAGGTAAACGCTCATCGAGGTGGCCATGCCATCCTGGTTGCTCCACTTGACCAGGGCCATGGCGATGACCAGGCCGATCAGGCAGGAGCTGATGTTCATCAGCAGTTTGGTGCGTTGGTACTTCTCGCCCAGCGTCAGCATCAGCGCTGCCGTCAGCATGGGCAGCAAAATCGGTGCCAGCAGCAGGTGCGGCATCAGGCGCTCAGTCAGCGTCATCAGCGACATCAAGGCGCCTCCTGCACATCGTTGGAGAGGGAGCCGTCCACGTGGTCAGTGCCCGTCATGCCGCGCGAGGCGAGCAGCACCACCAAAAAGAGGGCGGTCATCGCAAAGCCGATGACGATGGCCGTCAGCACCAGGGCCTGCGGCATGGGGTCGGCGTAATGCATCAGGTCGGTGGGCACACCGGGCTGCAGTATCGGCTCGCGGTCGATCGCCAGGCCCACGCGGCCCATGCTGAAGATAAACAAATTGACCGCATACGACAGCAAGAGCAGACCCATGATGATCTGAAACGTCCGTGGGCGCAGCAACAGCCAGACGCCGGAGCCGGTCAATACGCCAATGGCAATGGCCAGTACGATTTCCATTTGGTATTGTCCTTAGGGTTGAGAAGCGGAGTCGCTGCGCTCGCCTTGCTGGCGCTCGTGGAAGCGGAATCCCCGGACGGATTGGTGGGCAATGCTGGTGAGCATCAGCATGGTCGAGCCCACGACCAGCGAGAACACCCCAATATCGAAGAACAGCGCGCTGGCGATATGGATCTCGCCCACCACGGGCAAGGTCAGATGCGCAGTGTGGCTGGTCAGGAACGGGTAGCCAAAGTACCAGCTGCCCACACCGGTGCCCAGCGCAAACAGCAGGCCGGCGGCAATCCAGCGGCGCGGGTAGATCGGCAGATGCGACTCCACCCAGTGCGTGCCGGAGATGATGTACTGCAGCAGCAGGCCGATGGCCAGGGTCAGGCCGGCCACAAAGCCGCCACCGGGCTCGTTGTGACCACGCATGAACAGGTACATCGCCACAATCGCGGCAAACGGCAGCAAGAGGCGCACCAGCACGGCGGGCACCATCAGGTAGCCCACGGCGGTATCGGTGGCACTGCGCGGGTTGAGCAGGTCGGTCTGCAAGTCAGCCGGCAAGAAGCGCTGCTGCTCGGGCACATCCATGGCCTCTGGTGCGGGGCGGAAGCGCCGCAGCAGGGCATAGACGGTGAGCGCCACAATGCCCAGCACGACGATCTCGCCAAAGGTATCAAAGCCACGAAAGTCGACCAGCATGACGTTGACCACGTTGGTGCCGCCGCCCTCGGGCAGGGCGCGCTCCAGGAAGAAGGTAGAAGTGCTCTCCGGGAAAGGCCGGCTCATCATCGCAAACGACAGCCAGGCCATGCCGCCGCCGGCGAGCAGCGCAATGGCCAGGTCACGCCAGCGGCGCAACGTGACCAGTGCACCATGCTGGGAGACTTTCTTGAGCTTCTTGTCGCGCTTGGGCAGCCAGCGCAGACCCAGCAGCAGCAGCACCGTGGTGACCACTTCGACGACCAGCTGGGTCAAGGCCAGATCGGGTGCGGAGAACCACAGGAAGGTAATGCAGGTGGCCAGGCCCGCGCCGCCCAAGGTGACCAGGGCCGCCAGGCGGTGGTACTTGACCAGGAAGGCCGCTGCCAGCGAGCAGCTGATACCGATGAGCCAGAGAATGCCAAAGGCGGGCGACAGCGGCTGCAGGCCCCGGTTGCCCAGCTGGAGGCCGTGGATCAGCAGCGGCAAGGTGGCGGTCAACAAGGCCGCCAGCACCAGCCACAGTGCCTGCCACTGCCAGCGGCGCGTGCCCAGCCAGCGGCGCATATGGCGCGCGCCATTGGTGATGATCGCCATCACCGCCTGGAACACCCATTGGCCATTGACGCGGCCAACCAGCGGCGCATCATCGAGGTATTGCTTGGCACGCAAGAGGCGCAGCAGCAAATACAGCAAGATGCCCGCCAGCATCGCGATGATGCTCATCACCAGCGGTGCATTGATGCCGTGCCACAGCGCCAGGCTGAACTCTGGCAAGTTGCCGCCCACCACGGGCGAAGCAGCTGCATCCAGGTAGCTGCCCACCGCCCAGGCCGGGAAGATCCCCACCAGCAGGCAGATCAGTACCAGCAGCTCGACCGGCACGCGCATCCAGTGCGGTGGCTCATGGGGCTCGTGCGGCAGGTCGGTGGCCGGTGGGCCAAAAAACACATCGACCGTGAAGCGCAGCGAATAGGCGACGCTGAAAATGCCCGCCAAGGTAGCGGCCACCGGCAAGGCGGTGGTCAGAAACGGTGTGGTGTTGATGTACACCGTCTCGGCAAAAAACATTTCCTTGGACAAAAAGCCGTTGAGCAGCGGCACGCCGGCCATGGCCGCACTGGCCACCATCGCCAAGGTGCCGGTGATCGGCATCATCTTTTGCAGGCCGGAGAGGCGGCGGATATCGCGTGTGCCTGACTCGTGGTCGACAATGCCGGCGGCCATGAACAGCGAGGCCTTGAAGGTCGCGTGGTTCATGATGTGGAAGACGGCAGCAACGGCGGCCAGCGGGCTGTTGAGGCCCAGCAGCAAGGTGATCAAGCCCAGGTGCGACAGGGTGGAATACGCCAGCAGCGCCTTCATGTCATGCTGGAACATGGCGATATAGCCGCCCAGCAGCAAGGTGATGGCGCCGGCGCCACCAACGAGCCAGAACCATTCCTCGGTGCCGCTCAGCGCAGGCCAGAGGCGGGCGAGCAAAAAGACACCGGCCTTGACCATGGTGGCCGAGTGCAGATAGGCCGAGACCGGGGTGGGCGCCGCCATTGCGCGCGGCAGCCAGAAATGGAAGGGGAACTGCGCGCTCTTGGTGAGCGCGCCGAGCAAGATCAGCACCAGGGTGACGCGGTAGAGCTCATGGTTGCGGATCTGGTCACCGGCGGCCAGCACATTGTCGAGCTCATAGCTGCCCACGATGTGGCCCAGCAGCAGCACACCGCCCAAGAGGCACAGGCCCCCGGTGCCGGTCACGGTGAGCGCCATGCGCGCGCCCATGCGTGCGTCCTTGCGGTGGTGCCAGTAGCCGATCAGCAAAAAGGAGAAGAGGCTGGTCAGTTCCCAGAAGAACACCAGCTGGATCAGGTTGCCCGAGAGCACCACGCCCATCATCGAGCCCATGAAGGCCAGGAAGAACGAGAAAAAGCGTGGCACCGGATCGGCTTGCGACATGTAGTAGCGCGCATACAGCACCACCAAGCTGCCGATGCCCAGCACCAGGATGGAGAACAACCAGGCAAATCCATCCATGCGGAAGTGCAGATCCAGCCCGAGCTGGCCCAGCCAGGCCACATTGTGGTGCACCACGCCGTTGTTCTGCGTTTCCGGGAAAAGCATGGCAACTTGAACCACGCAGAACACCGCAATGGCCCCTGCCAGCGTGGACTCGGTGTTACGCGCGTTGGCAGGCAGCAGCGCTGCAATTGCGCTGCCGATGAAGGGGAGGAGGATCAGGTAGGAAAGTGCCATTTCTTTGTAAATTCTACAAGCTGGCCCGATCCCAGCTGCTACTAAAACCCGAGCAAGTTCAGGATATTGGTCATGGCTTATCGATAGTCAATACCCTATGTTAGTGACTGCAAATGCGCGAGCAAAGGTGGTTTCTTGATGCCTGTTTTGAACATGCGCCCATGCATGCTTTGCATGAATAGCCGGCCACTTGCCCATAGGGCAACACTGCAGCGTTGCGGCAGGGGGCTGGGACAGGGGGAGGAGATGGTTGCGCCGCAGGTCCGCTGAGTCCAGGAGTTGTAGTGCGCGGGGCGGGGGCGCGCGCGGTACCGCTGCTGGCGCATGGCAGCAGGGCTGTGCGGGCGAGGCTGGGGTGCGTAGGGTCCGGTGCCGTGGCATATCAGGGCTCCTGCGCCCAGAGCAGGGCGTTTGCGCATCCTAGCAGAAGCGACTGGGAAGTCCTACCTCTCCTGGGAGAGCGAGGTTCTTATTGCTCTTCCACCCGGCGCGGCGGGTAGCTGTCCCAGGACTGGCAGCCGGGGCATTGCCAGAAATGCTGGCGCGCCTCAAAGCCGCAGGCGGCGCAGCGGTAGCGGGTCAGCGGTTTTGCGGCATTGTCCAGCGCGCGCTGAATGGCGGGGTGGTGCTCTTCGTGGCTGAGCGATTCCTGGGCGAGCCAGCGGCCGGCCGCAACCAGTGAGGGCTCGTGGCGCAGGTGCTCGATGTACCAGTCGCGCCCGACCGGTCCCTCGGCTTGTTCCACGCCGGCAAATTCGTCCAGCTGCACCAGGCTTTGCATCACATCCAGCGATGGCGCGCTGTGGTAGTTGGCCTCCAGCAGCGCACGTACCTGGGGCTTGCGCTCGTCGGCCTTGACCAGCTCCAGCATCAGCGGCGCGACCAGGGGCACCGAGGAGGGCGACACCGCGGCCAGCTCCATCAGCGATCCCAGTGCCAGCGCGGGATGGCCGCTCTTGTGCTGCAGATGGGCCAGCTCGATCCGGGGGCGCGGTGCATGCGGCGCCTCGGACTGGGCTTGCTGCAGCAAGTCCTGCGCGGCGTCGAGCTGGCCATGGGCGAGTTGGCCCAGCGCCTGCTCACACAGGTAGTGGGCAATGCGCACGCTGTAGTCGCCCTGGTTATGGCTGTGCATCAGGCTCGCAATCTGCACGGCTTGCGGCCAGTCGTGGGCGCGCTCGTAGATCGCCAGGCGCGAGAGACGGGCCTCGTTCTCGTAAGGGGTGTTCTCCAGCCGGGCCAGCGCATCTTCGGCGCGGTCCAGCAGCCCGGCCTTCATGAAATCCAGGGCCAGCGCATGCTGGGCGCGTTCGCGCTCGGGCTTGCTGATGTCGGCGCGCGAGAGCAGGTGCTCATGCACGCGTACCGCACGGCTGTATTCGCCCCGGCGGCGGAACAGATTGCCCAGCGCAAAGTGCAGCTCGGCGGTATCGGGGTCGTTCTGCACGGCCTCGATAAAGGCATCGATGGCCTTGTCCTGCTGCTCGTTCAGGAGAAAGTTCAGCCCCTTGAAGTAGGCCTTGGGGGCGCTGCGGTTCTCGCGGCGAATCTGGCGCAAGTCAAAGCGCGAGGCCAGCCAGCCCAGCACAAACGCAGCGGGGAAACCCAGCAGGATCCAGGAGATGTCAAATTCCATGAGGTGGCAGCGGGGTGGTCTCGTCCGCAGGGGCGTTGGTGGAGGGGGTGGGTTCGCCCGCAATGGCTTGCGCCGCCGCTGCACGCTGCGCGGCTTTGCGGTGCTTCCACCAGCGCGGCACCATGCCGATGATGCCGACAATCACGCCCGCGCTGAAGGCGAGCAGCACCACCAGAACGAGCGGGGCCTGCCATTGGGTGCCAAAGAACAGGTGCACCACCACATCCCGCTGGTTATTGAGCGCAAATGCAAACAGGGTGAAGAAGATGACAGCTTTGAGCAGCCACAGCAGGTATTTCATGGCAGTGACAGGAATGGCTTGGGCGCCATTCTACGTGGATTCCCACGCCTGGCCTGGAAAAGCAAATGCCAGCACGAGGCTGGCATTGGTCGAAAGAAGGTGACGAGCCTGACCCCGGCACTGGATCCACAGTTAGGGCTGCTTGGTTCCCCACCTGACCCGGTTGGCCGCTTCCCCATGCGAGGAGGCCCGTCAGCTGTCGATTGTACCTAAAGAATGGGGCCCCCTTGGCCAAGCTGGCCAAAAAGTCCTTGTTCGCCTGTGCGGCCAGGGCGCAGCGGCCAAAAGTATTGCAAGCTGCGCGCAGCCAGTGCCGCCCATGGCCGTGACTGACCGTAGAATGCGATGCTATGTCTTATCTTGTTCTCGCTCGCAAATACCGTCCGCGAAATTTCTCTGAAATGGTAGGCCAGGAGCATGTGGTGCAGGCGCTGTCCAATGCGCTGGTGCAGCAGCGCTTGCACCATGCCTACCTGTTCACGGGAACCCGGGGTGTGGGCAAGACGACGGTCTCGCGCATTCTGGCCAAGTCGCTCAACTGCACGGGCGCGGACGGCCATGGCGGCATCACCGCTGCGCCTTGCGGTGTGTGCCCAGCTTGTACCGAGATTGACAGCGGACGTTTCCCCGATTACACCGAGCTCGATGCCGCCTCCAACCGTGGTGTCGATGAAGTGCAGGGCCTCCTGGAGCAGGCGGTGTACAAGCCGGTGCAGGGGCGCTTCAAGGTCTTTATGATCGACGAAGTGCACATGCTCACCAATACCGCCTTCAACGCCATGTTGAAGACCCTGGAAGAGCCGCCCGAGTACCTGAAGTTTGTGCTGGCGACGACCGACCCGCAAAAAGTGCCGGTCACGGTGCTGTCGCGCTGCCTGCAGTTCAACCTGCGCCCGATGGCGCCAGAGACGATCCAGGAGCACCTGGGCCGCGTGCTGGTGCAAGAGCAGATTGCGGCCGAGCCGCAGGCCTTGCGGCTGTTGTCGCGCTCAGCCCGGGGTTCCATGCGCGATGCGCTGTCGCTGACCGACCAGGCCATTGCCTTTGGTGGCGGCCAGCTGCAAGAGGCCAGCGTGCGCCAGATGCTGGGCGCCGTCGATTCCAGCCATGTGTTTCGCCTGATTGAGGCACTGGCGCGCGGCGATGGCGCCGAGGTGGTCGATACCGTCAACCAGCTGCGCCACCAGGGCTTGTCTGCTGCGTCTACCCTGGAAGACATGGCCGTGCAGCTGCAGCGCATGGCCGTGTTTCAGGCCGTGCCGGGCAAGGCCCAGGCCGCTGCCGCTGAGGACGACGCCGAGCAGCAGGAGCTGCTGCGCCTGGCCCAGTTCATGCCGGCGGACGAAACCCAGCTGCTGTACAGCATTGCGCTGCATGGCCGGGGCGAGCTGGGCCTGGCACCGGATGAATATGCGGCCTTGACGATGGCGCTGCTGCGACTGCTGGCCTTCAAGCCTGCGGGCACGGCTGAAAAAAAAACTCTGAATAGTGCTGGGGCTGCGGCGCCGGTGGCTGCTGGGCCCAAGCAGGCTGCTGCCCCCCTTGCCGCGCCTGCCGTGGCTGTTGCTCCGCGCGTGGTGCCGCCGCTTGCTGCGTCTCCAGCGCCGCAGGTCGCCACTGCGGTGGATGCGTCCGTAGCCCTTGCAGCGCCTGTTGTTGCTGCTCCGCCATCCGCAGCCATTTCTGCGCCCGTTTCTACACCTGTTTCAGTGCCCGCGCCCGTGCCCACACCGGCACCTGTGGCGGCTCCAGTGGCCCAGCCAGCACCTCCGGCTTCGGAGCCTATCGTCGCCACGCCCACGGTCGAGGCCGTCAAGCTGCCTGTGCGCAGCGCAGAAGATTTGATTCCCGCACGCGCCACTGCCACTGTGGCGCCTGTCCCAGTCGACCCGCCGACCCCCGCCCAGACCGAGAAGGAGCTGGTGGAAGAGGAGCAGCCGCAGTCCCATGACGACGATGCCCCGTCCGAGCCGGACAGCGATGCCGAGGACGAGACCGCAGCGCCGTACTTTGATGAGGTACCGATGGAGGCGTATGCGGATGACGAGCCAGCAGCGCTGGCCGATCTGCCCGATGCGGCGCCTGCTGCGCAGCCGCCCGCTGCAGCGGCACCTGACCGTGCCAGCCTGATTGCCTTGCCGGTGCAAACGCCGCAAGCCAGTGAGCTGGACCGGCCAGCGGCCAACTTTGGCGAGAACCTGGGCCGGGTGCCGCCCGAATTCGAGGACACCGAAGAGGGGCGTTTCTGGAACGACACCGTCACAGCCCTGGTGCAGGCCGAAGCCATTACGGCGGTGGCGCGCCAGTTGGCGCTGCGCTCGCAGCTCATCAAGCGCGAGGCCGACGAGTGGTGGCTGCGGGTGGACCTCGAGTCGCTGGCCCAATCCGGCACGATCGAGCGCCTGCGCACCGCACTGGTGGCCGCCGGTCTGGTGGGCAAGATCCAGGTGTCGGTGGGCGCCGTGAGCGACTGCCCGGCGCGGCGCAAGGCCCATGCCGTGCAGGCCCGCCAGCGCGCGGCCGAGGAAACCGTGCGCCAGGATCCCTATGTCCAGTCTTTGATACAGCAATTTGGCGCGAAAATAGTGCCCGGCAGCATTCAGCCTCTATGATGCGGCGTTCGCTGGCAGATGGGCCCTCCCGTCTGCTGCAGGTTTTTATACAAAAGGATTTTCCATGTTCAACAAAGGACAACTCGCAGGTTTGATGAAGCAAGCCCAGGCCATGCAGGACAACCTCAAGAAGGCCCAGGACGACCTGGCCAACATCGAGGTCGAAGGTGAGTCTGGTGCCGGTCTCGTCAAGGTGCTGATGACCTGCAAGCACGACGTCAAGCGCGTGACCATTGACCCCAGCCTGCTGTCCGAAGACAAGGACATGCTCGAAGACCTGGTGGCTGCCGCCTTCAACGCCGCGGTGCGCAAGGCCGAAGAGACCAGCAACGAGAAAATGGGCAAGATCACCGCTGGCATGCCAGGCCTGCCCGGCGGCATGAAGTTCCCGTTCTAAGCGCGCGCCTCGTTTTGCCGCACGCTTTTGCCGCCCCTGTGCCTTTGGCTGCCACGCGCAACCCAAGGCTTGTCTGCGCTGTGCACTGCTTGGTGAGGCATCGCCATGTCTGATACCGGCACGCTGGAGGCCCTGGTGCAGGCACTGCGCCGACTGCCGGGCGTGGGGGTGAAGTCGGCATCGCGCATGGCGTTTCACCTGCTGCAAAACGACCGGGAGGGGGCCGAGCTGCTCTCGCGCGCCTTGCACGAGGCCAGCAGCCGGGTGCAGCACTGCGAGCGCTGCCACACCTTTACCGAAAACACGATCTGCGACACCTGCCTGGATGAGGGGCGCGATGCCGCTCGCCTGTGCGTGGTGGAAACCCCCGCTGACCAGGCAGCCCTTGAGCGCACCGGTGCCTACAAAGGCTATTACTACGTGCTGATGGGGCGCCTGTCACCGCTCGATGGCATTGGACCGCGCGATATCGGTGTGCAGCAATTGCTGCAACGGGCGAGCGACGGCGTGGTGCAGGAGGTGATCCTGGCCACCAATTTCACCGCCGAAGGGGAGGCCACTGCCCATGTGATCAGCGAGGCTTTGCAGCGCAGGGGTATTGGCTTGACGCGCCTGGCGCGTGGGGTACCCATTGGCAGCGAGCTCGAATATGTGGACCTGGGCACGATTGCCCACGCATTGGCGGATCGCCGCTAAAGCCTTGGTCATTGGGAGGGGTGGCAGCGCCTTTTCCCAGCAATTCAGCGGTTTGCACCGTCTTTGGCGCAGGGCCTCTCGCAGCTTGGGAAAACCGGTTTTCCTGCGCCGCCATTTGGGCTAAATCCGGCTGAGGCGCCCGGCGCGCTGCTTGCGACCGATTACAATTCAATGCTGATCTTTATGGTTATTTATGCATTGCGTGCATAAATCAAGCCCGGTGCGGTCTGTGTTTTCCTGGATTTGCCCGTTTTTCAGTCTTGCACGCCTGTCTGTCTGCACCGCTCCAAAGATCATTCTCCGTTCTCCTTATTGCATCTAGCCGTGTTGCTGCCGGCTGTGCCTCGTGTTTTTTAGGATTTTTGCGTGCAATCTACTGCTGTATCCAAGCGAAATATTCTGGCCGCTGTCATTGGCAACGCGCTCGAATGGTATGACTTCCTGGTCTTTGCCTTCATGACGCCCATTGTGGCCAAGCTGTTCTTCCCCTCCAACCCCAACGATCCGAGCGATGACCTCAACCGCATCCTGATGACCACGGCGGTGTTTGGCGTGGGCTTCTTTATGCGTCCGGTGGGCGGCATCTTGCTGGGCCTGTACGGCGACCGCAAGGGCCGCAAGGCGGCGATGGTGATGGTCACCGGGATCATGGCCGTGGCCATTGCACTGATCACCTTTGCGCCGACCTACCAGGGTGTGGGTATCTGGGCGCCTATCTTCATCGTGCTGGCACGCTTGCTGCAAGGTTTTGCCGCAGGGGGCGAATTCGGCACGTCGACGGCCTTGCTGATCGAGCTGGCGCCCAAGGGCAAACGGGGCTTTTATGGCTCCTGGCAGATGACGGGCCAGATGGCGGCACTGCTGATTGGCGCGGCCGTGGGCACCTTGATCACCGACTTCTTCACCCAGGAGCAGCTGATGTCCTGGGCCTGGCGCATTCCCTTCGCGGTGGGCCTGTTGATTGTGCCGGTGGCCATCTATATCCGCCGCCATGTCGAAGAGCCAGAAACCTTTGTAAAGATGCAGGCCGCGCAAAAGGCGGGCACGGTCAAGCAAGTGGGCGTGCTGGAGATGCTGCGCACCCATGCGCGTGAAACCCTGGTGGGCATGGGCCTGGTGGTAACGGCCACGGTGTCCATCTACATCACCTTCACCTACCTGGTGACCTATTCGACCGTCACCTTGAAGCTGCCGCTGCACGATACCTTCATGGTGCAGATGGCCGGTGCGGCGCTGATGGTTGTGCTGATGCCCTTCATGGGCGCCTGGTCCGACCGGGTGGGCCGCCGTCCCTTGATGATTGGTTCGCTGCTGGGCTATCTGGTGGTGCTGTACCCGCTGTACGCCTGGCTGACCGATGGCCCGAGCATTGCCAAGCTGATGACCGTGCAGGTCGTTGTGTGCCTCTTTGTGTCGGTGTTCTTTGGCGTCTTCAGCACGGTGATGGCTGAGCTCTTCCCTGCGAATGTGCGCTCTGTGGGCATGTCCATGGCCTACAACATCGCCGTGATGGTGTTTGGCGGCTTTGCCCAGTTCATCGTGACCTGGCTGATCAAGACCACGGGCTCGACGATGTCGCCGGCCTTCTATGTGATGTTTGGCGTGACTTTGGGACTGATTGCGGCGTTCTTTATCCGTGAGCGCGCGCATGACGACGACCTGGATGGCGAGATGGTGTGATCACCCCGGCCAGCAGGCATGACGCTGCTGGTCAGCGAGCTGACAAAAAAGCCTGGTGCTGATGCAGCACCGGGCTTTTTCTGTGGGGTGTATAGGGCTTAGGCCAGCACGGGCAGCAAGGCCTGCCACTCCTGGGCCAGCAGGCGCGCTGATGAGGCCAGCGCGCCGGGCAGCAGCTGGCTGGCGGTGTGCTCGACGCCCATGCCCAGGATGTGGCCAAGCAGCAAGGCGCCGGCCACCAGCTGCAGGTTGCCGGCGGGCACCTGCGGCCACTGCGCCTGGGCCTTGGCTGCCAATTCTGCGCTCAGGCGCGGGTAGAGCTTTTCGCAGTGCTGGATCTGGGGCAGCTGCGGAATCTTGGCCGCCACGGCCTGCAGCAGGGTCTCCCAGGCCTTGAGGTCTTCGGCCGGGTAGGCCTGGACCAGCTCGGGCAAGGACAGGTAAGGCGCGCGCGCCTCCAGGTTTTGCGACTGTGCCATGCGCAGCAGATTGAACAGCAGTGCGGGGCGGTGCTGCAGCAACTCGACCAGGGTCGCGGTATCGGCCTTGTTGTTCAGCGCCTGAGCCAGTGCCGCGACATCGGCGGTGCTGGGCAGCACGACCCGGGCGGGTATGGGTTCTGGGCGGCTGACCGCATAGCCTTGCAGCAGATGAGCCTTGTTCTCCTGCGCCAGTTGCAGCTGCGCAGTGGACTCGATCTTGTCGGCGATCAAGGTGGCGCCAGAGATGCGGCGCGCCCACTGCAGCATCAGTACCGCGCGCTCGGCCGAAAGCACCGAGAAATCGATCTTCAGGTAGTTGACCAGGTCGTGCCAGGGCGCGTAGGCCGAATCGAGCACCGAGTGGTTGAACGCGAGCGCAAAACCTTTGGCACGCAAGGCCTCCAGCGCGGGGCGGCGTGCCAGCGCTTCAGACGATGCGGCATGGCCCAGTGACGGGATCTCCAGCACCACCTGGCTTGCAGGCAGCAGATTCAGATGGCTGCCGCGCAGGCTCTCGAACGTGGTGTTCAGAAACAGCAGGCCATCGCCCAATAAGGGGGCGGGCTCGATGTGCGAGAGCACGGCATGCGTCAGTGCCAGGTCTGATTCCAGCGTATGGGACGACGCGGTGCGGGAGCGGTTGAATATCTCGTGGCCGGTGACGGCGCCGCTGGCATCTTTGATCGGCTGCCAGGCAATAGGGGGTGCGGGTGATGTGAACACCATGGCAGCTGCCATGGAGGGGGGTGTTGAAGGAGGCGCGCTCGTGTGTTGCATGTACGGCTGAACCATTGCATGCATCAGTGGTGCCTCACCAGCAACTGGTGTAAGCAATGTCTGCATTTCGTTATCTCGGGATCGACGTGCATTGTCCTTCATATCGGGCATTTCACGCGTCTATGGAGAGAGTGAACCTGCTGGTTTTGTAGCAAACTGCACACGCTTTTGGCGTATAAAAAGCGTCTGTTTGTTACAGTTGCCCCTGCAGCCAGTCCAACTCGCTCTGGCTGAACCCGGCCTGGCGGCGGGCAGGCAGGTTGATTGGCGGGCGGGGGCGGGGTGCCTCGTAGTGGCTGACAAGCCAGCTGTAGTGCTGCTCTGGGTCCAGATCGCGCTGCGCACAAAGAAACCGGTACCAGTGGTTGCCGATCGCCACATGTCCCACCTCTTCGCGCAGGATGATGTCCAGGATGGCGACCGCCTCCAGTGCGTCTGGCGCAGCTGTTTGTTGCAATTTTGCCTGGATCTGGGGAGTTGCATCCAAACCACGGGCCTCCAGGGTGCGGGGTACCAAGGCCATGCGCGCCACGATGTCATCGGCCGTTTTCTCGCACATGGTCCACAGACCCTGGTGCGCGGGGTAGTCGCCATAGTCATGGCCCCATTTGCGCAAGTGGGCACGCAGCAGCCGGAAATGCTTGGCTTCCTCGCCCGCCACCTGCAGCCAGTCCTGGTAAAAGGCCTCGGGCATGCCTTCATAGCGCCAGATGGCATCGAGCGCCAGGTTGATGGCGTTGAACTCGATGTGGGCGATGGCGTGCAGCAAGATGGCGCGCCCCTCAGCCGTTGCCGGGGAGCGCCGGCCCATGGCGGTATGGACCTTGAGCTCGGGTCTGGCCGGGTGGCCGGGCAGGCTGATGCCCTCGGGCACTTGCAGCTGCGCCCCAGGTGCTATTGAAATAGTGGCTCTTTGCGCATACATGGCAAGGGTGAGCGCGGATTTTTCCTCGGCATCGGCCACACACAGGGCTTGCAAGGCACATTGACGTAATTCCATCCCTACAATTATGAGGCTGGCGCCCCATGGAGGCGTGCAAGGCAGGCATGGCCCGCGCTCCTGCGAGCACTCACAGGGGATTGACCTGTAACCATAACCCGATGGAGACATGATGGCGAAGTATGAACTCGATGGTGTGCAACCGCAGGTTGCCGCCTCGGCATGGATTGCAGACAGCGCGCAGGTGGTCGGCCGCGTGGAGATGGCCGCAGACAGCAGTGTGTGGTTTGGTGCCATTCTGCGCGGGGACAATGACCCGATCCGCATTGGCGAGGGCAGCAATATTCAGGACGGCAGCGTGCTGCACACCGACAAGGGCAAGCCCTTGGACATCGGCAAGCACGTCACCATCGGCCATAACGTCATCTTGCATGGCTGCACGATTGGCGATGCGTCGCTGATCGGCATGGGCGCCATTGTGCTCAACGGCGCCAAAATCGGCCGCCATTGCCTCGTGGGTGCTGGCGCGGTGGTGACCGAGAACAAGGAGTTTCCTGAAGGCAGCTTGATTGTGGGCAGCCCCGCCAAGGTGGTGCGCCAGTTGAGCCAGGAGCAGATCGAGGGGCTGCGGCGCAGCGCTGAGGGCTATATGGCCAATGCGCGGCGTTTCAAATCGGGTCTGCGAAAATTGCCGGATTGAGGCGCTGCGGCCCCGGGTGCGAAGCCCGGGCGCAGCAGGCCTGCATGTATTGAATTGGAAGAATTACAGTGTCTGAACTGCATAAATTTTTGTTTGATGGGCTGCCCGTGCGGGGAGCCATTGTTCGACTGACCGATGCCTGGCAAGAGATCTTGCAGCGCCGCGCCGTCAATACCAGTACCGGCCCGTACCCGCTGCCCGTGCAGGAGATGCTCGGCGAGATGACCGCCGCTGGCGTGCTGATGCAGTCCAACATCAAATTCAATGGCGCGCTGGTGTTCCAGATCTCGGGTGATGGCCCGGTGAAGCTGGCCGTCACCGAGGTGCTGACCAACCTGAGCGTGCGCTCCACCGTCACGATGGTGGGCGACTTGCCCGCCGATGCGACCTTGACCGACCTGGTCAATGTGCATGGCAAGGGCCGCTGCGCGATCACCTTGGACCCCAAAGACAGGCAACCTGGTCAGCAGCCCTACCAGGGCGTGGTGCCGCTGGTCGATGTGGATGGCCAGCCGCTCCAGAGCATGGCTGCCATCTTGCAGCAGTACATGCGCCAGTCCGAGCAGCTCGACACCGTGCTGGTGCTGGCAGCCAACGACAAGGTGGCCGCTGGCCTGATCGTGCAGCGCATGCCGATCAAGGGCGAGGCCAATCTGGCCGCAGGCGCGCAGAACACCGAAGAGGTCGACCAGATCGGCCTCAATGAAGAGTACAACCGCATTGCCCACTTGGCTGCCAGCCTGACCCGCGATGAGCTGCTGAGCCTCGATGTCGAGACCATCCTGCACCGCCTGTTCTGGGAAGAAAAGCTGCTGCGCTTTGTGCCTGAAGACGGCGAAGGCGGCCCGCACTTTGCCTGCACCTGCAGCCGCGAGCGTGTGGGCAATATGCTGCGCAGCCTTGGCCAGGAAGAGTCCGACAGCATTCTGGAAGAGCAGGGCATGATCGAGGTGGGCTGCGAATTCTGTGGCCAGCAGTACCGCTTTGACGCTGTCGATGTGGCGCATCTGTTTACCGAGCGCGGCAATGACCCGCCGGCCTCCAACCTGGTGCAGTGATGCCGGGCGCCCCGCTGGTCGCGCTTAGCTGGTTTGCGGTGTGATCAGGCCCTGGAACAGGCGCAGCTCGCAATCGGGGTCGCTGCATTTTTCGCAGTTCCAGCGCGCACGCGCGCCTGGGTTGGCCTGGCCCAGTGCCATGCGCAAGGCCTGCAGGCCCGGCGCCTGCGGGAACCAGTTGCACAGCGCTGCAAGTGCTTCCTGCTCCAGCCGGTGGCCCTGGCTGAATAACAATTGAAACGCCTGCCCCTGGCCCACCAGGTGCAGGCGTGCCTGCATCAGCAGAGTCTGCGCTGGATCGGACTGGCCTGAGCTGGCCGGCAGTGGTGGCGCAATCAGCAGTACGGCGTCGTGCCTGTCTAGCAAAATGGCTGGCGCATCCTGCGCTGGCAGACCTGCCAATTGGGTAAAGCTGCATGCCTTGAGCACCAAGGCGGGCGTGGATGCGGTAGCGCTCTGTGCCAGGTAGTGCTCCAGCTGCTGTGCAAGCCGCTTGGCATCTTCACAGGCAGCAGAGGCCAGATAGACCGCCGGTGGCGAGCGCTGGGTACTGGGCGTCATGGCTGGGTTGGGCGTCGCAGGCATGGCCGCGATGATACGGCCAAAGCCAGCGCGCAGCGACAAAAAAGCGCCTGCAAAGAGGCGCTTGTCGGGGCTGGGGGCGGCGCTGCTTTATTTGCGCGTGTACTGCACAAATACCTCATTGGGCTTGACCATGCCCAGCTCATTGCGGGCCTTGCCTTCGACCATGTCCATGCCCTGCTTGAGGTCGTTGACCTCGGTCTCCAGGCGCACGTTCTCACGCGTGGCCGCTTCGTTCTCTGTTTTCTGCGTGGCGATTTGCTGCTTCATGTCCTTGACATAGGGCACGCTGCCGCGCCCACTCCAGAGCTGGGCATGGATGCTGACCAAAATGGCCAGCAGCACAAAGGGAACAATGCGAGAGATCATGGCAAACAGGGCTCGAAAGGGCTGGCGGGGCAGGGCCTGAGGCCATGCCCCGCAGCAGGCTTAGCGCAGATTGTAGAAGGCGGCGCGGCCGGGGTACACGGCCACTTCGCCCAGGTCTTCTTCAATGCGCAGCAACTGGTTGTACTTGGCCATGCGGTCCGAGCGGCTGAGCGACCCGGTCTTGATCTGGCCCGCGTTCAAGCCCACGGCGATATCGGCGATGGTGCTGTCTTCGGTCTCGCCCGAGCGGTGCGAGATCACGGCGGTGTAGCCGGCGCGCTTGGCCATCTCGATAGCGGCAAAGGTTTCGCTCAAGGTACCGATCTGGTTGATCTTGATCAGGATCGAGTTGGCGATGCCCTTGTCGATGCCTTCCTTGAGGATCTTGGTGTTGGTCACGAACAGGTCGTCACCCACCAGTTGCACCTTCTTGCCCAGGCGCTCGGTCAGCACCTTCCAGCCATCCCAGTCGCCTTCGTGCATGCCGTCTTCGATGGAGATGATGGGGTACTTGTCGCACCAGGCGGCTAGCATGTCGGTCCATTGCTCGGCCGTCAGGCTGATGCCGCCTTCGCCTTCGAGCACGTACTTGCCGTCTTTGTAGAACTCGGAGGCAGCGCAGTCCAGCGCCAGAGCGATCTGCTCGCCAGCGGTGTAGCCGGCCTGGTCGATGGCTTCGAGGATCAGCTGGATGGCGGCTTCATGGTTCTCGACCGATGGCGCAAAACCACCTTCGTCACCCACGGCGGTGGGCATGCCACGGCTGTCGATGATCTTCTTCAGCGCGTGGAACACTTCAGCACCCCAGCGCAGCGCTTCGCGAAAGCTCGGCGCGCCCACGGGCACGATCATGAACTCTTGCAGGTCCAGCGAGTTGTTGGCGTGCGCGCCACCGTTGATCACGTTCATCATCGGCACGGGCAACTGCACACCACCCATGCCGCCAAAGTAGCGGTACAGCGGCAGACCGGCTTCTTCGGCAGCAGCGCGGGCCACGGCCATCGACACGGCCAGCATGGCATTGGCGCCCAGGCGGCTCTTGTTGTCGGTGTTGTCAAGATCGATCAGGGTCTTGTCCAGGAAGGCCTGTTCGGCGGCGTCCAGGCCCAGGATGGCTTCGGAGATTTCGGTATTGATGTGCTCGACGGCCTTGAGCACGCCCTTGCCCAGGTAGCGGCTCTTGTCGCCGTCGCGCAGCTCGATGGCTTCACGCGAACCGGTGGAGGCGCCCGATGGGACGGCCGCGCGGCCCATCACACCCGATTCCAGCAGTACATCACATTCCACGGTGGGGTTGCCACGCGAATCCAGAATTTCGCGGCCAACAATATCAACAATTGCACTCACTTTAGAGCCTTTCAGAGATTGAGAAAAGGGTTGGTGCGCTGCAAACGGGTGGACTGCAACTGCACGGAATCAAGGGGAGGGGATGCGGGATGGACGTTCAAACGCCTTCGACCAGCACCATGCGCATGATGGCGGCGCCGGCACGCGCTTCGCGCGCCTTGCTGTATTCGGGCGAATCATAGAAACGGCGGGCTTGCTCGCTGTCCTTGAACTTCAGGATCACGGTGCGGCCGGGGTTCCAGTCGCCCTCGATCACCTCGACCTTGCCGCCGCGCACGCAGACCTCGGCGCCATAGGTTTGCATGGCGATGGTGCTGTACTTGCGGTACTCCTCGTACTGCTCGGGGTTGGTGACGGTGACCGATGCAATGATGTATGCGCTTGGCATTTAAGCTCCAAAATTGTTTTCCAGAAAACCGTTCTTCTTGGTGATGCTGTCCAGCGCCACCATGGTTTCGAGCAAGGCCTTCATGTGCTTGAGCGGCACGGCGTTGGGGCCGTCGCTCAGGGCGTTGCAGGGGTCGGGATGGGTTTCCATGAACACGCCAGCGACGCCCACGGCAATCGCTGCACGGGCCAGCACGGGCACCATTTCGCGCATGCCGCCACTCGACGTGCCATTGCCGCCGGGCAACTGCACGCTGTGCGTGGCGTCGAACACCACGGGCGCGTTGGTTTCGCGCATGATGGCCAGCGAGCGCATGTCGCTCACCAGGTTGTTGTAGCCAAAGCTGGCGCCGCGTTCGCAGGCCATGAAGCTGTCTTCGGGCAGGCCCACTTCCTTGGCGGCAGCGCGGGCCTTGTCGATGACATTCTTCATGTCATGGGGCGCCAGAAACTGGCCCTTCTTGATATTGACCGGCTTGCCCGATTGGGCGACCGCACGGATGAAGTCAGTCTGGCGGCACAGGAAGGCCGGGGTCTGCAGCACATCGACGATGCTGGCCACATAGGGCACTTCGGCTTCGGTGTGCACATCGGTGAGGATGGGCACATTCAGCTCTTTTTTCACCTTGGCCAGAATCTCCAGGCCCTTTTCCATGCCGGGGCCGCGAAAGCTCGTGCCCGAGCTGCGGTTGGCCTTGTCAAAGCTGCTCTTGAAGATAAAGGGGATGCCCAGGCTGGACGTCATTTCCTTGAGCTGTCCGGCCACATCCATCTGCAGCTGCTCGGACTCGACCACGCAGGGGCCGGCGATCAGGAAAAACGGTTTATCAAGCCCGATATCAAATCCGCACAATTGCATGGACGGTGTTCCTTAAGGATGGGGTGAGAGCAAAGACGCCATGAAAAACGCAGCGTTGGTGGATGCTTTGTTTGTCATGGCTTCTGTGTGTGCCGCAGCGTGGCCGCAATTTTACTTGGCTGCCTGCTTCTTGCGATCGACTGCCGCCTTGATGAAGGCATTGAACAGCGGATGGCCGGCCCAGGGGGTGGACTTGAACTCGGGGTGGAACTGCACACCGATGAACCAGGGGTGCACCGCCTTGGGCAGCTCGACAATCTCGGTCAGATGCTCACGCTGGGTCAGCGCCGAGATCACCAGGCCGGCGCTGCGCAGCTGGTCCAGGTACTGGGTGTTGGCCTCGTAGCGGTGGCGGTGGCGCTCGGTCACCACATCGCCATAGATGCTGTGGGCCAGCGAGTCCTTTTGCACATCGGACGATTGCGCGCCCAGGCGCATCGTGCCGCCCAGGTCCGAGTTCTCGTCGCGGGTCTTGATGGTGCCGTCGGCATCCTTCCACTCGGTGATCAGCGCGATCACGGGGTGGGGCGTCTGGCGGTCAAACTCGGTGGAGTTGGCGTTGTCCAGGCCCGCCACATGGCGGGCGTATTCGATGGTGGCCACCTGCATGCCCAGGCAGATGCCCAGGTAGGGCACCTTGCCTTCACGGGCAAACTTGGCCGTGGAGATCTTGCCTTCGACACCGCGCGAGCCAAAGCCGCCGGGCACCAAAATGCCGTCATAGCTCTTGAGCAGCTCGGCTGCATCGCTGTCATGGATGGTTTCCGAATCCACGTGCGTGATCTTGACGCGCACATGGTTTTGCATGCCGGCGTGCTTGAGCGCTTCGTTGACGGACTTGTAGGCATCCGACAGCTCGACATACTTGCCGACCATCGCGATGGCCACTTCACCCTTGGGGTGCTCGGTCTCATAGACCAGGTCATCCCAGCGCTTGAGGTTGGCCGGCGGCGTGTTCAGGCGCAGCTTGTCGCAGATGAGGCCATCGAGGCCCTGCTCGTGCAGCATGCGGGGCACCTTGTAGATGGTGTCCACATCCCACATGCTGATGACGCCCCAGGACTGGACGTTGGTGAACAAGGAGATCTTGTCACGCTCTTCCTCAGGCACCGCATGCTGGGCGCGGCACAGCAGCGCATCGGGCTGAATACCGATTTCGCGCAGCTTTTGCACCGTGTGCTGGGTAGGCTTGGTCTTGAGCTCGCCGGCCGCTGCAATGTAGGGCAGGTAGGTCAGGTGCACAAAGGCCGAGTTGTTGGGGCCGAGCTTGAGCGACAGCTGGCGCACCGCTTCGAGGAAGGGCAGCGACTCGATATCGCCGACCGTGCCGCCGATCTCGCAGATGGCGACATCGACAGCGTGGTCGGTACCGATGCCGGCGCCGCGCTTGACGTATTCCTGGATCTCGTTGGTGATGTGCGGGATGACCTGCACGGTCTTGCCCAGGTAATCACCACGGCGCTCCTTTTCTAGAACGCTTTGGTAGATGCGGCCGGTCGTGAAGTTGTTCGTCTGGCGCATGCGCGTTTCGATGAAACGCTCATAGTGGCCCAGGTCCAAGTCGGTCTCGGCGCCATCGTCCGTCACAAACACTTCGCCGTGCTGGAAGGGAGACATGGTGCCTGGATCCACGTTGATGTAGGGATCCAACTTGATCAGGGTGACTTTGAGTCCGCGCGATTCCAAAATCGCTGCAAGGGAGGCTGAGGCGATTCCCTTGCCCAGGGAAGACACCACACCGCCAGTAACGAAGACAAATTTGGTCATGTCTTTTAGGGAGGTGGGAAATTCTGATTATAAAGGCGTATGCCAGCCTGTGCGGGCAGCTGCAGTAAATGGGCTTCCAAGGTCACGGGTTTGCACCGGATGCATCGCTGCCAAGATAGCCGCCCTGCTACTGCTCTCTTGTCTGCTGCAGTGCAGCGGCAGCGCTGCGCCTCTGCTACATTGGCGGGCATGAACCAGCTCCATGGAAAACATATTGTCCTCGGCATGTCGGGCGGCGTTGCCGCCTTCAAGTCTGCCGAGCTGTGCCGCCGGTTGATCAAGGCGGGCGCGACCGTGCAGGTGGTCATGACCGAGTCGGCCACCCAGTTCATGACGCCGGTGACGATGCAGGCGCTCTCCAACCGCCCGGTCTATACCTCGCAGTGGGATGCGCGCGAGCACAACAACATGCCGCACATCAACCTCAGCCGCGAGGCCGATGCCATTGTGGTGGCCCCTTGCAGCGCCGACTTTATCGCCCGCCTGGTGCAAGGCCGCGCCGATGAGCTGCTGAGCCTGTTGTGCCTAGCGCGGCCGATCGATACCGTGCCCTTGATCCTGGCCCCGGCGATGAACCGCGAGATGTGGGCCCACCCTGCGACACAGCGCAACCTGCGCCAGGTGCAGGCAGATGGTGCGGTGGTACTGGGCGTGGGCAATGGCGACCAGGCCTGCGGCGAGACCGGTGACGGCCGCATGCTGGAGGCCGCCGAGATCGAGGAAGAGCTGCAGTATTTTTTCAGCGCCAAGGCGCTGGCAGGCAAAAAGCTGCTGATCACCGCCGGCCCCACGTTTGAGGCGATTGACCCGGTGCGGGGCATCACCAACCTCTCGAGCGGCAAGATGGGCTTTGCGATTGCCCGCGCCTCCCAGGCCGCTGGCGCCGAGGTCACGCTGGTAGCCGGCCCCGTGCATGTGCCCACGCCGCGCGGTGTGCGCCGCATCGATGTGCAATCGGCGCAAGACATGCTCCAAGCGGTGCTGGCCCACATTGACGGCGCCGATGTATTTGTCGCCACCGCTGCGGTGGCCGACTGGCGCCCAGCCCAGGCGGCCGACCAGAAGATCAAAAAAGACGGCAGTGGCGAGGTGCCGCAGCTGGCCTTTGTCGAGAACCCGGACATTCTGGCCACCGTTGCCCAGCTGCCGCGCGCCCAAAGCGGCGATCTGTACTGCGTGGGCTTTGCTGCAGAAAGCGAAAACCTGCTGGCTAATGCCCAGGCCAAGCGCCTGCGCAAGCAGATCCCGCTCTTGGTCGGCAATATTGGCCCCGCTACCTTTGGCAAGGATGACAACGCCTTGCTGCTGGTGGATGCGCAAGGCCACAAGGAGCTGCCCCATGCCAGCAAGGCGGTACTGGGCGAGCAACTGGTGGCCGAAATCGCCAAGCGCATCGCGCGTTAGTCGGACCAAGAGCTTCGCACATTGCAGCCGCCAAGATGGGCGGCTGTTTGCTGTGCATCAGTTCAACAAGGCCAGGATCTCGTCGTGCAGTTGGCGCGGCAGGCGGATGCCTTGCTGCGCACTCAAAGCCCGCGCGGCATAGCGCCGCTCGGATGGCAGGCGTGCGCCCTGGCCCTGGATGGCGGCAAACAGAGCCTCGGCGCGCGCCTGGTGGCCGGGCCAGTCTTCGCCGGCAAAGCGCTTTGGGTCAAAAGCCAGCACCAGGTGGCCATGGCAGGGCATGCCGCCGGCACCAGCGTCCAGCGCCATCGATTCCTGGCTGCCCAGGTCGCCAATCAGCATGCCCGCCATCAACTCGACCATGGTGGCCAGGGCCGAGCCCTTGTGGCCGCCAAAAGTGCGCATCGCCCCTTGGGCAACGGCTGCCGGGTCGGTGGACGGTTGGCCCTGTGCGTCAATGCCCACGCCTTCGGGCAGCGGGGTGCCGGCGCGGCGGTGCAGGTCCAGATCGCCGCGCGCAATGGCGCTGGTGGCAAAGTCAAACACATAGGGGTAGGGGCCGGGCCGGGGCCAGCCAAAGGCAATCGGGTTGGTGCCAAACACCCCTTTGCTGCCGCCTGCCGGCGCCACCCAGGCATGGCTGGGTGTCATCACCAGCGCGGCCAGGCCCTCGTCGGTGAGCATCTCCACCTCGGGCCACAGCGCCGTAAAGTGAAAGCAGTGGTTGATCACCAAGGCGCCCATGCCCAGCTTGCGGGTGGCTGCCACCAAGGGCGGCAGGCCCACTTCCAGCGCCCAGGGCGAGAAGCCGCGCTGGGCATCGACCCGGGTGATCGCGCCTTGCGTAGGCTGCAGCAGAGGAGGGACCTGCAGGTCCACCAGGCCGGTGCGGATGGTCTGGGCCGCGCTCAGGATGCGGTAGGCGCCATGGCTTTGGCAGGCATCGCGCTGGCCGGCCACGACAATGCGGGCAATGGCCTGGGCATGGGGGGCGCTCAGGCCCAGGTGCTGCAGCACCTGCAGCGCCAAGCGGCGCAGGTCGCTCTCGCTGATCAGCAGGATGTCTTCTTGTGATTGATCCATGCCTCGCCTTTCTTATGACTTGCTGCGGGGAATGCGCCCCATCAGATAGAACTCCTCATTGGGCTGCATACCGGCAAAGCTGGCCATGCGGTTGCTCAGGCCAAAAAAGGCGGTGATCGCAGCGATGTCCCAGATGTCTTCGTCATCAAAGCCATGGGCATGCAGGGCGCTGAAGTCGGCCTCGTCAATCTCCTGAGAGCGGGTGCAGACCTTCATCGCGAAATCCAGCATCGCGCGCTGGCGCGCCGAGATGTTGGCCTTGCGGTAGTTCACGGCCAACTGGTCGGCCAGCATCGGGGCCTTGTCGTAGATGCGTACCAGCGCGCCATGCGCGACCACGCAGTACAGGCATTCATTGTGGGCGCTGGTGACGGTGACGATCATCTCGCGCTCGGCCTTGCTCAGGCTGCTTTCCTCGCGCTCCATCAGCGCATCGTGGTAGGCAAAGAAGGCGCGCCATTCCGCCGGGCGGCGTGCAAAGGCCAAAAATACATTGGGGATGAAGCCGGCCTTTTCCTGCACCTGGGCAATGCGGGCCTGGATGTCTTGGGGCAGGCTCTTGAGGTCAGGCAGGGGGTAGCGCGCAGTTGCAGCCATGGTCTTGTCTCCACAGGGTTGTTCTGCGGACCATCATAGAGGCAAGCCCTGCGCCGGGCCTGCCTGTTGGTGACTACTGCAGGGGAGGGTCAGTTTGCGCTAAAAGGGCGGCCGCGCAGCTTGGTACCAGCGGCAATGCCTTTTTGCTTGAACCAGCCCTGGTTCATCTCCAGCACATAGCGCACCGGCTTGCTCGAGCAGTGCGAGTCCTCGGTCATCGGCTGCATATCGGCCAGGTTGACGATGGTGCCGTCATCGCTGACAAAGGCGGCGGTCAGCGGCAACAGGGTGTTCTTCATCCAGAAGCACTGAGTGCCGGGGCGGTCAAACACAAAAAGCATGCCTTCGTTGGCCGGCATCTCCTTGCGGAACATCAGGCCGATTTCCTTCTCGCGCGCCGTTTGCGCCACCTGCGCATGGATGCGGTGCATGCCGGCCGTCAGCTCGGTGCGGGCCAGCTGCATCTGGGGCTCTCCGGTGGGTGCGGCCTGCTGCGCCGCAGCCGGCAAGGCCGCGGCCAATGCGCAGGCCATGGCCGATGCGGCAAGGCAGCGCTGAGCGAGGCGGGAAGAACGGATGGCCAAGGGGGTGGGGAACATGGTGGTCAAGACTCTCACAAAGCAGGGTGCACGAGATGTGCCGTGGCGGCGCAGCGCGCCATAGCCGGTTTTATACACCATGCCCGCTTTGCTGCGGGCCCGCTGTGCCATGCGCGGTGCGGTGTCTGGCTGTCGCATCTGCGCAGTCAGGGCGGGCCGGTATTTGTCGATAGAATCGTTGGCGGTAACACATGCGCCTGGTGCCTGGTGTGGGGCTGGGCGAAGAATCAGATTGGGAGATTTGTGACGATGCGTGCTCAACATATCCAGCAGCCCGAGGGCGGACAGGCCATCACGGCCAATGCAGACCACAGCCTGTGCGTGCCCGACCAGCCCATCATCCCCTTTATCGAAGGCGATGGCGTGGGCCGCGACATCACGCCGGTGATGCGCAAGGTGGTGGATGCAGCGGTGGCCCAGGCCTATGGCGAGGCCCGCCGCATCGCCTGGATGGAAGTGTTTGCCGGTGACAAGGCAGTTGGCCTGTATGGCGAGGGCCAAAGCCTGCCCCAGGAAACCATGGATGCCATCGGCCAGTACCTGGTTGCCATCAAGGGGCCGTTGAATACGCCGGTGGGCGGCGGCATCCGCTCGCTGAACGTCACCCTGCGCCAAACGCTGGACCTGTATGTCTGCCTGCGGCCGGTGCGCTACTTTGAAGGCGTGCCCTCGCCGGTGCGCGAGCCGCACAAGACGCATATGGTGATCTTCCGCGAGAACTCCGAAGACATCTATGCCGGTATCGAGTTTGCGGCCGGCTCCGATATAGCCGTCAAGCTGATCGCCTTTTTGCAGCAGGAGATCGGCTCGCAGAAGATCCGTTTTCCGCAAAGCTCGGGCATCGGCATCAAGCCTGTCTCGCGCGAAGGCACCGAGCGCCTGGTGCGCCAGGCCATCCAGTATGCGATCGACCATGACAAGCCCAGCGTGACCTTGGTGCACAAGGGCAACATCATGAAGTTCACCGAAGGCGCGTTCCGCGACTGGGGCTATGCGCTGGCCAAGAAGGAGTTCGGCGCCGAGGTCATCGATGGGGGGCCCTGGATGCGCCTCAAAAGCCCCAAGGATGGCTCCGAGATCATCATCAAGGATGTGATTGCCGATGCCTTCTTGCAGCAGGTGCTGCTGCGCCCGGCCGATTACTCGGTGATCGCCACCCTCAATTTGAATGGCGACTACATCTCGGACGCGGTCGCCGCCCAGGTGGGCGGCATCGGCATTGCGCCGGGTGCCAATCTGTCAGACAAAGTGGCGGTATTCGAGGCCACGCATGGCACAGCGCCCAAGTATGCGGGCAAGGACTATGTCAATCCAGGATCGCTGATCTTGTCGGCCGAGATGATGCTGCGCCACATCGGCTGGAGCGAAGCGGCGGACCTGATCATTGCCGCGATGGAGGCCACCATTGCCTCCAAGCGCGTGACCTATGACTTTGCGCGGCTGATGGATGGCGCCACGCAGGTCAGCACCTCGCGCTTTGGCGACGAGATGATCAGCAATATGCAAGCTGCCTGACCTTCCACCGGCGGGGGTGCGCACCAAGCCGCACACCGCCCCTTACCTTGTTGCCCATGGCCATGGACACACCGCACATCATCGACACTGCGCGCCAGGTGCTGGAGATCGCGGCGACGATCGCGTTTGCGCTGTCCGGGGTGATCAAGGCGGCGCACAAGAGGCTCGATGTCGTCGGCGTCTGCGTGGTGGCGTTTGTGGCCGCGTTTGGCGGCGGCACCTTGCGCGATCTGCTGCTGGACCAGCGGCCCTTCTTCTGGGTGCGGCAGGAGACCTTTGTCTGGGTGATCCTGGGCATCAGCCTGCTGGCCATCGTGTTTTTGCGGCAGCGCCATTTTGCGCTGACCGAGCGCGCCATGCTCTGGCCCGATATGCTGGGTTTGGGCCTGTTTGCCGCGGTGGGCGTGGACATGGCTGCCGAGCAAGGGCTGCCCGCGCTCATTTGCGTGATGATGGGCGTAATCACCGGGGTGTTTGGCGGGGTGTTGCGCGATGTGATGTGCGGCGAGATCCCGCAGGCTTTCCGTGACCACCAGCCCTATGCAGTCTGCGCTTTTGTCGGTGGCTGGGTGGATCTGCTGCTGCGCAGCTCGCCCGTGCCCGAGATGGCACCAATGCTCGGCTGTGTGTTCGTCACCGCCGGGCTGCGGGCGATTGCGCTGTGGCGGCATTGGCGGCTGCCGAGCTGGCGGGTGGAATAAACAAGGTTGTAGCTAGAGGAGTTGTGCAGGCATGGGAAAAAAATTTGTATGGTCACTGCTGGCGCTGCTGGCCTTGGTGGGCGCCGCTGCCATCTGGTACCTGGCGGGCAAGACCTATGAGATCCGCATCAGCCAGGCGCAGCTCGAGCAAAAGCTCGCCGAACGCCTACCGCTGACCCAGCGCTACCCGTTGGTGTCGGTCACCATGGCGCAGCCGCGGGTGCATTTGAGTGAGGACAGCGAGCGCGTCGACTTTGGGCTGAACATGACGGTCACGACCAACACCAGCGGCAGTCAGCTGCTGGGCGCGCAGATCGATGTGTCTTCCTCACTGCGCTATGACGCCGAGCGCGGCGCGATCTTTCTGGACCAGCCGGTGATGGACAAGATGGTGGTGCAGGGCCTCGATGACCGGCGCACGGCGATGGCGCAGGTCGCTTTGGAGGCCGCGATGACCTCGTACTTGGCCCAGCAACCGATCTACACGCTCAATGCATCGGACGCGCGCCAGCGCGTTGCGCGCATGGCGGTGCGCGACATCAAGGTGGACAAGGGTGTGCTCGTCGTCATTTTGGGCCTGTGATGCTGCGCTTTTTTCTTTATTCTCAAAACACCATAAATTAACAAGAATATATTCGTTTGAGTTTTAAGTACAAAAGTCCACAATTTGCTACATCACTTCATACGAACGGGTAGCAGAACATGAAACTGGGTGGATTGAAATCTTTGGTGGTTGCCGCAGCGGTGGTGGCCAGTGGTTCGGTGCTGGCACAAAACCAGCTGCTCAATGTCTCGTATGACGTCGCACGCGAGTTCTACAAGGACTACAACACAGCCTTTATCGCCCATTACAAGAAGACCAAGGGCGTTGACATCAAGGTCGACCAGTCCCATGGCGGCTCCAGCGCCCAGGCGCGTGCCGTGTCTGAAGGCCTGGCCGCCGATGTGGTGACCTTCAACACCACGACCGATGTGGAGTTCCTCGCCGACAAGGGTGTGGTCGCCAAGGACTGGGCCAAGAAGTTTCCCAACGACGCATCACCCACCACCTCGACCATGCTGTTTTTGGTGCGCAACGGCAACCCCAAGGGCATCAAGGACTGGGATGACTTGATCAAGCCCGGTGTGCAGGTGGTGGTCGTGAACCCCAAGCTGGGTGGCAATGGCCGCTACGCCTATCTGGCTGCCTGGGGCCAAGCCCGTGAAAAGGGTGGCTCGGACGCCGATGCGCAGGCCTACATCAGCAAGCTCTACAAGAACGTGCCGGTGCTGGCCAAGGGCGGTCGCGATGCGACCGCCGCCTTCTTGCAGCGCAATGTGGGCGATGTGCTGATCACCTTTGAATCGGAAGTGGTCTCCATCGACCGTGAATTTGGCAAAGGCAAGGTGGACCCCGTCTACCCATCGGTGAGCATCACCGCTGAAAACCCGGTCGCCGTGGTCGAGCGCACAGTCGAGAAAAAGGGCACGGCCGAGCTGGCCAAGGCCTACCTCGATTTCCTCTACTCGGATGAAGGCCAGGAAATCGCTGCCAACCATGCGATCCGTCCCCGCAGCGAAGCGGTGCTGAAAAAGCACGCCGACGTGTTCAAGCCGATCAAGCAGTTCACCGTGGCCAAGTACTTCGGCAGCCTGGGCGAGGCGCAAAAGACCCATTTCAGCGACGGCGGCTATTTCGACAAGCTGTTTACCGACCCCAAGAAGTGATGAGCCAGCAGCAGCGCCTGCCAGCCGGGCGCTGACTGCGTATTTTCTGTAGATTTTTGCCGATCGGAATCCATGTTAGCTGCCATCACTGCCCCGGCCAACGCCGTGCCCAGTGCCAAACGCCGGAGTGCCAAACGGGTACTGCCAGGCTTTGGGCTCACCCTGGGCTACACCATTTTCTACCTCAGCATCATTGTGCTGATCCCGCTGGCGACCTTGCTGTTCAAGACCTTTGAGCTGACCTGGGACCAGTTCTGGACCACGATTTCCGCACCCATTGCCGTGGCCGCCTACAAGGTCACCTTCGGTGCCTCACTGATCGCCGCACTGGTGAACCTGGTGTTTGGCATGCTGATCGCCTGGGTGCTGGTGCGTTACAAGTTCCCAGGCAAGAAGATCGTCGATGCGCTGGTCGATCTGCCTTTTGCGCTGCCCACGGCCGTGGCCGGCATTTCGCTGACCGCCTTGCTGGCCGACAACGGCTGGATTGGCCAGTACTTTGCGCCGCTGGGCATCCAGCTGGTGTTCAACCGCGTGGGTATCGTGTTTGCGCTGATCTTTATCGGCCTGCCGTTTGTGGTGCGCACGGTGCAGCCGGTGCTCGAAGATTTTGAAAAAGAGCTGGAAGAGGCTGCCGGCAGCCTGGGCGCATCGCGCTGGCAAACCTTTTACAAGGTGATCCTGCCCGCGATCGGGCCGGCGCTGCTGACCGGCTTTGCGATGGCCTTTGCCCGCGCGGTGGGCGAGTATGGCTCGGTCATCTTCGTGTCCAACAACATCCCGATGGAGTCGCAGATCACGCCTTTCGTCATCATGGCCAAGCTGGAGCTGCATGACTATGCCGGTGCCACCGCCATTGCGATGGTGATGCTGGTGATCTCCTTCGTGCTGCTGCTTCTCATCAACGGCCTGCAAAGCTGGCAGCGCAAGCGTGCGGGGATTTAAGCCATGCCAACCATGTATCTCGTATTGATTGCCATCGTGGTGGTGGTGCTGGGTACGGTGCTGGCGCGCTACCAGTATGTGGCCCGCCATGCGCCCGAAGTGCAGAGCACCGTGACCGAGCCGCGCTGGGTGCGCTGGACCCTGACCGGTATTGCGCTGACCTTCATGGTGCTGTTTTTGCTGCTGCCGCTGGTGGCCGTGTTTGTCGAGGCGCTGCGCAAGGGCTGGGACACCTATGTGGCAGCGCTTACCGAGCCCGATGCCTGGTCGGCCATCAAGCTGACCTTGATCACGGCGCTGATTGCCGTGCCGCTGAACCTGGTGTTTGGTGTGGCTGCCGCCTGGGCGATTGCCAAGTTCGAATTCAAGGGCAAGGCCTTGCTGACATCGCTGGTGGACCTGCCGTTTTCGGTGTCGCCGGTGGTGGCGGGCCTGACCTATGTGCTGCTGTTCGGTGCCAATGGCTGGTTTGGCAGCTGGCTGGAGGCCCATAACCTGAAGGTGATCTTTGCCGTGCCGGGCATTGTGCTGGCTACCGTGTTCGTGACCTTCCCCTTCATCGCCCGTGAGCTGATTCCGCTGATGCAGGCCCAGGGCAATGATGAGGAGCAGGCCGCCATTGTGCTCGGAGCATCGGGCTGGCAGACGTTCTGGCGCGTAACCCTGCCCAATATCAAATGGGGCTTGCTCTATGGCGTCATCCTGTGCAACGCACGAGCCATGGGCGAGTTTGGCGCGGTCTCAGTCGTCTCGGGCAGCATTCGCGGCCAGACCAACACCATTCCGCTGCATGTCGAGATTTTGTATGCCGACTTTCAGTCTTCTGCAGCCTTTGCGGTGGCGTCGCTGCTGGCCTTGCTGGCGCTGGTGACCCTGGTGCTCAAATCGATCGCCGAGTGGCGTGCCGAGAAAGAGCACAAAGAGGCAGCCAGCCTGCCGCCCGAGCGGCCGCGCGATGACAGCGCAGTCACGGCATAAACACGGTATTTTCGAGGTCGGATATGAGCATTGAAATCCAAAACATCTCCAAGTCGTTTGGCAGCTTTAAAGCGCTCCATAACGTCAACCTGGACATCAAATCCGGTGAACTCATCGCGCTGCTGGGCCCCTCGGGCTGCGGCAAGACCACCTTGCTGCGCATCATCGCGGGCCTGGAGTCTGCGGACCAGGGCACCATCCAGTTCAGCGGAGAAGACACCACCGATGTGCATGTGCGCAACCGCAACGTAGGCTTTGTTTTCCAGCACTACGCGCTGTTTCGCCACATGACGGTGTTCGAGAACGTGGCCTTTGGCCTGCGCATCAAGCCCCGCAAGGAGCGCCCCAGTGAAGGCCAGATCCGCGAGAAGGTGATGAGCCTGCTCAAGCTGGTGCAGCTCGACTGGATCGCAGACCGCTACCCCTCGCAGCTGTCGGGCGGCCAGCGCCAGCGTATTGCGCTGGCCCGCGCGCTGGCGGTAGAGCCCAAGGTGCTGCTGCTCGACGAGCCCTTTGGCGCGCTCGATGCCAAGGTGCGCAAGGAGCTGCGCCGCTGGCTGCGCCGCCTGCACGACGAGCTGCATGTGACCAGCATCTTCGTGACCCATGACCAGGAAGAAGCGCTGGAAGTGGCCGACCGCGTGGTCGTGATCAACAAGGGCCAGATCGAGCAGGCCGGCACGCCCCAGGAAGTCTGGGACAGCCCGGCCAGCCCCTTCGTCTACGGCTTTCTGGGTGATGTCAACCTGTTCCATGGCCGCGCCACCGGCGGGCATACGGTGGTGGAGGGGGGCGTGCAGATCGATTCGCCTGAATTTGCCTCGGCCAACAATGCCCAGGCGCTGGCCTATGTGCGGCCCCATGAGCTGGATGTGGAGCGCTACTCGCCCGGCCAGGAAAAAGACGCCGATGGCCGCCAGCGCGGCATCGTCGCCCAGCTCGACCGCGCGATTGTGGTCGGCCCCATCGCCCGTCTGGAACTTATTGCCATTGGCGGGCACCAAGCCCAGGGTGCCGAGGCTTCGAACAGCGATAAGCTCATTGAGGCGCAGATTTCTGCGCAGCAGTTCAAAGCCATGGGCCTCAAGGAAGGCGAGACGCTGGTGGTGACACCGCGCCAAGCCCGAGTTTTTCTCGATCAAGCAGCCAATATCTAATGCCCTGGCGCTCGCGCCTGCGCCTGATGCTGTGAGACCCGGTTCTGCCCATGAGGTGGGGCCGGTTTTCTGGTTTCAGGCCCCTGCAGGTCTGTACGCGTAAGATGGCGGGGTTGGCAGCATAAGGACATGACTTGAACTGGATCTGGAACGCACCGCGCCGCACCTTGGCGCTGATTTTTGTGGCCTGCGCGGCCATGATGGCCTTTGGCATGTATTTGCAGCACGTGGTGGGGCTGGAGCCCTGCCCGATGTGCATCGTGCAGCGCTACTGCCTGATTGCAGTCGGTGTGCTGGCACTGCTGGGCAGCCTGCGGCCCTCGTCGGCCGGTTGGTGGAAGAGCTTTGGCGGCCTGGCGCTGCTGTTCTCGGCCTTTGGTGCCTTTACCGCAGCGCGCCAAAGCTGGCTGCAATGGAATCCACCGGAGTTCGCTACCTGCGGGCGCGACTTCTACGGCATGATCGAGAACTACCCGATCAGCCGCTCGCTGCCGATGATTTTCCGTGGCTCGGGCGATTGCACGGCCATCGACTGGACCTTTCTGGGTCTGTCGATTGCCAACTGGTCCTTCATCGCTTTCGCTGGCTTCACCATTGTGCTGCTGCTGGCCTTGTTCAAAGCCAAGCGCTAAGCACCTTCGGTGCTGCATGCCAACGCCCCTTTTGAGGGGCGTTTTTTATGCCCGACCTGCGCTGGCAGATGCCCGCCCACGCTTTATCGCCAATGCGACTGGTGTGCGTGATAGCGAGCTTGTGCAGAAACACTGCCGCACTAACATGCTCATCTGACAGGCATCGAGACAGGCCCGTTGGCCCGGCTCATTACAACGAACAAGCAACAAGGAGATCGCATGATCAGCTATGACGTCACCGGCTTTGGTGAACCCCTGGTGCGCAGCGAGCGCCCAACCCCCGTACCGACCGGAGACCAGGTGCTGGTGCGCATTGAGGCCGCGGGTGTGTGCCACTCGGACCTGCACATCTGGCATGGCGAGTACGACCTGGGCAATGGCAAAAAGCTGTCGATGGCCGACCGCGGCATGAAGCTGCCCTTGACCCTGGGCCATGAGATCGCCGGCGAGGTGGTGGCGATGGGCCCGGACGCCAAGGGTGTCGAGATCGGCAAGCGCTATGTGGTTTTCCCCTGGCATGGCTGCGGCGAATGCAAGGTCTGCAAGCGCGGTGACGAAAACCTTTGCCTGGCTGGCAAATCGATGGGTGTGTACCAAAATGGCGGCTACGCCGACCATGTGCTGGTCAACCATGCCTACTACCTGGTGGACATCGGCGACATGCCCGCCGAGCGCGCCGCACCCTATGCCTGCTCGGGTCTCACCACCTACAGCGCGATCAAGAAGATCTCCCCCCAGGTGTTCAAGGACGAGAAGGTTGTGTTGTTTGGCGCAGGCGGCCTGGGCCTGATGGCCATCTTGCTGATGAAGGCCATGGGTGGCGCTGGCGTCGTGGTGGTCGAGCCTGATGCCAGCAAGCATGCAGCGGCATTGAATGCGGGCGCCGATGTCGTCATCGATCCCAAGTCGGCGGACTTCATCGCGGAGGTCAAGGAGGCTGCCGGTGGCGCCGTCTGGGCCATCATTGACTGCGTGGGCTCGAGCCAGACCGTGCAGCAGGGCATTGACATGCTGACCAAGGGCGGCCACCTGGTACAGATTGGCCTGTTTGGCGGCCATGTGGACCTGCCCACGCCCACGCATGCGATCCGCGCCATTACCTACCAAGGCACCTATGTGGGCAACCTGGGCGATCTGCGCGAGCTGATCGCACTGGTGCGCGACAAAAAGCTGAGCCCGGTGCCGACCACCTGCATGCATTTCAGCAAGGCGTTCTCGGCGCTGGTGGCGCTGGAGCAGGGCAAGGCCGTGGGGCGCCTGATGCTGACCCCCAACGAAGAAGCGGTGGCCTGAATCTCCCGCCGCTGAACCAGACCGCCACTGACCATGCAGTGGCCATGCAAAAAGTCCGCGAATGCGGACTTTTTTCGTGGGGCGGCAGCGCTTAGTCCTGCGTCTCCAAGGTCGGCACGGAGCCGGACTTCACGACGATCTGGAAAGGGCCGACGCTGACCTGGTCACCCGCATACAAAACCTGGCGCTTGACGCGGCGGCCGTTGACAAAGATGCCATTGGTGCTGTCATGGTCCTCGACCATCAACAGGCCGATGTAGTAGTTGAAGGCCCCATGGTCGCGGCTGATGCTCGGGTCGCTCAGGAACAGACCGCTGCTCGGACCTCGGCCAATGGCCGTGCAACCGCGCTCCAGCTGGATGGCGCGGGGGGGAGATTGCAGATCAGAACGAACAAGGATTTCCGGCAACATGGTGAGCTCCTGGAGGAACTGGCTATTGAAAGGTCTGGGCGGATTATGCATCTATTATTCGCTCACAATTGATACACATTGCCAATCATTGTCATAGCAGCGCTCAATGCGCAAAAACTATGAAAAAAACCAAATAAAAACAAATAATCTAAAAAAGGGTGCGCGATTGTAGGGGTTAGTACCCATCCTGGGTGCCGGCTTTGTGTCAATCCCTACCGTTTTACTCAAAGGCTTTGAGCGCGGTTTTCAGATGGTCCGCAGCTCAGCACTGAGGATGCACCAACAAATTTCACGCGCATCCAAGCACAAACAGGGCCGGGCATCACTACCTCCCTCCAGCGCAAAGGCGATCGTTGAACCATCCATGGTGAGCCGCTGTAAGCCTATCCCCACTACCGGACAGGTACTGCACCTAGCGTTTTGCCTGTTGTTGCGCGCTATCGTTGAGCCATCCCAACGTTGCTTTGCAACACCACTGAAGGAAAAAGCATGAACAAGAATCAAGTCGCAGGTGCCGTCAAAGATGCGGCTGGCAAGGTCCAGCAGAAGGTCGGTGAAGCAGTGAACAGCCCCGAGCAGCAGGCCAAGGGCATTGCCAAGCAGGTGGAAGGCAAGACACAGAAGGCAGCAGGCAATGTGCAAGAAGCCGCCAAAGACGCTGCGAAGAAATAAGGAGTTGACGATGAAATCCAAATCGATATTGATGCTGGGCGCTTTTGCGATCACGATGGCTGCGGGCTCCGCCTTTGCGCAGACACAAGTGCCCGTTGCAGGTGGCGTAAAGCTGGGTGTCGAGCAGACGGAAATCCAGGCCGTTGCCACGGGTTGGAGCCTCAAGAAGTCTGTTCTCGGCAAGAGCGTTTACAACGAAGAAGGCAAGTCCGTGGGCAAGATCGACGACGTGATCGTTGCGCCCGACAAGGCCGTCTCTTATGCCATCATCGGTGCTGGCGGTTTTCTGGGCGTTGGCAAGCATGATGTCGCGATCCCTGTGGGCCAGTTCCGCGTGCAAAATGACAAGATCACATTGCCGGGTGCGACCAAGGATGCGCTCAAGGCATTGCCTAAGTTTGAGTACGCCAAGAAATAATTGCTGCGTCGATGATCAGACTTGAAAAGCCCCGAAAGGGGCTTTGTTGCGTTGGATAGCGTTTGTCATTTTGCACTTGGATCCGCTTGCTGGACCGCCACTGCCTCTACCCATCCATCTTTGGCTTGGCCAGGCCTGTCGCGAGGTTGGGCCGGGTGATTCAGTGCATAATGACGCCCAGTCATAAAAAACAAAACGACCCATGTGGAGCGCTCCGCATATCTTGGGTCTCAGGTTGCGCCCATACCGGCAAAATACCTCCATCAACCAAACATCTGCCCGTAGCTCAGTTGGATAGAGCAACAGCCTTCTAAGCTGTGGGTCACAGGTTCGATCCCTGTCGGGCAGGCCAAACTCCTATGCAGCAGGCTAGCTGCTGCTGCCGCACACAATCGCATTCCCCATACTGATCACACGCCGTGTGTAGCATCGTATGACTGTTCAACTACCCAAAAGCAATGCCCGCAGTTCAAAAGTACTGCGGGCATTTTCTAATCAGAGCCAGCCATGCATCGATCAATGCATGGCTACGAAGGGCAGGGTAGCGCTTACTCGGTCTCTTCGTAAACCAGCGAGGGATTGTTCATCGACCGGGCCACATCGTTGAGGCTGGAGATGATGTGGTTGGCAAAAAAGCTGCTTTGCGTGTCGGGCTCCAGCGCCGCAATCGCCACATTGGCCAGCGACTGGTTCAGCGGAACGTAGTAGCTGCCTTCGGGCACGTCGATGGCGACACGCTCCAGGCCGACCTTGACGCGCTCCACGCTCTGCTGCCCAGGGCCCAAGACATCGCTCTTGGCGCTGCTGCTGCGTTCTTGCTCCTGGTAGGTGTCGGCCAGCAGGTTGCCGGGCTCGGCCACGCGCAGCACCTGCAGGCCCAGCGCGCGCAGTTTGTCGACAGCGTCGGTGGCATAGCCCGCCAGCCAGTAGCCGCAAGGGCGTGCACGCTTGGGGCCGGGGTTGAGCTTGACCGAAGAGTGCCAGTCCACTTCCTGCTGCATCTCCTCACCCGTTTGCGGGTCGAGGAAGACCACGCGGCGCTTTTCCGTGGTTTGTTGCGACTCCAGCGTGAACTCGCCCCGGCAGGCCTGGGAGGCGATGTCGCGGTTCGCGTAGTTGCGCACCTGCTCGAGCTCCTTGGTGCGCTGGGCGGTGGTCTGCAGTGCCGAGGCGAGCGCCACATACTGGCTGTGTACGCGGCGCTGGATATGCGCGCGGCCAATGCCGACACCCCGGGTCTCGACCAGCATCGTGGCGGCGTTCTTGAGCGCGTTCACATTGCGGCCCGTATCGGGGCGCACGCCGCCCATGGACAGCGACAGGTCCTGCGGGTCGCGGGTGGTGGTGTAGTACCAGTTGGTGCTCTGTCCTTGCTCGGTCAGCGCCTTTTGCATGGGCAGCAAATACCATTCGGTCGACGCCTTGGCGATGAACTCATGCACATTGGCGGTGGTCGGCGTTTGCAGCAGCGCGTCATAGCGCTGCACGCCCTTGAACTTCTCCAGATAGCGGCCGGCCACGGTGAATTCATGGGCATCAAATACCGCAATGGGGCGGTAGATGCGGCTGAGCTTGGCCAGCGCCTGGGCTTCGGGCGTCTGCAGCAGCAGGTGGTCGCGGTTCATGTCCAGGCCGTTGGCGGTGCTGCGCCGGCCAGCGGCTGCGCCATCGGGGTTGGCGCGGGGCACGAGCAGCACGTTGATCTTGTCGAGCACTGAGGCCAGCGGGCCTTGCTTGAGGTCCTGGGCCAGGGCCAGCAGCGCTTCGCTGCCGGCGGGCTCATCGCCATGCTGCTGGCCGATCAGCAGCACGGTAGGGCGCTGGCTTTGGTCCAGGTCATGCAAGCTGGTGCTGGCAGCGCGGGTCAGCAACAGCGCCAAAATGGGCTGGCCTTCCTGCGAGGTACCAGCGGTGACCAGCTCGGCCTTGGTGCCGGACTGGCCTGGCGTGGCCAGTTGGCGCAGCCACTGGCCCAGCTCGGCATTGCTGGTGTAGGTGGTGCGGCCCGCGCTCAGTCCTGGCGTGGCGTAGCTGCGCTCGGGATCGGGAAATCGGGCAGCGACTTCGTCGCTCTCCTTCCATCCGCCAAGAGGGCTGCCTTGCAGCGGAACCGTCTCGACCGGCGTGGCGACCACGCCTGGGCTGCCGATGCCAGGGATCTGTACGGGGCTGGGGCCGCTGGCAGGTTTGGTGGTGACTGTCCCGGGCGCTGGCTGGCCGCCCGCGATCGGCGTGCTGTTCCAGGCAGGCAGTGGCGTGCTCGAGCATGCGGACAGCGCAAGCGCTGCGGCGATGACAGTCAGGCTGGTCCAGCCTGGCACTGCGCGCTGGGTGGATGGGGATACTGCGTCGGGTTTCATCATCGTTGTTGTGCGTGACGAATCACGCCCCTCCTGAAAAATACGTTGCCATTATGCAAAGCCGCGTGCAGCTTTTACGTAGGATGGGTGCGAAACAATAAGTTTCCGTGCGTATCTGAAACACACGCTGTCGGCGGCGGTTTGCGCCGCTGCGGTGCCGCCTGGCAGGCGGGTTCATCGCAGGCCCGGAGGAAGCGCCTCAGCGTCGCAGGGCGCTAGGCGCCATCATGCGACTGCTCGAATGTACCAGCCGCATCCAGGTCGGGCGACCAATCCCCGGAACCAGCCCCGGGTGTCAGGGCCCGCATGCGCAGCAGCGCACGCACAAAACCGTGGTCCGAGCGGCTGCGGTCGCGCCCTTCATGCAGGTGGTCGTTGAAGTAATCGACGCGGCGCACATCGCCCACGGCATGGCGGCTGCGCGGGTCGAATTCCTCGCTGACCAGAATCTGGTCGAGCACTGCGGGTGCGCCTTGGTGGATGTGGGAATAGGCTACATCTTTTTTCAGCGCTGCATCACCCAGCAGATCGAAGGCATTGAACAGCGCGCGGTCGCGGGCCTTGCGGTCGTAAGCGACCTCGGAGCTGGCGGAGATCATCTGCGTGGTGACGCTGTCGGGCGTGTCGTTGAAGTCGCCCAGCACTACCAAGGGCATGCGCGTGTGGCGCAGCAGGTCGATCACCAGGCAGCGCAGCGCTGTGGCTTCCACGCCGCGCATGACCAGCGAGCGCAAGGAGGCAAGGGCGGCGATCTTGGGGTTGTCGCGGTCTTCGAGCGGATTGCCACTGGCATCGAGTAGAAACTTGGGGCGCTTGGATTTGAGGTGGCAGGTGAGCACCGTGAGGATCTGGCCGCGTTTCATCTGCAAGGTGGCGACAAGTGGCGGGCGCTCAAAGCGGGTGTGGACGCCCAGGCCCGGAATGGGCTGGCCCAGCCCAGCAGGAAAATCGATGAACGAGCGCGTGGCCAGCACCTTCAGCCGCGTAGCCAGCCCCACGCGGGGGGTGCCGCTGGCACCAGCCCGGCCTTCGGTGTTTTCTGCGCCGGGCACCACCGCATAGTGGTAGTGCAGGCCGCTGGCGGCCAGTGCTTCGGTGAAGGCGGCTTCGTCCCATACTTCCTGCACGGCCAGAATGTCTGCATTCAGGGTCTGAAAGCGGCCGCCCAGCCATTGCGTCTTGCGCTCGTACTGCGCCCGCGTGTAGGGCGCCTGGTTGGCGTAGAACTCCCGCTCGGGCAGCGCCAGGTTGAGCACATTGCAGGTGGCGACCGTCAAGGTGTCGGGAGGCAAGGGAAGCGCTGCAGGGTTGGCAGCGGAAGAGGGCATAGAAAAAGGCCGCATGAAACTCGCTTTCGAATGCGGCCTAACCCTAGCGGAATTGGGCGTCCAAATCAACTGCCATCGGCGATGGCGGTAGAAATGCGACGGCCCAGAACGCTGTTTATCGCGATCTATCGCGAGAAGGAGTGGTTGCGGCCGCCCCGGCCTGCACCACCACCGCCGCCGCCGCCATTGCGGTTGCCACCGCCAAAGCCGCCGCGGCGGCCGCGCTCGGCCATGCTGTCCACGCTGGTGCGCATCGGATCGGGCTGGGCCGCGCCGCTGCGGCGATGGTCACGGCCATCGACCGTGCCGCCAAACTGCGTGCCCAGGTGGGCATCAGCGCGTGGCTGGCGTTCGCTGTCCTGGCGCGGGCCGCGACTTGCACCGGGGCCCGCCTGGCGTGGACCTTGCGACGCGCGCTGTGGGCCACGCGCCTCACCCGAGGGGTGGCGTGGGCCTTGGCGGCCGTCGCGGCGTGGTGGGCGCTGCTCGCGGCGTGCCTGGTCCAGGCCTTCGCCGCCAAACTCTGCACCGCCTTCGGCGCGTTCAGCGCGTGGGCCGGGGCTGCGCTTGGCATTGCCGCCGCGCTGGCCGCCGCCTGCATTGCCACCAGGGCCGCGAGCGACCTTGTTGGTGCGCACGCGTTCCATCATTTCCTGGCGGGCAGCCTTGGCCGCTGCCTGCATCACATCACGGCCGGGGGCCTTGCCTGCGCCGCCCCAGATGGTCTGGCGGCCCATGGCGATGGGTTCGGCCTTTTCACCTTCTTCCGGACCAAAGCCTTCGAGCACCTGCACAGGAATGTCCTGCTTGGTGAAGCGCTCGATGTCCATCATGAAGCCTTCTTCATCCATGCACACCAGGCTCACGGCATTGCCTTCGCGGCCAGCGCGGCCGGTGCGGCCGATGCGGTGCACGTAGTCTTCCGAGACATTGGGGATCTCGTAGTTGACCACGTTGGGCAATTCATCAATGTCGATACCGCGTGCTGCAATATCGGTGGCGACCAGCGCGCGCAGATCGCCGGACTTGAAGCCTTCGAGGGCCTGGGTGCGGGCGCTTTGGCTCTTGTTGCCGTGCAGCGCCATGGCCGAGACGCCATTCTTGCTGAGGTATTCGGCCACATTGTTGGCGCCAAACTTGGTGCGGGTGAAGACCAGCACCTGGCTCCAGTTGTTTTCCTGCACGATGTGCAGCAGCACCTGCTTTTTCTTGCCGCGGCCCACAGGGTGGATCACTTGCTTGATGCGCTGCACCGTGGTGTTGCGCGGCGTCACCTGGATGGACTGCGGGTTCTTCAGCAGGCCACTGGCCAGCTCGCGGATTTCATCGCTGAACGTGGCCGAGAACAGCAGGCTTTGCTTGTCCTTGGGCACCATCGCCAGCACTTTTTTCACGTCGTGGATGAAACCCATGTCCAGCATGCGGTCAGCTTCGTCGAGCACCAGGATCTCGACCGTAGACAGGTCCAGAAAGCCTTGCTGCTGCAGATCGAGCAGACGGCCGGGAGTGGCCACCAGCACATCGACGCCCTTTTTGATGCGGTCGATTTGTGGGTTCATGCCCACGCCACCAAAGATGACGG
Source organism: Comamonas squillarum (assembly GCF_025309455.1). Classification (NCBI taxonomy): domain Bacteria; kingdom Pseudomonadati; phylum Pseudomonadota; class Betaproteobacteria; order Burkholderiales; family Comamonadaceae; genus Comamonas; species Comamonas squillarum. Next base: position 766,408 of record NZ_CP104377.1, read on the forward strand.
TGGACTTGATGTCCAGGTGCGTGGCGTAGAGGCGCACGTTTTCTTCGACCTGGGCGGCCAGCTCGCGGGTGGGGGCCAGAATCAGTGCGCGGATGGCCTTGTTGCCCCATTTGTTGCGGCTGCCTTCAGATTGGGTCAGGCGCTGGAGCATGGGCAGCGTGAAAGCGGCCGTCTTGCCGGTGCCCGTCTGTGCGCCGGCCAGCAAATCGCAGCCTTGTAGCACGAGCGGGATAGCCTGGGCTTGGATAGGGGTAGGCGTGTCGTAGCCTTGTTCGCGCACAGCCTGCACAATGGCAGGTGCCAGATTCAGTTCTTCAAAGTTCATTGGATCAGATGCGTCCAACCTGGACGCTGGGTATCGGCCTCGTCTAAGCAATTTTTTGGAATAATTGCAGCCAGTCAGGTAGGCAGATGGGTTCAAAGAGGGAGCCCGGAACTGTGTCCATCGTCCCCAGCATTAGCGCTGAAGTCCTAGGCAACTGGAGCCTTTGACTGCGGGTATTGTCGCATGCACCGATAATCCCAGGGTGGCCGCGATCAAAAATCGCATATTTTTTTACTGATTTACCAAAAGAACACATGGCTCAATACGTTTTTTCGATGAACAACGTCACCAAGACGGTTCCTCCGAAGCGACAGATTCTGAAGGGTATTTCTCTGAGCTTTTTCCCGGGCGCCAAGATCGGTGTGCTGGGTCTGAACGGTTCGGGAAAGTCCAGCTTGCTCAAGATCATGGCGGGCGTCGACAAGGAGTTCGAAGGCGAAGCCATCCCGATGGCGGGACTGTCGATTGGCTACCTGCCGCAAGAGCCTCAGCTCAACCCCGAGCACACCGTGCGCCAGGCGGTTGAAGAGGCGATGGCCGAAGTCAACAATGCCAAGGCACGCCTCGAAGAGGTCTATGCCGCCTATGCGGAAGAAGACGCCGACTTCGATGCGCTCGCTGCCGAGCAAGGCCAGCTGGAGGCGGTGATCGCCGCTGCGGGCACCGACTCCGAGCACCAGCTCGAAATCGCGGCCGACGCGCTGCGCCTGCCCGCCTGGGATGCCATCGTCGGCCAACTCTCCGGTGGTGAGAAGCGCCGTGTGGCGCTGTGCAAGCTGCTGTTGTCCAAGCCCGACATGCTGCTGCTTGACGAGCCGACCAACCACTTGGACGCCGAATCGGTGGACTGGCTCGAGCAGTTCCTGCACCGCTTTACCGGCACCGTGGTGGCCATCACCCACGATCGCTACTTCCTGGACAACGCGGCCGAATGGATTCTGGAACTGGACCGAGGCCATGGCATCCCCTACAAGGGCAACTACTCCGACTGGCTGCTGCAAAAGGGCAACCGCCTGGAGCAGGAGCAAAAGGGCGAGGAAGCCCGTGCCAAGGCCCTGAAGAAGGAGCTCGAATGGGTGCGCCAGAACGCCAAGGGCCGCCAGGCCAAGTCCAAGGCCCGTATTGCCCGCTTTGAAGAGCTGAGCGATTACGAATACCAGCAACGTAACGAAACCCAGGAAATCTTCATTCCTGTGGCCGAGCGTCTGGGCAGCCGCGTGATCGAGTTCAAGAATGTCTCCAAGGCGTTTGGTGACCGTCTGCTGATCGACAACCTGAGCATGAACATTCCGGCGGGCGCCATCGTCGGCATCATCGGCCCCAACGGCGCGGGTAAATCCACGCTGTTCAAGCTGATCGCCGGCAAGGAGCAACCCGATTCGGGCGAGGTCGAAATCGGCCAGACGGTGAAGATGGCCTTTGTGGACCAGCACCGCGATGCGTTGGCCAATGAAAAGACCGTGTGGGAGGACATCTCCGGCGGCCTGGACATCATCAACGTGGGCAAGTTCCAGATGGCCTCGCGCGCCTATGCGGGTCGCTTCAACTTCAACGGCCAGGACCAGCAAAAGAAGGTGGGCAACCTCTCCGGTGGTGAGCGCGGTCGCCTGCACCTGGCCAAGACACTGATCCAGGGCGGCAACGTGCTGCTGCTGGACGAGCCCTCGAACGACCTGGACGTGGAAACCCTGCGTGCACTCGAAGACGCCTTGCTGGAATATGCGGGTACAGTATTGGTCATTTCCCACGACCGCTGGTTCCTCGATCGCATTGCGACCCACATTCTGGCGGCGGAAGGGGATAGCCAATGGGTATTTTTTGATGGAAACTATCAAGAATACGAGGCAGATAAGAAGAAGCGGTTGGGAGAAGAAGGGGCAGCGCCCAAGCGGATGCGCTACAAAGCCCTGAAGTAACCCACACCGTACGCCCGTCGCTTTTGCCAAGCGCCGGGCGTTTCAACTGGGAGAGGTGAAGCGTGGAGCAACGGGCCGTATCGGTATTTGACACCTGTCTGGAGCAGGCATTGCATGAGGCCGAGCCTTTGATGGCTGCCATGGGCAATGCGGCTTTGGCGTCTTTGGCTGCGCAGTTGTCGTCTTACAGCAACGCACAAGATCAACAATTGTTGCTGTACGCGCAATCCCAGCTGGCCAGCAAGAAGGCGCAACTGCCGCTCGCGTATGCGCTGCGTCTGCGCCAGGCCGTCTTTGCGATTGCGGAGGGCAAGCGCGAGGACTACCACGCGCAGATGAGCGGCCAGGGCCAGGCCGATGGCTTGCAGGAAGACCGCAACGCGCTGCGCGCCCAGATCGAATGGGGCCGCATGCAGATCAACCTGCTGCAGCAGACCGAGCAAAGCCTGACGGGCCTGGAGCGCGTCTACCGCCCATTGCGCAAGATCACCCGCTACTGGCGCAACGGTAACCCTTTGCACCACACCGTATACCTCGACAGCCTGCAGGCCACGTTGAGCGATGTGGAAATTTCTGCCGACGCAACCGCGCTGTTTCTGCCCGACATGGTGGGCGTCATGGCCGACCACCTGCAGACCAGCTACCAGCGCATCATGACCTTGGCGATGAACAGCTATGCCGAGCTGCTGGCCAAGGCCGAGCTCAAGCGCCGCGCCGCCAAAGACAATACCCGCAGCTTTGTGCAGCGGACCAAGAGCCTGTTCGACATCCCGGCGCATTGCCCCGTGGGCGCCGTCCGGGCCTATAAAACCTTGATCCCGGTGATGGAGCGCATGGCCGCCCAGGACAGCTCGTTCTGGACCGATGCCGACCACCCCGCCCGCGTGCTGGTGCAAACCATTGTCGACAAGGCCACGGTGCTCAAGGAAGAGGGCCGCGCGCTGTCCGATCCGCAGTTCCCGCAGCTGGTGACCGAGACGGTCGAGACGCTGTCGGCCCTGGCCCAGCCCAGTGCGGCAGATTTCGCCCAGGCGCTCAGCCGCTTTGGCGTGCGGCTCAAGCCCCGGCTGTCGTCGGCGCTGCAGGATGTCAATGATTCGGGCTACTCCAGCGGCATGCTGCTGGAGAGCCAGTGGGGCGCGTCGGGCCTCATCAGCATCAGCCCTGAATCCGACTGGGCGCAACTGGCCCAGATGCAGGCAGAGCGCGAGGTGCTGGCGCAGCCCGCACCCAAAGCCGGACATCAGCCCGAGCCTGCGCTACAGCCAGCCCCAGCGCCGCTGGCGGCCAGCGCCGCCACGCCAGGCCCTGGAGCGTCTGCCAACCTGGAGCAGATCGAGGCCGAGGTGATGCTGCGCCTGGCCACCAGCTTGCACAGCTTTGATGTGGACCCGGCGCTGCTGGCAGCCTTGACGGGCGCCTGGCCCAAGGTGCTGCTGCAGGCGGCCGAGCGCTCAGGCCAGGATTCATCGCATTACCGCGCCTACCAAGAGGCGGTGGACGACGTGTTGGCCCTGGCAGGGGCCCATGCCAGTGCCAGCATGCACAGCGATGCAGACATGCTGATCCCCTCGCTTCTCACGCGCCTGAAGGCCGGCCTGACCAGCATCGGCTGGATGCCCGAGCGCATTGCACCGGTGCTCACCGCCGTCGCGCAGATGGCGCCCAGCGCGCTGGTGGAGCTGCAAATGGTGCAGGAAGAGGGGCGCCATGCGGTGCCGGCCGTGGCCGCGCCATTGCCCGCTTCTGCGGGGGCCATTGCGTTGTCGCCTGCGCCAACCCCATCGGCCTGGGCTCAGCTGCCCGAGGCCGTGGACGCCATGGGTGAGGATGAGCCCGCCATCATCGTGACGGGCTCGATGCTCGATGCCCCCAAGCCCGACAGCGTGGGGCTGTGGATTGGCGGCAAGCGCCTGGAGGCCGGGGTCTGGCTGGAGTTCCTGGGCCAAGGTGGTGGCTGGGTGCCCAAGCAGCTGAGCTGGACCAATGCGCGCTCGACCATGTTCCTGTTTGTCGCCAGCGGCGGCGCGAGCCAATCGATCACGCGCCGCATGCTCGAGAAGCTGGCGCAGGAGCGGGCGGTACGGCCGGTTTGAGTGCTGGCGGGCAGAGGTCGCAACTGCCTAGTCGCCAACCGCTCATCGCCTAAAGGGCATCTGGGTTTCAGGCCTTTTGGCCGTGGCACAATCTCCGCTTTCGGGGCACCAAGCCCCAGTGGCATGCAGCCACACCAGGCTGCAGCCACCATCAGCCAATAAGCCAATCGCCTGGATGTGCTCAGCGTCCAGGTGCCAAGGAGACACCATGAGCCCATTCTCGCGCAGCCGCATTGCGGCCGCATGCCTGCCCTCGCGCCGCAACCTGCTGGCTGCCACCTTGCTGGGCGCCGCAGCCCTGCTGCCCCTGGCCTCGCAGGCCGCCGATCCCAAGAAGTACCCCGAGCGCGCCGTGCGTGTCGTGGTGGGCTTTTCTGCTGGCGGCACCACCGATGTGGTCGCGCGCATCATGGCCAAGGAGCTGACGGCCGAGCTGGGCCAGTCGTTTGTCGTGGACAACAAGCCAGGCGCTGGCAGCAATATCGCCACCGAGCAGGTGGCCCGCGCCGAGAACGATGGCTACACCTTGCTGTTTGTTGCGGTCACCAGCGCGATCAACCAGACGCTCTACCCCAAGGTGCGCTTTGACCTGGAAAAGGACTTTGCACCCGTCGCGCTGGGCGCCAAGGTGCCCAATGTGCTGGTGGTGAACCCCAGTGTGCCCGCCAATAACGTCCAAGAGCTGATCGCCTTTGCTAAGGCCAACCCCGACAAGGTCTCCTACGCGTCCTCGGGCAGTGGCACCTCGATCCACATGGCAGGGGAGCTGTTCAAGCTGCGCACGGGCCTCAAGACCCAGCATATTCCCTACAAGGGCAGCTCGCCTGCGCTCACCGACCTGATGGCCGGCCAGGTGCAGTTCATGTTCGACAACATGCCGTCGGCCTGGCCGCATGTGAAGGCGGGCAAGCTCAAGGCGCTGGCCGTGACCACCACCAAGCGCTCGCCCACCGCGCCCGATCTGCCGACGATGGAAGAGAGCGGTATCAAGCCTTTTGATGTCTCGTCCTGGTTTGGTCTGATTGCGCCGGCAGGCACCCCGCCTGAAGTGGTGGCAAAGCTCAATGCCGCGATGAACCGCGCCTTTGACAAGCCCCAGGTCAAGGAAGCCTATGAAAAGCTCGGCGCTGTGGCCGAGAAGAACACGCCCGAGCAGTTTGGCGCCTTCATCAAGTCCGAAGTGGCGGCTTGGGCACCGGTGGTCAAGTCCTCGGGCGCGACGGTGGACTGAGGCGCGCCCCTTTCCCATCCGCACAGGCAGCTTCGGCTGCCTTTTTTCTGGCCTGCGCTGGCCTGGGCGACGCCAGCAGGCGGTGGCCTGCGTTAAAGTTCCCAACTGGCACATCCTGACTGATCTTCCTCCTCTGATGCAATCCTCCCCCGTCCATGCGATGACCCCCGGCCTGATGGTGATACACAGCAACCATCCGGAGGCTTTGCGGGACCTGGTCGTGGCCTGGATGCAGCGCTACCCACTCCGCCCCCTGGAGAGCGAGACGATTCTGGTGCAAAGCAATGGCATTGCGCAGTGGCTCAAGCTGTCGATGGCCCAGCCGGTGGCAGAGGGCGGCTGCGGTATTACCGCGGCTGTCGATGTGCAGCTGCCTGCGCAGTTTCTGTGGCAGGCCTACCGGGCGGTGCTGGGCAAGCACGAGGTGCCCGAGATATCGCCTTTGGACAAGCAGCCGCTCACCTGGCGGCTGATGCGCCTCTTGCCCGATCTGCTGGCCCAGCCCGCGTTTGCCGCGCTGCAGCGCTTTTTGGCCGAGGACCATGACCAGCGCCGGCGCTACCAACTGGCCGAGCGCATTGCCGATCTGTTTGACCAGTACCAGGTCTACCGCGCCGACTGGCTGCGCGACTGGGCCGAGGGCCGGGACCAGCTGCGCAGCGCACGCGGCGATATCCAGCCGCTCGATGAAGAGCAGCGTTGGCAGGCGCAGCTATGGCGCGCGCTGCTGGACGATGTGGGCGCCGCCGGAATGGAGACCAGCCGCGCCGCCGTGCACCAGCGCTTTGTGCAGTACCTGCAGTCGCCGCAAGCGCTGCAATCGCCGCAGGCGCATGTCCCCCGCCTGCCGCGCCGCGTGGTGGTGTTTGGCATCTCGTCGATGCCGGCGCAGACCTTGCAGGCGCTCGCTGCCATCTCGCGCAGCTGCCAGGTGCTGCTGTGCGTGCACAACCCCTGCCGCCACCACTGGTCGGACATCGTCGCCGACAAGGATTTGCTGCGCCACCAGTACCGGCGCCAACAGCGCAAGGGCAGCATGCACGGGCTTATCCACGACGACGACCTGCACCAGCATGCCCATCCGCTGCTGGCCGCCTGGGGCAAGCAGGGGCGCGACTACATCCACCTGATTGACGAGTTCGACCAGCCGGACCAGTACGCGTCGCTGCTGGGGCCCGTCAATGGCGGGCGCATTGACCTGTTTGGTGAGGCCGAGCCCAGCCATATGCTGGCCCAGTTGCAGGACGACATCCTGGACCTGCGGCCGCTGGCCGAAAGCCGCGCGCTGTGGCCGGCGGTGGACCCGGCGCAGGACGCCTCCATCCGCTTTCAGACCGCGCACAGCCCGCAGCGCGAGGTGGAGGTGCTGCACGACCAGCTGCTCGCCCGCCTGGGCGCCGATCCTAGCCTGCGGCCGCGCGACATCATCGTCATGGTGCCCGATATCCAGGTCTATGCGCCGCATATCGATGCGGTGTTTGGCCGCATCGCCCGCAGCGATGCGCGTTACATCCCCTATTCGCTGGCCGACCAGAGCCAGCGCGGGCGCGAGCCCATGCTGGTGGCGTTGGAGCATGTGCTCGCGATGCCCGAGAGCCGCTTTGCGGTGAGCGAAGTGCTCGATCTGCTCGCTGTCGATGCCCTGCGCCAGCGCTTTGGCATTGACCCGGATGACCTCGCGTTGCTGCACCGCTGGATCGAGGGCGCCGGTGTGCGCTGGGGTCTGGATGCCGCCCAGCGCGCCCGCATTGGTCTGGCGCAGGCGGGAGAGACCAACAGCTGGCGCTTTGGCCTGCGCCGCATGATGCTGGGCTTTGCGGTAGGCCGTGGCGAGGCGCTCGGAGACATCCAGCCCTACGACGAGATTGGTGGCCTCGATGCTGCCGCGCTGGGCGGCCTGGCCGCTTTGCTGCGCGCATTGGAGCAGGCCTGCGATCTGCTGGCCGAGGACCTGCCGCCCAGCACCTGGGTGGAGCGCGCCCGCGAGGTGCTGGTCTTGCTGTTTGACCCCCAGCAAGAACATGAAAAACTGCTGCAGATGCAACTCATCCAAGGCCTGGAGCGCTGGCTGGGCCAGTGCGAAGCGGCAGCGTTTGACGAGGCCTTGCCGCTGTCGGTGGCGCGCGAGGCCTGGCTGGCCGGCATGGATGCCAGCAGCCTGAACCAGCGCTTTATGGCGGGATCAGTGAGCTTTTGCAGCCTGATGCCCATGCGCGCCATTCCGTTTCGGATGGTCTGCCTCTTGGGCATGAATGACGGCGCCTACCCGCGCCCGGTATCGGTGCTGGATTTTGACCTGATGCGCCAGCAGTACCGGCCCGGCGACCGCTCGCGCCGCGATGATGACCGCTACTTGCTGCTGGAGGCGGTGCTGTCCGCCCGCGAGCAGCTCTATATCAGCTGGGTGGGGCGCAGCATCCGCGACAGCACTGCCCGGCCGCCTTCGGTGCTGATCGGTCAGCTGCGTGACCATCTGGCCCAGGGCTGGCAACTGGCGGGCACCCCCGCAGCACTGTCTGGCCCTGCCGCTGGCGAGGCGCTGCTGAGCGCGCTCACGCAAGAGCACCCGCTGCAGCCTTTCAGCCCACGTTACTTCGCGCAGCCGCCCTCGCATGCGGGCAGCGATGGCCTCTACACCTATGCACAGGAATGGCATGGTGTGCACGGCGATGGCCTGCAGACCGAGGCGGCCGAAGACGCGCTGGAGGCCTTGCCCGAGATGGGGCTGGAGGCCGCGCTGAACCTGCGCCAACTGCAGGACTTTGCACAAAAGCCGGTGGCTGCTTTCTTTCGCCAGCGCCTGCGTGTGTATTTTGAGGACGAGGACCTAACCGGCCAGGACGAGGAAATGTTTGCCCCCGATGGCCTGCAGGCCTGGGCCTTGCAAGCGAGCTTGCTGAGCGCCTTGGAGCCCTGGGTGCGCGACAACCCCCAGGCGGCGGCCGATGCGCCCCGCCTGCGCGCGCAGCTCGATGCCGCTGCCCAGCGTTTGCGGCTGGAGGGGCGCCTGCCGCTGCGCGCCTTTGCCGATTGCGCGCTGGAGCCCGCTTGCGATGCCGCCCAGCGTGCGCTGCAGGTCTATGCGGCGGCACTGCGCTACTGGCCGCAGGCGAGCAGCGCAGCACTGGAGCTGCGCTACAGCGATGGCGCAGAGGGCCCGGCCGTGGCCGACTGGTTGCGCGGCCTGCGCTGGGCCGATGCAGCCGGCCAGCAGCAAGCCGCCAAGATCAGCCTGTCTGCCGGCCGCTTGCATGCCGGCGAGCAGCTGCGCTATGACCGCCTGGTGCGCGCCTGGGTCGAGCACCTGGCCTGGCACAACGCGGGCCAGGCGCTGACGACGGTGGTTTGTACCGAATCGGGCATTGCGGTGTTTCCCTCGCTGGCCGCTGGCGCTGCGCAAGCGGCCTGGCGCCAGTTGCTGGCGCTGTGGCAGCAAGGCATGCGCGCGCCCTTGCCGGCCGCTGTGCGTACCTCCATCGCCAGCCTGGCGCCCACGGCATCTGCCGGCCAGCTCGCGGCGCTCTATGACGACAGCTACCGGGGCACCGGTGAGCTGCAGCGCTCGGCCGAGCTGGCCCGGGTGTTTCCGGATTTTGATGCGCTGCTGGCCGCTGGTTTGCTGGATGTGGCCCAGCAGCTCTATGGCGACATGCTGAACCACGTGCAATTGGTCAATGGCCAGCATCCGCAGGCGCTGGCGCGCTTTGCGGAGGGTGATGCGGGCGACGCGGGTGATGGGGAGGGGCCGCAATGAGCGCGATGCCAAGCGATACCACTCTGCCACTCGAGCCGCTGCGCTTTCCGCTGTGGGGCAGTCGCTTGATCGAGGCCAGTGCCGGCACCGGAAAAACCTATACGATCGCCGCGCTCTACCTGCGTCTGGTGCTGCAGCATGGCGGCGAGCAGGCCTTTGGCCGGCCGCTGGCGCCGCCCGATATTCTGGTGGTGACCTTCACCGATGCGGCGACGCAAGAGCTGCGCGACCGCATTCGCCAGCGCCTGTCAGAAGCCGCCCAGCTGTTTGCGCAGAACCCGCAAGAGCCGGATAGCGAAGCGGCAGTGGACCCCTTGCTGCTGGCGCTGCGCGCCGACTACCCCGCCAGCCGCTGGCCCGCCTGCGCCCGTTTGCTGCACGAGGCCGCGAACTGGATGGACGAGGCGGCGGTCTCCACCATCCACAGCTGGTGCTACCGCATGCTGCGTGAGCATGCGTTTGACAGCGGCAGCCTGTTCCAGCAGAGCCTCATCACCGACCAGAGCGAGCTCCTGACCCAGGTGGTGCAGGACTACTGGCGCCGCCAGTTCTATGATCTGCCCGCCAGCTCACTGCGCAGCTTGCTCCAGGTGGTGGCCACGCCGCAGGCCTTGCAAGAGGCCATCCAGCCCATGCTCAGCCGCCAGGATGCCGACTGGCGCTACGACGGCGCGGCACTGGCGCCTGCCGACCAGGTCGATCTGGCCGCATTGCTGGCCCAGGCCAGCGAGGCAGCCGCACGCCACACCGCGCTGGAGAACAGCGCACGCCTGCTGTGGCAGCAGCACCGGGCCGAGCTGGAGCAGCTGCTCATCGCGCTGCTGCCGGGTCTCAACGGCACGACCTATCCCAAAAAGGACGAGCCGGGCGTGTTCGAGGCCTGGCTCGCCGCCATGGCGGCCTGGAGCGATGGCGAGCCGGCCCCCGCCAAGATTCGAGCCTTCAGCCAATCGGGTATCAAGGCCAAAAAAGGCGTGACCGTGCCCGCGCATGCGGCCTTTGCCGCCATCGATGCCTGGCTGGAGGCCGTAGTGCAAGACGCAGAGTCCGCCACGCCACTCAAACCGCTGCTGCTGCGCCATGCGATTGCCCATGTGCAGCGCGCGCTGGAGGCGGAAAAGCAGCGCCGCGCCGAGCTGGGCTTTGACGACCTGCTGCAGCGCCTCGATAGCGCCTTGCATGCGCCTGGCGGTGAGGCGCTGGCGCAGCGCATCCGCAGCCAGTTTCCGGTGGCGATGATCGACGAGTTCCAGGATACGGACCCGCTGCAGTACCGCATTTTTGAGTGCATCTACCGCATCGCTGACAACGACCCCGCGCAGGGCCTGTTCATGATTGGCGACCCCAAGCAGGCCATTTACGCGTTTCGCGGTGCCGATATCTACACCTACCTGCGCGCCCGCGCTGCCACCCAAGGGCGCCATTACTCGCTGGGCACCAACTACCGCTCCACCCAGGCGGTGGTGCAGGCCATCAACCACTGCTTTGTGCATGCCGAGGGCCATCCCCGCGCGGCCTTTCGCTTCCGGCAGGACGCGCAGCACAATCCCCTGCCCTTTGTGGCCGTCGATGCAAACGGCCGGCGTGACGCACTCTTTTTGCAGGGCGAGGCTACGCCGGCGATGACCTTGTGGACCCTGGATGCCGGCACGCCAGCGCTGGCCGATGCCGCCGACGAGCAGGGCGATGCCGCAGCCACTGGCAAGAGCGCGCGCACCGGCGTGGCCGAATCGGCCTACCGCCAGCGCATGGCGCAGTCGGCAGCCAGCCAGATCACCACCTGGCTCAATGCCGCCCGGGCGGGCCAAGCCGGTTTTGGCCCATCTGCGGATGCGCTGGCCCGGCCGCTGCGCCCAGCCGATATCGCCATCCTGGTGCGGGGCCGCGCCGAGGCAGAGCTGGTGCGCAATGCGCTCAAGGACCGGGGGCTGGCCAGTATCTACCTGTCGGACCGCGACTCGGTGTTCCAGACCGCTGAGGCCGCCGACATGCTGCGCTGGCTGCGCGCCGTCAATGCGCCGGGCCATGACGGCCTGCTGCGCGTGGCGCTGGCCACCGCGTCGATGGACTGGTCCTGGCAGGACCTGGAGCGGCTCAACCACGATGAGCAGCATTGGGAGCAACTGGCGCTGCGCACCCGCGTGTTGCAGCAGCTGTGGCAGAAAAAGGGTGTGTTGCCGATGCTGCGCCAGTGGCTGCTCGATTTTGACCTGCCCGCGCGCTGGCTGGCCCAGCCGGGCGGCGAGCGGCGCCTGACCAATGTGCTGCACTTGGCCGAATGGCTGCAGCGCGCATCGACCGAGGTGGAGGGCGCGCAGGCGCTGATCCGCCGCCTGGCCGAGCAGATGGACAGCCCCGAGGGCGAGGAAGAAATCCTGCGCCTGGAAAGCGATGCCGATCTGATCAAGGTGGTCACCATCCACAAGTCCAAGGGGCTGGAGTACCCGCTGGTGCTGCTGCCCTTCATCAGCAGCTGGCGCGATTTTGATGGCAAGAGCCGGGGCTATGCGCAGTACCACGATGCCGCATCGGGCGGCCTGGTGGTGGAGCTGAACAACAAGCACCAGGACGCCGTCAGCGCCAATAACGACGAGCGCCTGAGCGAAGACATGCGCCTGCTCTATGTGGCGCTGACCCGCGCCCAGTACGCACTGTGGCTGGGCGTGGCGCCGCTGGCCAAGGGCATGAGCCGCGCGGGCAGCCTGGAGAAAAGCGCCGTCGGCTACCTGCTGGCCGGCGGGCAAAAATTGCCTGACCTAGAACTGCATGCCTATCTGCAGGACTTTGCCAGCGGCTGTCCGCAGATGGCCGTGCAGCCGGTGCCCGAGGTCAGCCTGCAGCGCTACCAACCTGAGCGCCCGCCCGCCGCCTTTGCGGCGCGCCAAACGCGCCGGCAGGCCGATGAGCACTGGTGGATCGCCAGCTTCTCGGCGCTGACCGAGCGGCTGGGCTATGCCGCCCCTTCGCCGAGCCTCTGGATCGAAGACGCGCTGACAGCCGCTGAACCCGAAACGGCGCAGCAGGACCAGTACCTGGAGCCGCAAGAGCCGGCACCCGATGCGGCCACGCCCGGCCAGCCGCAGCCCGGTAGCCTGCATGCGTTTCCCAAGGGGCCGGATGCCGGCAACTTTCTGCACGGCCTGCTGGAATGGTGCGCGCAAGAGGGTTTTGCCACGGTGCTCAGCAGGCCTGCAGCATTGGATGGCATCATCGCCTACCGCTGCCAGGTACGCGGCTGGGCCGATTGGGCCGAGCCGCTGCAAGGCTTTGTGCGGCAATGGCTACAAACGCCGCTGCGGCTGCAGGGCGCGCCCACCGACAGGCAGGTCGACACGCCGGTCGACAGCCCGGTCGCACTGCAATCGCTGGGCGACTACCAGGTCGAGATGGAGTTCTGGCTGTCGATCCACCGGGCCTCGACCGGCCAGCTCGATGCGCTGGTGCAGCAGCATGTGCTGCCCGGCCATCCCCGGCCCGCGCTGCTGGCCAACCAGCTGCACGGCATGCTCAAGGGCTATATGGACCTGGTGTTCGAGCAGGGCGGCCGCTACTATGTGATGGACTACAAATCCAACTGGCTCGGTGCGGACAGTGCGGCCTACACGGCAGAAGCCATGGCCGCTGCCGTGCTGCAGCACCGCTATGACCTGCAGTATGTTCTGTACACCTACGCGCTGCACCGCCTGCTGCAGCAGCGCCTGCCCGGCTATGACTACGAGCGCGATGTGGGCGGCGTGCAGTATTGGTTTTTGCGGGGCGTCGGTGCGGACCACCAGGGCCTCTACCATGACAAGCCCCCGCGTGCACTGATGGATGCGCTCGATGCGCTATTTGCGCAATGATGATGAATGCAATGACGAGACAATCCCAGGACGGCTTGGCCCAGGAGGGCCAGCCCACCCAGCAATCGACTGCCCGCACGCTGAGCGTGCCCGACGGCGCCACCGCCAGCCTGCTGCACACGGTAGAGCGCTGGACGGCACATGGCTGGCTGCGCAGCCTCGACCAGGCGCTGGTGCTGTTTCTGCACGAACTCGATCCCTTGGCATCGCCACTGGTGCTGCTGGCAGCCGCCCTGGCCAGCCACCAGCTCGGCCGGGGCCATGTCTGTCTGGATCTGCAGGCCACGTTGGACAACAGCCGTTTTGCGCTGTCGCTGCCGCCCGATACCGTGGCGCAGGGCAGCGGCGCCACCGAGCCCACGCCCTTGCCGCTGCCCAGCGAGCTGCTGGCCCAGGTCAACCTGCTGCAGTGGCAATCGGCCTTGCAGGCGAGCGCACTGGTGGCCGCACCTGGCAAACCCAGCCAGGGCGGCACGCCGCTGGTGCTGCAAGGCGATCGCCTCTATCTGCGCCGCTACTGGCAGTACGAGCAGGATGTGGCGCAGGCGATTGGGCAGCGCATCACCGCCAGCCAGCATCTGCGCCAGGGCCGCAGCGCCGCGCAAGATGCAATCCTGCGCCAGGCGCTGGACCAGCTGTTTCCACCGGCGGGCAACCAGGCTACCGATGCGCCCGACTGGCAAAAAATGGCCTGCGCCTTGGCGGCCTCCAGCGCTTTTTCCATCATCACCGGCGGCCCCGGCACCGGCAAGACTACCACCGTGGTCAAGCTGCTGGCGCTGCTGCAGAGCATGGCGCTGCAGCAGAACGGCCGGCCGCTGCGCATCTGCCTGGCTGCGCCCACCGGCAAGGCGGCAGCGCGCCTGTCCGAATCAATCGTGCAGGCCTTGCAGCGCCTGGGGGATGCGCAGCTGCCAGCAGTGCCGCCGGCGCCGGGTAGTGGCGAGGTGCGTAGCTTGAAACCGCTGATCCCGTCCGACGCCCAAACCCTGCACCGGTTGCTGGGTAGCCGGCCCGACAGCCGGCATTTTCGCCATGATGCCCAGCACCCGCTGGCGCTCGATGTGCTGGTGGTCGATGAGGCCTCGATGGTCGATCTGGAGATGATGGCAGCCTTGCTGTCGGCCTTGCCTGCGCAGGCCAGGCTGGTGCTGCTGGGCGACAAGGACCAGCTCGCATCGGTGGAAGCCGGCGCGGTGCTGGGAGAGCTGTGTGCCCAGTCCGAGCGGGGCCTGTATTGGCACGAAACGGCGCAGTGGCTGCAGCAGGTCACCGGCCAGCAGGTGCCCGCGGAGCTGCAGGATATGGCGGGCAAGCCGCTGGACCAGGCGGTGGCCATGCTGCGGGTCAGCCACCGCTTTCATGCCGACAGCGGCATCGGCCGGCTAGCCGGCGTCGTCAATACCGGGCGGCGCAAGGCGATCAAGCCGCTGCTGAAGGCAGGCTACCCCGATCTGGCCGCCTATGCGGTGCCGGATCTGACGCATTCGTCGCTGGCCCAGCTGGTGCTGGATGGCGGTGGCAAACGCTTTGTCGACAGTGCCGCCAAGCGCGACGCGGGGCCGGTGGGCTACGGCCACTACCTGCAGGTGCTGCGCGAGATGCCGGCTAACCCCAGCCCGGAGGCCTTGAACCAATGGGCGCTGCGCCTGTTGAAAGCGCATGGCGAGTTCCAGGTGCTGTGCGCGCTGCGCAGCGGCCCCTGGGGCGTCGAAGGGCTCAATGAGCGCATTGCCCAGCTGCTGGCCCACCGCGAGCTGATTGCGCAAAGCAGCGGCTGGTATGCGGGCCGCCCGGTGCTGGTGACCCGCAATGACTACAGCCTCAAGCTGATGAATGGCGATATCGGCATCACGGTGCAGATGCCGGCGGGCCAGGCGCTTGACGCTGGCGGGGCCAGTGGCGCCGCGGTAGCGCAGGGCGCGCTGCGCGTGGTGTTTGCGACCAGCGAGGGCCTGCGCTGGGTGCTGCCCAGCCGGCTGCAGGCGGTTGAGACGGTGTATGCGATGACCATCCACAAATCACAGGGCTCGGAGTTCAACCATGCGGCCGTCGTATTGCCGCCCAGCCTGTCGCCGATCATGACCCGCGAGCTGGTCTACACCGGCATAACCCGGGCCAAGCGCTGGCTGACGGTCGTGGCTGGCGGCAGCAGCAATTTCTCGGTGTTGGAAGAGGCGACAGAGCGCCAGGTCAGGCGCTCGAGCGGATTGCGACAAGGCGAGTTGTAGCCGTCGGTGCCAGAGCTTGGGGGGCGTTGTCGAGGTCGCAGGCCGGTGCAGCAGGGCAGGGCCGTTTTGAGCAAGGACCGTCGCAGCGGTTGCGGTGGGGAGTGCCCATCGGCTGCGCGGGTTTCATCGAAAAAATGCGTGGCTGTGCGAAAAGATCGTTGGCTGGCCAAAACGACCCTGGAGCTGAACGGGCCCCAAGAGTCGCCCCACGATGAAACAATCACCGTTGCGAGGGCGCTGGGCATGTGTGCATGCACAAGGCCCCTGACAGCGGCGATGGGCGAATAATAACATTGAATGAGAATAATTATCAATACTGGTATTGATATATGCTTCTGGTTTGCTGGATTTGTGTAAGTTTTTGTTTTTGGTTGATTTTTCTTGACCTTTCCCCTGGAAATGGGGATGCAGCGTTTAGGAAAATTTGGTAACTTCGCAATATCGATAAAAAATATTGCGGGAGTTCCAACCATGTCCGGTTCCAGTTACAGCTTCAAATCCACAGCGCTTGCGATGCTGGCGCTCACGGCCTCGGCCTGGGCGCAGGCTGCCTGCTACACGGTCTATGACAGCAAGAACGAGGTGGTGTATCGCAGTGCTGAGCCCCCAGTGGACATGTCCAAGCCGCTGCACCAGACGGCAAGCGAGCTGCCCAGCGGCAGCCGTGTTGTCTTTACGCCCAACCATGCCGTATGCGTCACCGAGGTGCATGCACTGCCAGGCGGCAAGAAGCTCACCTCGAGCAGCGCCAACATGGTCACTGACCAGCTGAGCCTGGGCAGCATGATCACGGCGCAGTAAATAGGCAGCGGTGGCGGCACACCGTGGCGTCCATGCATGGCAGGCAGCTCGCAGGCTGCCTTTTTTGCGTCTGCCTGCGCCAAATTGCCAGAGGTTGGCCGCAGGCCATTGCCCAGCCTGCGAAAATACCGGGATGAGCCAAGCGCAGACCCCACAGAATATTCCCGAATCCCCCGATGCCGCCGAAGCGGCGCAGTTCCCCGCAGATGCGTTGAAGATCGTGTCCATGGACATGGACGCCCAGGGCGTGGCGCGCCGTGCCGATGGCAAGGTCGTCTTTGTCGATGGCGCGCTGCCTACCGAATGGGTGAGTGCCAAGACCCGGCGCAAGAAAAACAACTGGGAGCAGGCCGATCTGCTGCAGATCCACCGCGAGTCGTCGCAGCGCGTGCGGCCCGGCTGTCCCAACTTTGGCCTGCATGCCGGCGCCTGCGGCGGCTGCAAGATGCAGCATCTGCATGTGGGCGCGCAAATTGCCACCAAGCAGCGCGTGCTCGAAGACAACCTCTGGCACCTGGGCAAGGTGGTGGCCGAGACGGTGATGCGCCCCATCGAGGGCCCCAGCTGGGGTTACCGCTTTCGCTCGCGCCTGTCGGTGCGCTATGTCGCCAAGAAGGGCAAGGTGCTGGTCGGCTTCCATGAGCGCAAGAGCCGCTACATCGCCGACATGGAAACCTGCAAGATCTTGCCGCCCCATGTTGACGCCTTGCTGATGCCGATGCGCGCGCTGATCGGCAGCCTCGATGCCCGCGAGACCTGCCCGCAGATCGAGGTGGCCTGTGGCGACCAGGTCACCGCCTTGGTGCTGCGCCACCTGGAGCCTTTGAGCGAGGCCGATCTGCAGCGCCTGCGCGATTTCGCTGCAGCCCACAATGTGCAATGGTGGCTGCAGCCCAAGGGGCCGGACACCGTGCACCTGATGGATGGCATCGGCGAGCAGCTGTCCTATGCGCTGCCCGATTTCGGCATCACGATGCCGTTCAAGCCCACCGACTTCACCCAGGTCAACCCCCACATCAACCAGGTGCTGGTGACGCGCTCGCTGCGCCTGCTGGATGCCAAGAAGACCGAGCGCGTGATCGACTGGTTCTGCGGCCTGGGCAACTTCACGTTGCCGATCGGCACGATGGCCGGCGAGGTGCTGGGCATCGAGGGCTCCGAGACCCTGGTGCAGCGCTCGCACGAGAACTATGCCGCCAACAATGCGACGCGCCCCGAAGGCAGCGCGCTGGCGCCCACGCGCTTTGTGGCGCGCAATCTGTTCGAGATGACGCCCGAGATGCTGATTGCCGACGGCCAGGCCGACAAGTGGCTGGTCGACCCTCCGCGTGAAGGCGCGTTTGCGCTGTCCAAGGCGCTGGCCGACATCCACAAGGCGCGCCACCAAGTGCCTGATACCGCGCCGCTGCCTGACAGCGCCAAGGGCTGGACACCGCCCCAGCGCATCGTCTATGTGAGCTGCAACCCCGCGACGCTGGCGCGCGATGCCGGGCTGCTGGTGCACCAGGCCGGCTACCGCTGTGTGGCCGCAGGCGTGGTCAACATGTTCCCGCATACCGCCCACGTCGAGAGCATGGCCGTGTTCGAATGGGATGGCCATGCGCCGTCGGTCAAGACCGAGGCAGATGCGACCGACGTGGATACGGGCGCCGTGGATACGGCCGATGCTGGCGAGCCGAGCGCTGCGCCAGAAAACGCAGCAGCCTGATGACGACAGGGTATTACCCCCGTTTTAGGCACAAATGCTGTGATGCCTGTGCTTGATTAGGGCGGTGAAATACCGTTAAGCTGGCAGGCTGAACAACCGGGTTTCCCGAATATTTTCCAAGGAGTTACCATGAAAACCAAAGCAGTGCTGGAGTTGGCCGATGTCAAGGCGGTGTTGAATGCGGCCGAGGCCGAAGCGGTCAAGAACCAATGGATCGTCAGCATTGCGGTGGTGGACGACGGCGGCAACCTGCTGGGCATGATCCGCCGCGATGGCGCAGCTCCCGTGTCCGCCCACATCTGCGTGGCCAAGGCCCGCACCTCGGCGCTGGGCCGCCGCGAGAGCAAGGGTTTTGAGGACATGATCAATGGTGGCCGCACCGCTTTCCTGAGCGCTCCGCTGATCGACGGCATGCTCGAAGGCGGCGTGCCGATCATCAAGGATGGTGAATGCCTGGGCGCCGTGGGCGTCAGCGGTGTCAAGGCACCTGAAGATGCACAGATCGCCAAGGCGGGTATTGCAGCCCTGGGGCTGTAAGGCATAGCCCTTGCGCCTTGCCAAGGTGCGAAGGGCTCCGGCCCATCAACGACGAAGCGGCCACTGGCCGCTTTTTCGCGTCTGAATGTGTAGCTGGGGCGTCAAACCAGCGCAGGTGCGGGCGCCTGCAGAAAGTGCGTGGTGGGCTCCGCACTGCCATCGTCGAGCATCAGCACCCGCTCGGGCCAGCGCAGGGCGGCGAGCTTGAAGTCCTGCTCGGGTGGCTGGCCCGCGAGCCGGGCCGTCCAGCGCGCGCCCACGGAGAAGTCCACGCAAAAGACATTGCCGCGCAGGCCATGCCAGGCATGCGGGTTGATGTCGGCGAACAAATCCTGGTCGCCCTTGCCCAGCACCGAGCGGTCGAGCTCATGGATGCGGCGCCAGTAGTGGCCGACGATGACCGGTGTGTTGTCGGTATAGGTATCCCACCAGGCAACACGCTCGACAAAGCGCCATTTGCCGCCGGCATAGAAGGGCTCGCTGCCGCGGCGCTCCACACCGCAGCTGAGCACCTTCAAGGGGTTGTACTGGGATTTGTTCAGCTCGCTGTCGGCATGCGCGGGCATGAACGGGGGGCAATGGGCGCCATCTTCCAGGTGGTAGGGCCAGGCCTGGTTTTCGGCCTTCAGCCGGGCTGGAATGCCCAAGGTCTTGGCGTGCAGGTAGGCTTCTTGCTCCAGGCGGTCATAGTCCTGGGCGACATGGCCGGGCCGCAGTGCGCGGGCCTGGTTGATCTTGTCGTCGATCCAGGCGGCATGAACGATGCGCAGGTCCGCGCGCTCCAGAGCCAGCGGCAGCTGGCGCAAAAACGGCAGCATTTCTTCATCAAAAGCCTGGTCCGCGCGCACATAGGGCGCGTACTTGCGATTGTCAGCCTCGATGCGCTCGTCAAAGTACCAGCCCGAGCCGTCCTTGGCATCTTCGCGCAGCAGGTTGATTTCATGGTTGCCGAGCACCGCGCAGGCATGGCCGTTGTCTACCCAGCGGCGCACCAGCGCCAGTACGCCGGGGCTGTCCGGGCCCCGGTCGCAGAAATCGCCGACAAAGACCAGCGTGCGGCCTGCCGGGTGGCCACCATCTTCGTCATAGCCCAGATGCCGAACCAGCGACTCCAGTGCCTGGCGCTCGCCGTGCACATCGCCGATCACATCCAACGGGCCGGCGGGCAACGCTTGTACCAGGCTCATCGTCACAGTGTTCCGTCTTGTTGCAGCGCCCGGTGCTTGGGGCCCGGCGCGCCGCAGATTGCTATTCGATGAAATCCATTTTGCATGAATTTGCTGCGCCGCACCAGCGTGGTGCCATCGGTGAGCGCGTCTCTCAGGCGGGCTGGCGCTGGTAGCAGACAAACGCAAAGGGCAGGCCATTGCTGCTGGTGTGGCGCTCCCGCGAGACCTCCTGCCACTGGCTGCCGAGCACCGGCGCATGGGCATCGCCGTCAAAATCCTGGTCGATCTCGGTCACCCAGACTTCGTCGGCCAGGGCCAGCGACTGGGCATAGATCTGCGCCCCGCCAATCACCCAGACGGGCTGGCCCAGCGCCTGGGCCGTGGCCAGTGCCTGCTCCAGATCGGCGGCGACGTGGACACGTTCACTGGCCGGGCTGGGCTGCCAGCCGCTCTGACGCGTGACGACCACATTGTCACGGCCCGGCAGCGGGCGAAAGCGCGGCGGCAGGGAATCCCAGGTCTTGCGGCCCATGACGACGGTCCCCCCAGCGGTCTTTTGCTTGAAAAAGGCCATGTCCTCGGGCAGGTGCCAGGGCAGCTGGTTGTCGCGGCCAATCACGCCATTGCGGGCGCGGGCAAAGATCAGATGGATGCGGGCTGGGGTCATGGCGTGCGGGCCACCCAACGCGCAATGGCGCGCCGGCAGGCCTGGTAGAGGGGGTGTTCGATCGCGTGGTAATACAGGGCCGACAGCGCGACCAGGACTGCCAGCACCAGCAGCAAGCTGAGCGAGCGGTGGGGAATGTCGAGCGCCAACGACGTGGTGGCGCGTTGCACGACCTGGAAGAGCAGCAGGTGCAGCAAATAGATCGCAAAGGAATAGTCCCCGAGCCTGGCGAGCAGCTGCCATGCCCGGTGCTGGGGCGTTGGCAGCAGCAAAGCTGCCCCTACCAGTGCGGTGGCGGCAGCCCCCACCAGCAGCGCGCGGTCCGCCCAGTGGAAAAAACCGACGATGCCAGGTGCGTACAAGGTGGCGCTGTGGCTGTAGTACACCGCTGTGGCGCCCAGCAGCGCGCTGGCCAGCAGCCAGGCGTACCAGCGCTGCTGCGGGTGGCGCTGCAGAAAGCGGTACATGAAGTAGCCGGCAAAGAACTCCAGCACCAGCGGCGCCGCATAGAACCAGACGAGTGGCGTGGCTTGCGAAAACATATCCGGGCGGTAGCGACCCGTAGCGGCGTAATACAGCACCAGCGCAACGATGACCATGGCCCATCCCGCCAGCGCGCGGTCACGCCAGAGCTTGGGCAGCAGCAAACTGGCGCCGATGACGAGATAGAAATATAGCTCGTAGACCAGGGTCCAGATCACCGCATTGATATGCAGGCTGAAATTGGCCGGATAGAGCAGCGCCGACGACAGCAGGTTCACATCCGGCGGCATGGCGCCCAGCGCTTGCAAGCCCACCACATAGAGCAGCATCGCCGGCCACCAGCCGGTGTAGATGCGGGCAAAGCGGGTGGCGACAAACTGGGCGGAAGGACGCAGGCCGGTGGGCGTGTTGCTGGTGGCCAGCGCCATGATGACGCCGCTGATGACAAAGAAGATGTCGACACCGACAAAGCCGCCCTCGGCAATGGCGCGCAGCCAGCCAGGAAGCTCGGGGAAGAAGCTGTAGGTCCGCGCATGGTAGAGCGCCACCCACAGGGCGGCAGCAAAACGCAGAATCTGGATGGACTGGATCATGGCACGGGGGTGGGCGCAGGCGGTCAATGCCGGGCAAGCGCTGCAGCGGGCGCTGGGATGCGCATCCGCTGGCAGTGCTTGTCACTTGCGTGCCGTCAGGGGCGGTGTCCGCTCAGCGGAACAGCACGCCCGCTTCGTCCGGGTGCCAGGCAGGGTATTTTTCCATCACCTGCTCGAACAGCGCCGAGTCGGTCAGACGCAGCAGCCAGGCTTGCAGATGGGGCCAGGGGTGATTCTGCCATGCCGCCTCATCGATGCCGGCAAACTGGCGCACAAAGGGGCGGATGGCCATGTCGGCCAGGCTCGGGTCGCGGCCAAACAGGTAGCCGGTCGCCGCCAGCTGCTGGTTGAGCGCACCCAAAAAGGCCTGGGCGGTGGCCGCTGCGGCAGCGGCGTCTGCTTGCGGGTAGCGGCTGGGGTATTTGCAGCGGTCCAGTGCGGGTTTGAATTCGCTGTCATGGCGGGCGATCAGCGCCTGCATCTCGCCCAGGCTACCGGCAGTGGGGCTGAGCCACTGGTCGGGGTCATTCTGGCGCAGCGCCCAGAGCATGATCTCCAGGCTCTCTTCGAGCACCGTGCCGTCGGCGAGCACCAGCACTGGCACGGTGGCCTTGGGCGATGCATCCAGCAGCGCCTGGGGCTTGTCCTTGAGGACGACCTCGCGCAGCTGGCAGGCAATGCCGGCATAGGCCAGCGCCAGGCGGGCCCGCATCGCATAGGGGCAGCGGCGGAACGAGTACAGCACCGGCAGGCCTTGCAAGGCCTGCTGCTGCGCGGCGATCTTTTGCTGGCGCGATTGCTGCGAGCTGGCCTGGGTGTGGCCCAGATGGGTGTCACCGCGCTCCTGCGCCAGGTCCATCTGCCGCTGGCGCTCGGCCAGCGACTGCAGTTGCTCAGGCGTGCGGCTGCCGTGGCAGTAGGGGCAGCTGACGCCGCGCACATAGTGGGCATGGGCCAGCTCGGCCGCGCCCAGCGGCATGCGGCAGCTGCGGCACAGCTGGTGGGTGCCGCGCACCAGGCCGTGGCCGACGGAGACGCGCTCGTCAAACACAAAGCAGTCGCCCCACCACATCGATTCGTCCTCGGCCACCGTTTCCAGGTACTTGAGGATGCCGCCTTCGAGGTGGTACACCTCCTCAAAACCCTGGGTCTTCATGTAGGCGGTGGATTTTTCGCAGCGGATACCCCCGGTGCAAAACATTGCCACCTTTTGCTTGCCATGCAGCGCGCCGCCGGGCTGGGACTGCTCGGCCACCCATTGCGGAAACTCGGTAAAGCTCTTGGTGTGCGGGTTGATCGCGCCCTCAAAACTGCCAATGCCCACCTCGTAGTCATTGCGCGTATCGACCAGCACCACATCGGGCTGGCTGATCAGCGCATTCCAGTCCTCGGGCTTGACATACTGGCCGGCATTGCGCGCGGGGTTCAACTCGGGCACGCCCAAGGTCACAATCTCCTGCTTGAGGCGCACGCGCATGCGGTAGAAGGGATTGCTGTCGGCATAGGCCTCCTTGTGTACCAGGTGGGCCAGGCGCGGGTCACGCTTGAGCCAGTCCAGCACCGCTTGCACATCGGCAGGCAGCCCGGCAATCGTGCCGTTGATACCTTCATGGGCCAGCAGCAGCAGGCCCTTGACCTGGTGCTGGTCACACAGCGCCTGCAAGGGCTGCTGCCACTGGGCAAACTCGGGCAGGTCGATGAACTGGTAAAGCGCGGCGGTGAGGTATTGCTGGGACATGGAGAAAATCTGCGAAAAATACGCGCCCCTGTGGCCGTATTTTTCGGGGTATTGCATAGGAAAAGCCAGGTGGACTGGAGGAGGGCCCTTCGATCCACCAACTTGGGGTGGCTGCAGGGGGCTGGCGCCGGCAGGGTGGCCTGCGCAGGCATCCCCATGGCGGGCGGGCCGCAGTCCAACGGCTGAACATCGTACTGTATCTGAATCGCCCATTTCTAGACCTGGATCAGCAAAATGGCCCAGCGTGCAGGCGTAAAAAAGCCCGGCAGGGCCGGGCGGGTTTTGCAGCAGTTGCGCGCTTGCTGATTACTTGGGGCTCAGGCCTGTGATGTCGTAGAAGTTGATCTTGCCGCCACCGTCAAAGACGCGGTCGCCAGGGTTGATGCCGGCAGGGCAGGCTCCCAGGTACTCGCCCTTGATATTGCGGGTGGTCTCCACGGTGCTGCCATCGGGCATCTGCTGCTTGGTGACCGACAGCACATGGAAGTTGTGCTGGAAGTCGCCGGTGATCTTGCGGCTGCTCTCGATGCGCTGCTCGGTCTGGCCCACCTTGCAGTTGGACGTGAATTGCCAGCCATTGCTGTCTTTCAAACTCGCCGTCTTGCATTGCTGCACATCGTACTTGGCCTTTTGCAGCTCACGGGTCTTGTAGAAGGTGTCCTTGTCCATGCAGTCTTGGAACTGGACGGTCTGGCCATCCTGGTCGGTGGAACTGATCTGCCAGTGGCCTGACTTGGGGCGGGGCAGGTCTTCGATGTCGCCGGTGGAGGCGCAAGCGGCTGCCAGCAAGGCGGCGGCAACGGCGGACAGGGAGGCGAGGTAACGGGTAGAAAGCATGGATGTCCTCTCGGTGGTTGTCATGCAGCATCGCTGCAGCGTGTTTTTGTACGGGAACGCGTTGTTACTTTATATCCTAGGCGGGGCGCTGCCCGCACATTGTCTGACAAGGGCCGGGCCGCGTGTAGGAGAGCACCCGGCGCGTGCTTACGGCAGCGGTTTTGTACGCTCTTCGGGGTGCTGATCTTGGCTACATTGCTCCAATAGCCAGCGCTCGAAGGTCTGCATCGCCAACGAAGGGCTGCGCGATTTCAGCTGGGTGAGCCAGTAGCTGCCGGTATCCAAGGTCTGCGCAAGCGGCGCGACCAGGCGCCCCGCCTGCAGATCACGCGAAAACAGGCGCAAGGGCAGCAGCGCGACGCCCAGGCCCTGCGCTGCCGCCTCGGCCAGCGTGAGGGATGAATCGAACACCGTGCCGCGCAGGCTGGGGCAGGCGAGCTTGTTCTGGGCGAACCACTGCTCCCACTCGCCTGCGCGGTAGGTGCGCAGCAAGGTCTCGCGCGCCAGGTCGGCCGGCTGCTGCAGGCGTGCGGCGATCGCGGGCGCGCACATGGGGGTCAGGGGCGCCTGCAGCAGCTGCCGGGCCGACGTGCCATGCCAGGCGCCGTCGCCAAAGCGGATCGCACAGTCCCAGCCTTCGCCGGCCAGGTCCACCCGGTTGTTGTGGGTGAACAGGCGCAGGTCGACAAAGGCATGGGCCTCCTGAAAAGCACGCAGCCTGGGCAGCAGCCAGCCCACCGCAAAAGTGCCCACCACGCCGACCGAGAGCACCTCATGCGGCCGCCGGTCCTGCACCTGCGCCAAGGCACGCGACAGGCTGCCAAAGGCCTGGGCCACCGCCGGCACCAGGGCCATGCCTTCATCGGTCAGTGCCAGGCCGCGCGGCAGGCGGCGAAACAGCGGCTTGCCCAATTGGTCTTCTAGCTGGCGAATGTGCTGACTGATGGCGGCCTGGGTCACATGCAGCTCCAGCGCCGCACGCGTCAGATTGAGGTGGCGCGCGGCGGCATCGAAAGCGCGCAGGGCATTCAAAGGCAGGTGCATAAGCTATAAGTTTTTCTTGTGGGTTTTCTTGGTTTTCATCGTTGGTCAAGCGCGCGGGATATCGGTAAATTTACGCCTGTCCGCTGGATAACAACGAATTTTAAGGATTGAAAACCATGTATAGAAGAAAGTTTTTCTTGACTATGGGTGCGGCCAGCTTGATCGCCACCTCCGCGCGCGCCTGGGCTGCTGCGTCATCGGCAGACAAGGCGGCAGCGCGCCAGTTTGCCCAGGCCATGCAGGATCTGGAGCGCTCGGTGGGCGGGCGCCTGGGCGTGTCTGCGCTCAACACCGTGACGGGTGCGGCGCTGGGCTGGCGCCAGAATGAGCGCTTTGCGATGTGCAGCACCTTCAAGATGCTGCTGGCCGCCCAGGTGCTCTCGCGCGTCGATGCGGGCCAGGACCGGCTGGACGCTGCGCTGACGTTTGACCGGTCGGTGCTGGTGGAGCATTCGCCGGTGACCGAAAAATTTGCTGGCAAGGCTCCGATGACGGTTGAGGCGCTGTGCGACGCCATCATGACGGTCAGCGACAATGGCGCTGCGAACCTGCTGCTGGAGCGCGTGGGTGGCCCGGCGAGCTTTACCGCCTACATGCGCAGCTTGACTGACCCGGTCACCCGGCTGGACCGCATCGAGCCTGCGATGAGTGAATCCAAACCCGGCGATGTGCGCGATACGACCAGCCCACAGGCGATGCTGAGCAGCATGCGCGCGCTGACCCTGGGTACGGCCTTGAGCCCCGCCAGCCGCGAACGGCTGGTGGGTTGGATGGAAGCCAATACGACGGGCGACCACTGCCTGCGCGCAGGCGCCCCGGGCTGGAAGGTGGCGGACAAGACCGGGTCCGGACCTAACACCCGCAATGACATTGGCCTGCTGTGGGCGCCCGGCGCTGCGACGCCGATTCTGGTGACCAGCTACTTGACCGAATGCAAGGCCGAGCCCAAAGCGCGCGACGCGGCACTGGCGCGGGTGGCCGCCGAGCTGGTCAAGCTCTGGGGCTGATTGGGGATTGAATGGGGGATGGATCGGGCGCTGATCGTCTCGATTCAAACCAAACTGCCCCTTGCCAGGGGCAGTTTTGGTGAGGGGCGCTGCCGGTGCAGGCAGGGCCCCTTGGCGCATTAACGCCAGGCGATCACAGGTACTTCACCAGCACCTGGCTCTTGCGGCTCCAGTTGTACTTGGCCTTGCGCTGCTCGGGCAGCCAGTCCGGGTCCACCGGCTGGAAGCCGCGCTTGAGGAACCAGTGCATCGTGCGGGTGGTGAGCACAAAAATGCTCTTGAGGCCGGTGGCGCGGGCGCGCTGCTCGATGCGCTTGAGCAGCTTTTCGCCATCGCCCGTGCCCTGGCTCTGGGGCGAGACGGTGACAGCGGCCATTTCGGCGGTGCCCGCTTCCGGGTAGGGGTAGAGTGCCGCGCAGCCGAAGATCACGCCATCGTGCTCGATGATGGTGTAGGCGGAGATATCGCGCTCGATCTCGGTGCGGCTGCGTTTGACCAGCGTGCCGTCCTTCTCGAAAGGCTCGATCAGCTGCAAAATGCCGCCGACATCATCGGGCTTGGCCTCACGCAGCTCTTCGAGGCGCTCATCGATCACCATGGTGCCAATGCCATCGTGCACATAGATTTCCAGCAGCAGCGCGCCATCGGTCGCAAAGGGCAGGATGTGGCTGCGCTCCACGCCTTCCTTGCAGGCCTTCACACAATGCTGCAGGTAAAAGCCCACATCGGTGGGCAAGGTGGCGGGTGGCAACTGGGCAAGCAGCTTTTGTGCCACATCCAGCGGCAGCTCGGTGTCGACCGGGTTGTCTTCTCCTTCGGGCTCCAGCGGGTTCAGGCGAATGCCGGCCACTTCGGTCAGGAACATCAGCTTGTCGGCTTTGAGCTCAATGGCCACGCGCGTGGCCACTTCTTCCATGCTGAGGTTGAAAGCCTCGCCCGTGGGCGAGAAACCAAACGGCGAGACCAGCACCATCGCGCCCATGTCCAGGGTGCGGTGGATGCCGCCGACATCAACCTTGCGCACCAGGCCCGAATGCATGAAATCGACGCCATCGACAATGCCGACCGGGCGCGCGGTGACAAAGTTGCCCGAGATCACGCGCACGGTGGCGCCGGCCATCGGTGTATTGGGCAGGCCCTGGCTGAAGGCCGCTTCAATCTCGAAGCGCAGCTGGCCTGCGGCCTCCTGGGCGCAGTCGAGCGCCACCGAATCGGTCACCCGGATGCCATGCGAGTAGCGCGGCGCATGGCCCTTGGCCGCCAGCTGCTCATTGACCTGGGGCCTAAAACCATGGACCAGCACGATCTTGACACCCAGCGCCTGGATCAGGGCCAGATCCTGGGCAATCGATTGCAGCTTGCCCGCTGCAATCGCCTCACCTGTCACGCCCACTACAAAAGTCTGGTTGCGAAACTTATGGATATAAGGCGCCACCGAGCGGAACCAGGGCACAAAGGTGAAATTGAATACAGCGGACATGGGGGTGGGGTGGGGGTATTTCCTAGAAGCACGCCAGATCGGTGGTTTGCGGCTGCCGCTATTGTTATACAAACATCGCGCGTCTGCATGCAGTTCGCTACGGAATCGGGCCTGCGGTCATGGGAAAAATCCATCGGCGCCGCCCTGTCCATTTTGGCTGGCGCAAAGTGGAGGTTTCGCAATCACAAACGGCGCAGGTGTGGGCAAACCGGCGCGCCGGGCCGATGATGGCGGTTTTGCAAAAAATAGTCAGGAGACAAGCATGACCACCACCATGAACCGCCGCCAGCTGCTGGCGCTGGGCGCAGCGCCTCTGGCCGCCGGCCTGCCTTTGCTGCATGCGGGGGCTGCGCATGCGGCCGACTACCCGAGCAAGCAGGTGAAGTTCATCGTTCCCTTCCCGCCGGGCGGCCCGGTCGATACGACCGCGCGTGCCTTTGTGCCGCCGCTGGGCCAGCTGTGGGGCCAGGGCACCTTTATCGACAACCGCGCTGGCGGCGGCGGCATCATTGGCGCGGAGACGGCGGCCCGCCAACCGGCCGACGGCTACAGCCTGTTTGTCGGCGCAATCCACCATTCGGTCAACCCCTCACTGCATCCCAAGCTGAGCTATGACATCCAGAAGGACTTTGTGCCGGTGAGCTTTGCGGCGATGTTCCCGGTGTTCCTGGTGGTCAACCCCAGCGTGCCAGCCAAGAACGTGCAGGAGCTGATCGCGCTGGCGAAAAAGCCGGGCAGCAACCTGGCCTTTGCCTCATCGGGCAATGGTGGCGGCACGCACCTGGCCGGGGAGCTGTTCAACATGCATGCGGGCACCAAGCTCTTGCACATCCCCTACAAGGGCAGCGCCCCGGCGATGACCGATGTGCTGGGCGGGCAGGTGGCGATGATGTTCAGCGATGCGCCCACCGCCATCGGCCATATCAAGAGCGGCAAGGTGCGCGTGCTGGGCGTTGCCAGCCCCAAGCGCTCGGCGCTGATGCCCGAGGTGCCCACCATTGCCGAGCAGGGCCTGCCCGGTTACGAGGCCTATTCCTGGGCGGCGCTGTTTGCGCCGGCAGGCACGCCCAAGGAGATCGTTGCCAAGATCAATGCCGATTTCAACCAGGTGATGCGCGCCCAGGAAGTGCGCCAGCGCCTCTATGTGGCGGGCGCCGAAGCCGACCCCGGCACGCCCGAGGAGATGGCGCAGCGCCTGCAGTCCGAGATCGACAAATGGGCGCGGGTGGTCAAGGCCGCGCAGATCCGTATCGATTGACCGGGAGGCTGCGCGGGTTGATGCACTGCATGGTGCAGGCATGCACAATGGAGGCATCTTGTACTTGCAGACCGCCTTTATGGACCTGATCTCTGGCAGCGCCGACCCCCATTTCCAACCGGTGGCGCTGGAAAAAGCCTACCGCCTGCTCAACCACGGCCCCACGGTGCTGGTGTCCGCCGCCCATGCCGGAGAGCGCAATGTGATGGCCGCCGCCTGGGCCTGCGCGCTGGACTTCACACCGCCCAAGGTGACCGTGGTGCTGGACAAGGCCACGCGCACCCGCGCGCTGGTCGAGGCCAGCGGCCGTTTTGCGCTGCAACTGCCCACCGTGCCTATCGCCGCCTTGACCGTGGAGTTGGGCACCATCAGCGCGCTGCAGCAGCCGGACAAACTCGCCCAGTCGGGTGTGCAGCTGTTTGAGGCGCCCGGCCAGCAAACGCCCTTGGTGGCGGGTTGCGCCGCCTGGCTGGAGTGCCGCCTGGTGCCCGAGCCCCACAACCAGCACAGCTATGACCTGTTCATTGGCGAGGTGACCGGGGCCTGGGCCGATGACCGGGTGTTCCGGGAGGGCCACTGGCATTTCGAGACAGCGCCGCAAGACCTGCGCACTTTGCACTATGTCGCGGGTGGCCATTTCTATGCGATTGGGGAGGCGATTGATGTGCCCGTGCCCAAGGCGTGATCGCGCGCCTGGCTGCATCCGCGCCAGCTTTGGCGCTGGGTGGGCCTGATGTTTCTGATCTTTGCCGCCCTCGTTGCCGCGCTGTTGGCCGTGCTGGGTTGGCGCAGCCTGCGCAAACGTCGGCAACTGCGCTTTTTGCAGCAATACCGCTTTGATGCTGCCTACCGCAAGGCGCTCTGGCGTGACTACCCGCATCTGAATGACGCGAGCCTGGCGCAAGCCGAAGAGGCGCTGCGCCAGTTTTTCATCATGCACTGGCTGGCGCCCCGCCCGCAGCTGCAGATGCCCTCGCGCCTGGCCGATGCGCTGTGGCATGCCTTTATCCTGGACACCCGGCGCTATCAGCAGTTTTGCCAGCAGGCCTTTAGCCATATGTTCCACCATCTGCCGGCGCAGCCAGCCAGCGCTGGGGCTTCGCAGAACCAGGCAGCAGCTATGCAGCCAAGCTGGAATGCGGCCATGCAGACTCGGCGTTATATGGTGGGTGCGCTGCTGGGTGGCATACCGCTGTTGTTTGCGCTAGATGCCGCTGCCGCGATAGACGACGGCTGGCTGTACCCGCCGGATTTGCTGGGCCAATGGGCTGCGGCATTTGCGCAGGCAGCAGCGGCGGCGAGCAACAGCACCGACAACACATCCAGCGGGGTCTCGGGCAGCGACCACCGTGACGACAGCGGCAGCGCTGGCGATAGCGCCGATGTGGCGAGCACCAGCAGCGGCGCGGACAGCGATGGCGGCGCATCCAGCTGCAGTGGCAGCAGTTGCGGCGGCAGCAGTTGCGGGGGCGGCAGCAGCGATTGATCGGCAAAGCCTGCGTGGGCCCAAGGCGATGTTGCGGCTTCGCAACCGGTGGAGCCTTGCTGCGGGGATAATGCTGCCCCTATGTCGCTCAAGATTACGTTTCCCGAATCCCTGCCAGTCTCCGCCCGCCGTGATGAAATCATGGAGGCCATGGACCGCCACCAGGTCATCATCGTCTGCGGGGAGACCGGATCGGGCAAAACCACCCAGTTGCCCAAGATTGCGCTGGCCCTGGGCCGCGGCAAGGTCAATGCCGCCCCCAATGACAAGGGGGAGGTGCGCGGCCATTTGATCGGCCACACGCAGCCCCGCCGCATTGCGGCCAGCAGCGTGGCCAAGCGCATTGCCGAAGAGCTGCAGACGCCGCTGGGCGATGTGGTGGGCTACAAGGTGCGTTTCCAGGACCGCTTGTCCAAGGACGCCTCGGTCAAGCTGATGACCGACGGTATCTTGCTGGCCGAGACGCAGACCGACCCGCTCCTCAAGCAATACGACACGCTCATCATCGACGAGGCCCATGAGCGCAGCCTCAATATCGACTTTTTGCTCGGCTACCTGCGCCAGCTCCTGCCCAAGCGCCCCGATCTGAAAGTGGTGGTGACCTCGGCCACCATCGATGCCGACCGCTTTGCCAAGCATTTCGCCGGCCCGCAGGGCCCGGCGCCGGTGATCATGGTCTCGGGCCGCACCTTTCCGGTGGAGATGCGCTACCGCCCCTTTGAAGATGCCAAGGACTACGACCTCAACGATGCGATTGCTGATGGCGTCGATGAGCTGTGGACCGGCGGGGCCGGCGGCGATATCCTGATTTTTCTGCCCGGTGAGCGCGAGATCCGCGAGGCCGCCGACCATCTGCGCAAGCACCTGCAGCACTCACCGGTGCTGCGCAATGCCGAGGTGCTGCCGCTCTTCTCGCGCCTGTCGCAGGCCGAGCAGGACCGCATCTTTGAAGGCCATACCGGCCGGCGCATTGTGCTGGCCACCAATGTGGCCGAGACCTCGCTCACGGTGCCCGGCATCCGCTATGTGATCGATGCCGGCACGGCCCGGGTCAAGCGCTATTCCTTCCGCAGCAAGGTCGAGCAGCTGCTGATCGAGCCCGTCAGCCAGGCGGCGGCCAACCAGCGTGCTGGCCGCTGCGGCCGCGTGGCCAACGGCATCTGCATACGTCTCTATGACGAGGCCGATTTCCAGTCGCGCAGCCCCTTTACCGATCCGGAAATTCTGCGTTCGTCCTTGGCCGGCGTCATCCTGCGCATGAAGGCCTTGCGCCTGGGCGATGTGGTGAATTTTCCGTTTCTCGAAGCACCGTCGGGCCGCGCGATTGCCGACGGCTACCAGCTGCTCGCCGAGCTGGGCGCGGTCGATGAGCAAGGCGAGCTGCTGCCGATGGGCCAGGCTTTGTCGCGCCTGCCGCTGGACCCGCGCGTGGCGCGCATGATTGTGGAGGCGCGCGAGCGCGGCGCACTGGCAGAGGTGCTGGTGATTGCCTCGGCGCTGAGCGTGCAGGATGTGCGCGACCGCCCGCTCGAAGCCCAGCAGCAAGCCGACCAGCAGCATGCCAAGTTTGACGATGAAAAAAGCGAGTTCAGCGGCTACCTGCGGCTGTGGAAATGGCTGCAGGATGCGCGTGGCGGCAAGGTGGTGGCCAAGAGCCGCAAGGACATGGCCCAGCAAGCAGCCCCCGCCAAGGGCCAGGCGATAGGGCGCAATGCCGCCTTTTTGCCGGTGGCCCAGCGCAGCACCGGTGCGACTGCATCGGTGGAGTCCGCCGCGCCGCTGGCCGCTTTCACGCCGCAGGACAGCGTGGTGGCCGACGAGGCCAGCCACAAGCTCAGCAACCGCCAGTGGGAGCAGCTGCTGCGCCAGAACTTCATCAATATCCGCCGCGTGCGCGAGTGGCGCGACATCCATTCGCAGCTGCTGACGGTGGTCAAGGAGCAGCGCTGGCCGATGAACGAGGAGGCCGCTGGCTACGAGGCCGTGCACCTGTCGATGCTCTCGGGCCTCTTGGGCAATATCGGTTTCAAGACCGAGGAGGGCGATGGCTACCTGGGCGCACGCGGCATCCGCTTCCACCCGCACCCCGGCGCGCACCTGTCCAAAAAGCCGGGCCGCTGGATTGTGGCGGCCGAGCTGGTCGAGACCTCGCGCCTCTACGGGCGCGGCATTGCCGCCATCGAGCCCCAGTGGC
This sequence comes from Comamonas squillarum, assembly GCF_025309455.1. Classification (NCBI taxonomy): domain Bacteria; kingdom Pseudomonadati; phylum Pseudomonadota; class Betaproteobacteria; order Burkholderiales; family Comamonadaceae; genus Comamonas; species Comamonas squillarum. Next base: position 798,805 of record NZ_CP104377.1, read on the forward strand.
TCGAGCAGGTGGGCGCGCATCTGCTGCGCAAGCAGTTGCTGGACCCGCATTGGGAGAAAAAGCAGGGCGAGGTGGCTGCCTATGAGCGCGCCACGCTGTATGGCCTCGTGGTCTACAGCCAGCGCCGCATCAGCTACGGCAAGATCGACCCGCAAGGCGCGCGCGATATCTTTATCCGCCAGGCGCTGGTTGAGGGCGACTGGGAGACGCGCCTGCCGTTTTTGCAGGCCAACCAGAAGCTGATTGCCAAGGTCGAGGAGCTGGAGCACAAGAGCCGCCGCCAGGACGTGCTGGTGGACGATGCCCTCATCTATGCGTTCTACGACCAGCAGATTCCGCAGGATATCTGCACTGGCCGGGCGCTCGAGCGCTGGGTCAAGGACGAGAGCGCGCGCAACCCCGATCTGCTGCGCCTCTCGCGCGATGAGCTGATGCGCCATGAGGCCGCCGGCATCACCACGGCCGCCTTCCCCAAGACCATCAAGATGGGTGGGGTCGATTGCACGGCCAGCTACCTGCACCAGCCCGGGGATGCGCGCGATGGCGTCACGGTGACGGTGCCGCTCTTTGTGCTCAACCAGGTGAGCGAGGAGCGCGCCGAATGGCTGGTGCCGGGCATGCTCAAGGACAAGATCCAGGCCTTGCTCAAAAGCCTGCCCCAGCGCCCGCGCAGCCGCTTTGTGCCGCTGGCTGAAAACGCCCAGCGCCTGGCCGAGCTGCTGGGCAGCGCCGAGCGCTTTGGTGCCGGCAGCCTGGTCGAGGTGCTGCTCAAGCAGGCACGCGACGAGACCTCGCTGGACATCAAGCGGGCCGACTTCAAGCTCGACATGCTCAGCCCGCATCTGTTCATGAACTTCCGCATCAGCGACGAGCATGGCCGCCAGCTGGGCCAGGGCCGCAACCTGGGCGCCTTGAAGGCCCAGTGGGGCGCCAAGGCGCGCGGTGCCTTCCAGGCGCTGGCCGAGCTCAAGATCGCGCCGAAGGCCGATGGCGCGGCAGCCCCGGCGCCGGCGCAAGCGCCTGCCGCCGCTGCCAAGCAAGGTGGCAAGTTGGAGGCACCTGCAGCCAGCGCTGCGGCGCACAGCAAGGCCCAGGGGCCCGTGCTTGCCGCCGACAAGCTCTGGACCGATTGGAGCTTTGGCGCCTTGCCCGAGCTCATGGAGATCAAAAAGGGCAACCAGACGCTGATTGGTTTCCCGGCACTGATCGACCACGGCAACGGTGTCGGCATCGAGGTGTTTGACGAGCCCGAGGTGGCGGCCAGCCGCCATGCGCTGGGCCTGCGGCGCCTGTTTGCGCTGCAGATCCGCGATGCGCTCAAGTACCTGGAAAAGAACATTCCCGATCTGCAGAAGATGGCGGTGGGCTATATGCCGCTGGGCACGCAGGAAGAGCTGCGCGAGCAGATCATCAATGTGGCGATTGACCGCGCCTTTTTGCAAGAGCCGCTACCGGCGGACGCCGAGCAGTTCAAGCAGCGGGTGCAGGAGGGGCGCGGGCGCCTGACCCTGATCGCCAACGAGGTGGCGCGCATGGCAGGCGCGGTGCTGCAGGAGTACATGGCGGCGGTGCGCAAGATCAAGGACACCAAGAACGCGCCTGAGGCCACGGCCGACGCCCAGCAGCAGCTGCAAAAGTTGGTGCCCAAGAACTTTATCGCGATTGCGCCCTGGGCCCAGCTGGGCCACTATGCCCGTTACCTGAAGGCGATCACCGCACGCCTCGATAAGTACCGGGCTGACCCCGCGCGCGATAGCGCCAAGTTGAAGGAGCTGCAGCCATTGGAGCAGCGCTACTGGCGCCTGGTGGCAGAGCGCAAGGGCCAGGTCGATGCGCGCATGCAGGAGTACCGCTGGATGCTCGAAGAGCTGCGGGTGAGCTTTTTTGCCCAGGAGCTGCGCACGCCGTACCCGGTCAGCAGCAAGCGGCTGGACAAGGTCTGGCAGCAGTTGCAGCAGTAAGGACTTAGGGATACCCGGCTATGCTGCCTTGCGCAACATGGCCGGTTTTTCTTTGTCACGCCAGGCGTTCCACCACCTCGTCCACCGTCAGTACATCGCCAAAGAACAGCATCCAGTTGTTGAGGCTGTGGACATGCTCATAGGGCGTCACGGCGGCCAGCGCGTCGTCGACCATGATGGTGGCGTAGTCCAGCATCATCGCGTCGCGCGCGGTGGATTCGCAGCAGACATTGGTGACGGTGCCGCCGATCAAGACGGTGCGCACGCCCTGCGCCTTGAGGACGGCGTCGAGCTCGGAGGCGCCGGGGGCCAGCGCGCTGTAGCAGCGCTTGACGACCGTGAGGTCGCCTGGCTGTACATCGAGCGCAGGCGGCATCGCAAAACCGGCGTGGCCGCTGCCCAGCTCCAGCAGCCGGCGCGCGCTGCGCTCGGGCGTGAGCATATGGCGGTGGTGGTGCGACCAGAACTGGTCGGCGCCATCGGCGCTGGTCTTGATCCACACGACGGTGCCGCCCTTGGCGCGCAGGGCGGCCGCCAGCTGGTTGACCTTGGCAAAGATCGCACGCGCCGGCGCGCATTCGCCCTGGTAGCCAGGCTGGGTGTAGTAGTTCTGCAAGTCCACGACGACAAAGGCGGTGGTCGCGGCGTCCAGCTGGTCATAGGGGTGGAGCACCCCCTGGCGGGCCAGCACGCGCTCTTCAATCCAGGGCTCAAACTGCATGGGGAATATCTTTTCTGGTGTAGATGGGAAACAGCTCAGGCGTAGCGGTGCTGCACGCTTTTTTCCAGGCGGGTGACGGCCATGTACATCACGGCCGACAGCAGCGCCAGCACGACGATCGAGGCCATCACCACATTGAGCTTGAACACCTGGCTGCCATTGACGATCAAAAAGCCCAGGCCGGCGCTGGAGGACTGGAACTCGCCGACGATCACGCCGATCAAGGACAGACCAATGTTCATCTTGATCGCAGCAATCACCGCGGGCACGCTGCCGGGGAAGACCACATACTTCATCACCTGGGCCTTGCTGGCGCCCAAGGTGGTGGCCAGCTTGATCTTGTTGGGGTCGATGGCCAGAAAGCCTTCATAGACGACCATGATCGTGATGAACAGCGAGATGGCGACGGCCATGCCGTAAACCGAGTATTCCGAGCCCAGCCAGATGTAGAAGATCGGCACAAAGGCAATCTTGGGCATGGCATTGGCGATCACGAGGAAAGGATCGAGCACCTTTTTCAAAAAGCTGCTCCACCACAGCATGGCGGCCATGCCGATGCCCAGCAGCATGCTGACGACAAAGCCGATCACTGTGGCCTTGAAGGTGATCCAGGTGTGGCCCAGCAGGTCGCCGTTGCGGGCCAGATCGACCAGGGTAGGCAGCACGGCAGACGGGTAGCTGGTGAGCATGGGGTTGAGGATGTGGCTGCGCGCGAGCAGTTCCCAAATCAGCAAAAAGGCCAGCAAGAGCCCTGCGCGGCTCAGTGCCACCAGGCGCTTGCGGCGCTGGATCTGGGCCAGCCACTGGCGGTATTCGGGGCTGCGGGTATCGGCCTGGGCCGGGGCCGCCGTGTTGGTGGTGTTCATGACGGTGCTCATGCTTAGCCTTCCACGTGGGCGTCGATCTCGTCCCACAGCACATTGAAGTAATCGTTGAATTCCGGGCAGCCTCGGGCCTCAAAAGGCGTGGGCCGTTTGCCCCCCTGCGAGGGAAAGTCCATGTGGTGCACCGATTTGATGCGGCCAGGCCGGCGAGAGAGCACGATGACGCGGTCGGTCATCGCAATGGCCTCGCCGATGTCGTGCGTGACCAGGATCACCGACTTGCCTTCGTCGCGCAGCACATCGACCACCTCATCGGCAATCGACAAGCGGGTTTGCGAGTCGAGCGCCGAGAACGGCTCGTCGAGCAGTACCACGTCCGGGTTGGTGACCAGGGTGCGGGCCAGGGCCACGCGCTGGCGCATGCCCCCCGAGAGCTGGCGTGGGTAGTGGTGCAGGTAGTCGCCCATGCCGCATTTGTGCAGCAGCTGCGTGGCGCGCTTTTCGGCAGCGGCCAGGTCCTTGTTCTGGATCTGGGCGCCCAGCAAGGTGTTCTCCAAAATGGTGCGCCACTCGAAGAGGTAGTCCTGCTGCAGCATGTAGCCTATGCGCGGGTTGGGGCCGACGATGGTCTGGCCATCGACCAGCACGGTGCCGCTGGACGGCGGCAAAATGCCCGCCAGGATCGACAGCAAGGTGCTCTTGCCGCAGCCCGACTGGCCAATCAGGCTGATGAATTCGCCTGCCTTGACCGAGAGGTTGATGTTCTGCAGCGCCTGGGTTTCGCCCTGGGGTGTGAAATAGCGCAAGGAGACGTTGTCGACATGGACGCGGTAGGGGTGGGTCATCGCAACTCCTTATTTTTGCGCCAGGCTCTGCACCAGGCCCATGTCGACAAAGCGGGCGTAGTCGACCTTTTTGCCGGCCTCCAGCACGCCGCCTTGCACCAGCATGTCCTGCAGCTGGTCCATGGCCTGCTTCTCGACCATCGGCGTCTTCTTCCACAGCTGCAGCTGCTGGTAGCGCTCAATGGCGCTGACCAGCTCGGCCTTGCTCAGGCCCGTGAAATAGCTGCCCACCAGATCGGCCAGCTCGCCTGCGGGCGCAGCTGCGGTGTACTGCTGGGCTTTCGCCACCGCTTGGGTCCAGGCCTGCACGGCGGCGCGGTTTTTCTTCAGGTAGGCGTCGGTGGTGGTGAACACGGTGTAGTCGACCATGCCCACCTCTTTGCCCACTGCGCCCAGCGGGAAGGCCTTGCCTTGTTTTTCCAAGCTGCTGGCCTCGGGCTCCAGAAAGGTCGCGTAGTCGTTTTGCCCCGCCAGCCAGGCGCCAGTGCGCGCGGCCGGGCCGATATTGCTGACCAGCGTAACGTCTTTCTTCGGATCAAGCCCCTTTTTGCGCAGGGCCGCCTCCAGAAAGATATCGGGGTTGGAGCCCGGGCGGAAGGACATGATCTTGCTGCCCTTGAGCTTGCTCCAGTCAAAATTCGCATCGGGTTTGCGGCCCATCAGCAAAAAGCCGTCAGTGGCAGTCAGTCCGGCAAACACAATGGGTTTGACCGGCGACTCGCTGTTGGCGACATAGATCGATGCTTCGGGGCCAATCAGCACAATATCGGCGCTGCCCGAGAGCAGGGCGGCCATGCCCTTGTCGGTGCCCTGCGAGGTTTTCATGCTCATCTCGATGCCCGCGTCCTTGAACATCCCCTTTTGGATGCCCACATACATGGGAACATAGAGCACCGAGCGCACCACCTCCTCGTACCGTATCTTGTGCGCTGTCTGCGCCTGGGCTGCCGACAGCGGCAGCAGCGCCGCCAGCATGGAAGCAATAACAGCCGCACGGCGGCGAAACATTTTCTTCATACCCACTCCTTGTATACAGAAAATAGTGACGGATGACTAAAAACAGCTTCATGCAAGAACAATGCCGAAATAAATGCTGAATTTGCCAAGGCAATGTCTTGTTATGTATTCAGTATCCAATTTATCGTGCGCGCCGAGGATCGGTGTTAACCATCAGGACTGGGCACCCCTATTGGGTGTAGGGCGAAGTTTTAGGGTCGCCCGAGACAGCCGTTTCAGGGGCCCGCGTTGATGCCGCGGCGAATCGCGAACCCATGGATCCACAGTCTGCGGCGCGCGCTGTTCTGGTCTCGGCCACTCACGGGCGACGAATGGGCGCTACTGGCGCGTTATTTTGGCCAGCCGCAGCACCCGGGCTGGTCGCGCATGCGCCTGTACCTGCGCCGGTTGGGCGATACGCGGCGTGCGCTGTCGTTCAACGGCGGCTTTGTGTCGATGCCAGCCCTCTGTTTTGCAGCATCAGACCCGCGCCAGTGCCTGCGCCTTGGCGATCCATTGGTCGCAGGGTGGCTCGCACACGAGGCCTTTCACCACTGGCAGCGGCTGCAGGGCAGGGCGGTAACCTGGCAGGCATTGGGCCTGCAGTGGCGCTTTTGGCGCCATGGAATCAACCCCTATGCCTATACGCCCAGTGCATCGCCGGTGGAGCTGCTCGCCCAGTTCCAGCAGGCCCAGGTCGAGCAGCAGGCGCAGATGTGGCAAGACGCGGTGATGGCCGATATCGCCTGGCGCCAGGCCGGGCCCGGTGCGGAACGGGAGCGGCTGGCAGCCGCTGCCCAGCGCTGGCATGCGGTACTGCACTGGGTGCAACAACAGGGTGCGTCACACCGGGGCTTGCCGGTCCCCTAAGCGACGGCCTTGTGCCTGGGCCGCTGGGCATACTGGACCGCAACTCGCTTTGAATGTTCGGGACCCGCCATGACCGCTGCTGCAGACCTGCCTGCCTCCACTTCAACCTCTGCCCCGGTATCTGCCCCGATATCCGCCTATTGGCCCGGGCGTGTGCCCCGGCAGCTGACCATGCCGGCCACCTCGGTCTGGGACAACCTGGCCGTCAATGCCCGGCGCTATCCGGACCATGCCGCACTGGTGTTTTTTGACCAGGCCATCAGCTATGGCCAGATGTGCGAACAGACCGAGCGGCTGGCCGCCCATCTGTACCAGCAAGGCGTGCGCAAGGGCGACCGGGTCATCTTGCTGATGCAAAACTGCCCGCAGCTGGTGCTGGCCCATTACGCGATCCTGCGCGCCAATGCGGTGGTGGTGCCCGTCAACCCGATGAATACCGCTGCCGAGCTGGCCCACTACATCAGCGATGCCGATGCGCGCGTAGCGATCACCACCGCCGATCTGGCCCCTGCGCTGTGCCAGGCCAGTAGCAGCCTGCCGCCCGAGCAGCAGCTGGCGCACCTGGTCATCAGCCATTTGTCGGACACCATGCCCGCCGATGCGGCGGCGCAGCCGGATTTTCCACCTGCCTGGCAGCCTTGGCTGCTGGGCAACCAGCCTTTGCCGGGTGCCGATCTGCTGGGTGCCACCACGGTCAGCCGGTGGCTCGATGCCGTCCAGTGCCGTGCCGAGCCCCCCGCCGTGGAGGTAGCGGCCAGCGATATGGCGATCCTGCCCTACACCAGCGGCACCACCGGCCTGCCCAAGGGCTGTATCCATGCGCACAGCCATGTGCAGCATGCGGCCATGGCGGGTGTGCTTTGGGGCCGGCAAAGCACCGAGAGCGTGAACCTCGTCGTGGCGCCGATGTTCCATATCACCGGCATGGTGTCGATCATGCATGTGCTGATTTGCGCCGGGGCCACCTTGGTGATCATGCCGCGCTGGGACCGGCAGCTGGCGGCCGCGCTGATGGCGCGCTACCGGGTGACGCACTGGGCCAATATCCCGACGATGGTGGTCGATCTGCTGGCCAGCCCGCACCTGGCGCAGATGGACACCCGCAGCCTGGTCTACATGGGCGGCGGGGGCGCGGCGATGCCGCAGTCGGTGGCGCAAAGGGTCAAGGAGGTCTGGGGCCTGGACTATATCGAGGGCTATGGCATGACCGAGACCTGCGGCGCCTCGCACGCCAATCCCTACGAGCATCCCAAGCAGCAGTGCCTGGGGCTGCCGCACATCGGCATGCAGTCGCTGGTGATCGACCCCGAAACCTTGCAGCCCATGGCCGATGGTGAGGTGGGCGAGATTGTGGTGCGAGGCCCGCAGGTGCTGCAGGGCTACTGGAAGCAGCCCGCTGCCACCGCCGCCAGCTTCGTTGAGGTGGGCGGGCAGCGCTTTTTCCGCACCGGGGACTTGGGTTACCGCGATGCCGACGGGTATTTCTTTCTGACCGATCGCTTGAAACGCATGATCAATGCCAGCGGCTACAAGGTCTGGCCGGCCGAGGTCGAGAGCCTCATGTACCGCCACCCTGCCATCCTGGAGGCCTGCGTGATCGCGGCCCGCGATGAATACCGGGGCGAGACCGTCAAGGCTGTGGTGGTGTTGCGCCAAGGCCAGCAGGGCCTTGTCAGCGCGCAGGACATCATCGACTGGTGCCGTGGACATATGGCGGTGTACAAGGCGCCGCGCCTGGTGCAGTTGGTAGATCAGCTGCCCAAGAGTGGCAGCGGCAAGGTGATGTGGCGCTTGCTGCAGGAAAAGGAGTAAAGGTGCCGTGGGATGCCTGCAGGCGCATAGGCGGGGAGGGATGCACTACCACCAGCGCATGAGGCGCAGCATCTTGAACCAAAACCCGTCGCCATACTGCACCGCTAACCAGCCACAAACCACCGGGCAGACAACGCAGAGGATGGCCCAAGTCGTCCAGCTTGGGTAGGTTTTAAAGCCGATTACGCCCGCGACAAACAGCCCTAGCAAGATTCCAAAAAAGAGGCGAACATTGCGCTCGCCGCTGTCGCGGGGTGGGTCTTCATGCATGGCGTTCTGAGGCTCGTGGTGAGCCAGCCAGTGTAGGTGGGCGCTGCGGTCTCTGCCCGGCCTGATGTAGGGTGCAGGCTACACGCTTCCAGCCTTTTCAATCACCAAAATCCGCGCTTCACCCTGCGGGTGGGCCACATGCTCGCAGCCTACGCCGGCGTGGAAGATATCGCCGGCCTGCAGCAGGGTTTGCTTTTCTTCGCCCGCCTCGCGCCAGTGCATCACCACCAGGCCCTGCATCACCGCAAAGACTTCCTCGCCGTCGTTGACATGCCAGATATAGGGCTGGTCCGTCCAGTGCAAACGGACGCTGGTGCCGTTCATCTGGGCAATGTCCTGGGCGCCCCAGGGGCGCTCGGCGGTGAAGTCCTGGCTGCGGATGATGCGTTGCATGGTGTGTCTGTACGTCGGCCGTTTAAGCGGTCGCGTTCAACTCCTGGCTGATGGCCTCGATCTGCTCGGACAGCTCCAGCCAGCGCTCTTCGAGCTGCTCAATCTCGCCATTGACGGCGCTCAGCTGCTTGCCGGCCTCGACGATATCGGCACCCGACAGACCCGGGGTCGCGAGCTTGGTCTCCAGCGTATCGCGCTGCGCGTTGAGCTGGGGCAGCTTCTTGTCGATCTGTTCGAGCTCTTTTTTGAAGGGCTTGGTCTTGTCGGCCAGTTGCTGGCGGGCGGCGGCGGCCAGGCGGCGGGCTTCCTTGGGGTCGCCCAGGGGCTCGGCCTTGGCAGGGGCTGGTGCAGGCACGGGCGCAGCCACCGGTGCCGCGACTGGCGCGGCAACAGATGCTGGCGCGGGCGATGCATCCTTGTTGCGCGATTGCATATCGGCCTGGCGTGCTTCTTCGCGCAGGCGCTTGGATTCGTCCAGCAGGTAGCGCTGGTAGTCGTCCAGATCGCCATCGAAGGGGCCGACCTGGCCACGGCCGACCATCCAGAAGTCCTCGCAGACGGCGCGCAGCAGATGGCGGTCATGGCTGACCAGCATCACAGTGCCGTCAAAGTCGTTCAGTGCCATCGCCAGCGCTTCGCGGGTTGCCAGGTCCAGGTGGTTGGTTGGCTCATCGAGCAGCAGCAGGTTGGGGCGCTGCCAGACGATCATCGCCAGCACCAGGCGGGCTTTTTCGCCACCGCTCATGCTGCCCACGGACTGCTTGACCATGTCGCCGCTGAAGTTGAAGGTGCCCAGGAAGTTGCGCAGGTCCTGCTCACGCGCGCTGTTGCCTTCGCTGCCTATTTCCTTGGCCAGGCGGATCATGTGCTCGAGCGGGTTTTCGCTCGGGCGCAAAACGTCCAGCTCCTGCTGGGCAAAGTAGCCGATATTGAGGCCCTTGCCTTCGGTCACGGTGCCGGCCAGGGCCTTCATCTCACGGGCAATGGTCTTGACCAGGGTCGATTTACCCTGGCCATTGGCGCCCAGAATGCCGATGCGCTGGCCTGCCAGCACCGAGCGGTTGACGCCTTGCAAGATCGTGGTCTGCTTGCCGTCTTCGTCCTCATAGCCAAAGGCGGCATCGGTGATCGCCAGCATTGGATTGGGCAGGTTGGCTGGCTCCTTGAACTCGAAGGTGAACTCGGCCTCGGCCAGCACGGGCGCAATTTTCTCCATGCGGTCGAGCTGCTTGACCCGGCTTTGCGCCTGCTTGGCCTTGCTGGCCTTGGCCTTGAAGCGGTCAATGAACTTTTGCAGATGCGCCATCTTCTCTTGCTGCTTGGCAAAGCTGGCCTGCTGCAGCTCCAGCTGCTGGGCACGCAGCTCTTCGAAGCGGCTGTAGTTGCCGCCGTAGCGTGTCAGTTGCCCGCCCTGGATCTGCAGGGTCACATTGGTGATCGCGTCGAGAAATTCGCGGTCATGGCTGATGGTGATCAGGGTGCCGGGGTAGCGCTTGAGCCAGGCTTCGAGCCAGACGAGGGCGTCCAGATCCAAGTGGTTGGTCGGTTCGTCGAGCAGCAGCAGATCGCTGGGGCACATCAGCGCGCGGGCCAGCTGCAGGCGCATGCGCCAGCCGCCCGAGAAGCTGTTGACCGGGTGCTCCAGCTCCTGGACCTTGAAGCCCAGGCCCAGGATCAGCGCCTGCGCGCGCGGCACGGCATCGTGGGCGCCGGCATCGGCCAGGTCGGCATAGGCCTGGGCGAGGGCCATGCCGTCGCCAGACGCCTCGGCCGCCTCGAGCTGGGCCTGTACTTCAACCAGGCGGGTGTCGCCCTCCAGCACGAACTGGGTGGCCGATTCCTCGGTTTCGGGCATGTGCTGGGCCACCTGGCCCATGCGCCACTGGGCGGGGATGTGGAAATCGCCACCGTCTTCCGTCAGCGAGCCGTTGAGCAGCGCAAACAGCGTGGACTTGCCAGCGCCATTGCGGCCAACCAGGCCCACCGATTCGCCTGGGTTGATGGTGGTGGTGACGCCGTCAAGCAGCACTTTGGTGCCGCGGCGCAGGGTGATATTTTTCAGCGTAATCATGAATGGCCTCGATTATCGCCGCCCTGGGCTTGGCCCAGCGCTATGCGGGGCATAGCGGGCAGGGGTTGGCCGCACGGCTTGCGCCATTGGCGTTCGCCCAGGCGCCTGCTGCAAGCCCAGGTAGGCCAATGCCGCATGCCCTTGTAGGAGGCGGCAGGTGTTGGGCGCTGACACCGGCCTGGGCCTACCCAAGCCCCGGCCACAGGGCCATACTGCAGTGTGCAAACGCCATATTTCAGTGATGGCAATCACAAGGACATTGCTATGACAACAGCCTCTGAAATGCATGGACGGACTGCCGGTGACCGCCAGCCAGCACACAGCCTGGGCGCGGCTGCAGCGGCGCGGTCCCACTGGCAGCTGGCCGACATTCCGTATGCGCAGATCGACCATGGCGCGGTGGCCCACGACGAGGACATGTTCTACCTGCTGATGAGCGCCTCCTTTGTCGAGACCGGCTCGGACACCTATGCCGCCAACCTGGGCGCGCACTATGCCCGCTACCCGGACATCCAGCATTGGCTGCAAGAGCGCTGGGAGCATGAGGAGCTGCAGCACGGCGAATCGCTGCGGCGCTATGTGGAGGCGGTCTGGCCCAGTTTTGACTGGCAAAAGGCCTATGACAGCTTTTTTGCCGAGTATTCGCTGCTGTGCACGCAAGAGGCTTTACTGGAAGACCCGCGCCTGGAGATGGTGGCGCGCTGCGTGGTGGAGACGGGCACCACGGCCTACTACCACACCTTGCGCGCGCTCAGCCAGGAGCCGGTGCTGACCGAGCTGCTGGGCCATATCCGCAATGACGAGGTCGGCCACTTCAAGCATTTCTTGAGCTACTTCAAAAGCCTGCAGGCCCAGGAGCCCGTTGGCCGGCTGCGCATTGCGAAGGCGCTGTACAGCCGCTTGAAAGAATTGCGCGAGAGTGATTCCGATGTGGCGCTGCGCCATGTGTTCGCCAACAAGGGCGATCTGTTTGCCGACCGGCAGCGCAGCTTTGACGATGTCGCCCAGCGCATCTACCACCTGATCAGCACCGGATTGCCGGCCCAACTGGCAGTGCAGATGCTGCTCAAGCCCATGCTGCTGCCGCCCAGGCTGGAGTCCTGTCTGCACCGGCCGATCAGCCGGCTGGCCTGCAAAATGCTGGCCTACTGATGCAAGCCGAGCTGGGCCTTCAGAGCTGCGTAGGCTGTTCCTGCGTCCAGTGCATCAGCGCTTCGCGGGTCAGCAGCAGCACCTGGTCGTCGCCGGCGCTGGTGTCCATCCAGAACACCGGCAGGCCAGGGAAGGCGGCTTCAAAGTAGGCGCGCTCGTTGCCAATCTCCAGCACCAGCACACCGTCTTCGCTCAGGCGCTGGGGCAGCTCCAGAATCAGGCCGCGCACAAAGTCCATGCCGTCCTGGCCACCAGCCAGCGCCAGCACCGGCTCGGCCTGGTATTCCAGCGGCAGGCTGGCCATGCTCTGGGCGTTGACATAGGGTGGATTGCAGAGAATCAGGTCCCAGGGGCCGCGGGCGTTGGCCATGCCGTCTGATTGAACCAGCTGCACGCGCTCTTGCAGGCCATGTTGGTCCACATTGATGCGGGCCACGGCCAGCGCATCGGCAGACAGATCGGCGCCGGTGACCTGCACATCGGGGTAGGCCATGGCGGCCAGGCATGCGAGGCTGCCGTTGCCGGTACACAGGTCCAGCACCTGGCGCGTCTTGTCGCTCAGCCAGTCGTCAATGCTGCCATCGGCCAGCAGCTCGGCAATCAGGCTGCGCGGCACGATGGAGCGCTCGTCGATGTAGAAGGGGACACCTTGCAGCCAGGCCTGCTGGGTCAGATAAGCGGCTGGCTTGCGGCTGCGGATGCGCTCGGCGATCAGTTGCTCGAGTTTGCTGCGCTGCACGTCACTCACCGATTGGCTTGCGACTGAGTCTGCGCCATCCGGGCTGGTGTCGCTGTCCACCGGCAGGCCCAGTGACCACAGCACCAGCCAGCTCGCTTCGTCCTGCGCATTGGTCGTTCCATGGCCAAAATGCACACCGGCAGCGCTGAGCGCTGCTGCGCTGTCATCAATCAGGGTGCGGATGGTGGTCATGGCTCAACTCAGGCAAAAATCAAAGACCGCCATTGTAGGCTTGATGACAGCTGCACGGCACCAGGCAAGGCTGGCGCCAGGGCTATCTGGGTACTGGCTTTGAACAGGTTCTTAGCGCGCCAGGTTTTCCAGAATGCGGCGGTAGATGTTTTTCAGCGGCTCGATATCGGCCACGGCCACGCACTCGTCGATCTTGTGGATGGTGGCGTTCGATGGCCCGATCTCGATGACTTCCGGGCAGATATCGGCGACAAAACGGCCGTCGCTGGTGCCGCCAGTGGTCGACAAGGTGGTCTCCAGCCCCACTTCATCGCGGATCGCCTGCTGCACGGCCGTCACCAGCACGCCGGGTGTGGTCAGGAAGGGCTTGCCGCCCAGGGTCCACTTCAGGTCGTACTCGAGCGCATGGCGCTCCAGGGTGGATTTGACGCGGGCCTTGAGGTTTTCGGCCGTCGATTCGGTGCTGAAGCGGAAGTTGAAGTCCACCACCATCTGGCCCGGGATCACATTGCCCGCGCCCGTGCCCGCATGGATATTGCTCATCTGGAAGCTGGTGGGCGGGAAGAAGGCATTGCCTTCGTCCCACACGGTGCTGGCCAGTTCGCCCAGCGCGCCCAGGCCCTGGTGGATGGGGTTGCGGGCCAGCTGTGGGTAGGCGATATGGCCTTGCACACCATGGATGGTGAGCTTGCCCGTCAGGCTGCCGCGCCGGCCGTTCTTGACCATGTCGCCGAGCTTTTGCACGGCGGTGGGTTCGCCCACCAGGCAGTAGTCCAGCACCTGGCCGCGCTGGCGCAGCTGCTCGACGACGACCGCGGTGCCGTCCACGCTCGGGCCTTCTTCGTCACTGGTCAGCAAGAGCGCGATATCCAGCGGCGCTGCAGCGTTCTGGGCGACAAACTCCTCGGCGGCCACGACAAAGGCGGCGATCGAGGTCTTCATGTCACTGGCGCCACGGCCATACAGCTTGCCATCGCGGTGCGAGGGGGTGAAGGGGTGCGAGTTCCACTGCTCCAGCGGGCCGGTGGGCACCACATCGGTGTGGCCGACAAAGACCACGGTCTTGGCGCCCGCCACGCCGCTGCGGCGCAGCGCCCAGAGGTTGCTCACCCGAAAGCTGTCGGGGCCGCTGTCCATGCGCTCGCAGGCAAAACCCAGCGGCTGGAGCAGGTCGGAAATCATTTCCAGACAGCCTTCGTCGTTGGGCGTCACGGAGGGACGGGCGATCAGTTGCTCGGTCAGTTGCAGGGTGCGGGACATGGCGTCAAAGAAAGTGGGCGGGGAGGTCAACAACAATGCGGCCCGCAGGCCGCATTCAGGGCATATGGCCACGGCGTCGTGGCGCGCTGCCCTAGGGACCTCTGCAAAACTCCCTGCCGTGGTCTGAACGCGGGCTCGGGCGATCCGCTGCGTTGTCTTCCTTGTCAATAGCTACGGCTATTGACTGCAAAAGACGCCTTGCGGCTCATCCCGATCCACGTCCATCCCGCTTGGCGAGGGTTTTGCAGAGCATCCCTAGGGGCAACGGCCGCTATCTTACTCTTGGTTCACGTCGAGCACGATTTCGGTGAACGAGGCCGCGTCGTCGAGCTCGGGCTTGGCAGCGACCTGGGCCTTGGCGGCATTGGCCGCCATCTGGAAGTCGTTCTGCAGCCGCCACATCAGGTTGGTTGGCGAGTCGGAGTTGGCCAGGCCTTCTTCGCGGCTGATCTTGCCGCTGTGGATGAGTGCGGCCAGTGCGCCTTCAAAGGTCACCGAGCCTTCGGCCATCGACTTTTCCATCGCTTCGCGCACGGCCGAGAAGTTGCCTTGCTCGATCATCTCGCCCACCAGCTTGGTGTTGAGCATCACCTCGATGGCAGCGGTGCGTTTGCCCGAGACCGTCTTGACCAGGCGCTGCGAGACCACGGCGCGCAGCGCCGATGACAGGTCACCCAGCATCGTGGGGCGCACCTCGACCGGGTAGAAGCTCAGGATCCGGTTGAGCGCGTGGTAGCTGTTGTTGCCGTGCAAGGTGGCCAGGCACAGGTGGCCGGACTGCGCGTAGGCAATGGCCGCCGACATGGTCTCGCGGTCGCGGATTTCGCCAATCATGATCACATCGGGCGCCTGGCGCAGCGCGTTCTTCAGCGCGGTCTGCAGTGAGGCGGTGTCGCTGCCCACCTCGCGCTGGTTGATGATCGAGCGCCGGTTGGAAAACTGGTACTCGATCGGGTCTTCCACCGTCAGGATATGGCCGCTTTGCTGGCCGTTGCGGTGGTCGATCATTGCGGCGAGCGACGTGCTCTTGCCCGAGCCGGTGGCGCCGACAAACAGCACCAGGCCGCGCCGGGCCATGATGAGGTCCTGGAAGATCTCGGGCAGCTCCAGCTGCTCCAGGCTGGGGATGTCCTGGGGCACATAGCGGATGACCACGGCGCAGCTGCCGCGCTGGTGCATGGCGCTGACGCGGAAACGGCCCACGCCTTCGAGCGGCACGCCAATGTTGAGCTCCCCGGTTTCGTCCAGCTCTTCGATGCGCTCGGGCGGCACGATCTCGGCGAGCAGGGTACGCGGCGCATCCGGTGTCAAGGTCTGGTTGTTGAGGGGGATGCATTCGCCCTGGATCTTGACCAGCGCAGGCGCATTGGCTGACAGATAGACATCCGAGGCCTTGTTGTCTGCCATCAGGCGCAAGATTCGCTCCATGGTTCCCATGTCCGTTCCCTCCAGTAATTTGTGCAGAGATTGTAGGCTTAGCTACGCAGTCAATAAACGATGTTGCGCCCGCGCTGCAACCCAACCGCAAGCCAAACGGCCACAAAAAAGCCCTGCAGCGCAAAGCTTGCAGGGCTGATGGGTTGCCTGGCGAGGGTTATACAGAGAATCCCTGGGCGGCAGATCAGTCGCGCAGCAGGTCGTTGATGCTGGTCTTGGCGCGGGTCTCGGGCGTCACTTGCTTGACGATCACCGCGCAGTACAGGCTGTGGCTGCCGTCCTTGGCAGGCATGGAGCCGCTGACCACCACCGAACCCGAAGGCACGCGGCCATAAGTGACTTCGCCGGTCATGCGGTTATAGATCTTCGTGGACTGGCTGATGTACACGCCCATCGAGATGACCGAGTTTTCTTCGACGATCACGCCTTCGACGATTTCGGAGCGGGCGCCGATGAAGCAGTTGTCTTCAATGATGGTGGGGTTGGCTTGCAGCGGTTCGAGCACGCCGCCCAGGCCCACGCCGCCCGAGAGGTGGACGTTCTTGCCCACTTGTGCGCAGGAGCCCACGGTGGCCCAGGTGTCAACCATGGTGCCTTCGCCCACATAGGCGCCAATGTTCACGTAGGAAGGCATCAGGATGGCGCCCTTGGCCACATAGCTGCCGCGGCGGGCCACAGCGGGCGGCACCACGCGCACGCCGGTGGCGGCGATATCGGCTTCGGACATGCCCGCGTACTTGGTGGGCACTTTGTCGTAGAAGTTCAGGTCGCCGGCTTGCACCAGCGCGTTGTCCTTCAAGCGGAACGACAGCAACACGGCCTTCTTGATCCACTGGTGCACGGTCCACTGGCCCACGCCTTCACGGGTGGCCACGCGCAGCTCGCCCTGGTCCAGGGCGTTGATCACATGGTCGACCGCATCGACGATTTCTTTGGGAGCCGAGGCAGGCGAGAGCGTCGTGCGGGCTTCCCAGGCGGATTCGATGATGGTTTGCAGTTGTTGCGTCATGGTTTAGGCTTTTTTCCAGGATTGAATGAATTGGGCAATGCGCTGAGCGGCTTCCAGGCATTCGGCCGTCTGGGCCACCAGGGCCATGCGGATGCGGCCGGCGCCTGGGTTGCTGCCGTTGAAGTCACGGGCCAGATAGCTGCCTGGCAGAACCGTGACATTGTATTGGGCATAGAGTTCGCGTGCGAACTCGGTGTCGGACAAGCCCATCTCTGGGGGCACGCCGGCCCAGAGGTAGAAGCTGGCATCGGGCAACTGCACGTCCATCACGGCCGACAGCACGGGCGTGACTTCGGCAAACTTGCGGCGGTATTGCTCGCGGTTGTCTTCGACATGGCGCTCATCACCCCAGGCCGCAATGCTGGCCGCCTGCACCGGCGGGCTCATCGCGCCGCCCTGGTAGGTGCGGTAGAGCGTGAAGGCCTTGATCAGCTCGGCGTCGCCCGCGACAAAACCGCTGCGCAGGCCCGGCACATTGCTGCGCTTGGACAGGCTGGTGAACGAGACCAGGCGGCGGAAATCGCTGCGGCCCAGTTGCGCTGCTGCCTGCATGCCGCCCAGTGGTGGCTCGTCGCGGAAGTAGATTTCGCTGTAACACTCGTCAGACGCAATGACAAAGCCATAGCGGTCGGACAGCTCAAACAGCTTTTTCCACTCGTCAAGCGGCATCACGGCGCCGGTGGGGTTGCCCGGCGAGCAGACAAAGATCAGCTGGGTGCGCTGCCAGATGTCCTCGGGCACGCTGGCCCAGTCGACGGCAAAGTTCTTGCTGGCGATGCTGGGCACGTAGTAGGGCGTGGCGCCCGCGAGCAGGGCCGCGCCTTCGTAGATTTGGTAGAAGGGGTTGGGGCAGAGCACGACCGGGCCTGGCTTGCTGCTGTTGACCACCGTCTGCGTGAACGCAAACAGTGCCTCGCGGCTGCCATTGACGGGCAAGGTGTGCTTGTGTCCATCCACCTGCAGGCCGTAGCGCGTGGACAGCCATGCAGCAAAGGCTTCGCGCAGTGCCGGCGTGCCAGCGGTGGCCGGATAGACCGACAGGCCGGCCAGGTTGTCCGAGAGCGCCTGCTCGATGAAGGCGGGGGTGGGGTGGCGGGGCTCACCGATACCCAGGCTGATGGGCGACTGGTCTGCGGGCGGCGTGACACCGGCAAACAACTGGCGCAGGCGCTCAAACGGGTAGGGCTGCAGTTTCTGGAGCAAGGGGTTCATAAGCCAGCCATTATGGTGCAGCGGCGCTTGTTTTTTTGCGCCGTTCTGTCATGCCCGGTAGGGGCTTGGCGGCCTTTGTCGGCTACCCAGCGCCGCGCAGCCATTAAGACGAGTGGTTGCCGCCTTGTTGCTGCTTGGCTTTGGTCAAAATGGCGGCCAGGATTGCCTTTTTGTCGGCAGCGGCCGGCGCGGCCAGGTTGGCCTTGCTGGCCGCGGTATTTTGCGATGCTGCTGCGCTGACGGCAGCAGCCTGGGCCGCCTGAGCGCTGAGGGCTGCGGGGGCAGCGTGCGGCGTGCCCGCTGGGCTGGCAGTTGGACTGGGCACCTGCGTGCGGTTGGCGCCGTGCAGGCGCTGCTGGTGCCTGTGGTAGCGCAGCCGGGCCTCATCGGCTTGCGCCGGGCTCCAGGCGGCCCAGCCGGTGGCCTCGCCGCTGGCGTTGTCCAGTTCAATGCAATCGACCGGGCAGACCGGCAGGCACAGCTCGCAGCCGGTGCAGGCCTCGGCAATGACGGTGTGCATGCGCTTGTTCGCGCCCAGGATGGCATCGGTCGGGCAGGCCTTGATGCACAAGGTGCAGCCGATGCACCAGTTCTCATCGATGCGGGCGACAACGCGCACGGCTTCGAGGCCGTTGTCCGGGTTCAGCGGCAGCGCAGGCTGGCCGGTGATGGCCGCCAGCCGCGCCACGCCTTCCTGGCCGCCGGGCGGGCATTGGTTGATCGCGGCCTCGCCCTGGGCAATGGCCTGGGCATAGTGGCGGCAGTCGGGGTAGCCGCAGCGCGTGCATTGGGTCTGCGGCAGGGCCGCATCAATGGCGCCAATGAAAACAGCCAGCGCTGAGGCTGGCTGGTCGCTGGTTTTGGGGATATCGATCACACCGTGTGCAAAGTATTCTGCTTGGAAGTGGCCGATTTTACGCTGCCTGCAGGGCGATCCTCGATGCGGTTGTTGGCGAGGATGAAGTCCTTGAGCATCGGGTAGACCATGGTGCGCCAGCGCTTGCCGCTGAAGATGCCGTAGTGCCCCGCGCCCTTGACTTCAAAGTGCCGGGTGTCGACCGCCTTGAGGCCGGTGCACAGGTCATGCGCGGCCTGGGTCTGGCCCGAGCCAGAGATGTCATCAAGCTCGCCCTCGACCGTCAGCAGCGCGCTGTGGCGGATGTCCTGGGGCTTGACCAGCTCCAGATTGCCTTCGGGCGAGCGCACCTCCCAGGTGCCCTTGACCAGCGCAAAGTCCTGGAACACGGTCTTGATGGTTTCCAGGTAGTAGGCCGCATCCATGTCGAGCACGGCGTTGTACTCGTCGTAGAACTTGCGGTGGTGTTCGGCGCTGTCTTCGTTGCCCTTGAGCAGGTCCTTGAAGTAGTCGTAATGGCTCATCGCATGGCGGTCAGGGTTCATGCTGACAAAGCCCATGTGCTGCAAAAAGCCGGGGTAGACCAGGCGGCCGGCACCGGGAAAGTTGCCGGGCACCGGATGGATCACGTTCGACTCGAACCACTGCAGATCGTGCGTGGTGGCCAGGTTGTTCACCGTGGTGGGCGATTTGCGCGCATCGATGGGGCCACCCATCATGGTCATCGACAGCGGGGTCTTCTCGCCGCGGCTGGCCATCAGCGAGACGGCGGCGAGCACCGGCACCGTGGGCTGGCAGACACTCACCACATGGCAGTTGCCGTAGATGCCCTGGATATGGCGGATGAACTCCTGCACATAGTTGACATAGTCATCGAGGTGGAAGATGCCCTCGGTCTGCGGCACCAGGCGCGCATTGGTCCAGTCGGTGATGTAGACCTTGTGGTCGGCCAGCATCGTGCGCACCGTCTCGCGCAGCAGGGTGGCGTAGTGGCCCGAGAGCGGCGCCACCACCAGCACCACGGGCTGCTGCTTCATCGCCGCCAGGCTGGTCTGGTCGTCCGAGAAGCGCTTGAAGCGGCGCAGCTCGCAAAAAGGCTTGGTCAGCTCCACGCGCTCGTGGATCGCGATCTCATGGCCGTTGGCCTCGATGGTGGTGATGCCAAAGGCGGGCTTTTCATAGTCCTTGCCCAGCCGGTAGAACAGATCAAAGCCCGCCGAGGCGCGCTGGGCGGTGTTCGTCTGGCTGATCGGCCACAGCGGATTGCTCAGCATCTTCGAGGTGGCGTGGGCGTATTCTGCAAAGGGCTCCATCAGGGCCCGCTGGGTTTCATACAGTTGGTACAGCATCAAAACTCCGTGATTGTTGCATCGCAATATAGCAGCAGCGCGCGTCAGAAAGCATGGCCAGCCATGCTCGTAAACACGGGGAGGGTGCTGGCGCTGGGTTCTGCGCCGCTGCCCACTGTGTGCTACACCGGCCTGCCACCCGCATGGCCGCTGCAATGCAGCCACTCGGATGGGCGTAGTTACAAAGATTGATTTTAACTAATGACTGAGGGTCTTGCTAGGCTATTGCTCTGGCCCCATGCCCGGGCTTGCCCTGGGTAGACAGGGCCTGTAGATCAGGGCAGGACGCTCTGGCCGCTCAGTCTTCGCTGGTGCTGTTGGCGGGCTGGCGCTGCAACCATTCCTCAAAGGCCTCACGCGCGGAGTTGCGCAGCGTTTTGCGAAAGCGCTGCTTGTCCTCCAGGTAGAGGCAGTGGCGCATCACCGTGAAGGGGTTGAAGCTGCTGGACGGGTAGCGGTGCTGGAAATCGGCTTTGTAGTGGCGCACGGTGGTGACATGCTTTTGCACCACGGCAAACAGCCAGCCGGCGTGGCGCACGGCAAAGTCATGCAGCAACTCGTCCAGGAAGAACTCCACCTTCTGCGGGTCAAACTCATAGCCGGGGAAGTGCTTGTGGCCAAAGGCGACAAAGCTGAAGGCATCGAGCGGCTCGTTGTGGTCGCCCAGGCCATCGCCCAGGGGGCCGTCGACCTCGTCCTCGGCACGCGAGAGCGCCAGCGCCTGGCTGGTCTCATTGCGGATCTGCAAGAACTCGCGGTCGGCCAGTTCAAACAGCGCCGACAGAATGTTGATGCGGCGCTTGAGGTTGGTCGGGATGGACTTCTTGTACTTGATCTTGTGGTCCAGCTCGCTCCAGGAGTCCTGGATGATGGTGCGGATCTGCAGCTCGAAGGCCTGGTCGGCATAGGCCTGGTGCTCGGTCAGCTGTGCCTGCTGCTGGTTGAGCCGCAGGTCCATATGGATGCCCTTGTAGCCAAACTCGGACTCCGAGTCTTCCATCGGTGAGGTCTTGTCGGTGATCTCGATCACATCGAAATATTCGCGCACCCGGGACATGATGGCCGGTGGCTCGTCCTCATAGAGGCAGACCACGCGCACGCCGATCAGGTCGGTGATGTAGTCCTCGATGGCATAGTCCTCGGACTGGTCCTCGACAAAGTTGCGGTACTTGCGCTTGAACTTGCGCACGCATTCGTCAGCGGTCTTCACCCGGCACTCGAACTTGGCGATGTTGACGCCCTCGAGGTTGCTCAAGATGGCGTGGATCAGCGCATTGAACGAGGCCGCCGCTGCCTTGAGGGTGGGCAACTGGGCGGCGTAGAAATCCAGGAATTCCTGTTTGCGGGATTCAAAATCGCGAGCGGGCATGGGGCAGGGCAGCAAAGAAGGGGCAGGCGCCACGCGCCCGCCAAAAGAAGAAGTTACTTGGCGCTATTGTCTACCTCTGTGGTGTCGCTGATGTGGGCCTGGGGTGCAAAAAGATCCCAGACCGCGATGAACAGCGCGGCAATCAGTGGCCCGATGACAAAGCCGGTAAGCCCGAACAGCGACAGCCCGCCCAGGGTGGAGATGAGGATCAGGTAGTCGGGCATCTTGGTGTCCTTGCCCACCAAGAGCGGACGCAGCACGTTGTCGACCATGCCCATGATGGCGGCGCCATAGGCGGCCAGCACAATGCCTTCGGTGGTGGAGCCGGTGGCAATGTAATAAATAGCAACTGGCGCCCAGACGATGGCTGCACCCACGGCCGGCAACAGCGACAAAAAGGCCATCACCACGCCCCACAGCAGCGAGGCCTCGATGCCCAGAATCCAGAAGATGATGCCGCCCAGCGCGCCCTGGGTGGCAGCCACGGCCAGGTTGCCCTTGACCGTGGCGCGCACCACGGTGATGAACTTGGCGCCCAGCTTTTTCTTGTGCGCGTCATCGAGCGGCGTGGCGGCCAGGATCTTGCGGATCAAGGTCTTGCCATCGCGCAGGAAGAAGAACAGCAGGTAGAGCATGATGCAAAAGCTCACCAAAAAGCCCATGGTGTTCTGGCCGATGGTCAGCACCTTGGTCGCCACATACTGGCTCGCCTGCACCGAGATGCCGGAGATCTTCTCTTGGATCACCTTGGGGTCGTTCAGGTTGAAGCGGGTCAGCAGGTCCAGCACCCACTGGGGCATGGCGTTGTAGATCTGCTGGAAGTACTGGCCGAAATTCATCTCGCCAGAGTGCACGCTCTCGTAGATGGTGGCCGCCTCCTTGGCCAGCGAGATCGACAGCAGGATCAGCGGTAGGATCACCAGCACCAGGCACAGCACCAGCGTAATCAGGGCCGCAATAGTCGGGTATTTGGGGAGGCGGACCAGGATTTTTTTGTGTAGAGGCGTAAACACAACAGCGAGGATCACGGCCCAGAAAACGGCCCCCTGAAAGGGGAAAAGCACAGCAAAAAAGGCAATGGTGACGCCTATTAGCAGCAAGATGAATGCTTTGTCGTGAAGAGAGTGGTTGTTGAACATCAAGCGCATCGGTGTGAATGGATAGCGCAAATGTATCTGCTTCCGGCATAAACCTACGCTATTTCGGGCACCCATCTGCTGGGGCCAAGGCCATCGAAGGACAAGCCCAGGCGGAAGTGGCACAATACCCGTTGTTCGGCCCTTCCCAGCCACAGTCGCATCCGCCAATCGGTTCAGCCGTGTCGCGGAAGGTTGTTTATATGCACCAGCTAATGCTTTCCAGAGGAAAGCGGAGGTCAGCGGAGAAAATGAGCGATACGAATTCTGTGTATCAAGCCTACCAAGGCAACACCTATCTCTTCGGCGGCAATGCCCCGTATGTCGAAGAGATGTATGAGAACTATCTGGATAACCCAGGCAGCGTACCAGACACCTGGCGCGCTTACTTTGATGCACTGCAAAACGTCCCCGCATTGGACGGCAGCAACGCCAAGGACGTCCCTCATCTTCCCGTCGTCAACGCCTTTGCCGAGCGCGCCAAACAAGGCGTGACCAAGGTGGTGGTAGCGTCTGGTGCTGATTCGGAACTGGGCCGCAAGCGCACTGCCGTGCAGCAGCTGATTGCCGCTTACCGCAATGTGGGCGCACGCTGGGCCGATCTGGACCCGCTGAAGCGCCAAGAACGCCCCGAAATTCCTGAGCTCGATCCAGCCTTCTACGGCTTTACCGATGCGGACCAGGAAACCGTGTTCAACATCAGCAACACGTTCTTCGGCAAGGAATCGATGACCTTGCGCGAGCTGCTCAATGCACTGCGCGAGACCTATTGCGGCACGTTGGGCGCGGAGTACATGTACACCGCCGAGCAAAACCAGAAGCGTTGGTGGCAGCAAAAGCTCGAGAGCATTCGCAGCAAGCCCGCCTTCAACGCCGACCAGAAAAAGCGCATTCTTGACCGCCTGACCGCGGCCGAAGGCCTGGAGCGTTTCCTGCACACCAAGTATGTGGGTCAGAAGCGCTTCTCGCTCGAAGGCGGCGAGTCCTTTATCGTCGCGATGGACCAGCTGATCAATGCCGCTGGCGTGACCGGCGTGCAGGAAATCGTGATCGGCATGGCCCACCGTGGCCGTCTGAACGTGCTGGTCAACACCCTCGGCAAGATGCCCAAGGACCTGTTTGCCGAGTTCGACCACACCGCCCCTGAAGAGCTGACCGCCGGTGACGTGAAGTACCACCAGGGCTTTAGCTCCGATGTGTCGACCACTGGCGGCCCGGTGCACCTGTCGCTGGCCTTCAATCCCTCGCACCTGGAAATCGTCAACCCCGTGGTTGAAGGCTCGGTGCGCTCGCGCATGGACCGCCGCAACGACCCGCAGGGCAAGCAAGTGCTGCCGGTGCTGGTGCACGGTGACGCGGCCTTTGCCGGCCAGGGCGTGAACCAGGAAACGCTGGCGCTGTCCGAAACCCGTGGCTACACCACGGGCGGCACGGTGCACATCATCATCAACAACCAGATTGGTTTCACGACCTCCGATCCTCGCGATCTGCGCTCGACCACGTATTGCACGGACATCGTCAAGATGATCGATTCGCCCGTGCTGCACGTCAACGGTGACGATCCCGAAGCGGTGGCACTGGCCATGCAGATGGCTTTGGACTTCCGTATGGAATTCTCCAAGGACATCGTGGTGGACATCATCTGCTACCGCAAGCTCGGTCACAACGAGCAGGACACGCCTGCACTGACCCAGCCGCTGATGTACAAGAAGATTGCCCAGCACCCCGGCACGCGCAAGCTGTACGCCGACAAGCTGGCCACGCAAGGGCTGGGCGAGACGCTGGGCGACGACATGGTCAAGGCCTACCGCGCGGCCATGGATGCGGGCAAGCACACGGTCGACCCGGTGCTGACCAACTTCAAGAGCCAGTACGCGGTGGATTGGAGCCCCTTCCTCAAGCAGAAGTGGACCGACAGCGCCGACACCGCCATTCCCGTGGCCGAGTGGAAGCGTCTGGCCGAGCGCGTCACGACCCTGCCGGAGTCGGTGAACCCGCACCAGCTGGTCAAGAAGGTCTATGACGACCGCGCAGCGATGGGCCGTGGCGACATCAACGTGGACTGGGGCATGGGTGAGACCATGGCCTACGCCTCGCTGGTGGCCTCGGGCTACCCCATCCGCCTGTCGGGCGAAGACAGCGGCCGCGGCACCTTTACCCACCGCCACTCGGTCGTGCACGACCAAAAGCGTGAGAAGTGGGATGAGGGCACCTACATCCCTCTGCAGAACGTCGCTGACAACCAGGCGCCGTTCACCGTGATCGACTCCATCCTGTCCGAAGAGGCCGTGCTGGGCTTCGAATATGGCTACGCCTCCAACGATCCCAACACCCTGGTGATCTGGGAAGCGCAGTTCGGCGACTTCGCCAACGGCGCGCAAGTGGTGATCGACCAGTTCATCGCCTCCGGTGAAGTCAAGTGGGGCCGTATCAACGGTCTGACCTTGATGCTGCCACACGGCTACGAAGGCCAGGGCCCCGAGCACAGCTCGGCACGCCTGGAGCGCTTCATGCAGCTGTCGGCGGACCAGAACATGCAAGTGACCCAGCCGACCACGGCTGCGCAGATCTTCCACTTGCTGCGTCGCCAGATGGTGCGTCCGCTGCGCAAGCCGCTGATCATCATGACGCCCAAGTCGCTGCTGCGTAACAAGGACGCAACCTCGCCCGTGTCGGAATTCACCTCCGGTGGCTTCCAGACCGTGATCGGTGAGCGCGATGAGGCCATCGTTGCCAAGGCCGACAAGGTCAAGCGCGTGATCGCCTGCTCGGGCAAGGTCTACTACGACCTGGTCAAGAAGCGCACCGAAGAAGGCAGCACCGATGTGGCCATCATCCGTATCGAGCAGCTCTATCCGTTCCCCCACAAGGCTTTTGCCGCTGAACTCAAGAAGTACAGCGCCGCCAAGGAAGTGGTGTGGTGCCAGGACGAGCCGCAAAACCAGGGTGCATGGTTCTTCGTGCAGCACTACATCCACGAGAACATGCTCGACGGCCAAAAGCTTGGCTACTCCGGCCGTGCCGCCTCGGCATCGCCTGCCGTGGGCTATTCGCACCTGCACCAAGAGCAGCAAAAGGCGCTGGTCGAAGGCGCATTCGGCAAGCTCAAGGGCTTTGTGCTGACCAAGTAAGCACGACCTCAGCATTTAACGAATACAGAAAGAATTGTTATGGCAATCGTAGAAGTCAAAGTCCCCCAGCTGTCCGAGTCGGTCGCTGAAGCCACCATGCTCACCTGGAAGAAGAAGGCCGGTGAAGCTGTTGCTGTCGACGAAATCCTGATCGAGATCGAAACCGACAAGGTCGTGCTCGAAGTGCCAGCGCCTGCCGCTGGTGTGCTGACCGAGATCGTGCAAGGCGACGGCGCGACCGTTATCGCTGACCAGCTGATCGCCAAGATCGATACCGAAGCCGTGGCCGGCGCCGCTGCAGCCCCCGCTGCCGCAGCGCCTGCGCCAGCTGCTGCCGCTCCCGCCCCCGCTTCTGCGCCTGCAGCTGCCGGTGGCAACAAGGGCGATGTGGCGATGCCAGCTGCAGCCAAGCTGCTGGCGGACAACAACCTGGCAGTCGGCGCTGTGGCCGGCTCGGGCAAGGACGGCCGCGTCACCAAGGGTGATGTGCTGGCCGCTGTGGCCGGTGGCGTCAAGTCCACCGCCGCCGTGATACCCACCGGCGCACCGACCAAGTCGCTGCCCCAGGTGGCGTCGCCCGCCGCTGCCCAAGACCTGGGCGAGCGTCCAGAGCAGCGCGTGCCGATGAGCCGTCTGCGTGCCCGTATCGCCGAGCGTCTGCTGCAGTCGCAGTCGACCAACGCGATCCTGACCACGTTCAACGAAGTGAACATGGCGCCCGTGATGGCGCTGCGCAAGAAGTTCCAGGACGACTTCACCAAGGAACACGGCGTCAAGCTCGGCTTCATGTCCTTCTTCGTGAAGGCGGCCGTGCATGCACTCAAGAAGTACCCCGTGCTGAACGCGTCGGTCGATGGCACCGACATCATCTACCACGGCTACTTCGACATCGGTATCGCCGTGGGCTCGCCACGCGGTCTGGTGGTGCCCATCCTGCGCAATGCAGACCAGATGAGCTTTGCCGACATCGAAAAGAAGATCGCCGAATTCGGCAAGAAGGCTGCTGACGGCAAGCTGGGCATCGAAGACATGACCGGCGGCACGTTCTCCATCTCCAACGGTGGCACCTTCGGCTCGATGATGTCGACCCCGATCATCAACCCGCCCCAATCGGCCATCCTGGGCGTGCACGCGACCAAGGACCGCGCTGTGGTCGAAAACGGCCAAGTGGTGGTGCGTCCGATGAACTACTTCGCGATGTCCTACGACCACCGCATCATCGACGGCCGCGAAGCCGTGCTGGGTCTGGTGGCGATGAAGGATGCGCTGGAAGATCCATCGCGTCTGCTGTTCGACCTGTAATCGGGTCGCCGGGCAGTGATGCTACGCGTTCTGGTGGCTGCAGCGTCCGCACTTGTGCTGGGCGCCTGCGGGACGTTGTCCCGTCCTGCAGCGCAGGATGTCGCCACGCAAAGCTGGAGCGGTGACTATCGCTTCCAGTGGGCAGCAGGCACCCAGGCTGCGCGCCGGGGTCTGCCTGCCCCATCACAGGTTCGCATCCGCCCGGTCACCTCCGCCAAGGAGGTGCCCGGCGCGAAGGCGGACGGCAATGGCCCGCAATGGGCCATTTCGTTTGTCGGCGAGCCCGGCGCGCCGCTGCCGCTCATCCCCTTCAAGACCCAGGGCTATGAAGAGATGGGCTGGGCGGTGATGCGCGCCGGCGGCAAGATTGCATGCCTGGAGTCCGGCTCCTTCATGTTCGTCTGCCGCACCCATCCCGGCACCACCTTGTCGTTTGGTCGTCAAAACGACGAGCAACTGACCACCAAAACGGGCCTCTTCGGTGTGGCATTGCACCAGGGCAGTTTTGAACTAACACCATTGGATTAATCATGAGCAAGCAATTTGATGTCGTCGTGATCGGCGGCGGCCCCGGCGGCTACGTAGCGGCCATCCGTGCAGCCCAGTTGGGCATGCAAGTGGCCTGTATCGACGAGTGGAAGAACGCCGCTGGCGGTCCAGCCCTGGGCGGCACCTGCACCAACGTGGGCTGCATTCCCTCGAAGGCCCTGCTGCAGTCGTCCGAGCATTTCGAGCATGCCAACCTGCACTTTGCAGACCACGGCATCTCGACTGGCAAGGTCACGATGGATGTGGCCAAGATGATTGCCCGCAAGGACACCGTCGTCAAGCAAAACAACGACGGCATCCAGTACCTGTTCAAAAAGAACAAGGTCACCTTCTTCCACGGCCGTGGCTCCTTCGTGAAGGCCGCTGATGGCGGCTACGAAATCAAGGTCGCGGGCAAGGACGAAGAATCCATCACCGGCAAGCAGATCATTGTGGCCACTGGCTCCAATGCCCGCGCTCTGCCTGGCGTGCCTTTCGACGAAGACAAGATTCTGTCGAACGACGGCGCACTGCGCCTGGGCGCTGCGCCCAAGAAGCTGGCGCTGATCGGTGCTGGCGTGATCGGCCTGGAAATGGGCTCGGTCTGGCGCCGTCTGGGCACCGAAGTGACGGTGCTCGAAGGCATGGACAAGTTCCTGCCCGCCATCGACGAGCAAATCGCCAAGGAAGCCAAGAAGTCCTTTGACAAGCAAGGTCTGAAGATCGAGCTGGGCGTGAAGGTTGGCGATATCAAGGCCGACAAAAAGGGCGTGCAGATCAGCTACACCAATGCCAAGGGTGAAGCCCAGCAGCTGGACGTGGACCGCCTGATCGTGTCCATCGGCCGCGTGGCCAACACCATCGGTCTGAACCCCGAAGCCGTGGGCCTGGCCCTGGACGAGCGTGGTGCCATCGTCGTGGACGAGAACTGCAAGACCAACCTGCCTGGCGTCTGGGCAGTGGGCGACGTCGTGCGTGGCCCGATGCTGGCCCACAAGGCCGAGGAAGAGGGCGTTGCCGTGGCCGAGCGCATTGCGGGCCAGCACGGCCATGTGAACTTTGCGACCATCCCTTGGGTGATCTACACCAGCCCCGAAATCGCATGGGTGGGCCGCACCGAGCAGCAGCTCAAGGCCGACGGCGTTGCTTACAAGGCAGGCACCTTCCCGTTCCTGGCCAATGGCCGCGCACGTGCGCTGGGCGATACTACCGGTATGGTCAAGTTCCTGGCCGATGCCACGACCGACGAAATCCTGGGCGTGCACATGGTCGGCCCGATGGTTTCGGAGCTGATCTCCGAAGCCGTGGTGGCGATGGAGTTCAAGGCATCGAGCGAAGACATCGCCCGTATCTGCCATGCCCACCCATCGCTGTCGGAAGCGACCAAGGAAGCGGCCCTGGCCGTGGACAAGCGCACCCTGAACTTCTGATCCTGAAGTTTTAGGCGAAAATGGCCTCTGGTGCAGATTGGTTCTGCGCCAGAGGCTATGTCATTTATAGCAACAAGAGATTGAAACACCCATGGGTACAGCGGTAAGAGATGCATACGAGGCCGAACTCAAGGCCAAGGGTTTTCAAAGTGATCCTGCACAGATGCGTGCGGTGGACGCCTTGCAGCGCTGTGCCGATGAGTGGGAGCAGTACAAGAACAAGCGCTCCAACCCGATCAAGAAGCTGATCAACCACCCCGACATTCCGCGCGGGGTGTACATGTATGGCGGGGTGGGGCGCGGCAAGAGCTTCATCATGGATTGCTTCTTCAACGCCGTGCCGCTGCGCCGCAAGGTGCGTTTGCATTTCCATGAGTTCATGCGCGAGGTGCAGCGCGAGCTGACCCTGCTCAAGGGCACGCAGGACCCGCTCGATGTGCTGGGCGCCAAGATCGCCAAGAAGTACAAGCTGATCTGCTTTGACGAGTTCCATGTGGCGGACATCACCGATGCGATGATCCTCTACCGCTTGCTGCTGGCCTTGTTCAACAACGGCGTGGGCTTTGTCACCACCTCCAACTTCACGCCCGATGGCCTCTACCCCGATGGCCTGCACCGCGACCGCATTCTGCCAGCCATCGACCTGCTCAACGCGCGCATGGATGTGATCAATGTCGACAACGGCACCGACTACCGCCGCCGCGCGCTGGAGCTGGCCCAGCTCTACCATTGCCCGCTGGGCCCGGAGGCCGATGCAGCGATGGAGCAGACCTTTGGCCAGTTGGCCGAGGTGCCTGACGAAAAACCAGTCTTCAGGATTGAGTCGCGCGAGCTCAAGCCGCGCCGCCGCGCAGGGGGCGTGATCTGGTTCGATTTCCATGAACTGTGCGTCAACCCGCGCTCGCAAAATGACTACCTGGAGCTGGCCACCCAGTTCCACACCGTGCTGCTGTCCAATGTGCCGCAGATGTTCGTCAACATGGCCTCGCCCGCACGCCGCTTTACCTGGCTGGTCGATGTGCTCTATGACCGCCGGGTCAAGCTCATCATGTCGGCCGCCGTGCCGCCCGAGCAGCTCTACACCGAAGGGCCGCTGTCCCATGAGTTTCCGCGCACCGTCTCGCGCCTCAACGAGATGCAGTCGCAGGAGTATTTGTCGCTGGAGCGACGCGTGGTCGATACCGCGCTGACCTGAGAAGAGAGGGCCCCTATGCCTCGTTTGAACACTGTCACCGTGCTGGTGCTGCTGGCTGCCACCGGCCTGGCCCATGCGGCCTCCGGCAAAACCTCGAATGCGCAGGAGCGCACGCAGGCGCGTGCCCAGATCACGCTGGAGCGCAAGGACAGCGAAGCGCGCCTGGCCAACAACGAAAAGATCTGCTACCAGCACTTTGCGGTGACCGACTGCCTGCAGAAGGTGCGCCGCCAGTACAACACCGAAGAGCGCGCGCTGCGCCAGCGCGAGCTGGCCATCAATGCGCAAGAGCGTGACGAGAAAACCGCCAACCAGCGCGATGCCCGCGCCAACAAGCAAAGCGATTTTGAGCGCAAGCACCCCACACTGGATGGAGGTGCCCTGAACCAGTCCGATCTGGAGCAGCGCCAGAAAGAGCACGACGAGCAGGCGGCCCAGCGCAGCAGCCATGCGCCCAAGCGCAATGCCGAGAGCATTGCCGAGCAGCAGCAGCGCCGCGAGCAGGATGCCGCCCGCCGTGCCACCAGCCAGGCTGGCAAGGTGGACAGCAAGCAGCGCACGCTGCAGCGCCACAACGAAGACCGGGCGGACAGCATCAGCGAGGCCCAAGAGGAATACGATGCCAAGCAAGAGGCTGCGCAGCGCAAGCTCGAAGCCCATGAAAAGCGCATGAAGGAGCAGGAGGGCAAGCGCAAGGCGGCGCCACTGCCCGTGCCCCAGTAAACCGCTGGAAGACTACGCATCACGCGCCAGGGGCCCTTGCACAGGCTGCCCTGGTGCTGCGGTTGCGACCAAACCCTATAATGGAAGATTCGCGCCCGCACCGCTTCAGGGGAAGCGGGCAGGCGCCACCACTGCATCACACCATGAGTACACCCACTTTTTCCGTCGCTGAGATCCGCAAGACCTTCTTGGACTTTTTCGCGTCCAAGGGGCACACCATTGTTCCGTCCAGCCCGCTGGTGCCGGGCAACGATCCGACGCTGATGTTCACCAACTCCGGCATGGTGCAGTTCAAGGATGTGTTTCTGGGCACGGACAAGCGCCCCTACACCCGGGCAACGAGCGTGCAGACCTGCCTGCGTGCCGGTGGCAAGCACAACGACCTGGAAAACGTGGGCTATACCGCGCGCCACCACACCTTCTTCGAGATGCTGGGCAACTGGTCCTTTGGCGACTACTTCAAGCGCGAATCGCTCAAGTGGGCCTGGGAGCTGCTGACCGAGGTCTACAAGCTGCCGGCCGAGAAGCTGCTGGCCACCGTCTATGAAGAAGACGACGAGGCCTACGACATCTGGACCAAGGAGATCGGCCTGCCCCCAGAGCGCGTGATCCGCATTGGCGACAACAAGGGCGGCCGCTACAAGAGCGACAACTTCTGGATGATGGCCGACACCGGCCCTTGCGGCCCTTGCTCTGAAATCTTCTACGACCACGGCCCGCACATTGCCGGCGGCCCTCCAGGCTCGCCCGATGAAGACGGTGACCGTTTCATCGAGATCTGGAACAACGTGTTCATGCAGTTCGACATGGCCGAAGACGGCTCGGTCAAGCCGCTGCCAGCCCCCTGCGTCGATACCGGCATGGGCCTGGAACGCCTGGCTGCCATCTTGCAGCATGTGCACAGCAACTACGAGATCGACCTGTTCCAGGCGCTGATCAAGGCCGCTGCACGCGAGACCCATATCGACGATCTGGAAACCCCATCGCTCAAGGTCATCGCCGACCACATCCGCGCGACCGCCTTCCTGGTGGCCGATGGCGTGATCCCGTCGAACGAAGGCCGCGGCTATGTGCAGCGCCGCATCATCCGCCGCGCCATCCGCCACGGCTACAAGCTGGGCCAGAAGACCCCCTTCTTCCACAAGCTGGTCAAGGACCTGGTCGCCGTGATGGGCGATGCCTACCCCAAGATTCGCGAGCAGGATGCGCGCATCACCGAGGTGCTCAAGGTCGAGGAAGAGCGCTTCTTCGAGACCCTGGCCCATGGCATGGACATCCTGGACAGTGCGCTGGCCGGTGGCGCCAAGGTGCTGCCCGGTGATGTGGCCTTCAAGCTGCACGACACCTACGGCTTTCCGCTGGACCTGTCCAACGACGTGGCGCGCGAACGCGGCCTGAGCGTGGATGAGGCGGGCTTCCATGCCGCGATGGAGCAGCAAAAGAGCCAGGCCCGCGCGGCCGGCAAGTTCAAGATGGACCGCGCACTGGAATACACCGGCGCGGCCAATGCCTTCACCGGTTACACGCAGCTGAGCGAGGCCGCCAAGGTCGTGGCGTTGTATGTCGATGGCAGCAGCGTCAACGCGATCAACGCTGGCCAGACGGCCGTGGTCGTGCTGGACACCACCCCGTTCTACGCCGAGTCGGGTGGCCAGGTGGGCGACCAGGGCGTGATTTCGGCCGGTGCCAACCGCTTTGTCGTGGAAGACACCTTGAAGATCAAGGCCGATGTGTTTGGCCACCACGGCCAGCTCGCTGCGGGCAGCCTCAAGGTGGGCGATGCAGTGCAAGCCGAGGTCGATACCGCCTTGCGCGCCGCCACCATGCGTAACCACTCGGTCACCCACATCATGCACAAGGCGCTGCGTGAAGTGCTGGGCGACCATGTGCAGCAAAAGGGCAGCCTGGTCAATGCGGAACGCACCCGCTTTGACTTTGCCCACAACAGCCCGGTGACCGATGCGCAAAAGCGCGAGATCGAAAAGCGCGTGAATGCCGAGATCCTGGCGAACACCGAAACCGGCGCGCGCGTGATGGACATCGAGAGCGCACAAAAGACCGGCGCGATGATGCTGTTTGGTGAAAAGTACGGCGAGACCGTGCGCGTGCTGGACATTGGATCGAGCCGGGAACTCTGCGGCGGCACCCATGTGCAGCGCACCGGTGACATTGGCCTGTTCAAGGTCGTCGCCGAAGGCGGCGTGGCCGCTGGCGTGCGCCGTATCGAAGCGGTGACCGGCGAGAACGCGCTGGCCTACCTGCAGTCGCTCGAATCGACCGTGGACGAAGCCGCTGCCACCTTGAAGGCCCCAGTGGCTGAGCTGAACCACCGCATCGGTGGTGCGCTCGACCAGATCAAGGCGCTGGAGAAGGAACTGGCCCAGCTCAAGGGCAAGCTGGCGTCGAGCCAGGGCGATGAGCTGGTCGGCCAGGCCGTGGACGTCAAGGGCATCAAGGTGCTGGCTGCCACCCTGGATGGCGCCGATGCGAAAGCGCTGCGCGACACCATGGACAAGCTCAAGGACAAGCTGGGCACCGCTGCCATCGTGTTGGCGGCTATCGACGGCGACAAGGTACAGCTGGCCGCAGGCGTGACCAAGGACAGTATTGGCAAGGTCAAGGCCGGTGAACTGGTGAACTTTGTCGCCCAGCAAGTGGGCGGCAAGGGCGGCGGCAAGCCCGACATGGCGATGGCTGGCGGCACCAACCCAGCGGGCCTGGCGCAAGCCCTGGCGGGCGTTCAGGCCTGGGTGGCCGAGCGGGTCTGATAGCCCCTTAAGCCGCTTCGCATCCCCCAACGAGCCTCCTGCAATGCAGGGGGCTTTTTTGCGTACGCACAGCAGCCAGCACTTCGCCACTCTCACCATTTCGCATGGCGGTACGTAGTCGCACTTAACGAAATTGACCTGTCCGCATGAGAAGATCGCCGCGCTTTGAAATTAACGCGAGACAGAAAGGTGACTATGTCGGTGCAATTGGAAGAGAGCCGCTCGGCGCGGTTTGCGATGCGGTGTGCGGCCTGGGCCGAGAAGTGGTTTCCCGATTCCTGGGTGTTTGCGGTCGTGGGGATTGCGATTGTGGTGGCAGCGGCCCTGGCCATTGGTGTGCCGGTGCAAGAGACGAGCAAGGCTTTTGGCAAGGGCTTTTGGAGCCTGATCCCGTTCACGATGCAAATGGCCTTTGTGGTGATTGGCGGCTATGTGGTGGCCAGCTCCAAGCCCGCGTCGCGCCTGATTGAAGCGCTGGCCAAGGTGCCTGGCAATGGCCGCAGTGCGGTGGCCTGGGTGGCGCTGATCTCGATGGTGGCCTCGCTCCTCAACTGGGGCTTGAGCCTGGTGTTTGGCGGCCTGCTGGTCAAGGCGCTGGCCCGCCGCACCGACCTGAAAATGGACTACCGGGCCGCCGGCGCTGCGGCCTACCTGGGCCTGGGTGCCGTCTGGGCGCTGGGCATTTCCTCGTCGGCCGCGCAGCTGCAGGCCAACCCGGCCAGCCTGCCGCCGTCGATCCTGGCGATTACTGGTGTGATCCCGTTTACCGAGACGATTTTCCTGTGGCAATCGGGCGTGATGCTGCTGGCCCTGGTGCTGATCTCGCTGGTGATTGCCTATGTGACGGCCCCGGGCGCTGCCAACGCCAAGGATGCTGCCGCCTGCCAGGTGGACATCAGCGCCGAGGCGCAGCCGGTGACCAAGCCCACGCGGCCCGGTGAATGGCTGGAGCACAGCCCGCTGCTGATCATTTTTCTGGTGCTGCTGGCAGTCGGCTGGATGGTCGAAGAGTTCTCCAGCAAGCCGGCGATCCAGGCGATCTCGGGCCTCAACACCTACAACCTGATTTTTCTGATGGTGGGCGCGCTGCTGCACTGGCGCCCGCGCAGCTTTTTGGATGCGGTCGCGCGCGCCGTGCCCACCACCACCGGTGTGCTGATCCAGTTCCCGCTGTATGGCTCGATTGCTGCGATCATGACCGAGGTCAAGGGCGTCGATGGCCACACCATTGCGCACTACATCTCGACCTTCTTCACCCAGATCGCCACGCATGACACCTATGCGCTGCTGATGGGCGTGTACTCGGCCATTCTGGGCTTTTTCATTCCGTCGGGCGGCGGCAAGTGGATCATCGAGGCGCCGTATGTGATGCAGGTGGCCAACGACCTGCAGTACCACCTGGGCTGGGCCGTGCAGATCTACAACGCCGCCGAGGCACTGCCCAATCTGATCAACCCCTTCTACATGCTGCCGCTGTTGGGCGTGCTGGGCCTCAAGGCGCGCGACCTGATCGGCTTTACCTTTGTGCAGCTGCTGGTGCACATCCCGGTGGTGCTGTTCCTGCTGTGGTTCCTGGGGCAGACCCTGGCCTATATTCCGCCCGTGATGCCCTGAGCATCGTTAGGTGGCAACCGGCCATGACCCGGGCGAGCTGCGGCTCGCCTTTTTGCTGACTTCGCTTACATGACCGGCAGCCATTTCGGGTTAACCTTGGCCCCCATCGAAGACAACAATGAGGACAGAGCAATGCAAAACACCACATGGAGCGGCGCTGCACTGGGCGCACTGGCACTGGCTTTGGCGGCCATCGCCCCCACCGCACAGGCGCAGTATGGGCGCGACGGCGAGGTGACCTGCGAGAGCCAGGACGGGCGCACGCGCGAATGCCGCACGCCGTTTCGCGATCCGGTGGTGAGCGAGACCTTGTCGAGCGCCTCTTGCGTCGAAGGCCGCAGCTGGGGCCACCGCGGTGGCGGCGTGGTCTGGGTGACCGATGGTTGCCGGGCCCGTTTTGCCGATAGCCGAGGCGGCGGCGGTGGCTGGGGTGGTGGCGGTGGCAGTAACCAGCTGGTGCGCTGCGAGAGCAACGACGGGCGCATGCGCGAATGCGCCATTCCGCGTGGCGCCAGGGTCGAGGTTGCCCGCCAGCTCTCCGACGCTCGCTGCGACGAGGGCCGCAGCTGGGGCCAACGCAGCGATATGGTCTGGGTCAGCCGCGGCTGCCGCGCCGATTTTGCCATCAGCAGCGGTTACGGTGGCGGCTACGGCGGCGGCCGGCCCAATCCTGGATATGGCCAGGGCCGGGAGCTGACCTGCAGCAGCGACGACCGCCGCGACAACAGCTGCGACTGGAATGCGCGCTGGGGCCGTCCGGTTCTGCTGGAGCAGTTGTCCAGCGACAGCTGCCGCGAAGGCTATACCTGGGGTTATGACGACCGCGCGCGCCGCATCTGGGTCACGCGCGGTTGCCGTGGGCGTTTTGGCAGCCGCTGAGCCAGGTAAACCACGACCAAGCGGTCGGCGTTAGCTGGCCGCTTTTTTCATGGCGGTTTCCAGCGGCTGCAGAATCAGCAGTGCGCGAAAATCGTTCACATTGGTGTGCGTGGGGCCGGTCACCACCAGATCGCCCAGTGGGCCAAAAAAGCCATAGCTGTCATTGCGGTCCTGGTAGGCAGAGGGCTTTTGCTGCAAGGCGGCGGCGCGGGCCAGGGTGTCGGGGGTCACCACGGCGCCTGCATTGTCTTCCACGCCATCAATGCCATCGGTATCAGCGGCCAGCGCCCATACGCCAGGCACGGCCTGCAGTGCCTGGGCCAGGCCCAGGCAGAACTCGCCGGCACGGCCGCCCCGGCCACGCGCAGCACCTTCGGCTGGTTGGCGCACCGTCACCGTGGTCTCACCGCCTGACAGAATCACGCAGGGCCGGGCAAAGGGCTGGCCATGCAGCGCCACAGCCCGCGCCAGCGCAGCATGCACTTTGGCCACCTCGCGGGATTCGCCTTCGATCTCGTCGCTCAGCACATGGCAGGCAATGCCCGCGTCACGCGCGGCAGCGGCTGCTGCTTGCAAGGACTGCTGCGGGGTGGCAATCAGCTGCACCTGGTGGCCGGCAAAGCGCGGGTCGCCGGGCTTGGGGGTTTCCAGCAAGCCGCTGTGCAGCGCCTCGCGCACCGGCTCAGGTACCGCAATCGCATAGCGCTCCAGGATTGCCAGCGCATCGGCGCAGGTGCTGGGGTCTGGCACTGTCGGGCCGCTGGCGATGATGGCCGGCGAATCACCCGGCACATCGCTGATCAGCAGGCTGACCACCTGCGCCGGATGGCAGGCTGCGCCCAGGCGCCCGCCCTTGATGCGCGAGAGGTGCTTGCGCACGCAGTTCATCTCGCCAATGTGGGCGCCGCTGTCGAGCAGCTCGCGGTTGATGCGCTGCTTGTCGGCAAGGGTCAGGCCCTCGGCCGGCAGGGTCAGCAATGCCGAGCCGCCGCCCGAGATCAGGCAAATCACCAGGTCATCGGCGCTGAGCCCTTCGGTCAAGGCCAGCATGCGCTGGGCCGCTTGCAGGCCGGCAGCATCGGGCACCGGGTGGGCCGCTTCCACCACCTCGATGCGCTGGACCAGGCCCGGCGGGCGCGGCGGAACATGCCCATAGCGGGTGACGACCAGGCCCGACAGCGGTGCCTGCGCGGGCCAGAGCTGCTCGAGCGCCTGCGCCATCGCCGCGCCGGCCTTGCCCGCGCCAACCACCAAGGTGCGGCCCTTGGGTACGGCTGGCAAATGCTTGCGCAGGCCTTCGAGCGGCAGCGCATCGCGCACGGCAACCCGGTACAGGTGCTGCAAAAACTGCAAGGGCTGCAGATGGGGCTCAGGCACGGGCTGGGCAGCATCGCTGCCATGCACATCGATCAGGTGGGCCGCAAAGGCCGCGGAGGCGGTAGAGGTCATGGGGGGAGCCTGTTCAAAGTCGCTGCAAGCGTCGCAGATATGGCCGGGTTTGCCAAGGCGCAGCTTGTCGCCCCTGCATGGGATGGTCGCTGCGCCCCCCGGGGTATGGGCAAGCAGCGATAATGCTGCCCTATGTCATCCCCCAAAGTGTTGTTCGGCTTCCATGCCGTTGGTGTGCGCATGAAGACTGCGCCCAAATCGATCATCGAAGTCTATTTCGAGTCCACGCGCCGCGACGCGCGCATGCGCCAATTTCTGGAGCGCGCCAAAGAGGCGGGGGTGCGGCTGATCGAGGCGGATGCACCACGCATCGCCAAGCTGGCGGGCTCGCATGGCCACCAGGGTGTGGCCGCGCGCGTCGAAGAGATCAAGGATACCCGCACCCTTGATGAGCTGCTCGACGACCTGGAAGAAGCCGGTGTCACCTCGCCGCTCTTGCTGGTGCTCGACGGTGTGACCGACCCGCACAACTTGGGTGCCTGCCTGCGCGTGGCTGATGGTGCCGGTGCCCATGCGGTGATTGCGCCCAAGGACCATGCAGTCGGCATCAATGCCACCGTGGCCAAGGTCGCCAGTGGCGCTGCCGAGACGGTACCGTACTTCATGGTGACCAACCTGGCGCGTACCTTGAAAGAGCTCAAGGAGCGCAATGTCTGGATCATCGGCACCAGCGACGACGCCCCCAACACGCTGTACCAGGTGGACCTCAAGGGCCCCGTGGCCATGGTGCTGGGTGCCGAAGGCGATGGCATGCGCCAGCTCACCCGCAAGACCTGTGATGAGCTGATCGGCATCCCGATGATGGGCGCTGTCTCCAGCCTCAACGTGTCGGTGGCCAGCGGCGTGTGTCTGTATGAAGCGCTGCGCCAGCGCACGCCTGCAAAGGCCGGTTAAAACGCTGTTTCCGCTGGCTCACCGCGTGAGGCGCGGGGGCATCGAAAAAAAGGCTGGACCCTAGCGGGCTCAGCCTTTTTGTTTTGTGCAGACCGCAGCGCGTGCGCGCAAGGGCGAGGGCGACTTAGTCGTCCAGCTTCTCGCGCAGCACCGCACCGGTTTCAGGGTGGATCTTCAGATCCACGCGGAAACCTTGGGCATTGATCGCATCGGCTTCCCAGATGCCGTCATCGAGCTCCAGGTCGTGGATGTGGGTGTAGCCCGCCTGGGTCAGCAACTGGTGGATTTGCGCCGCGCTCAAGACCGCGCTGCCGGCCCCCGCGCCCGGCGTGGGAGCAGGCTGGCCGGGTTGGGACAGCACATCCAGGCTTACCGGGTGCAGCACCAGCTTTTGCTTAACGCCGTTGGCGCCGCGCACCTTGGCTTCCCAGAAGCCGTCGTCAAACTCTACTTCCTTGATCTGGCCGTAGCCCAGCGACTGCAGCTTGGCAGCGACCTGGCTGGCGCCGGGGTAGGTGCTGCCCAGCTCGGCCTTGCGCAGGGCCACCAGGCTGCCGTCGGCATCGCTCACCAGCACATAGGCGCGGCTGCCGTCTTGCTGGGTAGCCTTGGCAGTCCAGTAACCGTATTGCTTTTCCAGGTCTTGCGCTGCGACCAGGCCGCTGGCGCTGATGCTGTTGAGCACTTCCTGGGCGTTGTAGGCCTGGGCGGCAAACGGCAGGCTGGCAGCGATACTGGCGGCACCCAGGATGCAGGCGATGGTGGTCTTCTTCATGGTTCAATCCCTTCAATGTGGTGACATGCAAACCAGCAGCTGGCTGATTCGTCATGGACTGAAGTATTGAAAACCTTGCCTAAACGCAGTGTGAAGCGACCGT
This sequence comes from Comamonas squillarum, assembly GCF_025309455.1. Taxonomy (NCBI): domain Bacteria; kingdom Pseudomonadati; phylum Pseudomonadota; class Betaproteobacteria; order Burkholderiales; family Comamonadaceae; genus Comamonas; species Comamonas squillarum. The sequence continues at coordinate 838,070 of NZ_CP104377.1, forward strand.
TCATGGTCTGTTTAATCGTGCTTGTCATAATGCCTGCCATGGCGCAAATTCCCCCCCGCTTTTCTCGCATCGCTGCCTGGCCCCTGGCCTGCAGCTTGCTGCTGGGGGGCGCCAGCCAAGCGGCCGAGCATGACGCGGTGCGTGCGGCGGTGGCCACTGGCCAGTACAAGCCCTTGTCCGCGATCCTGAGCGACATTGCTGCGAGCCAGGCCGGCCGCGTGGTGGATGTCGAGACCAAGCGCGGCCCCCAGGGCGAGCTGCGCTACGAGATCAAGCTGGTGGACAGCCAGGGCCTCAAGCAGGAGCTGCTGATCGACGCGGCCAGTGGCCAGACCGTGCAGCGCGTGGCCAAGGACCGCTCGCAGGCGCTGGGGATGCGGGAGCTGGCCCAGTACCTGGCCAAGCTGGCGCAGCAGCACGCCAGCCGCATCACCGATGTGGAGTTTGAGCGCGACAGCCAGGGCCGGGGCGTCTATGAAATCAAGCTCAGCGCCGACCAGCAAGGCTACCGCAAGCTGGTGATGGAGGCCGCGACCGGCCAAGTGCTGCCCCCCGCCCAGGCCAAGGCACGCAACCCGGCGCCGCTCAAGCGGGCTGACGAGGTATTGCAGGCGCTGGCACCGCGCTTCACGGGCCAGGTGCTCGAAGTGGAGCTGGAGCATGACGAGGGCCAGGGCTCTTATTACGAGATCGAACTGCTGCAGGGCAATGGCAGTACCTTGAAGCTCAAGGTGGATGCACGCAGCCTGCAGGTGCTCCAACAAAAGATGGAGGATTGAGCGCTGATGCGAATTCTGGTGGTCGAAGACGATGCGGAACTGGCCGCGCAAATGCAGCAGGCACTGGCGCGTGCCGGTTTCTCAGTGGATGTGGAAGCCGATGGCGATGCCGCATCGTTTGCCGGCAGCACCGAGCCCTACGACGCAGCCGTGCTGGACCTGGGCCTGCCCCAGCGCGATGGGCTGACGGTGTTGCGCGACTGGCGCGAGGCGGGTTGCCACTGGCCGGTGCTGATCCTGACGGCGCGCAACCGCTGGAGCGACAAGGTGGCCGGCTTTGGCGCCGGAGCTGACGACTACCTGACCAAGCCCTTCATGCTCGACGAGGTGGTGCTGCGCCTGCGTGCCATGCTGCGCCGCAGCACTGGCAGTGCGGCCACCGTGCTGCGCGCGGGCTGCCTGGAATACGACGTAACGGCCGGCCGCTTTTTGCAGGACGGCCAGGGTTTGCAGCTGACGGCGCAGGAGCACAAGATTCTGGCCTATTTGATGCACCACCCCAACCGGGTGCTCACGCGCACCGAGATCAGCGAGCATGTCTATGCCCGAGATCTGGACCCGGACTCCAACACGCTTGATGTGCTGATCGGCCGCATACGGCGCAAGCTGCGCCAGTCCGATCTGCTGGTGACCGAGCGCGGCCAGGGTTTTCGGCTGAACGCGCCCAGCTAGCTGCTGCTGTAGCCCCGCCGCACCATGGCCTTCCCTCCCAGTTCTGTCCACGAGCGGCCGCCCGCGCGGCGCTCACCTGCGCGGCGCTGGTCGCTGGCTGCGCGCATGGCCGCCCTGGTCATCGTGCCCAGTTTGCTGGTGATGGGGCTGGGCGGCTGGTGGCTGCGTTATGAGGTGCATGCCAGCTTGCTGGGCAGCATGTCGCGCAGCCTGGAGGAAAAATCCGAGCGCATCCACGCGCGCCTGGCGCTGCTGCCCGATGGCCGGGTGCAAGAGGCGGCGGGCGGCAGCGACGAGTTCAGCGCCATTTTCTCGGGCTGGTACTGGCAGTTGCAGGGCCAGGCGCGCGCGCCCCTGCGAACAGCCGCAGAGCCGGTGGTGCTGGCGCGCTCCCGCTCGCTGTGGGACCAGCCCGACCTGGTGGTGAGCCCAGCCCGGCTGTGGGGCAGCGAACGCTTGCAGCAGGCCCGGGGCCCGCAGCAGGAGCCGCTTTTGGTACAGCATTTTTCGGTGCAGCTGGCAGCGGGCGCCGCGCCGATGCACTTGCAGGTCTTTGGCCCGGCTCAGCCGCTGATGGCCAGCCTGCGCCGCATTGACCAGATTTTGGGAATCACTAGCGCCATGCTGATCCTGCTGATTGGCGCGCTGGTCTGGCTGCAGCTGCGCGTGGGCCTGGCGCCGCTCAAGCGTCTGGTCGGTGTGATTGCCGGCCTGGACAAGCCGCTGCCAGGCGCTGCGCCCGCCACCGAGCAGATTGCGCAGCTGCCGCTGGGTGCCGATCTGCAGCCCTTGCAGCAGGAGCTGGCCGCCTTGCTCGCGCGCAATACCCAGGTGGTGGAGCGATCACGCTCGCATGCAGCCGACCTCAACCATGCGCTGAAAAAACCCTTGTCGCTGCTGATGGCCCATGCCGGCAGCGGTGCAGCCCTGCCGGCGGACCTGGTGCTGCAGCAGACCACGGCGATGGCGCGGCTGATTGACCGCTACCAGGCCCGTACCTTCAGCGATGCCACCCTGGTGCATGGGCCAAGCGCCGGCTTGCCTGTGGATGTGCTGGCCTGCGCGCGGCAGATGCTGGCGATGCTGCGCCAACTGCACCAGGCCAGCGACCTGGACTGGCAACTGGTGGAGGAGGGTGTCGCGCTGTGGTGGCGGGGCGAGCGCGCCGATCTGGAAGAGCTGCTGGGCAATCTGCTGGACAACGCGGGCAAATGGGCAGCCTCCCAGGTGCGCCTGACGGTGTATGGCCGCGCCACCCAAGGCCTGGTGCTGCAGGTGGAGGACGACGGCCCTGGCATGACGGCCGCACAAATGCAGGCAGCCGGCGCGCGGGGCCAGCGCTTTGATGAGACGGTTGATGGCACGGGCCTGGGCCTGTCGATTACCCAGCAAATCGTGCAAGGCTACGAAGGCCGGTTGCAATGGCGCAAGAGCGAGGCCTTGAAGGGGCTGCTGGTGCGCGTGGAGATGGCCGGCGTAGTGGCCTGATACGGCGCAGCGGCTCTAGGTGGGCTTGGTGGCCTTATCAAGTCCCCAGCTGCACGACCGGCGTAAATCCGCCAAAGATCATGCGCTTGGCATCAAACGGCATGTTGGCCGGTTGCATGTCTGCCAGGCGCGGGTCGGCCATCACCGCAGCATTGATGCGGTCGCGCTCAGCGCGCGAGGTGTAGACGATCCAGGAAAAGCAAGCGACCTCGTCCGCCTGAAGCTTGACCGCCATCGGAAACGAGGTGACTTCGCCGTCAGGCACATCGTCGCCCACACATTCCCAGTACTGCAGTGCGCCGTGCTCCATCCAGACCTTGCCGGCCGCCTCGGCCATGGCTCGGTAGGCGTCGAGCTTGGCGCGGGGCACGGGCAGCACAAATCCATCGACATAAGGCATGGTAGTCTCCTGGGCGCTCGAGCGGCGCTGTTATGGGTGGGCGCTACATCGCAGCGCGAGGACGCAACTACAAGCTGGCAGCCAGCGCCACGAGCTGGTCGGTGGCCACGCCCCAACCGGTGTGGAATCCCATCGCCTCGTGCTGCTTGCGGGTCTCTTCGCTCCAATGGCGCACGGTGGCGGTGTAGCGGGTCAGGCCCGCTTCGGGCTCAAACTCGATGATGGCCGTCATGAACGGTTTGGCGCTGGGCACCCAGCCAGCGGTGTAGGCATCGGTAAAGACCAGCCTGCGGTTGGGTACTACCTCCAGGTACACGCCGGCATTGGGGTACTCGTTGCCTTGCGGGTCGCGCATGACAATCTGGCTGCCGCCGCCCACACGCACATCCACTTGGGCGCTGGCAATGGTCCAGGGCTTGGGTACAAACCACTCGGTGAGCAGGGCGGGCTCGGTCCAGCAGCGGTAGAGCGTGGCGGCGGGGGCATGGATCAGGCGGCTGAGCACCAGATCCTGGGGATGGGGTTGTAGAGACATAGGGTGTGGTTCGGTGCAGGTGGTGTGCGGTTGTGCGGTGAGGAGACGAGGGCCTTATGCAGCGGGCTGCGTCTGGACGTTCACCATCCACGGGGTGCCAAAACGGTCGGTCACCATGCCAAAACCGGGCGACCAGAAGGTGGCTGAAAAGGGCATGGCCACCTGGCCACCGTCAGCCAGACCGTTGAAGATGCGCTCGCCATCTGCTGCGGAATCGACACCGATGGACACCCACATGCCTTGGGGTTTGAGATAGCCGCCACCACAGGTCTCGGCGCTGGCGCCAGGCATCGCAGGCATCGTGTCCGAGGCCATGATCGCCTGGCTGCCCACTTGCAGGTGGGCATGCATCAGGCGCGACTGCGCCTCAGGCGGGAGCGGTGGCATGCCTTCGCCAGGCGGCATGTCGCTAAAGCGCATCTGGTGCATGATCTGGCCGCCAAACAGCTGGGCGTAAAAGGCCATGGCTTCGGCGCAATCGCCATCAAAGTTCAGATAGGGGATGAATTGCATTCTTGTCTCCTCGTCGTGGGTCAGCCATTCTGGGCTCGGCCCGTCCATCGTGTCCATCTCCAAATCGTGATGACCGTTTCTGAATGTAAGTCGCTCAATCGGCGCCCTGCGCAGTGATGCTGGACTGTGGCGCTGGAACGCAAGCCTTGCCGTATGCTGGGCGCCTGTTCTTCACTGCCGCCTCTATGTCTTTTGCTCCTTTGGATACCTCCGCATCGCTGCCGCTTGCCGATACAGAAATTGCCAGCCTGCGACAGCGCTTGCACAATGCGCGGCATCTGCTGGTGCTGACGGGGGCGGGGGCCAGTGCGGAGTCGGGCGTGCCGACGTTTCGTGATGCGCAGACGGGCTACTGGGCGCAGTTCAGCCCCGAGGAGATGGCCAGCGAGGCGGGTTTTCTGGCCCATCCGCAGCGGGTCTGGGACTGGTACCAGTACCGCCGCGATCTGGTCCGCCAGGTGATGCCCAATGCCGGCCATGTGGCGCTGGCCCAATGGCAGGCGCGCCACTCCGGCCGGATGACCCTGGTTACGCAGAACGTCGATGGCCTGCACCAGCGTGCTGGTAGTACGCCAGTGCTGTGCCTGCATGGCAATCTGATGGACAACCGCTGGCTGCTGCCGCCCAAGCCCTGTTGCGACGTCCGCTTTACCGAAGGCGATGCACCGCCGCAATGCCCTGGCTGCGGCAACTACCTGCGCCCGGCGGTGGTCTGGTTTGGCGAGGCCTTGCCCCATGCCGAGCTGCAGCAGGCGCAAGATGCCGCCAAGGCCTGCGACCTGATGCTGGTGATTGGCACCTCCGGCCATGTCTACCCGGCGGCTGGCCTGGCCCATATCGCCGCCCGGGGCGGCGCCCATGTGGTGGTCATCAATCCCGAGCCGACCGCGCTCGACAGCGTGGCCGACCGCTGCTGGCGCTTGCCCTCGGCGCAGATTTTGCCGGCTCTGCTGGCCTAGGCTTGTCGCCAGCCTTCGCTCAAGCTTCGGCGCTGGCGGCGTTGAGCGTGGCCATCGCATCGGCATCGAGCTGCAATTGGCTGGCGCGGATCAGCGACTGCAGCTGCTCGAGGTTGCTGGCGCTGGCAATCGGCGAGGCAATGGCCGGCTGGCGCATGACCCAGGCCACGGCCACCTCGCCCATGGTGGCGCCTACGCGGATGCTCACCTTTTCGAGCGCGGCCAGAATACGCAAGCCCCGGTCGTTGAGGTACAGCTGGGTGGTCTTGGCGCCGCGCGGGCTTTTGCTCGCGTCCTCGGCCTTGCGGTATTTGCCGGTCAAAAAGCCGGCAGCCAGGCTGTAGAAGTTGATGACGCCCACGCCCTGCGCAACGCACAGCGGCTGCAACTCTTGCTCGAACACGGCACGGTCATAGAGGTTGAAAAGCGGCTGTAGGCTCTCATAACGCGCCAGGCCATGCTGCTCGCTGGTCTGCAGCGCCTCTGCCAGGCGCGCTGCGCTGTAGTTGCTGGCGCCCACGGCACGCACCTTGCCCTCGGCGATCAGCTCGCCAAAGGTGCCCATCACATCGGCCAGCGGTACCTGCGCGTCGTCGTCATGCGATTGGTAGAGGTCGATGTAATCGGTCTGCAGGCGCTGCAGAGAGGCGTCGACCGCCTGGCGGATGTACTCCGGGCGCAGGCCGACCTTGCCTTCGCCCATATCCTTGCCGACCTTGGTGGCCAACACCACCTGCGCGCGCTTGCCCGAGCTGCGCAGCCATTTGCCGAGCACGCGCTCCGATTCACCGCCGCTGTGGCCAGGCGCCCAGCGCGAGTACACGTCAGCGGTATCGACAAAGTTCATGCCGGCATCCAGCCAGGCATCGAGTAGGCGAAAGCTGGTGGCCTCGTCAGCCGTCCAGCCAAATACATTGCCGCCCAGGCACAGCGGCGAGACTTGCAGGGCGGATCGACCCAGGGAGCGCAGGGATGTTGTCATCGTTTGAAGAGGGGTTAGGGCCCAGCAGGGCGGCGCAAACATTATGCGGCGCGGGCTGGCGCGGCGCCACCCGTTGATGCAGCGCAAACCGCTTGCAACTGCCGCATAGGTGGCAGTGCTGCAGGGCCTGCCAGGTTTGCCGGGCCCTGCGTTTTAGAGTAAGTTATGCATGCAACAACAAAAAGGAGTGACGCTATGTTCAAACATATTCTGGTGCCGGTCGATGGGTCTGCCACCTCCATGCTCGCGGTCAACAAGGCCGCCGGTCTTGCCAAGGCCTTTGGCAGCCAGGTCACTGCGGTGTATGTGATCGATCCCTATCCCTTCACCGGCGTGGGCGCCGATTTTGCCTATGGCCAGGCGCAGTACCTGTCTGCTGCCACTGCCGATGCGCACACCGCGTTGGACGCGGTCAAAACTGCGATGGAGCAGGCCGGTATTCCTGTGGACACCGTCATGGGCGAAGGCCACTCCGTACACGACGGGGTGATGGAAGCGGTCAAAACCACCGGCGCCGACCTCATTGTGATGGGCTCGCACGGCCGCAAGGGCCTGGAAAAGCTGGTGCTGGGCAGCGTGACCCAGCGCGTGCTGAGCGACAGCCTGATCCCCGTGCTGGTCGTTCGCCAGTAATGTCAGCGACGGCACCCGGCTTGGTGCCGTTTTCGTTGAGTGGATGGCTACCGGGCAGCGCTGCGGCGCTGCCCAAAGTTGTGCAGCACGCAATGCTTTTGTGACCGCCGTAAGCTCGCCCGCTTGACGGAGTTTTACATGCAGTCCTTTCCTCCTCCTTATTGTGATGCCGACCAGGTGGACGGCACTTTGCGCGCCTATGGCTATGCGGTGCTCAGCCCCGCCGCCGTGGCGCAGTGGGCAGCCTGCCCGCCCGATGACCTGGCAGCGCTCGGCAGCCACTGGGAGGCCATGCCCCATGATGCCTACCTCAAAGACGGCGGGCGCTACCGCAAGCGCCGCCATTCCTGCTATGTGGTGCAGGATGACCAGGTTGAGTCCGTAGCCCACCGTGCCCATTGGCAGCCGGTGGAGTACAACGCCTTGCATGGCGGCATGCAGCGCTGGTTTGAGCCCGTCGCAGCCAGCACCCAGGCGCTGCCCGCCTGGCGCCAGATCATGCGTGCGCTGGGTCACACGGCGCAGGCACTGTTTCCCAGTGCGGAGCACGCGCCCTGGTATACCGAGGCCCACCAGTTCCGCATCGACACCGCCGAGGGCATTGGCCGGCCCACCCCCGAAGGTGCGCACCGCGATGGCGTGGATCTGGTGGCGGTGTTTTTGGTGGCACGCGAGGGCATCAAAGGCGGGGAGACGCGGGTGTTCGACGCCCAGGGCCCGCAAGGCCTGCGCTTTACGCTCACCGAGCCCTGGTCGCTGATGCTGCTCGACGACGCCCGGATGATCCATGAGAGCACGCCGATCCAGCCGCTGGGCGATGCCCCCGGCCACCGCGATACCTTGGTGGTGACCTTGCGCCGCCAGGCCTTCCAGGGCGACGGTGCCTGAGCGCTGGCATTGCCATTGATCACCATCGGCCCATTGGCCTGGTCATAAAAAAAGGGCACCTGCGAGGTGCCCTTGCCGTATCCCAGCCCTGGGGCTTACTGGATGGTCGCGCCCGAGGCCTCAACAATGGCCTTAGCGTCCTGGAAGTCCTTGTGGAAGAACTTGTCAAAGTCCGATACGGACATGGCCTGGGGCTCGGCGCCTTGGGCCAGGATGGAATCCTGCACTTCCTTTTGGCCCAGTAGCTTGTTGACCTCGGTGTTGAGCTTGCTGACGATGGGGGCGGGCAGGTTCTTGGGGCCAAACAGGCCATACCAGGTGCTCACATCAAAGCCCTTCATGCCCAGTTCCGCAACGGTAGGCACATCGGGCAGCGAGCTGCTGCGTTTGGCCGAGGTCACGGCCAGCGGGCGAAGCTTGCCGGCCTTGATCTGGCCAATGGCCGAGGGCACGGAAGACACCAGCAGGTCGACGTTGCCCGACAGGGTGTCGAGCAGCGCGGGGTTGGAGCCCTTGTACGGCACGTGGGTCAGCTTGACGCCGGCCGCCTTCTCAAACAGCACGCCAGCGATATGGATGCTGGTGCCATTGCCGGGCGAGCCGTAGGTGATCTTGCCGGGGTCGGCCTTGGCGGCGGCGATCACATCGTTCAAGGTCTTGAACTTGCTGTTTTCCGAGGTGGCAATGATGACCGGCGAGTAGGCCACATGGGCAATGGGCGTCAGGTCCTTGGCGGGGTTCCAGGGCAGGCCCTTGTACAGGTAGTAGCCCAGCACCACGTTGTCCTTCTGGCCCATGACGATGTCATAGCCCGTTGGCTGGGCCTTGGCGACTTCGCTGATACCGATGGTGCCGCCCGCGCCGGCCCGGTTGTCAGCGACCACCGTCCAGTGGTTCTGTTCGCTGAGCTTTTGCGCGATGATGCGCGAGAGAATATCGGTGCCACCGCCTGGTGGGAAGGGCACGACCATGCGCACCGGCTTGCTGCCGGGGTAGTCCGTCGCCGAGCCCTGGGCCATGGCACCCGAAGCGGCCCCCACCGTCAGCGCCACGGCGGCGCATTGCAGAATGTGTTTCATCATCTTGTTGTCTCCTTGAGGGTCACACCTTCGCATGGCTTTCGCACAGTCGGCCAAGGAGGTAGTTGCATAAACAGTCAAAGGGGTGATGATGTATGCCATCACGCCAGGTGGCATATTCTAGGGGCTGTGGTGTGGAGCGATGGAGCGCAGGCGAAAAACAGAGTCTGCCGCCAATGGCCCAGGCTTGGGGCGTATCTAGATGACAACAGAAGGATCGACTATGAAAGCAAAATTCGTGGGTGCGTTGGCCTCGGTGGTGATGGGCTGCGCGGCGCTGGTCAGCCTGCCCAGCCAGGCGGCGCTGGCTGTTGGTGCCCAGGCACCGATGTTCAGCACACAGTCGGCACTGGCCGGCAAGGTGCAGCGCTTTGACATGGCCGAGGCCTTGAAGCGCGGCCCCGTCGTCCTGTACTTCTTCCCCAAGGCCTTCAGCCAGGGCTGCACGATCGAGGCCCATGCCTTTGCCGAGGCCACGCCGAGCTTTGCGGCCTCCGGCGCGCAGGTCGTCGGTATCTCGCATGACGACATTGCCACGATGCAGCGCTTCTCCAGCGAGGCCTGCCGTGACCAGTTCAGCGTCGCCTCCGACCCCGATGCCAAGGCCATCCAGGCCTATGACGCAGGCTCCGCCGCACGGCCGGGCACCGCTTCACGCATCTCCTACGTGATTGCACCTGACGGCAAGGTGATCTATGCGCATGAGGGCAGCGATCCGCTCGAGCATGTGCAGCAGACCTTGAAGGCGGTGCAGGCCTGGAAGGCGCGCCAGAAGTCTTGAGCCACTTTTTCATGGCGCGGTGGCAGTGTCTGGGCTTGCCAGCCATGTTGCTGGCAGGTGCCCACGATGGCGCCGATCGCCTATGATCGCCTGATGCTGGCAAGTCTGCTTCAACCCCAATGGCCCCACCGGACCTGGCGCACGGCGCGCCGCTGGGCGGTGGCCTGGTGGCGTATTTTTTACCTGGGTGCGGTCGTGCTGGTGATGCTGATGTCGCCCACCAGCTACGGCCCGCAGACCCGCGCGCGGCTGATGCGCCGCATGTATGTCGACACCGCGCCCATCCTGCTGGGCTTTACCGCGTTGGCCGCCTTGCTGTGCCTGGTGGTGGCGCGGATCGTCTTTGTAACCGCCACGAGCTATGGCCTCTCGCGCGTCGCTGTCGAGATGGTCATCCGCGTGCTGGTGCTCGAGCTCATCCCGCTGACGGCGGCCTTGTTTGTCGCGATGCGCTGCTCGATTCCGGCAGGTGCGCAACTGACCAAGTTGCGCGAGGCGGGGCATTTTGAGCGCCTGCGCGAGCACGGCTATGACCCTGTGCGCACGGAGATGCTGCCCCTGGTGGTCGCCAGCATGTATGCCTCGATTACGCTGGCTGCGCTGTCCTGTGTGGTTTCGCTGGTCATGGTCTACCTCAGCGTCTACGGGCTGAGCTGGGTCGGTTTTGACCTGTACACGCGCATGTTTGCCAGCGTGTTCACGCCCATGGTGACCTGGTTGTTTGGCCTCAAAACCCTGCTGTTTGGTCTGGCCGTTGCACTCATACCCACCGCATCGGCCATGTACCGGCCCTACGGCACGCGCCAGGATGAGGTTCTGGGCCCCGATTCGGACCTCAGTGGCCTTGCGCGCATGTTTGCCATCTTGCTGCTCATCGAGGTGGCGTCGTTGCTGGGCAATTATTACTAGGGCGTCAAGCTTGGCAGTGGAGCGAACAGGTCGGCCCGCCATGACAGGCTTTTGGGGTGCTGCTCGGCGCCCTGGCTGCGCAGGATTTAAAATAGCCGATTGCCCGCAGGCGCTGCCTCTGCCTGTGTGGGCCACCACATTCGAGGGCCACGCCTTGGCCGCGCAACCACCATGACTGATTCTCTACCCACAGCCCCTGGCGCATGTCCGTTGCGCCGATGATGGATCGGACAGGCAAACGAAAAAAATCCCCATAAGTACAAAGACTTATGGGGATTCTCTTTTTCGATGTTGCTTTATTGTTGCACCCGTTCGCCATTTAGCTGCTTCGATTCCTTTACACCGGCTGCTCGTTGAGCATCGATGTAGGTGGCCAGATCAGTGAGATGGATGCCCTTTGCCCCCTTCTGTGAATTGGGCTCGATGCGGGTCAAAGGGAGCTTGATTTCGCCCGCTGCGATCTTGCGCAGGAACTTTTGCGTTCCCAGGTGCGGGAAGTAGTCCTTGACTACTTGATCAAGCGGAATCACCGCCATGGCGTTGTACTGAGCCATGAGCAGAAATGCCGTATTAGATGGTGGGTGACATGTTGCGCAAGGCGCTAGGCAAGCTGGGCAGGGAGGAAAAACCATTGCTGCATTCCGACCAGGGCTGGCAGTACCAAAGTCGTGCCTATCGCCGCTTGCTGGCCGATCATGGCCTGGTGCAAAGCATGTCACGTCGGGGCAATTGCTTGGATAACGCAGCGATGGAGAGCTTCTTCGGAACCTTGAAGTCCGAGTTCTTCCACCTCAACAAGTTCAGCAGTGTGGCGCAGCTTCAAGAAGGTCTTCACCACTACATCCATTACTACAATCACCAACGCATCAAGCTAAAACTAAAAGGCCTGAGTCCAGTGCAATACCGGATTCAGGCCTTCAGTCCCTAGCTTCCAACTGTCCAACTTCTTGGGGTCAGTTCACTAGGCGGGTTTGCTGTTTAAGACGGTGGTGATTCAGTGATCACCACCTTTTTTGGAAAAATGCGCGCATCTCGTTGGAGTGCTTGGCATCATGAATAAATGGCGGCACTGACACCGCGAGCAGTAGCGCGGCCAGCGGCACCACACAGAAAAACCCGATGTAGCTGAAGCCAACTGCGCCCGTAATGCTTCCCAGCACGAACATGCCAATCAGACCAGCAGAGGCACGCATGCGCACCCAGTTATGCCGCACACGGCTTGTTGGAACCGTACAAGCAGTGCCACTTCGCTTCCAAAAGAATAGCTTGCCCAATTCCATTCCCAGGTCCGTGAAGTTCCCAGTCATATGGGTTGTGCGAATGCTTCCACCAGAGGTCTTTGAGCCCACAGCGTTTTGAAGTCCCATCATGAATGAGAGCAGCAGAACTGTGATGGGAACAGCGAATGGCGTGTTCCAGGAGAGGGTGACAGCGCCCATCAGACCGAAGGGCAAGAGCATCAATGCCTCCAGCATTAGCGGCAGCGCGTAAACGCTGTAGAGATGCTTTTCTCGACCCCAGTTCACCAAAACAGCACAGACGGCTGCGCCGGTCATGAAGGACAAGATGGCGCCCAGCGCATTCAGAAGCATCTTCATGTTTTCCAGGACCAGGCCATCAGCTATCTGTGACGCGAATCCTGTCATGTGCGAGGTGTACATGTGCAGGACTAGAAAGCCACCCGCATTAACTGCACCAGCGTTGAAAGCCAGTAGCCATCCAAGAGCCAAGTTGGTGGAATTTGCTCGATGTCGGTTTGTCAGGTGTCGAATTCTTCTCATCAAAAATACTCCACGAACCAAGATGCCATATATGCCAGTGACCGACTCGGAAAAGTGACTTGGTCACGAAGGTTGCTTCACATCGATAGCATAGACCCGCACAGGGTTAGGGCCGAAGTGCGGGTGGATGATCGTCTTCACCATGAAGCCGCGCCAAGGAGTTATCAGGCGCCGAGCAAGATCGTCGCGGGCGGGGTAGCCCGAGGTCAGGATGATCCGGTCATACGCGCGGTCCTCCAGGCGCTTGGCCCAGTATGGTGTGCACAAGCGGAATTCCTCGAGCTTGGTGCCGTCGCGTATGGCCTCGAAGTATTGGCGCTTGAGTGGTAAGTGCAGGGTGGTCATGGTGCAACCTTGGTTAGGTTTCGTGTGTTTTCCAAATGAATTTGCATAAAAGCAAAGATGTAATTCGGGAGGGTGTACAGTGGATCAGTTCATGAAAGGTGCTGCTATGTCCACTCCACTGAGTTTTTTCCTCTATTCAAGTCGGCTGGCACCTGACTGCGACCCCACTGAGGTGGGAAACATCGTGAAGGTGGCGCGTGAGTTCAACGCCTCGCACGGCATCACTGGCATTCTGGTTTTCGATGGTGAGCGCTTTACGCAATATATTGAAGGGCCTGCGAGCGAGGTCGATGCGTTGGTGGCTAAGCTCCCCAAGGACAGCAGGCATACAGACTTCCTGCAACTGAATGCAGGCGACGACCTTGAAGAGCGCCGCTACGCGACATGGTCCATGGGGTACAGCGACGTTAGCCTTGACGAGCTGGACATCGATCTAATGGCCACAATTGATAGCGATGCTGCCTTGAACTTGTTCACTAAGGCTGTTGCTGAGATAGACCGTCTGTAGCCTTTCAACCTTCCTACTTGGCCTGGCCGGCAGCCATGGCGGCGTTGACAATTTTTCTTGCGCTCTCGCGCATGTGCGATCTGCCTTCCTCTGGCATGTGCTCCCAGGGGTAATCCATCCGCTGGGCCATTACCTTTGCTGCGGCTTCAAAATCCAGTGCATCAGCGGGTTGAGCTTGGGGTGCCGACTCACTCGGCACCAAGCAGCGCAACAGGAGCTGGTCCGCATAGGCGTGAGCAAAATGGGCAGGCGGTTGATCAGGGGCTTCGGCTAGGCCAGCGCGCAGCTGGTCCAGCAGTGCCGGGATACGCTCGTCGCGCAGTTTCTGGAAGCGCAGGTACACATCGGCCGGCATGGCCTTACCCATGTATTCGAGGTGCAGTCGGTTTTTGCTGCTCTCCAGCTGCTCGATTAAATCCCAAGTTGCAGAGCAGGGTGCAGTCTTGAGGGGAACGGAAGGGGTGGTTTCAGACATTGGGGCTCCAAAAGTGGAAATGCCCGCTCAAGGCGGGCAATGGTACGGGTGAAGCAGGCAGCTACCAAGCAGCTACTGGCAGAGAAAGTACGACGGCCATGGGTTTGACCCAAACTGGCTGGGCCGACAGCAGGAAGGTTTCTCCAGACCAAGCGAGCAAGAGCGTTTCGCCCATGACGTGCGCTATGGCTTCGCCGGCTGCGCTGGGCACCGCGTTGCCGATGCGCTCTCGCCAGGCCTGGTCGCTCAGACCATCCAGTTCCAGCTGCTCTTCAGGGTCTACCAGACTCTGCAGCGCTGCAAGCTCCAGAGTGGTGAATGGGCGGTGCCAGGTGCCGTCTTCGGCCACGATTCTGCAAACCAGCTTTTCAGCAGGCGCTGGCATGGGCCGTGGATCCGCGACCGACCAGCGGCCGTTGTCGTGACAAGCTGATCCGCTGACTGCGCCGGCGGACGTGGCCCAGGGCACTACGCCATAGTGCCCACCAGTGAGATATGCTGCACGGTCGGCATCCATGCCTGAGCGTGGATCTGCCACTGCGTATGCGCCTTCGCCCGAGGTGCTGCCTGCAATCACTGTCCGGGTCGGCCCTGTCCATTCAGTCACATGGCGCTTCCCATGCAACAGGGTGGGATCGCTACCGCCGCGCGGGTCCGCCACCGCCTGGCCGCTGCCGTGGGCACTGGTTACTGCCATAGCAGCTTTGTCCCAGCGGACGATGCGAAATTCGTTGCTGTGCTTTGCAGGGCCATAGTGTCGGGGATCGGCAACGCTGTATGCGCCCTGGCCAGGCCCTTGCTGGCCAGCTACTGTGCCGGTGCTGCCATTCCAGCGGCGCACGCCGTAGGCCTGGCCATCCTTCCACAGCGAAGACTGCTCAAAGCGCCACAAGAGCAAGGACGAAGCCATGTTCCGGGCCAGCCTGCCAGGGGTGAAGCTCACCCAGGGCGAATATGACCTCTACATGGACTTCACCTACCAGTTCGGCATCACAAACTGGCGCACGAGCTCGATGCGGCGCAACCTGCTGAACGGTGAATACCTGCAGGCCTGCAACGCGCTGCCCGCCTGGCGGAAGCAAGCGGGCCGGGATTGTTCGCTGCCGCAGAACTGGGGCCCGAAAGGCTGCAAGGGCGTGTGGACCCGGCAGCTAGAAAGGCAAGCCAAATGCTTAGCAGAACAGGGGTAAACATGGTCTACACACATGCTGCTGCTCTCTTGCTTGGGATGGCCCTGGCCGCCATTGGCACTTGGAATGTGCAGGCCTGGCGTGTGGGCGCGCAGATTGAATCAATCCGCTCCGAGCAAGCAAAAGAAGAATCCACCAGGTCAAATGCGGCGCTGGTGGAAAACACGAAAACTTCGATCAAGGAAAGCAAGCATGCCCAAGACACAATCTACAACGCCGACCGTCTGGCGAATCTCAAGACCGGCATTGATGTTGATGTGCGCGCTGAGCTTGCCCGTGCTGAGCGCCTGCACCGCGACACCGACAGCCGAGCCGCCACTTATCGCGCGCAAGCCCAAGCCGACGCAGCTGCCCGCAGCGATCTCGCAGATAAAGCGGCAGCCCTCGACCGCCAGCTTGCAGAAGGCCTCGGTGTGGTCGCAATCCTCGGGAGCGACCTTAGACGAAGAGACTCCGAAGTAGCCGCGCTGCGTGACCAGGTGAACATCGAGCGCCGGCTGAGCGGTGACGACAGCGGCCAAGCTTGCAGCCGGTAAACACGGTCCACATTGCGACAATCCAATTCCAATGAGTTGTGGATAGCGCAGCTCTATGCTCGGGACACCTCTAACAAAAAAAAAATAGAGAAACAGTTGTTTGTAAATGTTAAAAATACTAAACTGATAACTTATTCCAATTTTTAACTGAGGCGTTCGTATGTATCTCTATCAACGCGGGACATTTCTGGGCTTGTCGATGTTATGCATGGCCGCAGCAAATGCTGCCACTCCTACTTACAACCCTGTAGGTGTGCAGCAAAACGTTGCCGTGCAAACGGTGACAGATGGCGGGTGGTCGGAGTGTTACAAAGAAACATTTGACAAAAACGGGAAATCTATAGAAGAAATATCCACGGCTTGCGGTGGCAAGCAATTGATGATGGCCTGTCGCGCCACCGGGACCAACAGCCTGCAGGTGTTGGCCCAAGCTCCCAAAATCGACGTGATGACGGATACGGGAACAGCCTTTGCTATCACCCACCAAGCCAATGGAGTCGCATGGTATTTCAATTCGAGCTATTCTTGGGGTTTTGCTGCGGAAGGGCAGGCTGTAAGCAGATCAAGTTGTGACACACAAAATTCTTCGGGTGAAGGAAGTGCTACTCGCATGTGTGTTCATACCAATCAAGGCAATTTGAGCGGGGGCTGGAGATGCGGCGGGGCTACTGGGCTGAATGAAAGTTCAGCTTTTGAGCGCGTTTTTTATACCGCCAACGTCACAAGCCCGGACCCTGTTCCGTCCGTGAGTGTTTCAAATGTTGCGGATCGATCGCTGACTGTCACTTGGACTGCTGCGAGTGATAACGGCTCCCCCATCACTAAGTACACCGTGACAGGCGTTCCTGGCGGCTCATGCACAACCGAGACCGTGGCCCCTGCCACCGAGCCAGCAACTTCTTGCACGATCACCGGCTTGACCAATGGTACGCCCTACAAGTTCACGGTCGTGGCAACCAACGCAATTGGTGACAGCGCTCCGTCACCCGAAAGTGCAGAAGCTATTCCACTCGCAGACGTGATGTTTGTGGGTGCAGGTCCAAACATCACGCTCGCAGGCGGTGTTGTTGCAGCGGCATATTCTCAACCTCTGCAGCTAACAGGCGGCCTGCCTCCATACACCTTCTCCGTGACGGGCGAGCTGCCACCTGGGCTGGCTCTCGACACGGCAACCGGCATCATTTCCGGGACGCCCACGACCACTGGCACTTACAGTTTCTCGGTCATGGCCATGGATAGCACGGTGCAACCAACACTCGCGGCCAAGGCAGTTCATGTCGCAGAACAAACCTTCACCATCGTGATCACTGCTGCACCAGTGGTTCAAGCTACCCCGACACCAGTACCCGCCCTGGGCGGCGTTGGCATGCTGCTGCTCTCCGGGGTCGTAGCCGGATCCATAGGCTTCATGCGCCGACGGAAATCCAGCTGATCCGTGAACCCTCTTCGGAGGGTTTTTTGACATTTGAATAACTGTCGCGTGACGAATGGTTGAAAGCACACGGCGAGAGCCTCCCCGGCGCCACTACGGCACTGGGGAGGCTATTTTTTCTAACGTGTTTTCAAGTCAGTAGATGCCAAACATAAACATGGCCCCATGTGACGTTAAAACCAAGTAATTTGAATATTATCGTATTCCAATGTCCAGGCTTGGGACATGTTATTAGCAAAGACGAGGCCGAAGCTGAAGCCGCTAAGCCTGTTGTTAATAAGTGAATTCTCTTGGTTAATTGTGTCTTGGATTGCAATATTTGCCACCAACTGCCCACTTGGGTTTTTGATTTGATAGGCAAACCAGTTGTTGTCGGCCACATGAATGAATACATCGTACCAAACATTATCTAGTAGCGGACTACCGCAGTTGGCGCCACCCCAGACGTAGTTGGTCGCATTACCGCTCGCTGGATCTATGAACCAGGTCTCAGGCTGGCTTGTAACGCCACTAGGGCAGGGATTAGCTGTTGCACTTAGACCACCTACGATCAAGCCCTTGCCTCGGTTGTACCATCCCGTGCTTTCAGCTCTTGCCATTGCAAAAAAGTGCGCTCCAGGATTTGATGTAAATGTGCCGACAGTTCTGAAACGGAACTTCAATTCTTGCGTTGAAGCTCCAGCTGGCTTTTCAGTTGCAAAAGTGTGATGCAAAAATCCAGAATTTGCCCTGGAAATTCGATGAGCTGGTAAAGTTTGTATGCCCCAAGAATAGGTTTCCCGAACTCGATCTACAGGGGTGCCATTGACAATAGCTCTGGAAAATGTGACTTTCGTCGGGTATTCTGGTTTGACTTGAGCGTTTACGCATTATGAATGCAAAAGCCATGCTAAATGGCACTGCCAACTTCAAAAATGACTTTTTAAAATTCATTCTTCTCTCTCCAATAATTTGTATCGAAGCAGCCAGCGTACATCGCATGCAATCATGCGTCAATAAAAGCGAGAACGAGGCCCGGTGCGCGAAAATCGATTTCGGATGACATCGGTCAGATCCCGGCCCCTGTACCTTGGCGCCAAGAGGCTCCAATGTGCAATCGCTACCACTCCCCAGATGAAGGCTACATCCAGCAGTACTGGTGGCTGAACCCCGGTAGCTGGGCCTGGGTGCCCGCGATGTGTTCCCACGATCACCCGGTGGATTCATCCGGCGCGCCGCAGACGACCCTGGCTACAGCAAAGAGCTTGCCGTGGGGAGATGGGGCCTGATCCCTTGGTTCGGCAAGACGCCTGACATCAAGTACAGCACCAACAACGCCCGTGCCGAGGAGGTGGCGGACAAGGCCAGCTTCAAAGACCCGTGGAAACGCGGCCAGCGCTGCATCATCCCGGCGACCACCTTTGACGAGCCGTACTGGGGGCCATATGAGGCGCAGTTTAAGAAGTGCGAATGGTGGCGCTTCAAGCGCGCGGATGGCGATCCCTGGGGGCTAGCCGGGCTGTGGAATATCTGGACAGATAGGGCCACAGGCGAAGTGCATGAGAGCTATACGATGCTCACACTCAATGCTGACGGTCACGAGATCATGGGGAAGATAAACAAAAATGAGCTCAATCCCGATACCAAAAAGCCACTTCCCTTGGACCAGCAAGACAAGCGGAGTGTGATCCCCATCGAGCTGGCTGATGTGGATCAGTGGCTTGAAGGATCAATAAAAGACGCACAAGCGCTGCTCAAGTTAGCACCGGTGGAAGTGTTCGCGGCAGGGCCGGCCTAACCCTCGACATCCTCCACAATCCACTGGTGGATAGTTTGATATGCCTGCCCTGGCATGTCGAGTAGGTGAGGGTGACTGGCCTGCAGGTACTCAGAGAACAGATGGATCTGCTTTCCCGAGTCGTAATACGGGAACCAGCCGTCGCTAAGGTCGCGCATGTTCTGGCGCCAGGCCCGCCAAAGACCAATGACTACACCGCGGCGTTCAGAAAGGGACATCTGGCTCCAAGCTTTCATAAAGGGCCACTGCATCAGAAGACAGTGGCGTGCTGTGCAAGATCATAGTGCCCAAGACCGGCATAGCCTCTGGGAAGTCTGGCTTGATGCCATCCCATCGCTCGTGCTCGGTGGTCTGCAGCCACCCCTGGCCGTTCTTGATGTGCCAGCGCCAGTATCTTGATTGATCCATAGACACCTCCAAAAGACTGTATATGTATACAGTAAATGGAGCGAGCAATGGAAGCAGTCAGGAAATTTGCGGGTCAAGATTTGCCAGGGCTATACCTGGGTATGGCGACACCTGGCACTGAGCTAGATTTGGAGGGCAAGCGCCGGGTTGGGTGTGATGCCTATGTGCTTCGGCTGTGCTTCAATGGTGTGTACCTGCCGGCTGAAATACTGGCCAGGCGTGCTAAGTCCATGGGAATGCTGCTCAGTACCGCAATGACAGATGGCAGCTTCCAAACTTGGCTGGTAGATCGCAATGAGCCTATGCGGCTCATCATTCATGGGCTGGAGCGTGTCGAGGTATGGCGGCAACGCCAATCGGGGACTCTCCTGTTACGAGGTTTCGAGTTTGACGAGGGAGAGCTTCAGCGCTGGCCGCAAATTTGGATGTGCGGCACCAATCTCCGGGAGATGCATGAGATCTTGGGGAAGATGTCGCACTGGCTCTCCGCGAAATACAAGGAGGTCAAGCGAGGGCCGCACCCTCATGTTCGACCAGGCTAAAACTCTACCCAGCCAGAAGCTTGGTCTTCCATTCCCAATTTTCGTATCTGTCTCCGACCTTCTTGAACTGGGTGTAGCGCTGCAAGCTCTGCCAAGAGCGATGCCCTGAAACTTGCGCAACATGAGGAATGTTCCAGCCCATCTCAAACAACCGGCTGATCCCTTCATGTCGAAGGTCATGGAAATGTAGATCTTCAATTCCGAGTAGCTTGCATGCTCGAGTAAAGCTCGTGCTGACAGACTCAGCGTTGTAGGGCCAGATGCGACCCTTTGCCACCTTGCGATTCTGAATGAGCTTGAGAGCTTCTGGCAGGAGGAGGGTGGTGACATCGTTGCCTATCTTTTCACCCGGGTTTTTCATGTCGCGAACGATGACCTCAGAGTTTTCCGCATCCACATCCTCGCCCAAGATGCGGCAGGTTTCCTCCTGTCGGCGCGTGGAGAATAGGCTGAACAGTATGATGTAGGTCATCGGGATAGAATCCTCCCGCTTTCGCTCATAGACCGAGTAGTAGGTCATGAGCTTGTTCAACTCCTCAAGAGTTGGGCGGCGTGTGCGCTGCTTTGACCTGGAAATGAGCCCAAGCTTTTCAGCCACCACGCGTGCGTCTTCACAAGCTTGCTTGTCTAGGGGGTAGCCCGAAGCAGGACGGGCCACAGTGAAAATCGCGGAAAGGTGGGAAAGGTAGTTGCCTCGGGTTTGGGGCTGACTGGTAAGGCCTTCTAGGTACTTGATGACCGTCGCACTGTCGATCTGAGAGCAATGTGTCTCACCAAGCCAAGAGCTGGCAATTGTGCGCAGAACCTGATCCTTGGTCTTCCCGTGTGGCTTGAGCTTATCCCCCAGGTACTTCTGGATGACGACAGATAGGATTGGGTCTTCAGGTTTATCAAGGGCGCCAGGTTCCGCAAGCTCTGTCTCGCGCTTCTTGATCCAGGTTTTGGCGGCTGCTTCGCGGTCAAAGGTCTGGGTTTCAGCGTGAACGACCTTGCCACCCTTTTTGACGCGGACTTGGGCGGTGTAGCCCACGCTTCCGTCTTTGCGCTCACGGCGGATTATGGTTCCCATAGTCTCGGTGCAACATTGAAAAATTGTTGCACTGAATGTAGCACCAAAGTGCTAAAAATGGCATGAAATTAGATCAAATGGCATCGAATCAGACAGTTGAAAAATCGTTGGTTTCCATAGGGAAAACGCCTCTTCATTGGCCAGGACGCATGTCCGTTGCGCCGATGATGGACTGGACCGACCGCCATTGCCGCTATTTTCACCGTCTGCTCACGCGCCAGACCTTGCTCTACACCGAGATGGTGACGACCGGTGCGCTGATCCATGGGGATGTGGCGCGGCATTTGCGCTTTTCTGCAGAGGAACACCCGGTCGCCTTGCAGTTGGGCGGCAGTGAGCCCGCAGACTTAGCCCAATGCGCCAAGCTGGCGCAGGACTGGGGCTATGACGAGGTCAACCTCAACTGCGGCTGCCCCAGCGAGCGTGTGCAGCGCGGCGCCTTTGGTGCCTGCCTGATGAACGAGAAGGAATTGGTGGCCGATGGCGTCAAGGCCATGCGCGATGGGGTGGACATCCCGGTAACGGTCAAACACCGCATTGGCATTGACAAAAATGAGAGCTATGCCTTTGTGCGTGACTTCATCGGTACGGTGGCCGAGGCCGGTTGCGAGGTATTTGTCGTGCATGCCCGCAAAGCCTGGCTCAAGGGCTTGTCGCCCAAGGAGAACCGCGAGATTCCGCCGCTGCGCTATGAGGTGGTGGCGCAGCTGAAAAAGGACTTTCCGCAGCTGACCATCGCGATCAATGGCGGCATTGCCGATGACGCCACGGTGCTGGCACAGCTGGACCAGGTCGATGGCGTGATGGTGGGGCGCGAGGCCTACCACAACCCCTGGTGGCTGGCCCGTTGGGATGCGCTGTTCTATGGCGCCGAGCCCAACAACGACATCAGCCGTGAATCGGTCGAAGAGGCGATGGTGCGCTACATGGAGCGCGAGGCTGCCGAGTACGGCACGCACTGGTACGCCATTGCCCGCCATATGCTGGGCCTGCGCCAGGGCATGCCCGGTGCGCGCCGCTGGCGCCAGGTCTGGAGCGACCACCGCATGAAGCATCTGCCACCGCACGAGGTCATGCAAGCGGCCCGCACCAAACCCGAACGCCAAACCGACGCGCCCGTTTTGGTAAATGTTTGATACGGCAATGCCGGCGGCAGCTGGTCGTTGCTGGTCGCTGCCGATCGGTATTGCGCGGCAGCAGAGCGGCGGCATGCCCCTATAGCGCCCTCGCGCAGGCCTGATTTTCTTGCTAAATCCCTCTGGTGCCAAAGCGGCAGCGCCTGCCAACTGAAGCTCCGCGCCCGCTGGCAGCCCTGGCGCAGCCGGTAGCGGTTGCTATACTTCCCGCGATATATGCCGCCTTGGGCAGCGCCAATACGGTGCATGCCTGGGCGGCAAAGTGCAGACCAAACAAAGCACAAGGGAAGAGGGATGGGGGAAAAAATCCGCGATGGGCTCTGGGCCTGTTGTTGGCGGTGGGGTGGCTCGGCGCTCACCGCTTTTATCTGGGGCGCTATGCAAGCGCCGTGGCGCAACTGGGCATCAGCGTGCTGTGCGCGGCGCTGTGGCTATGGGGAGGTCCCCTTGCACGCTACGCGCCTTACCTGCTCGGGCCGGTGGTCTTTTGGCTGCTGCGGGATGGTTTTTGGCTGTTCGACTACTTTCGGGTCGAGGAAGACATGGATTCGCGCCTGTCCGCCTTTGCCCAGTCGCAGCTCGATGCGCAGGCATCGCAGCCAGCGGCGAGCGTGCAGGCTGCGGCAGCCCCGGCGCTTGCCCCTGTGGCCCAGTCCCTGGTGGCTGCAGCACCCTTGCCTCACCCCAAGTCCGATCCTGCAGCCGATCTACAGGCCGACAAAAAGTCGCTGGCCATCCAGATGGCGCAAAAGCATATTGGCGATGCGCTGGCACACCGGGATATCCAGACCGCGCATGCCGAGGCGGACACCTTGGTCAGGTACCTGGCGCAGCGCAGCCGTAAACCGCAAAACGATCCCCATTTGGCGATGGCCTATCTGCTGCAGGGGATGACCTTCTACCAAACCGAACACCTCGATGCCGCGCGCAAAAAACTGCAGATGGGGGTGCATCTGGGCGCGGCTTTTGCCGAGCTGGCGCAACCGGTGCAGCAGGCGCAATCCTGTTTGCAGCGCCTGCGCGCGCCCAAGATGGCGCCGGGCACCACTGCCACCCCTGCACTGCAGCCAGGGCAGTACCCGCTGCTGATGCAAGCGCAGGACTGGGCGCAGGCATTGACGCTGTGTGAGCAGACCATTGGCTTGCAGACCGCCCAGAACGGGGATCTGCCCGATCTGGCGCAGCACCATCTGCATGCGATGGAGATAGCCCAGCATCTGGGCGATACGGCGCGGCAACGTGGGCATGGCCAGGCCTTGCTGGCGCTGGCCGTGCGCGAGGGGGCTGCTGTGCCCGCCACGCTGCGGCGCCAGGCGCTGGAACGCCTGGGGAATGGGTACCAAGCGGAGGGGAAGCACCGCCACGCTACGCAGCACTATGCGCAAGCGCTGGCGCTGGTCGATGTGCGCAGCGGGGGCAACGCCGCAGCCCAGGCCTTGGCACTGTGCGCGCTGTTGCAGCGCATGGCCGCCAGCCATGCAGCGCTGGGCGAGACGGCGCAGGCGCTGCAATGCTGGCAGCGGCTGGCGCTGTACGTGGACAGCTTTGACCGGCTGGACCAGCAAGGCCAGCGCATGCCCGATCCGGAGGCCGTCTCTGGCATGTTGGCGGACTACGCAGCTTTCGCCACCCATCACCAACCGACACAGGTCAAGCCCCTGGTGCAGCAGGCCTTGCGCATACAGCAGCGCAGTTGCCGGGGTTACTCGCTGGCAGCAGCGCGTGCCTATGAGGTGTTTGCGGATTTTCTGGCGGCGCACGGGCAGACCGATGCCCGCCGCAGCTACCTGAAAAAAGCGCTGCTGCTGGTGCAGATCTGTGACCCGGACAACAGCGCGCATCTGCAACAGCTCAAAACAGCGATCAGGGAGGCGGCATGAGCGTGCAAGGACTTTTTTATGCGCTGCCGCGCCATGGCCTGCGGGGCTTGCTGGTCGAGCCATCGGCGATGGATGACTACCTGCAGCGCAGTGCTGCGCAAGGCGGGCCGCTCGCCATGCTGGACCAGGGCAGCCTGTGGCAGCAGGACATGCAGCACCTGCCCGAGATCGAGCCCGGTGTGGCGGTGGAGGGCACCTTGGCCCAGCAGTGCTGGGCCTGGCCGGCCGACCTGGTGACGGACAGTGCGCAACGGCTGGCCGCCATCAGCGCAGCCCAGCTGGTGCAGCGTATGCATGCCTGGCAAAAGACGCAGGATGGCAGCGCGCCCGACCTGGAAGCCCTGCGCCTGTGGGTGCGCCGGCAGGCCGCGTTGCGCGGCTTTTGGCAGGCAGCGGCCCAGCGGCGTGATGCCGTGCTGCTTTATGTGGTGTAGCGCGGGCCGCGCTTAGCCCATCAGCGCCATCAACTCGGCGGCAGCGGCCTCGGGGTTGCCTGCGTTGACGATGGCGCGCACCACGGCGATCGATCCGACACCGCTCTTGCGCACCTGCGCAAACTCTGCTGCCGAGATGCCACCAATAGCCACCTGGGGATAGCTGCGCGTCAATGCGGCATAGCGCTCCAAGCGCGCCAAGCCTTGCGGGACGGTGGCCATTTTCTTCAAGGTGGTCGGAAAGACCGCCCCCATCGCGATATAGCTGGGCTGGGCCTGGCTGGCACGCACCATCTCGGCATAGCCATGGGTGCTGACGCCCAGGCGCACGCCGCTGGCGCGCAGCTCGGCTAACTCTTCGGGGCTGAGCGCATCGAGGTCTTCCTGACCCAGGTGCACGCCATAGCTGCCCGCCGCAATCGCCTGGCGCCAGTGGTCGTTGATAAAGAGCAGCGCGCCGGTGCCAACCACTGCGGCAACGGCAGCCGCAATCTCGGCACTGATCGCCTGGGCATCGTCGGATTTGAAGCGCAGCTGCACCGTAGGCACGCCCGTGCGGGCCATGCGGCCCACCCATTCGGCCGTTGGCAGCACGGCATAGAGGCCCAGCCGCTGGGGGCAGGGCGCAAAGGCCTCAGGCCCGCCGCTGGTCAGCAGGCCAAAATCGGCGGCTTGCGTGGGCCAGGCCTGGGGATCGAACTGGCCGGTGCGGGCGGTCTGCGCGCTCCAGGCGCTGGCCAGACATTCGGCATCGATGGCGATAAAGCCCAGTGCGCTGCAAGCGGCCAAGGCGCCGGCATAGACGGCATCGTGCTGGCGGTCTGCGGGCAGCGCGGGCGTGGGTTGCGGCGGAAAGCTGGCAAAGGCGGCCTGGTGGGCGGCGGTGATGGCCTGTGCGATCTGGGCTGGGGTGGCGGAGGCGTGCATGGGCATGGCCTTTTAGTTGCTTTGGTGCCAGAACGGCGTGCCCAGCACCGGGGTGCTGGGTTGGGCCATGTCCTGCGCCTGCATCGCGCCGGCGCGGAAGGCGGCGTGGCCAGCGGTGGTGGCATCGGCAAAGGCGCCGGCCATGGCGACCGGGTCTTGCGACAGCGCAACGGCGGTGTTCAGCAGCACGCCGTCAAAGCCCCATTCCATCACCTGGCAGGCATGGCTGGGCAGGCCCAGGCCCGCGTCGCAGATCAGCGGCACATCCAGGCGCTCGCGCAAGGTCTGCATCGCATACGGGTTGACGGGGCCACGGCCCGTGCCAATGGGGGCAGCCCAGGGCATGACGGCCTGGCAGCCCACATCGACCAGGCGCTGGCAGAGCACCAGGTCCTCGGTGCAGTAGGGCAGCACCTGAAAACCGTCCTTGATCAGGATGGAGGCGGCCTCCACCAGGTTCAAGGTATCGGGCTGCAAGGTGTAGTCGTCGCCAATCAGCTCCAGCTTGATCCAGGGCGTCTCGAACACCTCGCGCGCCATTTGCGCGGTGGTGATGGCCTCTTGCAGGCGCATGCACCCGGCGGTGTTGGGCAGGACCGGCACATTCAGGCGTTTGAGCAATGCCCAAAAATCGCTGCCGGTCTCGGCAGCGTTGCTGCCCTGGCGGCGCAGCGATGCGGTGACCATGGCAGGCTGGGCGCGGGCGACGGCCGCTTCCAGCACGGCGGGCGATGGGTAGCGCGAGGTGCCCAGCAGCAAGCGGCTTTGAAAACGCTGGCCATACAGCACCAGGGCGTCGTCGGAGGAGGGAGTGGCGTTCATGGCAAAGGCCTTGGGTAAATACGGGTCAGGGGCCGGGCGGGGGTGGCCCGGGCAGATGGCGCCGGCGCTTAGCCGCCAGTGACGGGCGAGATGACTTCGAGCTTGTCACCGGCTTGCAGCTGGCGGCTGTCGTACTGGCCCTTGGGCACAAATTCGGTGTTGACGGCCACGGCAAACGGCGGGCGCGGCTGCAGCTGCGCCAGGGCCACGGCGATGGTGGCGCCTTCGGGCAAGGCGGTGGCCTGGTTGTTAAAGAGAATCTGTATCGTCATTTGTCTAGGCTCATCAGGGGGGCTGCGGGCCATCAGGCGCCCGCGAGCAGGCGCACATCCAGATCGAAGCGCGTTGCCAGGGGTGATTGGCCGGTCAGCAGTAGCTCGACCGCGCAGTCCAGCACCGCTGGCGAGATCATGAAGCCGTGGCGGTAGAGGCCATTGACCTCCAGCACCCTTGGCCGCACCTGGCGGATGGCTGGCAGATTATCGGGCAAAGTCGGGCGGCACTGGGTGTTGATCTCCAGGATGCGTGCCTCGGCAAAGCCGCTGTGCACGGTGTAGGCGGCACTCAGTAGCTCCATCGCCGAGCGCACGCTGGCCGGCGACATGTCATCGGACTCGATCTCGGTGGCGCCGATGACAAAATGGTGGTCCTGCTTGGGCGCGATGTAGATCGGATAGCGCGGGTGCATCAGGCGCGTGGGGCGGCGCAGCTGCACCTCTGGGGCATGCACACGCAGCACCTCGCCGCGCACGCCGCGCAGCTGGCTCCACTGGGGTTTGGCGCCCAGGCCGCGGGTGTCGATCAGCAGATCGGGCTGGCCCTGCGCACCGGGCGAGAAGTCATCCAGCTCGCGCGCCTGGTGCCAGTGCAGGCGCACGCCCCGGGCCTGCAGCGCCGGCACCAGTGCGGCCAGCAGTTGGCGATTGTCCAACTGCCCTTCACCTGGCAGGTAGTAGGCCGCCTGAAAATGGCCCGCCAGCGCTGGCTCCAGCTCGGCGATCTGCGCACGGTCCAGCATTTGCAAAGGCGGCAGCTCCGGAATGGCAGCCTGCGTGCGCTGCAAGATGCCATGAAAGCGCTGGGCTTCGGGTGCGTCTTGCCGGTGCCAGACCACCAGGGTGCCCGCCTGCTGCAAAAACACTGGCGCCTCCAGCTGCGCAAGCAACGCGGGCCAGCGCTGCAGCCCGTACTGGCCCATGCGCACCACGCCGTGCTCGGTCACGGCCGACTCGGCCAGGGGCGCCAGCATGGCGGCGGCCACGCGCGCTGCAGCATGCTCAGCGTCTGGCCCGCCCCGGTCGTACAGATCGATGGAAAAGCCGAGCCCCGACAGCTCCAGCGCCATCAGCCGGCCCAGCAGGCCAGCGCCCAGAATGGTGATACGGGATTGGGGAGAAATGAAGGGCGGAGAGGACATGTTTTGTGCTTGGCAATAGACAAAACAGTGCGCGCAGCTGCCGAAAACTCCCCACGCCAGCATGACCTGGATCGGGTTGCGGAGCGCTACCGTGGCGGCGCGCTCCAGGGTCTGATCTCAGTCGCGCTGCAGCCAAAGCGCTGCAGGGACACCCCTGTTTCGTCTCAAGCTGCATTAAAGCACAGCGCTGCGCTGCAACCACCGTGCAGTGTCAAGCCGTCGTCACAATCGTGGATAATTTTGCCCAGGCCGGGCCAGTGTTGCCCGGCATTGTTTTTGGACTGCAGCCATGGCCTCACTGACCCCATCTTCTCCTGTCTCCTTGCCCCGTTATGCCCGGGTGCTGTCGATTGCAGGCTCCGACAGCGGCGGGGGGGCCGGTATCCAGGCTGATCTCAAGACCATGTCGGCGCTGGGCTGCTTTGGCATGACCGCGATTACGGCGCTGACGGCGCAAAACACGCAAGGCGTGCGCTCCATCCATGGCGTGCCACCAGTCTTTCTGCAAGAGCAGCTCGATGCCGTCCTGGAGGACATTGGCTGCGATGCCGTCAAGATCGGCATGCTCCACGCGCCCGAGATTGTCGCCGTGGTGGCTGCGGCGATTGACCGCTATGCCTTGCCCCATGTGGTGCTGGACCCGGTGATGGTCGCCACCAGCGGCGACCGCCTGATTGCCGAGGCCACAGTGGCTGAGCTGGTGCGCGAGCTGTTTCCCCGCGCTGCACTCATCACCCCTAACCTGGACGAAGCGGGTTTGCTGCTGGGCCGCAGCTTGGTGCATGCCGACCAGCTCGAGCAGGCGGCGCAGGACTTGCTGGCCCTGGGCGCCCAGGCCGTGCTGATCAAGGGCGGCCATTTGCCGGGCGACGAGGTGGTGGACTTGCTGGCCACTGCCGACGGCGCGCGCCTGCGCCTGGCTTCCACCCGTATCCACACGCACAACGGCCATGGCACCGGCTGCACCCTGTCATCGGCCATTGCCTGCCAGCTGGCCTTGGGGCAGCCACTGCCGGCCGCCGTCAGCCTGGCGCGGCAGTACATTCTGGGCGCCATTGAATCGGGTGCCGATGTGCATACCGGCCAGGGCCATGGCCCGCTCAACCATGGTTGGAACCCGCAAAAGCAGGTCATTGTGCGTTGAACACCTGCGCTTGGCGGGTTCTGTAAGCAGCAGTCAAGGTGGCTGCGCAGTTGATTTTTCGTCCATACTTACGTCTAAATGGCTAAATAATTGACGATTTAAAATCGAAATGACCTGAAAGTTGTCAAGATTACGACGGAATGCAATATTTACTGAACATCAAATGGTGTTGCTGTTAATTTAAGTTACTCTCTACGTTTACGATTTAAGCCATTGATATATATCAATAATATGCCGAAAATGTAGCCGAAATCAAGTTTTTGATACATTTCTCATCGTTGTTTTTCATGGGTTAAATCAACCTAGGTAAACAGTGTGTAAACATTTAAATTTCTAAGGCCTGCTGTCAACCGCCTCGTCAGCCCCGGCGTTGAACACCCATCTTTAGGAGATTGTTCACATGACCACCGCAAATGTTTTCAGCATCTGGCCAGAAGACGAACGTGATCGCAAGCGCTAAGCACTGGCGCCAGTAGCTCTTTTTTCCTGCTTGCCGATACTGAATCCGGCAACCCACCCCAGTAGACGGCTCCTCCATGGAGCCGTTACTTGCGAATAGGGCGCGGAAGCTGCACATTCCCGCCCGGGATGGACCAAAGACAGTCCATCCGCTCTCAACATGCACCTCGCTTCCGTGGCCATCTGGCCCCAGAAAGGCGGGGTGTTTGTTTTTCTGGCGCAGTTGTAGGGAGATCAGCCTTCAGGCCAGCGCACCAGGCGCGCTGGTTCAGCAGTTGCAATGGGGTTTAAGTGGCAGAGCTGGCTGTGCTGAGGCTTGGTTGGCCCAGCAGGCTGCGCGCTTGCTGGCCCGCATGGGCACGTGAGGCGGACAGGCGCAGCAGGCGCTCCAAGGCGCGGTCCTGGATGCCCCGGCTCTTGAGGGCCGTGTAGGTGGACTCGGCGTAGTCCAAGGTAGTGCCATAAATGCCGCAGGACTGGGCGAAGATGCGGCGGTAGTCTTCTTCGCTCAAGGTGCCCGTGCAGCGCGGGCTGGATTTGGACAGAGTAAAGGCCAGTGCCTTGACGGGGCCGTCTTCGGTCTGGCAATCGAGCCACTTGGGATCGTAGGAATCGGTGGCCATTTCGCGCTGCCACAGGCGGGGCATCATCTCGGGCACATGCTGGCGGGCGATGCGAAACGCCATGCCCCGGCAGCTGCCACCCGAAAACATGCCGAACACCAGACCCGGACATTCGGGCGTGCCCCGGTTGATGTGGCTCCACATCTTGAGCGCGCGGTGCCAGCCAAAAACCCGCGCGTGGCGGCATTCCAAAAATTCGAACTCCGGGCGCCAGATCAGCGACCCGTAGGCAAATACCCAGAGGTCGTCTGTTCCTCCCCATTCCTGCATGGTTTGCGCCAACATCTGTTGTGGGCAACGACTGCGGGATGGAGCGACCAAATTCGTCATAGTGCTATCAACCAACAAAGCAAAGTAACAAGCAATTGTTATAGCGCTCGGCGTGAGCCAGCGCTAGCGTTGCCGCGCCCGAGCTTCTAAATTTGCGTTGAAAGCAACAGTCTGGCGGGCGCTGGACGCACTGTGCACAACGCAGCAGGCGGCCAGGGCGATGACAGCGCCCCTGCACCGGCTTGTGCAAAGATTTGCATAGCACGCGGCAGCACGGACGGGTGGCGCAGCCGCCTGTTGTTGCAGGCATGTCGCCAGCTGGTGGGCATGGCAAAGGGCCGAGATTATTCAATGCTATGATGTTCATAGCTGATGCGGTACTCAGCGGTGCTCAGAAACCGGTTTTTCGGTGAATGTTGCCAGCGCGCTGCCGTGTACAGGTGGCTTGCGTGGGGCAAAGCAGCCTGGTTGGCGTTCGACGAGAATGGTCTTCCTATGAATATAGTGATCTTGGACGATTATCAGGATGCAGTGCGCAAACTGCAGTGTGCATCCGTTCTCGACGCCTATTCGGCCAAGGTCTATACCAATACCGTCAAGGGTTTAGGACAGTTGTCGGTGCGCCTCAAGGATGCCGACATCATCGTGCTGATCCGCGAGCGTACGCATATCAACCGCCTGCTGCTCGACAAGCTCCCCCGTCTCAAACTGATTGCCCAGACCGGGCGCATCGGCTCCCATGTGGATTTGACGGCCTGCACCGAGCGCGGCGTGGCGGTGGCCGAAGGCGTGGGTTCTCCCGTTGCGCCTGCCGAGCTCACCTGGGCGCTGATCATGGCCGCAGCACGCCGCCTGCCGCAGTACATTGCCAACTTGAAGCATGGCGCCTGGCAGCAGTCGGGATTCAAGGCGGCCAATATGCCGCCCAATTTTGGCCTCGGCACAGTGCTGCGTGGGCGCACGCTGGGCATCTGGGGTTATGGCCGCATTGGCCAGCTGATTGCAAGTTATGGCAAGGCCTTTGGCATGGAGGTGCTGGTCTGGGGCAGCGATGGCTCGCGCGCCAAGGCGCTGTCCGACGGCCACAAGGTGGCGCCGAGCAAGCAGTTCTTTTTTGCCAATAGCGATGTGCTGACGGTGCATCTGCGCCTGAGCGAGCAGACCAAGGGCTGCATCAGCTTTGAGGACCTGGCGCAGATGAAGCCCTCGGCCACCTTCGTCAACACCTCGCGGGCCGAGCTGGTGCAGCCCGATGCGCTGATTGCCGCGCTCAACCGGGGACGCCCCGGCATTGCGGCCGTCGATGTGTTCGAGAGCGAACCTATCCTGCAGGGCCATGCCTTGCTGCGGCTGGAGAACTGCATCTGCACGCCCCATATTGGCTATGTCGAGCAGGACAGCTACGAGCAATACTTTGGCGTGGCTTTCGACAACGTGGTCAACTTCATCAGGGGCCGGCCGTCGAATATCGTCAACCCGGGTGCGTTGCAGGTGCGCCGCTAAGTCGGCTTAGCGCACAAAAAAAGGGCCCTGCGAGGGCCCTTGGTGTTGCAGCAGCGCGGGTATCACTCCAGCTGCAGTTTCTTTTTCGCAATCAAGGCGTTGTACATCTTGCGGTCGCTGCTGATGCGCGTTTGCAGCGCAGCTGGCGACGCGTCCTCCAAGGTCCAGGCCTGGCGCAGCAGCTGATCGCGGATATCGGCGGTGTTGAGCACCTTGAGCAAGGCCTCGCTCAACTGGCTGCGGATGGCGGCCGGCATGCTGGCGGGGGCCATCAGCGCATTCCAGACTTCGATATTCACATCCTGGGCGCCGATTTCGCGCATCGAGGGCGTCTGCGGCATCAGCTGCGTGCGCTGGGCCGAGGTGACGGCCAGCGCCGCCAGCTTGCCGCTTTGCACCAGCGGCAGCACCGAAGATATGGGCAGCAGCGCGCAGTCGAGCTGGCCGCCCATCAGCGCGCCAACAACACCGGGCGCACCGGTGAAGGGGATGTGCACGGCCTCGAAATGCAGCGCATCTTTGAGCAGCTCCATACCCAGATGGCCGCCCGAGCCCAGGCCGGTGGAGCCATAGCTGGCGGCATTGCCTTTTTGGCGCAGGCTGGCGAGCGCCTTGTCGGTCTGCGCACCCGCTCTGGCGGGCACCACCCAGGCCAGCGGCGATACGCCCACCAGGGCGAGCGGCGCAAAGTCCTTGACCGGGTCGTAGGGCAGCTTGGCGTACAGCGCCTGCGACGAGGTCAGCGGGCCATTGCCCACAATGCCAAAGCTGTGGTCATCGCTCGCGCGGGCCACCTGGTCAGCGCCGATATTGCCGCTGGCACCGGGCCGGTTGTCGACCACCACGGGCTGGCCCAGGATCTGCGCCAGCGGCTGGGCGATCATGCGCGCCTGCATGTCGGGCGAGGAGCCCGCCGGGTAGCCAACGATAAAGCGCAGGGGTTTGCTGGGCCAATGGGCCTGGGCTGCATGGGCGTTGGTCCAGCCCGCAGGCAGGGCAGCGGCGGCGGCAAAGCCCGCCAGGGATTGCAGCAAATGGCGACGGTCGATGGTCATGAATAACAGGGCAGGGTGATAACTGGCGGCAATCCTACCCCAGTCCAGCCCGGTCCCTGCTGCTCACCTTGTCCGCCAGGCGGCTGCGGCCGGGCGCCAATGAAGCGCGACAAGCCCGCGCGCACAGTGCAGCGGCGTGGCCCGGGCCATGCCAGTATGATTTATGCTTTGTCACCGGCCGTCGCACAGTTTGCTTGCGTAGGCAAAAAATCCTGATCCATGAGCCGTTTACGCACCCGACGCCCCAATTCCTCCTCTTCAGCACAGCCCGCAGGCGCGGCGCATCCATCGCCATGGCCGGGCAGCCCGCAGCCCGCTGGCGGCCCAGGGTCTGTGCGCACGCCACCCGATGCCAGCCGGCGCACGACCTGGCTGCTGCTGGCCATCTGGATTGGCGTGATGTTGGCGATCTACCTGGTGACCGAGGTCTACCGCAAGCCCAGCGAAGGCAAGGTCATGGCCCATGGCGTGCTGGAGATTCCCCGCGACCGCGACGGGCACTTTCGCGTCGCAGGCTCGGTCAACGGCGTGCCGGTGCAGTTCATGGTCGATACTGGCGCCAGCCTGATCAGCATCACCGATACGGTGGCCGAGCGTGCGAACTTGGGCGAAGGCGTGCCGATCAGCTTTCAGACGGCCAATGGCGTGCGCCAGGGCATGATGAGCCGGGCCGAGCGTATCGAAGTGGGGCCGCTGGCCGTCAACGACTTGCGCGTGGGCACCGGTTACACCGGTGAGAGCGCACGCGATGCGCTGCTGGGGCAGAACTTCCTGCGCTACTTTGATGTGAGCATCTCGGGCAATAGCATGGTGCTCAAGGCCCGCGATAGCGAGTCGGCGCGCTGACTCTGGAGGCCTGCTCAGCCCATGTCCGGCTTGCAGTCAAACGCCGCCTGCAAGCCATTGTTGCCATCGGGCAGGCGCACGGCGGCTGGCGATGCGCTGGCCTCGTACAGGCCCACGCAGTGCTGCGCTGCCAGCGCACGCGCCAATTGCAGTGCGGCCTTGGCCTGCGACGGCTGCACGGCCACAAAAACTATATTGCGGCCAATGCTGTAGTCGGCGAGCAGACTTTTGTCTTCGGGTGGGAGTTCTTCCCGGTAAGGGCCTGACCGGGGGGGAAAGCGCTGCATCATATCTAGGCACCAGGCTTTGAGCGACAAGGTGGCGACGGCCGGGTCCTCATAGTCATGGTGCTCAGGCCATTCGGTCTGCGCCTGGAACCAGAGACCAAAGGCCGACGCCTCCTTGGGCGCGGCAGTGGGCGCAAAAACCAGCAGATGGTAGCTCATGGTGTGGTCTCCCGGCAATGATGCCCCGAAGCCCATTTAACCAAAGCTGCTGCGTGTTGGGTGTGCGATTTGTCCTACGCCCTGCCATGGGCAAGCTGCGGCGTCGTCGGACCTCGCATGCCCAGCGCGCGGTGGGCAGGCGGTGTGGCTGGGCTTACTTGGTGCCGAAGATGCGGTCGCCCGCGTCGCCCAGGCCCGGCAGGATGTAGCCGTGGTCGTTGAGCTGGCGGTCCACGGCGGCCGTGTAGATGTCCACATCGGGGTGGGCGGCCTGCATGGTCTTGATGCCTTCAGGGGCTGCGAGCAGGCACATGAACTTGATCGACTTGGGCTGGCACTTGTCCTTGAGCTGCTGCACGGCGGCGGCGGCCGAGTTGCCGGTGGCCAGCATCGGGTCGACAACGATCACATCGCGCTCGCCCATGTTGTCGGGCATCTTGAAGTAGTACTCGACGGGTTGCAGCGTTTCGGGGTCACGGTAGAGGCCGATGTGGCCGATACGGGCGCCGGGCACCACGTTGAGCATGCCGTCGAGAAAGCCATTGCCCGCGCGCAGGATGGAGACCAGGGCCAGCTTCTTGCCATCGATGACCTTGCCGACCATCTTTTCCATCGGGGTTTCGATCTCAAGATCCTGCAGCGGGAAGTCGCGCGTAATCTCATAGGCCATCAGGGTGGACAGCTCGCCGAGCATGCGGCGAAAGCTGTTGGTCGATGCTTCCTTGCGGCGCATCAGGGTGAGTTTGTGCTGGACCAGCGGGTGGTCGATGAGGTGAACGGTGCTCATGGTAGTTGCCAATGTCATTTTTGGCCGCAATGGTAGCAGTGCCGCTCTGTGGCCGTGCGCTGCCGGTGAATATATTTACCGAATGGTAGGCTTTTGCAGGGCCCATCGTCGCCAATCGCCGCTATTCGCCGCTCAGGCGCTGCCCAGCAATTGCGCGTAGCGGCCCAGGTCCACATTGCCGCCGCTGATCAGCACGCCCACGCGGGCGCCCTGCAGATCGACGCCGCCAAAGCGGGCCCCGGCCAGGCTCAGCGCGCCGGTGGGCTCGACCACCATCTTCATGCGCTCGGCATAAAAACGCATGCAGTCCACCAGCTGCGGGTCACTGGCGGTGACGATGTCGGTCACATCGCGGCGGATGATCGCATAGGTCAGGTCGCCCAGTGCCTGGGTCTGCGCGCCATCGGCAATCGTGCGGGGCGTGGCGATCTTGACGATCTCACTCTTGCGCAGCGATTGCTGGGCATCATTGCCGGCCTCCGGCTCCACGCCATAGACCTTGCACTGGGGTGCCATGGCCTTGGCCGACAGCAGGCAGCCCGACAGCAGTCCGCCGCCGCCCAGGCAGACAAACAGGTAGTCGAGCTGGGGCACGTCCTGGAACAGTTCCATCGCGCTGGTGCCTTGGCCGGCAATCACATCGGCATGGTTGTAGGGCGGCACCAGGGTCATGCCACGCTCCTGGGCAATGCGCTGGCTGATCGCCTCGCGGTCTTCGCTAAAACGGTCATAGGTGATGACCTCGGCGCCATAGCCGCGCGTGGCATCGAGCTTGGCCGCCGGGGCGTCTTCGGGCATCACGATGGCCGCGGGCATGCCCAGGATGCGGGCCGACAGCGCAATCGCCTGCGCATGGTTGCCCGACGAAAAGGCCAGCGCGCCGCGCTGCGCCTGCTGCGGCGAGAACTGGGCCAGCGCGTTGTAGCCGCCCCGAAACTTGAAGGCGCCCATGCGCTGGTAGTTCTCGCACTTGAAGAAGAACGCTGCCCCCGTCAATT
Organism: Comamonas squillarum; assembly: GCF_025309455.1. NCBI lineage: Bacteria > Pseudomonadati > Pseudomonadota > Betaproteobacteria > Burkholderiales > Comamonadaceae > Comamonas > Comamonas squillarum. The sequence goes on from NZ_CP104377.1 coordinate 873,498, forward strand.
TGTCGAGGGTGGACGAGCGCAGGACCGGCGTGCGGTGGGCAACGCCCTGCAGGCGCTGGGCAGCGGCCTGCACATCGTCAAAAGTGGGGAGCGGGGTGGCGGTGGCGTTCATGGTCGATCAGGGTGGCAGAGGCATCGAGGGATTCATGGTAGTGGCTTTTTGGCGGTTTGGTGTCGCTCTGGTGGTCCGCCTTGGGGGTGCTGCAGGCTGCATGCAGCGCTGCGGGTCGCTGCGGCGCCCGACACCTGGCTCGCGAGGCTGGCAGACAAGCTTGTGCGCAACGCTGGCGGGCAGGCTGTAACCACCGTTGCCTATAGGCGTTTACGTATAATCGGCCGCTTGTATCGGCTTATGTTGCTAAAGGTTGGGGTATGTGGAACAAAAAATTTGCGCTGGCCATCGGTGCCGCAGCGGTCTCGGTGTTGGCAGCGGGCGCGGCGCAAGCGCAGGGCCGTGATCTCGTGGTGGCCTCGAGCGCGACCTACGCACCTTTTGCGTTCGAGAACAAAGACAAGCAAATCGTGGGTTTTGATATCGACATCGTCAATGCCATCGCCAAGCAGCAGGGCATGAAGCTGCGCATCGTCAACACACCGTTCAGCAGCATCTTTGCCTCGCTCAACAATGGCGATGTGGACTTTGTCATCTCCGGCGTGACCATCAACGACAAGCGCAAGCAGAGCTTTGATTTCTCCCAGCCTTACTTTGATGCCCGCCAGCTGATTGCCGTACCCAAGGACAGCACGGTGGCCTCGCTCAAGGACCTCAAGGACAAGAAGGTGTCGGTGGTCAGCGGCTCGACCGGTGACGATGTGATGAGCCGCGAAGTGGGCAAGACCAGCGCCAATATCCGCCGCTTCGAGAGCACACCGCTGATCATCTCCGAGCTGGCCGCCGGCGGCGTCGATGCGGCGATTGGCGACAACGGCGTCATCGCCTACCGCGTCTCGCAGTACCCGGCGCTCAAGACTGTCGATGATGCGAGCTTCCCCAAGGAGCATTTCGGCATCGTCGTGCGCAAGGGCGACAAGGCCCTGCAAGACAAGATCAACGCCGGCCTGGCCGCCATCCGCGCCGATGGCAGCTACAACGTGATCTACAAGAAGTGGTTCAACCAGGACTACAAGCCCCAATAAGGCAAGGCTTGGCGCAGTTGCAATGACGGCCCTGTGGCCGTCATTTTGTTTGAAGGAATGGATTGATGGACAACAACACCCCCGTAGAGTGGTTCGGCTGGTTCCGCCCCGATATCCTGGTGGAATACAAGCAGATGTTTTGGCAGGGTGCCATGGTCACCATCGGCATGACGGTGGCCTGCGTGATCATGGGTTGCGCGCTGGGCCTGATGCTGGCCCTGGCACGCCTGGCCGACACGCGCCACCAGCCCTGGAAGGGCGTGTGCAAATACCTGCTGCGCTGGCCATCGACGGCCTATGTCAGCTTTTTCCGGGGCACGCCGCTCTTTGTGCAGATCTTGCTGATGCATTTTGCCGTGATGCCCTTGTTCGTGCACCCGGTCAACGGGCTGTTCATCAGCGGTGACCTGGCGCGCACGCTCAAGCAGGACCATGGCGCGCTGATGTCGGGGGTCGTGGCCTTGACGCTGAACTCGGCGGCCTATATCTCCGAAGTGTTCCGCGCCGGCATCCAGTCGATTGCGATGGGCCAGAAGCAGGCGGGCATGTCGCTGGGCATGACGCATGGCCAGATGATGCGCTATGTGGTGATTCCGCAGGCCTTTCGCCGCATGCTGCCGCCGCTGGGCAACAACATGATCTCGTTGCTCAAGGACACCTCGTTGGTCTCGGCCATCGGCCTGGCCGAGATGGCCTATGCCGCGCGCACCGTGGCCGGCGCCTATGGCCGCTACTGGGAGCCCTACCTCGCTGTGGCGCTCGCCTATTGGCTGATGACCTTTATGCTGACCCTGGGCCTGCGGGCACTGGAAAACCACCTGGCACGCACCGATCGCACTTGACTGCGCAGCGCATAAGCGAAAAAAAAGCCGGCATTTGAACTGCACCCCAAAAGTTGGACATCCATCCAACCTTTGGGGTGTTTTTCATGGCGAAGTACGACGAGAGTTACAAGCTGGAAGTTGTCCAGGGCTACGTGCAGGGGCAGCATGGGTTCAGAGCACTGGCCCATGCTCACGGTCTCGACCAAGCGACAGTGCGACGTTGGGTAAAGAGCTACCAGCAGCATGGCCTATCAGGGTTGCGCAAGAAGTTCAGTCGCTACAGCGCTGACTTCAAACTGGCAGTGTTGCAGCGGATGTGGCGAGATGATCTGTCTGCACGAGAGACGATTACCTTGTTTGATATCCGGGGTGGCACGGGTGTCATCAGCGCCTGGGAGCTGCAATATCATGACGGTGGGCCGCAAGCACTTGCACCCCGGCCAAGAGGACGCTCCAAGAAGATGCCAAACCCACCCACAGCCAAGCCCGCACAGGCACAAGCAGTTATGTCTGCGGACGACACGCGTTCGCACGCAGATTTGCTCAAAGAGGTGAAGTACCTGCGCGCGGAGGTGGCGTACCTAAAAAAATTGGAGGCCTTGGTTCAGGCGAAAAAACAAGCTGCGCAGAAAAAGCGCGGATAGTGCTTGAGCTAAGGCCAGATCACGACCTCAAGGACTTGCTGCGGGCAGGTAAGCTGGCGCGCAGCACCTTCTATTACCAGGCTCAAGTGCACAGGAGAGGCGACAAATACGCTGAGCTCAAGGCTCAGATCCGATCTGTCTACGAGCTTCACAAAGGACGCTATGGCTATCGGCGCATTGCGCTTGAACTCAAGCGCAATGGCTGTCATGTGAACCACAAGAGCGTGCAGCGCCTGATGCAGGTAATGGGGATGAAGTCCCTGGTTCGGCCCAAGAAATATCGCTCCTATCGCGCCGGGCAGCACGCGGGCGTGGCCAATGTGTTGCAGCGCCAGTTCATGGCCGAGCAGCCTAACCAGAAATGGGTGACGGACGTGACAGAGTTCAACGTCTTGGGTAAAAAGCTATACCTGTCGCCTGTCATGGATCTATTCAACGGCGAGGTGGTGAGCTATCAGATGAATACGCAACCGCGCTTGAAGATGGTGGGTGACATGTTGCGCAAGGCGCTAGGCAAGCTGGGCAGGGAGGAAAAACCATTGCTGCATTCCGACCAGGGCTGGCAGTACCAAAGTCGTGCCTATCGCCGCTTGCTGGCCGATCATGGCCTGGTGCAAAGCATGTCACGTCGGGGCAATTGCTTGGATAACGCAGCGATGGAGAGCTTCTTCGGAACCTTGAAGTCCGAGTTCTTCCACCTCAACAAGTTCAGCAGTGTGGCGCAGCTTCAAGAAGGTCTTCACCACTACATCCATTACTACAATCACCAACGCATCAAGCTAAAACTAAAAGGCCTGAGTCCGGTGCAATACCGGATTCAGGCCTTCAGTCCCTAGCTTCCAACTGTCCAACTTCTTGGGGTCAGTTCAATTGCCGGCTTTTTCTTTGCCTGCGCCCTGTAAGGCCTGCCAGGTTTGCCAGGTCACACAGGCGGGCAGTTTTATTTTTTGCCACCCATGATGCTGCCCAGCACGCCGCGCAGAATCTGGTTGCCCAGCTTGGTGCCAAAGGAGCGGGCGGTGGATTTGGCCATGGACTGCACGATGCCGTCCTTCTTGCCGCCGCGCGGACCGGTGGTGCCAAACAGGATGTCGTTGATGCTGCCCATCAGGCCGCCTTCCTCTGGGGCTGCGGCACCACCTGCTGTGCCTGCACCGGCCTTGCCGCCTTGCTCTGCCGTGGCCTGTCCGGCTCGTGCCTTCAGGATCTCGTAGGCCGACTCACGGTCCACCGGCGCGTCATAGACGCCAGCGACCAGCGAATTTTTCAGCAAGGCCTGGCGCTGCTCGGTGCTGATGGGGCCGATCTGGCTGCCGGGCGGCAGCACATAGACGCGCTCGGTCACGCTGGGGCGGCCTTTTTCGTCGAGAAAGCTCACAAGCGCCTCGCCCACTGCCAGTTCGGTGATGGCCGCTTCGATGTTCAAGCCCGGGTTGGCGCGCATCGTGGTTGCGGTGGCCTTGACGGCTTTCTGGTCGCGCGGCGTGAAGGCGCGCAGCGCATGCTGCACGCGGTTGCCCAGCTGGGCGAGCACGCTGTCGGGAATATCCAGCGGGTTTTGCGTGACGAAATACACGCCCACGCCTTTGGAGCGCACCAGGCGCACCACCAGCTCAATGCGCTCTTGCAGCACCTTGGGTGCGTCATTGAACAAGAGGTGGGCTTCGTCAAAGAAAAACACCAGCTTGGGCTTGTCGGGGTCACCAATTTCCGGCAGTTTCTCGTACAGATCGGACAGCATCCACAGCAAAAAGGTGGAATACAGGCGTGGCGAATTCATCAGCTTGCCGGCCGCCAGGATGTTGATCACCCCTTGCGTGCCCACGGTCTGCATCATGTCGTCGATGTTGAGCATGGGCTCGCCAAAGAAGTTGCTGCCGCCTTGCTGCTCGACCTGCAACAGGCCGCGCTGGATGGCGCCCACGCTGGCCGAGCTGATGTTGCCGTAGTCGGTGGTGAACTGCTTGGCGTTCTCACCCACATAGGAGAGCATGGCGCGCAGGTCCTTCAGGTCCAGCAGCAGCATGCCGTTGTCATCGGCGATCTTGAAGACCAGGTTGAGCACGCCCATCTGCGTGTCGTTCAGGTCCAGCATGCGGCCCAGCAGCAGCGGGCCCATGTCCGAGATGGTGGCGCGCACCGGGTGGCCTTGCTCGCCAAACACATCCCACAAGGTGGTGGGGCAGGCCTTGGGCGTGGGCAGGTCAATACCACGGTCTTGCAAGGTGGCAGCGAGCTTGCCGCCAATCTGGCCTACCTGGCTGATGCCGGTCAAATCGCCCTTGATATCGGCCATGAACACCGGCACGCCAATGCCCGAGAATCCCTCGGCCAATGTCTGAAGGGTTACAGTCTTGCCCGTGCCGGTCGCGCCGGTGATCAGCCCGTGGCGGTTGGCGAGGCCGGGAAGTAAAAAACACTCCGTTGTGCCATTTTTGGCAACCAGTAGGGGTTCAGCCATCGTAGGTTTCCTCTCCAGCATCAAAGTCAAAAGTAAAATCGCAGTCTAGCTAGATAAAACAATAGCAAAGGAAATTCTGTGGCAGGACACAGCAAATGGGCCAATATTCAACACCGCAAGGGTCGTCAGGACGAAAAACGCGGCAAGGTATGGACCCGTATCATTCGTGAAATTATGGTCGCTGCGCGGCAGGGCGGTGCGGATTTGAGCGCCAACCCGCGCCTGCGTCTGGCGATCGACAAGGCCAAGGCGGCCAACATGCCGGCCGACAACATCAAGCGCAACATCGACAAGGCCACCGGCAACCTCGAGGGGGTGACCTACGAGGAAATCCGCTACGAAGGCTATGGCATCGGTGGCGCGGCCATCATTGTTGACACCATGACGGACAACCGCGTGCGCACGGTGGCCGATGTGCGCCATGCGTTCAGCAAGCACGGCGGCAACATGGGCACCGAAGGCTCGGTGTCCTTCCAGTTCCGCAACCTGGGGCAGCTGGTGTTCGCCCCCGGTGCCGACGAGGACAAGATCATGGAAGTGGCGCTCGATGCGGGCGCCGAGGATGTGATCACCGACGAGGAGGGCGCCGTCGAAGTGCTGACGCCCCCGTCAGAATTCGAAGCGGTGCGCAATGCGCTGGAGGCAGCGGGCTTCAAGCCCGAAGTGGCCGAGGTGACGATGCGCCCCGAAAATACCGTAGATCTGGATGAGGAAGGTGCGGCCAAGATGCAAAAATTGCTGGACGCATTGGAAGATCTGGATGATGTTCAAGATGTTTACCATAACGCGGCGCTATGAAGGTACTTGTGATTGGTGGCGGCGGCCGTGAACACGCAATGGCCTGGAAGTTGGCGCAATCGCCCAAGGTCTCCAAGGTCTATGTAGCCCCGGGTAACGCAGGCACCGCACGCGACAAGCGTCTAGAAAACCTGCCGATCACCGATGTGGTCCAACTGCGCGAATGGGCGCAGGACAACGGTGTGCAGCTGTCCGTGGTGGGCCCCGAGGCGCCTTTGGCCGCCGGCGTGGTCGACGAGTTCCGCGCGCACGGCATGAAGATCTTTGGCCCGACCAAGGCCGCTGCACAGCTGGAGAGCTCCAAGGCTTTTTCCAAGGATTTCATGGCGCGCCATGGCATCCCGACGGCGCAGTACGAGACCTTCAGCGATCCGGTGGCGGCCCATGCCTACATCGACAAGCTGGGCGCGCCCATCGTCGTCAAGGCCGACGGCCTGGCCGCCGGCAAGGGTGTGGTGGTGGCTACCACGGCCCAGGAAGCGCACGATGCCGTGGACTTCATGCTGGTGGACAACAAGTACGGCGTTGCCCATAACGACGGCGGCGCCCGTGTGGTGATCGAGGAGTTCCTCGACGGCGAAGAGGCCAGCTTCATCGTGCTGTGCGACGGCAAGAGCGTGGCGGCCATGGCGACCAGCCAGGACCACAAGCGCCTCAAAGACGGTGACCAGGGCCCCAATACCGGCGGCATGGGTGCCTACTCGCCCGCCCCGGTGGTGACGGCCGATGTGCATGCCCGCGCGATGCGCGAGATCATTCTGCCCACCATCCGTGGCATGGAAAAAGACGGCATTCCCTACACCGGCTTCTTGTACGCGGGCCTGATGATCGACAAGGCGGGGCACCCCAAGACCTTGGAGTTCAACTGCCGCATGGGTGACCCTGAGACCCAGCCGATCATGATGCGCCTCAAGAGCGATCTGGTCGATGTGATGCAGGCTGCGACCGATGGCAAGCTCGACCAGATCGAGCTGCAGTGGGACCGCCGCACGGCCCTGGGTGTGGTGATGGCCGCCCATGGCTACCCGGACGCTCCCCGCAAGGGCGATGTGATCACCGGCCTGCCCGAGGATGAAGAAGAGGTGATGGTCTTTCACGCCGGCACCACGGTGCAGGATGGCAAGCCCGTCACCAGCGGTGGCCGCGTGCTGTGCGTGACCGCCTTGGCCGACAACGTCAAGCAGGCGCAGCAGCGCGTGTATGCCGCTGCCGCCCAGGTGCATTTCGATGGCGCGCAATACCGCCATGACATCGGCTACCGCGCGGTCAAGTGACTGCCAACAAGCCCACAGTGAGCCAGGCCCGTGCTGTCCTCGTCCGTTGACCAAGTGAACGCTGGAACCCAGGCCCTGGCGGTGGCCGCCTATCTCCAGTCGCTGCAGGCCTCGATCACCGAGGCCGTTGAGGCGCTGGAGCAGGAGGCGGGCAGCGCCGTGCGCTTTCTGGCCGACGCCTGGCAAAAGGCACCTGGCGAAAAGCTGCAAGGCCAGGGTCTGACCAAGATCCTCGAAGGCGGCACGGTGTTTGAGCGCGCAGGCGTGGGTTTCTCGCAAGTGCGGGGCCCGCAGCTGCCGCCTTCGGCCACCCAGCACCGGCCGGAACTGGCAGGTGCTCCTTTCACGGCCATGGGCGTGTCCCTGGTCTTCCATCCGCGCAACCCCTATGTGCCCACGGTGCACATGAATGTGCGCATGATTGCCGCAGGCCACCCCGGCCAGCCGGCCACCTGCTGGTTTGGTGGCGGCATGGATCTGACGCCGTTCTACCCGTTTGCGCAGGATGCGCAGCATTTCCACCAGGTCTGCCACGATGCGGTAGCGCCCTTCGGTGCCGAGCTGTACCCGCGCTTCAAGCAGTGGTGTGACAGCTATTTTTTCCTCAAGCACCGCAACGAAGCGCGCGGCATCGGCGGCATCTTTTTTGATGACTTCTCCGAGCTGGGCTTTGAGGGCGGCTTTGCAATGCTGCAGTCGGTGGGCGATGCCTTTTTGAAGGCCTATGTGCCCATCGTGCAGCGCCGCAAGGACGAGGTCTATGGCGAGCGCGAGCGCGAGTTCCAGCTCTACCGGCGCGGGCGCTATGTGGAGTTCAACCTGGTCTGGGACCGGGGCACCCACTTTGGCCTGCAGTCGGGCGGGCGCACGGAATCGATCCTGCTGTCGATGCCGCCGCTGGCGAGCTGGAGCTACCAGCGCCAGGACCCAGAGGGCTCGCCCGAAGCGCGTTTGCTTGCGGACTTTTTGCAGCCGCGTGATTGGCTGTAAACACCGGCCGCCTCAGTCCGCCGGCACCACTTGTGGCAGGGCTGGCGGGGCCTGCCGTCTGCACTGCAAGGCCTTACCAGGGCGCCATTTGGCGCAGCTTGCGTATAATTGACGTTCCGCTGACCGTATTCATGCCCCATCGCAGGCTGTGCGGCAGTATCTCTTGAAGGCCTTGCCCTTTTGCCACGGCGTGTTGACGCGATCAACAATAACTGCAACACGCGCTATAGTACAAACACTTTCATCCATCACCGACTGATGACCACCGCCAAAAAATCCGAATCCACTGCCAAGAAATCTGTGCAATTGCTGCAGCGTGCCATCGTTGACGGGCTGGAAGATGTGAAAGCACAAGATATCCAGGTTTTCAATACCGAGCACCTCTCGCCGCTGTTTGAGCGCGTGATCGTCGCTGCCGGTACCTCGAACCGCCAGACCAAGGCCTTGGCTGCCAGCGTCAAGGACGCCGTCAAGGAAGCGGGCTTTCCCAAGCCACGCACCGAAGGCGAAGACAACGGCGAATGGATCATTGTCGACTGCGGCCCGGTTGTGGCCCACATCATGCAGCCGATGATCCGCCAGTACTACCGCCTCGAAGAGATGTGGGGCGACACGCCCGTGCGCGTCAAGCTGGGCGCTGCCAAGCCCAAGACCGCCAAGCCGGCCAAGGCCAAACCAGAAGCCGTTGCCGACACCGCTGCTGACAGCAAGAAGAAGCCCGCTGCACGCAAGCCTGCCGCTGCTGCCAGCGCTGCCGATGCACCAGTGAAGAAGACCGCTGCGAAGAAGCCAGCGGTCAAGAAGATCTCGGGCACCGTGGCCAAAAAGCCTGCGGCCAAGAAGACCAGCGCTGCTGCCACCGTCAAGACCGTCGTGGTCAACAAGCCCAAGGCCAGCAAGCCCGCAGCCAAGTCGGCCGTCGCCAAGCCTGCAGCCAAGAAGCCAGCGGCCAAGCGCGCGACCAGCAAGGCCAAGTAACACCCCCTCAACCTGCGGGTTGCAAAGAGCTGTACTGCCAAGCAGGACAGCTCTTTTTCATTGGAGATTTCGCATGAAGATTTTCATTGTTGCGGTGGGCCAGCATGTACCCGATTGGGCGCAGACCGCTTATGACGACTATGCCAAGCGCTTCCCGCCCGAGCTGAAGGTGGAGCTCAAGGCGGTCAAGACCGAGCCGCGCGGCTCCAAGACGGTGGAGACCCTGTACGCCGCCGAGCGCAAGCGCATCGAGGCGGCGATCCCGCGCGGCACACGCATTGTGGTGCTCGATGAGCGCGGCACCAACCTGACCACCAAGGCGCTGGCCCAGCGGGTCAAGGGCTGGCAGCTCGAGGGTGACGATGTGGCGCTGATCATTGGTGGCCCCGATGGGCTGGACCCCGAGTTCAAGGCTGCTGCGCATGAGCGCATTCGCCTCTCGGACATGACCTTGCCCCATGCGATGGTGCGGGTGCTGCTGATCGAGCAGCTCTACCGCGCCTGGTCGGTCAATGCCGGCCACCCCTACCACCGCGAGTAGGCCCAGAGCGCCTGCGCTCGGGTGGGCGAGGGCAGGGCAATATCCCCGCTTGCCAGCGGGCTGCCGGATGCGTTATGCTGCAAAAATAATAGCTGCTTGCGCTGGATTGATGGGCGCAGGCGCTTTTTTCAAATCAAGGCCTCGCTTCCCACCATGCATCCCTTCGTCTACCTGGCGTCACAGTCCCCGCGGCGCAGTCAACTGCTCGAACAGATTGGTATCGCCCACCGCTTGCTGGTGGCCCAGGACGGCGATCCCGAACCCCAGGACCCCGAAGCGCTGGAGCAGGTGCTGCCGCGCGAATCGGCCACCGACTATGTGCAGCGCGTGACCGGGCTGAAGCTCGATGCCGCGTTGGCCCGGCTGCAGCGGCGCGGCTTGGACCCAGCACCGATTCTGTGCTCTGACACCACGGTGTCGCTGGGCCGGCATATTCTGGGCAAGCCCGAGACGCCGCAGCAAGCGAGCGAGATGCTGCAGGCACTCAGCGGCAAGACGCACCGGGTATTGACCGCTGTGGCCCTGCAAAGCGGGCGCAAGCGCTTGACGGCCTTGTCCGTCTCCAGCGTGCAGTTTGCGCCTATCGATGCCGCGCAGATCGAGGCGTATGTTGCCAGTGGTGAGCCCATGGGCAAGGCGGGCGCCTATGGCGTGCAGGGGCGGGCGGCAGCGTATATTGCCAAGATCAGCGGCAGTTATTCCGGCATCATGGGGCTGCCCGTGTTCGAGACGGCCCAGGTGCTGCGGGCTGCAGGGTTTGCCATTTAAGGCCCTCTAAGAATGACTTCTATGCAAAATGATATTTTGATCAATTGGGCGCCGCAGGAGACGCGCGTGGCCATCATTGAGGGTGGCGCCGTGCAGGAGCTGCACCACGAGCGCACCCTGGAGCGAGGCCTCGTAGGCAATGTTTACCTGGGCAAGATATCGCGCGTGCTGCCCGGCATGCAATCGGCCTTTATCGACATTGGTCTGGAGCGCGCCGCGTTCTTGCATGTGGCCGATGTCTGGCAGCGCCAGGAGGGTGGCCTGGCGCCGATGTTTGCGCGCAAGGGCGAGCCCCAGGTACCGATTGAAAAGCAGATCTTCGAAGGCCAGTCGATCATGGTGCAGGTCATCAAGGACCCGATCGGCACCAAGGGCGCGCGGCTGTCCACCCAGATCAGCGTGGCCGGGCGCCTGCTGGTGTTTCTGCCCCAGGACGACCATATCGGCGTCTCGCAAAAAATCCCCCAGAACGAACGTGATGCGTTGCGCGCCCGCCTGCAGGCATTGGTGGGCACGGCGCAAACCGGCGGGGGCGGCGGTTTTATCCTGCGCACCAATGGCGAGGACTCCAGCGATGAGGAACTGGCCGAGGACATCAGCTACCTGCGCAAGGTCTGGAAGCGCATCAAGGACAGCGCTGCCAAGCAAGCCGCCAAGAGCTTGTTGCACCAGGACCTGAGCCTCATGCAGCGCGTGCTGCGCGACATGGTCACGGAAAACACCCAGTCGATCCGCATCGATTCGCGCGAGCAGTTTGTGCTGCTGCAGCAGTTTGGCCAGGAGTTCATGCCCGCCGCGCTCCCCAAGCTGCAGCTCTACAAGGGCGAGCGCCCGATCTTCGACCTGTACTCGGTTGACGAGGAGATTGCCCGCGCGCTGGGCCGGCGTGTGGATCTCAAGTCGGGCGGCTACCTGATCGTGGACCAGACCGAGGCCCTGACCACGGTCGACGTGAACACCGGCGGCTATGTGGGTGCGCGCAATTTTGACGACACTATCTTCAAGACCAACCTGGAAGCGGCCCATGCCATTGCCCGGCAGCTGCGGTTGCGCAACCTGGGCGGCATCATCATCGTCGACTTCATCGACATGGTGCACGAGGACCACCAGGCGCAGGTGCTGCATGAGCTGCGCAAGCAGCTGCAGCGCGATCGCGTCAAGACCATGTGCGGCGAGTTCTCCCAGCTGGGCCTGGTAGAGATGACGCGCAAGCGCACGCGCGAGTCCCTCGCGCATATGCTTTGCACCTCGTGCCCGGTCTGCCATGGCGTCGGTGAAGTCAAGACCGTGCGCACCGTCTGCTACGACATCCTGCGCGAGATTTTGCGCGAGGCACGCCAGTTCAACCCCAAGGAGTTCCGCGTGCTCGCAGCCCCTCCGGTGATCGAGATGCTGCTGGACGAAGAGAGCCAGCACCTGGCCGGCCTGTCCGATTTCATCGGCAAGCCGATCTCGCTGCAGGCCGAAGGGCGGGATGGTTCGGACCAGTACGACATCGTGCTGCTGTAGCTCCAAGTCGGCTGCATCCACCCAGCAAAAAGCCCGGCAAGATCGGTTCTCGCCGGGCTTTTGCTATGGGACGGCTGCTTAAAGCTTGCGCAGGCGCTCCAGCGCCGCCAGCAACGTTTCATCCTTTTTGGCGTAGCAAAAGCGCACCACCTGCTGGTCAAAGCCGTCGCCATAAAAGGCGGAGAGAGGAATGGCTGCAACGCCCAGGTCCTTGACCAGTTGCTGGCAGAACTCCGCTTCGCTGGCATCGGTCACGGCCGAGATATCCACGCATTGGAAATAGGTGCCTGAGCTGGGCAGGAGCTTGAGGCGCGAGCCTTCGAGGCCGGCGCGGAACAGGTCGCGCTTCTTTTGGTAGAAGGCCGGCAGGTTCAGGTAGGGCGCGGGGTCCTTCAAATACTCGGCCAGCCCCACCTGCATGGGGGTGTTGACCGTGAAGACATTGAACTGGTGCACCTTGCGAAATTCCGCCGTCAGCGGCGCCGGTGCGGCCACGGTGGCCACCTTCCAACCGGTCACATGGAAGGTCTTGCCAAAGCTGCTGACCACATAGGCGCGCGCGGCCAGGCCCGGGTAGCGTGATGCGCTTTCATGGCGCTCGCCGTCGAACACCATGTGCTCGTAAACCTCATCGGCCAAGAGCAGGATGTTGGTCGGGGCCAGCAGATCTTGCAGCTGCTGCATCTCCTGCGCGGTCCAGGTGGTGCCGCTGGGGTTGTGCGGCGTGTTGATCAGCAGCAGGCGCGTCTTGGGCGTGATGGCTGCTGCGATCTTGCCGAAATCAGGGCGGAAGGTCTTGGGGGTCAGCGGCACGCGCACCGGCACGCCGCCAGCCAGCTCGATATTGGGCACATAGCTGTCATAGCAGGGGTCCAGCACGATGACTTCATCGCCGGGGCTCACGCAGCTGAGGATGACGGTGAGGATAGCCTGGGTGGCACCGGCGGTGACAGTGATTTCGCTGTTGGCGTCATAGCGCTTGCCATAGAGCGCTTCGATTTTCTGGGCCACCACCTCGCGCAAGGCTGGCACACCGGTCATTGGCGGGTACTGGTTGTGGCCGGCCTGCATGGCGCGGCTGACGCTGTCGATCAAAGCCGGATCACAGCCAAAGTCCGGGAAACCCTGGCCCAGATTGACGGCCTTGTGCTCGGTCGCGAGCGCCGACATGACGGTGAAAATGGTGGTGCCCACGTTGGGCAGGCGGCTGGGGAAGGATGGGGTCAGGGCAGAAGCGGACATGGTGGACGGGGCGGGACACAAGACCACGGCCGGCCAGCGGGGCCGCGAACCATGCATCCATCGATCAAAAATGGGGGTGAAAAGGGTTGCGGATCAGAGCTCGTAGTCAGCCACATGGCCGACCATCGCTCGGCCGATCAGATCACGGTTCAAACGGTCGCTGATCAGCTCGGCAAATTTGTAGACGAAATTGCGCATATAGGCGCCGCGCTTGAAGGCCACGCGCGCCACACTCTCGCCAAAGAGGTGACCCATGGGCCGCACGGCCAGGTCCTTGATCGGGTCATCGCGCATGGCCATCTCGGCCACGATGCCAATGCCCAGGCCCAGGCGGACATAGGTCTTGATGACGTCGGAGTCAATCGCTTCGAGCACGATCTTGGGCGTGAGCTGGCGGGCTGCCATCGCCGAATCGATCTTGCCCCGGCCGGTGAAGGAGGGGTGGTAGGTGATCAAGGGCTCGGCCGCAATGTCTTCGAGGTTGATGCGTTCCTTTTGCGCCAGCGGGTGCTGGTGCGGCATGACTAGCACGTGCTGCCATTCGTAGCAGGGCAGGGTCACCAGCTCGGGGTAGTCGGCCAGCGACTCGGTGGCCATGCCCAGGTCGGCCTGCTCATCGATCACCATGCGCGCGACTTCGGCGGGCGTGGCCTGGTGCAGGCTGACCGTCACCTTGGGGTAGTGCTCACGCAAACGCGCCACCGGGGTGGGCAGCACATAGCGTGCCTGGGTGTGGGTGGTGGCGATGGAGAGGGTGCCGCTGTCCTGCGCGCTGTACTGGTCGCCAATGCGCTTGAGGTTGCCGACCTCGCGCATGATGATCTCGATGCTGCGCAGCACCTGCTGGCCCGGTTCGGTGATGCGTTTGAGGCGCTTGCCGTGGCGTGCAAAGATGTCGATGCCCAGTTCCTCTTCCAGCTCGATGATGGCCTTGGAGACGCCGGGTTGCGAGGTGTGCAATGCCTTGGCCGCCTCGGTCAGGTTGAGGTTGCGGCGCGCGGCCTCTTGCACAAAGCGGAACTGATGCAGGTTCATACAATGATGCGGAATATGAATGTGCATCATTATGCTTGATTGGAATATTAAAAGCAGCCCTTAGACAGAAACCCAAGCGGCGGGGCGGAATTTTGGCACGCCGCGCTTGCCGCGCATCGCCATAGGCGTGGCGTCTAGGCCCATATAGTTCGGCGATGCGACTCGGGCCACTAGCCCTGCAGCTTGCCTTGCAGATAGCCGCCAGCCATGTCCGCCAACAGCTGGATGACCCGAGCATCCTCGCCCATCGCCGGGGCGATGCGCAGCTGCAGCTGGGGGTAGCGCGGGGCGAGTTCCTCGACCAGCGCGGGAATGTCTTCGCTGGCATGCTTGCCCACGCCAAAAAGCAGGGGCCAGATGGTGATGTGGGTCAGCTGCGGATGCGACTGCAGCAGCTGGGCCACGGCGGGGCCGAGCGGCGGCTCGCACCAGTCCAGGTAGGCGCAAGCCACAGCAGCAGCCGGTTGCGCTTGCTGCACCTGGGCGAGCAGGTGTTCGGCATTGCGGCGCCAGACGGGGTCCTTGGAGCCGTGAGACAGCAGGATGAGGCCAGTGGCAGAGGAGGGCGATGGCATGGGGCGATGGTGGTGGTCTAAGGTGGAAAGGTGTTTGCGGCTGTAAAGCTTGGAACCTTTGATCATTATCGCTTTCCCATGGATGGGCGCGATTGGCGCCCGCGCTGATACCGCATGTAGCAAAATGTACAGCTTGCGCGGCCAGGTCCGAAAAACCTGCCCATCCTGCGCAACGCTTTACACTGCCTACATATTTAGCTGTAAAAATAGTAGTTTGCTCTACCTGAAGCCAAAACCGATGATGCCGGATGTTTCCAATTTTTCGCGCCAGTCTCTGGCACCGTTTCAATCTTTGGCAACTGTCGGAAAGCTTTCCTCCCCCTGTACGTTTGGCCAGCTCGCCCGGGTTGGCGCGGTGGTCGCAGCCCTGGGCCTGCTGACTGCCTGCACGGACAAACCTGCGCCCACCGCTGCAGCGCCGCAGGCCCCGGAGGTGGGCATCATCACCGTGCAATCCGCATCGCAGCAGCTGACTGCCGAGCTGCCGGGCCGCACCAATGCCTTCATGATTGCCGAGATTCGCCCCCAGGCCAACGGCATTGTCGAAAAGCGCCTGTTCACCGAAGGTGCCTCGGTCAAGGCCGGTCAGGCGCTCTACCAGCTCGATGACCGGCCCGCGCGGGCCGCGGTCAACAGCGCCGAGGCGGCACTGGCCAAAGCCAAGGCCACGGCGCAGACGGCGCGTAGCAACGCAGCGCGCAACAGCGAGCTGGTCAAGATCGATGCCATCAGCCGCCAGGTGTTTGATGACAGCCAGGCGCTGGTCGCGCAGACCGCCTCCGATGTGGCCGTCGCCGAGGCCGCGCTGGACAATGCGCGCATCAATCTGCAGTACACCCGCATCAGCTCGCCCATCAGCGGTAAGGTCAGCACCTCGGCCGTCACGCCCGGTGCGCTGGTCACGGCCAACCAGGCGACGGCACTCACCACCGTGGTGCAGCTCGATCCGATGTATGTGGACTTCACCCAATCGAGCACCGAGATGCTGCAGCTGCAGCGCGACCTGAAGGCGGGGCGCTTTCAACGCCTCGAAGGCGACCAGATTCCGGTGCGCATCCGCCTCGATGACGGCACCGAATACAGCCATGAGGCCAAGCTCAAGTTCTCCGGCGTGATTGTCAGCGCCACCACGGGCACGGTCACCTTGCGGGCGCAGGTGCCCAACCCCGATGGCGTGCTGATGCCCAATATGTATGTGCAGGCCTTGCTGCCCACGGCCGTGGCGCCCGATGCGCTGCTCGTGCCCCAGCAATCGGTGGTGCGCGATTTGACCGGCAAGCCGACCGTCTTGGTGGTCACCGCCGAGGACAAGGTGCAAAAGCGCACCTTGCAACTGGACCGCGCTGTGGGCAGCCAGTGGCTGGTGGGCAGTGGGCTCAAGTCCGGTGAGCGCGTGGTGGTCGATGGCTTCCAGCGCGTCAAGGACGGTGACAAGGTGCGGGTGGCCGAGGTGGACCTCAAGGCACAGACCGAGCGCGTGCGCAGCCCGGGACGCGTTCCCGGCCAGGCCGCAGCGCCGGCAGCAGCCCAGTAAGACACCCAGAACCCGAGGCTGCATCCATGGCACAGTTTTTTATCCAGCGCCCCATTTTTGCGTGGGTGATCGCCATCATCATCATGCTGGGCGGGGCCCTGTCCATCTCCAAGCTGCCGCTGGAGCAGTACCCCGAGATTGCGCCGCCACGCGTCACCATCGGCACCCAGTACACCGGTGCATCGGCCGAGACGGTGGAGAACTCCGTCACCCAGATCATCGAGCAGCAGCTCAAGGGCATTGACAACATGCTCTACATGAGCGCGACCAGCAATGCCTCTGGCCAGGCCCGCATCACCTTGACCTTTGCGCCCGGCACCAATGTGGACGTCGCCCAGGTGCAGGTGCAAAACAAGATCCAGGGGGCACTCAACCGCCTGCCCGAATCGGTCAAGAGCCGGGGCGTGTTCATCAACAAGGGCGGCCAGGATTTTCTGGTCACCTACAGCTTCTACTCGCAAGACCCGACGATGACCGAGGTCGACATTGGTGACTACATCAATGCCAGCCTGGTCGATGTGATCGGGCGCCTCGAAGGCGTGGGCGACATCAATGTGTTTGGTACGTCCTATGCCATGCGCATCTGGATGGACCCGGCCAAGATGGAGAAATTCGGCCTGATGCCGTCGGACCTGGCCAATGCGCTCAATGCGCAAAACGCCCAGGTCTCAGCCGGCCAGCTGGGCGCGCTGCCAGCGGTGAACAACCAGCAGCTCAATGCCACGATCACCGCGCGCACCAAGCTCAAGACCGTGGACCAGTTCGAGGACATCGTGCTCAAGGCTGCGACCGATGGCTCGGTGGTCACCATCAAGGATGTGGCGCGGGTGGAGCTGGGCGCGGAAAACCTGAACGTGCAGGCCAAGCTCAATGGCATGCGCGGCGCTGGCATGGGCATCATCTTGGCCGATGGCGCCAATGCGATGGCGGTGTCCGATGCCGTCGCGGCCAAGCTGGCCGAGATGAAGCCGTACTTCCCCAACCAGATCGACTACTTCGTCAGCTCGGACTCCACCCCCTTTGTGCGTGCCTCCATCCATGAGGTGGTCGCAGCGCTGGGCGAGGCCATGGTGCTGGTGGTGATCGTGATGTTCGTGTTTTTGCAGAACCTGCGCGCGACCTTGATTCCGGCCATTGCCGTGCCAGTGGTGCTGCTGGGCACGTTCGGCGTGCTGTCGATTGCCGGTTACTCGATCAATACCTTGACGATGTTTGCGATGGTGCTGGCCATCGGCTTATTGGTGGACGATGCCATTGTCGTGGTGGAAAACGTCGAGCGGGTGATGCACGAGACGGGCATGTCCGCCAAGGAGGCGACCAAGGTCTCGATGCGCGAGATCACGCCGGCGCTGGTCGGCATTGGCGTGACCTTGTCGGCGGTGTTTGTGCCGATGGCCTTTTTTGGCGGCTCCACCGGGGTGATATACCGCCAGTTCTCGATCACCATCGTCGCGGCCATGGCGCTGTCGGTGTTTGTCGCGCTGACCTTGACCCCTGCGCTGTGCGCCACCATCCTGAAGGCGCCCGCGCATGCGGGCGGCCATGAGCGGGCCATTCGCAAGGGCCTGTTTGGCATCAGCGACCGGTTCTTCCGCTGGTTCAACCGCAATTTTGACCGCACTGCCAGCCGCTACCAGGGCATCGTCGCCCGCAGCCTGCGCCGCGCCAAGCGCATGATGCTGATCTTTATCGCGGTGCTGCTGGGTGTGTGGCTGCTGATGCACAAGCTGCCCACGTCCTTCCTGCCCGATGAGGACCAGGGCTTTCTGTACGTGAACGTCAACCTGCCCTCGGGCGCGGCAGATGCGCGCCTGCAGGATGTGCTCGACGAGGTGCGCGAGTACCTGCTCCAGCAACCCGACATCATCAGCTTCAACCAGGTCTCGGGCCTCAACGGCGACCAGAGCTCGGCGCGTGGCTTCATCCGGCTCAAGCCCTGGGATGAGCGCAAGCTTCCATCGCAGTCGTCGGCAGCCATCGCCAACAAGGCCACCAAGGACCTGTCGCGCATCCGCGATGCACGCGTCTTGGTGATTCTGCCGCCGGCCGTGCGCGGCCTGGGTGCCAGCTCGGGCTTCAACTTCATGGTCAAGGACATGAACAGCATCGGCCACGATGGCCTGCTGGCCGCCAGCAACCAGGTGCTCGCCGCGATGCGTGCCAACCCCAATCTGACTGCCGTGCGCACCACCAATCTGGACGATGCGGCCGAGCTGCGCGTCGATGTGGACGACCGCAAGGCCGCAGCGCTGGGGCTGTCGTATGCCGACATCAACAGCGTGCTGTCCAGTGCGATGGGCGGCACCTATGTGAATGACTTCTTGAACAATGGCCGGGTCAAGCGCGTCTACATCATGGGTGATGCGCCGCACCGCATGCTGCCCCAGGACATCGCCAAATGGACCGTGCGCAACAAGAACGGCGAGATGGTGCCCTTTGGCGCGTTCTCGGACAGCCACTGGGCCTATGGCTCGCCCCAGCTGCTGCGCTACAACGGCAGCCCGGCCTATGAGTTTGAAGGCCGCGCGGCACCCGGTATCAGCTCGGGCGCGGCGATGCAGGAGGTCGAAGCCATCCTGGCCAAGCTGCCCGCCGGCCTGGGCTATGAATGGACCGGCGCCTCGCTGCAAGAGCGCCAGTCCGGAGCGCAGGCGCCGATGCTCTATGCGATCTCGATCCTGTTCGTGTTCCTGTGCCTGGCCGCGCTCTACGAGAGCTGGACCGTGCCGCTGTCGGTGATGCTGGCCGTGCCGCTGGGCGTGATTGGTGCACTGGCGGCGACCTATACCCGGGGCCTGACCAACGACGTGTATTTCCAGGTGGGCCTGCTCACCACGGTGGGCTTGGCGGCCAAGAATGCCATCTTGATTGTGGAGTTTGCGGTGCAATTGCAGGAGCAGGGCAAGCAGCTGTTCGACGCGACGGTCGAAGCCGTGCGCCTGCGCCTGCGCCCCATCCTGATGACCTCGCTGGCTTTTGGCTTTGGCGTGATTCCGCTGGCCATTGGCACCGGCGCCGGGGCGGGCGGGCGCAATGCCATCGGCACGGCGGTGCTGGGCGGTATGGTGGCCTCGACCGTGCTCGGCATTTTCATGGTGCCGGTCTTTTTCCTGCTGATCCGCAGCTGGTTCCGCTCCCGCAGCCGCCATGACGAGGCGCCCGCGCACCCCAGCCCCGCGCAGGAGACCGCGCCATGAGCCGTTTTGACACTTTTTCCATGACACGTGCTTATCGTTTGCCGCTGTCGCTTTTGGCAGCGGGCCTGCTGTCCGCCTGCAACCTGGCACCGCAGTACCAGCGCCCTCCAACGGCGGTGCCCGCTACGCTCGACGGCGTGGCGCAGACCTTGCCTGCCGACTTTGTCGTGGAGCCCGCTGCGGCCGATACCTTGGAGCTGCTGCCCTGGCAGCAGTGGGTGGAGAGCGCAGGCCTGCGCCAGTTGATTGAGCAGGGACTGCAGAACAACCGCGATCTGCGCGTGGCGATCGCCAATATCGAAAAGGCGCGCGCGCAATACGGTGTGCAACGCGCCGACCAACTGCCCAGCCTGAACGCCAATGCCCAAGGCAGCCGCACCCGCACCGCAGATGATCTGCGCTCGTCGACGGCGCCGTCGTCCGTGGCCAACCAGGTGAGCGTGCAGCTGGGTCTGGCCAGCTATGAGCTCGATTTTTGGGGCCGGGTGCGCAACCTGAGCGAGGCGGCCTTGCAGCAGTACCTGCTGGTCGAAGAAAACCGCCGCAGTGTGCAGCTGGGCCTGATCACCGATATCGCCAATGCCTGGGTGGCCCTGGCCAGCGACCAGCAGCGCCTGCAACTGGCGCGCGATACGCTGGCCACGCGCGAGCAGGGCTATGGACTGGTGCAGCGCATGCACCAGCTGGGCGCCACCAACGGTCTGGTGCTGGCCCAGAACCAGACGGCGGTCGAGACCGCCCGCAACGATGTGGCTGCCTACGAGTCGCAGGTGGCGCGTGATCGCAATGCGCTGCAGCTGCTGGTGGGCGGGCCGGTGTCGGGCGATATGCTGCCCCCGGCGCCCAGTGCATCGCTCAGCAGCAATGAGGTCAAGAGAGCGGGCTCGGGCCAGCTGCTCGACGGCGCAACGCCACAGGTCAAAGCGCCTGGCGTCGCCACCGCGATGACCGTGGTGCCAACCGGCCTGTCATCGCAGGTGCTGCTGGCCCGGCCCGATGTGGCCGCTGCCGAGCACAGCCTGCAGGCCCAGTACGCCAGCATTGGCGCGGCGCGTGCGGCTTTCTTCCCTACCATCAGCCTGACGGCCAATGCCGGCACTGCCAGTGATGCGCTCTCGGGCCTGTTCGATGGCGGCAACCGCGCCTGGAGCTTTGTGCCGCAGATCCGTCTGCCGATTTTTGACGGTGGCCGCAACCAGGCCAACCTCGATATTGCGCAAGCGAACCGCGATGCCGCGCTGGCCCAGTACGACAAGGCCATCCAGGTCGCTTTCCGCGAGGTGAGCGACGCGCTGGCCGATCGCGCCACGATGCAGCGGCGCCTGAACTCGCAAGTGGCTTTGGTGCAGGCGGCCAGCCGCGTGCTGCAGCTGTCGCAGGCGCGCTTCAAGGCCGGGGCCGACGACTTTCTCACCGTGCTCGATGCGCAGCGCAGCCTCTATGCGGCCCAGCAAACCCAGATCACCTTGATGCAGGCCGAGCAGGTCAACCGCATCAGCCTGTACAAGGCGCTGGGCGGGGGTATCGACAAGGTGTCGTGAGGTCGCAGGCGCTAGGACCCTCGCAAGCTCAGGTGCAAACGCAAACGCGCAATGCTGCGAGGGCAATGCGCGCTGCACTACCATGGCGGCATGACTGACACCTTGCACACGCCTGCTGACCGCATTACCTCTTCCGAGTTTGACGAATCCCAGGCGCAGGCAGTGGATGCGCTGATTGTCGGCGCCGGGCCCGTAGGCATGTTTGCCGCCTTCCAGCTGGGTTTGCAGGGCGTGCAGGCCCATCTATGCGACAGCCTGCCGCAGATGGGCGGCCAGTGCATTGCGCTCTATGCCGACAAGCCCATCTACGACATCCCCGGCATAGCGCTGTGCACCGGCCGCGAGCTGGCCGCGCAGCTGCAGCAACAGATCCAGCCCTTCCACCCCGTTTTTCATGGCCACACCCAGGTCGCGCAACTGCTGCCCCATGGCGATGGCCGTTGGCGTGTGCAGCTGCAGGCCATCGATGGGCTGCAGACCCGCTGGCTGCTGGCCCGTACCGTGGTGGTGACCGCCGGTGTTGGGGCCTTTGTGCCCAAGCAGCTGCGCCTGCCCGGGCTCGACGCCTGGTTGGGCAGCCAGGTCTTCTACCATCCCGCGTTCGATGATGCCTGGCTGGAGCCGGTACTGGCGCGCCACCCCGCGCCGCGCATTGTGATCCATGGCGGCGACGAGGCCGCCGTCGAGGCCGTGCTGACAGCGGCAGGGCATGCCGCTTTGCAAGCCGCGCAGCTGGTGCTGATGCACCGGCGCGACCAGTTCAATGCGCCTGATGCGCTGCTGCAGCGCCTGGCGCAGCTGCGTGCCAGTGGCAGGGTGGAGGTCGTCATTGGCATGCCCCAGGCTATCGATGCGGGGGAACATCTGCAGGCTATCGACTATGTCGATGCCGATGGCGCGGACCAGCGCCTGGCCTGTGACCAGCTCTGGGTGTTCCAGGGCCTCTCGCCCAAGCTCGGGCCCTTGCTCGACTGGAACCTGGCGCTTGCGAAAAAGCAGCTGCAAGTGGCGACCGATACCTTCCAGACCAACGCCGTCGGTATCTATGCCGCAGGGGATATCGTCAGCTATCCTGGCAAGCGCAAGCTGATTCTGAGCGGCTTTTACGAAGCGACGATGGCCGCGATGGCCGCCATAGAATACCTGCGCGGCGAAAAACTGCTGCTGGAGTACACGACCACCAGCAAACGCCTGCATGAACGCCTGGGTGTGTCGCACCCGGACTGAGCCCCGCCTTGTTGATACGAACCCCGCCGATGCCTGATCTATCCATTCGCCACGCCCGTTTTCCTGAAGATCTGCAGGCGGTGCTGGCGATCTTTCGCGAGTACATTGCCAGCCCCCAGGCCGACCTGGGTTTTCAGAACTATGAGCCCGAGCTGGCGGCACTCCCCGGCAAATATGCAGCGCCCCAGGGGCGTTTGCTGCTGGCCTGGCAAGGCGATGCGGTGGTGGGCTGCGCGGCGTTGCGCGATGTCGATGGCCAGTGCTGCGAGCTCAAACGCGTCTATGTGCGGCCAGCGGCGCGCGGCCTCAGGCTGGGCCGGCGCCTGGTCGAGCAGATGCTGCAGGAGGCCCGCGCCGCCGGTTACCAGCGCATGGCGCTCGATGTGCTGCCGGAATTTGTCGCCGCCCAAGCGCTTTACCGGGATCTGGGCTTTGTCGATGCGCCGCCGGTGAGCGTCAACCCGGTGCCGGGCACGGCCTTTCTGGCGCGCGTGCTGTAGCGCGGCATTGCGCTGCCGGCAGGCTGCATGCGTCCTTTGGATTCGCGGCGGTTTGGCTAACGCGCCCCTGGGCGACGAGGCCGGCGCGGTGCAGCGGCGATAATCGCCGCCGGGTTTGATCAACAAAGGGCGATGCAGCGATGGCGGTGATGGTGTCTTTGATTCCCGTGGTGCTGTTCATTGCACTGGGGTATGGTGCAGGGCGCATGGGCTGGGTCAAGGCGGCATCGGTGCGCGATCTGTCCAATATCGTTTTTCTGATTCTCACGCCGGCCTTGCTGTTTCACACGATGAGCACGGTGCGTGTGCAAGAGCTCAACCTGCAGACCATTGCGGTCTACTTCAGCGCTGCGGGCCTGCTGTTTGTCACGACCTTGCTGCTGCAGGGCTTTACCACGCTGGGCGCTGCGCGGGCTCTGGCCAACTGTTTCAGCAACAACATCATGATCGGCGTGCCGCTGGTGGGAATGGTGTTTGGGCAAGAAGGCCTGGTCACCTTGTTCACCATCGTCTCGGTCCATGCGCTGATCCTGATGACCTCGGCCACCATCGTGTTCGAGCTGGCCGTCATGCACCAGCAGCAGGGGGCGCAAGGCGGCGCGCGCAGCTACCGCGGAATGGCGATCACCGTGGTCCGGGCGCTGAAAAACGGCATCATCCACCCGATTCCCTTGCCCATCATCTGCGGGCTGCTGTTCGCGCAGACCGGGCTCAAGATGCCCGAGGTGATCGATACCTCACTGCAGATGCTGGCCCAGGCGCTGGGCCCGATCGCGCTGATGCTCGTGGGCATCACCTTGTTTTTCAGCGCAGTGGGCCGCTACTGGCTGCCTGCCAGCCGTATCGCAGTGGTCAAACTGCTGCTGCACCCGGTGCTGCTGCTGGCCATCGGATGGATGTGGGGGCTGCGCGGCCTGCCGCTGGTGGTGCTGGCCACGGCCGCATCGCTGCCGGTGGGGGCCAATGTGTTTTTGTTCACGCAGCGCTATGAAGTGGGGCGCGAGGAGGTCACGGCCAGCATCGCGGTATCGACCAGCCTGGCCCTGGTGACGATACCGCTGATCTTGCTGGGCCTGGCCCAGCTGCTGCAGACGGCTTAGAACCTGTTCAAAGTCTCCTCGCGCCGCGACAGTGTCTTTGCGGGATGGGATGCGAGGGGGGCGCCCAGCCGCGCAATACCGCAGCAATAGCCATGCTATTGCGAGGATTTGCAACGACGCAGACCGCTCCCTAGCCGGGCGCCCCTTCCCGGGCAGCGCAAAGCCACTGTCCCTGCGGGTTGGAGTGAAATCGGGCGATTTCTGCGCGCTGGCCCTTGCTTGCACCCCGGTGCAAGCAGCGTTCCATCCCTTCGAACTCATCCCGATTGCACTCCAACGCGGCTGCGTAGAGACTTTGAACAGGTTCTTAGGCCACAGGCCCTGCGGCAGGATGCAAGCGGTGCTGCATCAGCAGCTCGTCGTGCAGCGCGCCATCGACCAGCAAGGCCGCCGGCTCGGTGCCATAGGCATGGAAGCCCGCTTGCTCGTAGAGGCGAATGGCGCTGGCATTGGCGGCGTTGACGCTCAGGTGGATCTGCACCGCGCCAGGCACCTGGCGGGCAAAGGCGACGGCCCGCGCCAACAAGGCCTGCGCGATACCCTGGCCGCGGAAGGCGGGCGCCACATACACGCCCCACAAAGCCATGCGGTGCCGGGTCTTGAGGCCGTCCTGGCGGCGGATACCCAGCATGCCCACCAGTTGGCCCCCGGCAAAGGCCCCCAGCACGCCCTGGTCGGGGCTGGGCGCCAGGCGCGCCTCAATCAGCGCCAATGCACGGTCTTTTTCCTCTTCGTAGCTGGAGCCAAAGGCGCTAGGCGATGCGCGCAGGCCCGCCAGGCGCAGCGTTTGGAACGCACTGGCATCGGACGGGTTCAGCCAACGGATCTCATAGGCAGCGGCAGCCATCAGCATCAGGGCGCCAGGCGCTCGCGAATCCAGTCGGCGCTGTTTGGCGCTGCCTGACGGTAGCGCAGACGGTCATGCAGCCGGCTCTTGCGGCCCTGCCAGAACTCCCAGGTGTCGGGCACTAGGCGAAAGCCACCCCAGTGCGGCGGGCGGGGGGGCTTGAGCAGGAACTGCGCGCCATACTTGGCGGCATTGGTCACCAGCACGGTGCGGCTGTCGATGACCTGGCTTTGCGGGCTGGCCCAGGCACCAATGCGCGAGTCGAGCGGGCGGCTGTTGAAGTAAGCATCGCTTTCTTCGTCCGAGACTTTCTCCACGCGCCCCTCGATGCGCACCACGCGCTCGAGCTCGACCCAGTGGAACATCAGCGCGGCAAATGGGTTGCCGGCAATCTCGCGGCCCTTGCGGCTGTCGTAATTGGTGTACCAGACGATGCCGCGCGCGTCGTAGCCCTTGATGAGCACGATGCGGGTGCTGGGGCGGGCATCGGCTCCCACAGTGGCCACCGTCATCGCATTGGGCTCGGGCAGTTGCGAGGCGACCGCCTCGTTCATCCAGCGGTCAAACTGGTCGATGGGCGCGGCGCAAGACGCCGATTCGTTCAGCTCTGCGCGTTCATAGCTTTTGCGCAAATCGGCAATGGAGTGGGAGAGTTCGCTCATGGCCCGATTGTGCATCGCTTTGGCGCGGCGCAGCGACAAAAAAGCCTGTGGGCCGCTGGGCGCCACAGGCTGGGGAGCGCAGGAGGGGCTTACTGGATCACGCCGCAGCCCAGACGCGCGCCGGAGTTGCCGGTAGGCTGGGTGGTGTAGTCGTCCTTGTCCTTGTGCACGACCACGGCGCGGCCCTTGATGTCGCTGGGCTTGCCGGTGCCGATCGACAGGTCCTTGGTCTCCCAGACCAGGAACGCGGTGCCCGCGGCATCGGCCATCAGGCTGGGCAGATCGCCCACATGGGCTTGCGGTCCGGCCTTGCCATGCTGGTGGCCGTTCGGGTTGTAGTGGCCGCCGGCGCTCATCGCATCGGGCGAGGAGCAGTTGCCGTTCTCATGCACATGGAAGCCATGCTCGCTGCCGGGCTGCAGGCCCTTGACCTGGGCCATCACGCGCACGGTGTCGCGGTTGACCTCGTAGACGCGGAAGTAGCCGCTGATGTTGTTGCCTTCGGTAGGGTTGATCGTGGCCTCGGCAATCGGGGTGGCGCGGTCGGTGGTGGCGCAGGCGCTCAAAACGGCGGCCACGGCAGCAGCGGCTGCGAGTTTGGCGATAGATGGGATGCGTTGAATCATGCGAACTCTCCTGGTGCCTTGTATTAAAGGGTTGTCACAAGCCACCGTTTTTAGCATGCGTGCTGGGCCTGTTTTGTAGTCTGATGGCTAGCAATCGAGGCGGCATGCTTACTGCGGGGGCAGCGTTGTCAGCCGCCTGGCGACCAAATCCCAAACCGCTTGCGCAGCAGCGGGCAGGCTGCGCTGGCGGCGCCGCACCAGCATGATGGCCCTTTGCACCTGGGGCCGCAGATCGCGCACCTGCAGGCTGCTCAAACCCTGGGCCGGGATCGCCAGGCCCGGCATGATGCTGATGCCGATGCCCGCCTCGACCATGCGAAAGGCGGTGGTCACATGGCCGACCTCTTGCACGACGGGGCTGTGCTCGGGCCCGCAACCGCTGGCCAGCAGCGCGGCGTCCATCAGGCGGCGGCTGCCCGATGCATGGTCGAGCAGCACCAGCGCTTCGCCGCGCAGCTGGTCCCAGCGCAAACTCGTCGCATCCTGCGCCTGCTGCACCAGCGCGTGCCCGGGCGGCAGCACTGCGACAAACGGGTCATGCAGCAGATTGATGCAGTCCAGGTCACCCAGCTCGGGCGGCTCCACCACCAGCCCAAAATGCACATCGCCGCTGCGCACCTGGGCCAGCACTTCTTGCTGCAGGCGGTCCACCAGCTGCAGCTGGACCTGCGGCAGCTCGCGGTTGCAGGCGGCAATGCAGGCGGGCATCAGCGCGGCAGACAAGGTCGGGCTGCTGGCCATGCGCACCTGGCCGCGCGCGGCGTGGCCCACATCGGCCACTTCGGCCAGGGTATCGGCCAGCTCCTGCAGCAAGGGTGCGGCTTTTTGGGCCAGCAGCTGGCCGGCATCGGTCAGCAGCACCTCGCGCGTGGTGCGGTCCAGCAGCCGCACATGGAGCTGGCCCTCCAGCTCGACCATCGCGCGGCTCACGGCCGACTGGGTCAGGCCCAGGGTCTGGCCGGTCTGGCTGAAGCTGCGGCACTGGGCAACGCAGAGAAACACCTGGAGCTGGCGGAGGCTGACATGCATGGCTGGAAGGGTGATGGGGATATATATGACTTTAAATCATTAATCAATCTTATAAATTAATTTTACTTTCGCTAGAGAACGGCGTCCAATGGCGCTCATGAAATTCCGTCCCGACAACTTCACCCTGATGCTGGTGGCTACCGTGCTGCTGGCCAGTTTTTTGCCTGCCACCGGCCAGGTGGCGAGCAGCTTTGAGACCTTGACGACCGCCGCCGTGGCCTTGCTGTTCTTTCTGCACGGCGCCAAGCTCTCGCGCCAGGCGATTCTCGCGGGCATCATGCACTGGCGACTGCACCTGTTTATCGTCGGCAGCACCTTTGTCGTGTTTCCGCTTCTGGGCTGGGCGCTCAAGCCGCTCTTGACGCCATTGGTCTCGCCCGAGCTGTATGTGGGCGTGATGTTCCTGTGCGTTCTGCCGTCCACCGTGCAGTCCTCGATTGCGTTTGTGTCGATGGCGCGCGGCAATATCCCGGCGGCCATTTGCAGCGCTTCGGCCTCGACCTTGCTGGGGGTGTTCATCACGCCGCTGCTGGTGAGCGTGTTTGTCACCGCCCATGGTGCCAGCGGCTCCTTGGTCGATGCGGTGGTCAAGATCCTGCTGCAGCTGATGCTGCCTTTTGCCCTAGGCCATCTGCTGCAGCGCTGGGTGGGCCCGTTCATCAAAAAGCACGGCAAGCTCACCAAGGTGGTGGACCAGGGCTCCATCTTGCTGGTGGTCTACACCGCCTTCAGTGCCGCCGTGGTGCAAGGCATCTGGCGCCAGGTGTCGGTGACCACCTTGGTGGGCCTCTTGGTGATCAGCGCCATCATCCTGGCACTGGCCTTGCTGCTGACGACCTTCCTCTCGCGCCGCCTGGGCTTTAGCAAAGAGGATGAAATCACCGCCGTATTTTGCGGCAGCAAGAAGAGCCTGGTCAGTGGCGTGCCCATGGCCAAGGTGCTGTTTGCCAGCAGCACCGTGGGCATGATGGTGCTGCCGCTGATGCTGTTCCACCAGATGCAGCTGATGGTCTGCGGGGTATTGGCCGCCAAGTATGCCAAGCGTGCGCAGCAGCTCGAGGGTGACAAGGCCATGGGCACAGCGGCTGCGGGCAAGTAAGTCACAGCGAAAGCCATCAAAAACGGGCCGGGCGCATCAAGCCCCGGCCCGCATCACTTCAGCGCCGGGCTGAAGCGGATGCTGTATTTCTCCAGCGCAGGGCCCACTTCCAGTTGCATCGTGCGGCGCTTGGCCGCGGGCTTGCCACCGGTCACCTGGGCCGTAATCACGATGCCTTTGCCATGGGCCTTGCAGCGCAGCTCCTGCAAGCCCAGATCGGCGTTGTCGTCGTTGATCTCGGCAAAGCCCTGGGTATGGGCGGCCACCCCGCGCCAGTGGGGCGTTTCTTCGGGCTGGTTCATCCACTGCACAAACAAATAGGCCTGGCCGTTTTGCTCGCCCTGCACCACGCGGTAGGGCTGCTCCGCCTTGTTGCTGCCCTGGTTGCGGTTGCCGCACAGCTGTACGCTGGTGACGCTGTCGCTCACAGTGAACCGGTTGGCACGGACTTCTGCCGCCTGGGCGCTGAAAGAAGAGGCCAGGGCAGTGCAAAAGGCCGCCAGGCTGGCAAATTGGCACAAAGTGCGGTAACGCATGGGATCCGTCGCTAAAGGGGGAGTGGGTGCGGCGTTCGCCCGGAATGGCACTGCGCTGCGCACCCACAGGGCAACCATCATAGGCCTGCACCAGACTGCTCCAGCGCAGATAACGGGGCGGCAGCGGCAAATTTGCGCAAAACATCGCAAGCGATTGCAATCAAGCCGGGCTTGGGTTTTCAGATTTTTTCAGCGCGGCCATCGCCTCTGCCAGCCGTACAATGCTGAGCGGGCCGCAGCCCTCGGCTTCGTTGCTGACGGTGACATAGGCCGCTTGCCCCTTGCCGCAGACGCCGGCCAAGGTGCTCGCCAGCAGGGCCAGCGTCGCGGGGTCAGGCTGCTGGATGCGGTCAAACGGCGCCAATTGCTTTTCGGCATCGGCATAGCCATAGGGGCCAAAGACGGGGTTCACATTCCAGCGGCATACCAGCGGGCCGGGCCACAGCGCGCGCAGCAGCGGCAGTTGCTCGGGCAGGCGCGGCATCTTGGCATGCAGGCCCAGGCAGTAGGTCGCGCCGGTCTGGCGCAGAATCTGGGCCAGCTGCGGGGCGATGTCGGGGCGCAGCCAATCGGCATCGCGCACTTCAAAGGCCACAATGGGCCGGCGCTCTGCCGGCAATCCGGCCAGCTCCGCCTGCAGGGCCAGCGCCAGTTGCTCCAGTTCCGCCAAGGTGGGCTGCAGGTTCAGCAGCCGCCCCAGCGGCAGGGGGCTGAGCTGGAACAGCAGCACGCCGAGCTTGTCCAGCAGCCCTTCGCAGGCGGGCCGCACATAGCTGGCAAGGGCCAGCTCCACATTCAAAAAGGCTGGGTTGGGCTCTTTCCCGTGGCCTTCTTCACTGCGCACCTGGGCATCGCAGACGAGCGCCGGCGCCTTGACGACAAAGCGAAAATCTTCTGGCACCTGGGCGGCATAAACCGCGTACTCGGACGCTGCCAGCGGCCGGTAAAAGCTGCGGTCAATGCTGACGGTGCGCAGCAACGGGTGCTCGGCATAGGCGTTCAGGCCGCGCTGCGCAAGAATGCGCTCGCTGTAGGCCTTGTCCCAGACCAGGCCCTGCCAGCCAGGGTAGGACCAGGATGAGCCGCCCATGCGCAGCAGCGCAGGCAGGGCGGGGGCCAGGTCCTCCCCCAACAAGGGGTATGCGGCACCGACGGCCTGCGCACGGCTGCGCGTTTTGACGGCAGGAGCGGGTGGAGTGGCGGCTGGAGGAGGGGCGGCTTCGCTGTCTTGCGCGTTGGCGGGCGGCGCCGCTGGGGTGGCTGCAGCAGCAGCCGGCGCGGGCTCGGCGCCAAACAAATCCAAATTCAGGTCATGGTCAGAGGACATCGCGTCCCAGTATGCCATTGGCGGCAGCTGCCCGCCCGATTGGCATTGTTTGACGATTGGCGCGCAAAGCCCGCCTTGAGGCGCCACCCCAGTGCAGCTGTCCTGCCGATCGCTATAAAAATTACATTTTTCAAATCCGGCAACTGTTCAAATCCCCAGTGGCTGCCAGCAGCTATGGCACACTGACTCTTTTGCCAGAGAAGCATTGGAGCGAGCGTAGAGCATGCAAAAGATCATTGCGCAGATTGCAGCTGAGCTGAAGGTTGCCGAATCGCAGGTGACGTCGGCCGTGGAATTGCTGGACAGCGGGGCGACGGTGCCCTTTATTGCCCGCTACCGCAAGGAAGCCACCGGTGGTCTGGATGACACCCAGCTGCGGGATTTGGCCGAGCGCCTGACGTATCTGCGGGAGCTGCAGGAGCGGCGCGAGACGGTGCTCAAGGCCATTGACGAGCAGGGCAAGCTGACCGATGCGCTGCGCCTGGCCATTGCCCGCGCGCCCACCAAGCAGGAGCTCGAAGACATTTACCTGCCTTTCAAGCAAAAGCGCCGCACCAAGGGCCAGATCGCCAAGGAGTTTGGCATTGAGCCGCTGGCCGACAAGCTGTTTGCGGACCCGAGCCTGGACCCGCAGCAGGAAGCCCGGGCCTTTTGCAAGCCCGCCACCGTGCTCGACGATGGCAAGCCCGGTCCGGATTTCTCGACCCCGCTGGCGGTGCTCGATGGCGTGCGCGACATCCTGTCCGAGCGCTGGGCTGAAGACCCGGCACTGGTGCAAAAGCTGCGTGAATGGCTTTGGGCCGAAGGCCTGCTGCGATCCAAGAAGGTCGAGTCCAAGAACGAAAACGACCCCGAGGTCGCCAAGTTCCGCGATTACTTTGACTACGATGAGCCCATTGGCCGCGTGCCGTCGCACCGCGCGCTGGCCGTGTTCCGGGGCCGCGCGCTCGAAGTGCTCGAGGCCAAGCTGGTCCAGCCCGAGCTGCAGCCTGGCGTGGCGCCCGAGCCGGGCCAGCCGAGCCTCGCCGAGGGCAAGATTGCGCTGCACCTGGGCTGGAGCCATGCCAAGCGAGCCAGCGATGATTTGATCCGCAAGTGCGTGGCCTGGACCTGGCGCGTCAAGCTCAGCCTGTCGACCGAGCGCGATCTGTTCTCCCGCCTGCGTGAAGACGCCGAAAAAGTAGCGATCAAGGTGTTTGGCGACAACCTGCGCGACCTGCTGCTGGCAGCGCCTGCCGGCCAGCGCGCCGTGCTGGGCCTGGACCCGGGCATCCGCACCGGCGTGAAAGTCGCGGTGGTCGACCCTACCGGCAAGCTGGTGGACACCACCACCGTCTACCCGCACGAGCCGCGCCGCGACTGGGACGGTTCCCTGGCCGTGCTGGCACGCCTGGTGGAAAAGCACCAGATCAACCTGATTGCGATTGGCAACGGCACGGCCAGCCGCGAGACCGACAAACTGGCCGCCGACCTGATCCGCATTGCCGAGAAAGCGGACAAGAAGATTGAAAAAGTGGTGGTGAGCGAGGCGGGCGCGTCGGTCTACTCGGCCAGCGAGTTTGCTGCGCTCGAGATGCCCGATGTCGATGTCAGCCTGCGCGGCGCGGCCTCGATTGCCCGCCGCCTGCAGGACCCGCTCGCCGAGCTGGTCAAGATCGACCCCAAGAGCATTGGCGTGGGGCAGTACCAGCACGATGTGAACCAAAGCGAGCTGGCCCGCCAGCTTGACGCGGTGGTGGAAGACTGCGTGAACTCGGTGGGCGTGGACCTGAATACGGCCTCTGCCCCACTGCTCAGCCGCGTCTCCGGCCTGTCGGGCACGGTGGCCAAGTCGGTGGTGCGTTGGCGCGATGCCAATGGCTCGTTCAAGAACCGCAAGCAGCTGATGGATGTGGCGGGGCTGGGCGCCAAGACCTTTGAGCAGGCAGCAGGCTTTTTGCGCATCCGGGGTGGTGACAACCCGCTGGACATGACCGGCGTGCACCCGGAAACCTATGCGGTGGTTGAGCAGATCATTGCGACGACGGGCAAGCCGGTGGACCAGCTGATGGGCCGTGGCGAGGTGCTCAAGAGCCTCAAGGCCGAGCGCTTTGTCAGCGAGAAGTTTGGCGCGCTCACGATCTCGGACATTCTGGGTGAGCTGGAAAAGCCCGGCCGTGACCCGCGCCCCGACTTTGTCGTGGCCCGCTTCAACGAAGGCGTGGAAGACATCAAGGACCTGCGCGAAGGCATGACCTTGGAAGGCACCGTGAGCAACGTCGCCCAGTTTGGCGCCTTTGTGGACCTGGGCGTGCACCAAGATGGCCTGGTCCACGTCAGCCAGATGAGCTACAAGTTCATCGAAGATGCCCGCGAAGCCGTCAAGACCGGCCAGATCGTCAAGGTCAAGGTACTGGAAGTGGATGTGGAGCGCAAGCGCATCAGCCTGACGATGAAGCTGGACGCTGCGCCCCCACGCCGCGATGGCCCACGCGACAACCGCTTTGAAGCGGCTGGCCGTGGCCAGGGCGGTGGCGGCCGGGGCGGCTACACGCAGCCCGCACGCGCCAACCAACCTGCGCAGCAAAACGCCATGGCCTCGGCTTTTGCCAAGCTGCAAGGCCTCAAAAAATAAGCCCAGGCCTATGGCCTGCGCGAACCGCAAGTGCCATCCGGCCTTGCGGTTTTTTGTTGACTGCGGTCAGCGCTCCAAAAAGCGGCCAAAGATGACATCTTCCATCCCGGAAATTGGATCTAATAGCAGCTTGCGTATCCCACCCCTCTGAGCTCTGCACCCCATGCCACCCGACCACCCCGCGCCCGATGATGAGCCTGTAGCCCAGCCTGTTCCCGGGCCCAAACGCTCACAGCGTGCAGAGCTGCGCGAAACGGGACGCAGCAGCGGGCGCTCAGCGGGGCGCCGCCGCGCCGGGCCGTCTACCCAAGACACACTGGCGCCGCTGTTGGCGATCGTGCCCGGTTTGCGGCTGATGGTGGGCATGGTCATTGCGGCGGTGGTGATTCTGGGCCTGTATGTAGGCCGGGATGTGCTGCTGCCGGTGGCCCTGGCAGCGCTGCTGGGCTTTTTGCTGGACCCGGCGGTCAGCCGGCTCAAGCGTTGGGGCATGCCCCGGGTGCTTTCGGTGGCGCTGGTGATGGTGCTGGCCTTGGGCGCGCTGGGTGCGGGCGCCATCTATGTGGGCGGCCAGGTCACCAGCCTCAGCGCCGAGCTGCCCACGTACCAAAACACCATTCGCCAGAAGCTGCGCCATGTCAAACCTTATTTCAATGGCCCGGGCGTCTGGGACGGCGCCGTCAAGGTGCTCAATACCGTGGAGACGGAGATCGGGCAGGGCGATGCGCGCACGCGCCGGGTGCAGAAGGTGGAAGTGCAAGAGCCCACCGTCAAACCCATTCAAAAGGCGCTGGAGCTGCTGAGCAAGGTGGCTGAGCCGCTGGCCACCACCGGCATCGTGTTCTTGTTTGTCGTCTTGATCTTGCTGGACCGCAGCGGCCTGCAGGACCGGCTGCTGCGCCTGATGGGCCCCAACACCCATATGGCGTCGGACGCGCTCGACGATGCCGCCACCCGCATTGGCCAGTATCTGCGCATGCAGCTTTTTGTGAATCTGAGCTATGGCGTGCCGATGGCTTTGGGGCTGTGGTGGATTGGTGTGCCTGGCGCAATTCTCTGGGGCATCTTGGCAGCGGTGCTGCGCTTTGTGCCCTATATCGGCCCGATGGCGTCGGCCGTGTTCCCGCTCACGCTGGCCTTTGCGGTGGACCCGGGCTGGAGCCTGCTGCTGTGGACCTTGGCCTTGATCCTGCTTTTGGAGTTGCTCAGCAACAACGTGATCGAGCCCTGGCTGTATGGGGCCAGCACGGGCTTGTCGACCTTGTCCATTATTTTGGCAGCGACCTTCTGGACCGCGCTCTGGGGGCCCATCGGCCTGATCTTGTCGACGCCGCTGACGGTCTGCCTGCTGGTGCTGGGCCGCTATATTCCGGGCATGGGCTTTTTGGAGATCTTGCTGGGCAGCCAGGCCGTGTTTGACCCGCCCGAGAAACTGCTGCAACGGCTGTGGCGTGGCGATGTGGACCAGGCCATTGACGTGGCCTCGGAAAATATTGACCAGGCGCTGTCTCCCAAGCCCAGCCAGCATGAACAGGCGTTGGCTGTCACCCAGTTCTATGACCAGGTGGCCGTGCCGGCGCTGCTGATTGCCGCGCAGCAGTACCGCCATTCCGCCAGCCCGCCGCAACGCCAGCGCCTTTCAGAGGCCGTGGCCATGCTGCTCAGTGGCCTGCAGCGCCACTACCGGCCCGCGGCGCTGACCCCAGTTGCCGAAGGCCAGCCACCGGCACAGACCGTGGTCTGCGTGGGCATGCAGTGGGATATTGACCGGCATGCCGCCACGATGGCCGCCCATGCGCTGCGGCTGCACGGCGTGGACAGCAGCACCCGCGCGGTGTCGATCGAGACGGTACTGCGCCAGGGCGATCTGTCCCTCTATGACGGCGTGCGCCATCTGTGCATCTGCAGCTTTCACTCCAACCCGCTGGGCAAGCTTAGCCAGATGTGCGAGAGCCTGCGCTTGCGCTGCCCGCAGCTGCACATCACCGTGATGCTGTTGGGCGCCCCGGGGCGCGGACCCTTGCGGCCTGCAACGCTGGGCAGCATGCAGGCCGATAGCGCCGCTTACCGGATCAGTGACCTGACGGCGCTGGTGGTGGATGAAGAGCCATCGGACAAGGATGCTGCCTGACGAGCGCGCTTTGGCAGGCAGGCAGTAATAGGCGCCCCCAAGCCCGGCAGAGCAGGGCGGTTGTCCATGGTCTGGGTGGCAGCGATCAGTCGCTGAAGGGCTGCGCCCCCAGCGCACCGATCACATGGTCGACAAAGCAGGTGATGCGCGAGGCCAGCGCCGTATTGCGGTAGTACACCGCATGGATGGACTGGCGCACATCGAGCAGCTGGTCGCCGAACAAGGTCACCAGCTGGCCGCTGTCGCGGTCCGCCCGGGTCATGAAATCCGACAGACAGACGATGCCAAAACCCGCCAAGGCCATATGGCGCAGCGTCTCGCCGCTGGAGGACGCAATCGCGGGCTGGATGCGCAGCAGCTCGCCGCTTGCATCACGCAGCGGCCATTCATTGAGCGAATCGGGCTGGGTAAAGCCCAGCAGTACATGCTGCGCCAACTGCTGGGGGCTGCTCGGGGTGCCATGGCGCGCCAGATAGGCCGGGCTGGCCAGCAACCGGATGCGGCTGATGCCCACCGGCCGCGCATGCATGCTCGAATTCTTGAGCGCACCAATGCGAAAGGCGACATCGCTGCGCTTTTCGATCAGATCCACAATGCCTTCGTGCGAGTGCAGCTCCAGCTCCACCTCCGGGTATTTCGCGCGAAAGCTGTCAACCAGCGGCACCAGCACATGCAGCATAAAGGGCGTGGCAGCATCCACCCGCAGGCGCCCGGCGGGCCGCACACGCCGGGCGGCCATCAGCTCCTCGGCCTCATCGACGGACACCAAAATCGCGCGTGCTCGTTGCAGGAAGGCGCTGCCTTCTTCGGTCAGCTCCAGGCGGCGGGTCGTGCGGCGCAGCAGGGTGGTTTGTAGCTTTTCTTCCAGCCGGCCCAAGGTGCGGCTGGTGGCGGACACCGTCTGGTCCAGCAATTCGGACGCTGCGGTGATCGAGCCGGTATCGACCACGGCCACAAAGGCCTGCAATTCATCGAGCGTGGTCTTCATTGTTGCCCTGGCGTCAAAAGATTTTGGTGGCAATGGTACTTAATCTGCAAATAGTAGCAGGGCACACTAGAGGCTATGAAGTCTTCCGCTGTTTTGTTCGCCTTGGCCATTGGTGCTTTCGCCATTGGCACGACCGAGTTTGCCCCGATGGGGCTTTTGCCTGTTATCGCCCAGGGCGTTGATGTCAGCATTCCGACCGCCGGTATGCTGGTGTCGGCCTATGCCGTGGGCGTGATGCTGGGCGCGCCGGTGATGACCTTGCTGTTCAGCCGCTTTGGTCGGCGCGCCGCGCTGGTCACCTTGATGCTGATCTTCACCGTGGGCAATCTGCTCTCGGCACTGGCCCCCGGCTACACGACCTTGATGCTGTCGCGCCTGGTGACCAGCCTCAACCATGGCGCTTTCTTTGGCATTGGCGCGGTGGTGGCAGCCAGCGTGGTGCCCAAGGACAAACAGGCCAGCGCCATTGCTGCGATGTTCATGGGGCTCACGGTGGCCAATATTGGCGGTGTGCCCGCTGCCACCTGGATCGGCCAGCAAGTGGGCTGGCGGCTGGCCTTTGCCGGCACGGCCGCGCTGGGCCTGGTCACCATTGCCGCGCTGTGGATGGTGCTACCAAAGGGCGAGGCCGGCACACGCCCTGATGTGCGCCGCGAGCTCAAGGTGCTGACGCGACCTGAGGTGCTGCTGGCCATGGGCACCACGGTGCTGGGCGCCGGCTCCATGTTCACGCTCTACACCTATGTGGCCCCGGTGCTGACCGAGATCACCCATGCCAGCCCCGGCTTTATCGCCTTTGCGCTGGTACTCATTGGCCTGGGTTTCACCATCGGCAACAGCCTGGGAGGGCGCCTGGCCGACTGGTCGCTCGATGGCGCCACGCGCCTCATCCTGCTGGCCCTGGCGCTCATCATGGTGGTATTGCCTTGGGCGCTGACCACCCATGTAGGCGCCGGCATCGGTCTGGTGGTGTGGGGTGCGGCTGCCTTTGGCATGGTGCCCCCGGTGCAGATGCGGGTGATGCAGGCCGCTGCTGAGGCGCCCGGCCTGGCCTCATCCGTCAATGTGGGCGCCTTCAATCTGGGCAATGCCGTGGGCGCGGCCTTGGGGGGTGCCGTGATCGGACAGGGCCTGGGCTACGGGGCCGTAGCTTGGGCAGGTGCGGCGCTTGCCGCCGGCGGGCTGGGCCTGGTATTGATTCAGGGCCGCATGCGCCGTGGTCAGGCTGGTGCTGCAGCGGCGGCTAGCAATATCTAAACATTGCTATTTGGGCCAAAGGCTCCTCGTGCAGACCACAGGCTGCGCGAGGGGCTTTTTTGCTTTCTAGGCCTGGTGAAGCCGCGCACGGAGTGGGTAGGGCTTGATAGTTGATATTTCTTCAAAAGAATATTGTTGATCCAGGGCTTTATCTGCAAGGATGAAAAGCGCAAACTGGTTGCCAATGCGATGAAGACTTGGTTGGAGATCCAAGCGCTGCAGGTCTGCCGCACCTGTCTCTATCTGTATTTTTTCCAAGGAGTTTTTCATGTCTATTCCTCGATTTGGCGTTGGTACTTTCCGTCTGCAAGGGCAGGTGGTCGTCGATTCCGTGCGCAATGCACTGGAGCTGGGCTACCGGGCGGTCGATACCGCGCAGATCTACGGCAACGAAGCCGAAGTGGGCCAGGCTATGGCCGACAGCGGCGTGGCGCGCGAAGAGCTGTTTGTCACCACCAAGATCTGGACCGACAACTACAGCCAGGCCAAGCTGGTTCCCAGCCTCAAGCACAGCCTCAAAAAGCTGCGCAGCGACTATGTGGACCTGACCCTGATCCACTGGCCCGCCCCCGGCAATGGCGTGGAATTGCAAGAGTTCATGACGGCACTGGCAGAAGCCAAGGCCCAGGGCCTCACGCGCCAGATCGGTATTTCCAACTTCAATATCGAGCTGACCCGCCAGGCTATCGCTGCTGTCGGAGCAGGGGAGATCGCCACCAACCAGATCGAGCTCAGCCCCTACCTGCAAAGCCACCAATTGACGGCCTTTCTCCAGGAGCAGGGAATTGCTGTGACCTCGTACATGACCCTGGCCTACGGCAAGGTGCTGAAGGACCCGGTACTGGCCGAGATCGCCAGCAAGCACCAGGCCACCGTCGCCCAGGTCGCCCTGGCATGGGCGCTGCAGCTGGGTTACGCCGTCATCCCGTCTTCCACCAAGCGCGAGAACCTGGCCAGCAACCTGCTGGCCCAGCAGCTGGTGCTCGATGCCGAGGACATGGCCCGCATTGCGCAGCTGGAGCGCAATGGCCGCGAAGTCAATCCTGAGGGGCTGGCTCCGATCTGGGATTGAGGCGGTAGCCGCATTTGCCTGCATGGGCGCTTGGCCGCTTTGCAGCAAACGCGCTGCGTCCAAAGGCGGGATGGTTCTGCAATCTGGCCCATGCTATGGGGTCACCGCCGGTTCCATATCCCTCTCTCGCGCAAGCACAAAGCCGTATTGCTCAACCAACTGGCGCAACTCGGCGATAAAGCGCTGCGCCAGCTGGGACATGGGCTCGAATTTGTGATGCACCAAATTGGTTTGCAATACCGGTGCATTCCTCAAGGGGCGCACCATGACGGGTCGCGAGGCATGCCAGCTGCGCACCGAGAATTCATCGACCAGCGCAATGCCCACACCCATCTCGACCATCGATCCCGCATTTTGCGGCGAGCCCACCTCCACCACTTCGTTGGGCTCCAGCTCCATATCCTGGCAGTACGCCGTCACGCGCCGACCCATCGGCGTGTCGTGTCCGTAGCCAACCATGGGCCATTGCATCAAGTCCTCGGGGGTGACTTCTTCTTTCTCGCACAGTGCGTGGTTGGCCGGCATGATGCACACCAGGCGGTTGGTGCACAGCGGCGTGATGTCGAGATTCGGGTGCTCAATCGCTGAGCTGATCACGCCAAGATCGGCCTGGTGGTTCAGCAAGCGCTCGCGAATCTGCTCGTGGCCGTGGCAGGCAAAAGTCATCTTGCAATCGGGAAACTGCTGGCGAAAACTGGCGACAGCCTGCGGAATAAAGCTTTGTCCAATCGAGGGGCCCGAGACCAGGTTCAGAATGCCGGTGCGGTGCCTGGCCAGGTCGCCTGCCAGGTCGTTGACGCGCTGCACCGACTGGTAGACCTGCTCGACCTCGCCAATCAGGCGGCGCGCCTCCGGCGTGGCAAACAAGCGCCCTTTGATGCGCTCAAACAAAACAAAACCAATGCGCTGCTCGGTGTAGGCCAGCAGACGGCTGACGGCCGGCTGGGAGACAAACAGGATTTGCGAAGCGCCCGCAATGCTGCCGGTGCTCATCACGGCGCGGAATACCTCAATCTGGCGCAAGTTCAGTGCGGCCATTGTGGTCCTTACTAGTCAAGGTGACTACAAAAGCGGCCAAGGTGCTGGGAGACTGCACAGAGCAGGGCGCCACCAGCAAGCCTTAACCTCATGTTAATCAAGACCGACATTTCAGCAATTTCTATGCCACGCGAATACTCGTAAATTGCAGTCATTCCAATTTGTACGAGGCGCGCTCATGTCATCGGCCATTTACGTCGTCAACCCCAACAGCAGCTTAAGGGTCACCCAAGGAATTGATCTCGCGCTCTCGCCGCTGCGCATGCCTGGAGGGCCGCGCTTCGTCAGTGACTGGCTGCCAAGCGGCCCGCCCGGTGTGCAAAGCCAACAGGATGTCGATGGCGTGGCCATGCTCCTGGTGCAGCATTGCCTGGCCTTGCCGGATGACTGCGCAGCAGTGGTGATTGCCTGCTTTAGCGACCCCGGCCTGTACGCCGTGCGCGAGGCCATGCAGCCGCGTGGCGTGCCGGTGCTGGGCATCAGCGAGTGCGCGATGCTGACGGCCCTGTCGATGGGCCAGCGGGTGGGCGTGATTGCGATTTTGGAAACCTCGATAGCCCGCCATATGCGCAACTACGGTGCGATGGGCATCAGCAGCCGTATTGCTGGCGAAGCTGCAATCGGCCTGGGCGTAACTGAATTGGCCGACCAGGAACGCACGCTCTCGCGCATGGTGGAGGTGGGGCAGCGCCTGGTGCGCGAGCAGGGCGCGAACGTGCTGGTGATGGGCTGTGCAGGCATGGCCTCTTACCGCGATGCACTGGCTGAAGCCTCTGGCGTGCCGGTGGTCGAGCCCACCCAAGCAGCTGCTGCGATGGCCTTGGGCCGTGCGCGGCTGGGCTGGTAGGCCACTGCTCGCCACCCTAGCGGCATGGGCACAAGCCCTTGCACCCTTTTTCCCCTTGGATTGACTTTGATGGCTTGACCTGGGCGTGCGCTGCGCTGCCGTGTCACACCAGGCCTGTTTGTTTTCCTAGCACTTGAGTTCTACAACTATGAAGCGTCTTATTACCGTGGCTGCCGCCCAGCTGGGCCCTATTCAAAAAGCCGAAGGCCGTGACTCGGTCGTCGCACGCATGGTGCGCCTCGTAGAGCGCGCCTACCAGCGCGGCGCCAATGTGGTGGTGTTCCCCGAGCTGGCCTTCACGACCTTCTTCCCACGCTGGTATGTCGAGGACCTCGACCAGGCTGACAACTGGTATGAAGAAACCCTGCCATCGCCCGCCACCCAGCCGCTGTTCGATGCAATCAACCGCTACGGTATCACCTGCTACCTGGGCTACGCCGAGATCGCCCACGAAGCCGATGAAACCGGCGTGCTGCGCAAGCGCCGCTTCAACACCTCGGTGGTGATTGCACCGTCGGGTGAGGTCATTTTGAAGTACCGCAAAATCCACCTGCCCGGTCACAAGGAGTTCTCCACCATCCGCAAGGTGCAGCACCTGGAGAAGCGCTATTTTGAAGTGGGCAACCTGGGCTTTCCGGTCACCCGCGCGCCTGTAGGTGAAGTCGAAGGCGTCAACATGGGCATGCTGATCTGCAACGACCGCCGCTGGCCAGAATCCTGGCGTGAGCTGGGTCTGCAGCAGGTGGAACTGGTCATGCTGGGCTACAACACCCCGGCCGTGAACCAGGAAAACCGTGGCTTTGAAGCCCACCACCTGCGCAACTTCCACTCGCAATTATCGATCCAGGCCGGTTGCTACCAAAACGCCACGTTTGGCGTGGGCGTGGCCAAGGCGGGCAATGAAGACGGCTTTGAGCTGATGGGCCACTCGATCATCGTCAACCCGCAAGGCGAGATCATGGCGATGGCTACCAGCTGGGACGACGAGCTGGTCGTGGCCGACTGCAACCTCGCGATGTGCGAGTTGGGCCGCACGACCATCTTCAACTTTGCGCAGCACCGCCGCCTCGAAGCCTACCAGCGGCTCACCAACCAAACTGGCAGCACAGCGCCTGCGGTTTGGCAGCCCCAAGGCGCTGCCGTCGCCCAGGAGCAGAACTAATGAATGCGCCCAGCCTGGCCGAGCTGCCCAGCAGCATCCAGCATGAGCTGTTTGGCGTAATGCGCGTGCCCACGTTTGCCGATGTTGAGTTGGCCGCCGAGCGCATTGCGCCCTATATACGCCGCACGCCACTGCTGTTTTCGCGCAGCCTGAGCGAACGCACGGGTGCACGCATCTGGCTCAAGCCCGAATGCCTGCAAATCACCGGTTCCTTCAAGCTGCGCGGTGCCTTTAATGCGATCTTGTCGCTCAGCCAAGCGCAGCGCCAGAACGGCGTGATCGCGTACTCCACGGGCAACCACGGCCAGGCGATTGCCTGGGCCGCTGCCACGCTGGGCGTGCAGGCGACGATTGTGATGCCCGCTGATGCGCCCAAGAACAAGGTCAAAAAGGCGCTGGAGCAGGGCGCCAAAGTGGTGCACTACGACCGCATGACGCAAAGCCGTGAGGAGATCGGCATGCAGTTGCTGGCCGAGACCGACGCAACCCTGATCCCACCGGGCGACTTTCCCGAAGTGCTGGCCGCCCAAGGCACGGTCGCGCTCGAAGCCTTGCAGGACTTGCCTGCCGATGACCTGGCGCAACTCGGTCTGTTTGCCGCCCCCTGTGGCGGTGGCGGCATGATGGCGGGCTGCAATCTGAGCCTGGCCGCCTTGAGCCCGCAGACCCGCTGCGTCGCCGTGGAACCGGCTGCGTTTGATGACACCGTG
This sequence comes from Comamonas squillarum, assembly GCF_025309455.1. Classification (NCBI taxonomy): domain Bacteria; kingdom Pseudomonadati; phylum Pseudomonadota; class Betaproteobacteria; order Burkholderiales; family Comamonadaceae; genus Comamonas; species Comamonas squillarum. The sequence goes on from NZ_CP104377.1 coordinate 915,318, forward strand.
CGCTCACTGGCCAGTGGCACGCGCCAGAGCAATCCCCAATCGGCCGATTCGATTTGCGATGCCTTGCAGGCCGTCACACCGGCCGAGCTGCCTTATGCGATCAATGGCCTGCGCCTGAGCCAGGCCGTCAGCGTCAGCGACGCCGAGGTACTGGCTGCCATGCGTTTTGCCATCGAAGACCTGCGCTTGGTGGTCGAGCCCGGCGGCGCAGTGGCTTTGGCAGCCTTGCTCGCAGGCAAGTTGCCGCTAGAGGGCCAAAGTGCAGTGGTTGTGCTGTCAGGGGCCAATGTCGACTTGCCTTTGCTCAGCCAGGCCCTGGCTTGATGCCATCTGCCACGTCCCGAGCGGGCCTGCTCTGCGTTCCATGCATTCGCCAGCGCCCGCACCGTCCAGCTATTTCCAGAGTCCATACACCATGAATTTACCTTCCGCTTTCCACTTTGCCTTCAACATCCGCGACCTGGACAAGGCCAGAGCCTTTTACGGCGGCGTGCTCGGCTGCGTCGAAGGCCGCAGTACCGACACCTGGGTCGATTTTGATTTCTTCGGCCACCAAATCTCCTTGCACCTGGGCGAGCCCTTTGCCACAGCCAACACCGGCAAGGTCGGCCAGCACATGGTGCCAATGCCGCACTTCGGCATCATCTTGCTCTACCCCGACTGGCGCGCGATGGCCGACCGCCTGCAAGCCGCCGGCGTGGAGTTTGTGCTCGCGCCCCAAGTGCGCTTTGAGGGCGAGCCCGGTGAGCAATGGACCATGTTCTTTCGCGATCCCTTTGGCAATCCGATCGAGGTCAAAGGCTTCCGCTCAGAAGCGCAAATCTACGCGCACTAAGAATGTATTCAGGTTCCCAAAAACACTGCCCCAAGGCCGCTCCATGCACCAAAGCCGATGCAATGAGCACCAATCCGGTGCAAGTTGGCATGAAGCCTGCTTACCACCCGGGCATCTGTCTGAACCTAGCTTGAGAAAGAAACGATGCCATGTTTGATTTGACCATCCGCAACGGCCGTATCAGCACCTCCCAAAACACCTTTGTGGCCGATATCGGCATTCAGGGCGGCACCATTGCTGCCATTGGGGAGAACCTGCCAGCAGGGCGGCGTGACATTGACGCACAAGGCCTGTGGGTCATGCCTGGCGGCATCGACAGCCACGCCCATATTGAACAAGCGTCCAGCGCGGGCGTGATGTGCGCTGATGATTTCTACAGCGCCACGGTCTCGGCCGCGTTTGGTGGCACGACCTGCGTGATCCCGTTTGCTGCGCAGCACAAAGGCCAGCAAGTGCCCGAGGTGGTCGCCGCCTACGCCAAGCTGGCGGCCGAGAAAGCGGTGATCGACTACGGCTTTCACCTGATCCTGTCCGAGATCACCCCGCAAATGCTGGAGCAGGATTTGCCACGCGCGATTGCAGAGGGCATCACCTCGCTGAAGGTCTACATGACCTACGACAAGCTCAAGATCGACGACTTCCAGATGCTGGATGTGCTGGAAGTCGCAGGCCGCGAAGGCGCGATGGTCATGGTGCATGCCGAGAACCACGACGTGATCCGCTGGATCGCCCGCCGTCTGCTGGACAAGGGCCTCACGGCACCCAAATTTCACGGCGTGGCCCACGATGCGATTGCAGAAATCGAAGCGAGCTCGCGCGCCATCCACCTGGCCAATCTGCTCGATGTGCCGATTTTGCTGGTGCATATCTCAGGCCCCGAGGCGATTGAAGTGATTCGCAGTGCCCGGCAACTGGGCAGCAAAGTGCATGCCGAGACCTGCCCGCAATACCTGTTCCTGACCGCAGAAGACATGGACCAGGAGGGCCTGGAAGGCGCAAAATTCTGCTGCAGTCCACCCGTGCGCGACAAGGCCGCGCAAGACAAGGTCTGGCAAGGCCTGCTGGATGGCACCCTGGGCATCTACAGTTCTGACCACGCGCCCTACAAGTTCGATGAAAGCGGCAAGCTGCCCAAGGGCGATGCCACCACCTTCAAGGAAATGGCCAATGGCGTGCCCGGCCTGGAGCTGCGCTTGCCGCTGCTGTTCTCCGAGGGCCTGCTGACTGGCCGCCTCACGCCCGAAGAATTTGTGCGTCTCACTGCCACCAACCATGCATACATGTATGGCCTGCAAAAACGCAAGGGCGATATTGCCGTCGGCCTGGATGCCGACATTGCGATTTGGGACCCCCAAGCCCAGCGCAGCGTGCGCTGGAGCGACCTGCACGACCAGGTCGGCTACACGCCTTACGAGGGCCGTGTGGTCAATGGCTGGCCCATCACCGTGATCAGCCGTGGCGAGGTCGTGGTCGAGAACGCCCAGCTGCAGGCCGAGCGTGGCCGTGGCCAATTCTTGCCTTGCGAATGCCCCGAGCCGATTTTGCAAGCAGCCCAGCAGCCCAAGCCCTCTGATGCCTCGCAATGGCTGGGGCTCAAAGGCAAGGCCTGGCAGCAGTATTGAGTGCCAGATGACGTCGCCTTTTGCGTGCCAAAGCCAGGCCCAGCCTGGCTTTGGCGGGCCCTTAACAACAGGTTAAGGCATACCGATAAAACGGCAGGCGACAGCTTGGCCAATGCGCCCAATAATTTTCTCAAGCTCCCAAGCTTTCAGGCCCAGCCAGTGATGGCTTTTCATCCATGAATGAACCAACTCCGCCCATGAACAACCTTGCCCATACCCTCACTCGCGTCTCCTGGCTGACACTGGCACTGGCTTTGACCAGCGCAGCCCACGCACAAACTGCTGCGCCTTTGAAAACCGCCTTGGATCCCACCTTTGCCCCGCAGGCCATGGTCAAGATCGGCGGCGGCCTGCAAGGCTTTAACGTCGACATGGGCGAAGAAATCGCAAAGCGCCTGGGCCGCAAGCTCAGCATTGATGCAACCGAATTCTCGGGCCTGGTGCCGGGTCTTAACAGCGGCAAATACGAGTTTCTGCTCGCGCCTGTGACGGTCACGCCTGAGCGCGCCAAAGCCATGCTGTTTACCGAGGGCTACACCGAGACGAACTACACCTTCATGGGCCGAAAAAACGCAGCCGCGCTGGAGTCGCTGGAGGCGCTGAAAGGCAAGGTTGTTGCGGTCAACAAGGGCTCGAACTACGACGCCTGGGCCAAAGAGAACGCCGACAAGTACGGCTTCAAGTACTTCGTCTACGGCTCCAACGCCGATGCGATTCAGGCCGTCTTGACCAAGCGTGCCGACTACAACCTGACCGGCAGCACGGTGGCGGGCTGGGCCGTCAAACAATCGCCTGCGCTGCAGGCGGGCTACACCATCAAGACCGGGCTGGTCTGGGCGATTCCCTTCCGCCTCGACGACAAGGCCGGCCGTGACCAGGTCAGCAACGTGCTCAAGTGCATGAAGGCCGATGGCACGATCGCCAAGCTCGCAGAAAAATGGTATGGCTACTCGCCCGAGACCAACAGCGTGGAGCGCACCGTCAGCCCAGGCCACGGCGTGCCAGGCACCGAGAACTACGACGCCACCCCCGTTAAGCCGAAGTGCTCGTAAGCACGCGATGGCTGTGATAACCCTGAAGTGCTGAGAACCTATGAGTGCCCCCATTCTTGAACTTGTTGAACTGCGCAAATCCTACGGCTCGCTGGACGTCTTGCGTGGTGTGAACTTGCGTGTGTACCCGGCAGAGCTGGTGTGCGTCATCGGACCTTCTGGCTCTGGCAAAAGCACGATGCTGCGCTGCTGCAACCGGCTGGAAGAGCCCAGCGACGGCCAGGTGGTCATCAACGGCCAGGACATCATGCGGTCCGATGTCGATGTCAACCAGGTGCGCCAAAACGTCGGCATGGTGTTCCAGCACTTCAACCTGTATCCCCACCTGAACGTGCTGGGAAACATCACCCTGGCACTGCGCCAGGTGCAGAAAAAAAGCAAAGCCGAGGCCGAGACCATTGCCCAGGAGGCGCTGGCCAAAGTGGGTCTGGCCCACAAGGCGAGCGCGTTTCCCAGCCAGCTATCGGGCGGGCAGCAGCAGCGCGTGGGCATTGCGCGCGGCATTGCGCTCAAGCCCCAGGTGATGCTGTTTGACGAGCCCACCAGCGCGCTGGATCCGGAGCTGGTTGACGAGGTGCTGCAGGTGATGCGCGCGCTGCGCGATGAAGGCATGACCATGCTGGTCGTGACCCATGAAATGGCGTTTGCCCACGCAGCGGCTGACCGCGTGATCTTCATGGATGGCGGCGTGGTCGCCGAAGCGGGTACCCCGGCTGAGATTTTTGAGAACCCCCAGCAAGAGCGCACCCGCAGCTTTGTGGGCCGCTACATGCATGGCACGAATGGAGTCAAAGGCGCTGCATTGCAGGCATTCATTGGCGCAGGTGGCAGCCTATGAGCGAGTCCAGCGGCGGTTTTTTATTTACCTTTTTCAACCTTGCCATCGCGCAGGAATACTGGGCCGACATCGCGCGTGGCATGCTGGTCACCATCGGGGTCGGCATAGCGGTCGTCATCACCGGTCTGGCGCTGGGTCTGGCCATGGCAATTGGCCGCGCATTGCAGCTGCGCTGGCTGACGGCAGCCACTGTGATCTTCTCGGACGTGATGCGCTCGCTGCCACCGCTGGTGGTGCTCATCCTGCTGTATTTTGGCCTGCCGACCCTGGGGCTGGAGTTATCGGCCTTTGCCGCGACCTGGGTGAGCCTGTCGATGGTGCTGGCCGCTTATGCGCAAGAAAGCATCTGGTCGGCGATGGCCTCGCTGGCCAAAGGGCAGACCGAGGCGGCGCGCTCCACCGGCCTGTCGTGGTGGCAGGCGATGCGCTGGGTGGTCTTGCCCCAGGCGCTGCGCCGCGCGGTACCGCCGCTGACCAACCGTGTGATCTCGACGACCAAGAACACCGCACTGGGCTCGATCGTTGCCCTGGGGGAAATTCTGAGCAATGCGCAGGCCGCATCGGCGGTGGCGGGCAACCCCACGCCGCTGACGATTGGGGCATTTCTCTACCTGTTGGTGTTCTTGCCGATCGTGATTTTCTCGCGGTGGCTGGAGCACAAAACCAAAACCACCGCGTAAGTGCCAAGCCATGGAAATTTTCTTACAAAACTTCTTCAACCTCGAGGTCTTCCAGCAAGCGCTGCCGTATTTGCTGCAAGGTTTTTGGACCACGATCTGGCTCTCGGTGCTGGTGATTCCGCTGGGTGCAGCTGCAGGCTTGCTGCTGGCCCTGGGCCAGACGCAATCGAGCCGCCGCAGCCTGCGCTGGAGCATCATTGCCTATATTGATTTCTTTCGCGCCTTTCCGCCGCTGGTCTTGCTGATTTTTCTCTACTTTGGCCTGCCTTTTGTCATCGGCGATGTGCCCAAGCTGATTGCCGTGATGCTGGCCTTTACGCTGAACAACTCCAGCTACTTTGCCGAGGTGTTTCGCGCCGGCATCGAGGCCATTCCCAAAGGTCAGATGGAAGCGGCCCGCTCCACCGGTCTGAGCCGTTTGCAAGCACTGCGCTGGGTGATCTTGCCGCAGGCCACGCGCCATGTGCAGGCCGACTTGCTGGGCAACTGTATTGAGGTGGTCAAGCTCACCGCGATTGCCAGCGTGGTCGGGATTCCGGAATTGCTGCGCAACGCCCGCGATGTGCAGTCGCTGGTCTACAACCCCTCGCCCGTGGTGCTGGCCGCACTGCTCTACCTGGCCTTATTGTGGCCGCTGACGCGCTGGCTGGCGCGCCTGGAGCACCGCAAGCTCGCCATGTTCAGCCACTGATAGACGCACTAGCAGGCCTGCCATTGAATGGTTTCAATCGCAGGTTCATTGATCCATTTAATTGCGCACGCCCCATGACCCTGCACGCTACACCCATCCCATTGCCCATTCTCGGCCCCTGGCTGGCCCAGGACCTCAGTGCCAGCTTGCCTGACAGCTTCCTGCCTTTGGTCTTGCACAGTGCACCGGACTTTATGGCCCAGCTCGCACCGTACGTGCCGCGCATTCGCGCCCTGGTGTGTACCAGCGGCGGCCAGGCAATTGATGCGACCTTGATGGAGCAACTGCCCCAGCTCGAACTCATTTTGAACCTGGGTGCGGGCACGGAGTGCGTGGATTTGGCCGCCGCACAGGCACGTGGCATTCAGGTGCTGACAGGCGCAGGCGTCAATGCGGTGGACGTGGCTGAGCTTGCGATTGGCATGATGATTTCGATGGCCCGGCGCATCCATTTTGCCGACCGCGAAGTGCGCGCGCTGCAATGGGGCGCTGACCGAAAGCCGGTGCGCCGCCTGGCTGGCCAGCGCGTGGGCATTGCCGGCATGGGCGCGATTGGCCAGGCGATTGCCAAGCGCTTGCTCGCCTTCGACATGCCGATCAGCTATTTCTCACGCCGCCCAGTAGAAGCGCTGCCTTATACCCACCATGCCGATCTGCAAAGCCTGGCCACTGCGGTGGATTTTCTGTTTTTAGCCTTGCCCGGAGGCAGCGCGACACTGCATCTGGTCAATGCCGACATCCTGAGCGCCTTGGGCCCTCAGGGTTATGTGATCAATGTGGGCCGTGGCAGCGTGGTCGATGAACAAGCGCTGGCCCAAGCGCTGGCCGCAGGCCAGATTGCCGGGGCATCCCTCGACGTGTTTGAGCACGAACCGCAGGTGCCCGATAGCCTGGTTCAAAGCCCCAACACCTTGCTGCAGCCGCACCGTGGCGGCTTTACGGTCGATGCCCACGAGGAAATCATTGCACTGACTTTGCAGCGTTTAGCCGGTTTGTACGCTAAGAGCTCCTCTCTAATCCGCTAAAAACTCAATCCACTCAATGTCAAGTCGGGGCGGCTGACATCACCTGTTCATGGTCGTCGAGAACAGGGGAGGGGCGGGCGGCCTGCTCGGTGCCGAGGTCGTGACCAGGGCGCAGGCGGATGGCTATACAGTGTTGATAGCTTTGTACCGGTGGTGCTCATTTCACAGTCGCCCAATATCCTGGTGGCCAGGCCACGCGTTGGGTGGCAAGACGCTGCGATACCCGCCAACGGCTTGCCGCCCAAGGCACCGACTTGGTCGCCATGCCATCGGCCCAGTTTGCCGAGAAGATGCGCCGTGAGACCCAGGTCTATGGCGACATCATCAAGCGCTTTGGTATCAATGCCAGCTGAGGAGGGCGCTGATACGGTGACGACCTCACCCACCACCAAAGGCCTGCCCGTATGCAGGCCTTTTTCAATGCTGGAAGCAGAACCAGCCGCTAGGATTCGCGCAGAGAATACGTAAGGAAATGTATGCGCTTTCTGATGGCCCTGGGCCTGCTGCTCGCAGGCTCAGCCGGTGCCCAAGAGGTCTACCGCTGCGGCAATAGCTATAGCGCCGAGCCCTGCAAAAACGCCAAAACCATTGATGTGACGCCCGCAGTCAGCAATCCCGATGGGCCGCTTACCCGGCTGATCTACCTGTGCAAAAGGCCTGACAAAACCGAGCTGTGGTGGATCGATCGGCCTTGCTCGCAGGAGCGTTGGGGCCTGGTCGAGAGCGTCCGAGTGCCGAGCAATGTGGACTGGAAGACCCAAATGGCCATCGCCCAACGAAAACGGGCGGACGATGCTCGGCGCGCTAGCCGGGCCCGTCATCACTACCATTCGGCGGCGCCTGGCAGCGTACGATCCAACGAAGCGCGTTGCGAGGAATTCAAGCAAAGGGTGGAATATCTGGATGCCGCCGCTAGAGTTGGCGGTACCGCACGCAAGATGGAATGGATCCGCGAGGAACGGCAAAGCGCGCGAGACCAGCAGTTTCGGGCGGGGTGCTGAGGTTCCTGTTACAGCGCTTGCATGCGCTGGCGGGTTTCAGACCCGCACGCAGCTACACTGCGCGGCAGGAGGAGTCGCAATGGACTGGGCAAGATGGCAGATGGAGATGGATCGACAGTTCGCTTGGATGCTGTTGTGGTGGCTGGTTGGCAGCATCATCTCGTTGTGGGTCGGTTACGAGATTCTGAAGGCCGCCATCAAAAACGGCATCAATGCCTCCAGTCTGGGTGACCGCCGGAGGTCGACGCAGGCGGCGCAGCCACCAGTTGCACCAGCGGGCTACCGTTGGGTGCTGGTCAAGGATGACAAGTCTGACGCAGATATTCGGCCTGAGCGCTAAGAGCAAGAAATTGCAGGTTCTAGGCGGCGCTGAAGGAATGGCAGCTGCAAGTACTGCTGAGCACTGCAGACAGCTCCTTAGTTAATTGATACGATGTATATTATGTTAAGTCATATTTCTGCCTAGCCAACAGACCAGCACCGAACCAGGAACCATCTACCCGCCCCGCCTGGGCAAGGCGGTCAATTTGTTGCCAAACCGAGGGTTAACCACGGCTTATACAGCCTTTCGATGATTCGTTTTGCTAAGACAATTTCCTGTCAATTGATCCAAGGAAAAGTTATATGAAAAACGAAAAATCGCTGGGCGCCGTGCCTGCGCGCTACAGCATGGCCGCATTGGCTGCCATTGTTGCGCTGACGATGACCGCCTGTGGCGGCTCCAGCCACAACGACCAGGACGATCTGGTGAGTACCGCTTGCGAGGCAGGCACCTCGGACGGTTCGGTGGTCGTGGGCTCCGGTCTGCCGGGCGATCCTTCGTTCCCTGAGCTGGCTTCGGGCTACCGCACTGGCAAAAAGGTCGTTGAAGGCCATAAGTACATGGTGGTGACGGCCAACCCACTGGCCTCCAAGGCCGGTTGCGAGGTGCTGAAGTCCGGCGGCTCGGCGGTGGATGCAGCGGTGGCCGTGCAGATGGTGCTGGGTCTGGTCGAGCCCCAGTCCAGCGGTATTGGTGGTGGCGCCTTCATGCTTTACTACGATGCAGCGACCAAGAAGGTAACGGCCTACGACGGCCGCGAAACCGCCCCTGCGGCCGCGACACCCGATTACCTGCGCTATATCGACAGCGGCACGCAGACCACGCCGCTGCCCAGCGCCCGTGCCAGCGGCCGCTCCATCGGCACGCCTGGCGCTGTGCGCATGCTGGACCTGGCCCACAAGGACCACGGTGCCAAACCCTGGAAGGACCTGATCCAGCCCGGCATTGACCTGGCCACCAATGGCTTCAAGATTAGCGGCCGCATGTCCGATGCGCTGGCCGGTGCCAAGACCGCGCTGCAGGCCGATGCCGATGCGCTGGCTCTGTATTTCAACGCCGATGGCTCGACCAAGGGCCTGGGTGAAACCTTCAAGAACCCCGCTTACGCTGCTACGTTGACGAAGATGGCGACCGGCGGTGCCGATGCGTTCTACACCGGATCGGTGGCACAAGGCATTGTCGACAAGATTGCCGTGACCCAGAACGTCACGACTGGCGCGCCCATCACCCCTGGCGTGACCACGCTGGCCGATCTGGCCGGCTACCAGGCCAAGAAGCGCGATGCCGTCTGCACCACCTACCGCGCCAAGTACGTGATCTGCGGCATGCCGCCTCCCTCGTCCGGCGGTATTGCCGTGGCCCAGGCCATGGGTGTGCTGGAGAATTTTGACCTGGCCCCCCACAAGCCCACCGCGCTGGATGTCGAAGGCGGCAAGCCCACCGCCATGGGCGTGCACCTGGTGAGCGAAGCCGAGCGCATGGCCTATGCCGACCGCGACATGTATGTGGCCGACACCGACTTCACCCCCCTGCCCGGCCCGCTCTACAGCACCTTGCTGGACAAGAGCTACCTGAAGTCGCGCGCCGCGCTGATCTCGCCCACCCAGAGCATGGGCACCGCGACTGCCGGCCAGTTTGGCAACACCCGTCTGGGCGTGGGCAAGGTGACCGAAGCGGGTACCACGCACATGACCATCGTCGACGGCAAGGGCAACGTGGTGAGCATGACCACGACGGTGGAAGCGGGCATGGGCTCCTACCATATGACCCAGGGCTTTATCCTGAACAACCAGCTGACCGACTTCTCCGCCGCGCCCACCTCGGCCGATGGTCTGCCGATCGCCAACAAGGTGGAAGCGGGCAAGCGCCCACGCAGCTCGATGGCGCCCACGCTGGTGTTTGAAGCCACCGCTGACGGCCAACCTGGCGCCTTCAAAATGGCTACTGGCTCGCCTGGCGGTGCCACCATCATCCAGTTCGTGACCAAGACCCTGGTGGGCGCACTGGACTGGGGCCTCGATGCGCAGCAAGCCACCAACCTGGTGAACTTTGGCGCCTCCAACAGCCGCACCACCAACCTGGGCGGCGAGCACCCCAACATCAATGCCTCCAACAGCGGTGACAACGATCCGCTGGTGCTGGCACTGCGCGCCATGGGCCACACCGTGTCGGTCAATGCGCAATCCAGCGGTGTGGGCACCGTTATCCGTACCGCCAATGCAGCAGGCGAAGCCCGCCTGAGCGGTGGCGCAGATCCACGCCGTGAAGGTGTGGTGCTGGGCGATACCTACAAGGCCAAGTAAGCCTCGGGTTTCACCATCGTCAAAAAGCCGCTGTGGGTTGGTGCCCGCAGCGGCTTTTTTGCTGGTTGGCGCCCTGCTCTTGGCGCTTATCTGATTAGCGCATCAAGCGGCAGTGTGTGCGGGCAGCTCCTGGCGCTGCAGGTGCTGGTTGATCTGCTCAATCACCGGCAGCAGGTCGGCCACGCTGTCGATCACAAAATGGGCGCCGGCGCTGCGCAGCTGTTCGCTGGCGGTGCTGCGGATGTCGGCTTGCTCATCCGAGCTCAGTGCCTGCCATTCGGGCAGGGACAGGCCATTGGCATTGCCGCTGACGGCCACACCGACCGTCCAGCAACCGGCATTCAGCCCTTCGGCAATGCCCACACTGGTGTCGTCCACCTTGACCACGGTCGAGGCCGGCCAGATGCCCAGATCGGCAAAGCAGCGGTACATCATCAAGGGGCTGGGGCGGCCAGCGGCCAGGTCGCCGGCGCAGACGATGTTGTCTGGCGCGTAGCCGGCGCGGGCTGCGATGGGCTCGAGCACATCCATGATTGGGCGGTTGTAGCCGGTGGTGCTGCCGATCTTGATGCCATCGAGCCGCAGGCGGTTGACGACTTCGAGCGCGCCAGGGATAAATTCGGCAAAGTCTCCGACCACGCGCGCGTTCATCGGCGTGAACACCTCGTAGAGATGGTCGATATCGCTGCTGGACACCGGCTTGCCGTAGCGGCGCTCCCACTGCGCTGCCACCTCGGGCAGGTGGCACAGCGCCGCAATATGGTCCCATTTGGCTGAACCCATTGGGCCCCGGGCCTGGGCGATGCTGATCTCGATGCCGAAATCCTGGAACAGCTGCACAAAGGCGCCCATAGGCGCGCGTGAGCCAAAGTCGACAATCGTGCCGGCCCAGTCAAAAACAACGGCTTGTACGCGTTGGGGGTTGTGAAAATTCGTCATGGTGTCCTCTGCCCCTTGGCCCGGCCACTGGCCAAGGTCCGCGTTGGGGCTGTCTATACAAGAGATGTGTCGTTCTGCGTGCCCGGCAATCCTTACCAATGGGCAAAGGTGTCGTGTGCCACGCCAAAGCCGGTGCTCGCGCCCGTGCCGCTGGTGACGATCGCTACGCGGGTGGCAGCGTCCGGCGCCTCGATAAAGCAGTCCGTTTGTGGGGCCGAGGGGTAGATACCCACCCAGCGCTCGGTGACGCGGTAGCCATCGATGTTCAATGCTTCGCGCATATGGCGCAGCATCAGGGCATCGACCTCGTCCTGCGCAAAGGGCTGGACGGAGGGGCCGTAGTGGTGCGAATCGCCGACCACCAGGCTGCCGTCGGCGCTCTGCACCGCGATCAGGTGGATGCCATGGGCAAGGCTTTCGCCCTCTTCCTGCTGCAGCTGTTCCAGCAAGGCGCGGGCCTCGGGCAATTTGCTGTAGCCGTGGTAGCGCACCAGGCTCAGGTCACCCATCACCGATGCGTTCAGGCGCAGATCGCCAGCGGGCTGCACGCGCAGCATCTGCAGCTGGCACAGCTGCACCTGGTGCTTGGCAAATAGCGCGCTGTAAAGGCCGTGGATGTCGGCATTGGTGCAGACCACCACGCGCTCGGCATGCAGCTGGCCCTTGGCTGTCACCACCTTGGGCGTGGCCACTTCCAGCACCGCTTCGCCAAAGCGGAAGGTGACTTGCATCTGCTCGGCCAGCCAGCGGGTCAGCTGGGCAATCGCGTCGCGCGATTCCACCCGCAGGTCAATGGGGCTGTGCATCACGGCCTTGGCCTGGTCCAGCCGCAACTCGGGCGCGTGGCGCGCGGCCTCTTCGGGGCTCCACAGTGCGCAGTTCACGCTCTGGGCCATCTCGGTGTGCATAAAGGCCTGCAACACATCCAGCGCCTTGTCGCGTGTCGCCACCAGGTTCAGGCCCTGGTGCTGCACCGTTATACCGGCCTTGGGCGCAAGCTCGGCCCAGACGTCGCGCGCATGGAGGGCGCGACGCCAGGTGTCCCCTGCCCCCTGGCCGGTCACCGTCACAAAGCCAAAATTGCGGATCGACGCGCTCACGCAGGCGGCATCCCGGTCGACCACGCAGACCTTGAGGCCCCGGCGTGCCGCCTCATAGGCATGGGCGAGGCCCACAATGCCTGCACCCACCACCATCACATCAAAACTTGTGCTTCCCACCGTCATTCCTGTCTTTCCTGTCTTTCCTGGTTCTCGAATCATCTTGTCCATCCACGCGATCAGCGCTTGCGCCAAGCCTGCGTGCGCTTGTTCAACCACCAGCCCAGCGCCTGGTAGAGCATGGTCACCACGCAGCTGATCGCGGCAATCATCACCGCCATCGCAGCGGCAGCGGCCATGTCGCCGGCCTCATCCAGGTTCAGGATCGCAACCGCGCCCAGGCGCGTTTCTGGCGAGTAGAGGAAGACGACGGCCGAGATCGTGGTCATCGCTGCTACGAAGAAGTAGCGCGAGACCTCCAGCAAGGCCGGCAGGCACATCGGCAAGGTCACCTTCCACAAGGTGCGGTAGAACGGCACCTTGAGCGAGGCACTGACCGATTCAAACTCGCCATCAATCGACTTGAGCGCCGTCACCAGGGTCATGTGGCCGGTGGTGTAGTAGTGCATCACCGTGCACAGCACCATCAAGGGCATGGTCTGGTACAGAAAGTTCAGCGGGTTGCCGGGGGCATTGAAAAAGAAGATATAGCCCAGGCCGAGCACCAGGCCGGGCACGGCCATGGGAAGCATGGCCAGCATGCGCAGCACCGGGCGCAGCGCGGGCATGCCCTTGGTTTTTTCCAGCAGATAGGCGCCCATGAAGACCACGATGGGCCCGGCCACCGCAGCGCTCGCGGCCATGGTCAGGCTGTTGAAGACGGCGGTATCCACGCCGGCATCGACCAGGCCGCTGGTGTAGTGGCTCAGGGTCAGGCCCAGCTGGTACGGCCAGAACTGCACCAGCGACGCAAAGATGGCCATGCCGAACATGGCCAGCATCAGCGCGGCCAGCGTCCAGCACAGCAGGCTGCAAAAGCGGTCGGTGGCGGCATGGCGGCTGGGCTGCAGCACCACGGCGCGCGCGGTCAGCACCGCGGTCTGCTTTTTCTGCACCTGGCGGTCAATCGCATAGGTGATGACGGCCGGCAGCAGCAGCAGCAACGCCACGACGGCGCCACGCTGGAAATCCTGCTGGCCGATCACCAGCTTGAACACATCGGTGGCGAGCATGTTGAAATTGCCGCCGATTACCTTGGGGATACCGAAATCGGTGATCACCAAGGTAAACACCACCAGCGCGGCTGAGACCACGCCGTAGCGTGCCGCCGGCAAGGTCACAGTCAAGAACTGGCGCGTGCGGCTGGCTCCCAGCGCAGTGGCGGCCTCGTAGAGGCGCTGGTCGCCCAGGGCCAGTGCGGTGATCAGGATCATCAGCGCATGCGGAAAGGTGGCAAAGCACTGGGCCAGCACAATACCGGGCGCGCCGTAGATGCTCTCAAAGCCCAGCGCATTGAGAACGGACTTGAGCACGCCCTGGTTGCCAAACCAGTAGATCAGCGAGATGGCAGACAGCAGCGACGGAGCCAGCAACGGCAGCAGGCTGATGCTGCGCAGCAGACCCTTGGCGCGGATGCCCGAGCGCGTGATGGCATAGGCAAAGCCAAAGGCGAGCGGGATCACCACGGCAGTGACCACCAGCGATACCCACAGGCTGTTCCAGAGGCTGCCCAGCAGCGCGGGCGACTGGAAATAGCGCACAAAGCGCATGAAGGCCGAGCCGTCGTCAGCCGAGGTCGGCGCAAAGGCCTGGCCCAGCAAGGCGGCCAGCGGTGCCAACAGGCCAAGCAGCAGCAGCGCGGTGATGGCGACTAGCGCCAGTTGTGCGATGCGGTCACTGGGCGCTGCATGCAGGCCGGTATGGCGGGGGAGCGCTGCGGGCGCTGAAACGGATGAGGTCATAGTGTGTCGGTAAGGCCCCGTGGCCCGGGGCATGGCCGCGAGCGGCCCCTGCCCCGGCGCTTGCCAGGGCAACGGCCGGGCTCAGGCGGCCTGGGCAAAAATCTTCAACTGCTGCGCATGGATGGAAAACTGCAACCAGCGGCCCGCCTGGATATCGAGCTGCAGGCACTGCGCAGGGCTCAGCTGAAGCTGCATATGGCGCTCGGGCAGGCGCTGCACATCGACATGGACGATGCACAGCGCTCCGAGAAACTCCAGCTGCTCGACGACACCGGTCAGCACCGGCGCGCCATTGGGCGCAGGCGCGCTGCCGATGGGTGGCATGGCCGTGCAGTCATGCACGCTGCAGTCTTCTGGCCGCAGGTAGACATGCAGGCTTTCGCCGGGGCTCATGCGCGGCGCCTGCGGGCAGTACAGCTTGTGGCCTGCCAAGGTGATGCCGCCATTGCCGGCGGCCAGGGCCTGCAGCTTGTTGGCCTTGCCGATGAACTCGGCCACAAACGGGGTGGCCGGGCGTTGGTAGATGTCGCGGGGCGTGCCCACCTGCTCGACCACGCCATGGTTCATTACCACAACGCGATCGGCCATGGCCATCGCCTCTTCCTGGTCATGCGTGACCATGATGGTGGTGACATACAGGCGCTGCTGCAGCGCACGGATCTCGTTGCGCAGGTGCACGCGCACGGTGGCGTCCAGGGCGGACAGAGGCTCATCGAGCAGCAGCAGGCCGGGCGACATGGCCAGCGCACGGGCCAGGGCCACGCGCTGCTGTTGGCCACCCGACAGCTGGGCCGGGTACTTGCCGCCACTGACCGACAGGCCCACGGTATCCAGCAGGCTTTGCACCTTCTGGGCCACCAGGGCCTTGGGTTGGCGCTGGCTGACGAGGCCATAGGCCACGTTGTCGGCGACCGTCAGATTGGGAAACAGCGCATAGGACTGGAAGACGATCCCGTAGTCCCGCTGGGAAGCAGGCAGTTGGGAGATGTTCTTGCCGTCCTGCCAGATCTCGCCGCTGGTCTGGGCTTCGAGCCCGGCAATCGCGCGCAGCAAGGTGGTCTTGCCGCAGCCCGAGGGGCCCAGAAAACACACCAGCTCGCCACGGCGAATCTGCAGGTTGATCGACTGCAGGGCAGTAAAGCTGCCGTAGGACTTGTGCAGATGGCGAATCTCCAAAAAGGGCGGGCCGCCTTCTTCGCGGCCACGGCGCAAGCCCTGCTCGGCGGACTCGAATGCATACGAGGTATCGCGCACGGGCGTGGTCTGCGCCGCCTGGCCCTGCGCTACTGGCAAACGTGCTGTCTCCCTGTCACTCACTTCTTGGCCTCGCTCTTGGCGTCGTAACGCTTGGTCCACTCGGCCAGCACGCGCTCGCGGCTGTCGGCCATCTTGGAGAAGTCCAGCGGAATCAGGCGCGACTCATAGTCGGCAGGAATATTGGCCAGCTTGGGGGCGACGCCGGGCATGGCGGTGACGGCAAAGTTCTTGCCGTACAGCTCCATCGCCTCCTTGCTCACGGCCCAGTCCACCAGCTTCTGGGCGGCATCGGCTTGCTTGGTGCCCTTGTAGATGCTGATGCCTTCCAGATCCCAGCCCAGGCCTTCCTTGGGGAACACCAACTCGATGGGGGCGCCCTTGGCCTTGTTGGCGTGCGCGCGGTATTCAAACGAGATACCGGCGACATACTCGCCCTGGGCGGCCATGTTGCAGGGCTTGGAGCCCGAGTGGGTGTACTGCGCAATGTTCTCGTGCAGCGCATCCATGTACTTCCAGCCGCCGCCGTTGCCGTTGTCGTCGCCAAACAGCTGCAGCCAGGCAGCGACGTCAAAGTAGCCGGTGCCGCTCGAGGCGGGGTTGGGCATCACCACCTGGCCCTTGAACTCGGGCTTGGTCAGGTCTTGCCAGCTGGTGGGCATGGGGATGTTGCGCTTCTTGGCTTCGACGGTGTTGAAGCAGATGGTGGCGCCAAACACATCCATACCGACCCAGCTGGGTGGGTTCTTGCTGTCGCGGTACTTGGCCGTGATGGCGTCGAGGCCCTTGGGGGCATAGCCCTGGAGCATGTCGTTCTTGTCGAAAATCGCCAGGCTCGATGCCGCCACGCCCATGATCACATCGGCCTTGGGGTTGGCTTTTTCGGCCAGCAGCTTGGCGGTGATAACGCCGGTCGAGTCACGCACCCATTTCAGCGCGATGTTGGGATGGTTCTTGTTGAAGGCCGTCTCGTAAGCCTTGAGCTGGTCCATCTCGAGCGCCGTGTAGACCGTCAGTTCCGTCTTTTGGGCATACACCAGGCCCGTTGCTGCCATGGCGGCAGCTGCAGCCACCAGCTTTTTCCAGTTCTTCATTGCGTACTCTCTCGCCTGGGTTAATAGGATCGATGGAGTATCGGAAGCCTTTGTGACAATGGCATGGCGGATTGGCGAATCTTGGATGACACAGGCGCTCGTCATATTGACGAGGCATTTGGGCTGTATCGCAGGCGCTACAGTGGCCTGCCATCCTGCGCCTGAAGGCCGCCATTCCCGGTGGCCCTGCGCTGGATTGGGCGCCACTTTATGCTGTTCGCATGACATCAGCCACCTGGATCGCCTATATCGACGGCAGCGCCCTGCCCAACCCGGGGCGCATGCGCATTGGCGGCATTGCCTATGCGCCCGATGGGGCGAGCCACCGCTTTAGCCAGGCAGTAGGCCATACCGGCTGCAACAACGAGGCCGAAGCACTGGCCGCCATCCATGCCCTTCAATGGCTGCAAGGCATGGGCGCACGCGAGGTGCTACTGCACACCGACAGCAGCATTCTGGCCGCGCAAATGGCAGAGCCCGCCGCCAAGCCGATTGCCCGCCTGGCTGCACTGTATGAACAGGCCCGTTCTCTGCGTGCTGGCTTTGCACAGCTGGAGGTGCGCTGGGTGCCGCGCCACAAGAACACCGTAGCCGATGCCTTGGCGCGCGGTGAAGCGGCACCGGCAGACGATGCGGTAGATGCAGCAGCGATGACCAGCATGGCCTGATCCGGTCTGATGGTGTTTTATCTGGCCTTAGCTGGATTGATCTGGTTGAGGCTGGCCTAAGAACCTGTTCAAAGTCTCCTCGCGCCGCGACAGTGTCTTTGCGAGATGGGATGCGAGGGGGGCGCCCAGCCGCGCAATACCGCAGCAATAGCCCAGCTATTGCGAGGATTTGCAACAACGCATACCGCTCCCTAGCCGGGCGCCCCTTCCCGGGCAGCGCAAAGCCACTGTCCCTGTGGGTTGGAGTGAAATCGGGCGATTTCTTCGCGCTGACCCTTCAAACTCATCCCGATTGCACTCCAACGCGGTTGCGTAGACACTTTGAAAAGGTTCTGAGGCGAGACCCGCAGCGCAGACGGGCTAGTTTTTGCCGCGCAGGCGCGAGCCTGGCAGCCTGCGCAGGGGCCGGGCCGCTGGCGGCACGCTGCGCATGGGGCGGCGGCCGTTGCCTGCTCCAGTGTCTGCTGCGGCGACTGTATCCCCCGCCCTGCCCGCCTGGGCCTGCTCCAGCCGCAGCTGGGCGAGCGCAGTCTCATGCTGGTGGCTTTGGAGCGCCATGGCCTGCGCATGTGCTGCTTGCGCGCTCTGCAGCTGGTGCTGCAACTGCTGCACCTGGGCCTGCGCCTGCTGCAGCTGCGCGGCTTGCTGCTCACGCTGGCCCTGCAGGGTCTGGCGGTCTTGCTGCCATTGGGCTTCGAGCTTGGCCAGCTTTTCTTGCTCGGCGCGCTGGGCCGCCATTGCCTGCTTGGTCTCCTGGCGTGCGCGGTCGAGCTCTTGCAATGCCCTGTGCTGCTGCAGCTGGGTGCTGTGCTGCAGCTCCCGCAGCTGCTCGGCATGGGCCAGGTCGGCCTCATCGCGGGCTTTGCGGTTGGCAAACAGCTCCTGCTCCAGCGCCTGCAGGCGCTGCTGCTGGGTGGCGGCAAACTGGTCTTTTTGCCGGCCGGCCTGCTCCAGATCAGCCAGGCGCCCGCTTTGCATCTTGATCTGGGCATGGGCTACGGCGAGCGCCTGCTCGGTGGCGGCGCGTTGCTGGGCCATCAGGCTGCGCTCTTGCGCCAGGGCTTGCTGAGCGTCGTCCAACGCTTGCTGCTGCGCCTGCAGATTCTCGCGCACGGGCTCCAACAGCGCATCGGCCGCTTGCGATGCCTGCGCTTGCACCTGCTCCCAGACCTGTTGCAGCGCCTGCACCAGCACGGGCGGCAAGCCGTTGCCGAGAGCGCTATCAGGCTCGCCATTGAGGGCGCTGCCCCCGCCTCCCGCTCCCAGGCGCGGCCCCAAGGTCGCAAACCAGGCCTCCAGCATGGGGCTTACCGTATTGGGCGAGCCCCGGCCGATCTTCTGGCGCACCCGCTCAATCGTCGGCCGTTTGCCCTCTAGCAGCAGCGCATCGGCCGCCTGCCAGACATCTTCTTTTTGCACGCTGCGCGTGGCACGCGACATTTCCATTTTTTGACCCCTTTTCCGATTACTATCGATAAGAGATTGTTATCGCAAGTAATTCGTCTGTTGTATGTAATATATCATACATAGCATGTAATATTTAATTAATATGAAGTCTTACATACCACTTCCTATACCGGTAGATACGGATTTGCTGCCCGCAGCGCCGCCCGGCGCCGCGCCATTGCAGCCTGAGCTGCTGTCCGCATCGGCGCAAGACGCATTACATGCGCTGCGGCTGGAGGCTGCCTCTGAAAACACCACCAACAGCTACCAAGGGGCGCTGCGCTACTGGGCCGCCTGGTACTGGTTGCGCTATGGCCAGGCCATTGCCCTGCCGCTGCCGGCCAATGTGGTGCTGCAGTTTGTGGCTGACCACGGCGAGCACCTGGGCGCGCAAGGCGCGCAGTCGGGCCTGCCGCCGGCGCTGGACGCGCAGCTGGTGCAACTTGGCTTCAAGGGAAAACGGGGATCATTGGCGCATTCCACCCTGGTGCACCGGATTGCGGTGCTATCCAAGGCGCACAGCCACCAGGCCCTGCCCAATCCCTGCCACAGCACGGAAGTGCGCGAGGCACTGCAGCACCTGCGCAAGGCCTATGCGCGCCGGGGCATGCTGGAGCAGAAAAAGGCCGCCCTCACCCGCCCCTTGCTGGAGCAGCTGCTGGCCACCTGCGATGAAAGTCTCAAAGGCCGGCGTGACCGCGCCTTGCTACTGTTTGCCTGGGCTAGCGGTGGGCGCCGGAGATCAGAGGTGGCGGACGCGCGCATGGAATGGCTGCAGAGCATGGGCCCGGGCCAGTACCTCTATGACCTGCGCCTGTCCAAAACCAACCAGAGCGGATCCGCCCGGCCGGAGAACTTCAAGCCCGTCGTTGGCGTGGCCGGTGCGGCGCTCGCCCAGTGGCTGGAGGGCTCGGGCATCCGTGAGGGCGCGATATTTAGACGCGTGTTCAAGAATGGCCTGGTGGGCGACTCGGCACTGAGCGCGCTGTCGGTCAACAACATCGTCAAGGAGCGCTGCGCGCTCGCGGGGGTTGAGGGGGATTTTTCTGCGCACTCGCTGCGTTCGGGCTTTGTGACCGAAGCGGGCCGGCAGAACATGGCGCTGGCCGACACGATGGCGATGACCGGCCACCTAAGTGCGGCGACGGTGCTGGGCTATTTCCGAGCCGAGGCGCCTCTGGCCAACAAGGCAGCGCGCCTGCTTGATGACCCGTTGGCCGACTGAGCCTGCAGCGCAGTGCCTTGGGTCAATCCAGTGCGGTAGGCAGCAGCAGCACCAGCAGCATCAAACCACCCAGCAGCACCAGCTGGTGCAGCATGTAGTAAGGCAGGCTGTGGCGCCCCAGCCAGGCGAGGCTGCGGCTGGCCCAGCTTTGCGCAGGCCGCGCCAGGTAGGCCTGCAGCCAGGCACCGGGCTTGGCCATCTGTTGGCGGCCAACGCTCAAGCCCAGCAGCATCACGCCCAACCAAGGCAGGATCGGAACAAAATCCTCGGTCGCGGGCTTGCGCGTCACCAAACCCAAGGGGCTGAGCGGCTTAGTGTTGAGCCACTCGACAAGCGCGGCAGGCAAGCTGCTGGCGGCATAGTGGTAGAGGCCTGGCGCGAGCATGCAAAGCATCGCCAGGCACAACAGCATACGGTCACTGCAGCCTTGCAGCAGGCGCAGTAGCAGCAGCATCACGGCCATGCCATGGAGCACGCCAAAGTAGATAAAGCTGTTGGGAAACACCAGGTAGGAGCCGACGCTGACCAGCAGCGCGCAGCCCGCTACCTGCGCCCAGCGCTGGTAAAACCGGGTGGCGCTGGTCTGCTTGCTCTGGGCTGCGGCTTGGGCCAGGCCTGCGCACAGCAGGAACAGGCTGACGATGGCGCTGCGCTGCCAGGTCCAGACGGGGTTGTGGTAGAAATCCTGGCGCCACAGCTGCAGATGGCTCAGATCAAAGCAGAGGTGGAAGACCGTCATCCAGACCATCGCCAGGCCTCGCAGCACATCCAGGTGGTCCCAGCGATCGCGCGGCGCGCGGGGCTTTGAATCGGCGTAGGTGACAGGATGGAACTGGGTGGGCATAGGTCAATGACGGAGGCTGCGCTATCGTGCCACATCTGCACCGCAGCTGCTGCCTGGCGTTGCTGGCAAGCAGCAAACCCAGCCACCGTTTTCAAAGATTCCAATATGAAAAAGCCTGTCGCATTTGCATGCAACAGGCTTTTAAATAATGGTCGGAGCGGTGGGATTCGAACTCACGACCCTCTGCTCCCAAAGCAGATGCGCTACCAGGCTGCGCTACGCTCCGACTAAGCATCTATTGTAACCCGATTTTGGAGCGTGTTTGGAGAAATCAGAACTGATCTTCTCGTTGCGCTGCACGAGCCGGATGTCAGGCCGTGCGATTTGCGCCACAGGCCCCCGCCTTGCTGCGGCCACGCAGCCCGGATGGTAGCCTGTGGCGACCGCCACTTAACCTGCTGCTTTGGCGCTGGCCGCGCCGTTCTCTGCCAGCGGCGCGCTGTCCCAGCTGCCGCCCAGCGCGCGAATGAGCGCAATGGTGGCCGTGTACTGTGCGGTGCGCACCTGCAGCGCCTGGCGGCGGTTGCGCAGCTCGTTGCGGCGGGCGTCGAGCAGTTCGAGCTGGCTGACCAGGCCGTTGCGGTAGCGCACATCGGAGAGGTGCGTGGCGCGCTCGGCCGACTGCACGGCCTGGCCCAGCACGCTGGCCTGGCCTTGCAGCAGGCGCAGGCTGCTCAGCTGGTCTTCCACCTCGCGAAAGGCCCCCAGCACCTGGCCGCGCTGGGCCGCCACTGCCGCTTCCAGTCTGGCCTTGGCGCCCTCTTCCTGCGCTTCGCGCTGGCCGCCGTCAAACAGCGGCAGCGACAGCAGCGCGCCCAGGCCCCAGGAGCGGGCCGACCATTTGAACAGGTCGCCCAGGTCGGGCGAGGCAAAGCCGCCATTGCCCGTCAAGGTGATCGCCGGAAACCAGGCCGCTTGCGCCACGCCCACGCGGGCCTGTGCGGCCAGCACACTGGCTTGCGCGGCCGATACATCGGGCCGGCGGGCCAGCACGGTGCCGGGCACGCCCGCCGGGATCACCGGCAAGCGCACCTCGCCCTGGGCTGCGGGCAGCACAAAGCCGGTCGCCACCTCGCCCACCAGCACTGCCAGCGCATTGCTGAGTGTTGCCTGCTGGCGTTCCAAGGCCAAGGCCTCGGACTCGGTCGCCGACACCTCGCTTTGCATGCGCACCACGTCCAGCTCGGCGGCATCGCCCGCGTCAAAGCGGCGCTGGATCAAGCGCAAGGTGTCGCGGTAGGCGGACAGGCTTTGCTGCACCAGCTGCTGCTCGGTTTGCAGCGCGCGCAGCTGCAGATAGGTCTGCGCCACATCGGACTGCACCATCAGCCGCGTGCTTTGCAGCAAGGCGGCACGGGCATCGGCGTCAAGCTGGGCAGCTTGGCTGGCTTGCGAGAGACGGCCAAACAGGTCGACCTCGTAGGACAGGTTGAGCCCGGCCGTTACCAAGGTGGCCGGCTGCAAACCATTGCTGGTGTTGGCACCGGCCTGGCGCGCCGCGCCGCCGGAGACGCCCACTTGCGGCAGGCGCTGGGCATCGGCCGAGCGCAGCAGCGCCCGGGCCTCTGCCAGGCGCGCTGCGGCCGTTTGCACATCGGTGTTGGCGTCCGCTGCGCGCTCGACCAGCTGGGTGAGTTCGGCATCGCCAAAGGCCAGCCACCAGGCGCCCCGGGGCTGGGCTTCGGCCGGGGCCGCCGTGGTCCAGGAGGCCTGGTCCTGCGCTGTGCTGAAAGCGGCGGGCACCGGCACGCCAGCGTTTTGTACAGCAGGCGGCAGCGCGGTTGCGCAACCGGCCAGCAGCAGGGCCGCTGCCAGCGGCGTGAGCAGTTTCAAGCGCAGGGGGGCCAGTGCGCGGCGCAGGCTTTGGCCCACCGGGCCCCGCCCGGCGTTGGCATGGGTAAATAGGGTCATTTTTTGCATGTTGTTCTTCTCTTATTCGTCATGTCCGCGCGCCGCGGCCAAGATGGGTTGGCCCGAGCCTGCGCCATGCACGGGGGCTGGCACCGGCGTCGTGATCGGAGCCACATGGGCGCCATGCTGCTTGAGCGGGCGGTTGCCTGCGAGCTTGCGCAGCAGTACATAGAACACGGGGGTCAGGAAAAGACCAAACGCGGTCACACCAATCATCCCGGCAAACACCGCCACACCCATGGCGCTGCGCATCTCGGCACCGGCGCCCTTGGACAGCACCAGCGGCAGCACGCCCATGATGAAGGCCATCGAGGTCATCAGGATGGGGCGCAGACGCAGGCGGCTCGCCTCAATCGCGGCTTGCACGGGGGTGCGTCCGGCAAACTCCAGCTCACGGGCAAACTCCACAATCAAGATGGCGTTCTTGGCTGACAGCCCCACCAGCACCACCAGGCCGATCTGGGTGAACACATTGTTGTCGCCATGCGAGAGCCAGACACCGGTCATGGCGGCGAGCAGCCCCATCGGCACGATCAGCACAATCGCCAGCGGCAAGGTCAGGCTTTCATACTGCGCAGCGAGCACCAGGAACACCAGCAAGATAGCCAGCGGAAAGACGAGCGCTGCCGAATTGCCCGCCAGGATTTCCTGGTAGGTCAGCTCCGTCCATTCAAAGCTGATGCCCTGCGGCAAGGTCTCGGCGGCAATGCGCTCGACCGCTTCGCGCGCTTGGCCCGACGAGAAACCGGGGGCGGGGCCGCCATTGACGTCGGCAGACAGGAAGCCGTTGTAGCGCATCGCACGCTCAGGGCCAAAGCTGGGCTCGAGCTTCATCAGCGCCGACAGCGGCACCATTTCGCCGGTGGTCGAGCGCACCTTCAACGCGCCCACATCTTCGGCACGGGCGCGGAATCCCGCATCCGCCTGAACCCGCACGCTGTAGGTGCGGCCAAACTGGTTGAAGTCATTGGCATACAGGCTGCCCAGGTAGATCTGCAGGGTCTCGAAGATGTCGGTCACCGGCACACCGAGCTGGCGCGCCTTGGTGCGGTCGATATCGGCAAAGAGCTGGGGCACATTGACCTGCCAGCTCGAGAAGATGCCGGTCAGCTCAGGCGTCTGGTAGGCCTTGGCCATGAAGGCCTTGACCGCGCCGTCCATCGCTTCGTAGCCGAGCGACGCCCGGTCCTCGATCTGCAGCTTGAAGCCGCCCGTGGTGCCCAGGCCCGACACGGGGGGCGGCGGGAACATGGCGATAAAGGCGTCCTGGATCTGGCCAAAGGCCTGGTTCAGCTGGCCGGCCACGGCGCCACCGCTTTGGTCGGCGCGGGTGCGCTCGGCAAAGGGCTTGAGCGAGACAAACACGATGCCGGAGTTCGAGCTGTTGGTGAAACCATTGATCGACAGACCGGGGAAGGCGATGGCGTCCTGCACATTGGGGTTGTCTTTGACGATATCGCCCATGCGCTTGATCACGTCTTCGGTGCGGTCCAGGGTTGCGCCATCGGGCAGCTGGGCAAAACCGACCAGGTACTGCTTGTCCTGCGCCGGCACAAAGCCGCCGGGCACCATATGGAACAGGCCCCAGGTGGCACCGACAAGCGCCAGGTAGACCACAAACATGCCGGCCTTGTGGCCAATCACGCGGCGCACGCCGCCACTGTAGGCTTCCGAGCCACGGTGGAAGACGGCATTGAAGCGGCGGAAGAAGCCACCCAGCACACGGTCCATGCCACGGGTGAGCGCATCCTTGGGCTCGTCATGGCCCTTGAGCAGCAGCGCTGCCAGCGCCGGCGACAGGGTCAGCGAGTTGATGGCCGAGATCACTGTGGAGATGGCGATCGTCACCGCAAACTGCTTGTAGAACTGGCCGGTCAGACCGCTGATAAAAGCCAGCGGCACAAACACCGCGACCAGCACCAGCGCAATCGCAATGATCGGGCCCGAGACTTCGCGCATCGCCTGGTAGGTGGCTTCACGCGGGCTCAGCCCCGCTTCAATGTTGCGCTCGACGTTCTCGACCACGACGATGGCATCATCGACCACGATACCGATGGCCAGCACCAAGCCAAACAGGCTGAGCGCATTGATCGAGAAGCCCAGCAGGTGCAAAACGGCGAACGTTCCCACGACCGACACCGGTACGGCCAGCAGCGGAATGATGGAGGCGCGCCAGGTCTGCAGGAACACAATCACGACGACCACGACCAGCGCGATGGCTTCGAGCAAGGTGTGGATCACCGAGTCGATGGAGGCGCGCACAAACTGGGTCGGGTCATAGGCGATGCGGAACTCCACGCCTTCGGGCATGTTCTTTTGCAGCTCGGCCATGGTGTTGCGCACGTTTTCCGAGATCTCGAGGGCATTGGAGCCCGGGGCCTGGAACACGCCCATACCCACGGCCGGTTCGTTGTTCAGCAGCGAACGCAGCGAGTAATCTGCCGCGCCCAACTCCAGGCGGGCAATGTCGCGCAGGCGCGTCACCGCACCGTCCGAGCCGGTCTTGACGATGATGTCGCCAAACTCTTCAGTGCTGGACAGGCGCCCCTGGGCATTGATCGACAGCTGGGTGTCCACGCCGGGCAGACCGGGCGATGCACCGACGACGCCGGCAGCGGCTTGCACATTCTGGCCGCGGATGGCAGCGACCACATCGCTGGCCGACAGGCCGCGTTGCGCCACCTTTTGCGGGTCGAGCCAGGCACGCATCGAGTAATCGCCACCGCCAAAGATCTGCACCTGGCCGACGCCCTGGATACGCGCGAGGCGGTCCTTGACATTGAGCACGGCGTAGTTGCGCAGGTAATCGATGTCATAGCGGCCATTGGGCGAGACCATATGGACAACCATGGTGATGTCGGGCGAACTCTTGACTGTCGTCACGCCCAGGCGGCGCACTTCTTCGGGCAGGCGCGGCTCGGCTTGCGAGACGCGGTTTTGCACCAGCTGCTGGGCCTTGTCCGGGTCGGTGCCCAGCTTGAAGGTCACGGTCAGGGTCATCACGCCATCGGTGGTGGCCTGGCTGCCCATGTAGAGCATGCCTTCGACACCGTTGATGGATTCTTCGAGCGGCGTGGCCACGGTTTCGGCGATCACCTTGGGGTTGGCGCCGGGGTACTGGGCGCGCACCACCACCGAGGGTGGTACCACCTCGGGGTACTCCGAGATGGGCAAGGCCCGCATGGCGATCAGCCCTGCCAGAAAGATCAGCAGCGACAGCACGCCCGCAAAGATCGGGCGGTCGATGAAAAATCGGGATAAATTCATACGCTTGGCTTTTTTGTTATCGGTTTAGGCGGCTGGCTTGGAGCCATCGTTGGCTGCCTGCTGCGCATCGTTCTTGAGCTCGGACTTGCTGGACATGGGCACATCCTGCGGCGCCACCACGGCGCCGGGCCGCACGCGCTGCAGGCCGTTGACCACAATGCGCTCGCCGGCTTTGAGGCCCGAGGTCACCAGGCGCAGGCCTTCAAACGGCGCGCCCAGCTGCACTTCGCGGTATTCGGCCTTGTTGCCCTCGCCCACCACCAGTACAAACTTCTTGCTCTGGTCCGTGCCCACCGCACGCTCATTGATCAGCAGCGCTTGCTGGCTGTGGGGCTGGCCCATGCGCACGCGGGCAAACTGGCCGGCCATCAGCGCGCCATCGGCGTTGTCAAACACCGCACGCACCCGCACCGTGCCGCTGCGCGCATCGACCTGGTTGTCAATCAGCTGCAGGTGGCCGTTGTAAGGGGTGGCGCCGCTCGTGCCCACCCCCATCTGCACGGGAATGCTCTCGATCAGCGCCCGCGCGCTCTTGCCCTGGCGCAGGCCTTGCAGCGCGTTGGTCACGATTTGCTCGTCGGCATCAAAGCTGGCGTACATGGGGTTGACGGACACCAGGGTCGTCAGCACTGGCGCGCCGGCACCGGCGCTGACCAGGTTGCCCACGGTCACATCGATGCGGCCCATGCGGCCGGCCACCGGCGCGCGCACCTGGGTGTAGCCCAGGTTCAACTTGGCCGTCTGCAGCGCGGCCTGGGCGGCGCGCAGGTTGGCGTCTGCTTCGCGGCGGGCGTTGCTGCGCTCGTCCAGCTCCTTTTGCGCAATCGCGCGCTCTTCCCACAGGCGTGCAGCACGCTCGGCTTCGCTTTGCGAATAGCCCATGCGCGCCTTCGCGGCCACTACCTGGGCTTCGGCACGGTCTACTTCGGCGGCATATGGCGCAGGGTCCACCGTGAAGAGCAGGTCACCGGCCTTGACCAGGGCGCCTTCCTTGAAGTGCACCGCCTGCAGCGCGCCGGCCACACGGGGGCGCACATCGACGCGCTGCACGGCTTCGAGCCGGCCGGAGAATTCGTCCCAGAGCTGCACGTCCTGCTGCAGCACCTGGGCGACGGAGACCGGCATCGCGGGCGGCGCTGCGGCCTCGGCCGGGGCACTCGCGTGCGAGCTTTGCAGGCCCATAGCCGTGCCGCCGGCAGCCACCACGGCGGCTGCCAGGCCGATGGCCGTCCACCAGCGGCGTTGAGGGGAAGAAGAAGTTTTGTTGTTGCTCATGGCCAAGTCCTGATGTGTGCGTGAATCGTTTTTGAGGTTTCTTGCGGCAACGGCATGCCCCTGCGGCCTGCAAAAGCCGACAGAAAATCCTTGCCCATTGAAGCAATGCGCGCGTCGCGAGAAAGCGTTTTAAAGGGTGGTGAAGGCGCAGCCGGCCGCCGCCACTCCCCGGGCTTTACCGGGAAGAGGCGCCGCTCATGCCTTGCGCTTCGTTCAGGGGATCAGGCTTGCGCCCGACATCGGGATGTCTCGAAGAAAAGTGCCAGTTGTTCCAGCACCGCCCCGGCACAGGGACAGGGCTCGGGAGCTCGGGGCTCGAGCAATGCATCGGGCCACTGTTGCGCGACCTTGAACACATGCTGCTGCACCAGATGACCGGCTGCCTGCAGGCGGCTGGCATAGGCCAGTGCCTCGTCGTGCATCGGGTCTTCATCGCCCACCATGATGAGCGTTGCCGGCAGCCCAGCCAGGCGCTGTGCCATCGCGGGCACGGCGTAGGGATGGATACCGTCATAGGTGCAGCCCAGGAACTTGCTCCAGCCCTCGGCCCATTTGCATTCCGTCGCATCGCCATTGGCAGCGCGAAGCGATGCCGTGCCGGCGCAGGGATTGAGCATGGGTGAGAGCAGGATCTGCCCTGCCAGCGGCGGATGGCGTTGATCACGCGCCATCAAGCACACGCCGGCCGCCAGGTTGGCGCCCGCCTCCTCACCAGCCACATACATCGGCGCACCTTTGCCGGCAAGGCGTGTGCGATGTTTGTAGCTCCACTGGAGCATTTCATATCCGATCTCCAATGGACGCGGAAATGGATGCTCAGGCGAGAGCGGGTACGCCACCGACACCACACGGGCACCTGCTGAGGCCAGCAGACCCGCTACGGTGCAGCCACTGTCGAGATCGCCTTCAACAAAAGCGCCGCCATGAAAATGCAGCACCAAGGGCGAAGGCTCGCCCGACTTGCCTTTGCTACCGTACAGGCGCACGGCCACCGACTCGCCCGACGCCGTCGGAGCGACGGTGTCGATGAAGTCAGGAGCCGGTGAACGGGTTTTTACGGTGGTGTCAGACATAAGCTAGCCCGGTGGAAAGTAGGCATGGGGTAAATGTAGTTGCGTTGCTGCAACCGATCAATCCGCAAATTATGGCCGCACTATTTCCAAATCAGGAACAATGGCATGATCTTTGGCGTGTGAGAATCCACCTACTTTGGCGCGCGCGTGCGCGACAGTGCAAGCACAGTGCAAGGAGAGGCAGATGGATCAGATACAGGCAATGCGGGTGTTCGCGCGGGTCGTGGAGTCGGGCACCTTCACGCTTGCGGCCTCGTCGCTGCAGCTGCCCAAGGCCAGTGTGACCAAGCATGTGCAGGCGCTGGAAGACCGGCTGCGGGTCAAACTGCTCAACCGCACCACGCGCCGCGTGACCGTCACCACCGACGGCGCTGCCTACTACGACCGCGCCGTGCGGCTGCTGAGCGATTTTGATGAGCTCGAAGCCAGCATGAGCCAGGTGCGGGCCACGCCGCGCGGGCGCCTGCGTGTGGACGTGGGCACCTCGATCGCCCGGCTTTTGATCATTCCGCAGCTGGCATCCTTCCAGGCGCGCTACCCCGATATCCAGATCGACCTGGGTGTGACGGACCGTACGGTGGACCTGATTGCCGACAATGTGGACTGCGTGATCCGGGGCGGCGAGTTGCGTGACCAGTCGCTGGTGGCGCGCCGCGTGGGCAATGTGGAGTTTTCGACGGTGGCCTCGCCCGGCTATCTGCAGCAGCACGGTACGCCCCAGCATCCGCGCGATCTGGAAAACGGCCACAACAGTGTGATTTATTTCTCGCCAGTGACCCAGCGCCGCTATCCGCTGGAGTTTCAGCACAACGGCGAGGTCATCGAGATGACCAACCCCTCGACCTTGGCCGTGAACGAAGCCAATGCCTATACCACCAGCCTGCTCAGCGGCCAGGGCGTAGGACAGATCACCAGCTACCAGGCGCGCGAATACCTGAAAAGCGGTCAGCTGGTGCAGATCCTGCCGGAGTGGACCCAGCCTCTGCTGCCAGTCTATGTGGTCTACCCGCCCAACTCGCACCTGAGCGCCAAGGTCCGTGCCTTTGTCGACTGGGTGGTGGAGATTTTTGCGGCCGATCCGCTGCTGCAGTGCAAATAGCGCACTGCGCTCATGGATCTGGATCGCTGCAGGGCGGAGGCACGCGGGGCGAATGCACCCGGTGCGCCGCACAGGCCTCGCTGCCTTCGATGTGGCTTTTGAGCACCGGCACCAGGCTGTCTTCATCGAGGTTGCCGTACCAGACGCCATCGGGATAGACGATCATCAGCGGCCCCTGGTTGCAGGGGTACTGGCAACTGGTCTGCAGCAGCTGCAGCTGCTGCTTGAGGGGCGCACTGGCCTGCACCGCCTGGCTGAGCCGGGGCCATAACGCTGCAGCCCCTTTGGCTACGCAGCGCGGCCCCATGCACCACAGCACATGGCGCTGGTGCGCGGGCACCGTGCTCCACGCCACGGGGTCGGTTTGCCAGCCCTCGTCGCCCTCCTCGGCCACCACATCGGGCTGGGATGTCGCGAGCGCCAGGTTGTTCAGCAAGGCGGGCACCAAGCCATCCGACTGCAGCAGCGGCTGCGCAAATACCAGCTGGGGCCGGGCATCTTTGGCCTGGCTGGCGAGCCAGCGCATGGCGACCTTTTGCAGCCAGCGCCGCAGGGCGGGCTCATCGGGCACCATGACCGGCTGGATGACGATGGTCTGCCGCGCCAGATCGGCCGGCGCAAGTGCAGCGCAAAGGCTGTCCAGCGCCTCGGGCAAGGCCGGCTGGTTGCGGTCCACAAAGGCCAGCTGCATAGGCAGGCCCGGAGCTCCCTGCTGGCAGGCCTGCAGCAAGGCCTGCAATTCGTTCTTGGCGGCGGACCCCAGGCCGCCCCGGCCCAGCAGCAACAAGGCATCGGGTGGTTTAGCCATGGGGTTTGTCCATCCAGTAGCTAACACGGGCCTTGTCCAGGCGCGGATGGCGGTCCACCAGGGACTCGACCTGGAACACCCGTGCAATGGTCTGCGGCGTCAGCACCTGCTCTGGCCAGCCTTCGGCCTCGATCGCGCCGTCCTGCATCACATAGAGGCGGTCGCAGAACTGCGCGGCCAGGTTCAGGTCATGCACCACGATCAGCACCGTGCAGCCCGAGGCACGCACCAGGCTGAGCAGCTCCAGCTGGAACTGGATATCCAGGTGGTTGGTGGGCTCGTCCAGAAACAAAAGCTGGGGCTGCTGGGCCAGTGCGCGGGCCAGCAGCACACGTTGGCGCTCGCCGCCCGAGAGCGAGGACAGCGGATGGCCTGCCAAATTGCTGGCCCGCACCTGGGCCAGGCAGTCGCTGACGATGGCCTTGTCCCGGGCACTGTCCCTCGCCCAGCGCGACTGGTGCGGGTAGCGGCCCATCATCACCAGCTCCTGCACCGTGCAGTCAAAGCCCAGGCCAGACTCCTGGCCCAGCACGGCCGCCTGCTGTGCAAACTGGCGGGCGCTCATCTGCCAGATATCGCGGCCCTGCAGCTGTATGCGGCCACCGGCCTGGGGCTGCAGCACGCGGTAGAGCATGCGCATCAACGTCGATTTACCGCAGCCATTGGGGCCGACCAGACCGACACATTCGCCCTTTGCCACTTGCAGGCTGGCTTGGCGCACGATTTGCGTGGCCTGGGCGCCGTGGCCGGCGGTCCAGGACAGGTTGCTGGCCGTCAGCATCATGCGCTGTCTCCCGGCATCGCACTGGTGCGGCGCCACAGCATCCAGATAAAGAAGGGCCCGCCAATGAGCGAGGTGATGACGCCCACGGGTAGCTCGCTGGGCGAAAACCAGGTGCGCGCGGCCAGATCGACCAGCACCAGAAAGCTCGCCCCCATCAAGGCGCTGACCGGTAGCACGCGGCGGTGGTCGCTGCCCACCAGCATGCGCGTGATATGGGGGATGACCAGACCGACAAAGCCGATGGCGCCACTCACCGCCACCATGGTGCCCGTCAGCAGCGACACCACCACAAACAATTGCAGGCGCAGGCTGGCAGTGTTCAGCCCCAAGGTGGCCGCGCCCTCATCGCCGATCAGCAAGGCATTGAGCTGGCGGGCGCAGAGCAGCAGCCACAGCAGGCCCAGGCCCAGCACGGCTGCGGGCAGGCCCAGGGCGCTCCACTGCGTTGCGGCCAGGCTGCCCAAGGTCCAGGTCAGCAAGGCATTGGCCAGCTCGCGCTGTCCGGCCGTCAACGTGATGAGGCTCGTGACCCCCATCAGCATGTAGCCGATGGCCACGCCGCTCAGGATCAGCCGGGTCGCGTGCAGGCGCCCCTGCTGCTGGGCCAGCGCATAGACCAGGGCGGTAGCCAGCAGTGCACCGATAAAGGCGCCTGCGGTGATCGCATAAAGGCCAGCCGCCGCCAGGCTGCCATAGGCCAGCACCGAGACGGCCCCCACCGATGCCCCCGAGGACACGCCCAGCATGTAGGGGTCGGCCAGCGGGTTGCGCACCATCGCCTGCATCACCACGCCCACGACGGCCAGGCCGGTGCCGACGAGCGCCGCGAGCAGCACCCGGGGCATGCGCACCATCCAGACAATCTGGTAGTGCTGCTGGCTGATGCCGCCCTGCCCAGCATCGGGCTGCCACCCGCCGCCCAGCAGCTGCTGCCAGATGACCGACCACACCGTTGACGCGTGCAGCGATGCCGAGCCCCAGGTGATGGCGGCCAGGCCGCTGGCCAGCAGCAGGGCCAAGAGCAGCAGCAGGCACAGCGCCAAGGACCAGGGCGCGCGCCGCTGGCGTTCATGCAGGCCGTCGCAGCCCGGCGCATGGCTCACGGCTTGGGCTCCGCTGCAGGCAGCCAGGGAACGGAGTCCACGGTGATACGGCGATCCGGGTGCAGGGCGGCAGCCAGGCGCTGGGCCACATGCACATTGCGCGGGCCTGGGGTGGCTTCGGCATAGCTGATGACAAAAAAGCGCTGCTCGCGGATCGCAGACACCCCAGCCAGCTCAGGCTTGGCGCGCAGAAAATCGATCTTGCCCTGGGCGCTGGGCCGGCCATAGTCGATGATGATGATCCATTCCGGATCGCGGGTGATCACATCCTCCCAGTTGCCCTTGGGCCAGTTGCTGGCGATGTCGGCAAAGATATTGCTGCCGCCTGCGGCATCGAGCATGGCCTGGGGCATGCCAAAACCGCCCACGGTCGTGGGTATCTTCTCGCCGCTGTCAAACACAAAGACGCGCGGCCTGTGCGTATTGCCCTGCATCTGCGCGGCCAGCTGGTCGATCGAGGCCTGCAATTTGTCAATCTGCCCTTGCGCTTGGGCTTCGATAGCAAAGATACGCGCCACATTGCGCAGGTCTGCCAAGGTGTCGCCCAGCGCCACACGCTCGCGCTTTTGCACATGGATGCAGGACTCGGACAGCACATAGCTTGCCACGCCATGCTGGGCCAGCAGCTCGGGCGTCACCCCGCCGGGGCGAAAGCCATAGCTCCAGCCGCCAAACACAAAGTCGGCGCGGGCCTCGAGCATGTTTTCCAGGTTCATGTCCTGCGATGACAGCTTGGGCACCTGGGCGAGCTGGGTCATCAGCTCGGGGCTGATTTCCTTGCGCGACGGTATGCCCGAGTAGCCGACCAGCCTGGGCCCCAGGCCCAGAAACAGGAACATCTCGGTGATGTTCACATCGTGCGTGATGGCACGCTGCGGCACCCGGTCATAGCGCTGGGGCTGGCCGCAGACATCGATCTCCAACGGCGCAGCCCGCAGGCCTGCGGGCACTGCTGCCGCTTCGGCCATGGGGATGGCCGCCGCCTGGCTGGGGCGGCTGGGCGGCTGCTGGCCCCCTGGCCGGTCGCAGCCGGTCAGCACCAGGGCAGCAGCTGCCGCCAGGGCACGCAGGGTTTGCCGGGAAGCGCTTGTGGTCATGCTCTACCTTGCTCAGAAACGCAGATGGGCCATTAGCTCAAAGCTGCGGCCATTGCCCATCAGCCATTGCGAGCCGTAGGACGATGCAGCATAGCGTTTGTTGGCCAGATTGCGGCCCACCAGGTTCAAGGTGGTTGTGCGGTTCAGGTTCCAGCCCAGCACCGCATCGGCCACCGTGTAGGCGGGCAGCTGCGCGGTATTGGCATTGCTGGTGTAGCGGCTGGCAACATGGCGCAGGCCCAGCGATGCGCGCCAATCGCCCGTCTGGTAATGGGCCCAGGCATTGGCCGTGTAGCGCGGTACATTGGCCGGCTGGTTGCCAGCGCGGTCAATGGCTGTGGCGCCTTCGAGCAGCTCGTCGAACTGGGCATCCGCATAGCCCAGGTTGCCCTCGAAGCGCCAGGCCTTGGTCGCCCGCCAGCTGCCTGCCAGCTCGATCCCCTTGGACGACTGCTTGCCGCCCTGGATCGACAGCGCGGGGCGGTCCGGATCGCGGGTGATGATGTCTTTCTTGCGGATATCGAAGACCGCCAGAGTCCATTCGCCCTGGCCATTGGGCAGCTGCTGCTTGATGCCCACTTCCACCTGGCGGCCTTTGCTCAAGCTAAAGCCGGTTTGCGACTGGGTCAGCGACAGCAGGCTGTTGACCGGGTCATGGCCTGTGCTGACTTGCGCATACATGCTGGTGTGCTGGCCCAGCTTGTGCGTGAGGCCCAGGCGCCAGGAGGTGCCGCCCAAGGTCTTGTCAAAGCGGGCTTGGCTCAGCAAATCCATGCGGTCAAAATCATAGAGGTCGCGGCGCAGGCCGGCCATCAGCAGCCACTGCTCGCCCAGCTTCCAGGCGTCTTCCAGGTAGAAGGCGTTTTGGCGGATGCGCGAGGTCATGCGCGGCTTGTAAGGGTCTGGGCTGTCCCAGTAGCCACTGGTGCCACCGGTCAGCGGCACATCGGATTCACCGGTATAGGGCGAGCTGTTGAGCGCGGTGAACTTGGCCTGCGACACATCCCAGCCCATCGCTATCTCATGCTGGCCGGGCTTGAAAACGGCGCCTAAGCGGTTGCCGCTTTGCTCCAGGTCGTGGCCGATCTCCAGGTAGTCGTAGCGGTGAACCGTGCGCGTGCTGGCATCGTAGTCATAGCCTTCGATGTTCTTCCAGTGGCGGTCGGCCTTCATATGGTAGGTCTCGTTGCGCAGCACCAGCGCCTCGCTCACATTCCACTCGGCCCTCAATTTGTAGCGCTGGTCCTTGTAGTGGATGTCGCTGTCGAGAAAGTTGAAATTGCGGTCGCCCAGCGCCGCCACCGGCTTGCCATCGACCACCGGGGTGCCAAAGTAGCGCTCGGGCCTTTGGTCGCTGACATCGGCCGTCAGGTCCAGGCGCAGATCGCTGCTCGCCTGCCAGCGGATGGCGCTCATGATCTTCTTGCTGTCGCTGTTGCCCAGTTGGCGCTCGCCATCGGTGCGATCGCCGTAAACATCCAGGCGGTAGCTCAGGCTGTCGCTCAGCGCGCCGGTGCTGCCCAGGCCCGCGCGGGCGGTGCCGTGGGAGCCAGCGCCCAGCAGCAATTCGGTCGATGTACTGCGGCTGGGTTCCTTGCGCACCGCGTTCACCGTGGCGCCCATGGTGCCGCTGCCGTACATCAGCGATGCGGGGCCGCGCAGCACATCAATGCGCTCATAGCCCCAGCTGGAATTGGGATAGGCCACGGTGCCGGCTGCAACCCCCAGGCTCAGCCCGTCTTCGGCCACGCCGACCGAGTTCACACCGGTAAAGCCCCGGCTGGAGAACGACAGCCCGCCATTGCCAGGCGTGCCATTGGCACTCAGGCCCACGCTGCGGCCCACGGCATCGACCACCTCGTAGTCGGCACGCTCTTGCACCTGCACGGCCGAGACCGAGCTGACACTGGCGGGCAGGTCCTGCAGCGGCACGGCCAGCTTGCTCGCCGAGGTCGACGGCAGCTGGAGCGCATTGGGCTCGCTGCGCTGGTCGCTCACCACCACTTCAGGCAGTGAGGCTTCTTGGGCATGGGCTACTGTGATGCCCAAGGCGGGCAAACACAGAACACAGGAGCTGCCAACCAGGCGCAAGGAGGAAGAGAGCCGCTGGGCGGCCAGGAGCCGGTTTTTCGGAAAAGGAACTGCAGTCATTTGAACAAAAGGCGCTAACTGCCTGATGCGGGGGCTGCACTGCACGCGGTCACCCCCCAAGACGGGGTCGCGCGAAGAACCGCCGTCCACACCCCGCAGACAGTTGAGAGAGCACGTGCTGGCCAGAGGCACAGCGCGCACTGCGACTAGGAACAGGCCGGTCTCCGGGCTTACAGGCGGTGCAGCGCAGGCGCTGACCCGGTAGCCGGTCTTCCCAGGGTGCGGGTGTCTTATTGCCTGGCAGGCGTGGACACTCTCTCAACCCCAGTGACTGGGCCCGCGTGGGAGCGGGCCGCATCGGCTACGTTTCCTGTCTACCGTTGCGGGGGCAGCCAAGGCTTGGGGGAGCGCACTCCCGACCTTGTTCCCGTTTCACTCGCATGCGAGCACCTGTAGATAGGCTTTTTTCAAAGCGCAGCCAGTGTACCAGCCGCAAGCCCGGGCAGTGCCTTTTGGCCATGGCCTGTGTCAGCTGGGCGATACAGCGCATGCCCCAGTGGCTGTATCAGCCCTGCGGCAGCCGCGTCGCATAGCCGATGAAGTCAGTGCTGCGCAGCTGGCCCAGCAGCCACTGCCGAAAGCTGGCCTGGATTGGGCGCTCTCCCCCGCCCCGGCGGGTGTAGAGGTGGAACTTGGGCGTTCTGTCCATCGGCAGTTGGCGCAGCAGCTCGGCCCCAAAGGGTGCGAGCAGCTTGCCGCTGTGGATATAGCTGAGCGCATCGACATAGGACAGCAGGCCCACGCCCTGCCCGCTGAGAACGGCTTGCAGCATCGCATCGTGCGTGTGCAGCAGCATGGGGCTGACATGCTTGCCGCCGGGCTCCAGGCCCAGCATCGCATAAATGTCCTGCCACAGACTGTTGTGCGTCAGCGGCGATATCAGCCGGTGGTGCGGCAAATCCTGCGCTGTCTCCACCGGGTGCTCGGCCAGCAGCTGCGGCGCAGCCACGATCACCTTGAGGTCTTCGAGCAGCGGCGTTTCATCGAGGTGGTCCACACCGCCGTAGCCCCAGACAATGGCTGCATCCAGATCGCCGCTATCGAACGAAGGCAGCTCCACACCGATGGAGATGCGCAGATCGAGCTCCGGGTAATCCTTGGTGAACGAGGGCAGCGAGCGGATCAGGTACTGGGTTGCAAAGTATGGGCTGACCTGGATATGGAACTGCGCAGCCTTGTAGTGGGAGCGCACGGCTTCCAGCCCCTGGCTCAGTGCATCGAGCCCCTGCTCCACATAGTGGTACAAGGTCTGCGCCTCGGCGCTGGCCGCCAGGCCCCGCGCGCCGCGCTCGAAAAGTTGCACATCCAGCGCACTTTCCAATTGCTTGAGTTGCTGGCTGGCGGCCTGTGGCGTCAGGCACAGCTCGTCGGCCGCCTTGCGGATCGAGCCATGGCGGTAGACGGACTCGAACACGCGCAGTGGCTGCAGGGGCGGGAGCTTGTATTTCATGGAGGAGCGCCAGGCCAGGAGAGGCAGAGCCCGGGCTGGCGATGATTATAGGTCGCAGCCCGGCGCCCAGCGGGCCGGCATGCCACCGCTCTTGCCTGCTGCGCCCTGCCCCGCTGATGCATAAAAAAACGCATCCAGAAAGGATGCGTTCGGGCTGGCGCAGCGCTCAGCAGCGCATGGCCTTACTGGACCGGATCACCATGCATCGGCAAACCGGTGCGGTCCCGGCTGCTGACCAGGGCGATGAGGCCAATGATTGCCGCGCCAATGAGGTAGTAGGCAGGCACGACCGGGTTGCCGGTGCGGGCAATCAACCAGGAGTTGATCATCGGCGCGGTGCCGGCAAACATCGCCACAGCCACGTTGTAGCTCAGCGCCATGCCCTTGAAGCGCACGCTGGTGTGGAACATCGAAGGGATGATCGAGTAGATGCTGCCCAGCAGCATGGCCAGACAGAAGTTGAGCACCATCAAGGACAAGATCTTGGCGGCGGTGCTGCCTTCGAGCAGCAGGTGAAAGCAAGGCACGGCCAGTACCGCAATCGCCAGGCTCGCAGCGATCATCATCGTCTTGCGACTGAGCTTGTCGGCCAGCAGGCCCATGATCGGGATCATCACCACCAAAAAAAGCTGCGGGCCCAGCGAGAGCTTGAGGCCGGTGGCCACATCGACATGCAGCGCGCTGACAAAGTAGGTCGGGATATAGGTGACGACGGTGAACAAGGTGACATTGGTCACGATGATGATGCCAGCGGACTGGAACAGCTCTTTCTTGTGCGTGGCGAACAGCACCTTCCAGCTCGCCTGGGCCAGTGCGTCATGCTGCTGCTTCATGGCCATGAAGGTGGGGGTCTCTTCCAGGTACTTGCGGATATAGAGGCCAATGGCGCCCAGCGGCAGCGCAATCAGAAACGGAATGCGCCAGGCCCAGTCCAGGATCTGCTCGGCGCTGAAGAACATCGTCAGAATGGCCGAGACCGAGGCACCGAAGAAAAAGCCCGCCATGCAGCCCACCTCAACCCAGCTGGTGAGCAAGGTGCGGTTGCGGTCGCGGCAGTACTCGGCCACAAAGATGGCCGCGCCACTGGCCTCGCCACCGGCCGACAGCCCCTGCATCAGGCGCAGCACGATCAGGAG
This sequence comes from Comamonas squillarum, assembly GCF_025309455.1. NCBI lineage: Bacteria > Pseudomonadati > Pseudomonadota > Betaproteobacteria > Burkholderiales > Comamonadaceae > Comamonas > Comamonas squillarum. The sequence goes on from NZ_CP104377.1 coordinate 953,312, forward strand.
CAGCGGCGCGGCAATGCCGATGCTCGCATAGCCGGGCAGCACGCCAATCAAAAAGGTGGAGATCGCCATCATGATGATGGTGATGGTCAGCACCCGCTTTCTGCCGTACTTGTCGCCCAGCGAGCCAAAGAAGATGCCGCCAATGGGCCGGGCAAAAAACGCAATCGCAAAGGCCGCCCAAGATGCGGTGATCTGCATGGTGGGCGAGCTGGTGGCAAAGAACACCTTGCCCAGCACCGCTGCCAGGTAGCCGTAGACCGAGAACTCGAACCACTCGACAAAGCTGCCCACCACCGAGGCCAGCACTACGCGGTTGAGCTCCTTGGACTGCACCGCGCGCGGCGCCGCCGCCGCATGGGGGGATGACCAGTCCGAAAGGCTTGCACTTGGGGGGGCAAAGCCATCTGCCATGGGATTGTGGGTGCGCATCGGGAAGTCCTTGGTGTCCTGCAGGGGGAGAAAAATGGGAAAGGACCAGCGGCTATGCCGCTGGACTTGGGCACGCGATCAGGCCGGGGGCAGCGGCGTGGCCTGGGCGTAATCGGTTTTGGCTTGTTCGGCGCTGATATAGCCATAAGCCACATCGCGCTGCACCAGCGCGGTGGGGCGCAGCGCCGCATCGCCGTTGCCGCCACCGCCGGGCAAGTCCAAAATCAATCGGCGCCCAGCCGGGATCTGCTGCTTGCCCTTGCCGCGCAAGGCGGTGCCGTCGTCCAGCGACACCTTGCCCAGTGCGCCGCTTTGGCCGCCGTTGTGGCCGCGCGCTGCAAAATGCACGCGGTCAAACATGGCGTTCAGGTCAAACTCAAAGCCTTCTGCCGAGCCCACCTCGATGCGCTGGCCCAGGCCGCCCCGCCAGCGGCCGGCGCCGCCCGAGTTGGGCCGCAGCTCCTTGCGCCAGATGATGATGGGGCCGATGCTCTCGGTCACCTCGACCGACATGGCCTGCACGCCACTGGGGAAGGCGGTGGCGCTGAGGCCATCGCTCGAGGGGCGCGCGCCGGTGCCGCCGGTGTTGAACATCAGGATCTCGTGCTGCTGGTTGCGCGTGGCCGGGCTGATGCCCTTGAAGCGCATCTGCAGGTTCCACAGCGAGCTGGCCCCTTCGGCCGGAATCTCACCCTGGCAAATGGGCTGCAGCGCACCCAGCACCACATCGGGGATCAGATGGCCGATGACATGGCGCACCGAGACCGGGCGCGGGCGGTGGGCATTGAGGATGCAGTCCTCGGGCGCGCTGATCTCAAAGGGCTCCAGCGAGCCCCAGTTGTTGGGGATCTCCGGCGCAATCGCGCATTTGAGCGCATAGGAGGCATAGGCCTTGGTGTAGGTCAGCGGCACATTGATGCCGTAGCGGCTGGGATCCGAGGTGCCGGTGAAGTCGGCTCGCAGCTGGTCGGCCGCAATCTCCACGGCCACGACCAGCTCGATGGGCTTCTCGTATCCGTCCACGGTCATCGCGTAGCGCTGCGTGCCGTCGGGCAAGGCGGCGATGCGCTCGCGGGTGGCGCGCTGGCTGTTGGCAAAGATAAAGCCGGCCAGGTCTTCCAGGTCATGGAGCCCGAACTCGTCGAGCATGCCCTTCAAGCGGCGCATGCCCGTGGCATTGCAGACGGCCAGCGAATGGAAGTCGCCAATCACCTGGTCGCGCTCGCGCACGTTGTTGCGCAGGATCTCGATCAGGTCCTCATTGAGTGCGCCGGCGCGGAAGAACTTCATCGGCGGAATGCACAGGCCCTCCTCGTAGACATCGCTGCCGTCCGGGCCAAAGCCGCGCCCGCCGATGTCCACCACATGGGCGGTGGCGGCAAAGTAACCGATATGGGCGCTGTGGCCATCGCGGCCATAGAAGACTGGGGTGACGACGGTGATGTCGTGCAGGTGGCCGGTGCCCAGCCAGGGGTCGTTGGTGACCAGCACATCGCCATCTTGCAGCGTGTTGCGCTCAAAGCGTTTGGCGAAATGCGCGACCGACTCGGCCATCGAGTTCACGTGACCTGGGGTGCCGGTCACGGCCTGGGCCATCATGCGGCCCTGCTTGTCGAACACGCCGGCCGACAAGTCCCCCGCCTCCCGCACGCTGGTGCAAAAGGCGGTGCGAATCAAGGTGACCGCCTGCTCTTCGACCACCGAGATAAGGCGGTTCCACATGATTTGGTAATGAACGTCTGTATTGTTTGCCATGATCACACTCCGCTGTCCATGCGCTCGACCAGCATGCAGTCATCTGCCTGCAGCACCACCTTGAATCCGGGGCTCACATAGGTCGAGGTTTCCTTCTCCACAATCACCACCGGGCCGGGCACGGCCTGGCCCCGGGGCAGGCCCAGGCGCTCATAGATATCGCAGACATAGAACTGTCCCTGTTTGCCGTCAAACACCTCGCGGCGGTCCAGCACCGTACCGGCACCCTTTTGGGGCGTGCCGCCCCGCTGCAGCGCGGCCTTGGCCGGCGGCAAGGTCTTGGAACGCAAGGACAGTGCCCAACTCACCACCTCGATGTCGAGCCCGTCGATCGCGTGGCCAAACAAGGCCACATAGTTCTGCACAAAGGCCGCGTTCAGGGCGGGCACGCTGTCCGCTCCAAAGTGCTGCACCGGCACCGACACAGGGATCTCCCAGCCCTGGCCGCAGTAGCGCATAAAGGCACGCAGCTCCTTGACGGTCTCGCCGTCGTAGCCGGTGTCGTGCAAAAAGGCGCTCACCTCCACCTCCATCTCGCGCAGCATGGCATTGACGGCCTCGCCATCGAACTGGCTCATGCGTATCACCGAGCTGCGCAGCGACTCATAGGCAAAGGGCGCGCGCAAAAAGCCGATGGCCGAGCCCACGCCGGCGCCCGTCGGGATCAGCAGGCGATGGATGCCCAGCTTTTCGCACAGCCGCACGGCATGCAGCGGCGCAGCGCCGCCGTAGGCGATCATCGTGTAGGCCTCCAGGTCCTGGCCGGACTCCACGGCATGCATGCGCGCGGCATTGGCCATGTTCTCGTCCACCACTTCGGCCACGGCATAGGCCGCACGCACCGCGTCCAGGCCTTGCGCCTGGCCGACATGGGTGGCCATCGCGTCTTGCGCGGCAGGCATGTTCAGCCGCATGCTGCCGCCGGCAAAGCGTGCCGGGTCGAGCTTATGCAGCAGCAAGTCGGCATCGGTCACCGTCGGGCGGGCGCCGCCCCGGCCGTAGCTGGCAGGGCCCGGCTCCGAGCCCGCGCTCTCCGGCCCCACGCGCACCTGGCGCATGTCATCCACATGGGCGATGGAGCCGCCGCCCGCGCCGATCTCGATCATCTCGATGACGGGGATTGAGATCGGCATGCCGCTGCCCTTTTTGAAGCGGTAGCTGCGCGCCACTTCAAACACGCGCGCTGTCTTGGGTACATGCTGGTCGATGAGGCAGATCTTGGCGGTGGTGCCGCCCATGTCAAAGGACACCACCTTGTCCTGGCCGTACTTGGCCGCAAAATCGCTGGCGTAGATGGCGCCACCGGCCGGGCCGGATTCGAGCAGGCGCACCGGAAACTCGGCCGCATTGGCCAGCGACATCAGCCCGCCGCCCGAGTGGATCAGGTAGAGCGGGCAATGCATGCCCTCTGCCACCAAGGCCTGGGCCAGGCGCTGCAGGTAGGAGGACATCAGCGGCTTCACATAGGCATTGGCGCAGACGGTGTTGAAGCGCTCGAACTCACGGATCTGCGGCGAGACCTCGCTGGAGATGGACACCGACAGCTGGGGCAGCGCCTCTACAATCAGCGCGCGCACCCGCTTTTCATGGGCCGGGTTCTTGTAGCTGTGCATCAGGCCCACGGCCACGCTGTCGTATGCACCCTCGCGCAGCTGGGCAATCACGTCCTGCACCTCTGCCTCATCGAGCGGCTGCAGCTCCTGGCCCTTGGCATCGAGCCGGCCCTGCACGGTATAGCGGTGGTTGCGGGCAATCAGCGGCGCGGGCAGCTGGATGGCCAGGTCGTACTGCTCAAAACGGCCCTCGTTGCGCATCTCGATCACATCGCGAAAACCTTCGCTGGTGATGAAGGCGGTTCTGGCGCCGCGCCGCTCGATCAGCGAGTTGGTGGCCAGGGTCGTGCCGTGGATCACCGTGCCGATCTGCGCTGGCGCAATGCCTGCCTGGGCTGCCGCCTGTTTGAGGCCTGTGACGATGGCGCGCTCAGGTTTTTCATAGTCCGTCAGGACCTTCTCGCTGAACAGGACGCCATCGACCTCGAGCGCGATATCTGTGAAAGTGCCGCCGATGTCTGCCCCGGCGCGTATGACTTGGCTTGTTGCCATCTGGTATCTCCGAATCATGCAAGCTGTGTGGATCAGAAGCTCTGACCTGGCAGCGATGATCAAGTGATCGCCCAGTCGGCGCAAACAAGAAATTCGAGGGCGGGCACAAGCTGTGCTTCGCGGGTAAAAACCATTACGCGCTTACCCGGTGGCCATGCACGTCGACAGTGCAAAAAGACCATATTTTTGGTCGGCCATGCACCAGCGCTGCACAGTGCTGCAGCATGCGGCGGCATGCTTGCACCAATCAGGGCGGACAGGTGCTGTAAAACCATCAGGACTTGCTTGTGTAAAGCTTTGACGAGGGAGGAAAAACCAGGCGCCTGAGCGCCAGACGGAACCCAAGATCGGCTGCCTTTGCGCTTGCCACCACGCCACAAAAAAAGCCCCAAGCAAAGCTTGGGGCCTGTGCGCAGAACGGCAGAAGAATTACAAGTCCAGGGCCAGCTGGTTCTTATCGTCGGCGCTGGTTTCCACTTGCCGCAGGCTGCACTCCACCTTGATGGGGGTCTTGACCACACAGCAGCAGGGAACCACCTCATTGGGCCCGACAAAGGCCAGCGGCTCCTGGGTGTAGACGACTTCGCCCTCCACCAAGGTGAGGCGGCAGCTGCCGCAATAACCACCACGGCACTGGTACTCCACATCGTGGCCCGTGCGCTCCAGCGCTTCGAGCAGGCTCTCCCCTGGCAGCACGCGTATAAGGGTGTCCGTGGTGCTGACGGTGGTCACAACTCGATTCCGCTCAGGTCATCGAGCGAGACTTCGGCGTTGATCTGGCCCACCAGGTAGGAGCTCAGCTCCACCTCTTGCGGGGCCACCTGCACGGTGTCGGACGACAGCCAGGTGTTGATCCAGGGGATCGGGTTGCTCTTGGCGCTGTCAAACGCCGGTTTGAGCCCGATCGCGGTCATGCGGATATTGGTGATGTACTCCACATACTGGCTCAGGATGTCCTTGTTGAGGCCAATCATCGAGCCGTCGCGGAACAGGTACTCGGCCCACTGCTTTTCCTGCATCGCCGCCGTCTTGAACATCTCAAAGCATTCCTGCTCGGTCTCCTTGGCGATCTTGGCAAAGTCCGGATCGTCCTGGCCCGAGCGCATGATGTTGAGCAAGTGCTGGGTGCCGGTCAGGTGCAGCGCCTCATCACGGGCGATCAGGCGGATGATCTTGGCATTGCCCTCCATCAGCTTGCGCTCGGCAAACGCGAAGGAGCAGGCAAAGCTCACATAAAAGCGGATGGCCTCCAGAATGTTCACATTCATCAGGCACAGGTACATCTTCTTCTTGAGCTGGTACACATCGATCTGGTGTACCACGCCATTGATCGTGTGGCTGCCTGCACCCAGCTGGGCGTGCAGCATCGCATCGCGGATCAGGTCGTCGTAGTACGACGAGATATCGCCCGCGCGCAGCTTGATGCTCTCGTTGCGCATGATGTCGTCAAAGATCACCGATGGATCGTTGACGATGTTGCGCAGGATGTGGGTGTACGAGCGCGAGTGGATGGTCTCGGAGAACGCCCAGGTCTCGATCCAGGTCTCGAGCTCGGGCAGCGACACCAATGGCAGGAAGGCCATGTTGGGGCTGCGGCCCTGGATGGAGTCGAGCAGCGTCTGGTATTTCAGGTTGCTGATGAAGATGTGCTTTTCGTGGTCGGGCAGGTTCTGGTAGTCGATCCGGTCCTGCGTGATGTCCACTTCCTCAGGGCGCCAGAAAAACGAGAGCTGCTTTTCGATCAACTTCTCGAAGATCGGGTACTTCTGCTGGTCGTAGCGGGCGACATTGACCGAATTGCCAAAGAACATCGGTTCCTTGAGCTGGTCATTGTCGACCTTGGAGAAGGTGCTGTATGCCATCGCCTTCTCTCCGCTTAGATCTTGCAGGCGCCGCTGGCGCAATCGTCTTCTGCCGCTGCGCCCTGCATGTCTTCGGCACCGTCACGGGTGTTGTGGTAGTAGAGCGTCTTCACACCAAACTTGTAGGCCTGCAGCAGGTCCTTGAGCAGCTGCTGCATCGGCACCTTGCCATCGGCAAAGCGCTGGGGGTCGTAGTTGGTGTTGGCCGAGATGGATTGGTCGACAAACTTCTGCATCAGGCCCACGAGCTTCAAGTAGCCATCGTTGTTGGGCATTTGCCAGAGTAGCTCGTACTGGCCCTTCAGGCGATCGATCTCCGGCACCACCTGGCGCAGGATGCCGTCCTTGGACTGCTTGACCGAGACAAAGCCGCGTGGAGGCTCGATGCCATTGGTCGCGTTGGCGATCTGGCTGGAGGTCTCGGACGGCATCAGTGCCGTCAAGGTCGAGTTGCGCAGGCCGTGGGTCTTGATCTCGGCGCGCAGGGTTTCCCAGTCCAGGTGCAGGGGCTCATCGGTCAGCGCGTCGATGTCCTTCTTGTAGGTGTCGATCGGCAGGATGCCAGCTGCGTAGTTGGTCTCGGCAAAGGCGGTGCAAGGGCCGAACTCGCGCGACAGCTGCACCGAGGCTTTGAGCAGGTAGTACTGAATGGCTTCGAAGGTGCGGTGGGTCAGGCCATTGGCCGAACCGTCGGAGTAGCGCACGCCGTTCTTGGCCAGGTAGTAGGCGTAGTTGATCACGCCCACGCCCAGCGAGCGGCGCTTTTCGGTCGCAATGCGGGCAGCGGCTACCGGGTAGTCCTGGTAGTCCAGCAGTGCATCGAGCGCACGCACGATCAGGTCGGCCAGCTCTTCGAGCTCATCGGTGGATTCGAGCGCGCCCAGGTTGAAGGCGGACAGGGTGCACAGCGCAATTTCGCCGTTTTCGTCCTTGATGTCTTCGAGCGGGCTGGTGGGCAGCAGGATTTCCATGCACAGGTTCGACTGGCGCACGGGAGCCACGGCCGGGTTGAACGGGCTGTGGGTGTTGCAATGGTCCACATTCTGGATGTAGATGCGGCCGGTGCTGGCACGCTCTTGCATCATCAGCGAGAACAGCTCCACCGCTGGCAGGGTGCGCTTGCGGATGGACTCGTCGGCCTCGTACTTGACGTACAGCTCTTCGAACTTGTTCTGGTCGGCAAAGAAGGCCTCGTACAGACCGGGCACATCATGGGGCGAGAACAGGCTGATGCTCTGGCCCTTGATCAGGCGCTGGTAGAGCATGCGGTTGATCTGGATACCGTAGTCCAGATGGCGGATGCGGTTTTCCTCGACGCCGCGGTTGTTCTTGAGCACCAGCAGCGACTCGGCTTCCAGGTGCCATAGTGGGTAGAACAAGGTGGCTGCACCGCCGCGCACGCCGCCTTGCGAGCAGGACTTGACGGCCGACTGGAACATCTTGAAGAAAGGCAGGCAGCCGGTGTGCTGTGCCTCGCCGCCCCGGATCTCGCTGCCCAGCGCACGGATACGGCCGCCGTTGATGCCGATACCGGCGCGCTGCGAGACGTACTTGACGATGGCGCTGGTGGTGGCATTGATGCTGTCGAGGCTGTCATCGCACTCGATCAGCACGCAGGAGCTGAACTGGCGCAGCGGGGTGCGCACGCCCGACATGATGGGCGTGGGCAGCGAAATCTTGAAGCGCGAGACGGCGTCATAGAAGCGCTTGATGTACTGCAGACGGCGGTCGGCCGGGTACTTGGCAAACAGGCTCATCGCCACCAGCACATACAGAATCTGCGGGCTCTCGTAGATGCGCTTGGTCACCCGGTTTTGCACCAGGTACTTGCCTTCGAGCTGCTTGACGGCTGCGTAGGAGAAGTCCATATCGCGCCAGTGGTCGATGAAACCATTGATCTCGTCGTACTCTTCGCGGCTGTAATCGGCCAGCAGGTGCGGGTCGTACTTCTTGAGCTCGGTGAGCTTTTGCACATGATCGTACAAATGGGGCGGCTCGAACTGGCCAAAGGCGATCTTGCGCAGGTGGAAGATGGCCAGGCGCGCTGCCACGTACTGGTAGTCGGGTGCGTCTTCGGAGATCAGGTCGGCCGCAGACTTGATGATGGTCTCATGGATCGCATCGGTGCGGATGCCGTCATAAAACTGGATATGCGACTGCAGCTCGATCTGGGAGACCGACACATTGCTCAGGCCTTTGGCCGCCCAGTCAATCACCCGGTGGATTTTGTCGAGGTCGATAGGCTCAACGCGACCGTCACGCTTGGTGACTCTCATAGTGCTTGTCTGGTTCATTTGCGATGTTTCTAATGGGATAAAAAACGCAGGACCACGGGCGCAAGACGCGGCAGTCCCGCGCCAAAACGCGCCAGGCATGGCTGGCGCGTTTTGGCTGGAGCGAGACCAGCATCAAACAACCTGTGGGGGAAGCGGTGGACACTACATATGGTGTCTATGGGCTTGAGTGTACGCTACCTGTAGCGTTCTTGGCAGCAGAAAATCAGGCTCGATTTCTGCTAGGCACTGGCGGACTGGGCGAAGAATGCTGCAAAATCAACGCGCAGAGCGCCGGTAAATATATGTATCCGGGCGGGCACATTCCCGGTGATGAAGAGGGGCATCATCCCCCGATGTTGATGGCGATCACCATCTGGTTGATCGCCTGGGCCATCAAGCCATAGACCAAGCTGAATGGCAGGCGGTACCTTGCCCTTTTGCAGCACCGCCCAAACGAAAAACCTGCTGCACTTGCGTGCAACAGGTTTCGATAAGGATGGTCGGAGCGGTGGGATTCGAACTCACGACCCTCTGCTCCCAAAGCAGATGCGCTACCAGGCTGCGCTACGCTCCGACTAAGCCGCTATTGTATATCGAGCTGGAGCCACTTCCGGCAAAAAATGATTACTTTGACAACTTTTCATCTGCTGGGGCGGTTGGCGAGACAGCCGCCCTGCCCGCTGCGCAGCAAAACCGAGAGGGCCGCGCCACCCGCCGTGCATGAAGCAGCATGTGAAAGATGCTTGCCGGCGCGCCATCAGGATAAACCGCGCCATATCGCGAATTGCCAAGAATTGCCAAAACAAAAAACCTGCTGCATTTGCATGCAACAGGTTTTTAAATGGAATGGTCGGAGCGGCGGGATTCGAACTCGCGACCCTCTGCTCCCAAAGCAGATGCGCTACCAGGCTGCGCTACGCTCCGACTAAGCCGTTATTGTAACCAGGGTTTGGCAGCTGCATTTCGTATTTGACGATTTTTTTACAGCGGCCACCACCGATGCGGTTAACGTTGTTGGGTCGGTGCCGGGCCACGGCCAGGCAGGTGACGGAAAGTGATGCGGCCCTTGCTCAGATCGTAGGGCGACATCTCCAGCGACACCTTGTCACCGGCCAGAATGCGAATGTGGTGCTTGCGCATTTTGCCGCCTGTGTAAGCGATCAGCTCGTGGCCGTTGTCCAGCTTCACGCGAAAGCGCGAATCGGGCAGCACTTCGGTCACGGAGCCTTGCATCTCAATCAGTTCTTCTTTAGCCATATAAGTCGACGAATCCTTGTCTAGTGGTGCATGTGCGAAACCGGTTCGCCATGCTGTTCTCAGTGCCACCAACAAGCGGTGGCTCTCTCCATGGTTCGGGAGGGCCTTGCCAACTCTCGCCACCCAAGGGGCAAGGGCCTTCAAGGCAACCAAGTGGAAATCTGCCAGCCCGACAACGGGGCGCAACAGCCAGCATCCCACACAATATTGACGGCGCAGCTGCCAGGGCAGCCAACGCCTCCAAGCTATAAAAGCTTGCAAAGCTCTCTATTGTACTATGTTGCTGCCAATTCCGCTGTGGCTTGTCTCGTATAAACGCCGCCGGTGATCCGCAGGCCCGCATGGCTGTGCTGGCAGCAGCAGCGCCGGCGCATCGGCTAGCATGGCGCATGCATGCGCGGCTGGCTCCAGGCCGTGCAACCCGATGGCTCCCGCCCCTTCACCAACGAACACCATGAATGCTGCATCCCCCCGCTACTGGCTGATGAAAAACGAGCCGGACGACTATGCGATCGACCATGCGCTCAGCGCCCCCGATGCCACCATTGCCTGGGATGGGGTGCGCAATTACCAGGCGCGCAACTTCATGCGCGATGACATGCAGGTGGGTGACGGTGTGCTGTACTGGCATTCGAGCTGCGCCGAGCCCGGTATTTACGGCATTGCCCGCATTGCAGGCCAGCTGCGGCCCGATACCAGCCAGTTTGACCCGCAGTCCAAATACTATGACCCCAAGTCCAAGCCGGAGGCCCCGCGCTGGTTGATGCTCGATGTGCAGGCGCTGCGCAAGATCAGGCCGATCACGGTAGCTGCACTGCGCCAGTACCCAGAGCTGCAAGAGATGCGCGTGCTGCAAAAAGGCAATCGCCTGTCGATCACGCCGGTGGACGAGGCGCATTGGCGCTTTATCATGGACCTGGTCAAGGCCCAGGGCTAATGCGCGCGAGGCGCGCTGCCAGCCCCCGTTGGCGGCAAGCGCTGCTGCATAATACAAAACCCGTGAGCTGCCCATGCAATAAGCACCGGCAGCTATTTTTTTGATACTACCTTTGCGCCCAGGAATCCCCATGGCTTTTGCTGACAACCTCCAGTCCCTGCCCTCCATCGACCATATCGCCGAGCTGCAACTGATCGCTGCCGATGGCCAGGTGGCGGCCACCATTCCCAATGCACCGGGCAAAGCCGGTTCGGTCAAGGTCTACAACGCGCTGGCGGCCAAGCATGGCGGCATCAATGTGGCAGCGGCCGAAGAAGGCCTCACGATCTTTGCCGAGCACACGGATGACGCCAAGGCCCGCCCCGGCGCGCATCCCAATATTGATCGCCTGATGGAGGTGATCGCCTCCGGCAAGGGCTATACCGTCAAGATCGTCTCGGCCTGAGGCACCTGGGCCGCTTGCAGCGCCGGCGCAGCTGCTGGCTGGCCGGCATAGGCGGCCACAAAGCGCTGCAGCATCTGCTGGGGCACGGGCGTGTCGCTCAGCTGCGCGAGCATCGCCGCCGGGTCAAAACCTTCAGCTTGCAGCACCTGCGCGCGCAGCTCGATGCAGGCGGCAGCCACAGCCGGGCTGAACTCCGGATGGAACTGGGTGGACACCGCATGGGGCCCATAGCGCACGACCTGGTGCGGATCATGGGCCGAGCGGGCCAGCACCCGGGCGCCGGGCGGCAGCTCCAGCACCGTCTGCATATGGGTCAGGTTGGCTTTGAAGTGCCGGCCTGAGCCAGCGAGCAAGGCCTCGTGCTCTGCGCCTGGCAGCAGCGCAATATCCAGGCACCCCATCTCGCGCCCCTGGGGGTGGTAGTCCACCCGGCCGCCCAGCGCATGGGCCATCAGCTGGTGGCCGTAGCAAATGCCAAAGAGCGGCATGTCCCGCGCCATCGCCTCCCGTATCCATTGGGCGGTCGCCTCGCTCCAGGGCAGCAGGTCCGTCACCATGGCCCAGGAGCCGGTGATGATCGCAGCGCTGTGTGCATCATGCGGCGGCAAGGGTTCGCCCTCGAACACCCGCACCACCTGGAAGGCAGGCCCAGCGGCGAGGACGGCGGAGAACCACAGCGGCAGATCGCCGACCTGGGCACGGATGTCGTCGGGCGGTGTGCCGACCTGGATAAGCAGCAGAGTTTTTTCAGACACGGGTGAAGGCAAAAAGAAGGGCTGGCCCATGCACTGTAATGCAGGCCAGCCCCGGATGGCCTTCAACCCGGTGGATTTAATTGCCGGTTTTGCCTCAGTACCGGAAGCGCAAGGTCGACTGGCGCACCACCTCAGGCAGCTGCTGGGCATGGGCATAGGCTTCGCGCAGGCGGCTCGCGTCGTTGACGCCTTCGTTGACGGTCTTGCGCAACTGCTGCAAGGCCTCCTTGCTGTTCTCCGGCACATAGGACTGGATGCGCTGCAATGTCAGCAAGATATGCTCGCGCAGCCCAAAGGACTCGCTGGTTGCCGGGTCCACATAGGCGCCTTCAAGGCCAAAACGGCAGGCCTGGAAGCGGTTGTAGGTGTAGACCAGGTAGTCATCCTCGCTAGGCTCGAACGGCTCCTCGGCCAGGAACCAGGCGCCCAGCGCCTGCACATAGGCAGCAAGCGCCACGGCGCGCTCGATGGACAGCGGCGTGTCAAACACCCGCACCTCCACCGTGCCGAACTCCGGCTTGGGCCGAATATCCCAATAGAAGTCCTTCATGCTGTGGATCACACCGGTGGCGGTCATCTTGTCGTAGTAGCGCTCAAAGTCCTCCCAGTGCAGCGCAAACGGCGCCCGGCCCGAGAGCGGAAACGCAAACACCGAGTTGAGCCGCGCCGAATCAAAGGCCGTATCCTGCCCCTGCACAAAGGGGCTGGAGGCCGACAGCGCAATAAAGTGCGGGATATAGCGCGAGAGGCGGTGCAGCATCATCAGCGCCGCATCGGCGCCCGGGCAGCCCACATGCACATGCTGGCCAAAGATGGTGAACTGCTTGGTGAGGTAGCCGTAGAGCGCGGTGATCTCCTTGAAGCGCGGCTTGTTGTAGATGCGCTGCTGGTGCCACTGCTGGAACGGGTGCGTGCCGCCGCCGGCCAGCGCAATATTGAGTTTGTCTGCCGCCTTGACCAGCGCATCGCGCGTGACGCTCAGCTGCTGGTAGGCGTCCTGGGCGTCGGTGCAGATGCCGGTCGATATCTCGATCATGCTCGTGGTCACCTCGGGCACGATGGAGCCGGGCACCTGCGCGTTTTTCAGCAAGGCCAGCATATCGGGCGCATAAGGTGTCAGGTCATAGTGGTTGGTGTTGACCAGCTGCAGCTCCAGCTCGACGCCGAGCGTCAAGGCCTCGGACTGGTGGAAGGCTTCAAGCGTCATGGCGTTTCTCCTTGCTGGTGAGGGCAGACAGGCCGATGCCGCGGTGCGCCTCGCCACTGCGCCACAAAGCGAGCGAGGCCAGCAGCACGCCAATCACCTCGCACAGCACAATCATCGGCAGCGCGATGGACGACACGCTCACTGCCACTTCCGGGTTGATCGCAGCCCATTGCGCCACCTGGCCGGAAGCCAGCAGCAAGGCCAGGCCCGAGCTGGGCGACTGTGCGCAGGCCACCGGCCACTGGCGCAACCAGCCAATGCCGGTGCCCGCGCCCAAGAGCAGCACGCCGCCCATCTTGCCCAGCAGCCGCGCCAGGCTGACGGCAGCGACCAGGCTGATCAGCGCCGCGCTGGGTGCAATCTGGCCGGCCATGCTGGCCACCAGCACAAACATCAGCAAATTGAGCATGGTGTTGCCGGCCATAAAGGCCGAGGGCCAGACCATGGGCTTGGGGCTCAGGTTGCGCAGCATGACACCGGCCAGCACAAAGCCCAGCGCCGCCGAGCCGCCAAGACGCTCCGCGAGCAAACTGGCAGCGACCAGCACCGCGAGCATGTAGAGCGCCGTGGAATCACTGCGCGACGATCGCCAGCGCAGCACCGGCCATAGCGCGGCGGTGGTCAGCAGCGCCCACAGCAGGGTCAAACCCAGGCTCCACAGCAAGTGGCCCATGCCAGCTGCCGTCAGCACGAGGCCCGATTGCGCATCCGTGCCCGCGACGGGCGACCAGGCCACGGTGACCACCAGGCCCAGCACCAGCGCATATATGCAGCCCAAGGTGGCCATCAGCAAGCTGCGGTCGGTCACGGCGCCACTGGAGCGCAGGTCGGCCGAGATGCGCAGCAGCACCGAGGGCGAGGCCACCATGGCCACCACCCCTACCCCTAGCGACACCGCCCAACCCATGCCCAGCAATTGCAAAGTGGCCGTGACCAGCACCAGAGCGGCCATCGATTCGACCAGGCTTTGCAACAGCAAAAATGGCTGTCGCATCAGCCATTTCAGGGAGATTTGCGAGGCCGCAATCAGCATGCTGGTGCCCACTGCCGTGTGCAGCAGCACCTGGGTGTTGCCCTGCAGCGGCCAGGGCAGATCGCCAAAGCCCAGCCAGCCAGCGAGCAGGCCCACCACTGTATAGCCCAGCATGCGCGGAAAACCGGTGAGTCGGAAAACCGCGTGCCCGGCAAGTGCCGCAGCTGCAACCAGCACGCACCAACTCATCAAGGGGCCCACACTGTGTTCAAGCCAGCCGCCGATCTGCGGCAGCGGCATGGAAGATGCTGCTTGGGGTGGCATATCTGCACCCTCCTCCAAAAAGTGTGTCCTGCATGCATGGCCGCAGGGCACAGAGCTGTAGATCGCCTGGCAGTGCCGCTGTCTGACGTGGCCAGCTTCAAAAGCCAGACCGTGGCAGGCACTGCGAGGCAGGGGATGCACCAGCGTGGTGCCCAGGCACCTTGTTGCACTTATGCATCAGATCGTTAACCAATCTCAACAACTTTACTGGATGATCTGCCGATTGCCACCACAGCATGCCGGCGCTGGGCACAAAAAGCCTTCAGTCCTACAATGCAGGCCGCATGAGCCGCTCTTTTTACCAGGCAGGTGTGCCGAGCACCCAGCCCTGCATTGGCGCCCAAGCGTGCTATTTGGAACGTAGCATGCGGTGGGTACAAAAGATGCCAGCATCCCATCGGTAAGCTGCACTGGCAAGCCCGGTGCCCGCACCTGCCCCAGCACCGCCAGGCAGTGCGCGCCAATATCCGACTGCGCAGTGATGCCACCCCGCCGCCCGCCCCAACCAGTTGCAGCCGTAACCGTATGATCGCGGCTCTGATGCGGCCAGCCACAAGCTCCCAGCGCCTGCCCGCTACCCACCGGTAGCGCCGCGTTCACCGCCCTTTTGCTGCCCCGGTCCGCTATCCCTGGTCGGGCACCTTGCCCGGCGGACGAGCGTGACAGCGCAGCCGCGACCACGCATCAGCCACTCCCTGCTTTTTGGCCCCTGTGCATCCGGATTTGTCCCTCCGCACAACCTGGGGCCCGTTTTTGGTCTGGATATATCCGTGCTTGCCTTGTTGACCCGTCTTTTCCCCGTCTGGGCGGCTGTGATGGCGCTGATCGCCTACAGCGCGCCCTCGGCCTTCCTGGGCTTCAAGCCCCATATTGCCCAGCTGCTGATGCTGATCATGTTTGCGATGGGCGTGACCCTGCGCGTGGCCGATTTCAGCCGCGTGCTGCAGCGCCCGGCCCCGATTGCGGCGGGTCTGTTCCTGCACTACCTCATCATGCCGCTAGCGGCCTGGCTGATTGCCAAGGCGCTGAACATGCCGCCCGAGCTGACCGCAGGCATGGTGCTGGTGGGCAGCGTGGCCAGTGGCACCTCTTCGAATGTGATGATTTTTCTATCCAAAGGCGATGTGGCGCTGTCAGTGACGATCAGTGCGCTGTCGACCCTGGTGGGGATTGTGGCCACGCCGCTGCTCGCGCGCCTGTATATCTCGGCCTCGATCGACGTGCCGGTCAGCGCGCTTTTGATGGAAATTGCGCAGATCGTGCTGCTGCCCATTGGCCTGGGCCTGCTGCTGAACCATTTCTGGCATGCGCAGATCAAGCGCGTAGAGCGCCTGCTGCCGCTCGTATCGATGGTGGCGATCTTGTTGGTGCTCTCCACCGTGGTGGCCTTGAGCCGTGACCGCATTGCTACCGTCGGCGGCGTCGTGCTGGCGGGCGTCATTGCGCACAACCTGATCGGCTACCTGGGTGGCTACTGGGGCGGTCGCCTGCTGGGCTTTGACAAATCGGTCTGCCGTACCCTGGCCATTGAGGTGGGCATGCAGAACTCGGGCCTGGCAGCCAGCCTGGGCGCCAAGTTCTTCAGCCCCATGGCCGCGCTGCCGGGCGCCATTTTCTCGGTCTGGCACAACATCTCTGGCTCGCTGCTGGCCGGTTACTGGTCCAGCCGCCCCACGGGCACGGCCAATGACCATGTGCGCCGCGAAGACGTTTCGCTGCACTGATCTTGCAGATCCGCAGGGCTGATCAGGCGCGCTGCGCTGCTGGTTGCGCCGCCAGCATCAGCCCGGTGCGGCTGCGTGCGCCTGCGACCAGGCCGCTGATCAGCTGCGTCTCGGGCAGGTTCTTCCAGTAGCGGCGCGGCATTTCGCGCAGCATGGCCTGCTCCTTGAGCCGCGCCGGGTTGAAGGTCGATTGGTAATAGGCCAACCACAGCGCCTCGCCCGCATCGGGGCCCGGTGCCTGGGCTTGCGTGGCGCCAGGCCCCCATTGCAGGCATTCCTGGTCCCAGAGCACGCTGCAGCCTGGCGTCAGAATCGCCCAGCGCATATTGCTAAAGCGCTCCCTAAAAAAGCCCGAGGCCGCGCGCACGATGTGGTGCTCGGGCTCGAACCAGGCCACATGCAACGGTGCGCCCTTCTCGTCCTGCGCGGGCCGAAAGCGCACAAAGGCATGCATCTTGTGGATCTCTCGCCCCACCGCACGGGCCAGGCGTTCGATCTCGCGCCAATCGGCATCGAGCGCATCGCCTGCCAGGCTGGGCATGCACTGCAGCCGCCACAACCAGCGGTAGCACAGCATAAAGCGGCCCGGGTTGCGGTGGCAGCAGGCATGGCGCAGCACAGCCAGCTGGGGTTTGCGGATATGCACCGGCTGGCCGGGTGCAATGGTCAAACGGTCCAACGCATCGGGGGTAATAACGCGGGCCGGCGCATCGGCAACCCAAGCACCGGCAGCCGCAGCATGGGCTGCCCCAGCGTCGGCTGCCCCAGCATCCGCAAACAAATCACCATCCTCGGCCTGGGTGGACAGTTCATCCGTCCAGCGCCAATGCACCACCTCGGGCGCTGCGCCCAGGGCCAGCAATACCCGCGCCGCTTGGCGAAAGCCGGCAAAGTCGTCCGGTGCTTCCAACATTACGGTCAAGCTGTCGTTCTCTGCCTGCATGCCGGGCCTCCTCAAAACAGCGCCATCTGCGCGGCAGCCGCCAACTGCATACCGCTGTGCCGGCGCTGCACCGCGCCCTGCCCCATCTGGGCCAGCAGCTGTTGGCGCAAGCTGGGACTGTCGAGCATGGCCAGCGGCGGGTGGTAGTCATCCAACTCGACAAAAGGCAGCACCTTGCTGGTGGCAACGCGCAGCTGCTGCAGATCGGCCAGCCGCAGCCGGCGCACCCGGCGGGCAGCGAGCAGGCGCTCGACACTGCCTACGCCCAAGCCCGGCACCCGCAGCAGCCATGCCTTGGCCGCACGGTTCAGGTCCACCGGGAAATGCTGGCGCTGCGACAGCGCCCAGGCGAGCTTGGGGTCCAGCTCCAGATCGAGCATGCCGCCGGCGGCTGGCGCAGTGATCTCGGCAGGGCTGAAACCGTAGAAGCGCATCAGCCAATCGGCCTGGTAGAGCCGGTGCTCGCGGATCAGCGGCGGCGCCTGCAGCGGCAGATCGGACGATGCATCGGGGATGGGGCTGAAGGCCGAGTAGTAGACGCGGCGCAGGCGCTGGCCGGTGTAGAGCGCGCTGCTGGTGCGCAAGATGGTGGCGTCATTGGCACTGTCGGCGCCCACTATCATCTGTGTGCTTTGGCCAGCGGGCGCATAGCTGGGCGCTGCGGCCCGGGCTGCCTGGCGCTGGCGGGGCAGCGATACCAGCTTGCTGCCCTGCTGGTCTTGCGTCTGCTGCCGGGCCAGCTCGATATGTTCGGCCACCTGGTGCATGGCCGCGGCAATACCTACGGCATCCTTCTCGGGCGCCAACTGCTGCAGGCCCTGCTGGGTGGGCAGCTCGATATTGATGCTGAGCCGGTCGGCATAGCGGCCTGCCATGGCGAGCAACTCAGGGGCAGCATCCGGAATCGTCTTCAGGTGGATATAGCCGCGAAAATCATGGTCCTCGCGCAGGCTGCGCGCCACCTCCACCAATTGCTCCATCGTGTAGTCCGACGACTGGATGATGCCGCTGGACAAAAACAGGCCCTCTATGCAGTTACGGCGGTAAAAGTCCAAGGTCAGGCCCACCACCTCTGCCGCGCTAAAGCGGGCACGCTGCACATTGGAGCTTTTGCGGTTGATGCAGTAGCGGCAGTCGTAGATGCAGAAATTGGTCAGCAGAATCTTGAGCAGTGACACGCAGCGGCCATCGGGCGTATAGCTGTGGCAGATGCCCATGCCCTCGGTCGAGCCCATCCCCTTGCCGCCCAGGGAGTTGCGGGGCTTGCTGCCGCTCGACGCGCAGCTGGCATCGTATTTGGCGGCATCGGCCAGGATCTGGAGTTTGGTGAGGGTTTGCATAAATACTGTGTATATGTACAGTATTCTAGCAAAATCTCCTCGCGTTCACCAAGATGGGAGTGATCCTCCTTGGGAGCGCGCCCCTCCGGGACGCATGGCGGCGCTATTCAGACCGGAGTAGTTTTCTGCAAATACTGTATATAAATACAGCTTTCAGGAAAACTGCCCCCAGACAGCCATCACAGCCCCATCAAGCCTGCGGCCCCAGCTTGGCCAGAACGGCCTTTTCCTTGACGGTGGACTCGGCGGCAAACTTTTTGTAGTCGGCGCTGTTCATGTAGATGGGCAGCATCTCAAAGCGCTGCAGCATGGCCTGGTAGCTTTCCATCTCCATCGCTTCCTTGAAGGCCTTGTGCAAGGCCGCTTGCACATCGGCGGGCATGCCCTTGGGGCCCACCAGGCCAAAGGGCGAGTACTGCGTGGTCGGCAGGCCCAGCTCGATCAAGGTGGGGGTGTTGGGCAAGGTCGGCAGGCGCTTTTCGGTCCAGACGTTCAAGGCGACCATGCGGCCCTGGTCCACATAGGGGATCACGGCGCTGGTGTCGGCCGCGACCATCACCTCACCCGCCATCGTGGCACGCATCAGCTCCGACGAGCCCTTGTACGGTACATGCACGACATCCAGGCCCAGCTGCTGCGCAATGATGGCCGAGGTGACATGGGGCGAGGTGTAGGTGCCGGTATTGCCCAGCGTGAGCTTGCCAGGATTGGCCTTGGCCCAGGCCACCACGTCCTGCCAGCTCTTGAGCCCGGACTGGGTGCTGGCCACCATGCAGAACGCATAGCCGGTGACATTGATGATGTAGCTCAGGTCCTCCACCGGGTTCCATTTGAGGCCGGTGGTAAAGGGCAGGCGCATCACGCTCATCGGCAACTGGGCGATGGTGTAGCCGTCCGCTGCGGTGTTCTGCAACTGGGTAGCGGGCAGAGATCCTGCCGCACCCGGGCGGTTTTCCACGACAATCGGCTGGCCCAGCACCTTGGCGGCGTTCTCAGCGAGCTGGCGCATCGTCAGATCCGTGGGGCCGCCGGCCGGAAAAGCCACCACCAGCTTGATCGCCCGGGTGGGAAAGGTCTTGCTGGCATGGGCCAGCGATGCGCCCGCCCCCATCCATGCACCAGCTGCCGTGGCAGCCCCCGCTTGCAGCATGCTTCTGCGCGTCAACACCATCTCTTTGTCTCCATTTCAGTCTATAGGCGACAAAGAGTGTAGAAAAGCGCTCCCAGGCACGGGGACGCATGGGTGACATGGTCGGCAGCCCGTAAGGATTCTGACTGCGAACCGGCCTGCACTGGCCGGCGAGGCCGATGGCGACGCCCTACTCTACGGTCGCGCCCGACTGCTTGACCGCTTTGCCCCATTCGGCAATTTCGCTGGCGACAAAGCGGTCCATCTCCGGGCCACTGGTCGGCGCGGGCTCGGAGCCCCGGTCGCGAATGAACTTCTGCATCTCGGGGCTGTTGAGGATGGCCACCGTCTCTTGGTTCAGCTTGTCGACGATGGCTTTGGGCGTGTCCTTGGGGGCCATCAGGCCCAGCCAACCGACCGCCTCAAAGCCCTTGAACTCCGGCAGGCCGGATTCAGCAATCGTTGGTACCTGGGGCAACTGGCTGGAGCGTGTGGCTGACGTCACCCCCAGCGGCACGGCCTTGCCAGCCTGGATATTGGCCAGCGCGGCTGTGACTGAGTCGACCATCAACGGCACCTGGTTGCCCAGAAAATCCGCCTGGGCCGGGCCGCTGCCCTTGTAGGGAATATGTTCGATCTGCAGCGAAGCACGAGCCTTGACCATCTCCGCGCTCAAGTGCTGGGTGCCGCCAATACCGGCGCTGGCATAGCTCAGCTTGCCCGGCTCGGCCCGCGCCCTGGCCACCAGGTCGTTCATGCTCTTGATGCCGCTGGCCGGGTTGGCCAGAAAGACAAGCGGCACCTTGGCGATCAAGCTGATGCCGACCAGGTCCACTCGGGGGTCAAAGTTCACCTTTTTGTAGAGCGTCTGGTTGACTGCCATTGCACTGCCCGCGACCAACAAGGTATAGCCGTCGGCGGCGCTGCGGACGACCTGCTCGGAGCCAATATTGCTGCCCGCGCCGGCCTTGTTCTCTACCACCAGCGGCTGGCCCAGCTTTTGGCCCAGTTTCTCGGCGAGCGCGCGGGCAAAGATATCGGTGGCCTGACCCGGTGGGAACGGAACGATCAGTTTGATGGGCTTGTCCGGGTAGGCAGCGGCTGCTGGCATGGCAGCGGCGGCCAAGCTGGCGGCAATGGCCAATGCGGCGGTAGTGGCAAACGCATGGGGGGTCATGGGGTGGGTCTCCTCAAGAGCAGCAGGCGCTGTGGCAGAAAGTGCCGATGCGCTGCGCAGGCTTTTTCTAGCCGGGAATCTTCGCCCATCCTGACTCGCCTTGGCCGCCTCGCCTGTCACCAAGACAACTGCGAGTGGGTGGCGCCTCGCATGTACGCATCGATCAGTTCTGATCGATACGGCACGCAGGCCGCTATCATCGGCGCTCTTATTGTTCACAGCGTATGCCATGTTTTTTGGAATCAGCCACCTTGTCCTTCCCTGCAGCGATCTGGAAAAGGCCACGCATCTCTGGCGCGATGTGATCGGCTTTGCCGCTGCGCGCAGCGGCGAGGGCTATGTCGATATCGACACCGGCAGCGCTCTGCTGCGGCTGCTGCAGGTGCCCAAGGTGGAGTCGCAGACGAGCCTGCGCCTGCAGGTGGCCGATGTGGCCCAGGCCTACCAAAGCCTGCTGGCGGCAGGCAGCACCTCACGCTATGCGCCGATGCGCACCCCTGAACTCGAAGAAATGGCCTGCGTGAGCGATGCCGATGGCCATGCCATCGTGCTGTGGCGCGCCTTGACAGAAGACGAATGGGGCTTTGTGCCCGAGCTGCCCAAGCAAGGCGAATGGACCGCCGATGCCGAGGACCTGCTCCAGCGCCTGCTCGCCCATGTACCGGCGTTCTTTCGCATGCTGGCCCGGCGCAAGACCACGCGCATCATCGAACAGCTGGCCCAGGAGGCGCGCAGCCCTGTCACCCGCGAGTGGGTCATCAAAGGCTATATCACCGCATCGGCCAAGGTCACGCGCTTTCGCCTGGTGGAGCCGCTGCGCGCCGAAGGCATCAACCCGGATGAGTACCGGGCGGAGTTTGACTATGAGTAAACCCATGCCGTGGTCTGCACGGCATTGAACACTGGGCGCACAGGCAAAAAAAGACAGCCCGTAGGCTGTCTTTTGCGGATTAGATCAAGACCGGCTGGTCTTACTTGCGCGCTGGCGGCACATCGGTGCAGGTGCCATGGGCCACTTCGGCCGCCATCCCAATGCTCTCGCCCAAGGTCGGGTGCGGGTGGATGGTCTTGCCGATGTCCACAGTGTCTGCACCCATCTCGATGGCCAGTGCTATCTCGCCGATCATGTCGCCGGCGTGCGTGCCAACCATGCCGCCGCCCAGGATCTTGCCGTGACCATGGGCTTCGGGCGAGTCGTCGAACAGCAGCTTGGTAAAGCCTTCGTCGCGGCCATTGGCAATGGCGCGGCCCGAGGCAGCCCAGGGGAACAGGCCCTTCTTGACCTTGATGCCTTGGGCCTTGGCCTGGTCTTCGGTCAGACCCACCCATGCCACTTCAGGATCGGTATAGGCCACCGATGGAATCACGCGGGCATTGAAAGCGGCAGCGGCCAGCTCCTTGTTGCCTTGCAGCTCACCGGCGATGACTTCGGCGGCCACATGCGCTTCGTGCACAGCCTTGTGTGCCAGCATTGGCTGGCCCACGATGTCGCCGATCGCGAAGATGTTGGGCACATTGGTGCGCATCTGGATGTCGACATTGATAAAGCCACGGTCCGTCACGGACACGCCTGCAGCCTCTGCGCCGATCTTCTTGCCATTGGGCGTGCGGCCCACGGCTTGCAGCACCAGGTCGTACACCTGGGGTTCGGGCACGGTGACGCCCTCCTTGGCTGGCTCGAACGAGACCTTGATGCCTTCGGGCGTTGCTTCGGCGGCCACGGTCTTGGTGTTGACCATGATGTTGTCAAAGCGCGGCGCGTTCATCTTCTGCCAGACCTTGACCAGATCGCGGTCAGCGCCTTGCATCAGGCCATCCATCATCTCGACCACATCCAGGCGTGCGCCCAGCGTGCTGTAGACGGTGCCCATTTCCAGGCCGATGATGCCGCCGCCCAGGATCAGCATGCGCTTGGGCACGGCCTTCAGGTCCAGCGCACCCGTGGAATCGACCACGCGCTCGTCCTTGGGCATGAAGGGCAGATGCACGGCTTGCGAGCCTGCAGCAATGATGGCCTTCTTGAACTGCACGACCTTCTTGGCGCCGGTCTGCTCCTGGCCATCGCCCGAGGTTTCCTGCACTTCGATGTGGTTGGCGCTGACGAAATTGCCATAGCCGCGCACGATCGTGACCTTGCGCATCTTGGCCATTTGGCCCAGACCGCCGGTCAGCTTGCCGATGACCTTATCCTTGTGGGCGCGCAGCTGGTCGATATTGACCTCGGGCGCGGCGAACTTGATACCGGCCACGTCCAGGTGCTTGACCTCGTCCATCACGGCAGCCACATGCAGCAAAGCCTTTGAGGGGATGCAACCCACGTTCAGGCAGACACCGCCCAGCGTCTTGTAGCGCTCGACCAGCACCACCTTGAGGCCCAGGTCAGCGGCGCGGAAGGCGGCCGAGTAGCCGCCTGGCCCGCCACCGAGCACGACCACGTCACAGTCTTCATCGACCTGGCCGCTGTAGTTGCTGGCCACCGGGGACAGCGCTGCAGCTGGTGCGGACTGCGCTGCGGGAGCAGGCGCCGCTGCTGCAGGGGCCGGAGCGGGCGACGAGGCTGCAGGTGCAGCAGCAGGTGCGGGGGCAGCAGCTGCGCCTTCTGCGGCTTCCAGCGATAGGATCACTGAGCCTTCAGCGACCTTGTCACCGATCTTGATCTTGAGCTCCTTGACCACGCCGGCATGGCTCGACGGGATCTCCATCGAGGCCTTGTCCGACTCGACGGTGATCAGCGACTGGTCCTTGGCGACGGTGTCGCCAGGCTGCACCAGCAGCTCGATCACGCCCACTTCAGCGAAATCACCAATGTCGGGGACTTTGATATCTACGATTGCCATAGTGTGCGTCTCCGATTACAGGATGATGCGGCGGTAGTCCGCCAGCACCTGGCCCAGGTAGGCATTGAAGCGTGCGGCCGAGGCGCCATCGATGACGCGGTGGTCGTACGACAGGCTCAGTGGCAGCATCAGGCGTGGCACAAACTGCTTGCCGTCCCACACCGGCTTGATCGCCGACTTGGACAGGCCCAGGATGGCAACTTCAGGGGCATTCACGATAGGCGTGAAGTGCGTGCCACCAATGCCGCCCAGCGACGAGATGGAGATGCAGCCGCCTTGCATGTCGGCCGCGCCCAGCTTGCCATCGCGTGCCTTCTTGGCCAGCTCACCCATTTCTGCGCTGATCTGGATGATGCCCTTCTTGTCGGCATCCTTGAGCACCGGCACCACCAGGCCATTGGGCGTGTCAGCGGCAAAGCCGATGTTGAAATACTGCTTGTAGACCAGGGTGTCGCCATCGAGGCTGGTGTTGAACTCAGGGAACTTCTTGAGTGCAGAGACCAGGGCCTTGATCACAAAGGCCAGCATGGTGACCTTGACGCCGCTCTTCTCGTTTTCCTTGTTCGTGGAGACGCGGAAGGCTTCGAGCTCGGTGATGTCGGCTTCGTCATTGTTGGTGACGTGGGGGATCATCACCCAATTGCGGTGCAGGTTGGCGCCCGAGATCTTCTTGATGCGCGACAGGTCCTTGCGCTCGACAGCGCCGAACTTGCTGAAATCGACCTTGGGCCATGGCAGCAGATCCAGACCTGCGCCAGAGCCGCCACCGGCAGGCGCCTTGGCAGCCTGTGCCTTCGTCTGCACGGCACCAGCCATCACCTGCTTGGTGAAGGCTTGCACGTCATCGGCGGTGATACGGCCCTTGTTGCCCGAGCCCTTGACCTCGTCCAGCGGCACACCCAGCTCACGCGCAAACTTGCGCACCGATGGCGATGCATAGGGCATCGCGCCCGAGGGCGGCACGGTGGGGTTGTGGGCGGGAACAGCTGCAGCCGGTGCGGCGACAGGTGCTGCAGCAGGGACAGGTGCGCTGGCAGCGGGAGCCGGCGCAGCTGCCGCCGGTGCTTGCGTAGCCGGTGCGGACGCTGGAGCAGCAGCGGCGCTGCCTTCCAGAATGGCGACCAGATCACCAACATTGATGGTGTCGCCAAGCTTGACCTTGAGCTCCTTGACCACACCAGCGGCGGGCGATGGGATCTCCATCGAGGCCTTGTCGGACTCGACGGTGAACAGCGACTGCTCTTCGGTGACGGTATCGCCCACCTTGACCAGCAGCTCGATCACGGCCACATCCTTGAAGTCACCGATATCGGGGACCTTCACTTCGACCGGGCCCGAGGCCGCAGGCGCAGCAGCAGCCTGGGGTGCTGGCGTAGGTGCAGCTGCAGGAGCGGTTGCCGCAGCGGCGGGGGCTGGTGCCGGCGCAGCGGGTGCGGCAGCAGCGGCATCGGCCGCATCGGCCGCTTCGAGCTTGATGATGACCGAGCCTTCGGCCACCTTGTCGCCAATCTTGACGACGATTTCCTTGACCACGCCAGCGTGGCTGGACGGGATCTCCATCGAGGCCTTGTCGGACTCGACAGTGATCAGCGACTGGTCCTTGGCGACGGTGTCACCGGGCTTGACGAGCAACTCGATCACGCCCACTTCTGCGAAGTCGCCAATATCGGGGACTTGAATGTCAATCAATGCCATTGTGGTGTCTCCTGGTGCAATTTAGGCGTACAGCGGGTTGATCTTGTCGGCGTTGATGCCGTACTTGGCAATCGCATCGGCGACCTTTTGCGCGGGCAGCTTGCCGTCTTCGGCCAGCGCCTTCAAGGCGGCTACCACGATGTAGTGGCGGTCGATCTCGAAGTGCTCGCGCAGCTTGCGGCGGAAGTCCGAGCGGCCAAAGCCGTCCGTGCCCAGCACCTTGTAGGTGCGGCCCGCGGGGATGAAGGGGCGAATCTGCTCGGCGTAGGACTTCATGTAATCGGTCGAGGCGATCACCGGGCCGGTGCTGTTGCCCAGCTCGGCGGTCACAAACGGCACCTTGGCGGTTTCCAGCGGGTGCAGCAGGTTCCAGCGGTCTGCATCCTGGCCGTCGCGGGTCAGTTCGTTGAACGATGGACAGCTCCAGACGTCGGCAGTCACGCCCCAGTCGGCAGCCAGCAGCTCTTGCGCAAAGAAGGATTCGCGCAGGATGGTGCCCGAGCCCAGCAGTTGCACGCGCAGGTCGCCGGCGCCACCGGCCTTGCACAGGTACATGCCCTTGAGGATCTTCTCCTCGGTGCCGGGCGTGAGGCCTGGCATCGCATAGTTTTCGTTGAGCAGCGTCAGGTAGTAGAAGATGTTTTCCTGGTTCTGCACCATGCGGCGCAGGCCTTCGTGCATGATCACGGCCACTTCGTGCGAGAAGGTCGGGTCGTAGCTGATGCAGTTGGGGATGGTGCCGGCCAGGATGTGGCTGTGGCCGTCTTCGTGCTGCAGACCTTCGCCATTCAAGGTGGTACGGCCCGAGGTGCCGCCCAGCAAGAAGCCGCGTGCCTGCAGGTCGCCAGCGGCCCAGGCCAGATCGCCAATGCGCTGGAATCCGAACATCGAGTAGTAGATGTAGAACGGAATCATGATGCGGTTGCTGTGGCTGTAGCTGGTTGCCGCAGCAATCCAGCTGGACATGCCGCCCGCTTCGTTGATGCCTTCCTGCAGGATCTGGCCCTTGGTGTCTTCCTTGTAGTACATCACCTGGTCTTTGTCGACCGGGGTGTACTGCTGGCCATGCGGGTTGTAGATACCGATCTGGCGGAACAGGCCTTCCATACCGAAGGTACGGGCCTCGTCCACCAGGATGGGCACCACGCGGGGGCCGATTTCCTTGTCGCGCAGCAGCTGGGTCAAGAAACGCACATAGGCTTGCGTGGTCGAGATCTCACGGCCTTCGGGCGTGGCTTCGAGCACGGCCTTGAAGGTGTCCAGCGGAGGCACGGTGAACTGCTCGTCGGCCTTTTCGCGGCGCTTGGGCAGGTAACCGCCCAAGGCCTTGCGGCGCTCGTGCAGGTACTTCATCTCCGGGGTGTCGTCGGCTGGCTTGTAGAAAGGCAGCTCGGCAATCTGGCTGTCCGGGATCGGGATGTTGAAACGGTCGCGGAAGGCCTTGATGTCCTCATCGGCCAGCTTCTTGGTCTGGTGGACATTGTTCTTGCCCTCACCGACCTTGCCCATGCCAAAGCCCTTGACGGTCTTGACCAGCAAGACGGTGGGCTGGCCCTGGTGGTTTTGCGCTGCGTGGAAGGCAGCGTAGACCTTTTGCGAGTCGTGGCCGCCGCGCTGCAGGTTCCAGATCTCGTCGTCGCTCAGGTGCTCGACCATCTTCAGGGTGCGTGGATCGCGGCCAAAGAAGTTCTTGCGCACATAGGCGCCGTCATTGGCCTTGAACGCTTGGTAGTCGCCGTCGTTGCACTCCATCATGATCTTGCGCAGCGCGCCGTCATGGTCCTTGGCCAGCAAGGCATCCCAGCCCTTGCCCCAAATCAGCTTGATCACGTTCCAGCCGGAACCGCGGAACTCGCCTTCGAGCTCCTGGATGATCTTGCCGTTGCCACGCACCGGGCCATCGAGGCGCTGGAGGTTGCAGTTGATCACGAAGATCAGGTTGTCGAGGTTTTCACGCGCGGCCAGGCCGATCGCGCCCAAGGATTCGACCTCGTCCATTTCACCGTCGCCACAGAACACCCAGACCTTGCGGTTTTCGGTGTTGGCAATGCCGCGGGCGTGCAGGTACTTCAAAAAGCGCGCCTGGTAGATCGCCATGATGGGGCCAAGGCCCATCGAGACGGTGGGGAACTGCCAGAAATCGGGCATCAGCTTGGGGTGCGGGTAGCTCGACAGACCTTTGCCGTCCACTTCCTGGCGGAAGTTGAGCAGCTGCTCTTCGCTGATGCGGCCTTCGAGATAGGCGCGGGCATAGATGCCGGGCGATACGTGGCCTTGGATGTAGAGGCAGTCGCCGCCGTGGTTGTCGCTCTCGGCATGCCAGAAATGGTTGAAGCCGGCGCCAAACATGCTGGCCAGCGAGGCAAAGGAGCCGATGTGGCCGCCCAGGTCACCGCCTTCTGGTGGGTGCAGGCGGTTGGCCTTGACCACCATGGCCATGGCGTTCCAGCGCATGTAGGCGCGCAGGCGTTGTTCGATCTCGAGGTTGCCGGGGCTGCGCGCTTCCTGCTCGGTCTCGATGGTGTTGACGTAGCCGGTCTTGGCGGAGAAAGGCAGATCGACGCTGTTCTGGCGCGCGTGCTCGAGCAATTGCTCGATCAGCGAGTGGGCGTAATCTGCGCCCTCACGGTCGATCACAGCGGACAGCGCGTCCATCCATTCTCGGGTTTCTTGGTCGTCGGTGCGGGTGGGGCCGTTGACGGCTTTTTGTTCGGATGGTTCGGACATGCTCGCGTCTCCTTCAAGTGATCTGCTATGAATGACTGTGCCAGAGTTTCTCACATTTTTTGAAGATTTCAAATAGCGGTCTTCATTTTCATATTATGGGAAATTGCTGCAAACGCACAATCCATGGGCGCTGCAGCAGGATGCATCGGGGACCAGATCAACGATTTGCCCGGCATCAGGGCATGGCCGCCCTGCCCTGGACTACACTCACCCTCCATGAATTCGACCGAGCGCCCCGCCACCCCATCCCCAAACAGCCGTCCTCGTTTGGTGCAGATGTGGCAGACCTGGTGGCGAGGATTGTCACCTTCGAGACAAGATCGCTATGCGGCCATTGCGCCCTTGGTGGCCGTGGTGATGTTTTTCATCGCCATCGTGGCCGCTTTTTGGTACCTGCGCAGCGAAGAGCTCGAGCGTGAGCGTGAGGCCATGCGCCGCGATGTGGAATATGCCCAGCAGCGCATTCGGCTGCGCCTGTCCGAGCGCCAGGAGCAACTGATGCGCCTGGCCCGCGACGTGGGCAACCAGGACGTGGACAAGAATGGCTTCAACGACCGGGCTGACACGCTGATCAGCCAGTACGCCGAGCTGCAGGCCCTGACCTGGATTGATACCGGCCGCCAGGTGCGCGCCACCCAGTTTGGCCCCAGCGTGGCCGCAGAGAACCTGCTCACCGTGGACGAGGTGATCCAGAAAAAGGAGCTGCTCGAGCTCTTTGAGATGGCGCGCGATCTGCAGCAGCCTGTGTTCTCGCAGCCACTGGCCACCAGCGAGACAGCGCCCATGCTGCTGCTGGAGGTCCCCATCAGCCAGAAGGGCCGCTTTGGCGGCGTGCTGCTGGCCGAGTTCTCTATCGACAACCTGCTGCGTTACGGCACGCCCACCGAGATCCTGGCCCGCTACGCGGTGACCCTGCAGGACGGCAAGGGAACCACGCTGGCCGGCACTCCGCTCACCCCACGTGTCGCCGCCCAGCGGCTGCTGCCCTGGCGCGCGGCGCCCAATGAATTCGAGATGCCAGTCGCTCCCGTGGGTAACAGTTTGAAGCTGCGCGCCCAGGGCTACCACACCTCGCTCGGCCTGGTCAGCAACGGCCTGTTCTGGCTGGTCTGTGTGCTGAGCTTTATGACCGCCTGGCTGCTGGTGGCGACCTGGCGCCACACCCGCAAGCGCATACGCGCGCAAGAAGCCCTGCAGGGTGAGACCAATTTCCGCCGAGCGATGGAAAACAGCGTGCTCACGGGCATGCGCGCATTGGATCTGCAAGGCCGCATCTCTTATGTGAATGCCGCCTTTTGCCAGATGACCGGCTGGAGCGAGGAAGAGCTGGTGGGCAAGCTGCCGCCCTACCCGTACTGGCCCGAGGGCGACCAGAGCACCTACCACGACATGCTGATCGACGAGATGAGCGGCAAGGTGTTTCCCGGTGGTTTCCAGATGCGGGTCAAGCGCAAGAACGGCACGATGTTCGAGGCCCGGCTCTATGTCTCGCCGCTGATTGACGGCCACGGCCGCCAGACCGGCTGGATGACCTCGATGACCGATATCACCGAGCCCAACCGCATCCGCGAGCAGCTCTCGGCGTCGTATGAGCGCTTCACCATCGTGCTCGAGGCACTGGACGCCTCGGTGTCGGTCGCGCCGCTGGGCAGTGCCGAGTTGCTGTTCGCCAACAAGCTCTACCGGCAGTGGTTTGGCTCGCAAACCGTGGGCCATTTGCAATTGGTGGCCCAGGCCGGCGTGTTGCCCAGCAACAGCAATGCCAACACCAGCATGGACGATGAAGATGGGCTCATGGGCCTGCCCAGTGACGAGATCACCACTGCTGTCAGCGGCAATGCCGAGATCTATATCGCCGAGCTGGGCAAATGGCTGGAAGTGCGCTCGCGCTACCTCAACTGGGTGGACGGGCGCCTGGCGCAGATGGTGATCGCCACTGACATCACGCCACGACGCCAGGCCGAGGAGCAGTCCGCGCGCCAGGCCGAGAAGGCCGCCACCGTGAGCCGCCTGGTGACCATGGGCGAGATGGCGTCGAGCGTGGCCCATGAGCTGAACCAGCCACTGTCGGCGATCAGCAACTACTGCTCGGGCATGATCACCCGCGTCAAGAACGGGAGCCTGAGCGAAGAAGCGCTGCTAGGGGCCTTGGAGAAAACCGCCCACCAGGCCCAGCGCGCCGGCCAGGTGATCCACCGCATCCGCTCCTTTGTCAAACGCAGCGAGCCCAACCGGGCACTGGCCGATGTCAGCGACATCGTCAGCGAAGCGGTGGAGCTGGGCTCGATCGAGCTCAAGCGCCACAATGTGCGGCTTTCGCACCACGTTGCCGCACGTCTGCCCAAGGTCAAGGTCGACAGCATCCTGATCGAGCAGGTGCTCATCAACCTGATGAAGAACGGCGCCGAATCCATTGCCAATGCCCAGCGCCCGGCCCACCAGCGCATGGTGGAACTGCGCGTCGTGCCTCGCAAGATCGACGCCACGGATGTGATAGAGTTTTCCGTTCAAGATACGGGGCGCGGTCTGTCACCCGAGGCTTTGGAGCGCCTGTTCCAGGCCTTCTTCTCTACCAAGAGTGAAGGCATGGGAATCGGGCTCAATCTCTGCCGCAGCATTGTCGAATCTCACCATGGCCGGATGCAGGCAGAGAACCTCTACAATGGGCCGGAGGTGACAGGTTGTAATTTCAGCTTTTGGATTCCGGTGGCCAGCCCCGCGGAGTCGGCTGAATAGCCAGCGCTATACCAATACTGATAGAAGGAATTGTGCATGAGCTTGATCCCCAAAAAGGGCACGGTCTACGTAGTCGATGACGATGAGGCGGTGCGTGACTCGCTTCAATGGTTGCTGGAGGGCAAGGATTACCGGGTGCGCTGCTTTGACTCAGCCGAGTCCTTCTTGGCACGCTACGATGCCCGCGAGGTCGCCTGTCTGATTGTCGATATCCGCATGGGTGGCATGAGCGGCCTGGAACTGCAGGACCGCCTGATCGAGAACAAGTCGCCGCTGCCCATCGTCTTCATCACCGGCCACGGCGACGTGCCCATGGCGGTGGACACGATGAAAAAAGGCGCCATGGATTTCATCCAGAAGCCTTTTGACGAAGCCCAGCTCGATGCCTTGGTCGAGCGCATGCTGGACCAGGCACGCGATGCCTTCGCTGGCCACCAGCAAGCGGCCAGCCGCGATGCGCTGCTGGCCAAGCTGACGGGCCGCGAGTCGCAGGTGCTCGAACGCATTGTGGCCGGTCGCCTGAACAAGCAGATCGCCGATGACCTGGGCATCAGCATCAAGACCGTCGAAGCGCACCGCGCCAACATCATGGAAAAGCTCGGCGCCAATACCGTCGCTGATCTGCTCAAGATTGCGCTGGGCTCCAATGCAGCGGCCAAGGCAACGTGATAAATTAGCGGCCTTCGCGCCCTAGGGACAACGTTCCAACAACGCTTCTCAAAGCGCAATGCGCCGGTACCGGCTTCGGTACGGCGCATTTTTCAATTCCGCGCGCCATGCTGGGGGCTCGCCCGGCTGCTGGACCACGCGCAACCC
Organism: Comamonas squillarum; assembly: GCF_025309455.1. Taxonomy (NCBI): domain Bacteria; kingdom Pseudomonadati; phylum Pseudomonadota; class Betaproteobacteria; order Burkholderiales; family Comamonadaceae; genus Comamonas; species Comamonas squillarum. Next base: position 984,761 of record NZ_CP104377.1, read on the forward strand.
TTTTTGGATGACCACATGACTGCTCAATTGATCGATGGCAAGGCCCTCTCCCAGCAACTGCGCTCCGATGTCAAGGCGCGTGCCGACCAGCTCAAGGCCAAGGGCATCGTTCCGGGTCTGGCCGTCATCCTGGTCGGTGACAACCAGGCCAGCCAGGTCTATGTGCGCAACAAGGTCAAGTCCTGCGAGGAGTGCGGCTTCCATTCGGTGCTGGAGAAGTACGACGCGAGCATGACCGAGGCGGAGTTGCTGGCCCGGGTCGAGGCGCTCAACAACGACCCGAGCATCCACGGCATCCTGGTGCAGCTGCCGCTGCCCAAGCACATCGACGACCACAAGGTCATCGAAGCCATCTCGCCCAAGAAGGACGTGGACGGCTTCCATGTGGCCAGCGCCGGCGCGCTGATGGTGGGAGAAGTGGGCTTCAAGGCCTGCACGCCCTACGGCTGCATGAAGATGCTCGAATCGATCGGCATGAAGGACCTGCGCGGCAAGCATGCGGTGGTGATCGGCCGCTCCAACATCGTGGGCAAGCCCATGGCGATGATGCTGCTGGCGGCCAACGCCACCGTCACCATCACCCACAGCGGCACAGCCGACCTGGCTGCGATGACCCGCCAGGCCGACATCATTGTGGCGGCCGTGGGTAAGGTCAATGTGCTGACCGCCGACATGGTCAAGCCCGGCGCCGTGGTGATCGATGTGGGCATGAACCGCAATGCCGAAGGCAAGCTCTGCGGCGATGTGGATTTTGACGGCGTCAAGGAAGTGGCCGGCTACATCACCCCCGTGCCCGGCGGCGTAGGCCCGATGACCATCACGATGCTGATGGTCAACACGCTGGAGTCGGCCGAGCGCGCCTGATCTGCCCAAAACCGCCTCGATTCCGCCGCGATTTATCGCGGCGGTAAAACTATGAAAACGATAGCTGTTGGCATCCGCCTTGCCGGTGCCAGCAGCTTTTTTTTGTGCTTAAATGACAGGCAATGATCTCCGGATCGCGATTACGTTCCAAGTGCCAACATGGCATTGATTGCAGGGCGCCAGGCCCCATATACAGCACCATGACCAATCCATTGCTCGATTTCAGCGGCCTGCCCCGCTTTGACCAGGTCCAACCTGAACACATCGCCCCCGCCATCGACCAGCTTCTGGCCGAGAGTGAAGCGGCCCTCAAGACGGTCACAGCGCCCGAGTTCCCGGCGCAATGGAACGAGATCGCCAAGGTGCTCGATGTCAGCACCGAAAAGCTGGGCCGCGCCTGGGGCATGGTCGGTCACCTCAACTCCGTGGCCGATACGCCTGCGCTACGCGCAGCCTACAACGCCGAGATGCCCAAGGTCACCGCCTTTTGGACGCAACTGGGCGCGGACGAGGCGCTGTATGCCAAATACAAGGCCATTGACCCGGCTACGCTGAACAGCGAGCAAAAGCAGGCCTGGGACAACGCGATGCGCAACTTTGTGCTCGGTGGTGCCGAGCTGCAGGGCCAGGCGCGCGAGACCTATGCGCAGCTGCAAGAAAAAAGCGCCATCGCCTGCCAGAAGTACAGCGAGAACGCGATGGATGCGACCGACCAGTTTGCCTACTATGCGGAGCTGGACGAGCTGGCTGGCGTGCCGCAAGACGTGATCCAGGCTGCCCGCGCTGCAGCCGAAGCCGAAGGCAAGCCCGGCTACAAGCTGACCCTGAAGATCCCCAGCTACCTGCCGGTGATGCAGTTTGCCAAGAGCAGCGCCTTGCGCGAGAAGCTCTACCGCGCCTACACCACGCGGGCCAGCGAGTTTGGCGATACCAAGCTCGACAACACGCCGTTGATGGTCGAGATTTTGAAGATGCGCGAGCAAGAAGCGCATCTGCTGGGCTACCCCAGCTTTGGCGAGTTGTCGGTCGCGCCCAAGATGGCCCAGTCCTCCGCCCAGGTGCTGGAATTTTTGCAGGAGCTAGCCAGCAAGGCCAAGCCCTATGGCCAAAAGGATGTGCAAGACCTGCGCGACTATGCCCGCACCGAGCTGGGCCTGGACAACCCGCAGGCCTGGGACTGGGGCTACATTGGCGAGCACCTCAAAGAAGCGCGCTACGCGTTCAGCGAGCAGGAGCTCAAGCAGTACTTTCCGGCGCCCAAGGTGCTGGCCGGGCTCTTTCGCATTGTCGAGACCTTGTTCGGCGTGCAGATCAAGGGCGACCTGGCTCCCGTGTGGAACCAGGACGTGGCCTTCTACCGCATCGAGCGCGATGGCGTGCTGGTCGGCCAGTTCTACCTGGACCCCCCAGCGCGCAATGGCAAGCGCGGCGGCGCCTGGATGGACGATGTGCGCACCCGCTGGCTGCGCCCGGACAACGGCGAGCTGCAAACCCCGATCGCACACCTGGTCTGCAACTTTGCCGCCGGCGTCGATGGCAAGCCGCCGCTGCTGACCCATGACGACGTGATCACCCTCTTCCACGAAACCGGCCACGGCCTGCACCATATGCTCACGCAGGTCAACGAGCGCGATGTCTCCGGCATCGGTGGTGTGGAATGGGATGCAGTCGAGCTGCCCAGCCAGTTCATGGAAAACTTCTGCTGGGAGTGGGAAGTGCTGCGCCATATGACGGCCCATGTCGACACCGGCGAGCCGCTGCCCCGCGCGCTCTACGACAAGATGATTGCGGCCAAGAACTTCCAATCGGGCATGCAGACCTTGCGCCAGATCGAGTTCTCGCTGTTTGACATGCGCATCCACACCGAGCTGTCGGGTGAAGGCATCAATGCGGACGCCATCTATGGCGTGATGCGCGATGTGCGCCGCCAGGTGGCGGTGCTCGATCAGCCAGACTTCAACCGCATGCCCAACACCTTCACCCACATCTTTGCCGGTGGTTATGCCGCTGGTTACTACAGCTACAAGTGGGCTGAGGTGCTGTCGGCCGACGCCTTTGCCAGCTTTGAAGAAGCAGCGCAAAAGCGCGGCAGCAGCGATGTGGTGGACCGCGAGGTGGGCCAGCGCTACCTGCATGCGATTTTGGAAGCCGGTGGCAGCCGCCCGGCCATGGAATCGTTCAAGGCCTTCCGGGGCCGTGAGCCGCAGCTCGACGCACTGCTGCGCCACCAGGGCATGGCCGAGCCGCTGGCGGCCTGACCGGCTCCGGCTGCCGGTCACTCCTTCAGTGCCCGGCAGCCCACAGCCAGCTGCAGTGCTGCGCAGGCATAATGGTGCTACAACAGCTATAGAGAGGGATAGGCATGAAGAAAAAGGCTTTGGGCAGCTTGCTCGTTGGCACCGCCATCGCATGCGCTGCAGGCTTGGCAGGCGCGCAAACGGTGTACCGCATTGTGGGCCCCGATGGCCGGGTCACTTTCTCGGACCGTGCACCCACGTCCGACACCCCGAGTCAATCGGTCACCACCGGCGCCGTCACCGAGCCTGCCGGCACCCGCACCAGTGACCTGCCGCTGGAAGTCAAGCAAGCAGCCACCAAGTACCCGCTGACCTTCTACACCAGCAAGGACTGCGGTGCCTGTGATGTGGCTCGCCGCTATCTGCTGACCCGGGGTGTGCCTTTTGCAGAAAAGACGGTAACCTCCAACGCCGAAATCCAGGCGCTGCGCAAGCTCAACCCCGATGGCACCATCCCCTTTGCCACGCTGGGAAGCCAGCATTTGAGTGGCTTTAATGAAAACGACTGGAGCGCATACCTGGACGCAGCCGGCTACCCAGCCCAGTCCAAGTTGCCCTCCAGCTACCGCCCCGCACCTGCACAGCCTTTGATTCCCAAGGTGATTGCCCCGGCCGCTTCTGCTGCCGCACAGCCGGCAGACGGCAGTGCCGAGCCAGCGCCGGGTAACCAGAGCGTCGAGCCCGATCGCGTTACGCCCAGCAATCCCACCGGGATTGTGTTCTAAGCAAACGCCATCCGTTTACAAAAAAAATGGCCCGACCCGGTATTAGCTGGATCGGGCCATTGCTTTAAGGCGTGGAGGGCTTGGCGGTTTTAGAACTCCAGCGTTTCCACGCCTTGCTCGGTGCCCAGCAGGCAGACAGCCGCTTTTTGGTGCGCAAACACGCCGACGGTGATCACGCCTGGCCACTGGTTCACTTCGGATTCAAAAGCGGCAGGGTCGGCAATCGCCAAACCGGTGACATCGAGGATGTGCTGGCCGTTGTCGGTGACCAGCGGCTGGCCATCCTTGAGGCGGACGGTCGCATGGCCACCCTTGGCAGCAAAGCGGCGGGCGATCTGGGCCGCAGCCATGGGGATGACTTCCACCGGCAGCGGGAAAGCGCCCAAGGTCTGCACCTGCTTGGAGGCGTCCGCAATGCAGATAAAGCGGTCGGCAAGCGCCGCCACAATCTTCTCGCGCGTCAAGGCCGCGCCGCCGCCCTTGACCATGAAACCCTGGTGGTCGATTTCATCGGCGCCATCGATATAGACCGCGAGGCGCTCGACCTCGTTGGCATCCAGCACCGGGATGCCCAGCGCGCGCAGACGCTCGGTGCTGGCCACGGAGCTCGAGACAGCGCCCGGGATCTGGTCCTTGATGGATGCCAGCGCATCAATGAACTTGTTCACGGTGGAGCCCGTGCCCACGCCTACGATTTCTCCGGCAACCACATATTGCAGTGCTGCGCGGCCAACCTCGGCCTTTAATTCGTCTTGTGTCATGGTAGTGCGATCAGATCAGCGAAAATACAGATAACGCCTTGATTATCCCATCCCATGTCCCTGATCCCCTATTCCCTCTCCCGCGCCGTTCTGTTTGGCATGCAGCCCGAAGCTGCCCACGACTTCACGATGGACATGCTGGCCAAGGGCCAGAACACGCCGCTGGCCTGCGCCTGGCGCCAAAGCCGGGTGAGCGACCCCATCACGTTGGCGGGGATGCAGTTTCCCAACCGGGTGGGCATGGCAGCGGGCCTGGACAAGAACGCCCGCGCCATCGATGGCCTGGGCGCCATGGGCTTTGGCTTTGTCGAGGTGGGCACGGTCACGCCGCTGGCGCAGCCGGGCAACCCCAAGCCGCGCATGTTCCGCATCCCCGAGCGCGACGCGCTGATCAACCGCCTGGGCTTCAACAATGAAGGCCTGGCCGCTTTTGTCGCGAATGTGAAGAAGGCCCAGTTCCGCAAGCAGGCATCACCGCTGTTGCTGGGCCTCAACATTGGCAAGAATGCGGCCACGCCGATCGAAAACGCCACCAGCGACTACCTGCAGTGCCTCGATGGAGTCTACCCCCATGCCGACTACATCACGGTCAACATCAGCTCGCCCAACACCAAGAACCTGCGCGCACTGCAAAGCGATGAGGCGCTCGATGCACTGCTGAGCGCGCTCGTGCAGCGCCGCGAGCAGCTGGCACGCGAGCATGGCAAGCACAAGCCGGTGTTCTTGAAGATTGCCCCCGATCTGAGCGAAGAGCAGGTCATCGTGATTGCCAACAGCCTCAAGGCCCATGGTATGGATGGCGTGATTGCCACCAACACCACCATCAGCCGCGATGCAGTGCAAGGCCTGCAGCATGCAGAAGAAACCGGTGGCCTCTCGGGCCGCCCGGTGTTCGAGGCCAGCAATGCCGTGGTGCGCCAGTTGCGCGCAGCGCTGGGCCCGCAGTTCCCGATCATTGGCGTGGGCGGCATCTTGAGCGGAGCCGACGCGGTCGAGAAGATCAAGGCCGGCGCCGATGTGGTACAGATCTACACGGGCCTGATCTACCGCGGCCCAGGCCTGGTCACCGAGATTGCGCAGGCGCTGAAAGCGCAAGGCGGCCGGCGCTGATTCAGCCATCGGAACCCGCAACAGGCCAGCGCATGCGCTGGCCTTTTTTGCGCTCACCTGCTGCGCCGATGCGTCCAAGCGCCTCGCTCAGGCCGCAGTTTTCAAGCTCGCCAAGCCCAGCTTGGCCAGCAGCTTGGCGTCGCTGTCCGCCTCCGGGTTGCCAGTGACCAGCAGCTTGTCACCATAGAAAATCGAATTGGCGCCCGCCATAAAGCACAGCGTCTGCACCGCCTCGCCCAGTTGCTGGCGGCCGGCGGACAGGCGGATGCGGGCCTGGGGCATCACAATGCGCGCCACGGCAATCACGCGTACAAAATCCAGCGGGTCCAACGGCTCGCTGTCAGCCAGTGGCGTGCCGGGCACGCGCACCAAGCTGTTGATGGGCACGGACTCGGGGTAAGGCTGCATATTGGCCAGTTGGGCCAGCAGCGCGGCACGGTCCACCGGCGTCTCGCCCATGCCGACAATACCGCCGCAGCACACGCGTATGCCTGCGGCACGGACATGGCTCAGCGTATCGAGCCGCTCCTCGTATTGGCGGGTACTGACGACATCGCGGTAGTAGTCCGGTCCTGTGTCCAGGTTGTGGTTGTAGTAGTCCAGTCCGGCATCGCTCAGCGCCTGCGCCTGGTGGGGTGCCAACATGCCCAAGGTGGCGCAGCTCTCCAGGCCCAGCGCCTTCACCGCCGCAATCATCGCGCTGACCAGGGCAATATCCCGGTCCTTGGGCGCACGCCAGGCCGCGCCCATGCAAAAGCGGCTGGCACCTGCCTCCTTGGCTGCTTGCGCCGCGCGGGTGACCTCGGCAAGGTCCATCAGCTTGCCCGCCTGGACGCCAGTGTCGTATGCCGCAGATTGTGGGCAGTAGCCGCAGTTTTCGGGACAACCGCCCGTCTTGACCGAGAGCAAGGTGGCCAGTTCGATATCGCCGGCCGGCCAGTGCGCGTGGTGCACCGTTTGTGCATGAAGCATCAGCGCCATAAACGGCATCTCAAACAGCGCCTGTACCTGCGCTACGGGCCAGGGATCTGCTGCTGTCGCTTGTGGGATCGCAGCCGCCTGGGGGTGCCAATGCAAAGCCGACGTGGTATCGGATGTGTAGGGTGTGTAGGGTCCGGACATGGGAAAGCTCCTCAATCACTACCCGGTGCGGTATGCCTGGGTATGGCACTTATTGTGTCCAATGCCAGGCCGCATCGGCCCCATGCATAACCGCCTGTTCCGGCCCTGCGTGGCAGATTTGCTGCGCCGTTAACTTAAGGCGCTGTTGCAGGTGCATTGCCAGCATGAAGCAGACAGATTACCGCAATGTCTGCCAATATGCAGTCAACTGCTCGTATTGTACGTTGACCAGAATGCTACGCCGCCGCAACAAGGCATGCAGATAGCTGCAGATAAGGTGCCAGGAAGGCTGGCAGATGCTCCTCTGGGCCATAGCCGTCCTCCCTTGGCCCCATTCGCCAAATACCACTGGCAGAATTTGGGAGCTTATTGACGCGGGAGCCGTGTTTGCATCCCAGCGCCTTTGAGGGTCTTTGCAAAAATCGCGCATAAAAAAAGCCGCAACGCAGTGCGGCAGTTGTGGGAGTCAGCTAGGTCTCTCAGGCAGCGGTGCCTTCTGGCGCCGCTGGCAGCTCCTCAAAGAACACCAGGTGATTGCCAAACGGATCTGCAATGCGCATCTCGAGCATGCCCCAGGGCATGCGCTCCAGCCCCGGTTTGGCATGGCGGTAATTTTTGGCTAGCAGGCTTTGCTGGAAGGCCTCGAGTTGCGGCCAGGCAATGCGTACCGTACTGCCGGGGCAGGCATCGCCATGGTGTTCACTCAGATGCAGCAGGCAGGCCAGGCCCGCAGCGCTGTGCAGGCTCAGCTGCTGGTAGAGCGGAAAGTCGTCGCCAAAGCGGTGTGTCCAGTCCTGCACAAAGCCCAGAAACTCCTGGTAGAACTGCGCCGCCCTTTGGGCATCGAAGCTGCGCAGCACGGGAATCACGCAGGGTTGAAAACGCGGGGTGTCGGTCATGGCAGCCAGCCTCCTCAACCCAGCGCCGCAATGACATCGGCGGGCGCCTGCACCAGCTCGATCAACACGCCCTCGCCAGCGATGGGGAATTCGTCATTGCTCTTGGGGTGCAGAAAACAGATGTCATGGCCCGCAGCGCCAGGGCGGATGCCGCCAGGCGCGAAACGCACGCCCTGGGCAGTCAGCCATGCCACGGCCTTGGGCAGGTCGTCAATCCACAGACCGATGTGGTTGAGCGGCGTGGCGTGTACGGCAGGCTTCTTGTCGATGTCCAGCGGCTGCATGATGTCGACCTCGACTGCAAAGGCCCCTTTGCCTATCGCCAGGATATCCTCGTCGACATTCTCACGCTCGCTGCGGAAGCTGCCCGTTTGCGACAGGCCCAGCATGTCCACCCAGAGTTTTTTCATGCGCTCTTTATCGGTGCCGCCTATCGCTACTTGCTGGATTCCCAAAACCTTGAACGGACGCTGTGCTGACATGCTGTATGGCTCCTTGTGTAGATGTGTGGCGCTTGTGCCGCAGCTGCCATTGTGCCAAGGCTTGGCAGCAATGGCGGTAGTGCGTGCGACGCAAACAATGCCATGATCGCTCTTGCGCATCTTTGCGAAATGGTCAACATTGCTTACATATTGCCGCCAACACCATCGGAGAAAAACTCCCCGTATTTACCCCAAATAACTACAATTTAAAGAACTCAATCACCAAATAGCATATTACTATGCTTGAATGATTTTTTAGAGATCCATTTGTCTCGCCGTCCCCGCATTGCGTCCACCATGTTTGCTGACCTGTCCTGCCCCCTACCCAGATCGCCTCTTCAGCCTGAAGTGGGGTTGGCATACCTCAGATCCCTACCGGGACAACCATGCCCCGTCTAAGCCCGCCGATACCCACAGCGACGCATAGCGACGCAACGCCTGTGCAACGCTATGCCCTGCCCAAGCGCAAGCGCAGCTTGCTGTTGAGCATCTGGCCCTTTGTGGCTTTGGCGATCGTACAGACGGTCTTGGCCATCTCCAGTTTGCACATACTGGGGGCCATGCGGGCTTTCAGCTCCGGCGAGAGCCAGTGGAGCAAGGGCCAGAAAGACGCGACCTATGCGTTGGCACGCTATGCGGTGAGCGGCGACCCTGCCGCCTATGATCAGTTCCACCAAGGCCTGCATATCCCCATGAGCGACATGCGGGCGCGCCTGATGCTGGAAGACCAGGGCTATGCTGCCAGGCCCCAGGCAGCCCTGCTGCTGCTGCAAGGCCACAACGAGCCCGAAGAGATCAATGCGCTGATCTGGTTGACAGTCTATTTCAAAAACACCGACTCGATTGGTCAGTTGCTGGCCCGCTGGCAAGACGCCGATGAGCCCTTGCAGGAACTCCAGACGCTGGCGGGCGATATCTATGCCAGCATGCAGCTGGCTCCCCCGACCCCGGTACAAAAGCAAAGCTGGCTGGCCCAGATCAATGCGCTGCAGATACAGCTGTCCGAGGCCGAGCGCGCCTTCAACAAGGTGCTGGGCGATACATCACGGGCGATGAACAAATGGCTGTGGTCGATCAACATCGGCATCGCGCTGGCCATGCTGAGCCTGCTGATGGGCCATACCTGGCGACTGCAGCGCAAGACGGCCCGCGCCGAGGATGCACTGGATCTGGTCAGCGAGCGCGCCTCCACCACGCTGGCTGCCATTGGCGAGGCGGTCATCACCACCGATGCTGCCGGACATGTGATGTACATGAACCGCGCGGCCGAGGAGCTGCTGGGCGTGAGTCTGGAGCAGTTGGTGACCAGTGAACTGGTGCAGCACATGCATGCGTCGCCCTCCTCTGCCGGCAGCGACAAAGACGGTGCCTCTGCATGGGTACAAACGGCCATCGCCGATGCCCTGCAAGGGCGCGAGCACCCGCGTGAGACGATTTTCCGCCTTTGCGATGCGCAGCACCATGTGCGCGAGGTCAAACTCGCTTTTACCCCGATCGGGGACGACATCGGCACGACCGAAGCGGTGTTTGTGTTGCACGATGTGAGCCAAGAGCAACGCTATATCCGCGAGCTGGCCTGGCAGGCCACCCATGACCAATTGACCGGCCTGGTCAACCGCTATGAGTTTGAGCGCCTGCTCGGTGTGCTCCTGGAGCAGACCAAGCACGAGGACACAGCGCCCGGCGACCATGCCATCATGTACCTGGACCTGGACCAGTTCAAGGTCATCAACGACACGGCAGGCCACATTGCAGGGGACGCCATGCTGCGCGCGATGAGCGCCATGCTGCAGCGCTGCCTGCGGGCCGGGGACACGCTGGCCCGTGTCGGCGGCGACGAATTTGCCATTTTGCTCAAGCACTGCTCCTTTGAAGATGCCAAGCGCATTGCCGAGCAGATCCGCGATGCCGCACAGAATGTGCGCATTCAATGGGGTGAGCGCAGTCTGAGTGCAGGCATCAGCATCGGCCTGGTCAAGCTCGCCGCGCCCCTCACCTCGGTGGAAGAAGTGCTGCGCGTCGCCGACATGGCCAGCTACGGCGCCAAGCAGCGCGGCCGCAACAATGTGTATGCCTACGACCCGGGTGTGGACCAGGAGATCGCCCGTTATGTGGGAGAGATGGAATGGGTCGAGCGCATCAAGGCAGCGCTGGAAGGTGGGCATTTCTGCCTGTATGCCCAAGCCATTGAAGCACTCAGCACAGACGCCGACGAGATCGCCGGGGGCGGCCTGCACATTGAGGTGCAAATACGCATGCGCCTGCCCGATGGCAACATCATCAGCCCCGTGCTGTTCATTCCTGCAGCTGAGCGCTACGGGCTGATGCCGATGGTCGACCGCTGGGTGGTCAAGCAAACCTTGCAGACCCTGGCCCACCTGCAAAAAACCGCGCAAAGCCCTGCCATCTCCTGCTGCGCCATCAACCTGTCAGGCACCTCTCTGGGTGACGAGCGTCTGCTGGATTTTTTGCAAGATCAGATCGCACGCCATGGCGTGGACCCGCGCACGCTGTGTTTCGAGATCACCGAGACCGCTGCCATCACGCATCTGCCCAACGCCATCCGCCTGGTCAAGGCCTTGAAGGCACTGGGGTGTCGCTTCTCAATGGACGACTTTGGCGCGGGCGTCTCGTCCTTTGGCTCGCTCAAAAACCTGCCCGTGGACTTTCTCAAGATCGATGGCGCCATCGTCGCCGATATGCTCAATGAGCCTGCCCACCGCGCCATGGTGGATGCCATCAATCACCTGGGCCACGCGCTGGACATGAAGACCATTGCCGAGTTCGCATCTACGCCTGAGATTGTGGAGTCCTTGCGCGGCATGGGTATCGACTATGCGCAGGGCTATGCGGTGGGCCGCCCTCAGCCTTTCTCCAACACGATCGCGGCACCATCTTCCAACTGCGTGCATTAGCCGCTGCAGTCCTGGCTGCCTCCTAGCTTCAACTGCTGGCACCGCATCGCCTGGCCTCGGGCGGCTTGCTTGTCACCGTGTTTGAGGCAGTCAGGAAATCAGACCATTGCAGCTATCGCTCTGGCACGGGCTTGGACCTGCGCGTTTGTGGGCAAGAGACTTGCCGTCTCCCCCGCTGCGTTGGGCCAGCAGTGTCTAATTGCCAACAATCTTAATCCCCTGAATCAGCAAGCATTTTTCTCGAACTTATGATTTACATTAATATAATTAATTAATTTCATAATTTCAATCGTGTTAGTCAATGTGAAAGGATGTCTGCGCTGGGCCAGTGCCCTTGCGCTGTGCTGCGCTTGGTGCGCGGCCCAGGCTACACCGCTGACGTATGTGGTCAACCGGGATGACAGCAACGTGTCCGTGGTCGATGTGGTCAACAAGCGCACCGTCACCACCATTCCTGCCGGTATGGCCATGCCCCAAGAGATTGCCATCAGCCCGGACGGATGCCTTGCCTATCTCTCCAGCGTCTGGTCCGCCACCATTGCGGTCCTCGATCTGGGCAAGCACCAGCTGCTCGCTGGCATCCCTTTGAACCAGGTCAGCAACGGTGTTGTTTTCAGCCCTTCCGGAGCGCTGGCCTATATCGATACCAACACCCCTCGCGGCGGCGCGATTGCTGTCATTGACACGGCCACCCACCAACTCGTGCGCACCTTTCCCGTCAGCCCCCACAACACCCGTGGCATGGCCATCCACCCCGATGGTTCACGCCTGTATGCGCTCGAACAACACCGCGACCCCGATGTCGGGCAAGTCGCGGTGATCGACCCCAGCAGTGGCACGGTGCTCGAACGCATCGGCGTTGGCACGGATGCCAGCGATATCCAGGTTCACCCGGCTGGCACCCTGGCCTATGTGGTCAACCGCGAGTCTCGCCAGGCCCATGGCACTGTCACCGTGATCAATACGCGAACCCACACCGTCGCCGCCACGGTCGCTGTCGGCAAGCACCCCAGTCGCGTCGCCTTTCACCCCGCAGGCAACCAGGCATATGTCACCAACAGCGGCGACGGCACGGTCTCAGTCATCGACACCGCCAGCCACGCGGTGGTCGGTGTGATCGAGGTGGACCAGACACCGCAGCATGTCGTCTTCCATCCTGCAGGAACGCATGCCTATGTGAGCAATCCGCAGCGCAATAGCCTGTCTATTATTGATACCGCTACCCAGGAAGTGCATGGCGCCGTGACGGTGGGCAGTGCCCCTTGGGGGGTTGCGTTGGCCAGCAATGGGCTCGAGACCGCCACCCCACAGGGTACCAATGGCCTGGAAGCGGGCAGCGTCGTGGCGGGCAAACCCATTCCAATCAGCGGCGTCTGGGCCGGCTTGTTGCTGCTGGTCGTGAGCATGACGGCACTGCACCGCCATGGGCAGAAGCTGATGGGCTAAGCACCCGCTGCAAAAACCCCTGCTTTGGCTGTCCCATGGAGCAAGGGTTGTGCAGACCATCGCTCCAGCAGGCTGGCTGGTGGCGGCCTCCGCCCCCAGCCGGCCAAAAACAAAGGCGCCAAGCCTTCGCTTGGCGCCTTTGCGGCGATCTGAGTGCAACAACGCCGCAGTCTTAGCGGCTGCCCTTGCGCGCGGGGCCTGACTTCTTGGCCTGCCCAGGCTTGCCTGCGCCGGCGCGCACGCCAGCCCTTGGCGGCAAGCCGCTGTGCTGGGTCAACAGTTGGCCGGACTTGGGCTGCGCAGTGCGAAAGCGCACATCGCCCTTGGGCTCCTGCTGCTCTTGCGGGCGGCGCGGCGCCATCGCTACGGCCTTGCCGTCTTTGTTGGTGGTGTAGCCCAGGCCGGTGCCACCCTTGGAGGCAGTGCTGTTCTTTTTGCGCGCGCTCTGGTAGCTGCCATCGACGAGCGGCTGGAAGGTCGGGATCAGGTGCTGCTTGCCATTGCCGATCAGGTCCGAGCGCCCCATGGTCTTGAGTGCTTCGCGCAGCAGCGGCCAGTTGTTGGGATCGTGGTAGCGCAAGAACGCCTTGTGCAGACGGCGGCGCTTTTCACCGCGCACGATATCGACGCGCTCTTCGGCCTCGTCCCGCATCTGGCGGCGCACCTTGGTGAGCGTATTGCGGCCGCTATGGTACATCGCGGTGGCGGTAGCCATCGGGCTGGGGTAGAAGGTCTGCACCTGGTCGGCGCGGAAGCCATTCTTCTTGAGCCAGATCGCCAGGTTCATCATGTCCTCATCGCTAGTGCCCGGGTGGGCCGCAATGAAGTAGGGAATCAGAAACTGCTTCTTGCCCGCCTCTTCGCTGAACTTTTCAAACAGCTGCTTGAAGCGGTCATAGCTGCCAATGCCGGGCTTCATCATCTTGCCCAGCGGTCCTGCCTCGGTGTGCTCGGGGGCGATCTTCAGGTAGCCGCCCACATGGTGCTGCACCAGCTCCTTGATGTACTCGGGCGACTTGACCGCCAGGTCATAGCGCAGGCCCGAGCCGATCAGGATCTTCTTGATGCCAGGGAGCTTGCGCGCGCGGCGGTAGATCTTGATCAGTGGACCGTGGTCGGTGTGCAGGTTCGGGCAGATGCCAGGGAACACGCAGCTGGGCTTGCGGCAGGCCGCCTCGATCTGCGGGCTCTTGCAGCCCAGGCGGTACATGTTGGCCGTGGGACCGCCCAGATCCGAGATGGTGCCGGTGAAACCCTTGACCTTGTCGCGGATGTCTTCGAGCTCCTGGATGATGGAGTCTTCCGAGCGGCTCTGGATGATGCGGCCTTCGTGCTCGGTGATCGAGCAGAAGGTGCAGCCGCCAAAGCAGCCGCGCATGATGTTGACCGAGGTGCGGATCATCTCCCAGGCGGGGATCTTGGTCGCGCCTTCGTGGCTGCCGTTCTCGTCGGCATAGGCCGGGTGCGGGCTGCGGGCATACGGCAGACCGAACACCCAGTCCATTTCGGCGGTGGTGAGCGGAATGGGCGGCGGGTTCATCCACACATCGCGGGCCGTGGCTCCTTCGCCATGGGCCTGTACCAGCGCACGGGCATTGCCGGGGTTGGTTTCCAGGTGCAGCACGCGGTTGGCATGGGCGTACAAAATTGGGTCGCTCTTGACCTCTTCAAAGCTGGGCAGGCGCAGCACGGTGCGGTCGCGCGCCGGCATCTTGGATTTGTGGCGCAGCGACAGATTGGGCACAAACTGCAGCGGCTGCACATTCGACAGCGTGGGCGCGCTTGCGCTGGCAGCAGCCGAGCCACAGGCGGCGGCGGGAGCCGCAGCGGACGCATTGGCGCCCTGCTTTTCTGCATCTTCCTTGGCGCAGCTTTGGCCCTGGGCTTCTGCCTGCTCGCTGGTCGTCATGTAAGGGTTGATGTGGGGCTCGACCTCACCGGGCTCATCGACCGTCGTGGAGTCCACCTCGAACCAGCCCTCCTCCGATGCACGGCGGAAAAACGAGGTGCCGCGCACATCGGTGATGTTCTCCACCGGCTCGCGCGCGGCAATGCGGTGGGCCACTTCGACCAGCGCACGCTCGGCATTGCCGTAGAGCAGGATGTCGCACTTGCTGTCCACCACGATCGAGCGACGTACCTTGTCGCTCCAGTAGTCGTAGTGGGCAATGCGGCGCAGCGAGCCTTCGATGCCGCCCAGCACAATGGGCACATCCTTGTAGGCTTCACGGCAGCGCTGGCTGTAGACGATGGCCGCGCGGTCCGGGCGCTTGCCGCCCACATCGCCCGGCGTATAGGCGTCGTCCGAGCGGATCTTGCGGTCAGCCGTGTAGCGGTTGATCATCGAATCCATATTGCCCGCCGTCACGCCCCAGAACAGGTTGGGCTTGCCCAGCGCCTTGAAGGCCTCGGCACTTTGCCAGTCCGGCTGCGCAATGATGCCCACGCGAAAGCCCTGGGCCTCCAGCACGCGGCCAATCACGGCCATGCCAAAGCTGGGATGGTCCACATAGGCGTCACCGGTGACCAGGATGATGTCGCAGCTGTCCCAGCCCAGCTGGTCCATCTCGGCTCGGCTCATCGGCAGAAATGGCGCAGCACCAAAGCGCTTGGCCCAGTACGGCTTGTAGCTGGTCAGCGGCTTGGCAGCACGTTCAAAAAAAGAAACATCAATCGGGGCAGACATGGGCAACAACAGTCGTGGAGTAATGCACGCGGGGCTCGGCGCCAGGGTGGCGGGGTCCGATATTCTAAAAAAATAGCCCGTAGCGCGCACTTGTACGGGTATTGATGCTATGTATTTGGAAGCATCTGCGGGGGCAAGGCCCCAGTTCAGACCAGGGCGGTCAAGGCATTGCAGCGCGGCGCCAGGCTGGGATAATCACCGGCCCCTGGCTGGCGGGGGCTATGGCCACCAGCATGGGGTATTAAAACCGCATTTTTTGCGCTGCATCAAATAGCTTGCCATTGTCGCATGGCTAAGCGCTGCACCGCAAATAAAAAAGGCAGCCCAAGCTGCCTATGGCGGTCACGCGATACGGGTGATGTTTCTTAACCGGTACCCAATCCTGGCGCTCTTGCTCAGCGCCTTACCACTCACCGCCTTCGCGCACGCGTTGGGCCAGGTCCACATAGCTGCCATCGTCATTGGCACTGGGAGTCGTTGGCAGGGCTGCCAGTACTTCAGTCACATAGGCGGGCGTCTCCAAACCTGCACGTCCGAACCCATGGTTGTTCAAGGAATCCAAATTGGTTTGCAGTTGGTGTTGCATGGTCGCTCCCGGGTAATGTGTCAGTCGGTGGTATGGAATGCTTCTTGGAAAAATCGGGGTAGACTCGCGCCTGGCTGCGCCTGAGGTCTCCGCTGCGGCAAGCCACTCCATCACTGGAGCGCTCCCGTCATTGAAACAATGATATGTGTCTAACGCATGACATCTAGGCGACGTTGACGCATGACAGTGTAAGCAAACGTCTTCTCCCCGCAACGCATGCCCTACACCCTGGCCCAGCCCGTTCACAGCGAACTGATCATCAAGAAAAGCCGTTTCATCGGCTGTGTTCAGCCGGTGCAGGACCGTGCACAGGCCTTGGTCATTGTTCAAAGCCTGCGCGAGCAACACCCCGGCGCCAACCATGTGTGCTGGGCGCTGATGGCGGGCGGGCAGTCTGCCGCCGTCGATGATGGCGAGCCCAGCGGCACAGCGGGGCGCCCGATGCTCGATGTGCTGCGCCACCAGCAGATCGAAGGCGCCCTGGCAACGGTGGTGCGCTATTTTGGCGGTGTCAAGCTGGGCGCCGGCGGTCTGGTGCGGGCCTACACCGACGCCATTGCCCAGGCGATGCTGAAAGCAGAAAAAATCGAGCGCCAGGCGATGACCCGCCTGCAATGCCGCCTGCCCTACGCGCTCGAAGGGGGCATGCGGCGCGAGGTTGCCAGCGCCAACGCACAGTTGCTGCACGTGAGCCACGGCGATGATGTGCTCGCCGAGATCGAGTTGGTCGCGTCGCACGCCCCTGACTTTGTCACCCGGATGAATGAACTTGGCCAGGGCCGCATCCTCTGGCTTGATGATCCGGCTTGAATCTGGCCGGCTGCCGCGTGTGCGCTCGCGTCCATGTAAAAGAGTAATTCAGTCCTGCGGCGAGACATGCGCGTGCTTTTCAGTGCCGTTATCATCAAACGCGCACGGGTATGCGCTAGCGGGTAGCGCATGGAAATAGCGAGAGTAACTATGGCGATTCATTTATGGGATTACGCACCTGACGCACTGGAAGTATCGATGAGCGAGCTGTTGGTGGCCACCGCCGAAGGCTCCGACGACCTGATTGACCAGAACGTCAAAGAGGTGTTGCACGGCCTGCGCGAGCATCTAAAAATGGATGTGATCTTTGTCTCGGAGATCCGCAATGGCCAGCGCACCTTCAAGCATGTGGACCATAGCGCCGGCAAGGCCTTGATTGAAACCGGAGGCGGCTCCTCGCTGGAGCAATCCTTTTGCCAATGCGTGCTCGACGGCCGCCTGCCGCCGCTGGTGCATGACGCGGCAGAGCACATCGAGTCGGCCAAACTTCCTGCCACCCCTTTCCGCGTTGGCGCCCACCTGAGCACCCCCATTGTGCTGGCCAATGGTGAGATCTACGGCACCCTGTGCTGCTTCAGCACCGAGCCCGACCCGAGTCTGCGCGATACCGATCTGCAAAAACTCGCCGTCGTTGCCAAGCACACGGCACGCCGCATCGATGTGCGCCGCGAGACCGCGCGCGACGCCGAGCTCGAGAAATGGAAGCTGCAGCCAATCGATGAGAAAAAGCAGGCTTGGGCGTTCCCTGGCAAGAAGGGAAACTGAGTTGCAAAAGCTGCTGTAGCAATGGAGCAGCACCGAGACAAGAACGGGGGCTTCTAGCGCTACAATGGGCCGGTTCGCGGGTGTCGTTCAATGGTAGGACTCTTGCTTCCCAAGCAAATAACGTGGGTTCGATTCCCATCACCCGCTCCAGATAAAACAAAACGCGCCTTGCTAGGCGCGTTTTTCATGGGCTGCGGCCGGATGATCAATGCGTGTGCAAACCACCATTGACCGAGAACTCCGCGCCAGTCGCATAGCCGCCATCTTCCGATGCCAGCCAGGCGATGATCGCCGCGATCTCGGTGGGCTCACCCAGGCGCTTCATCGGGATGGTGCCAACGATTTTCTCCAGCACATCGGGACGGATGGCCTTGACCATGTCGGTGCCGATATAGCCAGGGCTCACGGTGTTCACGGTCACGCCCTTGCCGGCCATCTCCTGGGCCAGGGCCATCGAGAAGCCATGCATGCCTGCCTTGGCGGCAGAGTAGTTGGTCTGGCCCGCCTGGCCCTTGGCGCCGTTGACGGAGCTGATGTTGACGATGCGGCCCCAGCCTTTTTCCACCATATCGGCGACGACCTGCTTGGTCACATTGAACATGGAGTTGAGGTTCGTTTCGATCACCGCTTGCCAGTCATCGGGTGTCATCTTGATGAACATGCGGTCCCGGGTGATACCGGCATTGTTCACCAACACATCGATGCTGCCGTGCTCCGCCTTGGTCTTGGCGAAGGCTTCCACGGTGGATTCCCAGTTGCCGACATTGCCGACCGAAGCGTGGAACTCATAGCCAAGCGCCTTTTGCTCGCCCAACCATTTTTGGAAATCGCGCGTGGGCCCACAGCCCGCAATCACCTTGAATCCATCTTTGTGCAAACGTTGGCAAATGGCCGTCCCAATGCCTCCCATACCGCCGGTTACGTAGGCCACTTTTTGACTCATCACATCTCCTTGGTTTTGCTTGAAATGCTTGTGCACTACCACTGTAACCAAGAAACGAGGTGTGCAAACGCTCGTTTACGCCAAGCGTACAAATTCTTGCAGTACCTCTCAATTTCGGCGATTTTGACCGGGTATTGCAACAGAAACGCGCCAGATTAACGCGCGGTTTTGATCGTTTTCGCGCCGCATCAGCGCAAACCCTATCACGAAGCAGACAGCCATAGTCAGGTATTTTTATGACAGACCAACGGCGATCGATTCCAGCAAAGGAATGCGTCTGCCTGCGCCATGCAACGCTTTTGAGCGGCTACGGGAACGCATCAAAAAACCGCCTCGGGAGGCGGTTTGTGCGCACGCGGGGCGGTGAACGCTCAGGCGCGTTCCACCGCCAGTGCCACGCCCATGCCGCCGCCGATACACAGGCCGGCAATACCGCGCTTGGAGCCACGGCGTTTCATCTCGTGCAGCAGTGTCACGAGGATGCGCGCACCGGATGCACCAATGGGGTGGCCAATCGCAATCGCGCCACCGTTGACATTGACCTTGCTGGTGTCCAGACCCAGCTCCTGGTTCACGGCGCAGGCCTGGGCCGCAAAGGCTTCATTGAGCTCGAACAAATCGACCTCTTCGGCCTTCCAACCGGTCTTGGCCAGCACCTTGCGCACGGCATGCATGGGGCCCATGCCCATGATCTTGGGGTCCAGGCCCACGGTGGCGAAGCCGACAATGCGTGCCAGCGGCTCAGCACCCAGCTCCTTGGCCTTTTTGGCGCTGGCAATCACCAGGGCGGCGGCACCGTCATTGAGGCCCGAGGCATTGCCGGCAGTCACCGAGCCAGCCTTGTCAAAAGCGGGCTTCAAGCTGGCCAGTGCTTCGCCATTGGTCTTGCGGTTGATGTATTCATCTGCCTTGAAGGCGACCGGGTCACCCTTGCGCTGCGGGATCTGCACGGTGACGATTTCTTCGTCAAACTTGCCGGCATCCTGCGCAGCGGCTGCCTTTTGCTGGCTGGCCAGCGCAAAGGCGTCCTGCTTGTCGCGATCAATCTGAAATTCCTTGGCGACGTTCTCTGCCGTGATACCCATGTGGTACTGGTTGTACACATCCCAGAGGCCGTCGACGATCATCGTGTCGGTCATCTTCCAGTCGCCCATACGCTGGCCGTCCCGCGAGCCGTTGAGCACATGGGGCGAGAGGCTCATGTTTTCCTGGCCGCCGGCCACCACGATCTCGGCATCGCCCTGGCCAACAGCCTGCGCTGCCAGCATGACTGCCTTGAGGCCCGAGCCGCAGACGGCGTTGATGGTCAGCGCCGGCGTCTTCTTGTCCACACCGGCCTTGATCATCGCCTGGCGTGCGGGGTTTTGGCCCACACCCGCGGTCAGCACCTGCCCCATGATGACCTCATCGACCTGGTCGGCGCCCACGTTGGCACGGGCCAGCGCCTCCTCGATGACGGTGGCACCCAGGTCCGTCGCGGGCACTTTGGCCAGCGAGCCGCCAAACTTACCAACTGCCGTGCGCACGGCGGAGATGATGACGATGTCTTCCATGATTCTTCCTTTTAAAAAATGGGCACGGATGCCGTTGTCTCTGACGGCCATGCGATGCTAATTATTGCACCGCAGCATTTGAATTGCGATGCAGAAATTGCAACCAGACTGCTAGAACCTGTTCTAGGGGCTTACCAATCATGCTTTGGCTTGCACATAGCTGCCAGGCGCAGGCTCGAGCTCCCGGTAGTCGGTGCGCGCACGGCCATAGCTTTTGGGCGCTGCCACCTTTTTGCCGGCATGCTGGGCCAGCCACTGGCTCCAGTCTGTCCACCAACTGCCCGGCAGTTCGTCGGCGCCGTCGATCCAGGCGTCGATGTCGGCAGGCAATTGGCCATCCTCGCGCAGCCAGTGGCTGCGCTTATTTTTGGCGGGTGGGTTGATGACGCCGGCAATATGGCCCGAGGCACCCATGACAAAGCGCTTGTCGCCTCCCAGCACCTGGGTGGACGCGTAGGCCGCGCCAATGGGCACAATATGGTCTTCGCGCGAGCCATAGATGTACAGGGGCATATCGATCTTGCCGACATCGAGCTTTTCCCCGCAGACGCTGAGCGCGCCAGGCTGCACCAGCTTGTTTTCCAGGTAGAAGTTGCGCAGGTACCAGGCGTAATAAGGCCCGGGGAGGTTGGTGCAATCGCTGTTCCAGTACAGCAGATCAAAAGGCGGCGGTGTCTCGCCCTTGAGGTAGTTGCCCACCACATAGTTCCACACCAGATCGACCGGGCGCAGAAAGCTGAACGTGGAGGCCAGTTCCTGGCCAGGCATCAGGCCGTTCTGGCCCATGGTCAGCTCGCGGAACTTGACGAAGTTCTCGTCAATGAAGACATCGAGAATGCCGGTGTCCTGGAAGTCCACCAGGGTGGTGAGCAAGGTCGCGCTGGCCACCGAGTCATCGCCGCGCGCGGCCAGCACCGCCAGCGCATTGACCAGCATCGTGCCGCCCACGCAAAAGCCCAAGGCATTGATCTGGGGTTTGCCGGAGATGGCCTTGACCACCTCGATCGCCTCGAGCACCGCGCCGCCGATATAGTCGTCCCAGCCCTTGCCCCCCAGACTGGCATCCGGGTTGCGCCAACTGACGACAAAGGTGCGGTGGCCCTGGGCCACGCTATAGCGGATCAGCGAGTTGTCGGGCTGCAAGTCCAGGATGTAGTACTTGTTGATGCACGGGGGCACAAACAGCATGGGGCGCTCATAGACCTGGGTGGTCAGCGGCTTGTATTCGATGAGCTGGAACAGCTCATTTTGGAAGACCACGGCCCCTTCGCTGGTGGCCACATTGCGCCCTACTTCAAACAGCGACTCATCGGTCATCGAGACATGGCCCTGGCGCATGTCGGCCAGCATGTTCTGCAAGCCCTGCGCAATGCTCTGGCCCTGGGTGTCAAGCGCCTTTTTCTGCGCCTCGGCATTGAAGGCCAGGAAATTGCTGGGCGCCGTGGCTGCCAGCCACTGCTCCACGCCGAAGCGGACGCGGGCGCGGGTTTTCTCGTCGCCTTGCACGGCGTCCGCCATGTCCATCATGGTTTTGGCATGCAGCGCGTAGCTGGCGGCGGTGAAGGTCGACACAGGGTTGTGCTGCCAGGCGTCGCCGGCAAAGCGCCGGTCCTTGGGCAGGGACACCTCGCCCTTGGCACCTTCGGTCCACAGCGCCAAGGCCGCTTGCGCGTACTGCGCCTGAATGGCCTGCAGCTTTTCCATATCAAAGCTGACGGGGGGCGCGCCCGCTGGCAGGGCCCCCAGACCGGCGGTGAAGCCCTGAGGTGCGCCTACCGCATTGAAAGGAGATGCCATGGTCTGCATGGAC
The DNA here is from genome assembly GCF_025309455.1 of Comamonas squillarum. Classification (NCBI taxonomy): domain Bacteria; kingdom Pseudomonadati; phylum Pseudomonadota; class Betaproteobacteria; order Burkholderiales; family Comamonadaceae; genus Comamonas; species Comamonas squillarum. The sequence goes on from NZ_CP104377.1 coordinate 1,006,535, forward strand.
TGCATGCGCTCCATCCATTGCTGGGTCATCTGGCTGAGTTGCTGGAACTGGTCGCTGCCCAGTCCCCAATACGGTTGCTGCGTCATCGTCGTCTCCCTGAACAGGCTCCATGCCGGGCATGGGCTTGTGTGCATCTTAGGCGCAAAAAATGGCAGCCGTGTGCTGGCGTGCTGCAAGTTCGGGTAAATTCCAGGGCATGTACCTGATAGCGATAGCCTGGCTTTATGTGGTGGTGTTGATGGCGGTGGTCGAGGCCGCCAGCCCCCAGGGCAGCCTGCTGGGCGCCTTTTTCACCCTGATGCTCTACGGCGCGCTGCCGCTGGGTCTGCTGCTGTTCATTGCCGGCACGCCAGCGCGGCGCCGGATGCGCCACCGGGCCGAAGCCGAGGCGCAACAGGCCCCTGCCCCACCGCCGCCCGATAGCCATTAATGCGCTGAATGCCGCAGTCGCAGGCTGCTGAACACACCCGACATCGCGGCAAAGCCGGCTGCCAGATACAGCGCCACCGTCGTGCCATGGCCGCTGGCCACTGGCCACAAGGTGAAGATGATGGCCACCAGCACAGCGCCCAGCGATTGCCCAGTCAGCCGCGCCGTGCCCAGCATGCCGCTGGCAGCGCCTGCGCGGGCCAGCGGCGCCGAGGTCACGATGGTGTGGTTGTTGGGCGACTGGAACAGCCCAAATCCCAGGCCGCACAAGGCCATGCGCCAGCCGATGTTGAGGTCGCTCGGGTCCACCGGCAGCAGCGCCAGGCTCAAGAGGCCCAGCGCCAAAATCGCCATGCCGATGCCGCCCAGCAGGCCGTCTTCCACCCGGCCAATCAGCCGGCCCGCCAGCGGGGCCACCATCACGATGGCCACCGACCAGGCCGTCATTAGCATGCCGGCGGCAAAATGGCTGCGCTGCAGCGCATCGAGCAGCAAGAAAGGCAGCGCAATAAAGGACAGCATCTGCGCTGCAAAGGCCCCAATCGACGCCCCCATGGACAGCGCAAAAACGGGAATACGCAGCAAGTCCAGCGGCAGCAAAGGCAGGCTCAGTTTGCGTTGGCGCAGCACATACCAGGCGCCCAGCAGCAGGCCCAGGCCCAGCATCAGCCAGCCTGAGGCGGACGCGCCGCCCGACTCCATGCCATGGCGCGCGCCGATGCGCTCGGCACCCAGAAACACCAGCGAGAACATCGCAAAGTTCAGCGCCACATCGATGGGGGTCAGCTTGGCATGCGGTGCATCCAGCAGCTGCTGCGGGTTGCGCGGCAAGGCCTTGCGGCCCAGCCACAAGGTCAGAATGCCCAGCGGCACATTGATGGCAAATAGCCAGGGCCAGCTGGCCACCGACAAAATCAATGCCGCCACACCAGGGCCGGCCACCGACGAGATGGCCACCACCAGCGAGTTAAGCGCCATGCCCTTGCCCAGCTTGGCCGCCGGGTAGGTCAGGCGCACCAGTGCGGCATTGACGGCCATCACCCCGGCCGCGCCCATGCCCTGCAGGCCGCGCGCTGCAATCAGCAGCCACAGCGACTGGGCCAGCATGGCCACGGCCGATGCCAGCGTAAAACACACGAGACCCACCAGGTAGACCTTGCGGTAGCCAATGCGCTCGCCCAGTGCGGCCAAGGGCAGCAGCAGGCCCAAGGTGCCCAGCTGGTAGGCATTGATGACCCAGATCGCCTCGGCAGGCGATGCCTGCAGTTCCTTGGCCACCGTGGGCAAGGCCAGGTTCATGATGCTGCCATCGAGCACGGCCACGATCAGGCCCAGCACAATGACCAGCATCGCCAGGCGCCGCTCGGGCATGGGCAGACCCTCGCTCAGCGAGGCCGGTTGCATGCGTGCCTCAGCCACGGCAGATCACCGGCATCTGTGGATGGGCAGTTTTCATATGGCGACGCTTTCCACCACCTGGGGCTTGCCCGGGTAGAGCATGGTCAGGTGGGGAATGCCATCTTCCAGATAGGGCTCGGAGACAACGTCGAATCCGCAGCCTTCGTAGAATTTTTGCAAATAGGCCTGCGCGCCAATGCGAATGGCGGTGCCTGGCCACAGGCGGTCGGTTTCGGCCATTGCGTGGCGCATCAGCTCCCAGCCAGCCCCCGTGCCGCGCATCGCCTGCATGACGGCCACGCGGCCAATCGACGGCTCTGCATAGGCCAGTCCCGGCGGCAGCACCCGCACATAGGCTTGCAGCACGCCTTGCGTATCACGCCCCAGCAGGTGCCAGGCGTCCTGGTCTTTGTAGTCCAGGTCCTGGAAGGCGACCTGCTCGGCAATAAAGACCTGGCAGCGCACATGCAGCAGGTCATAGAGTTGCTGCAGATTGAGTGCCGAGAAGGGCTGGAAGGACCAGCTCAGCTGGTCCACTGTTGAAGAAGGCTTTGGCATGTTCTGTCCATCTATCGAGGGCCTGGGGACAGTGGCCACAGGCCCACCTGCGCGCTCGCGCACCATTGCGCGAGCGTGGAAATCAGTCGGTCTTGATCTGCTTTTTGGCGGCCTGCAAAGACTGCACGACCTCGGGCATCACGTACTTGAACGTGCCCGTTGCATGGCTGCACAACGCACCCTGCTCGTCATAGAGCCAGGCCTCGCAAAACGCCATGCGGCTGCTGCGCGAGAGCAGCTTGCCCTTGGCCACCAAGGCGCCTTTGGCCGGCGCCATGAAGCTGGTTTTCATCTCAATCGTCACCGCGCCACTGCCGGGGATGGCACTGCGCGCCGCATGGGCCATCGTCACATCAAGCAAGGTCATCGATGCACCGCCATGGGTGACTTCGTAGCTATTGAGGTGTTCGGGCCGGGCCCGGTAATGCAGCTCCGCCTCGCCGTTTTCCCAGCGGTGCAAGCGAAAGCCCAGGTGGCTGACAAAGGGGATTTCAACTTCAAAGGGCAGCACAGCACAGGCTCCAGCAACAGGCAAGCGTGGAGCATACCGCCTTTGGGCGCTTCCCTGGGGCAAACCCTGACATACAAGCGACAGCCAGTCGGGCAATACGCTGGCGAGCGCCATCTGAACCGATTCTTACAGCGTGGCGATGGCCACGCCCCCGCTCAAACGCTGCTGCACCACGGTCGCCATGCCGGCAGGCGCCTGGGCCAGCAAGGCGGGCCAGGCGCTCTGCGCCTGCCGCACCATGTCCTTGAGCAGGCTGATATGGCGCGGCACGCGCAGCAGACCGGCGGCCTTCAGAAGGGCCGCCACATCGTCCCAGCTAAGCGCCCGCATACTACTGTCAATGGCCTTGTTGACGGCATACTGCTGCGGGGCCGAACCGTCGAAGAAGGCCGCGACGCAGACACAGTCGTAGACGGGGGCCAGGCGCGGCTGGCGCCCATCGGGGTAGACCAGCGCCCAGTTCTTCAGGTGCGCATCGGTATTGCCCATCAGGATCGCGGCCACGGTACGTGCCAGAAACTCCCGGGTATCGGCCACGGGCTGCGGGCTCAAGCGGTCGAGCACGCGCAGCATCGTCGGCCAGTCCTGCTGCAGGCCCTTGCCGTACTTGTGGCGCGGCGCATAGCCCAGCGCCTGGTTGAACTCTTCCATGTGCACGCGTGTGCCATCGGGCAGGTGGTCAAAGCGTTGCACGGCCAATATCTCGTCAAACGGCAGCTGCTCGGGCAGATCGGCCTGGGCGCGGCTGATGATCTGCGCATCGGCCGTCGTCAGCCCCAAGGACTGGCACAGCTGGTAGCAGCTGAACTCGTTGGCCACCAAGTCCGGGTGCAGGGTGCTGGGCAGCTTCAGGATCACGCTGCCCGCCGCGCCCCGGCGGCGCACGGTGTAGCGCCGGCCATCCTGCACCGCGCTGAACTTGGTGACGATGCCCGGCAGCGACGCGGCATCGGCCACCGGAAACTCGACAAAACCGGGCTCGAGCACATCGAGGCCTTGCGAGGTATGCCAATGGCGCACCACGTCGGGAATGGCTTCGTCGCGGGGCACCGGCTCCACCTCCAGCGCGCCCATCAGGTCGTGTCCGGCAGCGGCCAGCAGCTCAAACTCGTCATCGGGGGAGCAGCCCCGCTCAGCGGCCAGGCGCTGGCGGTTGTGGCCTTCGGGCAGCAGATTCTGGAAATAGACCGGCCAGCGCCCATCGGTGCGCACCAGCCGGGCATCGCGCGCGGCATGCAAGATGCGCTGGGTGTCGGCCTCCGTCGCGCCCTGGTAGCTGAGCGAGAGCACAGGCCGCTCCGGATCCGCGATATAGCTGTCCTCGAACGAGACGCGCAGGATATCGCCGTACTGCGACAGGTAGCCGATGGCGCGCCGCCCCCCGCCCATGCTGCCAGGCAAGTGCATATAAAGACGCAGGTAGCGGATGGAGGTGCTCATTCAGTGCATGGCTTGCCCAAAGCCATCCTTCAGGGCTGGCGACCGGCCAGGCTGTCCACGACCGAAGGTGGCGCCTCCGCACCGGTTGGCTGGCCTAAAAACTTGCCGCCCGACTGGATAAAGGCCTGCAGCGCGGGCAAAAGATCTGCCGGCACTGCCACAAGCTGCATGCCCAGCACCCGGGCCATTTCGGCCACGGTCGAGTAGCGCGGGTCGACATCGCCGGTTTCAGTGCGCTGCACCGCCATGCGCGAGAGCCCCGCCTGCTCGGCCAATTGGGCCTGGGTCAGTTGCTGGGCTTTGCGGGCTGCCACCAAGGTGGCCATCAAGGGGGTAGTCATGCTGCACATTCTACTCTTTATTGATTAAATGAGTAGATTAAATGGCACACTTAGCATTACAAAAGATTTACAAAGTACTCATTTTGAGATAAATGAGTACTTTGAGAGCAAAGCTTGAGCGATGACGAAGCCCCTAGGCCACCCAGATGCAAGCGGCAAAGCGCCCGGTGCCCCCACCGGGTGAGCCATCTCGCCGGTGCGAGAAAAACCGCTCTTTGTTGGCCACGGTGCACCAGTCCTGGCTGCCGTCATTGCCAAACAACTGCGCAAGGCCCAAGCGCTGCAAGCGGTAGCGGGCCAGCCCGCTCAGGTTGGCAAAATACTTGCCCGGCGCGCCGGGTTCGAACAGCGGCGCGCAATCCGGATCCGGCCCGACAAAGGCGGCCTGCACCTCGGCACCCACTTCAAACGCGGGCTGGCTGATGCATGGACCCAGCCAGGCCATGGTCTGCGCGGCAATCTGGTTATCGCTCAGGCCAGCCTGGCCCGCCTGCCGGCGCACCCGATCGGCATAGGCCGCAAAGCAGTTCTCCAGCACCCCTAACCCGTCCTGTCCCAGCAAACCCCGCCAACCGGCGTGGGCGGCGCCTACCACCGGCAGCTGCTGGTGACAGAACAAGACCGGCAGACAGTCGGCTGCCATGACGGTGCAGCCCAGCCCTGGCACATCACTGACGCTGGCATCGGCCGGCTGCTCCTCGCCGCCGCCTTCACCCAGCACCTGCACATGCCTGCCATGCACCTGGCGCACAAATACCGGCTGACGGGGGCGGGCCTGGTCGGCACCGTAGCCGGCCTGCTGCTCCAGCGCCTGCATGGCCTGGGCGAGCAGCTGACGGTTGCTTTGCACATGGCCGGGAACATCGCCCACGTTAAAGCTCAGGTTGGTGGTGCCAAACAGGCCTTCGCTGGCGCCGCCAGCGCGCGTGGTGCAGAGCGCAAACACACCCGGTGGCGTGGGCCACTCGGGCAGCAGCCAGTCGGCGGGAAAGTGGTTGGACGCAGCGCTACTCATGGCTGGGCATCCGGGCAGGCGGCAGGCTGGGCCTTTTGCACCGCATCCGTCGCCATGGCGGCCTCATAGGCGGCCATGGTCAGCGGCAGACCGTCAAGGCTGACCTTGAAGCGCTGGGCATTGAAGATTTGCGGCACCAGCGCGCAGTCGGCCATCGTCAGGCTATCGCCCCAGCAAAAACGCGATGGCGCCAAGCCTTGCGCCTGGCGCTCGGCCGCCAGCAGCACCAATTGGCGCTCAAAGGCCTCCAGCCCGGTACGGCACCAGTGCTGGTACCACTGGGTTTTTTCAGCATCGCTGTGGCCCAGCTCGCCGGTCAGGTAGGCCAGCACCCGCAGGTTGTTGATCGGGTGGATCTCGCAGGCAACCTGCAGGGCCAGCGCGCGGATGCGGGCACGGGCCAGCGCATTGCCCGGCAGCATCGAAGGCGTCTGCGGGTAGGCCTCGTCCAGCCACTCGATCACGGCCAGCGACTGGTTCAGCCACAGGCCGTCATCGGTCTCCAGCGCGGGCACCAGCGCGTCGCCCACATGGCTGGCAAAGGCGGGTTCGCGGTGCTCGGCCTTGACCAGGTGCACCGGCAGATAGTCATAGGCCAGGCCCTTGGCCTGCATCGCAATGCGCACCCGGTAGGACGCGGACGAGCGGAAATAGTTGTGCAGCTTCATGGCAACCGAGCATAACGCAGGGCGCTGCAGCAGCCGGTCATCCAGTCACCCGCATGACAGCTGGCGTTGCCTGGCATGCCAGGGCCAGCATGGGCGCAGACCGCGATCCTGCAAAGCGGTTTGTTTTGCCGCATAATTTTTGGCACCGCTTCAACCGGGCGGTTTCCTCCCGCCTCCAACCAAAGTCCAGCATGAGCCAATACGTCATCCCTCCAGCCTCGCCCACCGGCGTACCTGTTCAAGGCAGCGACCAGCTGTTCCCCGTGCGCCGCGTCTACTGCGTGGGCCGCAACTACGAAGATCATGCCAAGGAAATGGGCTTTACCGGCCGCGAGGCGCCCTTCTTCTTCATGAAGCCCGCTGATGCGGTGGTGCCCGTGGCCACAGGTAGCAGCGGCCAGATCGCCTACCCAACGCTCACCAGCAACCTGCACCACGAGATCGAGCTGGTGGTGGCCATTGGCAAGGGCGGCAAGAACATTGCTGCAGCGGACGCCGCCGCGCACATCTGGGGCTATGGCGTGGGGCTGGACATGACGCGCCGCGACCTGCAAAACGACATGAAAAAGCAAGGCCGCCCCTGGGAGATCGGCAAGGCCTTTGAAGGCAGCGCACCCATCGCAGCCCTGGTGCCCGCCGCCCAGGCCGGTGATGTCAACAACGCCGAGATCTGGCTCAAGGTCAACGGTGCCGAACGCCAGCACAGCAATGTGCAAAAGCTGATCTGGAACATTGCCGAGACCATTGAAGTGATCTCGCAAGCCTGGGAGCTGCAAGCCGGTGACCTGATCTTCACCGGCACGCCCGAAGGCGTGGCCGCAGTCGTCAAGGGCGATGTGCTCGAAGGCGGCGTGACGGGCCTGCCCCCATTGAAAATCGAGCTGGTGTAAGGCCAGGACAACGCGCCACCCGCTGCGGTGGCGCTTTTTTTCGTCCCTGGCCGCGAGCAGCGCGACCTTGACGCACAATAGACCGCATGACCTCACGCGCCCCCGTTGATTTTTGCCGCCGCTGCGGCACCCACGTTGAGCACCGACTGCCCGATGACGGCGACACCAAGATCCGCGCGATCTGCCCGGCCTGCCATACCGTGCACTACGAGAACCCGCTGAACGTGGTGGGCACCGTCCCCTATATGGGCGACAAGGTGCTGCTGTGCCTGCGCAATATCGAGCCACGCAAAGGTTACTGGACCTTGCCGGCCGGCTTCATGGAGCTCGATGAGACCACCGGCCAGGGCGCCGAGCGCGAGACCGATGAGGAAGCGGGCGCCGACATCGCGATGGGCCCGCTGTTTTCGCTGGTCAATGTGCCGCATGTCGGCCAGGTACACCTGTTCTACCTGGCCCAGCTGCAAAGCACCGAATTCAAGCCCGGCTGGGAGACCATCGAAGCGCGGCTCTTCAGCGAGGCCGAGATTCCTTGGGACCAGATCGCCTTTCGCACCGTCAAGGTCACGTTGCAGCGCTATTTTGAAGACCGCAAGCGCGGCGCATTCGGCATCCATGTGATCGATCTGGAGACACCCGCCGGCCCCTTGGTTCCCCCCAAGGCTACCGAAGCGTCCACCACCTCGGCCGCTTCCTGACCAGTGTGCAAGCCATGACTTCTACCTTCACCCCGACCACCTCCTCCATCCGCCGCCGCCTGCTGGGCAGCTTGGTACTGCCCGCCGTGGCGGCCAGCAGCGCCTGGCTGCCAGGCCTCGCCCATGCCGCCAAGCTGCAGGACATGGCGCTGGCCCTGGTCGAGAAATACAAGCTTGGCCACAGCCTGCCCCAGGTGGGTTTGCAGATTGCGGCCAAATCGCCCGAGTACCAGGCCTTGATCGACAAGATGGGCCAGCAGCAAGCGGGCCAGGCGATGATTGCAGCGACACGCTCGGTCGCAGCCGACTACCAAAAGCGCTGGAACACGCAGCTGGCTGCCGCCTACGCACAGAATTTCAACGAGGCCCAGCTGCAGTCCTTGCTCGACCAGGGCCCGCAATCGCCGCATGCGCAGCTGATGCAAAGCAAGCAGGCCGATATCAACCGCATGATGCAGCAGTCGAGCTCGGGCCTGCTGCGCGAGATGATGGCCAAGGCCTATACCAAGGCGCAGCAACCGTCCCCAGCACCCAGCCCTGCGGCCAAAAAGCCTAAGCCCTGAGTCGCAGGGGAACCACACCTGCTTTGCGCGTGATTCTGCAACGCGCGCTGACACGACAATGCCGTACCCACTGCCAAGTGGCTACGGCATTTTGATGGGCTGCTTATTTAGCGGCTGTCGCGCTTGGCCTGTGCCGCCCGGGTTTTGGACTGGCCGCTGGCCTTGATTTTCTTGTTCACCGGCTGGGCCTTGATGGGGTTGCCCCGGATGGCCGCGGCCGGCTGGCGGGTAGGCACCGCGCCGCGCGCAGCAGCGGCTGCGTTACCGCCGACCTCGGCATTGGCAGCGGTGGTTTTGCGTGCTTTGGCCGGTGCCGCTGCCGCTTTCTTCGCAGGGGCCTTGGTGGACTTGGCTGCTGGTTTTTTGACCGCAGCGGCCTTCTTGGCTGCGGGCACCTTCACAGCCGTCTTAGCTGCTTTGCGCGGCGCGGCAGCAGGCGTTGCGGACGCCGTCTTGGTCGCAGGCTTTTTCACCGCGCTCTTGGCTGCAGACTTGGTCGCGGTCTTGCTTGCTGTTTTTGTAGCAGTTTTGGTTGCAGTCTTTTTTACCGCCTTCGCAGGGGCAGCTGCACGTTGGGTCGCTGCGCCTGCCGTACTCTTGGCAGCAGTAGCGTGGAGCTTGGCCAGCCGCTCTTCAAAGCGGCCGAGCACGTCCTGCATCACATCGGCTTTGAGTTCGGTGCGGCTGTTCTCATTGCCAGTGGGCCTGCGGGCGGCGGCCGGGCCCTTTTGGGTTTTCACCGACTGGCGTTGGTAGAGATCGCGGTACTTGGCGCGCAAGGTACGGCTGCGGGTGATCTTGCTGCTGAGCTGACGCTCGGTCAGATCCTTGATCGCATTGGCACGGCTGGCTTGGAACAATTCCAATTCAGGCTTGGTCAGCAAGGTCTGAACTTGTCTCAGGGTATAGCTCACGGCATCTCCTCTGCATAAAAAAGCAGGGCCGCCGGATAGCGGCCACTGGCGTTTTTCATCGTATTGACATCTGGTGCGTGGCGATGTCAGAGAAAGCCCCCTTATCCCTATGGCCCCATCCGCTGCCATGCAGTGCTGAAGGACCAGCCTTTTGGGTCAGATCAAGGCGCGCCGTTTTGCAGCAGCCGCAGCATCGCCGCCTCGTCCAGCACCGTCACGCCCAGCTCCTGGGCCTTGGTCAGTTTGCTGCCGGCGTCCGCGCCGGCCACCAGGTAATGGGTCTTCTTGCTCACCGAGCCGGAGACCTTGGCGCCTGCCGCTTCCAGCAGGTCCTTGGCTTCATCGCGGCCCATGGTGGGCAAGGTGCCGGTCAGCACCACGGTCATGCCGGCCAGAATCTGCGCGGGCTTTTCGGCAGGCACCGCTTCGTCCCAGTGCACGCCGGCTGCACGCAGTTGCTCGACCACCTCGCGGTTGTGCGGCTGCGCAAAAAAGGTGTGCAGGCTATGGGCCACCACCGGCCCCACGTCGTTCACCTGCAGCAGCTCGTCGACCGAGGCATCCATGATTGCGTCGAGCACTCCAAAGTGCTTGGCCAGGTCCTTGGCGGTGGATTCGCCCACATGGCGAATGCCCAGGCCAAACACAAAGCGAGCCAGCGTGGTTTTCTTCGAGGACTCCAGCGCCGCGAGCACATTCTGTGCGGATTTCTCTGCCATGCGCTCGAGGCCCGACAAGGTCGCAATGCCCAGTTTGTAGAGGTCGGGCAGGCTGCGGATCACGCCGCTGTCGACCAGCTGGTCGACCAGCTTGTCACCCAGACCTTCGATGTCCATCGCGCGGCGGTGCGCATAGTGCAGGATGGCCTCCTTGCGCTGGGCCACGCAGAACAGGCCGCCGGTGCAGCGGTGGTTGGCCTCGCCTTTTTCACGCACCACATCGCTGCCGCAGACCGGGCATTGGCTAGGCATCGAGAAGTTGGGCACATACTGCGAGCGCAGGCCAGGCACCCGGCCCGCCACCTCGGGGATCACGTCGCCCGCGCGGCGCACGATGACATCGTCCCCCACCCGTACCCCCTTTTTGCGGATGTCGAACACATTGGACAGGGTGGCATTGGTGACAGTGACGCCACCGACAAACACCGGTGCCAGACGCGCTACCGGCGTCAGCTTGCCGGTGCGGCCCACCTGCACCTCGATGCCTTCAAGCCGCGTCACCATCTCCTGGGCCGGGTACTTGTGGGCCACGGCCCAGCGCGGCTCGCGGCTGACAAAGCCCAGCTCCAGCTGCAGCGCGCGGCTGTTGACCTTGTAGACCACGCCATCGATCTCGTAACCCAGGTTGGCGCGCTCAGCGCCCATGCGCTGGTGAAAGGCCACCAGCGCATGGGCACCCTGGGCCACGCAGACCTGCGGCGCCACTGGAAAGCCCCAGGCGCGCAGCTGCATCAGCATTGCGTAGTGGCTGTCCCACTGCATGCCGCCTTGGGGCACCGGCGTCACCTCACCCAGGCCATAGGCGAAAAACGACAGCGGGCGCCGGGCGGTGATGTTGGAGTCAAGCTGGCGCACTGCGCCGGCTGCCGCATTGCGCGGGTTGACAAAGGTCTTGCCGCCCGCAGCTTCTTGCTTGCGGTTGAGCGCGTCAAAATCATCGCGGCGCATATAGACTTCGCCGCGCACCTCCAGCACCGGTGGCACGGCGGCATCCTGGCGCAGCTGCAGCGGTATCTGGCGGATGGTGCGGATATTGTGGGTAACATCCTCTCCCACTTCGCCGTCGCCGCGCGTCGTGGCCTGCACCAGGCGCCCGCCCTCGTAGCGCAGGTTCATCGCCAGGCCGTCGAATTTGGGCTCAGCCACATACTCGACCGGCGGGTCACTGGGATCAAGGCCCAGCTCCTTGCGGATGCGCGCATCAAAGGCCTGCGCGCCGCTGGCTTCGTTGTCGGTCTCGGTGCGGATGCTGAGCATCGGCACGGCATGGCGCACGGGGGTCAGGCCTTCCAGAATCGCGCCGATTACGCGCTGGGTCGGCGAGTCCGGGCTCAGCAGCTCGGGGTGGGCTTTTTCCAGCGCTTCGAGCTGCTGGTAGACGCGGTCGTACTCACCATCGGGCACCGTGGGCGCGTCCTGCACATAGTACTCATGCGCCCACTGCACCAGCTGCGCACGCAAGGCCTGCACCTGGGCGGCAGCATCCTGTGGGGCGTCACCAGCGGGCGACGCGAAAAGATCAATATTCTCAGCCATGCGGCTTGACTCCGAAAATCTGGCAAAGCGCGGGGCTCTGCGTGGTCTGATGCCTGCGACTATACGGCCAAAGCCGCGCATTCATTGCGTAAACAGCGGCGCCCAGAACGCAAAAAAGGCTGCACAGGCAGCCTTTGGCAAAACGGGTGCGGCTTAGCTGAACAAACGCCGTGCAGCCAGCGAGCCCGCTGCCAGGTCGCGCTGCTCGAGCTGGTCGTACAAGTTTTCCAGATCCTGGGCGATGGGGTCCACCACCATGATCGGCAGGGGCGTGCCATTTTGGTCGCAGATGACGCCGTCCATCTCGGCGCACAGCGCCTCGGCGGCAGTGCGCATCTTGTCGAAGGGCTTTTCGCTGCGTGCCACATGGGGCACATCCAGGCTCAGCAGCACATCGCGCAAGGCGCTGGCTTCCGGATCGTCGGCCAGTGCAGCCTGCGCGTCATAGGTCAGCGCCAATATGGCAGGCATTTGCTCGATGCCCGAAGGCATCACCATGCGGCCAGGGCCAGCCGGCACAAAACCATGCTTGGCCGCAACCTGGGCCACATAGCCGGGGCTCCAGGAGGCGCGCTTGGCACGCAGCATAAAGGCCAGCTGCGCATCATGCTCGCTGGCAAAGGCGTCAAGTTCGCGAGCACGGGCCACTTCCTGCAGCATGTCAGGCGTGTCGTGCGCCGCGCCGATGCTATCGGCAAACTGCTGGACCTTGGTGACGAACTCGGAAAACTCGATCTCGTTCATCGGGCCATGGCGGTTGGCCAGCTGCACGCCGGCCTGAAATCCGGTGTAGCGGGCGCCGGCGCGTGGCAGCTCCCAGGTCTGGCTGGTCTCGTTCATGCCTTCGATGTTGAAGGCCTTGTTGCCGGCGCGAAAGCTGCTGGGCATGGCTGCGATGGCCGCATTGCCGGAGACGATGCCGTCGGTGTGGATGGTGGCAATCGCATCGGTGAGCGGGTCGAGAATCTGCTGGCGGTCACCCAAGTAGGTGCCGGGGTTGCCGCTGCGTGCCACCGCGCCTGCACCAAAGGCATCGGCACTGTGGCCGCTCAGGCGGGGGCCCTGGCCGCCCAGTTGGGCATCGAGCACCGGGTCACCGGTGGCTGACGATGCCGCGCGGCCATCAAAGCCGGGCTCGTAGCGCAGCTCGGAGTCGCTGCTCTGGCCTGGCTCCTCGGGCCGGGGCTTTTTGGGCTCGTTGCGGCGTGCCGACCAGGTGTTGTAGGCGATGTACAAAACCAGAATGACACCAAAGGTGATCACCAACGCCAGTTGAAAATTACTCATACGACTTCGTTTTTAAAAATCTTTCACGCCGAATCGGCCATCGACAAGGCAGATTCCATATCCACGGCCACAATGCGCGAGACGCCCTGCTCCTGCATTGTCACACCAATCAGCTGCTGGGCGATCTCCATCGCGATCTTGTTGTGGCTGATGAAGAGGAACTGCGTGCTGCGGCTCATCGAGGCCACCAGCTTGGCATAGCGCTCGGTATTGGCATCGTCGAGCGGCGCGTCCACCTCATCGAGCAGACAGAACGGCGCCGGGTTCAGCTGGAAGATCGCAAACACCAGCGCAATCGCGGTCAGCGCTTTCTCGCCGCCCGACAGCAGATGGATGGTCTGGTTCTTCTTGCCCGGCGGCTGGGCCATCACCTGCACGCCCGAGTCCAGAATCTCGTCGCCGGTGATGATCAGCTTGGCCTGGCCGCCGCCAAAGAGCTCGGGGAACATGCGGCCAAAATGGCTGTTGACGGTGTCAAACGTGCCCGAGAGCAGCTGCCGGGTTTCGGCATCGATCTTCTTGATCGCGTCTTCCAAGGTTGTCATGGCCTGGGTCAGGTCGTCCATCTGCGAGTCGAGGAAGGTCTTGCGCTCGCGGGCGTGGTTGAGCTCATCGAGCGCGGCCAGATTGACGGCGCCCAGCGCTTCAATCTCGCGGTGCAGGCGGTCGATCTCGCCTTGCAGACCGGTCAGGCGCACCTGGCCGTCCTTGACCGAGGCGGCAATGACCTCCAGATCGGCCTGGGCTTCCTGCAGCAAGGTTGTGTACTGCTCCAGGCCCAGTTGCGCGGCCTGCTCCTTGAGCTTGAACTCGGTGATGCGGTCGCGCAGCGGCTGCAGCTCGCGCTCAAACTGCTGGCGGCGCTCATCGCTGCTGCGCAGCCGGGCGGTCAGGTCGTCGTACTCGCTGCGGCGCGCGGCCAGGTCCTTCTCGCGCTCCATCTTCAGGTTCAGCGCATCTTGCAGGCCGCCTTGCGCGGCCGCGTCGTTGAGGCGCTTTTGCTCCTCCTGCGCGCGCAGCTGTTCATCGCCCAGGGCCTTGGCCTGCTGCAACGCCGTCTCCATCGTGCGGTTGAGCTCGGCGCGGCGCGCTTCCATGCTGCGCTGGCCAAACACCGCTTCCTGCGACTGGCGCTCCAGTGCACGCAACTGCTCGCGGGCGCTGGCCAGCTTGCGCTCGGACTCATACACGGTCTCATCGAGCTGGGCATGGCGCTCCTGGCTGTCGGCCAGCTGCATGTCCAGCTCTTCAAAGCGGGCCTCGGCCGCAATCCGGCGCTCCTGGATCTCTTCGAGCTGCTGCACCACTTCGCCCAGGTCGGTGTCGATCTGCGCGGTGCGGGCCCGGGCCTGCTCGGCCAACTGGGTCAGGCGCAAGGTCTCGACCTGCAGCTCATGGGCGCGGTTGCGGGTTTGCGCAGCCTCGGCGCGCACGGCCACCAGGCGCTGCGAGGCATCAGCGTAGGCGCTCTCGGCACGCACCAGCGCATTGCGCGCCTCTTCGCCAATCAGCGATTGGGCGCGCAGCTCCTTTTCCAGGTGTTCGATTTCCTGGGCCCGGGCCAGCATGCCCGACTGCTCGGAGTCCTGCGCATAAAAGCTCACGCTGTGCAGGCTCACCGAATGGCCGGTCGGCACAAAAATGGTTTCGCCCGCCTGCAGGCGGCTGCGCTGTGCCAGCGCCTCGTCCAGGCTCGGGCAGGTGTAGCAGCCGCTCAGCCAATCGACCAGCACGGCGCGCAGGCCGGCATCGTGCACGCGCAGCAAATCAGACAGCTGCGCGAGTTTGCCAGCAGGAGCTGCGGCCGGTGCTTGGGGCACGCTGTAGAAAGCCAGGCGGGCGGGGGGTGCATCCTGGGCACCTGCGCCCAAAAAGCCGCGCACCATATCGAGGCGGCTGACTTCCAGTGCAGCCAGGCGCTCGCGCAATGCCGCTTCGAGGGCGTTTTCCCAGCCGGGCTCGACCTGGATGCGGCTCCACAGGCCTTGGAGGCCATCGAGCCCATGCTTGGCCAGCCAGGGCTGCAGCTTGCCATCGGTCTTGACCTTTTCCTGCAAGGCCTTGAGGGCCTCGAGCCGTGCCGACAGATCGGCCTGCTTGGCGCCTTCCTGGTTGACCTGTTGCTGCTTGCTACGCCGCGCCTCATCGAGCTGGGGGACGCTGTCTTGCAGCTCCAGCAGGCGCCCTTCGGCAATCTCGGCGGCCTCGGCTGCTTCCTCGTTTTGCTGCTGCAGGTTGGCCAGGCGGGTCTCGTCGGGCGCGGCCATCGCATTGCGGTCGCTGCGCAATCGCTCGCTGCGCACTTCCAGGCCTCGGCTTTGTTCGTTCAGGCTGCGCTGCTCGGCGGCCAGCACCTGGATCTGCTGCTGCACCTGGGTGACGGAGCTGCGCTGCTCATTGGCGCGCTGCTGGGCCAGGCGCAGCGCCTCTTCCATATCGGGCAGCTGCAGGTTTTGCTCTTCGAGCTGGGCGGCCAGCATCTCGGCGCGCTCTTCGGCATCCATGCCCTGGCCGGCCAGGTTCTCCAGCTCGGCCTCGGATTCGTCCTTGCGAACGGTCCACTGCGCAATCTGCTCGGCCAGTTGCACCAGTCGGTTTTCCACGCGCTGGCGGCCTTCGACCACATAGCGGATCTCCGCTTCGAGCCGGCCCACTTCGGCAGTGGCCTCGTAGAGCTTGCCCTGCGCCTGGTTGACGATGTCGCCCGCGGCATAGTGCGACTGGCGAATGGTCTCGAGGTCCGCCTCGACATGGCGCAGATCGGCCAGGCGCGACTCCAGGTCATTAACGGCCTTGAGGCCATCGATGCGCACCTTCTCCTGCTCCTGCTCGGCATCACTGCGTTTCAGGAACCACAGCTGGTGCTGCTTCAAGGTGGCGCTGGCATTGAGCGCGTTGTACTTGGCCGCCACCTCGGCCTGCTTCTCCAGCTTGTCGAGGTTGGCGTTGAGCTCGCGCAGGATGTCCTCGACCCGGGTCAGGTTCTCGCGTGTGTCGTTGAGGCGGTTCTCGGTCTCGCGGCGGCGCTCCTTGTACTTGGAGACGCCAGCGGCCTCTTCCAGAAACAGGCGCAGCTCTTCGGGGCGCGACTCGATGATGCGGCTGATGGTGCCCTGGCCGATGATGGCGTAGGCGCGCGGGCCCAGGCCCGTGCCCAGAAACACGTCCTGCACATCGCGCCGGCGCACCGGCATGTTGTTGATGAAGTAGCTGCTGCTGCCGTCGCGCGTGAGCACGCGTTTGACCGCAATTTCGGTGTACTGGCTCCACTGGCCGCCGGCGCGGTGGTCGCTGTTGTCAAACACCAGCTCCACGCTGGAGCGGCTGGCCGGCTTGCGGTGCGTGGTGCCATTGAAGATCACATCCTGCATGGACTCGCCGCGCAGCTCGCTCGCCTTGGACTCGCCCAGCACCCAGCGCACCGCATCCATGATGTTGGACTTGCCGCAGCCATTGGGGCCGACCACGCCCACCAGTTGCCCTGGCAGCATGAAATTGGTGGGCTCCGCAAACGATTTGAAGCCAGCAAGCTTGATGGAATTGAGGCGCACAGTGCTCGTTTTCTCTTGGATGGGCGGCGATCACCTGCCTGGCGTTGTCGCAAGCGGGCCGGGCCACGCAAGGTGGAGCTGGCCCGGCATGGCCGGCAGGTGCCTGAGGTCCCAGGGATCTCTTCTGATGAAGCAAGCGGTAGAACTCAGGCCGACATAATAACCGGCCCTCCTGGCCCACCAGGGACAAAAGCGCCTGCTGCTGCGGTTTTGCGCCCTGGGCAGGGTCAAATAATGTTGCGCCGCCGCAGCGCTGCGCCCTGCAGGGGCCAGGCTTGCTATATAGACACAGGGCCACGCAGGGAAAGCCGCAAGGCAGACAATGGCTGCATGGATTCAAGCATGTCTACGCGCCCGGCGGCTGCCGCGGTCACCGCATCCACCCCGAGCACAGCAGTGTCTGCACTGCAGCCCGGTGCCCAGTGGCACAACGGTTTTGCCAGCCTGCCGCCGGTCTTCTACACCCGCCTGCAACCCACCCCCATGCCGCAGCTGGCGATGCCGGCGCGCAATGACGCGCTGGCCCAGGACATGGGGCTGCGCCCCGAATGGCTGGCCAGCAGCGAGGCCACCCAGGTGCTGGGCGGCAATGCGCTGCTGCCGGGCATGGACGCCCTGGCCAGCGTCTACAGCGGCCACCAGTTTGGCCACTGGGCTGGCCAGTTGGGCGACGGCCGGGCCATTTTGCTCGGCGAGATCCGCTCGGCGAGCGCCCCCGAGGGCCTGGAGCTGCAGCTCAAAGGCGCGGGCAAGACGCCCTATTCCCGCATGGGCGATGGGCGCGCAGTGCTGCGCTCGTCCATCCGCGAATACCTGTGCAGCGAGGCCATGCACGGCCTGGGCGTGCCCACCACGCGTGCGCTGTCGCTCGTCACCTCGCCCCAGCCCATCTACCGCGAGACGGTGGAGACCGCTGCCGTCGTCGCCCGCGTGGCGCCCAGCTTTGTGCGCTTTGGCCATTTTGAGCATTTCGCGGCCCGCGATGACCAGGACAGCCTGCGCAAGCTCGCGGACTATGTCGCCGAGCGCTACATGCCAGGTGTTGCCCAGCACGCCAGCGGCAGCACCGAGCGTTATGCCGCGCTGCTGGCCGAGGTGGCCGAGCGCACTGCGCGCATGATGGCGCTGTGGCAGGCCCATGGCTTTTGCCATGGCGTGATGAACACCGACAACATGAGCATTCTGGGCCTGACCATCGACTACGGCCCCTTCCAGTTTCTCGACCACTACGACGCCAACCATATCTGCAACCACAGCGATACCGGTGGCCGCTACGCCTTTGCCCGCCAGCCGCAGGTGGCCTACTGGAACCTGTTTTGCCTGGGCCAGGCGCTGCTGCCCTTGATTGAGGACGAAGCGACCACGCTGGCGGCGCTGGAGCGCTACAAGACCGCGCTGGAGCCTGCGATGCAGCGCGCACTGGGCGCCAAGCTGGGCCTCGATCCCGCCCGCAGCACCGCGCCCGAAGCGGTGGCCGCTGTGGTCAACCCCTTGCTCGCCCTGATGCAGCAGCACCGCACCGATTACAGCCTGTTCTGGCGCGCGCTGTCGCAAGCAGTGGCCGATGACAGCCTGCCGGCGCTGGCCCCATGGTTCAATGGCGATGCAGCCTTTGAGACCTGGCGCGAGCAGTACCAGGCGCTGCTGCAGCCCGGCGATGCAGCAGCCACCGCTGCGCGCATGTTCGCCGCCAACCCGCGCTATGTGCTGCGCAACCACCTGGGCCAGCAAGCCATCACTGCTGCCCAGCGGGGCGACTGGACCCCGTTTACCCGCTTGCAAACCGTGCTGGCGACACCATATGCAGACCATCCCGGCTGCGAAGACCTGGCCGCCCTCCCGCCCGACTGGGCGCAACATATTGAAATCAGCTGTTCATCATGAGCTTTCCCGTCCAAAAATCGGATGCCCAATGGCAGGCCGAACTCGCATCCAAGCAAGCCGAATCGGTGGCCTACCAGGTCACCCGCCACGCCGCCACCGAACGCCCTTTTACCGGCAAGTACGAGGCCCACTGGGCCGATGGCAGCTACCACTGCATCTGCTGCGGCGCCAAGCTGTTTGACAGCGACACCAAGTTTGACGCGGGCTGCGGCTGGCCCAGCTTCTCCGAAGCCATCCCCGGAGCGATCCAGGAGAACGTGGACCGCAGCCATGGTATGGTGCGGGTGGAGACGGTCTGCGCCCAGTGCGGCGCCCACCTGGGCCATGTGTTCCCGGACGGCCCCCAGCCCACCGGCCTGCGCTACTGCATGAACTCGGCTGCGCTGGACTTTGAAAAGCAGGACTAAGAACCTGTTCTAAGCCTGGCTTGCCCCTGCCATGACAGGCCGGTGGCAGGCGCGGCACGGAACTTTGGCTGCCGCCAGCGCTCTGACACCCCGGCAAGCCGAGGCGAGCACTTCAGCCCGGCTTAAGCTGGCAGCAAAATAGCTCGCGTATCATTGGACGCTTGCCTGCAGACGCGCCCTTCAACCAAACACAAGCACCCAAAGCCCTGCTCTCTTGTCCGCACTGCGCTCCGGCTTTTGAGCCATGCCGTGCACAGCCCGCATCGCCTGATATGAAATTTTTGATTGATTTTTTCCCCATCCTGCTGTTTTTCGCAGCGTTCAAGGTCTGGGGGGTGTTTGTGGCCACCGGGGTGGCCATCGTGGCGACCATTGCGCAAATCGCCTACCTGCGCTTCAAGGTCGGCAAGGTAGAACCCATGCAGTGGATCAGCCTGGGCGTGATCGTGGTGTTTGGCGGCGCCACCCTGCTTTTTCACGACGAGTCTTTCATCAAGTGGAAGCCCACCGTGCTGTACTGGGTGATGGCGGCCGTGCTGCTGGGAGGCCAGTGGTTCTTCAACAAGAACCTGATGCAAAAGCTGATGTCGGCGCAGGTGCAGCTGCCCCAGCCCGTCTGGAACACGGTCAATTACAGCTGGGCCATCTTTTTTACCCTTATGGGCATTGTCAACATCTGGGTCGCCTACCAGTTTGACCTCGATACCTGGGTCACCTTCAAGATGTTCGGCGGCCTGGGCCTGATGCTGGTCTTTGTGCTGGGCCAGGCCATGTACCTCAGCCGCCACATCCAGCACAACCCGGAAGACCAACCCTGAGCAGGCGCTGAGCCTGAGGTGCCGCTAGCAGCGCTTCGCCAAGGCTCCCAGCCCGCCCGCATTCACTCCTTTTTTATGCAAGCCCAGGACATTACTGCCACCGCCATTGAAGCGGTGCTGCGCGACAAACTCTCGCCCACCCAGTTGGAAGTGATCGATGAAAGCGGTCTGCATGCCGGCCATGTGGGTGCCAATGGCAGCGGATTTGGCACCCATTTCCGGCTGCGCATCGCTTCACCCTTATTTACTGGCACATCACGCATAGCCCAGCATCGGCTTGTGTATGATGCGCTCCAAGCATTCATTGACGCGGGTTTACATGCCCTTGCCATTGAAGTCCTGCATACACCAAAACAATGAAATCACTGGTGTATATTTCCTTCATAGATAAACAATTTGGATTTCGCATGAAAAAACAGCTCTTGTCCGGTCTGGTTGCAGCTGCCCTGCTTGGTTCAGCCGCGCTGCCTGCAGTGGCCCAAAACATTGGCATCGTCAATGGCAAGCCAGTGCCCTCATCCCTGCTGCAGACCTTCAAGGAACAAATGGAGCGCAGCGGTCGCCCGGTGAGCGCCGAGCAAGAAGGCCAGATCAAGGAAGCCATCATTGAGCGCGAAATCTATGCCCAGGCTGCCAAGGCCCAAGGCCTGGACGCGACCGAGTCCTTCAAGGGCCAGGTCGAGCTGGCGCGCCAAGGCATCCTGACCCAGGAGCTGTTTGCTGCCTACGAAAAGGCGCATCCTATCTCTGACGCCGCTGCCAAGGCCGAGTACGACAAGTTTGTTGCGACCAACCAAGGCAAGGAATACCACGCCTTCCACATCCTGGTGGACAGCGAAGACAAGGCCAAGGCCCTGATCGCCCAAATCAAGAAGGGTGCCAAGTTCGAAGACCTGGCCAAGAAGGAGTCCAAGGATCCTGGATCGGGCCAGCGCGGTGGTGATCTGGACTGGGGCAATGCCGCCAACTACGTCCCTGAGTTCTCCGAAGCGATGACCAAGCTGAAGAAGGGCCAGATGACCGATACCCCGGTCAAGACCCAGTTCGGCTACCACATCATCCGTGTGGACGATGTGCGCGAAGCGCAACTGCCCAAGTTCGAGGAAGTCAAGCCCCAGATCGAGCAGCAACTGCGCCAGCAACAAATCCAGAAGTACCAGCAAGAGCTGCGTGAAAAGGCCAAGGTCGAGTAATTCTCGCCACTTCGCTTCTACTTGCAACCCCTGCCCCGTGCAGGGGTTGTGCTTTGTGGGCTGCAGCCTGCCACTGTGCGGCGCTACACTCGGATGGCTCTGGCTGGCCCCTGAAGGTCAGCCTTCTTCCTTGCGGCAGCCCTGTGCTGCTGCTGCCTTTACAAGAAAGAAAACCCCATGCGTCTTTTGCACACCATGCTGCGCGTTGGCAATCTCCAGCGCTCCATCGATTTCTACACCCAGGTGCTGGGCATGCGCCTGCTGCGCACCTCGGAAAACCCCGAGTACAAGTATTCGCTCGCCTTTGTCGGCTACGAAGGCGGCAACCCTGGCCAGGCCGAGATCGAGCTGACCTACAACTGGGGCACCGAGAGCTATGACCTGGGCACGGCCTATGGCCATATTGCGCTAGGCGTGCCCGATGCCTATGCCGCTTGCGAGAAGATCAAGGCCAATGGCGGCAACGTCACCCGCGAAGCCGGCCCTGTGAAGGGCGGCACCACGGTGATCGCTTTTGTGACCGATCCTGATGGCTATAAAATTGAGCTCATCCAACGCGATGAAAGCGGCTCTGGCGGCGGTCTACGCTAAGGCCAGCCCGGGGCGCGTCTTTCAATCACGCCCCACCTCAGCCAAAGCCAGGCCCATACCTGGCTTTTTGCATTCCAGCCACCAAGGGCCATCGGCGCTGGTCAGCGGCTATGGCCGTTGTGCTGCTTGTTTTTGTACATGTCCAGATCGGCGTGCTTGAGCAGGCTTTGTGGGTCGGCACCATCGATCGGATAGATGGCCTGCCCGATGGAAGCACCCAGATGAACCACCTCGCCCTCAGGCAAGCCCTTGAGCGTCTGCAGCGCAGGGGCGAGAACCTCCAGGATCTTGGTTTTCACCACCTGGATCTGCTCGTCGCTGTGGATGCCCTGCAGCACAGCCACAAACTCATCCCCTCCCAGGCGAATCAGTACGTCGTTGCTGCGCAGCACTTCCTTGAGGCGTTGCACTACCTCGATCAGGGCCAAATCGCCGTTTTCATGCCCCCAACGGTCATTGAGCGGCTTGAACTGGTTGAGGTCGATAAAGAGAATGGCAAACACCGCCTGCTTGGGCGCGTTCGGCCGGGTCAGGGTCTCCAGAATATGGTTCAGCGCGCTGCGATTGGCAGCGCCGGTCAGCGCATCGGTGAACAAGCGATGCCGCATATGGTGGACATTGCTGGCCAGTTCACCAATCTCATCATTGCGCTCCACACCAATGGGCACATCGATCTCGCCCTGCCCGACGCGGCGCACCGCATAGGTGAGTGAGCGCATGTCCTTGGCCAAGCCGCCAAAAATGCGCAAACCCAGCGCCAATGCAATACCCAGGGCCAGCAGGCCCAAGGCCACCACCAGCACCACATGGGCGCGGATGCCTGCCAGCATCTGCTGGTGCGGCACAGCGACCACAGCGAGCCAGTTGAGGCCCGCCTCATCGGTCACGCGGCGGTAGGCTACCTCGATCGCATGGTCCTTGGCATCAAAGATCAGCGCCGTGCGCGCCACCTCATTGGACTGCGAGAACTCATGCACCAGCTGCCGGTACACCACTTTGAGCAAGGGATTGCCGGCGCTGGCGGCGTTGACCCGGCTGGGCGGCTGCTCGCCGTTCTCGCGGATATTGTCCATGCGCGTGCCGGCAATCAGGTCCCCATTGGGCTCCATGATGAAAGCCTGCGCGCCCTCGGACAAATGCAGGCCGTCGACGAAAAGCCGCAGCTCGCTCAAAGAGACATCGGTGGCAACCACACCGCTGGGCTGGCCGTCAGGGCCGAACACCCTGCGCGCCCGCGTCATCACCAGGTCCTTGGCATTGAAATCGATATAGACCGGCGTCCAGATATGGCCGACGACGCCCTGCGCGAGCCGGTACCAGGGACGCGTGCGCGGATCGAACAAATTGGATTCTTTTGACAAGAAGATGGGCTCGGCCTGGATCCCTGGCAACAGGTAGCGGCTGCGCACCTCCTGCGCATGCAACTTGATGCGCAGCTCTGCCTGGGTGTCATTGCTGCGCAGCAGGCCTATGCCCTGCCCATGGCGATTGCCGTAATAGACATAGTCGCCCTGGTGCTGAGTGAGTGACGTGGCGGCCCACAGGCGGGTGCGCAGCGCCGGCATGTCGTTCTCAATCCTGTCGGGGGCCTGCAGGCCCGCTGGAAAGCTTGCCTCGATGATGGAGCCCGAGCTGAAGATGTGCCGGTCCACCGCCTGGCTGATGCGCTCGGCCATCTCCACCATCAGCTGCTGCGACAGCATCGATACCGTCTTGCTGCCCGTCCAGTACCACAGCACGCCGAGCACCCCGGTCAGCAATGCAATCAGCATCACAAAGGGCAAAATCAGGGTGATCGTCAACGACGAAGTTTTACGGACGGGCATAACCAGAGATGGGGAAGGCTTGGATGGCGCGGTGGGCAGGTATTGGTATAGATACTGTCAGTTAATTCTTACTTTAACCGTTTTTATGAATTACATCGCACGATAGACCTGCGTAATAACTCAACTTGGCAGCCCCATGTTGCCACGGCAACCCCAGGCCATCGCTGGAATTTTTCTGGCGCGCAAGCGACAGATCCATCGATTACCCTCAGCCTGGTAAAAAGATAGTTGCTCTGGAGATTCTTTTTTTGGGTGGAGAATAGAGGCCGGAAGAAATGCCGCTGATTCCCTTGCCGGGCGGCCTCAGTATAACCAATCAAATACATTTAATTACATTAATTCGGCATAAATCAATCTCGGATCAGCGGAAATCACCCATCATTGAGTTACAAATTAGCTATAAGCTGATAGAATCAATGAATAACAAAATGCGATTTAGCATGATTTGTATCCACTCCTGTCCTCATTGCCGAGGGCTCGGGCATAGCAACTCCCGCTGAATTGGTGGTGCTTGGCCTCAGTCTTCAGTCCAACGATGGACGTTGCCGCTTTGTTTATAGATTGATGATCCCATGGCTACTGAACTGCTTCTGAACAAAAGGCTCTCTCGCAGAACCCTCAACAGCTTGGGGCGACATGCGATCACCGCGGTGGATCAGGTCGTCGAAGCATATCCCGAGCGCTTGCTCAAGCTCAATGGCGTGGGGATGACGGTGCTGCGCGACATCGAGCGGACGCTGTTTCCCGGACAGCAGTTCCAGCCGCACTCAGGCCGCTACAAGGCCTGGACGGAAGACGCAGCCAACCAGCCGCATGCTGAGCAGGCGCAGTCCAAGGACTAAAGGTGCGCCCCCGGGGCACCGCCCTGCTCCTCTGCTCAATTCCCTGCTTTTAGCGGACACCATGCAGGCCTGCACTGCACGCCTGCTGGCATGTACACGCAAGGTCTGTTGCCCGGCCACGGGGCAGAAACGCCATGCCGGGCGCTGTGCGCTAGCGCCCGGGTGCAGCGCAGCGGCATGGCCTATGGATCAATGTTCATCCCGCTTGTGGGGATGGGGTATGGAACGCAGCCACTTGGCGGCTTGGATGGCCGCCCGGAATTGCTCTGATGGCTGTGGTATCAGGCCTTGCGTGGCAAGGCGGCAGCCTCACGGGCCAGCAAGGTGATGTGCTCCCAGTCACCGCGCTCCAAGGTGTCGGTGGGCACCAGCCAGGATCCGCCCACGCAGACGACATTCTTCAGCGCCAGAAACTCCGCCGCATTCGCCGTCGTGATACCCCCGGTGGGGCAAAAGCGCACTTCGGCAAAGGGGCCTTGCCAGGCCTTGAGCATGTTGATGCCGCCCGCCTGCAGCGCGGGGAAGAACTTCAGCTCATTGAAGCCGTCTTGCTGGGCCTGCATGATTTCGCTGCTGGTGGCCACGCCGGGCAGCAGCGCCAGGCGCGCGTCGCGGCAGGCGTCACCCACACTCGTGGTGTAGCCGGGGCTGACCGCAAAGCGGGCCCCCGCCGCAGCTGCAGCACGCGCATCGGCAGCATTGCGCACGGTGCCCGCGCCCACAATCGCCTCAGGCACAGACTTGGCAATCGCCTCGATCGCGGCCAGGCCTTGTGGCGTGCGCAAGGTCACCTCGAGCACCCGGATGCCGCCAGCAACCAGGGCCTTGGCCATGGACACAGCGTGGTTGACGTCGCGCAGCACGATCACCGGGATCACCGGTGCGTCTTGCATGATCGATAAAGCGGTCAGTTGCTCAGCCATGTGCAGGCTCCTTCTTCTGCGCTCAGCGCATTGCGCCGGAATCCGGCAAACAGTTCTCGGCCCAGTCCGCGGCCATTGGCGCGCAGCTGCTCGGCCGGTATCGTGGCCAGTGGGCGTGCCTCCCAGATGGCGGCATCCACTTCGGCCTGCATGATACCGGTTTCAGCATCCAGCAGCACCATATCGCCGCTCTCAATTTTGGCCAAGGGGCCGCCTGCCAGTGCTTCAGGTGACACATGGATGGCAGCGGGCACCTTGCCCGAGGCACCGCTCATGCGGCCGTCGGTCACCAGCGCCACCTGGTAGCCCTTGCCTTGCAGCACGGCCAAGGGCGGCGTGAGCTTGTGCAGCTCGGGCATGCCGTTGGCCTGCGGGCCCTGCCAGCGCACCACGCAGACGACGCCGTTGTGCCCATTGGTCTGGCAGGCCTGCTCCAGCGCGCCCGATTTGAAGGCCTCCTGCAGCGCATCCTGCGAGTCAAACACCCAGGCCGGCGCGCGCAGCACATGGCGGTCGAGCGGCACGGCGCTGACCTTGATCACGCTGCGGCCCAGGTTGCCGGTCAGCAGCTTGAGGCCACCGGTAGCACTGAAAGGGGCGCTCACCGGGCGCAGCACGCTGTCGTCACCGGATTCGGTGGCCGCCTGCCAGACCAGTTGGCCCGCTTCGACGCGCGGGACAGTCGCGTAAGCCGCCAGGCCCTCGGGGCGCACCGTGAGCACGTCGCCGTGCATCAGGCCGGCCGCCAGCAACTGGCCAATCACATAGCCCGGGCCGCCCGCTGCCTGGAACTGGTTCACGTCTGCCGCCCCATTGGGGTAGACGCGTGCCAGCAAGGGCACGACCGAGGACAGCTGCTCAAAATCATTCCAGTCGATGACGATGCCGGCAGCACGCGCCACCGCCACCCAGTGGATCAAATGGTTGGTCGAGCCGCCCGTTGCCAGCAGTGCCACCATGGCATTGACAATGCAGCGCTCGTCAACCACGCGGCCAATGGGCGCAAAGCGCTTGCCAGCGGTGATGCCCAGCACGGTACGCATGGCCTCGCGGGTGAGCAGCTCACGCGCGCCATCACCCGGGTTGATAAAGGCATTGCCCGGCACATGCAGGCCCATCGCTTCGAGCAGCATCTGGTTGCTGTTGGCGGTGCCGTAGAAGGTGCAGGTGCCCGCGTCATGGTAGGCGGCCATCTCGGCTTCGAGCAGCTTCTCGCGTCCCACCAGGCCTTGCGCGGCCAGCTCGCGCACCTTGGCCTTGTCGTTGTTGGACAGGCCCGAGGTCATGGGCCCTGCAGGCACAAACACCATCGGCAGATGGCCAAAATGCAGCGCGCCAATCAAGAGGCCCGGCACGATCTTGTCGCAGACGCCCAGCATCAGCGCCGCATCAAAGGTGTCATGGGTCAGCGCCACGGCGGTGCCCATCGCAATCGCATCGCGGCTGAACAGGCTCAGTTCCATGCCCGGCATGCCCTGGGTCACGCCATCGCACATGGCGGGCACACCACCTGCCACCTGCGCGGTGGCGCCATGCTTGCGCGCCTCGTCCTTCAGGATATCGGGGTAGCGCTGCAGCGGCGCATGGGCCGAGAGCACATCGTTGTAGGCCGTGACAATGCCCACGTTCGGGCCCTTGACCTCGACAATGCGCAGCTTGTCGTTGACCGGTACACCGGCCACGGCATGCGCGACATTGGCGCAGCCCATCGAGCGCATCTGCGGCGGGCGCTGGGCCATGGCGTCAACCTGGGCCAGATAGTCGCTGCGCGTGGCAGCGCTCTTGGCACGGATGCGGTCAGTGACAGCTTGAAGAACCGGGTGGATCTGCATCATGGGGAATCCTTTGCATCACAGGGGCACGCAGACAAGGCTGCCCCCTTTATTTATGTAATTTTTATAGCACAGCAGCCGCATACAGCGCTGGCACTAGGCTTTGTAGGCTCTTAAGGCTGCTGAGCATCCAGCCACTGCTGCACTTGACGGGCAATGCGGTCCAGCGGGGTATCGGCATCCACGGTCAGCACCTGCGCCTCATCGCGCGGGTCTTCCAAGGTGGCAAACTGGTTGGCCACCAGCTCGGGCGAGAAAAAATGCCCCGCGCGCTGCTGCACCCGCGCCAAGGCTGTGTCGTAGCTGAGATCCAGAAACACAAAGCCGAGCCGGCTTTGGGAGGCACGCAGGAGCTCACGGTACTGGCGCTTGAGCGCCGAGCAGGTCAGCACCACCCCTTGGCCATCGTCCGCCTCAGCCAGCAACTGCGCCAGGCGCTGCAGCCAACCGGCGCGGTCGGCATCGGTCAGCGCAATGCCCGCCTGCATCTTGGCCACGCTTTCAGCGGCATGGTAGCTGTCGCCTTCAACCAGGTGCCAACCCAGGTGCAGCGCAATGGCTTCACCGGCGCTGGATTTGCCACACCCCGACACCCCCATCACCACCAGAGCTACGGGACGCCGATGCGGAGATTCAACAGAGGACTTGGTCATTGGGTTAGCGCTATCCAATACAGGTAAAAAAACAAGCACTGCCTTTGGACCACGTCGTTTGCGCAAACCGTTTCAAACCATCGGTCTTGATCTTGCGACGTCTGCGGGCATTGCCTTCCTTCCCCATTTAATGTGGGATAGCGCTATCATACTGGATATTGCTTGCTAAGCCGACCGGAGATGCGCTTGCCCCTGCCCCCTTCCCCGCTTTTGCCCGCGCCGACTGCCGAGCCCAACAGCCGCCGCTCGCGTGCCAGCGGGCGTGTCACCTTGCAGGATGTGGCCGATGCCGCAGGCGTCAGCCCCATGACGGTATCCCGCGCGCTGCGCGGTGAGCGCCGGGTGGCGCCAGCACTGGCCGACAAGGTGCGCGAGACGGCGATGCGCCTGGGCTACGTGCCCGACCCGGCCGCGCGCGCGCTGGCCTCGCAAAAAAGCAACCAGGTGCTGGTCATCGTGCCGCTGCTGACCAACACCTTGTTTGTCGATCTGATCGAAGCGGCCCACAAGGTGCTGTTTGCCGCCGGCTACCACCTGCTCATTGGCGTGTCGCACTACAGCGCGGCCGAAGAAGAGCAGCTGCTGCGCGCCTACCTGCCGATGCGGCCAGCGGGCCTGATGCTGACCGGTTATGAGCGCAGCGCCGGCAGCGCCCAGCTGCTGGCCGCCAGTGCCACGGCCTGCGTGCATTTGATGGAGCTCCCCCCTGCCAGCGCTACCACTGCGCTGCACAGCGTGGGGTTTTCGCAGGTCGATGCCGGGGCGGCGATGACGGAACACCTGCTGGCCCAGGGCTACCGCCGCGTCGCCTTTTGCGGCGCCCAGCTCGATGCCCGCGTCATGCAGCGCCTGCACGGCTACCGCCAGGCCTTGCAGCGGGCGGGCCTGGCAGAGCCGGGCCTGGAGATTCTGAGCCCCGAGCGCTCATCGCTGGCCCTGGGCGCGCAGTTGCTCGATCAGGTGCTCCAGCTCGGTGGTGGCGTGGATGCGGTATTTTTCTGCAACGATGACCTGGCCCAGGGCGCACTGCTGGCCGCCAACCGCCTGGGGCTGGCCGTGCCAACGCAAATCGCCATTGCCGGCTTCAACGACCTGCCAGGCAGCGCGCAAATGGTGCCGCCGCTCACCACCATCCACACGCCCCGCAGCGCCATCGGTGCCCAGGCGGCCACGATGCTGCTGCAGCTGGTGCAAGGCCAGCCGGTGGCGCAGAACCGGCTGGATCTGGGCTACCACCTGGTGCGGCGCGCCAGCACCTGACCGGGGCGTTCAAACCCGCTACCACTCGCCCAAGGCCCAGCTGCTGGCGACAGCAAAATACTCGCGCAGCCAGACGTTGAAACGGGTCAGCAGCGGTGTGGGGGCTGCCACGCCAATGGGCTGCCCAAAGCCCTGGCTGCGGGCGATATGCAGCGCACGCCAGAGGTGAAAATCACTGCTGACAATGGCAATGGGCTGGGCCAGGTCCACACCGCGCTGCTGCAGCATGGGTCCGGTCCATTCCAGGTTCAGCACGGTGCTGGTGCTGCGCTCTTCCACCACCATCGTGGCAGGATCGAGCCCATGGACTTGCGCCAGGTAACGCGCCATGATGGCGCCCTCGCTGTCGTCCTGCCCAAAGTCCACCCCACCGCTGACCGCCAGCACCGCCTGCGGCTGCAATTTGGCAAGCTGCGCAGCGGTATCGAGCCGCATGGCCAGCGCCGGGCGCGGCTTGCCGTCCTGCGTGCCGCTGCCCAGCACCACAATGGCGGCCACCGGTGGCGTTGTCGCTGGCGTCTGCCCCAGCCCCGCAATCCCATGCCAGAGCCAGCCCACGCTGACCACCCACAAGGCCAAGCCCCACCAGGCCGCATGCCACAGCGCGCGGCGCCAGGGCGCAGCAGCACGCCAGGCGCGCACCGCCGACCAGCGCCAGGCCACATAGCCACCCGCCAGGCCCAGCCCCACAGGCACCAGCACCCCCAGGTGCAAGTGCCCAGCCGCCAAGGGCACGATGCCCAGTCCCAGCAGCACCAGGGCGGCCGCCACCAATAAACCTCGTTGCATTCCCATTCCTCTAGTCGCACCCAAGCCATCACAAAAAAACCCGCTGCGGGGCAGCGGGTCTGCGTCGTGGCCAAGCACTCAGATCATTCAAATTCCAGAATGATATCGTCCACCGCAAGCGAATTACCCTTCGCGGCGCTCACCTTGCTCACCACACCGTCTTGCGTGGCAAACAGGATGTTTTCCATCTTCATCGCTTCGATGACCGCCAGCTTCTCGCCCGCCTGCACTTTCTGACCGGGCTGCACCGCCACATCGACCAGCAGGCCGGGCATCGGCGAAAGCAGGAACTTGGACAGATCCGGTGGTGCCTTGTAGGGCATCAGCTGGTAGAGCTCGGCGCCGCGCTGCGACAGCACCAGGATGTCACGCTGCGTGCCATTGTGGATCACCCGCAACGCCAGCGGGTTCTTGGCCGTGCCGCGCTCGATCTGTGCGGTGAAGGGCTGGCCGTTGCAAGTGCCGTGGGTGACGACATCGCGCAGCACCGCTTCACTGCTGAACTGGTAGGTCTTGTCGCCAATGCTGACCTTGCAGACGCGGGCCTCGTCGTCAAAATCGGTCACCTCTGCCGAGACAAAGCTGTGCTCGCCTTCGGCACCCAGCACCACCGCCGTATAGCTGTGGCCCACGCGCACCTGGTGGCCCAGCATCTGGCCGCTGATGGTGGAGGCCCGCGCGCGGTAGCGGCGGTTGCGGAACATCGCCAGCGCCACCAGAAAATCGGTGTCCTCGTGCGGCACATCTTCGGCATGGAAGCCCTGGCCATAGTGCTCGGCAATAAAGCCGGTGTTGAACTGGCCCGAGACAAATTGGGGATGGGCCAGCAGCGCCGCCTGGAAAGGAATGTTCGAGCTGATGCCCCGGATCGCAAAGCCGTTGAGCGCCTCGCGCATCTTGGCAATCGCCTCGTTGCGGTCCTTGCCATGCACGATCAGCTTGGCAATCATCGAGTCATAGTACATGGGGATCTCGCCGCCCTCGTACACGCCGGTGTCCACACGCACGCCTTGCAAATGGGCGGTGTCGGCCTGCCACATGGTCTGCTTGGGCGGCTCAAAGCGCACCAGACGGCCGGTCGATGGCAGGAAGTTGCGGAACGGGTCTTCGGCATTGATGCGGCATTCGATCGCCCAGCCATCGCGCTTGACATCGGCCTGGCTGAATGAGAGCTGCTCGCCCGCGGCCACACGGATCATCTGCTCGACCAGATCGAGGCCGGTGATGCACTCGGTCACCGGGTGCTCGACCTGCAGGCGGGTGTTCATTTCCAGAAAGTAGAAGTCCTGGTCCTTGCCGACGACAAACTCCACCGTGCCGGCGCTCTGGTAATTGACGGCCTTGGCGAGGGCCACGGCCTGCTCGCCCATCGCCTTGCGGGTGGCATCGTTGATGAAGGGCGATGGCGCCTCTTCGATCACCTTCTGGTGGCGGCGCTGGATCGAGCATTCGCGCTCGTTGAGGTAGACCACATTGCCGTGGCTGTCCCCCAGAATCTGGATCTCGATATGGCGCGGCTCCTGCACGAACTTTTCGATAAAGATCCGGTCATCGCCAAAGCTGTTGCGCGCCTCGTTCTGGCAGGCGGTAAAGCCCTCCAGCGCCTCCTTGTCGTTGTAGGCCACGCGCAGGCCCTTGCCGCCGCCGCCCGCCGATGCCTTGATCATCACCGGGTAGCCAATGCCCTGCGCAATGCCAACGGCTTTTTCCGCGTTCTCGATGGCATCGTTGTAGCCGGGGATGGTGTTGACCTTGGCCTCGTTCGCGAGCTTCTTGGAGGCGATCTTGTCGCCCATCGCAGCAATCGAATGCGCCTTGGGGCCGATAAAGGCAATGCCTTCGTCCTCGCAGCGCTTGGCAAAGGCTTCGTTCTCGGACAAGAAGCCGTAGCCCGGATGGATGGCCTGCGCGCCGGTCTTGCGCGCTGCATCGATGATGCGGTCGGCCAGCAGGTAGGACTCGCGGCTGGGGGCCGCACCGATATGCACGGCCTCATCGGCCAGCTTCACATGGCGCGCTTCCTTGTCCGCATCGGAGTAGACCGCAACGGTCTGGATGCCCATGGTTCGGGCCGTAGCGATCACGCGGCATGCAATCTCGCCGCGATTGGCAATCAGGATTTTGCTGAACATGGTTGTCGTCTCTTGGTTGAATCTCTCGGTTGGCCACCATGCTGCCGTGTTTACGGCAGCGCCTTGTCATGCGCCCATTGCCCGCCGGGCATGAGCAAATAGTCTTCGCAATCGATCTCGCTGCAGCGCACACTGCCGAGCAATTGCAGCATCACCTGGTCCTGGGTGCGCACATCGGTCGAGCGCCCCTGCACTTTCACCGCCAGCAGGCGGCTGTCCTTGCCCCAGCGGGCGATCTCATGGCCTTCGACCACGGCTGCCGTGCTGTCCCAGCCTTCGCGGTGGGCGGTGCGCACCGTTGCCAGCCGGCGCGAGAGGATGCGCTCGGGCCGCACGCCCACCAGCACCACCTGTCCGCGCAAGCCCGCCAGGTTTTTGTCCAAGGTCGGCAGGTCCACCACACGCCGGGCCTGGTACTGGCGCACCATCGCCTGCAGACGCTGGGCATTGGCGCTGTACTCGCGGCGCTGCTCGGGCTGGCCGGCATTGTGCTGCTGCTGGGCCGCTGCATTGTTGCTGTACTGCTGAAACAGCAGCTCGCGCCCCTGCAGCGAGGCCGTGGCCCGCACCACCGGCGCGGGCAAATGGCCATCGGCGTCTGCCGCCAGCTCAAAGCCCTGGTAGAGCATCAGCCGCACCAGGCTCTGCGCCGCAGCAGGGCAGGCACGCTGCCAATGCTGCAAGGCCGCCTGCAGCCATTGCCGCGCCACCTGCTCGGAGCCCAGCGGTGAATGGATATCGACCAGCACATGCAGCGCCATCGGCGCGCAGGCATCGGCTGGCGTGTTGCCGTCCAATGCCGCCTGCACCCACAGGCGCCCGCCCTTGCCTTCGCTGTCGGCCAAAGGGCCCAGATCGAGCAGCACCTGGCTGTCGGCCAAGGGCCTGGCAGCGCGCACGGCCGGTCGGCTGAGGAAAATGCCCCGGTCAAAGCGGCCCTGCCAGACAATCGGCGACGCGCCCGTATCGCTGCGCGGCAGCCACTGTGCCCGGCCCTCACCCTGGGCCAGGCCATTTTCACAGCCGCCCTGGTACGAGAACACATACTGCCAGGACTGGGCCAGTGGCGCGCCGCTGCGGGCCACGCAGCTGCTGCCCGGCGCTGCCGGCATGCCCGGCTGGGTTTGCGCGCCCGCAGCCACACCCGCGCCGAGCACGGCTGCGCACAGCAGGCGCTGCGCCAGCACACGCTGCGCCAGCAGGTGCTGCACCCGCCGTCTTGCGATCATGCGAAGTGGGACAAAAGTGGAGCGCATCCAGGCCTGCAGTGCTTAGAGCGGAATATTGCCGTGCTTGCGCCAGGGGTTCTCAAGCTGCTTGTTCTTGAGCATCTCCAGGCTGCGGCAGATGCGCTTGCGCGTCTCGTGCGGCAGGATCACATCGTCGATAAAGCCCCGCGCGCCAGCGACAAAGGGGTTGGCAAAACGGGTCTTGTATTCGGCCTCGCGCTTGGAGAGCTTATCCGGGTCGTTCTTGTCTTCGCGGAAGATGATCTCGACGGCGCCCTTGGCGCCCATCACCGCGATTTCCGCCTGCGGCCAGGCCAGGTTCACATCGCCGCGCAGGTGCTTGGAAGCCATCACGTCATAGGCACCGCCATAGGCCTTGCGCGTGATGACGGTGATTTTGGGCACCGTGCACTCCGCGTACGCGTAGAGCAGCTTGGCGCCGTGCTTGATGATGCCGCCGTACTCCTGGCTGGTGCCGGGCATAAAGCCGGGCACATCGACAAAGGTGACCACGGGGATGTTGAAAGCATCGCAAAAGCGCACAAAGCGCGCGGCCTTGATGGAGCTCTTGATATCCAGGCAACCGGCCAGCACCAGTGGCTGGTTGGCCACGATACCGACGGTCTGGCCGGCCATGCGCGCAAAGCCGATCAGGATGTTCTTCGCGTACTCGGGCTGCAGCTCAAAGAAATCGCCGTCATCCACGGTCTTGATGATCAGCTCCTTCATGTCATAGGGCTTGTTCGGGTTCTCGGGCACCAGGGTGTCGAGCGACATATCGGCGCGGCTGACCGGGTCGGTGGTGGCACGCACCGGCGCCTTTTCGCGGTTGTTGAGCGGCAGGTAGTTGTAGAGGCGGCGCAGCATCATCAGCGCCTCGACATCGTTGTCAAAGGCCATGTCGGCCACACCGCTCTTGCTGGTGTGGGTGACGGCGCCGCCCAGCTCTTCTGCGGTGACCTGCTCATGGGTCACCGTTTTGACCACTTCGGGGCCGGTGACGAACATGTAGCTCGAATCCTTGACCATGAAGATGAAGTCGGTCATCGCCGGCGAGTAGACCGCGCCACCGGCGCAAGGGCCCATGATCATCGAGATCTGCGGCACCACGCCCGAGGCCAGCACATTCTTCTGGAACACATCGGCGTAGCCGCCCAGCGACGCCACGCCTTCCTGGATCCGGGCGCCGCCCGAATCGTTGAGGCCGATGACCGGCGCGCCCACCTTCATCGCCTGGTCCATCACCTTGCAGATCTTCTCGGCATGGGTCTCGGACAGCGCGCCACCGAACACGGTGAAATCCTGGCTGAAGACAAAGACCAGGCGGCCATTGATCATGCCGTAGCCGGTGACCACGCCGTCGCCCGGGATCTTGGTCTCTTCCATGCCAAAGTCGGTGCAGCGGTGCTCGACAAACATGTCCCACTCTTCGAAGGTGCCGTCGTCAAGCAGCAGCTCGATGCGCTCACGCGCCGTGAGCTTGCCCTTTTTGTGCTGCGCATCGATGCGCTTTTGCCCGCCGCCCAGGCGGGCGAGTTCACGCTTTTTCTCCAGTTGTTCCAAGATATCTTGCATGTTCCATCCTTGAAGCTTGCTAGGTTGTCTCTCTGTCTTGATCGGGGCTTGCTGCCCGGCTCAATCCGCTTTGTGAATCATCGCTGCACTGCTTTGCGCCTGCAGCAGGTTTCTGGCCGCTGTCGACGCCGCCAACTGGCCTGACGCCACTTGCTGCTGCACAGCAGGCAGCATATCGCGCACGGTAGGGTGGCTGCGAAACGCCAGCTTGAGCCCATGGTCAATGCGCTCCCACATCCAGGCGAGCGACTGCTTCTCGCGCCGCTGTGCCAGGCAGCCATTGCGGGTCTGCATCTGGCGGTAGCTGCTGACCGCGTCCCAGAACGCCTCAACGCCATCGCCCAGCAGCGCGCTGATCTGTATCACCCGGGGCTGCCAGAGCGCGCCGCGCGCCGCATGGTCATGGCCGCCATGCATGCCCAGCAGGCGCAGGCTGGAGGTGATCTGTGCCTGCGCACGGGTGGCGGCATTCGGGTCGATGTCGGCCTTGTTGATGACCACCAGGTCGGCGAGCTCCATCACGCCTTTTTTGATGGCCTGCAGGTCATCGCCGGCATTGGGCAGCTGCAGCACGCAGAACATGTCGGTCATGCCATGCACCGCTATCTCGCTTTGGCCGACACCGACGGTCTCGACCATCACCACGTCGTAGCCCGCTGCCTCGCAGACCAGCACCGCCTCGCGCGTTTTCTCGGCCACGCCGCCCAGCGTGCCGCTCGACGGGCTGGGCCGGATATAAGCTTCGCTGCGCATCGACAGCTGCTCCATGCGCGTCTTGTCGCCCAGGATGGAGCCGCCTGACACCGTCGACGACGGGTCAATCGCCAGCACGGCCACGCGCAAGCCCTTGCCGATCAAATACAGCCCCAGGGTTTCAATAAAGGTCGATTTGCCCACGCCGGGCACACCGCTGATGCCCAGGCGAAAAGACTTGCCAGTATGCGGCAACAGCGCCGTCAGCAGTGCATCGCCCAGCGCGCGGTGGTCGGCGCGGGTCGACTCCAGCAAGGTGATGGCCTTGGCCATCGCGCGCCGCTGCAGCGCCGGGTTGCTCCGTTGCGTAATGGCGGCAACGCGCTCGGCAACATCGGTATTCATGCCGCCGCCCTGTCAAAACACTGCCGCAGCGCCCCTGCCACAGGGGCGCCTGCCGCCATCATTTGTATCGCCAACACCATATCCACTACCTCTATGCCGGGGTCCACTGGTACAACAGGTCAATCGGATCGCCGCCCGTGTGCACAAAGCCATGGCGCTCGTAAAACCGGATCGCGTCGCTGTGGTTCAACACCTCCAGCCACACCGCCCGGCCCTCCTGCCGCGCTTGGGCTTGCACCTGCTGCATGGCCCAGTCGCCAATGCGGCGGTTATGCCAGGCCGGCAGCAGATAGAGGTGCTGCAATTTCAGCCGGCCATCTTCATGGGGCACTACCGTCAGCAGCCCGGCGTGCTGCGGGCCTGCGCCCTCGTCCACACAGATATGCCGCATGTACTGCGGCGCAAACTGGCCTTGAAACCGCTTGCGCGCATGGTCCAAGTTAAAGATGCCCAGCCGCTCCAGGCTCGGGCGCATCGCGGCCACGCGCAGCGCAAACAGCGCTTCAAAATCACTTTCGGCAACCGGGGCGAAGGAGAGATTCATGCTTTCTCCAAGCCTTTCTTCGTCTTTTGGTGTAGCCAGTAGCCACCATAACCCAGTGCAACCCACACGCCCAGCCCGACGACAACCTGGCCCCAAGCAGGCAAAGTGAGCACCCGGTACAACATGTATAGATACAGAATGCCAAGGGCAGGCTCGATGAACATCATGACAAGAGCCTTCACATAGTCTTGCCAGAAAGGCGCTTGGTTGCCCTTGCCCATACCGATTTAGACAGCAACCGCTTTCTTGATCTGCTCGAGCACATCCTTGGCGCTGGCCGGGATCGGGGTGCCCGGGCCGTACACGCCTTTGACGCCTGCGTTGTAGAGGTAGTCGTAATCCTGCGCCGGGATCACGCCGCCCACAAACACAATGATGTCGTCCGCGCCCTGCTTCTTGAGCTCTTCGATGATCGCGGGCACGAGGGTCTTGTGGCCGGCGGCAAGGGTCGAGACACCGACGGCATGCACATCGTTCTCAATCGCCTGACGGGCGCATTCCTCGGGCGTCTGAAAGAGTGGGCCCATGTCCACGTCATAGCCCAGGTCGGCAAAGGCGGTCGCCACCACCTTGGCGCCCCGGTCATGCCCGTCCTGGCCGAGCTTGGCAATCATCACGCGCGGGCGGCGGCCCTGGGCTTCGGCAAAGGCTGCGATCTCGTCCTTGAGCTTGTCCCAACCTTCGGCCGAGTCATAGGCGGCGGCGTAGACACCGGTCACCTTTTGCGTATCGGCGCGGTGGCGGCCAAAGGACTTCTCCAGCGCGTCAGAGACTTCACCGACGGTGGCACGCAGCCGCACCGCCTGGATGGCCAGGTCCAGCAGGTTGCCCTCGCCCGACTCGGCAGCGGCGCTGAGCGCCTGCAGGGCCTTGCCCACGGCAGCGGCATCGCGCGTAGCCTTGATCTGGTTCAGGCGCGCAATCTGGCTGTCGCGCACCTTGACGTTGTCCACCTCAAGGATGTCAACCGGGTCTTCCTTGGCCAGCTTGTACTTGTTGACCCCGACAATCACTTCCTTGCCCGAGTCGATGCGGGCCTGCTTCTCGGCCGCCGCCGCCTCGATCTTGAGCTTGGCCCAGCCGCTGTCCACCGCCTGGGTCATGCCGCCCATCGCGTCGACCTCTTCGATGATCTTCCAGGCCGCGTCCGCCATGTCCTGGGTCAGCTTTTCCATCATGTAGCTGCCGGCCCAGGGGTCGATCACATGGGTGATGTGGGTCTCTTCCTGGATGATGAGCTGGGTGTTGCGCGCAATGCGGGCACTGAACTCGGTGGGCAGTGCGATCGCTTCGTCAAGCGCATTGGTGTGCAGCGATTGCGTGCCACCAAACACGGCGGCCATCGCCTCGATGGTGGTGCGCACCACATTGTTGTAGGGGTCCTGCTCGGTCAGGCTCCAGCCGCTGGTCTGGCTGTGGGTGCGCAGCATCAGGCTCTTGGGGTTCTTGGCTTCAAAGCCGGTCATGATGCGGCACCACAGCAGGCGGGCGGCGCGCATCTTGGCGATTTCCAGGTAGAAGTTCATACCTACCGCCCAGAAAAAGGACAGGCGCCCGGCAAACGCATCCACATCCATGCCCTTGGCGATGGCGGTTTTCACATATTCCTTGCCGTCGGCCAGGGTGAAGGCCAGCTCCAGCGCCTGGTTGGCGCCGGCTTCCTGCATGTGGTAGCCGCTGATCGAGATCGAGTTGAACTTGGGCATGTTCTGGCTCGTGTACTCGATGATGTCGCCGATGATGCGCATGCTCGGCTTGGGCGGGTAGATGTAGGTGTTGCGCACCATGAACTCTTTGAGAATGTCGTTCTGGATCGTGCCCGAGAGCTGGTCCTGCGCCACGCCCTGCTCTTCGGCAGCTACCACATAGCCGGCCAGCACCGGCAGCACCGCGCCATTCATCGTCATCGAGACCGAGACCTTGTCCAACGGAATGCTGTTGAAGAGGATCTTCATGTCTTCGACCGAGTCGATCGCCACCCCGGCCTTGCCGACGTCGCCGGTCACGCGCGGGTGGTCACTGTCATAGCCCCGGTGCGTGGCCAGGTCAAATGCGACCGACACACCTTGGCCGCCCGCGGCCAGCGCCTTGCGGTAGAAGGCATTGGATTCTTCGGCGGTCGAAAAGCCGGCGTACTGGCGAATGGTCCAGGGCCGCACTGCGTACATCGTGGCCTGCGGGCCGCGCAGGTACGGCGCAAAACCCGGCAAGGTATCAGCAAAAGGCAGGTCGGCGGTATCGGCAGCAGTGTAGAGCGGCTTGACCGTGATTCCATCGGGCGTCAGCCAATCGAGGCTGCCGACATCGCCACCGGGGGCGGATTTGCTGGCGGCCTTGTCCCAGGCGGCGCGGTCGGCCTTGGGAAACTCGGATGCAGTGTTGTGCTTCGCGGAATCAGTCATGTCTCAAGCTCGGGATACGTTATAGACAGTGCATATTGGCCTACCCACGGCCGCCAGGCAAGTGTACATTATTCATAATTATGAATGCAGAATTTTGAATTTCAGTCGCCTTCTGTACAA
Organism: Comamonas squillarum; assembly: GCF_025309455.1. Taxonomy (NCBI): domain Bacteria; kingdom Pseudomonadati; phylum Pseudomonadota; class Betaproteobacteria; order Burkholderiales; family Comamonadaceae; genus Comamonas; species Comamonas squillarum. The sequence goes on from NZ_CP104377.1 coordinate 1,045,171, forward strand.
TGGCGCCACCGATGAGCCTTCCCACTTTTGCGCCGCGCGCGCTGTACCAGGACGTTGCCGAGCTACTGCGGCAACGCATTTTTGCGCACCAACTCCCGCCTGGCAGCTGGATCGATGAGTTGAAGATTGCCGAAGAAATAGGCATCAGCCGCACGCCTTTGCGCGAGGCCTTGAAGGTGCTGGCCACCGAGGGCCTGGTCACGATGAAGCTGCGCCGTGGCGCCTATGTGACTGAGGTGTCGCAAAAAGACCTGCTCCAGGTCTACCACCTGCTGGCCTTGCTCGAGAGCGATGCCTCCGCCGAGCTGGCCCGCTGCGCCAGCGCCGAACAGATTGCCGAGCTACAAGGCCTGCATGAGGCGCTGGAAGCCGCTGTCGATGAGCGCGATGCCTTTTTTATTGCCAATGAGCGCTTTCACATGCGCGTGCTGGAGATGCTGGACAACAAATGGCTCAGCCAGATGGTGGCCGACCTGCGCAAGGTGATGAAGCTCAACCGCCACAACTCCCTGTTCAAATCCGGCCGCATCGAGGAATCGCTGCAGGAGCACCGCGCGCTGATGCGGGCGCTGGCCGCACACGACAGCAGCGCTGCACGCGCCTGCGTCATGCTGCACTTCAAGAACGGCCTGGCAGCGGCGTCTTAGCGCCGTTAACACAACCCTTGATACGTCGTTGCCTAGCTGGCCGCCTCAAGCCTTGTCGTACGTCTGTACTGTCTGCGGCTTGATGCCTCGTCTCAACCGCAAACCTTCGGTTTGCGGGGTCGTCCTAGCGACTCCTAGCCTTGACGCAGCGCTGCTCTGGCTGCCTCAGCCCTTGAGAAAATGCGCAGCGCCCTGCGCTGCCCGCACGCCGCTCGACAAGGCCGCCGTCAGCAAATAGCCGCCCGTCGGCGCTTCCCAGTCCAGCATTTCCCCCGCGCAAAACAGCCCTGGCCGGGCATGACACATCAGGTCATGCGACAGCGCGGTAAAGGCCACGCCACCGGCAGTGCTGATCGCCTCATCGATGGGGCGCGTAGCGGCCACGGTGATCGGCGCTGCCTTGATGGTGCGGGCCAGCAGCTCGGCATCCTGCATCCCCGCCTTGCCCAGCACTTCAAACAGCAAGGCAGCCTTGATGCCCTCCAAGCCCAGCCGGCTCTTGAGGTGGCTGGCCAGGCTGCGCGAGCCGCGCGGGTGGCGCACTTCGGCCAGCACGCGCTCGGCGCTGTGGTCAGGCAGCAGATCAACCAAGAAGGTGGCGCTGCCCTGGGCCTGGATCGCGTCGCGCAGCAGCGCAGACACGGCATAGACCAGGCTGCCTTCAACGCCAGCATCGGTGGCGACAAACTCGCCACGGCGTGCAAAACCCGCCTCGCTGCCGTCCTCAAAGCGAATGGCCACCGATTTGAAAGGCTGGCCGGCAAACTTGCTGGCAAAAAACGGCGACCAGCCAGGTGCCTTCTCGCCATTGGCGGCCGGCAGCATGCGCACATCAAAGCCGCAGTTGGCCGGTGCAAGCGGGGCAGTTTGCACCCCTGCCTGCTCAAGCAGCGGCACCCAGGCGCCGTCCGAGCCCAGCCGCGCCCAGCTGCCGCCGCCCAGCGCCAACACCGTGGCGCGCGCTTGCACGGCAGTCTCGCCATCGGGGGCAGCAAAGCGCAATGCGCCTGCCGCGTCCCAGCCCAGCCAGCGGTGGCGCATCGCAAAACGCACGCCAGCGGCCCGCATGGCCACCAGCCAGGCGCGCAGCAAGGGTGCGGCCTTCATGTCCTTGGGAAACACCCGGCCCGAGGTGCCAACAAAGGTCTCGATGCCCAGATCCTGGGCCCAGGCTTGCACTTCCGCCGCACCAAAATACTGCAGCCAGGAGGCGACGACAGCCTGCTGGCGGCCGTAACGCCCGACGAACGGCGCCATGGGCTCGGAGTGGGTCAGGTTGAGGCCGCCGCGCCCGGCGAGCAAAAACTTGCGCCCTACCGAAGGCATCGCGTCATAGACCGTCACCTGCAAACCGGCCTGCGCCAGGCGGTGCGCCGCCATCAGGCCCGCCGGGCCGCCGCCAATGACCGCCACATCTATAGGGGCGGGCGAAGAAGAGGAGTGGCTGGGCAAGGTCATGGCAAAAGCAACGCAAAAGAGAACAAGGGGGCGAACCATACACCAAGTCCGGCCCCTGGTGGACAAGGATTGGTACTTTTCACGAAGGGCTGATGCAGCGCATACCCGCAAGGCCGCATCGTCGGGCGCTCTCTAGTACTATGGAGTAATGGATCGTCCTGTCATTTCCCTGGTGGACCTGCGTCTGCACGATGCAGGCCTGGCCATGCCCGCACCGGCCGGCACTGCGCAGCCCCACATCGGCGCTGTACATGACCGGCGCCATCGGCCACTGCGGGATCTGCGCATCAGCGTGACGGACCGCTGCAACTTCCGCTGCAGCTACTGCATGCCCAAGGACGTGTTCGACAAGGACCACCAGTACCTGCCGCACCGCGATTTGCTCAGCTTTGAGGAAATCACCCGCACAGCGCGCCTGTTTGCGCAGCTGGGCGTCGGCAAGCTGCGCATCACCGGTGGCGAGCCGCTGCTGCGCAAGAACCTGGAAACCCTGATCGCCCAACTGGCCCAGCTCGAGACGCTCAACGGCACGCCAATGGACCTGACCTTGACGACCAATGGCTCCATTCTGGCACGCAAGGCGCGCGCCCTCAAAGACGCCGGGCTCAAGCGCTTGACGGTCAGCCTCGACAGCCTGAGCGACCCGCTGTTCCGCCAGATGAACGACATGGACTTCCCGGTCGCCACGGTGCTGCAAGGCATTGAGACCGCGCAGGCGGTGGGCTTTGGCAACATCAAGGTCAACATGGTCGTCAAGCGCGGCGTCAATGACCATGAGGTCGTCGCGATGGCGCGCCACTTTCGCGGCAGCGGCGTGACCCTGCGCTTTATCGAATTCATGGATGTGGGCGCCACCAACGGCTGGCGGCTCGAAGAGGTACTGCCCTCGGACGCCGTGCTGGAGCGCCTGCAGTCCGCCTTTGCACTCACCCCGCTGTCAGCGACTGCGCCTGGCGAGACTGCCGTGCGCTGGGGCTATGTCGGCGCCAACGGCCAGCATGACCCCAGCCTCGGCGAAATCGGCCTGATCAGCAGTGTCACCCACGCCTTTTGCCAGGACTGCAACCGCGCGCGCCTCTCGACCGAGGGCAAGCTGTTCTTGTGCCTGTTTGCCAGCGAGGGCTGGGACTTGCGTGCCATGCTGCGCAACGGCGCCAGCGATAGCGATATTCGCCAGGCCCTTGCCCAGGTCTGGGGCCAGCGCAGCGACAACTACAGCGAGCAGCGCAGCCTGCATCCCGAGATCGCCCTGCAACGCCAGCGGGTGGAGATGAGTTATATCGGCGGCTGATTCGGCCCGGCCCTCCTGTGATGGGCGCATCTGCCCGATGGCCTCAACCCCCTGCTCCGTTGCACCATGTCCTCTTGCGCACCAACCATCCCGCCCGAACACATCACCGGCCTGGTGTTGGCAGGCGGCCAGGGCACGCGCATGGGGGGTGCTGACAAAGGCCTGCAGCTGCTCGGTGGCCAGGCGCTGGCCAGGCACTGCGCCCAGCGGCTGCAGCCCCAGGTGGGGCCACTGCTGATCAATGCCAACAGGCACTTGGAGGCCTACCGCGCGCTGGGCTACCCAGTGGTGCCAGACCTCAGCCTGCCAGACACCGAAGCTTTCCCGGGCCCATTGGCAGGCTTCGCCGCCGGCCTGGCAGCTTGCCAGACGCCGTGGCTGGTGACGGTGGCCTGCGACACGCCGCATTTTCCGCTGGACCTGGCGCAGCGACTGGCGCAAGCTGCGGCCGCCCAGGGCTGCCCCATCGCGATGGCCTGTACACCATCTGAAGAGACTGGCAGCGACCGCCCGGTACTGCAACCCACGTTTTGCCTGATCCATGCCAGCCTGGCAGCCAGTGTTCGGCAATTTGTCGCCGGCGGCGGGCGCAAGCTGCGGCAGTGGGCGGCGCAACACGGAAACTGCCTGGTGCTTTTTGGCGATGCCCAGGCGTTCTACAACGCCAATACGCCTGAAGAATTGGCCCGGCTGCAGGACATGCCAGCGCCGCACAAGTGACTGGTGCTGACGAATCAACGCCGGGCCGGTGCTATAACGGTCCACACGACCACCGCACATTTGGAGCCGCCTTTTGACCTACTCGGCACAGCACCTCAGCCAGGAGCCCCAGCGCTCCGACATCGACACCCAGCCCGGCTTGACCGTCCTGGAATTTGGCACGCCCTGGTGCCCGCATTGCCTGGGCGCGCAAGGCCTGATCGAGCAGGTGCTGGGCCCGCGCGCCGATATTAAGCATCTGAAAGTGGAAGATGGCCCCGGCCGCCCCTTGGGCCGCAGCTACCGCATCAAGCTCTGGCCCACCTTGGTGGTGCTGCGCGATGGCCAGGAAGTGGCCCGCGTGGTGCGCCCGACCGATGCGGCCAGCATCAACACGGCACTGGCAGCGCTGCAAACGCCATAAATTGAAGGGGCTCGGCGCATACATGCCGAGCCTGCCATGCGTGCCTAGACCGGTGTGACCGAAAACGCCGTGCTGGGCGCCGTGGGGTCTTCGGGCGACACGCCAAAGTACATCACACCCACGCCATGCAATTGCACCGATTCGCGGCGCACGGCAGTGGCGGGGTTGGCACCAAAGCTCACCCAGGTGCCATAGCGGCTCAGATCGGTGTAGATCACATTGCCGCTGCGCCAGTCGATGCGGCCATGCTGGCGGGAGACGCGCCGGTCCAGCACCACCCATTCCGAATCCGATGAGCGGCCGACAAAAATCGGCATCTCCTGGGTGCTGAAAAAACGCTCCACCCCACCCGATGCCAGCCGCAGCCGCATCTGCACCACTGCCTCGGGCTTCATCGGCAGGACAGAGTCGTACGCGGTCACGACCTCCTGGGCTTCGGGCTCGATCCACTGCACCTGGTAGAGCATTTGCTGCTCGGCCTTGCCGCGCACATCCATCCAGCCCATCGGCACAAACACAGTATCGGCGCGGGCGCCGGACTCCATCGTCGAGGCGGCGGCCCAGACCTCGCGGTGACCGGCCTTTTCACACAGGCGCGCGGCCATGTTGACCGAGTCGCCATAGCAGTCGCCCTCCATCAGCACCACTTCACCGGTGCTCATGCCCACACGTACATGGAATTTTTGCGATGCAGGCAGGGAGTCCCACTGCCCGTAGTGGCGGCGCATCAGCATGGTCATGGCGCTCACGGCCAAGGCACTGCTGTTGAAGATGGCCAGCACACCATCACCCAGGGTCTTGATCACCCGCCCCCCCGCTTGCACGACGACTTGCTTGAAAGCGTCCGTCATGCCCGCGACTGCTCGCGCAGCACGCTCATTGCCCAAGGTTTCGAACAATGCGGTACTGCCCGAGATATCGATGAATACCACGGTGGCGACAGTTGTCATGGATTTTCTTGTTACGGCAGGGGCTGCCTCCTCCCCAGGAGCAACGCCAGCCTATGTATCAATAGCGACCATGCATATTACACTGCAAACCGGCGCCCGCGGCCAGTCTGGCCCCGTCGTCGAACTTACGAATTGTTTAGATTCCAACAGCCAGGGGTCTACCCTGGCTTGTCACAAGCCCCAGTCCAAAGCGCATGGTAGATGGCTGGGCACCCAGGCCCAGCCCACGCTTTGCGTTATTGATGGCCCCAATAAATCAGTGCGTCACGGCCTTCGACGCTCAGCGATACCTGGGCGCCCACCGGTAGCAGCACCTTGGTGGGCACATGGCCAAAAGGCAGGTTGGTAAAGACAGGGGCCTCGATCTGCGTGCGCAGCCACTGCACGACACTGGCCAGCTTGAAGCCCTTGTCATGCGCGTTCAACTGGTAGTCGCTGAACTGGCCAAACACCACGGCCTTTTGCTGGGCCAGCACGCCGGCGTGCAGCAGGGTCGTCAGCATGCGCTCGATCTTGTAGGGTGTCTCGCCCACATCCTCGATGAACAGCACGCCACCTTTGACCTTGGGCAGGTAAGGCGAGCCTACCAGCGACGCGATCATCGCCAGGTTGCCGCCCCACAGCGTGGCCTTGGGGATGTAGACATCGACCGAGGCCGAGGCGCCGGTCACCGTGCCGGTTTTTTCAGCCGTCAGCCGCCAGCCGGCGCCCTCGCCCGCGCCGCTCAGCAGGTCTTCAAAGCAGTCCTGCATGATGTCGTCGACACCATCTTTTGCACCAAAATCACCCACCAGCGCCGGGCCGGCCCAGGTCATGGCACGGGTCTTGGCATACAGCGCCAGCTGGAACGCCGTGAAATCGCTCAGGCCAACAAAGCGCGTACCCGAAGCCACGGCCTTGGCGATCTGTTCATAGTCCAGGCGGTGCAACAGGCGCGAGAGCCCATAGCCGCCCCGGCTGATCATCGCCACATCGGCGCCGCTCTCGCAGGCCCGGGCAATGGCCGCCAGGCGCGTGTCGTCGTCACCGGCAAAGCGGGTGCTGGATGCGAGCGCATCCTGGTCCACCTCGACCTGGTGGCCCATGGCCTCCAGGCGCTTCACTGCACGTTGGAATGCCTTTTTATCGCGCACAGCGCCCGAGGGTGAATACACATAAATATGCTTGGGGCCGTGGGCATGGTGGTGCTGGCAATGCGCGTGGTCGCAGTGACCCTGGTCGTGGTCATGGGAGTGGTCGTGCTGGTGCATGGCGGCAAACAAAGGTAGAGAAAGGCAGGCACGGGGCCGCCCAATAAGAGGAGCGGTGCCCGGTTCTGCGCGCAAAACCGGCACCTTCGGTGTTGGGCGGCATTATGCGGCCAAGCGGGTTGGCGGCCGGTCACAAGGGGACTAAGGCCATGGGTCAGAGAGGGGCTGCGGACCCACCGTGCCACTCAACCCAGCGCCTGCGGGCGCACCTGGATCAGGCTGAACACGCCCTGTACGCCAATGGCACCGTTGGCCAGCGCCACCGCCCGGTCCAACAAGGGCCTGGATGACACCGTGCCGCGCAAGGTGACCATCGCGTGCGAGGTCTCCACCTGCAGCGCAGCGAGCTCATCGCTTTGCGAGGCGGCCAGCGCATCGCTCACCTGCGAGGTGATCGCATCATCGTCGGCGCGTCGGCGGTTGGCCTGCGCTGCGCGCTCCACCGCCTCGCTGGCCCGCTGGCCCGAGGCATCGAGTGTCTGCCCCAGCCCCTGGCTCCAGCGCCAGGCCTGCTGCAAGGCCCCGCCTTGCCAGAGGACGACAGAGCCGGCGCCCAGGGCCGCGAGCACCAAGGCCCAGACAGCAATCGATTTGGCAGTGGAGGAGCGACGGATCAAGTGCATGGGAAGCGGGCGCAAAAGCAGACACAAAGGCAGGCACAGGAAAGGGCAAGACCCGGCCAACATGGCACTGGCCGTGCCATCCATTGTGACGGCAGCCAGGCCGCCTGCCAAGGCTTTGCGACAAGCGGCAGCAAGCTATACCGGAAAGACACGCGGCCTTGGCAGTTCTTCACGGGCGGGGCTGGGCGCTGCGGCTGCAGTCACCGTTGCGCAAGCGCCTGGCTGCAAGTGCGCGTCGATGCGGCGACAATGCTGCCATGCAGCCCTCCCTGATTTACCGCATTTTCCCCTTCCTGCGCTGGCCCAAGCCGACCAAACAACTCTTGCGCGGTGAATTCATGGCGGGGATGACGGTAGGGCTGATGCTGGTGCCCCAGGGCGTGGCTTATGCGCATCTGGCTGGCATGCCGCTGATCACCGGCATCTATGCCTCGATCATTCCCGCAGCCGTGGCCATCCTCTTTAGCCCCTCGCCTCGGCTGGGCGTCGGGCCCACGGCGCTGAGCGCCTTGCTCATTGGCGCCTCGCTCACCGGCATGGCCGAGCCCGGCTCGGCCCAGTGGGTCATTCTGGCAGCGTGGATGGCCATCATGGCCGGCCTGGTCCAGCTGAGCTTGGGCCTGGTGCGCGCCGGCTGGCTGCTGAACCTGGTGACCTCGCCCGTGCTGGCCGGCTTCACGCAGGCCGCTGCGCTGCTCATTCTGGCCTCGCAGCTGCCTAGTTTGCTGGGCATGCGCAGCGACTGGGCCACGGTCTGGGACAACCCCTCGCTGGGCCTTTTCGACTGGCGCTCCATCCTGCTGGGCCTGGCGAGCATCGCCATCCTGGTGGTGGGCAAAAAGTGGCGCCCCGCCTTTCCGTCTGCTGTTTTTGTCATCGGCTGCACCGGGCTTATCAGTTGGGCCACCGACTTTGCCGACAAGGGCGGCGCCGTGGTCGGCCACTTGCCCACGGGCCTGCCGCAGCTGGTCTGGCCGGGCATGCTGGACTGGTCGCAGTTTGGCCTGCTCGTCATGCCGGTGCTGGTGATCTCGCTGGTCAGTGCGCTGGAGACCGCCTCCAGCGCCCAGGTCGAGCACCAACAGGCGGGCACGCGCTGGGACAGCAGCCAGGAGCTGGTCGCGCAAGGCCTGTCCAAGATGAGTGCCGGCCTGTTTGGCAGCTTTGCCACCAGTGCCTCGTTCTCGCGCTCGGCCGTCAATCTGCTGGCCGGCGCCAAGACGGGCTACGCCAATGTCTTTTCCATCTTGCTGGTCGTGGCCGTCGTGCTGTGGTTCATCCCGGCGCTCTACCATGTGCCGCAGGCCGCGCTCGCTGCCATCGTGATGACGGCTGTCGCCAACCTCGTCAAGCCCCGCGTCCTGGTCTACCTGTTCAAGATCTCACGCATCGAAGGCAGCATTGCAGTGGCCACCTTTGGCGTCACCTTGCTGACGGCGCCACGCATCTACTGGGGCGTGCTGTCGGGCATTTTGCTCAGCTCCTGCTACTTTCTCTACAACCGCCTGCACCCGCGCATTGTTGAGGTAGGCCTGCACCCCGATGGCAGCCTGCGCGACCGCCATCTGTGGCAACTGCCCCCCTTGGCCCCGGATCTGCTGGCCCTGCGCATGGATTCGGAGCTGGACTTTGCATCGGCTGCCGCGCTGGAGGAGCGCGCCGCCAATGTCTGGACCCAGCACACGCACTACCGGCAGCTCGCCCTGTTGGCCCAGCCGATGAACCAGATCGACATCACCGGCGTCGAAGCCTTTGTGCGGCTCGAGCGCATGGCTGCCAAGCGCGGCGGCATGCTGCACATCGTTGGCATGAAGCTGCCCGTTGAAGCCCGCCTCAAACGCGCCGGCCTCTTGCAGGACAACCCGCATCTGCGCATGTACCGCACCGATGCCGAGTTTCTGCAGGCGATGCGCCGTGCGCACAGCGATGACGGCATCGAGTATTCCATCTAGCGACCTCGGTCCGGCACTGCGGGTGTCCGGGGACCAGCGCGGCCCTGGCTACAATAGCCGCCCGCGATGCGCTGCGCTGCGCCGCAGGCCGCTCTCTCCCACCCGACGCTTTGCCAGATAACCACCGTGCCTTCGATTCTCAACATCTCCTGCTACAAGTTTGTCAGCCTGACCGACTGTGAGGCGCAGCGCGAGCTGCTGGCCCAGCGCGCGGCCGATCTGGCGCTCAAGGGTACCGTGCTGCTGGCCGAGGAAGGCATCAATTTCTTTCTGGCCGGGCCCGCTGAGGCCGTGCATGCCTGGGTGGATGCGCTGCGCGGGGACCCGCGTTTTGCCGATGTGCAGCCCAAGGAAAGCTGGTCGCAGACGGTGCCGTTTCGCAAGATGCTGGTCAAGGTCAAGCCCGAGATCATCCGCATGGACCACCCGGCGATACGCCCTGCCAACGGCCGGGCGCCTTCGGTCAGCCCCCGCGACCTGCAGCGCTGGCTGCAGCAAGGCCATGATGACCAGGGCCGCCCGGTGGTGACGCTGGACACGCGCAATGACTATGAGGTCGATGAAGGCGCTTTTGTCGGCGCGATCGACTGGCGCCTGCGCAAGTTCACCGAGTTCCCCGCGCAGTTGCGCGCGCACCGCCAGGACTTGGAAGGCAAGACCGTGGTGAGCTACTGCACCGGCGGCATCCGCTGCGAAAAGGCCGCCATCCTGATGCAGGAAGAAGGCCTAACGCATGTCTACCAGCTCGAAGGCGGGATCCTCAAGTACTTTGAAGAAACCGATGGCAGCGGCTACCAGGGCAGCTGCTTTGTGTTTGACGAGCGCCGCGCCGTCGATGATGGCCTGCGCAAGACGGCGCTCAAGACCGAGTCCTGAGCGGCCAAGCGCTCAGGCCCCGTCTCGCCACCTCTCAGGCAGCGCGGCGCTTGGCGTCCAGGCTCCAGGCACCGGCCCCAAAGGCAGCGAAGGCCAGCAGCCCGCCCACGATGGCGATGTTCTTGTTGAACAGCAGCTTGGTGACCATCACGGCCTCGGCGGGAACCGACCAGTAGGCATGGAAAATCACCGTCGCGGCCAAGGTAAAGATGGCCAAAATGGCGGCGGCATAGCGCGTGCCCAGGCCCAGCAGAAGGGCCAGGCCGCCCAGGATCTCAATGGCCAGGCCCACGGCCACCCCCACCTCGGGCATCGGCATGCCCGCCGACTGGGCGTAACCCACGGCCCCGGCAAAGCCGGTCAACTTGCCCCAGCCCGGAATGACAAAGAACCAGGCAATCAGAATGCGGCCCAACAGAGCCAAAGGATTTTGCAATGCGTTCATATTTTTCTCCTTGAAATAACACCACCACTACTCACACCTACCCCACACGGGGCGCTGTCCTCAAGGGCGTCGCCCCGTGAACATCAAGCCGCCAGGTCAAACACCAGCACTTCGGCATCGCGCGCTTGCGCCAATCGCAGCGATGTCTCCTGGTCCAGATAGGCCGCATCACCGGTGTGCAGCGCCTGGTCGTTGACCGACACCTCGCCCCGCACCACATAGACATAGGACTTGCGTCCGGGCGACAGGCGCAGGCTCGCCTCCTCATCGCCATCGAACAAACCGGCATACATGCGCGCATCGGCATTCATCGTCAGTGAGCCTTGCGCCCCATCGGGCGACACCACCAGGCGCAGCTGGCCGCGCTTGTCCGCGTCCGAAAACGTCTTTTGCGCATAGCTGGGCGCAACGCCCTTGCGATCGGGCTCAATCCAGATCTGCAGAAAATGCGTCTCCTGACCGCTGGCATGGTTGAACTCGCTGTGCTGCACGCCGGTGCCCGCGCTCATGCGCTGCACATCGCCCGGTGGCAGGCCTTCGATATGGCCCATGCTGTCCTTGTGCGCCAAATTGCCCTCCAGCACGTAGCTGATGATTTCCATGTCGCGGTGGCCATGGGTACCAAAGCCCTTGCCCGGGGCCACGCGGTCCTCATTGATCACACGCAGATTGCCCCAGCCCATGAAGCGGGGGTCGTAGTAGCCGGCAAACGAGAAACTGTGGTTGGAGCGCAGCCAGCCATGGTCGGCATGGCCACGATCAGCAGATTTACGAACCATCAACATTTTTGATCTCCTGTCTGGCAAACGGCGCACATTGCGCTGTTCAACACCATGTCCATGACTGTAAAACCGTAGCTTCTGCCTGCGGGGCAGCGGTTTTGATGGCATCATTCAAAAAATCTGATGGTCTTATACAAGAGCGTATCAACGATCTTCTCGCGCCGCGTAGAGATCGCAAATACCTTCTCAGGCCTGAACCCAACCGGTCTCAGCAGCGAAGATTTACCGATCTGCCCGATGCCGCATGTAGGAAAGAACCGTCAAAATGGCCTTGTTGCGTGATCGCGATGTCCTCACCCCCGATACCCTGGCCCTGCTGCAGCTGGTGGCCGACACCGGCAGCTTTGCCGCTGCGGCGCGCCAGCTGGGTCTGGTGCCCAGCGCCCTGACCTACCGCATCCGCCAGGTCGAAGATGCGCTGGATGTGCTGCTGTTTGACCGCAGTGCGCGCCAGGCGAGGCCCACCGAAGCGGGTCAGGAGCTGCTGCGCGAAGGCGCACGCCTGCTGGCCGAAGTCGATGCGGTGGCCAACCGGGTGCGCCGCGTGGCGACCGGCTGGGAGCCTGAGCTGCGCATTGCCGTCGATGGCGTGGTCTCGCGCACCACCTTGCTGGAGCTGGTCGAGGCCTTCTACACCATTGCACCGCCCACGCGGCTCAAGATCACCGACTCCATCCTGGCCGGCACGCTGGAAGCGCTCAGCTCGGGCCGCGCCGACCTGGCCATTGGCATTGCCGTCGATGCCTCCCACGTCGCAGGCCTGCAGCAGCTGGACCTGGGCGAGATCACCTTCCGCTATGTCGTCGCGCCCCACCACCGCCTGGCCGACGAGATGCAACCCATCAGCGACGAGGTGCTGCGCCAGCACCGCATCATCGCCGTGGCCGATTCCTCGCGCAGCGGCCAAGGCCAGACCATTGGCGTGATCAACGGTCAGGATGTGCTCACGGTGGACACCATGCAGGCCAAGCTCCAGGCGCAGCTGCGCGGGATTGGTGGCGGCTTTTTGCCCGACAACATGACCATGCCCTATCTGCGCAGCGGCCAGTTGGTGGAGCGCGAATTGATGCGGCCGCCCCGCAAGATCAAGCTGCGCTACGCCTGGCGCGGCACCAACCCGGGCAAGGCCTTGCAGTGGTGGCTGGACCAGCTGCAGTCCGAGGCCACACGCACTTCTTTACTGAGCAATCACTATGTGGGATAAATCCTGAGCAAAATGGGCCTGCACACCGTGTAGAGTGGCTCTTCAGATGCCGCTGCACCCGCAGCCATCCATGACGCCTTATCGTTTGCCGAAACAGTACAGAAAGTCTTTCATGTCTTCTCGCATTCCCCCCAAACCCAAACGATCAGCCTCCTCTTCCAACATTGTTCTGGCCAGCCGCAAGCACTATGCGGTGATTGGCGCCGGCATGGCTGGCGTGGTCTGCGCGCGCACCTTGCAGCAAGCGGGCCACCAGGTCACCGTGATCGAAGCACAACCCCAGGTGGGCGGCCGCATGGCCAGCCGCCACAGCGCGCATGGCAGCTTTGATGTGGGCGCCCAGTTCTTCACGGTGCGCGACCCGCGCTTTCAGTTGGCGCTGGACAGCACACCCAGCGTCACCCGCCACTGGAGCGTCAACGCCATCCGCACCTTGGATGCCACCGGCAAGGTCGCTGTGACCACGCAGCGCGGCATGGAAGCCCATCTGGTGGGCGTGCCCACGATGGACAGCCTGCTCGCCTCCTGGGCCGCGCCGCTCGATGTGCGCCTCAACGAATACGCGCTGGCCTTTGAGCGCGATGCCCTCAACCCCAGCCAGTGGCAACTGCGCACCGAAGATGTGGACGGCGGCGTGCATGTCTATGCGGGCCTCGATGGCGTGGTGCTGGCCATCCCCTCGCCCGAAGCCCAGGAGCTGCTGGCCGACAGCGAAACCGACGTGCCCGCTGATTGGCAGCTGTCCGATGTCTATATCGCCCCGAGCTGGACCTTGCTGCTGACCTTTGCCCACGCAGTGGACCCGAGCATCACCAATATGGGCCCGCAGTGGAATGCCGCCCGCACCGAACACCCCCGTATCACCTGGCTCTCGCGCGAGTCGTCCAAGCCCGGTCGCGGCAAGGTCGAGCGCTGGACCGTGCAGGCCAGCCCCGACTGGGCGCGCAAGCATGAGAACGACGAGCCCCAGCGCGTCGCCGCCAAGATGCTGCAGGCCTTCTCTGAGCTGACCCGCATCCGCGCCACCCCCAGCGATATCCGCGTGGTGCAATGGGGCTACGCCAAGACCATCAACCCGCTGCCCAAGGATGCCAAGGGCCAGGCCCGCAGCCACCTGTGGAATGCCAAGAGTGCCATCGGCCTGTGCGGTGACTGGTGCCTGGGCTACCGCGTGGAAGATGCCTTTGTCTCCGGCCTGGAACTCGCGCTGGCCGTGCTCGGCGAATAAGCGCGGCGCGCCCGGCAGGCCTGCCGGGCGCTTTTCCTTTTCAACTTCTTGAGCCCATTGAGCGCCGGGCAGCCGTGCTTTTGCCCGCTTGCCTGCGGCATTACACTTGCTCTCCCATGAGCTCTCGCGTTTATACCGGCCGTTTTGCCCCCTCGCCCACCGGCCCGCTGCATGCGGGCTCGCTGGTGGCGGCCCTGGCATCCTGGCTCGATGCCCGCGCCCATGGCGGCACCTGGTTGCTGCGTATCGAAGATATCGACCCACCGCGCTGCCCGCCAGGCATGGACCAGGAAATCCTGCGCCAGCTCCATGCGCTGCAGCTGATCCCCGATGCGCCCCCGCAGTGGCAGTCAGCTCGCCGTGGCCTCTATGCCCAGGCCCTGGCGCAGCTGCAGGCCGCTGGCTGGGCCTACCCCTGCGCCTGCACGCGCCGCGATATGGACGCCGCGCTCGCCGCGCAAGGCCATGTGCACGAGCGCCATGGCGAGCGCCCCTACCCGGGCACCTGCCGCGATGGCCTGCATGGCAAGACCGGTCGCAGCTGGCGCTTCCATACCCTGCACTACCAGCAGCATGCCAGCGCGCTGGCGGCCGAAGACGGCCAGTTGCCGACAGCCGATCACCCGGTGCTGCACAGCGACCAGCAGCTGCTGTGGCAAGACCGCTGGCTGGGCCCCCTGCAGCAGGACGTGGCCGCCAGCGTGGGTGATTTTCTGGTCCAGCGCGCCGATGGCCTCTGGGCCTACCAACTGGCTGTGGTGGTCGATGACGCCGCGCAAGGCATCAGCGATGTGGTGCGCGGCGCCGACCTGGCCGACAACACCCCGCGCCAGCTGCTGCTGCAGCGCGCGCTGGGCCTGCCAGCGCCCCGCTATATGCACACGCCCTTGGTGCTGCAGGCCGATGGCGAAAAGCTCTCCAAGCAATACGGCGCGCCAGCCGTCGTGGTCGACAGTGCCGAGCAGCGCATCGCCGTGCTGCGCCAGTCCGCCCAGCACCTGGGGCTGGAGGCGGGCGAGGCTAGCTCCATCCCCGATGCGCTGGCCGACTGGACGGCGCAATGGGCACGCCGCCACCTGGCCGCTACATGAAGTTGCGCGTGTGCAAGGAGGCCAGCTCCTGCGCATGGCCACGCTCAAAGCCCAGCCGCACCAGCTTGGTGTAGCGGCCATCGGCCATGTCCTGCATCAGCTGCTGCACGCGCTGGCTGCCCAGCGCCAGCGCATCGGCCGACAAGGCGCCCGCGCCCACGAGGATCAACGCATCAAACACCTCTTCGTTCAGGCCTGATGTCCCAGCCAGCGCGTCATGGCGCGCCTCCACCGCCTGGGCCAGCCGGTGGCGATAATCGGGCTCCTGCTTCAAACGGTGCAGCAGGTGCGACATGCCCAGCGCCACATGGCGCGCCTCATCGCGGGCGGCCAGGCGGCAGATCTGGCGCGTCAATGGATCGGGCGCATAGGTCTGCAAGAACTGCAGCAGGTTGACAAAGCTGCCCTCGCCCAGCACCGAGAGCAAAAAGCCCGCGACCGAAAAATCCTTTTCCGCAAGCAGGCTGTGCAGCGAGGCCTGGCCGCCTGCGGTGGATAGTGCCGGCTCCCGCCCGTGGCGGCGAATGCGGCGGGTAAACACATCGATATGGCGCGCCTCATCGGCCACCTGGATCGCCAGCGCCGCCTGCAGCTCGCGGTAGTGCGGGTGCAGCTCACCCAGAAAGCGCGCCGGCACAATCAGCGCCGCATTCTCGTTCTCGACCATATAGGTCATCACCTGCACGATGGCGTCCTCGATCACCGCAGGTGGCTCAGGTGCCTGGTCCCAGTCGATGTCGGTGTCGGCATTCCATTGCGCAGCCACCGCCTGCGCGTACAGGTCCCCGGCCTGGTCGGACCAGAACTCGGCCTTGTCCTGCAGGCGAAAGGCAAAGGCCGGCGCGCCCGCCTCGACCGCGGCACCGCGCGCCGCCAGGCCCCAGGCCGGGTCGGCCTGTGCGGCCACCGCGCCGGGTTGGCTGGCATCGCTGTGGCCGGCCACGGCGGCATGGCGCCAGCGGCCCGCCTGCGCGCTGCCCCGCCGCACCAGCAAGGCCGGCTGCCGCAGCCAACCGGTCGGCGTTTGCAGCGCATGGCCCTGGGCCTGGCACCAGGCCGCCAGCTGCGCTTGCCAGCCCGGCGCCTGGCCGCTGACACGGATCGACTCGCCCACGGCCACGGCCGCCAGGCCGTGCTTGACCAGCAGGTGCGCACCGGCATCAAAGCCCAGCCGGCCCAAATCCACCAGTGGCATGCTGGCAAGGTCGGCCTGGCCTGGGATTGCAGGACCCGTACTGCTGGAGGGGGCTGGCGGTTTTTCCATGGGCCTCAGTACCGGTAGTCCGCCGCCAGGATGCGGCCCGCCTCATCATAAAAGCGCTCATCGCGCACTGCACGGGACAAGGGTTCATAGCCCGAAGCGCGGCCGGGGTGCCAGACCTTGAGGCCTTCCAACTCCAGCAAGGGGCGAATCAGCGGGTCGTCCCAGGACATGGCCAGCAAGATCTCGGTAAAGCGCGCCGCATCGGCAGCGCTGAGACTGGGCCCGGCGGTCATATTGCAGTGGTCAAAAGGCTGCGAGGTGTCGAGCACGCGCGTGGTGCCTGCAGGCAGGGTCCCTTCGGCGGCAAAGGCCAGGTAGTTCTTGGCAACCATCCAGGACGCCGCAATCTCACCGGCCACCATGGCCTTGGCCGCCAGGCGCTCGCCACCAATATGGTCGCCATGCTTGCCGCCCAGCACATCAAAGCGGCGCACCTGAAAATCCTGACCCGCCAGCAGGCCGTGCTGGCGCAGGTGGTCCAGCGGGATCAAGGTGGCCTGGGGCGAATCAATGGCGCCAAAGCCCAGCGTCTGGCCGCGCAGGTCCGCCAGGGCCTGGGCGGGGCTGTCTGCGCGTACCACCAGCAGCGACTGCACATCCATGTCGGTGTCACGCATCGCGATCGATCGCACCTGCTGGCCAGCGGCCCGCGCCATCAGCTCGGCGCGCACAAAGGCGAGCGGCGAGTTCCAGGCCAGTTGCACCGTGCCATCCATCAGCGCCTCTGTGAGCGACTCATAGTTGGAATACAGCACATAGTCAAAGTACAGACCTTGCTCGATGAAATGGGCCTTGAAGCCCTCCCAGATGGTGATGACCTTGGGCGCGTAGGCCACGGCGCCCATCTTGAGGGTGGTGTAGGAAACGGTCATGGATAGATGTCTCTCCGGTTGGTTGGGTCACGGGGTCTCAGGCTGCGGCGTCGCACAGCGCCTTGCCCAGCAGGTCATAGATCACATCGGTGGTGGGGGCCATCACGGAGGCCGCGCGGGCATCGCGGAACAGCCGCTCAATGCCCAGGTCCTTGCGGAAGGCTGCGCCGCCGCAGACGCGCATCGCCGTATCGCTCACCTCCAGGGCCGCCTCGGCCGCAGCGGCCTTGCATTGCAAGAGCCGGGTTTTGGCATCGGGGCGCCCCGCCAGCACCGCCTGCACGGCGTCATCGCGCAGCAAGCGGGCCTGGTCGGCCTTGAGCTGGGCCTTGGCGAGGTAAGCCCGGATGGTCGGCAGGTCGGCCAGGCCGCTGCCATTTTCGGCAAAGCGGGTGTTGGCCACATGCTGCACAGCGCGGCGCAGCACGCCTTGCATCAGGCCCACCGACGTGGTGGCAATCAAGGTGGGGAAATACGGCATCAGGTAGCGGGCCTTGACGTCCTCGCCCTGGCCGTCGTCTCCCAAGCGGCAGGCCAGCGGCACGGCTACATCCCGCGCAATGATCGGCGATGAGGCATTGCCGCGCAGTCCCATGCCATCAAAGCGCGATGGGATCTGCAGCCCGGGCAGGCGGCTGTCGACCAGCCACAGCGTATTGCCCTCCCCCGTGCTAGCCCGCGAGATCCAGACATAGGAGTCGGCCTCGCCCGCCGAGGTGATCATGCTTTTGTGGGCATTGAGCAGCACCGCGTCCTGGCCCTGCGCAGCGGCGGTACCGGTGGGTGCCCAGATATGGCTGCGCGAGCCGGTCTCGGACACCGCCAGGGTGGTGATATGGCGGCCCTGCGCAATGGCGCGCCGGGTGTCTTGTGCCGCAAAAGGCTCGATCAGTGCCACGCCGCAGTAGTGCATGGTCAGCACCATGGCCGTGCAGGGGCAGTCCTGGGCAATGCGCTCGACCACTTGTACCGCTTCAGGCAGGCCCGCGCCCATGCCGCCTACTTCGGGCGCGCTGATCAGGCCCAGCAGGCCCTGGCTGCCCAAGGCCTGCAGCGCCTGGCGCGGGTAGACCGCCTGGCTATCGGTATGCGCGGCCGCCGGCGCAATGAGGTCGCGCACGATCGGCTCCAACGACGAAAGAATGTCCATGCTGCTCCAGATGCTGGCGCAAAGGCAGGCCCATACCGGAACCCATGGGGCAGAAAGCGGCCAGGCGCATGCTGCGCTCCCGAGCCCCTACCCCGTGTTTCCTGTCGCACACAGACCTGCAATCACGACAGACGTCACTTTGAAAAAGGCATTATAGGCAGCGACTTTGCAGCCAGATGGCAGTGGGCGCACACGGCGATTGCCCAGCGTTTCGTCATTGCAGACTGGAAAAATCTACAATAGCCCCTTTTTTGACGCGGCCCAGCGCCCCTTGCCGGGCAAGCGCCACCTTGCCGCCTGTGCTGAGCGGCACCTCCATGACCATGCAATCTTCTTCGACGCCTGCTGCTGGCCCCGTGCCCGAGCCCATCATCACCAACGCACGCGATGCCAGCAGTGCCCCCGGCCATGCGCCTGCGGATGTGGCCCATCCCAAGACCATCCGCTCCTACGTGCGCCGCGCCGGCCGCACCACCACCGGCCAGGCCAAGGCCTTTGAAACGCTGGGCGCGCGCTATGTGCTGCCTTACACCGGCGAGGCCTTCAATGCCGAGGCCGCCTTTGGCCGCCAGGCCAAGGTGATTTTGGAAATCGGCTTTGGCATGGGCGAGGCCACGGCGCACATCGCCCGCGTTCGCCCGGACGACAATTTCCTGTGCTGCGAAGTGCATGAGCCGGGCGTGGGCGCGCTGCTCAAGCGCATCGGCGAGCAGGACATCACCAATATCCGCATCTTCCAGCACGACGCCGTGGAAGTGCTGGAGAACATGCTGCAGCCGGGCTCGCTCGACGGCATCCATGTGTTCTTCCCCGATCCCTGGCACAAGAAAAAGCACAACAAGCGCCGCCTGATCCAGGCGCCGTTTGTGGCCCAGCTCGTCGCCCATTTGAGGCCCGGTGGCTATATCCACTGCGCCACCGACTGGCAGCCCTATGCCGAGCAGATGCTCGAGGTGCTCTCGGCCAACCCGGACCTGAAGAACACGGCCGACGGCTACGCGCCGCAGCCCGAGTACCGCCCGCTGACCAAGTTCGAAAACCGCGGTCTGCGTCTGGGCCATGGTGTCTGGGACCTGGTGTTCACGCGCGCTGCATAAGCGCGCTGGGCCTAGATGCCCGCTTTGCTGAAAAAGGCTGCTTGGGCAGTCTTTTTTGCTTTTTGCAGAGTGCGGCGCACCCCAGGGGCCAGGTAACCGTTGCTTTGCGTATCAAAATTGATAGCAGAATCGGCCGCCTGCAGCGCCCGATGCGGTAGGATGGCTGCTGGCACCCAGACGCTGGGGCCAATGGCACATGCCGCCCCCTGCCCCACGGTTGTGGGTATAAACCTTGCGCCCTGCTCTGGTGCGACAGTCCCTGGCGGGATGCAAGGCTTGTGACGCAGCGGCCCGGGCTGGCAGGCCATCACACCGGAAAACTGCAATGACCGTCTCTCGCTTCCATATCCCGCAACAGGACCACAGCCCTTCTGCCGAGCAACCTGCTGCGCTGCGCAGCTACGGCTGGGCGTCCGCCGTGCCGGGCCCGTCGCTGCTGATCTTTGGCGCCGTGCATGGCAATGAGCAAAGTGGCACGCATGCGATCCGCCGCTGGATCGAGCGCTTTGAATCGGGCCAGGTGCGCCTCAAGCGCGGCCGCCTGACGATGGTGCCCGTGGCCAACCCCAAGGCCTTTATCAAGAACGAGCGCGAAGGCGACCGCAACCTCAACCGCAACTTTGTGCCCCAGGCCCAGCCGCAGAACTTTGAAGACCATATGGTCAATGCACTGGCCCCGCTGCTCGAGAGCCATGATGCGCTGCTCGATCTGCACTCCTACAGCGGCGAAGGCCGGGCCTTTGCGATGACCGGCCCGCTCAACAACACCGGCACGCTCGAGCCCTTTGCCCGCCAGCAAGAGGAAGAGGCCTTTGCCAAGGCCGTGGGCCTGCCCATCATCGTGCAAGGCTGGCTGGAGGTGTATGAACAGGCAGTGAAGGCCAGCGGCGGCGCCCTTCGCCCCGAGCACGGCATCGGCACCAATGAGTTCATGCGCAGCCGCGGGGGCTACGCGATCACCGTGGAGTCGGGCTCGCACGAAGAGCCCCAGGCCATCGAGGTGGCCGACCGCTGTATCGCTGGCGTACTGGCCCTGCTGGAGATGGCCGATGTGACCGTCGAGCCCGTCGCCCAGTACACCACCCACCATATGCGCCAGGTGTTCATGCGCCAAAGCGCCGATGACCGCATGCAAAAGGAGTGGCAGAACTTTGACCCGTTCCGCCAGGGTGACCTGCTCGCCACCCGCGCCGATGGCAGCCAGATTCTGGCGCCCTTCGATGGCTGCGTGATCTTCCCCCAGCCCGATGCCGCCGTGAACCGCGAGTGGTTCTACCTGGCGCAGACGGACCGCAGCTGATGCAGGGGGGCTGCCCTTTGCGGGAGGCCCATCGAAGTACCCGGCCAGCCTGACCGGTTAAGGCTCCCCGCATCAACCCGCAGTGACAATGCTGACGCCGCCATCAACGGCCAGGCATTGGCCGGTGATGTGTTTGCCCGCATCGCTGGCCAGCAGCACCGCAGAACCTTTCAAATCATCATCCCCGCCCAAGCGGCCCAGCGGCACGCCGGCCGTCATCGCATCCTCGCCGATCTGGTCAATCAGGCCATTGGCCATCTTGGTGCGGAAAAAACCCGGTGCGATGGCATTGACGCGGATGCCGTAGTGCCCCCATTCGGCAGCGAGCGCGCGGGTGAAGTTGATGACCGCGCCCTTGCTGGTGTTGTAGGCGATGGTCTTCATGCCCACCGGGTTGCCGCCCAGCCCGGCAATCGATGCCAGGTTGATGATGGCGCCCTGCCGGCGCGCAATCATGCAGCGCTTGGCCAGCTGCTGCGACAGCAGAAAATAGCCGCGCACATTCAGGTTCATCACCTTGTCCCAGGCGGCGGCCGGGTGGTCTTCGGCCGGCGCCCCCCAGCTGGCACCGGCGTTGTTGACCAGAATGTCCACATCGCCCACGCGCCCCAGCACCTCGATGGCCAGGCGCTCGATCTCGCTGTCGACCGCGCAGTCGGCAGCAATCCAGCGCGCATCAATGCCTGCGCCTCCTAGCTCGGCCACCGCCGCTTCCAGTTCGCTGGCCTTGCGGCTGGTCACCACCACCTTGGCGCCAGCCTCGCCCAGCGCATGGGCCAGCTGCAGGCCCAGGCCGCGCGAGCCGCCCGTCACCAGCGCCGTCTTGCCGGTCAGATCCAATAATTGCCCAATCTTGCGCGTCATGCAAAGGCCTCCTGGTAGGGCTGAAAAGTCGTTCAGCGAGTCATTCAAAATGCAGCCATCAGGCTGGCAGCACGTAGTTCTTGAACTGCTCACGCAGCCGGGTCTTGAGCATCTTGCCAGTGGCACCCAGCGGAATGGCCTCCACAAAGATCACGGCATCGGGGATCTGCCACTTGGCCATCTTGCCCTGGTAGAAGGCGAGCAAGTCCTCCTCGCTCACGGCAGCGCCCTTCTTGAGCGCTACAAAAACCACCGGCCGTTCGTCCCACTTGGGATGGGGCATGCCCACGCAGGCAGCCATCGTGACGGCCGGGTGGGCCATCGCAATGTTCTCGATATCGATGGAGCTGATCCATTCGCCCCCGGACTTGATCACATCCTTGCTGCGGTCAGTGATCTGCATAAAGCCATCGGCATCGATGGTGGCCACATCGCCGGTGGGAAACCAATCGCGCCCCTGCGCATCAGTGACCAGCGGCGAGGCGCCCTCGCTGCGGTAGTAGTCCGCCACCACCCAGGGGCCGCGCACCAGCAGGTCGCCATAGGTCTTGCCATCCCAGGGCTGGTCCTGGCCGTCGTCACCGACGATCTTCATGTCCACGCCAAAGATGACCCGGCCCTGTTTGGCCAGCAGCTGCGCCTGGGTGTCGGCCGGCAGGTCCAGGTGCTTGTGCTTCAAGGTGCAGACGGTGCCCAGCGGGCTGAGTTCGGTCATACCCCAGGCATGCAGCACGGTGACGCCATAGTCCTCCTGGAAGGTCTTGATCATCGCCGGCGGGCAGGCCGAGCCGCCAATGATGGTGCGCTGCAGGCTGCCAAAGCGCAGGCCCTGGCTTTGCACATGGCTCAGCAGCATCTGCCAGACCGTGGGCACGCCAGCGGCAAAGGTTACCTTCTCGGCCTCCATCAGCGCGTAGACCGAGGGGCCATCGAGCGCCGGGCCGGGAAACACCAGCTTGGCGCCATTGAGCGGCCCGGAAAACGGCAGGCCCCAGGCGTTGACATGGAACATCGGCACGACCGGCAGCACCACATCGCGCGAGGAGATGTCCATCACATCGGGCAGCGAAGCGCCATAGGCATGCAAGACGGTGCTGCGGTGCGAGTACAGCACGGCCTTGGGATTGCCCGTGGTGCCGCTGGTGTAGCACATGCCGCAGGCGGTGTTTTCGTCAAACTCGGGCCACTGGTAGGCGCCGTCGGCAGCCGCAATCCAGGCCTCGTAGGCCACCAGGCCGGGGATGCCGGCATCGGCAGGCAGTTGGTCAGCATCACACAGCGCCACCCATTGGCGTACCGTCGGGCAGCGCGCGTGGATGGCCTGCACGATGGGCAGGAAGCAGCTGTCAAAACACAGCACCTCGTCCTCGGCATGGTTGACGATCCAGACCACCTGGTCGGGGTGCAGCCGGGGGTTCAAGGTATGGATGACCCGGCCCGAGCCGCCCACGCCGTAGTACAGCTCCATATGGCGGTAGCCATTCCAGGCCAGACTCGCCACGCGCGCGCCCGCGGCCAGCCCCATGCCATCCAGGGCCTGCGCCAGCTGGCGGGCGCGCTGCGCAAAGTCGCCATAGGTGTAGCGGTGGATATCACCTTCCACGCGGCGCGAGACGATTTCGGTATCGCGGTGGTAACGCTCCGCAAACTCCAGCAGGTTGGAGGTCAGCAGTTGCTGCTTTTGCATCAGGCCTAGCATTGGGTCTCCTTGTGGTATGGCCAGTGGCGGCGCACAGTCAAGGCTGCACATACCACCACCGGCATGCATCTGTTTTTATAGCGCGTGCGCGCGGCAAAGGGCATCGTAGCAACCCGCACTGCCAGCGGGTTGCATGAGCAAATGCCTGCAGCTTATGACGAGGCATACAGTACAGGCAGGCGCGCGCAGTGCGCAGCGCGCGCTGTCACCTAGGCTGCAGCACTTAGAATCAGGCGCTGCTTTCGTCTCACACCGCCCCATGCTGATCCCCGACTACATCGACGAACACCTGCTGGTGCTGAACAAGCCATCGGGCCTGTTGTGCGTGCCCGGCCGGGGAGAAGACAAGCAGGATTGCCTCAGCGCCCGGGCCCGCCAGCAATGGCCCGATGCGCTGGTGGTGCACCGGCTGGACCAGCCCACCTCGGGCCTCGTCGTGATGGCGCGCAGCCTGGCGGTGCAGCGCGCGCTGGGCGACGCCTTTGCGGCCCGCGCCGTGCGCAAGCGCTATACCGCCGTGGTCTACGGCAATCCAGTTGCACAGCCTCTGGCACCTGAGCATGTGCTGCATGCCGCGATGCCGCAGGATGGCCATACCTGGAGCCTGGTGGATCTGCCGCTGATCGCCGACTGGGAGCGCCGACCTTTGCAGCGGGTGGATGGGGAGATGGGCAAGCCCAGCCAGACCTGGTGGCGGGCGATGAATGCGGAGGAAGCGGCCGCGCTGCCCGCCATCCCTGCCGGCAGCACGCGCCTGTGGCTGGAGCCGCTGACCGGCCGCACCCACCAGCTGCGCCTGCATATGCAGGCCATCGGCCATGCGATGCTGGGCGACGGCCTGTATGCCAGCGCCGCAGTGCAGGCGATGGCGCCACGCCTGCTGCTGCAGGCGC
Organism: Comamonas squillarum; assembly: GCF_025309455.1. Classification (NCBI taxonomy): domain Bacteria; kingdom Pseudomonadati; phylum Pseudomonadota; class Betaproteobacteria; order Burkholderiales; family Comamonadaceae; genus Comamonas; species Comamonas squillarum. The sequence goes on from NZ_CP104377.1 coordinate 1,069,230, forward strand.
AGCAGCTGGGCTTTGCCCACCCGGTGACCGGCCAGTGGCTGGACTGCCGGCTGGCGGCCGATTTCTAAAGGCCGTGCTAGAACGGCCGGGTCGTATTAGACGTGGCGCATCAGGCCGCCATCCACGCGGATGTTCTGGCCGGTGATATAGGCCGCACCATCGGAGGCCAAAAAGGCCACCGTCGCGCCAATCTCGTCGGCCTTGCCGTAGCGCTGCAGTGGCACCGCTGCCTGGCGCTCGTCCTTCTTGGGCAGGCTGTCAATCCAGCCGGGCAGCACATTGTTCATGCGGATGTTGTGCTTGCCGTACTCGTCGCAGAAAATCTTGGTGAAGGCGGCCAGGCCGGAGCGTGCCATCGCCGAGGTGGGGAACAGCGCTGCCGGCTCAAACGCCCAGGCCGATGAGATATTGATGATGGCGCCGCCGCCCTGCTTTTGCATGATGGGCGCAACCAGGCGCGTGGCGCGCACCACGTTCAGAAAGTAGACCTCCAGACCCTTGATCCAGTCCTCGTCACTGATCGACAGCAGGTCACCCTTGGGGCCGTGGCCGGCGCCATTGACCAGCACATCGATGCGGTCATAGCGCGCCATCACCGCATCCACCAGCTTTTGCATATCGGCCACAGACTGGTTGGAGCCCGTCACGCCCACACCGCCCAGCTCCTGGGCCAGCGCCTCGCCCTTGCCCGAGGACGACAAGATGCCCAGCGCATAACCGGCCTGGTGCAACTGGCGTGCCGCCGCTGCGCCCATGCCGGATCCACCGGCGATCACGATGGCTACTTTGGATTGGTCCATGCTGTGCTTCCTTTTTCTTTGTGATTCCAAAGCTGCCCATCCTAACCAAGCCGCCGCACTTGTGCAGGCCACCGGGAAAAACGCCGTCGCGCTCAGCGCCATCTGCCGTTACGATAAGCAGTTATGACCACCAAACACCTCACCATCCTGACCGGCGGCTCGCGCGGTATGGGCCTGGCCATGGGCCAGCAACTTCTGGCCAAGGGCCACACCGTGCTGAGCATTGCGCGCCGCAGCTCCAGCGCGCTGGCCGCTGCCGCTCCATCGCCGGATCAGCTCATCCAGTGGGAGCAGGACCTGGGCGATACCGATGCCGCCGCCCAGCGCCTGGGCGACTGGCTGCGCAGCCTCCAGGCCAGCGACTGGGCCAGCATCACCTTGATCAACAACGCCGGCGTGATTCCGCAGATCGCGCCGCTGTCCGACCTGGCCACGCCCGACCTGCGCAATGCGCTGCGCGTGGGGCTGGAGGCGCCGATGGCGCTGACGGGGGTGTTTCTGGGTGCGACCGACAGCTGGACCGTCCCCAAGAAAGTGCTCAATGTCTCGTCCGGCCTGGGCCGCCGCCCCATGGCATCGCAGGCCGCCTACTGTACGGCCAAGGCCGGCATGGATGCCTATGCCCGCTGCGTGGCGCTGGAAGAAGCCCACAAGCCCCATGGCGCCAAGATCGTCTCACTCGCGCCCGGCGTGATCGACACCGACATGCAGGTGCAGCTGCGCAATGCCGATGCGGGCGCCTTCCCCGATGTGGGCAACTTCAAGGGCCTGCATGAGGGCGGCAAACTCAGCAGCCCGGCAGAAGCCGGTGCCAAGGTGCTGGGCTGGCTGGACCGCGCCGACTTTGGCCAGCATGTGATTGCCGACGTGCGCGAGCCTTGAACCACGGCGCGCAGCGCAGGGTCCATGCCCGCCATGGACTGTCACCAAGGTGCGCGCTGGCCGCCTGCGGTTTGCACATGGGCCGCCTGGCTGGCAATAATGCTGCAAGGCAACATTTGCATGCCCATTCCAACCTAAACAGGAGACCTTTCCATGTCCCGTGAAGTACTTGTCTGCAGCGCCGTGCGCACTGCCATCGGCACCTTTGGCGGCAGCCTCAAGGATGTTCCACCGACCGAGCTGGGTGCACTGGTGGTCAAGGAGTCGCTGGCCCGCGCCGGCATTGAAGGCAAGGATGTGGGCCATGTGGTCTTCGGCCACGTGGTCAACACGGAACCCAAGGACATGTACCTGAGCCGCGTGGCGGCCATCCAGGGTGGCTGCCCGCAGGAGACACCGGCGATGAATGTCAACCGCCTCTGCGGCTCGGGCCTGCAGGCGATTGTGACGGCCAGCCAGGGCATTTTGCTCGGTGACTATGACGTGGCCATTGGCGCCGGAGCCGAGAACATGAGCCGCGCGCCCTACGCCAGCACCACCAGCCGCTGGGGCGCACGCATGGGCGATTTCAAGATGATCGACATGATGACCGGCGCGCTGCATGACCCGTTCCACAACATCCACATGGGTGTGACCGCCGAGAACGTGGCCAAGGAATTTGGCATCAGCCGCGATGACCAGGACCAATTGGCCTTGAGCAGCCACCAGCGCGCCGAGCAGGCCTGGGCCGAGAACCGCTTTGCCGGCCAGATCGTGCCCGTGGTGCTCAAAAGCAAGAAGGGTGATATCAGCTTTGACAAGGACGAGCACTTCCGCGCCGGCGCCAAGATCGAGGACTTCCAGAAGATGAAGCCCGTCTTCATCAAGGAAGACGGCACGGTCACCGCCGCCAACGCCTCGGGTATCAATGACGCCGCAGCCGCCGTGGTGCTGATGGAAGCCGCCGCCGCCAAGGCGCGCGGCGCCAAGCCGCTGGCCCGTTTGGTGGGCTATGCCCATGCAGGGGTCGATCCCAAGATCATGGGCATTGGCCCCGTGCCCGCGTCCAAGGCCGTGCTGGCCAAGACCGGCCTCAAGCTGGACCAGATGGATGTCATCGAAGCCAACGAAGCCTTTGCCGCACAAGCCTGCGCAGTGACCAAGGGCCTGGGCGCCGACCCGGCCAAGGTCAACCCCAATGGTTCGGGCATCTCGCTGGGCCACCCGATTGGAGCCACCGGCGCGATCATCACCGTCAAGGCGATCCATGAGCTGCACCGCACCGGCGGCCGCTATGCACTCGTCACCATGTGCATTGGCGGCGGCCAGGGCATTGCCGCCATCTTCGAACGCGTCTAACCAAGCCTTAAAGCGCCAGCGCAGTCCCCACGGGCAAGTCTTCCACCGGCTTGCCCGCTGCAAAGCGCTTGGCCGCAAACTGCCCTGCGACCTGGGCCTGGCCACCGCGCACGTGCAGCCAGCTGCCCTCGGGCAGAGCGACCACCTGCTTGTCCGGGTTGGCGACCAGGAACTCCGCCAGGCGCTGGTCGCGCGTCTCGCCCTGGTGGCCAGGCGGCAGGCTGTTGTGGTAGTGGGGGTTGATGCAAAACGGCACCAGGCCCAACGCGCCAAAGCCCTGCGGGTCGACGATGGGCATGTCATTGGTGGTGTTGATCGTCAGGCCCGCCAGATTGGCGCCGGCACTCCAGCCGGTGTAGGACATGCGGCCCGAACGTGCCGCGTCGCCGATGCGCACCAGCCAGCCTCGCTTGCGGCATTGGGCCAGCAGCTGGAAGGTATTGCCGCCGCCGACGATGATGGCCTGGATATCCCCGGCCAAAAACGGCTCCAGCGCATCCGTCTGGTGCGCGCCCACCAGCTGCACGCCGGTGTGGGCGATGGCCGCTTGCACCTGCGCTGTGTAGTCGTCCCAGCTGAGCGAGACCCCGGCAAAGGGCACAAACAGCGCCTTTTGCACGCCTTGCAGCTGGGCTGCCAGCGCCTCGCGGCAAAAAGTCAGGTAGCCGCCATCGGGCGCGCGGGAGTTGCTCAACAACAGTAACTGCATAACACCTCTTTGAATGAGGCAGCCAGCATAGCAGCCCCTGCACTGCGGCGGCGTCACCCAAGCACAGAAGGTCGGCGCCGACAAAGGAGCCGAGCGCAAAAAAAGGACTGGCGCGGCGGCATGCCCCGCGCCAGTCCCTTCTTGTCTATCGACTGCTTACTTGCCGCTGTCCAGCCGTGCCTGCATCGCCTTGGCGCGGGCGTCCGACGGTGGGTGCGAATCCATCAGCGAGTTACCGCCACCGCCGCTCAGCTTGGCGAGCTTCTGGAAAGCGGTGACGAGGCCCTTGCGCTCCATCTTTTGCTTGGTGAGCAGGTCAAAGGAGTAGTTGTCGGCCGCAGACTCGTTGGCCTGCGAGAACTGCGCATGGATGAACTTTTCACCCAGCTCGCCCGCTTGCGAGCTCGACAGCGATGCCAAGGTGGCATTGCCGCTATTGGCGGCAATCTGGCGTGCGGCCGAGGTGGCATAGGCCGTCTGCATGCGGCGCTTGCTGTGGCCCAGCGCCACGTGGCCGATTTCATGGCCGATCACGCCGCGCAGCTCGTCGTCGTTCATCAGGTCCATCAGGCCGCTGTAGACGCGGATGCAGCCATTGGCCATCGCCCAGGCGTTCACATCACTGGTCAGGTAGACCTTGTAGTCGGCCTTCTTGCCTTCCACTTCTTGGGGCATGTTGGCGACGACCTTGGCCAGGCGCTGGCTGTACTTGTTGTTCGCAGGCGCGAGCTTGTTTTGCTGGTCCAGCGCGGCGCAGGATTCATTGGACAAGGCCACGACATCGCCGTCGGTCAATGTCATGGCCTTCATCGCCGTCGAGCCGGACTCCATCAGTCCGCCCAGGTTGCCCGTATCCATGGTCTTGCAGCCGGCCAGGGCCAAAGCAGCCACCAGGCCCGTCACCATCATCGTTTTGCGCATCCGCTATCTCCTCATCTGCACGTTGAAAACGTGCATCATAGCGTGCGATTATCGAAATGATAGTTTTTATACCCCAGAGATCGCTCAGGCAGCTTTTTGCGTGGCGGCCTGCGCCGATGCGTCATCCGGTGCCGTCGCCGACACGGCCTGCAGCACCACCTCGCGCTTCAAGGTCGGCACAAAGCTCTCGATGAACTGCAGCGCATAGGCGCGCAGCCACACGCCCTTGCGCAGTGCAATGCGGGTGGTGTTGACCTTGAACAAATGGCCCGCGTCGATGGCGCGCAGGTTGCGGTCGCGCTCCTCATCAAAGGCGATGGAGGCGACGATGCCGATGCCCATGCCCAGCTCGACATAGGTCTTGATCACGTCAGCATCCATGGCGGTCAGCACCACATTGGGCGTGACCTCGGCGGCGGCAAACGACTCATCAATGTGCGAGCGGCCGGTGTAACCCTGCTCATAGGTGATGATCGGAAAGCGCACCAGCGATTGCAAGGTCAGCGGCCTTCCAGCCTCTTGCTGGGCCAGCAAGGGGTGGCTCGGGGGCACGACCACCGAGTGGGTCCAGCGGTAACCCGGCAGGGTCGCCAAGCTCGCATAGCCGGTGAGCGCTTCGGTGGCCACGCCGATATCGGCCGCGCCACTCAGCAGCATCTCAGCGACCTGCCGGGGCGAGCCCTGGTGCAGGTGCAGGGCCACATCGGGAAACTGCTCACGAAAATCGCGCACCACCAGCGGCAGCGCGTAGCGCGCCTGCGAGTGGGTGGCGGCAATGCTCAGTTGGCCGCTGCGGCTGGCATGAAAATCGGCACCAGCGCGGCGCAGGTTTTCGGACTCTAGCAGCAGGCGGTCCACGATCGGCAAAATGGCCTCACCCGGTGGGGTCAGCCCGGTCAGGCGCTTGCCGGCGCGGATAAAGATGTCCACACCCAGCTCGTCTTCCAACTCGCGGATCTGGCGGCTCACGCCTGGCTGCGAGGTGTAGAGCACATGCGCCACCTCGGTCAGGTTGTAGCCATTGCGGGCGGCTTCGCGCACGGCCCGCAGTTGCTGAAAATTCATAACATTCACCTTTGTGGACCCAGCCGCCAGGGGTCCCCGGCGGCTGGTTCAGCGTCCTTGCTTATTTCTTGGTGTAGATCTGGTCAAAGCTGCCGCCATCGGCAAAGTGCGCAGCGTCGGCCTTGGTCCAGCCGCCAAAGGCCTCATCGATGGTGAAGAGCTTGAGCGTCGCGAACTGGCTGGCGTATTTGGCCTTGGCCGCTTCGGCGGTGGGGCGGTAGAAGTTGCGGCCGGCAATGTCCTGGCCTTCGTCCGAGTACAGGTACTGCAGGTAGGCATCGGCAATCTTGCGCGTGCCGCGCTTGTCCACCACCTTGTCGACGACGGTCACCGTGGGCTCGGCCAGGATCGACAGCGAGGGGGTGACGATCTCGAACTTCTCGGGGCCAAACTCCTTCAATGCCAGGTAGGCCTCGTTTTCCCAGGCCAGCAGCACATCGCCCTGGCCGCGCTGCACAAAGGTCACGGTCGAGCCACGCGCGCCGGTGTCGAGAATCGGCACATTCTTGAACAGCTTGGTGATGTAGTCCTTGGCACCGGCCTCACCGCCATAGTTGCGTTTGCCAAACTCCCAGGCGGCCAGGTAGTTCCAGCGCGCGCCGCCGCTGGTCTTGGGGTTGGGCGTGATCACCTTGACATCGGGCTTGATCAGATCGCCCCAGTCCTTGATGCCCTTGGGATTGCCCTTTTTGACCAGGAACACAATGGTCGAGGTGTAAGGCGCGCTGTTGAGCGGCAGGCGCTTTTGCCAATCGGCCGGCACCAGCTGGCCGTATTTGTTCAGTGCATCAATGTCACCGGCCAAGGCCAAGGTGGCCACATCGGCCTCGATGCCATCGATGATGGCCCGCGCCTGCTTGCCCGAGCCGCCATGCGACTGCTTGATCGTCACGGTCTGGCCGGTCGTGTCCTTCCAGTGCTTGGCAAAGGCCTGGTTGAACTGGTTGTACAGCTCACGGGTCGGGTCGTAGGACACGTTGAGCAAGGTCACCGGTGCTGGTGCCTGGGCATGGGCTGCGCCGCTAAAAACAGCGGGCGCCAGCGCCATCAGAGACGCGACTGCGGCTGCGGCTATCGGAAACTTGATAAAGTGGCGGCGTTGTTGCATGGAACACTTTCAGAATGGCAAAAGTCGTAGGGCTTGTTAGGCTTGAACACATTCTGAAACGCGGCCATAAAAACTCAAACTACTATTAATTCAGTTTTTTATGACTGAAAATTATTAACAAGACGCGAAAACGCATCTGCCAGGCCCGGTTTCGGGACTGGCAAGGCAGGAAGCTCGCCAATGCCCCAACTCTGGTTGGCAGTGTGGGCAAAGCAGGCCATGCTGGGCAACCGCCCGCAGACTGCGGCAGCATCGGGCAAGCACCCTGCCAGTGCAACAGCGTCAACCCAACGAAGGAAGCATCTCCCATGGCACGTATGGTCAACTGCGTCAAACTGCACAAAGAAGCCGAGGGCCTCGACTTTCCCCCCTACCCTGGTGAGCTGGGCAAGCGCCTGTGGGAAAACGTCAGCAAGGAAGCCTGGGCTGGCTGGCTCAAGCACCAGACCATGCTGGTCAACGAAAACCGCCTGAACCTGGCCGACCAGCGCGCTCGCCAGTACCTGGCTCGCCAAATGGAAAACCATTTCTTTGGCGAAGGCGCTGATGCAGCCGTCGGCTACGTGCCGCCCACTGCAGACTGATACGGCACTCGTACAAGTGCAGGCCAGGGACAACTCCCCGGCCTGAAAAATGGCAGCCTCAGCTGCCATTTTTTTATGGGTGTACGGTCCACTAACGGGCGATACAGCCAGGGTCCCTCGGCCCTGCAGACATGTGGTTTCGAAACCCTGGCCTGCACGGCATCTACCCAGCCCGCATGGGCAGGACTTGGCGCCCGCAGCCTTGGTTGGGACCTGCCTTGCTGCGACACCAAGCGACAGGGTGCTTCATGGTGTGCTACCGGGCCAATGGCATGGATACACGACACAGCCCCCAAAAAGCAGCCTCGAAAGCGCCCCGACTGGTTGCAAATAGAAATCAATCACCCCAATCGCAGTGATAGCATCTGCACACCCCTTTGCTACCGGCTTGCCCTCCGCCCTGCTTCCATGTTCAAGATTTCTGCCCTCTGCCTTGCACTGGCGCTGTCCGCATCGGTGCGAGCGGCCGACCGGGCCGCCTTCTGGACCACCACACAACGCGGGGGCAACAGCTTTAACCGCTTGCCGCCGGATACCCGCTATTACCAGGACTTGCGCGGCTATGGCGCCAGCTGGGTGCGGCTGTCCTACGACAAATGGAAGCCCGAGCAGCGCGATTTTTTGATGGGCAATGCGGATGACTACCAGCAGCTGGTGGCATCGGACCTTGCCACGCTCAAGGCGTCGGTGGCCAAGGCCCATGCGGCGGGGCTCAAAGTGGTGATTGCGCCGCTGTCCCTGCCGCTGTCACGCTGGTCGCAAAACAATCAGGGTAAGTTTGATGACCGCATCTGGCAGGACAAGGCGCACTGGAAGGCCGCCGGCCAGTTTTGGCAGGACCTGGCGCGCGCCTTGAAGGACACGCCCGGCATAGCGGCCTATAACCTGATCAACGAGCCCGCGCCCGAAAAACAAGGCGGCCTGGCCGAGCATGCCAGTGCACCAGACATGCAGGCCTGGTATGCCAATGCCCAGGGCGGATCGCGTGACCTACCCGCCTTCTACCAGTACCTGATTGCCCAGATCCGCGCGGTCGACCCGTACACACCCGTCATGGTCGATGCCGGTTGGTATGGCGCGGCGGACGCCTTCGTCTATTGGCCCGAGGCGCTGCAGGACAAAAGGGTGCTCTACAGCTTTCACATGTACGAGCCCTACCAGGCGACCAGCGGCCCCAACTTGAAGCGCAAGCAGCCCTACCGCTACCCGGGCGATGTGCCCTTTGCCGGCAAGACCCAGCTGTGGAACCAGCAGCGCGTGGCCCAGTACCTGGATGCCGTCAACGGCTGGGCACGCTCCTTGGCGATTGCGCCCGAACAGATCGTCATGGGCGAGTTTGGCTGTGTGCGCATGCTCGACAGCTGCAGCCAGTACCTGGACGATGTTCTGTCCTATGCCGAGGACAAGCGCTACCACTGGGCCTTTTACAGCTTTCGGGAAGATGCCTGGGATGCGATGGACTACGAACTGGGCCAGGCCAAGGTGCACTGGCGCTACTGGGAGGCGATGGAAAAAGGCCTGCCCGATCCGGTCAAGCGCAGCGCGACCCCCGAGTTCGAGCCCATCCGCAAGCGCTTGCAACAGCGCTGAAAGCTGCCGATTAGCGCGCGCTCAACAGCGTGGTGCTGCCAGGGCGCCCTGGCAGGTTCAAGCTAGCCACCGGTGCCGGTGTGCTGGCAATGCGCTGGCCACGGCGCCATACGCCCAGGCGCGTGGCCTTCAGGCGCAGCGCCTCGAACGGGTCCTTGGCATGCAGCAGCACAAAGTCGGCATTTGCACCTTGCTCGATGCCATAGCCTTGGAGGCCCAGCAAGCGTGCGGGGTTCAGGGTGATGGCATCAAAGCATTGCTGCATGCCGGCGCGGCTGGTCATCTGCGCCACATGCAGCCCCATGCTGGCCACCTCTAGCGCATCACCCGATCCCAGGCTGTACCAGGGGTCCATCACGCAGTCATGGCCAAATGCCACCGTGAGGCCCGCGGCCATCAGCTCGGGCACGCGCGTCATGCCACGGCGCTTGGGGTAGCTGTCATGGCGGCCCTGGATCGTGATGTTGATCAAGGGGTTGCTGACAACGCCCAGCTGCGCCTCGGCCATCAGTGCCATCAGCTTGCTGACGTAGTAGTTGTCCATGCTGTGCATGGAGGTGAGGTGCGAGCCGGTCACGCGGCCCTGCAGGCCCAGGCGCTGGGTGTGGTAGGCCAGGGTCTCCACATGGCGTGACATCGGGTCATCCGACTCGTCGCAGTGCATGTCCACCCGCTTGCCGCGCTCGGCGGCCAGCTCGCAGAGAATGCGCACGCTCTCGGCGCCATCGGCCATGGTGCGCTCAAAGTGCGGAATGCCGCCGACGACATCGACGCCCAGGTCCAGCGCGCGCTTGAGGTTGTCCAGCCCGCCCGGTGTGCGCAGCACGCCGTCTTGCGGAAAGGCCACCAGCTGCAGGTCGATATAGGGCGCCACGCGCTTTTGCACATCGAGCATCGCTTCGACCGGCAGCAGGCTCGGATCGCTGGTGTCCACATGGCTGCGGATGGCCAGGAGGCCGCGCGCCACCGCCCAGTCGCAGTAGGCCAAGGCACGCTCGACCAGCGCCTCATGCGTCAGCTGGGGTTTGAGCTCGCCCCACAGCGCAATGCCTTCGAGCAAGGTGCCGCTTTCGTTGACACGCGGCATGCCGTAGCTCAGGGTCGCATCCATGTGGAAATGCGGGTCCACAAAGGGTGGGCTCAGCAGCAGGCCCTGGGCGTCCACCACCTCGGCAGCGGGCGCCTGCAGGCCCTCGCTCACCTCGGCAATCTTGCCGTCCTGCACAGCCACCGACATGTTCTTGCGGCCATCGGGCAAGCTGGCATTGTGAATCAATAAATCAAGCATTTTTTATCCTTGTAGGCAGACCAGGGTCTGCATCGTGGAGCGCAAAGCGCGGCTCAGCGCTCACCTTTGCGGTAGGGTTTCATCAAAGCCTGTGGGTAGGCGGCTTTGCGGGCCACCAGCACCAGCGCCAGGATCGACAGCAGGTATGGCAGCATCAGATAGAACTGGTAGGGCACGAGGCCATCGCCCGACTGCTGCAGCCGCAGCTGCAGTGCGTCGAAGAACGCAAACAGCAGCGCGCCGAGCAAAGCCTTGCCTGGCCGCCAGGAGGCAAACACCACCAGCGCCACGCAGATCCAGCCCCGGCCGTTGACCATGTTGAAGAAAAACGCGTTGAAGGCCGACAGCGTCAAAAACGCACCCGCCACGCCCATCAGCGCCGAGCCTGCAATGATCGCACCGCTGCGCACCGCCATCACGGCCACGCCCTGGCCTTCTGCGGCCTGCGGGTTCTCGCCCACCATGCGCACCGCCAAACCCAAAGGCGTGCGAAACAGCACCCAGGCCAAGAGCGGCACCAGCAGCAAAGCCAGCAAGGTCAAGGCGGTCTGGTCGCCCAGAATCGGAATCGGCAGCCAGTCCATCGCCTCAAACGGCGTGATCGTGGGTGGCGTGTTCACCTTGGGAAAGCTCACGCGGTAGCCGTAGTACGACAAGGCCGTCGCCAGCATCGTGATGCCCAGGCCCGAGACATGCTGCGACAGCGCCAGGCCCACCGTCAGCCAGGCATGCAGGCTGCCCAGCACCGCGCCGGTGAGTGCCGCGACCAGCACGCCCGTCCACAGGCCGTGGCCGGCATACACGGTCAGCCAACCAGTAAAGGCACCGGCCACCATGATGCCCTCGATGCCCAGGTTCAGCACGCCAGCGCGCTCGCACAGCAGCACCCCCAGCGTGCCCAGCAGCAGCGGCGTAGCGGTGCGCAGCACGGCCACCCAAAAAGACGCATTGGCCAAAATATCCATCACATCGCTCATGATGCACCTCGCACTGGCGTTTGTTTTAGGGGTTTCAACATCACAGCGCTCACTTTCTGCGCAGGCGGTATTGGGTCATCAGGCTGGCCACCAGTACCGACAAGAGCGAGGCGGCCACGATCACATCGGCAATCGCATTGGGCACGCCGACGGCGCGGCTCATGCTGTCGGCGCCCACGAGCATGCCGGCGACAAATACGGCCGAGGCCACCACACCCAGCGGGTGCAGGCCGGCCAGCATCGCAATCACGATGCCGCTGTAGCCATAGCCGGGTGACATGTCCAGTGTCAGGTAGCTGGTGCGGCCCGCCACCTCGATGGCGCCAGCCAGGCCCGCGAGCCCGCCCGACAGCAGCGCGACCAGTACGACCGTGCGGGTCACCGGCACGCCGGCAAAGGCTGCCGCGCGGGGGTTGGCGCCGGCTGCGCGGATGTCAAAACCCGGCACCGCCCGCTGCAGCAGCAGCCACAGCGCGACCGCCAGGCCCACCGCCATCAGCAAGCCGTTATGCAAACGGGTCTGCACAATCAGCTTGCCCAGCTCCAGGTCGCCCTGCAGCGCGACGCTCTGCGGCCAGCCCATCGCCATCGGGTCTTTCATCGGGCCATCGAGCAGGTAGGACACGGCCAGCAGCATGACAAAGTTCAGCAGCAAGGTGGTCACCACCTCGTCAACACCCAGCTTGGTCTTCATCAAGGCCGGGCCCAGCAGCAAGGCCGCGCCAGCCAGTGCGGCAGCCAGCAGCATCAGCGGAAACAGCAGATAAATGGGCAGCTCAAAGCCCGTGCCGCCATGCATGCCGCCTACGGCCACGGCAGCCACTGCGCCGGCATAGAGCTGGCCTTCGGCACCGATATTGAACAGCCGCGCCCGGAAAGCCACCGCTGCAGCCAGACCGGTCAGGATCAGCGGCACGGCGCGCGTCAAGGTCTCAGACAGCGCAAACAGTGAGCCGAAGGCTCCTTTGAACAGCGCCACATAGGTAGCACCAACGGGCGCGCCCGCCCACAGCACCAGCAAGCCGCTGATGGCCAAGGTAAATACCACCGCACCCAGGGGCGCAGCCACCATGGCCAGCGTCGAGGGGGTTGCTCTTTTTTCTATACGCATTGCAGTCTCTCAGCCCTGGCGCGCAGGCGCTGTCATAGGAGATCCGGCCATGGCCAGACCGATGGTCTCGCGGCTCCAGTCCGCAAAAGGCAGCACGGGTGACAGATGCCCCTCGTGCATCACGCCGATGCGGTCTCCGAGGGCCAGCACCTCGTCCAGGTCGTCCGAGATCAGCAGCACCGCGGCGCCGGCATCGCGCGCGGCCAGCAGTTGCTGGTGCACAAAGCGCACCGCGCCAATATCGAGGCCCCAGGTGGGCTGGTGCGCCACGATCAGGCGCGGCGCCATGCCCTCGGCGCCCTGGGGTGCCAACAGTGCCCGGCCCAGAATCAGCTTTTGCATATTGCCGCCCGACAGCGAACGGGCCGGTGCATCGAGACCGCCGCCGCGCACATCGAACTGCTTCGACACATGCTGGGCCTGGCTGCGCGCCTGTGCACGGCGCACCCAGCCCCAGCGCGAAAACCAGGGGCTGCGCAGCCGCTCGGACACGGCGTTTTCCCACACCGGCAAGTCACCGACCACGCCGGTGCCATGGCGGTCTTCCGGGATGCGCGCCACGCCCTGGGCGACCAGGGCCACGGCCGATACCGGCATCGGCGCGCCCAGGTACTGCACCGTGCCCTGGCCCGGTCGGCGCATGCCGCAGAGCATATCGGCCAAGGCCACCTGGCCGTTACCCGAAACACCGGCAATCGCCACCATCTCCCCGGCCTTGAGCACCAGCGACACATCGACCAGGCGATCGCGCGCGGTGGATTTGGCCGAGGCCGTGGTGTGCACATTGCGCAGGCTGCAGACTTCGTCGCCCACCTTGGCGGCAGGTTGGCGCTCGGGCAGGCTCACCGCCTCGCCCACCATCCACTGCGCCAGCTGCGCCTGCGTGGTGCCTGCGGTCGGCGCCTCGGCCACCAACTTGCCGTGGCGCAGCACGGCCACGCGGTCGGCCACGCGCAGCACTTCGCCCAGCTTGTGGCTGATAAAGATGATCGACAGGCCTTGGGCCACCATCTGGGACAAGGTCGCAAACAGCGCCTCGCTCTCCTGCGGGGTCAGCACGGCCGTGGGCTCGTCCAGAATCAAGATCCTGGCGCCCCGGTACAGCGCCTTGAGGATTTCCACCCGTTGGCGCTCGCCCACCGACAGGTTGCCCACCCGTGCATCGGGGTCCACCACCAGGCCAAACTGGCGTGCGACCTCGACCAGTTTGGCGCGGGCCTGGCGCTTGGCTGACTTGAGGCGCAGCAGCGATTCGCTGCCCACCATGATGTTGTCCAGCACACTCAGGTTGTCGGCCAGCGCAAAGTGCTGGTGCACCATGCCGATGCCCGCAGCCAGCGAGGCGCGCGGCTGGCCCGGCGGCAGCGGCTGGCCCATCACATCAATGCGCCCCTCATCGGCCACATAGTGGCCAAACAGGATCGACATCAAGGTGGATTTGCCCGCGCCGTTCTCGCCCAGCAAGGCCACGATCTCGCCCCGATGCAGGGTCAGCGAAATGGCGTCATTGGCTACCAGCGGGCCAAAGCGTTTGGTGATGCCGTGCAGCTGGAGCACAACAGGAGAGGAACTTGGAGGAGACATGGGCAACAGGCCGCTGGGTTCGCTGGGCAGGCGACGGGGCCTGGCAGCTGGCACAAAAACAGCCCCGGCATGGGCCGGAGCTGGAAGTTGGTGGCGCCGAGCTGCTATAGCGCTGCGCCTAGGCAATCCAGGCCCGGCTTACTTGGCCGTGGACTTGGGCTGCGAGTCGTCGACCTTCACGACGAACTTACCCGACAGGATGTCGGCCTGCTTGGCCTGCACCTTGGCGATCAGGTCCGCCGGCAGCTTTTTCTCGAAGGTGCCAAACGGTGCCAGCGAGGAGCCCTTGTACTTCATCATCGAGTACGGGCCGTAGTCCTCGGCCTTGTAGCTGCCGTCCCTGACCGCCTTGATCGCGCGCTCGACGCTCGGCTCCATGTGCCACAGGGCCGAGGCCACCACGGTGTCGGGGTACTGCGCCTGGGTGTTGATCACATTGCCAATGGCCAGCTTGCCCTTTTCCTTGGCTGCATCGCTCACGCCAAAACGCTCGGCGTAGAGCACATCGGCGCCCTTGTCGATCATCGCAAAGGTCGCTTCCTTGGCCTTGGGTGGATCAAACCAGCTGTTGATGAAGCTGACGGTGAACTCCACCTTGGGATTGGTTTCCTTGGCGCCCGCCATGAAGGCGTGCATCAGGCGGTTGACTTCGGGGATGGGGAAGCCGCCGACCATGCCGATCTTGTTGGTCTTGCTCATGCCGCCAGCGACCATGCCGGACAGGTAGGCAGGCTCCTGGATGTAGTTGTCGAACACGCTGAAGTTGGGCGCCTGGATCTTGCCCGACGAGCCCATCACAAAGGCGGTCTTGGGAAAGTCCTTGGCAACCTTGCGCGCGGCCGCTTCCACGCCAAACACCTCACCAAACATCAGCTGCGCGCCGCCGGTGGCGTACTCGCGCATCACGCGCTCGTAGTCGGCATTGGCCACGTTTTCGCTGGACTTGTACTCGATCTCACCCCGCGCCTCGGCGGCCTTCAGTGCCTCATGGATGCGGCTGACCCATTGCTGCTCGTACGGCACGGTGTAAACCGCCGCGACCTTCACCTTGGTCTGCGCCCAGGCCGGTGCAGCCGACAGGCCAGCCAGCGCGAGGGGCAGTGCAGCCAGGCAGGTTTGAACAATATGACGCCGTGTAGTCATCAAGAAACTCCTTAGGGGTGAGATCCACTTGCCATCCAAGTGGGCGGGCGAGAGAAGCAAGTTCTGTACCATGTCTTGTGCCAACGTGCTGCACTCGCTTGTGGCCGCTACTGCATTAAGAGCAGCAAAGTGCAGCTGGCCGACAAGCAACAGCGCTTGCAGCAGCAGAACACACACAAAACAAGCGCAACACGCAATGCGTATATACACAGCGCGCCGCGCATTCTACCCACATCAGCGGCGCTTGAAAGCCATTTTTCGCCACGCGATCGCCGGCAGCAAGCGGGCAGTCCCTATCTTCGGGAATATGCGTAGGCCGATGTGGCACAAAAAAACCGCCATGCATCGCGGCATGGCGGTCTCAGGGGGTCGGTAGATACCGAGCAGCGCGATCGCAGCGCGGAGGCACCGCGCAAGACGCCACTCAGTGGTTGCGGCGCAGCTTCATCACAATCGGCATCGCAATGGTGGCCATGCGAATGAGCTTGCGCGGCCCCAGCAGCAAGCCGGCGCCGACCAGGCCAGCGCAGACCAGCGGATGCTCGCGGCCAAAGCTGATCAGGCGCTCGGCCAGCGTGCCATAGGCCATGGGGTGGTGCTGGCCGCCGGTGGCATCGCGGCGCAGCGCCAAGGCTTGTTCACGCGCCAGGCGGCGGCCATCCAGGCGCTCGCGCTGGTTCTGGATGCGCAGCAGCACTTCCCGGGCCTCAGGGTCTGTGGCCTGCAGCAGTTGCAGCTCCGCGTCTTTGCTTGGGTTGATCATCGCTTGGGTCCCCTGCATTACTTGAGACGGCCCTTGACCGCTTGCCAGTCCTGGCGCAGCACGGTCTTGGTCAGTTGGAAGGGGTTGGCCGCCTTCTTCGTGGTCAGGTACAAAAAGGCCAGCACACCCAGCCACAGCACCAGCCAGACACCGGCGACCAACCAGGTGGCCAGCATGCGGTTGGGCGTATCCCAGAACGAAATGATGATGGCGCCCGAGAGCACCGTCAGGGCCACAATGGTCAGACCCGCGACCACCAAACCCATCAGGACCAGCCAGATCAGGTTCTTTTTCTGCTCCTGCCATTCAATGGCCAGCAGATCCATTCGGTCTTCAGCCGCTATGGCGCTTTCCGACAGCAAGGCGCGAAAACGCGCCAGCATGTCATCGACGCCCAGCACAGACAACCAGTTCATGGACTCTCCTCGTGCATATGGGGCACCTGCGTGCCCCTTGTTCTTGGTGTCGGCCCGGCGGGCCTTGCCAGCGCGGCCATGGGGCCCACGCTGGCTTCGGGCTCAGCTTAGCGGCGCGAGAAGATAAAACCGATCAACGCGCCGACGGCCAGCGCTGCACCGGCAACACGCCATGGCTCGTCATGGGCGTAGCGGTCAGCAGCCAGCGCAGCTTCCTTGGCCTGGCGGGCGGCTTCTTGGGCCGCGCGCACGGCGCCCTCACGCGCATCACCGGCGCTGTCTTCCAGGCGTTGGCGCAGTTGCTTGATGTCGGGCACGCCGTCCAGGTCCTTGCTCGACAGCACGCCGCGCAGATCGCTCACCAGTTTTTCCAGATCAGCCTGGGCATTCTCAACGGTATCGCTCAGCAAATTGGATTTACGCATGTTCATCATCCTTTTCTTGGTCAGGCTACAGGAAAGTTCCGCATCCGCCCTGCGCAGCCAAGGCTGGCTGCTGCATGGCATTCGCTCCGTTACATGTTAACGGAGAAAGCTGCGGCCCCGGGTTCCGATATGCACCCCTACCTGTCAGAAGATTCCGACTATCGCCGTCAAACTGTGGCTTTTGTCGCATTTATGTGCGCATCGAAGGTCCTGCGCGTCTGCCCCTTGACGGCGGTCAAGCCGCTTCCTGGGCCACCGCCTCATTGACCGCCTTGGCAATGGCCAGGCAGCTGGTCAGCCCGGGCGATTCGATGCCCAGCAAGTGGAACAGGCCCGGCGCGCCATGCACTTCGGGCCCTTGCAGCACAAAATCGGCATCGGGCGCGCCCGGGCCAGTGATCTTGGGCCGGATACCGGCGTAACCTGCGACCAGCGCGCCATCTTGCAGGCCAGGCCAGTAGCGGCGCACGGCAGCATAAAAGGCCTCACCCCGTGCCGGGTCCACCACCAGGTCATCGGCGCTGTCCACCCATTGCACATCCGGGCCAAACTTGGCCTGGCCGCCCAGGTCAAGGGTCAGGTGCACACCCAGGCCGCCCACCTCGGGGACGGGGTAGATCAGCTGCTTGAATGGCGCGCGGCCACCCAACGTGAAGTAATTGCCTTTGGCGTAGTGGGCGACTGGCAGCTGCGACAGATCAGCGCCTGCAAACTTGCGCGCCAAGTCAGGCGCCCACAGACCTGCGGCATTGACCACGGTCCTGGCCTGCAGCTCGGTGCCGTCTTCGGTGCGCAGAACGATGCCGCCCTCCTCGCAACGGGCAGTGGCCAGCGGGCTGTTGAACACCACCATGCCACCGGCGTTTTCCAGATCGCCTTGCAGGCTCAGCATCAGCCCGTGGCTGTCGACAATGCCGGTGCTGGGCGAATGCAGCGCGGCCACGCATTCCAGCGCGGGCTCCATGGCCCTGGCCTCCTCGCGGCTGAGCGGCACCAGGTCATCCACCCCGTTGGCAGCGGCATGGCGGGCAATGTCCTGCAGCTTGGCGCGTTGCGCTTCCGACGTGGCCACGATCAGCTTGCCGCAGCGCTGGTGGTCAATACCGCGCTCCTGGCAGTAGGCATACAGCAAGGCCTTGCCCTCCACGCACCAGCGCGCCTTGCGCGAGCCCTGGGCGTAGTAGATGCCCGCATGGATCACCTCGCTGTTGCGCGAACTGGTGCCCATGCCAATGGCGTCCTGCGCCTCCAGCACCAGCACCTCACGCCCGGCCAAGGCCAGCTCGCGGGCAACAGCCAGCCCCACCACACCCGCACCAATCACCACGCAATCGACAATATCGGCCACTTGCTCGCTCCTTCGCTTTTATATGCCCGCCAGCTTAGCGCCTGGCGCGTCGCCCCAAAACAAAAAGCCGGTTAAAAACCGGCTTTCGTCAGCGTTGCCCGGCCAGGGCCGCAGGGCCCCAGCAGGCGGCGTCTGCTTACTTGTTGTAGTTGGCGATGCCGTCCACGATTTCCTTGTGGGCTTCGTCCACACCCTTCCAGCCCAGCACCTTCACCCACTTGCCCTTTTCCAGGTCCTTGTAGTGTTCGAAGAAGTGCGAGATCTGCTGGAGCACCAGGTCATGGATGTCGCTCAGGTGGTTGATCTTGTCGTAGGCAGGCAGCAGCTTTTGGGTGGGCACGGCCAGCACCTTGCCGTCCACGCCGGACTCGTCTTCCATGTGCAGGATGCCGATCGCGCGGCAAGGCACGACCACGCCGGTAGGCAGGGGGAAAGGCGTCATCACCAGCACGTCCACGGGGTCGCCGTCACCCGACAGGGTCTGGGGCACATAGCCGTAGTTCACCGGGTAGTGCATGGCGGTACCCAGGAAGCGGTCCACGAACACGCAGCCCGAATCCTTGTCCACTTCGTACTTCACAGGAGCGGAGTTGGCCGAGATTTCGATCACAACATTGAAGACATCAGGGGCCTTGGAGCCAGGGGTCAGTTTTTCGAAGGACATGCGATTCCTATGAGGTCAATTGAATGGAGGGCCGACAGCACGCGAGCGGCCCGCCAGCGGCAAAACCCCGTGATTTTAGGTGCATTGGCCAGCCATTGGCCAAAAAATGCCTAGCGCCTGGGCAAATGGGGAGGTCAAACCCGTGACAACCGCGGGCTCATCCCCGTAGGCGCAGCCCCATTCCTGCGCTATCGTGGGGGCCGTTTCGAGCCTGCCGCCTGGCAGACTCTGCCGCCTATTGCACCCATAACGGAACCACGCCATGCAATTGCATTACATCGCCAACGCCTCTGTGCCCTCGCTGTCGGGCAAGACCATCCCTGTCATTGACCCCTCGGACGGCCAACCTTTTGATGAAATCCAGCGCGGCAATGCGGAGGACGTGGACCACGCGGTGCAAGCTGCGCGCCTGTGCTACGACAACGTGTGGCGCAAGACCAGCCCGGCCGAGCGCAGCCGCCTGATGATGCGCCTGTCGGCCAAGGTGCTTGAGCACGCCGACGAACTCGCCGCCATCGAGCAGCGCGACTGCGGCAAGCCGACCAAGCAGGCCAAGGCCGATGCGCTGGCCCTGGGCCGCTATTTCGAATTCTATGCGGGCGCGGCCGACAAGCTGCATGGCGAGACCATTCCCTACCCCAACGATTTCAGCGTGCTGACCTGGCGCGAGCCCCATGGCGTGACCGGCCACATCGTGCCCTGGAACTACCCGATGCAGATTTTTGGCCGCTGCGTGGGCGCGGCGCTGGCAGCGGGCAATGTCTGCGTGGTCAAGCCCTCCGAAGATGCGTGCCTGAGCCTCATCCGCGTGGCGCAGCTGGCCGCTGACGTGGGCTTTCCTGCCGGGGCGATCAACATCGTCACCGGCTTTGGCCATGAGGTGGGCGATGCGCTGGCGCGCAACCCCGATGTGGACCACATCAGCTTTACCGGCAGCCCCCGCATCGGCACCTTGATCGAGCAAGCGGCTGCGGAGCGCCACTGCCCCTGCACCTTGGAGCTGGGCGGCAAGAGCCCGCAGATCGTGTTCGCCGATGCCGATCTGGATGCCGCCATCCCCACCATCATCAACGCCATCATCCAGAACTCCGGCCAGACCTGCTCGGCCGGCTCGCGCCTGCTGGTCGAGCGCAGCATCTACGAAACCCTGCTCGCTCGCCTGGGCAGCGCCTTCGAAGCGCTGCGCGTTGGCCCCGCCAGCCTGGACCTGGACCTGGGCCCGCTGATCCGCCAGACCCAGCAGCAACGCGTCTGGGACTTTCTGAGCGATGCGCACAACGACGGCATCTCCGTCGTCGCCCAAGGCCAGATCATCGACGAGGCGCCCGAAGGCGGCTACTACCAGGCCCCCACCTTGCTGCGCGATGTGCCGGTGGACCACCGCCTGGCCCAGGAAGAGATCTTTGGGCCTGTGCTGAGCGCCATGGCCTTCGACAGCGAAGAAGAAGCCATCAAGATGGCCAACGCCACCCAGTTCGGCCTGGTCGCCGGCGTCTGGACGCGCGATGGCGGCCGCCAGTTCCGCGTGGCCAAGCGCCTGCGCAGCGGCCAGGTCTTCATCAACAACTACGGCGCCGGCGGCGGCGTGGAGCTGCCCTTTGGCGGCACCAAGGCCAGCGGCCATGGCCGCGAGAAGGGCTTTGAGGCGCTGTATGGATTCACCACGCTGAAGACCGTCGCCATCCGCCACGGCTGATACGGACCTGGGGGCGATCCACCCGCCCTCCCCCCCAGCGCCGCCCCTGCTCTGCAGCGGCGGCGTGATTGTTTTTACAATGGAGGGCTGCGCGCAGCACACAGCCGGCCTGTCACCTGCTGCACAGACAGCCCGCAGCAACAGCCCCATAGTGATCAGCACGGTGGGCATCGCAGCGCCGTCCACCAAGCGCTGGTCTGCACCAAGCTGGGTCATCCACAACAACAATCCCACCGCGACACCCTCTTTCCATGCCTTTGTCTCCCGTCCCCAACCGAGTCCCCAAACATTTGCGTGATGTGCGCTACCGCAGCTTTGCGCGCGAAGATGGCCTGTGGGATGTCGAAGGCGAGCTGGTGGATACGAAAGCCTATGACCTGGTGCTGTCCGGCGAGCGCAAACGCAAAGCCGGAGAGCCCATTCACCATATGTGGATTCGCTGTACCATTGATACAACACTTACAGTGGTTGCCATCGAAGTCGCGATGGATGCGCACCCACTGGGCGAGTGCCCGCTGGCCCTGCCTGCCATGCAGAAAATGGTCGGCTGCTGCATGGCCCGGGGTTGGCGCAAGGCCATCGAGGCCAACCTCGGCCATATCGAGGGCTGCACCCATATGCGCGAGCTGTTGTTCAACATGGCGACCGCCGCTTTCCAGAGCGTGAACCAGGCCTTTGCCCGCCCCCAATCGGACCAGCCACCGCGCCATCTGGGGCAGTGCAAGGGCTGGGATTTCAATGGCGCGGGCGTGGCCGCCATCTACCCCCAATTCGTCGGCTGGCAAGCGCCCAAGCCAGGCAGCACCAGCGCTGCAGCGGTGGCAAGCACTAGCGATCGCGCTGCGGACAAGCCCGCAACGGACAGCGCCAGCAAAGGCTGATGACCCAGCGAGCGCCCTAACTGATACCCTCCAGCCACCACCGCGCGCAAGCCGCGACGGTGGTTTTTTTTCACCTGTATCGGCCAGGCTTTTGCCGCTCTGGATACCAGTTGCATACCCTGCTGCCGGAACTGCGCATCGGCCCCAGTTTCAGACAAACCTAGCATAAACCCTAGGAAACAATGACAGCAAAATGCATGGGCGTGTTCGCTCAAAATCAAAAATCGTTGAACAATTTTTAATAACACATCCCACAAAAGAAAATTTGAAACCTACAAAATTTAATTATTGTTGAAACCCCGTATAGCGCGACTTTGCAATAACTGTTAATTTTGGCAAACAATTCACCAGCATAGCAGTTGCTGCACGCTCTGCTGTGGCTGTTGATCGTATTCATCCCGGGCAGCATCCGCTGCGCCCTATTTGTCTCTAGAAGGAGCCGTCATGAAGCGTCGAGTTTTTTGTGCCACCGCCACCCTGGTTGCCAGCATCGGATTTGCCACCGCAGCCGCTGCCCAAACCAAATGGGATTTCGCCACCGCGTATGCGCCATTTAACTTCCACTCCAAAAACAACGAGCAGTTCGTCAAGGACGTGGACGCAGCGACCAGCGGCAAACTCAAGATCACGCCCCATTTTGGTGCATCGCTATTCAAAATGCCCGAAATCAAGCGCGCCGTGCAAACCGGTAATGCCCAGATGGGTGAATTCTTTCTGGTGAGCTTCCAGAACGAATCGCAGATCTTCGGTGTTGACGGCCTGCCCTTCCTGGTGAACAACTACGACGAAGCGTTCAAGCTTTACCAGGCCCAAAAGCCGGCGCTGCAAAAGCTGCTGGACAAGCAAGGCCAGGTGCTGCTGTATTCGGTGGCCTGGCCACCGCAGGGCATCTACACCAAAAAGCCCATCAGCTCGGCAGCGGACCTCAAGGGCATGAAGTGGCGCGTGTACTCGCCCACCACCGCCCGCATTGGCGAGCTGATTGGCGCGCAACCGGCCACCGTGCAAGAGGCCGAGCTGTCCCAGGCGCTGGCCACTGGCGTGGTCGATGGCCTGATCACCTCGTCGGCCACCGGCGCCGACAACAAGCTGTTTGAAAACCTCAAGTACTACTACAACGTGCAGGCCTGGATTCCCAAGAACGCCGTGACCGTGAGCAAGAAGGCCTTCAACGCGCTGGGCAAGGCAGAGCAAGACGCGGTGCTCAAGGCTGCCGCTGCCGCTGAAGAGCGCGGCTGGAAGGAATCGAAGGAAGTCGATGCCAAGTCGCTGGCGACCTTGAAGCAAGGCGGCATGAGCATCGAGCAGCCATCGGCCCAGCTCAAGGCAGACCTGGCCAAGGTCGGTGAGACCGTGATCAAGGAATGGACCGACAAGGCCGGCGCCGAAGGCAAGGCCATTTTGGACGCCTACCAGGCCTCCAAGTAAGCCACGGCCCCTTGTCTTTGCGGCCCACCGGCCTGGTCCTGGCGGGCTGCACAGTCAGCAACCCTTACTGCTTTGAATGACAAGCATGCGCAAGCTACTCAATGGACTGTATGACGCCTCTGCCTGGCTGGCGGGGCTGTCGATGATCGGCATCCTCGTGATGGTGCTGCTCACCGTGGTCAGCCGCCTGATCGGCTTCAGTGCCCCCGGCACCGATTCCTACGCCGGTTACGCCATGGCGGGAGCGGGCTTCATGGCCCTGGCCAGCACCCTCAAAAAAGGTGAACACATCCGCGTGACCCTGCTGCTGGGCGCGCTCAAAGGTGGCGCCCTGAAAACCATGGAAGTGATTGCCCTGGGCATCGCGACCATCCTCTCGGGCTTTTTGGCGTTCTACGCCGCACGCCTGGTCTGGCAATCCTGGGAGATCGACGATATCTCCGTGGGCATCGATGCGACGCCGCTGTGGATTCCCCAAATTTTCATGGCACTGGGCACCCTGGTGTTTTTTATCGCCTTTTGCGACGAGCTGGTGCTGGAGCTGATGGGCAAACGCAAACCTGTGGCCAAGGAGGACGCCCACCATGAATGAAATTACCGCCAGCATTGCGCTGATCGTGGTGCTGCTGATCCTGCTGGGCGGCGGCGTCTGGGTGGGCCTGACCCTGGCCGGGGTCGCCTGGTTCGGCATGGAGTTCTTTACCGCCCGCGCCGCCGGGGATGCGATGGCGATCACCATCTGGGGCTCGGCCAGCAGTTGGACCCTAACGGCGCTGCCGCTGTTTGTCTGGATGGGTGAGATTCTCTACCGCACGAATTTATCGGAGAGCATGTTCCGGGGCCTGGCTCCCTGGGTCAACCTGCTGCCCGGCCGCCTGCTGCACACCAATGTGATCGGTTGCACGATTTTTGCGGCGGTGTCGGGCTCGTCGGCCGCGACCTGCGCCACTGTGGGCAAGATGAATGTGCCCGAGCTGATGAAGCGCGGCTACCCCGAGAACATGGTCATCGGCTCGCTGGGCGGCCCTGCCACGCTGGGTCTGCTGATTCCGCCCTCGATCATCCTGATCGTCTACGGCGTCGCTGCCGAGATGTCGATCTCCAAGCTCTTCATGGCCGGCGTGTTGCCCGGCATCATGCTGGCTTTGATGTTCAGCGGCTGGATCGTGTTATGGGCGCTGCTCAACCCGAACAAGATTCCCAAGGCCGACAGCACGATGAGCTTCAAGCAAAAGCTCCACGAGTCGCGCCACCTGATTCCTGTGGTGCTGCTGATCGCCTCGGTCATTGCCAGCATCTACACAGGTATTGCGACGGCGACCGAAGCGGCTGCCATTGGCGTGGTGGGCTCGCTCGTACTGTCTGCGGCGCAAGGGGCGCTCACCTGGAAGAACTTCAAGGACTCGCTGTTTGGTGCCACGCGCCTGTATTGCATGATCGCGCTGATCCTGGCCGGTGCCGCCTTCATGACCTTGTCGATGGGCTATATCGGCCTGCCGCGCCAGCTGGCCGAGTATGTCGGCAGCCTCAACCTGTCGCCTGCGATGCTGATCATCGTGCTGGGCATCTTCTACATCCTGATCGGCTGCTTCCTCGATGGCATCTCCACCATCGTGCTCACCATGGGTGTGGTGCTGCCGATCATCCAGGCCGCGGGCATCGATCCGCTGTGGTTCGGCATCTTCCTGGTGATCACCGTGGAGACCGCGCAGATCACGCCGCCGGTGGGCTTCAACCTCTTTGTGCTGCAAGGCATGACAGGCAAGCAGATCACCTACCTGGCACGCGTCTGCGCACCCTACTTTGCGCTGATGGTGCTGGCCCTGGTGATTCTCTGGTTCTTCCCCCAGATCGTCACCGTGCTGCCCAACAACATGTAAACCTCTCCTTGGTCCGCGACGAACCGGCTGCCTTGGCAGCCGGTTTTTTTTATGCGCCAGCGATCAGCACAGCAGCAGGTCCTGCTGCTCCTGCACCGTGGCCTGCAAAAAGCGCCACACCACCTGGATACCCGGCACCGAGCGCAGCTCGGGCGGCATCGACATCCAGAAGGTGCGGGTGAACTGCGCCTGCTCGGGCAGCACGCGCTGCAGCAAGGGATCCTTGTCGGCCAGAAAGCCCGGCAGCACGCCCAAGCCCGCGCCCGTGCGCACGGCGGTGTACTGCGCCAGGATGCTGGTGCTGCGAAAGCTAAAGCGCTGAGGCGCGCTCAGGCTGTCGAGGAACTGCAGCTCCTTGGTGAACAGCTGGTCATCGACATAGTGCACAAAGCGGTGGCTGGCCAGGCCCTCGGTCGAGGTGATCAGCGGGTGGCGCGCCAGGTATTCACGTTGGCCATAGAGGTACAGCCGGTACTCGGTCAGGCGGCTGGTGACGACGGTATCGCGCACTGGACGCTCGAGCGAGATGACGATATCGGCTTCGCGGCGCGAGAGCTGCAGCATGCGCGGCACGGCCAGCAGGTCGATCGTCAGCAAGGGGTAGCGCTGGGCCAGCAAGGCCAGGTGCTTGGCCAGCACCTGGGTGCCAAAGCCTTCGGTCACGCCAATGCGCACCACGCCGCTGGGCGTCTCGGCGCTTTGGCTCGCGGCAATGGGAGCGATGCCGCGCGCAATCTGGTCCATGGCTTCGGCGCGCGGCTGCAGCTGGCGGCCGGCATCGGTCAGCTTGTAGCCACTGCCCTCGCGGGTGAACAAGGTCGCACCCAGCTGCTTTTCCAACGCCTGGATGCGGCGCGAGACTGTGGTGTGCTCCACGCCCAGCGCCTTGGCCGCACCCACCAGGGTGCCGGCCTGCACCAAGGCCCAGAAAAAGCGCAAATGATCCCAATCCATGCCAGCCCCTTGTCGATGTTGCACAGCATTATTGTGCAAATTTGCAACAGGGGCAGCAGATGGGGACCGTGCCTGGCTCCGATCAGGCGGCTTGGGCGCGCTTGCGCTGCCAGGCGTAGGCCAGGCCCAGCAGCACAAACCAGGCCGGCGTCGCGATCAGCGCCTGGCGCGTGTCCAGCTCCAGGCTGAGCAGCACCAGCACGGCGGCAAAAAACGCAAGGCAGACCCAGCACATGAACACGCCACCGGGCATGCGGTAGTGGGAGGCTTGGTGCAGCGCGGGGCGCTGCTTGCGGTAGCTGATGTAGGACAGCAGAATCAGCGACCAGACAAACATGAAGAGGATGGCCGAGACGGTGGTCACCAGCGTGAAGGCTTCCACCAGGTTGGGTACCACCCACATCAAAAAGGCACCGCCCAGCAGGCAGACGCAGGAGAACAGCAGGCCGCGCGAGGGCACGCTGCTGACCGAGAGCTGGCCAAAGGAGCGCGGGGCATCGCCCTTGAGCGCCAGGCCGTAAAGCATCCGGCTGGTGGAGAACACGCCGCTGTTGGCCGACGAGGCGGCCGATGTCAGCACGACAAAATTGATCACGCTGGCCGCAGCCGGCAGGCCGGCGAGCACAAACAGCTCGACAAACGGGCTCTTGCTGGGCACCACATCGCGCCAGGGGGTGACTGCCATGATGGCGATCAGCGCGCAGACGTAGAAGATGATGATGCGCACAGGGATCGAGTTGATCGCGCGCGGCAGGGTGCGGTGCGGATCCTTGGCCTCGGCGGCCGTGGTGCCGACCAGCTCGATACCGACAAAGGCAAACACCGCAATCTGAAAGCCGGCAAAAAAACCCATGGCGCCATGGGGGAAGAGCCCGCCATCGTTCCAGAGGTTGGCAATGTTCGCCTGGCGCCCGGCCGGCGAGCTAAAGCCGGTGCTGACCATGTACAGGCCCGTGCCCACCAGCGCGACGATGGCCACGATCTTGATCATCGCAAACCAGAACTCGACCTCGCCAAAGAGCTTGACGGTCAGCAGGTTGAGCGACAGCAGCACGGCCACGCAGGCAATGGCCGGTGCCCACTGCGGCAAATCAGGCCACCAGAACTGCGCATAGGCCGAAATGGCAATCACATCGGCAATACCGGTGATGATCCAGCAGAACCAGTAGGTCCAACCGGTGAAGAAGCCGGCCCAAGGGCCCAGCAGGTCGTCCGAGAAATCGATGAAGGACTTGTAGTGCAGGTTGGACAGCAGCAGCTCACCCATGGCCCGCATCACAAAGAACAGCATGATGCCGATGATGGCGTAGACCAGCACGATGGAGGGCCCCGCCAGGCTGATGGTCTTGCCCGAGCCCATGAAAAGCCCGGTGCCGATGGCGCCACCGATGGCGATCAACTGGATATGGCGGTTGCTGAGGTTGCGTTGGAGGTCATCGGTGCCGGGCGAAGCCCCCGATTGCTCCGCTGGGGCCTGTTTGCTCATGAGAAAAAAGCGCAGTGCGTTAGCGAGAAAGGTGGTGCGGCCTGCGAGCCTAGGCCCGGACGCACCGCGAAGGTGCGCAAGGATAAAACAGCGTCAGGCCAGCCAGGGGCAAAAGGTTATTCTGCTGCGCAACTAATTGTGCAAAGGCAGCAATTTACCGCCCACCTGCGCGGCCAAGGCCTGCAAAGGCGCAACCGCGCTGGCCTCCAGCACCGACAGCGGATAGCTGTCGCTATCGATGTCGATACTGACCAGCGCCAAACCCTGGCGACGCAGGTAGTCGCCCGCCTCCTGCAAGGCCTCGTGGTTCAGCGCTCGGCTGCCCGCCAGCGCCTGCAGGTCCAGCCCCCGCTGCTGCACGGTCCGGAGCTGCTGCAGCGCCCAGATGGTGTCATCCATGTTCAGCTTCCAGTCCAGTTCGACGTTCTGGCTGCGGCGTTGCAGGCCCTCGACCAGCGCCAGCCAGGGCGTCACATGCGCGGGCTCGTCCATGCCTCGGTTGACCAATTCATCGGCAAAGCGATCGAGGTACTGCGCGGGCTGCTCGATCGCCTGCCGCACCTCGCCCCACAGTTCATCCCTATCGTCCAAGGCCAGCGCTTGGCCGAGGGCCATGCACAAGGCCTGCCAATCGTCCATCGTGGGCTCGGGTGCGGGGTCCGGCGCAAGAGCAGACGCGGCGCGTTCGCCCTGCACAGGCGCCTTGGCGCCCAACAGCTGACCGATTTTGTTCAACCAACCCATGGAAATCTCCCTGCTGCATGCGATCGAAGCAGTATGCACCAGGCCACCTGCAAGCCGCAGACTGTGCAGCGCCGCACAGCCCTGTGCACCCAACCTCTTGTTTGGGCGAATGCGCACATCTACCATGTGCACAACGGTGCGCCGCCTGCGGGCAGCCTGCCGCCTCTCTCTATCCCAGATTCCCAGGAGACAAACCATGAACGCACCGCAATCCACCAGCACCTTGGCGCCGACCGTCAAGCTGCTGATCAACGGCCAGCTGGTCGAATCCAAGACCACGCAATGGCGTGATGTGGTCAACCCCGCCACCCAGCAGGTGCTGGCCCGCGTGCCTTTTGCCACGCCCGAAGAAATCAACGCCGCGGTGGCCAATGCCAAGGAAGCGTTCAAGACCTGGAAGAAGACGCCCATTGGCGTGCGCGCCCGCATCTTCCTAAAGCTCCAGCAGCTGATCCGCGAGAACATGAAGGAGCTCGCCGCCATCCTGACGGCCGAGCAAGGCAAGACCTTGCCCGATGCCGAAGGCGATGTCTTCCGGGGCCTGGAGGTGGTCGAGCATGCCGCCAACATCGGCTCGCTGCAGCTGGGGGAATTGGCCAACAATGTGGCCAATGGCGTCGACACCTATACCCTGAACCAACCGCTGGGCGTGTGCGCGGGCATCACCCCCTTCAACTTCCCGGCGATGATCCCACTGTGGATGTTCCCGATGGCGATTGCCACGGGCAACACCTTTGTGCTCAAGCCCTCCGAGCAAGACCCGATGGTGACCATGCGCCTGTGCGAGCTGGCCCTGGAAGCCGGCGTGCCCCCGGGCGTGCTCAACGTCATCCACGGCGGCGAAGACGCGGTCAACGCCATCTGCGACCACCCCGATATCAAGGCGATCAGCTTTGTTGGCTCGACCAAGGTCGGCACCCATGTCTACAACCGCGCATCGCTCAACGGCAAGCGCGTGCAATGCATGATGGGCGCGAAGAACCACGCCATCGTGCTGCCTGACTGCAACAAGGAGCAGTCGCTCAACGCCCTGGCGGGTGCCGCATTTGGCGCCGCTGGCCAGCGCTGCATGGCCTTGTCGGTGGTGGTGCTGGTGGGCGAGGCGCAGAAGTGGATCCCCGAGCTGGTCGAAAAGGCCAAGACCCTGAAGGTGTCTGCAGGTACCGAAGCGGGCACCGATGTGGGCCCGGTCGTCTCCTGCCAGGCGCTGTCGCGGGTGGAGAGCCTGATCGAGCGCGGCATTGCCGATGGCGCCAAGCTGGAGCTCGATGGCCGCAAGCCTGCCGTCGCCGGCTTTGAAAAGGGCAACTTTGTCGGCCCAACGGTCTTCTCTGGCGTCAAGCCCGGCATGGCCATCTATGACCAGGAAATCTTTGGCCCCGTGCTCTGCATTGCCGAGGCCGCCGATATCGACGAAGCCATTGCCTTCATCAATGCCAACCCCAATGGCAACGGCACCGCCATCTTCACGCAAAGTGGCGCCGCTGCGCGCAAGTTCCAGGAAGAGATCGATGTCGGCCAGATCGGCATCAATGTGCCGATCCCTGTGCCCGTGCCGCTGTTCTCGTTCACCGGCAGCCGCGCCTCCAAGCTCGGCGACCTGGGCCCCTACGGCAAGCAGGTCGTCATGTTCTACACGCAGACCAAGACCGTGACCGCCCGCTGGTTTGACGACAGCACCATTGCCCATGGGGTGAACACCACCATCAGCCTGAAGTAAGCCCAGCACAGCTGCGGCCCTTTGCTGGGCCGCTGCTGTTTTGCGGCGATGATTGCAGGTATGCCTATTCCCCCCGCATCCCGCCCAGCGCTGCTGGCTCTGTTTTTTGCAGCCTCGGCGGCACTCGCCCCGCAGACCGTGCTGGCCCAGGCCGGTGCGGCCTGCGTGAGCGGCGGCAGCACCGAGCAAACCAATGCCTGCGCGGTGCAGGCCTTTCAGCAAGCCGATACCGACAACAACATCCTGTATGCCGATGTGATGCGCATACTCTCGGCGCACGAGCGCCCTGCCTTGCGCCGCGACCAGAACGAGTGGATACGCCAGCGCGCAGCCACCTGCAAAAAGCAGCAGGCCGCGCACGAGGCCCAGCCCGACTGGCCACGCCGCTACCACGAATGCCTGGTGGCCGAAATCGGCAAGCGCAAGAAGGAGTTAATGGTCTGGCTGCACGAAGGCCCGCCGCCCGAGCCGCTGCAAAAACCATAGCCAACCGCGTTCACAACAAAACGGTGCTGCCCAGGCTTCCCATGCCCGGCGCAGCACGATAAGAGACAGGAGACCAGCCCATGGATTTCGAGCTATCAGAAGACCAACGCGCCTTTGCCGACACCGCGCGCGCCTTTGCCCAGGCGGAGCTCGCCCCGCATGCCGCGCACTGGGATGCCGAAGCCGTCTTTCCCCGTGAGGCGATTGCCAAGGCAGGTGAGCTGGGCTTTTGCGGCCTGTATGCGCCCGAAAACGCCGGCGGCCTGGCGCTGCCCCGGCTCGATGCCACCTTGGTGTTCGAAGAGCTTGCCGCGGTGGATCCGTCCACCACCGCCTTCATCACGATCCACAACATGGCCACCTGGATGCTGGGCACCTGGGCGAGCGACGCGGTTCGCGACGAGTGGGGGCCCCTGCTCGCCAGCGGCCAAAAGCTCGCCAGCTACTGCCTGACCGAGCCCGGCGCCGGGTCGGATGCCGCCTCGCTCAAGACCCGGGCCGATCTGGTCGGCCATGACTACGTCATCAATGGCAGCAAGGCCTTTATCAGCGGGGCCGGCGCCACCGACATGCTGGTGCTGATGGCCCGCACGGGCGATGCGCAATCGGGTGCCTCGGGTATCAGCTCCTTTGCGGTGCCCGCGCACCTGGAAGGCATCAGCTACGGCAAGAAGGAAGAAAAAATGGGCTGGAACAGCCAGCCCACGCGCACGATCAGCTTTGACAATGTGCGCATTCCCGCCCACCACCTGCTGGGCCGCGAGGGCGAAGGCTTCAAGATTGCGATGAAGGGGCTCGACGGCGGTCGCATCAATATCGCCACCTGCTCCGTGGGCGCGGCCCAGGGCGCCCTGACCCAGGCGCAACGCTATATGCAGGAGCGCAAGCAGTTCGGCAAGGCAATTGCGAGCTTTCAGGCGCTGCAGTTCAAGCTGGCCGACATGGCCACCGAGCTGGTCGCCGCGCGCCAGATGGTGCGCCTGGCCGCCAGCAAGCTCGATGCCGGCGCGCGCGACGCCTCCACCTACTGCGCGATGGCCAAGCGCTTTGCAACGGACGCGGGCTTCAATGTCTGCAACGATGCGCTGCAACTGCACGGCGGCTACGGCTATATTCGTGAGTACCCGCTCGAGCGCCTGGTGCGCGACACCCGGGTGCACCAGATTCTGGAAGGCACCAACGAGATCATGCGGGTCATCATCGCCCGGCGCATGCTCGATGGGGATGCGCCTGAGGCCATCCGCTAAGCAGGCACTGCCCCTCCCCTCCTGCCCAAACACCATCCCACCATGCCACGCCGCCCTTTGGACCCAGAAACCCTGCGCCTCATCGACGCCGTGCGCCTGGCGCTGGCCGAGCAAGCCGTGGGCGTATCGGTCGAAGAGAAAACCATGTTCGGCTGCCATGTGTTCATGGTCGACGGCAAGATGTGCCTGGGCGTGGAGAACGACGAGCTGCTGGTGCGCCTGGCGCCAGAAACCCATACCCAGGTGGCAGAACTGCCGGGAGTGCGGCCGCTGTCATCCAAGGGCTTGATGGACGGTTATTTTCTGGTGGGGCCCGCGGCCTATGCGACGCGGCAAGCCTGGCAGCACTGGATCGATGCCGCGCTGGCATTTAACCCACGGGCCAAGGCGACGCCGAAGAAAAAACCCAAGGCAGCCCCCACCGCCCCATCGGCCAAGCAGGCCCATTCGGTCAAAAAAGCTAAAACCGCCAAGGCGGCTGGCGATGCGAACCCAGCGCCTGCCGCCCGCAAACGCCACAGCGTGTTTGACAGCGATCTTTAAACTCTGACGCTGTCTTTCCCTATCCATGCCAACCCACAACCCTGTGCAATAACACCTTCAAGGAGACAAATATGGCAACTATCGCATTTATCGGCCTGGGCAATATGGGCGCGCCCATGGCCATCAACCTGGCCAAGGCCGGCCACCAGGTCCGCGCTTTTGACCTGAGCCGCGAGGCGGTGGCCAAGGTCGTGGCAGAAGGCGGCAGCGCGGCAACCAGCGCCCAGGAGGCGGTCGAAGGCGCCGAGGTCATCGTCAGCATGCTGCCCGCCAGCCAGCATGTCGAAGGCCTGTTTCTGGGCAACGGCAGCCAGGCAGGCCTGCTGCAAGGCATTGCCAAGGGCGCGCTGATCATTGACAGCTCCACCATTGCAGCAGCGACCAGCCAGAAAGTGGCCAAGGCCGCACAGGCGCTGGGCATTGGCTTTATCGATGCGCCGGTCTCCGGCGGCACCGGCGGCGCCATTGCCGGCACGCTGACCTTTATGGTCGGCGGCAGCGCAGCCGACCTGGAGCGCGCCCGTCCGCTGCTCGAGAAAATGGGCAAGAACATCTTCCACGCCGGCGATGTGGGTGCGGGCCAGACCGCCAAGATCTGCAACAACATGCTGCTGGGCATTTTGATGGTGGGCACCAGCGAGGCGATTGCGCTGGGTGTGGCCAATGGCCTGGACCCCAAGGTGCTCAGCGAGATCATGCGCCGCAGCTCGGGCGGCAACTGGGCACTGGAGGTCTACAACCCCTTCCCCGGCGTGCAGGAAGCCAGCGCCGCCACGCGCGGCTACACCGGCGGCTTTGGCACCGACCTGATGCTCAAGGACCTGGGCCTGGCCCAGGAAAGCGCGATGACCGTGAAGGCCAGCACCCCGCTGGGCGGCATGGCGCGCCAGCTGTATGCGGCGCACAGCATTGCCGGCCATGGCGCGGAGGACTTCTCCAGCGTCATCAAGATGCTGCAGAAAAAGGGCTGAACCCCACCCCTGCTTGGAACCCGGCGATCAGGGTGCGGTCGGCGGCTCCGACAGCGCCATCACCATGCGCGCCACCAGGTACAGGCGCGGCGCAATGCAGTCCAGCAGGATGTATTCGCCATACATGTCATGCGCGCCATAGCCGCACACGCCCATGCCCTCGACCACGCCACCCCGGGTGTTGAGGGCGGCAAAAGCGGCATCGGTGCCGCCGCCCAGTGCTACGTCGTTCACATGCAGCGGCAAGCCCAGCTCCTCGCGGTAAATGGTTTGTGCCTGCGCGGCGATGCGGCGTGCGGCGTCGCTCGCCTGCATCGGCGGGCGGCGCAGCTCAAAGCGGGCCGTCACCTGGCTGCCCTCCAGCAGGCGGTTCTTGATTTTTTCCTGCACCGCATCCTGCAGCGCCTGAAAGTCCTGCGCCCGCAGCGCCCGCACATCGGCCTGCGCCTGCGCATGCGGCGGCACCACATTGCGGCTGGTGCCCGCCTGCGCGATGGTCCAGTTCAGCTTCAGGCCATTGTCGGGTTGCGACAGATCGCGCATCTGCAGCAGCTGGTGCGACAGCTCATAGAGCGCATTCACCCCAGCCTCCGGCTTGGCACCGGCGTGGGACGATTTGCCCTGCACATCCAAAAACATGGCACCAATGCCGCTGGTGGCCAGGTGCAGGCTGCCCTGCAGGCCGCCACTCTCGAACGAGAAAATGGCATCCTGGTCGCGCGCCAGTGCGCTGATCAGCCGGCGCGAGCCCGGCGAGCTGATCTCCTCGTCGCTGTTGAACAGCACGGTAATCTCGCCAAAGCTGTCATAGCCCACCTTTTGCAGCATCGCGATGCTGTGCAGCACCAGCGCCACGCCCTGCTTTTCGTCCTCCACGCCCAGGCCGTAGACGCGATCGCCCTCAATGCGGAACGGCTGCTTGTCCACATCGCCGCGCTGGTAGACGGTGTCCATATGCGCAATCATCATGATGCGCGACTGCCCCCGGCCCTTGAAGATGGCCTGCACCATAGGGCCGACTTGCTCGGGCGTATCTTCCAGCCGCACCACATCCGTCGCCGGAATGATCTGCACCTCGCCGCCCAGTGCTTTCAGCCGCTCGGCCGCCACCTGGGCGATATAGCTCACGCCGCCATAATCGCGGCTGCCCGATTCGATATGCACCAGGTTTTTCAAGGTCGCCAGCATCGGCGTTTGCTCTGCCTGCGCAGCGACATAGACGGCAGGCTGGGCCTGGGCGGGCATGTGGGCTTGCGTTTGGGCGTGGACGGGTGCAGCACAGGCCAGCGCGAGCCACAAGCAGTGAGCGGCAAGAGAACGGGCAGACGGTCGATCAGGCATGGAGCCATGATAGTACGGGTTTAACAACAAATTGTCACAAAACCGCCATCCAGGGAATGCTGCGCCGCGCGCTGGGACTGAACTCCCTACAATCCCCCTTCTTTGAGAAATAATCTTTGCAAGCCATGACTGAGACCGTGCAATGGATGGCCGACGGCACGCCCTACAGCCCCCGCTTTGGTGACCGCTACCACAGCGAAGCCGCCCATGCACTGAGCCAGGCCGAGCAGGTGTTTCTGGCCGGCTGCGGCCTGCCCCAGGCCTGGGCGGGCCATCCGCAATGGCGCATTCTGGAGACCGGCTTTGGCTTTGGGCTCAATTTTCTGGTCACCTGGCATGCCTGGCAGCAAGACCCGGCCCGCCCGGGCCTGCTGCATTTTGTCTCGACCGAGGCCTTTCCGATCGCAGCGGCCGACCTCTTGGCGCAGGCGCGCAAGTTTCCCCATCTGCTGCCGCTGGCCGAAGAACTCGCCGCCCAGTGGTGGGGGCTGCTGCCGGGCGTGCACCGCCTGCGCCTGGCCGGTGGCCGGCTGCTGCTCAGCCTGCTGATTGGCGACAGCCAGGCCATGCTGCGCCAGCAGGAGCTGGTCGCAGACAGCATCTACCTGGACGGCTTCAGCCCCGCGCGCAACCCCGATATGTGGAGCCTGCACAGCTTGAAGGCCGTGGCACGCTGCGCCCGTCGCGGCACCCAGCTGGCGACCTGGACCATTGCCGCCCAACTGCGCCGCGACCTGGCCCAGTGCGGCTTTGCGGTGCGCAAGGTGCCGGGCGTGCCGCCCAAGCGCGACAACCTGCAGGCGACCTTTGCCCCCCAGTGGGAGCCGCGCAAGGCGCCGCTGTGGCCGCTGGGCGCGCAGGCCCTGCCGGCGCGGCTGGCGGGCGGCGGTGGGCACGCGGCCATTGTCGGCGCCGGCATTGCGGGAGCTGCCTGCGCGCGCCAGCTGGCGCTGCGCGGCTGGCAGGTCACCGTGCTCGATACCGCCAGCCATCCGGCCGCCGGTGCCTCTGCGCTGCCCGCTGGCATTTTTGCGCCCCATACCAGCAGCGACGACAGCCCCCTCTCGCGCATCACCCGCGCCGGCCAGCGCTGCAGCCTGCAATGGGCGCAGCAGCTCTTGCAAGCAGGGCAAGATTGGGAGATGACCGGGGTGCTGGAGCGCCGCCAGCTCGCCACGCCGCCCGATGAAACCGCTGCGCTCAGCGACAGCCCTGCGGCCGTGCCCACCCGCCGCAGCGCCCACGAGCGCCCCCCCGCCTGGAAGGACGCCTTGGCCGCGCCGGCGGCCGACTGGAGTGAAGAGGCCAGCGCCGCCACGCTAGAGGCACTGGGCTTGCCGGCCGACACCCCCGCGCTTTGGCACCCGCGCGGCGGCTGGCTGCGGCCGGCCGCGCTGGTGCAGGCGTTGCTGGACCACCCTGGCATCCATTTTGTCGGCGATGCCCAGGTACAGGCGCTCGACGCGCTGAAGACCGCCGAGGGCCAGCCGCTCTGGTCGCTGAGCGATGGCCAAGGCCAGCAATGGGCGCAGGCCGATCTGGTCGTCCTCTGCGCCGGGCCGCAATCGGCCAGCATCCGCATCAACGGCCAAAGCCTGGCCGCTGCTCAGGCGCTGCAAACCATTCGCGGGCAGGTCAGTTGGGGCCGCTATGCCGAAGGCCAGGCGCCCGCGGCCCACCAACCCGTCAACGGCCATGGCAGCTGGGTGCCCTATTTCCGCATTGGGCAGGATGCAGACGCGGCCTGGGTCATGGGATCGAGCTTTGAGCGCGGCCAATCCGCACTGCCGCCGTCGGCCGAAGATGCCGCCGCAGCGCATGCCGGTAACGGGGCCAAGCTGCAAACCCTGCTGCCGGAAGGCCACCGGCCGGATGCCCAAGCCTTTGCGCGCGCCCAGCACTGGGCCCAGCTGCGCTGCGCATCGACCGACCGGCTGCCGCTGGTGGGCCCGCTGCTGCCCACGCAGGCCCTGCAGGCGCTGCACACGCTGCCTGAAGGCCTGGCCAGCCCCTGGGTCGCCACGGCGATGGGGTCGCGCGGTCTCACCTGGGCGCTGCTCTGCGCCGAGCTGCTGGCCGCCCGTCTGCATGCCGAGCCCTTGCCACTGCCCAATCCGCTGGCCCTGGCGCTGGCCAGCGACCGCTACTGCAAATAAGCGAGCGCTTTAGCGGGAGGGGCGAATGCGAACGCCGTCTTCGCTCCGCCCTGTCCATGGGGTGGCCTGCGGTGCCCCCTATGCCTTTTTAGAGTGAGGGGCGGAGCAGACGCCACCTCCACTCCGCCCTGTCTTTGGGGCGCCCTACAGCGTCCCATATGCGATTTGCTCACTAGCATTCGCCATTTTCATATAACTCAATGTCATACAGGACTGAGAAAAATGTAGTTTGAGTTTATATGAATTTTTTTTACAGTACATCGCAACAGCCCAGCTCCGCCGCCATTGGGGCAGCGGGCACACCAGGGCTCGGTAGCTGCAACTTCCGCACCACGATGTACCAATACACCCCATTTGATCGCCAGTTTGTCCAGGCCCGAGCCGACCAGTTCCGTGACCAGCTCCAACGCTGGGAGACGGGCCGGCTGAGTGAAGAAGAATTCCGCCCGCTGCGTCTGCAAAACGGCTGGTATGTGCAACGCTACGCACCGATGCTGCGGGTGGCAGTGCCTTATGGCGAGATCAACTCCGCGCAGATCCGCGTGCTGGCCCGCATTGCCCGAGAGTACGACGCGCCCGACGCCCAGCTCTACCAGGATGCGCTCAAGACCCAGGGCGCGATGGGCACCACCTACCTGCCCACCCACTACGCGCATTTCACCACCCGCACCAATGTGCAGTTCAACTGGATTCCGCTGTCCAAGTCCGCCGATGTGATGGACCTGCTCGCCAGCGTCAACCTGCACGGCATCCAGACCAGCGGCAACTGCATCCGCAACACGACCACCGATGCGCTCGCTGGCGTGGCCGTGGACGAGCTGGTCGACCCCCGCCCGTATGCTGAGTTGCTGCGCCAATGGACCACCTTGCACCCCGAGTTCGCCTTCCTGCCGCGAAAGTTCAAGATTGCGATCAGCGGCTCGCAAGAAGACCGCGCCGCCACTGGCTGGCACGATGTGGGCCTGCATCTGACGAAGAACGAAGCCGGTGAGATCGGCTTCAAGGTGTTTGTCGGCGGCGGCATGGGCCGCACGCCGGTCATTGGCACTCCGATCCGCGAGTTTCTGCCCTGGAACCAGGTGCTCAACTACATCGAAGCGATTGTGCGCGTCTACAACGAGCGCGGCCGCCGTGACAACAAGTACAAGGCCCGCATCAAGATCCTGGTGAAGGCCGAAGGCCAGGTCTATATCGACTCGGTGGAAGAAGAGTTCCGCCAGATCGTCGAGGTCGATGGCGGCCCGCACACCATCCCCCAGGCCGAGTTTGACCGCGTGGCGGCCTGCTTTGTGGCACCGGACCTGTCGGGCTATCCGCAGGTCAACGCCACCGAGGCCAAGCACGAGCTGACCGAGCAAGGCGTGCGTGAGCCAGCCTTTGGCCGCTGGGTGAGCCGCAATGTGCGCACCCACCAAAACCCGCAGCTGCGCGCGGTGGTGCTGTCGTTCAAGCGCGTCGGCCAGGCACCGGGTGATGCCTCGGGCGAGCAGCTCGATGCGCTGGCCCAGCTGGTGGACCAGTTCTCAGCCGGCGAAGCCCGAGTGACCCACGACCAGAACGTGGTGCTGCCCTGGGTGCATGTGAGCCAGTTGCATGACCTGTGGCTGCAGGCCAAGGCCCTGGGCCTGGCCAGCACCAATGTGGACCTGCTGACCGACATGATCGCCTGCCCCGGCGGTGACCTCTGCGCCTTGGCCAATGCCCGCAGCCTGCCGATTGCAGCAGCCATCACCGAGCGCTACCAGGACCTGGACGAGCTCGACGACATCGGCGATATCGACCTGCATATCAGCGGCTGCATCAACAGCTGCGGCCACCACCACAGCGGCCATATCGGTATCCTGGGCGTCGACAAGGACGGCAAGGAGTGGTACCAGATCACCGTGGGCGGCTCTGACGGCGCCACCTTGTCGGGCGCGCCCCAGGCTGGCAAGGTGATTGGCCCCTCGTTCAGCGCCGCCGAAGTGCCTGGCGTGATCGAGGCAGTCCTCTCCACCTACCGCGATCTGCGTGGCAACGGCGAGCGCTTTATCGACACCGTGCGCCGCGTGGGGCTGGATCCCTTCAAGGAAGCGGGCAAGTCCGCCCGCCTGCCCGAAGCCGCTGACACCGCCGCAGAAACCACCCAAGCCTGAGCATTGAGCAGAACAACGATGAGCATTCCGAACGATTTCCAGATCCTGGCCGCCGGCGACCACCAGCCCGCTGGCGAAGGCGACCGCAGCGTGCTGCTGCTGGCCAACGATGCCGATGCGCTGCAGGTAGCACTTGACGGCGTGGCGCGCATTGACCTCGAGTTTCCCGCGTTCACCGATGGCCGCGCGTTCA
Source organism: Comamonas squillarum (assembly GCF_025309455.1). Taxonomy (NCBI): domain Bacteria; kingdom Pseudomonadati; phylum Pseudomonadota; class Betaproteobacteria; order Burkholderiales; family Comamonadaceae; genus Comamonas; species Comamonas squillarum. The sequence goes on from NZ_CP104377.1 coordinate 1,107,807, forward strand.
GCCAGGCCTACCTGCTGCGCCGCCGCCGTGGCTTCAAGGGCGATATCCGTGCGCTGGGCGATGTGCTGATCGACCAGCTGGTGCAGATGCACCGCACCGGCTTCAGCAGCGCGGTGCTCAAGGAAGGCGTGGACGTGGCCGATGCTGCGCGCCAGTTCGAGCGTTTTGCCGGGTTCTACCAAGGCGACGTGGAAGCCAAGCCCCATTTTGACCAGGCTGCCGCATGAGCACGACCACCCTCACCCCCCAAGAACTGGCCCGCGTGAATGCCGAGCTGGGCAAGGACGCCGCAGCCCTGGTGCGCTGGGCGCTGTCGCTGGGCCAGACCAGCATCGTGACCACCAATTTCCGCCCCTTTGAAGCGGTGATCCTGCACCTGGTGAGCCAGGTCCAGCCCGATGTGCCCGTGGTCTGGATGGACAACGGCTACAACACCGAGGCCACCTACCGCTTTGCCGACGAGGTGAAGCGCCAGCTGGGGCTGAACCTGCAGATCTACCTGCCACGCCGCTCGCGCGCCCACCGTGAAGCCGTCGAAGGCGCCACGCCCGCGCTGGATGACCCGCGCCACGCCGCCTTTACCGAAGAGGTCAAGCTCGAGCCCTTTGCCCGCGCGCTGCGCGAGACCCAGCCGCGCGTGTGGTTCACCGCGCTGCGCGCCACCGACACGGCCGTGCGTGCCCAGATGGATCCGGTCAGTCTGAACCCCGATGGCCTCATCAAGGTCGCACCCCTGCTGCATTGGTCGTCCAAGGATCTGTACGACTACTGCGAACAACACGGTCTGCCCAACAACTTCGACTATGTGGATCCCACCAAGGGCGAAGACAACCGCGAATGCGGCCTGCACATTGCGCACTGATATCGCCCACTGACCGCATGCAGCCCGCCCGACAAGAAAGTCCATCCGATATGAACGCCCGTGTTGAAACCGATGTGCTCAACCACCTGAGCAACCAGCACCTCGATGCGCTGGAAGAAGAAACCATCTTTATCCTGCGCGAAGTCGCCGCCGCCTTTGAGCGCCCTGCGCTGTTGTTTTCCGGCGGCAAGGATTCGCTGGTCATGCTCAAATGCGCCGAAAAAGCCTTTGGCGCCGGCCGCATCCCCTACCCCTTGCTGATGATCGACACCGGCCACAACTTCCCTGAAGTGACCGATTTCCGCGATCTGCGCGCCAAGGAGCTGGGTGCCGATCTGATCGTGCGCAGCGTCGAGGACTCGATGGCGCGCGGCACCGTGCGTCTGGCCCACCCGGGCGAATCGCGCAATGTGCACCAGTCGGTGACCTTGCTCGAAGCGATCGAGGAGTTCCGCTTTGACGCCCTCATTGGCGGCGCCCGCCGTGACGAAGAAAAGGCCCGCGCCAAGGAACGCATCTTCAGCCACCGCGACAGCTTTGGCCAGTGGCAGCCCAAGGCCCAGCGCCCCGAACTTTGGACCCTGTTCAACACCCGCCTGGCTCCGGGCGAGCATTTCCGCGTGTTCCCGATCAGCAACTGGACCGAGCTCGATGTCTGGCAGTACATTGCCCGCGAAAACATAGCGCTGCCTAGCCTCTACTACGCCCACCAGCGCGATGTGGTCGAGCGCAAGGGCCTGCTCGTGCCCATCACGCCGCTCACCCCCGCCCGCGACGGCGAAACGGTCGAGAGCCGCACCGTGCGCTTTCGCACCGTCGGTGACATCACCTGCACCTGCCCGGTGAGCAGCGATGCCGCCTCGGCCGACGACATCGTGCTGGAGACGCTGGCCGCCGATGTGAGCGAGCGAGGTGCTACCCGCATGGACGACAAGACCAGCGATGCCTCGATGGAAAAGCGCAAGAAAGACGGATACTTCTGATGACTACCGATACCCTGACCGCCGTGCGCACCCCTGCCCAAGACCACCTGCACACCGCATCGGCGCTGCGTTTCATCACCTGCGGCTCCGTCGATGATGGCAAATCCACCTTGATCGGCCGCCTGCTGGTCGACAGCAAATCGGTGCTGCAAGACCAGCTCGCCGGCGTGCAGCGCAGCGGCGAGACCGACCTGGCCCTGCTCACCGATGGGCTGTCCGCCGAGCGCGAGCAAGGCATCACCATCGATGTGGCCTACCGCTACTTCGCCACCGAAACGCGCAAGTTCATCATTGGAGATGCGCCTGGCCACGAGCAGTACACCCGCAACATGGTGACCGCGGCATCGAGCGCCGACGCCGCCGTGGTGCTGGTCGATGCCACCAAGCTGGACTGGCAAAACCCGCAGCTCGCGCTGCTGCCCCAGACCCGCCGCCACAGCCTGCTGGCCCATCTGCTGCGCGTGCACTCGCTGGTGTTTGCGGTCAACAAGCTCGACGCGGTGGCCGACCCGGCGCTGGCCTTTGCCAATATCCGCAATGCGCTGGCCGCCTTCGCCCAGGCGGCCGGCATCACCGTGGCAGCCACTATTCCCGTCTCGGCCCTGAAGGGCTGGAACGTGGTGACCGCGCACCCCGACTGGGCCGGCTACCAGGGCCCGAGCCTGCTGGAGCTGCTCGAGACGCTGCCGACCACGCCGGCTGATGCCGGTCAACCGCTGGCGTTTTCGGTGCAGTGGGTGGAGAAGTTCTCCGCCTCGGCCGACACTCACCAGGGCCGCCGCATTTTCTGGGGCCGTGTGGGCACTGGCGATGTCGCGCCCGGCACTGCGGTGCAGATTCTGCCCAGCGGCCAGCGCGCCAGCGTGGCCCAAGTGCTGGACCACACCCGCAAGCCCATCGCACGCGGCGCAGGCCAGAGCGCCGGCATCGTGCTGGACCGCGAGGTCGATGTCTCGCGCGGCGACTGGATCATTGCGGCCCCGGCACCGGCTGCGACGATTGCCGCCGACGATGACTTTGACACCCCCGCCGAGCAGCCTGCCTGGCCCGTAACGCGCGAGATCACGGCCACCATCGCCTGGATGGACAACGAACCCCTGCTGGCCGGCCGCGTGTACTGGGCGCTGCATGGCCGCCGCTGGATCAAGGCCAAGGTGCGCAAGGTGCTCAACCGCCTGGATATCAACAACTTGGAGCGCCAGGCTGCTGAGCAGCTCGAACCCAATGCCATTGGCCGGGTGGAGATCAGCCTGCAAGAAGCGATTCCGGCAGCGGCCTTTGTGCGCTCGCGTGAGCTGGGCTCCTTGATCCTCGTGGACACGGCCTCCAACAGCACGGCCGCTGCGGTACTGGTGGAGTAAAGCCAGCAGTCCCGCAGTTAAAAACCACGTTATTCGGAGGTCGGCTAGGTGCTTGTGCACAAAAACCGTAAAATCCTCCGCTGTTTGTTTGTCTGAATCACTGGCGAAAACCATTCCATGACCCACGTCGTCACCGAAAACTGCATCAAGTGCAAATACACCGATTGTGTGGACGTCTGCCCTGTTGACTGCTTCCGCGAAGGCCCGAACTTCCTGACCATCGATCCGGACGAATGCATCGACTGCGCCGTCTGCATCCCCGAGTGCCCTGCCAACGCCATCTACGCCGAGGAAGATGTGCCCGCAGACCAGCTGGCCTTCATCAAGCTCAATGCCGAGCTGGCACTGGCCGATGGCTGGAAGAGCATCACCAAGCGCAAGGCGCCGATGGAAGGTGCCGACGAGGCCAACGGCCAGCCCGATAAGCTCAAGGACTTGATCCGCTGAGCCAGCTAATGCAGGGATTCCAGGCTGTGATGCCCGCACCCTGAACCCGCCAAGCCAGCCTCCATGCTGGCTTTTTTGTTGTTCGCGCCCCCCCAGACCACCGCCATGCACAGCGCCACCTTTGCCAACACTCCCCAGCCCCCGTACTACGCTGTCATCTTCACCTCGCAGCGCACCAACAGCGAGGGCCAGCCCTATGCCCACATGGCCGATGCAATGGTGGCGCTTGCCGAGCAGCAACCTGGCTTTTTGGGCGCTGAGAGCACCCGGGGCAGCGACGGCCTGGGCATTACCGTGTCGTACTGGCAGACCGAGGACGACATCCGCCGCTGGAAGGCCCAGAGCGACCACCTGGTTGCCCAGCGCATGGGCGCCGAGCGCTGGTGTGCGCATTACCAGGTGCGGGTGGCGAAGGTGGAGCGGGCCTATGGCATGCAGCACGCCAGCGCAGCCTGAACGAGGCATGCCCTGCGCCATGGGCCATGGTGCAGGGCATGCAGTTGGAGCCGATGGCCCGAGATTTACAGCTTGATCTCGCGGTGCTCGCCCATGCCATCGGGTCGTTCACCGGTCACCGCTGATTTGGCCATCTTGAACAGCTGCACTAGCTTGTTTTCTTTCACATCCCAGTATTCGGCAAAATCAACCCGCGCCACCAGGATCTGCAAATTGGGGTCGGACGGGCCATCGGGAAACCATGCTTTGGCCATCGGGCTGAACAACTGCTCTTTCAGCGCCAGATCGTCACTGATGGACCCCGTTGCCGATACGGAAACATAGCTGTCCTTATTGGGATCGGCGTACGACACGTTAATGGCGCTGGAGGTGCTTAGGCACCGGGACAAATCGGAATCCCTACCCAACAAGAAATACAGATTTTTATCCTCGTTCATGCCCTCTTTGTTGGCCGTGGTCATCGGCGCGGCATGCAAGCTGCCATGTTCATGCTGGTGCGTGATCATCGCAAAGCGAATGTCCTTGATCAGTTCCCACAATTTTTCACGCGGATTTTCTTGGGCCATAGCGCAACTCCTGTCAAATTGGAAAATTTCACTGTATCGACGGGTCAGCGCATCCCATGTAAGGCAAATACCCTCCATCAGATCGGCGCTTGCAGGGTCTGCCTGTGCTGGCTTGGCGCGCCAGCTGTAATCCGGGCTGGAGGGTAAGCGTTGATTCAATGCGTCCACAACCCCATGGGATGCGTGCCCAGACAGCCTCCAAGGAGCGCGCAAGGCGCTCTTGCTGGAGACTCGCCTTAGCGCTCAGCCGCCGCCATCGCCGCCACCACCTGCTGCAGCGCTGCCGGGTCTTCCATCGTTGATAGGTCGCCCGTGTCGCGCTTCTCGGCCACCGCCTGCAGCGCGCGGCGCAACAGTTTGCCGCTGCGCGTCTTGGGCAAGGTGGCGACAAAGTAGACGCGCGCTGGCCGCGCGACGGCACCGAGCTGGGCATCGACATGGTTGCAGACGGATTTTTCCAGCGCGCTGCAGGCGGCGCTGTCGCCCGCCACCGCATTGCTGCGCGGCACGGCAAAGGCCAGCGCGACCTGGCCTTTCAAGGCATCGGCCACACCGACAACGGCAACTTCTGCAATATCGGGGTGGCCGGAGATGCTCTCTTCGATCTCGCGTGTGCCCAGGCGGTGCCCGGCGACATTGATCACATCATCGGTGCGGCCCAGGATGAAGTAGTAACCGTCCTTGTCACGCACACCCCAATCAAAGGTGCTGTAGACCAGGCGGCCTGGAATGCTCTTCCAGTAGGTGTTGACAAAGCGCTGGTCATCGCGCCATACCGTCATCAGGCAGCCAGGGGGCAAGGGGCCTTCGATGGCAATCACGCCCTTTTGCATCGGCAGGGCCAGCTCGGCGCCGGTCTCGCCATCGATCAGCTTGATGTGGTAGCCAAACACGGCCTTGCCCGGGCTGCCAAAGCGCGATGGCTGGGGCTCGACGCCGTTGCACAGCGTGAGGATCGGCCAGCCAGTCTCGGTCTGCCAGTAGTTGTCAATGATGGGGCGCCCAATGGCGCCGCTGATCCAGCTGGCTGTGGGCTCATCGAGCGGCTCGCCGGCCAGCCACAGCGCCTGCAGGCTGCTCAGGTCGTACTTGCTGAGGTACTCCGGGTCCTGCTTTTTGAGCACACGGATCGCGGTGGGCGCCGAGAACATGTGCGTGACCTTGTATTTCTCGACCAGGCTCCACCAGATGCCCGGGTCCGGGCGCAGCGGCACACCTTCGTACATGAGGGTGGCCATGCCGCCGATGAGCGGCGCATAGATGATGTAGCTGTGACCCACGACCCAGCCGATATCGCTGGTGCAAAAAAAGGTCTGGCCGGGCTTTGCATCAAAGATCGCCGGCAGGCTGGCGGCCAGCGCCACCGTGTAGCCTCCGGTATCGCGCTGCACGCCCTTGGGCTTGCCGGTGGTGCCGCTGGTGTAGAGCGTGTAGCTGGGGTGGGTGGCCTCCACCCATTCGCAGGGCACCTGGGCATCCAGGTGCTGGGCACGCAGATCGGCCCAGCGGTGGTCGCGGCCAGCGACCCACTGCATGGGAGCCAGGCCCCGGTCCACCATCAGCACCGCTTGCGGCTTGTGGCGGGCCAGCGCAATGGCCTCATCCAGCAAGGGCTTGTAGGGCACGACTTTGCCGGCGCGCGAGCCGGCATCGGCGCTGATGATGACCGTGGGCTGGGCATCGTCAATGCGGGTGGCGAGCGAGCCCGAGGCAAAGCCGCCAAACACCACCGAATGGATGGCACCGATGCGCACGCTGGCCAGCATCGCGATGGCGGCCTCGGCAATCATCGGCATGTAGATCTGCACCCGGTCGCCCTTTTTGACGCCCAGCGCCAGCAGCGCTGCGGCCATGCGCTGCACTTCGCGGTGCAACTCGGCATAGCTGTAGCTGCGCTCGGTATTCGTCTCGGTCGATACCGCGATCAGCGCGGCCTGGTCGCCGCGCTCGGCCACATGGCGGTCGATGGCGTTGTGGCAGAGGTTGGTCTGGCCGCCGACAAACCAGCGCGCAAATGGCGGGTTGCTGTAGTCACAGATCTGCTGGGGCGGCACATGCCAGTCGATGCGCTGCGCCTGCTCGGCCCAGAAGGCATCGCGGTCGTGGATCGAGCGGGCGTAAAAGTCGGCAAAACGGCTCATCGAAGTCTGTCTCCATCTTTTGTTGTGCAGCCATTATTTCCCTTTGCCTTGCATCGCGCTGACAAACGGGTGCGGGCTGCAGCCCGCATGCCTGTGGTTTTCCCGCATAAGCGCGGGGTGCCCAGAGAGGCTTTTGCAGCACCTGGCCCAGTTTCCGCATGGGCCAGCGCCGGGCAGGCTGCGGCATCGCGCACAATCAGCGGCATGGCGCACCGCCCCGGTGCTGCGGCGCGCCGGATGACGAAGGATGTCCCATGCTCAATGGCTTGTGGCTGGGTTTTTTTGTGGTGGCGGCCTTGGCCGCGTTCGCGCAGTGGCTGGTGGGCGGCAATGCGCAGATTTTTGGCGACATGGTGCAGGCGCTGTTTGCCATGGCCAAGCTCTCGGTCGAGGTGATGGTGCTGCTGTTTGGCACGCTCACGCTGTGGCTGGGCTTTTTGAAGATTGCGGAAAAGGCCGGCCTGGTCGATATGCTGGCCCGCTGGCTTGCGCCGTTGTTTGCCCGGCTGATGCCCGATGTGCCGCGCGGCCACCCGGCGCTGGGCCTGATGACGCTGAACTTTGCTGCCAACGCGCTGGGGCTGGACAACGCAGCCACCCCCATTGGCCTTAAGGCCATGCGCGCGCTGCAAGAGATCAACCCCTCGCCCACGGCCGCCAGCAATGCGCAGATTCTGTTTCTGGTGCTCAATGCCTCGTCGCTGACCCTGCTGCCAGTGACCATCTTCATGTACCGCATGCAGCAAGGCGCGCCCGACCCAACTCTGGTGTTTCTGCCGATCTTGCTGGCCACCTCGGTCTCGACGCTGGTCGGCCTGGTGTCGGTGGCCATCGTGCAGCGCCTGCCGCTGTGGCACCCGGTGGTGCTGGCCTATCTGCTGCCGGTCGGCCTGGTGCTGGCCGGATTCATGGCCTTTTTGGCGACCTTGACGTCCACGGCCATGGCGCAGGTGTCTTCCCTCTTGGGCAACCTCACCTTGTTTGGCCTGGTGGTACTGTTTGTCGTGGTGGGCGCGTTGCGCAAGGTGCCCGTGTACGAGAGCTTTATCGAAGGCGCCAAGGAAGGCTTTGATGTCGCCAAGGGCCTGCTTCCCTACCTGGTGGCCATGCTCTGCGCCGTGGGGCTCTTTCGCGCCTCGGGCGCGCTGGGCTATGCGCTCGACGGCATCCGCTGGCTGGTGGATCTGAGCGGTATGGACACGCGCTTTGTCGATGCGCTGCCTACTGCCCTGGTCAAGCCCTTCTCGGGCAGCGCCGCGCGCGCGATGCTGATCGAAACCATGCAAAGCCATGGCGTGGACAGCTTCCCGGCGCTGGCCGCTGCCATCATCCAGGGCAGCACCGAGACCACGTTCTATGTGCTGGCGGTGTACTTTGGCGCGGTCGGCATCCAGCGCGCGCGCCATGCGGTGCCCTGCGCGCTGCTGGCTGAGTTCTCGGGCGTGGTGGCCGCCATTGTGGTCTGCTACCAGTTCTTTGGTTGATTACAGACGAGACGTCTTCAAGAGTTGCCATGACCAACAGCAGCGCAGAAGCCCAGATCTTCAGCGCCGCTTGGGAACGGGCCTGGCAGGATCTGGGCCTGACCCCTGCGCCCAACGCCTTGCCCCAGCTGCTGGCAGCGCATGCCGGGCCGGATCGCCATTACCACGGCCTGCAGCATATTGCCGAATGTCTGCAATGGCTCGAGCAGCTGCCCCGCAGATAGCGCAGCCGGCAGAGCTGGCACTGGCCCTGTGCTTTCACGACGCGATTTATGACCCGCAGGCCAAGGACAATGAACGGCGCAGTGCCAACTGGGCGCAAGCGGTGATGCAGGCAGCCGGGGCCGCGCCCGATGCCTTGCAGCGGGTGGATGCACTGGTCATGGCCACCTGCCATTTCCAGCCCGCGCAAGCGCCGCTGCCGGCAGACAGCGCCTGGATGCTCGATATAGATCTGTCTATCCTGGGCGCGCCAGGCGCGCGTTTTGCGCAGTACCAGGCGCAGATCCAGGCCGAATATGCCTGGGTGCCCGCTGCCGACTATGCGCTGCGCCGCCAGTCGGTGCTGCGCGGCTTTTTGCAGCGCCCGGCGATTTACCAGACGGCGACCATGCGGGCCCGGCTGGAGGCGCAGGCGCGCCAGAACCTGGAGCAGGCCCTGGCGCTGGCGATAGCCTGATTCAATGCCGCTCAGGCATCGGGCATGATCGCATCGGCCCAGTCGTAGAGTGCGCCCAGAAGCTCTTCGGCGCGCTCATCGGCCGTCTCCGACAGCTGGTCGATTTCGGCAAACATCTGCTCGGCCGTGCGCGCGCCGCCCAAGCCCTCTTGCAAAAAGGCCACGCGCAGCTCCAGCCAGCGCTGCTGCTCCTCTGGGTTGAGCGAATCGGGAAAGTTGCGCGCCCGGTAGCGGAACAGCAGCTCATGCAGTCGTTCATCGTCAAAACCGGGCTTGGCAACGGCCAGCTCCTGCGGGTGCATGGTCGTCAGCTGGGTCAGGCGCCGGCGGTCGGCCTGGCCGATAAAGCCGCTGTACAAATCCTGGTCCACATCCACACCCTCGAGCGGTGGGCGGTCAAACACGGCAGCCCAGGTGGCGCTCATATCGGGCAGATCGCGGGCAATCGCGGCATGGCGCAGGGCCTGGTCCATGTCGATCTGCCAGCGGGCGGCCTGCTCGGCGCTGAGCGTACGCAGGCTGCTGACGACCATCGGCGATTTGTTCAGGTGCACCGTCTTGATCGGCAGGCGCGTCACGCCTTCGGGCAGATCAGCAGCTGCGCTGAACATGCGCAGGCGCATCTCGTCGACCGACAGCTCAGCGAGGTGGCTGGGGTCCTGGGCCAGATCCCAGGCGATGACCTCGTTCTTGTTGGTCGGGTGCTGGGCCAGCGGCCAGACCACGGCAATGCAGCCGCGCTCGACCCCGTACATGCCCGAGACATGCAAAAAAGGCCGGGCATTGGCGGAGGTGGCTGGCAGGGCCAGCTCCTGCATCACACGGTCCTTCTTGTGCAGACCCAGCGCAAAATCAAACAGGCGCGGCTGCAGGCGCTTGATGAGGCGCGCCAGGCCGATGGTGGCGCGCACATCGCTCAGTGCATCGTGCGCCGATTCATGCAGGATGCCGTTGGCGCGGGCCAGGTCTTCGAGCTTGAAGCTGACCGAGCCATCATCTTTTTGGGGCCACTGGATGCCTTCGGGGCGCAGCGCATAGACCATGCGCACGACATCGAGCAGATCCCAGCGGCCGCAGCCGTTTTGCCATTCGCGGGCATAGGGGTCGCGCAGGTTGCGCCACAGCATGTAGCGCGTCACCTCGTCATCAAAACGGATAGTGTTGTAGCCCACGCCAATGGTGCCCGGGCGGCCCAGCTCGCCCTCTACAGCCGCGGCAAACTGGTACTCGGGTACGCCCTGCTCCAGGCAGTGCTGGGGCGTGAGGCCGGTGATCAGGCTCGCCTGCGGGCTGGGCAGGTAGTCAAGCGCAGGCTGGCAGTACAGCATGACCGGCTCGCCGATCTCGTTGAGGTCCATGTCCGTGCGGATGCCGGCAAACTGTGCGGGCCGGTCACGGCGCGGCACGGCACCAAAGGTTTCGTAGTCATGCCAGAAAAAGCTGGCGGAGGCGGACGAGAAGTTCTGCATGCCCGCTAGTATGCCTGCTCCGGTCACTGCCGCAGAGCAACGTGGGCCCGCAACTACAGAAGCGGCGAGAACAGGCGCGCGATCGAATCACCCAGCCGGGGCAAAAAGCGCTGCTTGCGGCGCGAAGCCACCTGCTTGGAACGCATCAGATCGGTGTTGAACTGGTCCTGCAGCCGGGCGTTCAGCTCCGGCCCGTAGCCAATCGCACACACCTCGTAGTTCAGGCGAAAACTTCGGTTGTCAAAGTTGGCCGTGCCGATGATGGTCAGGTTGTCATCGACCACCAAGGTCTTGGAGTGCAGCATGCGCGCGCTGTATTCGTAGACCTTGGCGCCGGCGCTGATCAGCTCCTCGTAGTACGAGCGGGCAGCGGCCGTCACAAAGATGGAGTCCGATTTCTCCGGCACCAGCAGCCGCACATCGACGCCGCGCAGCGCGGCGCTGGTCAGCGCATACATGGCCGGCTCGGTTGGCACAAAGTAAGGCGTGGTCAGCCAGACCCGCACGGTGGCTGACTGGATGGCGGCCACATGGGCGCGGTGGATGGGCTCGGTCGGGTTGTCCGGGCCTGAGCTCACCAGCTGCATCGCGTGGCGGCCATCGGGCATATCGGGCAGCAGCAAGTCCAGGTTGGCAGGCATGTCCTGGGGCGACTTTTCCAGCGCATAGGCCCAGTCTTCCAAGAAGGTGGTCTGCAGCCAGGTGACGATGGGCCCCGCCATGCGCAGGTGCACATCGTGGTAGGCGTTGGTGTTGACGCGGCGGTCTTCTTCGTCGGTGATATTGACGCCGCCGGTAAAGCCGATCTGGCCATCTACCACCAGGATCTTGCGGTGGCTGCGGAAGTTGATTACCGGGCGCAGACGCCTGCCGATGCGAGTGGGGTGGAACACCGCAAACTCGCCGCCCGCTGCCAGCAAGGGCGCGATGAACTTGCGGTTGACGCGCTTGGAGCCCAGCGCATCGACCAGCATGCGCACCTTGATCCCCGCTTTGGCCCGCTCGACCAGCGCATCGCGCAGGCGCGTGCCGGTCTGGTCGGGCTCGAAAATATAGTATTCCAGATGCACATGGTGGCGGGCCTGTGCGACGTCTTCCAGAATGCGGTCAAAGGTGGCCGCGCCGCCGCTGAGCAACTCCACACTTTCGGCCGAGGTGATCGGGAAGCCGCAGGTGGCCTCGACCAGCTTGACCATCTCGCGCAGCTGGGCCGGGGCCTCGGGCTGGCCGTCGCGGATGCGGCGCGTGGTCTCGCGCACATGGTTTTTGTTGCGGGCGCGCAGGCGTTTGATGCGCTGGCGCTTCATGCGCTGCGGGCCGATGAAGTAGTAGACGATCAGCCCCACCACGGGCAAGGAGCCCATGGACAGCAGCCAGCCCAAGGTGGCCACCGGCGCGCGGCGCTGCATCAGAATCCAGATACCCACCACCCCGAGGTAAATCGGCCAGATCACGGACAGCACCGCGAAGATATTTTCCTTGGTCAGATACGGAGAGAGGGACGCCACAGCAGCGCGCTCCTGTTGAGGGGACTGCCCAGTGTAGCCTGCCACCGTGACAGCCCGGCGCAAAAAAACAGCCGCATGGAGCGGCTGTTTTTGTCCTCAAGGCGCAGGGGCCTCAATCGGCGGCGACTTCCTCTTCAGGCTCGGCCGGCTCTTGCTTGGCGCGCTCCTTCTTGGGCAGCGGCTGGATGTCGAGCATCACCTCGGGCTTGTCGGCGTTGCTGTCGTCCCAGTCGACGCTCAGGCGCCCGCCATCGGTCAGGCGGCCAAACAGCAGCTCGTCGGCCAGCGACCGGCGGATCGTGTCCTGGATCAGGCGCTGCATCGGCCGCGCACCCATCAGCGGATCGAAGCCGGTCTTGGCCAGGTGCTTGCGCAGCTTGTCGCTGAACGTGACCTCGACCTTCTTCTCGGCCAGTTGCTGCTCGAGCTGGAGCAGGAACTTGTCGACCACACGCAGAATGACCTGTTCGTCGAGCGGCTTGAAGCTGACGATGGCATCCAGCCGGTTGCGGAACTCGGGCGTGAACAGGCGCTTGATGTCGCCCATCTCGTCGCCCGCCGCACGCGGGTTGGTAAAGCCAATGACGGCCTTGTTCATCGTCTCGGCACCCGCATTGGTGGTCATGATGATGATCACATTGCGGAAGTCGGCCTTGCGTCCGTTGTTATCGGTCAAGGTGCCGTGGTCCATCACCTGCAGCAGCACATTGAAGATATCCGGATGCGCCTTCTCGATTTCGTCGAGCAGCAGCACCGCATGGGGCTTCTTGGTCACGGCCTCGGTCAGCAGGCCGCCCTGGTCGAAACCGACATAGCCCGGAGGCGCACCGATCAGGCGCGAAACCGCATGGCGCTCCATGTACTCGGACATGTCAAAGCGGATCAGGTCGATGCCCAGGATGTAGGCCAGCTGCTTGGCCGCTTCGGTCTTGCCCACACCGGTGGGGCCCGAGAACAGGAACGAACCAATCGGTTTGTCGACCTTGCCCAGGCCAGAGCGCGCCATCTTGACGGCCGAGGACAACACTTCGAGCGCCTTGTCCTGGCCAAAGACCACGCTCCGCAGGTCACGCTCCAGGGTCTGCAGCTTGCCGCGGTCGTCATTGCTGACGTTGGCCGGCGGAATGCGGGCGATCTTGGCGACGATCTCTTCGATCTCGGTCTTGCCGATGGTTTTCTTGCGCTTCGAGGGCGCCAGAATGCGCTGCGCGGCACCAGCCTCATCGATCACATCGATCGCCTTGTCGGGCAGATGGCGGTCATTGATGAACTTGGCCGACAGCTCAGCGGCTGCCTGCAAAGCGGCCACCGCGTACTTGACGTTGTGGTGCTCTTCAAAGCGCGACTTCAGGCCCTTCAGAATATCGATGGTTTCGGGCACGGTCGGCTCGACCACATCGACCTTCTGGAAGCGGCGCGACAATGCTGCATCTTTTTCGAAGATGCCGCGGTACTCGGTGAACGTGGTTGCGCCAATGCACTTGAGCTGGCCGCTCGACAGCGCCGGCTTGAGCAGGTTGGACGCATCCAGCGTGCCGCCCGAGGCCGCACCGGCACCGATCAGGGTGTGGATCTCGTCAATGAACAAGATCGCATGGGGCTTGTCCTTCAAGGCCTTGAGCACGCCTTTCAGACGCTGCTCAAAATCACCGCGGTACTTGGTGCCCGCCAACAGCGAGCCCATGTCCAGCGAGTAGACGGTGGCCTCGGCCAGCACCTCGGGCACATCTTCTTGCGTGATGCGCCATGCCAGGCCCTCGGCAATCGCCGTCTTGCCCACGCCGGCCTCCCCCACCAGCAGCGGGTTGTTCTTGCGGCGGCGGCACAGGATCTGGATCGTGCGCTCGACCTCGTACTGGCGGCCGATCAGCGGATCGATCTTGCCATCCTTGGCCTGCTGGTTCAGGTTGACGGTGAACTGCTCCAGCGGCGAGGCCTTTTCAGCGCGCTCGGCGTTGTTGCTGCCCACCTCTTCCGCATCCGAGCTGGACTCGGACTTGGGCAGCTCGGGCGTGTCGTTCTTCTTGATGCCATGGGCGATGTAGTTGACCACATCGAGGCGCGTGACGCCCTGCTGGTGCAGGTAGTACACGGCATGCGAGTCCTTTTCGCCAAAAATGGCCACCAGCACATTGGCGCCGGTCACTTCCTTCTTGCCATTGCCGGTGCTTTGCACATGCATGATGGCGCGCTGGATCACGCGCTGGAAACCCAAGGTAGGCTGGGTGTCCACTTCGTCTTCACCGGCCACCTGCGGGGCATTGTCCTTGATGAAATTGGTCAGCGACGCGCGCAGATCGTCGATATTGGCAGAGCATGCGCGCAACACCTCGGAAGCACTCGGGTTGTCCAGCAAGGCCAGCAGCAAATGCTCCACGGTGATGAATTCATGGCGCTGCTGCCTGGCTTCGACAAAAGCCATGTGCAAGCTGACTTCCAGTTCCTGAGCAATCATTTGAAACTCCTTTATTGCTTGCCAAATACACTCAACTTGCTTCTAGATGAGGACCAGATTCCGTTATTCAACAGGCTCCGATACGGCTTGAAGCGGGTGACCCGCTCCGTTGGCGGCATCCATCACCTGCGCCACCTTGGTTTCGGCGATTTCATGCGAGTACACCCCGCAGACACCTTTCCCATCCAGGTGGATCTTCAGCATGATCTGCGTGGCCGCCTCCCGGCTCTTGCCAAAAAAATGCTGCAGTACCTCAATCACAAACTCCATCGGCGTGAAATCATCGTTGAGCATGACCACCTGGTACATCTTCGGTGGCTCCACCCGCTGGGCGATGCGCTCGACCACCAGCGCCCCGCCGCCGTCCTCCGGGGGCTGGGGCGTTGCAGGCAGATTCGGCGAGGGAGGAACAACAGGTTTCGTGGCCATTGAGATCATTCTATAAGGCTAAATTTCCACATGGACAAAGATGGTGATGCTTTTATGAACTTCAATACGGCGGCACCAGCAACCGCTGGTCCAGCCGTTTTTCAGCCCGGGCACAATTGCTCTTAGGCCATGCTTTCGTAAACGATTTTGATGGCTTCGTGGCCCGCTTCCTGGGACCAGGCCGCCATGGCCTGGTCGCTGGGGAAAAAGCGTGCGGCGTCGCCCAGGTTGAGTTCCACCCCGGCCCGCGCCTGGCCCTGGCCGCAGACGACGCCCAGGCGAATCTTGAGGCCGTGGCGCAGCACGCCCTCGTCGGTGTGCTCCTCGACAGCGGGAAACTCCTGAATCAGCCGCGCAACATCGGGCTGGTGGCGGTCGGTGTTGACCAGCAGATAGCGGCCAAAACGGGCACGCGCATCGGCCAGGCCCCAGACATGCTGCGCCTTGGCGCGCAGCCCGCCGCTGAAGTGGTCCTGCCCGATACGGGCGCTCAGAATGACGAATTCATCGTCCTTGAGCTGCTCCTTGTGGCGGTTCCAGGTGGCCTCATCCAGCGATCCCTCGATGACACCGGACTTGTCGTCGATCTTGAACAGCACCAGCTTGCCGCGCTGGCCGTTGATGACGCGCATGTCGCTGATGATGCCCGCCACCGTCTGGGGCTCGCGGCTGTCCTTGAGCTGGGAGATGGGGGTGCGCACAAACTGGCGCACCTCCAGCTCCACCTCGTCAAACAAATGGCCCGAGAGGTAGAAACCGATGGCGGTCTTCTCCTGCACCAGGCGCTCCTTGATGCCCCAGGGCAGCACATCGGCCAGTGGCGGCTCCTGCGTGCTCGAGCCCACGGCGTCATCGCCCATCATGTCAAACAGGCCGCCCTGGTTGGCGTTGGCATGGGTGGTGGCGGCAAATTCAAAGGCTACGTCGACCGATTCGATCAGCGCGCGGCGGTTGAGCTGGATGCTGTCAAAGGCACCGCCCTTGATCAGCGCCTCGACCGTGCGCTTGTTGAGCTTGCTGCGGTCCACGCGCAGGCAGAAGTCGAACAGGCTCTTGAACGGGCCCTTGGTATCGCCCTGCGGCCCTGTGCCCTTACCTTCGCGCGCAGCCACAATGGCCTCGATGGCGGCCTGGCCAGTGCCCTTGATGGCGCCCAGCCCATAGCGGATCACCTTGTCGGTCACCGGCTCGAAGCGGTGGTGGCCCCGGTTCACATCGGGCATCTCAAAGGTCACGCCCATTTTCAGCGCGTCCTCGTACAGCACCTTGAGCTTGTCGGTGTTGTCCATTTCCACGGTCATATTGCCGCAGTAGAACTCGGCCGTGTAGTGCACCTTGAGCCAGCCGGTATGGTAGGCCAGCAGCGAGTAGGCCGCGGCGTGCGACTTGTTGAAGCCGTAGCCGGCAAACTTCTCCATCAAATCGAACACTTCGTCGGCCTTGGCCTCGTCGATGCCGATCTTGGAGGCCCCTTCGCGGAAGGTGGCGCGGTGCTGCACCATCTCCTCGACCTTTTTCTTGCCCATCGCGCGGCGCAGCAAGTCGGCGCCGCCCAGGCTGTAGCCGCCCAGCACCTGGGCGGTCTGCATCACCTGCTCCTGGTAGACCATGATGCCGTAGGTCTCGGACAGCACCTTCTCGACCAGCGGATGCGGGTACTCCACCACTTCCTTGCCGTGCTTGCGCGCCACAAAGCTGGGGATCAGGTCCATCGGGCCCGGCCGGTAGAGCGCGTTCAGCGCGATCAGGTCTTCCAGGCGGCTGGGCTTGGCTTCCTTGAGCATCTGCTGCATGCCGCGCGATTCAAACTGGAACACGGCTTCGGTCTTGCCGGCCGAAAAGAGCTGGTAGGTGCGGGCGTCGTCGAGCGGAATCTCTTCGAACTTGAAGTTCTCCTGCCCCTTGTGGCGCTTGATGATGAATTCGCGCGCGATCTCCAGAATCGTCAAGGTCGCCAGGCCCAAGAAGTCGAACTTGACCAGGCCCACGGCCTCGACGTCGTCCTTGTCATACATGGCCACCGCCGAGGTGCTGCCCGGCTGCTGGTAGAGCGGGCAAAAATCGGTCAGCTTGCCCGGCGCAATCACCACGCCCCCTGCGTGCATGCCGATGTTGCGGGTCATGCCTTCGAGCTTCTGGGCCATCTCGATCAGGGTCTTGACGTCCTCTTCCTTCTCGATGCGCTCGGCCAGGATCGGCTCTTCCTTGATCGCATAGGTGTACTTGTCGCCGTCCTTCGGAGGATTGGGCGGGTACTTCAAGGTCACATGCAGGCCCGGCTTGTTTGGGATCAGCTTGGAGATGCCATCGCAAAAGCCATAGCTCATATCCAGCGCGCGGCCCACGTCGCGGATCGCCGCACGCGCGGCCATCGTGCCGAAAGTCGCAATCTGGCTCACCGCATTGCGGCCGTAGAGGTCCTTCACATAGTCGATCACCCGGTCCCGGTTGGCCTGGCAAAAGTCCACGTCAAAGTCGGGCATCGAGACGCGCTCTGGGTTCAGAAAGCGCTCGAACAGCAGGTTGTAGTGGATCGGGTCCAGATCGGTGATCTTGAGCACATAGGCCACCAGCGAGCCCGCCCCCGATCCCCGGCCCGGCCCCACCGGGCAGCCATTGTTCTTGGCCCAGTTGATAAAGTCCGCCACGATCAGGAAGTAGCCGGGAAAACCCATCTTCAAGATGATGCCCAGCTCGAACTCCAGCCGCTCGACATACTTGGCCCGCTCGGCCTCGCGCTTGGCCGCGTTGGGAAACAGCAGCTGCAGGCGCTCCTCCAGCCCGTCGAACGAGGCCTTGCGGAAATACGCGTCAATCGGCATGCCATTGGGCGTGGGGAAATCGGGCAGGAAGTACTTGCCCAGCTGCAGGGTGACGCTGCAGCGGCGGGCGATCTCGGCGGTATTGGCAATCGCGCTGGGCAGATCGGCGAACAGGGCCTCCATCTCGGCAGCAGATTTCAGGTACTGGTCGCGGGTAAAGCGCTTGACGCGCTTTTTATTGCCCAGGGTCTCGCCCTCGGCAATACAGACGCGGGCTTCGTGCGATTCAAAATCGGTAGGCTTGGTGAACTGCACCGGGTGCGTGGCCACGACTGGCAGTTTGAGATTGGCAGCCAGCGCGACCGCAGCGGCCACATGGCTTTCGTCATCGGCGCGGCCAGCGCGCTGCAGCTCGATATAGAAACGGTGCGGGAACAGCCCCGCCAGGCGCAGTGCCACGCCCCGGGCGGTCTTTTCATCCCCACGCATCAGCGCCTGGCCGACGGGGCCGGCCTGGGCGCCCGACAGCAGGATCAGGCCGTCTGACAGCTCCTCCAGCCAGGCCCAGGTGCACTGCGGCTGCGCTTTGATGGTGTCGGCCATCCAGATACGCGCCAGCAGTTCCGACAGGTTCAGGTAGCCCTGCTGGCTCTGGATCAGCACGATGATGCGCGACAGCGGCCCGCCTGCCACCTCAGGCTCCAAGGTCAGCTCGGCGCCCAGAAGGGGTTTGACACCTGCGCCGCGCCCGGCTTTGTAAAACTTGATGGCGCCAAACAGGCTGTTCAAATCGGTGAGCGCCATCGCCGGCTGGCTATCACCCGCAGCAAACTTGATCAAATCGCCCACGCGATTGGTGCTGTCGATGATGGAAAACTCGGAATGGATGCGAAGGTGTACGAACATATCCCTGCATTGTAGGAAAGCCGCAGCACCGCCGCTGCAAACCATGGCATATCCGGCGCGGAATGTTACACAGCCCTACAGGCGACAAGTCCGGCTCTGCGGCAGCGGGCTGCGCGCCGATTACAATGGCCCAGATCAGAGGGCGCGGCACGGGCTGCCCCGCTGCGTGGCGGGCTTTGCCGCCCCACGCAGTTTTTCAGCTTTCCGTCCATGGATTTCAAGCCAAAAATGCTGTTTGCGTACCCCAAATCGAAGGTTCCCGCTATCGCTTCTGTAGCACTTGCCGCGTTGCTGGCAGGCTGTTCATCGACCGATGTGGATCCCACCGCCGGCTGGAGCCCGAACAAGATTTATTCGGAAGCGCGTGACGAGGCGTCGTCCGGCTCGTTCGACAAGGCCATTCCGCTGTATGAAAAGCTCGAAGGCCGTGCCGCTGGCACCGCGATGGCGCAGCAAGCCCAGCTGGAAAAGGCCTATTCCCAGTACAAGAGCGGTGAAAAGGCCCAGGCCATTGCCACGTTGGACCGCTTTGTCAAGCTCCACCCCGCCAGCGAAGGCGTGGACTATGCGCTCTACCTCAAGGGCCTGGTGAACTTCAACGAAAACCTGGGTCTTTTCTCCTGGGTGTCCAAGCAGGACCTGTCCGAGCGCGACCAGAAGGCCGCCAAGGATTCGTTCGAATCGTTCCGTGAGCTGACCACGCGCTTTCCCGAGTCCAAGTACGCGCCCGACGCTGAAAAGCGCATGCGCTACATCGTCAACTCGCTGGCTCAGTACGAAGTGCACGTCGCCCGCTACTACTACGAGCGCGGCGCCTATGTGGCCGCCGTCAACCGCGCGCAAGCCGCTATTGCCGACTACAAGGAAGTGCCTGCACAAGAGGACGCGCTCTACATCCTGATGCTGTCCTACGAGCGCCTGAACATGGCCGACATGGCCGCCGACACCAAGCGTGTGCTGGAAGCGAGCTACCCCAACACCCGCCTGCTGGCCAATGGCTTCCGCAAGGAAGAGCGCCCCTGGTGGAAGATGTGGTGATGCTACGCGCCTGAGGCGCGTGATTAGATAGCCAAGCGGCTGCTGCGGGTCACCACTTGCAGCAGCCGTTTTCTTACGGCCGGATCTCTTTTTCTGCCAAGGATTGCAAAAACGCCGGCAAGGCTGCGTCATCCAGACTGGGCAGCGGCGGCAGCGCCGCCAGCAAGGCCGCGCCATAGCTGCGGCTATGCAGGCGTTCATCGGCGATCACCACCACACCCTGGTCGCTGGCAGACCGAATCAGCCGCCCAACGCCCTGGCGCAGCTGCATCGCCGTTTGCGGCAGGACATAGCGCTCGAAAGCATCCCGGCCCGCAGCCCGCAGCGCCTGCACGCGCGCTGCATGCAGAACATCATGGCGCGGCGGAAACGGCAGTTTGTCGATCACCAGGAGCTGCAGCGCCTCGCCAGGCAGATCGACCCCCTCCCACAGGCCCAGGGTGCCCACCAGCACGCGGCCGGTATTGCCGCCGGGCGCCGTGCGCATGGCCTGCAGCAGGCGGCGCTTGGGCTGCTCGCCCTGCTGCAGCACGGTGATGGCCTGGCCCTGCAGGCCCTGGCGCAAGGCCTGGGCCAAGGCCTGCATGGCAGCCGTTGATGTGCACAGCACCATGCAGCGCCCGCCCAGCGCCTTCAGATGAGGCAGCAGCCACTGGGCCAGTGCCTGCGCGCGCTCGGCCGCCGGTGCATCCGTGCCGGGCAGGCCCTGGGGCACCACGAGCCGGGCCTGTTGGCCCCAGTCGAAATGGCTGCGCAAGCGCAGGCTGGCGAGCAAGGGCGCATCACCAGTCTCACTGTTATCGCTGCTGTCACTGCGCAAGCCCAGGCCCTGGGCAAACCAGGTCAGCGCCGCATCATCGCCCAAGGTGGCCGAGGTAAACAGCCAGCGCTGCACGCCCTGCCCCAGCCAGCTGCTGGCCTGCACCTGGGGGCCCAGCGCCTGCAGCGCCTGCCACAGCCATAGGGGCGACTCCCGAAAGCCCTGGCGCCAGGCATAGCGCCCATGGGCCTGCAGGTCGCCCGCCTGGCCCGCGCGCACATAACCGGGGGAATCCCACCAGCGCACCCGGTCCTGGCCGCCGCCCTGGGCCCACTGGCGCAAGGCCTGCAGCATCACATCGCCCTGGCCTGCCAGCTGGGCCACTGCGGCCGCACTGCCGGCCACCCCTTGCAAGGCGGCGACCAGGGCCGATAGCAGGTTGTGCAGGTTGACCAGCGCCTGGCGGCCTGTGGTGCGGCTTGCCGCATCGGTGGGGGCATCGGCGGGGCCCAGCAAGCGCTGCTCGGCCTCCATCCACTGCACCAAGGCCTGCTGCACCTGCTGCAGCAGGGCATGCCAGGGCGCAAAGCCGCGTGCATGCAGGCTGGTCTCGCGCTCCACCGTCTGGAGGTAGTCGCGCATATCGCCCACATTCAGGCCCTTGGCCAGCACTTTGAGGCCAATGGCCTGCAGCTGGTGGGCCTCGTCCATCACCATGGTTTGCGCCAGCGGCACAAAGCCGTGTCCCACCCCCAGCATCTGGCGGTGGCGCAGCTCGCTGAAAAACAGATGGTGGTTGATCACCAGAATATCGGCCTGCGCGGCGCGGGCCCGGGCCTGGTTGGAAAAGCAGCGCTCAAAGTGGCTGCAGCGCTGGCCCAGGCATTCGTCATGGCTGGCCGTGATGTGCGGCACGAGGCTGGTCAGATGGCTGATATCGTCCAGCTCGGACAGATCACCCCCTTGCGTGCTCTGCGCCCAGCGCTCTACCTGGGCCAACGCCCCCGCATGCTGGCCTTGCAGCTTGCTGCGCGCCTGCTCCAGGCCCAATAGGCACACATAGTTCTCCCGCCCCTTGAGCACGGCCACCTTGCGCTGCAGGCCCTGGTGGGCCAGCAGCGCCGGGATGTCACGGTCTACGAGCTGGTCCTGCAGCGCCCGGGTGGCGGTGCTAACCACAAAGCGCTCCTGGCGGGCCAAGGCCGCTATCAGATAGGCATAGGTCTTGCCAGTGCCCGTGGGCGCCTCAATCGCCACCCGCTGGCCCTGGGCCCAGGCCGCCTCGATGGCCGCGATCATCTGCTCCTGCTGCGGACGCAGGCGCAGCGGGGCATCAATGGCAAGGGCGGGAGGACGGGGCATCGGTGAAGAGCGGTTTCGCGGGCATCGCAGTCTAGCGCGTTCGACGCCCTGCCCCGGCTTGCGCTTGCCCAACGGCCCCAGACGTTGGTATACAAACATCGGTTGGCAGCATCACCCCGCATGCTTTGGCGCCCCGCCGGGCAATCTGCTCTATGATTCCTCCTTCGTCACCCCACTTGCCCACCACCCCCTCGCGCATGAGCACCAGCTACCGACTCTCTGCCGCTACCGGCCTCCACAAAGGCGACCGGCCCTACCAGCAGGACCAGGTCATCATGCTCGCCCACCCGCGCGCCAAGGGCTGCGTGCTGGCCGTGGTGGCCGATGGGATGGGCGGGCGCAGCGGCGGGCGTGCAGCATCGGACCAGGTGATGCTGACAGCCAAGCAAGTGTTCGAGCGCTACTCGCCAGAGACCGACAATGCCGAAGAAATGCTCGGCAACCTGGTGCGCGAAGCCCATTTGCTGATCCGCCTGGTGGCCATTGCGGCCGAGCAAGAGCCCCACAGCACTATTGCGGCTTTTCTGATTTTGCCCAACAGCGCTTGCGCCTGGGTGCATTCGGGCGATTCGCGCATCTTCCATTTCCGTGACGGGCAGCTGCTCTACCAGACCAGTGACCATTCCTATGTGCAGACCCTGGTCGACCAGGGTCAGATCACGCTGGAAGAAGCACGCTACCACCCGCAATCGAATATCTTGCTGCACTGCCTGGGCACGGCCGATGACCCGCCTTTGATCCACCACCGCATCCCCATGCTCAAGCAAGGCGATGTGCTCTTGGCCTGCAGTGACGGTATCTGGCATTACTTCTCGCCCGATGAGCTGTCATCGATCACACGCCTGCTCTCGCCGCGCGAGGCCAGCCAGTTCCTCATCGAGCGCGCCCGCATGCGCGCTTCGGGCTCGGGCGACAATATGTCGCTGGCCATCGTCAAGGTCGAGCCGCTGCCGGCAGAGGCGACCCAGGCCGTGGTGCCCGGCAGCAAACGCGCCAAGGCCAAGCCACCGGTGCGCAGTTAAAGCGGTTAAGCCGATCCGTTTAAAAGCAAAAGCCTCGCAGTCCTAAACCGCGAGGCTTTTTGTTGTGTCTAGAGTCGCTTAGAAGCCAGGCATCACCGCACCCTTGAACTGGGTGTCGACAAACTTGCGAATCTCCTCGCTGTGGTAGGCCTTGACCAGCTTGGCCACCCAGGGCTGGTTCTTGTCCGCTTCGCGGATCACCAGAATATTCACATAGGGGTTCTTGGCGTTTTCAACCACGATGGCGTCGGACTTGGGGTTCAGACCCGCCGAGATCGCGAAATTGGTGTTGATCGCAGCGGCGTCCAGGTCATCGAGCGAGCGCGGCAGCTGGGCGGCGTCCAGCTCGACAAAGCGCAGCTTCTTGGGGTTCTCGACCACATCCAGCGGCGTGGCCTTGAGACCGGCGCTGTCTTTCAACTTGATCAGGCCATTGGCCTGCAGCAGCAGCAATACGCGGCCACCATTGGTCGGGTCATTGGGCAGGCCAAAGCGCGCGCCTTCCTTCAACTCCTCGATCTTCTTGATCTTCTTGGAGTAGATGCCGATCGGGAAATTGACGGTGTCGGCGGCGGCCACAAACTTGTAGCCACGGTCCTTGATCTGGGCGTCCAGATAGGGCTTGTGCTGGTAGCTGTTGGCATCGAGCTCACCGGACTGCAGCGCGGCATTGGGCTGGATGTAGTCGCTGAACTCGATGACCTTGATCTTCAGGCCGTCTTTTTCGGCGATCTTCTTGACCTGCTCCATGATCTGGCCATGCGGGCCGGCGGTCACACCGATCTTGATTTCCTTGTCTTGTGCGACTGCGGCGCCAGAGACACCGGCGGCCAAAGCCAGGGCCAGCACGGATTGCAGCAATGTACGTTTTTGCACGGGAGCGATACCTTTTCAAATGCGATACCGAACTGTACGCCCGATTTTGCAACGCAACAAAGAACTTTTTGCCATTTGCTTACAACCTGCCGGCCGCTGTCGGGGCGCGTTTACTCCGGCCGCAGTGCGACGTTGTTGAGCTTGTCGAGGCGCTCGGGCCAGTTGCCGTTCCTGGCGTGCTGCTGCAGGATGCGGGTCCAGGCGACCCAGGCATCCCATTGCACGCGCTTGTCCCAGGCATTGCCCCATTGGCTGAAACACTGCAGCGCGCTGTCGGCAGCGGCCAGCGCATCGGCCTCGCGCCCGGCGCTCAGGTAGAGCTGGGCCAGCACCATCTGCGGCTCACCCACCCAGGGGTTGAGCTGCACGGCCTGCTCCAGCACACCGGTGGCCACATCCAGGTCCGTGAGCGGCTGGTCCTGCTGGATCACCGACCAATAGAGCGACGCGGCCGCCGCATCGGCCGATGGACTCAGACCCTGGGTGCAACTGGCAAACACCGGCGGCGTGGGCAGCAAGCCCTGCAAGGCCGGGTGCTGCAAGGCCAGGCCCAGGCTGGCAATCTGCGACAGCATGCGGCCGCTGGGGCGCATCGGGCCGGGCCAGAGCGAGGCCATCCAGTGCGCCTTTTGCGGACGCTGAGGCACCTGCGGGAAGCTGGAGAAAATATCGTCCTGCCAGCTGAACCACTGCTCGATGGTGTCGGCCATGCTGACGATGATGAAGGCGGCTACGGTATAGGGCGCAACCCGGCGCGGCGCGCCCTTGTGGTCCAGCAGCACGGCGCCATCGGGCTCGATGGCACCGGCGAGCACCTTCTGCACAAACTGGGCGCGCGAGAGAATGCAGAACTCGTAGACCAGCTGCTCGGCAGGCTCGCCCACCAGCGCGGCGAGCTGGCTGCGCTCGCTGCTGGCATCGAACTTGACCAGGTCGACAAAGGCATTGCCGTAGACACTGTGCAGCAGGCCCAGCAGCTTGACATCTTCCGGTTGCTGCCACAGCTGCAAGGTCCGCGTCACCCCCAGCAAATGGTGGCGAAAGGTGCCGGCCTTGTGCCAGTCCTGACCCACATCGCGGGCCAGCACCACCGGCAAGGCCCGCGCCAGTGCCGGGTGGGCGTGGATCCAGTTCTCATCGAGCAAGGGCTTGGCCCGCAGCCATTGCGCGGGATCCAGCGCCTGCAGTGGCAGGGCATGTGCGGTGGCAGTGGCCGTGGCGGTGGGCAAGGCGGCATTCATGGCAGTCTCCAAGGCGTGGGCAATGCGCCATTGTAGGCAGCGCCCAGAGCGCGCAATGCCCTTGGGTGACAGCCGCGGCTGGCCCCAAGCAAAAAGCCCATGGGCAGGGCACATGGGCTTTGGACGGGCAAGCGTTTGCGCCAGCGGATTATTTGTGGCTCAGGCGCCGCACCGCCCAGTCACCCAGGCTTTGCACCAGCTGCACAAAGATGATCAGGATGACCACCACCGCCAGCATGATGTCCGGCAAAAAGCGCTGGTAGCCATAGCGGATACCCAGATCGCCCAGACCGCCGCCGCCAATGGCGCCGGCCATGGCCGAGTAGCCGGTCAGCGACACAAAGCTGATGGTCAGGCCCGCGACGATGCCGGGCAGCGCCTCGGGCAGCAGCACCTTCCAGACGATTTGCCAGGAGGTCGCACCCATGGCCTGGGCCGCTTCGACGAGGCCATGGTCCACTTCACGCAGCGAGGTCTCCACCAGGCGGGCGATAAAAGGCGCAGCGGCCAGGGTCAGCGGCACAATGGCCGCGGCCGTGCCGATGGACGAGCCGGTGATAAAGCGGGTGAACGGGATGATGGCGACCAGCAAGATGATGAAGGGTGTCGAGCGCACGGCATTCACCAGCCAGCCGACGATCTTGTTGGCAGCGCCGTTTTGCAAGATGCCGCCATGGTCTGTCAGGCGCAGAAACACACCCAGCGGAATGCCGATCAGCGCACCGGCCACGCCGGAGATGCCCACCATGATCAGCGTCTCCCACAAGGATGTGGCAAACAGCTGCAGCATCATTTCAGAAAAATTCTCAAACATCGATGACCTCTTTGCGGGTGTTAAGCGGCCGAGGCCTCGGTATTGACTTCCTGCACCATCACGCCCGAGGCGCGAAGCGCTTCCACAGCGGCATGGAGCTGGGCCAGATCACCGCTGGCGTAGACCGCCAGGAAGCCGAAGGTCTGGTCCTGGATCTCATCGACCTGGCCGTTGAGGATGCTCACATCCAGGCCAAAGTCACGGATCAGGCGCGAGAGGATGGGCTGGTAGGCGAGGTTGCCAGCATAGGACAAGCGCAGCAGCTTGCCCTGGCCGCTGGAGAGCGCACCATTGAGGCTGCGCACGCGGTCGATGACGCTGGCGGGCAGCTCCTGGGGCACGATCTCGTCGATCAGGCTCTTGGTGATGGGTTGCTGGGGACGGGTGAAGACCTCGATGACCGAGCCCATCTCGACGACCTTGCCGGCCTCCATCACCGCCACGCGGTCGGCGATCTGCTTGACCACCTGCATCTGGTGCGTGATCAGCACCACCGTCAAACCCATGTCCTTGTTGATCTGCTTGAGCAGGGCCAGCACCGAGCGCGTGGTTTCCGGGTCCAGCGCCGAGGTCGCCTCGTCGCTCAGCAGCACCTTGGGCTCGCTGGTCAACGCGCGGGCAATGCCCACGCGCTGCTTTTGGCCGCCCGACAGCTGCGAGGGGTAGCGGTCACTCAGCGCTGCCAGGCCCACCAGGTCCAGGAGCGGGTCCACGCGCTTTTTGATGGCAGCCTTGCTCATGCCTGCCAGCTCCAGCGGCAGCGCGGCATTGTCAAACACCGTGCGCGAGGACAGCAGGTTGAAGTGCTGGAACACCATGCCGATCTCACGGCGCGCAGCACGCAGCTGCGCATCGTCCATCGCCGTCAGCTCCTTGCCATTGACCACCACCTGGCCAGTGGTGGGGCGGTTGAGCAGGTTGATATTGCGCACCAGGGAGCTCTTGCCCGCACCACTGCGTCCGATGATGCCAAACACTTCACCAGCGGCAATGCTCAGATCGACACCGCGCAGCGCATGGACCGGGCCGTTTTTGCCCGGGTAGGTTTGGGTGATACCCCGTAGTTCAATCATTGGAATAAAGAAAGCGCCCTGCAGCTTGAGGCGGGCGCTCGAAAAACCGTGAATAGCCATACTGTAAGCGATGCGACAGACAGCCGCAAAGAACGAAATTTTAGTTCTTTACAACCGCCGGTTATTTCACTAGGTCTTTTTTGTCATCAAAAAGCAGATAACGCAAGAATCCCTAGCGCTGCGGATTCTGGGTCTCGCGCAAAATGCGGGCCACCGCATCGGCCACTGCCTCACGGATGGTGCTGTCAATCTCCAGTTGCAGCGACGATTGCAGCAAGGCCGTCTGCTGCTCCACCACCTTCAGCACGGCAGCCGACAGGCGCGTGTCCAAGGTCTCCTGTACGCGCCGGGTGACGCGGCGGGTGATCGCGTCTTCGAGCGCCTGCGCCGTCTCGGCCGCGGACTCGACCAGGTGGCTGGTCGCATCCGACACGGCCATGCCCTCGCCGCCCAGCGCGCTTTGCACCAGGCCGGGGTTGCCCTGGCCATCGCTGTCATCCACCACCGCCCCTGCGCCTGCGGGCGGCAAGGCGGCCGCTGGGCCTACGCCCTGCACCAAGCTCGGAAGGCTGTTGCTGTCCGCTGCAGGCGGATTGGGGGCGGCAACAGCTTGCGCGCTGCTGCCCAATGGCAATGCTGCATCTGCCTGCTGCGCCCAGCCGCTGTAGGTGGGCAGGTCGGCAATATCGGCAGCGGGCTGCGCCCAGGCGCCCGAGGCCGGCACATCCGCATCGCGGCGCCTGCGCAGCACATCCACGCCAGCCGGTGTGCTGTCGGGCGCGCCCGCGGCAGCCCCGCCGGGCACCACCTGGGGCAGCGCGTCCGCGGCGTCCTGTGCGGCTTCCTCGGTCAAGGTGGGCACAAACTTGGGAGGGATTCTGGACTCGGTCATGGCTCAGTCCTCCGACTTCATCACCAGATCGCGGCGCTCGATGGCATAGCCCATGGCGGCGTAGGCGCGCCAGCGCACCCTCGCCTGCTGCCGGTCCTGCTCATCGTCGGCACTGACCACCTCGATCACCCGCTCAAAGCGGGTAACGTCAGCGGGCATCTCCGAGCCCAGGTTCAGCAGCACACGGGTATGCGGCAGGTTATCGGCCAGCTCACTCAGCAGCACCGTGGGCGAGCGCTCAAGCACCTGCGGCGCGGCATCCCCCCGGCAGTGGGCCAGAAACTGGCTGGCACCACCAAAGGACCACAGCGCCTCGTCGAGTTGGGCCACCATGGCCGGCTCGCCGAGCACCACCAGCGGAATATCCATGCGCTGGAGCTTGCGCGCCAGCTTGCAGGCATAGGCCAGCTTGCTGGGCGCGTTGAAGTGAAAGGCTACCGTCGTGGAGGTCGTCATAAGGCAGGCTGTGCTTATTGGGCGTCCGCCTTGTCAGCGCCGTCCACATTGACCGCCGCCTTGCCCGGCTTGGCCGCTGCGGCAGGCTTGTCCGCCTTGCTGGCCTTGGCGGGCTTGACCGTCTTGGCTTGTTCGGCAGGTGCTGCGCCTTGGGCGCTGCCAAGCAGGTACTGCAGCAGCAAGCCCACCGGGCGGCCGGTGGCGCCCTTCTTGGCGCCGCTGCGCCAGGCGGTGCCGGCGATATCCAGGTGCGCCCAGGCCATGCTGCCGACAAAGCGCTGCAGGAACTTGGCGGCCGTGATGGCGCCGGCCGGCCGGCCGCCGACATTGGCCACATCGGCAAAGTTCGTCTTCAGGCCTTCGGCGTATTCGTCATCGAGCGGCATGCGCCAGCAGGTATCTTGCGCCTGCTCGCCAGCGGCTTGCAAGGCCTGGGCCAGCGCATCGTTGTTCGAGAACAGGCCGCTGCGCTGGGCGCCCAGCGCAATCACGCATGCACCGGTCAAGGTGGCGATATCGACCACGGCGCTGGGCGAGAAGCGCTCGGCATAGGTCAGCGCATCGCAGAGCACCAGACGGCCTTCGGCGTCGGTGTTCAGGATTTCGATGGTCTGGCCGCTCATGCTGGTGACCACATCACCGGGCTTGACCGCGCCGCCATCGGGCATGTTTTCGCAGGCCGGGATCAGGCCCACCACATTGATCTCGGGCTTCAACTCAGCCAGCGCACGGAAGGTGCCCAGCACGCTGGCAGCGCCCCCCATGTCGTACTTCATCTCGTCCATATCGCCCGCAGGCTTGATGGAGATGCCACCGGTATCAAAGGTGATGCCCTTGCCCACCAGCACCACCGGTTGGCGGTCCTTGTCGGCGCCGTGGTAATGCAGCTCGATAAAGCGCAGCGGCTCCTTGGAGCCCTGAGCCACGGCGATGAAGGCGCCCATGCCCAGCTTGGCCACGTCCTCGGGCTTGTGGATCTTGCACTTGATGCGCTTGTGCTCTTCGGCCAGCGATTCGGCCGCATCGGCCAGCAGCTTGGGCGTGGCGTAGTTCGCAGGGCGGTTGGCCCATTCGCGGGCAAAGGCCACGCCCTGGGCGGTGGCCTTGGCCACCTCAAACGCCTGCTCCAGCTCAGGAGCATTGGGCGCGCCCAGCACCACGGACTTGAGCGCCACGGCCTTGGCCGATGGCTTGGTGGTGCGGTAGAGGTAGGCGCTGTCTGCCAGGCATTGCAGCAATGCGTGCAGCGAAGCAGCGTCAAGCGGCTGGGCGCTCACAACAGCTGCGCGCTCGATGCCCTCACGCGTCAGTGGAGCGGAAGCAGCCGCCAGCGCCTGGCGCACGGCCTGGGGGGAGCCATCGCCAATGCCCAGCAACAACAAATGCCGGGCTTCGATGGCGGGCACCGCATACATGGCCAGCAACTTGCCGGTTTTTGCCTCAAAATCACCATTTCTCTGCGCGTGCGCAATCAGGGTGGACAATGCATCACTGGTTTTGGGCTGCTTGTCAGCCACCAACACGATCAGCAGGTCGCCAGACTGCAATGCGGCCGAAGCCAAATCCAGAGTTTTGAGTTCAAAGTTCATAATCGGTGCTTTCCTTCTCGCCAATGTTATTCGATTCCTCGATCCGTAAAGAGCTATCCCGCAGCTTTGGTGCCACCTTGGTGGTGCTGGTGACTGTGGTGATGACGATGATGCTCATCAAAGTGCTGGGCCAGGCCTCGCGTGGCAGCGTCAACCCTTCCGATGTGTTGCTGGTGATGGGCTACACCGTGCTGGGCCAGTTGCCCACCATTTTGAGCCTCTGCCTGTTCATTGCGGTGGTGGCGACTTTGTCGCGCATGTACCGCGACAGTGAAATGGCCGTGTGGTTCAGCAGTGGTCAAAGTCTGGTCAGCTTTCTGCGCCCGCTGATGCGCTTTTCCTGGCCCATCATGGTCGTCATTGCGGTGCTGGCCTTGCTGGTATGGCCCTGGGCCAACCAGCAGATTGTGCAGCTTCGCGCGCAATATGAACAGCGCGGAGATGTCGACCGCATCGCGCCTGGGGAATTCCAGGAGTCGTCCGACGGCTCTCGCGTGTTCTTCATCGACCGCGACCGCAACTCGGACCTCGAGGCGAGCAATGTCTTCATCGTCACCAACGAAGAGAAGAAGGACACTGTGACCAGCGCCAAGAGCGCCCACCTCGAAGTGCAGGAAAACGCCCGCGTTGCCGTGCTCAATGACGGCCAGCGCATCGAGAAATCCAAGGACAATCCGGGCCTGAAGGTCAGCGACTTCAAGGAATACGGCACCCGCATCGGCAGCGCCGCCACGATTGACCCCAACGACATGGGCGCCGTGAAAAACATCCCCACGCGCGAGCTGATGGCCAGTGACCAGCCCCGCCTGCTGGGCGAGCTGGGTTACCGCCTGGGCCTGGCGATCGCCGCGATCAATTTTGTCGTGCTGGGCCTGGCCATGGCCAGCGTCAACCCGCGCGCGGGCCGCAGCAGCAGCCTGGTGTTCGCCCTGTTTGCCTTCATCGTCTATTACAACCTCATGACCTTTGCCCAGAACTGGGTGTCTTCGGGCAAAGCCTCGCTGCCGCTCTCCTTCGTGCTGATCCACGGCTTGACGGCCCTGCTCGCCTGGACCTTGCTGCTCAGCCGCAACCAGCAGTTCTCGCTGATGCAATGGGTACGCCGCAAGGGGAGCCGCGCATGAAGACCTTTCGCAAAATGATCTACCGGGACATCGCCGTGACCGTCGGCTTTGTCACCCTCGCCTTCCTGGCACTGTTCTTTTTCTTTGACCTGGTCGATGAGTTCCGCTGGATCGGCACCGGCACCTATGAGCTCAAGGATGCGCTGTTGAGCGTGGCGCTCAACATCCCCAACCACATCTACGAGCTGCTGCCCATCACCGTGCTGATCGGCACCATCTTTGTGATGGCGCGCATGGCGCAGACTTCCGAGTTCACCATTCTGCGCACCAGTGGCCTGGGCCCCTGGCAAGCGCTGGGCAGCCTGCTGAGCATTGGCCTGGCCTTTGTGGTGCTCACTTTTGCGATTGGCGACTATGTGGCGCCTGCCGGTGAGCAGGCCAGCCAGCTGGTGCGCGCACAGCGCTTTGGCCAGTTGAGCACGGGCCGCACCGGCGCCTGGCTGCGCGAGAAGCGCGAGGACGGCATGGCCGCGATCAATGTGCGCGCCATCTCGCCCGAAGGCGATCTGCAGCGCGTGCGGGTCTACAACTTCGACGACCAGGGCCGCATCCAGATGCAGCTCACGGCCGCCGGCGGCAAGTTTGGCAATGGCGTCTGGCACCTGCACCATATCCAGGAGCAACGCTATTACCTGGGCGACCAGCGCCAGGCACGGGTCGAGGTCAAGAACCTGGACACCATGGACTGGCCGACTGCGGTGACCAGCAGCATGGTGGCCGCGGCCGTGCTCAAGCCCGACCAGATGAGCACCTACGACCTCTTCCTCTACGTGAGCCATTTGCAGGCCAATGGCCAAAGCGCGCAGCGCTACGAGATCGAGCTGTGGCGCAAGGTGTTCTACCCCATCAGCTGCCTGGTGATGGTCGTGCTGGCGCTCCCCTTTGCCTACCTGCATTTCCGCTCGGGCGGCATCACGGGCTATGTGTTTGGCGGCGTGATGGCGGGCATCAGCTTCTTCCTGCTCAACAATGTGTTCGGCTTTGCCGGCAATCTGCAGAACTGGCACCCGATGCTGACCGCGGCGGCCCCCGGGCTGATCTACTCACTGCTGTCGCTGGGGGCCTTTGGCTGGCTGGTGCTGCGAAGGTAGCGGGGCCACGCGCCCCGCTCCACACCCAGGACGGCTCTACGCATCCTGAAGCACAAAGCCCTGCTGTCGCAGGGCTTTGTTTTGGGCCATGCCCATCACCCAGCGTTCGCCTCAGGCGTCTTCGTGCGGCAGCGCCAGCGCAGCTGCCATCTCCCGCACCAGATCGGTCTGGGAGATGATGCCCACCAGCTTGCCCTGCCGGTTGACTACCGGCACATGGTGCAGCTGGGCGCGCGAGAAGATCGCAATCAGGTCGACCATGCGGTCGTAGCTGCCCACCTTGGAGACCTCGGCGGTCATCAAGTCGCCCACCCGCTGGCCGCTGTCTTTCTTGCGCAGCACCCAGTGCTTGAGCTTGCTGCTGAGCGCGGTCGGTGTCGCCGTCAGCGCGTGGTTGAGCAGATCGGTGGCCGTGATGATGCCCACCACCCGCTGCGCGGCATCGACCACCGGCAAGGCCTTGACGCCATGCTGCTGCATGAGGGCCCAGGCGTCCTGGACGCTGCCCTCGGGCCGCGTGGCATGCACCGGGTGGGACATGACATCTTCGCAGCGCATATTGCCCAAGGTGCGTTTGAAGGCGGCCTGGCTTGCGCCCTGCAGCAGCGCTTCCAGATCGGCGCGGCTGACATCGAGCACGCCATTGAAGCGCTCCAGCGCCTCGTCCAGATCACTGCCCTCGATGCGCGCGCTCGAGGCGCGTGAGGGTTGTGCGGCCTGCGCCTTCTGGCTGTGCTGGGGTGCGGGGTAGCGCTTGCCGGTCATGCGGTTGTAGGCGGTGGCCAGCAGCACCAGAACGACCAGGTTCAGCGCCACCGGGTTGAGCAGCACCGATACATCGTGCCAGCCCTGAATCGCCATCCACATCGCCAACGCCGCGCCCGGCGGGTGCAGGCAGCGCAGCACCACCATCACCATGATGGCCAGGCCCACCGCCACAGCCGCTGCCAGCAGCGGATCGGGAAACACCAACACCGCCACCCAACCGGCCAGCGCCGACAGCATCGAGCCGCCAATCACCGGCCAGGGCTGCGCCATGGGGCTCGATGGCGTGCCGATCAGCAGCAAGGCACTCGCTCCCATCGCGGCAAACAGCCAGGGGCTGTGGTCATGCTGACCCCAGGTCTGGCTGGCCATGCCTGTGAGCCACAGCACCACCATTGCGCCCACGACCATGCGCGCCAGCTCCAGCCCATTGACATGCGCCGCTGATGGCAGAAAGTTGCGCAACCACAGCTGCAGCCGCGCGCGGCGGCTGACCGTGCCTGGCGCAGCAGTTGCGGGTTGCGAAGGGGGGCGTGCTGGAGACATGGCGAGACAGAAGGCGAGATCAAGGCTGGAGGTCTGTCATCATAATCAGACGCTGGACTACAGGCACAACCGGTGCTGTCGCCCCTGCAGGCAGCATCGGCATCACGACCCCAGCATTTGGCGACAAATTGTCAGCATATGGCCGACAAAAGCTGCATTTCACAACGCAATTTGTCATCGGTACGACACAGTGTCGATAGAATCGGCGGTTTACTGTGACGGCCCTGACCATGCGCGATCGAATTGCTGTTTTGCCCCAATACCTGCTGCCCAAGAAATGGATGACCGCGCTGGCCGGCTCATTGGCGTCGGCAGAGCTGGGCGGCGCAACCACCCGCTTCATCCGCTGGTTTGTCGGCAAGTACCAGGTCAACATGGATGAAGCGGCGCAGCCCGATATTGCGCAGTACAAGAGCTTCAACGATTTCTTCACCCGCGAGCTGCGCGCAGGCGTGCGGCCGATGGCCCAGGCCGACCTGGTCTGCCCGGTCGATGGCGCCATCAGCCAGTGCGGCGCCATTGCGCAGGACCAGATCTTCCAGGCCAAGGGCCACAGCTACAGCACCACCGCGTTGCTCGGCGGCGATGCGCAGCTGGCCGCGCAGTTCAACAACGGCCAGTTCGCCACCATCTACCTCAGCCCGCGCGACTACCACCGCATCCACATGCCGCTGCGCGCCAAGCTGCAAAAGATGGTCTATGTGCCCGGGGACCTGTTCTCCGTCAACCCGCTGACCGCGCGGGGCGTGCCCGGGCTGTTTGCCCGCAACGAGCGCGTGGTCTGCGTGTTTGAATCGCGCATTGGCCCGGTCGTGATGGTGCTGGTGGGCGCGACCATTGTCGGCAGCATGTCCACCACCTGGCACGGCCAGGTCAATCCCCCCCGCACCCGCAAGGTGCGCAGCTGGGACTACCAGACCCAGCCGATTGTGCTCGAACAAGGCGATGAGATGGGCCGCTTTTTGCTGGGCTCGACCATCGTGCTGCTGCTGCCCGAAGGCAAAAGCGCCTTCAACGCCGACTGGGCCGCGGCCAAGCCAGTGCAACTGGGCGAGGCCATGGGGTCTTTCAGCCGCTAAGGCCACCAACTACCCTGCTCTCACCACAAGCCGCCGCTGGGCGGCTTTGTTGCTTCTAGTCAGCCAGGGGCAGCAACTGGCGCCGGCTGCGAAACACATGCGCCTGCCCCGTGACCGGATCGACAAAGCGCAGCTCACGCGCCAGCAGCTGCAAGGGCCGCGAGAAGTCACCCTCGGGCGGGTCATTGACCTCCGGGTAGAAGGCATCGTTGCGGATCGGCAGCCCCAGCGCCGCCATGTGCACACGCAGCTGGTGGCGCTTGCCGCTGACGGGCTTCAAGGCATAACGCGCCCAGGCGCCCTGCTGCTCCAGCAGCGCCATATGGCTGTGGCTGTTGGGCTCGCCAGGCACCTCATGCATCAGAAAAAAACGCTGGCTCTCTTCCATGCGGCTGCGGTGCTCACGCGGAAACACCAGGTCCGTCCGCCAGGGCGCCACTGCCTCATAGCTCTTGTCCATCGCCCGGTCACGAAACAGGGCCTGGTACTGGCCACGCGTGGCTGCATCCTTGGACAGCAGCAGCAGGCCGGCGGTATCGCGGTCGATGCGGTGCAGCGGTGACAGATGGGCATTGCCGGTCGCGTTCTTCAGCCGCACCAGCAAGGAGTTCTGCACATATTTTCCCGTCGGCAGCACCGGCAGGAAATGGGGCTTGTCCACCAGCAGCAGGCGCTCGTCCTCATACAGCACCTCGGCATCAAAAGGGATGGGCAGCTCCTGCTCGACCTTGCGCCAGTAGTACACCCGCATGCCGGGCACAAAGGCTTGTGTGGGGCCCAAACTCTGGCGCGCGCCATCGACCACATCGCCCGCCTGCAGGCGTTCGAGCCACTGCGCAGCGCTGACCAGCGGCAGGCGCTGGGCCAGAAAATCCAGCAGCAGCCCCTCTCCGCGCGAGGGCAGCACCACGCAGCTGGGGCTTACGCCGTCGCGCATCCAGGTAGAAGGGTCCGTCTGTATCGTCATCTCGCTGGCGATTGTAGTCATCTCTTTAGGGGCATGAAGGCTGGGCACAATAGCCGCACTTGCAGGCGTCCGGACTGCCTTGCACTGCAACCTAACTACAAGCACTTCAAACAATAACAGGCCATGACCGCCAACGCTTCTTCCGCCTCCAACGTCGCCCTCCATCCCGTCGCTCAAGAGGAGCGTGTTTTCAATGGCTGGCATCTGGCCTCGCTGTGGTTCAGCTTAGGGGTGGGCCTGCTGGTGATGCAGGTGGGGGCCTATCTGATGCCTGCGCTGTCCACGCCCGAGGCTCTGATGGCGATTGTCGGCGGCTCGGTGGTGGGGGCGGGACTGCTCGCCTGGGTGGGCAAGATCGGCTGCGACACCGGTCTGTCCAGCGCCGGACTGATCCACCATGTCTATGGCCGCCACTTTGCCAAGCTGCCGGTGCTGCTCAATATCGTCCAGCTGCTTGGCTGGGGTGCGTTCGAGCTGGTGGTGATGCGCGAATCGACGGTGGCCATTGGCCGCCAGGCAGGCGGCATGCAGGCCGCGTACTGGCCCTGGCTGGCCACCTTGCTCTGGGGCGGCCTGCTGGTGGCATTGATGACGGGCTCCATGGTGCGGCTGGTGCGCCAGCTGATCTCGCGCATCGCGCTGCCGCTGGTGGTGCTGTCGCTGCTGTGGCTGAGCTGGCAGTTTGTCGGCATGGCGCTGCAGCAAGGCCTGCCCGCGCTATGGAGCAGGCCAGGGGCTGGCGGCATGGGCGTGATGCCCGCGCTCGACCTGGTGGTGGCCATGCCCATTTCCTGGCTGCCGCTGGTGGCCGACTATGCCCGCTACGGGCGCCATGGCCGCAGCGCGATGGCCGGCACCTGGATCGGTTTTGGCATTGCCAATATCTGGTGCTATGCGCTGGGCGTGCTGGTGGCTTTGGTGCTGCCCAGCACCGACCTGGTGGCCGCCTTGCTGCTGGCCCAGGGCGGTCTGGTTGCGCTGTCGCTGGTGCTGCTCGACGAAGTGGACAACGCCTATGGCGATGCCTACTCGGGCGCGGTATCGGCCCACAGCCTGCTGCCCGCCTGGCGTGTGCGTACCTGGGGCATTGTGATGGCGGTGGCCAGCACCGGCCTCGCCATGGTGCTGCCGATGCACAGCCTCGAGCCGTTCTTGCTGATCCTGAGTTCTGTCTTTGTACCGCTGTTTGGCGTGATTTTGGGCCGGCTGTCATGGGGCGGCTACCAGCTCTCTTACCCGCAGGCCGGCGTGCAGCTGCTGCCGCTGGCGCTGTGGCTGGGCGGCATCGCGCTCTACCACAGCCTGGCCGCCTGGGCGCCGCAAGCGGGATCGGCCTTGCCGACCCTGGCGCTGACCTTTGTGCTGGCCTTTGCCACCCGCCCCAAGGCATGAATGCCAGCCCGAAAACGGTTTAGACGGAATCCTCGTCGAACAGCGAGGCCTCAAAGCTGGAATTGACAAAGCCCTCGGTCGACTCCAGCACCGCGGCCACCAGCTGCGCCGTGGTCTTGGCTGCGCCCCGGTGTGCCTGGGCAAACTGCAGTGCCGCGCGGCGCATGCGGCTGTGGCGGCTCGTATCGCTGGCAATGGCCACAGCCTGCTGCAGGCCCTCGTCCATGCCTGCCACGCGCAGGGCGGCATCGGCTTGCACGCTGCTGTCTGCCGCCTGCGCAAAGTTAAAGGTATGCGGCCCCATGACGACCGGGCAGCCGCAAGCGGCCGCCTCGATCAGGTTCTGCCCGCCCAGCGGTGCAAAGCTGCCGCCCAGCAAGGCCACATCGGCCAGACCGTAGTACAGCTGCATCTCGCCCATGCTGTCGCCCAGCCAGACATCGGCGGGCTGCGGCCCGCTCTGCCACTGGCTGCGGCGCGATACCTGCAAACCGGCACCCTGCAGCAGTTGCACAATCTCGTCAAAACGCTGCGGGTGGCGCGGCACCAGCAGCCATTGCACGCTTGCGGCGGCTTGCGGGTCGCTGCTGCGCAGCTGCGCCAGCGCCTGCAGCCACAGGGCCTCCTCGCCCTCGCGGCTGCTGGCCAGCATCACCACCGGTTTGCCCGCCGCCTGGTGCCAGGCCTGGCCCTGGGCCAGTTGCGCGGCATCGGGCTCGACATCGAATTTCAGATTGCCCAGCACCGCAGTCACCTCGGCGCCTGCGGAGCGCAGGCGGCTGGCATCAGCCTCGGTCTGGGCGATCACCGAGCGCAGGCTGCGGTAGGCCGGGCGCGCGAGCCAAGCCAGGCGCTGGGCGCCGCGCAGCGATTTCTCATTGAGCCGGGCATTGGCCAGCACTAGCGGCACGCGCTCGCGCTGGCAGCCAGAGGCCAGCCCCGGCCACATCTCCGTCTCCATCAGGATGCCGATGGTGGGGCGGAAATGGCGCAAAAAGGCGCTGACACTGGCGCGGTCATCCCAGGGCTGCCAGACCTGGATATCGCCGGGCAGCAGCAGCTTTTGCCCTTCTTCACGGCCGGTGGCCGTGCCATTGGTCAGCAGCAGGCGCAAGGCCGGTATCTGCAGCCGCAGCTCGCGCAGCAAGATGGCAGCAGCCCTTGTCTCGCCCAGCGAAACCGCATGGATCCAGAGCAGCGGCATCTCGGGCACGGCCTGGTAGCGCGGCAGGTCGCCATAATTGCCAAAGCGCTGCTCCACCCCCTGGGCGTAGCCAGGCTCCTGCACCGCGCGGCGCGCCAGCTTGCGCCGCACCAGCGGGCGGGCAAGCCGTGCGCCCCAGCCGTAGAGCGTCAGGCTCAGACCCATGGACTGCGTCGTCCTTCAGTGCGACGCACTGCCGATGACGGCATCGGGCTTGACCTTGAGCAGCAGCGCCTTCATCTCGTTCTGGATGCGGTGCAGGGCTGCCTGGGTATGGCCTTCAAAGCGCAGCACCAGCACGGGCGTAGTGTTGCTCGCTCGGATCAGGCCAAAACCATCGGGCCAGTCCACGCGCAGGCCATCAATGGTGTTGATCTGGGCCGGCGCGCTGAACACATCGGCCGCCATCTCCTGGAGCTGGGCGCTCAGCTTGTGCGGCTCGCCCTCCTGGCATTCCACATTGAGCTCGGGCGTGCTGTAGCTGCTGGGCAGCGCATGCAGCAGCGCGCAAGGGTTTTGGGCCTTGCTCAGGATCTCCAGCAGGCGGCAGCCGGCGTAGGTGCCGTCGTCAAAGCCGTACCAGCGCTCCTTGAAGAAGATATGGCCGCTCATCTCGCCGCCCAGCGGCGCATTGGTCTCGCGCATGCGGGCCTTGATGAGCGAATGCCCGGTCTTGTACATCACCGGCTTGCCGCCAGCCGCCTCAATGGCCGGCGCCAGGCGCTGCGAGCACTTGACGTCATAGACGATCTCGCCACCGGGCACGCGCGAGAGCACGTCCTGGGCGAACAGCATCATCTGGCGGTCGGGGAAAATATTCTGCCCATCCTTGGTCACGATACCCAGGCGGTCGCCATCGCCATCAAAGGCCAGGCCCAGTTCCGCATCACCGGTCTGCAGTGCCTCGATCAGGTCGCGCAGGTTCTCGGGCTTGCTGGGGTCGGGATGGTGGTTGGGGAAGTTGCCATCGACCTCGGAGAAGAGCTCAGTCACCTCGCAGCCCAGCGCGCGGAAGATGCCAGGTGCGGTGGCGCCAGCAATGCCGTTGCCGCTGTCCACGACGATCTTCATGGGCCGCGCCAGCTTGATGTCCGAGACGATGCGCTCGACATAGGCGGCCGTCACATCGGCCTGGCGCAGCTTGCCGCCGCCCTGGAAGCGCCAGCATTCCTTCTCCATGATCTGGCGCAGCTTCTGGATCTCTTCACCATAGATCGCGCGGCCGGCCAGCACCATCTTGAAGCCGTTGTAGTCCTTGGGGTTGTGGCTGCCGGTCACCTGGATGCCGCTGTGGCACAAGGTGCTGGCGGCAAAGTACAGCATCGGCGTGGTCACGCGGCCCACATCGATGACCTCGATACCAGCTTCCATCAGGCCTTGCATCAGCGCGCGGCTGAGCGCATCGCCTGACAGCCGGCCATCACGCCCCACGGCGACCACCAGCTCGCCAGCGGCAATCGCCTGCTGGCCAAAGGCCCGGCCCAGCTTCAGTGCCACGCTCTCGTTGAGCGTGCTCGGCACAACGCCGCGGATGTCATAGGCTTTGAAGATTGCAGAAGAAATCGGCACAGAACTCACCTTGTTGTTGGCGCAAAACAGGCATGAAAAACGGCCTCTGTCAGAAGCCGCGCCTTTGCTGCGAGACAGCTATTGTAGGCACGCTCGAGGCGATGGCCGGCCAGTTGTCCATATGGTGACCAGGGCGCCGCAGCGCCAAACGCACAATGGGACCCAGCCAGACGCGGGTTTGCCGCGCCGCCGCTGCGCTTTTACTGCTCCTTGCACGGCGCGCATCAATGCACCGCAAGAATGTCACCAATGGCAAGCACGGTGCCCGCTAGCATGCTGTCTGCCCTTGCGAGATCCTATGCGCCCCACCCCATCCTCTGCTGCTGCGTCTGTCCCTAGCCCCGCCCTTGCCGCGGCTGCGCCGAGCGCCAGCCGCTGGCTGCCCCCCTTTGTGCTGCTGGCGGTGCTCTGGGGCGCGTCCTTTCTGTTCATGCGCCTGGGCGCTTCGCAGTTTGGTGCCGTGCCTACGGCCGGCTTGCGTGTCATCCTGGCTGCGCTGTTTTTGCTGCCGCTGATGCTGCTGCGCGGCGAATGGCCCGCGCTGCGCCAGCACTGGAAGCCGGTGCTGTTCTCGGGCATCATCAATTCGGCCATTCCTTTTTCGCTGTTCGCCTATGCCGTGGTTTATATGCCCACCGGCATGGCCTCGGTGCTCAATGCCTGCGCCCCGCTGTTTGGCGCCTTGGTGGCCTGGCTCTGGCTGGGCGACCGCATCACCGGCCTGCGCGTCACCGGCCTGTTGATCGGCTTTACCGGCGTGGCCCTGCTCGCGCTGCATGACAAGCCCGCCACCGCTGGCGCGGCCAGCTGGAGCGCCTATGCCGCGATCGCCGCCTGTCTGTGTGCGTCACTGAGCTACGGCGTGGCAGCCAGTTTTGCCAAGCGTTACCTGGTGGGCGTGCCGCCCCTGGCCACTGCCACCGGCAGCATGGTCGGCGCCAGCCTCTGCCTGCTGATCCCGACGATTGCGATGTGGCCCAGCCAGACGCCGTCCTGGGGCTCGTGGTTGGCCGTCGCGGCCCTGGCGCTGCTGTGCACCAGCGTGGCCTATATCCTGTATTTCCACATCATCCAGACGGCCGGCCCCAGCCGCGCGATTGCGGTCACCTTTTTGGCGCCAGTGTTTGCGCTGGTCTATGGCAACTGGTTTTTGGCAGAACCCATCACCGCCTGGATGCTGGGGTGCGGTGCCGTCGTGATTGGCGGCACCATGCTGTCGACGGGGCTGATTGGCCGCAAGCGGGCCTGAGTGGAGATCAGGATTTTTTGGGGTCGTGCTTGCAGTCGGCGCATAGCCCCTGCAGACGCAGCTCGGTCTGTTCCGGCGCCAGGCCCTGCTCCTGCAGCACCTGCAGGTACTGCGCCATCGCCTGGTTGACCTGGGCCGTGGCGGCGTCACCGGCACGCTCCTTCAGGCTTTGCACCGAATGGCAGTCGGTGCATTCATAGCGCACCTGCAGCGTCTCCTGTGCGTCAGCCCGCAGCGCATAGCGCGTCAGGCGCTCGGCATCTACACTTTTGACCAGCTTGCCGGCAGCGGCCAGGCGGTCGAGCAGGCGGTAGCTGGTGACCCGGTTGACATCGACGCCCATCTTCTGCAGACGGGCCTGCACCTCGGCCACGGACCACTGCATGCCCGGCTGGCTGCCGACCAGAGCCAGCAAGGCCTTGGTGGCGCGCGTGGCACGCATGCCGGGCGGCAGGGACTGCACGCTTAAAGCGGCAGTGGCGGGGGATGGAGTGCGGGCGGACATCGGTGGCTGGGAGCAATGGCTTTGATGCAATTGTGTTGCATTATGCCCATCGTGCGGGCCCGGCAGGCAAGCGGCCCTACTTCAACCAGTCTGCAAAGCGGGTTTCCAGCTTGTCGACCTTGGGCGCCACCACGTAGGTGCAATAGGGTTGGCGCGGGTTGTTGTCGAAATAGTCCTGGTGGTAGGCCTCGGCGTTCCAGAAATGCTGCAGCGGCTCCACCTCGGTGACCACCGGCGCGCCCATCTGACCCGAGGCATTGAGCTTGTCGACAAATGCCTGAGCCTGGGCCAGCTGTTCGGGCGTGGTGGTGTAGATGCCGCTGCGGTACTGCGGGCCCACATCGTTGCCCTGGCGGTTCAAGGTGGTGGGGTCATGCGTCGCAAAGAAGATGTGCAGCACCTTATCGAGCGGCAGCACCTGCGGCTCGAAAGTCAGCTCCACGCATTCGGCATGGCCCGTCGTGCCCGTGCAGACCTGCTCGTACGTAGGATTGGCGATCTGGCCATTGGCATAGCCGCTGACGACCTTGACGACGCCACGCACCCGCCCGAACACGGCCTCGGTGCACCAAAAGCAACCACCGGCGAGATAGATTTTTTCCACGGGGGACTGGGTTTCACTGGACATCATGACTCCGGCAACAAAAAGGGCAAAAATGGACTCCGGCTCGCTGAGAAAAGGCGGGGGCCGGAACCATTTTTAACAGAGAAAAAGACAGCCTGATGCGAATGGGTGCTCTATTTCTTTCAGGTCGTTTTGCTTGACTTGTCGCGGGCAGCCGCCTACATTACTAACCCATTGGTCATTAACTGTTTTGATTGCGCTGCCCACCGTGTCCTCCCCGCCTCCCCCACCTGCTTTGGCCACGCCTGCGCCCCGCCGCAGCCGCCGCAAAGAGGCCCGGCCCGGCGAGCTGCTGGATGCGGCGCTGGACCTGTTTGTCAGCAAAGGCTATTCGGCCACCAAGGTCGAAGAAGTGGCCCGGCAGGCCGGGGTCTCCAAGGGCACGCTGTTTTTGTATTTTCCGAGCAAACAAGAGCTGTTCCAGGCCGTGGTGCGCCATGTGCTCAGCAGCCGCTTTGCCGAGTGGGATCTGGAGCTCGACAGCTACCAGCATGACACGGCCACCTTGGTCCACTACTGCTACGAGGTCTGGTGGCAGCGCATTGGCTCGACCAAGGCCTGCGGCCTGCCGCACCTGGTGATGGCCGAGGCGCATAACTTTCCAGAGATTGCGGCCTTCTACCGCCAGGAAGTGGTGCTGCCTGGCAACCGCCTGATCGAGCGCGTGCTGCGCCGGGGCATGGAGCGCGGTGAGCTCGCCCCGCTGGACCTTGACTATGGCGTGACCCTGGTGCTGGCCCCGCTGATCTTTTGCGCCAGCGTCAAAAGCACCGGCGGCTTTTGCCTGCCCAACCCGGATTTTGATGTGCCACGCTTTTTGCAGATGCAAGCCGATGCGCTGATGCATGGGCTGGGCCGCCCACCTCAGGGTGCTGTCCCATGAAGCGCGCACTGCCCTGGCTGGCCGCTGCCGTGGTCGTCGCCCTGCTCGCCAGCGGGCTGTGGCGTGGTTTGAAAACCCAACAGCAGCGCCAGCAAGCCCTCGCCCAGGCCGAGCAGGCCAAGGCGCAGGCGGTCTACCAGCTGGCCGCCAGCGACGCGATCACCGTGGCGCCGCAGACCCTGGTGCTGAGCCTGCCCATCAGCGGCACGGTGCAGGCGGTGCATACCGCCATCATCAAGGCCCGCATTGCCGGCGAGCTCCAGCAGCTGCAACTGCGCGAGGGGGACCCGGTGCAAGCGGGCCAGGTCGTCGCCCGGGTGGACAGCACCGAGAGCCAGGCCCGCCTGGCCCAGGCCCAGCAGCAGGCCGACGCCGCTCGCGCGCAGCAAGATATCCAGCAGCGCCAGTACGACAACAACCGCGCGTTGGCCAACCAGGGCTTTATCTCGGCGACGGCCCTTGAATCTTCGCAGTCGCAGTTACAGGCTGCGCAGGCCAACTACCTGGCGGCCCGCTCGGCCGCCGATGTGCTGCGCAAAAACCTCAGTGACACGGTGCTGCGCAGCCCCATCCAGGGCCAGGTGGCCCGCAAATGGGTCAGCAACGGTGAAAAGGTCGGGCCGGACGCCAATGTGCTGGAGATTGTCGACCTGCGTGAGCTGGAGCTGCAGGCCCAGATGCCGGCGGCCGATTCGCTGCAGCTGCGCCTGGGCCAGACGGCGCAGTTGCAGGTCGATGGCAGCGGCCAGACCGTCAGCGCACAGGTGGTGCGCATCAACCCCCAAGCCGATGCCAGCAGCCGCAGCGTAACGGTGTATTTGCGCATTGCGCCGCCAGCGGCGCCCGCAGGCGCTGCCGCACCGGCGCTGCGCCAAGGGCTGTACCTGCAGGGGCAGTTGGCTACCGGCGAGCTGCAGACGCTTGCCGTGCCGCTGGCTGCCGTGCGCACCGACAAGCCCGAGCCTTATGTGCAGTTGCTGAGCCCAAACGGCGGATCGGGCGAACGCAGCGATACGCTGCGGGTACAGCACCAGCCCGTGGTGCTGGGCGCGCGCAGCCAGCGCGATGGCAAGACCTGGGTCGCGGTGACCCAGGGCCTGCAGGCCGGCCAACGCATTCTGGGTGGCCAGGTGGGCCAGCTGCGCGCAGCGACGCCGGTGCGGCTGGCCCCTGCGCCAGATGCCGCCCCAAAGCATGCGCCTAAGTCTGCAGCACCGCCCCCATCCGCATTGCCCGCGTCCTGATCCATGTGGTTCACCCGCCTCAGCCTGAACAACCCGGTGCTGGCCACGATGATGATGGCCGCGCTGGTGGTGCTGGGCCTGTTCTCGCTGCAGCGCCTCAAG
Source organism: Comamonas squillarum (assembly GCF_025309455.1). NCBI lineage: Bacteria > Pseudomonadati > Pseudomonadota > Betaproteobacteria > Burkholderiales > Comamonadaceae > Comamonas > Comamonas squillarum. The sequence goes on from NZ_CP104377.1 coordinate 1,151,783, forward strand.
GTCGACCAGTTTCCCAATATCGATTTTCCGGTGGTCGTCATCACGGTCGATTACCCCGGCGCTGCGCCGGAGATTGTCGAGAGCGAAGTCACCAAAAAAATCGAGGAAGCGGTCAATGCGGTCGCCGGCATCAGCGCCCTTACCTCGCGCAGCTACGAGGGCACGGCCGTCATCATCATGGAGTTCCAGATCTATGTGGACGGGCGCCGCGCGGCTGAGGATGTGCGCGAGAAGATCGCTGCCGTGCGCCCCTTGCTGCGCGACGAGGTCAAAGACCCGCGCGTGATCCGCTTTGACCCGGCGGACGCCGCCGTCTGGTCGCTGGCCCTGCTGCCCGATCCGAGCCGGGGCACGCCACCGAGCGCGATTGCGATGACCTCCTGGGCGGACCAGGTGCTCAAGAAGCGCCTCGAGAATGTGCGCGGCGTGGGGGCCGTGAGCCTCGTGGGCGGCACACCGCGCGAGATCAATGTCTACCTGAATCCGCAGCAGATGGAGGCGCTGTCCATCTCGGCGAGCGAAGTGGCCGATGCCGTGCGCCGCGAAAACCAGGATCTGCCGCTGGGCTCGGTGCGCTCGCGCGAGCAGGACCGGCTGGTGCAGATTGACTCCCGCATGAAGCGGCCCGAGGACTTCAACCAGATCATCGTGGCCCGCCGCAATGGCGCGCCCATCTACCTGCACCAGGTAGCGCGCGTGCAGGATGGCGCGCAGGAGCTGAAGAACCTGGCCTTGTACAACGGCACGCGCACCCTGCTGCTGTCGATCCAGAAATCGCAGGAGGAAAACACCATCGAGGTGGTCGACGGCCTGCGCCGCGCGGTGGCCGAGATCACGCCCGAGCTGCCGCCGGGCCTGCGGCTGGAGCCGATTGCCGATGCCTCGCGCCCGATACGGGTTGCCGTAGACAATGTGCGCCAGACCCTGGTCGAGGGGGCCGTGCTCACGGTGCTGATCGTGTATCTGTTCCTGCACTCCTGGCGCTCGACGGTCATCACCGGGCTGACCTTGCCGATCTCCATCATCGGCACCTTCTTTTTCATGTATGCCTTTGGTTTCACGATCAATATGGTGACCCTGATGGCCTTGTCGCTGTGCGTGGGCCTGCTGATCGATGACGCCATCGTCGTGCGGGAGAACATCGTGCGCCACCTGCAGATGGGCAAATCGGCCTACCGCGCGGCGCTGGAAGGCACGCAGGAGATTGGCCTGGCCGTTCTGGCCACCACCTTGTCGATCGTCGCGGTGTTTCTGCCCATTGGCTTCATGGGCGGCATCATCGGCAAGTTCTTCCATGAGTTTGGCCTGACCATTGTGGTCGCCGTGCTGCTGTCGATGTTTGTCAGCTTCACCTTGGACCCGATGCTCTCCAGCGTCTGGCATGACCCCAGCGTGCACAAGGGCGGCAAGCCCGCGCGCAACGGGCTTGCACGGGCGCTCGACCGGGCGCTGGCCGGCTTTGAGGCCGCCACCGAGCAGCTGAGCGCCGGCTACCAGCGCATGCTGGCCTGGGCGCTGCGCCACCGCTTGACCAGCCTGCTGGTGGCGCTGGCGATCTTTATCCTCAGCCTGCTGCTGCTGCCACTGCTGGGCACCGAGTTTGTGCCGCGCGCTGATTTTTCCGAAACCCAGATCCGCTTCAATGTGCCAGTGGGCGCGTCGGTGGAGGCGACCGAGGCGCGCGCGCGCCAGGTCGAGGACGTGGTGCGCCGCAACCCGGCCGTGCGCTACACCTTGACCACCATCAACACCGGCAATGCCAACGGCAAGAACTACGCGAGCATGTATGTGCGCCTGGTGGACCGCAGCGAACGCAGCCAGGATGTGCAGCAGATATCGGCCAGCCTGCGCGCTGAGCTCAACCAGATCGCCGGCATCCAGGTGACGCACGTGGGCCTGCTCGAAGCGGTGGGCGGCCAAAAGCAGGTGGAGTTTTCACTGCAAGGCCCGGATCTGCAAGAGCTCGAGCGCCTGGCGCGCCAGGTGAGCGAGCGCCTGCAGCACATCCCCGGCTTGGTGGACCTCGACAGCAGCGTGCTGGAGCGCGAGCCCATCGTGCAGCTGCAGTTCAACCGCGATGCCGCGTCCGACCTGGGCCTGCCGATGGGCCAGGTGGCCACCGCATTGCGCACCCTGGTGGAAGGCGACACGGTGGGCAACTGGCGCGCGGGCGACAACCAGACCTATGACGTGCGGGTGCGCCTGGCGCCCGAGGCGCGCGAGAACCCGCAGATGCTGGCCCAGCTGCCGCTGACGGCGATCGGCGCCAATGGCCAGCCCCATACGGTGCGCCTGAGCCAGCTGGCCACCTTGACCGAGACCACCGGCCCCAACCGCATCAACCGCCGCGCGATGAACCGCGAAGTCGCCTTCAATGCCAACGCCAACCAGCGCAGCGCCGGCGAAGTGGCAGCCGATATCCGCGCGGTGCTGGCGCAGACCACCTTCCCGCCCGGCTACCGCTATGAATTTGCCGGCAGCACCAAGAACATGCAGGAGTCGTTTGGCTACGCGCTCTCGGCACTGGCCTTGGCGGTGATCTTTATCTACATGATCCTGGCCAGCCAGTTCCGCAGCTTTTTGCAGCCGCTGGCGCTGATGACCTCGCTGCCACTGACCTTGATTGGCGTCGTGCTCACCTTGATGATGTTTGGCACCACCTTGTCGATGTTCTCGATCATCGGCGTCATCTTGCTGATGGGCCTGGTCACCAAGAATGCGATCTTGCTGGTGGACTTTGCGATACGCGCCCGCCAGCCCCAGCCTGGCGAAGACGGCCAGATGGTGCCGGGCCTGCCGCGTGAGCAGGCACTGCTGCTGGCGGCCCAGGTGCGGCTGCGCCCCATCTTGATGACCACCCTGGCCATGGTGTTTGGCATGGTGCCGCTGGCCTTTGCGATGAGCGAAGGGGCCGAGCAGCGCGCGCCACTGGGCCAGGCGGTGATTGGCGGGGTGATCACCTCGTCGCTGTTGACCCTGGTGGTGGTGCCCGTGGTGTACAGCTACCTCGATGATTTTGCGAAATGGGCCGCCCAAAAGTGGCGGCGTCCCGCTATGGAACCCTAAGCGGCCTAAAATAAGGGGTTTTTTCTTGCCCCACCCCCAACAAGCCAACCGGAGTCTGCAATGAGTTTGCCACTGAACATGTCCCCCAGCACGGATGATAAATACCGCGCAGCACGCTACAACATGGTCGAGCAGCAGGTTCGCCCCTGGAGCCTGGGCGACGAACAGGTGCTGGCGCTGATCGGCACGCTGCGCCGTGAAGAATTTGTTCCCGATGGCCTGCAGGACATGGCGTTCATGGACATCCAGCTGCCACTGCTGGGCGATGACGGCGAAGAAGCCGTAGCCAATGGCCACTGCATGCTGCCTCCCCGCGTCGAAGCACGCGTGCTGCAGGACCTGAAGCTGCAAGCCCATGAAAACGTGCTCGAAATCGGCACCGGCTCGGGCTACATGGCTGCGCTCATGTCACGCCTGGCCAAGCAGGTCACCTCGCTGGAGATCGAGCCCGCGCTCGTCGAGCTGGCCCGCGCCAACCTGCACCGCGCCCAGATCAAGAATGTCGATGTGGTGCTGGAAGACGGCTCCAACGCCCAGGCCATCGGCGGCAGCTATGACGTGATCGTGCTGAGCGGCTCGGTCTACGAAGTGCCAGCGGCGCTGCTCGACAAGCTCAAGGAAGGCGGCCGTCTGATCGCTTTTGTGGGCACGGAGCCGATGATGCGCACCACCGTCTACACCCGCACGCAAGGCAAGCTGACGATCAGCCAGCCTTGGGACACCGTGGTGGCCCGCCTCAAGGGCTTTGCCGAGGCACCCCGCTTCAAGTTCTGATGACCCCCGCAGCGCGGCGGCCTGGGGGCCGGCTGCGCTGCAGAAAGTGATGTATGGAGCAAATCCGTCCCGCGCAACTCAACGAATGGCTGGCCCAGCATGCGGACCATAACCCCCTGGTGCTGGATGTGCGCGAGCCCTGGGAGCTGCGGACTGCGTCGGTCAAGCCCGAAGGTTTTGAGCTGCTGAATATCCCGATGCAGCAGATTCCCGCGTCGCTCAACCTACTCGATGAAGACCGCCCCATCGCCTGCCTCTGCCACCACGGCATGCGCAGCATGCAGGTCGCCGTGTTCCTGGAGCGCCAGGGCTACAGCCAGGTCAGCAACCTGACCGGTGGCATCGACCTCTGGACGGCCGAGCGCGACCCCTCGGTGCCGCGCTACTGACCTGCGGCCCGCGCCGTTTGCGGCGCGGCATCGGGCCTCTGGCCTGGCCGCGCCTCCCCTTGTACCACCCCCCTTCTGCACCATGCGCCAAGCCCCTGCCCTGCCTCGTCTGAGAACAACCCGCGCCGCAGCTGCTGCGCTGCTGCTGGGCCTGGCCCAGTTGCCGGCCCAGGCCCAGAGCCTGATGCAGATGGTGGAGCAGGCCAGCGGCTATGACGCGCAGTGGCAATCAGCCCGCGCCAACCTGGACGCGGCCATCTCCCGGGGCGAGCAGGCACGCGCCGGGCTGCTGCCGCAGGTGGGCCTGCAGGCGCAGTCGCAGTACAGCCACACGGCCATCAACAACCCCGAGCTGCGCCTGAACGGCCCCGACCACCAGATTGGCATCACGGCCAGCCAGCCGCTCTACCGCCCGGCCAACCGCATTGCGCTGGAACAAGGCAAATTGGGCGGCGATATCGCCCGGCTGCAGCTCGATGCCGCGAGCCAGGATTTGCTGGTGCGGGTGGCCCAGGCCTACTTTGATGTGCTGGCCGCGCAGGACAGCATGGTGTTTGTGCAGGCCCAAAAGGCTGCCGTCAAGGAGCAACTGGCCGCTGCCAAACGCAACTTTGATGTGGGCACGGCCACCATCACCGATTCGCGCGAAGCCGAGGCCCGCTATGACCTGGTGCGTGCGCAAGAGATCGCCGCCGAGAATGACCTGACCGTCAAGCGCCTGGCGCTGGACAATGCCGTGGGCACGCCTGGCAACCAGCCCTGGCCGCTCAAGCAACCGGTGCTGCTGCCGGCGACCACGCCCGACAATGTGCTGATGTGGGTGGACCAGGCCCAGAGCGAGCAGCACCAGATCCGCATCGCCCAGTTGGCCACCACCAACGCCCGGCTGGACACCAAGAAGGCCGAAACCGGCCACCTGCCCACCATCGACCTGCAGGCCACTGTTGGCCGCCAGCTCTACCCCAAGGGCAGCATCACCATGCCCACCCATGGCTACAACGCCAACCAGGCCACCGTGGGCGTGGTGCTCAATGTGCCGCTGTTTGCCGGTTTCTCCGTGCAGAACCGGGTCAAGGAAACCCTGGCGCTGGAGAGCAAGGCAGAGGCCGACCTGGACAATGCCCGCCGCACCGTGGCGCAGAACGTGCGCAGCGCCTTCTTTGGCCTGCAGTCCAACGCCAGCCAGGTCAAGGCACTGGAAGCCGCCGAGGCATCGAGCCAGCTCGCGCTCGATGCCAACCTGACCGGCTACCAGGTGGGTGTGCGCATCAATATCGATGTGCTCAACGCCCAAAGCCAGCTCTACCAGACCAAGCGCGACCTGGCCCTTGCCCGCTACAACACCTTGCTCGGCCAGCTCAAGCTCAAGCAGGCGGCCGGCACCTTGGCGCTGAACGATATCGAGGTGCTGGACCGCAGCATGCTGACCAGCACGGCACCTGCTGCGGCAATCCCAGCTGCGCTGCCTGCAACCCAGCCCGCACGCTAAAGCGCTCCGCGCGCCTCGTTAGAGCCGCACAGCGCGCCATCAAGGCAGGATGCCAAACAAGGCCGGCCGCGCTGCATCCGAGGGCAATACGCAGGCGACATCATGGGCGCAGCCCGGCACGATGGACAGCGGCTGCGGGCGCACTGGCTGCAGCACCTGGGCCACATAGGCGGCATAGCCCTCCCCCCGCTGGCGGCGAAACGGCCCTTGCAGCATGGCAGCGCAAGATTTATCGAGCGCGCCATAGCTCGTGCCCTTGCCGGCATGGTTGTCGAGGGCACCTTCCAGATAGTGAATATCCGCCTGGCGGTAGCGCTCGCGCGCCTGCGCAGCGGCGGGCCCCAGGCTGGACGGCAGCGCCTGCGTGCCGTATTTCCAGTCGTGGTAGCCCGGGCAGGATGCCTCTTGAGGCAGTTGCATGCGGTAGTCGCAACCACCATCGCTGCAGGCCGCCCAGTCCACATCGTGGCCCGCGCGCTGGGGCTGCGGGCGCAGCGGATCAAAGTACAGCCAGGTGCCAGGGTCCGCAACGACATAGCGCAGCGATACACCGGCAGGCGGCTGCTGGGCAAAGCCGATGCTGCGCTGGAGCATTTGTCCACCGGCAGAAAATCCCGCCAAGGTGATGTGGCGCACGCTGGGCCAGCGCTGGTGGATATGGGCGACCAAGGCATCGAGCGCAGCAATGGCATTGATCAGGGTCCTGCCAGCACCGGCCTGGGAGTTTTGTCCGGCCAGCCAGCTGCCACAGGTCCACAAGGCATCACCTGGCTCCGGCGCAGGCGTGCCCTTTGTGCGGCAGTGCTCGGCCTTGTCGCTGGCCACCTGGTAGAGCGGCGCAATGACCAGGGTCTCATCCAGGCGCCCCGCCTTGCGCGCGGCGTCCAGCGCGGCATTGAAGCTGCGGTTGGCATCGCGCGGGAAGCCATGCATGATCAAGAGCACCGTTTGCGGCCCGGCCGACCCGTCGGCCTTTTCGGCCTGCGGCGCCTGCGAGGCATAGAAATGCATGCGCCCGGCCTGGCCCGGCAGCGCAAAGCCTTGGAAACAGGCGTCTGAAGCCTGTTCGGTACAGGTCTGTGGTGCCGATGGTGGGGTGGGGGTGGATGGCGAGCTTGAAGCTGCCCAGCCACTGCCAGCGAGCAAGGCGGCCAGGCCAGCACCCAAAGCGAGTGTGTGAGAGGTCATATCGGTACGGTGGTAGTCCCAAAACCTGCCATCCTAGGCCTTGGTGGCCGAGTTGTGCAGCACCGGGGCGGGATTTACCTGGCAGCGACAGGCCCGATACATGAACGGCGTGGTGGACGGCGGTGCGCTGTAGCCTGCGCAGCGTGTGCACAAGCGCGCAAAAACAAAAAACCTCTTGAACAGAACATTCAAGAGGTTTGTTGGTTGGTGGGTGATACATGGATCGAACATGTGACCCCTGCCGTGTGAAGGCAGTGCTCTACCGCTGAGCTAATCACCCCAGGCACGCCCCAAAGAGGCCTACCGAAACTAAATTGTGGTGGGTGATACATGGATCGAACATGTGACCCCTGCCGTGTGAAGGCAGTGCTCTACCGCTGAGCTAATCACCCCAAGCATGCCTCAAGGGACATACCGCAACGACGATGGATTGGTGGGTGATACATGGATCGAACATGTGACCCCTGCCGTGTGAAGGCAGTGCTCTACCGCTGAGCTAATCACCCAAAATCTCTCGCCGTCAAGCCCTCTATTATGACAGCAAATATTTGCTGGCTGTGAAAATTAGGCCAATTTTCTCCAAATAGTTTTGCCGCCACTGGATTTGTCCAGCTGCGTCAGCACCTCGTCGTGGGCGGCCAGCTCCGCCTCCGACGGCAGGATCACGGGCAGATCGAACTGTGCAAAATCCACCTTCTTGACCACCATGGCCGCGTTGGACTTGTTGTTCGATGCCATGCTCTCAGACGAGAGCAACTGTTCCTGCCCGCGCGTCATGTTGATGTAGACGTCAGCGAGCAGCTCAGCGTCGAGCAAAGCGCCGTGCAGGTCGCGGCCGGAATTGTCCACTTCCAGGCGGTCGCATAGCGCGTCGAGCGAGTTGCGCTTGCCCGGGAACATGTCGCGCGCCATCAGGAGCGAATCCAGCACACCGCTCACCATGCTGACCAGGGGCGGCATGCCCACCCGTTCGAACTCCTTGTTCAGGAAGCCCATGTCGAATGGCGCATTGTGGATGATCAGCTCGGCGCCTTCCAGGTAAGCCCGGATCTCTTCGGCTTTCTCGTGGAAACGCGGCTTGTCGGCCAGAAACTCGCTGGTGATGCCGTGCACGCGCAGCGCGTCTTCATGGCTTTCCCGGTCGGCATTGAAGTACAGATGCAGGTTATTGCCGGTGAGCTTGCGGTTGAGCAGCTCGACGCAGCCGAGCTCAATGACACGGTCACCATCGACGACTGACAGACCCGTGGTTTCCGTATCCAGAACAATTTGGCGCGACATCTACAGCTTCCTCGACTCAAAACACCGATTGTAAAAGCCGCTCGCACCCGCGCGCCCGGCCCGGCCCACGCTCAGTGGTTTTCCTTGGCGTGGTTGATCGAGTACTTGGGGATCTCCACGGTCACATCCTCGCGCGCCAAAATGGCCTGGCAGGACAGGCGCGACTGCGGCTCCAGGCCCCAGGCGCGGTCGAGCAGATCGTCTTCTTCCTCTTCGGAAGGGTCCATGGAGTCGAAACCCTGGCGCACGATAACGTGGCAGGTGGTGCAGGCCCGGCTCATGTCGCAGGCGTGTTCGATGTTGATGCCATTGTCCAGCAGCGCCTCGCAGATCGACGTTCCGGTCGGCGCCTTGATCTCGGCGCCTTGGGGACAGTATTCGGCATGGGGCAGGATTTTGATGATAGGCATGGGAATGAGATTCTTCTTGCTGTAGTCGGTTAAATGGATTGCACGTTCTTGCCGGCCAGGGCCTGGCGAATGCCACGGTTCATGCGCTCGGCGGCAAAGGCCTCGGTGCCCTTGGCCAGTGCATCGGTGCTGGCCTCGATCTCAGCGGCGCTCTCGCTGCTGGACAGGGCGCGGCGCAGCTGGTCCATCAGCGCATCGACCTGGCTGCGCTCGGCGTCTGCCAGCAGGTCGCCATCGGCATCGAGCGCACTTTGGGTAGCAATCAGCAGGCGGTCGCCATCAACGCGCGCTTCGACCAGCGCACGCGCCTGCATATCGGCCTGGGCGGTGCTGAAGCTGTCGCGCAGCATGTTTGCAATCTGGTCGTCCGAGAGACCGTACGAGGGCTTCACATCGATATGCGCCTCCACCCCGCTCACCAGCTCTTGCGCGCCCACGCTCAGCAGGCCATCGGCATCGATGGTGAAGGACACACGGATGCGTGCAGCGCCCGCTGCCATTGGCGGGATGCCGCGCAGCTCAAAGCGCGCCAGGCTGCGGCAATCAGCGACCAGATCGCGCTCGCCCTGCACCACATGGATGGCCAAGGCCGTCTGGCCGTCCTTGTAGGTCGTGAAGTCCTGGCCGCGTGCGGTCGGAATGGTTTCGTTGCGGCTGACGATGCGCTCGACCAGGCCGCCCATGGTCTCGATGCCCAGCGACAGCGGGATCACATCGAGCAGCAGCAGGTCGCCATTGTTGTCGTTGCCGGCGAGCTGGTTGGCCTGGATCGCGGCGCCCAGGGCCACTACCTCGTCGGGGTTCAGGTTGGTCAACGGTGGCTTGCCAAAGAAGTTGCCGACCGCCGTCTGCACCTGGGGCATGCGCGTCGAGCCCCCCACCATCACCACGCCTTGCACCTCGTCCTTGGCCAGCTGGGCATCGGCCAGCGCGCGGCGCACGGCCGTCAGGGTGCGGGCCGTCAAGGCTTGCGTGGCCGCATCAAAATCGGCCCGGCTCAGCGGCAGCGCAATGTTCTGGCTGGACAGCTGCGCGGAGAAGGTCACCTGGTCGGCATCGGTCAGCGCCTCTTTGGCGGTCTTGGCAGCCAGGCGCAATACCGCCTTGTCCTGCGCGCTCTGCACCGCGCCGCCGGTTTTCTCCAGCACCCACTGGCCCAGTGCGGCGTCATAGTCGTCACCGCCCAGCGCCGAGTCACCGCCGGTGGCGATGACTTCGAACACGCCGCGCGTCAGGCGCAGCACGGAAATATCAAAGGTGCCGCCGCCCAGGTCATAGACGGCATAGATGCCTTCGGAGGCATTGTCCAGGCCATAGGCAATCGCCGCTGCCGTGGGCTCGTTGATCAGGCGCAGCAGCTTGATGCCGGCCAGCTGGGCCGCATCCTTGGTGGCCTGGCGCTGCGCGTCGTCAAAGTAGGCTGGCACGGTGATCACGGCGCCGTACAGGTCATTGTCAAAGGTGTCTTCGGCGCGGTAGCGCAAGGTGGCCAGAATCTCGGCGCTGATCTCCACCGGGGTCTTGAGGCCGGCCACCGTCTCGATGGCCACCATGCCGCTATCGTCGGGCTGCACAAGCGCATAGGCCAGTTGCTCGGGCGCATGGATATCGGCCAGGTTGCGGCCCATCAGGCGCTTGGCCGAGGCAATGGTGTTGGCGGCATCGACGCCGGGATGGCCAAGCGCCGCATAGCCGATATCGCGCTTGCCATTGGCCCGGTAATGCACCACCGATGGCAGCAGCACCCGGCCTTCGTCATCCGGCAGGCATTCGGCCACGCCGTTGCGCACGGCAGCGACCAGCGAGTGCGTGGTGCCCAGATCAATGCCCACCGCAATACGGCGCTGGTGCGGATCAGGAGATTGGCCAGGTTCTGAAATTTGGAGCAATGCCATGGATGCGATCTATCTTGTGTTCTCTTGCCTGCGGCCCGCACGGGGCGCGGGGGAAGCGGTCTCAACGGAGGGTTCGCCAAAGCATGCTGTGCGGCCTCATGGGCCGCCCTGCTTTGGTCACCAGCCTATTGTCCCAGTTGCTCGCGACGGCGGTCGATGTCGCCACTAAATCGCGCAACAAACATGAGGGCTCTCACCTGCTGGGCCGCCTGCGCGTAGTCGCGCTCCACATCCAACAGCTGCTGGCAGCGCTGCAGCATTGCACGGCGCGCGCTGGCGACCTGGTCATCGAGCGCATCGACATCGGCCTGGCTCTGCGCCTCTTCCAACGCCTCGCGCCACTCCATCTGCTCCATCAGAAAAGCGGTGGGCATGGCGGTGTTGTCTTCGGCGCGGATGGGCGCGTCATGCATCTCGCACAGGTAGGCGGCGCGCTTGAGCGGGTCCTTCAAGCGCTGGTAGGCCTCATTGATGCGCACCGACCACTGCATGGCCACGCGCTGAGCAGCAGCGCCTTGCGATGCAAAGCGGTCCGGGTGGGCTTGCTTTTGCAAGGCCTTCCAGCGCTCGGCCAATTGCTGGGCATCTTGCGCAAACTGCACCGGCACGGCGAACAGTTCAAAATCGTTGGATTGCAGATTCATCATGAAAAAACCGCCTGGCAAAAGCACAGGCGGTTTGCAGTTTTGGCATCAGCGATGCCGACAAACAAGGCCAGGCCTGTCAGTGACGACAAACCGGGCGCCTGAACCCGAGGCCTCAGATTCTGAAGCTCTCGCCACAACCGCAGCGATCACGCTCGTTGGGGTTGTGGAACTTGAAGCCCTCGTTGAGGCCCTCGCGCACAAAGTCCAGCTCGGTGCCGTCGATGTAGGCCATGCTTTTGGGATCGACCAGCACCTTGACGCCATGGTCTTCGAACACCACGTCCTCGGGCGCTGCCTCGTCCACGTACTCCAGCTTGTAGGCCAGACCCGAGCAGCCGGTGGTCTTCACGCCCAGACGCACACCCACCCCATGGCCGCGACGCGACAGGTAGCGGTTGATGTGGCGCGCAGCCGACTCAGAAAGCGTGACAGCCATGGCGTTTTAAGCCTCCGCCTTGGCAGTGTGCTTGGCCTTGTAGTCGTTGACCGCCGCCTTGATCGCGTCTTCAGCCAGGATCGAGCAGTGGATCTTCACCGGTGGCAGGGCCAGCTCTTCGGCGATCTGCGCGTTCTTGAGCGCAGCGGCTTCGTCGAGCGTCTTGCCCTTGACCCATTCAGTCACCAGCGACGACGAGGCGATTGCCGAGCCGCAGCCATAGGTCTTGAAGCGTGCGTCTTCGATCACGCCGGTGTCCGCATTGACCTTGATCTGCAGCTTCATCACGTCGCCGCAGGCAGGAGCGCCGACCATGCCGGTGCCCACCGATTCATCACCCTTGTCAAAAGAGCCCACGTTGCGGGGGTTCTCGTAATGATCAATCACTTTGTCAGAATATGCCATCTTGGTACCTCTTTACAGTTAGCGGCTGCGCCGGATTAGTGGGCAGCCCACTGGATGGTGCTCAGATCCACACCGTCTTTGTACATTTCCCACAGGGGGCTCAACTCGCGCAGCTTGGTCACGTTCTCACGGATCGATGCCACGGCGTAGTCAATGTCTTCATTCGTCGTGAAGCGGCCAAACGTCATGCGCAGGCTGCTGTGGGCCAGCTCATCGCTGCGGCCCAGCGCGCGCAGCACATAGCTGGGCTCCAGACTGGCCGAGGTGCAGGCCGAACCCGAGGACACGGCCAGACCCTTGATGCCCATGATCAGCGATTCGCCTTCGACGAAGTTGAAGCTGATGTTCAGGTTGTGCGGCACGCGGTGGTTCAGATCACCGTTGATAAACACCTGCTCGATGTCCATCAGGCCGTCCAACATGCGCTGCTGCAGCGCCTTAGCGTGGGCGTAGTCCTTGGCCATGTCTTCCTTGGCGATGCGGAAAGCCTCGCCCATACCGACGATCTGGTGCGTAGCCAAGGTGCCCGAGCGCATGCCGCGTTCATGGCCACCGCCGTGCATTTGCGCCTCGATGCGCACACGGGGTTTGCGGCGCACATACAGCGCGCCAATGCCCTTGGGACCGTAGGTCTTGTGCGAGGCCAGGCTCATCAGGTCGACCTTCAGCGCGGTCACATCGATCTCGACCTTGCCGGTGGCCTGGGCAGCGTCAACGTGGAAAATGATGCCCTTTTCGCGGCAGATTTTCCCGATGGTGTCGATGTCCTGGATCACGCCGGTTTCGTTGTTCACGAACATGACGCTGACCACGATGGTGTCGGGGCGAATCGCGGCCTTGAACACATCCAGATCCAGCAGACCGTCTTCCTTGACATCCAGGTAGGTGACCTCAAAGCCTTCACGCTCGAGCGCACGCATCGTGTCCAGCACGGCCTTGTGCTCGGTCTTGACGGTGATCAGGTGCTTGCCCTTGCCCTTGTAGAACTGCGCAGCACCCTTGAGCGCCAAGTTGTCCGACTCGGTCGCGCCACTGGTCCAGACGATTTCACGCGGATCGGCATTGATCAGCGCGGCGACCTGCGCACGGGCCTTTTCAACCGCCTCTTCCGCCGTCCAGCCCCAAGCATGGCTGCGCGACGCAGGGTTGCCGTAGTTCTCGGACAACCAGGGAATCATCGCTTCAACCACGCGGGGGTCCACGGGCGTGGTGGCGCCGTAATCAAGGTAAATGGGGAAATGTGGGGTCGTGTCCATATCTGGCTCTACTGGCGCGTGCTGGTGGGCACCCGCAAAAACTCAAAACGCAATCATCGAATGAACTTGCCGCACCCCGTTCAGGGCGTAACAAGACCTCCCGGCGCCCTGGAAGACACCGGGGGATGCGGCGACCAGCGCCGCATCAAGAATCAGGATTTGGCAAATACATTGCCCAGTGCAAACACCGAGTTCGGTGCGGTGACACGGATGGGCTTGACAACCGGCGTGGTCGAGATAGCGCGGCGCACGATGGGCTTGTCTTCGATCTGGATGCCCTTGGCCAGTTGGTCATCGACCAGCTTTTGCAAGGTGACCGAATCGAGAAACTCCACCATGCGCTGGTTCAGCGATGCCCACAGCTCGTGCGTCATGCAGCGACCGGCCTCACCCATGCAGTTTTCCTTGCCACCACACTGCGTGGCGTCAATAGGTTCATCTACCGACACAATGATGTCGGCAACTGTGATCTCAGCGGCCTTGCGGGCCAACGTGTAGCCGCCACCAGGGCCACGGGTGGACTCCACCAGTTCGTGGCGGCGCAGCTTGCCAAACAGCTGCTCCAGATACGACAGCGAGATCTGCTGACGCTGGCTGATCGCAGCCAAAGTTACCGGGCCATTGTTCTGGCGCAAAGCCAGATCAATCATTGCAGTCACTGCAAATCGGCCTTTGGTGGTGAGACGCATAATCGTTCCTTAGAGGTCAGGCTTGATAACCATAGACGCCCAATGCAAGCAAGCCACCCGCAATGACATCGTCGTAGCCTGTCGCTCCACCCTGCATGCAGGGTAGGTCCCATTCATCGATAGGCTTTTTTCTTGTTGTTGAGTAATTTGTGTCAGTATAGCACAATGCCCCCTGAATTCGCTCGGGTAAGCAAAGATTACTTACAGAAACTGACATCGCTAGAGGCTGCGGGTATTCCCTGCCTCTGGAGCGGCTCCGCCAAAAGCCCTTTGTTTCAATATGGTTAATTGGTCCCGGGCCTGGGCTGCGGCCTCGAATTCGAGGTTGCGCGCTGCCTCCAGCATCTGCTTTTCCAGGCGCTTGATTTCCTTGGCAATCTCTTTCTCGGACATGTCCTCGACCTGGGCGCGGCTCATCGCCACCTGCTGGGCGCGGTCCATGTCGTCACTGGCCTTGGTGCTGTAGACGCCATCGATCAAATCACGCACTTGCTTGACAATGCTGCGCGGCACGATGCCATGCTCCGCATTGAAGGCCATCTGCTTCTCGCGGCGGCGGCTGGTCTCGTCCATCGCCTTGCGCATCGAGTCGGTAATGCGGTCGGCATAGAGGATGGCCTTGCCGTTCATGTTGCGCGCCGCACGGCCAATCGTCTGGATCAGGCTGCGCTCGGCGCGCAGAAAGCCTTCCTTGTCCGCATCCAGAATCGCCACCAGCGAGACCTCGGGGATATCCAGGCCTTCGCGCAGCAGGTTGATCCCCACCAGCACATCAAAAGTGCCCAGGCGCAGGTCGCGGATGATCTCGACGCGCTCCACCGTCTCCACATCGGAGTGCAGGTAGCGTACCTTCACGCCGTTGTCGGTCAGGTACTCGGTCAGTTGCTCGGCCATGCGCTTGGTCAGGGTGGTGATCAGCACCCGCTCATGGACCTTCACCCGTGCATGGATTTCCTGCAGCACATCGTCCACTTGGTGGGTGGCGGGCCGCACTTCCACTTCGGGGTCGACCAGGCCGGTGGGCCGCACCACCTGCTCGACGATCTTGCCCGCATGGGTCTTCTCGTACTCGGCCGGCGTGGCCGAGACAAACACCACCTGGCGCATGCGCTGCTCGAACTCACCAAACTTGAGCGGGCGGTTGTCCAGCGCGCTGGGCAGGCGAAAGCCATACTCCACCAAGGTGGTCTTGCGCGCCTTGTCACCGTTGTACATGGCGTTGAGCTGGCCGATCATCTGGTGGCTCTCGTCGAGAAACATCAGCGCGTCCTTGGGCATGTAGTCCGTCATCGTTGGCGGCGGATCGCCCGGCGCTGCGCCCGAGAGGTGGCGGCTGTAGTTCTCAATGCCCTTGCAGTGCCCCACTTCGGTCAGCATCTCCAGGTCAAACCGGGTGCGCTGCTCCAGGCGCTGGGCTTCGACCAGCTTGCCCTCGCCCACCAACTGCTTGAGGCGCAGCGCCAACTCTTCCTTGATGGTCTCCACGGCCACCAGCACCTGGTCGCGCGGGGTCACATAGTGGCTGCTGGGGTAAATCGTGAAACGCGGCACCTTCTGGCGCACGCGGCCCGTCAGGGGGTCAAACAGCTGCAGGCTTTCGACCTCGTCGTCAAACAGCTCGATGCGCACCGCCATCTCGCTGTGCTCGGACGGAAACACATCGATGGTGTCGCCCCGCACCCGGAAGGTACCGCGCGAGAAATCGGCATCGTTGCGCTTGTACTGCATGCGCACCAGCTGGCCAATCGCATCGCGCTGGCTCAGCTCATCGCCCACGCGCAGGATAAAACGCATCTTGGTATAGGACTCTGGCGAGCCGATACCGTAGATGGCCGAGACGGTGGCCACGACGATGGTGTCGCGGCGCTCGAGCACACTCTTGGTGGCCGACAAGCGCATCTGCTCAATGTGCTCGTTGATGGCGCTGTCCTTTTCGATGAACAGGTCGCGCTGGGGCACATAGGCCTCGGGCTGGTAGTAGTCGTAGTAGCTGACGAAGTACTCCACCGCGTTCTTCGGAAAGAACTCGCGAAACTCGCTGTACAGCTGCGCGGCCAGCGTCTTGTTGGGC
The DNA here is from genome assembly GCF_025309455.1 of Comamonas squillarum. Classification (NCBI taxonomy): domain Bacteria; kingdom Pseudomonadati; phylum Pseudomonadota; class Betaproteobacteria; order Burkholderiales; family Comamonadaceae; genus Comamonas; species Comamonas squillarum. Next base: position 1,167,779 of record NZ_CP104377.1, read on the forward strand.
GCAAACACGATGGCCGGTCGCCCGGTGCGCGCAATCACATTGGCCATCGTGAAGGTCTTGCCCGAGCCTGTGACGCCCAGCAAGGTCTGAAAGGCCTCACCGTCATCAATGCCTTCCACCAGCGCATCGATGGCCGCCGGCTGGTCGCCCGCAGGCGGATACGGCTGGAACAAGGTGAAGGGCGAGCCCGGATATTGGATGAATTCCCCCTCGCGGGGTGCCTCTGGAGTGACTTCGTGCATAGGTCGGGTATGCCACGCGCGAGCGGGCGTCGCTAGAATACGGGGTTAACCCCAAAGCGTACTGCAAAATTGCGGTGGAGGCGATGGCCTCTTGTTTGGCATTTGGGGGTACAAAGCCAGATTTCTACCTACCAAGGACTACACATGTCTCTTTTCTCTTCCGTCGAAATGGCCCCACGCGACCCGATCCTGGGTCTCAATGAGCAGTATGCCGCCGACACCAACCCGCAAAAAGTGAACCTGGGCGTGGGCGTGTATTTCGACGACAACGGCAAGCTGCCGCTGCTGCAGTGCGTGCAGGCCGCAGAGAAAGCCATGATGGACAAGCCCACGCCCCGTGGCTACCTGCCTATCGACGGTATCGCTGCCTATGACAACGCCGTCAAGGCCCTGGTGTTCGGCGCTGACTCCGAGGTTGTCGCTTCCGGCCGCGTGGCCACGGTGCAAGCCGTGGGCGGCACCGGCGGCCTGAAGATCGGCGCCGACTTCCTGAAGCGCCTCAACCCCCAAGCCAAGGTGCTGATCTCCGACCCGAGCTGGGAAAACCACCGCGCGATCTTTCAGAACGCCGGTTTTGAAGTGGCCAGCTACCGCTACTACGACGCAGCCAACCGCGCCATTGATTTCGACGGCATGATCGCCGACCTGAACGCGGCCGCCGCTGGCACCGTGGTGGTGCTGCACGCCTGCTGCCATAACCCCACCGGCTACGACATCAGCGCCGCCCAGTGGGACAAGGTCATCGAAGTCGTCAAGGCCAAAAACCTGGTCGCCTTCCTGGACATGGCCTACCAGGGCTTTGGCCACGGCATCGCCGAAGACGGCGCCGTGATCGGCAAGTTCATCGCAGCAGGCCTGAACATTTTTGTGTCGACCTCGTTCTCCAAGAGCTTCTCGCTCTACGGTGAGCGCGTGGGTGCGCTGTCCGTGGTCGCTACCGACAAGGAAGAAGCCAGCCGCGTGCTGAGCCAGCTCAAGGTCGTCATCCGCACCAACTACTCCAACCCACCAACCCACGGTGGCGCCGTGGTGGCTGCGGTGCTGAACAACCCCGAGCTGCGCGCGCTGTGGGAAAAGGAACTGGGCGAGATGCGCGTGCGTATCAAGGAAATGCGCCAGAAGCTGGTCGACGGCCTCAAGGCCGCTGGCGTGAAGCAGGACATGGGCTTCATCACCACCCAGATCGGCATGTTCTCGTACTCGGGCCTGAGCAAGGACCAGATGGTACGCCTGCGCTCCGAGTTCGGCGTCTACGGCACGGACACGGGCCGCATGTGCGTGGCTGCGCTCAACAGCAAGAACATCGAGCACGTCTGCGCATCGATCGCCAAGGTCGTCGCCTGAGCGCATAGCCGCTCTGCAGCCTGAGCCCGTTGAGGCCCAGGCCAGCGAAAAGCAGCCCGCGCCCTTAGAACCTGTTCAATGTCTCCTCGCGCCGCGACAGTGTGTTTGCGGGATGGGATGCGAGGGGGGCGCCCAGCCGCGCAATACCGCAGCAATAGCCCAGCTATTGCGAGGATTTGCAACGACGCAGACCGCCCCTGCCCGGGCGGCCCTAGCCGGGCGCCCGCAAAGCCACTGTCCCTAAGGGTTGGAGTGAAATCGGGCGATTTCTTCGCGCTGGCCCTTGCTTGCACCCCGGTGCAAGCTGCGGACCAGCCCTTCGAACTCATCCCGATTGCACTCCAACGCGGTTGCGTAGAGACTTTGAACAAGTTCTTAGCGGCGCCGGCTGCTTTTTTCATGCGCATGACAGCGCCAGTTCACCGTTGTTTATGACGTAAAGCCGCGGGATTTGAAGCCTTCTCCTACAAACGGCCTTAAAGTGCCTTGGTACGCTTCAGGGCGTATTGGCCAGGGCCGCCTCAACCCGAGGCGCTGGCGTTCACAGCTCAACGGAGAACTACGCATGTCCATCATTGGAACCATTTTCATCGGCCTGATTGTTGGCCTCATTGCACGCGCCATCAAGCCTGGGGACGACAAGATGGGCTGGATCATGACCATCCTCCTAGGCATTGCCGGCTCGCTGCTGGCCACTTACGCCGGCGTGGCGATGGGCTGGTACCAGGAAGGCCAGGCCGCTGGCTGGATTGCCTCCGTCGTCGGCGCCATCATCTTGCTGGTGATCTACGGCCTGGTGCGCAAGCGCTAAGCACCCGGCAGCCTGCGCCAGCCGGGACCACCCGCTGCCGCAGGTTTTTTTCCGCTTTTGACCTCACTCCCGAACATCCATGAAACTTGGACGCAAGCCCCGCCCCCTCTCCGCACTGCAACTGGCCGCCCAGACGGGCAACCCTGCGCTGCTGGAGGCGGTTGAGCAGTCCCAGAAGCTGCTGCACCGCAAAGCCTTGATGGCCGCCCTGGCCAGCGCCACGCCGGTGCCCGGGCTCGACATGGCGGTCGATGCAGCCCTGCTGTCGCGGCTGATTCCGCAAATCAGCAATTACTTTGGTCTGAGCGACGAGCAGATTGCGCGCCTGACCCCTGCCAAACGCGCCAAGGTGCAAAACACCGTCAACATGCTCGGCGGTGTGCTGGTGGGCAAGCTGATCACCAAGGATGTGATCCTGCGCGGCGCCAAGGCGCTGGGCATGCGCCTGACGGTGCAGCAGGCCAGCAAATATGTGCCGATTGCCGGCCAGGCGGTGTCGGCTGCCCTGGGCTACGCCACCTTGCGCTACCTGGGCGAGCAGCACCTGCGCGACTGCGTGCGCGTGGCGCATGAAGCGGGGATTGTGCTGCCGGTGGTATATGCGCCTGCGCTGGACCAGGACAAGCACTAAATCTGCGCCAGACTGGCTCGGCGCTGCGCCGCGCGCCAGTGCATTTCTCCCTCCCCTCCAACGCCTGCGCCATGCCGCTCCAGCAGCTGCACGCTGCCACGGGTAAAATGCCGCATGCTTATAGATTTTGAAGAATCCCAGCTGGTGCTGGTTGACTACCAGGAAAAACTGATGCCCGCCATTTTTGATGGCGCGCAGGTGTTGAAAAACGCCACGCTCCTGGCCCAGGTAGCCCAGCAGCTGCAGGTGCCCGTGTTTGGTACCGAGCAAAACCCCAGCAAGCTCGGCCCCAATGCGGCGCAGCTGCGTGGCCTGTGCAACAAGACCTTGGCCAAGATGTTTTTCAGTGCAGTGCCGGAAGGCCTGAACGAATGGCTGCGCCCTCCCGCCAAACCCCAGGGCGGCAATGCCCGCAGCCTGCCCAAGCACCTGCAAAAGCCCCAGCAAGCCGCGCCTGAGCGCAACAGCATCATCATTGCCGGCTGCGAGGCCCATGTCTGCCTGCTGCAAACTGCGCTGGAGCTGCTCGAAGACGAGTTTGATGTCTGCGTGGTCACCGACGCCTGCAGCAGCCGCACCGAGCGCAACCGCGATGCCGCCTTTGACCGCCTGGCCGGCGCCGGCGCCGAGTTGGTCACCACCGAGATGGTCATCTTCGAATGGCTGCGCAGTTGCGAGCACGAAGACTTCCGCGATATCTTGCAGATGGTCAAGTAAGACCTTGCTGGAGCCTGCCCAGCAAGTCGCCCACCCAGGCTGCCAGGAGGCAGCCTTTTTAACGCCAGTACCCCGCGCCGCTTTTATATATATATAGCGGGGGGCGCATGACTGAGACCCTACCCCACGGCGCAAACCAGACAACCAGCACCGCGCAGGCAACAAAAAAGCCTCCCGAAGGAAGCTTGGTTCGCTTGCAGCGCCTGACGCACAGGGCAAGGCGCTCAGTTCACACGCATATTGGCCTTGGACATCACGCGGCCGATCAGGTCCTGCGCTTCCGCACCATCGAGGTTGACCTGCTGCATCAGCTTGGTACGCGCCTCATCGCTCAGCTCTACCCGGCGGGCGCCGTCAAAGCGCTTTTCCCAGTAGGCAATATCCATGCTCTCGACCCGAACGGTCTTGCCAGTGCGGGGCGAGTGGATGAACTTGCCATCGCCCATATAGATCCCCACATGGCTGAAAGCCCGGCGCATGGTGTTGAAGAACACCAGATCACCGGGCTTGAGCTCCGCTTTATCAATCTTGTCGGTCGCAGCCGCCTGCTCTTCTGCGCGGCGCGGCAGGATCTTGCCCCAGCTCTCCGCATACACGGCGCGTACCAGACCACTGCAATCAAAACCCGTCTCTGCGCTGTTACCGCCACGGCGGTAAGGCACGCCAATGAGGCTCAGCGCATTGCTGATCAGCACATTGGCCTGGTCCTTGACCTGGTGATGCACCGAATCGAGCTTGGACAGACTGCTTTGGCCAATGCCCAGCAGCAAATCCAGATCGGATGGCTTGTGTTCGCTCTCGGGGGCGGCATGTGCGCTGACAGACGCGGCGACGATGAGGGTGCAAATCCATTTCGGTGACATAGCGGGCGACTTTAGCACGGTTTATTTTGAAGACAATTCATAAATATGTAACAAAATCCAAACCAGTTATTCCCCAAATTACCGGGGTTTTCCCGTGGAATTTTGCGAAATTATGCATGAGCTCAGGCTCAAGTACTCCATAACTAATTGTTTTTATTGATTTTCTGCAATTCATCAAGCTTTCACACAGAACCCTTGGTTGTTTCTATATGCAACCATAGTTACTACGCCAGAGACTGTAAAGATATTCCTACAGGCCTGCGGCGCAGCTCCGGCTTTCGCTTGTTGACAGTTATGCAAGAGTCATGCCATCAAGGCCTCTAGCTGCATCGCCTCATGGGTAGCGAGTAGGCCTATGCAAGGGTGGGCACGATGCAGTACAAAGCAGCAATCCCTGCCCACTTTCCTCAGGTCCTGCAATGCTCATCCACGGCGCATGCCACTGCCAAGCGGTTCGCTTTACCGCCTTGATCGATCCTGCCCAGGTCAGCGTATGCCATTGCAGCGACTGCCAAGTGCTGTCGGGCGCGCCGATGCGGGCGATTGTCAGCGCCGCGATCGCCGATTTCTCGCTGCAAGGCATGATCCATACCTATACCAAGACCGCGCAAAGCGGCCAGCGCCGCGACCAGGTCTTCTGCCCCGTCTGCGCAACGCCACTGTATGGCTGCGCCGCGCAGAACCCGGAGTTCGTGGTGATCCGCCTGGGCTGCGTGGAAGAGCGCGCGCAGCTGCCGCCACAGCGGCAGATCTGGAGTGCATCAGCGATGCCCTGGCTGGCTGACTGCGTGGCGCCATCCGGGGCGGCATGAGCCCTGCAGAGTTGCTGCAGGCCGCACCCTGGGTCTGCGACAATCACGGAATGCCTCGCCAGTTTGAATTTGCCGACTCCGAAATCAGCCGCATCCACCGCACTTCCGAAGGCTGCAACATCGAATTCTCAGCCGCGCTGATCAGCGAGCGCCAGGGGATCGAGACCCAGCGCCGCTACAGCAATGGTCTGCGCCTGGTGCTGAACCCCTGCCCGCCCGCGCTCGCGCATGAAGCGCAAGCCTTTGGCTTGCTGGCCAGCGGCTGGCTGCAGCTGGGCGAGCAACGGCTCAGCACGCTGCCAGTGCCCAGCGATTTTCAGGCAGAGACGCTCTGCCTGCAGCTGCAGTTTGCCAATGGGCTGCAATTGCAGCTGGGCGGCAATAGCCTGCGCTGCGAAGCCAGCGCGCAGGCCCTGCAGGTGGAGCTGCTGGCATGCTGAAGCCCGCAGCGCCCAAGGTCTTGGTCAGTGGCTGCCTGCTGGGCCAGCCCGTGCGCTATGACGGCAGCCACAAAAGGGCGCAACACACAGTGCTCGATCGCTGGCTCGCGCAGCAGCAGGTGGTCAGCCTCTGCCCCGAGATGGCCGCAGGCCTGCCAACGCCCCGATTGCCAGCCGAAATCGTTGGTGGCACCAGCATCGCGGTGCTGCGCCATGCAGCCCAGGTGCGCGACAGCGCGGGCAACGATGTGACTGCCGCCTTTTTGCACGGCGCCCAATTGGCACTGCAACTGGTGCAGCGCCATGGCATCCGCGTCGCGGTACTCAAGGAGTTCAGCCCTACATGCGGCTCCAGCCAGGTCTATGACGGGCAGTTTGCCGGCCGCACCGTGCCCGGCGAAGGCCTGGCCTGCAGCCTGCTGCGCCAGGCCGGCGTCGCTGTCTTCAGCGAGAACCAATGGGACGAAGCCGCAGCGCACCTGGAGGCCTATGCTGCTTGAAGGCACCTTACAATCCTGGAACGACGAGCGCGGCTTTGGCTTTATCGCCCCCGATGGCGGCGGCCCCCAGGTGTTTGTGCATATCTCCGCCTTCCAAAACCCTGCCGCCCGGCCCCAAGCCCGCCAGCGGCTGAGCTATGTGCTGGACAAGCCCGCAGGCGACAAACCCCGGGCCAGCCGCGCCCGCGTGCTGGGCGCGGGCGCACCAGGCGCAGCGGCATCGCCCGCTTCGCATACCGCACGCCCACGGGCCGCAGCTGCGCGCACTCAGCGCCAGGCTACCAGTGCCGCCAGATCAGGCCCATCCGGCGGGGCAGCCCTGCTGCTGATCCCCACATTGGCGATTCTGCTGCTGGGATTGGGCCTGTGCTTTGGCTCCACCTGGCGCGCTGCAGGCTGGTATGTGTTGGCCTCGCTCGTCACCTTTGCCTGGTATGCCTGGGACAAGGCTGCCGCGCAGCAGGGGCATTGGCGCACCCCTGAAAAGCATTTGTGGCTGCTGGGTTTGCTGGGCGGATGGCCGGGGGCCTTGCTGGCCCAGCGCTGGCTGCGCCACAAATCCAGCAAGCGGGATTTTCTGCAGGTGTTCTGGCTGACGGTGTTGCTCAACCTGGTGGCGCTGTGCCTGCTGTTTTCGCCGCTGGGCCAGCGATTCGGGCTGCCGACGTTCTGATGCCCAATCAGGCCTAAACAGCCAGCTGCCTGATCTGCGCGGCCAACTCGCCAATGCGCGCGTCCGACAGGTCATCCGTCTGCAGGCTTTGGCGCGAATCCCAGTGGGCAAAGTTGCGCGCCTGGCTGCGCTCGTAATGCGGGTCGTAGTGCAGGTCCATCAACTCGGCAAACAGCGGCGCGAGCTCGCCTTGCGCTGCCCAGCCTTGCCAGCGGCCGACCACCTCCTTGCCCTGCAGATCCTTGAGATAGCCCAGCTTGGTGGCCAGCACACCGGCATCGGCACCCAGGTAGGCATAGTCGCGCAGCAGATAGTCCAGGCGCGCCTGCGCTGAGGCCTGCACTTCGATGACGGGTGCCTGGCGCATATGCTCGACCAGCGCCATCGGCACGGAGATGCGGCCGATCTTGGCGCTTTCGCCTTCGATAAACACCGGGCGCTCCAGATCGAACTGGCCGATCTGCGTGGCCAGCAAGGTCTCGAAGTGCTTCTGGCTCGGCTGCTCTACACCAGGCAGCTGGCCCAGCAGCGAGCCCTTGTGGCTGGCATAGCCTTCCAGGTCAATCACCTGCGCGCCCTGCTCGGCCAGCGCATGCAGCACCCGCGTTTTGGCGCTGCCGGTGGCGCCACACAGCACCTGCAAGCGCAGGCGCGGTACCAGTGACTCCAGCCGCTCGATCACATGGCCGCGAAAGCCCTTGTAGCCGCCTGCCAGCTGCTGCGCATCCCAGCCCACCAGGCGCAACCAGGTCACCATCGAGCCGCTGCGCAGGCCACCGCGCCAGCAATAGACCAGCGGCTTCCAGTTCGCGGGCCGGTCATGGAAGGTATCGTGCAGGTGGCGCGCCAGATTGGCGCTCACATAGGCAGCGCCCAGGCGCTTGGCCTCAAAGGGGCTGACTTGCTTGTAGATGGTGCCGATCTGGGCGCGTTCTTCGTTGCTGAGCACCGGGCAGTTGATCGCCCCGGGGATATGGTCGAGTGCGAACTCGGCAGGGGAGCGGGCGTCGACGATGGTGTCAAACTTGTGGATGTCGCTGATGCGAACAGGCTGGCGATGGGACATAAGGCAGATGCTGGCAGCGAAGTGCCAGTCCAAGGATCAGGGCAAGTGCCGCAGACAACCCAGAGGTTGTGCGGCCACTGCGCAGAGTGATCGAGCCTCGATACAGCCATCGCAAGCCGGTGCGGTCGGTTGACCAGCGCCGGGCCTGCGCTGCGCGAAAAAAGTGATTATCCCATGGCAGCGTGGGCTGTTGTGGGTGGTGCACGGCTAGTGGTGCACGGCGAGTGGCGCACGGCTAGTGGCGCGCGGCCAGCGGCGCGCGGCCAGCGGCCTCAGCCGTCTACCGGATTCGCCGGCGTTTGCAAAAGCAATTGGTACAAGGCCAGGTCCAGCCATCTCCCAAATTTAAAGCCCACCTGGGGCATCAGGCCGACCGACTTGAAACCCAGCCGTTCATGCAAGGCGATCGAGCCGGCATTTGCCGCATCGATGGCGCCGACCAGCGCATGCACATCGTGCTTGCGCGCCTCGTCAATGATGGCCTCCATCAGCTGCAGACCCAGGCCCTGGCCGCGCTGATCGGCGCGCACATAGACCGAATGCTCCATCGTGTACTTGTAGGCCGGGTAGGCGCGGAAGGCACCATAGCTGGAAAAACCCAGCAACTCGCCGGCGGCATCCTCGATGCCGATCACCGGGTAGCCGCCTTGCAGCTTGGTATCAAACCAGGTACGCATATGGCCCGCATTGCGCGGCTGGTAGTCATACAGCGCCGTGCTGTTGACAATGGCGTCGTTCAGAATCGCCAAAATTGCTGGCGCATGCCGGTCATGGGTACAGCGCACCCAGTGTCTCTCAGTCATCGATCTCTCCAGGAAAAACTACAGGCAAGGCCGGCAGGGAGGCGCCCAGCGCCGCTAGCGCCAGCAAATAGCGGGCGGACTCGGTGCCGGGGTTGCTAAATACCAGGGTTTGGTTGAGCACCATCGCCAGGCAGTCTCCCGCCTGCAAATGCCAGCTTTGCGTGCCCAGGCTCAGCTGCAGCTCGCCTTGCAGCAGCCACAGCTGCTGGTGCAGCGGCTGGCTGCGCAGGCCGTTGTCAAAGGCCACGCGCTGGCCGGGCGGAAACACCACCTCCACCATCTCGAACGGCGCAGGAAACCCCACCGGGCTCAGCTGCCGGCGTTCATAGCCGGTGGCAGGATCACGCCAGCGCGGCTGGACAGCTGCGCGCGCCAGGGGCTGGGGCGCTTGCGCCTGGCGCTCATCGGCAAACAGCGCTGCCAGCGGCACCTGCAAGGCCTGGGCGAGCTTGCCCAGCACGGCGGCGGTGGCGCTGGTCTGCCCACGCTCAATCAGTGAAATCATCGAGCGGCTGACACCGCTGCGCTGCGCCAGCACCTCCAAGGTGTAGCCACGCTGTTTGCGCAGGGTGCGCACCTTGGCAGAGAGCAACTCGTCAACCGTCATGAATCCACTTTATCAGAAATTAATTCCTATATATTGGATTTTTTAGCGGTACGCGGATAGTGCCACCTGGCAAGTGGCGCACTGGGTGAGAGACATGCTGCGGGCGCTTTAAGAACCTGTTCAATGTCTCCTCGCGCCGCGACAGTGTCTTTGCGGGATGGGATGCTAGGGGGGCGCCCAGCCGCGCTATTGCGAGGATTTGCAACGACGCAGACCGCCCCTGCCCGGGCGGCCCTCGCCGGGCGCCCCTTCCCGGGCAGCGCAAAGCCACTGTCCCGAAGGGTTGGAGTGAAATCGGGCGATTTCTGCGCGCTGGCCCTTGCTTGCACCTCGGTGCAAGCTGCGTTCCATCCCTTCGAACTCATCCCGATTGCACTCCAACGCGGCTGCGTAGAGACTTTGAACAGGTTCTAAGGAATTTGGCGGCGCAACGCCTCGAAGAACAAGGTGGACTGCAGGCGCTCACCATTGGCCTGCTCGGCCACACGCGCGGCCAGCGCCGGATCGCAGGGCGCCAGCGGCACGCCGGTCGATTGCGCCAGCACCTGGGCCTGGCAGGCGCGCTCCAGGTAGTACAGATCGTCAAACGCATAGTCCATGCGCTCACCGCAGACGATGATGCCGTGGTTGCCCAAAAAGCTGATGTCCGCGCCCTGCATGGCCTGCGCAATGCGCTCGCCTTCGCGGTCGTCGAGCGCAAAACCGTTGTACTGGGCGTCAACTGCCAGGCGGCCATGGAAGCGCATGGCGTTCTGGCTCAAGGTGGTGTCCAGCGCGCGCTGCGCCGTCAAGGTCAAGGCCGTGGCATAAGGCATGTGGGTGTGCAGTACGCAGGTCTTGCGCGCAATGCGGTGCACGGCAGCATGGATGAACATCGCCGTGGGCTCGACCACATGGCCGCCCGCCACCACGGCCCCCTGCGCGTCCACCATCACCACATCGTCCGCCTGGATCTCGCCCCACATCAGGCCGCGCGGGTTCAGCAAGAAATGCTGGCCATCGGGCAGCGCCATGCTGAAATGGTTGCACACGCCCTCACCCAGGCCAAAGTGTGCAGCAGCACGCAAGGCCAGCGCCATGTCCTCGCGCATGCGCAGCACATCGGGGCGGATAAACAGGGGGTGGGAAAGATCGGCAGGCGCAAAGGGAGCGTTCATGGGACGGGGGGAATCGAATGGAATCTGCGCAGTATGTCGTCTGAGCACTGGCCCGGCAATGGGGAAAGCGACAGCAACCACCCGCACGCAAAAAAGCCCGCCATCGATCGATGGGCGGGCTCGCTTGTGCAGCACCAGCGCGCAAGGGCTGGGTAGCTGCGCTTATTGGATCAGGTTGACGCCGGTCTTGGACTGCACATCGTCAAAGCTCACTTCGGGGGCCAGCTCAACCACCTTCAGGCCTTCGGGCACCACATCAAACACACCCAGGTCGGTAATGATGCGGTCCACCACGCCCACGCCAGTCAATGGCAGGGTGCAGTCCTTCAAGATCTTCAGGTCGGTGGTGCCGTCCTTCTTCTTGGCCACATGTTCCATCAGCACGATGACGCGCTTGACGCCGGCGACCAGGTCCATCGCGCCGCCCATGCCCTTGACCATCTTGCCTGGAATCATCCAGTTGGCCAGGTCACCCTTTTCGGACACCTGCATGGCGCCCAGGATGGACAGGTTGATCTTGCCGCCACGGATCATCGCAAAGGACTGGTCCGAGCTGAAGATGGACGAGCCGGCAATTGTGGTCACCGTCTGCTTGCCGGCATTGATCAGGTCGGCGTCGATGGCTTCTTCCGTTGGGAAGGGGCCGATGCCCAGCATGCCGTTTTCCGATTGCAGCCACACTTCCTTGTCACCGGTGTGGTTGGCCACCAAGGTAGGAATGCCGATACCGAGGTTCACATAGAAGCCGTCTTCCAGCTCTTGCGCCGCACGTGCGGCCATTTGGTCTTGGGTCCAAGGCATGACTGGCTCCTTAGTGCTTTTCGGTGATGGTGCGCTTTTCGATGCGCTTCTCGGGGGTGGCGTTGAGCACCAGGCGGTGCACATAGATGCCCGGCAGATGGATCTCGTCGGGCTTCAAGGCGCCCACTTCGACAATCTCCTCGACCTCGACGATGCAAACCTTGCCGCAGGTGGCTGCTGCCGGGTTGAAGTTGCGTGCCGTCAGGCGGAACTGCAGGTTGCCGCTCTTGTCCGCGCGCCAGGCCTTGACCAGCGACACGTCAGCGACGATGGAGCGCTCCATCACATAGGTTTCGCCGTCAAACTCGCGCAGCTCCTTGCCTTCGGCCACTTGCGTGCCCACACCGGTCTTGGTGAAGAAGGCGGGGATGCCGGCGCCGCCAGCACGCATCTTCTCGGCCAGGGTGCCTTGCGGGGTGAATTCCAGCTCCAGCTCGCCGGCCAGGTACTGGCGCTCGAACTCCTTGTTTTCGCCCACATAGGACGCAATCATCTTCTTGATCTGGCGCGTCTCCAGCAGCTTGCCCAGGCCAAAACCATCGACACCGGCATTGTTCGATGCCACCGTCAGGTCCTTGACACCGCTGTCGCGCAGCGCTTCGATCAAGGCCTCGGGAATCCCGCAAAGGCCAAAGCCGCCCACGGCCATTAACTGCTTGTCTGCCACCACGCCTTTGAGCGCGTCCGCAGCACTGGGGTAGATCTTGTTCACACTTGTCTCCTGATAAGAAGGGCTTGTATCGCCAATCAAGCATACTACGTATTAGGATACGTAGTATTTCGTAAAGGGGACAATTTTTGCCATGGCAGTGACACCACTCGACTACCGACAAGCCTTCGAAATGGCGCCTGTGGGCCTGGTGGTGTCCCACCGGCGGGTCATGATCGACTGCAATGAGCAGGTCTGCGACATGTTCCGCACCTCGCGCGAGCTGATGATGGGCCAGTCCTTTCAGATCCTCTACCCCAGCGCCGACGAGTTCGAGCGCCTGGGCCGCCGCATCGCCCCCATCATGGGCACGCATGGCCTGTACTCGGACAACCGCATCATGAAGCGCGCCAATGGCGAGATGTTCTGGTGCCACGTGATGGGCCGCGCCTTCAACCGCGAGGACCCGCATGAAGGCGGCGTCTGGAGCTTTGAGGACCTGAGCGCGCTGCGCCCGGTGCGCGCCGAGCTCACGGCCCGCGAGCGCGAAGTGGCCGCCCATCTGCTCGAAGGCATGACCAGCAAGGAAATTGGCCGAGGCCTGGGCATCAGCCACCGCACGGTCGAGATCTACCGCACCCGGCTGATGCGCAAATATGGCGCAGATTCATCGGCCGAGCTGGTGCAAAAGCTGCTGGCCGGGGGCAGCTCGCTCGACATCGTGCTGGGACCGGACGATATCTGAACCCGGCACAAGAACTTGCTCGGCGCTGCCGAGCAAGGTTCTTTCAGTGCAGCTTCATGCGGCCCGATACGCGCTGCTGCAGCAAACGGGCCAGCGCCAGCACCGCCGTCTTGCCGGTGCCCAAAATGGCGCGGTGGTGCATCAGGTGCAAGGACATATACATCCACTTGGCAATGAGGCCCTGCACAAAAAAGTTCTTGCCCGAGAGCCCTCCCATCAGATTGCCCACGCCCTTGTTGTCGCCCAGCGAGACCAGCGAGCCAAAGTCCTGGTAGACAAACACTTCGTTGAACGAGCGCTGCTTGAGCGCGGCAAACAGCAGCTTGCACAAATAGCTGCCCTGCTGGTGCGCGGCTTGGGCGCGGGCCGGCACAGTCTTGCCTTCGGTCCAGGTGGCAGCGGCGCAGTCACCCATCGCATAGATGCGGCTGGCACTGGTGCGCAGGTGGTCATCGACGACAAACTGGTTGATACGGTTGACTTCCAGCCCCAGGCGCGCATTGCTGTCGGCGGCCTTGATGCCTGCGGCCCAGACGATCAGATCGGCCGGCACCTCGCCGTTGGACGTGATCACCTGGCCCTGCGCCAGCGACTGCACACGCGTGCCGGTCATCACCCGCACGCCCTTGCGCTCCAGCGCCACACGGGCCTGCTCCGAGATACGGGGCGGCAGCCCGCCCAGAATCCGCTCGCCGCCTTCGATCAGGCTGATATCGAGCCGGAAGCGCTGGCTGTCCGACAGGCTCTCGAGCAGCATCTGGTGCGCCTCGATCAGCTCGGCCGACAGCTCCACACCCGTGGCACCGGCGCCCACAATGGCGACCGCCAGCGAGCGCGGCTCGGCATACGAGGCATGGGCACAGGCGCCAAGCCAGTCGGCATGGAAGCGCTGCGCATCGCGCACGCTCTCGAGCAGATAGGCATGCTCGATACCTGGGGTGCCAAAAGAATTGGAGCCACTGCCCATCGCCAGCACCAAATGCTGGTAGCTGATGACGCGCTCGGGCACCACCTGCTTGCCCGCATCGTTGATGACCGGCGCCAGCACAATGCTTTGCTTGGCGGCATCGAGCCCCATGCATTCGCCCATCGCAAAGCTGAAATGGTTGCGGCGCGCCAGCACGGTGTAGGACAGGCCTTCCTGGTGCGCATCGAGCGTGCCCGCTGCCACTTCGTGCAAGGTGGGCTTCCAGATGTGGAAAGGCATTTTGTCCACCAGCAAGACCCGCTCGCGCCCTTCGCGCGCACCCAGTTTGCGCCCCAGTTGTGCGGCCAGTTCCAGTCCACCTGCACCGCCGCCCACAATCACCACGTCATAGTGCATGTACGATTCCTCAAAAGATGGCTGCCATTGTTGACCATTGCCAGATTTTCTGCACCTGAGCGCCTGGATTCACAATGAAAATCCAAGGCATTCCCCACCATCGCAGCAAGGCCCACCATGCTTGAACAGATCGCTGACAACCTCTGGAGCGCCACCCAACAGATCAGCGTGCACGGCCTGCCCGTGCGCACCCGCATGACCGTGGTGCGCCTGCCCGGCGGCGCACTGTGGCTGCATTCGCCCATTGCGCCCGCGCCCACGCTGCGCGCAGCCTTGGATGCACTGGGCGACGTGCGCTGGATCGTCGCCCCCAACCGCATGCACCACCTGTTTGCCGGTGCATGGCAGGCGCATTACCCGCTGGCAGCGCTATGGGGGCACCGGGCCTGGCGGCCAAGCGCCCGGACCTGCCCCAGCTGCACAGCCTGGACCAGGCATTGCCGGCAGCCTGGCAAAACAGCCTGCAGATGCAGCCCTTTGCAGGCCTGCCCATCCTGAATGAATGCGTCTGGCTGCACCAGCCCAGCGCCAGCCTGGTCGTGACCGATGTGCTGCAGTACTACCCGCAGGATTTTTCGCTGTCGGCGCGCCTGTTCAACAGCCTCAATGGCACGCGCAGCCGCCTGGCCATGCCGCGTGCACTGCGCTTTGCGATTCGGGACCGGACAGCGGCCAGCGCGGCGGCAGCGCGCATCTGCGCCTGGCCGGTGCAGCGTCTGGTGCTGGCCCATGATGCGCTCATCACTGAAGACGCTCAGCAGCAACTGAATCAGGCGCTGGCGTTTTTGCTGAGCGACAAGCCCTGAACAGAAGATCACTCAGGACACCCGAAAACTCTCCAGGTGGATGCTGGTCTCGCTGTTGCTGATGCCCTTGATCAGCCGGATGCGCTCGAGCACCTGCGACAGCGCCTCCAGGCTGGCCACCTGCAGCTCGGCGAGCAGATCCCAACGGCCATTGGTGCTGTGCAGCGCCGCCACCCCGGGCTCGCCCAGCAGGGATGCCATCACGCGCCGCGTGTCATTGCCGGTGATCTCGATGCTCATCCAGGCGCGCAGCACATCGGGCTGCACATCCGGGCGCAGGCGCACGCTGTAACCCACGATCAGGCCCTCGCGCTCCAGGCGGTCCATGCGGTTGGTAACGGTGCCGCGCGACACGCCCAGCTTGCCCGCCAAGGTGGCCACGCTCTCGCGCGCATTCTGGCGCAGCAGGCTGATCAAGGCTTGGTCAATATTATCGATATGCACAACACGGCCTGACTAATTGCTCTGGATCCTGTCATTTTCTACCATTTTTTGCACTTTGCTTTATAGCCGCTTGGACAGACACTGGTTACAGCCGCTGCAGCTGCGCCTTTTGGTGCGCGCAGCGGGCATGCCATAACGCAAAACCAGGAGCCATCATCATGACAACCCATCCAGGCCAAGTTGACTTTCTCAGCACCGATGCCGCCGCCACGCTGGTGCAACGTGTCGGCCTGACCGAGCTGCTGCGCGGCCTGGTCAGCGCGCTGGAGCAGGACTTCTCGCGCTGGCAAGACTTTGACAAGACCGCGCGCCTGGCCCACCACACGCCCGATGGCGTGATGGAATTGATGCCAGTGGGCGATGCCAGCCACTTTGCTTTCAAATATGTCAATGGCCACCCCAAAAATCCACAGCAGGGCATTGCGTCCATCATGGCCTTTGGTGCCTTGATGCGCAGCGACACCGGCGCGCCCATTTTGCTGAGCGAGTTGACCTTGACCACCGCCTTGCGCACTGCGGCCACTTCGGTGATGGCCGCCAAGCTGCTGGCACGGCGCAGCAGCCGCAGCATGGCGCTGATTGGGAACGGCTCACAGAGCGAATTCCAGGCCCTGGCCTTTGTCCGCCTGCTGGGCATTCAGTCGCTGCGCCTGTTTGATATCGACCCTGCCGCCACCGACAAGCTCATCCACAACCTGCAAACCCAGTTGCCCGGACTGCAACTGCAGCGCTGCAAGAACGCGGCCGAGGCTGTGCAAGGCGCCGATATCGTCACCACGGTTACTGCCGACAAGACCAATGCCACCATCGTCAGCCGCGCGATGGTCGAGCCGGGCATGCACCTGAACGCCGTGGGCGGCGACTGCCCGGGCAAAACCGAGCTGGACGCGGCGATTCTGCTGGACGCCAAGGTCTTCGTCGAATTTGCGCCGCAAAGCCGTATCGAAGGCGAGATCCAGCATATGCCCGAGGACTTTGCCGTCACCGAGCTGTGGCAGGTGCTGCGCGGCGAGCAAGCGGGCCGCCAGCACGAGGACGAAATAACAGTATTCGACTCGGTCGGCTTCGCGCTGGAAGACTACACCGCCTTGCGCTATATGCATGCGCTGGCCCGGGAGCACCAGCTGTTGCAACCGCTGGCCCTGCTGCCACAATTGCGCAATCCCAAAAACCTGTTCGCGCTGCTGCTGCCGCCCGACGTCCCCCATCACGACCACGAACAAGCCCACTGCCATGCCATCCCAGCCTGACCTCCTTCGCTCGCCCTCCACCGCCCTCAGTCTGATCGGCGTGCCCACCGACATCGGTGCCGGGCGCCTGGGCGCCGCGATGGGGCCGGATGCCTTGCGCGTAGCGCAACTGGGGCCCGCCTTGGCAGAGCTGGGCTGCGAGGTGCGCGACCTGGGCAACCTGGCGGGCCCGGCCAACCAGCGCAAGCCGCGCGATGCCGAGCATGGCAATCTGCGCAACTTTGGCGAAGCCGTCGCCTGGAACCGGGCGGTGCATGACGCCGTGCACGGGCAGCTGGCAGCAGGCCGCATGCCCTTGATGCTGGGCGGCGACCACAGCCTGGCGGTCGGCTCGATCAGCGCCGTGGCCCGCCACTGCCGCGACACCGGCAAGCGCCTGTTTGTGCTCTGGCTCGATGCCCATGCGGACTTCAACACGCCCGAGACTTCTCCCTCGGGCAATATCCACGGCATTCCGGTGGCCTGCCTCGCAGGCCTGGGCCCGCGCGAGCTGACGCACCTGGCCGGTTTTGCACCGGCGCTGGGCCCGCAGTCGCTGTGCCAGATCGGGCTGCGCAGTGTCGATGCGCAGGAAAAGCACTTGATCAAGACCCACAACATCGATGTGTTTGACATGCGCGCCATCGATGAGCTGGGTATGCGCGAGACCATGCTACGCGCACTGGCACCGCTGGCCGGTTGCGATCCCAGCCAGACCCATCTGCACCTGAGCTTTGATGTGGATTTTCTCGACCCCGAGATTGCACCGGGCACAGGAACCACCGTGCGCGGCGGCCCCAACTACCGCGAAGCGCAGCTGTGCATGGAGATGATTGCCGACACGGGCCTGCTCGGCTCGATCGACATCGTCGAGCTCAACCCGGCGCTCGACCTGCGCAACCAGACCGCCGAGCTGGTGGTGGACCTGGTGCAAAGCCTGTTTGGCAAAAGCACCCTGGTCAAGGATATGCGCAGCTGATCACAGCAGGGGCCAGCGCGCTCCTGCACACTGCGCTTCAGAGAAGCATTCTTGTAGTCATTGTCTGACAGCACCGATTCATGCAGCGGTGCTGTAATGGCGCATGTCTGCACTGGTCTTGCGCAGGTGCTGTCCACCCGCTCGCGGCGCCTGTGATTTTTCTCAATCACCGCGTTGCGGATATTCAATCAGCGCAAGCGTGTGGGGCAGCACCAAGGCGTTCATAATCAAAAAACATGGAATCCGGTATATTCATCGGAATTTCCTTTCATCGGATACCCCCGCGGTATCTGGCGTCCCGTCAGCTTGAACCGGAGAACCCCCCATGACCACAGAATCCAAGTGCCCCTTCCACAGCGCCACTGCACGCAACAGCGAAACGGCAGCCCAAGGCAATGGGACGACCAGCCAAAGCTGGTGGCCCAACCAGCTGCGTGTGGACCTGCTCAGCCAGCACCACCCGGCCAACAACCCTTTGGGCGCAGACTTTAACTACGCCGACGAATTCAAGAAGCTCGATTACGAGGCCGTCAAGCGCGACCTGCGCGCGCTGATGACCGACTCGCAAGACTGGTGGCCGGCCGACTTTGGCCACTATGGCCCGCAGTTCATCCGCATGGCCTGGCATGCCGCTGGCACCTACCGCGTGCAGGATGGCCGGGGCGGCGCAGGCCGTGCGCAGCAGCGCTTTGCGCCGCTCAACAGCTGGCCGGACAACGTCAATATCGACAAGTCGCGCCGCCTGCTGTGGCCCATCAAGCAAAAATACGGCAACCAGTTGTCCTGGGGCGATCTGATGATCCTGTGCGGCAACGTCGCGCTGGAGACCATGGGCTTTCGCACCTTTGGTTTTGCAGGTGGCCGCGTCGACACCTGGATGCCTGACCAGGATGTGTACTGGGGCGCCGAGAAGGAATGGCTGGCCACCAGCGACAAGGCCAACAGCCGTTACAGCGGTGAGCGTGACCTGGAAAACCCCCTCGCTGCCGTGCAGATGGGCCTGATCTATGTGAACCCCGAAGGCCCCGATGGCAATGGCGACCCGATCTCGGCGGCGCGCGACATCCGCGAGACCTTTGCCCGCATGGCCATGGACGACGAAGAGACTGTCGCGCTGATCGCTGGCGGCCACACCTTTGGCAAGACCCATGGCGCTGCGGAGGCGAGCCATGTGGGCGCCGAGCCCGAGGCCGATGGCATCGAAGCCCAGGGCCTGGGCTGGACCAGCAGCTTTGGCTCGGGCTCGGGGCGCGATGCGATCACCTCCGGCCTTGAAGTGACCTGGACGCAGACCCCCGCGCAGTGGAGCAATTTCTTCTTCGAGAACCTGTTCAAGTACGAATGGGTGCAAGAGAAAAGCCCCGCCGGTGCGATCCAATGGGTGGCCAAGGATGCCCCCGACGTCATCCCCGACGCGCATGGCGGCCCCCACAAAAAGCCCACCATGCTGACCACCGATCTGTCGCTGCGCCAGGACCCGGCTTACGAAAAGATCTCGCGCCGCTTTCTGGAAAATCCCCAGGCCTTTGCCGAAGCTTTTGCCCGCGCCTGGTTCAAGCTCACCCACCGCGACATGGGCCCGCGCAGCCGCTACCTGGGCCCCGAAGTGCCCCGCGAAGAGCTGGTCTGGCAAGACCCGATCCCGGCCGTCAGCCATCCGCTGGTCAATGCCGATGATGTGGCCAGCCTCAAGGCGCAGGTCCTGGCATCGGGCTTGAGCGTGCAGGAGCTGGTGGGCACTGCGTGGGCTTCGGCCTCGACCTACCGCGGCTCAGACATGCGCGGCGGCGCCAATGGCGCCCGCATCCGCCTGGCTCCGCAAAAGGACTGGGAAGTGAACCAACCCGAGCAACTGGCCAAGGTACTGGGCGTGCTCGAAGGCATTCAGCGCAGCTTCAACAAGGCCGCTGATGGTGACAAGCGTATCTCGCTGGCCGACCTGATCGTGCTGGCCGGCAATGCCGGTGTGGAGAAGGCCGCTGCCGATGCCGGTGTGCCCACCACCGTGCCCTTCCACCCCGGCCGCAGCGATGCAACGGCCGAGCAGACCGATGCCGCATCCTTCCAGTACCTCGAGCCCAAGGCCGATGGTTTTCGCAACCACCTGCAGGGCCGCTTTGCCGCGCCGGCCGAGGCACTGCTGATCGACAAGGCCCAGCTGCTGACCTTGACCGCGCCGGAGCTGACCGTACTGGTCGGCGGCCTGCGCGCCATCAACATCAACACCGCTGGCAACCCGCAAGGCGTGCTGACGGCCAAGCCCGGCACCTTGAGCAATGACTTCTTTGTGCACCTGCTGGACATGGGCACGCAATGGAAGGCCCAGGACGACGGCAGCTTTGTCGGCGTGGACCGCAAGAGCGGTGCCCAGCGCTGGACGGCCAGCCGCGTCGATCTGGTCTTTGGCTCCAATGCGATCCTGCGCGCCGTGGCCGAAGTCTATGCCCAGACCGGTGCCAAGGAAAAAATGGTCAAGGATTTTGTCGCCGCCTGGACCAAGGTGATGGAGCTGGACCGCTTTGACCTGAAGTAAGCCGCCGCCATAAAAAGCCGCCCGCCCATCCCTGCCGCAGGGATGGGCGGGCATTTTTATGGCGGGCTGGCCTTGGCTGCTGCTGCGGCCAGCCATTTGCCGCTGGGCCAGCCGCCCGAGGCAACGGCCGCCGCCAGAATCTCGCGCAGCACGGCCAAGGTGGCGCGTACCGGCTTGGTCATGCTGCGGTTGGCGGCATAGGCCAGCGCAATCACCCGCTTGAGCTCGGGCTCGGTCAACGGCGCGCCCTCCAACCTGCCGGCTGCCAGGTCGCTGACCACCGCAATCGGGGGCAAGATGGTGTAGCCCAGGCCATCGATCACCACGCTGCGCTGCACCGGCAGCGCATCGGTCTCCACGCAGATGTTGAGCTGCAGGTTCTCCAGCGCGCAGGCATGCTCGACCAGCAGCCGGATGCCATGCGGGTTGCTGGGCAGCACCAGCGCCCGGCCCGCCATATCGGCCATGCGCACGGCCGTGGCACCAGCCATGCCGCAGCCCTTGGGGCCCAGGCCCCACAACTCCTCTTCGATGAGCGGCTCCAGCACCAGATCGGGGTGTTTCTCAGCCGCATACAGCAAGGCCACATCGACCTGGCCGCTCACCAGCCAGGGCCTGAGCGTGCCGGCGTAGGCGACCGTCAGGCGCAGCTTGATGCCCGGGTAGCGGCTGGCCAGCGCGGCGACCAGCGCGCTGGAGACCACATCGCAGGTGCTGGGCAAGAGGCCAATGGTGACGAGACCCGTCACCTCGTCTTGCGTGCCCGCCAGTTGCAGCCGCGCTTTTTCCAGCTCGCCAAACGCGCGGCGTGCGTAGCTCGCCAGCTCCTGGCCCTGCTCGGTCAGCACCATGCCATGGCGCTCGCGCTCAAACAGCGCGCAGCCCAGGTCTTCCTCCAGCAGCTTCAGCTGGCGCGACACCGCCGGCTGCACCACATGCAGCAGCTCCGATGCGCGGGTCACGCTGCCGGTGTCGGCGACGGTCAAAAAGGCCTTGAGTTGCTTGAAATCCATGCTGCAGCCTCGATCAGATTGCGTGATAGTGATATCAAAAATGGTGATTATTCAAATCACATCATCACATTTTATGATGCCTTCACTGGTTCACAAAACGGAAAGCAGATGAACGCCAATCCCAACCCACCTCCCTGGCAAAAAGACATTTTTCAGGCCATCAAGGATGCCGGCGTGCAGCAAGTGGCCTATGTGCCCGATGCCGGCCACGCCTATGTCATCAAGAGCGCGATTGCCGACCCCGAGATCACCGATGTGGCGCTGACCACCGAAGAAGAAGGCGTGGCCGTGGCCGCTGGCGCCTGGCTGGGCGGCCAGCGCGCGGTGCTGCTGATGCAAAGCAGCGGTGTCGGCAACTGCATCAACATGTTCTCGCTGCTCAGCGCCGCCGACATCCCCTTTGTCACCATCGTCACAATGCGCGGTGAGTACGCCGAGTTCAACCCCTGGCAAGCGCCGATGGGCCGGGCCACGCAGGCCGCTATGGAGCTGATGGGCATCCATGTGATGCGCGTGCGCCGCCCCGAAGATGCGCAGGAGGTCGTCAGCGCGGCGCTCGATGGCGCCTTCATGGCCGGCGCCCGCATCGCCGTGTTGATTGGCCAGGACGTGATCGGCCGCAAGAAATGGGAGAGAAAGTAATGCAGACCCGCGAGAATTCCGCCGCCATGGACCGCCGCCTGTTTGTCGCGCGCCTGCTGGCCAAAACCACCGAGGCGCTGGTCGTCACCGGCCTGGGCTCGGCCTCCTACGATGTGTTTGCCGCCGGCGACCGTGACCACAACTACTACTTGTGGGGCGCGATGGGCGGCGCCTCGTCGGTGGCGCTGGGCATTGCGCTGGCCCAGCCCACGCGCCCGGTAGTGGTCATCACCGGCGACGGCGAGCAGATGATGGGCATTGGCAGCCTGGCCACGATTGCCGCCAAGTCGCCCGCCAACCTCAGCATCGTCGTGCTGGACAACGGCCACTACGGCGAGACTGGCATGCAAAAGAGCCATAGCAGCCTGGGCACCGACCTGGTGGCCGTGGCGCGCGGCTTTGGCATTGCCCAGGTGCAGCAGCTGCGCACCTTGGACGAAGCCGATGCGCTGGCCGCGCATATCAACGCCCGCAAGGCCACCACCTTTGTGCAGGCGTTGATCCATGCCGATGAGCCGCCCCGCGCGCTGCCGCCGCGCGATGGCCCCTTCATCAAGAACCGCTTTCGCAGCGCGCTGGGCCTGCAGCCGTTCTAGCCATAGCAGGGATGCCGCCCGGCATCCCTTCTCAGCTCTATCCAGCTCTCTCCAGCACTAGCCAGCACCACCCAGAGCTGCCCTCAGCCATCGAATGCCCTTTGCCATGAAACGCTACTCCCTTCAGATTGCCGGCCTGGCCCAGCCCCCCGCCAGCGGCCAATGGATTGCCAGCCTCAACCCCTACACGGGTGAGGCCTGGGCTGAAATACCCGATGGCAGCGCCGCCGATGTCGATGCGGCCGTGCAGGCGGCGCACCAAGCCTTTAGCAGCGGCGCCTGGCCGCAGCTGAGCGCGACCGAACGCGGCGCATTGCTGCGCAAGCTCGCCACCTTGATCGAGCGCGATGCCGAGAAGCTCGCCCGCACCGAAGTGATGGACAACGGCAAGCTGTTCGCCGAGATGCGCGGCCAGCTTCAGTACATCCCGCAGTGGTTCCACTACTACGCCGGCCTGGCCGACAAGGTGCAAGGGGCCACCTTGCCGCTGGACAAGAAAGGCTATTTCGCCTTTACCCGCCATGAGCCGCTGGGCGTAGTGGCTGCCATCACGCCCTGGAACTCCCCGCTGTTTCTGCTGGCCTGGAAGATTGCGCCGGCGCTGGCAGCCGGCTGCACGGTGGTGGTCAAGCCGTCCGAGTTCACCTCGGCCTCGACCCTGGAGTTTGCCGAGCTGTTCAATGAAGCTGGCTTTCCGCCCGGCGTGTTCAACGTGGTCACCGGCTATGGCGCGCAGGTGGGCAGCGCGCTGGTGGCGCACCCGCTGGTCGCCAAGGTCAGCTTCACCGGCTCCGATGTGACCGGCCGCGCGATCAACCAGGCGGCCGCCGGCCAGCTCAAGCATGCCTCGATGGAGCTGGGCGGCAAATCGCCCAACATCGTGTTTGCCGATGCCGATCTGGAGCAGGCCATGTATGGTGCTATCTCGGGCATCTTTGCCGCCACGGGGCAAACCTGTATCGCCGGATCGCGGCTTTTGGTACAGCGCAGCATCCACGATGCCTTTGTCGAGCGCCTGGTGGCTTTTGCCGCCACCGCCCGCATGGGCGACCCGATGAGCCTGGAGACCCAGGTCGGCCCGGTCACCACCCTGCCCCAGTACGAGAAAGTGCTGTCCTATATCGCCATTGCCAAGGCCGAGGGTGCCCGGGTGGTGCTGGGCGGTGCGAAAGCCAGCCGCGCCGAATGCGGCAAGGGCTGGTTCATTGAGCCTACCATCCTCACCGGCGTGCACAACGGCATGCGCATTGCGCAGGAAGAGGTGTTTGGCCCGGTGCTGTCGGTGATCCCCTTTGACGACGAGGCCGATGCGCTGCGCATTGCCAACGATGTGCGCTTTGGCCTGGCCGCTGCCGTCTGGACTAGCGATATCGGGCGCGCGCTGCGCATGTCCGAGCGCCTGCAGGCGGGCACCGTCTGGATCAACACCTACCGCGCCGTCAGCTTTATGGCGCCCTTTGGCGGCTACAAGGACTCGGGCCTGGGCCGCGAAAACGGCCAGAGCGCGATCTACGAATACCTGCAGACCAAGTCGGTCTGGATCAATAGCGGAGCGACCACGAGCAACCCCTTTGTACTGCGTTAGTTCCCGCGCCTAGCAGGTGACACAGAGCACCGCAGGCCTTTCGTTTAAAAACTCTAGGAGACAAACCATGAGAAAAGCACACGGCCCCCTGACTGCCGCGGCACTGGCTACGGCCGCCCTGCTCGCCACCGGCGCGCAGGCCGCGCCCGACAAGGTCAAGATCGCCTTCATCACCGACATGTCGGGCCTGTACTCGGACTTTGATGGGCCCGGTGGTCTGGACGCGATCCGCATGGCCGTGGCCGATTTTGGCGGCGAGGTGCTGGGGCGCAAGATCGAGATCATCTCGGCCGACCACCAGAACAAGGCCGACATCGCCGCATCGAAGGCGCGCCAATGGTGGGATAACGACAATGTCGACCTGATCATCGGAGGGTCGAACTCGGCCGTGTCGCTGGCAATCAGCAACCTGTCCAAGGACAAGAAAAAGGTGTTCATCAGCGCCGGCGCCGGTGCCGATTCGCTGACCGAAGAGGCCTGCCAGCCCTATATGGTGCGCTACACCTACTCCACCTCAGCGCAGGCACGCGGCACGGCCGCCGCGCTGGTGGGCCAGGGCTACAAGGACTGGTACTTCCTCACGTCGGACTACGCCTTTGGCCACTCGATGGAGCAGGCCGCGATCAATGTGGTCAAGCAAACCGGCGGCAATGTGGTGGGCGCGATCCGCCATCCGCTCAGCACCTCCGATTTCTCGTCCTATGTGATGAAGGCGCAAAGCTCGGGCGCCAAGGTGATGGGCCTGGCCAATGGCGGGGGCGACACGATCAACGCCATCAAAACCGCCAAAGAGTTTGGCATCGACAAGAAGATGAACGTGGCCGCGCTGATGGCCTTCATCACCGATATCCACAGCCTGGGCCTAGGCACCACCGGCGGCATGTACCTGACCGAGGGCTGGTACTGGGACATGAGCGATGCCTCGCGCGCATTCTCCCAGCGCTTCTACGACAAGAACAAGAAGATGCCCACCACCTTCCAGGCGGGTGACTACTCGGCCACCACCACTTACCTGAAGGCAGTGCAAAAGGCAGGCAGCACCGAGCCCGACCAGGTGATGGCCGCGCTCAAGTCGCTGCCCATCGATGACATGTTTGCCAAGGGCTACATCCGAGCCGATGGCGCCATGGTGCATGACATGTACCTGATGCAGGTGAAAAAGCCGGCCGAATCGACCAAGCCCTGGGACTACTACAAGGTGGTCAGCACCATCCCGGGCGACAAGGCCTATGCACCGTCCAAGGAAGGTGCCTGCCCGCTACTCAAGCCTGCGGCCTGAAGCCCGGCTCGCGCTTTCCGACTGACTGCGCTGCGCGCCCACCATGCGCGCAGCGCCACCTATTGCCTTGAGAGTGAGACATGAACGAGAACCTGATCAATGGCCAGTGGCTGGCCGGCGCCAGCACGATCCAAAGCTGGAACCCCTCTGACACCCGCGAAATGGTGGGCGAGTATGCGGCGGCCGATGCCCAGCAGATGCAGCAGGCCGTGGCCGCAGCGCGCGCCGCCTTTGGACGCTGGCAGCACACCACCACGCAGATGCGCTCGGACTTTTTGCAGCGCGTGTCCAACCAGATGATGGCGCAAAAGGAAAGCCTGGGCCTGCTGGTCTCGCGCGAAGCGGGCAAAACCTTGGCCGAAGGCCTGGGCGAGGTGGTGCGCGCCGCGCAGATCTTCCAGTTCTTTGCTGGCGAATGCCTGCGCTATGGCGGCGAGAGCCTGCCTTCGGTGCGGCCGGGCATCGGCGTGCAGATCAGCCGCCATGCGCTGGGCGTCGTGAGCCTGATCACGCCCTGGAACTTTCCGATCGCCATCCCCGCCTGGAAGATTGCCCCGGCGCTGGCCTTTGGCAACACCGTGGTGCTCAAGCCCTCGGAATACACGCCCGGCGTGGCCCATGCGCTCTTTCGCATTCTCGATGAGCAAGGCCTGCTGCCGGGCGTGGCCAACCTGGTCAACGGCAGCGGCAAGCATGCGGCGCAGGGGCTGCTGAGCGGCGTCGATGCGGTGTCGTTTACCGGCAGCGTGCATGTGGGCCAGAGCATTGCGCAGACCGCCATCGGCGAGATGATCCGGCTGCAGCTGGAGATGGGTGGCAAGAACCCGCTGGTGGTGCTCGATGACGCCGACCTGGATGTGGCCGTGGAATGCGCACTCAACGGCGCCTTCTACTCGGCCGGCCAGCGCTGCACGGCGTCGAGCCGCCTCATCGTCACCGAGCGGGCGCATGACCGCTTTGTCGAGGCGCTGACGGCGCGCATGCGTGCCATGGTCGTCGGCAACAGCCTGGACAAGACCACGCAGATCGGGCCGGTCATCAACCAGTCGCAGTTCGACAAGATCCAGCACTACCTGGACCTGGGCAGGCGCGAAGGCGCCGAGCTGGTCGAAGGCGGCACGCCAGTGCAGGCGGCGACCCCGGGCTACTTTGTGCGGCCTGCCCTGCTCACCGCAACCCACAACGCCATGCGCATCAACCAGGAAGAGATTTTTGGCCCGGTCGCCAGCGTCATCAAGGTCGCCGACTACGACGAGGCACTGGCCACCGCCAACGACACGCGCTACGGCCTGTCGGCCGGCATCTGTACCACCTCGCTGCGCGCTGCCAACCACTTCCGCCTGCATGTGCGCAGCGGGCTGGCCATGGTCAACCTGCCCACCGCCGGGCTCGACTACCACGTGCCCTTTGGCGGCACGCGCGCCTCCAGCTACGGCCCGCGCGAGCAAGGGCGCTATGCAGTCGATTTCTACACCAGCACCAAGACGGCCTACATCGCGTACTGAGCCCTCTTTCCATTCCCCATACCACTTAGAACTTTTCGCAGGAGACCCTCACCATGACAGACAGCATCGGTTTTATCGGCCTGGGACGCATGGGCCGCTCCATGGCCGCCAATCTGCAGAAAAAAGGCTTCAGCCTGTTGGTGGCCGACCTCAACCCCCAGGCCGTGGAGGCACTGGTCGCGCTGGGCGCCGAAGCCGCGAGCGTGCCCGACATTGCACGCCGCTGCTCGGTGGTCATCACCATGCTGCCTTCCTCGGTCGAGGTCGAGCAGATCGCCCAGGGCGCTGATGGCATCTTTGCCAACGCGCTGCCCGGCACCATCTTGCTGGA
Source organism: Comamonas squillarum (assembly GCF_025309455.1). Taxonomy (NCBI): domain Bacteria; kingdom Pseudomonadati; phylum Pseudomonadota; class Betaproteobacteria; order Burkholderiales; family Comamonadaceae; genus Comamonas; species Comamonas squillarum. The sequence continues at coordinate 1,194,906 of NZ_CP104377.1, forward strand.
CATGAGCACCATTGACCCGCTCGCCACCGACCGGCTCAGCAAAGCAGCCGCCGGCCGCCAGATGACTGTGGTCGACGCCCCAGTGGGGCGCCTGGCCGAGCATGCCGACCGGGGCGAGAGCCTGTTCATGGTGGGCGCGAGCGAGGCCGATTTCGCCAAGGTCAAACCGCTGCTCGATGCGATGGGCACCACTACCTACCACTGCGGCCCGGTGGGCACAGGCGGGCGCACCAAGCTGGTCAACAACTATGTGGCCATCACCTTGTGCCAGGTCAATGCCGAGGCGCTGGCCCTGTCGCAGCGCTTTGGGCTCGACATCAGCAAAACCCTGCAGGTGCTCTTGGGTACCTCGGCCAACAATGGCCAGCTGCGCATGAACTTTCCCAACAAGGTGCTGGCTGGCGATACTTCGCCGGGCTTTACCATCGATCTGGCGCACAAGGATTTGTCACTGGTCATCAGCGCCGCGCACGCGGCCCGTGTGCCTATGCCCGTGGCCGCTGCCGTGCATGAGTCCTTTAGCCTGGCGCGTGCCAGCGCGTTTGGCGGTATCGATTTTTCCGGCATGGCCGATGTGGTCTGCGAGCTGGCCAAGATCGAGCGGCCCCGCGTGCCCAAGGGCTGGAAGCCCAGCTGATCGCCGAGCAGCTGCAAGCCGCCCAGGAAGAAACGCCCGCCAGGGGCGTTTTCTGCATCCGGCCCTTGGCTCAGAGCATCGATGCGCGGTGCGCCGCCACCCCGGCCATCGCCCCATCGGCCACCGACAGCGCAATGCTGCCCGCTGCACGCGCAGCATCGCCGCAGGCAAACACATTGGCTACGCTGGTCTGCTGCATTGCATCGACCTGCACATAGGGGCCCATCGGGCCATCGGCCAGCACGCAACCGAGCTGCTGTGCCACGGGGCTCGCGGGTGTGGTGCGGGGCTGCGTGAACAGGCCCTGCATGGCCAAGGTCCGGCCATCGGCCAGCACCACATCCGCAAAGCCATCGATGCGCAGCACCGCTGTGGCCTCGATCTGGGTGCCGCGCCGCGCGAAATCCGCCAGATCCGCCGGCGTCGGCGCATAGACGCCGTTGAGGAACAAGGTGGTCGGGCCCCAATCGGGCAGCATCAGTGCATGGTGCTGGGCCAGCGGTGAGGCAGCAATCACACCAATCGCGCCGCCACCCACCTCGTAGCCATGGCAATACGGGCAATGGAACACGCTGTTGCCCCAGCGCTCGGCCAAGCCGGGCACGGCAGGCAGTTCATCGCGCACCCCAGTGGCCAGCACCAGGCGGCGCGCCACCAGCAACTGGCCGCCGACCTGCAGCGCCAGCTCGCCGCTGGGCAGCACCTGGGCCTGCTCGGCCTGGCCGTCGATCCAGCGCACGCTGGGGTATTGCAGCAATTGCGTGCGTGCCTCTTGCCACAGCTGGGCCGGCGCCATGCCGTCGCGCGACAAAAAGCCATGCGAAGTGCTGCCCGCCTCGTCCACAAAGCGGTTGCGGCGCAGGCCTGCATCGATGACGGTGACCTGGCGGCGCGCCCGTGCCAGCTGCAACGCAGCCGACATACCGGCATAGCTGCCGCCGACGATGGCGAAATCAGTGTGCATGTCCATGGTGGTCCTCTATACGGTGGGGGGTGGATGTTTTGGCCAGCCGGTGCGCACGCAGCGAAGCGCCGATCTGGGCAGACAGCTGCGCCAGGGTGATGCCGCCCAGCTGGGCCAGGAGCGAGGCCTCGGCCTCCTGCATCGCGCTGCGCAGCGAGCTGTTCACGACCTGTGCGACCAGGCACTCGGGGTGGTCCTCGCGAAAGCCCAGCGACACCAGCGACGGTGCGCCCAGCGCCTGGTGGATATCGCGCAGCGTCGTCTCGCCCCAGCCGGGCGCAATCAGCCAGCCGCCCCCATGGCCCTTGCCGGACGAGACCATGCCGGCATCGCGCAAGCCGGCCATCAAGCGCCGCAGCACCACTGGGTTGGTGTCCATGGTCTGCGCCAGGACCTCGGAGGTCAGCGGCGTCTGCGCCTCGGCCAGGTGCAGCAGCACATGGAGAACATCTGAAAACTGGCTGTTATGCTTCATGCAACTATTGTAGTTACATGAAATGAATCTGTGCCATCAGCTCTGCAAAGAACCATTACCCCCGCTAAGGTCAAGCGCTTGTTGTGATTTCTATCGACCTTGCAAGTTTTTGTCGGTTCTCCATGGGTTTTGAATTTTTCTCACTGAAGTTTGAACTCGGAGCGTTTTGAGCTCAGCCCGAGGGTGTGCAGGGGCGGCTTCCAGCCTGTCGCCGGCCCGTGAGACTGCTGATGCGCCTGGTCCATTCGAAACTAGGATGGCGGCTATCGGCCGGTAGAGGACAGCCGCAAGGCAGCTCCGATAGACGACTTCAGGCTGATTGCTGCCGGTCAGAATGCGGCATCGAACAGCCGCTGACGTCGAAACCTGCCAATCGCCATTGCCATACGCTTTTCCGTAAGGCATCACCGTTTTTCGCAATGTCGGCACGTGAAACACGAGCACTGTCAGGACCAACTCGCGGTTCTTGTCGCCGCTGCTATGAAAGACGTATCGGAAGCCGCTCTCGTGCGGTCACGCCACGGCGCGTTTGAAGTTGCCGTGCGCCTTGGCAACAGTGTCGATGCCGGTGAGAACGGTTGAGGTCTCAGTGCCACGATTGAAAACGAGGATCGCGGTTTTCCTATCGCGCCACGTGGTGTAGCCAAGCCGCTGGTCAATGGCCTCACCGAAGGCTTTCGGCCCCATTCAGAACTTGCACTCTGCGATGAAGACGTTGCGGTCGCCCTCGCGCAGGAGAATATCGGTCTTGCCCGCCCTATTGAAGGTCTCGCCCGTCGCCTTGCCCTGCAAGGCCTGCGGCTACTGCGCCGCCAAATGGTTCAACAAAGCCTTGGCCGCCGACGACAGCAAGGCCGCGTCCCGGTAGCTGATCGCAAACTGCCGCTTCGCCCAGCTGTCCGCCAGCGGAATCACCCGAACATCCGTGTTGGCGGCAAAGCTCAGTGCCACTTCGCGCGGCACCACGCTGATCGCCAGATTGGCCTGGACCACGCGCAGCGCGGCATCAAAGTTGGAGACGTGCACGCGGTGGCGCAGCGCCTTTCCTTCTTGTGCGGCGGCGCGGGTGAGCAAAATTTGCACTGCGCTCAACGCCGGCATGCTGACATGTTCGTAGTCCAGTACGTCAGAGAAGTGCACCGCTGCGCTTTGCGCCATGCGTGCGATGGGGTGGCTTTTGTGGGCCGCAATGGCCAGGTGGTCGCTGCTATACGGCTGGGTCTGCAGGCCGCTCAAATCGGCTGCGTCCCAGCAAATCCCCATGGCCGCACGCCCTTCGCGCACGCCGCGCACCACATCCGGGCTCACGCACTCCTCCAAAGTCACACGGATACTGGTGTGCGCGGGTTGCTGCAAAAAACTTGCGACATGGTCGGCCAAGGATTCGGCCATCACCGACGCCGTGACCAATACCCGTACCTGCCCCTGTACGCCCTTGCTATAGGCCGCCATTTCTTGCTGCATGTGGTTGGCGGCGGCCAGCATGGTGCGCGCATGCTCTAGCAAAGTCTCACCCGCCGCCGTGGGGCGCAGGCCGCGCCGTTCGCGGATGAACAAGGGCGCGCCCATCTGGTGCTCAAGCTGCGCCAGGCGCTTGCTGATGGCAGATGCCACCAGCGCCTCGGCCTGCGCCACACGGGCAATGCTGCGCTGCTCGCATACCTGCACAAACAGCCGCAGGTTCAGCAGACTCAGGTCATACATGATTTTCCTTTTTGGAACGAAACCGCTTCCGCATTGGATTATTGCTGATGCTTTGGAAAATCTAAAATCAGAGCCAACGACAAAAGCCAGGAGACACGATGACCGCCACCTCAACCCTTGCTACACGGCGCGCCAGCATTCGCGAAGTTGGCCTGCGCGATGGCCTGCAAAGCCTGGCCAGCATCGTCAGCACCGCCGACAAATGCGCCTGGATTGACGCCGCCTACGACGCCGGTATGCGGGAGATGGAGGTGGGATCGATGGTGCCCGCGCACCTGCTGCCCCAGCTGGCCGATACCGAAGCCGTTCTCGCCCATGCCTGCAGCAAACCCGGCTTGCTCGCCTCTGTCCTGGTACCCAACCTCAAAGGCGCCGAGCGCGCCTTGGCAGCGGGTGCGCAGTCCATGGTCGTGCCGTTGTCGGCCAGCCATGCGCACAGCCTGGCCAATCTGCGCAAAACACCTGACGATGTCGTGGCGGAAGTCGCCCGCATCCGCGCAGTGCGCGACGCAGCGGGCAGCCGCGCCCACATTGAAGGCGGCGTGGGTACGGCCTTTGGCTGCACGCTGCAAGGCGATGTGGCCGAAAGCGAGGTGCTGCGCCTGATGCAGGCCTTGCTGGACGCAGGCGCCGACCATGTGAGCCTGGCCGATACCGTGGGCTATGCCGACCCCGACAGCGTGCGCCGTTTGTTTGAAAAAGCCCGGAAACTGGTGGGCGACCGGCTGCGCACCGCCCATTTTCACGACACCCGCGGCATGGGTCTGGCCAACGCCTATGCGGCCTGGCAAACCGGCATCACCCACTTTGACGCCTGCCTGGGCGGCATTGGCGGCTGCCCGCATGCACCGGGTGCCAGTGGCAATGTGACCACCGAAGACCTGGCCTATATGCTGCAGCGCATGGGCATTGATTCGGGTCTGGATGTTCCCGCCCTTTTGCAGCTGCGCCAACGCATGCACGCCTGGCTGCCCAACGAGCGGCTGCACGGCAGCCTGTGGCAAGCGGGGGTGATTGCAGCACCCCAGGCCTCTACCGCCATTTGCCCTTAAGTTTTAGACCAAATCAACCGCTGACGCTCACCCCATGCGCGCTAGTAGCTATTAAAATATGAGTACTCCATCTCCCTCTCCATCGCTCCCACTCGCCGGTATCCGCGTGGTCGAATTCACCCACATGGTCATGGGCCCCACCTGCGGCATGGTGCTAGCCGACCTGGGGGCCGAAGTCATCAAGGTTGAACCTGTCGAGGGTGACCGCACGCGTTACTTGCTGGGTGCGGGCGCCGGCTTTTTCCCCATGTTCAATCGCAACAAAAAAAGCATTGCGCTGGACCTGCGCCAGCCCCAGGGACTGGAAGCTGCCATACGCCTGGCCAGCACGGCCGATGTAGTGGCGCAAAACTTCAAGCCCGGCGTGATGACCAAGTACGGCCTGGATTATGCCGCGCTGTCCAAGCTGAACGAGCGCCTGATCTATGTGAACCACACCGGCTTTTTGCCCGGGCCGTACGAGCACCGCACAGCGCTGGACGAGGTCGTGCAGATGATGGGGGGCCTGGCCTACATGACAGGCCGTCCCGGCGACCCGCTGCGCGCGGGCACCAGCGTGAACGACATCATGGGCGGCATGTTTGGCGCGATCGGCGCCATGGCAGCGCTGATGCAGCGGGCGCAAACGGGCCGTGGCCAGGAGATCGACTCGGCGCTGTTCGAGAACAATGTGTTCCTGGTGGGCCAGCACATGATGCAGTTCGCCGTGACGGGCGAGGCGGCCGAGCCCATGCCCAACCGTATCTCGGCCTGGTCGGTGTACGACGTGTTCACCGTCCAAGACGGCGAGCAGATCTTTTTGGCGGCCGTGAGCGATGCCCAGTGGCGCACCCTGTGCCAGGCCTTTGGCTGGGCCGATCTGCTGGCCAACCCGCGCTACACCACCAACAACGAACGCGTACGTGAGCGCCCGGCCCTGCTCGCCGATCTGCGCGCGCGCCTGGCACGCATGGATGTCGCACAGGTCGCCAAAATCTTTGAAGACAACGGCCTGCCCTACGCCCCCATCAGTAAGCCAGAACAACTGCTGGACGACCCGCACCTGCAGGCCACCGGCGGTTTGGCCGAGGTAACACTGACCGACGGCGAACGCGCCGGCCAAACCGCACAGACCACCTTGCTGCCGCTGCGCATGGCGGGCGAGCGCCTGACCGTACGCCAAAACCCGCCGCGTCTGGGCGAGCACACCGCCGAGTTGCTGGCCAGCCTGGGCTACGACGCCGCGCAGATCAGCGCCATGCAGGCCGCCCAGGCAGCTGCATAATGCTACTAATATAAGAGCATAAAATCCTTTATAGACAGGCGAAAAGCCGCAATCAGGAGACAAACATGCACCCCACCCGCCCATTCACCCGCCGCACCGTACTGGCCATGGCGCTGGCCAGCCTCACTAGTGGCGCCTTGCCCGCGCTGGCGCAAACCAAGCCGGCAGGGCACGACAAAGCGCTGCGCGTCATCTTGCCGCTATCGGCGGGCTCGGGGGCCGACGGCGCCATTCGCGCCATCAGCACGCCCATCAGCAAAGCCCTGGGCCAGACCCTGGTGATTGAGAACCTGCCTGGCGCAGGCGGCATCACCGGCACGGCGCAGATTGTGCGGGCGTCCAAAGATGGGGACACTATTGGCATCGTCAGCAACAACCACGTCGTCAACCCCAGCCTGTACAAAAACATTCCCTTTGATTCGATCAAGGACATCGCGCCCATCACCATCATCGGCACCACGCCCTTTGTGCTGGTGGCCAACCCCAAGGTGCCTGCACGTACTGTGCAGGAGCTGATTGCCCATGCCAAGGCCCATCCCGGCACGCTCAACTACGGCTCATCGGGCAATGGCACCATCCTGCATTTGGGCGCTGCCATGTTTGTCGAGCAGGCACAGATCGATGTGCCCCACATCCCCTACAAGGGCACGGGCCAGCTGATGAATGACTTGCTCAGCGGCCAGGTGCAGCTGGGGGTGGTGGCGGTCGCACCCGCCATGGCCCACATCAAGGCCGGGAACCTGCGCGCCATCGGCATCACCAGCGCCAAACGCAGCGCCAGCCTGCCCGATGTGCCCACCATTGCCGAACAAGGCCTGCCGCAGTACGAGCTGGACGGCTGGATCGCCGCCATTGCCCCAGCGGGTGTACCCAAGACAGAAATAGATCGCCTCTACCAGGGCTTTGTGCAAGGCATTGCCTCCCCAGAAGCCCGCGAAGCGCTAATCGCCCAGGGCTACGAAATCCAGCTCACCCCGCCGGATGTGGCGACCCGTTTTATGGCGAGCGAAAAGCTGCGCATGCAGGCGGCGGTGAAAGCCGCGCAAGTCAAAATGGATTGAGACCGCAGATGGATCGAACTCCTCCAACAAAAGGCAGATTCAGACTGCTCTACGCTTTTGAGACTGTCTTTTCGCACGGAGTTGCTACTATGAAACCTTGGATCGCCACCGCTGCCCTAGGTGTTTGGCCCCGGCATTTGATGGATCGGATTCATTTTGAATCATTCGGGCTCGGATGACGAAAGCGAGGACGGCAATCGCTGCGCTGCTGTAGTTCAGCTTTGTGAAGCGGCCCGCTGCAACGGGTTGTGAATTCAACCGGTCAATGCAACACAATATCTGCCTTAGGCTGAATGAGTGTTTGTATGAAGCAAACACCGCGGATGTACTGCACCGAAGCTCACGCCCCGCTGCGCCATGCCACAATCGCGCAGCCCACCACCTCCCCCTCAAAGCAAAGAATAGCCTTGTTCAAAAAACTGGACTCCGTCGTGCTGTTTGTCGCCGATATCGATGCCGCAGCCGCCTGGTATGCCCAGCTCTTGGGCACGGAGGTGCAGCACGAGAACGCGCACTATGCCTTTGTGCAGGGCCCGGGGCTGTTGATCGGCTTTCATCCCGCCGATGGCAAATGCCCGGGCGGGGTGGGCGGCACGACGGTGTACTGGGAGGTGGCTGATCTGGGCGCTGCTATCGAGCGCCTGCAGGCCCATGGCGCGCGGCTCTACCGGGGGCCGATGACGACCAGCCTGGGGGCCACAGCGGCCATGCTGCTGGACCCCTTTGGTTGCAGCCTGGGCTTGCACTGCCGAGCAGTTAGCTAGCTGCGGGCGGCAAACCTTTACTGCAGCGCCTGGTCCGGGTTCTGCACCACCTGCAGATGCAGGATGCTGAAGTACAGCGTGATATCGCCTTGCTGGTCGATAAAGGTGCCAATGGCGCGCTGCAGCCGGGCGGCAATGCAGAGGCACTCGGTTGCCTCGGGCCGGCCGCCGGGGATGCTTGCGGTGGTCAGCAAGGCCAGCTGGTGCTCGCGGCCAAAGTCGTGGACGACCTCCAAGGCCTGGCCATGCTGGGCGGGGATATTGGCATTGGCCCAGCTCCACACAAAGCTGCCTTCGCTCTCGCTGCTGGTACCCACCAGGCAGACGGTGCCCTGCACCTCATGCAAGGGCGCCTGCAGCACCAGGCTGGCGGTTTGCAGATCCCAGTGGTAGTGCGGTGCGCTCTGCAGGCCAAACTGGCGGGGCCACTCGGTATTGCGGGCCATCATGGTCTCGACGGCTTCGCGGCTCCAGGCGGCCCAGTCGGTCTCGCCCCCTTTGGGGCTGGTGGTGGTGTCGTTCATAGCGCTAACGGTTCAAAATGCAGCCGCCATTGTCGGCCAATCTAAGAACCTGTTCAAAGTCTCTACGCAGCCGCGTTGGAGTGCAATCGGGATGAGTTCGAAGGGATGGAACGCAGCTTGCACCAGGGTGCAAGCAAGGGCCAGCGCGCAGAAATCGCCCGATTTCACTCCAATTCAATCGCTTACGCGCCACCCTCAGACGGGCTTAGCTCATTCAATGTGCACGGCAATGCCGGTAGGGACAAGCGAGAAGAGGTCGACTATCTCGTCATTTCTCATACGTATGCATCCATGCGAAACCGGTCTTCCAATTAAATGCTCGTCGGCTGTGCCATGGATGTAGATGAATCTTCTCAAGGTGTCCAAACTGCTTGCGCGATTGATGCCGTATTGCAACCCTTCTAACCAGAGGATGCGTGTCAAGATCCAATCGCGGTCCGGAAAGCGTTCTGCGAGTTCCGGATTAAATATCTCGCCGGTGGGTCTTCGCCGCCGAAACACTGCGCCCGTAGGACATCCCTCTCCTATCTTTAACCGAATGCGTTGGTCGCCGGTAGGCGTGCAATAGCTACCAGTTTCGCAACCCGTTCCGTTCGCTGCCGTCGATACATCGTAATGACGTTCAACGCCATTGGCCAACGCTAAATGAAGCGACTGCCGTTCGACCGAAACGTGTATATGCGCGGGCATTTCGATGGAGGAAAGCACTTGTACAAGCATCGTTCGGCGACCCAGTTGGAAGTTGAACCGAGAGCAGCATATCGCCAACTCTGAAATTGTTCCAGCCAGCGCCGTCATTGGTAAACCTGCTGTATCTGGCTTCTACGTAGTCCAGCGACATGCGGCACTGAAGTCATCATGGAATAAAAAAACCGCCCCTTGCACAGGGGCGGTCCATCGTTCAGCAAGCTGAGGGCGCTATCAGTTCAGGCCAAGCATGCCGCGCAGCTTGGACAGGTCTTCGGCCAGCGTGTTCACGCGGCCGGCCAGGATCTTGCGGTCGGCCTCATTCAGCTTGGTGTACAGCTCAAAGCTGCCATCGGGCTTGCGGTACTTGGCCAAGATGTCGAACACGGTCTTGAAGTTCGATGCGGTCTTCTCGACAAAGGCCTTGTCCTTTTTCTCGACCAGGGGGCGCAGCAGTTCAAAAATCTTGTCCGCACCTTCAAAATTGGCCTGGAAGTCGTCCAGGTCGGTGTGGCTGTAGCGCTCTTCTTCACCCGAGATCTTGGTGGCAGCCACCTCTTCCATCAGCACGGCTGCGCCGCCCACGACCTTTTCAGGCGGGAAGGTCAGGCCGCTCACGCGCTTTTGCAGCTCCTTGGCGTCGGCCAGCAGCTTGTCGGCAAAGGGGGTCAGGCCCTTGGTGCTCTTCTCGACCCACAGGCCGTACTCGATGCGGTGGAAGCCGGTGAAGCCCGGGTCCTTCTCGGCTTTTTCATGGTCATCGGCGCGCGAGTCCATGCTCTTGTCCAGATCGGCAAACAGCTCGGCGATAGGCTCGATGCGCTCATAAGGGCGACGCACGGTGGCGTACATCTTCTTGGCTTCTTCGACCTTGCCGGCCTTGACCGCATCGGTAAAGGCCTGCACACCCTTGACCAGCTCGCGCAGGTTGGTGTTGACGTACAGCTTGTACTCGGCCAGCGGCTTGACCAGCTCCAGCGCAGACACGCCGTCTGCTGCCCAGCTGGACAGGGGAATGACGCTGGCACTGCCGGCCAGCAGCAGGCCTTGCAAGAATTGGCGACGCATGGACATACGAGAACTCCTAGATACTGTTAGATTGATAATTTTTGGCTTCCAGCATCCCAATGCCAGACCCAGGCTGGCGTCCTTCATGAAGATGGACGCGCCCAGGCCTTGCAGTACAGACACCAGTGGCTGGTTAGGAAACGAGATCAGGCCTTGGCGGCAGCGGCCAGCAGGCCGCGTCCCAGCCAGTCATGGGCGTCGGCCACGCCCGGCAGCACATAGAAAAAGCCGCCGCCAATGGGCTTGATGTATTCTTCGAGCGGCTCGCCGTCGAGCCGCTTTTGCACCGTGACAAAGCCCTTTTCCAGATCGGCCTGGTAGCAGATGAACAGCAGGCCCATCTCCAGCTGGCCCGACTTGGTCACGCCATTGGAGTAGTTGAAGGGGCGGCGCAGGATCAGGTTGGCCTCGCTGCCGTGGTTGCGTGGGTTGGCCAGGCGGATATGCGCATCCATCGGCGTCTTCCTGCCTTCGGGGTCGGCCGCATAGTCGGGCGTGTCGTGCTCGGTCTTCTTGCGCGCATCCAGCGGCGCACCGCTGTCCTTGTCACGGCCCATGATGGCCTCTTGCTCGCCCAGCGGCGTGCGGTCCCAGCGCTCGACAAAGTTGCGGATGATGCGCACGGCCTGGTAGCTGCCACCAGCGGCCCAGGCGGGCTCGTCCGACTCGGGCTGCACCCAGACAATGCGGCGCATCATCGCGTCGTCATCGGACTGGGGGTTGGCCGAGCCATCACGGAAGCCCAGAAAGTTGCGCGCGCTCTCAGCGGGCTGGCCCACGGCGGCGGGGATCGGCGGCACCGAGCCCTCCTGCTTCCAGCGCACCATCAGCAGATCGGGCAGGTTCTTGATGATGTCGCGCAGCGCATGGATATTGGTGTCGGGCGTGTTGGCGCAGAACTGGATCGACAGATCGCCATGGCAGAGCGCGGCCTGCAGCGCGTCATTGGGGTGCTGCTGCATGGGGGTGAGGCGCTTGGGGCAATGGTTCTTCAGACCAAAGCGGTCATCAAACAGGCTGTGGCCCACGCCGACGGTCACCGTCAGTGCATCGGGCTGCACCACCGGGCCCAAAATGCCCGAGCCGGCCGGCGGCAGCTTGGGATCGAGCACTGGTTGCGCGCCGCCCTGGGTCAGAAAGTGGATGCGCTCGGTCAGGGTTTTGAACAGGCGCTCGAGCTCCGCCTGGTTGCTGGCCAGCACATCAAAGCTGACCAACATGCCGGCCAGCGGCCGGGGCGTGACGATACCGGCCTGGTGCTTGCCGTAGAACGGCACGCGCTGCTGCGACACACTGGTGTGCGGCGCATCGGCCACCTGGGTGTTGCCGGGCGAGGCGTCTTCCGCAGCCATCGCCTGGCGTGCAGGCATGCCCGCCAGCACGCCGGCGCCCATGACGCCAGCGGCTTCCCCCAGCCAGCGCCGCCTGGCGGGGTCGGTGCTGCCCGGAGCTGCGGATTGAGACGCGTTCCTGTTCTTGAACAAAGACATGTGGTGCTTTCTGAGTGTTATTTGTAGAAATAGAAGGCGGAAAGTTCAGGGCTGCAAGCCCAGCGCTGCATTGACCTTGGCCATGCTTTGCGATGCCTGGTAGAGCGCCTGGGCCAGGTTCTGGCACTGCACCGGGTTCAGCGCGGTGCCGGCTGTGTCGGCCACCTGGCTGTCATCGGCGGGCACGCCCAGCTCTTGCATGCGCTGGCGCAGCTTGGCCAGGCTGTCTTGCAGCTGCTGGTTCAGGCTCGGGTTGGCATTGGCCAGCACGGGGCCCAGCACTTGCTGGGCCTTGTTGGCCGCAGCCCAGCTGCCGTAGACAAACTGCAGCACAGCCAGGCCCTGCTCGGGCGTGGTCGCCTCGCCAGGAATCAAGGTGGAGGCACGCTCCAGCGCCTTGGCCGCTGCCGCAGCAATAGACTGGGGCTGCAAGGCCACGTCACCCAGGCGCTGGGCCAGTTGCTGCACATCCGTCTGCAAGCTGGTGGCCAGCGGCAGCAGCTGGTCCGCTGCCTCACCCGCTTGCAGGCCCGCAGCAATGCGCTGCAGGCCCACAAAGGCCGGGTCCTTGTCGCGCAGCGCAAAGTCAGCGGCACGCGCATCGATGCGGGCATTCAAATCGCCGTACTGCACGGCCAGCGGTGCCAGCTTTTGGTACTGGCCACGCGCCAGCGCAGCCAGCTGCTGTGCATCGGCGGGGTAGCCGTCTTGCGGCATCGCACCGGCGTCCAGCGGGTGGGCCAGCCGCTGCTGCAGCGCATCGACCATCTCTTGCAGGCTGGCCGTCTCGGTCAGCATATAGACCTGGTACTCGGCCAGTGCGCCCAGGAAGGCGGTCACCGGCGGCTTGGCCGCCTCGGCCTTGAAGGCGTCCGAGGTCGTCACCGTCAGGCTGCCACGCGCGGCGTTGAGCAGGCCGCAGGTCATCTCGTAGTTGCCAGGCACCAGGCGCGCGCTCAGCTGCTGCGTCATTCCCGGCAGAATGTTCTCGCGCTCTTCGAGCACCATCACGCCGTCCAGAATCTCCCACTCCAGCGCGCGCTGTGATTGGTTGACGATGCGGAAGATCACCTTGCCGGCCGGCACCGTCACCGCATTGGGGGTGCAGGTGCCCTGGTTGATTTCAATGGTCACCACCGGCACGCCATCGGCTGAGGTGGCGCTACCCGCAGCAGCGCCGCTGGCAAGCGGCGCGGTCGACGCCTGCCAGAAGGCAGCAGCACCCAGCAGGAACACGACCACACTGCCCAGCACCACCGGGCCCAGCCGGGGCGCAGGCTCGGCAGCGGGCACGGGGGTCGGTGCAGCGGCGGGGGTGGATGCGGCAGGCGCGGCGGCCACAGCAGGCGCCGCCTTGACCGGCCAGAAAAACATCACCAAGGTCACGGCCAGGTACAGCGCCCAGGCCAGCACTTCGCCGACGACCGGTGCATGCATATAGCCCAGCAGGCCGCCCAGAATCACGCCCAGCGGACTGTCCTCGGGCAAAACACCACTGCTGTCGAACACGACTTGCTGCAGCTGGTTCCAGACACCGGCCTCATGCAGGCGGCGCACCGCGCCAGCCAGAAGGCCAGCCGCGACCACCAAGATAAAGACGCCGGTGTAGCGGAAGAACTGGCGCAGATTGATGCGCACACCGCCTTTGTAGAGTCCAATGCCCAGCAGCACCGACAGCGCCACGCCGAGGAACGCGCCGGCAGCGGCACTCCAGCCCGAGCTTTGCTGGAAGATGGCGAGCAAGAAGAAGACCGATTCCACCCCTTCGCGTGCCACGGCCAGAAAGACCATGCCGATCAGCGCCCAGCTGGCACTGCCCGAGGTGCTGAGCGCCTTGTCGACCGAGGCCTGCAACTCGCCCTTGATCGAGCGCGAGGCCTTGCGCATCCAGAACACCATGCCCGTCAGCATGCCCACGGCGATAAAACCGACCAGGCCTTCAAACAGCTCCTGCTGCTTTTGCGGAAACTCGGCCGCCATCCACTGCAGCCCAGCGCCGACAAACAGCGACAGGCCCAGCGCAAGAAACACCCCGGCCCAGACGGCGGGCATCAGGCGGGCGCGGCCCGTGTGGCGCAGGAAACTGGCAATGATGCCAACGATCAGCGCGGCCTCGATGCCCTCGCGCAACATAATCAAAAATGGAACCAGCATGTAATGTGTTGCTCAAGCCGTGGGCGCATGCCAAGGGCCGCGCCGCCTGCTGATCTTTCTCAGTTCTGTCGATAAATGCCCAACCGCGCCGAACGGCCCACGGCCAGCCGCAGGCAGACAATGCGGCGATGCAGCAAAGGCAGGTGCAGCATGTTAAGACCAAACCGCCGTCGCAGTCAGCGCAACCGAAGACCGCCTACATGCGGGCACAGCATTTACAAGCAAAAACGCATATCTTATCATCGCGCACATGGCTTTGAAGCTATCAATTAGATAGCATCGGTCATCCAAGAAACACCCATGCCGCCATCATGGCGTAAGGCTGGCTTCAGCCTCGGGTCCTCTCCCGCACCGCACTGGGGTCCTGGCCAGCAGCCAGACGCCCAGCTTTTCAGTCAGGCGCACCAGATCGGCCACTGAGCTCAGCTGCAGCTTGCGCATCGCATTGCTACGCCGCACTTTCACTGTCACTTCACTCAGCTGCAGCTGGTGCGCAATCTGCTTGTTGAGCAGGCCCTGCACCACCAGCCGCACCACCTCGCGCTCGCCCTCGGAGAGCGCCTGCCAGCGGCCATGGCTCTCGGCCCGGTCCGCATCCTGCAGGCGCCGGGCGCGGTCTTGCGCAATGCCGTGGTGGATGGCATCGAGCAGATCCTGGTCCCGAAAAGGTTTGGCCAGAAAGTCGATGGCGCCCTGCTTGATGGCCTTGACGCCCATCGCAATATCGCCGTGTCCGGTGATGAAGACCACGGGCAGCAGCAGGCCCAGGCTCTGCATCTGGCGCTGGAACTCCATGCCGCTTTGCCCGGGCATGCGCACATCGAGCACCAGGCAGGCGGGCGCATCAGCGGGCGGATGCGCCAGAAATTCGGCCGCAGAGGCGAAGGAGCGCACAGGCAAGCCGACAGAGGCGAGCAGATCCTCCAGCGCGGCGCGCACCGAGTGGTCGTCATCGACCACATAGACCATCGCAGCTTCCGTCATGCCAGGCCCTCCTGCGGCGCCACCGGCACGCTGAATGCAAACACCGCCCCACCCTGTAGATGGGGCTCCGCCCAGATATGGCCACCATTGCTCTCGACAATGCTGCGGCTGATGCTCAGCCCCACGCCAATGCCCTCATGCTTGGTGGTCCAGAAAGGTTCAAACACCTGCTCCTGCGCACCAGCGGGCAGGCCCGGGCCGCCATCCGATACCCGAAACACCAGCTTGTCCTGCAGCTGCAGCGATTCCACCAGGATGGTGCGGCGCGCTATATCCACCAAGGCCGTGGCCTCCATCGCATTGAGCACCAGATTGGCGATGACCTGCTGGACCTGCACCGGATCGGCCAGCGCCAGGGGAAGGCCAGCGGCCAGATCGGCACGCATCGCGATGTCCAGTCGCTGTATCTCCGCCTGGGACAGCGCCAGCACTTCGCGCACGGCGGCGTTGAAGACAAAGGGCCTGGGGCTGGCGGGTTCGCCCTTGCTGAGCTTGCGCACCCGGCCAATGATGGCGCTGGCCCGGTCGGCATCGCCCAGAATACGCAAGAGCGCCTGCCGGGCCTTGTCCAGGTTGGGCGGGTCTTGCTCCATCCAGCGCTGGCAGGCATGGCCGCTGGTCACGATCGCTGCCAACGGCTGGTTGAGCTCATGCGCAATCGAGGTGGTCAAGCCCTCCAGGCTGTGGATGCGCGAGATGCGCAAGAGCCTGGCCTGGGCCTCATGGGCGGCCGCGCGCGCCAATTCCGCCCTGCAGGCCAGGTAGCCCGTGATCAGAATGGCCACCGTGCTGATCAGCATATTGATCTGGCCTGCGCGCAGGTCGCCATAGCGGGTGATGAAAAAGCTCAGCCAAGTCAGCGCAATGCAGCTGCCGGTGAGCACCATGAGCCCCCGCAAGGCCAGCACATGGGCCATCGCCACAATGACCACGGTGTAGAACACCGACACCGCCACTTCGTAACGGGTCGCCGTGTCGATCAGAAACAGCAGCACCAGCGCGAGCACCATCGCCATGACGTGCAGGCCTGGGCGGCGCCAGAGTTGGGGTGGCAGGAACGGGGTCGTCATCAGAAACACGCACACAAAGCGGCGCTGGGTTGCAGGGATCGCAAAAGGCTACCACGTCAACGGCAA
Organism: Comamonas squillarum; assembly: GCF_025309455.1. Taxonomy (NCBI): domain Bacteria; kingdom Pseudomonadati; phylum Pseudomonadota; class Betaproteobacteria; order Burkholderiales; family Comamonadaceae; genus Comamonas; species Comamonas squillarum. The sequence goes on from NZ_CP104377.1 coordinate 1,210,870, forward strand.
CGTGGGACCAAAGGCCCCCCACATCAAAAACGGGTGTTCAGTCCAAAAGCCACCCGGCTCACGGTGGTCTGGCTGGCATCCACGGCCGCATCCAGTGCATAGGCACGCCCATGGGCAACAAAGGCATAGACACTGGTGCGCAGCGACAGCGGGTGGATATAGCCCAACGACATCACCTGGCTGGTTTTCGCGCGCGCACCGCTGTCCTGCCAATCCCAGTTGGGCCGCGCCTGGGACCACTGTGCTTGGAGCTCGCCGTGGTTCAGAGGAATGGACACACCCAGATAGAGCGCGTCCAGGCGGCCGCCATCGATGAACTCGATCGGCCCCAGCCCCTTGAGCCCGGCCGCCTGCAAATCCGCCGAACCATCGCCGCCATTGCGCCCGACAAAGCCATTGCGCTGGCGGCTCCAGCCCGCCGCCAGGCGTGCCACGCCAAAGTTGTAGCTGGCACCCAGTTGCGCGGCGCTGGGGTGCCGGCCCGCCAAGCCAGCGTGCAAAAGGACGGCATTGGCCTGCTCCCAGCTCGCAGCCAGCAGCCAGGGGCCGTCCTCATAGCGCAGTGCCAAGCTGTAGAGCTTGTGGGTGGCGCTGCCCGTCGTGCCTGCGGCTGGCGCGTCACCCGCATCAAAGCTGTAACTGGCGCCCAGCTGTACACCGCCCCACTGCGGGCTGCGCCAGCTGATCTGCTGGGACACCTGGTAGTTGTCCGAGGCCCGCAACAAGGCGCCCACACCAAAGCTCTTCCAGGACCCGACCTCGATCGCACTGACAAAGGCCTGGCCCACGGTGTACTGGCGCCCCAGGCGCAGCTCGCCCAGGCTCGCATTGCCCACCCCCACCCAGGACTGGTAGTTGAACGGCCTTGCCGGATCATCGGGCGCGCCGTGGGCGGCATCCAGGCCGCCTTCCAGCGCAAAGGCGGCGTAGCTGCTGCCACCCAGTGCCTCGCGGCCCTGCAGGCCCCAGAGCGAATCGGACTGGCCGCCACTCAGCAGGCTCTTTTGCGTTGGCGCCCCGCTCACCCGGGTCCAGCCGATGGCGGCATCGACCGTGCCATACAGGCGCAGGCTGGTCTGCGCCAGGGCTGGCATTGCGGCTGCGGCGGCCAGTGCGGCTGCACCGCTGGACAGCGTACGGGCCCAAGCCCGGCGGACGGATGGCTGCCGGGACGGGGCCGAGCGCAAGGCGACCCTGGGAAAAAACAATGGCGACATAGCGGGCTCGGTCATGGCGCGGCCAGGGCGCTGTCGCATCCTGCGACGGGCGCAGCGGCCTGGCTGCTGAAAAAGGGGCAGGTGAAAGATAAAGGGCAAACGGCGGGTGAGGCAATGGCGCAAAAACAACCGATGCAATGGACTTGGTGCTGTCATCGCAATGTGCCCGAGTGCTTGACCATCCAGACAGGGATGGCGGTGAGCACCAATACGGCGAGCAACTGCATCCAGAGCGAGCCCTGCCAGGACAGCTCGGGCATCACCCGAAAATTCTGGCCATACCAGTTGATCAGGGCCGTACCCGGAATAAAGGCCGCCCAGAGCACACTGAATACCTTGGTCACATTCAGGTCGCTCATTGCCACCGTTTCCTCGGCCGCACGGCGGTGGAAGCGCTGGCGATCGAGCATGCAGCGAGCCCGCCGCTGTACGCCCTCGATCTCGGCCAGCAGCGCATCCACATGAATGCTCTGCAGCTGTGATCCCTGCCAAGCACCGCGGCGCAGCTGCATCGCTGCCTGGGCCAGGTCATCGAGCGCCTGCACAACCACCGACAGCGGCCGGTGGAGCATGGACAGATGGCTGTCTACATCGGTCAGGTCTTGGGCACCCCGGGTGCCGGGCGTGCCCACCGTCAACTGGAAGCTCCGCAGCGAGCGCATCGAGGTCGCCAGCCCCTTGTCGATGCCGTCCAGCACCAGACCGGTCTGGCCCAGCAACTGGTGCAGCAGCACCAGCGCGACGGCATGCGCGCTGCCCGCAGGCAAGCCCTGCGCCTTGAAGCGCTCGAGCGCCTGACCCGGGCGCAGCATGCGGTAGCCTGTCTCGACCGTGTAGAGCGCCTGCGCATCCGCAGCCTGGTGCCACAGCAGATCGGCCACCAGCACCCTCCCGTCTTGCACGCGCGCGCATCGGATGCGCATCGCAGCACCCGCACCCCATTGGCGCTGCGCGGTTGTTGACAGCAGGTCGATGCCATGGCGCCTGCCCAGGTCATCGAGCGCCTGGGGGCTGGCGGCATGCAGGCGCGTCCATAGAGGCAAGGTTTGATCCCACGTCATCGCATCCACCCCTTGCGTTTGATGTAGGCCAGCGGCACCAGCGCGAACAGGCCTGTCAGCCCCATGACCATCCACTCCCCCCAAGGCAGCGCCAGCTCGGGCATGTAGGCAAAGTTCTGCCCGTAAAACGCAGCGACCAGGGTGGGAGGTGTGAAAACAGCGGTGACCACGGTGAACACCTTGATCACCTGGTTCTGCTTGATATCGAGGGTCGTCATCAGTGACTGCTGCAGGTTGCGGATCTTGTCATGCTGAAACCGGGCATAGCGCCGCAGGCTGTGGATGTCCGACAGCAGCACCGGCAAGCGCGGCCCCCAGTGTGCATCGCCTGCCGCGCGCCGCAGCCAACGGCCCGCACGCGCCAGCATCAACTGCCCCTCAACCGCCTTGGCCACCAGCTCCTCGGCCTCACCCAGTGCCATGGCGGTGCTGGCGATATCCGCCACCCCTGCCTGGCGCTTGGCGGTGTCAAACCCGCCGCTGGCCGCGGCCACGGCATCGCTGCGCTCGTCCAGGCGCGCGGCGATATCGCGCAAGCTGGCATGGGCCGCGTCGTTGAGTGCGTCGAGCATGCAGAACATCGCTGTGCAGGGGTCGAGGGCGCAGCCATCGCCCATGGACGCGAGCAGTTGCTCGCCAGCCTGGTCCAGGGCATGCAGGCGCGGGCCCTGCTCCACGCTGATGAGCCGCTCCTTGCCGAGCGCAAAAAGCACGACCGTCTCCCGGAACGCCTCGTCCTGGAGCAGGACCAGCTCCACAGGGATGACGATAAAGTCGCCTTCCTGCGTTGCCGCCCGGCCGCGCTCCCAGGACAGGTTGAGCCTATGCAGACGCTGCGCAGCCGCCAGCGACTCGCCCTGCTGGGCGTTGAGGCGCAGCCAGCCGGCCTGGGCCAGGCGGGCGTCTATGAGGCCACCGGCCGCGTGGCAGTGGATACGTGCCTCGCTCATCGCTGCACCTCACTGGCGGTCGGCGCGGGTTCAGCGGCTTGCTTGGCCCTGTCCTGCTGGTCCAGCACATAGCCCCCATACAGATGCAGCGCGGCAAAGCTGCCCAGGATGAGTGCATACAGCACGATCACCGCGATCATGATTTCGCGCTCAATCTGCGCGGTACGCGGGCGGCTGGCACGTGCCTCGTTGATCGCCTGGCGGCGCTGCGATGCGGCCTGGCTAGCATCTTGCAAGCTCAGGTCGGCATTCCACACCAGGCCTTCGAGTTGGCGGTTGAGCGTGGTGTAGCTAAAGCTAATTTTGTCAGTCGTTGGCGGCATCAGAAATACTCCAGGTAGGGGGTCACAGACTTCGCACTGCTTCTTGCGGCAAGCAGAAATGTGGTCTTTGCAATGGCATCGCTGCGCTCAACGCAGCCAGCCGCGGTGTTTGACATAGAGCAGCGGCAGCAGCGCCAACCCAGCCGTCAGGGCGATGGTGAAGGGCTCGCCGTATTGCCACTCAAGGATCGGCATGCGGGCAACGTTCATGCTGTAGTAGGTAGAGATCAGCATCGCGGGCAGGAACACGGCCGTCACGACGGAGAACACCTTGACGATCTGGTTTTGCTTGACGTTCAGCGCCATGTTGTTGGTGGTCTGGAGCAGGCGAACCCGGTCATGCACAAAGCTCACATGCTCCTCCACGGCCTCGATGTCTTCGATCAAGGTGCTAAGCAGCGGCTGGAGTGGCGCATCAGCTAGGGGCATCCGCGCCAGCGCATGGCGGGCCGCCAGCGCCAGCTGCAGCTGGCTCTCCAGGCAATCGGACAGCAGCTCTTCGACCTCGCCCAGGTCCAGCTGCGCTGCCACCACATCGCTTACGCCAAAATCGCGGTCCCGCGCCTCCAGGCTGCCCAGCACCGCGTTGGTCTGCACCAGCACGCGCCCCAGATCGCTGTTGAGCGAGTCCAGCAACGCATCGGTCGCATCATTGATGGCCTGCAGGACCAGCACAAAACTCTCGAATGCCCGCGCTCCATGGCCTTGGCGTTGCATCCTGGCTTGCGCCATCTCCAGCGCCTGGGGTGCGTCGCTGGGCTCCAGAGAAAGGAGCATGTCCCGGCCAAGCACAAAAATGACGCGACTGGCTCTCTTGCAGCCTTGCTCCACGCCCAAAAACGTGATCGCAAAGTAGCTGAACTCGCCATCCTGGCTCAGGTTGCGTTGCAGGCCGTAGGCTATGTCCAGCCCCAGGCTTTGCTTGATGTCTGCCAGCTTGCCAGGCTCATCGGCACGGATCCGCAGCCACTGGGGCACAGCGTCCCCGTTGGCATCGGCAGCGGGTTGGAACAGGTGGGAGCTACGCTGCATACTCATGGCGACGGCTCCTGCACGGATGCATCGGATGTGAGAGAACGCGCGCTTTCGTAAAAGCCCGCGTGCGAGCCCGAGGTGGACGAGGTCTTGGTATCCCGGTGGTAGTTGCCAAAATGCAAAGCTGCCACGGCAAGCAACAAGATGCCCCAGGTAAGACCCAGCATCGACAAGGACAGGCGCTCATAGCGTGACCAGTGCCGGGGCCGCTGCGGCGGCACTGCAAAGGGGCGGCGTGCAGGCCGGCTCCAGACGAGGCCATGGAGGGCCCGCTCGGTGTTGACCGGCAGTGGTAATCCACCGGGCGACGGGTATTGGGAAGATGGCATGGTGCATCCTGGTTGGCGCAGCCCTGCCCGGCCCTGGCGCGCAAAAGCGCGTGCCAGGGGCTGGCGGGATAGCGGGTTGGCAAGAAAAGGGCTGCAGGCGCCGCGTGTGGCAACGCGCAGCGCAGGTGCTAACGGCGGGCGCTCGCGGCGGACCGGTCTGCGGGCAAATCGGCCCGTGGGCCCCCTAGCCAGCACAGCGCGCGGGAGCGGCCCGAGGGCCGGTAAGCCGTCAACCTGGCTGGGCGGTCAAGGCCCTGCAGGCGCTGACGGGCAACCCGGCTCAAGAGGGCGACCACCCGTGCCCGGTCAGCGGTGGGCAGCATTGCCAGTGCATCGGCTGCCACCGGGCCGGAGAGGCCCGACAGCGCCTGGGCGAATGGCTTGTCGCCCTGGGATGCCAGAAAGGCGGGCAGCACCGAAGAGGCGCCAGACGCCACAGCGGCCCGGATGACGCGCTGCAAAAGCGCGGTGGATGGGGAGTGAAAAAACAGCATGAGAAGGTCCTTGGGGCAGCGCCTCGCCAAGGCCTCTCATGCATTCAGGCGCGAGATGGACTTGGGGCGATGGCCCGAGAGGGGGTGGTGGTGCACTGCAAAGGGAGGCGGCGCTTGCAGCAGCGCATGTCAGGCTCAGGATCGGGGTCCATGGCTTTTCTCCAGGTCAAAAGTTCTGCGGATGCCCATGTCGTGCTTCAACAACTGAGGTGCGCATCGGCGGCAATCGTCGGGCGCTTACATGGACCGGGGCGGAGCGTCATCGTTGTGCGACAGTGCAGGTCTTTCGCGACGACAAAAAGAATTCTCGCAGGCTGGCGCGCCAATCGCCACTGGTCTTTGGGGTAGATGCCACCGCCATTGGGATGGGGGCGATATACGAAGGTATATGGCGCCAACACATGCCGGCCTCCAACCCGACAGCAAATAAAAAAAACCGGCAGCCCTCACGGGTCTGCCGGTTGCGCAAAAACAGCCTGGGCGGCATCAGCCAGCCCGGGCCTGGGCCTTATCAGCCCAGTGCAGCCACCGCTGCGTTGAAGGTGCTGCTGGGGCGCATCACGGCGTCCAGCTTGGCGGCGTCAGGCTGGTAGTAGCCGCCGATGTCAGCAGGCTTGCCTTGCACGTCCTTGAGTTCGGCCACGATCTTGGCTTCATTCTCGGCCAGGCTCTTGGCCAGGGGCGCAAACTTGGCTGCCAGTTCGGCATCGGTCGTTTGCGCGGCCAGGGCCTGGGCCCAGTACAGCGCGATGTAGAACTGCGAGCCACGGTTGTCCAGCTCACCGGTGCGGCGCGATGGCGACTTGTTCTCGTCGAGCAGCTTGCCGGTGGCCTGGTCCAGGGTCTGGGCCAGCAGCTTGGCGCGCTCGTTGTTGTTCTTGATGCCCAGCTCTTCGAAGGACACGGCCAGCGCCAGGAACTCTCCCAGCGAATCCCAGCGCAGGTGGTTTTCTTCCACCAGCTGCTCGACATGCTTGGGGGCCGAGCCGCCAGCGCCGGTTTCGTACAGACCGCCGCCTTGCATCAGCGGCACCACCGACAGCATCTTGGCCGAGGTGCCCAGCTCCAGAATCGGGAACAGGTCGGTCAGGTAGTCACGCAGGATGTTGCCGGTCACCGAGATGGTGTCCAGGCCACGGGCTGCGCGCTCCAGCGTGAAGCGCATCGCGCGCACTTGCGACAGGATGTGGATGTCCAGGCCGTTCGTGTCGTGGTCCTTCAGGTAGGTTTGCACCTTCTTGATCAGCTCGGCTTCGTGTGGGCGGTACGGATCCAGCCAGAACACGGCAGGCATGCCGGAGTTGCGGGCGCGGGTGACAGCCAGCTTGACCCAGTCGCGGATTGGGGCATCCTTGACCTGGCACATGCGCCAGATGTCGCCCTGCTCCACGTTCTGGCTCATCAGCACTTCGCCGGTGGCGATGTCCACGATGTTGGCCACGCCGTCTTCGCTGATCTCGAAGGTCTTGTCGTGCGAGCCGTATTCCTCGGCCTTTTGCGCCATCAGGCCCACGTTGGGCACGGTGCCCATGGTCTTGGGGTCAAAGTTGCCGTGCCACTTGCAGAAGTTGATCACTTCCTGGTAGATGCGGGCAAAGGTCGACTCAGGCATCACGGCCTTGCAGTCGTATGGCTTGCCATCGGCGCCCCACATCTTGCCACCGGCGCGGATCATCGCAGGCATCGATGCGTCCACGATCACGTCGTTGGGCGAATGGAAGTTGGTGATGCCCTTGGCAGAGTCCACCATGGCCAGCGCGGGGCGGCCTTCCTGGCACTTGTGCAGGTCGCGGATGATTTCTTCGCGTTGCGAGGCAGGCAGGGTTTCAATCTTTTCGTACAGATTGGCCATGCCGTTGTTGACGTTCACGCCCAGCTGATCGAACAGCTTGCCATGCTTCTCGAACGCTTCCTTGTAGAAAATGCGCACGCAGTGACCGAACACGATGGGGTGGGACACCTTCATCATCGTGGCCTTGACGTGCAGCGAGAACAAAATGCCCGACTGCTTGCAGTCTTCGATTTCCTTTTCGTAGAAAGCCAGCAGGGCCTTTTTGCTCATGAACATCGAGTCGACCACTTCTGCGTCCTGCAGCTTGACCTTGTCCTTGAGCACCACGGTCTTGCCGGACTTGGTCTCCAGCACCATCTTGACTTCGCGGGCCTTGTCCAGCGTCATGGACTTTTCACCGTGGTAGAAGTCGCCCTCTTCCATGTGCGAGACATGGGTTTGCGACCACTGCTTCCACTCGCCCATCGAATGGGGGTGCTTCTTGGCGTAGTTCTTCACGGCCAGCGGTGCGCGGCGGTCCGAGTTGCCTTCGCGCAGCACGGGGTTCACGGCCGAGCCGATGCACTTGCTGTAGCGGGCCTTGATGTCTTTTTCTGCATCGTTGGCAGGGCTGTCTGGGTAGTCAGGCAGCTTGTAGCCGTGGTCTTGCAGTTCCTTGATCGCTTCTTGCAGCTGGCCCACCGATGCGGAAATATTGGGCAGCTTGATGATGTTGGCATCTGGCGTCAAGGTCAGCTTGCCCAGGTCGGCCAGGTTGTTGGGCACGCGCTGTGCTTCGGTCAGAAACTCAGGGAATTCACCCAGAATGCGGGCTGCCAGCGAAATATCACTCTCGGCCACATTGATGCCAGCGGCGCTCGCAAAGCTGCGAACAACTGGCAAGAACGCTGCGGTCGCCAGACGAGGCGCTTCGTCGGTCAGGGTGTAGATGATGGTGGGTTGCTGGGTAGTCATCTGGTCTTTCAAGTGGCAAAAGTTCTGATGTGCGTCGCGCCCTGGCCGGTCTCCACGGCCCAGGGCGCGCCCGCGTAAACTCCGTCATGATGGACCGCTCGCCAGTCGTTGGGAAGCCTGTCCGTCAAATGTTGCAATGCAATATCACAATACGGAATTCAACACCAAGGATTGTCGCTGCTTTTTAAGTCTTATACAAGAGTTGGCCCAGCGAATTGTTGAGCCATAGCACGCAGCTGCCGCAAAATACGGTGTCAATGCCCGTTATGCCAGCGCCGCACGACAGCGCTGTGAAACCCCAGCCCGCTCTTTGCTTTGCGCTTTTGATCCTTTTTACCGCTGTCCCCGCCATGACCACGCCCCTGTCCTCCGCCCTCACCTTGCACGAAGCCGATGTGCAGTGGACGGCCATCCGCGCCCAGGGGCCCGGTGGGCAGAACGTCAACAAGGTCAGCTGCGCCATCCACCTGCGCTTTGATGTGCGCGCCTCGCGCCTGCCCGAGCCCGTGCAGACCCGTTTGCTCGCGCTGGCCGATTCGCGCATCACCCAGGATGGGGTGGTCGTCATCAAGGCGCAGAGCTACCGCACCCAGGAGCAAAACCTCTGGGATGCGCTTGAGCGCCTCAACGCGCTGGTCGCCAGCGTGGCGGTGGAGCCGCGCAAGCGCCGCGCCACCAAACCCACCTGGGGCTCGCAGCAGCGCCGCCTGCAAAGCAAAAGCCTGCGTGCCAATGTCAAAGCCCAGCGCGGCCGGGTGCGGGATTGACCATGCACCGCGCCCACTGGCGAAGGGCCGGTGATAATAAGAAGTAATCTCATTGGCCAACGCCTGTATTTTCATGAATGTGCGACGCAGCATCCTGATCGTCGATGACCACCAAAGCATCCGCGACCCTCTTGCCACTTTCATGCGCCGCTATGACTTCGATGTCGACACCGCCGGTGATGGCCTCGCCATGCGGCAGCTGCTCAAGGAGCACCGCTACGACCTCATCATCCTGGACGTGATGCTGCCCGGCGAGGACGGCCTGTCGCTGTGCGGCTTTGTGGCCGAGCACATCGGCACCCCCGTCATCTTGCTGACCGCAATGACCGACCAGGCCGACCGGGTGGCGGGCCTGGAGATTGGTGCTGATGACTATGTGCTCAAGCCCTTTGACCCGCGTGAGCTGGTGGCCCGGGTGCGCAGCGTGCTGCGGCGCGGTGCCCGCAGACGGGCAGACGATGCGGCGCAAACGGCTGCTGCGCCAGAAGCCTTGACAGAAAAGCGCTACACCTTTGAAGGCTGGTCCTTTGACCTCGCCACGCGCGAGCTGCAGGACCCCGGCCTCAGCCCCGTGCCGCTGACCACCGCAGAGTTCCATCTGCTGCGCGCGCTGCTGGAGAACTCCAACCGCGTGCTCAGCCGCCAGCAATTGATGGACCTCACCCAGCGCGAAGGCGCCGCATTTTTTGACCGCAGCATCGACACCCAGATCAGCCGCCTGCGCAAGAAGCTCGAATCGGACCCGCGCCAGCCCCGCATGCTCAAGACCGTGCGCGGCGACGGCTACCTGCTGGCGGCCAGAAACATCCGCCTGGCGCCATGAAGCTGCTGCCGCGCACCTTGGCCGGCCAGTTGCTCGCGCTGTTGCTGCTGGCCCTGGTCGTCGCCCACCTGGTCGCCGTCTTGCTGCTGACCTGGCTGCGCCAGGACAGTGACGTGGTCCACCCGCTGTCGGCCCACACCATCGAGACCCGGGTCACCGCCGCCTACCGCGCGCTGGAGAGCAGCCCTGAATCGGCCCAGCGCCTGGTGCAAAGCATCAGCCTGCCCGATTCGCAGTTCCGCATCCGAGCGCGCCCCTTTGACGACGGCCAACCCGTTAGCGAGCAGGAAGCCAAGCTCACCGCCAGGCTGCAAGAGCGCCTGGGCCTGGATGCGGGCGCCAACGCTGCAGACCCGCCGGTGCGCATCCATCTGCGCATGCGCTCGCCGTTGGCCGCCAGCCAGGCCGGCGATGTGGACCAGGACATCCTCGCGCTGCTGAGCCCGGCGTTCGAAGAAGATGGCAGCTGGATGCTGCATGTCGATGTGCGCCTGCCCGATGGCCAGTGGCTCAGCAGCTGGCACCTGCCCACCATGCTGCTCAGCCACTGGAGCCGGGTGCTGAGTTTTTCCATCCCCGTGGGCATGCTGCCCATCATCGTCATTGCGGTGCTGTTTGGCCGGCGCATCATGCAGCCGCTGCGCATGCTCACCGAGGCGGCCCAGCGCATCAGCCGGGGCGAGCGCTCCGCGCACCTGCCGCTGTCCGGGCCCGAAGGCGTGCGCGAAATCATCGAAGCCTTCAACGAGATGCAGGACCGCTTGCTCGGCGTCGTCAACGACCGCACCCGCATGGTCGCCGCCATTGGCCACGACCTGCGCACCCCCCTCACCTCGCTGCGCATCCGCGCCGAGCTGGTGGACGATGACGAGCTGCGCCAGGCGATGGTGAGCACCATCAACGAGATGCACAGCATGGTCGAAGAAATCCTGCACTTTGCCCAGGACGACGCGATGCGCGAAACCACCCAGCCGGTAGACCTGGATGCGCTCGTCGGCGAAGTCGTCGAGCAGCAGCGTAGCCTGGGCCGCCAGGTGGACTGGACGCCGCCCCCCAGCATCAGCTACCGCTGCCGCCCGGCCCACCTCAAGCGCGCCCTCGCCAACCTGATCGACAATGCCGCGCGCTATGGCCGTGTGCAAGTCCAGATGACCGTGCCGGATGCTGCTGACCCGGGCACTGCCGGCACCGTGCGCATGGAAATCGAAGACGAAGGCCCCGGCATTGCGCCGCAGGACATGGAGCGGGCCTTTCGGCCCTTTAGCCGGCTAGAGGTCGCCCGCAACGGGGAGACGGGTGGCTTTGGGTTGGGGCTGGCGATTGCGCGCTCATGCGTGCGGGCGCATGGGGGCGAGTTGAAGCTGCATAACCGCAGCGAGGGTGGGTTAAGGGCGGTGATTGAGTTGCCGGCTTGAGGCCCTGTCAAAGCCAGCACTCCAGGCGCCGAAGAGATCAGCACATCGCTTGACACTCAGGCGACAACAGGGCGACAACAGGGCGACACAGCGCGTACAGAACTATCGAATTTCAACACGGCGTCGCTAAAGGCCTTTCGCAAAACTGTCTGACGTAGAGCACACACTATCCCAGGCAGTCTGCTGTCTTCTCTTCTATGTCCACCGAATGCGCCCCACGTATTTGGCCTTAATGCTGTTCATTTAAGAGCACAACAGCCATCAAGGAACCAAACAGACAATGGACACATTTTGTCACCATCATTACAATAAGCAGACGAGTGACAACAAAGTTCAATACACGATCTCTGGGCACCTAGAAGCCTAGAATCTCGACCGCCAAGCGCGCCGCTTAGTCATACGGTTGCGCATCGCGTAGATATTCCAACAGAAAGTCATATTGTGAAGTTCCACGTTTCTTCAAACATGCCCGGGGGTAAGGGTATCCATGCAGCTGTGCTCCCCTCGGCAACCGGACTGTTCATTGCGTTTGCTGGGCTGTTGTCGTCATTCAACGTGCAGGCACAAGCGGCACTGCCCACGGTGTCATGCAGTTCGTCATCGGACGCTTTTAGCACTGGACATGACGCGTCAACCGGTGGCGCTTTGGCCCAAGGCGCCGCAGAGCCATCGTGGAAATTCGCGTTTGCAGGCAGGCCGGTCACCAACCCTTCGATCGCGTTGAGCGCAATACCTGAAGCCAGCTGGGGGCCCCTCACGGTCTATTGGACATCGCCCTGGAGCACGTCGCCCTACGCCAATGCCAATTGGGTTTCGCCAATGGGCTTTAGTGGTGCGGCCTCCCAACGCTGGGGCTATTACCGGTACCAGTTCAACCTGGACCCTGCGGTCAATCCGGCGGATCTGTCGGTGCAGTTGTCCTACCTGGTGGATGATGTCGCGACAGAGATCTATGTCAACGGCGTCGCCCAAAGCACTTACGCACCGGTCATCAGCCCGGGCTCGACATTTTCCACGCCACCCGTCTCGCGCACCTTGACGCAGGACTGGAAACCCGGCTTGAACGAAATCGTTTTTCAGGTTCTGGACTATGGCTGGGTGACCGGTTTGCTGGTGCAGGCTGAGCCCACGGCTGTGTGCAATCCCACGACGGTCGACATCACCAAAACCGCCAGTGCGAGCCAAGTCAACGTAGGCGGCACATTCAGCTACGATATTGTGCTGACCAACCAAGGCTCGCAAGATGCCACTGTTGCGCAACTGACAGACACCCCACCCGCTGATATCACCCTGAACGCATGGGCCTGCACGGCAGTCAATGGGGCGAGCTGCCCTGTCCCCAGCAGCGGCACCGGTCCTCTCAACCTCAGCAATCTGGCTTTGCCACCCGCCGCGACAGCAGGAGGGGCTGGCGGACAGCTGACGTTCACCCTCCAAGCCAGCGTTAACGCCAATGCAACGCCAGGCTCGCTGACGAACACGGTCCAAGCGACGCCATACGCCACAACCACACAGTGCTCTGCAGCGTCTGGGGGCGCGGCTGCCGCTCAATGCGCGGCATCGGCCAGCATCACCGTCGTCAAGCCTGTCACGCCCGAGCCGGCAGCGCCTACCCCTGTGCCCGCAGATGCTCCGTGGGCTTTGTTGGCCTTGGGCGGATTGCTGGCGGCCTTGGGAGCGCGCAAAGTGCGGTCTCAGGGTTCTGTGTAACGTCGGCACCTTCTTGCCCGTCACGCCCCTTCAGCCAACGCTGTGGGGGCGTTTCCGTTTTTTTCGCGAGCAGCAGCCCCGCAGATGAAGCACACGCTGCCTGTCCTCAATCTAACAGCACGTAAAGTCACAAACTGACACAAACAGGCAAACGCCAGCCACATGCATCGCAAATGATTCTGATTGCGAATTCATTTGCTCACCCAGCCAGCGTGATCGGCTCTGCGCCGCGTCCACGCCAGCCAGCTCCGCTCTGCATACCCTTGGCCCGCCCGGCAATGCCCGCGGCTGCGCCGCCTGCAGGCCGTCTTACCGCATCTGCTTGTTGTCATGTCCCATCCCGCTGCTTCATTCCCCCTTCTTCCCATTGCGCTGGCCGCAGGCCTGTGCCTGTCATCGGCCGCATTGGCGCAAAGCAACACGGAGCCCGGCACCACGCTGGACACGATCACCGTGACGGCGGCTGCGACGGCCACGGCCGTCAAGGATGCGCCGGCCAGCCTCACGGTGCTGACCGCAGAAGACATAGCGCGCGTGCCAGCCACGGATTTGAACGAGGTGCTGCGCCGCGTGCCGGGCCTCACGCAAGCCACCACGCCCGATGGCGGCACCAGCATCCAGATCCGTGGCCTGCCCCAGCAGTACACCCTGATCCTGGTGGATGGCGTGCGCGTGGGCAGCTCCAGCGAGACCTTTGACCGCTACTCCCGCAATGAACTCAACTGGATTGCGCCCGAGGCGATCGAGCGCATCGAAGTGGTGCGCGGCCCCATGTCCTCGCTCTACGGCTCGGACGCAATGGGTGGCGTGATCAACATCATCACCAAAAAAGGCGGCGACACATGGGGCGGCCAGGTCTCGGCCGGTGCCGAGATCAATCCCGAATCCATCCGTGGCAATGACTACAGCGGTGGATTCAACATCAGCGGCCCGCTGGGCCATGGCTTCAAGCTGCAGCTCAATGGCCAGCAAACCTACCGCCAGGCAGACAGTGGCCTGGAAGACGGCACCACGGCCTTCCGCTGGGGCGGCGGGCGTGAAGGCGCCAAGCGCCAGTCGCTTGGTGCGCGCCTCGATTGGGACATCAACGACAGCCACAAGCTGAGCCTGGATGTGCAGCGCGCCGAGTGGAAGACCCTGGGCGGCCCCTCGCCCTCCACCAGCAACCCCGGCGGCTTTGCAGCGGCTGCCACAACCCGTGGTCCATCGAACATGGAGCGCGAAAGCACCAGCCTGACCCACCAGGGCAAGTACAGCTTTGGCAGCTCCAAGCTCTCGCTCAGCCACAGCAAGTACAGCAACGAGACGACCGCCCCGCGCATTGAAAACGGCCAGTTGGTGCCCGTGCCCGGCGGCACTCCCACCCAGACCTACAGCACGCATTCGGTCTCGGAAGACCTGATCCTCGACGGCTCGGTGACCATGCCCTTCAAATGGGGCTTTGACCAGATGCTGACCGTGGGCGGGCAGTGGCAGCGCCAGGAGCTGGACAACCCGAACTCGGTGGGCTCAGTTGCCAATGAGGCGGGCGTGGTCGGCCTCAGCTTTAAGCAGGCCAAGTCGCAGGCGCTGTTTGTCGAAGACCAGATCTTTTTGCGCGACAACCTGACCTTGACACTGGGCTTGCGCGGTGACCGCCATGACGACTATGGCTCTCACGTGAGCCCGCGCGCCTACCTGGTCTACCACCCCAGCGCTGCCTGGACCTTGCGTGGCGGCTACTCCGAAGGTTTCCGCGCGCCCAACCTGCGCCAGTCGAACGAGAACTTTGTGAGCCAGTCGCAAGGCGCGGGCTGCGGCTTTGCCGGCTACACCGGCGGCGGTTGCAGCATCCGGGGCAACTCCGACCTCAAGCCCGAGACCTCGCAGAACTGGGAGTTTGGCGCCGCCTGGGAGCATGAAGGCTGGCAAGCGGGCCTGACCTTCTTCAACACCGATTTCAAGGACAAGATCGATTCGCAAGGCATTGGCTACTTGCCGGGCGGCAGCAACTACTGGGCCCAGTATGTGAACATCGACGCGGCCATCACACGCGGGCTCGAAGGCAACCTGCGCGTGCCGCTGAGCCGCAGCATCACCTGGAACAACAGCCTGACCCATATGCTCAAGGCCGAGAACAAGACCACCGGCGTGGCGCTGACCACCGTCTCCAAATGGAGCGGCTCCTCGGTGCTGGACTGGCAGGTCAATACTGCCCTGGGCCTAAGCCTGGGCGCCGAGCTGGTGGGCAAGCAAATGGGCCTGGCCCAGCGCCTGGCCGACAATTCCAACTTTGGCGAGCAGCGCATCCAGAACAGCTATGTGCTGTACGACCTGGCTGCCAACTACCGCATCAACCAGGCGCTGCGCATCAACGCTGGCGTGAAGAACCTGTTTGACCGCCATGCCAGCGGCAACCGCGATGTGGGCAACAATTTCTACCTGCCCGGCCGCCGTTTCTTTGCAACCTTGACGGCCAGCTTCTAAGCCGGTTCAGGTTCCAAAATCCAGGCGCTGAGGGTCACATCTCAGCGCCTTTTTCCATGCGTAGCGCTGTCAGGGCTAGGCCGTTGCAAAGCCATGGCGCTTGGCCATCAGCACCACTGCCAGGCTCAGCAGCATCAGCAGGACTACCGCTGGCGAGAAGGCCGCCACGCCCCACTGGGCCAGCAATACGCCACCGGCCATGCCGCCCCCGGCAATCGCCAGGTTCCAAGACGTCACCAGCATCGACTGCGCCACATCGGCGGCTGGCCCGGCGCTCTTGGCCAAGGCCGTTTGCAGCAGCGGCGGCAGCCCACCAAAGCCCAGGCCCCAGACGGCCACGGCCAGATAAACGGCCGCAGGCTGCTCCATCGCGAGCGCCAGCAACACGGCGCCGAGCAGAAACAGCCCCGTGCTCGCCAGCGTCAGCGCACGCAGATGGCGGTCAATCAGCAGGCCGGTGATCCAGATGCCCATCACCGACATCAGCCCAAACACCAGCAGCACCCGGTCGATCTGTGCGCCCAGGTTGGCAGGGGCCAGCAAAGGCGCGATATAGGTGTAGAGCAGGTTGTGCGCCAGCACATAGGCCAAGACCACCAGCAGCACCGGCCGCACCCCAGGCAGGCGGAACACTTGGCCCAGCCCAAAGGACTGGCCGGCGGGCTGGCCGGCAAAATCGGGCAGGCGCAGCTGCACCCAGGCCATCAGCAGCAGCGCCAGCACACTCATGCTGCCAAAGCACAGGCGCCAGCCCAGGTGCTGCCCCATCCAGGTGCCCAGTGGCAGTCCCAGCGACAGCGCCAGCGGCGCGCCCAGCATCGCCATCGCAATGGCGCGCCCGCTATGGTGTGGCGGCACCATGCGCGTGGCATAACCGGCCAGCAAGGCCCAGAGCAGACCTGCCGCCACCCCGGCAACAAAGCGGGCCAGCAAGGTGAGCGCGTAGCTGCCCGACACCGTGGTGATGCTGTTGGCCAGCACAAATCCTGCCAAGGCCGCCAGCAGCAAAGGCTTGCGGCGCATGCGCTGAGTGGCCGCCGTCAGCGGTATCGCCGCCACCAAGGAGCCGATCGCATACAGGCTGACCAGCTGCCCGGCCATCGCCTGCGACACCCCAAGCCCGGCACTGATCTGCGGCAGCAAACCGGCGGGCAAGGCCTCCGTCAGGATGGTGACAAAGCCCGCCAGTGCGAGCGCCAGCAGCGATGCGAGCGGCAGGCCGCCGCGCTGGGGTGGGCAGCTGGGTTCAAGATGGGGGGATGGATGGGAGGAAAGCGAAGAAGAATCTGCCATGGCACAACCGGAAAGTCCTGTACAAGCCCGCGCTGGCCAGCGGGCTGGCAGGCCTGGGGCGAATGAAAAACAATGAGCCGCCATGGTGCAAGGATTGCCTGTGCAAGACAATAATGCCGAGATTCAAAACATATCGGACAAATTGTCCGCAATCAACCAGCGACAGGAGCAACATCCACCATCGACGCATTGAGTGGTATCGCCGTCTTTGTGCAAGCGGCCGATGCACGCAGCTATTCGGCAGCCGGGCGCGTGCTGGGCGTTTCTGCATCGGCCGTGGGCAAAAGCATTTGCCGGCTGGAGACGCGCCTGGGCGTGCGGCTGTTCCACCGCAGCACCCGCAGCATGACGTTGACAGCCGAAGGCGCGCTGTTCCTGGAGCGCTGTCGCCGCATTCTGTGCGAGGTCGAGGCCGCAGAGCTGGAGCTGTCCGAGACCTGGCAGTCCCCGCGCGGGCGCTTGCGGGTGAGCCTGCCGCAGGTCGATGCGCTGGTCATGCCTGCGCTCACGGCTTTTATGCAGCGCTACCCGGCCATTACCCTGGACCTGGATTTCAGCGACCGGCTGGTCGATGTGATCGAGGAAGGTTTTGATGTGGTGATGCGCACTGGAGAGGCCGCCGATTCGCGGCTGGTGTCGCGGGTGCTGGGCAGCTTTGCGCTGCAGCTGGTGGCCGCCCCCAGCTATCTCGCAGCGCGTGGCACGCCCCAGCAGCCGGCCAACCTGGCCACCCATGCCTGCCTGCAGCACCGCTTTCCCAGCAGCGGCAAGTTGGAGCCCTGGCCGCTGCGCGCCGACGCCGGCGCTGCCGCCTGGAGCTTGCCCACGTCCATGGTCTGCACCACCACATCGGCGCTGATGGAAGCGGCCATTGCGGGCCTGGGCATTACCTGCCTGCCGGACTTTATGGTGCGCGCTGCCATCGCACGCGGCCAGCTGGTGACTGTGCTGGACGCACAGGTGGTCCATGAAGGCAGCTTTCGGCTGCTCTGGTCATCGAGCAAACAGCTGGCACCGAGGCTGCGGGTGTTTATCGACTGCATGGCCGCATCCCTGCCACTGCGCGCGCCCGGCACCCCAGGCCACACCCCGGCTCCACTGGCTATACTGCCTGCTGCCCCTTCCCCACCCGACCGCGCAGCTTGAAAGGCAGACCATGGACGCATGCGAACAGCTCCAGCACGACGGCTATGTGCTGCTGCGCCAGGCCATCCCAGTCGCCTGGTTGCCGGGTTTGCGCGAGGCCTTTGATGCGGGCATCACCAGCCACTGGCCCGTGCCCCGGGGCTGGGATTGGCGCCATGCACTGGTCGATGACAACCCCCAGATACTCGCCGTGTGCCAGCTGCCGCAGCTATTGGCCGCTGCGGGTGTGCTGATTGGCGAGCGCTTTTTTCTGTCGCAGGTCGAAGGGCGCGAGCCCATTGGTGGTGGCGGCTACCAGCGCCTGCACCGTGACTTGTCCAACCAACGGCCGGGCGACACTGTGGGCGCGCTGGCCTTTTTGGATGACTTTGGGCCGGACAACGGCGCCACCCGCTTGATCCCGGCCAGCCACCGCCCCAACGCAGAAGAAGCTGCGCGCAGCGAGCATGACGAATCGCAGGCGATTCAGATCGCCGGCCAGGCCGGCGATATTCTGGTGTTTGATGTCGACTTGCTGCATGCCGCCAGCCTCAACCCCAGCGGCGCGCACCGCCGCAGCCTGCTGATCAACTATGCCGCCGAAGGGCTGTACGACGCGCACCAGCAAACCGCAGCGCTGCGCCAGGTGCGCATGGATACCAGCGCGCGCTACGCGCCTGGCGATTTTGTGCTGGCATCTGCCTGATGCCAGCTTGATACCCGCTTGGTGCCCGGCTGAACCCAGGCAGCGCGAGCCGCGTTAAAGCGGCGCGTCGCCTGTGCTGATCGGCTCGCCTTCTGCATCTTTCGCATCTTTGGCAATGTGCGGCGCATGCCAGCCCATCTTTTGCGAGATCGCCGCACTGGCGGTTTTCAGCAGTGTGCGGTAGTAATGCGGCGTATCTGCGCCGCAGCGCATGACCGGGAAAGACACCGACAGCGCAGCAATCACATGGCCAAAGCGGTCAAACACCGGCACCGCAATGCAGCGCAGGCCGGGCTCGGCCTCCTCGTCGTCCTCGGCCACCTCCTGCGCACGCACGCGGGGCAGGATGTCCATCACGGCATCGACGGAGCTCAAGGTGCGGGGCGTGAACAGCTTGAGCGGCTGCGACGACAGCAGCGCCCGCGCCTGCTCGGCCGGCATGAAGGCCAGCAGCACCTTGCCAATGGCAGTGCTGTGCAAGGGCTTGCGCCGGCCAATGCGCGACTGCATGCGCAGCCCAAAATCCGATTCGATCTTGTGGATGTAGATGATCGCGTCCTCATCGAGCGCGCCCAGGTGGATGGTCTCGCGGGTCAGCGCCCCCAGGCGGCGCATCTCCTCATCGGCCTCGCGCACCAGGTCGGTGTTCTCCAGCGCCTTGCCGCCTAGCTCAAACAGCCGCAAGGTGGCGCGGTACAGCTCGGACTCGCCATCCTGCGCCACATAGCCCAGCGCCTTCAAGGTTTGCAGCAGCCGGTGCACGGAGGACTTGGACAGCGCCAGCTGCTGGGCCAGCGCGGTCACGCTGACATCGCGCTGGTTGCCCAGGCATTCCAGAATGGCAAAGGCTTTCTCCACCGCGGCGACGGTGTCGGTCTTGTCCATGGCTGCGGGGCTCTCGCTCATCGGTCCGTCCTTCTGTGTTGGGCTGTGTGGATGGCCTCGATTATCGGGCCAGCCAGCCGCCATCGACGGCCAAGGTATGGCCATGCACATAGTCGGCCGCGCTGGAGGCCAGAAATACCGCCGCGCCACCCAGGTCCGCCGGCTGGCCCCAGCGGCCCGCGGGGATGCGCTGCAGGATCTCACCGGCGCGGCCTGCATCCTGGCGCAGTGCCTCGGTGTTGTTGGTCTCGATATAGCCTGGCGCGATCGCATTCACATGGATGCCCTTGCCGGCCCATTCATTGGCCATCAGCCGGGTCAAACCCAGCACACCGCTCTTGGCTGCTGTGTATGACGGCACACGCACCCCGCCCTGGAACGACAGCAGCGACGCGATATGGATGATCTTGCCGCCCTGCCACTGCGCGCCTTGCCGTGCGGCGCAGTCCAGCATATGGCGCGCCACAGCCTGCGACAGAAAGAACAGGCTTTTGAGGTTGGTGTTCATCACCGCATCCCAGTCCTCTTCCGTGAAGTCCAGCGCATCCGCACGGCGAATGATGCCAGCATTGTTCACCAGGATATCGACCTGCCCGCAGGCCGCCAGCACCTGGGCCAGCGCATCGCCTATGGCCGCCGTGTCAGACAGATCGGCCTGCACCGCGATAAAACGCCGGCCCAGCGCCTGCACCTGCGCTGCCGTCTGGCTGGCCTCACTGCGGTTGAGCGCCACGATATCGGCCCCCGCCTGCGCCAGCGCCACCGCAATGCCCGCACCGATGCCGGTATTGCAGCCAGTCACCAGCGCTACCCGCCCCTGCAGATCAAAAGGGTGGCGGGGGCTGGCGGGGGCAGCGACAGGCGCTGGGGCAAAGCATGAATCGGACATGGCTGGTGAATGCAATGGGTACAAAAGCGGCCCGCCAAAACGCGGGCTGACCGGGAGATATGGCAACCATTGGAACACATTTTTTGTTTTTCAGAACACTGTTCCGTAAATTTTTATGAATAGCAAAAAACAAAGGGTTTACCAGCTATTTTTTGAATTTAAATTTATGGAACACTGTCCCGGTTGCCACGATAGTCATCGGACAACACCTCTACAAGCGATAACAAACCACCACAAAAAGTGTGAGGAGCGAGACATGGAAATCCAGAAAACCATTGAGCGTGTGCCCGGCGGGCTCATGCTGATTCCCCTGCTGCTGGGCGCCTGCGTGCACACCTTTGCAGCAGATGCCGGCAAGTACTTTGGCTCGTTCACCAACGGGCTGATGACCGGCACCGTGCCGATCCTCGCGGTCTGGTTCTTTTGCATGGGGGCGACGATCAACCTCAAGGCCACCGGCGTGGTGCTGAAAAAATCCGGCACCTTGGTGCTCACCAAGATCCTGGTCGCCTGGGTGGTGGCGATGGTGGCCACGCGCTTTTTACCGGCCGGCGGCATCCAGACGGGGCTGTTCACCGGCCTCTCGGTGCTCGCGCTGGTCACCGCGATGGACATGACCAATGGGGGGCTGTATGCCGCGCTGATGCAGCAATACGGCACGCAAGAGGAGGCTGGCGCGTTTGTGCTCACCTCCATCGAGTCCGGCCCGCTGGTCAGCATGCTTATTCTGGGCGCCACCGGCGTGGCGGTGTTTGAGCCGCGCTTGTTTGCCGGCGCGGTGCTGCCGTTTTTGATCGGCTTTGCGCTGGGCAACCTGGATGCGAACCTGCGCGAGTTCTTTGGCCGCTGCGTGCATCCGCTGATTCCGTTCTTCGGCTTTGCGCTGGGCTGCTCGATTGACCTGGGTGTCATCGCCAAGAGCGGCTTTACCGGTGTGTTTGTCGGCGTGGCCGTCATCATCGTCACCGGCATCCCGCTGATCCTGGCGGATAAGTACATTGGCGGCGGCAATGGCACTGCGGGGCTGGCCGCCTCGTCCACCGCTGGTGCAGCTGTTGCCAATCCGCAAATCATCGGCACCATGGTGCCCGAGCTCAAGTCCATGGCCGATTCGGCCACCGCCATCACCGCCACCGCCTGCCTGCTGACCGCCATTCTGGTGCCGATCCTCACGGCCATGTGGGCGCGCAAGTATGGACGCCGCCCGCAGGCATCGGTGGCAGCACCCACCCCGCCAACCAGCGCCGCTGGCAGCCCGCCCAAGCTGGCGCAGGACGGGCACTTCTAAGCGTACTCAGCTTTACCCCCTCGCCTGGCGCGCTAGTCCATAGCGCGCCCAGGCATCTTTCACAGGACTGACTCCATGACCCATTCTTCCGTCTCCACCGGCCGCCTGGCAGGCAAGGTGGCCCTGGTGACCGCAGCGGCGCAAGGCATTGGCCGCGCCAGCGCCGAGCGCCTGGCAGCCGAAGGTGCGCGCGTAATTGCCACCGACTTGCATATCGGCCCGCTGGCAGGCTCGGGCCTCGATGCGCGCCAGCTCGATGTGCGCGACAGCGCCCAGATCCAGACACTGGCCGAAGTGCTCGGCCCCATAGACATCCTCTTTAACTGCGCAGGCTTTGTGCATGCCGGCAGCGTGCTCGAATGCAGCGAAGAGGACTGGGACTTTGCCTTTGACCTGAATGTCAAAGCCATGTACCGCAGCATCCGCGCCTTTTTGCCGGGCATGCTGCAGCGCGGCCGGGGCAGCATCATCAATATGTCCTCGGCCGCCTCCAGCATCAAGGGCGTGCCCAACCGCTTTGCCTACAGTGCGTCGAAGGCAGCCGTCATCGGCATGACGAAGTCCATCGCTGCCGATTACTGCACCCGGGGCGTGCGCTGCAATGCCATCTGCCCGGGCACCGTCGATTCGCCATCGCTCGGCCAGCGCATCGCCACCCAGGCAGCGCACGATGGCCTGTCGGTTGACGCGGTGCGCGCCGCCTTTGTGGCCCGCCAGCCCATGGGCCGCGTCGGCAAGCCCGAGGAGATTGCCGCGCTGGTGGCCTATCTGGCCTCGGACGAGGCGGCCTTTACCACCGGCCAGGCCCATGTGATTGATGGCGGCTGGTCCAACTAAAACCCGCCAGCCCCCACTTTTACCGCTGCGCGACAGCAGCCCTAGCTGCAGGCACCTAGACTGGCGCCTGCATGCAATTTGATCCATTGGAGATGACATGAAATTACTGCGTTACGGCCCGGTGGGCCAGGAAAAGCCCGGCCTGCTCGACAGCAGAAACACCTTGCGCGACCTCTCGGGGGTGCTCAGCGATATAGAAGGTGCACACCTGGGCGACGCCGCGCTGGCCCGCCTGCGCGCGATCGACCCGGCCACGCTGCCAGCAGTGCCTGGCCAGCCGCGCGTCGGCCCTTGCGTGGCAAGGGTGGGCAAGTTCATCTGCATCGGCCTCAACTACGCCGACCATGCCGCTGAATCGGGAGCCGCCATCCCGACCGAACCCGTGATCTTCAACAAATGGACCAGTGCCATCTGCGGCCCCAACGATGCTGTCGAAATCCCCCGTGGATCCAGCAAGACCGACTGGGAAGTCGAGCTGGGCGTGGTCATCGGCAAGGCCGCCAAGTACATCACCGAAGCGCAGGCACTGGAGCATGTGGCCGGCTACTGCGTGGTCAACGATGTGTCCGAGCGCGAATGGCAGATCGAGCGCGGCGGCACCTGGGACAAGGGCAAGGGCTTTGACACCTTTGGCCCCATCGGCCCCTGGCTGGTGACGCGCGATGAAGTGCCGGACCCGCAAAACCTGTCGATGTGGTTGGATGTGGATGGCAAGCGTTTTCAGAACGGCAACACCAAGACGATGATCTTCAGCGTCGCGCAGATCGTCGCCTACGTCAGCCAGTGCATGAGCCTGCAGCCGGGCGACATCATCTCGACCGGCACGCCGCCCGGCGTGGGCCTGGGCATCAAGCCAAACCCTGTCTACCTGAAAGCTGGCCAGACGATGCGCCTGGGTATTGAAGGCTTGGGAGAGCAGCAGCAAACCACCGTCAACGCCTGATGACGCGCAGCACCCGGCGCCAGCGCGGCAACGGGTGCTTACAGATGGAAAAATCGTAGCTGCCATCGCCATAGATTTACACCATCAAAACAGCCACTAGAGCTGATGTACAAAGCAACCATTGCTCATCTTTTGATACAGAATTTTCCGCTAAGCTGCCAGCATCCACCACAACTCCACCCCCCTGCCATGAACCGTTTGTTGACCCCTTTGCTCACTGCGCTGGCACTGTCCTGCCTGGCCGATGCCAGCTGGGCCCACGGTGGCGGCCACCGCCACCACCACCGCAAGGAACACAAGGAGCAGTTCTGGGACGGCAACTGCAAGGTGGAGCGCAAGTGGAAGCGCAATGGCGAATACAAGGAAAAGCGCCGCTGCCATGACCGCCCAGCCGCCTACTACGCACCCGCGCCGCAGCCCGTCTATGCCGCCCCGGTGCTGGTGGCGCCCCGCCCGCCCGAGGCCATTGTCATCAGCCCGCAGATCGTCATCCGCCCCTGATCGGCTTGCGCTCGCACTCCTGCCCATCCCTCTTTGCGGGCTGTCAGACACCTGTTTGACAGCCCGCTGTCTTTGCCTCCACAGCCACAAGCCCAGTTGGCCCACAATCGGGCCATGTCTTCCTCCCCCCTCTCTATCGCTTCGGCCGGCTCCATCACCATGGTGCAAGGCATCGAAGTGGGCCATTTCACCGACACACGACGCCCCACCGGCTGCACGGCCATCCTGGCCAAGGCCGGGGCGGTGGGCGGCGTCGATGTGCGCGGCGCCGCACCCGGCACGCGCGAAACCGACCTGCTCCACCCCACCAACCTGGTCGAGCGCGTACACGCCATCATGCTGGCGGGCGGCAGCGCCTGGGGCCTGGATGCCGCCAGCGGCGCCATGCGCTGGCTGGAAGAGCAAGGCGTAGGCCTCGATATCTCCGTGGGCCGCATTCCGCTGGTGCCTGCGGCCGTGCTGTTTGACGTGCTGGTGGGCGATATGCGCATCCGCCCTGATGCCCAGGCCGGCTATGCCGCCTGCCAGGCCGCCAGCAGCGCCATGCCCGCGCAAGGCAATGTGGGCGCGGGGGCCGGCGCAGCCGTAGGCAAGATCTTTGGCATCCAGCGGGCGATGAAAGGCGGCATCGGCACGGCCTCCGTCACCGTCGATGGCGTCACCGTGGGCGCCATCATTGCCTGCAATGCACTGGGCGATGTACTGCACCCGGACACCGCCCAGGTGGTGGCTGGCGCACGCACCCGCGATGGTCTGGGCCTCATCGACACGCGCCGCGCGCTGCTGCGCGGCGAGCCGCCCCAGCCCCTGCTGGCGGGCACCAACACCACCATCGGCGTGATCGCCACCGATGCCGTCATCACCAAGGCGCAGGCCAGCCGCCTGGCCACCGTGGGCCACGATGGCCTGGCGCGCGCCATCAACCCGGTGCACACCATGTCCGACGGCGACACCTTGTTCTGCCTGGGTACTGGCGCCGCCGGGCGCAGCCTGGGGATGATGGTGCTGGCCACGATGGCCGCCGAAGCGGTCGCCCAGGCCACCTTGCAGGCGGTGCTGCATGCCAATCGTTTACAAATCGATGCCGGAGAAAACCACAAGGCCTTGCACCTGCCCTGCGCCGCTGATTTACAGTAGGCGCCATTCCAACTGCGCTGCGCAGGCAGCCCGCCACACACCATGGGTGACCGCTCCACGTCGATGCGCCAAAAAGCCTACGGGCTGCGCCAAACCCTGATCACCCTGGTGCTCAATATCCGCGATGCGCTGGTCTCCGGCGGCCCGCTGGTCATCCTGGCCGTGGCCTTGATCGTGGGGGCCTACTGGTGGCTCAAGCCCAACCCGCCCTCGCAGGTCAAGCTGGCCACCGGCCCGGCCCAAAGCGCTTACGCCAGCTTTGGCGAGCAGTACCGCACGCCCCTGGCCAGGAACAAGATCCGGGTAGACCTCGTCGGCAGCGAAGGCTCCTTCGACAACCTGCAGCTGCTGCGCGAGGGCAAGGTCGATCTGGCTTTTGTGCAAGGCGGCACCGCCGACCTGACCGAGGACGACCTCGACAGCCTCACCTCGCTGGGCGCGCTGTTTGTCGAGCCCGTCTGGCTGTTCTACCGCAGCGATGCTGCGCAGCGCCTGACCAAACGCGCCCACTTGAGCAATCTGACGCAACTGGCGGGTTGGCGTGTCAATGTCGGCACCGCCGGCAGCGGCGTGCCCAATCTGTTCAACCAATTGCTGGAGGCCAACCGCCTGAATCTGGCCCAGCTGCGTGTGTCGCACCTGGCTGAGACGCCTGCGACCGTCGCGTTTCTGGATGGCAAGATCGATGCACTGGTGCTGGTTTCCGCGCCCGAATCGCCCATGGTGCAGATGCTGCTGAAGACCCCCGGCGTGCAGCTGATGGATTTTCCGCAAAACGAGGCCTATGGCCGCAAGTTCAGGTTCCTCAGCCCCGTCACCCTACCGCGCGGCATTGTCGACCTTGCCGCCAATGTGCCGCCGCAAAACGTGCACCTGCTGGCCTCCACCACCTCGCTGCTGGCCCGCGATGACACCCACCCCGCCATCAAGCAGCTCTTCGCCCAGGCCTCGCAGGGCATCCACAGCCAGGCGGGCTGGTTCAACCGGGCACGCGACTTTCCCAACACCCGCAGCAGCGAACTGGCCGTCGCCCCCGAAGGCGTGCGCGCCATCAACGAACCCGCCCCCCTGCTGCAGCGCTACCTGCCCTTCTGGCTCGCCAACCTGGTCGAGCGCATGTGGCTGGTGCTGGGTGTCCTGCTGGCCTTTATGCTGCCGCTATCCCGTGTCGTACCGCCCCTCTACCAGTTCCGCGTGCGCTCACGTGTCTTCAAGTGGTACGGCCAGCTGCGCGCCATCGAGCACGAGATGGAGCAACCCGAGCCCGACCGCGCCAGCATCCAGGCCGAGCTGCTGGCGCTGAGCCGCAAGGTCGAGAAGATCACCGTGCCGCTGTCGTATGCGGATGAGTTGTATGCGCTGCGTAGCCATATTCATTGGGTGCTGCAGAAGCTGGAGCAGCAGGGGGCAGGAACTGACGCCGGGATTCAGGCTGAATGATGCGGTGCGGCAACTAGATGAATCTGGATTGCCGCATGCGTCCGTTACTTCACAGTGATACCGCAACAGGTGCCAGTCCTTGAGCAGGAAGGTGCCATTACCACAAGTACTTCGTTATACACATAACCTAAGGGTCCTGTTGCATCCTGCTGCCCCTCCCCTGAATTCAAAACTACCTTAATCTCATCGGTATTCAAGGTAGCTATGATTTTCGCAATATTTTGCATTCTTCCCTGAGAGAGTTGCTCCAACATTTTATCTCCCGCTGGATACATGGACACAATGTCAACTTCATCATTGGGCCTTATATCTCTTTGATGTACAAACCATCTAGCAAGCGCAACTGCCTCACTTTTACCAAGGCTTGAATCATTCGCATGAAATTTCACCTCATGCTGCAACCCAATCAGTGAGCAGGCAGAAACTGATGACACTCCAAACAGGAGCAGCAGTGAAACGGCAGCTCTTTTGGGCCAATGGCATGGATTTAGCATCAATAGCGCTCCTTTCTTGGGTTAGTGCCAATAATATAAGCAGCAAGGCTATCCGCATTAAAACGGATACCAGGATCCTCTACATACTTAATAGATGGCGGTCTCAGATCCGGAGTGCAACACCTGAACCTCAGGTAACTTGCACAGATGACTTCACGAGATCGCCTGACCCTCGCATCGCTGGTGCAGCAGGGTGTCAGCCAACGAGCCATTGCCCGGCTGCTTGGGCGCAGCCCCAGCACCATCTGCCGTGAACTCGCCCGCAATGGCTCGGCTGCCCATGGCTATGCCTGCAGGCCTGCACAGGCATCCTGTGACGCACGCCGCATTGCTTCTCGGCCTTTGCCCAAGCTGCACCCCGATGGCGCTCTGTGGCACGTCGTCTGTCATCTTTTGCTCTGGCGTTGGTCTCCCCAGCAAATTGCCCACACACTACAGAGCATGCATCCAGATGATCCTAGCGCGCATGTGTCCCATGAAACGATCTACAACGCCATCTATGCCTATCCCCGTGGCGAGCTCAAGAAGCAGTTGATTGCGTTGCTGCGCTGGGGGCGCAGTGGCCGCATACCGCGCACGGCAGGGCAAGACCGGCGCGGTCAGATCCCCGACATGGTGAGCATTCATGTGCGCTCCCCCCAGGGAGATGACCGGCTGATGCCCGGTCATTGGGAGGGGGACCTTATCAAGGGCGCAGGCAACCAGTCTGCAGTCGGTGTGCTGGTCGAGCGCAGCACGCGCCTGGTGCTACTTTGCCGCATGCCTGATGCCACCGCTCAATCGGCTTTGGCTGCATTCACGGCCAAGCTCAATCAAGTAGCCCAACCCATGCGCCAGACGCTCACCTACGATCAGGGTAAGGAGATGGCACGCCACCGGGAGCTCACCCATGCAACCGGAGTTCGGGTCTACTTCTGTGATCCGCACAGTCCCTGGCAGCGGGGTAGTTGCGAGAACACCAACGGATTGCTGCGCCAGTTCCTTCCCAAAGGAGAGGACCTCAGTGTCCATGACCAAGATGCGCTGGACTCGATTGCCGATATGCTCAACAACAGGCCGCGCCAAACGCTGGGCTGGAAATCTCCGTACCAAGCATTCCAGCAGTTCATGCAGGCAATTGCACAACGCAAAGACGCTACCATTCACTGACACTGACCTAATCTCAAACAGGGGTGTTGCAGTTCAAGTTTGAGACCGCCCCAGATAACACGTCAAATTAATTCAGAGGCCTACCAACGAGGGATGGTTGATTTGAAACATGAAGCTGTCGTTATGACCATAAATGCGATTTTTCCTGAAGTTCAGCTTTGAACAAAAGCATGCAAACCGCTGGTCGATGTTCGTGAGCGAGCCTTAACCATCGATAACAAATCTACGTGTCGATAGTTATTTTCGGTTTGCTTCGAGGCTTGGGTGAACTTTTTCACTTAGCACATCGGCAGCTTACTGCGGCATAACCAAAAATCACACATCACCTTTATCAATTATTTTATTTTTTCCCACCGCAAAAAAAACCGTTTACCAAAGCCATATCCAGGCTAGCAATGGATGCAGAAAAACATAATCACGCAGTGCTTTGTATTTCTAATGCATAGGATTTTTATATAAAAATTATTTTCATTTAGTGACAAGAAAAAAGCGTTCGCAACCTCACTCACTCCATAATCAGCATCTTCACTTCCTGGTATGGGTGTTGAGATAGGGAATTCATACCGATGATCAGATGGGTATCTTCTTGTTTTTATAAAAACCGGTGCCATTTGTCGAGCGCAGAGCAATATAAAAAACAAAATCCCATCCATTTAAATTTATCAAATTAACATTTTTCAAAAATCACTCGACAACCCACGAATACCATTCTACATATCAAATGCATCAATTTTATCAGATGATCAAAGCATCTCGTTGAAAATTGATGCATCCACATTGCTCTTTAATGACATATTAAACCTAAAAACCCTTTCAAGGTGCAGCACCTTTTTTCATTCGGATTATTTTTATCATAATCCGGACGATATCTTCGATCATTTTCTTTTTTGTGCGGTAAATAATTCCCTGTCGATCTTAGTCCGCGCACTCTAGGCATGCCATGAGGCGGTGGTTATTGAACCACGCTACTCGCTCGAGGGTCGCAATCTCCACCGCCTTACGACTCCTCCACGGTACCCGGCGATGAATCAACTCAGCCTTGCACAGCCCATTGATCGTCTCTGCCAGGGCGTTGTCGTAGGAGTCCCCTTTGCTGCCCACTGAGGGCTCTATACCAGCCTCGCTCAACCTTTGAGCGGATGCTGACGTATTGCACGCCCCCTATCACTGTGATGAATCAGAGGGCCTGCGCTGCTTGGCTGACGGGCGTGCAGGGACTGTTCCAGCGCATCGAGTACAAAGTTGGTGCGCATTGAACTGCTAACTCTCCATCCCACGATACATTGCGAGGGGTGTTGATCCTGGGATTCGAGCACCATGCGCGCTGCACGCTCGATCAGCTTTTGAGGGTACTTCGGGAATTTCCTCATCATAGGCGCCATCTTCTCAAACGAAGGAGCCTCTGCGAAACCCGGGACGGTTCAGTGCGCGCTTCGTAGATAGGTGGTGTTAGCCGTCCTTAAAGCGGAGATCAAGTCCCAGAGCAGTCATGACTCGCTGGTAGAAGCCAAATGCTCGTTCGAAATCGCTGACGCCCATGAAGATGTGAGAGAACATCGATTTACCTCCTTTCAATTCAATCGGTGACACACCACCCTCAGACGGGCTTGGCTCAGCCAATGCGCACGGCAATGCCGGTAGGAACAAGCGAGAAGAGGTCGACTATCTCATCATTTCTCATGCGTATGCATCCATGCGAAACCGGTCTTCCAATTAAATGCTCGTCGGCTGTGCCATGAATGTAGATGAATCTTCTCAAGGTGTCCAAACTGCTTGCGCGATTAATGCCGTATTGCAACCCTTCTAACCAGAGGATGCGTGTCAAGATCCAATCTCGGTCCGGAAAACGCTCTGCAAGTTCCTGATCAAATATCTCTCCGGTGGGTCTTCGCCGCCGAAACACTGCGCCCTTAGGACATCCCTCTCCTATCTTTAACCGAATGCGGTGGTCGCCGGTAGGCGTGCAATAGCTACCAGTTTCGCAACCCGTTCCGTTTGCTGCCGTCGATACATCGTAATGACGTTCAACGCCATTGGCCAACGCTAAATGAAGCGACTGCCGTTCGACCGAAACGTGTATACGCGCGGGCATTTCGATTGAGGAAAGCATTTGTACAAGCATCGTTCGGCGACCCAGTTGGAAGTTGAACATAGAGCAGCATATCGTCAACTCTGAAATTGTTCCGTAAGCGTCCGGCGAACCCATCTTGAATAGGGGGAACTGGACTGCCCCTAGTCAGGTACACAAATCCCAACCTCACGCCCTGGCGCGCTCAAACGCCTAGGGGCAGTCCACGATTCAATGCCGAAGCTTGAGCGTTATGCAACGCCTGCCTCTCTCACTCGAATGATTGAGCGTCGCAGTCCATCGACCATCAGGTCGATCTCGTCTGTTGAGACGTTCAGCGCTGGGAGGAATCTTAGGATGTTCGGTCTCGGGGCATTCAGTAGCAGCCCGCGGCACTCCCATCCAGGATCGGCTCTCAGACCGTCCATAGCGTAGCGTACGACTGCTGACGCGATAGGCTGGTTGAGCTCCATCCGCCACATAAGCCCGATGCCAGCTGCTCCCCCGCATCGAAGCGCCTCGCCTAGGGAGTGCAGCCTGAGACCCAACTGCGTGCCCTTCGTACGCACATCGTTTAGAAATGGCTTGCTATCAACCGTCGCGAGTGTGGCAAGAGCTACGGAACAAGCGAGCGGACCTCCATTGAATGTTCCCCCGTGCTCACCGTGCTCGAAAACGCATACCGCCTCTGTCGCCAGTACTGCGGAGATTGGAAAGCCGTTCCCCAAGCCTTTGCCTGCGGTGACGATATCGGGCCTAACCCCGTAGTGCTGAAAGGCGAAGAGAGACCCCAGACGACCGATTCCAGTCTGGACCTCATCAAGTATCAGTAGCGCACCGTTCCTGTCGCACAGTTCTCTCAAACCTTGCAAGAAATATTGAGTGCCCAGTACGACCCCGGCCTCACCCTGGACTGGCTCGACGAGGACAGCAGCAACTTGAGGTGAGAAGGCTTGGGCGACGGCAGCTAGGTCATTGAACGGCACGGCCCGAAATCCAGGAGCCAAAGGCCCGAACCAACGGTCCCAGGCAGGGCGTACCGACGCTGACATCGAGCCCATAGACCGACCGTGAAACGCATCATGGAACACGAGAATCTCCGGGTTCTCGCGCCCATTCAATCGCCCCCACTTCCTAGCCAACTTGATTGCAGCTTCGTTCGCCTCGGTCCCAGAGTTAGCAAAAAAAACCTGGTCCAGTCCGGATGTTTGAGCGAGCACCTTGGCCAGTTGCAGGCCTTGGTCGCTGTAAAGATGGGAACCAGGGTTGACCATTGTCGACGCCTGCATTGTCACTGCGCGACTGAGTTCGGGCGCGCAGTGACCCAGCGCATTTGTGCCACGTCCTTGCACAAAATCAAGATAAGCTGTTCCTGCATGATCCGTCAGCCAAGAGCCTTTTCCAGAGATCGCGACCATCGATGGCCGGGGCGACACCTGCATAAGGAATCGCTTTGCCTCCTCCAGGGGGTCATTAACATGCTGATCCGATTTCATACTAGCGCTCGCTTTGCAATCAGTGCGGAGGCCGCAAGCACCATCAAGACGCTAACAAATACCCTGTATCGAGTCTGATGGATAAGAGCGAAAGTGCGTCGGCCGAAGGTTAGAAATACGCTGCTGGCAACGATGATCGCGATGCCGGTAGCGGCCGACACTTGAAAGCGTCCCACTGATGCCAGGACGATGAGCTGCGAACCCGCCAAGAGGGCATATCCGCAAGCTATGCTCTGGCGGATGTTCAGTTTCTCGGACTCTCTGCTAGACACATAAGCCTCCAGAAGGCTACCTCCCATGTTCGTCATTCCATGGACCATACCGATGGCAATAAGCGTCGTCCGACTGAATCGCTTCGCGAAGGCCATCAGCTTCTCGCGATAGTTTGGTGACACACGGAGCACGGCTGCGAACACAAGCAGACCGCAAATAAAGAGATCTAAACCAGGCACGTGAGCAAAGAGTGCCACCAGCAATCCGATGCCGAGTGCGGGAAGCATGTATACGAAGTATCCCGCGATCTCGCTAGTCTTTGGACGACCATCGCACACAATCTGAAGTACGCTGACTGAAAGCGAAGCCGGGAGCAGGACCGACAAGACCTCGTCGAACCGTACACCTGCAAAAAGTAGTGCCGGAGTGCCAAAGATTAGGAGGCCGACGCCGAATATCGATTGCACCATTGCTAGTGCTGCGATGAAAGCTCCAAACAGGAGGTATGTCAGATTGAGATCGGTTTGAAGATTTGCCATGGATCACTTAAAGGATTCGTTTAATAGAGCCAACCAAGCGATCGATATCGGCGTCGGTGTGATCGGCAAAGGTTGCGCAACGGACGGTTCCGTCGGGCCCTGCCCCGATGTAGTTGGATATAAGCACGTGGATGCCTTCGCGGAACAACGCCTGCTGCAGGTGCAGCATCTCAGCTCTACTAGACAGCGTGAAGGAGGTGATCGGCGCAGGCGTGTCTAGAATCTCTAGCCCCAATTGCCGGAGACCTCCCTTCAGCTTCTGAGAGAGCTCATGCAGCCGCACTCGTCGCTCTGGCTCAGAGGACACGATTCGAAGCGCTCTCGCACAGACCATGGCGGAAATCAGGGATCCTGAACTTGCCCCCCGCAGCGGCGGCGTGCGGCGAACGGCAATGGCGACTTCCCGCGAACAAGGAAACAGTGCACCCTGTCCGCAGAATGCCTTGCTGAGTGTCCCTGCATGTACGACCTCTGCACCTTCATGTTCGGCCGCACCGCGTCCGCGTATTCCGACTACACCGTAGGCGTGGGATTCGTCAACGATGACCAGCCCGCCTGCCGCTGTCGCAATCTGCACGTAGTTCCGAAGCGGAGGAATGGCTCCGGTTGTCGCGAACACTCCGTCTGTTAGGACCAATGGCCTGACCCCTTTTGTTCGTTTCACAAGATGCTCAAGCGATCCGGCGTCTCTGTGGCGGAATGTCGAATATGGTCGGCCTGAGATCTTGGCCGCGTCCAGCAAATTGAAATGAGCGAGTTCGTCTATAAAGATGGCGTCATAGCGGCCTCTAACCGCCTCAACCGCAACGGGGCCACAGAAATAGCCCGTCGCCATGTACACACTGGTCTCAGTATCGAAGAAGCTCGCTCCTGCAGCGGCCACGTCGTCGAGTGCAATATCCCCACCCCCGTAGCCACTGCTTCCCATTTGCGACCACGGCTGCCCGAGCTCGAGCGCCTGCGCCGCGGCATGACGTAGCCTTGGGTCGGCTTGGAGAGCTAAGTAGTTAAACCCAACGAAGTTGACGTACTGCTCGCCGTTGATGATCAGGCGGCCGGTCTCCGGGCCGGTGATGGATTTCCCCGCTAATAGGTTGGACATTGCTGTCGCTCCAAGAGTTGAACGCTGAATCCTAAGCGCGTCTCATCAGCACAGCACCTACCAGAACTGGTAGTTGGTTCCCTGCGGAACATGCGGTCAACTGATCATCTTTCAAACAGGAGGCTATGTGTCGCATCAGTATTTCGCTCTCATGGAGATCGAACAGATTTCCAACATCGTTTCATTCGCCACGCGAAGTGGGCTGTTAGAGGAACTACGCGGGGCCCCCGCTACTGCTCTGCAAGTAGCCGAGCGGAATGGGGGCGACCACCGCGCTTACTCCAGTGTGCTGGAGACCTTGCGCGGGATGGGATACCTGACCCGCTCAGGCGATCAGTACACCAGCACACAACAGCACCACGAGCTCCGTCGTGACAACAGCTTCTGTTGGGACCAAATCCCTGAATTTCTTCAGACGGGAAAACCCTGGATCACGATCGATAGTTCGCCTGAGAACCTAGATGCCTTCTATACGAAGTTTTTCGAAAGCGTCGGCTACGCGAACCAAATGAGTGCAACCGCTGAGGCAGTAGCGGCACGTCTTGACGGTGAGCCGGGGCATATCCTGGACGTAGGCACCGGCACCGGTCTGTGGAGCTTGGCAATGGCTCGTCGAGCTCCACGGGCCAAGGTCGTCGCAGTCGACTTTCCCCAGGTTCTCACGAACCACTTCTTCAAGCGCGCCGAACAGCTCGGCTGCCTGGACAGGGTTGAGGCTCTTGAAGGTGATTTCCACGAAGTCCATTTCCCCAAATCTGCTTTCGATCGGATTGTCATGGGATCGTCCTTTCATTTCCTTAAAGAACCTGCGGCCGACAGCTACGTTCGTAAGGTGAAGAGTGCTTTAGTTAAGGGGGGGGAATTCGTGGTTATCGACCACTTCGCCGACGCGACACCTCACCAACGCCTTTCGAGAACACTGTACGAAATGCGGCTTGCGATGCGCACGCAGGCTGCAAAAAATTACAGCCGCCAAGAGATCACGCGGCTATGCAGCCGGGTGGGGATGCTCCTGAAAGATAGCTTCGAGGTCGAGGGACCAGGCTTCCTCTCCGTTCTCGTCTTTGAGGTCGACTTCAATGCGTAGCAACGCGAGCGCTGTTGCCGACCCAGGCGGTCCATACGCCACGAACGCCGCTAGCACCTTAGTTGTGTCGATGGAGTCAGCCGAAAACGCGGGCAAACGACGGGTGGGCGGGAAGGCCGCCAACTTGGCCCGTGTTCACGCCTACGGTGCGGTGCCCCCATGGATCTGCGTCACCACAGCGGCCTTTGAGGCAGTCATGTCGCGGGTTGACAAGACCAACCTTGACTCGCTGCAGGAGACACTCACAGCGACCCCCAGCGAAGTTGCACCGATTGCCATTCGCCTTCAAGCTGACATCCGATCAACAGGATTTACCGACAGCGAAGAGAACGAAATCCTAAATGCCTTCGACGTACATTTCTCCAGGGGCACTAGGGTTGCGGTTCGGTCTTCATCAATCGCCGAGGACTCGGACGAGCACTCGTTTGCCGGTCAGTTCGAGAGCTACCTGAACGTGCAGCGATCGTCGATCCTCGAACGCATACTCGACTGCTTCGCGTCGGTATTCTCTCCGCACTGTCTCCTGTATCGCGGCGCTAAGTCGGCTGGATTGCGGTTCGGTACAGCGGTGATCATCCAAGAGATGGTGCCGGCGGCATCGAGTGGAGTGCTGTTCACTCGAAGCCCAACCGCCTCTAGAGCGCCGCAGATGATTGTCGCTGCTAGTTATGGTCTAGGCGAAGGTGTTGTCCAGGACCAGATCGACACCGACAGCTTCGTCCTTGATTGGGTCCATGGAGACGTCATAGAACAAAAGGTCAAGACGAAGACACATCAAGTTGCGGCGAAAGATATCTCCTTGCAGGGGACCGAACTCCGCGACGTTCCCAGCACTCTTCAGAATGTGCCGACGCTAAGCGAGAAACAACTGCGAGCGCTACACGCTGTGGGCAGGCGGCTCGAAGACGCGATGGGAAAACCACAGGACGTCGAATGGGCATTTGATAAATTTGGCACGCTGTATCTACTCCAAGCCCGACCCATCACCACGGTTTCATCTGCCGGGACACTCAAGCTCTTCGATTGCTCCAACATTTCGGAGAATTACCACGGTGCTACGACTGCGCTGACCTTCTCTTATGTACGGAGATACTACGAAGAGATCTTCAGTAGCGCAGCGAGGACCTTCGGCATGGCACCCGCAGAACAATGTCGTAACCGCCCTGTCTTCGCCAACCTTGTCAGCTACCTGCAGGGCGGGATCTACTACAACCTTATGAACTGGTACCGGATGTTCTATGCGGTACCAGGATTCAAGCACTTTGTCGCCTCGTTCGAGCATGGGGTCGGCTTGGGTGGAACGCCTCCCCAACTAGAAGCCTTCAAGGCCACTTGCGCGCAAGCAGGCAGGAGGAATACAACACTCGCCACGTACGTGCGAATTGCGTGGATATATGTCTCTCTCAATCGCATGTTCGCCACTCACAGGGCGATGTATGAGCAGTATCGGAAACGCTTCGAACAGGTAAGATTGGACGAACTCGACGAGGACGAACTTTTAGCACTTTTCGAAGAAGTTCAGCAGCGTCTCGGGAAAAATTGGGGCACTCCACTCGTCAACGACTACTACGCATTCAACTGCTTCATGCTCCTCGAACGAGCGATTAAGCGATGGTGTGTTGATCCAACCGGTGAAATGCTCGGCGAACTGATGCGCGGCGAAGTGGAACCAGTAAGTGTCGCACCTATTCGTGCGCTGAGGGAGGTGGCGGTACTGGCTGGCAAGATCCCTGCGCTCTCAGACGCTCTCGCGGCAGGAGGGGCCGATGTCGCCGAAGTTCTCGCGCGACCAGAGGCAGCGGCGTTCAACGCTGCACTGGCTTCCTTCATGCTGCAATACGGCGACCGCCGACCCGACGAACTAAAGTTCGAAGCACCAACCCTTTCAGAGCGCCCAGAGATCTTGTGGAGCCTGCTCCGCAACTTTCTACGGGCGGACGGGGATCGCGTTGACGAAGCAGCGATCCGCGAAAAGAAAATGGGTTCAGACAGTGCACGGAAGAGAGCACTCAGCGCACTGAAAGGGCAACCAATCAGGCGCCTGTTGTTGGGCTTTCTTCTCTCCGCTACGCACAAGTGCTTGGTGCATCGCGAATATGGCCGGTTCGTGCGGTCCCAACGTTGCGGAATGGAGCGAGCGATCATCATGGCGATCGGGAACAAGCTCGCCCAAGCGGGCGCCATCCGTAACAAAGCGGACATCGTGCATCTGAACCTAGAGGAGATCGAGGCATTTGTGCAGGGCACGGGGGTCACTTCATCGATCGAACGATTGATTGATCTGCGGCGGATGGAATTCGACGCCAATGAGAAGTTTCACCAACCGCTACGCGTCGTCACCAACATCTTGCCTCAGTTGGTCACCGGCACTGAGGCCACTTCGAACGGACCCGCTGCCGTTTCGTCCTCGGCGCTCAAAGGGACAGGCTGTTCTCCGGGTAGGGTGACGGGCCGAGCTCGGGTTGTCGCCGATCCGTTCTCGACGTCCTTGGATCAGAGCGACATTCTGGTCGCCCGCGCAACGGATCCGGCTTGGGCCTTCCTCATGGCCACGGCCGCGGGCCTCATCGTGGAACGAGGGAACCTGCTTTCGCACGCCGCAATCATCGGCCGAGAACTTGGCATTCCCTGCGTTATCGGCGTCGTAGATGCAACTCAGATCATCCGCGACGGGCAGATGCTGTCGATCGATGGCACCACCGGCGAAATCGCTATCGAGGCGGCATCACCTGGATCAATAGCGACACCTCAGCACACAGCAGGAGAGGAGTAAACAATTGAATAAGGTTATAGCTATAGTGGACGGGTGCTCTACAGGAGTGCTTATCGCCCAGGAGTTCAACAGGAGCGGATTTCGATGTGTACACGTTCAGAGTTCCGCGAATCCGCCAAGGATCATGACTGGGGCTGGAGGATACCACGCGCATGAGTACATGGCCACGGTCGTCCACGACGGAAATCTTCAAGAAACTGTCGCGTTCCTGTCCACATTCGAAGTAATAGCCGTCGTGCCCGGCGTCGAGTCCGGGGTAGAACTCGCCGACGCGTTGGCGGCAGCGATTGGCGTGCCTTGTAATCACCCGGCTCTTGCAAGTGCTCGCCGCGATAAGTATCAAATGGCCATGGCCGTTCGTGGCGCTGGCTTGCGCTCGATCCCTACCCTCCTCACAAGGGATGTCGCGCATGCACTGTCGTGGATCCATGGTGGCATCGGCTTCCCCGTCGTGGTGAAACCTCCAAAGAGCGGGGGTACCGACGGAGTAACGCTTTGCGATAACGCAGACGCACTCCATGAAGCTTTCTCCGCCCTTGTTGGCAAGAAAAACATCCTTTTGCTGGTGAACGAAGCGCTTGTGGTCCAGCCCTATACATCGGGTGTGGAGTACATCGTCGACACCGTCAGCAGCGACGGAGTGCATCAGATTACGGATATCTGGGAGTACGGCAAGCGCCTAAGCTTCAATGGCGCCTCGTTCGTGTACGACCACGCGTGGCTACTTCCCGCCGAAGGGGAAACACAAGCGCTACTTACGCAGTATGCAAAGCATGTTTTGGACGCGCTTGGCATCCGTCATGGCGCAGCTCACTGCGAAATCATTATGGCGAAAGGAGCGCCAGTCCTCATTGAGGTAGGTGCCCGCATCTGCGGCGGGTTCGTACCGGTGCTATGTAAGGCCGCCATTGGCCGGAGCCAGATTGATGCGTTGGTCGAATCCATTGTGAGTCCGGCTGTCTTCAAGGCCAGTGCTAGCGAACCCTACAAGCTACGCAACCATGCACTGCGCGTGTTGCTCGTCTCCGGGACAAGTGGGCAGCTCGATCGACTACCGCTTCTGAAAGATGTGCATCGCCTGCACTCATTTCACTCTATACAACTGGGAGTTCATCCCGGAGGACGGATTGAACGGACGACCAACTTCTTCAGTCATCCGGGAAAGATCGACCTGATTCATGCGAACAGGGACGTGTTGCTACACGAAATGAGCGTGATTCGTGAGCTCGAGGCTAATGGCTTTTACGAAGTCAAGAAGGAGAAGGAATGAACGAACAACAAACGGTGATGGTTCGCCCATCCAGGATCGGTCGCCTAGCGGACTACGTCAATGAGATGTTCCCACTACGCCTACGCATTCCGATAAATCTTTTGAACTTTGCAGTGATCTATTTCGGCCTACAGGCGTTACAGGGAATGCCGTTGACATTCACGTGGATGAGCTTGGTAGGCGCTATCACGGTCCAGGTCCTCTGGCTCTTTATCAGGGTCTATGACGAGCTCAAGGACGCCGAATCTGATCTGGCGCTCGCCCGTGCCGGCGATCCGAGATTCATGAACCGGCCTCTCGTAACGGGGAAAGTAAAACTTGCCGATATCGCCGCGTTTCGCTGGTGGCTCACCATCTTCGTCGTAGCGATCAACATCGCGTTCCTCAACTCAGCACTATTGGTCGCGTTGCTCATCGGATTCGGCTACTTGACATTGGCATACAAGTGGTTCTTCTGGCCGGGAATG
Source organism: Comamonas squillarum (assembly GCF_025309455.1). Taxonomy (NCBI): domain Bacteria; kingdom Pseudomonadati; phylum Pseudomonadota; class Betaproteobacteria; order Burkholderiales; family Comamonadaceae; genus Comamonas; species Comamonas squillarum. The sequence continues at coordinate 1,249,908 of NZ_CP104377.1, forward strand.
AAGGACAACATCATCATCGTCTTCTTTACACACATCCCTAACGTACTCGCGATCCAGCTATACACGGCAGGCGTTTTTGTGGCGGAGTTTGGCTGGCCGCAGACGACGCCCGCTTTATACCTGCTCCTGGGACTTTGGATGACCGTGGCTGCCTTTGAGTTTTCCTACAAGATCCGCATCCCCGCAGACGAAACATCTCTCAAAACATACTCCCGTGTGCTTGGTTGGCGAACTGCTACCGCTGGCGTAATCGTCTTCGTCTCTATCAGCGCGGTAGCCTACTTCGCGTTCTGCCGAACGGCAGGCCTGCCCTCTATCTCCCAATGGATTGTCACAGCGGCGGGGATTTGGACTCTTTTTGGCTGCACCCTCTTTCTAATCGGACCCACAAGAGCACGGGCGCAGCTGACCAACTACGTTGGTGTCTATTGGTACCTCGCTGGCCTAGCGGTCGTGGGCGGTTCGCTCTTCAAGTCCGTTGTTCCGGTGATTTCCTAAAACATGCGTCGAAATAATCAAGGAGTTTTTTATGAAAACGAAGCGGCATTCCATCATCGTTGCGGGGAAGCTGGTACAAGATCACGAATACATCTATCCATACTACCGACTGAAAGAAGCTGAGTTTGAAGTCGATGTTGCTGTGCGCGGGAAGGAAACCGTTTACGGGAGCATGGGATGCCGGATCGAACCAACGCATGACTTCCCTGAGCTTGATGCCGCTAACTACAACTTGCTTGTCATTCCAGGCGGAGCGAAGGCAATGGAATACATGCGGCAGGACCATGAGCTCCTGAACTTCATCTCTAAGTACTACGACGGAGGCGGCACTATCGCTTGTATCTGTCATGGCGCTCAGCTTCTCATTTCAGCTGGTCTCGTTACGGGGAAGCGGATTTCCGGGTATTACAGCATTGAGGATGACATACGCAACGCCGGGGGAGAGTTTGTGAACGCTCCTTCGGTCGTAGACGATCGAATCGTGACAAGTCCTCACTACAAGTACTTAGGTGACTGGATGCGCGCCACGTTGGGGGAGATTGACGCGCGCCAGACAGACGACCTCACTTGAGAATGGAGCTCGACGATGAAGAGATTGACTCTCGTTCCAACGATGCTGGAGCATCGGGCAAGTGCACTTGACCGCAAAGCCCTCAAGTTAGCAACATTGGAGGCGGTGACACCACCCCCGGCACAATTCGACTTCTCTGATCGCGTTGTGTCCAAGCCTTGGGGATACGAATATCCGTTCTATCTCAGCGGAAGTAGTGCGATGTGGCTGCTGCACCTTAGACCTGGGCAGATGACATCCATGCATTGCCACGTTAGGAAGACCACCACACTAATTGTCCTAGATGGCTCGATCAAATGCCGGACCCTTTCGTCCGAGGCCGATCGCTTTTCAGGTCAGGGGGCGCGGATCGGTATGAAGGCTTTCCACCAATCCGAAGCTGGAGCAGATGGTGCCATCCTGCTTGAGGTCGAGGCGCCAGTGGACAAGTACGATCTCGTGAGGCTAAAGGACACGTACGGCCGACAACGGCTGGGCTACGAAGGGCCTGAGAGTACGCAATCAATGCCATCCGGCCACAGGACGCTCTCAGAACCTCCGCCCGGCAGTGTCTGGGAACAGATCGTCGGTAGGTCGAAGGTCTCTATCTACAGACCAGGTGACCCCTCCGCTCCTGCGCCACCGAAAGACCATCTTGTCTGTGTGCTGAAAGGTGGGGCAATGGACGTGGAGGCATATTGCCTCATTGGCGTCGGGGACTGCCTCGACTCGAAGAGTATCGGCAGACGCATATCCAGGTGGCATGCTTCATCCATCGTTGCGGTGATATCGTCTTAGCCGTCGATTGAACCGACACGAAACAATTGGTAGAGTGGGCATATCAAACAGGGAAGGGAACGACGATGCATACGGCACTCGGGATCGGATTGGTAATGACATTCAATATCCTTCAAGCGGTCAGTGCCGTTTTTCTTGCATCCTTTCTGCATCGCGCCGACACCATCGTTATGCTGTTTTGTGTCTTCACAATCATCGCCATCACATTTGTGGTACAGATGGTCCGAGGAGGCTCAAATCGAATCCCAAAGCAGGCGTGGGGATCGCTACTTTTGCTGAACATCACGACAGCGGCGAGTTGGTCCAGCTTCTTCTTCGCAGTCAAGTATATTGAGCCTGCACTGTCGTCCGCTTTCATCAACTCAATCCTTCCCCTTGCAACCTTGAGTATCGAATATCTCTTCACTCGCCGGCGTATTGCTAGTCGCGCGGAAGTTCTGACCAGCATTGCACTGTGCGTAGCCATGTTTATCACCGCTGCGACCATCTTTGGCGGCCAATCCGGCCGGCCGGATGGGGGAGTCAGCAGCTACATAATCGGACTTGTTATGTCCGCTATCTGCGGGATAGCGATGTCCATCACAAATGTCGCCTCCAAGAAGCTCAACAATGAAGGTGTTCAGCCAAGCCAGATCATGGCGTACAGATTCTCTCTGCTAATAATCGCGAGCTTCCTGTTGGTAGACAAGCCGCTTCTTCTGCAGCAAATCGAGACAATGTGGCCTGCCATCGTCTTCGTCGCCGTGGTAGGGAATCTGATTCCAATCTACTGCTTACAACTTGGTATTCAGCGTCTCAAGCCAATGACTGTTGCATTCCTTATCGGGCTCGCGCCACTAATCTTTTTCACGGTGCAAAGCTTCAATGAGGAACTGTTGTTCTCGTATCTTTCGTTGGTTTGTACGGTCCTGACTACGGCTATCCTGCTTGCAGGTACCTACTTTTCTATCGGACAGAAACCGCAGCCAACAAACACGAAGTCTGCCCTCGCCCCGGCTCGAGAGCAGTCTGAATACTAGACCGCAATCCAGTAGGGCGGCCCTCTTTACGAGAGCAAGCCCAGCATCGCCGCGTAAACGGCAGAACTGGTCTTAGTACTGCAAGACAACTTTTCCTTGACGCTCTTTTGGTGGAAATTGATCGTGTTCTCTGAAACAGACAGCAGGCTTGCTATCTCGGCTGATGACTTGCCATCTCCCGACCATCTCAGAACCTCGACTTCTCTTCGCGATAGCTTGTAGGTGGCATGAGCGGCACTCTTTGTCGCTCTTGAAAAAAGCACGTTGGCCAAATAGGCCGTGCAAACTATGAGTGCTCGTCTAGAGTCGTCAACTGAGAGCGACCGATCCGAAATACCCGCTAACGAAGCGTCGCCCCCAGAAGTGGGCCCTAACCTTACGGTCCACCCCCAATAGTAATTACTAGTCTCCTTCTGTTGGTACTCCCAGAATTTAATTCCGAGAGCGCAATTGTCTGCAGTTGGTATATTGCAGAGCTCAATTAGACCGGCCGGTAAATTGTGAATTGTCTCATAGCGAGGTTCTGCCAGCGGAACTGGCCGCCGACGCTGATAAACAGCGTACTGACATCCAAGCGTCTCTACTAGGTTCAACACCGAAAGATATGGATTCTGAAATCCTGTAGATTCTGCAGTCTCCCACTTTGCCAACATCGTCGCCAGAACCTCGTCTGTCGAGGCGATTCTCGTCACAGGCACCAACTAGGTCTCCTTTCTCTTAGTTTTTTCTCGAGGCCCTTGCATGTTCAAAACAGCTGACGCCCGCTCCATTTGTGCGGGGTAGTAACAACCGTAATTGAACTGCCCCGGGTTTCCCAAGATCTATCTGATTTCTGTGCCCTAGGGAAAGTCTGGGCGGTCTTGAGGTACTATAAAAATTATCATTGGAGCCAAACACGTCTTTGAAATGGGTGACCTCATGAACGAGAGTCAACAGTTGACTATCTCCATCCCCGATCTCTCCGGTATATGGGTTTCTTTTATCTCTGCTCAGACCACAAAATTTTGCGCAATCATAAATCTCTTGTTGGCAATATCCACTGGGTAAACCGATGCTGCGACATCAGGATCAACTACCGATCCGTGGCACGCACCCAGCTTTATATTCCCCTCGGAATACTGAACGAAATCTTTCGCCCTTAGCGCTCGTAAGCTCACAATGGTTGCAGCAATACCCTTTAGCAAAAAGTCTCTGAGCTCATCGCTTGAAGAATTAAACCAAATCCATGTACGCTTTTTGGCCGCAGTATCCCAGTGTTGAAGTTCTGCCTGCCTTTGCTCCGCCAAGGCAATTGCATCTTGGCAAAGAGCCATCACCAGCACTGAAAATTCTGCTTCACTCAGCTGTTCACACATTAATCCAGCAGAAATATCAGAATTTGCTATCTTGTGAGCTAACGGCGTCGGAAAATATAGGTCCCCCACTGCACCATCAGAGCCCTGACTAGGAGATTGATGAACGCCATTGTGGAAGAATTTATTGCTGAACGACCCATCGTGGTTATTACTATGCTCACGCACGCCGAGTGGACCTGGAATTTTAAAATACACCAATTTCTTATCCTCTCAAAATTAAGCAGCTGAGATTTTTTGCAAACCTTGGCATCGAGCAAATCTACACCAAAGCCAGCAAACTCTAAAAGTCTAATTCATTCATAAATTCCGACAATTCGAGATAATCATTAGTCTGCTAAATATTTCTATCCAAATAATCTGTTTGACAACAAATTGCAAGAATTTGGACAGCGTCGGATATCCGCTAAAGAGACGAGCACCCATCTGTATCCAATCTCGCGGCGAGAGAACCTTGAAATTGCGCTTGGTATTACGGCAAGACGCACGTCATTGAGCTACTTGGCTTCAACTTGCTCTGCCATACAAAGCCGCCTGCTTTTCTAGAACTAGCAACTCTCAAAGCTTGGGATACTTCTCCCACTTGGTCCAGAAGCAACGGTCACTGCCATCTGGAGCCATCCTCACTCAATCCTGAGCGGGCAGACTTCACGCTGCGCGCACCCAGACCTGTCTCCCTGGTTTTGTCGGTTAGCGACGATTCCAGTCGCCCCCCAACAACGCCCCATCTCTCCCAGCCCATCCCCTAGGGAGAACCCGCGCTGTTCTTGACTTACAGCAAGCTCTGTTCACACTCTAGGCAACACAATCGGCTCAAGCTCTTGGCAAAGCGGGCCCGAAACACCGTGCTGCAGCCAGGACTGAAGGCTCTTTAGACTGCAGCAATTTCTGCTTCATCTAGTTTTTTAGAGCCTTTAGCGCTCTTAATTTCGTAGCAATCTGCGCCGTTGCGCTGACAGACAAGTGCCACACCTTCATCGAAGGCAGTTCGTATCAGCTATTCGATAAATTGAATTAATGAGCATCTTGGATATACAATAGTTTCAAGAATTTCTGAAAACTAAAAACTTACCCCATGCCATCCAACCGCGCCACCTCCTCCGCCATCAGCCCTGCTGTGGCAACGCGCCCCTCTGCGAAGGGCGCGTGGTGGCAGGTGCTGGCAGCCTTGCTGTGGTTGCCGCAGGCGGCAGTGATTGCCTGGGGAATTGAGGCGATCCACCAGCAAGCGGCTTGGTCGACATTGGCCAAGGCTTGCGCCCTGTTCCTGGCCTTGGGCTTGCTGCGGGCCCTGGTCGATGGCTATGGCCTGCGCCGCGCTTTTGCCGCAGCGCGCGCCCACACGCAGCAGCTGCGGCTGCAGGCCTTGCAGGCATTGGCGCTGCACTCGCCCCTGCACCCGCATCGCCCATCGGCCGGGCTGGCGGCCAGTGTGCTCAGCGAGCAGGCCGACCACATCACGCCCTACTGGGCTCGCTACACGACAGCGCGCACCAAGGTCATGGTGGTGCCGCTGGTCATCCTCGTCTGTGTGTTCAGCCTGTCCTGGGTGGCGGGCCTGGTGCTGCTGGTGGCTGCGCCCTTGATCCCCATCTTTATGGCGCTGGTGGGCTGGCGGGCCGAGGCGGCCAGCAAAAAACATTTGCAGGATGTCGGCAACCTGAACCAGTTTTTGCTCGATCGCCTGCAGGGCCTGGCCAGTATTCGCGGTCTGGGTGCGGTCGGGCAAGTTGCGCAACAGCTGGCCGGTGCGGCAGAGCAGCTGCGCGCCAACACCATGGCCGTGCTCAAGATTGCATTTCTGTCCTCTGCAGTGCTGGAGCTTTTCTCCGCGCTGGGCGTGGCCCTGGTCGCTGTGTATGTCGGGTTCCATCTGCTGGGCCAGATCCCGTTTGGCAGCTGGGGCGGTACCTTGGGCTTGGCGCAGGCCATGTTTGTGCTGCTGCTGGCCCCGGCATTTTTTGAGCCGCTGCGCGAGCTATCGGCCGTGTGGCATGACAAGGCCTCAGGTGTGGCGGCCGAGCAGGCACTGCAAGCGCTGCAGCAGCCTGGCCCGCAGATGGTGGGTGGTGGCGATAGCGACCAGGACCGCGCGGCCAGCGCCAACACCGCAGCGGCTGCCGCGCTGACGATCCGAGACCTCAGCTTTCAATACAGTGCCGACAGCCCCTTGGTGGTCAAGGCCTTCAGCGCCGAGATTGCCGCTGGCGAGCGCGTTGCGCTGTGGGGCGAAAGCGGCAGCGGCAAATCCACGGTGATGGCGCTGATCGCGGGCCTGGCAGCGCCCAGCGCAGGCAGCATCCACATCGATGGACGACCCATGGATGCAGCCCACGCCGCCGGCCTGCGCAGCGGCATGGCCTGGGTGGCGCAAAAGCCCCATGTGCTGGCCGCCAGCCTGGTGGACAACATTCGCCTGGGCCGAGATATCGACGAGGCCGCACTGCAGCAAGCGGTGCAGAGCGCGGCCCTGGGCCCCGTGTTGGCCTTGCGCGGCAATGCCGTGGTGGGCGACGGGGGCCTGGGCCTGTCGGGTGGCGAGGCCTTGCGCCTGACCCTGGCACGCGCAGCCGCCACGCCTGGCTGCCGCCTGGTGCTGGCCGATGAGCCCACGGCCCATCTGGATGCCGAGACCGCCCAGTTTGTGCGCCAGGGCCTGCTGGCCTTGGCAGCGCGCGGCGCGACCTTGGTGGTGGCCACCCATGATCCGCTTCTGGCCGCCTGCATGGACCGGGTGCTGTCGCTCGATTGCAGCCAGCCGCCCATTGCCGCTGGCCTGCCCGCCGCCATGAGGAGCATCGCATGAAGGCCTGGAACGCGCTGCGCACCATCGTCCAGCTGTTTGCGCAATCGCCCTACCGCCGGCGCATGCTGCTGGGCAGTCTGCTCGCTGCGATCACCGTGTGCGCCGGCATGGCGCTGCTGGGCTTGTCGGGCTGGTTCCTCACCGCGGCCTATGTGGCGGGTCTTTCTACCGCCACGGCCGTGGTGTTTGATGTGTTTGCGCCCGGCGCGGGCGTGCGCTTTTTCTCGATGCTGCGCACCGGCGCGCGCTACAGCGACCGGGTCGTCACCCACGATGCAACGTTGCGCGTGCTGGCCGCCCTGCGGGTGCAGCTGTTCTCGCGCTTGGCCGCCGCAGATACCGCATTGGCTCTGCGCCAGCGCCCTGCCCGCCTGCTGCACCGCCTCACCGCCGACATCGATGCGCTGGATGCCGTCTACCTGCGCCTGCTCACCCCCGCCGTATCGCTGCTCATCAGCGCCTGCGTGACTGCATTGGCTTTAACGATCTTCTTGAACTGGCAAAGCGGCCTGCTGGTGGGCGCCATGGTGCTGGCCGGTGGCCTGGCCTGCGTGGCCTGGTGTGTGCGCCAGGGCTTTATGACCGCGCTGCGCCGCAGTTTTGCCGGCGAGCAACTGCGGGCCCAGGTGATTGATGCGGTGGGCGCGCAGACCGAGCTGGTGATGGCTGGCAGCCTGCAGCGCCAGATGGCCCGCATTGCTGCGGCAGAGCGCCAGCAGTGGGCTGCCGATATCCGCCTCAACCGGCTGGAATCGCAGCTGGCCGTTGCGATGGCGATGCTGGGCCACTGCGCCACCGCTGCTGCGCTGCTTTGCGCGGCCTGGCTGGCGCAGAAGGGCGAGATTGGGGCACCCATTGCCGCGCTGGCCACCTTGCTGCTGCTCGCGGCGCTGGAGCCCCTCGTCCACATCCGCCGTGGTGCGATGGAGGCGGGCCGCACCTTGCTCGCTGCGCGCCGTATTGCCCCGCTGCTCGATACGCCGGCCCACACCGCCGCCACAGACAACCGCGCACCGGCAGCCGGCCTGGCCGTCGACATGCAGGCCGTGGGCCTGCAACACCCGGGCAGCGCCCGCGCCTTGCTGCAGCAGATCGATCTGCAAGTGGCCGATGGCGAATGGCTGGTGCTGGCAGGGCCCAGCGGCGCGGGCAAATCCAGTTTGATGGCGCTGATCGCCGGCGACCTGGCACCCAGTGCCGGCCAGGTGCTGCGCAAGCCATGCGCCAGCCTGCCCCAGCGCACGGAGCTGTTCCAGGCCAGCGTGGCCGCCAACCTGCGCCTGGGCCGGCCTGACGCCAGCGATGCCGAGCTGTGGGCCGCACTGCAAACGGCAGGCCTGGCCGATGTCATCGGCGCCCTGCCGGGGCAACTGAACACGCCCCTGGGCAGCCAGGGCGCGGGCCTGTCGGGGGGCGAATCGCGCCGCCTGGCGCTGGCCCGCCTGCTGCTGCACCCAGCGCCCTTGGGCTTGCTGGACGAACCCACCGAAGGCCTGGACCGCCAGACCGCCGCCCAGGTGATGCATGCGATTGCGCAATGGCATGCAAAGCGGGCCGCCAGCGGCCAGGGCGCCATCGTGATGGCCAGCCATTTGCAGCGCGAGGCGCGCCACGCCGACCGCATTGTCTGGATCGCCCCCTTGCAAGAAAGCATGGCACAAGCGCGCAAGGGCACGGCGGAGTTTGAAGCGCTGTTGCAGCGATTGCGGCCTGGCTAGCCCGGTTCACGCAACACAGGTATTCGTCAGTTTGGAACCCACGTAGTTTTTCTACCAGATCGAGCACTTACAACACGGAAGGACCAGTTCATGGATCTCGACATCGTCGGGCTATCAAGATTGCAGTTTGCACTCACAGCCCTGTACCACTTTCTCTTCGTTCCCCTGACCCTGGGGCTGTCCATGCTGATCGCCATCATGGAGACGGTCTATGTGATGACGCGGCGTGTCATCTGGCGCCAGATGACCAAGTTCTGGGGCGTGCTCTTTGGCATCAACTTCGCCATCGGCGTGGCGACCGGTCTGGTGATGGAGTTCCAGTTCGGCATGAACTGGAGCTACTACAGCCACTATGTGGGCGACATCTTTGGCGCCCCGCTGGCCATCGAAGGGCTGATGGCCTTCTTCCTGGAGGCGACCTTTGTCGGTCTGTTCTTCTTTGGCTGGGACAAGCTCTCGCCGGTCAAGCACTTGATCGTCACCTGGCTCACGGCCCTGGGCACCAATCTGTCGGCGCTGTGGATTCTGATCGCCAATGGCTGGATGCAGAACCCCGTGGGCGCCGTCTTCAACCCGCAGACCATGCGCATGGAAGTCAATGACTTCGCCGCCGTGCTGACCAACCCTGTGGCGCAGGCCAAGTTTGTGCACACCGTCTCTGCCGGTTATGTCTGCGCAGCCATCTTTGTGCTGGGCGTGTCGGCCTGGTACCTGCTCAAGGGCCGCCATGTGGCGCTGGCCAAGCGCTCGATGACGGTGGCTGCGGCCTTTGGCCTGGCCGGCTCACTGTCAGTCGTGGTGCTGGGTGATGAGTCCGGCTACCTGTCGGGCGAGCACCAGAAGATGAAGCTCGCAGCGATTGAAGCGATGTGGGAGACCGAGCCCGCGCCGGCCGCCTTCACCGCCATCGGCTTTCCTGACCAAGAGGCGCGCGAGACCCATTACGCGATCCATATCCCATGGGCGATGGGCCTGATCGGCACGCGCTCGCTCGATACCGAGCTGCAGGGCATCAACGACCTGGTCAAGCACGCCGAGGTGCTGATCCGCGACGGTATCAAGGCCTATGACGCGCTGGAGAAAATCCGCGATGCCGGCTCGACGACCACGATCTCGCCCGAGCTCAAGGAGCAGTTCGAGGCCAATGGCAAGTCGCTGGGCTATGCCTTGCTGCTCAAGCGCTATGTCGATGACCCGCGCCAGGCCAGCGACGCACAGATCGCCAAGGCGGCCTGGGACACGGTTCCGCAGGTGGCTCCGCTGTTCTGGACCTTCCGCATCATGGTCGCGCTGGGCATGTTCTTCATCGTGCTGACGGCTGCATTCTTCTACCTCGCCTCGCGCCACCAGCTGGAAAACCGCCGCTGGCTGCTGTGGGTGGCGGTATGGTCCATTCCGCTGCCCTGGGTTGCGATCGAGTGCGGCTGGTTCGTCGCCGAGTTTGGCCGCCAGCCCTGGATCATCGAAGGCGTGCTGCCCACCGCTGTGGCCGCGTCCAACCTGGGCGTCACCACCTTGCTGATCACGATCCTGGGCTTTGTGGCGCTGTACACGGTGCTGCTGATCATCGAGATGAAGCTGATGCTCAAGGCCATCCAAAAGGGCCCCGAGCTCGAGCCCGAGCAGCGCGATCCGCAGCCGCTGAGCTATGCCTCGATCGCCACGGCGCAACCCACCTATTCGGGAAAGTAACACCATGATCTTGCATACACTTTTGAACTACGACACCCTGCGTGTCATCTGGTGGGTCCTGCTGGGCGTGCTGCTGATCGGCTTTGCCGTGATGGATGGCTTTGACCTGGGCACCGGCATGCTCCTGCCCTTCCTGGGCAAGAACGACCTGGAGCGCCGCGTCATCATCAATGCCGTGGGCCCCACCTGGGAAGGCAACCAGGTCTGGCTGGTGCTGGGCGGTGGCGCCATCTTTGCCGCCTGGCCGCAGCTCTATGCGGTGTCCTTCTCGGGCTTTTACCTGGCCATGTTCGTGATCCTGATCGGTCTGATCCTGCGCCCGGTCGCCTTCAAGTACCGCAGCAAGAACGAGTCCCCCGCCTGGCGCAGCCGCTGGGACTGGGCGCTGTTTGCCGGCAGCTTTATCCCCGCGCTGATCTGCGGCGTGGCCATGGGCAATGTGCTCCAGGGCGTACCCTTCCGCCTGACGCCTGAGCTCTATATCCACTACGACGGCAGCTTCTTTGGCCTGCTCAACCCCTTCGCGATCCTCGCAGGCCTCATCTCCGTCACCATGCTGCTGATGCATGGGGCGGCCTGGCTGTGCATCAAGACCGAAGGCGCCATTGCCGCCCGTGCCCGCACCGTGGGCAGCATCTCGGCGGTTGTGACTGCTGTGCTGTTCGTGCTCGCCGGCATCGTGCTGTGGAAGTTTGTTGACGGCTACAGCATCACCTCGGCGCTGAACACCACCGGCCCGTCGAACCCGCTGTTCAAGACCGCAGCCCACGCGCCCGGCGCCTGGATGCAGAACTACCAGCAGCACCCCTGGACGATGGCTGCGCCGATCCTCGGCGTGCTTGGCTGCCTGATCGCTGCGCTGCTGCTCCGCTCCCGCAAGGAAGGTCTGGCGATGATCAGCAGCGGTTTGGGCATTGCCGGCATCATCCTGACCGTGGGCGCTTCGATGTTCCCGATGATCCTGCCCTCGTCGGTGGACCCGCGCTTTAGCCTCACGGTCTGGGATTCGTCGTCCAGCCACATGACCTTGTTCATCATGCTGGTCTGCACCCTCATCTTCATGCCGCTGATCCTGGCCTACACCAGCTGGGTCTACTCGGTCCTCTGGGGCAAGGTCAATGCCAAGGACATCAACGACGGCAACGGCCACGCTTACTGAGCGCCGCTGCACACAGAAAGGATTCGACTATGTGGTATTTCTCCTGGATTCTCGGCCTGCCGCTGGCCGCCGCCTTTGCGGTGCTCAACGCCATGTGGTTTGAGATGACCGAAGACCAGAAGCTGCGCCAGCAGCTGCTGGACGACCCGGACTCGCAGCACTGAGCTGCGGCACAAGCCCCTGAGCCTGGCACAGCGCCACGGCTCTCAACGCACAAAGGCCCAAACCTTGGTTTGGGCCTTTTGCTATGGGCTAAGAACCTGTTCTAAGAGCGATCAGCCCTGGTTTTGCAGATCTTCGGAGAACAGCCGCCAGTCCTTGCCCACCTTGCGCCAGTACTGGCGCAGCGACAAGGGCTGCGCCTGTTCGCGGCTCTTGAGCTTCAGGTTGGCCACGCGAATCTCGCCCTTGTCGTCTTTCCAGCCGTAGGTAGAGATGTCCTGCAGCTCCACACTGCGGCCCTTGAACAGCGCGGCCATGCGTGTCTGCCAGGCCTGGCCTTCGGACGAGGCCGTCCATTGCGGCGTGGCCAGCTGCAAGGCGCGCTGGGGGTCGTCCTGCATCCAGGCCTGGTGCCACTGCTGCAGCACGGCCGTGAAAGCGTCAGTGCTCTGGCGGTGCGAGGCATCGCTTGGCGCCACCCACTGCAGCTTCTCGCGGATCAGCACCGGCGTGAGCTTGTCCACCGTGCGCATCAGCGCAAGCAGATCGGGGTTGGCCAGCACCACGCAGCCATCGCTGGCCTGCGGCAGGCGGGCGAACTGGTCCGGCGGCGCGCCATGCAGCCAGATGCCGCTGCCCGAGCGGCCCATGGCCTTGTCCCAGTCATTGGGGTAGTTCAGGGTCAGAGCACCCTTGCCATAGAACTCGGGCAGGCGCTGGCCGGCAATCTGGCGGCCAATAAAGTAGATGCCTTCGGGGGTGCGCTGGTCGCCCTCTTCGAGCTTGCCCACCCCCAGCTTGCCGACGGAGACATAGAAGCTGTCGACAAGCTGCAGCTGGCCTTGGTCATGGCGCAGCAGGTAGAGGCGCGACTGGCTGGCATCGATGGCGATGACCTGGCGCACCGAGGGTGACAGCGACAGAAACTCCGCAGGCACCTGACCGGCGGCCGGCAGCGATTGGGCGCCCTGCATGCGGCGGCGGATCTCGTCCTGCAGACCCTGGAGCTGCTCCAGGGTCTGCCCGCCCTGGGCGTTGGCAGCGGGCGTGGGCGGCACCGCTGCGCCGGCCTGCGGCAGGGGTATATGTTTAACGGGCAGCACCATGGCACGCTGGGCCACCGCAGCGGGCGTCAATGCCCCGGGCTGGCCCGAGCGAAAACGCAGCAGATCGGCATACACCAGCTGCGCGGCCTGAAAATGCGGCACATCGGCCGTCAGGCTGGCGGCGGCCTTGAGGGCCTGGTCCAGCTGCTGGTTTTGCACCAGCGCAATGATCTGCACCAGGCGCTCTTCGGCATCGGGCTGGCGGGCCTTGGCGGCAGCGGCCGTCTTTGCCTGGGCAGCAGCGCGCGGCGTGGCCGGCGAGCCAGCAGCCAGCGCCGCACCTGCCGCGGCCACCACGGCTGCACCAACGCCCGAGCGCCAAAACTGCTTGCAAAAAGGCATTGCCTGTGATTCCTTCAACTGACTTCTGTGCGGACCAGCGCCGATCATAGCCTGTGCAGCGCGGAGCGATCAGCCGCCCGTGGTCTCGCGCATGATGCGCCAATGGCCTTTTTCCAGTCGCATCACCAAGGTCTTGCGGGTGGTGGTCTTGAGCGCGCCGGCCGCATAGTACTGGCGGAACTTGGCTGTTGCCTGCTCGCCCTCCACGCTGACCTGCAGATTGCGCACATTCACCACAATCGCTTGCTTGCCGACAATGCGCTGGCGCCGCTCTTCCTTCCAGGCACTGAGGCTGCCGCCACCGGCTGGGCTGAAATGGTCGCTGTAGGCGGCCAGGTAGCCGGGCATGTCCTTCTTCTCCCAAGCCGTGGCCCAGCTGTTGACGGCGCGCTCCACATCGAGCTTGGCGGTATCACGCGCTGGCTTGGGCTTGGTCTCGGCCACAGGTGCTGCCGGTTTGGCGGCTGGGGCGGCGGCGCTGGCTGCCACAGCATTGGCTGCCACAGCACTGGCTGCCACAGCCTTGGCGGGCTCAGCAGGCACAGGCGCCGGAGCGGCTGCTGGCGTGGGCGCAGGTGCCGGAGCCGCCTTGGGCGCCGGAACCGGCGTGGATGCCGCTTGGGCTACAACAGCCGGTGCAGGGCTAGGCGCAGGCGGTTTGGGCGCTGCAACAGGGGCTGGTGCTGGTGCGGGCGCTGACACCGGCGCAGGCGCAGGTGCTGGCGGCGGTGGCGGGGGCGCCACCGGTTTGGGCGGCACATCGGCTCGGGCCTGCACCAGCGCGTTCTTTCCGTTGGCGAGCGAGGCCGGGACAATCTGCGTGATCAGCGCCAGCTGGGGGGCCGTCTGCTTGGGCGCGCCTTCGAGCTGCAGCGCCTTGGCATAGGCATCGCTGGCCATGCGGGCGTAGAGGTCGCCCAGGTTTTCATGCGCCGTCGTGTAACTGGGGTTGGTGCGCATCGATTGCTCCAGCGCCTGCGCGGCCTTGCGGTCCTGGCCATCAGCGGCATACAGCACGGCCAGGTTGTTGTAGGGCTCGGGCATGCCGGGGTAATCGCGGGTCAGCTCCTGGAAGATCTTGATCGCCTGTGCATGCTGTTTTTGCTCGGTCGCGATCACGCCGCGCAAAAAGCGCATTTCCACATCGCCGGGCTGCTTGCGCAGGTAGGCATCGGCCTCTTTGGCGGCTTGCGCTGCCTTGCCCTGCTGCAGCAACTGGCTCACTTCCGCCACAGCGGGCGATGCAGGCGACGTGGGCGCGGCTTGCGCCTGCAGCGCAGCGCCCCCCATCAGCACACCTACGCAGACCGCCGCCCAGCGCTGGCGAAAAAGGACGGGCACCAGGGATCGCAGGGTAGAGCGCGCTGGGAAAGCACTTTGCATGGGGGATTTTCTCGTTGCAGTGGACCAAAAGCCGCAGAAAACAGCCAGAAATCTTGCGTATCTGTACACACATCCGTTGGCAGAAAAAGCCCCGCCTGGCGCGCGCCAAAAACCGGCCGATTATACAGACCCTGCCTGCGCCAAGGGCTGGCTGCCGGGCGGCGAAACGCTCCCCCCACAAAGGACGAACGTTACGTAACACCTCCGTAACAACTGGAGCAAAACTGCCTTTTACGCCGCACCTATGGCGTACGAAAAATAAAAATACTCATTTAAAACAATGATCTAATAAATTTCACAGAGGTAACAGCTGCCGGTTTTCGCGTTGGCACAGGAGTTGCACTCATGAAGACAAGGCCTGGGCATTTGCCCTTGAGGCCAGCCCCCAGACCGGAGACCTGCACATGACCCACAACGCCCCCTTGCTCAGCCCAGAGGTCTGCGAGACGCTGTTTGATGAAGCGCAGGAGCGCCATCTGTGCATGGAGGTGCATTGCGCACCCGGCCTGGCCCACCAGCTGAGCCTGGCAGCGCGCTTTGTGGCGCAGCAGGCGGTGGATCTGCCCAAGCCCTATGACGGCTGCCTGATGTTCTTCACCATCACCGCGCAGAACCTGCCCATCACCAGCTTCAGCATCCAGCAGCCCAGCGTTGCCGAGGCCTGGACGGAGGGCGCAGCGCGCATGCGGCAATGGGCCTGGGCGTTCAATGCCACCGGCGTGGAACTGCGCATTGACTGGGCGACCGCCGTGCTGCCGCTGCCCGGCGATGAGCCGCAGGATGCGCTGGCCGATCTGCGCCAGTCCTGGAGCCTGGCCGACAGCGCGCAGGAGCGCGCCGAGATGCTGGCGCTGCTCAGCCACCGCATGACGCGCGCACTCGCCCGCCTGCAGCTGCTGAGCGATCCAGTGCCCGCCAGCACCCTGGGCCGCTGGCAACTGCTGCTCGAAGGCCTGCACATCAGCCCGCTCGGAGAGATGCGCACCCTTCCCCGCCACGACCCCTTGTCACCCCGCAGCAGCCACGGCAGCGCGGCCTCGGCCATCTACCAGGCCACGCAGGAGTTGCTGGCCCGCAGCCAGAGCGAAGACGGCAGCTGGCCCGAAGCCAGCACCTTGGTCGACCACCTGGGCATCACCTATGCGTTGCTGCTCACCCAGCGCCAAAGCGCGCCAACGCCAAGCTCGTCGATGACCGTGCACCGTGCCATCGCCTACCAGGCCGAGCAGATGCAGCGCTGGAGCCTGCATGAATGCGGCAGCGACCTGCTCAAGGCCATGAGCCTGATCGTGCTGGTGCAGTATGTCCACCTCTACCCGGGCGCCGGCTGCGCCACACCGCTGCGCGACCTGATCGGCCTGCTGTCCCAGCAGCTCCATGGCAAGGCCGTACGCGGCGCAGGTGCCACCGCCCCCTGGGCCCAGTTGGCCTTGCAGAGCCTGCAAAAGAGTGGGCAGCAGCCCTCGGACCTGCAAGCTGCCACTGGCAGCCCCGCTGCAGACGGCGACAGCCCATGGCTGCATGCCGCCTGGCAGCAGCTGCAGGCCCTGGCGCAGGACCAGGAACACAGCAAGCTGCACCCCGAGCCCTGGGTGTCTGCCGCGCTGATGGAATGCTCTTTGCAGCATGGCCAACCGCTGTTTGCCAGCCATGCCCAGCGCAGCCAGTTTTTCTCGGGCATGCAGTCGCTGTTCAAGACCTGCTACCAACGCATGGTCTGGCCCAAGCTGCCCCATACGCAAGCCGGCCGCCAGCGCTGGAGCAGCGGCGTACTGCAGGCGCCCGTTACCGACTGCCGCGTGGCCAGCCAGCTGCTGATCACCATCAGCGCGGCGGTGAGCTTTGCCAACCTGTCGCAGGCACGCTCATTAGCGCCATAGATACCCGGCCAGCCGCAGCGCCTGGCACAACCGCCCTTTGCACCTTCAAAACCAAGGCGCCTGCTCCAAAAGGGCAGGCGCCTTGGCTGTATTCAGCGGGCTCGATCAACGCCCCACCGTCTCACTCACAATGCGCCACTGGCCTTGCTCGGGCTGCAGCACCAAGGTCTTGCGGGAGTTGCTCTTGAGCGCGCCTGCCGCATAGGCCTGCACAAAGCGGGCCGTGGCGCGGGCGCCGTCGACGGTCACCTGCACATCGCTGAGCGCCACGCTGATCTCGCGCTTGCCCTCAATGCGTTGGCGGCGTGACTGCTTCCATGCCGCCAGGCTGCTGCCGTCGGCGGGTTTGAAGGCGGGGCTGTAGGCGCCTAGATAGGTATCCATATCTTGCTGCGCCCAGGCCTGGGCCCAGGCCTGCACGGCAGCCTCCACCGCTGCTGGGGAGTTATCTGGCGTCTGCGAGGCCGTGCTGGCAGGCACGGCATCCGGCGCCGGGCCTGCTTTGGCGGCGGCACTGGCTGCTGGCCTGTCCGATGACTTGGCCGATGACCGTGCCGCCTCTGCCGCGGCCAGCTGCAGCGGGGTTGCCGAGGATATGCGCTCTGCCACCACAGGCTCGGTTGCAGGTGCAGGCACCGCAGCCGCAGCTTGCACCGGGGTCAAGCTCGGGGTGGGGGCCACTGCAGCGGCAGACTGCGGCGCGGCTGCTGCCACCGCTGTCACTGGCACAGCCGCCCCAGTCCCGCCCGGCGCAATCTGCGCGATCAGCGCCTGCTTGGGCGCAACGCCCTGGCGGGCGCTGTCCAGCTCCAAGGCCTTGCCGTAGGACTGGCTGGCCATGCGGGCATACAGATCACCCAGGTTTTCATAGGCGGTGGCATAGCCGGGCTGGGCACGGATGGCCTGCTCCAGCGCATCGACAGCCTTGCGGTCCTGCCCCTGGGCGGCATACAGCACGGCCAGGTTGTTGTAGGGCTCGGGCATGGCCGGGTAGTCACGTGCCAGCGCCGAAAAGATCTGGATGGCCTGCGTCTGCTGCTTTTGCTCGGTGGCAATCACGCCGCGCAAAAAGCGCATCTCGGCGTCCTGGGGATTGAGCTGCAAAAACTGGTCGGCCTGCGCCGCCGCCTGCGCGGTCTGGCCCTGCTCCAGCAGCTGGGCTACGGCATCCACCTCCCGTGCGGCATGGGCGGGCAGTGCCAGCAATACGGCCGTACCGCCTGCGCACAGCGCAGCCACCAACTTTGGCAACCGTGCCTGCCTTAACCAGAGAGGGGGAGAGAAGTGACGAGACGCGATGCGCATAGATGGCTTTTTAAAAGTCATGGAAACAGGGGAAATACAACGAGATTCTTTGAACAGCTTCTTTAAGCCGGCGCAGCAGTGACCAGGAGAAACACTCATGCGGCAAGAGACAGCAGAAATAGTATGCGAGCCCGGCACCTGATTCATTATGTAAATTTTTATGGATACCAGAGGATCATGATTTAAATCCTATTTAACAGCGACGCAGCAAATATTGACGGAAATGCTCCAGCGTAACGGCAGAACGTTACGTAACGCCGGAGGGAACAACATTGGACATTGCTTAAACGCCTGATCGGGCCATAGTTTTTAAACTGCGATTCATCTGCAAATAAATATATTTATTCATGAATTTCAATGACTTATGAAATACCAAAAGAACGCAGATAAAAAACAAATCCATGGCACGCAAGTTGCACAGTCTCCGCCCAGATAAGCCTCGCGAGGCAAATCGGAGCCCTTGCGTTTGATATTTCAATTTTCTACAGGACAGAGAAAATGACCACCTCCACCGCCCTCCCCTCGAATACCGCAGCTGCCGCACTGGCCACCCACGGCATGGCGTCCCAAACCGGCAGCGGCGCAGCGATGGCCGCATCGGCCAAAGGCACGCCTGCCACCCTGTCCCAGGCCAGCGCCGGCGTGCAGATTGTGCGGGATGGCCAGACGATGGCGGCCCCCGCAGGCACGGCCTTGCAAGTGGGTGACAAGATCATCGTGCCAGCCGATGGGAGCGCGCAGGCGCAGTTCAGCGGTGCCGGTGGCCAGAAGCTCGTGGGCACGTTTGCGGGCGGCACCGAGGCCACGCTGGGCTACCAGGCAGGCGCCGACGGCACAGGCGCGATGGCGCTGGATCTGGCCTCGGGCAAGGTCGATGTGGCCCCTGCCGGGGACGACACCGACGCCTTGGGCCTGGTGGTGACCCAGGAAACGGCCGAAGCCGGTGGCTCTACCTTGGGCGATTTTCTGCTCGCCGGCCTGGTGGGCATTGGTGGCGGCGCGCTGATTGCTGCGGCGCTGGACAGCGGCGACGATGACGACGACCGGACGCCGCCCATCAACCCCACCAATCCAACGAACCCCACCAACCCCACGGATCCGACCAATCCGACCAACCCTACCAACCCGACGGATCCCACCAGTCCTACGGATCCGACCAACCCCACCGATCCCACCAATCCAACGAACCCGACTAACCCAACGAATCCGACCAATCCGACGGATCCTACGAACCCGACCAATCCAACCAATCCTACGGATCCCACGAATCCGACCAACCCTACGAACCCCACCAATCCGACGAACCCGACGGATCCTACGAACCCGACCAATCCAACCAACCCCACGGATCCCACCAATCCGACCAACCCCACCAACCCTACGAATCCGACGGACCCTACCAATCCGACGAATCCTACCAACCCTACCAACCCCACGGATCCCACCAATCCGACGAACCCGACCAACCCTACGGATCCCACCAATCCAACCAATCCTACGAACCCCACGGACCCTACCAACCCTACCAATCCGACTAACCCAACGGATCCCACGAACCCGACCAATCCAACCAACCCGACGGATCCAACGAATCCAACCAACCCGACCAATCCTACGGATCCGACCAACCCCACCGATCCTACGGACGGCCATGGCCTGATCACCTCGGTCGAGGACGTACTGGGCGCGCTGGGCGGTGGCACCTTGGTGGCGCCCGTCACGGATCTGGTCAATTCGCTGATCAACCCATCGACGGGAACCCTCGCGGTGGTGACCAGCGTGCTGGAGCAGTTGACGAACACCAATGGTGGCCCTCTGGGTGTGCTGACCGAGCTGGTCGATGGCCTGGTCAATATCCAGGACCAAGGGCTGGAGCCGCTGGTTTCCACGCTCAACCAGCTGATCGCAGGTCTGGGCGATCCCACATCGACCGAAGGCATTCCCGGTCTGGTGAACCAGGTGTTGGGCGGTCTGCTCGGTGAGAACAGCCCGCTCGGTGAGCTGCTTGCGGGCGTGGGTGGTCTGCTGGGCGGCTTGCTGGGCGGCGGCTCCGGCACGCCGCCCGGTGGTACGGACGGCCCCGGCATCGTGACCACGGTGCAAGACGTGGTGGACGGTTTGCTCGGCGGCACGGTGGCAGAGCCGGTGGGCCAGTTGATCGACAGCCTGCTGCACCCGACCGATGGCACGCTTGCAACCGTGACCGGTTTGCTCGAAGGCCTGACCAGTGTCGAAGGCGGCCCCCTGGGTGTCTTGACCGAGTTGGTCCATGGCCTCACCCAAGTGGACGGCCAGGCGCTGCAGCCGCTGATTGGTACCTTGAACGAACTGATTGCCGGCTTGGGCAGCATTGGTGAAGGTGGTATCAGCGGCGGCCTGATCGGCTCCATCGTCGACAGCATCTTCGGCGGCCTGGTGCCTGGCGGTGGTTCCACCGACGGCGGCCTGGTCACGACGGTCCAAGAGGTTGTCGATGGCCTGCTGGGCGGCACCGTGGCAGAGCCTGTGGGTCAATTGCTCGACAGCCTGCTCAATCCCGGCAACGGCACCCTCGCCACCGTCACCTCGGTGCTCGAAGGCCTGACCTCGGTAGACGGCGGCCCGCTGGGTGTATTGACCGAGCTGGTCAGTGGCCTGACCCAGGTCGAAGGCCAGGCGCTGCAGCCCGTCATCGGCACCTTGAACGAGCTGATTGCCGGCCTGGGCAATGTGGGTGAAGGCGGCCTGGGCGGCGGCATCATTGGCAGCATCGTCGGCGGTGTGCTGGGCGGCCTGGTGCCTGGCGGCGGCGCCACCGATGGCGGGCTGGTCACCACGGTGCAGGATGTCGTAGATGGCTTGCTGGGCGGCACGGTGGCTGAGCCGGTGGGCCAGTTGCTCGACAGCCTGCTCAACCCGGGCAGCGGCACGCTCGCCACGGTCACCTCCGTGCTGGAAGGCTTGACCTCGGTCGACGGCGGTCCGCTCGGTGTGCTGACCGAGTTGGTCAGCGGCTTGACCCAGGTGGAAGGCCAAGCCCTGCAGCCTGTGATCGGCACCTTGAACGAGCTGATTGCCGGGCTGGGCAGCATCGGTGAAGGCGGCTTGGGTGGAGGCCTGGGCGGTGGCCTGATCGGCAGCATCGTCGGCGGTGTGCTGGGCGGCCTGGTCCCGGGTGGCGGCGCCACCGATGGCGGCCTGGTGACTACGGCGCAGGATGTCGTCGACAACCTGCTGGGCGGCACCGTGGCCGAACCCGTCGGCCAGTTGCTCGACAGCCTGCTCAACCCCGGTACGGGCACCCTCGCCACGGTGACCTCGGTGCTCGAAGGTCTGACCTCGGTCGAAGGCGGCCCGCTGGGTGTATTGACCGAGCTGGTCAGTGGCCTGACCCAGGTCGAAGGCCAAGGGCTGCAACCGGTCATTGGTGCCTTGAACGAGCTGATTGCCGGCTTGGGCAGCATCGGCGACGGTGGTGCCGGCGGCGGACTGGGCGGTGGCCTGATTGGCACCGTGGTCAGCGGTGTGCTGGGAGGCCTCACCGGCGGCAATGGCGGCTTGCTGGGCGGCCTGACCGGTGAAGGCGGCCTTCTGGGGGGCCTGACCGGCGACGGTGGTCTGCTGGGCGGCGTTGTCGGCGGAAACGGTGGCCTGCTCGGCGGCCTCACTGGTGAAGGTGGGCTGCTCGGTGGCTTGACCGGTGACGGTGGTCTGCTGGGTGGACTGCTGGGCTCCGGCTCCGGCGGCGCCGATGGCAGTGGCGTAATCACTACGGCACAAAACCTGGTCGGCGATCTGGTCGGCGGCACGGCCGCAGCGTCGGTCAATACCGTGGTCGATACCCTCCTCAACCCACAAAGCGGCGCATTGGCCCCTGTGACCAGCGTGGTAGAAAGTCTCACCCATACCGGCAGCGGGCCGCTGGGCGCCGTCACCTCGGTGGCCCATGGCCTGACCCAGTTGCCTGGCCAGGCGCTGGAGCCGGTCGTCTCTGCCGTGCACGATGCCGTCGCAGGTCTGAGCGGCGGCGCCTCTGGTGGCGCAGTCGGCGGCTTGCTCGGCGGCCTGACTGGAGAAGGCGGCCTGCTCGGCGGCTCGAACGGTGACGGTGGCCTGCTGGGCGGTGTCATTGGCGGCAACGGCGGCCTGCTGGATGGTCTGACCGGTGAAGGCGGCCTGCTTGGTGGCCTGACCGGTGACGGTGGTCTGCTCGGCGGATTGCTGGGCAATGGCGCCGGCGGTGCCGATGGCAGCGGTGTAGTCACTACGGCACAGAACCTGGTCGGTGACCTGGTTGGCGGCACCGTCGCAGCGCCGGTCAACGCGGTGGTCGATACCCTGCTGGATCCACAAGGTGGCGTCCTTGCACCGGTGACCATCATTGTCGAAGGCCTGACCCAGAGCGGCAGCGGCCCCTTGGGTGTCGTGACCTCGGTGGCCAATGGGCTCACCCAAGTGCCTGGCCAGGCGCTGGAGCCGGTCGTCTCTGCCGTACACGATGTCATTGCGGGCCTGAGCGGCGGCACCTCCAGTGGTGCGGTCGGCGGCTTGCTGGGCGGATTGACGGGAGAAGGCGGCCTGCTCGGCGGCCTGACCGGTGACGGTGGCCTGCTGGGTGGTGTCGTCGGTGGCAATGGCGGCCTGTTGGGCGGCATCACCGGCGAAGGCGGTCTGCTCGGCGGTCTGACCGGCGACGGTGGTCTGCTGGGTGGCGTGGTCGGCGGCAATGGCGGCCTGTTGGGCGGCATCACCGGCGAAGGCGGACTGCTCGGTGGCCTGACTGGTGACGGTGGTCTGCTGGGCGGATTGCAGGGCAATGGCTCCGGCGGCGCCGATGGCAGCGGTGTTGTGACCACGGCGCAGAACCTGGTCGGTGATCTGGTCGGCGGCACCGTCGCAGCGCCGGTCAACGCGGTGGTCGATACCTTGCTGGATCCGCAAAGCGGCGTATTGGCACCGGTGACCAGTGTGGTCGAAAACCTGACCAGCACCAGCAGCGGCCCCTTGGGCGTTGTGACCTCGGCGGTCAATGGCCTGACGCAGGAGACGGGCCAGGCACTGGAGCCGGTGGTCTCGGCCGTACACGATGTCCTGGCCGGGCTGGGTGGCGCCACCTCGGGCGGCGCAGCAGCGGGCCTGGGCGGTGTGGTCGACGGCCTGCTCGGTGACCAGGGCGTACTGGGCAGCGTGCTGGGTAGCACCGGCGCAACGGGGGGGCTGCTGGGCGGCCTGACCGGCAACACGGGCCTGGTCAGCGGCTTGCTGGGTGACAGCGGCGTGGTCGGTGGCCTGCTCGGCGGCAACACCGGCCTGCTCTCGGGCATCACCAGTGAGCACGGCCTCGTAGGCGGTCTGCTGGGCGGCAGCGGCGTGCTCGGTGGCTTGCTGGGCGGCACGGCAGCCCCACACTTCGTGGCCAGCACGGCCGGCAGCGCGCTGCAGCCGGTGGCCACCGCCATCAGCAGTGTGGCCAGCGGCGATGCACACAGCGTGCTGCCGCAGGACCTGCTGCACCACCAACTGGCCTGATGCACAGCGCGCCCTGCGCTGATCAGTGACCCGCTTCCATCCCCATGGGTCTGCAGCGCTTGCCTGGTTTCCAGGCAAGCGCGGGGCCCCATCAAGGATTGCCATGTTCAAACTTCTCCCTCTTTCTGCCGCCGCTGTGCTGGCCCTGGGCCTTGCGGCCTGCGGCAGCAGCTCCACCACCTCCAAACGCGAAGAGCACCATTACGCGCTGTCCAAGCCTTCGGCCGAGCCCGCCCAATCGGGCGTGGCACCAGTCGTTGCCACCGCACAGCCGGGCAAAAAAGGGCCGGCCGATACGGCCCATACCGTGTATTTCGACTTTGACTCCTATACCGTGCGCCCGGCTGACCGCCCCGTGCTGGAGAGCCATGCACGCTGGATGCGCAGCCACCCTGGCCAGTCGCTGACCTTGCAGGGCCACACCGATGCGCGCGGCGGCATCGAATACAACCTGGCGCTGGGCCAAAAACGGGCCGAGTCGGTGCGCAGCAGCTTGCAGACCCTGGGGGTCGACCCCGCCCGTGTCGAGGCCGTGAGCTATGGCAAGGAACGCCTGGCCGATACCGGCAGCAGCGAAGAGGCCCACCAGCGCAACCGGCGGGTGGAGTTCGAATACCGCTGAGTGCCCTCTGCCCCGGCCTGGCATGGCGTCCTGCATCGCCCTGCCCCCTTGCCTTGTCTCAGCCCCTGGAGGACATGTGTTGGCGCACCAAGCACCCCACCGCTGGAACAAACAGGCCAGCCTGGTCCAGCAACTGGGCCTGGGCCTGGACTATTTGAAGACCCGCACCAGCCCCCTGCCCGAGCCGTTTGGCGACTGCATCTTGCTGCTGAGCGTGGCAACACCAGGAGAGCCTGTGGCGACCTTTTATGTGCGCCGCGCCACGCTGGAGGCGGCCTGGCGCGCCGGCACCACCCAGGTGCGGCAATGGGCCTGGAGCCGCAACCTCGACTGCCTGGAGCTGCGCATTGACTGGCCATCGCGCATCAGTGCGCTGCAAGGCAGCGCCGCACCGGCCAACCAGCGCCCTGCGGTCTCGGCCTGGGCGCTGGCCGACGAGAGCCTCGAGCAGGTGCAACTGGTGCCGCCCCAGCGTTGGTCGGCAACAGCCCCGGCACCGAGCGCATGGCTGCCTGGCATGGGCGAGCAGCCGGGCCGCCTGCCCCGTGCGCACTGGCTGCTGCATCTGCAAGGCCTGTTTGTCAACAGCGAAGGCCGTCTGACGCAGCTGCCGCGCGCTGACACGCCCCCGTTGCCGACCACCGGCGCCACCTTGCTCCAGAGCGAGGCCAGCATCGCCACGCTGCAGGCGCTGGCCGTGCCCGAGCCAGCACACGGCCCCTGGAGCAACGAACGCCTGGAGGCCTTTTGCGCGCGCATCTATGCGCTGCTGCTGGTGCAGCAGCGCTACCAGCAGCAGACGGGCGAGGCGCCCCCCCAGCAGCGCGGCCTGTCCCAGCTGCTGGGCCGTGCCGCGCAGCAGCTGTGCCAGCAGATCCAACGCCACCAGGCAGATGGGACGCAGCGCTTGCACCACGCGCTGTGCCTGCTGGTACTGGCCCGCTATGCACAAAGCCAGCAGACCGAACCGCTGGACAGCGTGCTGCCGGTCATGGCCCAACTGGCCCAGCGCCTGGCCCCCGGCAAGGTCGTGACTGCGCACAGCGACTTGCAGCCACCGCTGCCCACGCCCAAACCGTCAGCATTGGCGCCCGCCTGGCGCCTGGTGGCGCTGGCCGCCTATGCCGATTGCATGGGTGCGTTGGGCTGCGCATCCACTGCGGTCGCAGCGCCCAGCGATGCACCATCCGCCCCACCCGGCGCCGCCCTAGGCAGCAGCGCCAGTACCACCAGCATGGCCACGCCTGAGATGGCTGCGCTCGAAGCGCTGACCCGGCACTGGCTGCAGTGGCACCTGCTGGCCCATGGGGGCGCCTCCTCGGCGCAGCCCGATTGGTCTGTGGTGGCGGTGGCCGAGCTGGCCCTGCAACCGGGCTTGGTCCAGGCCCGCAGCCACCTTCAAAGCTGCAGTTGGCTGGCTGCGCTGCGCAAAACCTTGCAAGCCCAGCTGCCGCAATACCTCCACCCCGAAGCGGCCATGTTTATGGCGCCCGATGCGCGAGAGCAAGCCGCTTTTATTGAGCCATTTACCGGTGCAGACCCTTTGCAGGCCAACAACTGGCGTATTTACCAGTGGATTCACCATATTGCTGTTCCGCAATTAATTAATTTTTGATTAGCAAATACCCTCAATTTGTTGAACATTCACATAGAAAAAAGCTTTAAGACTCCCGCTCCGCCAATATTTATATAACCCCTATATTTAGTATCTGGGCGGGAGACATTTGTCATAAAAAAATACAATTTCTTACCATCGCCGTTCCGCGCTATGTTTGATAAAAATCAAAGTAAATTACAAGAAATGGCGGACTAAACCGCAGTCGAGTTTCCGAGTTAATAAGAAAAACCAATAAATAAATAGTGTATTTGTGCAACGCAACAGTGGATCGCTGAGAGGCATTGGGAGAGACCAACATGATCGAGTACCTGCTACCCCGCGCCTTGGTGTCACGCACCGAAGCCACGGCGCAGGCCCAGGAGGCCGAAGCGGCGACGGCCAGCCCGTTCGCTGCTGCTATGGCGACGTCGTTCGCCCATGCCAAAGGCCATTTGCACCAGGCCGTCTGGCTGTCACTGCCCATCAGCCTGCTGGGACTGCTGCCCTCGATCTTCCTGCTGCAGGTCTATAACCGTGTCATCTCGCGCGGTGGCACCGCCACGCTCACCGCCATGGTGGCCGGCGTGCTGTGCATGCTGGCGCTGGAGCTGTACCTGCGCCGCAAGCGCGCCCGTGCGCTGCGGGAAGCGGGCGCGACGATCGACCGCGAAGTCTCGCAAAGCCTGATGCGCTCCATGCTGGCGCACCCGCTGCTCACCCTGGAGCAGCGCTCGGCCACGCAGTGGTTGCAGCTGTTTCGCGATGTCGGCTCGATGCGCTCTTGCATCTCGGGCGGCGTAGCCTCCTCGGTGCTGGATCTGCCAATGGCCCTGCTCGCGCTGATCGTGATCGGCATCATCGCCTGGCCCGTGCTGCCGGTGATCGTGGTGGCCATGGTCGTGCTGGGCGTGCTGGCCTGGTGGTGGGCCGATGAGGTGCGCAGTGGCCGGGTCGAAGAAGTCGAGCAGGCGCGCCAGCTCGACCGGGGCACGGCCGAGATCTGCAATGCGCGCGGCACCCTCAAGGTGCTGGGCTATGACGCGGCGGCCCAGCAGGCCTGGCAATCGGGCTATGACCGCTGGCTGGCCGAGAGCTTTGACAAAAACGGCGAGATGGAAAACGCCAAGGAAACCAGCCATGTGCTGCTGACCTTGTTCTCGGTCGCCGTCATCACCGTGGGCGCGCTGGCCATCAATGCGCAGTGGATGAGCATCGGCAGCCTGATGGCGGTGAATCTGCTGTCGGGCAAGGCCCTGGGCCCGATTGCCCAGCTGGCCAGCAACTGGCGCTCGCTGGCCCGTGCCAACGAAGCCACGGCCCGCCTGCAAAAAGCACTGGAAGAGCCGCTGGAGCCCGAGAGCCAGCGCATTGCGCTGCCCCGCCCGCGCGGCGTGTTTCGCTTGGAGCAGGCCAGCTTCCAGTACCCTTCAGGCCACTTGGCGCTGGACCAGGTGTCGCTGCAGATCGGCCCCGGCGGCATCCATGCGATCCTGGGCCGCAATGGCGCGGGCAAATCCACCCTGGCCAAGCTGCTCGCCGGCCTGTACCAGCCCACGCAAGGCACGATCTCGATCGACGAGTACGACATGGCGCAGTTCCCGCGCAATGACCTGGGCCGCTGGGTCGGCTGCCTGGCACAGCAAACCTACTGGTTCAGCGGCCCCATTGTCGATATCTTGCGCATGGTCAGCCCCGATGCCGATGACGGCCAGATTCTGGCGGCCTGCCAGCTGTCGGGCGCGCACAGCTTTATCAGCCGCCTGCCCCAGGGCTACCAGACTGTCCTGGGCGAAGGCGGCGCGGGCCTGTCAGCCGGCGAGTTGCGCAAGCTCGGCCTGGCCCAGCTCTTCCTGCGCAACCCCTCGGTGCTGATTCTCGATGAGCCCAGCAACGACCTGGATTTCGAGAGTGAAACCGCGCTGCTGCAAACCCTGCGCCAGATTGCGACCAAGCACACGGTCATCATCGTCACCCATTCGCTGCGCGTAGCCTCGCTCGCCCAGCATATCTACCATGTGCGCGGTGACGGCCAGGTGGACCAGGGCCAGCCCGAGCAGATGCTGCCGCTGCTCTTTGGCGTCAGCAGCAAGCCAGCGGCCGCTGCCAACGAGGCCACCGCATCGCGCAGCGCGGCTGCCGCCAAGCCATCGGCCGCACCCGGCCCGGCGCAGGCCCAGGAGTTGGCATCATGACGGCCCGCTCCCTTCACGACCTGCCCCAGGTGCTGCAAAACCTGGAGCGGCCACCGGTTCCCGACACGCCCCAGCCCGGCCGCAACCAGCGCCGCATCGTGCTGGCCGCCTTGGGCGTGCTGGTGCTGGTGGGCCTGTTCTACCCGGTCGAGAACGTCGTGGTCGCCAGCGGCCAGGTGATTCCCTCCGACCGCGTGCAGACAGTCCAGCATCTGGAAGGCGGCATCGTCACCACCGTCCATGTCAAGGAAGGCCAGGAAGTCCACAAGGGCGAGCCGCTGCTCGAAATTGACCTGGGCGGCAGCAGCCTGAACCTGGAGCAGTTGACGGCCCGCAGCGCCACCGCGCAAGCCAGCCGCACGCGCCTCACGGCAGAGAGCCAGGGCCTGGCGCTCAAGGCAACGGATTTCCCGCGCGAGCTCGAGAGCAAGATTGTTCGCGCCGAGCTGGGCGCCTTCTCCTCACGGGCGTTGGAATACCAGGGCAGCCTGGCCTCGAGCCAGGCCATGCTGCTGCAGGCCCGGGGCGATGTGGCGCAAAGCCAGGCCCGCATCGACGGCCTGCGCAGCAGCCTGGCGCTGCATGAGCAAGAGGCCGGCATTGCCCAGCAGCTGGCGGCCGAGCAGCTGATTGGCCAGCTCGAAGTGCTCGACAAGCAGCGCGCCCTCACCTTGGTGCGCACCGACCTGGCCGCCGCCGTGCAAAGCCTGGTCAGCAACCGCGCCAAGGTCGAGCAGGCGCAGGCCAAGATTCTGGAAACCCAGGGCGCGTTCCGCCGCCGTGCCTCCGAAGAGCTGGCCCAGACCGAGCGCGAGCTGCTCAGCCTGAGCGAAGACCTGTCCCGCGCGCGCAACCAGCGCAGCCGTACCGTCGTGCTGGCCCCGACCGACGGCGTCGTCAAAGGGCTGCGCAGCTCGGGCGCTGGCTGGGTGGTCAAGCCCGGCGAGGCGATTTTGGAAGTCGTGCCCGACAAGGACGAGGTCATCGTCGAGGCCCGCCTGAACCCGGCCGACCGGGGCTATGTGCGTGCTGGCCAGGAAACCAAGGCCAAGGTCAGCGCCTACGACTACCTGCGCTATGGCTTTGTGCCCGGCAAGGTCACCCTGGTCTCGGCCGATGCCGACCACGACCCGAACGTGCCCGATTCGCCGTCGTATTTCCGCATCCAGGCCAGCCTGGCCCAGCCCTGGGTCGGCCGCAAGGACAACCGCATCACCACCGGCATGCAGGCCGAGCTCGATCTGCTGCTGGGCCGTGAACCCTTTATCTGGTATTTGCTGCGCCCCGTGCTGCATATCCAGAGCGAAGCTTTCCGGGAGCCTTGAGCGATGCGCCTCTTTGCCCCCGCACCCCTTAGCAGCGCGCCGCTTGGCCAGGCGGCCAGCTTGCCCGCGCGCTACCTGGCAGCCCAGCCACGCCTGGCTTGCGCCGGGCGCGCCGAGCCGCAGGGCGCCTCGGTCTGGGGGATTGTCTGCGCGCTCACCATGGCCTGGGCGAGCAGCGATCTGCAGGCGCAGGGCTTCTCCGATGGCACCGTGCCGGCGCAGGAGGCCAGCCAGTCCGACGCCATGCCGGTGCTGGAGATGCCGCTGCGCGTGCAAATGGCTGAACCTGCGCCAGAAAGCCGCGATAGCGCGCCTGCGCTTGCCAGCAGCACCGCACCCAGCGCAAGCGTAGAACTGGCAGCTCCCACGCCGGCCGCCCCCGTCGTTCCCGCCAGCACCGCACCTGCCGCCGCACTGCAGCTGGCACCCAAGCTGATGCCAGGCACACTTGCAGGCAACGCGTCCCAGCAGCAGCTGCTCACAGCGCTCTACACGATGCTGAGCGACCACCCCGATGTGCGCAAGGCGCGCGCCGCCGTGGAATCAGCCGGCTACGACACCCACACGGCTGAGGGCGCGCGCTGGCCCAGCTTCAAACTGGGCACCTCCGCCGGCAATGCGGCCCTGCCCCAGGGCGGGCGGCGCAGCTCGTACACGGCGGTGAACGCCGAGGTGCGCATGAACCTGCTCGATGGCGGCGCCATCAGCGCCGGCATCGATGCGGCCCAGGCCATGGAAGCGGCGCAAGGCAGCGCCCTCTACACCACGCGCCAGAATGTGCTGCTCGATGCGCTGTCGGCCTTGCTAGAGCTGCACCGCTTCCAGACCAAGGCCCGCATTGCCGCCGAGTCGGCCGAGATCATCGGCCAGCTCGCCCGGGTGGAAGAGCGCCGCGCGGAGCTGGGCGCCGTGGGCCGCAATGACCTGCGCCAGGCTGCATCGCGCCGCGCCAGCGCACTGGCCCAGCAAAACGCGCTGGAAGCCCAGCGCATCGATGCGCAGGCCCGCTTTACCCGGTTCTTCAACTACATCCCGAGCCTGTCCTGGCTGCCCGAGCCCCAGGTGCCCAGCTTCTGGGTGCCGACCAATGAGCAAGCGGCGCTGCTGGCTGCCGAGGACCAAAGCGCCGAGCTGCGCGAGATCGGCCACCTGATCGAGCGCGCCCAGGCCGAGGTCGAGCGCAGCAAGGCCCAGCGCTGGCCCACGGTGGCCGCCGTCGTCTCGCACACGCGCGATCCCAAGAGCGTGCTCTACACCGAAGGCACCCGCTACGGCGTGGAGCTGAACTGGAACTTTGGCAATGGCTTTGAGCTGCGCGACCGCATCCTCAAGGCCATCAGCGAGCTGCAGGCCCAGCAGGCCCAGCAAGAGGCCGTGCGCCGCCAGGTGCATGAGGCTGCGTCCTCCGCCTGGGGCCGCTGGCAGGCAGGCCGCGCCCGCGAGGCCCAGCTGCGCGATGCCGTGCGCGAAGCCAGTGCCGCCTTTGAAGGCTACCGGCGCCTCCTGGAAGTGGGCCGGGGCAACCTCTCGCAGGTGCTCGATGCCCAGCTCGACGTACAGCGCCTGATGCTGGACGCAGCCGACGCCATGTATGACCAGCGCATCAATGAATTGCGCCTGACCCGCACCACCGGCCAGTTGCTGCCCCGCGACTTGCCCGAGCACTGGCTCGACCAGCTCTTTGCCCAGCGCTCTGCGAATGCCCCCGCGCCTGCCACTGCGCAGCGCCCCTTTGCCAGCCCTGGCCCCGCGCCACTGGCTGGCAGCCGCGCAGCCCCTGCCCGGCCTGGAACCCCCTATACCTCACCCCCTGTTTTGACTGCGCAGCACCTGCCGCTGCGCCTGGACCACCGATGGGACACGCAGCTGCTCAGCCAGCCGCAAGGCTCCGGTGCAGCGCGCGCACTACGCTGGTAAGAGGTACGGGTTTCCACAGCGACAGGCGCTTGCCCACGCCTGCCACTGTTTTTCAGCTGGGCTATGTAAATGGAGAGCATCATGACCAACATCATCAAGAACTTCTGGAACGATGAAGAAGGCGCGACCGCCATTGAGTATGGGTTGATTGCAGGGCTGATTGCCGTCGGTCTGCTGGTGGCATTGACCGATATCGGTACCAAGCTGAAAGTGGTTTTCGAGAAAATTGGTACTGCCCTGACTGCCTCCGGCACCGCAGCTCCCTGAGTGCCTCAACGTGACTACCACTGCCTTCACCTGGATCCTGCTGCTGTGGCTCGTCGCCATAGCAGTCATGGATCTGCGCAGCCGCAAGGTGCGCAACTGGATGGTGCTGCTGGGCCTGGCCACAGGCTTGGCAGCACTGTTCGGAGGTGCACAGCCGTTTGACATGCTGGCCTGGCAAGGCCTGGCAGGTATGGCGGTGGCCTTTGTCGCGCTGCTACCCCTGTACGCCATCCGCTGGATGGGCGCCGGAGATGTCAAGTTTGCGGCGGTCGCTGGCCTGTGGTTTGGGCTGTCCCCCTATCTGCTGGCCATCTGGCTGGGTGCAAGCCTGCTTGCCGGTCTGCACAGCATGGTCGTATTGGGGTGCCGCAGCCTGCTGCGCAGCCCCCAAGGCGCGTTGCTGCTGGCCAGACTGCCCCTGCTGCAGCCCGTACTGGCAGCCGGTGCAGATGCGCCTGCCAACGACCGGCCTCGTGGCCCCCAGCGCAGCATTCCCTATGCCGGTTATATGGCGCTGGTGGCGATCGTGCTGATGATGCGCAACTCCGTGCCTTTCCAGGGTTGAAGGACTGCTGACATGCACCTCTATTCACCTCCACCTCCCATGTGTTTTGCTGTCGCCCCCTGGGCCGCACACGCTGCCGCGACAGCAAAGCATATGCCGCGTTCAACCTCTAGGAGCCCTCAACCATGAACCTCACCAAGATACTGGCCGGCCTGCTGCTGGTCCTGGCCTTGGCCCTGGGCCTGGGCGCCTTGCTGCTGGGCCGCCAGACAGCCAATCGGCCGGTGGCACCGACCACGGCGCCAAGCAGCGGTGCTGCCAGCCAAGCGGCGCCCACCTTTGCCGTTGTGGTGGCTGCCAAGCCCATAGCGGCAGGCCAGCGCCTGGTGGCAGACGACCTCAAGATCGCGCAGTTGCCAGTCGCCGTGGCCTCCAGCTTCTCCAACACCGATGCTCTGCTGGGCCGCACCACCACGATGGCGCTGGCGCCCGATGCACC
The DNA here is from genome assembly GCF_025309455.1 of Comamonas squillarum. Taxonomy (NCBI): domain Bacteria; kingdom Pseudomonadati; phylum Pseudomonadota; class Betaproteobacteria; order Burkholderiales; family Comamonadaceae; genus Comamonas; species Comamonas squillarum. The sequence continues at coordinate 1,282,110 of NZ_CP104377.1, forward strand.
GCTCTTTGAGCAGCAACTGATCAGCGGCCTGGCCTTGCAGGTCGAGCCCGGGCAACGCGCGGTGTCCGTCGCTATCCGCGAGGCCATGGCTGCTGGCCACCATGTGCGGCCCGGCGATTTTGTCGATGTGTTCTTTACGCTGGATGGCAAGACCGACGCGGCGGAGGTGGACAGCCAGACCCGGCTGCTGCTGGCACGCACCCGGGTGCTGGCCTATGGCCCAGCCAGTGTCGAGAACCCCCCGCTCACCCAGGCCCAGCGCCAGCAGGAAGAGCAAGAGGCCGCCAAGACCGGCAGCAGCGGCAATGCGGCGCGGCGCAATACGCAAGATGCCCAGGCGGCTCGCAGTGCCGCGACCGCCGTGCTGGCCGTGCCTTTGCAGGATGTGGAGCGCCTGACCCTGGCCGAGAAATACGGCCAGCTGAGCCTGGCATTGCGCCACCCCGATGACAGCCGCGTGCCCGACCCGGCCCTGTTTGCCGCGCTGCCCACGGTGCTGCAGCCAGTAGCAGGCAAGCTGGCCAAGGGCGAGGAGCTGCAGGGCATGGACCGCTCCTTTGCCGGCCTGCGCTTCAAGGACCTGGCAACCGGCGCCGACAGCAAGCCAGTGCGCCGCCCTGCCACCGTCACGCAGGCCAGGGCGCCAGCGCCGGCCGCGCCCTTGGCGCCACCACGCACGCTGGAGGTCTACCAAGGCGCGAGCGTGCAGACCGTACGTTATTGATGGCTGCCGGGGTTGTCAGCCCCGGTTGACCGCGCCACACAGGCGCACACGGGCCCGCAAGGCCCGGAACCAGAACGAGACAGACGAGGGAACCGACTATGAGAACCACCGCACTTGCATCCGCCGCCTGGCTGCCGCTGCTGGCCAGCACCTTGGCCGTGCAGGCCCAGCCTGTGGCCCCCGCTGCCGTGAGCGTGCAACCCTTGGCGCTGGTGCAAGGCCAGCAGCAGCTGTTCAAACCCGGTATTGCCATTGCACGCATCGCCATTGGCGACCCAGCCGTGCTGGATGTGCAGGTGCTGGGCGAATTGCCCCAGACCGGCAAGCCCGCCGCTGGCAAGGCTGCCGCCCCGCGCCCTGCCCGCCCGGCCGAGCTGCTGCTGACCCCCAAGGCCGCTGGCAGCACCACCTTGATGGTCTGGCCCAGCCAGGGCGAACCGCAGACCTGGAGCGTTGTGGTCAGTGGCCCGCGCCTGTTGCTGGAGCGCCGCCTCCAGTCCCTCCCTGAGCACGCGCGCGCCTCGGCAGAACTGGCGGCCACTGCGCCCAAAGGCACGCCCTTGACCGACCGCGCCCAGGTGGATGTGCGCAGCAATACCGTGCAGGTGGATGTGCAGGTGGTGGAGTTCAAGAAATCGGCCATGCGGCGCGCGGGCGTGCAGCTCAACAGCGGCGGGGCCAATGACCATGGCTTCCAGTTCGGCGTCTACACCCCGGGCAGCAATGGCAGCAGCAGTGGCTCTTCCAGCGGCAGCGGCGGTAGCGGTGGTAGCGACAATGGCACGACAGCCATTGCCAGTGCGATGAACCTGGTGCTCGGCTTTGGCCGGGCCTTCAGCGGCCGGGGCATTACTGCGCAGCTGGGTTTTCTCGAAGGCAATGGCCTGGCGCGCGTGCTCGCCAAACCTACCTTGGTGGCCCACAGCGGCCAGACCGCAAGCTTTCTGGCCGGTGGCGAGATCCCGATCCCCGTGCCCAGCGGCGGCAGCAATAATATCTCCATCCAGTACAAGGAGTTTGGCGTCAAGCTGCAGCTGACGCCGACCATTCTGTCCAACGAGCGCATCGCCCTCAAGGTGGCGCCTGAGGCCAGCGACCTGGACTACACCCAGGGCGTGACGATCAATGACATCTCGGTGCCCGCGCTGCGCACCCGCCGTGCCGACACCTTTGTCGAGCTGGCCGATGGCGAGAGCTTTGTCATTGGCGGGCTGGTCAGCCGCTCGACCCTGTCCAATGTCAACAAGGTGCCGCTGCTCGGTGACCTGCCCATCCTGGGCACCTTCTTCAAGAACCTCAACTACTCGCAGGAAGAGACCGAGCTGGTGATCATCGTCACGCCCCGCCTGGTGCAGCCGCTGCCCGCCGGCACCAACCTGGAGGCACTGCTGCCGGGCGCGCAGCAGGAGCTGCCCAATGCGGGCCGCGTCTGGGCACCGTATGCGGTAGGCGCGCCCTATGCCGACTCCCCCCTGCCCGGCTTTTCGTACTGATGCCATGAACAAGGACTCGCTCGCCCCCCACAGCGCAGGCTCCGCGCCCGAGAGCCCCTCGCTGGCTGACCTGCTCACCCCCAGGCCCGGGCAGGCCCGGCCTGCGCCGGCCGATGCCAGCGAGCGCCCGGCCCTGCGCGCCGTACCACCTTCACTGACCCCAGTGCCTGCCACCGCCAACCCCGCAGGCGACAGCCCGGCCACCGTGCCGCTGCCGCTGCTGCTGGTGCAGGCGCCCGCGCCGCAGGGCGCGCTGGCGCTGGCCTGGATGCAGCGGCTGCTGGGCGGCGCCCAGCCCCATGTCGCTCCCAGCCTGTATACGGTGGCCGAGCAAGTGCAGCAGCTGCAGCCCCAGGCGGTGCTGGTGCAGTTTGACAGCGCCAATGTCGATGCGGCCACTGCGCTGTTGGCCCAGCTGCAGCAGGCCTTTCCGCATATCCCGCGCCTGGCGATTGGCCATGCGCAGGACGCCCCATGCCTGCTGGCAGCATTGCGCGCCGGCGTGCAGGATTTTCTGGATCTGGATGCACCGCTGGACCCGGCCCAGCGAGTGGTGAGCCAATTGCTGGCCCGCCCCGCTGCCGTAGACCAGCGCCGTGCCGATGCCGCGCCCATCACCGCACTGCTCTCGGCCCGGGCCGGCTTGGGCTGCAGCCTGCTGGCATCGCACCTGGCCTGGCATCTGCAAGAGGGCCTGAGCCCTGCGCGCAGCGGCAAGGCTGCTGTGCCAGCCAGCCACACCGCCGATGGGCAGAGCTTGCATGCCTTGCTGCTGGACATGGGTGCTTCCGGCGGTGACTGCGCCATCTACCTCAACACCCCGGGCGAGTTCAGCCTGGCCGATGCGCTCAGCCAGCAGCGGCGCCTGGACAAGCGCATGGCGGCCAGCGCGCTGTCGCGCCACCCCAGCGGCCTGCGGCTGCTGACCATGCCCCGCCATGCCGCGTTGCCAGCGGCCGGAGAGATCGACGCACTGGTCCAGCGCCTGGGCCAGTATTTTGAGCACCTGGTGCTGGACCTGGGCGCAGACACGCCCCTGCCGGTGCTGGCCGAGGTGCTGCCCCAGGCCAGCCAGATCTGGCTGGTCTGCGACCAGAGCGTGGCCAGCGTGGTCTGGACTGCCGAGCTCCTGCAGCAACTGCAGGCCATCGGCATTGCACCCGAGCGCATCGAGCTGATTGTGAACCGCCATGACAGCCGGCTGGAGCTGGCGGCCAGCCACATGGCGGCGCAGTTGCAACTGCCGTTGCTTGGCAGCATTCCCGAGCGCCGCCGGCCACTGATGCAGGAGGTCAACCGGGGCCTGCTGCTGCAGGCACAGCGCCGCAGCGAGCCCTATGTGAAGGCGGTCGGCCAGCTCGCCGACCAGCTGCTGGCCGCGCACCATCCACAGCGTGTGGGCCACCGCAGCGGCGCGGCCGGGCCCTTGCAACACCTTCTCCAGCGCCTGCGCGGACACTGAAAACCACCATGACGACCACGGACTACACCACCTCCGCCGCCGCTGCCAGCGAGAACCTGCAGCATGCCCAGCTGCTTGCCGATCTCAAGAACCATACCTATGAGCACCTGCTCAGCCGCATTGAGGAGCTGGGGGCGGAGTTTGGCCGCTGGTCCCAGGCGGCGATTGCGCAGTTTGTGAAGCTCGAGCTCGACAGTTTTATCCGCCTGCATGCGGTGCCGGTCAATGAGCAAGAGGCCCGCCAGGTGGCCGAGGCGCTCAGCCGTGAGCTCACCGGCCTGGGCCCGCTGCAGCCGCTCCTGGAAGATGCGCGCGTCGAGGACATCCTCATCAATGGCTACCGCGACATCTATGTCTCGCGCGGCGGCATACTCGAGCGCGAAGCCTCGCACTTCAAGGACGACGAGCATGTGCTGCGCATTGTGCGGCGCATTCTGGCGCCGCTGGGGCGGCGCCTGGACGAATCCAGCCCCATGGTCGATGCCCGCCTGCCCGATGGCGGCCGCATCAATGTGATCATCGGCCCGCTGGCCATCGACGGCCCCACGGTCTCGATCCGCAAGTTCCGCAAGGACCCGCTCACGCCCAAAGACCTGGTCGAGCTGGGCAGCTTCAGCGAAGACATCTGCCGCATTCTGGAGATGGCCGTCAAGGCACGCTGCAACATCCTGGTGAGCGGCGGCACCAGCTCGGGCAAGACCTCCTTGCTCAACGCCCTGGCCAGCTTTATCCCGAGCAACGAGCGCATCGTGACCATCGAGGACACCGCCGAGCTCGCCCTCAACCACAGCCATGTGGTGCGGCTGGAGAGCCGCCCGGGCAGCTTCGATGGCTCGGGCCATGTGAGCATCCGCGACCTGCTGGTCAACAGCCTGCGCATGCGGCCCGATCGCATCATCGTTGGCGAAGTGCGCAGCGGCGAAGTGCTGGAGCTGCTCCAGGCGATGAACACCGGCCACGATGGCTCGATGGGCACCATCCATGCCAGCTCGCCGCGCGAATGCCTCTACCGCGCCGAGATGCTGGCCGGCTTTGCCGGCTTTCAGGGCAGCGAAGTGAGCCTGCGCCGCCAGATTGCCAATGCGGTGGACTTTATCGTGCAGATCGGCCGCCTCTCCAACGGCCGCCGGCGCCTGCTGTCGCTGACCGAGGTGACCGGCATGACGGACAACATGATCTCCACCCAGGAGCTCTACCGCTACGAGGCCCAGACCGGCCCCGACGGCCAGGAGCAGGACCACTGGATCTCCATGGGCATCTCGCCGCATTCGCCCAAATTGCTGGCCTGGTGGCGGGGCCAGCAGCAGGCCGGCAGCGGCGGAGGACAGCGATGAACATCCACCCAGTCGTTTTGGTCATCGCCGCCCTCGCCTGCGCGCTGCTGGCCCTGGCGCTGTGGCTGTTCTCCCGTGCGCGCCAGCAGCAGGCCCGGCAATCGATTGCCGGCCATATGCAGCGCAGCCGCGATATCCAGCGCGATCTGCTGGCCCCCTCAGCCGCCGCCCCGATGCCGGGCATGGCAGCCGACCCCAGAGCTTCTGCAGCCTTGCCTGCTGCGCTCACGCCCTCGGCCTCGGCCTCGGCACGGCAATGGTTGTATGACCATCTGGGCTATGGCGCCTGGGGCATTACGCCACGGGGTCTGGCCATGATTGCTGCAGTGGGCGTCGTGCTGGCCATGCTGATTGCGATGCAGGCCGGCGCACTTTTGGGCCTGATGGTGCTGGCCGTCTATGCGCTGCTGACCTGGTTTGGCATCTGGCACCGGGTGAGCAAGCGCCGCGCCAAGATGCTCTCGCTGCTGCCGGGCTTTCTGGACAATATGGTGCGGCTGATCTCCATCGGCAACTCGCCCCACGCCGCCTTCCAGTTTGCCAGCGGCAATGTGCCCGAGCCGCTGGGCAGCGCCTTGCAGCATGTCAATGCGTCCCTCAGCGTCTCGCCCGATCTGGGCCAGGCGATGACACAGCTGGAGCGCACCTGGAAGCTGGCCGAATTTGGGCTGCTCGCTGCGGTCTTCCGCATGAGCACGCGCTATGGCGGCCGGGTGGACCAGGTGCTCGAACGTGTGTCCGCCTATATCCGCGACCGCCAATCGGCCGAGCGCGAGCTCCATTCCCTCTCGACCGAGGTGCGTCTTTCAGCCTGGATCCTGGCCTTGCTGCCCATCATCGTGGGCAGCTTGATCATGCTGCTCAACCAGGGCTACTTCCTGCGGCTGTGGCAAGACAGTACCGGCCAAAAAATGATCTTTATCGCAGCAGGCCTGGAAGTATTTGGCTCCTTTCTGCTGTACCGGCTGGCACGCCTGAAATAGGGAGTCCGACTGATGTCTCGACCCACATTCCTGAACGACCGCCGTTATTCGCCTCCTCCAGAGCCTGTTTGCTGCACGGAGGATTGCCGATGACCAGCGATCAACTGTGGATTGCCAGCCTGGTGCTGGCTGCGCTGGGGCTGCTGATGCTCGCAGGCAGGCTGCTGCTGCGCCAGCACCGCAGCGAACGCACCGAGTTGCGCGTCGCGCAGTTGCTGCGGCAGCGCGAGGCGACAGCTGCGGTGATTCAACCCTTCCCCATACCCGGGCTGCAAGCGCTGCCAAGCTCCGCATCGCAAAGTGAGCAAGAAGCGGCCCAGCAGATGATCGATCGTCTCAAGCCGCCTGCCTGGTTGGACACCGGACTGGCAAAGGCCTTGTTTGCGGACGAGGACCGCAAGCTCATGGAGCAGGCAGGCATCGAGATGGCACGTGGCGCCTTCACATTTGTCACCAGCCGCATCTTGCTGTGCCTGGCCCTGCCTGTGTTGGCGCTGCTAATTTTCGAGCCACAGGGCACCACCGCCGTGTTCCAAGGCTTTGTAGCTTTCAGCCTGGGCCTGATGCTGCCCAAGTGGATTTTGCGCTCCAAGGCAACGACACGCCGCAAGCAAGTCGTCGAAGAACTACCCCTGTTTGTTGACCTGCTGCGCCTGCTGCAGGGCGTGGGCCTGAGCATTGACCAGAGCCTGCATATTCTGGCCTCTGAGTTTGGCAGTGTGCTGCGCGTGCTGAGCGCCGAGCTGGGCCTGGCCAATCGGCTCTACAGCTCGGGCCGCACGCGTGAGCAGTCGCTGCAGCGCCTGGCGATGCTGGGCGCGGACGACGACATGAGTGCCGTGGTCAACCTGCTGGTGCAGGTGGACCGGCATGGCGGCGCAGTGCAAGAGCCGCTGCGCGAGTTCAGCCTACGCCTGCGCGAGAAGCGCCAGGCCAATTTCAAGGAAAAGATCGGCACGATCACGGTCAAGATGACCGGCGTGATGGTGCTGACCTTGCTGCCCGCCTTGATCGTGATTACCGCAGGGCCTGGCTTTACCGCGGTGATCCGCTCACTGTCGGCGATAGGAGGGAAATAACTATGCGCCATCACCTCAGCAACACCCGAACAAGTTCAATGCCGCTGCTGGCCTTGGCCGCTGCGCTGCTGACCGGCTGCGCCTCCAAAGGCCCGCAAGGTTATGGCGCCGCCGAACAAAGCACGGCAGCCCAAGCCCAGCAGCAAATGGAAAAGGCCGCTCAGCTGACCCAGATCGATCCGCAGCAGACTTATCTGAACCTGATTCGCCAGATGCAGCAGGCCAACCAGTGGTATGCGTCGCTGGCGCATACGCAGGCCTTTGAGCGCCAGTACGGCAGCCAGCCGCAGATCCGGCTGATGCGCGCCGATGCACTGCGCAATACCGGCCAGGGCCCATTGGCCGAGCAAGGCTACCAGGCGCTGCTGGCCGACGCCGACAGCAGCACCGTGGCCCGCGCGCGGCGCGGCCTGGGCCTGCTGTATGCCAGCCAGGCCCAGTACCCCAATGCCATTGCGCAACTCGAGATGGCGCGCCAGATCAACCCCATTGATGCCGATGTGCTGAGCGACCTGGCCTACGCCCATATGCTGGACGGCCAGACCGAGGCCGCCCATCTGCCAGTGTTGCAGGCAGCGCAGCTGGCCCCGGGCAATGCCCGGGTGCAGCTCAACCTGGCCCTCTACCTGATGGCCAGCGACCAGAAGGCACAGGCCTCGCAACTGCTGCAACGCCTGAGCCAGCCCGCCACCAAGAATGTGCCCGCGCTGATCGACGCGAACTCGATGCAGACCTTGCAGGCCCAACTGCAGACCGTGCAAACCGCCATGCGCCGGCGCAACGGGGGTGAGCTGCCAGCGCCAGTACCGGCTGCGGCGGCGCCCTTGGTGGACGGCGCAGCACTTGCGGTCAGCCCGCTTCCAGCTGTGGCTACAGACCCGATCGCGGCGCCGGCTGCAACGCCATCTGCAGGGCCTGCTGCCGGCCCTGGGCCTGCCGTGCCCACGGCCTTGCGCAGCACAGCCGCTGGCAACGACAGCCCGCACATCACCAATACCCCGGCACGCCCCATTGCGCCTTAGCACCACCAGGAGTAACTCATGTCTCAGTCCCTTTCTCTCCCCACCTGGCGTGCCGTGCTGCTGGGCCTTGCTGCTTGTGCGGGATTCTCGGTCACCGCGGTGCGTGCCGAATCCAGCCGCGCCGTGGCATCGGTCCAAGCCGAGGTGCCCAGCCTGGAGATGACACGGCCAGCGCATGTGGTGGAGATCGCCGAGCGCGCCTCGCCCGCCACGCAGCCCTATATTCCGCTGGCCACGGAGAACAGCAATCCTTCGCTGGAGAACCCCGTCATCTGGCGCAGCCGCCCGCTCATCATCGGCAACGCCACCGAGCGCCTGCTGGCCATGCAGACCGCATCGCCCGGCGTACACCCCCGCGCCATCGATGGCGAGCAGGCCAGCCGCAGCTACCAGCGCTACCTCAAGAGCTTTGAGACCAAGATCCCCGAGCGCTTTGAGACCGGCATGGATGTGAAGCAGTAACACTTACCGCCCAGGAGCCCGCCATGCGCCCGCACCCCACCCCGTTCATGCACCGCTGCAGGCGTTCGCGCCAGCAGCGCGGGGTATATGCGTTGGAGTGGGCGATCATCTTCCCGGTGTTTTTTGTGCTGCTCTACGGCATCGTCTGCTATGGCCTCACCTTTCTGGTGCGCCAGTCCATGCAGTACGCGGTCGAAGAAGGCGCCCGGGCGGCACTGCGCTACCCCAGCTCCACGATCATCGGCAGCAACCCGCCCACCTGGGCCTTTCGCAGCTTGCAGGCGCGCCGCACCACGGCCAATGCGCTCAGCTGGCTGCCCGCCGAGCTGCGGCCCGCCGAGGGCGATATCGACTTCACCCTTTGCCACCTGGCAGACACTGCCTGCAACCAGGACACTGCGCTCAATCCCGCGCTCGACTGCAATATCGAGACCCCTTGCCTGGTGCTGGTCAGCTACCGCATCGCCAACTACCGCCAGGGCGCGATTGCGCCGGCGATCCCGGGGCTGGGTCTCATACTGCCGGCCAGCCTGCAGGCCCAGGCCAGCTTGTTGGTTGACAGGAGGATGCTATGAAGCAGCCCTGCACCAGCCGCTGCGCAGGCGCACCGGGACCGCAGCGTGGCGTCGCGGCCATCGAGTTTGCCTTGATTGCGGTCTTCATGATCGTCATGCTGCTGGGCCTGACGGTGTACTGGCGGGCGTTCCAGGCGCAGCAGTCGCTCACGCGGGCAGCAGGAGATGGCGCGCGCGCCATTTTGGGTGTGCTGGCAGCGGGGGTCAGCGACCCCTGCCACCCCACGCAGGCCGCAGCCAACCGCGCCACCATCCAGCTGCGGGTGCTGCAATCGGTGCGCTCCAGCCTGGAGCGCAGTGACGTACCCGGTACCGTGGCCGACCAGCTCACGGTCAGCCCCATCCAGTGGCAAGCGGCCTGCCCCAGCACGGGCACCGGCAGCGCCACCTTTGAGCTGCGCTACCAGCTCGCGCCATTGTTTGGCACGCAGAGCGTGTGGGTCACCGAGCCCCGGCAGCTCTATGAAAAAAGCGTGGTGCACTTTGCATCGCTGCTGTAAGGAGGATCTGCACCATGTCCGCCTGTAGCCCCCTATCCCGCCAACGCGCCCTGCCCTTGGCCCAGCGCGGCGCCGTGCTGCTGCAGTTTGCGCTGCTCGCCGCGGTGCTGGTCACCTTGCTGGCCACTGTGCAGATTGGCTATATGTACTACGCCAAACGCGATCTGCAGCGCATCGCCGATGTGGCCGCGCTCGAAGCGGTCAATGCCATCACCTATGGCAACTCGGCCACCTGCGGGCTCGGCCAGGCGGCAGCCAACCAAAGCGTGACCACCCAGCTACGCCTGTCGCTGGACAATGAGCAGCGCCGCATCGACTGCGGCCACTGGGACAGCAGCAAGGCCGATGCGCTGCGCTTTGGCCTGGGCAGCAGCCCGATGAACGCGGTGCGCGTGCAGCTGCAAGGCGAGGTGCTGCAGCTGCTGCCCTTTGTGGGCTCGCGCCTGGTGGCAGCGGCTGCGACCGCCGCCAAGGACAGCGAGCCGGTGGCCGCGTTCTCGATCGGCTCGCAGCTGCTGCGCTTCAACAACAATGGCCTGCTGGGCCGCATCACCGCGCTGGTGGGGCTGGATATCCAGCGGCTCACCATCCTCGACAAGGACGGCATCGCCAATGCCAAGATCACGCCTTCGGGTCTGCTCAAGGTGCTGGGCCTGCCCATTGGCGTCAACGACCTGGCGTTGCTCACCCCCAATGACCTGGCCAATGTGAATGCCTCGGTGATCGACCTGATCGACGCGGCAATCAATGCCGGCAGCGACAGCCTGCTCAATGCCGGCGTCGACATTGCTGCGCTGGTCGATCTGCGCGCCTACCTGGCGGCCTTTCAGCTCGCCAACATCAAGCTGCCGCTGGGCGGTGACAAGGGCCTGCTGGCCGTCATCTCCGCAGGGGGCGCTGCCTCGCCCATCGGCGCGGGGCTCGATGCAGCTATTGGCCTGGGTGACCTGGTGCGCACCCACCTGGTCGCTGCCAACGGCACCAACAGCGTGGCGCTGGGCCTGGGGCTGCCGGGCATTCTGGACGCCAACCTCACCGTGGTGGAGCCACCACGCAATGCCATCGGCCCGGCCAATGGCCAGACCAAGGCGCGCAGCGCCCAGGTGCGACTGACCGTCAACATTGGTGAGCAAAAGAATGTCAGCACGCCCGGCCTGCTGACCGCACTGCTGGGCAACCTGCTGGGTATCCGCGTGCACATCCCCATTCAAGTCGATCTGGTGCGCAGCACCGGCACGCTCGAAGCCATCCAGTGCACACCAGCCCGCAATGACCGGCGGGCCAATATCTCCGTGCGCTCGGCGATTGGTGATGTCTGCATCGGCCAGTTGAATGCCAATGGCATCTGCCAAAAGACCGAGCTGGTGGACCTGAACCTGCTCAACCTGCTGGGCGGTCTGCGCGTGCAAAGCAAGCTGTCCACATCGCTGCTGCAAGGCGTCATCTACACATCGCCGCCCAATGCCCAGGCCTGCCCCTACAACAGCAGCAATGTGGACGAATGCCTGGTGGGCATGCAGGTGGACGTGGAGCGCTCCAGCGGCCCCAATGGGCTGCGCCTGGGCACGACGGTCAGCAATCTGTTGAAGCAGGTGCCCGCGTTGGTGGGCGATGTGCAGAACGCCGAGTACTACGGCGTGCTGGGCGGCCTGCTCGGGGGGCTGCTGGGCGGCTTGCTCGGCGGCCTCAATGCGCTGCTCAATGTGGTGGTCACGGTGGTCAGCGCCCTGCTTGCACCTCTGCTCAACACCATTGGCAGCGCACTGGACCTGCTGCTGCAGGGCCTGGGCATCGAGCTGGGCCGCGCCAGCGTGGATTTGCTGGGCATCCAATGCGATACCGCCCAGATCGTGCAATGAAGACAGGAGTGAGCGCAGCGACATGAAGAACCGAGGGAATAGAACGTGAATCAGAACGATTTGGTCATCTACGTCTGGGAAGGCCAAGCGGACATTGCAGAGCGCGTGGAGCGCTGCATGGTCAACTTGGATGTGGACGTGGTGCGCGCCGATGGCCTGAACCTGTCGCCCGTGGTGGCGCAAGGGGGCAACGCCATTGCGGTGGTGAGTGTGTCGGTGCTGGAAGGTGCGCGCTTCACGCGCCAGGGGATCGAGGGCAATTTTGGCGGCATGCCGGTGCTGTGGGTCAGCGCCAAGCCGCGTGGCGAAGGGCCGGGCACCTATGCCACCGAGTACTCCCATGTGCTGCCCTTTGACTTTACCGGCGCCGAGCTGCGCGCGATGCTGGTGCGCATTGTGCGGCGCCTGCAAAGCACCAAGCACAAGCAGCCGCGGGGCGACGACATCATCGCCGAGGCCGAGTGCATGCTGGCCCTGCTGCGCGATGTGGACACCTTTGCCGACTGCGAGCACAGCGTGCTGATCTTTGGCGAGACGGGCACCGGCAAGGAACGCGTGGCCGAACGCCTGCATGAACGCAACACGCACTACGGCCAGGGGCCCTTTGTCGTGGTCAACTGCGGCGCGATCCCCGACGGCCTCTTTGAGTCGCTGTTCTTTGGCCATGCCAAGGGCTCGTTCACCGGTGCGGTGACGGCGCACAAGGGCTTTTTCGAGCAGGCCAATGGCGGCACTCTGTTTCTGGATGAAATCGCCGACCTGCCGCTCTACCAGCAGGTCAAGCTGCTGCGCGTGCTCGAAGAGCGCACGGTCACCCGGCTGGGCGCCACATCGCCTGTGGCGCTGGATTTCCGCCTGGTAGCGGCCACCAACAAATCGCTGCGCGAGCTGGTGCATGCCGGGCGCTTCCGCGCCGATCTGTTCTTTCGCCTGGCGGTGATCGAGCTGCAGATGCCCAGCCTCGAAGAGCGGGGCGAGGCTGACAAGCTGGCCATCTTCAACAGCATTTTGCGCAAGGTGGTGGGCGAGGAGATGATGGAGCGCCTGGGCGGGCCGCCGATGTTCATTCTCGATGCGATTGCGCAGATGTACTTCCCCGGCAATGTGCGCGAGCTGCGCAACCTGGCCGAGCGCATTGGCGTGGCCGCCCGCCAGACCCAGGACTGGCATGCCGGCGGCGCCACCGATCGCCTCTTGCAGCAGGCCCAGAGCCTGTCGGCGGCGACCTTTCCGCTGGAGACCGCTGCGGCCGGGCCGCTGCTGGCCGAGCGCGGCAACTGGGACCAGGAAGAACGCAACCGCATCATCGAAGCGCTGCATGCCAACAGCTGGAAGCGCCAGAACACCGCCCAGCAGATGGGCATCAGCCGCAAGGTGCTGTGGGAAAAGATGCGCAAATACCAGATCTCGGACGGCGAGCCGCTGGTGCCCTTGGCACCGGCCGCTGCGCATGCCAATGACCACCTGCCCCTGTGACCCTTGACCCCGACCTTTTGCCGACCATGACAGACAAACCTCTGATCGTTTTTGTAGGTGCCGTCTACCCGAGCCAGTACAGCCTGCTGTGCAGCCACCTGCGTGCCCAGGGCATCGCAGATGCCTGGTTCATGACCACGCCCGGCCACAAGGCCAACCATGAAAAGCACTGCGACCACCTGCTGTCGTTCCAGCCCGACGGCCTGATCGTCGGCCCCCAGAGCTACTACTACTCGGACAAGGTCGAGCGCTCGGCGCGCATCTGCCGGGGCGTGCTCAAGGCGCTGGAAGACTTTGAAACCGCCCAGGGCCGCAAGATCGATGTGGTCGTCGCCCATTCGCTCTGGGGCGCGCCCAACTGGCTCTATGGCGAGCTGCAAGCCGCCATCATCAGCTATATCGAGTTCCCCAGCTACCTGGCCCATGGCTGGGATGCCGCCTACCCGCCCGACCAGGCCCAGCGCCTGGGCGACCGCAACACCGAAATGCTGAGCTTTCACCAGGTGCTGTGCAGCGACCTGACCATCGTGCCCAGCGCCTATGCGCGCTCGATGTTCCCGCCGCTATTGCAGGACCGGATTGCGGTGCAGTTCGAGGGCTTTGATATCCAGCCGCCGCTGCGCAATTTCAGCACGGCCAGCAATGAAGCATCCAAATCGGGCGGCGGCGGCAAGCCCTTTACGATCGCGTTCTCGGCGCGCGATCTCTCGAGTGCCAAGGGTTTCGAGACCTATATCCGGCTGGTGGACCGCATGGTGCGCGAAGGCGATGGCCAGAACACGCGCTTTATCGCCATAGGGGATGCCAAGGCCTCCACCTATGGCTATGAGCAGCAATGGGTGGAGCGGCGCTATGGCGGCAAGGTGGAAAGCTTTCGCGACCACCTGCTCAAGGTCTACCCCGCCGCCGATGTGATCGAGTTCCCCGGCCACCTGCCCTATGCGCAGTTCTCGGCGCTGCTCGCCGAGGTCGATCTCTTCCTCTACCCTTTGCGCTATGGCGTGGCCAACTGGGGGCTGATGGAGATCCTGGCGCGCGGGGGCTGCGTGATTGGCTCCAACTGGGGCTTTGCGCCCGAGCTGATCACCCACAACGTCAACGGCCTCTTGCTGCCCGACAACGACGACGACTGGATTGAGGCGATACGGCAGCTGCGCCGCGACCCGGCCCGGCGCCAGCGCTATGCCCTGGCCGCGCTGGAGACCGGCAAGGCCTACCATATCGCCAAGGTGGCGCCCCGCTTTATGGCGCTGTTTGCGCGGGCCATGGCCAACCGCAAGGCGCCGCTGGTGGCGCCGCGCTGACCGGAGCTGTTATCTAGACCGCTTGCTTCCAACGCGCGAAGCCCTGCGCGCGCAACGCACAGGCCGGGCATTCGCCGCAGCCATAGCCCCAGTCATGGCGCTCGCTGCGGTCGCCCCGGTAGCAGGTGTGGGTGTCTTCCTGTACCAGGGCCGTCAAAGGGTCTCCGCCCAGGTCCTGCGCCAGCTGCCAGGTCGCGGCCTTGTCGATCCACATCAGGGGGGTCTCTACCACCAACTGGCGGCCCAGGCCCAGGCTGAGCGCCACCTGCATGGCCTTCATCGTGTTGTCGCGGCAGTCGGGGTAGCCGGAGAAATCGGTCTCGCACATGCCGCCGACCAGCACCGTGCACTGGCGGCGGTAGGCCACCGCAGAGGCCAAAGTCAAAAACACCAGGTTGCGCGCCGGCACAAAGGTGTTGGGCAGGCCGTCGGCCTGGTAGGCCAGCGCGGCATCGCTGGTCAGCGCCGTGTCGCTGATCTGGCCGAGCACATCGATGTTCAGCAGGTGGTCCTCCCCCAGCTTCGCCGCCCACTGCGGGAACTGCGCGCGCAGGTGGGCCAGCACGGTGCCACGGCACTCCAGCTCCACCCGGTGGTTCTGGCCGTAGTCAAAGCCAATCGTTTCGACCTGGGCATAGCGGCTCAAGGCCCAAGCCAGGCAGACGGTGGAATCCTGTCCACCCGAAAAAAGTACCAGCGCCTTGGCGTCTTGCATGCTGCGCTTCTCCATCCATCAAAAATCAAAAAACCAGGCTTGTGTTGGCAGGGGCCAGACTCAGCGCCCGCCCCAGGCCGTGCTGGCATCGGTGAGCGCATCGTCGCGCGTGGCCGAGAGTATCGCGTCGAGCAGGCCGGGAAAACGGGCATCGAGGTCCTCGCGCCGCAGCGACAGCAGGTTCTCGCGCCCCACGGGGCGCTGCCAGATCACGCCGCTGCTGCGCAGCACGCGCCAGTGGTGCGTCATGGTCGATTTGGTCTGGTCGCGCAAAAGCGCCGTGCAGCTGCGCTCCTGGCCATCGGCCAGCACACGCACGACCGCCAGGCGCGTGGGGTTGCCCAGGGCGGTGAGCACATTTTCCAAATGGATCTGCGCAGCTTCAGGGTGGTGAGGGATCATCCGGGGTCCATGCGCCAACGAGGCGCGTGCATCGGCCTGCCAGGCCAGTTCAAAGGGCGCCATTCTGCCTGCGTCTGCACGCCCGGCAGCAAGATGGGCCCTATTGTCCCCAATCGGGCAATACCCATGTTAACAGTACGATTGTCTTCGTACTATTAATATCATCCTTTTCTGGCCCTGTGCCGGTGCTGTCTTGAAGGCGCCGGATGTCGCAAAGTGGGAGCGCGCAGGGCTGTAACAAGCAGCTGAATCCAGCTGAAAAAACCGACCCAAGGAGGTCAACATGGCCCGCCATACCCCCATAGAACGCTATCGCAACATCGGCATCTCTGCGCACATCGATGCCGGAAAAACCACGACGACCGAGCGCATCCTGTTCTATACCGGGGTGAGCCACAAGCTGGGCGAGGTGCATGATGGCGCCGCCACAATGGACTGGATGGCCCAGGAGCAAGAGCGCGGCATCACGATCACCTCGGCCGCGACGACGGCCTTCTGGTCGGGCATGGAACGCAACTTTGCGGCGCACCGCATCAACATCATCGACACCCCCGGTCACGTGGACTTCACGATCGAGGTCGAGCGCTCCATGCGCGTGCTCGACGGCGCCGTCATGGTCTATGACTCGGTGGGCGGGGTGCAGCCGCAGTCCGAAACCGTCTGGCGCCAGGCCAACAAGTACAAGGTGCCGCGCCTGGCCTTTGTCAACAAGATGGACCGCATTGGTGCGGACTTCTTCCGCGTGCGCCAGATGATGGTGGACCGCCTCAAAGCCAACCCTGTGCCCATCGTGATTCCGATTGGTGCCGAGGCCGAGTTCTCGGGCGTGATCGACCTGATCAAGATGAAGGCCATCATCTGGGACGAGGCCTCGCAGGGCATGAAGTTCGAGTACCGGGAGATTCCCGCCGAGCTGCAGGCGACGGCGCAGGAGTGGCGCACCAAGATGGTGGAAGCCGCTGCCGAAGCGAGCGAAGCGCTGACCGACAAGTACCTGAGCGATGGTGATCTGCCCGAGGCCGACATCATTGCCGGCTTGCGCCTGCGCACGATTGCCACCGAGATCCAGCCCATGCTGTGTGGCTCGGCCTTCAAGAACAAGGGTGTGCAGCGCCTGCTGGACGCCGTGGTCGAGCTCATGCCGTCGCCGCTGGATGTGCCTGCGGTGACCGGCCACAGCGAAGACGAGAACGACAGCACGGTGCTCACGCGCCGCGCCGACGATGGCGAGAAGTTCTCTGCCCTCGCCTTCAAGCTGATGACCGATCCCTTTGTGGGCCAGCTGACCTTTGTGCGCGTCTACTCGGGCGTGCTCAGCAAGGGCGACCTGGTCTACAACCCGATCCGTGGCCGCAAGGAGCGCATTGGCCGCATCGTGCAGATGCATGCCAATGAGCGCCAGGAAATCGACGAGATCCGCGCCGGCGACATTGCCGCCTGCGTGGGCCTCAAGGAGGTGACCACCGGTGAGACCTTGAGCGACCCGAGCGCGCCCATCATCCTGGAGCGCATGTCCTTTCCTGAGCCCGTCATCGCGCAAGCGATCGAGCCCAAGACCAAGGCCGACCAGGAAAAGATGGGCATTGCGCTGTCGCGCCTGGCCGCCGAGGATCCGTCGTTCCGCGTGCGCACCGATGAGGAATCGGGCCAGACCATCATCGCCGGCATGGGCGAGCTGCACCTGGAGATCATCGTCGACCGCATGAAGCGGGAGTTCAATGTGGAGGCCAATGTGGGCAAGCCCCAGGTGGCCTACCGCGAGACCATCCGCAACACGGTCAAGGATGTGGACGGCAAGTTTGTGCGCCAGTCGGGCGGCAAGGGCCAGTATGGCCATGTGGTCTTCACCCTGGAGCCGATGGCGTCCGGCGACGGCTTTGCGTTTGTCGACGAGATCAAGGGCGGTGTGGTGCCGCGCGAGTACATCCCCGCCGTTGAGAAAGGCGTGCGCGAGGCGCTGGCAACCGGCGTGCTGGCCGGCTACCCGGTGGTGGATGTGCGTGTGCGCCTCACTTTTGGTTCGTACCACGATGTGGACTCGTCCGAGCAGGCCTTCAAGATGGCGGCCATCTTCGGCTTCAAGGAAGGCATGAAGAAGGCCAACCCGGTCATCCTGGAGCCGATGATGGCCGTCGAGGTCGAAACGCCCGAGGACTATGCCGGCACGGTGATGGGCGACCTGTCATCGCGCCGGGGCATGGTCCAGGGCATGGATGACATCGCCGGTGGCGGCAAGAGCATCAAGGCCGAGGTCCCCTTGTCCGAGATGTTTGGCTATGCCACGCAGCTGCGCTCGATGACGCAGGGCCGCGCAACCTACACGATGGAGTTCAAGCGCTACACCGAAGCGCCAGCCCATGTGGTAGCCGGTATTGCGACCCGGTCGAACCGCTAAGCGACCGGAGATGCCAGCTGCTGCTGGCTGAACCCAGGCCCACCGCCCACCAGGCTGTGGGCCTGTTTTTTGTCCGCTGTCCGCCTGCGCTCACGCAAGTGCCCGGCCAGATGGCTGGGCTGCCTTGCCTTTCGACACCAGCCAATGCGCCACTAAGTTACATCCACAAATCGCTCTGCGAGCCAGTCAATAAACACCCGCAGCCGCGCCGACGGCTGGCGGCTGTAGGGGTGCAGCACCGAGACGGGCATCGGCGGCGGTGGCAGATCGGGCAGCACCTCCAGCAACTCGCCCTCTTGCAGCGCCTGCGCAATGCGGTAGCGCGGCACCTGCACCATCCCCAAGCCTGCCAGCGCAGCGCCGGTGTACAGATCGGCGCCGTTGACGGTGATGCTAGGTCTCAAGCGGCGCTCGACCACCTGCTTGCCCACGCAAAACTCCAGCGCCACCGGCCGGCCCGTGGCGCTGGAGACATAGGCCACAGCGGCATGCTGCGCCAGGTCATCGAGCGACTGCGGCAGGCCATGGCGCTGGGCATAGGCACGGCTGACGACCGTCACCTGGCGCAGCGACGCCACCTGGCGCCCGATCAGCGATGAGCTTTGCAGGCTGCCGGCCCGCAGCACGCAGTCCACCCCTTCGCGTACCAGGTCCACCAGCCGGTCGTCTTCGGCCATGTGCAGTTGCACCTCCGGGTACTGGTCCGCAAACGCCCCCAGATGCGGCATCACAAAAAAGCGCGCCAAGGTGCCCTGCAGGTTGACCCGCAGCAAGCCCTGCGGCGGCGCATGGCGAAAGGCGCTCTCGGCCTCCTGCAGATCGGCCAGCAGCCGGGTGCAGCGGCGGTAGTAGTCCTCACCTTCGGCCGTCAGCCGCACCTGGCGCGTGGTGCGGTCCAGCAGGCGCGCGCCCACCCGCGCTTCCAGCCGCTGGACCAGGTTGGTCACCGTGGCACGCGGAATCTGCAGATCATCCGAGGCCTGCGCAAAGCTGCTGCGGTCGGCCACCCGCACAAATACCTGCATTTCCTGAAAGCGGTCCATCGCAGCAACGCCAACCCAAAGCGGCGTAGATTATTGAAGTAAACCGAATTATAAAATTCAAATCAGTGCAATGATCTTTTGAATGGAATAGTGAAAAATCCAACCATTCGATCAACGATATGAAAGCAGACATGACCAAGCCCACATCCATTGCCCTGATCACCGGCGCATCGCGCGGCATCGGTGCCACCATTGCCCGGCGCCTGGCCCACGACGGCCATGCCATCGCCATCAACTACGCCAACAACGCGCAAGAGGGCGAAGCACTGGCCCAGGCGCTGGTGCAAGAAGGTGGCCAAGCGATGGCCATCCGCGCCGATATCTCGCAGGCTGACCAGGTACAGGCGATGTTCAGCGCCGTCGAGAAGCAGCTGGGCCAGATTGATGTGCTCGTCAACAACGCCGGCGTGCTCGCCACCAGCACCCTGGCCGAGACCAGCGATGCGCTGTTTGCCAAGACCTTTGCGATCAACACCCAGGGCGTGTTCAACACGCTGCGCGAAGCGGCCACGCGCCTCAACACAGGCGGGCGCATCATCAACCTCTCGACCACCGCGCTGGCGCTGAACCTGCCCGGCTACGCGATCTACAACGGCAGCAAGGCTGCAGTCGAGGCCTTTACCCGCGTGTTCGCCAAGGAGCTGCGCGGCCGCCAGATCACCGTCAACGCGGTAGCCCCCGGCCCGGTCGCCACCGAGCTGTTCTTTGCCGGCAAGAGCGAGGCGCAAATTGAGCACTTTGCCAAGATGCCGCCGCTGGAGCGCCTGGGCGAGCCCGAGGACATCGCGGCCGTGGTCGCCTTTTTGGCGAGCAAGGAGTCGGGCTGGATCAACGGGCAGGTGCTGCGCGCCAATGGCGGCGTGGCCTAAATCGCCACCCCACTCTGCAAGACACCCGGGTTGAGGCGCCTTGCCTCACCACTCCGCCACACTGCCATCGGCATGGCGCCATACCGGGTTGCGCCAACGGTGGCCCTCTTTGGCGCGCTCGGCCACATAGGCCTCGTTCACCTCGATGCCCAGGCCCGGGCCGCCGGGCATCGCCACATAGCCGTCCTGGTAGTCAAAGGCATCGCGGTTGTGCACGTAGTCGAGCAGGTCATTGCCCTGGTTGTAGTGGATGCCCAGGCTTTGCTCCTGGATGAAGGCGTTGTAGCAGACCGCATCGATCTGCAGGTTGGCCGCCAGCGCAATCGGGCCCAGCGGGCAATGCAGCGCAACGGCCACATCGTAGGCCTCGGCCATTGCGGCGATCTTGCAGGTCTCGGTGATGCCACCGGCATGCGACGGATCGGGCTGGATGATGTCGACACCGCCCTGCGCAAACACGCGCTTGAAATCCCAGCGCGAATAGAGGCGCTCGCCCAGTGCAATCGGAGCGGCGCCAAGGGCGGCGAGTTCGGGGATCACCTCCAGGTGCTCGCTGAGCACGGGCTCTTCGATGAACATCAGGTTGAAGTCGCGCAGCTCGCGCATCAGTACCTTGGCCATGGGCTTGTGCACCCGGCCGTGGAAGTCCACGCCAATGCCGATGTGCTTGCCCACCGACTCGCGGATCATCGCCACATTGGCCACAGCCTGCTCCACCTTGGCGTGGCTGTCGATGTACTGCATCTCCTCGGTGCCATTCATCTTGACGGCGGTAAAGCCCCGCGCCACGGCGGCTTGCGCTTGCGCCGCCGTGTCAGCCGGGCGGTCGCCGCCAATCCAGGAGTAGACGCGGATACGGTCGCGCACCTTGCCGCCCAAGAGCTCATGCACGGGCACACCCAGCGCCTTGCCCTTGATGTCCCACAGCGCCTGGTCGACGCCAGCAATAGCACTCATCATCACCGGCCCGCCTCGGTAGAAGCCGGCGCGGTACATCACATTCCACAGGTCCTGCACGTTGCGCGGGTCGCGGCCCACCAAGTAGTCGGAGAGTTCCTCGACCGCTGCAGCCACGGTGTGGGCGCGGCCTTCGACCACCGGCTCGCCCCAGCCAACGATGCCCTCGTCGGTTTCGATCTTGAGAAAGCACCAGCGCGGTGGCACGATAAAGGTGGTGAGCTTGACGATTTTCATGGGAAGAACTGAGAAAAATGAGGGTGGGAATCAGCAGTGGTGGCTGGGGCTGGTGCGCAGGCTCACTCAAAGTCCAGCAGCACCTTCATCGCCTGCGAGCGGTCGGCCGCCAGCGCAAAGGCGCGGGCCGAATCGCGGTAGGACAAGGTGGCGGAGATCAGCGGCTTCACATCGACCAGCCCCTTGTTGAGCAGGGCCACCGCAGTGGCAAACTCCTCATGGAAGCGGAACGAGCCGCGCCAGTCGAATTCCTTGGCCACCAGCGTGTTGATCGGCAAGGTCATCTCGGCACCGGCCAGCCCCAGCTGCACGATGGTGGCGCGCGGGCGCAGCACATCGAAGGCGCCGCGCAAGGCATGCGGGTTGCCGCTGGCCTCGAACAGCACATCGAACTGGCCCTTGTCGGCCGCATAACGGGCCAGGCCATCGGACGACTCGCCCACATGCACGACCTCATCGGCGCCCACCTGCAAGGCCTTGGCCAGCGGGTGCGCGCTCATGTCGGTAGCCACAATGTGCGCGGCGCCTGCGCGGCGCGCGGCGATGATGGCCAGCGCACCAATCGGCCCACATCCCGTCACCAGCACCTTACGGCCCAGCAGCGGGCCGGCCCGCTGCACGCCATGCAGCGCAACTGCCAGCGGCTCGGCCATGGCCCCTTCGGCATCGCTCACCTGCGCGGCCAGCAGATGGGCCTGGTGCGCCTCGATGACGATCTGCTGGCGAAACGCCCCTTGCACATGGGGCGTGCGCATCGCGCTGCCGTAGTAACGCATGTCCAGGCAGTGGTTTTGCAGGCCCATCTGGCAAAAGCGGCACTGGCCGCAGGGCCAGCTGGGGCTGACTGCGATGCGCTGGCCGGCAGAAAAGCCTTGCACATCAGCGCCTACCGATTCGATGACGCCCGAGACCTCATGGCCCAGCACCATCGGCTCCTTGATGCGCACCGTGCCAAAGCCGCCGTGCTGGTAGTAATGCAGGTCAGAGCCGCAGATGCCGCCGCAGCGCACCCGCACCAGCATCTGGCCAGGCCCGGGCGCAGGCGCGGGGACGGATTGCACCCGCAGATCGCCGGGTGCGTGGATAACGAGCGCTTCCATATCAGAAATTCCTAGGTTGGTGTGTGATGGCGCACTGAAGGATCAGCGTTTGGTATTGCGGTAGATGGCCAGCGCTGCATAGAACGACTGGGCAAACTCCTGGCCGACGGTCGCCTGGTTCTTGTCGATCACCGGCTGCACCGCAGCGCGGATCTTTTCCAGCTCGGCAGCGGGCATCTCGCCCACCTGCATGCCATGCGATTGGAGCTGGGCGACCACCTCGCCAGCCTGGCGCAGCTCTTCGCTGCGCTGCAGGGTGCGGGCCTTTTCGGCGGACTGCTGCACGGCCTGCTGCTGCGCGGGCGTCAGGCCCGACCACCATTTCTCGGACGCGATCAGTGCGACGGGCGTGTATACATGGTTGGTGATGGTCAGGTACTTCTGCACCTCGTACATCTTGTTGGCATACATGTCGACCACCGGGTGCTCATAGCCATCGAGCGCCTTGATCTCCAGCGCGGGATAGACCTCGGAGAAGGCCATCGGCACGGCGTTCATGCCCATGGCATTGAAGCTGGCCAGCGCCATCGGGCTTTGCATCACGCGCACGCGCAAACCCTTCATGTCCGCCAGCGTCGCCAGCGGCCGCTTGCTGTTGGACATATTGCGGAAGGCGCCGCCCGCCCAGACGAGGCCACGCATCTTCATATCGGCAATGTCGCCCAACATCTGGCGGCCCACGGGGCCATCGAGCACATGGGCGGCCTCGGCATCGCTGGCAAACAGAAACGGAAAATCAAAAATCTGCAGCGCCTTCTTGCGCGCGGCGATGGGCGAGAGCGCGCCCATGTACAGGTCCTGCGTGCCGCTTTGCACTGCAATCAGCATCTTGTCTTCGCTGCCCAAGGTGGCGCTGCTGTACACATCGATCTGCACCTTGCCATCGGTGGACTTGGCGACATCGGCGGCAAACTGCTTCATCGCGATGGCGCGGGGGTGCGAATCGGCAAAGGAATGGCCCAGGCGTGCGCGCTTGCCCTCCTGGGCTTGCGCGGGCGCCAGGCCCAGCACCACCAAGGTGGCGCAGGCCAGGCCTGCAACGAGGCTGCGGCGTGGAATCAATTTCATGGTTGGCTCCTTGTCTTTTTTGGGCAAAGCCCGCCCTTGGCGCTTGCTGCTTGCAAGCGCCCAAGGCTCTTCAATGAATGGGTTTGGGGTGACGGTTTGAGGCTTAGCGGCTCATCATCTCCAGCGGCCACATCACGATCTGCGGGAACACCACGAGCAGGAACATCACAATCGTCTGGGCCACCATGAACGGAATCACCCCCTTGATGGCGCCGCTCATCGGTATCTTGGCGACCCCGCAGACGACATTGAGCACGGTGCCCACCGGAGGGGTGACCAGGCCGATGGCGTTGTTCATGATGAACAGCACGCCGAAGTAGACCGGGTCGATGCCCGCCTGCTTGAGCACCGGCATCAGCACGGGCGTCATGATCAGCACCGTGGGCGTGAAATCCAGCGCCGTGCCCACCAGCAGTACCAGCACCATCAGCGCAAAGGTAAGCAGCATCTTGTTGTCCATCAGCGGCTCGACCAGCGCGGCCAGCTGCTGCGGAATGTTCGCGGTGGTGATCAGCCAGGCCGATACACCGGCGGCCGACACCAGGAACATGATGATGGCCGTGGTCTCAGCTGCGCGGTAGATCAGGCCAAACAGCTGGTTCAGCTTGATCTCGCGGTAGACGAACATGCCCACCAGCAGCGAGTACATCGCAGCCATGACGGCGGCCTCGGTCGGGGTGAACCAGCCGAACTTCAGACCACCGATGATGACCACCGGCAGCACCAGCGCCCACAGCGATTGGCGTGTGGCGGCCAGGCGTTCAGCCGTGCTGCGCTTGGGCTCGGTGACGATCGGGTCACGGCCAATGCACCAGCGCCAGGCCAGCAAGATCGCGGCACCCATCAACAGGCCCGGCACAATGCCGGCGATGAACAGCTTGGTGATGGACACGCCACCGGTCACGCCATACAGAATCATTGCGATCGATGGCGGAATCACCGGCGCGATGATGCCGCCGCAGGCGATCAAGCCGCAGGAGCGGTTGACCTCATAGCCGGCCTTGCGCATCATCGGCACCAGCACGGCGGCCAGTGCCGCCGTATCGGCCACGGCCGAGCCCGAGAGCGAGGCCATGATGACCGCAGCGCCCACGGCCACATAGCCCAGCCCGCCCCGGATATGGCCAATCCAGGCCATGGCCATGTGGATGATGCGGCGCGTCATGCCGCCGGCGTTCATGAATTCGCCCGCGAGCATGAAAAACGGCACGGCCAGCAGTGGGAAGCTGTTGGCGCCATCCCACATGTTCTGCACCACGATCTGCGGATCGGTAAAGCCCATGTAGTACATCAGCGCCAGACCGCAGCCGATCAGCGCAAACGCAATGGGCATGCCCAGCGCCATCAGGCCCAGCAGCGACGAGATAAAAATGAAGATGGTCATGCGCGACCTCCTTGGGACCGGGCCTGCGATGGGGTCTGCTCCTGCATGGCGTGCTCGGCCTCGCGTGCCTCTTCCATGCCCTCTTCCTGCACATCGATCAGCTCATCGTCCGCCACCTTGCCCAGCACCAGACGCACTAGGTTCGACAGGCAGATGAAGCCAATGGCCGCCCCGGTGAAATAGCTCACACCGTAGACCCAGAGCATGCTCAGTTGGGCCACCGGAGAGGCATTGCCCGCGATGATGTCGTGCTGCAGCCAGGTGCCGTAGACGATATAGACGCAGCACAGCAGCATGATGGCCTGGCTCAGGCCCCAGCACACGCGGCGGCCGGCCAGCGGCATCATCTGCACCATCAGGTCCACCCCCAGATGGGCGCGCTTGCGCATGCCCACGATGGCGCCCAGAAAGGTCAGCCACACAAAGGCAAAGCGCGGCACCTCTTCGGACAGATCAATGCCGGTATTGAAAAACAGCCGCAGCATCACATTGCCGAACACCATCACCAGCATGACGAGCATGCACAGCACCATGGCGATTTCCAGCGCGCGCGTCAGCCCGTCGGCGAGCATTTTGAGTACCTTGCCCATGGCAACACCTTTCCCGGCAGCGCGGCCTTGTGCCGTGCCGCCACCTGAATGCTTGTATGTCTATGCCGGCAGCGCCGCGCCATGAGGCGCTGCCAGAACCTTGAAAAGAAATGCAGGGAGCGGACCCAGCCTATGCCGGCCTGGGCCCATACCCTTCCTGGGCCTTACTGGGCCTTGCGCGCCTGCTCGATTTCGGCAAAGAAGCCCTTGACGAACTCATCGCCGATCTGCGGCGAGAACTTGGCCAGCACGGGCTTGATCTTGTCCTGCATGCGTGCCAGCTCGGCAGCGGGCATGGTGTCCACCGTCACACCGGCCTTCTTGAAGTTGTCGATGGCCTGGCTGTCGCCTTCATCGAGCAGCTTGCGCTGCAGCAGGCCCGCTTCGGTCGCGGCCTTTTGCACACCGGCCTTGTCGGCGGGCGAGAGGCCATCCCAGAACTTCTTCGATGCGACCAGGGCCGACGGCGTGTAGACGTGGTTGGTGATGGTGATGAACTTCTGCACTTCCTGCATCTTGTTGGCCCACATGTGCTGCAGCGGGTTCTCCTGGCCGTCGAGCGCCTTGATCTCCAGCGCCGGGAACACCTCGGCAAAGGCCATCGGGGTGGCATTGGCGCCCAGGGTCTTCCAGGTATCGAGGGCCACCGGGTTGGTCATCACGCGGATCTTGAGGCCGCTCACATCCTCGGGCTTGGCCACGCGGTGCTTGCTGTTGGACAGGTTGCGAAAGCCCATGCCGGTCCAGGTCAGGCCCACCAGGTTGGCCGGTGCGATCTTCTCGAAAATCTTCTTGGACGAGGCGCCATCGAGCACCGCATAGACTTCGGCCGAGTTGCGGAACATGAAGGGCAGATCCCAGACCTGCACTTCCTTGATCCGCGAGGACAGCGGCGCCAGGGTGCCGATGTACAGATCCTGCGTGCCAGCCTGCACGGCCTGCAGTTGCTTCTCGTCGCTGCCCAGCACCGCGCTGTGGTAGGCCTGCACCTTGACATTGCCATTGGTGTAGGTGGATGCGAGCTCGGCGAACTTGTTCATCGCGATGGCTTGCGGGTGGCTCTCGGGCATCGCATGGCCGACGCGGGCCTTGACTTCGGCATAAGCGGCGCCAGCGCCCATTGCCGATGCCGCCAGGGTGGCCAGCACGATGCGGCGCAGTTGGAAGTGAGTGGTCATCTGTCTGTCTCCGTCTTTGTTGTCAATCGAAAAAAGCCGGCGCTGCTGGCCCGGCATGCTGAGAATCAGGGGGTCTGCAGGCTCCCATCGGCCAGGCGCGTCTGCGTCCAGGTGGTCACTTCGCTGCTGCAGGGGTACTTGGCCGCTTCGCGCTCGTCAATGTCCACACCCAGGCCGGGCAGGTCATTGGCGTAGACATAGCCATTGCGGAATGTGGGCAAACCGGGGAACACGGCCAGCAGCGCATCGCGCGGGCCCTTGAGCGCCTGGATCACAAAATTGGGCGGCTCGGTGCCCGACCACTCTTGCACGCCAAAATTGCGCGAGGCCAGGTCGATATGGATATTGGCCGCATGCGCCAGCGGCGACATATCGCCCGGGCCATGCCAGGCTGTGCGCACGCCGTACTGCTCGGCAAACAGCTGCAGCTTGCGCGCCGGTGTGATGCCGCCCACCTGGCTCAGGTGCACGCGGATAAAGTCAATCAGCCGCTCGGCGATAATGCCGCGCCATTCAAAGGGGTGGTTGAACAGCTCGCCCTGGGCCAGCGGCACATTGGTCTTGTCGCGCAGCTGGCGCAGCCAGTCGCCCTCCTCCAGCGCAATCGCGTCTTCCAGAAAGAACAGCTCATAGGGCTCCAGCGCCTGCGCAAAGCGGATGGCATCGGCGGGTTTCAAGCGCTCGTGC
The DNA here is from genome assembly GCF_025309455.1 of Comamonas squillarum. Taxonomy (NCBI): domain Bacteria; kingdom Pseudomonadati; phylum Pseudomonadota; class Betaproteobacteria; order Burkholderiales; family Comamonadaceae; genus Comamonas; species Comamonas squillarum. Next base: position 1,309,008 of record NZ_CP104377.1, read on the forward strand.
ACGTCATGGCACAGCTCCACCTCAAAGCCGATGCGGCTGCGGATGGCGTCAAACATCTTGAGCGTCTCGCGCATGTACTTGCGCGCATCCAGATAGATGCCGTCAGCGGCGCCCCGGGGCGCCGTGCCGGGCGCCGCGCCAAAACCGCCACCGCCATAGCCGCCGCTTTGGCAGCGGATATGGGTGATGCCCTGCTCGCGGTACTTCTGGATGTTGTCGCAGAGCTCTTCCAGATCCCGCCCATCTGCATGGCGGTAGATGGGCACGCCCTCGCGCAGCTTGCCGCCCAGCAGTTGGTACAGCGGCATGCCGGCCTGCTTGCCTTTGAGGTCCCACAGCGCCATGTCCACGCCCGAGATCGCATTGTTCTCGATGGGGCCGTTGCGCCAGTAAGCGTTCTGGTGCATCAACTGCCACAGCTCTTCAATCTGGCTCGCATCGCGGCCGATGAGGAGCGGGCGCAGGTACTGCTCGACCAGGCACTGCACTGCCAGATGGCGGTAGGCAAAGGTGGCGCAACCCAGGCCGAAGAGGCCGGGCTGGTTGGTCTCGATCCTGACGACCAGCAGGTTGATTCCCTCGGGCGCCGTCGCGATGACTTTGACGTCGGTAATCAGGGTAGCCATGGTGCCGCGCCCGCTTACAGCACCGCCAGCCAGCCGCCATCCACATAGATGATCTGGCCGTTGACGTAGTTGGATGCACCCGAGGCCAGGTAGATGGCCGTGCCCACCAGCTCATCGGGCCGGCCCCAGCGCTGCGTGGGGTTGCTGGCCTTGACCCAGGCATCAAACGCGGCGTTGTTGACCAGCGCCTCGTTCATGTCGGTGAGGATGTAGCCCGGGCCGATCGAGTTGGCCTGGATACCATGCATGGCCCACTCAGCGGCCATCGCCTTGGAGAGCATCTTGATGCCGCCCTTGGCCACCGTGTACGGCGCCACCGTGGCACGGGCCGCCTCGCTGGTCAGCGAGCCGATATTGATGATCTTGCCGCCCGTCCCGCGTTCGATCATGCGGCGCGCTGCGGTGCGGCCCACCACAAAGGCCGCCGTCAGGTTGGTGTTGATGACCCGGCTCCAGTCCTCCAGCGACACATCGAGCAGAGGCTCGCGGTGCTGGATGCCGGCATTGTTGACAACGATATCGATCGCGAGGCCTTGGGCATCGAACGCAGCAAAGGCCGCTTCTACCGCCGCCTGGTCGGCCACATCAAAGGCCGCCCCTTGGGCTTTGAGGCCCATGCCCTGCAACTGCGCCACAGCCGCATCCACTGCTGCCTGCTGGCGGCTGTTGACCACCACCGTTGCCCCCGATTCCGCCAGGCCCTGGGCCAGCGCCAGCCCAATGCCGCGCGAGGAGCCGGTAATCAGCGCCGTACGGCCCGACAGATCAAACAGGGAACGAGACATGGAATGGCGACCTTGAGAATTTCAGAAGTCGCCATCATCGGTTTATTTGTATGATGATTGAATCAGAGCAAACCCTAGGAAATACGCCACCCTTGCGCTTTGCGCGACAGCCGCGCGAAACCTGGATGTACAGGCTTTCAGGCGGGTGCGCCCCAACGGGCAATCGTGTCGGCCAGCAGTGCCCGCATCCACAGCTGCGCATCATCGGCACTGCGCCGCTCAATCGCCGCCAGCACCTTGCCGTGCATCAGCAGACCATCATTGAACTGCCCGGCCTGCTGGGCATTGACGGTGAGCAAGGACTCCAGCGCCGAGGCCACAATGCCGCCCAGCGAGATCAGCAAGGGGTTGCCCGTGGCCTGCAAGATGCTCTGGTGGTAGGCCAGGTCGGCGACCACCCATTCATCAATGGACGTTGCGGCCTCCATCGCCGCAAAGGCCTGCTGCAGCGCCAGCAACTGCGCATCGCTGTGCATGCGCGCTGCCAGCGAGGCAGCGGCCGGCTCCAGAATGCCGCGCATGACCATCAGGTGCCGGCCCAGCTCCTGGTCCACCCCCTGGCTGCAGAGCCAACCCAGCACATCGGCATCAAACAGGCTCCACTGCTCCTGCGGCCGCACGCGCGTACCGGTGCGGGGCCGCGCCTCCAGCATGCCCTTGGCGCTGAGCGCCTTGATCGCCTCGCGCACCGCAGTACGGCTCACCCCCAGCCGCTCGCACAGCTCCTCCTCATTGGGCAAGGTGGCGCCAGGTCCGTACTCGGGACTGGCAATCAGCCGCCCCAGGCTGTCCATCACCTGGTGGTGCAGACTGCTGCCGGGCTGTGACGATAAGGACATGGGAATCGGTGGTGGTATAGATTCATTCATCATACAAAATAAAACGGATGGGGGCCAGCGTCTGCAGACTTCGAGTGCTGACCACGCCTTGCGGCAGATCATGCCCGCCTTCTGCGCCCAAGCACGGGACTCGCCTTTGCAGATGCGACACGCAACCGCGCTGCATGCGAACCGCCGCTTACATGTGTACGCCATCGCTTTGGTGCCGTGATGAACCCACACCCCCGTTTCCCAGCAAAAGGCCGCCCGAAGGCGGCTTGTGAGGGCGACAGCCCGAGCCGCTATACGCGACGGCGGCCCTTGCCTGCCACACCGACCATGCCCATCGCCGCCAGCAGGCCGGAGGCCAGCAAGATGCCCCATGTGCTGACGCTAGGCACCGGTGTAGGCGCGACGACCGTTTGCACAAAGACCTGGCTGTCCTCTGCCGGGTAATTTGCATCACCGCTGTACCGCGCCACAATCTCATGTGCCCCCAACGCATACAGCTTGTTCGTGGTCAGGCTGGCTGCGCCATCCACCAAGGGGGCAACGCCCAGCGAAGTGGTGCCGTCAAACACTTCCAAGCTGCCCGTGGGCACAGGCGCAGCCTTGGTCTGCAGCGCAGCACGCTTGGCTGCATCAAAGGCTACCGCTACGCCAAAGGTCACGTTCTGACCAGGCTGCGAGGGATTGAGGCTGGACGAGACCGTGATCGACGAGCCCCCTTGGCCGACTGCAATGGTCTGCTGCACCTGCTCAGCCGCATCAAAATTGGCATTGCCCAGCTGGTTGGCATTGATCACGCAGTTGCCCACGCCGTTGAACTCCACCACGGCCGCAGTCACGCTACAGACAGAAGCACTTGCAGCGTCAATCGCAAAAGTCACCGCATTGCCGGATTGACCGCCGGTGGCTGTCACCGTGTAGGAACTACCGACCTTGGGTGTCGCAGGGACGTTGGAGCTAAAACTAATCACCTGCGCACCCTTGCTAACGGTCACATTCCGCTGTATTTGCGGGGCGGCCAGGTAGTTGTCATTGCCAGCCTGGTCCGCCTGGACCGTGCAGACCCCCGCAGCAACCATGGTGATGACCGAGCCATTGGCCCCGCCTGACGAGCAGATCGCAGCACTGGCCGGCGCAACACTGAACGTCACCGGCAGGCCCGAGGCTCCACCGGTAGCCGCCACCGAGAAGGTGCCGTTCTCACTGTAGGCCGGAGCAGCGGGAGTCACATCGATCGCGGAAATCACTTGTGCAGCTTTGGTGATGGTGACATTCAAAGTTGCCTCAGTGGCAGCGTTGTAATTGGTATTGCCGGCCTGGTTGGCCAACAAAGCACAGACCCCACTACCCAAGATGGAGACGGTGTTGCCACTGATCGAACACACTGCACTGCTGGACGCTGCCACGCTGAAGACCACTGGCAAACCGGAGGCGCCGCCAGTGGCAGCCACCGAGAACGAACCACCGGCGCTGTACGCCGGGCTGGCAGGGGTCGCAATAAAGGCGGAAATAGCTTGCGCGGCTTTGCCGATGGTGATATTCAATGAGGCCTGGCTGGCCACGCTGTAGTTGGCATTACCCGCCTGGTTGGCCTGAAGCGCACAAACGCCGCTGGCAGCCATAGTGACGGTGCTGCCTGCGACGGTGCATACACTTGGGGTCGTCGAGCTGTATACCACTGGGTTGCCAGAGCCACCGCCAGTGGCCGTGACGGTAAATGTGCCGCCTGGGGCATAGACAGGGCTGCCGGGGATTGCCGCAAAACCGCTGATGGCCTGACTGCCTTGTGCGATGGTCACGGTATAAGCCCGTGAACCACTGAAGCCGTTGCTGGACGTCGCTTGCACCGTGAAGTTAAACGAACCTGCCGCTGTCGCTGTTCCGGACAGTACGCCTGCAGGAGAGAGCGTCAGCCCAGTGGGCATTGTGCCTCCCGTTACCGAGAAGGTGTAGGGACCAGTGCCACCATTAGCGCTCGTTGCCGTCAGGGTCTGCGAGTACGCGCCATTGAACGCGCCGTTGGGCAAGGTAGCCGGATTGACGCCGACGGCTACGGTCACACAGCTCAGATTGGCGTTGACCACATTGCTGCTGATGGCAGTACCGGATGCATTGGCCACGCTGCACAGCTGCCCCGAAGGCGCACTTGAAACACTGATACTCCAGTTGGCACCTTGTGGAAGCTGCGTAGCAAAGTTGTAGCTGCTAGCGGCTTGCGCCACCACGACTTGCTGGGAACTAGCAGGATTGGTTGCATTGAGCTGCAATGTGACGCTGGCAGTCTGCCCTGAAGCAGCTCCGCCCACAGAGAATGTACTTGGCGCAAAACAAAGAAGTGCTGCGCCATTTCCGGCCTGCACGCCATTGTTAATAGTGACTGCCGACATACCGGTAGCCCCTGAGGAGCCACCGGCACCGCCGCCGCCACCACCATTCCAGTTTTGCTGGCAAGCTGTGGTACCTACACCGGCGCCGCCACCGCCTGCACCTACAGTGGCACCGCCACCGCCACCGCCGCCAAACCCGGCGCCGCTGAACGAACCAGAAAAGTTGAACGAGTCACCGCCATCGCCATTGCTGGCGTTGCCGGGCGTAGCGGGGAAGGTACCACACCCTCCACCGCCAGTACCACCGGTGCCTACCGTGCCGCCTGCGCCGCCAAAGGGGCCAGGGCCACCAGGTACTGTGGCACCTGCGCCGCCAGTTCCACCTCCACCTACACCGCCATTGCCACCGGCAATGACATTGGCGGTGCTCCAGCCCGCATTGCCGCCACCACCGCCTCCGCCTGCTATTGCAACCCGGTTGCCGATGCCATTACCGCCTATGCGAAGGTCTGTCGCCCCACCGCCAATACCATCAGCCCCCTGGCCAATGCCGCCAGGGTTGACGGCCTGCGATCCCTGCCCACCGACCCAGACGGACAAGGTGGCACCAGGAGTAACAGCCACAGTGCCTCGCACATGCCCGCCAAGTCCGCCACTGCCGCCGGGCGAATTGGGGCTACCGCCAATGGTCCCCGCTCCGCTACGGCCTGAACCACCCTGCGCTCCGCTGAGGTAGGCCGTGAGGCTAAAGACACCGGCAGGCACTGTGACGGTCTGCTCTCCGCCTGTGAATCCGAAGGCCGCAGGCGTCTCACCTACTGCGCAGCTCTGTGCGTTGACGGATGCAACACCCAGCAAAGCAGCAAGACCGAGAAGCCGTGAAGCACCTCTTTGCAGGCCCCTCTGCGACATAGGGGGAACACTGCGTTTCGCTGCAGATGCATCGCGTAATACATTGGGTATGCGCATGGGAGACCTTGCGGTTAAAGAATCGTCACATAGCAAAATGTTGCGTGCGCATCATTTTGTTGCAAGTTGACGTGCGCGTAATTTAGTGGGTATTTACTATTTTTACCATCCCCAAAAATAGTGATATTTATGTAGCCAAGCATGTATTTCACCCTTGAGTACCAGCACCTGGCCTACAAAAAAGCGAAAAGCTATCGATATCGCTGAAAATTCAACGAATAAGCATTTCCGCGCTACCCCATGCTCGACATCAGCGTGGGCACCCTGCCGATCTTGGCTGCATCGGGTTATCCGGAGGGAACTTCAACGCTGACCCCGCTGAAAGGCCGCCTCGCCGCGCAGAAATCCCAGCCATCACCGGACAGAAGTCACTTGGCATCAAGTGGCAGCGCACTCGCCAGCCACCGGCCAGTAATAGCTGTCCGGCATGGCCCGCGCACCAAAAATCGCCTGCCCCACACGCACGACGGTAGCACCCTCCTCCACCGCCATCTCGTAGTCCCCCGACATGCCCATCGACAGCCCATCCAGGCAGATACCGGCCGGCGCGTCCTGTCGCAGCTGATCGCGCAAGCCACGCAGGCGCACAAAGCACTGGCGCACCTGCGCGGCCTCGGCAGAAAACAGCGCCAAGGTCATCAGCCCGCGCACACGCAGCGCAGAGAAAGCGGGCAGCGCCTTGACGAATGCAGCAGCTTCCTCAGGCGGCAGGCCATACTTGCTCGCCTCGCCCGAGGTGTTGATTTGCACAAAGACATCCAAGCTGCGCCCTTCCACTTGCAGGCGCCGCTCGAGCGCCTCGGCCACACGCAGGCTGTCCAGCGCCTGGAACTCGGTTGCAAAGCGCGCCACCAGCTTGGCCTTGTTGGTTTGCAGGTGGCCGATGACCGACCACTGCAGATCGGGCAAATCCTGCATTGCCTCCCACTTGCCATAGGCCTCCTGCGGCTTGTTCTCGCCCAGCATGCGGCAGCCGGCGGCATAGGCCAGGCGCAGGCTGGACTCGGGCTTGGTCTTGCTCACAGGCAACAGGCGCACTGCCGCCGGGTCGCGCCCCACCCGCTGGCAGGCCGCCGCGATGCGGGCCTGGACGATGGCCAGGTTGTGGCGAAAGTCATCGACGGACTCGGCCTGTGGCCAGCGGCCATGCTGGTCATGCCGGGTCGCGGTAGTGAACTGACTGTGTGCTTTCATGCCGATGCTTTCTATGGTGCGTAGGTGCGAATCTGCCGGTGCATCAATCGCAATGCTGCAGCTCGATGATGGCAAAGCCACTGCGCGCGATCTCTTGCTCCACCGCTGGCGCAGCCGCCTGGACATGGCAAAAGCGGCATGCCTGCGCTGTCAACGATTCAGCCGGCAGCTGCTTGGCGGCCAGATAGCGGCGCCCATGCGCGAGCACGGCATCGATCCCCTTATCGGGCTCCTGGTCACGCACGAGGATATCGAAATGCATTCTGCGCCCATCGGGCCGCAGCACATAGGTGTCAAACACAGCAATCTTCATTCAGTACCTCTTGGGCAGCAACAGGTCGATGGGGAGCGCAGGTGCAGAGCTCACTTCAGCGCAACCTTCGGAAAATCCACTGGCACATCCAAGGCAACATTGATGTAGTTGGTAAACAGGTTCAAAGCCACATGCGCGATGATCTCAACCACCTGCTCGTCGCCAAAACCGACCTGGTGCAGGCTGGCAATGTCGGCATCGCTGATCTGCGCACGCTGCGCCACCACCTTCAACGCAAACGCCAACGCAGCTGCGGTTTTGGCATCACCCGAATGGCCAACCTGGGCGGCCGACATATCGGCCAGGCTGGCACCGGCCTTTTGGCCCAGCACCGTGTGGGCGGCCAGGCAGTATTCGCAGCGGTTGTAGTTGGCAATGGCAACCGCCAGTTGCTCGCCAAGCTTCGCACCAATGCTGCCCTTGCCCAGCGCGCCAAAGGCGGCCCACATGCTGTGCAACGCGGCGGGAGAGTTGGCGACCGCCTTGAACATATTGGGCGTGGCACCAAAGGCGCTGTGGATCTGGGCCATCACGGCTTGGCTGGCGGCGGGGGTGTTGTCGGTAGAAACGCGGGACATGAAAGACTCCTGAAGGGGTTGAAACGCAGAGCCAGTATGCGTGCCCCAAATGTATAATTTGGACTAATTAATTCACAAATAACACCAATTCGTACATCATGCAGCCCCCAGCCCCTATCGACCGCCTCTCCAGCATCCTGGAGCGCTTTCGCGTCAAGGCGCAGCTGCACCACTCCGGCGCGTTGTGCGGCCTGACCCACTTTGATGCCGGTGAGGGCTTTGGTTACCTGCATGTGCTGCGCCGTGGCGAGCTGGAAGTGAGCCACCCCGGTGCCCGCGATGTGCCGCAATCGCTGCGCTTTGACGAGCCCACCGTGCTGCTCTACCCTGCCCCGTTCACGCATCGCTTCCACAACCCGCCGGAAGAAGGTGCCGACTTCAGCTGCGCGCGCCTCGTGTTTGAAGGCGGGTCGGCCAACCCGCTCGCCCGCTCACTGCCGCCTTTAATAGCTTTGCCGCTGGCCCAGGTGCCCGGCATGGACATGGCGCTGCAACTGCTGCTGTCCGAAACCGGCCAGTTGCGCTGCGGCCAGCGCCTGCTGGTCGATCGTCTGTTTGAAGTCGTCGTGATCCAGCTGCTGCGCTGGCTGCTGGACCACCCGCAGGACGCCGGCATCCGCCCTGGCCTGGTCAATGGCATGTCCGACCCACGCTTGGCCCGCGCCCTGGTCGCCATGCACGAAGCCCCAGGCGACGCCTGGACCTTGGAGCGCATGGCAGCGCAAGCGGGCATGTCGCGCACCGCCTTTGCCAACACCTTTCGCGATCTGGTGGGGCAAACGCCTGCCGATTATTTGACAGGTTGGCGTGTGGCACTGGCCCAGAACGGGCTGCGCGAGAGGCGCTCGATCAAGGTGCTGGCGGAGGAGCTGGGGTATGCGAATCCTTCCGCCTTGTCGCGGGCGTTTGCGGGGAAGGTGGGGGTGTCGCCGAGGGAGTGGTTGGTCGGGAATAAAACATATTGACTCCTGCTCAACGTCTAAAGAGTCAGTCCCAGCAATAATGGGAATTGCAACTAAGTTCAGTTCAAATGTACTGCATTAGTGCAAATTTTTATGTCTTATGCTCCTCCGGCTGAGCACGCTTGGAGAAATTTCTTCAGCCTACCCGATGACCACAAATGCCACTTATATGGCATCGAGTCGACTGGGAAGCGCTATCTACGTGATAGTACAATCCAGTACGGCGAGGTCTTGAGCCTCTGACTCACCTAGTCTCAGGAAAAAACAAATTCTACAATGCTGTAAACCCTCACAATGACGCGATTCGCACCGTAGAATTGCTGAGATGATCGTCACGCAGAACACTATCAGAGTGCCACTTTATATTATAAAAATAATTTTTAAAATAAAAATCCAAGCTTAAAACTATTAAATACAGTGATTTAAATAAAATTTTCAAAGTCGTCAATTGAAGTAAAACTTAAGGAGGTATTTATGCCAGATAGATTCCAGTTGACTCGGAATGCTCAATTTTATCGAAAAAATGCGAATTTCGATCCAGCATGGATAAAACAAATAATGGATTTAGCCTCTAGCAACTCAATTGAAAAAGATGTATTTATAATTAATGATTTCAGAGTAAACAGAGAATATAAGAACAATCTTAGATATACATATTCAGCCAAAGTTTTTAAATCTCAAAGGCCTGTATATTTCTTGGATGAGGATTTATCAGATACAATTTACGCATTTATAATTCTAATAGAAATAGAAAATTATATTGCCATCGTAAAAAAGAGCTGCTCAAACTTCTCCGAAATTTTAGATGGAAATTTCCAATTGGTTGAAAGCAAGGAAATTACATCAAAGCTAACAGATGACGTAGAATTTCAAAAGCTATCTATAAGAAATATGACTAATGCTGATAGCGCAATGCGGTCTCGTGCTTATGAAGCAACCAATTTGAACGGCTTGCTGTCTCTCCATGCAGCAGGTAGATCGATACCATACTTCCTAAAGCTCCGACAGGGACAAAATCTGAAAACAATTTCAGGAACCGGACGTGTAACCGAATTCTCTAGAAGAGAATCTATTGATGAAATATCCAGTTGGATCAAAAAACAGATTGACTTCATCAATTCGCCGTCTGTAGAAAATTTCCTTGATTCTTTTGCTGGAAAAACTGACATCAACGAGGTTCTCGGACACTGCGCGCCGAATGCAATATTAGTGGAAGCGGGATCTTTATTTGACAGAATTCGAAAAGACGATTTAGCTTTATCAAGAAATATAAGAGGATCGCTACAAAATATATCCACGAAGATGGAAAATTGGCTAGCACGGCGCTTAGAAAATGTTTACGAGATAGATACAGCGCTAAATATTATCGGAGCAAATGGCAGAATCAAGAAAAATAAAAACTCACTAACATTTAATTCCAAAATATTATCCAAAATCTATATTGGAGACACGAAAGAAAAAGAAACCCTACAAAGATTCATTATAAAAAATGGATTCTATAGCATTACTTTCACTAATCCAAAGTACATGTACTTTATGGGAGCATGCTTTGAAGATAAGTCTGGAATATCAGAAATTGATAGTATTCTAAATATGTTGCACCCTGTTCCCAACATGGGGAAAGTCAAATCAGAAAAAGGCACATTTAGACGAAACAGTCGAAACTTCTCAAAAGACTCCATGTTTCACTTAATTGAATCTCATCACAAAAAAGATGATTATATTTTTTGCGATGATTTGGGGAATGAATGGGCCGATCATATTACTATAAATCTTGAAAACACACAAATCTGCTTTATTCACTCTAAGCATGGAGAACTAAGCACATCTGCCAGCAAGCTTCATGAAGTTGTAGGTCAAGGTATAAAAAATCTAGGGAATATGTTTTTTGACGCTGAGAAAATAGACAACAAATTGAAAAATTCATTCTCAAAAAAATATACTTCATCCACCGGCGTAGCAACTAATATTTCCACGGCAAGAAAAGGCAACGAACTACAATTCAAAAACGACATGAGGAATGTTATGAAAGACTATAAATTAAATAGACGTTGTATTTTAAGTTGTTCTTTTTTATCAAAACAAAATATATCCTATGAGTTCAACAGGATGAAAAATGGCATTCCAGTAAAAGGGAATATTACACAACTTTTATGGATACTGTCTTCGTTCTCTCACGCTGCCAAAGAGATGAACATTCATCCCGAAATATACTGCAACCATTAATCTAACTTAAGCCAAAACTGTTTTATTGGATAGATTTCTCCCCATAAAAAAGCCCGCTTTGAGGCGGGCTATTAATATATTAGTATTAAATAATACGGTCCGTTAAAATCACTCCCACTCAATCGTCGCAGGCGGCTTGCTAGACACATCATAAGTAACGCGATTGATCCCGCGCACTTCATTGATGATCCGGTTCGACACCCGCTTGAGCAGACCATAAGGCAACTCAGCCCAGTCCGCCGTCATGAAGTCGCTGGTCTGCACCGCGCGCAGCGCCACGACGTAGTCGTAGGTGCGGCCGTCGCCCATGACGCCCACGCTCTTGACGGGCAGGAAGACCGTGAAGGCCTGGCTGGTCAGGTCGTACCAGGTCTTGCCGGTGGCATCGTCCACCCAGTTGTTCAGCTCTTCGATAAAGATGGCGTCGGCGCGGCGCAGCAGATCGGCGTATTCCTTTTTCACTTCGCCCAGGATGCGCACCCCCAGGCCTGGGCCGGGGAAGGGGTGGCGGTAGACCATGCCGCGCGGCAGGCCCAGGGCTACGCCCAGCTCTCGCACTTCGTCCTTGAACAGGTCGCGCAGCGGCTCGAGCAGCTTCAAGCCCAGCTGCTCTGGCAGGCCGCCCACGTTGTGGTGGCTCTTGATGGTGACGGCCTTCTTGCTCTTGGCGCCGCCCGATTCGATCACGTCGGGGTAGATGGTGCCCTGGGCCAGGAAGGTCGCGCCCTTGTGGCCGCCGTCGCCTGCTTTGAGCTTGTCGGCCTCGGCCTTGAAGACGTCGACAAACAGGCCGCCGATGATCTTGCGCTTGGCTTCTGGCTCGCTCACGCCAGCGAGCTTGCCCAGGAACAGGTCAGACGCATCCACACGGATGACCTTGGCGTGGAGCTTGCCTTCGAACATCTCCATGACCATGTCGCCTTCGTTGAGGCGCAGCAGGCCGTGGTCGACAAACACGCAGGTCAGCTGGTCGCCAATGGCGCGGTGGATCAGCGCGGCAGCGACGGACGAATCGACACCGCCGGACAGGCCCAGAATCACCTCTTCGTCACCGACTTGCTCGCGGATCTTAGCCACAGCTTCTTCGATGTAGTCACCCATGATCCAGTCGGCCTGGGTGGCGCAGATGTCGAGCACAAAGCGGTTGAGCAAGGCCTGGCCTTGCACGGTGTGCGTTACCTCGGGGTGGAACTGCACCGCGTAGTAGCGGCGGGCCTCGTCGGCCATGCCGGCGATCGGGCAGGATGGCGTCGAGGCCATGACCTTGAAGCCTGGCGGCAGCGCGGTGACCTTGTCGCCGTGGCTCATCCAGACCTTGAGCATGCCGTGGCCTTCGGGGGTGACGAAGTCCTCGATGCCCTTGAGCAGCTCGGTGTGGCCATGGGCGCGTACTTCGGCGTAGCCAAACTCGCGGCTGTTGGAGCCTTCGACCTTGCCGCCCAGCTGGGTGGCCATGGTCTGCATGCCGTAGCAGATGCCCAGCACGGGAATGCCCAGCTCGAACACGGCATCCGGCGCGCGGTCGTCCACTTCGTAGACGCTGGCATGGCTGCCGGACAGGATCACGCCCTTGAGCTTGCCGTCTGCGGCAAACTCGCGCACCCAGTCGCTGCTCACATCGCAGGGATGCACTTCACAGTAGACATGGGCTTCGCGCACGCGGCGGGCGATCAGTTGGGTGACTTGGGAGCCAAAGTCAAGGATGAGGATCTTGTGGTGTTGCATAGCAGGATCGTTGGGTTTGGATGGTGGAAAAACGGGGTGGATGGGTCAAAAATCGTCGGCCGCCAGCACGGTGATGCCGCATTGGCGGGCTGCTGCCACTTGCGCGGCATCAAAACTGGCCAGCGGCAAGCGCAGCGACTGCGCCAGCCACAGGTAGGCGGCATCGTAGACCGGCAGGCCGGTGGCCAAGGCCACATCCAGCACGGCCTTGTGCTGGGCGGGGGCCAGGTCATGGAGTTCCACCCGGTGGCGTATCGCATCGAGCACGCCCCAGAGACCTTCGACACTGCCCAGCGGGACACGGCCGCTGTTGGCCCCGGTGGCAATCAGGTTGCTGCATTCCCAGAACCACAGGTTGGGCGCTTGCGGATCCACCTCATGGCGGCGAATGCGGGCGTAGAGGCGCTGGGTATGGCTACTCGCCGCTTCGGGCAGCAGCCAGGCGGCGGTGACCGAGGCATCGAGCACAAAGGCGCTGAAGGCGGCGCTCATGCGGCGCTCCTGCCGCTGCGGCGCAGCTGGGGGACTGCATCCGCATCAGACGCCGGCGCAATACTGGCCTGCAACGCCTCGATCTGCGCCAGCTCCCGGGCAATCTGCTCGTCGGTGATCACCGGCTTGCGCCGCATCGGCAGCATGCGCACCACTTCCTTGCCGTGGCGCGTGATGCGCACTTCCTCGCCCTGCTCGACCAACTCGACCAAGGCAGAGAAACGGGTTTTCGCTTCGTAGATACCGACGCTGTGCATGGAAGTGGGTGACAAAAAATCTGTCCTGAACATCAATTCAGACCAGATTCTAGCATTCAGACCAGTTTTATGCCAATAGCTGGCACAAGAGGTGAGAATACAGCCCAGCAAACCAAAGGTTTGCGGTTGAGGCTAGGCGCGCAGCCGCAGGCAGTACTGAAGTACGAAAAGGCAAGCAACAACGCATCAAGGGTTGTGTTCTCGCCTCGAAAGGAGGAGCGCCGCGTCAGTGCAAGGTGGTGAGGTATACGCTGTCAAAGGTACAGGGTACGTGGTTCCGGGCTGATGGGTAAGCCGTGTATTGAGCACGTTTGCGCTGCCCTCCGCGCATCCAGATGGGACCCAGAATATTTTCAACCCCCTGGCTCCCAGCCGGGGTCTTTGCACTCGCCCGTGGCGCTCCAAAAACTAGATGGTGATCCTTTATGGGGTCAGTGAACGGCTATGCCGCCACATCGATCTGCCAGTTGGCCGATTGCAGCACCACATTGGTCTCGCGGATGCGGCGCGACAGATCATCGGCCTGCTTTTGCAAGCTGGCCACATTGATCTGCGGCAGCCATTTGATCTCGCGCTGGCTGTAGCGGTCCACATCCTTGTGCGTGGCGGCGATGGTGGCGACCAGCAGCGAATGCTGGGCGACCAGGGTATCGCGCTGGGCCAGGATATCGGCCAGCGGGCGGCCATCAGCCAAGCGGGCCGTCTCGTTGGCGGTGTTGATGGCGCGCACCAGCTGCTGCTGCGCGAGCAAGGTCGAGGTGGCCTCAGTGAGCAGGTCTTCGACTCGCTCCTTGGGCTGCTCGCCTTCTTGCACGATGGCATTGCGGGCAATGCGCTCACGCAGGGAGAGCAGCTTTTTCTTGTGGTCGGCTCTGAGCAACAGGGCTTCGGCAAGCTTCATCGGCATTCCTTGGAAGGAGTTCAAAAAAATGGCTGCCAGCGGCAGCCATTCTCGGGACCATCAGTCAGCGCGGTAGTTTGGAGCTTCCTTGGTGATCTGCACATCGTGCACATGCGACTCACGGATACCGGCTGCGGTGATTTCCACAAACTCGGCCTTCTCGTTCATCTCGGCAATCGATGCGCAACCGCAGTAGCCCATCGATGCGCGCACGCCGCCGGCCATTTGGTAGACGATGGCAACCATCGAACCCTTGTAGGGCACGCGGCCTTCGATGCCTTCGGGCACCAGCTTGTCGGCATTGGGGTTGCCGGTGCTCGATTCCTGGAAGTAGCGGTCGGCCGAGCCTTGCTGCATCGCGCCGATCGAGCCCATGCCGCGGTAGCTCTTGTATGAGCGGCCTTGGTAGAGGATCACTTCGCCGGGTGCTTCTTCGGTGCCGGCAAACATGCCGCCCATCATGATGGTCGATGCGCCAGCGGCCAGGGCCTTGGAGATATCGCCCGAGAAGCGGATACCGCCGTCAGCGATCAAAGGCACGCCGGTGCCTTGAAGCGCCTGGGCCACGCTGTCGACAGCCATGATCTGGGGCACGCCCACACCGGCCACAATACGCGTGGTGCAGATGGAGCCTGGGCCGATACCGACCTTGACCGCATCAGCGCCTGCCTCGACCAGCGCCAGCGCCGCTGCGCCGGTGGCGATGTTGCCGCCGATCACATCTACCTGGGGGTAGTTTTGCTTGACCCAGCGCACGCGCTCGATCACGCCACGGCTGTGGCCGTGGGCGGTGTCCACCACGAGGGCGTCCACACCGGCCTTGACCAGCAGGTCCACACGCTCTTCAGTGCCAGCGCCCACGCCAACGGCCGCCGCCACGCGCAGACGGCCAGCGCGGTCACGTGCGGCATTGGGGAAGGTGGTTTGCTTGGTGATGTCCTTGACGGTGATCAGGCCCTTGAGTTCAAAGGCATCGTTCACCACCAGAATGCGCTCGAGCTTGTGCTTGTTGAGCAAAGCCTTGGCAGCGGCGGGCGTGGTGTCGTCTTTTTCATTGACGGTCACCAGCTTGTCGCGCGGCGTCATGATGTCGCGCGCCTTGACGTCGTAGCGGGTCTCAAAGCGCAGATCGCGGCTGGTCACAATGCCAACCACCTTGCCGCCGTCGCAGACCGGGAAGCCGGAGATGCCCCGCTCCTCGGACAGCTGCATGATCTGCAGCACCGTGTGCTCAGGCGTGATCACCACCGGGTCGTGCACGACGCCCGATTCATGGCGCTTGACCTTGGAGACCTCGGCAGCTTGCTGCTCGGCGGTCATGTTCTTATGGATCACACCAATACCGCCCTCCTGAGCGATGGCAATCGCCAGTCTGGCTTCCGTGACCGTGTCCATGGCGGCAGACACCAGGGGCAGGTTCAGGCGGATATTGCGGGAGAATTGGGTGGCGAGAGAGACGTCCTTGGGCAGGACTTGGGAGTATGCGGGCACCAGCAACACATCGTCGAAGGTGAGCGCTTTTCCGATCAGGCGCATTGTGAAGGCTCCAAAAGAAAGATTCTACCGTCTTTTGTAAACAGCTTGCAGGGCAGCCGTATTACATCCCTTCGGCGCAAGCCTGTTATCTGCAACCAACAACTTCGTCTGGCGTTGACAATCGGCAAGCTACACTCGCCTTCTATGAAACTCATCAAGCTCCTTCTCCTCTCGGTAGCCATTGGCATTGGCGCGCCCGCCATGGCCCAATGGCAGTGGGTCGACAAAGACGGCCGCAAGGTCTTTAGCGACCGCCCACCGGGATTGGAGGTGCCGGAGAAGAACATCCTCAAGCGCCCCAAGGGCTATGGCTCGCTCAAGGGCATGCAGTCCTCGGGCACAGGCCCTGCGCTGCGCGAGGTCGCACCCGCGCCCCAGGAGGGCGAGTCTGGCGATGGCGCAGCAGCACCCGCCCCCGCTGCTGGGGCCGCCCCGGCTGGCGGTGCCGCCGCTGCCAAGGCCGCCACTGGCAAGGACAAGGAGCTCGAAGCCAAAAAGGCCGCTGACGCCAAAGCCAAGACCGATGCCGAAGCCGCAGAAAAAGCCAAGCAAGCGGCAGCCAAGGCCGACAACTGCAAGCGCGCCCAGCAGGCCAAGGCGATGTATGACACCGGCAAGGCCGTGCGCGCACCCAATGAAAAGGGCGAGATGGTGTTCCAGAGCGCCGAGCAGCGCGCCGCCGAGATCAAGCGCACCGATGAGGTGATCTTCAACAACTGCTGATCGCCCGTGCCCCACACCAAAAAGCCAAGCAGATGCTTGGCTTTTTTCCATGCGGCGATGGCCGCGCAATGGCGGTGAACCTTTTCTTTAAGCGCCGTAACCGGCCTTGGACTGCGGCCTGCGCCGGGCAAACAGGCCGGCGCCACGGGCGCCCTGCTTGGCAAAGCGCTCACGGCGCGCTTTCTTGGGGTCGACCTTGAGGGCTTCGTACAGCTCCACCCGATCCCCATCGGCCAGCAGCTGGCTGCGGGGCCGCACCCGGCCCCAGATGCCCGCATCCTGCGCATCGGCAAACACCTGGCCGGTTTGCTGGCCAGCCGCTGCCAGGGCCTGGGCCAGGCTGGCACCGGCGGCCAGCTGCAGTTGCACCGTCTGGGGCTGGCCGTTCTGGGCCCAGACCACCTCAATCTGCATCAGCGCGGCGCCCGCTGCGGTATCAGCCATAGATCTTCTCGGCCCGCTGGATAAAGGCATCCATCATCGTGGCGGCGATCTTGTCAAAAATGGGTCCGACCACGGCGGCGAGCGCCATGCTGTCAAAGCCATAGCTCAGGCTCAGCGACACCTTGCAGGCGCGCTGGCTGCCATCGCCCACCGGCTCAAAGCGCCAGTCGCCTTGCAGCTGCGAGAACGGCCCCTTGACCAGGGCCATCTGCAGCCGCTTGCCCGGCTCATAGGTGTTGCGGGTGACAAAGGATTTTTTGATACCCGCCAGCGCAATGCCGACCTCGGCGGTCACGCCATCGGCGTGCTGCTCGAGCACGCGCGCATGGTCACACCAGGGCAGAAAATCGGGATAGCGCGGCACATCGGCCACGAGATCGAACATCTCCTGGGGGCTGTACCAGATCAGGACGGACTTGTTGACAGTTTTCATGCAGACAGGAGAGAGGGCCGCAGCAGCAAACCGGCTGCCGCCCGAAACATTCATAAAATCATAGACCAGAACAAAAAGCGCAGCCCCCAGCAGCCCTATGGACTTGGGAAAGCCGTTTTGCCCCTAATATTGCAATTATGTCGAAGACGAACAACACCAACAGCCGCATAGCCGATAACAAGAAGGCTGCATTCAACTATTTCTTTGAGGAACGCTTCGAAGCGGGCATGGTGCTGCACGGCTGGGAGGTCAAGGCGCTGCGCGAGGGCAAGGCCCAGCTCACCGATGGTTATGTGCTGGTCAAGAATGGCGAGCTCTTTCTGATGGGCTGCCAGATCAACCCGCTCAAGACCGCCTCCACCCATGTCAGCCCCGATGCCGCACGCATCAAGAAGCTCTTGATGAAGAAAGACGAGATCAAGCGCCTGATCGGCAAGGTCGAGCAAAAGGGCTACACCCTCGTCCCCATCAACCTGCACTGGAAAAACGGCCTGGCCAAATGCGATATTGCACTGGCCAAGGGCAAGGCCGAACATGACAAGCGCGATGTGATCAAGGACCGCGAAGGCAAGCGCGAGGTAGAGCGCGCGATGAAGGTGCATAACCGTTGATAGACCAGATGGCCCAATGGCGGTTGCACCTGGGCGCCAGCGTAGAGACTTTGAACAGGTTCTAAGATAGCGGCTCCATCCTGACTGGAGACCCCGCCATGCACACACTGCTGCGGCTTGCACGCTTTGGCCTGGCCGCCCTGGTGCTCGCAGCCATCGGCCAACAGCTGTCCCTGCATGCCGCGCACGGCCTGCGTTTTGCCAACTTCTTCAGCTATTTCACGGTGCTGTCCAATCTGTTGGCGGCGCTGGTGCTGGTGCTCGGTGCCTGCACACCGGCGCGTGCTGAGCGCCCCTGGCTCAGCCAGTTGCGTTTTTTCTCTGCACTCAACATGGCCATTGTCGGCCTGGTGTTTGCCTTGCTGCTGCGCAACCTGGATGTCGGCCTGATGCAGGCCTGGATCAACAGGGTGCTGCACTACCTGATGCCGGTCGCCGTGGTGCTCGACTGGCTGCTCGCCCCGCCGGCCGCGCCGCTGGCACGCAAGGCTCTGGCCAAGGCGCTGGTCCTGCCGGCGCTTTACCTCCTCTACACCTTGCTGCGCGGCCAGCTGACGGGCTGGTACCCCTACCCCTTCCTGAACCCGGCCCATGTCGGTGGTTTCGGGGGTGTGGCGGCCTATGCGGCCACGATTGCGCTGGGTTTTGTGGTGCTGGGTAGTGGGCTGCTGGCTGCCGCCCAGGGCCTGGCTGCCAGCAAGCGCATGCGATAAGACCCGACACAGCGGGCCGGCAGCTGAGCGCGGTGTGTTCGAGGATGGGCATCTGTCCGACATGGCGGGCCAGCGCCCCCACCTATATTGAGGACACCATCAACCAACCTGGGTGCCGTCTATGTTCTCCAAGCTTGCTGTACTGGCCATTCCGCTGTCCGCCGTTCTTTTGACCGCCTGTGGCTCCATGCACCACAAAGCGTCGGATACGAGCACGCCAGTGCGATCCGCAGATGGCGTGCTCGTCGGCCCCGATGGCCGCACGCTCTACACCTTCACCAAGGACACCGCTGGCAGCGGTGCATCCACCTGCTACCAGCAGTGCGCCACCAACTGGCCGCCACTGGGCGTGGCTGCAGGTGCCAAGCCGATTGGTGACTTCAGCATCATCACCCGCACCGACAACACCCAGCAATGGGCCTACAAGGGCTGGCCGCTGTACTACTTTGCCAAAGACAGCCAGGCAGGCGACAAGCGTGGCGATGGCATGGGCGGTGGTGTATGGAAGCTGGCCAAGCCTTGATCGGCTAACGCCCTTCAGCTTTAGTGCAAACAACAAGAGGTGGCCTTGCGGCCACCTCTTTGCGTTGGGGCGCTCTGTCCAGCGCGCTGCTTATTTGGACTTGTCGCGCAGATTGCTGCTGTAGCGCTCCAGCCAGGTGGAGACCTTGCTCAAGGCCTGGCCGCCCTTGCCCAGCAGTTGCGCCAGCTCCGATTCGGCGCGCTCGCGCAAGGTTTCTTCGTTCTCGGGCAGCGGCGGCAGGATGTGGGCGAAATAGGTCTTGCCCAGCACGCGGTGCAGCAAACGCTCGCCGACAAAGGGCTGGTTGCCGTTCAGCGCCCGCGCGCCCTTGATGATGTTGCGGATGTCGTACTGCGTAGGACTGATGTCAGGCACCTGCTTGGGCAGGCCCAGCAAGCTGTAGACACCGATGCGCGCGGTGCGCACCGAGCTTTCCATCGTGAAGATGATGTCATTGCTGGTCTCGACAAACTGGCCGACCAAGGCCAGGTTGGTGCAGCCCTCGGGCACCACATGGGGCCGGTCGCCGGCGGCGCGGGGCATGAATTGCGCCGTGATGTAAGGCATCAAGGCCAGGCGCACCTTGGTGTTGGCCGCCACCGCATCGATCTGGTCGGCAATGCCCAGGTGGTAGCACAGCTCGGCCAGAATCTCGCGTCCCGTGCATTCGGGCATGGTCTTGGCGACATGGTTGCCCTTTTTGTCCATCAGCAGCGCATACACCCACAGCACCAGCACATCGCCGGGCTGGTCGGGAAAATGCGGCTGGCGGTTGCAGGTAAAGCTCATCACCCAGTTCGAATCGGTGAAGGTGATTATGCCTCCGGTCACCGTCTTGCCCGAGTACGGATCGTTGACCGACAGCTCCTTGAGCTTGTCGATCAGCGGCGAGGCTTTGCAGGTCAAGGTGGCCGACTCCCACATCGAGCCCTTCACATCGCCATAGAACTTCTCGGGCCGGCCAAACACCGGCGACTTGGCCGCCAAGCGCTTCCACAGGGTCCAGTCGCTGTCCTCACCCGGCTCCTCATTGCCGCGCGCCAGCACCGGCGCGGTGTCCAGGTCGCCATAGGCCGTGCCTTCGGTCATCGAGCCGGTCAGCGCAAACACCACATCATGGGGGCCGACGTCAATCTGAACCTTCTGACCCGCCGATTTGCAACGGATAGCGGTCACCGTGCGGCTGCCTGCTTCCTCGCGCATGTCCAGGTCGTAGGCGCGGGTGTTGAACTGCACCTTGACGCCCTTGTCCTTGAGCATGCGCGTCAGCGGCACGACAAAGCTGTCGTACTGGTTGTACTTGGGAAACACGAGCGCCGACATGTCGGTGAGGCCATCGATGGCGTCCAGGAAGCGGTGCATGTAGAGCTTCATCTCCAGCAGGCTTTGCCAGTTCTCGAACGCGAACATCGAGCGCCACAGGTACCAGAAATTGGTCTCCAGAAAACTGGCGCTGAAATAGGACTCGATGCTGATGTCGTCGAGTTCCTCCTTGCGCTTGAGCAGCAGCTTGACGATCTCCCACTGGTGCGCCTTGGTCAGACCCAGCGTCGAGAAATCGCGGATCTTGCCCTGCTGGTGCATCAGCCGGGCCTTGGACCAGTTCGGGTCGTTGTCGTTGACGAAGCGGTACTCGTCGAGCACGCTGTAGCCCTCGGGCAGCTCCAGCGCCGGCACGTCCTGGAACAGATCCCAGAAGTTGTCGTAGTTCCAGTTCATCTCGCGGCCGCCGCGCACGATATAGCCTTGCTCGGCATTGCCCGCGCCATCGAGCGAGCCGCCAGCCACATCCAGCGTATCCAAGATGGTGATGTCTTCGCCCGCCATGCCGCCGTCGCGGATCATGTAGAAGGCGGCTGCCAGGCCGGCAATGCCGCTGCCGATGATCCAGGCCTTGCGCCCCACGACCGGCGCGCCCAGCACCGGCCGGTTGCGCATATAGGCGCCCATCATGTCCGGTGGTGGCAGGCTGTCTTGCGGGCCCTTGCGCCAAAAGCCTTCGCCGATATTGGCCTCCACGCGGATTGAGGAGGCCTGGGAGTCTGCATGCGTCATGGTCTTGCCTTTCATGGATACCTGAGGATCACATGCCAAGGTATAGCACACCGATTCGCCAGGGCCTTTGACAGTCGGCAAGGGCCTACGTATTCACGCAGGCCCTCGTATGGCTCGCAAGCCCTGATGGCTTAGAGCTGCTAACACGACCCAGCAAACCGAAGGTTTGCGGTTGAGACTAGGCGTCCCCGACTAGGCGTCAAGCCGCAGGCAGTACAGACGTACGACAAGGCTTGGCGCGGCCGGCGCGGCAACGACGTATCAAGGGTTGTGGTAGCGGCTCTTAGTTCAGCGCCAGCAGCGGGTGCGCCTCAGCCGGCCAAGGGCTGGCAAACATCTGCGCCACTTCCTGCAGGTCCACCACTTCAATGCGGGCGGGGCTCCAGCGGGGATGGTGGTCCTTATCGACCGCCAGCGCGCGGATGCCTTCGAGCGTTTCGCTCTTGCGGTCGGGGCGCAAATAGAAGCAGTGGCGCACCAGGTCGCGCTCCATGCGCAGGTCTTCGGCCAGGCCCATGCCGCGTGCACGGCGGATCTGCTCGAGCACGACAAACAGCATCAGCGGCGAGCGCTTGCGCAGGGTCTCGGCGGTGGTGCGGGCAAAGTCGCTGCTGCCCGCCTCCAGCGCAGCGATGATGGCCGGCACATCAGCCAGGCCAAAGTACTGCGCGATCTCGGCATCGGGGTTGTTAGCACGTTCTGGTGCGGACGCCAAAGCGGCTTTGACAAAGGCTTCTACGGCCTGGCCGTTGGCAAAGCTGCCGCTGGCCAGCCCGTCCCACAGCGCCTGCTGCTGCGCACTCTCCAGGTAGCCATCGGCCAGCTGGTAGGCCAGCGCATCGGCCGCGCCAATCATCTGTCCCGTCAGGCCCAGGTACTCGCCCACATGGCCGGGGCAGCGCGAGAGGAAGTAGCCGCCGCCCACATCGGGGAACAGGCCTATGGCGGTCTCGGGCATGGCCATCTTGGTGCGCTCGGTGACGATGCGCAGGCTTGCGCCCTGGCTGATGCCCATGCCGCCGCCCATCACGATCCCATCCATAAAGGCGATATAGGGCTTGCCGAAATGGTGGATCAGGTGGTTGAGCGCATATTCCTCACTGAAGAAATCCTCCAGTTCGGGATTGCCTGCCATGCCGGCCGCATGCAAAAAGCGGATATCGCCGCCAGCGCAGAAGGCGCCAAAGGCGCCCTCCTTGTTGCTGCCCCGGATCGCTACGGCCAGCACCTTCTCGTCCTGCTGCCAGCGCAGCAGCACATCGCGCAGTTCGCGCACCATGGCCAGCGACAAGGCGTTCAGCGCCTTGGGCCGGTTGAGCGTGATCAAGCCCAGCTGACCACGCACTTCGCTTTGCACATCTTCGGTGTAGACCGACATAAGCATGACTCCTGATTCTTCTAAAAACAACCGCCACCATAGCCGAAAAACGGCGCGGGCTGCGGTCAATCAGGTGCCAAATCAGGCTACGGCGGCGCGGCTGTCCGTGATCTCGCGGATCACATCCAGGGCCATGCCGCCAGCAGCCAGCAGCGCCTGGCCGGCCTGCAGCTGCCAATAGCTTTCGCTGCCAGCCGTCTGGCGCCACAGGTGCAGGCGGCGGGTGTAGAGCTGCAGATCAAACTCGGTGGTAAAGCCGATCGCGCCGTGGATCGAATGCGCGAGCGATGCCACCTCCACCGCTGCCTCGCTGGTGCGCGCCTTGCCCACGGCCACCTTGAGCGGGTCTGCCGCGACGCCATCGGCCTCGCAGGCGATCTGCGCGGCCATGCGCGCGGCGCTCACATGCTCGGCCATCACCGCCAGCTCATGCTGGATCGCCTGGAACTTGCCAATCGGGCGGCCAAACTGCTGGCGCTCGTTGGCAAAGTTCAAGGTGCTCTCAAACACCGTCAGCAGGCTGCCCGCCAGCAAGGCCGACACCAGCCCGGCCTGGGCGACCAGCAACGACGCTGCGGCCGGCACCCGTGTGGCCGAGGCCAGCGCGGCTTCGGGCCAGTGCAGATCCGCATCGAGCACAAAAATGCTGGCACTGACCTGCGCGGTGGCCACCGGCAGCAGCCACAGATCAGCGCCCTGCTGGCCCAGCACCCAGGACGCTACGCGGGCGCCGCGCACACCGCTGGCCCGCAGGCCACCTTCGGCTGCCGCCAGCTTTGGCGTCAAGGCGATGGCGCCCTGCGGCAGCGCCACACCGGCAGCTGCCAGCCAGGCCCGCGCCAGCATGGTGTCTGCCAGCGGCAGCGGCATCGCGTGTTGGCCCAGCAAATCCCAGACACCAAAGGCATCGCGCAAGGCCAGGCCGGCGCCGCCAGCCTCTTCGCTCAGCAGCAGGTCGGCAAAGCCGGTGTCTTCAATCTGCTGCCACAGCGCCGCAGCGGCAGGGCTCTGGCCGGCAGCCACTTCGCTCTCGATCGCGCGCACCACAGCGGGCGTGCATTGCCCGGTCAGCAGGTCGCGCAGGGCCTCGGTAATCAAATGGTCCATCATCTTCTCCTTGCGCTCAACGCAGGCCCAGGCCGCGCGCGATCATGCCGCGCAAAATGCTGCGGGTGCCGCCGCGCAGCGTGTAGCACGGCGATACCAGGGTGAGGTAGTTCAGGGTCAGCAGCAGCTCGTGCGGCACGGCTTCGCCCTCCAGCGCCATCAGGTCATCGGCAATCGCAGCCGGTATGAACTGCTCCAGCACCGTGCCCTGGTCCTTGACCAAGGCGGCCTCGACGATGGGGCTCTGGCCCTGCACCAGCTTTTCCTGCACCGCCACCGACAGCGCACGCAGCGGCGCCAGGCGCGTCAGGATCTGGCCTGCCAGCTTCAGGGATTCGGCGCGCGGCGCCGCTTGCGTGCGCAAAAAGGCCAGCCACTGGTCCAGCAGCACCACCGACGAGAACAGGCGCTCGGGCCCACTGCGCTCAAAGGCCAGCTCGGCCGTCACCTGCTCCCAGCCCTGGCCTTCGGCGCCCACCAGCGCATCGGGTGCGAGCTGCACATTGTCAAAGAAGACCTCGCAGAAATGGCGGTCGCCCGACATGTCCTCGATGGGCCGCACCGTCACGCCCGGCAGGCTCAAATCGACGATCAGTTGCGACAGGCCTTTCTGGCGGTCCGCTGCTTCGCCCGAGGTGCGCACCAGCGCAATCATGTACTGGCAGTGCTGAGCGTTGGTGGTCCAGATCTTCTGGCCGTTCAGCAGCCAACCCGCATCGTTGGGCGTGGCGCGCGTGCGCACGCTGGCCAGGTCCGAGCCAGCATTGGGCTCACTCATGCCGATGCAGAAAAAGCTCTCGCCGCGCGCCACCTGCGGCACATAGCGCTGCTTTTGCGCCTCGGTGCCGTATTTCAGGATCAAGGGCGCGCTCTGGCGCTCGGCAATCCAGTGCGAGCCGACCGGGGCGCCAAAATTGAGCAGCTCCTCGACCACCACATAGCGCGCAAACGCACCCTGCGCGTGGCCGCCATAGGCGGTGGGAAAGGTCATGCCCAGCCAGCCCTTCTCGCCCAGCTTGCGGCTGAAGGCCGGGTCATACCCGCTCCAGGATTTGGCGCGGATATGGGCAGGAATGTCTTTGACCGCCTCTTGCAAAAAGGCCCGCACCTGGGCGCGCAGCGCTTCGCCTTCGGGCGGAATGCGCGTCAGCGCCAGTCCGTTCAAAATCGTCATGTTCTTCGCTTTCGTTCAATCCAGGGACACGCCCGTGCTCTTGACCACGCCGGCCCAGCGCTTGATCTCGCTCTGGATATAGTCGCCATAGGCCTGCGGCGTGGAGCCCAGCGGCTCGGTGCCCTGCAAGCGCAGTTTTTCCAGCACGCCGGGGTCCTTGAGCGCCTTCAAGATTTCGGCATTGAGGCGCTGCACCACAGCATCGGGCGTCCTGGCCGGCACCATCACGCCCTGCCAGGCGCCAGCCTCAAAGCCGGTCATGCCGCTCTCAGCCAAGGTGGGAGCGTTGGGAAAATTCGGAATGCGCTGGGCCGTGCTGACTGCCAGCAGCTTGAGCTTGCCGTCCTTGATGAAGGGCGCGACCGAGTTGATGGTGTCGGTCATGAACTCGATCTGGCCCGCTACCAGGTCCACATCAGCCGGGGCGCTGCCTTTGTAGGGCACATGGCTGGCGTCGATGCCATAGTGCTGCACCACCTGAAAGGCGGCCAGGTGCGTGACATTGCCGTTGCCGGCCGAGCCGTAGGAGAGCTTGCCCTTGTTGTCCTGCGCGTACTTCACCAGCTCTTGCACGGTGTTGGCGGGCACCTTGGGGTTGACCACCAGGCCCAGCGGCACCACCGCGGTCAATGCGACCGGGCGCAGGTCCTTGGCCACGTCATAGCTGAGCTTTTTGTACAGCGAGGGGCTGAGCGCAATCGACGAGGTGTTGTAGAGCACCGTGTAGCCATCGGCCGCCGCCTTGGCCACCAGCGCATTGCCGATATTGCCGTTGGCACCGGGCCGGTTGTCGACGATGACCGTCTGCCCCAGCTGCTGGCCCACCTGCTGGGCCAGCACGCGCGCCACCATATCGGTGGGCCCCCCCGGCGGGAACGGCACGACCAGGGTGATCGGCCGGCTGGGCCAGGGGTCCTGCGCCTGCGCAGCCCCACCAACAGCAACCAGCGCCAGGGCCAGCAAGGCGGAACGACGTACCAAACCATATTGCATCTTTGTCTCCTGTATGTGTTTTTTCATCTCACGCGGGTTGCTGTGATCGCCTAGCGCCCAGCGAGCAGGCGCACGGCGGTATAGACCATCACCTGCTCCTGGCGCTGGTTATAGACCTCGATGCGCGAGGTCACCACCGCCCGGCCGCCCTTGCTGGTCGGCTTGATATCGGTCACCTCCACCAGCGCCTCGATCGTGTCACCCACCACTACCGGGCCCAGGATCTTCTGGTGCAACTCCAGCATCGCCAGGCCCGTGCCCTGGATCATGCTTTGCAGGATGAAGCCTTCGATCAAGGTATAGGTGAGTGCACCGGGCACCGGCCGGCCGCGGATCGCGCCGCCGTCGTAGCCGTCTTCGATAAAGATGGCCTCGAGCATGCCGGTGGTATTGATGAAGTTAACCAGGTCGGTCTCCGTCACCGTGCGGCGGAAGGTGCGCAGCTGCTGGCCGACCTGCAGGTCCTGCCAGACAAAGCCCTGGCCCATGCGGGCAGTGCCTGCCAGTGCGGCGGCGCGGTTGTCGGTTGAAGAAATCCAGTTTTGGGCGGTCATGGCCTTGTTACTCTCAGAGGTTCATTCAGCGATGGAGGGCTGCAACGCCGCAATGCGGGCATCGTCCCAACCCACTTCGCGCAGCAGCTGCTCGGTGTGCTCACCCAGGCGCGGCGGCATGCCGATGGGCGCCTGCGCGCCATCGATGCGCACGGAAGAGCGCGGAAAACGCACGGTGCCCATGGCGGGGTCGTGCTGCTCGACAAAAAAGCCGGTGGCCTTGAGGTGCGGGTCACGCGGCAGGTCGTCCATGCGCGCGACAGGCGCCGCAGGAATCTCCAGCTCCTCGCAGGTTTGCAGCCAGTAGGCGGTGTCTTTTTGCGCGACATAGCTGCTCATGGTCTCCAGCAGGATCGCGATATGGCGGGTGCGCTGGGCCTGGGTGGCAAAGCGCTCGTCCTGCGCCAGCGCGGGCTGGCCCACGGCAGCAAAAAAGCGGCGCCAATGGCCATCGGTGTAGGGCATCATGCAGACATGGCCGTCCAGCGTCTTGTAGGGCTTGCGCCAGGGCGCCATCACGCGCGGGTAGCCAGCGCCGCTGAGCGCGGGCTCAAAATGCATGCCGTAGAAATGCTCGACCAGGTTGAAGCCCACCATGGTCTCGTACATCGGCACCTCGACAAAGCTGCCCTCTCCCGTGCGCTCGCGCTGGAACAAGGCCGCCATCACCGCATGCGCTGCGACCAGGCCACAGGTCTTGTCGGCCGCAATCGTGGGCAGGTAGCGGGCCTCGCCGGTCTGGCGCTCCATCAGGTCGGCCAGGCCGCTCATGCCCTGGATCACATCGTCGTAGGCTGGCAGGCCGGCATAGGGGCCGTCCTCACCAAAGCCATGCAGGCCCACATAGACCAGGCGCGGGTACTGGGCGCGCAGCCGCACTGGGTCGAGCCCCAGCTTGGCGAGCTTTTGCGGCCGCATGCTGTGCATGAAGACATCGGCAGTCTTGAGCAGCGCATGCAGCGCCGCCTGGGCCTCGGGCGCCTTCAGGTCCAGCACCACGCTCTTCTTGCTGCGGTTCGAACCCATGAACAGCGCGGACATGCCGGCTTCGGCCGCCGGCCCGGTGTAGCGTGTGGAGTCGCCGCCAGGCGGCTCGATCTTGATCACCTCGGCGCCGTAATCGGCCAGCACCTGGCTGGCCAGCGGCCCGAAAATCACGCTGGATAGGTCCAGCACCCGCAGGCCTGTCAATGCACTCAAGGCTTGTCTCCGTCGTTGTGGTGATAGCGATGAATGGCATTATTTGATATGTTTCACAACTGTGTCTATGTCGCAATTGACAGGTACTGATACACAGGAGATATCAATGGACTTGCGCCAACTGCGCCACTTTGTCACCCTGGCGCAAACCCTGAACTACCGCCAGGCCGCTGAGCAGCTGCATATGTCGCAGCCGCCGCTGTCGCAGTCGATCCGCAAGCTCGAAGACGACCTAGGGGTACAGCTGTTCGAGCGTGACCGGCGCGGCACGGTGCTGTCGGATGCAGGCCGGGCTGCGCTGGAGAGCGCCAAGCTTGCGCTCTACCATGCCCGGCAGGTACAGGCCGTGTCGCAGGCCACCGCCAGTGGCGAGCTCGGGCGCCTGCATATCGGCTTTATCGGCTCGGCCACGTTCTCGCTGATCCCCAAGCTGGTGCAGGCGTTTCGGGCCGCCTACCCGGCGATCGACCTGGTGCTGACCGAATCCACGACGCGCGAGATCTGCGCCCAGGTGGCCAGCGGTGATTTTGATGCCGGTCTGCTGCGCTATCCCGTCACGCAGGCCACCGAGCTGTCCATCACCCCCGTCGAGCCCGACCGCCTGATTGCCGCCCTGCCCGCTGGCAACCCGCTGCAGATCAAGGACAGCCTGCAGCTGATCGACCTGGCCGACCAGCCCTTTGTGAACTACCGCCCCAGCGAAGTGCCAGGCCTGCATGCACTGGTGGTGCTGGCCTGCCAGAACGCCGGCTTTATGCCGCAGATCAAACAGCATGCCGTGCAGGCGCAGACCTTGGTGAGCCTGGTGGGCGCAGGCCTGGGCGTGGCGCTGGTGCCGGCCGTGGTCGCAAAGGCCGCGACACCTGGCGTCATCTTCCGCGAGCTGACCGACACCCAGCATCTGCCCCAGATCGGCATTGCGCTGGCGCTGAACCAGCACCAACCAGTGGCCACGGCCCAGCGTTTGAAGGAGCTGCTGCTCAAGCTCCAGCCCATGGGCTGACTCCCCCAGAACGCAAAAAAGGCCGCAGATGCGGCCTTTGCTGGTGTTGGATCACGCCGCAGCGCAGATTATGCGTTTTCGCGCGATGCGCGCTTGCGGTCGTGTTCCTTCAGGTGGCGCTTGCGCACGCGCAGGCTGGTGGGGGTGATTTCCAGCAGCTCGTCTTCTTCGATGAACTCCACGCCGTATTCCAGCGACAGCTCGATTGGAGGCGTGATCTTGATCGCGTCTTCCTTGCCGCTCACGCGGAAGTTGGTCAGCTGCTTGGTACGCGTAGCGTTCACCACCAGGTCGTTGTCACGGCTATGGATACCGACGATCATGCCTTCGTACACGGGGTCGTTGGGCTTCACAAACATGCGGCCACGGTCGTCGAGCTTGCCCAGCGCGTAGGTGAAGATTTCACCGTCGTCCATCGAGATCAGCACACCGTTCTTGCGGCCGCCGATTTCGCCCTTGTGCGGCTCGTAGCTGTCGAAGATGTTGGCGATCAGGCCGGAACCGCGGGTCAGGTTCAGGAATTCGTTGGTGAAGCCGATCAGGCCACGGGCCGGAATGCGGTATTCCAGACGGACGCGACCGCGGCCATCGGGTTCCATGTTCACCAGCTCGCCCTTGCGCTCGCCCAGCGCTTGCATCACGCCGCCTTGGTGGCCTTCTTCGATGTCAGCCGTCACCAGCTCGATAGGCTCATGGCGCACGCCGTCGATCATTTGCATCACGACGCGTGGCTTGGACACGGCCAGCTCGTAGCCTTCGCGGCGCATTTCTTCGAGCAGAATGGTCAGGTGCAGTTCACCACGGCCAGCCACTTCAAAGATACCGTCTTCGTCGGTTTCCTTGACGCGCAGGGCCACGTTGGAGCGCAGTTCCTTTTGCAGGCGGTCCCAGATCTGGCGGCTGGTCACGTACTTGCCTTCACGACCTGCCAGAGGCGAGGTGTTCACGCAGAAGTTCATCGTCAGCGTCGGCTCGTCGATCTTGAGCATCGGCAGCGGCTGGGGGTTGGTCGGGTCGGTCACGGTCTCACCGATACCGATGTTTTCGATACCGCTGATCAGCACGATCTCGGAAGGACCGGCTTCGGTCGCTTGCACGCGGTCAATACCTTGGAAGGTGTGGACCTGGTTGATCTTGCCGGTGTAGCTCTTGCCATCCAGGCCGGCCATCACGGCCACCTGCTGGCCTGGCTTGAGCGTGCCCTGGGTGATACGGCCCACGCCGATACGGCCCACGAACGTGGAGTAGTCCAGCGCCGAGACTTGCATCTGCAGCGGTGCAGTCGCGTCGCCCTGCACCGATGGCACGTGTTCCAGAATGGTTTCGAACAGGGCCGACATGTCGGGGCCCCATTGCGCGCCTGGCTCGCCTTCTTCCTTGGACGACCAGCCGTTGATGCCCGAGGCGTAGACCACGGGGAAGTCCAGCTGTTCATCGGTCGCGCCCAGCTTGTCGAACAGGTCGAACGCAGCGTTGACGACCTTGTCAGGGTTGGCACCGGGCTTGTCGACCTTGTTGACCACGACGATGGGCTTCAAACCCAAGGCCAGGGCCTTCTTGGTCACAAAACGCGTTTGGGGCATGGGGCCTTCTTGCGCATCGATCAGCAGCACCACACCGTCCACCATGGACAGCGCGCGCTCCACTTCACCGCCGAAGTCCGCGTGACCGGGGGTGTCGAGGATGTTGATGTGGGTGTCGTTCCAGGACACGGCGCAGTTCTTGGCCAGGATGGTAATGCCGCGCTCACGCTCGATGGCGTGGTTGTCCATCACGGTGTCCACGACTTTTTCGTGTTCGGCGAAGGTACCAGACTGGCGCAGCAGCTGGTCCACCATGGTCGTCTTGCCATGGTCAACGTGGGCGATGATCGCAATATTGCGGATTTGTTTGCTCATGATGTTTCCAAAATGCCGCTGGCTTGTGGGCGCGGCGTTCCTTCCAAAATTTGTTGAATCTCGACGGGGCTTAGGAGGCGGTCGGGAATGAGCTCGCGCGCCCGGATGTGTGCCACACCCAAAAGCGCAGGAGGCTCTTCTCCATAAACGGCCACTGCATCGGCATCGGCCCATTCACCCCGCCGGCGCAAGCCGGACAAAAATCTGCCTGCATTATCACCATCGAGCGTGACACGGGTGTGCGCTGCCAGCAACGTGTCGACAGGCAACACGGTGTGCAGGCGCTCCGCATCGGGCGTCGCTTCCAGGGTTTGCAGGCTGATACAGCGGGACAGGTCGATCCCACCGGTTTCTATGCGGCGCAGGCTGCGCAAATGCGCGCCATAGCCCAGCGCCTGGCCAATATCCTCGGCCAGCGTACGCACATAGGTGCCCTTGCTGCAGCGCACCGTCATCTTGAGCGCGACAAAGTCCTGCTCTTCTTGCACACGCGACAGCGTCAGATGCAAGATGGTGACAGCACGCGGCTCACGCTCGAGCGTGATGCCGGCGCGGGCGTATTCGTAGAGTGCCTTGCCATCGCGCTTGAGCGCGCTGTACATGGGTGGCACCTGGCTGATGGGGCCGGTAAACCGGGCTGCCACGGCGTCCAGGGTCTCGGGCGTCAGCGCCTCCCCATCCACCTCCCAGGTCTGCAGCACCTCGCCCTCGGCGTCGCCGGTGGTGGTGGTAGCACCCAGGTGCACCAAGGCCTCATAGGTCTTGGGGGCATCGAGCTGCAATTGGCTGAACTTGGTGGCCGCGCCAAAACACAGCGGCAGCACACCCGTAGCCAATGGGTCTAGCGTGCCGGTATGGCCCGCTTTTTCGGCGCGCAGCAGCCACTTCACTTTTTGCAAAGCGTCGTTGCTGGACAAGCCAATGGGTTTATCGAGCAGAAACACCCCGTGCACAGGGCGCCGCTGCACCCGTGTGCGAGAGGCATGCATGCGATCAGCCTTCCTCGGGTCCGCGCGATGCCACGGCCTTGGCGATCAAGGCATTCATGTCGGCGGCACGCTCGGTGGTGCGGTCGTAGATGAAGTGCAAGGTCGGCACGGTGTGGATATGCAGGCGCTTGAACAGTCCATTGCGCAAGAAGCCAGCTGCCTGGTTCAGTGCGTCCTGGGTCTGGTCGGGGTCACCGATCAGCAAGCTGAAATAGACCTTGGCGTGGGCATAGTCAGGCGTCACCTCAACGGCTTGCAGCGTCACCATGCCCACACGTGGGTCCTTCAACTCACGGGCGATCAGCTCCGACAGATCGCGCTGGATCTGGTCGGAGACTTTGAAGCTGCGATTGGGCGCAGCAGTTTTCTTGCGAGTTGCCATCGGAAATTACAGCGTACGAGCGATTTCCTTGATCTCAAAGACTTCCAACATATCACCTTCTTTGATGTCGTTGTAGTTCTTGAGCTTGATACCGCACTCGAAGCCTTCCTTGACTTCCTTGACGTCGTCCTTGAGGCGGCGCAGTGAGTCGATCTCACCGGTGTAGATGACCACGTTGTCGCGCAGCAGACGGAAGTGTGCATTGCGGGTAACGTGACCCTGGGTGATGTACGAACCAGCCACCGTACCGATCTTGGAGGCCACGAACACGGTGCGGATCTCGGCCATACCGATGATCTCTTCGCGTTGCTCGGGAGCGAGCATGCCGGACATGGCCGCCTTCAACTCATCGACAGCGTCGTAAATGATGTTGTAGTAGCGGATATCGACATCGTTGCTCTCGGCGGTCTTGCGCGCTTGCGCATCGGCACGCACGTTGAAACCGATCACGATCGCCTTGGAGGCCAGCGCCAGATTCACATCCGACTCGCTGATACCGCCCACGCCGGTGTAGACCATCTGCACCTTGACCTCGTCGGTCGACAGCTTGAGCAAGGAGGCAGCCAGTGCTTCTTGCGAACCCTGGGTGTCGGCCTTGATGATGATCGGCAGCGACTGCACGTTGCCCGCACCCATTTCGGCGAACATGTTCTCCAGCTTGGCCGCTTGTTGCTTGGCCAGCTTGGTGTTGCGGAACTTGCCAGCGCGGTAGGTCGCGATTTCACGGGCGCGGCGCTCATCGGGCAGCACCATGAAGTCGTCACCAGCCTGCGGCACATCCGACAGACCCTGGATTTCCACGGGCAGCGATGGACCGGCTTCCTTGGCGACCTTGCCGTCTTCGTCGACCATGGCACGCACGCGGCCATAGGTTTGACCGGCCAGCACGATATCGCCCACCTTCAAGGTACCGGACTGCACCAGCACTGTGGCCACCGGGCCGCGGCCCTTGTCCAGCTGGGCTTCGATCACCAGACCCTTGGCATTGGCTTGCACCGGCGCCTTGAGTTCCAGCACTTCGGCCTGCAGCAGCACTTGCTCGAGCAGCTCGTCAATGCCTTGGCCGGTCTTGGACGACACGGCCACGAAAGGCGAGTCACCACCGTATTCTTCGGGCACCACCTGCTCGACCACCAGCTCCTGCTTGACGCGTTCGGGGTTGGCATCGGGCTTGTCGGCCTTGGTGATGGCCACCACGATAGGAACACCAGCGGCCTTGGCGTGCTTGATCGCTTCCTTGGTCTGGGGCATCACGCCGTCGTCGGCAGCGGCCACCAGAATCACGATGTCGGTCGACTGTGCACCGCGGGCACGCATGGCCGTGAAGGCCTCGTGACCAGGGGTGTCCAGGAAGGTGATCATGCCGCGTGGGGTTTCCACGTGGTAGGCACCTATGTGCTGCGTAATGCCGCCGGCTTCGCCCGCAGCGACCTTGCTGCGGCGGATGTAGTCCAGCAGCGAGGTCTTGCCGTGGTCGACGTGGCCCATCACGGTCACGACCGGCGCGCGTGGCAGCGCTTCGGATTCGGCCTGGGATTCTTCTTCGGCGGTGAACGCTTCCGGATCGTCCAGTGCGGCAATATGTGCCTTGTGGCCCATTTCTTCCACGACGATCATCGCGGTGTCCTGGTCCAGCGGCTGGTTGATGGTGACCATCTGGCCCATCTTCATCAGCGACTTGATCACTTCGGACGCCTTGATGGCCATCTTGTGGGCCAGCTCGGACACGGTGATGGTCTCGGGCACATAGACGTCGAGCACGCGTGCTTCCACCGGCGCAGCCGATTGCGCGCCACGGTGGTCGTTGCGGTCATTGCCGCGACGGCCGCCACGGGGGCCCGAACGCCAGTTGTTGCCGCGACCGGCCACACCACCCGAGGAATCACCACGGGTCTTGAGTTCTTTCTTCTTGCCGTTGCTGTCGTTCTGGTTGCTCCAGCTCGAGGACAGCTTGGCCGACTTGACTTCCTTGTTGCCAGGCGCTGCACCAGCGGCAGGCTTGGCCGCGCCAGTGCCGGTCGTGGCAGGCTTGTGCAAGGTGCCCTTCTTGGCATCAGCGGCCTTGACTTCCTTCTTCTCTTCCGAAGGCTTCTTGGCCACCAGCACCTTCTTGGGCGCGTTCATCATGGCGCGAATGGCTTCGGCCTCGGCCAGGGCCTTGCGGCGGCGCTCGTCCAGATCGACAGCGCGCGCGGTTTCCTCCGCCTCACGGGCCTTGGATTCGTCTTCGGCCTTTTTCTTGGCTTCAGCCTGGGCTTCGTTGCGGGCGGCCAGCTCCTGGGCGTGGCGGCGCGCAGCTTCTTCCTGCTCGGCAGCTTCCTGGGCCTTGCGCTCTTGCGTCTTGGCCACGTAGGCAGCGGCGCGCTCTTCAGCCTCACGCTCCTTGCGCTCGCGCTCTTCGCGCTCAGCGCGCTCGGCACGCTGCTGCACCAGATCAGCTTCTTGCTTGCCGATCAGGTCGGCTTCGCGACGGGCTTCCTCTTCGCGCTTAACCAGGTCAGCCTTGTGTTCGGCTTCCTTTTGCTTGGCTTCGGCGTGCTTGAGTGCTTCGTCGGAATCGGCCTCAGCCACTTCGTCACGCTTGACGAAGGTGCGTTTTTTGCGCACTTCCACCTGGATGGTGCGTGCCCGGCCCGTGGCGTCGGCTTGTTTGATCTCGCTGGTAGATTTCTTGGTCAATGTGATCTTCTTGCGGTCTGCAGCGCCGTGGGCGGCCTGCAGATGGGACAACAGCGCTTGTTTGTCCGTTTCAGTCAGTGCATCGGATGCATCGTGCTTGGACACGCCTGCGGCTTGCAGTTGTTCCAGCAATGTATCCGGTGATTTCTTGAGTTCAACAGCGAACTCGGCGACAGTATTACTCGACATATCTTGTTCCGTGCCTCCTGACCTTATTCCTGTCCATCAAACCAATGTTCGCGAGCCTTCATGATCAAGGCTTTTGCGTCATCGGCAGACTGTCCGGTCAGCTCGGTCAATTCATCAATGGCCAAATCGGCCAGGTCGTCACGCGTGTGGATTCCACCAGCTTCCAGCTGGGCTACCAACTCAGGCGTCATCCCTTCCAGATCACGCAACGCTTGGGAAACACGGGCAACACTCTCTTCGTGGACGATTTCCATCGTCAGCAGCGCATCTTTGGCGCGCGTGCGAAGCTCATTGACGGTCTCTTCGTCGAAGCTCTCGATTTCCAGCATTTCCTGCAGCGGCACATAGGCCACTTCTTCCAGGCTGGAGAAACCTTCTTCGATCAGGATGTCAGCGATTTCTTCATCCACATCCAGCTTTTCCATGAACAGCTTGCGGGAAGTGCTGGTTTCTTCTTCCTGCTTCTGGGCCGATTCGGCCGCGTCCATGATG
Organism: Comamonas squillarum; assembly: GCF_025309455.1. Taxonomy (NCBI): domain Bacteria; kingdom Pseudomonadati; phylum Pseudomonadota; class Betaproteobacteria; order Burkholderiales; family Comamonadaceae; genus Comamonas; species Comamonas squillarum. The sequence continues at coordinate 1,344,266 of NZ_CP104377.1, forward strand.
TTGATCTTCCACCCCGTCAGATCGGAGGCAAGACGCACATTCTGACCACCACGGCCAATGGCGATCGCGAGGTTTTCCTCGTCCACCACCACATCCATGGCATGCTTTTCTTCGTCCACGACGATCGAGGACACATTGGCCGGCGCCAGCGCACCGATCACGAACTGGGCGGGGTCCTCAGACCACAGCACGATGTCCACGCGCTCGCCAGCGAGCTCATTGGTCACCACGTTCACGCGGCTGCCGCGCACACCGACGCAGGTGCCGATCGGGTCAATGCGCTTGTCGTGGCTAAGCACGGCAATCTTGGCGCGGCTGCCAGGGTCACGGGCGCAGCTCTTGATCTCCAGCAGGCCTTGCTCGATTTCAGGGACTTCGTTGCGGAACAGCTCGACCATGAACTCGGGCGCGGAGCGCGAGAGCAGGATCGGCGCGCCGCGCAGGGTCAGGTCCACGTCCATGATCATCGCGCGAACGCGGTCACCATTGCGCAGATTTTCCTTCGGAATCATTTCACCGCGCTTCAAGCGGCCTTCCACGCGACCGGACTCGACAATGATGTCGCCCTTGTCCATGCGCTTGACGGTGCCGTTGAAGATCTTGTCGCCGCGTGCCATGAAGTCGTTGAGCAGCATCTCGCGCTCGGCGTCACGGATCTTTTGCAGGATCACCTGCTTGGCCGCCATGGCGCCGATACGGCCGATAGGCACGGATTCGATCTGCTCTTCAATGTAGTCGCCCACCTGCGCGTCTGCCTTGCGGTCAACGGCATCCATCAGCATTTCTTCGGCATCCGGGTTTTGCAGGCCCGCATCATCGGGCACCACCAGCCAGCGGCGGAAGGTGTCGTAGTCGCCGGTATCGAGATCGATAGCCACACGCACATCCACTTCGCCGGGATACAGCTTCTTCGTAGCCTGGGCCAGGGCAGATTCCACAGCGCCGAACACCACATCGCGCTCTACGTTCTTTTCGCGCGCGATGGCATCCACCAGCATCAACAATTCGCGATTCATGCGACGACTCTCCTATTTCAATCTTTAACCAGAAGGCGGCATCATCAGCGCCACCATGTGCGGGGCCACTTCAGGCCTGGGGTTCGTCGGCAGCACCTGCTGCCGCCCTGCCCTTGAAGCTCACGATGGGTGCCAGACGCGCTTCACGCAACTCATCGAGCGTAAAACCCAGGCTTTGCAGCGGTGCGGGTGGGCGCTTCTTGCTCACACGGGCACCGGGCTTGACAGGCGGCGCATCGCTCCAGACGATCTGCCAGCCACCTGCCTCGGTACGCTCGAGCGTGCCCCGAAACTTCTTGCGATTGGCGCTGATGGTTGTGCCTTCGGCAGCTGCACCGATGGATTCCTTCAGCGTCAGGTCCACCACCGCGCCGGCAAAGCGGATGAAATCCTGCTCATGGCGCAATGGACGGTCAATACCGGGCGAGGACACTTCCAGGCGCTTGTATTCCACGCCATCGACTTCCAGCGCAAACTGCAGCTGGCGGGTGACCTTCTCACAATCCTCCACCGTCACAAACTGCTCTGGCACGCCTTCCGGACGGACGTCATCCGCATTCCAAGGCAGGTCGATGGTGATGCGCAAAAGGCCGCTGGCAGAGCGTTCGATCTCCACCAAGTCGTAGCCCAGGCCGCTCACCGTTTGTAGGGTGGTTTCTTGCAAGCTCACGTGTGCTATTTATCCCGCAAATACAAAAAACCCGAGAACCACGGAATGTTACACATTCCGCAGCATCGAGCTGAAAAACATGCGACCAAAAAAAAATGGGCGGTTGGCACCGCCCAGTTGGTCGTGTAGACATCAATTATAGGGGCAAACCAGTATCGATGCAATGATGCGCAGTGGCTTTTAGGCGTGCGAACGACTAAGTCTGCGCATTGCGCGCCTGCACGATGGCCGCAGTGCGCCGCAACAGTGCATGGGCTTCATCGCCATCGGGCAAGGCCTGCGCGTCGCCTTGCGAAAAACGCTCCAGCATGCGCTGCAGCACGCCGGACTGGGGCAGAACGGGGCCCAGGAACATGGCTTCGGTGCCGCGCCCCAGTAGTACGGTGGGGAAGGTAGTGATATCGAGCTCGCCCAGCGCCTCTTCCTCGTCCTCGACATCGAGCCAGACAAAGGCCATGTCCGGCCACTCCTTGGCCAGCGCATCAAAAGCAGGCTGGTACTGGCCACAGGTACCGCACCACTGCGCGCACAAACACACCACCAGCCAGGGCGCACTCGCAGCCTCGGTCATACACAGCCCATCCCGCACACAAAGGCGTATTTGTACCACTATTGCGGTATCCCAGGGCTCCGGTGCCTTTGAGAATACGCGCTTCTCTGACTTGAATCAGACCCAAAAGCAACTAAGTTCTAGGAAGTCATCATCCATTGGGCAGTTGCCTGTACAACAGCAAACTGCCATATCTTCGGGAGCAGGCATGGATTCCAAAAACTACTACGACGTTCTGGGCGTGGACAAAAAGGCCGGCGCAGACGAGATCAAAAAGGCATTTCGCAAGCTCGCCCGCAAATACCACCCGGATCTGAGCAAGGAAAAAGACGCCGCCCAGCGCATGGCCGAGGTCAACGAGGCCAATGCGGTGCTGTCGGACACGCAAAAGCGTGCCGAATACGACGCCATGCTCGACGCCCCGCGCGGCTTTGCGTCAGGCGCGGGCAAACCCTTCCGCAGCGCCGAAGGCTTTGACAGCGGCGATTTCCAGTTTCGCCGCCAGAGCATGGGGGGCGATGCCGATTACAGCGATTTCTTTCGCCAGATGTTTGGCGACGCGGCGCGCGCCCAGCGCGGTGGCCATGCCGGCGGCGGGCCACGTGCGGCGATCCGGGGCGAGGACCAGCACGCCAGCATCGAGCTGGACCTGACCGACAGCTACCAGGGCAGCGAACGCATGCTGACCTTGCATGGCCAGGACGTGACCGAGGATGGCGAAGTACGCAGCCAGGAGCGCCAGCTGCAGGTGAAGATTCCTGCCGGGGTGCGCGAGGGCCAGATGATTCGCCTGGCCGGCCAGGGCGGGCCCGGTTACCAGGGCGGGCCAGCGGGCGATCTCTTGCTCGAAGTGCACTTTCGCCCCGACAAGCGCTGGCGTGCCGAAGGCAAGGATGTTTATATGCCAATGCCCGTCAGCCCCTGGGAAGCGGCTTTGGGCGGCAGCGCGGAGGTCAAAACGCCGGCCGGCACCTTGGAAGTGACTATTCCTGCAGGCTGGTCGGCCGGGCGCAAGCTGCGCATCAAGGGCAAAGGCCTGCCCGCTGCCACGCCTGGCGATCTGTACCTGGAGCTGCAACTGCACATACCACCGGCCACGACCGAGCAGGAGCGCGAGGCCTACGCGGCCTTTGCCAAGGCCTTTCCCCACTACCAGCCTCGCCAAGGAGTGTGACCATGCCCCACTACACGACAGTACACACCAGCAGCTTGCAGATCATTGATGACGACAGCCTTGATGCGGCCAGTCTGGCCCAGGCCTGCCAGCGCAACCTGGACTGGGTGCAGGCCCGTGTCGTCGATGGCGTGCTCACCCCCAGCACCGGCACACGCAACCCCGAAGCCGTCACCAGCTGGCGCTTTGCGGCCACCTGCATCGTGCGCGCGCGCCGTGTGGCGCTGCTGGAGCACACCTATGATGCCGACCCCCAACTGGCCGCACTGACCGTCGACCTGATGGAAGAGGTGCTGGAGCTGCGCCGCCGCTTGCATCGCTGACGGATCTTTCAGACAGACGCAAAAAAGCCCGCTGATGCGGGCTCATCCTTACCGAAAAAGCACCATCCGCATGCCGCGCCTGATCGTGGCAAGCGCGGCATGCGGACGGGGCAAACCGGTAGGCGGTATTAACCGCCCTTGTGCGTACGCTTGCCTGGGTTCTTCTTGGAACGGGTAGCAGTGCCACGGGCACGGCTGACCTGTTGGCCGCGGCCAGCAGTAGGCAGGCTCTTGCCGTTAGGCAGGGCCGGTTGAGGGGTGAACTTGCGGTCAGCTTCCGTAACGATTTTGTTGCCCATCCTGGGACCTCGCGATAAACAAAACCGACATTAGGCCACAGATGCCAAGCGAGCAGATAAAAATACCTGCTAATTCCCGTGCCTTGGTGCGAAATTAGGCATGCAAGCCGCAAGGCGACAGCGCAAATCAGGCGCTTTGCTTACATTTGGCCCACGCTGGCAGCTTGTAAATTACGCCTATCTGGTTAGGATTCATAAAACAAAACAAGGAATAATTTCTTATGCAAGAGCTCGATCATCAACAACGACCGCAACAGCGCTCTCTCTGGCTCCCCCTGGCAGCCGGTGTGGCCGCCTTGGCCGTTTACTGGTGGACCAGCAACAAATCCCGCAAAGTCGTGCCGGTCGACCTGATTGAGCCCGTCGCCGATTTTGATGCAGAACGCTTTGTCGGCGACTGGTATGAGATCGCCCGCATCGAGCGCGGCATCGGCAAGCCGCTGACGCGCTCACGCGTCGAATATGAGCTGCTGAGCGATGGCAGCCTGGGCATCACGACCCGGGGCTTTCATGCCGGCACCCACCGCTGGGTCGAGGGCCATGGCATTGCCCGCTTTGTCGGCGCGCCCAACTTTGGCGCCATGAAGGCCTCGTTCATGGGCCCCTTCCACGAGGGCTACCATGTCGTCGCCATTGACCCCGATTACCGCTGGGCCATGCTGATGGGCGACACCACCGACTCGTTCAAGCTGCTCTCGCGCCAGCCCGTGCTCGATGGCAAGACCACCGATATGCTAGTCCACCAGGCTGCACTGATGGGCGTGGAGACCTCACGCATCCACTGGGTGATGCAGGACGGCATCAACCCCACCGGCCACTGGTAAGCCGCAGTCCCTTTTATTTCCGGAGGGACACCCAAGCCTGCGCGCGATGCGTGCAGGCTTTGCTTTGTCTAATGGCGCCTTAGACGCCGATCCGCTTGGCGCCAGCCCGCTCTTCGTCGACCAGTGCCTGCATGCTGCCAGCAAACGCGATCGCGCCCTTCTCCAGCACATAGGCCCGGTCGCTCACCAGGCGCGCAAAGTGCAGGTTTTGCTCGCACAGCAAAATACTCACGCCGCGCTGCTTGAGTTGCACAATCATCTGCGCCATCTGCTCGACGATGACAGGCGCCACCCCTTCAGAGGGCTCATCGAGCAGTACCAGATAGGGATTGCCCATGAGGGTGCGGGCGACGGTGAGCATCTGCTGCTCGCCGCCACTCATCTGCCCGCCAGCGCGCTGCGGCATGGCCGCCAGGTTCGGGAAAAAGGCGAGCAGCTCATCCACCGTCCACTCGCTGGCCAGGCTGCCATCGGCCCAGCGGCGGGCGGGCTGGCGGCCCACCTCCAGGTTTTCGAGTACCGTCAGGTCGCTGAAGATGCGCCGCTCTTCGGGCACATAGCCCAGGCCCAGGCGTGCAATGCGCCAGGGGTCTGCCTGCGCAATGTTCTGGCCCATGAACTGCACGGTGCCTTTGCGCCGCTCCACCAGGCCCATGATGGCCTTGAGCGTGGTGGACTTGCCCGCGCCGTTGCGCCCCATCAAGGCCACCACCTCACCGCGCCGCACCTCCAGCCCCACATCAAACAGAATATGGGCTTCGCCATACCAGGCGTTGAGCGCGCTCACCTGCAGCAGAAGCTCGGCGTGCACATCGGTTATCTGCGCGCTCATACGGCAGGCTCCTGACTTGGTTCCTGGCTGTCATAGGTGCTGCCCTTGCCCAGGTAGACCGCCTGCACCTCGGGGTTGCGCCGCACGGCCTCCGGCGCGCCCTCGGCAATGAGCCGGCCCCGCGCCAGCACAATGATGCGGTCGGCATAGGCAAACACCACATCCATGCTGTGCTCGGTAAACAGCACGGCCATGTCGCGCTCACGGGCCAGTTGCCGCGTGAGCGCCATCAGCTGCAGGCGTTCAGCCTGGGCCATGCCGGCAGTGGGCTCATCCATCAGCAGCAGCACAGGCTTGTGGGCCATGGCGATGGCCAGCTCCACCCGCTTCACATCGCCATAGGCCAGCGCGCTGCAAGCACGGTCAGCCTGGTCCTGCATGCCCACCAGCGCCAGCAAGGCCAGCGCCTCATCACGCTGAAAGGGGGCGGCTTTTTGCCACAGGCCAAAGACGCGGCCAGCGGCCGACAGCAAGGCCATCTGCACGTTCTCGGCCACCGTCAGCGAGGCAAAGGTCTCGGCAATCTGGAAGGTGCGCCCTACGCCCAGGCGCCATATCTCGCGGGGCCGCTTGCCGCCCAGGGCCGTGCCCTGAAGCAGCATGCTGCCGGCATCGGGCACCAGTTGCCCGCCCAGCATGTTGAAGGTGGTTGTCTTGCCCGCGCCATTGGGGCCAATGAGCGCCAGCACTTCGCCCCGGCGCAAGGCAAAGCTCACATCGGCCACGGCCTGCACGCCGCCAAAGCGCTTGCCCAAACCGGTCACTTGCAGCAGTTCTGTCATGGATTTCCCGTTGATGCCGCAGGCAGCTTGCGCACTGCCTGCGGCCCTATTCCGCTCATAAAGTCGTTGCCGGGCGCTGCCCGCTCAGCCCAGCTCCAGGCTGGCGTCCATCAGGCGCTGCGTGTAGGCCTGGCGCGGCGCATCGAGCACCTGCATGACCTCGCCGCTCTCCACCACCTCGCCATCCTTCATCACCAGCACCTCATGGGCCATGGCCCGGATCACCGCCACATCGTGCGTGATCAGCACATAGCTCAGGCCGCGCTCGCGCTGCAGGCGCTGCAGCAAGGCCAGCACCTGCTGCTGGATGGTGACATCGAGCGCGCTGGTGGGCTCGTCCAGCACCAGGATCTCGGGGTCCACGATCAGCGCGCGGGCAATGGCCAGGCGCTGGCGCTGGCCGCCGGAGAACTCATGCGGATAGCGCTCGAGCAGGCCCGGGAACTGGGCCTCGGTCATGCCCACTTCCTGCAGCAGCGCCAGCACCTGCTGCTGTAGATCCGCTGGGGCCAGTTGGGGCTGCGCCAGCTGCATGCCCTCGCCCACCATCTCCTGCACCGTCATGCGCGGCGACAGCGACGAGAACGGATCCTGGAACACCACCTGCACCTTGCGGCGCAGCCGCTGGTTGGCCGCGCTGTTGCGCTGGGCCGGCAACTGCCAGGTCTCTTGGCCAATGCGCAGCTCGCCCAGGCTGGGCAGCAGGCCCAGGATCGCCTGGGCCAAGGTGGATTTGCCCGAGCCCGACTCGCCAATCACCCCCAAGGTCTGACCCCGGCCCAGCGCCAGGCTGGCGCCGCGCACCGCGTCGAACCGGCCCTTGCTGAACCAGCCCGCTATGCCCGGCAGCGGCGTGGCATAGGCCACCTGCAAATCGCGCGTCTGCAGCACCGTGGGTGCCTCAGGCTGGCGGGCCACCACCTGGCGCTGGGGCGTGCTGGCCAGCAGCTTTTGGGTGTAGGCATGCTGGGGCGCGGCAAACACCTCGGCCACAGCCCCCTGCTCCACCAGCCGGCCTTTTTCCATCACCGCGACCCGGTCGGCAAAATGGCGCACCAGCGGCAGGTCATGGGTGATCATCAGCACCGCCATGCCGGTCTGGCGCTGCAAGTCGCTCAGCAGCTCCAGGATCTGGCCGCGCAGGCTCACATCGAGCGCCGTGGTGGGCTCATCGGCAATCAGCAGCTTGGGCCGGCAGGCCAGCGCCATCGCAATCATCGCGCGTTGGCGTTGGCCGCCGCTGAGCTGGTGCGGGTAGCTGCCGGCGCGCCGCTGCGGCTCGGGGATGCCGGTTGTGGCGAGCAGCTGCACCGCCTGCTCCCAGGCGGCCTTGTCGCCCAGGCCTTGCTTGAGCTGCAGCACCTCGGCAATCTGCGCGCCCATGGTCATCAGCGGGTTCAGCGCCGTCATCGGCTCCTGAAAGATCACCGCAATCTCATCACCACGCACCGCCTGCATCTCGCGCTCGGAGATCTGCAGCAGGTTGCGCCCGCCCATCAGCGCTTCGCCGCGCAACTGGGCCTCGCCCACCAGGCGCAGCAGCGACAGCGCGGTGATTGTCTTGCCAGAACCTGATTCGCCGACCAGCGCCAGCTTCTCGCCGGCCTGTATGCAAAAGCTCAGGTCCTTGACCACATCCTGGCCGCCAAAGCCCACATGGAGGTGGTTGACCTGGAGCAGCGGCGCGGGCACGGCCACCGCGGGTTGTGCTTGCTCACGCATGGCGGGTCTCCTTGGCATCTGCGCTGGCTGACGGCGCTGGCTGAGCCGAAAGCGCAGCAGGCGCTGCGCCAGCGCGCGGCGAATTCAGCTGCTTGCGCGGGTCCAGCGCATCGCGCAATGCATCGCCCATGAAGGTGAGCAGCAGCAAGGTGGTCACCAGCACCGCAAAGGTCGACAGCGAAATCCACCAGGCATCGATGCTGTTCTTGCCCTGGTTCAACAGCTCGCCCAGGCTGGGGGTGCCCGGGGGCACGCCCAGGCCCAGAAAATCCAGCGATGTCAGGGTCAGGATCGCGGCACTCATCTGGAACGGCAAAAAGGTGACCACTGGCGTCATGCTGTTGGGCAGGATATGGCGCCACATGATTTTCCAGCTTGGCACACCCAGCGCCCGCGCCGATTTCACATAGTCCATCTGGCGGTTGCGCAAAAACTCCACCCGCACATAGTCGGACAGTGCCATCCAGCCAAACAGGCTCAGCAGCACCAACAGCAGGCCGGCGCTGGGCGCCAGCACTGCGCTGAAGATGATCAGCAGGTACAGGATCGGCATGGCGCTCCAGATCTCGGTAAAGCGCTGGAACACCAGGTCCACCTTGCCGCCAAAAAAGCCCTGTATCGCACCGGTGAGAATGCCGATCAGCGTGCCGACGGCCGTCAGCGCCAGGCCAAACAGCACGCTGACGCGAAAGCCGTAGATCAGCTGGGCCAGCAGGTCACGCCCCCGGTCATCGGTGCCCAGCCAGTTGTCCGCCGAGGGGGCCGAAGGCGTGGGCGATTTGGCAAAGTAGTTGATGGTGTTGGGGCCATAGCGGTTGAGCGGAAAGATCGCCCAGTTGCCATCCTTGCGCAGCTGCTGCTGGATGAAGGGGTCGAGAAAATCGGTGGCGGTGTGGAAGTCGCCACCAAAGCTGGTCTCCGGGTAGTCCTTGGCGAGCGGGAAATAGGTCTGCCCCTCATAGCGCACAACGAGCGGCTTGTCGTTGCTGATCAGCTCGGCAAACAGGCTGAGCACCACCAGCACCACAAAGAGCAGCAGGCTGTAAAAGCCCAGTTTGTTGGACTTGAAGCGGCGCCAGGCGCGGGCCGCAGGCGAGCGGCCGGGGGGAAGTGGGGAAACAGGCTCGGTCATCGTTATGGTCTGCAGAGACGGTGTGGGCACCGTCCCCCTCCTGTCACTGAATAGGGCGGCCTGGGGCCGACGTTGGCAACGGTGGCGGCGAGGGCACGGGGTGCTGCGCTGTCGCCATTGGCCGACAGCCAAACGGCGCGCCATCGGCCATGCTCTGCGCCATGCCTGCCACCCACACGCCCTCCGCCTTGCGCACCGCGCTCAAAAGCATTGCCATTTTTGAAGCGCTCAAAGGCTTTGCCGCGCTGCTGGGCCTGTTGGGACTGCTCAGCCTGCTGCACCACGATCTGCACCGCCTCGCGCTGGAGCTGATCGGCCACGTGGGCCTCTCGCCCGAGGCGCGCTACCCGGCCGTGCTGATTGGCTGGGTGGACAAGATCAATGCCACCCCCATCCATACGCTGGTGCTGCTGGGCGGGACCTATATCGCTGTGCGCTGGCTGGAGGCCTGGGGCCTGTGGCAGGACAAGGCCTGGGGCGAATGGCTGGGCGCGCTGTCCTCGGGGCTGTACATACCGCTCGAAGTGCAGCACCTGCTGGCGCACCGCCATTGGCAAGGCGCGCTGGTGCTGCTGCTCAACATCGTCGTCGTGGCCGTGCTGCTGCGGCGCCTGCAGCTGCGCCGCAAGGCCTGAGGCGCGGCGCCATGCCGCAGGTGCTGGGCTGGCCAATGCGGGCATACGCGACTCAGTCAAACTTGACACGGGGATCCACCCAGACATAGCACAGGTCGCTCACCAGCTTGGTGAGCAAACCGATCAAGGTAAACAGGTACAAGGTGCCCAGCACGACCGGGTAGTCGCGCCGGATCACGCTCTCATAGCTCAAGAGGCCCAGGCCATCGAGCGAGAACAAGGTCTCGATCAACAAGGCCCCGGTAAAGAAGGCGCCAATGAAGGCCGCCGGAAAGCCGGTGACGATGGGCAGCAAGGCATTGCGAAACACATGGCGCCACAGCACCTGGCGCTCGCTCAGACCCTTGGCCTTGGCCGTCACCACATACTGCTTGCGGATCTCTTCAAGAAAGGCGTTTTTCGTGAGCATGGCCGTCACCGCAAAGCTGCCGGCCACCATGGCGGTGACTGGCAAGGTGATGTGCCAGAGGTAGTCGACCAGCTTGGCGGCCCAGCCCATCTCTTCCCAGCCCGATGAGGTGAGCCCGCGCAGCGGAAACCACTGCAGCTGCCCGCCAAAGATCACCAAGAGCGCCACCCCCAGCACAAAGCCGGGTATCGCATAGCCCACCAGCACGATCACCGTGGTGACCATGTCAAACCGACTGCCCGCGCGCACCGCCTTGGCAATGCCCAGCGGCACCGCAATCAGGTAGCTGATGAAAAAGGTCCACAGCCCCAGACTGATGGAGACGGGCAGCTTGTCCTTGATCAGCTGCCAGACGCTTTTGTTCTGGAAAAAGCTGTTGCCCAGATCAAAGCGGGCGAACTGGCCCAGCATCTGCACAAAGCGCTCGATGGGCGGCTTGTCAAAGCCGTACAAGGCCTTGATCTCGTCGAGCCGCTTGGGGTCAATGCCCTGCGCGCCCCGGTAGCCCATGCCCGCGCCCTCCGCGCCCCGGTTGCCGGCCTTGGCCTCTGCCAGGTACTGCTCGACCGGGCCCCCCGGCACGAACTGGATCACCACAAAGGTCAGCAGCAAGACCCCGAACAGCGTGGGAATCATCAGCAGCAGACGTTTGAGGATATAGGCAAACATGCGGGGTGGGCTCCAATGTCAGCACGGGCGGGCAAACGCCGTGGCACTGTGGCAGAAAATGCCGGGGCAGCGCGGCAGGCGCGCTGGGGCGGTCAGAGGGATCATATAACGGCTGGGCCCGGCATCAGAGCAGCTCATGGCTTGGCGGTTGCGGCTGTGAGCGGCGGCATGCGCGCCCACCAGTAGTACATCACCCAGGTCTCGCCCGGCACATAGGCGGGCACCTGCGGGGGCTCCACCAATCGCCAGGCGTCATACACCACGCGGTGGCTGGCGGCATACCACTGCGGAATCAGGTAGTGGCCCGCCACAATGATGCGCTCGAGCGCATGGCAGGCGGGCAGCAGCTCCTGCTCGCTCTTGGCGCTGGCCATCTGGGCAATCATCGCGTCGACCGCTGGGCTCTTCAAGCCAATGAAATTGCCCGAGCCCTCCTGCTCCGCCGCCGCGCTGCCAAACAGCTCGGCGTATTCCTGGCCCGGGATATTGGTGCCCGGCACATTGACCGATATCAGGTCATAGTCGAACTTGTCGACCCGCTGCTGGTAGAGCGCGTAATCGGCCACCCGCAGCCGGAGCTTGATGCCCAGCTTCTCCAGGTTGCGCATCCAGGTGGACACGGTGCGAATGCCGCCCTCGTTGCTGTCGAGAAACTCCAGCTCCAGCGCCTGGCCCTTGGCATTGCGCAGCACGCCATTCCTGTCCACCTTCCAGCCGGCATCGGCCAACAGCGCCTGCGCCTTGCGCAGGTTGTCGCGCAGGCTGCTGCCCTGGTCGGTGCGGGGGGGATCCTGCAGCGGCCCCAAGGTACCGGCGGGCAGGTCTTTCTCAAAGGGCTTGAGCAGGGCCAGCTCGGCGTCGCTGGGGCTGCCATGCGTCTCGCACATGGTGTTGCCAAACAGGCCATGCACGCGCTCGTAGGCTCCGTAGAACAGCTGGCGCTGCATCCACTCGTAGTCAAACGCCAGGCCCAGGGCCTCGCGCACCCGCACATCCTGCAGCACTGGGCGGCGCAGGTTCAAAAAGTAGCTCTGGAAGCCCGAGGGCAGCTTGTTGGCGAAGTCCCCCTTGCGCAGCTCACCCCGGTCAAAACGCTTGCCATAGAGGCGGCGCGCCCAGTCGCCGGCGCTGAAAAAGCGCATCACATCGAACTCGCCGGCCTTGAGCGCCTCCAGCTTGGCGGTGTTGTCCTTGTAGATCTTGACCGTGACCCGGTCAAAATTGGCGCTGCCCACGCGCACGGGCAGGTCCTTGGCCCAGTAGTCGGGGTCGCGCACGTAGGTGATGTCGCGGCCAAACACCACCGGGCCGATCTTGTAGGGGCCGCTGCCAATGGGCATATCGGTCACGATCTGGTCAAAGCGCTTGGGCTTGCCATCGGCGCCCAGGCCCCAGTCGCGGCTGAAGACCGGCAGGCTGCCCACGGTCAGCGGCAGGTCGCGGTTGGGCTTCTTGAAGCGAAAGCGCACCGTGCGGTCGTCGATGACATCGCAGCCCTCCACATCGGCCAGCAAGGTCTTGTAGCCGGGCGTGGCGTACTGGCTGATCAGCGCCTCGTAGCTGTGCTTGACATCCTGGGCCAGCACCGGTTTGCCATTGTGAAAGCGCGCCGCCTTGCGCATCTTGAATGTCGCGGACATGCCATCGGCGGCCACATCGATGTCCTCGGCCAACAGGCCGTAGCCGGTTGTCGTCTCGTCCAGGCTGGCGATCAGCAGGCTGTCAAACAGCATGTCGCTCAGGTAGGCCGGGGGCGAGCCTTTGATCGTAAAGGGGTTGTATTTGTCAAACGTCGAGTAGCGCAGCGCACTGACCAGGCGCAGCTCACCGCCCTTGGGCGCCTCGGGGTTGGCATAGGCAAAATGCTTGAAATCCGCCGCGTAGCGCGGCTCGCCCCAGAGGGCGTAGGCATGGCTGGCCCAGGCAGGCGCTGCCGCGGCAGCACACAAAATCAGCGGAAGGCAGAATCGCATGCGACAATTCTGCCCTAGCTGGCCACCTGTGCAAGCGTTTACCCCCGAGAAACGCTTTGCGCCGGTGCCCAAGTCTTTTTTGGCCATGCCCTTATGGCGTGGCACTTATCAGGAGAAGAACAATGGGTTTTCTGACCGGCAAGAAACTGCTGATCACGGGCGTGCTGTCCAACCGCTCTATCGCTTATGGCATTGCCAAGGCCTGCCACCAGCAAGGCGCCGAGCTGGCTTTCAGCTATGTGGGCGAACGCTTCAAGGACCGTATCAGCGAGTTTGCCGCCGAGTTCGACTCCAAGCTGGTGTTCGACTGCGATGTGGCCGATGACGCCCAGATCGAGAAAATGTTTGCCGACCTGGCTGCGACCTGGGGCAAGTTCGATGGTTTTGTGCACTCCATCGGCTTTGCGCCGCGCGAGGCGATTGCCGGCAACTTCCTGGATGGCCTCTCGCGCGAAGGCTTCCGCATTGCGCATGACATCAGCGCCTACAGCTTCCCTGCGCTGGCCAAGGCCGCCCTGCCCTACCTCAACGACAAGTCGTCCCTGCTGACCCTGTCCTACCTGGGCGCCCTGCGCTCCATCCCCAACTACAACACCATGGGCCTGGCCAAGGCCTCGCTCGAAGCCTCCGTGCGCTACCTGGCCGAGGCCGTGGGCCGCACCGAAGACGGCCGCGCGATCCGCGCCAACGGCATCTCTGCCGGCCCGATCAAGACCCTGGCTGCCTCGGGCATCAAGGACTTTGGCAAGCTGCTCGGCCGCGTGGCCGACGCCTCACCGCTGCGCCGCAATGTGACCATCGAAGACGTGGGCAATGTCGCCGCCTTCCTGCTGAGCGATCTGGCCTCGGGCGTGACCGCCGAGATCACCTATGTGGACGGTGGCTTCAGCCAAACGGCTGGTCTGTCGGCCGACCAGGTCTAAGCTTCAACGCTTAGACAAAAACCCCGCAGGCTTGGTGTCTGCGGGGTTTTTTCATGTCTAGCAGCCTTATCTAGACGCTAAAACGGCGCAGCCGCAAGGCATTGGCGAGCACAAACACGCTCGACAGCGCCATCGCCCCTGCCGCAAACACCGGCGACAGCAGGGTGCCATTGACCGGGTACAGCAGGCCCGCGGCGACCGGGATCAGCGCCACGTTGTAGGCAAAGGCCCAGAACAGGTTCTGGTGGATATTGCGCATGGCGGCGCGCGAGAGCCCGATGGCAGTCACGACGCCGCGCAGGTCGCCGCCCATCAGCACCACGTCGGCCGACTCGATGGCGATATCGGTGCCCGAGCCCACGGCAATGCCGACATCGGCCTCGGCCAAGGCAGGCGCATCGTTGATGCCATCGCCCACATAGGCCAGCGCACTATGCGCAGCCCGCAGGCGCTTGACGGCCGCCACCTTGCCATCGGGCAGCACCTCGGCCACCACCTCGTCAATGCCCAGCTGCTGGGCAATCGCTTCGCCGGTGCGGCGGTTGTCGCCGGTGATCATCGCTACCTTGAGGCCCATCGCATGCAGGCCCTCAATCGCAGCGCGTGTGGTGGGCTTGATCGGGTCGGCCACGGCGATCATGGCGGCCAGCTGGCCATCGATGGCGGCATACAGCGGCGTCTTGCCTTCGGCGCCCAGACGGGCAGCCTCGTCAGCAAACACCGCCACATCAGCGCCCAATTGCCGCATCATGCGGTCTGCACCTACTTCGACCCGCGCAGCGCCCACTTGGGCACGCACGCCAAAACCGGTGACCGATTCAAAGCCGGACAGCGGCAGCAACTGCAGGCCTTCGGCCTGGGCAGCCTGCACAATGGCCTGCGCAATCGGGTGCTCCGACTGGCTCTCAACGGCGGCCACCGCCGCCAGCACGGCCGCGCGTTCAAAGCCGGGGGCCAGCACCAGGTCGGTCAGCGCGGGCCGGCCCTCGGTCAAGGTGCCGGTCTTGTCCACGGCCACCACCTGGGCGTCCTTGAGCAGCTGCAGCGCCTCGCCCTTGCGGAACAACACCCCCAGCTGGGCGGCGCGGCCGGTGGCCACCATGATCGAGGTGGGCGTCGCCAGGCCCATCGCGCAAGGGCAGGCAATGATGAGCACAGCCACCGCATTGACAAGGGCCAGGCTCAGCGCGGGCGATGGGCCCAGCAACAGCCAGAGCACAAAGGTCAGCACGGCAGCGGCCATCACGGCGGGCACAAACCACATGGTCACCTGGTCCACAACGGCCTGGATCGGCAGCTTGCCGCCCTGGGCCTGCTCCACCATGCGGATGATCTGCGCCAGCACCGTGTTGCCGCCCACTTCGGTGGCCTTCAGGGTCAAGGCGCCCTTTTGGTTGATGGTGCCGCCCACCACCAGGGCGCCGCTGGTCTTGTGCACCGGCACGGGTTCACCGCTGATCATCGATTCGTCGACATAGCTCTCGCCATCTGTCACCCGGCCGTCGACCGGGATGCGCTCGCCGGGGCGCACCTGCACGGTATCGCCGGGCTGCACCGCATCAATGGCCAGTGATTGCCAATCGCCATCGCGCAGCACCCAGGCCGTCTTGGCCTGCAGCTGCACCAGGCGCTTGATCGCCGCCGAGGTATTGCCCTTGGCGCGTGCCTCCATCCAGCGGCCCAGCAAAATCAGCACTACGATCACCGCCGCGGCCTCGAAATAGACATGCACGGTGCCCGCTGGCAGTACGCCAGGCGCAAAGGTGGCCACCAGCGAATAGAGATAGGCCGACAAGGTGCCCACTGCCACCAGCGAGTTCATATCGGGCGCGGCCCGCGCCAGCGCAGGCAGGCCCAGGCGGTAAAAGCGCCGGCCCGGCCCGGCCAGCACCAGGCTGGTCAACACCCACTGCAGCAGCCAGTTGCTCTGCTGGGGCAGCCATTGGCCCACCCAGTGGTGAAAGCCCGGCAGCATGTGGCCGCCCATCTCCAGCACAAAGACCGGCGCGGCCAGCAAGGCCGCCAGCCACAGGTCACGCAGCAGCCCGTTTTGCGCTTGCTGCTGGCGCTGGCTCTGCGCATCATGGGCATCGGCCGCCTCGCTGGCCTCACCCACCTGCGGCACAGTGCGGGCGGTATAGCCGGCCTTGGCAATAGCAGCCATCAGCTGCTCGGCATGCACGCCCGCCGTCAGCTGCACCGTGGCCCGTTCGGTAGCCAGGTTCACGGCGGCGGTCTGCACGCCGGGCACGGCTTTTAACGCGCGCTCCACGCGGCCCACGCAAGAGGCGCAGGTCATGCCTTCGACTTCCAGCTCCAGCGCATGCACAGGCACGCTGTAGCCGGCTTTGTGGACCGCTGCCAGCGCCTGCTCCAGCACCTGGGCGGCGGGGGCCTGGTCGCCCAGTTGCAGGCTGGCCTGCTCGGTGGCCAGGTTGACATGGGCGCTTTGCACGCCGGGCACGGCCTGCAAGGCGCGCTCGACCCGGCCGACGCAGGAGGCGCAGGTCATGCCCTCGATCGGCAGTTGCAGCAGCGGGGTGGCGGATGGGGTGGTTTGGGCAGTCATGGCGGGAGTCTTTCTATCCATGGCAGGAACTCTAAAGATTGCCATGGTGTGAATGTCAAGCCCCTGCCCACAGCGGGTGCAAACACGACATGGGCAACGGGGGCAGCGCCGCCCGCAGCCTTACCAGTTGCTCTGGATCTTGCGCCGGCCTTCCTGCGGGAATGCGGGCTTTTGCGGCACATAGGCGCCGGGCTGCGGCTTGGGCGCGGCCGTGCTGCCTGCAGCGGCTGCACCTGCACCTGCGCCTGTCCCTGCGCTGGCACCCGCGCCTGGCGCTGCGGCGCCGGCCTGGCTCAGCCAGGTCACCACTTCCGAGCGGTCGGCGCGGGTGGCAAAGTCACTCGCCGTCAGTCCCTGCTGGTTTTTCAGCTTGGGGTCGGCGCCTTCCTTGATCAGCAGTTGCACGGCGCTGCGTGTGCCGTACTGGGCGGCCATCATCAACGGCGTGGTGCCATTGGGCGATGCGGCATCGATATAGGCATGGTGCTCCAGCAGCAGCGCCACCATCTGCAGGTCGGAGCCATCTTCGCTCGGGGCCGAGACGGCATAGTGCAGCGGCGTCCAGCCCTCGCGGTTCACATCGGCGCCCCGGGCAATCAAGGCCTTGGCCAGATCGACCTGGCCCTTGATGGCAGCCATCATCAGCGGTGTCTCGCCCTTGGCATTGGCCAGGTTCACATTGGTGGTTGGCAGCGCAATCATGCCCTTGGCCGCGCGGTAGGAGTCGAGCTTGAAGGCCTGCGTCAGGCCCGTTTCGCCCTTCTCGCTCACGGTGTTGGGGTCAAAGCCGCGCTGCACCAGCGCCTCGATGCCCTTGGCGTCATCGCGGATGATGCGGGTGAAGAAATCGTCATACGAGCCCGCTTGCGCGGCCGCGCAGGCCAGCCACAGGGCCGCCGCGCAGGCCGCTCGAAGCACAGACAAAGAACCAGGTGTAGCAGGCAGCTTCATGACAGCACTCCGCTGAAGAGTCGATCGAAATTGCGGTTGGTGGCCTCGGCCACCGCTTCCACGCTGGTGCCGCGCACCTGCGCAATCTGCGCGGCCACATGCGGCACATAGGCGGGCGTATTGGTCTTGCCCCGAAACGGCACCGGCGCCAGATAAGGGCTGTCGGTCTCGATCAGCAGCCGGTCCTCGGGCACAAAGGCCGCGACATCGCGCAGATCCTGCGCCTTTTTGAAAGTGATGATGCCCGAGAACGAGATGTAAAAACCCAGGTCCAGCGCCGCGCGGGCGACTTCCATGCTCTCGGTAAAGCAGTGGAACACGCCGCCTGCGGCATGGGCGCCACCGGTCTCGCCCTCTTCGCGCAGCAGACGCAAGGTGTCATCCGATGCGCTGCGGGTGTGGATCACCAGCGGCTTGCGTACCTGCTGGGCCGCGCGAATATGCGTGCGAAAGCGCTCGCGCTGCCACTCTAGATCAGCCACCGTGCAGCCGCCCTTGCGGTCTTCCATGCCGTAGTAGTCCAGGCCTGTCTCGCCAATGGCCACGACGCGCGGCAGCGCCGCGCGCTCGACCAGGTCCTGCACGCTGGGCTCGGTCAGCCCTTCGGTATCGGGGTGCACACCCACGCTGCACCAGAAGTTGTCATAGCGCATCGCCAGCGCATGCACGTCGGGAAACTCCTCCATCGTGCAGCTGATGCACAGCGCGCGGGTCACCCGCGCCTCGTCCATCTTGGCGCGGATGGCAGGCAGGTCCTGAACAAGCTCGGGAAAGTTGAGGTGGCAGTGGGAGTCGGTGAACATCAATCGTCAACGCTGCAGACGCTCAAAGCGCCGCAGTCCAAATACAAAGAACTGCTGCCATTGTCCCCGCTCCGGCTGCTCCGACGGTCGCGACCACCGTAAAACCCTGTCAGCCCGGCTAAGAAATCGGGGTGGGACAGGGTCGAATCCAGTGCTTAGAACCTGTTCAATGTCTCCTCGCGCCGCGACAGTGTCTTTGCGAGATGGGATGCTAGGGGGGCGCCCAGCCGCGCAACACCGCAGCAATAGCCCAGCTATTGCGAGGATTGGCAACAACGCAGACCGCCCCTGCCCGGGCGGCCCTCGCCGGGCGCCCCTTCCCGGGCAGCGCAAAGCCACTGTCCCTACGGGTTGGAGTGAAATCGGGCGATTTCTGCGCGCTGGCCCTTGCTTGCACCCCGGTGCAAGCTGCGTTCCATCCCTTCGAACTCATCCCGATTGCGCTCCAACGCGGCTGCGTAGAGACTTTGAACAGGTTCTTAGATGGTCTGCGTGGCGCGGTCAGCCTGCAAGGCCGTGCCCAAGATCTGTTCAATCTTGTAACGCAGCTCATCCGTCTTGGGATCTTTGGGAAAGCGCACGCCAATGCCCTGGGTGCGGTTGCCACCGGCGCCTGCCGGAGTCACCCAGCCGACTTTGCCGGCAATGGGGTAGCGCTGCGGATCCTGGGGCAAGGTCAGCAGCAGGTAGACATCGTCGCCCAGTGCATAGTCCTTGGGCGTGGGGACAAAGATGCCCCCTTCCTTGAACAAGGGGATGTAGGCGGCATAGAGCGCGGCCTTTTCCTTGATGGCCAATTGCAGCACGCTGGGGCGAGCGCTGGCCGTGCCCGGTACAGGGGTAGGACTGTTCATAGATTCCAAGGATAACCAAATTTTGCTGCCTATTTCCAGATGCCAGCGCAAACACAGGCCACATCAGCGGCCTGTTACGCCGGCAGATGGACCCCGCTTAGCGCCGCGACTGCAGCACGCTGGCCGCCTGCGCGACCAGTGCTTCGAGCATCAGCCCCTGGTTGAAGGGGTGCGCCGCCGTGCGCATCGACTGCGTCAAAGCCTTGCTCCAGCGCGCCAGCACCGCCAGCGCCGGGGGCGCAGGCAAATCGGCCGCGTCAAAAAACCGTGGCGCGGCCCCCACACGCAGCATCAGCAAATCATGGCAGAGCTTTTGCAACGCATCGACCACCTCGGGCGCCGACAGGCTGGACAAGGCACCGGGCTGGCCATTGGCCAAATCCTTGGGCAACTTCCTCCAGACCTGGGGCGAGCGGCCGGCATGCATCTGATCCAGCGCATCGTCGGGGCGACCGCCTGCGGCCTGCAGCAGCGCGTCGACCTGGTCTGCCGGCACGTCCTGCGCCACCAGCCAGCTGCGGGCCGATGCGGTATCGGGCCACTGCATGGTGTGCGCCAGGCAGCGGCTGCGGATCGTGGGCAGCAGCTGGTGCGCGGCTTCGGTCGCCAGCACAAAGCGGGCATCGCCCGGTGGCTCCTCCAGCGTTTTGAGCAGCGCATTGGCAGTGACCGCATTCATTTTTTCCGCCGGAAACACCAGCACCGCCTTGCCTTTGCCCCGGCCCGAGGTGCGCTGCGTGAACTCCACCGCATCGCGCATCGCATCGACGCGGATTTCCTGGCTGGGCTTGCGCTTTTTGTCGTCAATGTCCGCCTGGGCCTTTTCGGGCAGCGGCCAGCCCAGCGCCAGCATCTCGGTCTCGGGCATCAGCACACACAGGTCCGTGTGGGCATGCACATCGATCGCATGGCAGCTGGCGCAGTGGCCGCAGGCGCCCTGGGGCGTCGGTGCATCGCACAACCAGGCCCGCACCAGGCCCATGGCCAGCGAGAACTGGCCCAGGCCCGAGGGGCCTTGCAGCAGCCAGGCATGGCCGCGCTGGGCCAGCAGCTGCTCGCGTTGCTGGGCAATCCAGGGCGCGGTGGGCGCCGGTGCTGCGGCTACGGGCTCGGCTGCTGCAGTGTTCTTGGCGGTGGCCATATCAGCCCTCCACTTTGCTGGCCGGCAGCCAACCCTGGGCTGCTACGGCCTGGCGCACCGCCTGCCACACCGCCGGCTTGGGCTGGTGCGAATCGATGCGCGCAAACCGCGCGGGCTGCGCCAGCGCGCGCTCGGCATAACCGGCGGCCACGCGGGCAAAAAACTGCTGGGGTTCGGCCTCAAAACGGTCGGGGGCACGTGCACCGGCCAGGCGCTCGGCGGCCACCTCGGTGGGCAGATCAAACCAGATGGTCAGGTCAGGCTGGCGCAGCGCGCCCTCACCCAGCTCGGGCCGGGCCTGCACCATGCGCTCGAGCACCTGCAGCACCTGCAGGTCAAAGCCGCGCCCGGCGCCCTGGTAGGCAAAAGTGGCATCGGTAAAACGGTCACACAGCACCACATCGCCCCGGGCCAGCGCCGGCTCGATCACCTGCTGCAGGTGGTCGCGCCGGCCCGCAAACACCAGCAAAGCCTCGGTCAAGGCATCCATGGGTTCTTGCAGGAACAGCGCGCGCAGCTTTTCGGCCAGCGGCGTGCCACCGGGCTCGCGCGTGCTCACCACGTGGCGGCCTGCGGCCAGGAAGGCATCGTGCAAGCCCTGGATATGCGAGGATTTACCGGCGCCGTCAATGCCTTCAAAGCTGATAAACAGGCCGCGCGAAGCAGCTGGAGAAGATGCGGGAGAAGATGGAGTCATGCTGCGCCAGATTGTACGTGCCCGCCCACACCCCTGATGGGTTCAGGCGGCAGGGTCAAAGTCCGCATCACCGGCCACGCCGCGCTTGCGGGCCACGCCGTAGGCGGTCAGCACCTGGTGGGCGACCATGTCCACGCTGGGGCGGGTCACGCCATCGCGGTCGACCCAGACCTTGGGGGTCAGACTGCCCGACAGGCAGATGCTGTCGCCGTCGCCCAGGCCCAAAAGCGCTGCGACCGGCGCATCGTCAAAAGCGATGACGTTGACAATCAGCATCTCGCCATCGCCCGCGCCCGCATTGGCACGCACCTTGGCCAGTGCATACGGCTTGCCGGTTTTACTGCTGCGCTCGACCGGCTGACCCAGTATGCGCCCGGATACCAATCCATCCATCATGCTTTGATCCCCCCATACAAGCCTTGCAGTTTAGCCGCTTGGGCGGCCACCAGAGGCGAGTCGTGCGCCAAGATCAGGGCTCGCGGGGCGGCTGGGCCTGTTTCTCACCCAGCGCATGGCTGGCCGGTTCTGCGCTGTGGCTGCTGTCGAGCACCCGGAAGTTGGGCAAGGGCGTTTTGCCCAGCACCCAGGCCATGCGCGAGCCCGCGCCCACCAAGCCGCCCATTACCCAGAAAACCCCGCCCACCCCAATGGCCGCCCCTGCGGCGCCAAACATCAGCGGCATGCAGACGCTCGAGCCATTGATCAGCATCAGCCGCAGGCCCACGGCCTCGCCGTGGCGCTCCTCGGGGGTGATCTGGTGGAGCATGCTCATGGCCATCGGCTGCACACTGCCCAGGCCGATGCCCAGCAAGGCCGAACAAAAAGCCATCGCCCAGGCATTGGGCATCAGCGGGTAGATCGCAAAAATCGCAGCCGTGAGCACCATCGCGGCCATCACCACGGTCATCTCGCGCAGGTGGCGCGAGATGGCGGGCAGCAGCACCCGGATCACAAAGGCCGCCAGCGCAAACACGCCCAGCACGGCACCGATCTCGGAGGCCGACAGACCCCGGTCATGGCCCAGCAGCGGCACGACAAAGGTGTGTACATCCCAGCAAGAGGCGACCAACCAGTTGACAATCAGCAAGCGGCGGAAGGACTGCTCGCGCAGCAGGTCCCAGGCATGGTGGGGCTGGCCATCGCTTTTGGCGGGCGCGGGCTCCATCTCCTGGGCGCTGCGCACACACCACCAGGCCACCACCGAGAACAGCGCCAGCACCGCAAAAGCGATGCGGTAGGACAGGTTGTTGCCGGCCTGGCCGGTCGAGTGGTCAATGATCAGCCCGGTGACCATCGGCCCCAGAAAATTGGCAATCGCCGGGCCCAGCGACAGCCAGCTGAAGATCTGGCGCAGCTCACTGGCCTCATGGGCGACGCGGCCCGCATGGCGCTGCAGCGCAATGATGGAGATGCCGCAGCCCGCCCCCGTGAGCAGCGCCGCGACGCACAGGACTTCAAAACGGGGAAAAGCGACACCAATGGCAGTGCCGGCAAAGGCCAGCGCAATGGCGGCCAGCATCGGCTTCATGAAGCCATGCCGGTCTGCGTAGCGGCCCGCCGGCAGCGCCAGGAACACCTGGGTCAGCGCAAACAGACTGAGCAAGAACCCCACCGCGCCGGGGGTGTGGCCATCGCGCAGGGCCAGCAGCGGGGCTGCCAAGCGCGTGCCTGTCATACAGGTATGGACAAAAAACTGGCCGATGATCAGCCGTATCAACTCGCGATTCACGCGTTCCCTTCAGCACCGTGGGCAACTGGCACTTGCTTGGCCTGCATTGTCGGCTAAGTCAGGGCCGCTGCGCTGTCGCCTTCGTCCGTATCCGTGGTCAAAGGGCCCAACTCGCCAGCGGCCGGCGTCTCATGCACATGCGAGAGCCGCTTTTGGATGGCCCGCGTGCGCACATCGACCTGCTCGAATTTCTTGGCCGCCTGGTCCAGCGACCTGCGCGTGGCCTCCACCACATCGCCAAACTTGTTGAACTCGGTCTTGACCTGCCCGAGCACCGCCCACACCTCGGAGCTGCGCTTTTCGATGGCCAAGGTCTTGAAGCCCATCTGCAGGCTGCTGAGCATCGCTGCCAGGTTGGCTGGGCCCGAGACCATGACCCGGCAGTCGTTCTGCAAGGCTTCGACCAGACCCGGCCGGCGCATCACCTCGGCAAACAACCCCTCGGTGGGCAGGTAGAGCACCGCAAAATCGGTGGTGTTGGGTGGCGAGACATACTTGCTGTAGATCTTCTTGGCCTCCAGCCGGATCGAATTTTCAAAGCCGATGCTGGCCGACTGGATCGCCGCCTTGTCCAGGCTTTCTTGCGCATCCATCAGGCGCTGGTAGTGCTCGACCGGGTACTTGGAATCGATCGGCAACCACACCGGTTTGTCATCGCTGTGGCCCGGCAGGCGGATGGCGAACTCTACCATCTCGTCGCTGCCCGGCACGGTCTTGACGTTCCTGGCGTACTGCTGGGCCGTCAGCACGTTGTCGATGATCATGCCCAGCTGCAGCTCGCCCCAGGTACCGCGCGATTTCACATTCGTCATCACGCGCTTGAGGTCACCCACGCTGCCCGCCAGCGTCTGCATCTCGCCCAGGCCCTTGTGAACCTGTTCGAGCCGGTCGCTCACCAGCTTGAAGGATTCACCCAGGCGCTGCTCCAAGGTGGCATGCAGCTTTTCATCCACCGTTTTGCGCATCTCTTCGAGCTTGCTGGCGTTGTCGCTCTGGATGCTGGCCAGGCGCTCGTTGAGCGTGCCGCGCAGCTGCTCGGCCTGCTGCTGGTTGGCCTGCAGCAGCTGCGCCAGCTGGCGCCCCACCCCGTCCTGCATGCCCGCCAGGTGCGACTGCACATCGGTCTTGAGCGTGGCCAGGCTTTGGTGGTTGGCGCGGGTGAGCGCATCGACGCGCTGGGTGAGCGAGGTATCGAGCACCGACAGGCGCTGGTTGATGGCCGCATCGAGGTGGGCCAGGCGCTGGGCGAGCTGGGTTTCGAACCCGGCCAGCGCCTGGGCCAGCTCCTGGCGCCCAAGGCGCGATTCAGCCAGGCTTTGCGCCATGCGCGCTTCCAGCGATTCGCGGAACTCGCCCATCACATCTTGGCTGCCCTGGTTCAACTCGCGCAACTGCAGGCTCAGGTGCTGCGACAGGTGGCTGAGCGCGCCTTCGCTGCGCGCCAGCGCCTGCACGGTCTGCTGCTGGTCGCGGGCCTGGCGCTCCTGCTGCTGCAGCCAGGCCTCCCCCAGATCGGCTTTGGGCCGGCGCAACAGCAGCACCAGCAGGTTGGCCAGCACCGCCAGCAGTACCAAGGCCAGCAGCACCAGGCTGAGCAGCGACCGATCCAGATCCAGATTCACAACCGTTCCCCGTGTTTGAGAAGACTGCAAAAATAATAGCTGCTTGCACCCGTCTGGTGGGCACAAACAGCCATGTTTATTGAAATATTTTGCGTTCAGGCGGCGCTGCGGCGGCTGTGCTCCAGGCGGTTGACGGGTGTGACCGGCGCCTGGCCGCCCAGGTAGGCGATCAGGTTGTCAGCCGCCAGCTGGGCCATGGCCCGGCGCGTGCCCATCGTGGAGCTGGCGATGTGCGGCGTCAGCACCACGTTGGACAGCGCCAGCAGATCGGGATGCACCGCAGGCTCGCCTTCGAACACATCCAGGCCGGCGGCGGCAATGGTCTTGCTCGCCAGCGCCTTGGCAAGCGCCACATCATCCACAATGCCGCCGCGCGCGATGTTGATCAGCGTGGCGCTAGGCTTCATGCTGGCGATCTCGGCTGCGCCAACCGTGTGGTGGGCCTCGGGGGTGTAGGGCAGCACCAGCACCAGGTGGTCAGCAGTGCTGAGCAGCTCTTGCTTGCTCACATAGCGGGCCTTGCAATCGGCCTCCAGCTCGGCAGACAGGCGCGAGCGGTTGTGGTAGACCACCTGCATGCCAAAGCCATGCGCGCCGCGCCGGGCAATGGCCTGGCCGATGCGGCCCATGCCCAGAATGCCCAGGGTGCTGCCATGCACTTCGGCGCCGGCAAACAGGTCATAGCGCCAGTCCTTCCAATGGCCGGCACGCAGAAAATGCTCGCTCTCGGTGATGCGGCGGGCCGTGGCCATCAGCAACGCAAAGCCGAAATCGGCCGTGGTCTCGGTCAACACGTCGGGCGCATTCGTGCCCTGCACGCCGGCTGCCGTCATCGCGGCCACATCAAAGTTGTTGTAACCCACGGCCATGTTGGCGCAGATCTGCAGCTGCGGGCAGGCGGCCAGCAAGGCCGCATCGATGCGCTGCGAGCCGGTGGTCAGCACGCCATCCATGCCCTGCAGGCGCTCGGCCAGCTCGGCGGGCGACCAGGCGATGTCGTCCTGGTTGGAGCGGACATCGAAGTGCTGCTCGAGCACGGTGACCACTTCGGGCGAAATGGCGCGGGCAATCAGAATTTTCGGGCGGGACATCGGCAGTTTCCTCGGGGGTTCAGCGGAACCAGATAAAAGTCATCACGACAAACAGCGGCACCAGGATGGCGCACGACCAGGCCATGTAGCCAAAAAAGCTGGGCATGCGCACTCCACGGCTTTCGGCAATGGCCTTGACCATCATATTGGGTGCATTGCCGATATAGGTGTTCGCGCCCATGAAGACGGCACCCGCCGAAATCGCGGCCAAGGTGGTCGCCATCGAGGTCATCAGCACCTGGGGATCACCCCCGGCGGTGTTGAAGAACACCAGGTAGGTGGGCGCATTGTCCAAAAAGCTGCTGAGCAGGCCCGCAGCCCAGAAGTACATCGCCGGGTCGGGCGAGCCATCGGGCCGGGTTACCGCACGCACCACCGCGCCAAAGGGACCGTTGGCGCCCGCCTGCAGCATCGCGATGACGGGGATGATGGTGAGAAAAATGCCGGCGAACAGCTTGGCCACTTCCTGCATCGGGCCCCAGTCGAACTGGTTGGCCGCATGGGCCGACGCGGGCGTGAGTTTGTAGGACAGCACGGCCACCGCAATCAGGCCCAGATCACGCACGACGGACGGCAAGCCCACGGCCACGCCGGCAATGTCCCACTGCAGGTCGGACTTCCAAAAGCCGCTCAGCAGCACCAGGGCCACGACAGCGCCCAGCAGCACAAAATTGATCTTGCCTTCAAAGCCCAGGCTGTGGGTGTCGGGCGTCGGATCGCTGCGGGG
This sequence comes from Comamonas squillarum, assembly GCF_025309455.1. NCBI lineage: Bacteria > Pseudomonadati > Pseudomonadota > Betaproteobacteria > Burkholderiales > Comamonadaceae > Comamonas > Comamonas squillarum. The sequence continues at coordinate 1,370,383 of NZ_CP104377.1, forward strand.
CTTTTGCGCATCAAAGCGCAGCATATAGCGATCCAGCAGGTAGAAGATGACCAGCAGCGCGCCGACGAGGAACAGGGTCTCGGCAAAGATATGGCGCACGGTCCAGAAAAAATCCACGCCCTTCAAAAAGCCCAGGAACAGCGGCGGATCACCCAGCGGTGTGAGCGAGCCACCGGCATTGGAGACGATGAAGATGAAAAACACCACCACATGCGCGCAGCTGCGGCGGGCATCGTTGGCCCGGATCAGCGGGCGGATCAGCAGCATGGACGCGCCGGTCGTGCCCATGAAGCTGGCCAGCACTGCGCCAATGGCCAGGATGGCCGTGTTCAAACCCGGCGAGCCATGCAGATTGCCGCGGATATAGATACCACCCGAGACGGTGAACAAGGCCGTCAGCAAGATCACAAAGGGAATGTATTCAGCCACCAGTGCATGGGCCAGGTTGCCAACGGCCAGCCCCGGGCCAAAGACCGCTGCGAAGGGCAGCAAAAAGGCCAGCGCCCAAAAAGCGGCCACCTTGCCAAAATGGTGGTGCCAGAAGCTGGGCAGAAACAGCGGCATCAGCGCAATCGACAGCAAAATTCCGGCAAAGGGAATGCCCCAGAAAACAGAGAGTTCGGCCCCGTTGATGGTGGCCGCCCCGGCCCACCCGGGCGCCAGCACCGCAGCGCCCACCGCCGCCCTGCCCCAGACCCCATACTGCTGCCCCATAACCTGCTCCTTGTGTTTGTGCTTATTCATGCATGGCAGCCCAACACCGTCCGGCAGGCGCACGCAGCCCGGTGATTTTAGTCAGCGGCCAAGCCCCAATGCAGGCTGCGGCAGGCGGCAGCCATCCCGATTAACCCGCACGTGCGGGGGCGGGGGCCACGCCTTGCGGGGGGATGTGCTGGCTGGGGGGCAGGTTGAACACCTGGCGCAGGTAGGCCAGGTATTTTTCGTCGTCGCACATGCTCTTGCCCGGCGTGTCCGAGATCTTGGCGACCGGCTGGCCATTGCAGCGCGTCATCTTGATGACGATCTGCAGCGGCTCGTAGCCCAGGTCATTGGTCAGGTTGGTGCCCACGCCGAAGGCCAGTTGGCAGCGGCCCTCAAAGCGCTCGAACAACGCAATGGTGCGCGGTATCGTCAGCGCATCGCTAAAGATCAGGATCTTGGTCAGCGGATCGACCTTGTGCAGCTTGTAGTGCGCGATCAGGCGCTCGCCCCAGCTGAAAGGGTCGCCGCTGTCATGGCGCGCGCCATCAAAGAGCTTGCAGAAGTACAGGTCAAAGTCGCGCAGAAAGGCATCCATGCCATAGACGTCGGACAGCGCAATGCCCAGGTCGCCCCGGTACTCCTTGGCCCACATGTCAAAGCCATAGATCTGGCTCTCGCGCAGGCGCGGGCCCAGCGCCTGGCAGGCCTGCAGGTATTCATGGGCCATGGTGCCCAGCGGGGTCAGGCCCAGCTGTTTGGCAAACAAGGTGTTGCTGGTGCCAGCCAATTGGCCAAGGCGCTCACCGGGCATTGCCGGATGGGTCGCCACGCCCAGCCCCCCCACCAGGCTGCCCAGCACCTCGCGCTGCCAGCGATGGCTAAAGCGCCGGCGCGTGCCGTAGTCGGCAATCTTGAGCGCCTCCAGCCCCGGCCCGCGCATGGCCTCGATCTTGCCTGCCAGGCGCCGGCGTCCTTCAGCCCAGTCGGGCTCTGGCTGGGTATTGCGAAAGTAGACCTCGTTGACGATGGCCAGCACCGGGATCTCGAACAACACGGTATGCAGCCAGGGGCCGGTGATCGTGATGTCGATCTCGCCACTGGGCAGCGGCAGCACCGTGATGTATTTTTCCTTGAGTTGGTAGAGCCGCAGAAAATCGATGAAGTCGCTTTTGATAAAACGCAGCGATTGCAGATAAGCCAATTCGTCATCGGCAAAACGCAGGCTGCACAGGTGCTGGATTTCGGCGCGAATCTCGTCCACATACGGCGCCAGTTGCACACCGGGGTTGCGGCAGCGAAACTTGTATTCCACCTGGGCCCCGGGGAACTGGTGCAGCACCACCTGCATCATGGTGAACTTGTACAGGTCGGTGTCCAGCAGGCTTTGGATAATCATGGTTGGCAGCACAGGGTTGCGCGCCAACCCATGCAGCAGCCTATTTGGCTGCTGGCGGCAGACGCCATGTCTCATATCCACAACCCAGCGCCTATTTCATAAGGTCGCAACAGCGGCAAGTGTAGGCGATTGCCCGCTGCCTTGCTGCCAGGCAGGGCAAGCCTCTTATTTACTGCAGCTCCAAGCTCTCCAGTGCCTGGCGTGTGGCATCGGGCAGCGCCACCGGGCGGCGGCTGCTGCGGTCCACATACACGTGAACAAAATGCCCGCATGCAGCGCTTTGCGCCTGGCCGGCGACAAAAATTGCCAGTTCATAGCGCACGCTGCTCTTGCCCAGATGCGCCACGCGCACGCCCACGTCCACGTCCTGCGGATAGGACACCGGCGCAAAATAGTGGCATTGGGTCTCCACCACCAGGCCAATGCTGCTGCTCGCTTCGATATCGAGCACGCCTTTTTCGATCAGCAAGCGGTTCACGGCGGTGTCGAACCAGCTGTAGTACACGACATTGTTGACATGCCCATAGGCATCGTTGTCGGCCCAGCGGGTGGTCACACGCACAAACTGCGCATAGGCCGATCGGGGCTGGGGCTGGGGGCGCTCGGCGTGCTGCTGCATAGAAGACATCTTGGCCATCCTGGTCACAAAGTTCGCAGGCATTGTAGAAGTGCTGGTGCCGGGCGTCGCTGCACGTCGGAGACAGGCGATGGCAGGCCATCAAAGGCATTGCCATCGTGCTGACACATGGGGCAATTACAACGTCAGAGCAAGCCGATTTCAGCTGATTGCCAAACGATTAATTCGTTACCCTATCAACCAATTAAACAAATGGTAAATGATTGAAATCAAACCAAAAGATTTTTTTGCTGCACTGCACAAAAAAGGCTTGCAAAAGGCGCGCAGATGCCCAACAATAGAGTCATTGTGCAGTGCAGCAAATTCACAGCAATGCACAAACCCCCGGCGCACAGCACGTGCCCGAATTTGTACCTTCAACACTTCTAACGAGACGGAGTATGAACATGGCATTGACCCCTGACCAAATCCTGGCTGCACACAAAGCGAATCTGGAAACCCTGATGGGCCTGACCAACAAGGCCTTCGAAGGCGTGGAAAAGCTGGTGGAACTGAATGTGGCCGCGACCCGCGCTGCATTGTCCGACGTGTCGGCCAACACCTCGGCTGTACTGGATGCCAAGAACGCCCAAGACCTGCTGAGCGTTCAAAGCGGCCTGCTGCAACCCATGGCCGAAAAGACCGCTGCCTACAGCCGTCACCTGTACGAAATCGCTGCTGCTACCAGCCTGGAATTCAGCAAGGCCTTCGAGAACAAGGCCGTCGAAGCCCAGTCCAAGTTCAACGAATTTGTCGACACCGCTGCCAAGAACGCACCGGCTGGCTCCGAAAGCGCTGTGGCCGTGATGAAGACCGCTGTTGCTGCTGCCAACAATGCGTATGACTCCGTGCAAAAGGCGGTCAAGCAAGCCGGTGAAGTGGCTGAAACCAACTTCAACACCATCACCAACAATGCCGTCAAGGCTGCTGGCACCGTCAGCGCCGCCACGGCCCGCAAGCGCTAACTAGCGAGCCTCTTTAGCGCACTGCCGTTGCCCAAGACCTACAGTTTGGTCAAATATTCGCCAGCGCGCTGGACAGACTCAAGGGTAAACCCTATAATTTACCCATGGTGTTGAAAATTTCAACACACCCAGTTGTCTCCTTGGATCTTTTCGAAACCTGGTTTCTGGGATCCTTTTAAAGCCCGGCCTTGCTGGGCTTTTTTTTGTCCGCCCGCTTTGTGCCTGAGCTGGCGCGCCATCCACAGGGCCGCACTTAAGACGATCTGAATAAGCACAAGCAACGCAATGGTTTAAATAGAAACAATTCTTGTTTCAATTAAGATCGCTGCTCCAACTTTACAGAGACGTTTTGCCCTATGCATTCTTTCAAACTCCTTGCACTGGCTTGCGCCATCACGGCAGGTGCCGCAGCACATGCCCAGGAAGTGGTCAACCTGTACTCTGCCCGCCACTACGCCACTGATGAGGCGCTCTATAACAACTTCACAAAAGCGACCGGCATCAAGATCAACCGTGTGGACTCGGACGACGCAGGCATTGTGGCCCGCCTCAAGGCAGAAGGCGCCGCCTCCCCTGCCGATGTGGTGCTGATGGTGGACGCCGCGCGCCTGTACCGCGGCGAGAAGGACAACCTGTTCCTGCCGATCCGCTCGGCCAAACTGGAGGAAGTGATCCCCGCCAACCTGCGCGCCCAGCCCGAAGCGGACGGCGGCATCACCTGGTTCGGCCTCTCGACCCGTGCCCGCGTGATCGCCTACAACAAGGACAAGGTCAAGCTGGAAGATGTCGACAGCTACGAAAAGCTGGCCGATCCCAAGAACAAGGGCAAGATCTGCATCCGCTCGGGCTCGCACCCCTACAACCTGAGCCTGTTTGGCGCGGTGACCGAGCACATCGGCGAGGCCAAGGCCCTGCAATGGTTGCAGGGCGTCAAGGACAACCTGGCACGCCCACCCAAGGGTGGCGACACCGACCAGATCAAGGCCGTGGCCGCCGGTGAATGCGATATCGCCATCACCAACAGCTACTACTTTGCCCGCCTGATGCGTTCGAGCAACCCTGACGATGTCGCGATCACCAACAAGGTGAGCGTGGTGTTTCCCAACCAGAGCAGCTGGGGCACGCACCTGAACATCGCCGGTGGTGCCGTCGCCAAGTACAGCAAGAACAAGGACAATGCCGTCAAGTTCCTGGAGTACCTGGCCAGCCCGGAAGCGCAGACCTACTTTGCCAACGGCAACAACGAGTGGCCTGCTGCCAAGAATGTGCAGACCGACAACCCCGCACTCAAGACGATGACCCAGAACAAGCCGTTCAAGAGCGAGACCATCCCGATCAGCGCCGTGGGCAGCAACATGCCCAAGGTGCAGCAGATGCTGGACCGCGCCGGCTTCCAGTAAGCCCCGCACACTGTCACGAAAAGCCCGTTCGCGGGCTTTTTTTGTGACCGCTCGCCGCCCCGCTCTGGGCTAAGATGCAGCGATCCAACAACCAGGAGACATAGCGATGCACATCGCCAACAAGGTATTTATCGTCACAGGCGGCGCTTCGGGCCTGGGCGAAGGCACGGCCCGCATGCTGACCCGCGAGGGTGCCACGGTCGTCATCGCCGACATGCAGGCAGAAAAAGGCCAGTCCCTGGCCCAGGAGCTGGGCGGCGCCTTTGTGCAATGCGATGTGTCCAATGCAGAGCAAGCCCAGGCGGTGGTTGCCAAGGCGGTCTCGCTGGGCAAGCTGTTTGGCCTGGTCAACTGCGCAGGCATTGCACCGGCCGAAAAGACCGTGGGCAAAAAAGGCGCCCATTCGCTAGAGCTGTTCAGCAAGACCATCACGGTCAACCTGATTGGCAGCTTCAACATGATTCGCCTCTGCGCCGAAGCCATGGCCCAGAATGAGCCGGAACTCACGGGCGAGCGCGGCGTGTTGATCTCGACGGCCAGCGTGGCTGCCTATGACGGCCAGATTGGCCAGGCCGCCTATGCCGCCTCCAAAGGCGGTGTCGTCGGCATGACCTTGCCCATCGCCCGCGATCTGGCGCGCAGCGGCATCCGCAACATGACGATTGCGCCCGGCATTTTCGGCACCCCCATGCTGTTTGGCATGCCCCAGGAGGTGCAGGATGCGTTGGCCGCCGGCGTGCCCTTCCCCAGCCGCCTGGGCACCCCTGAGGACTATGCCAAGCTGGTCAAGCACATTGTCGAGAACGACATGCTCAATGGCGAAGTGATTCGCCTCGATGGCGCCATTCGCCTGGCACCCAAGTAATCCCACAGGCCTGCGGGCCTTGGCATGCAAAAAGCCGATCTGCGACGCAACCCGCTGATCGGCTTTTTCTTGGGCGCTGCGCACAGGCCGCCGCCATGAAAAAAGCCTTCTTGCCGCATGACAAGAAGGCTTTTGGAATCTGGCGGAGTGGACGGGACTCGAACCCGCGACCCCCGGCGTGACAGGCCGGTATTCTAACCAACTGAACTACCACTCCTGGCAGGAAGCTTTGCTAGCTATTATATAGCATCAAGCGCTTCAAACTTGGCGACCCTACGGGGATTCGAACCCCGGTACTCACCGTGAAAGGGTGATGTCCTAGGCCTCTAGACGATAGGGTCAATCCTAGAACGTTGCCTGCGCTGCATTGCTGGTGCAATGCCTCAGACAAGTTTAATTGGTGGAGGTAAACGGGATCGAACCGATGACCTCTTGCATGCCATGCAAGCGCTCTCCCAGCTGAGCTATACCCCCCAATATTTTTATATCAACCCAATACTTTGTCGGAGTCGCTCGCTGTACCTGAGTACAGCTTCGCGACTCCTTCGCGTCTTGGCTCGATCTAAAAACATTTAACAACTGTGGCGGAGTGGACGGGACTCGAACCCGCGACCCCCGGCGTGACAGGCCGGTATTCTAACCAACTGAACTACCACTCCTGGCAGGAAGCTTTGCTAGCTATTGTATAGCATCAAGCGCTTCAAACTTGGCGACCCTACGGGGATTCGAACCCCGGTACTCACCGTGAAAGGGTGATGTCCTAGGCCTCTAGACGATAGGGTCAATCCTAGAACGTTGCCTGCGCTGCATTGCTGGTGCAATGCCTCAGACAAGTTTAATTGGTGGAGGTAAACGGGATCGAACCGATGACCTCTTGCATGCCATGCAAGCGCTCTCCCAGCTGAGCTATACCCCCCAATTTGCTGATATCGCTCCATGACTTTGTCGCCATCACTCGCTGTACCTGAGTACAGCTTCGCGATGCCTTCGCGTCCTGAAACGATCTCAACAAATTTTAAAACTGTGGCGGAGTGGACGGGACTCGAACCCGCGACCCCCGGCGTGACAGGCCGGTATTCTAACCAACTGAACTACCACTCCTGGCAGGAAGCTTTGCTAGCTATTGTATAGCATCAAGCGCTTCAAACTTGGCGACCCTACGGGGATTCGAACCCCGGTACTCACCGTGAAAGGGTGATGTCCTAGGCCTCTAGACGATAGGGTCAAAACCTGGACTTGCCTTGCGGCCATCGATTAAAAAAGCGCCCTCTTAATCAAAGGCGCTTCTCATCGAGCGACTGACCAAACTGGCGGAGTGGACGGGACTCGAACCCGCGACCCCCGGCGTGACAGGCCGGTATTCTAACCAACTGAACTACCACTCCTGGCAGGAAGCTTTGCTAGCTATTATATAGCATCAAGCGCTTCAAACTTGGCGACCCTACGGGGATTCGAACCCCGGTACTCACCGTGAAAGGGTGATGTCCTAGGCCTCTAGACGATAGGGTCAAAACCTAAGAACCGATTTCTCGTTTCCGATAATCTTTGGTGGAGGTAAACGGGATCGAACCGATGACCTCTTGCATGCCATGCAAGCGCTCTCCCAGCTGAGCTATACCCCCGTATCGGCAAGTTTTACAATTTACTTGTTGCTGCTCACCGAAGATTCGAATTATAGGGTGTATTTCAGCGCTTTTGCAGTCTTTCGATAATTTTTTCACGACCGAGTAATGCAAGCACCGCGTCCACCGATGGCGTATGGGCTGTGCCGACGGCCAAAACACGCACCGGCATGGCCAGTTGCGGCATCTTGATACCGTGCGTCTTGAGCACCTGCTTGAAGCCGGCGCTGATCGCCTCCTTGCTCCAATCGCCCTCTTGCAGCACCTGCAGCAACTCGTCGATCACCGGGATGATCTCGGGCGTCACATGGGTGCTCAGGTCTTCCGCGCTGGGCTGCACGTCCTGGTAGAAGACGCGGGCCCATTGCGCCAGGTCCGCCAAGGTATCGCAGCGGTCCTTGAACAGCGCGCAGATGCGCGGCAGGCGGCCATCACCCACGGTGATGCTGTCCAGACCCAGGTTCTTCATGAGCGGGGTCAGCATGGCAGCGAGCTCATCATCGGGCGTCAGCTTCATGTGCTGGGCATTGACCCAGCGCAGCTTGGCCTCGTCAAACTGGCCCGCGCTGCGGCCCAGGTGGTCCAGGTTGAACCAATCGAGGAACTGCTGGCGCGAGAAAATCTCGTCATCGCCGTGGCTCCAGCCCAGGCGCGCGAGGTAGTTCACCATCGCATCGGGCAGGTAGCCTTCGTCACGGTACTGGGTGACGGCCTTGGCGCCATTGCGCTTGCTCATCTTCTCGCCCTGCTCATTGAGCACGGTGGGCAGGTGGGCAAACACGGGCACATCGGCGCCCAGCGCTTCAAAGATGTGGATCTGGCGCGGCGTGTTGTTGACATGGTCGTCACCACGGATCACGTGGGTAATCGCCATGTCCATGTCATCGACGCAGACGCAGAAGTTGTAGGTCGGCGTGCCATCGGGACGGGCGATGACCAGGTCATCGAGCTCGGAGTTCTGGAACTCGATGCGGCCCTTGCACTTGTCTTCCCAGGCCACGACGCCCGTCAGCGGTGTCTTGAAGCGCAGCACGGGCTTGACGCCTTCGGGCACCGGCGGCAGCACCTTGCCCTCTTCAGGGCGCCAGGTGCCGTCGTAGCGCGGCTTTTCCTTGTTGGCCATCTGCTTTTCACGCAGCGCGTCCAGCTCTTCCATGCTCATGTAGCAGGGGTAGACGGCGCCCTTTTCTTGCAGGGTGGCCAGCACTTCCTTGTAGCGGTCCATGCGCTGCATCTGGTAGAACGGGCCCTCGTTGGGGTCCAGTTGCAGCCAGGCCATGCCTTCCAGAATCACATCAACGGAGGCCTGGTTGGAGCGCTCCAGATCGGTGTCTTCAATGCGCAGGATGAAATCGCCCTGGTTGGCGCGTGCAAAGGCCCAGGGGTAGAGGGCCGAGCGGATATTGCCCAGATGGATAAAGCCGGTAGGCGACGGGGCAAAACGGGTACGTACTTTGGTGCTCATGTCAGGGTATCCAGGCCGCGCAACAGGTCGGCTTTCAAATCATCCAGGTGTTCCAGACCGACGGAAATGCGGATCAGGCCCTGGCCCACGCCAGCGGACTGGCGCTGCTCTTCGGTCAGGCGGCCATGCGAGGTGCTGGCCGGGTGGGTGATCGTGGTCTTCACATCCCCCAGGTTGGCCGTGATCGAGCACAGCAAGGTGCTGTCAACCACATGGAAGGCATTGGCGCGCAGTTGTTCAGCGCCCTGGCCCACCACATCGAAGGCCAGCACAGCGCCGCCCATGCCATTTTGCTGGCGCATCGCCAGCGCATGCTGGGTGTGGCTTTCCAGGCCAGGGTAGTAGACCCGGGCCACCTTAGGGTGCCCTTCCAGCCAGCGTGCCAGCTCCAGCGCGGCGGCGCTTTCGGCCTTGACGCGCAAGGACAGGGTCTCCATGCCCTTCATCACCACCCAGGCGTTGAACGGCGAGAGGTTCAGACCCCCACTGCGCAAGAAGGTGCCCATGACCTTGTCGACCAGCGCGACGGTGCCGCAGACGGCGCCGGCCATCACGCGGCCCTGGCCATCGAGGAACTTGGTGCCCGAATGCACGACCAGATCAGCGCCCAGCTTGGCTGGCTGCTGCAGCACCGGCGTGGCAAAGCTGTTGTCGACGGCCAGCAAGGCGCCATGCGCATGGGCCAGCTCGGCCAGCGCGGCAATGTCGCACAGGTCGGTGAGCGGATTGGTCGGCGTCTCGGCAAACAGCATGCGCGTGTTGGGCCGGATGGCGGCCTTCCAGGCCTCCACATCCGTTTGCGACACAAAGCTGGTTTCCACGCCAAAGCGCGCCATCTCGGTGCCCAGCAGCTTGATCGTCGAGCCGAACATGGACTGCGAGCAGATCACATGGTCGCCAGTCTTCAGCACGGTCAGTGCCACCAGCAAAATGGCAGACATGCCCGTCGAGGTGGCGATGGCGCACTCGGTGCCTTCCATCGCGGCCAGGCGGCGCTCAAAGCTGGTCACCGTCGGGTTGCCGGTGCGGGTGTAGGTATAGCCCTCCTCCAGCGCGGCAAAGCGGCGCGCGGCCGTCTCGGCATTGGGTTGCACAAAGCTGCTGGCCAGGTACAGGGCTTCGCTGTGCTCGCCCCATTGGCTGCGCTCCACCGCCTCACGCACCGCCAAGGTATCGGGATGCAGGCCCGGCGGCAATTTCTTATCAGTCATTCTTCTTCCCAAGCAGTACGCAGACCGCCATCAAGCCGCATCTGTCACATCTGCGTTGCGCAGCGACAGACGCGAGGTATCGAGATCATCCTCTTCGGTGGACACACGGCCTTCGTTGACCTGCGAGATGCCTTCGGGCGTGATGCCGGTGACATAGACACCGTCAAAGCACGAGGCCTCAAAGCCATGCACACCGGTGTTCAATTTGCCCACGGCGTTTTTCATGCCATCGACGTCCTGGTAGATCAGCGCGTCGCAGCCGATGTACTGGCGAATCTCTTCGAGGCTGCGGTCATGGGCCACCAGCTCCTTGGCGGTGGGCATGTCGATGCCGTAGACGTTGGGGAAACGCACCGGTGGCGCAGCGCTGGCCAGGTAGACCTTGTTGGCGCCGGCGTCGCGCGCCATCTGCACGATCTCCTTGGACGTGGTGCCGCGCACGATGGAGTCATCGACCAGCAGCACATTGCGGCCCTGAAACTCGCTACCGATGGCATTGAGCTTCTGGCGCACCGATTTCTTGCGCGCGCCTTGGCCCGGCATGATGAAGGTACGGCCCACATAGCGGTTCTTGACGAAGCCTTCGCGGTAGGGCTTGCCCAGCAGCTGGGCCAGTTGCATCGCGCTGGGGCGGCTCGATTCGGGGATCGGAATCACCGCATCGATTTCGTTGGGCGGCACCATCGAGATCACGCGCGTGGCCAGCGATTCACCCAGGTTCAGGCGCGCCTGGTAGACCGACATGCCATCGAGCACCGAGTCCGGGCGGGCCAGGTAGACAAACTCAAAAATGCAGGGGTGCAGGCTGGGGCTTTCGGCGCATTGCTCAAACGTGAGCGAGCCGTCGTCGCCGATGAACACCGCTTCGCCCGGTGCAATATCGCGCTCGAGCTGCTGCAGCGTGCCTTCGAGCGCCACCGATTCGCTGGCCACCATCACCGTACCATCGGCACCACGGCCAATGCACAGCGGACGGATGCCGTTTGGATCGCGGAATGCCACCACACCGTGGCCGGCGATCAGTGCGATGACCGCGTAGGAGCCCTGCACGCGCTTGTGCACCGCACGGATCGCATTGAAGACATCCTGCTTTTGCAGCGGGATACCGTGCGTGGCGCGTTCCAGCTCATGGGCGAACACGTTGAGCAGCACTTCCGAGTCGCTCTCGGTGTTGGTGTGGCGGTGGTCGGTGGAGAACAGCTCCTTGCGCAGCTGCACGGCATTGGTCAGGTTGCCGTTGTGCACCAGCACGATGCCAAAAGGCGCATTGACGTAGAAAGGCTGGGCTTCCTCTTCACTGTAGGCATTGCCTGCCGTGGGGTAGCGCACCTGGCCCAGGCCGACATTGCCCGGCAAAGCCCGCATATTGCGGGTACGGAACACATCCTTGACCATGCCTTTGGCCTTGTGCATGAAGAACTTGCGACCCTGTTGGGTTGCAATGCCTGCCGCATCCTGTCCACGGTGTTGCAGCAGCAACAGCGCGTCATAGATCAATTGATTGACCGGCGTGCTACTGACGACTCCGACGATTCCACACATATTGAGCGTTCCAAAAACGTTAACGCGGCTCTGCCGCGATGCGTGAACCAGCCTCGGTGAGCTGGTCCACCAGCGAAGACCAATGTCTTCCCATTTCTTGCGGCATCCATGGCCGCAACACTGACACTGCCGACACCAGATGCGGTGCGAAGACTGAAGTGTTCCAGATTTGCGATTCCCGCATCGATGTCAGCATAAAAACCAGAGCGATCAACACAAGTAGTAACACCCCACGCAAGGCGCCAAAAAGCGCGCCCAGCGTGCGGTCAAAAGGCCGCAAACCCACAATCTGAACCAGTTTGCCGATGATGCGAATCACCAGACCCAAGGCAAAGATGGCGACAACAAAGACGATCACAAGGCCTGCGGCGATCCGCACACCCTCGTCCATCTCCTGCATCGGCAACCACATGCCGACCTCAGCGCCCCACAGGCGGGCCGCAAAAAAGGCCAGCACCCAGCTGATCAGCGACAGCACCTCGAACACCAGACCGCGCAAGGCGCCGATCAGCACCGATCCCACCAGGATCACGACAAACACCCAATCCAGCGCCGACATGTCAAAGCTCCGCCCGCAGGGGCCAGGGAGCGCCTGCCAAGGCCCGCGCCCGGCAAGGGGGGCATGGCGATGACAAGGCGCGGTAGATAGGTGTCACAACTTCAGGCACATGGCTGCGGCGTCAGTCCTACATCGGCAGCAGCGCAGCGGGCAGGCCCTGGGCGCGCACCTTGGCTGCGGCACTGTCGGCCTCTTCCTTGCTGTTGAAAGGCCCCACCCGCACACGGATGCGGTTGCCCGAGGCCGTCTTGACCGACTGCGTATAGGCGGGCACACCGGCCATCTGCAACTTGGCACGCACCTCGGCCGCCTTGCTCTCTTCGGCAAACGCACCCACCTGGATCGCATAGCGGCTGGCAGCGGCCGCCGGCTTGGCGGCGGGGGCAGCGGCAGGCGCTGCGGCAGTCGCATTGGCGGTGCGGCCTTCCATCATCGCGCGCACGCGCTCGGCCTCGTCATCGCGCTTGGGCTTGGCCGGTTCTGCCGGCTTGGGCTTGGGCTCTTCCTTGGGCTTGGCTTCCGGTTTGGGCTCAGGTTTGGCCTCAGGCTTGGGTTCAGGTTCAGGTTTAGGTTCGGGTTTGGGGGCCGGCTTGGACTCGGGCTTGGGTTCTGGTTTCGCAGCGGGCTCGGGCTTGGCCGTTGGCTTGTCGGCGGGTTTGCTGGCGGCAGCAGTTGCTGCTGCAGCAGCTGAGGCAGCAGCGCTGGCGCCAGCGGCGACCGGTGCCGTGGCGGCCGGACTGGCTGCATTGCTTCTTGCGCCGACAATCTCTTCGCCCGCATCCAGGCCATTGTCATTGCCCGAACGGCTGCCGTGCGGCGCTGCGGCGTTCGACGCGGGCGGCACGGCCAGGGCGGCCACGCGTTCGCGGTCCGGTATTTCAATCGAGGCATTGACAGGCACCGGGCGCGGCTGGGTGTCGAACAGCATCGGAAAACCGATGATGGCCGCCAGCACCAGCACGGTGGCACCGATCAGGCGGTGGCGCGCGCGGCGGCGCATGGCATCCACGCTCTCGGCGGGATTGCTGCGCGGCGCGCGAATCACGCGCGGGCTCTCCGCTTCCTGTTGCTTTTTACCGGGCCATCGAAGATTGAAAATTGCCATGAACGATTGGAGGTGGAGCTTGAAAACAGGTCGCTGGGAGCGGCCCCATCGGGGGGCTGCTTTTAGTTCAGGTGCTTGGCATCGAGCCGTGGCACACCGTGCTTCAACACCCCGCCCACCGTAAAGAACGAGCCGAAAACGACGATTCTATCAGCGGGCCCTGCCGCTTCGACGGCCGCCTGGAATGCGGACATCGGGTCCGGGTAACAAGCTGTAGCCACTTCGCGCCGCTGCTCGGACAGCAGGTGCACGGCATTCCATTTGGACTGCAGGTCCACCGCCTTCTCGGCCCGGTCCGTGGGCAGGTCGCAGAAATACCAGCGGTCCACCAAGGGGCCCAGCTTGCGCAGCATCGGCGTCAGGTCCTTGTCGTGCATCGCTCCAAAGACCGCATGGGTGGTTGGAAAGTAGCCCATCGCATCCAGATTGGCCGTCAGCGCGGCAATCGCATGGGGGTTGTGCGCGACATCCAGCACCACCGCAGGCTGGCCGGGCACGATCTGAAAGCGCCCGGGCAGCTCCACCATCGCCAGCCCATTGCGCACGGCCTGGGCCGTGACGGGCAGCACCTGGCGCAGAGCCTCGTAGGCGGCCAGCACGCCAGACGCATTGACCAGCTGGTTGGCACCGCGCAGCGCCGGGTAGGCCATGCCAGCATAGCGCCGGCCGCGCCCCGCCCAACTCCACTGCTGCTTGTCGCCCTCGTAGTTGAAATCGCGGCCAAAGCGCCACAGATCCGCGCCAATGCTCTGCGCGTGGTCGATCACGCTTTGCGGCGGCACCGGGTCGCTGACAACAGCCGGTTTGCCCGGGCGCATGATGCCGGCCTTTTCCCGGCCGATCGATTCACGGTCCGGACCCAGCAGGTTCATATGGTCCAGGTCGATGCTGGTGATGACCGCGCAGTCCGTGTCGATGATGTTGGTGGCATCGAGCCGGCCACCCAGCCCCACTTCCAGGATCGCCACATCCAGCCTGGCCTGGCTCAACAGGCGCAGGATCGCCAGCGTCGTGAACTCGAAATAGCTGAGCGAGACCTCGGGCGCCTGCAGGCGGGCCGCTTCCACCGCTTCGAAATGCGGCAACAGATCGGCGGCAGAGACAATCTCGCCATGCACGCGGCAGCGCTCTTCAAAATGCACCAGGTGGGGCGAGGTGAACACCCCGGGGCGGTAGCCGGCTTCCAGCGCCACGGCCTCCAGCATGGCGCAGGTCGAGCCCTTGCCATTGGTGCCCGCCACCGTGATCACCGGGCAGGCAAAGCGCAACGCCAGGCGCTCGGCCACGGCCTTGACGCGGGTCAGCCCCATGTCAATGGTTTTGGGATGAATCTGCTCGCAGTGGGCGAGCCACTGCTCCAAGGTATCGAAACGGGTTTGCATGGGGCCAGATTGTCGCGTAATTGCGGCTGTGTCATCATTGCTGCCCATGAGTAACCACACCATCGCCGTCTACGGCATCCCCAACTGCAGCACTGTCAAAAAAGCCCGTACCTGGCTGGAGGCGCAGGGCGTCGACCACCAATTCCATGATTTCAAGAAAGCGGGTGTGCCCGCCAGCCATCTGCCCGACTGGATCGCCAAGGCCAGCTGGGAAAAGCTGGTCAACCGCCAAGGCACCACCTGGCGCAAGCTGGACCCCACGGTACAACAAGCCGTGACAGACGCCGACAGCGCCAGTGCGCTGATGATTGCGAACCCCAGCGTGATCAAGCGCCCGGTTGTCGAATGGGCCGATGGCTCCGTCACCGTGGGCTTTGATGAGGCGGTTTGGAGCAGCAAGATCGCCTGAGGGCCCTCTGCGGATATGGCTGGGCGGTGTTGACCGGCGCTTTACGCTGCGACATGGTGCAGATACACGCCCGGGGCAGCATGGGGGCATGCTGAACTTTATGTCGCCCACACAGTCTTAGATATTTGTGCAGGCGGTGTAAAGCGTGTCGCCCAGACTCGGTACTGGCGCGTTGAGCACCCAGCAACTTATCGCTTTTTTGGAGGCATTCATGCCACATCTGCTCTCAGCCCGCCTGATCGTGCTGGCTGCGCTGTCCACCTTGGCGGCAGCCAGCCCCTCGGTCTGGGCCCAAAATTACTCACCCTCTTCCGATCCCTTTTTGCCGCAGCAGGCCCCCGGCGCGCAGCCGCCCTTGCCTGCGGGCGAGCAGCCCTATGGCCGGGTACTGTCGGTCACACCGGCCTACCGCCAGGTCAACACGCCACAAACCGTCTGCAATGACCAGCAGGTGTATGCCGGCCAGCGCACCTCCGGCGTGGGCGCCATTACTGGCGCCGTTGTCGGTGGCTTGCTGGGCAACGGCATTGGCCATGGGTTTGGCCGCGCAGCAGCCACCGGCGCCGGTGTCATTGCCGGCTCGGCCATCGGCAACCAGCTCGAAGGCGGCACCCCCAGCTACCAGACGGTGCGGCAATGCGCCAACCAGTACACCACGCAAAACCAGCCCGATGGCTATAACGTGGAGTATGAATACGCCGGCCGCCGCTACAGCACGCGCACGGCCACGGCACCGGGCGAATGGCTGCCGCTGAGCGTGCAGCCTGCCGCTTCGGCCTACGACAACTCTCCTCCACAGGACTATGCCCCCGCGGCACCTGAGCCCGGCGTTGTCGTCAGCAGCCAGCCGGTCTACCAACAGCCCGTCTATATGGCGCCGCCCCCGGTCTATGTCGCGCCGGCGCCTGTGTACTATGCGCCGCCGCCCGTCATGCTGCAGCCTTCGGTGCAGATTGGCGTGGGCGGTTACTGGGGCGGCCACCGCGGCCACTGGCGTTAAATCGGAGCGCCAAGCGCCTCCCCATGCCACGCATCCTGGCATGACAGCCAGCAGCAGTGCAGACGCACTGCTGCTTTTTTATGCCTGCCCTGCCGCTCAACTGCCCCACCATGTTTCAGAGACGGGCAAAGGCCTCGCCTACAATGGCGGTTTTCCTCCTTTTACCTGTTGTCTTCCATGATCACTGAGAGCATCGACGGCGTACGCCTCACCACCAAGGCCAATGTTTATTTTGATGGCAAGTGCGTCAGCCACAGCTACCAGCTGGCCGACGGCACCAAGCAATCGGTCGGTGTGGTGCTTGCAGCCACCTTGACCTTTGGCACGGCCGCTGCCGAGATCATGGAATGCGTTGCCGGCGCCTGCGAGTACAAGCTCGACGGCAGCGACGAATGGAAAAAGTCCGGCCCTGGCGACAAGTTCAGCGTTCCGGCCAACAGCAAGTTCGATATCCGCGTGGCCGAGGCCTACCACTACATCTGCCACTACGCCTGATTTTTGGGGCCTGCGCCGGGCCAGCTGGCGCACGCCTCCCGCTGCACGCCGCTTGTCTGGCGCATCACTGAATCCTCAGACAGCATCGCAGCAGCGCCTGTTTTTAGAGAAAAGCCACACCATGGAAACCATCCTGCAACATGTTCCCGTCGGCCAGAAGGTCGGCATCGCCTTCTCCGGCGGCCTCGATACCAGCGCAGCGCTGCGCTGGATGAAGAACAAGGGCGCCCTGCCCTACGCCTATACGGCCAACCTGGGCCAGCCCGATGAGTCCGATTACGACGAGATCCCGCGCAAGGCCATGGAGTACGGTGCCGAGAAGGCCCGCCTGATCGACTGCCGCAGCCAGTTGGCCAACGAAGGTATCGCCGCCATTCAGGCCGGCGCCTTCCACATCTCCACTGGCGGTATCACCTACTTCAACACCACGCCGCTGGGCCGCGCCGTGACCGGCACCATGCTGGTGGCCGCGATGAAGGAAGACGACGTCAACATCTGGGGCGATGGCTCGACCTTCAAGGGCAATGACATCGAGCGTTTCTACCGCTACGGCCTCTTGACCAACCCTGCGCTGAAGATCTACAAGCCCTGGCTGGACCAGACCTTCATCGACGAGCTGGGCGGCCGCGCCGAGATGTCCGCCTTCATGACCAAGGAAGGTTTTGGCTACAAGATGAGCGCGGAGAAGGCCTACTCGACCGACTCCAACATGCTGGGGGCCACCCACGAAGCCAAGGACCTGGAGTTCTTGAACAGCGGCATCCGCATCGTCAACCCCATCATGGGCGTGGCGTTCTGGAAGCCCGAGGTCGACGTCAAGGCCGAGGAAGTCTCCGTCACCTTTGAAGAAGGCCGCCCTGTGGCCCTGAACGGCCAGCGCATCGAAGACCCGGTCGCCTTCTTCCTGGAAGCCAACCGCATCGGCGGCCGCCACGGCCTGGGCATGAGCGACCAGATCGAGAACCGCATCATCGAAGCCAAGAGCCGCGGCATCTACGAAGCCCCCGGCATGGCGCTGCTGCACATCGCCTACGAGCGCCTGGTCACCGGCATCCACAACGAAGACACCATCGAGCAGTACCGCATCAACGGTCTGCGCCTGGGCCGTCTGCTCTACCAAGGCCGCTGGTTTGACCCACAGGCCATCATGCTGCGCGAAACCGCCCAGCGCTGGGTGGCCCGTGCCATCACCGGCACCGTGACGCTGGAACTGCGCCGTGGCAATGACTACTCGCTCTTGAACACCGAATCGGCCAACCTGACCTACAAGCCCGAGCGCCTGTCGATGGAAAAGGTGGAAGACGCGCCATTCAGCCCCGCCGACCGCATTGGCCAGCTGACCATGCGCAACCTGGACCTGATGGACACCCGCGACAAGCTGGCCATCTACACCCAGACCGGCCTGCTGACCGCCAGCGGCAGCCACGCGCTGCCCCAGCTGGGCAACGACAAGAAGTAATTCCCCCAGCGGAATCCTTCCATTCAGCAAAAACCGCTGTGTGCCTGCCCAGGCCACAGCGGTTTTTTATCGTCTGAATGCGGCGGGAGAGGAACGCTCTCAGGCCTCGGCCACCAAGTAGACCTTCTTCACAAAGCTGTCCACCTCCCAGTGGCCGGTCCAGCCCTCGGGCATGATGAAATGGTCGCCCACGCCAAAACGGTGCACGGTGCCATCGGGGTCGACGAGGCGGCAGTCGCCTTCGACAATGACGCAAAACTCGATATAGCCCTGCACATTGGAGCTGAAGTGGCCCGCACTGGACTGCCAGGTGCCCGAACTCACCTTGCCGCCCAGGCCCTCGAACACTTTCATGGTCTGGTACTCGGTATCGCCGCTGATCGGGCGGCTGGGCTTGCCGATGACGGGATTGACCAGGGTCTTGGCGGGCCAGTGGATGATGGAGATCTTGGGAGCGGCGGGTTCGGCGGGCGTGGCAGAGGTGGCAGCGGCAGTAGTGGACATGGCAGTGATCGATAAGCGGTGCAAATGCGCAAGCAGCGATTATCTGGCAGTGCTGCTGCGCAGCGCCTCAGCTCTGGGATGAAAAGCCAAAGAAAAGGCGGCACCCCTGGTGCCGCCTTGCTGCATCTGCTGCGCCTGCAGGCCGTCTCGCCTGCAGCGCATGCAGACGTCGCAGATCAGTGGAACTGCTCTTCTTCGGTCGAGCCGGTCAGCGCCTTGACGCTGGACGACCCGCCCTGGATCACCGTGGTCACATCGTCGAAGTAGCCTGCGCCCACTTCCTGCTGGTGCGAGACAAAGGTGTAGCCTTGCTCGCGGGCAGCGAATTCGGGCTCCTGGATCATCTCCACATAGTGCTTCATGCCTTCGCCACGGGCATAGGCGTGGGCGAACTTGAAGGTGTTGTACCAGTTGCTGTGGATACCAGCCAAGGTGATGAACTGGTACTTGTAGCCCAGCGCTGCCAGCTCGTCCTGGAACTTGGCAATCGTCGCGTCGTCGAGGTTCTTCTTCCAGTTGAACGATGGCGAGCAGTTGTAGCTCAGCAGCTTGCCGGGGCTGGCGGCATGCACGGCCTGGGCAAATTCGCGGGCAAAGCCCAGGTCCGGCGTGCCGGTTTCGCACCACACCAGATCGGCATACGGCGCGTAGGCCACGCCACGGCTGATCGCCTGCTCCAAACCGTTCTTGACGCGGTAAAAACCTTCTTGCGTGCGCTCGCCCACCAGGAAGGGCTTGTCGTTGGCGTCGTGGTCGCTGGTGATCAGGTTGGCCGCTTCGGCATCGGTGCGGGCCAGCACAATCGTGGGCACACCCATCACGTCGGCCGCAAAACGCGCGGCAATCAGCTTCTCGCAGGCTTCATGTGTGGGCACCAGCACCTTGCCGCCCATGTGGCCGCACTTCTTGACGGCAGCGAGCTGGTCTTCAAAGTGCACGCCGGCAGCGCCCGAGGCAATCATGTTCTTCATCAGCTCAAAGGCATTGAGCACGCCGCCAAAGCCCGCTTCGGCATCGGCCACGATCGGCAGGAAGTAGTCGATGAACTCCTTGTCGCCCGGGTTCACGCCCTTGGCCCACTGGATCTCGTCAGCGCGCTTGAAAGTGTTGTTGATGCGACGCACCATGGTGGGCACCGAGTCATAGGCGTAGAGCGACTGGTCGGGGTACATGGTCTCCGAGGTGTTGCCGTCCGCTGCCACCTGCCAGCCCGAGAGGTACACCGCTTCCAGCCCCGCCTTGGCCTGCTGCATCGCCTGGCCTGCGGTGATCGCGCCAAAGGCATTCACATAGCCCTTCTTGGCCCCGCCATTGATCTTGTCCCACAGCACCTGGGCGCCGCGCTGGGCCAAGGTGTACTCCGGCTGCACGCTGCCGCGCAAACGCACCACGTCAGCAGCCGAGTAGCCGCGCTTGACGCCCTTCCAGCGGGGGTTCTGCGCCCAATCCAATTCAAGGGCGGCAATTTGCTGTTCGCGGCTGAGTTGCTGGTTCAGTTTCTGAGACATGGGGGACTCCTGTGGTCAAGTGGATGGAACTAACGGATCGAAAACCGGTGGACAGATACCGTCTGTCCATGGCCTTAACTGTACGCCTGCCTCGCCGCATATTTTTGTCTTATGTCTTATATAAGACTTATTTTTAATCGTTAAAAATCAACATCCTATTAATACTATTTCGCATTGAGAAATGCAATTTCTCGTATTGAGAAATATTGACGCACTGCAATATCAGCATATTTCACAATATGAGAATCCGTTTTCAGAACCACTGCTGTCCAGGCTGCAGCGCTGCCTGCCAGAGGCTGGCCAATTGCGGCATGATGCGCATAGCCCATTGTGCAAAGCGGATATGACAGCTTGCTTGCGCCTGGCGCCACCTGCCCCGATCGCCCCGCCCCCCTTTTAGTCTTTGCAACCATGCGCATCCATAGCAAGCCTCTGGCCTATCTGTATTTGGCACTCAGCATGTCGCTGGTGGGCGCCTATGTCGCGCTCTCCAAGCCGCTGGCCGCCACTTTTCCGGTCTTGCTGCTGGCCTGGCTGCGTTTTGGCATTGGCGGGGTGGCCATGCTGGGCTGGCTCAAACGCCCGGCCAATGAGGCGCCATTGCCCGCCAAGGCCAAGGGGCTGCTGTTTCTCGAATCCTTTTTTGGCAACTTCCTCTTTACGCTGTGCATGATCACTGGCGTGTCGATGACCAGTGCGGTCACCGCCAGTGTCACGATGGCGACGATCCCGGCAGCCATTGCGCTGCTCAGCTGGCTGGTGCTCAAGGAGCGCATCAGCGGGCGGGTGATGGTCGCCATCAGCCTGGCCGTGCTGGGCATTGCGCTGCTGGCCTTTGCCAAGCCTGGCGCCAGCGCACACGCGGGCGCGGCTGCAGGCGCTGTCACCGAGACAGACCCGAGCAAGCACTGGCTGGGGCAATGGCTGTTGGTGGGCGCCGTGTTCTGTGAGGCCTGCTATGCGGTCATCGGCAAAAAGCTCACCAGCAGCTTGAGCCCCAAGCGCATTGCGGCGCTCATCAACCTCTGGGGCTTTGTGCTGACCCTGCCTTTTGGCCTGTACCTGGCCTGGCATTTTGAGTTTGCCCAGGTGGGTGGCGCCACCTGGCTGCTGCTGGTCGGCTATGCGTTGGCCGCCTGCATGGTCACTGTCTGGCTGTGGATGACCGGGCTGCAGGTCGTTCCTGCCTCGCAAAGCGCGGTGTTCACGGTGATGCTGCCGCTGTCGACTGCACTGGTGGGCGTGGTGTTTCTGGGCGAAACCCTGAGCGGCTTGCAGATGCTGGCCTTTGCCATTGCCGTCTCCAGCCTGGCGCTGACGACCTTGCCGGTGCCCCAGCGTGGCAGAGGGAAGACAGTTTTGCAACGCGACCCCGATTGACACCGCCTTGGGAGCCAGTACCATGCTCCGAGGGGAACAGGCCCCAATCTGACAAGAATCAACGCCCTAAGCTGCTCGTTGATAGCTTTGATCCATCAACAAAGGTTAGCAAAGCTAAAACAAGCAACATTTCGAGGCAAAAAAATGCGCCGCTCCCTTGGAAAGCGGTTTTTTTGCCGTTAGCATGGCCGTAACCAGCGGAGGGAAACTCTGGCTGGCGATAGAGATATTGACACAAGGAAACCAAAACATGGCAACCGCATCTAAGACCGCAGCGCCTGCAAAGAAGCGCACCCCCAACGCAGCCTTCATGAAGCCGCTGACCCCAAGCCCAGAACTGGGCGCCGTTGTGGGCACCGCTCCGCTGCCACGCACGGAAATCATCAGCAAGCTGTGGGTCTACATCAAGGCCCACAACCTGCAAGACGCCGCCAACAAGCGCATGATCAACGCCGATGACAAGCTCAAGAAGGTGTTTGGCAAGCCCCAGGTGTCGATGTTCGAGATGGCTGGCCTGATCGGCAAGCACGTCAAGTAAGTCCTGCCGACTTTCCTCAGCGCAGTCCTTTGCGCTGCAGACCAGAAACCAGCATCCGCCATGCTGGTTTTTTTACGCCTGTTCTTCACAGGCAGTGACCTCCCAAGCGCTGCGCCATGGCGCCGTGGCCTTTATGGATGGATGGCAAGGGCCGTGCAAAGCGCGCAAAGGGACATTTCCTCGGGCAGCGATAGGAGCCTTTTCTGCCCGCATTCGCCCTCCTCATGCAGCATTCAACCGCTCTTCGCCCGCTGTCGCGGCCTGGCAGATCTGTGTGAAGCCGCCAAGGCCCGCTATTTTTTGTGTAAGCATGCTTCCAACAGCGCATGGCACAGACTATTGATTCATAACAATAAATACTCACAATCTGGTCCAGATACACAGGCTATCGCCTACCTATGGGCCACAGCACCCCTATTGCGCTCAGGAGTTTATTGCGAATGCGACAAATTCTTATTTATAATCCCCATCAGTTATTCACTAGCCAGCCACCACGCTGCTTATCTGACCATGATCGTTTGTGTTTGCCGCCGAGTCTCGGACAAAGAGATTGCTCGCCACGCGCATGCGGGGATGTCGTTCGATGAGATCCAGTTCGAACTGGGTGTTGGACTGCAATGCGGCTGCTGCGAAGGTTGCGCCCGCGATGTGGTCGAGCAATGCAGCGCGTCCCGTCCGGTTGCCGCCTTGCGCAATGAAGCCGCAGTGCACCCGGTCCAGCTTGCCACCACCATCATGGAAAGCAAAGCATGGAACTCTTCGCCGCTGTCCTCGGTAGCCTGATTCTGGTCGCTGCCTCTCTCTGGTGGGTCTTTCAGAAATAAGCCACCAACGCATTGATATGCCGTGCTGCGGCTTCAGGCTGCAGCATTTTTTATTGCCCTTATGCTCTCACCAGACCCTTACAGCCCCTCCAAAAAAATGGGGCGCAATATCGTGGTTACGGGTTCGGTGCTGGCAGCGCACGTCGCAGGTCTTTGGGCCTTGCAGGCGGGCCTGCTCAAAAGTGCAGCCATCGAGATGCCCAAGCCCGAACCGGTCATGGTGCAGCTGATTGCGCCCGAGCCGATGCCGGTGGTTGCGCCGCCCCCTCCTCCGACCCCCAAGCCGCCGCCGCCCGCACCGAAGCCGCCGCCAAAGCCCACGTCCAAGCCCGTCCCCAAACCTGCGCCCAAGCCCCAGGCGATCAAGGATCCGACGCCTGCGCCCAATGCAGTGACCGGCACCACCGAGGCCCAGCCACCGGCACCGCCCATCGAGGCGCCGCCGCCCCCTCCGCCGTCTCCTCCACCGGCTCCGCCCGCTCCGCCAGCGCCTCCACCGCCACCGGTGATCCAGCTGCCATCGAGCAATGCCGCCTACCTGAACAACCCCGCTCCGCAGTACCCGGCCATCAGCCGCCGTATGGGCGAGACCGGGACCACCATCGTGCGCGCCTACATCGACGAAGAAGGCAAGCCCCAGGAGCTGCAGCTCAAGCAGTCCAGCGGCTATGACCGCCTGGACCAGGCCGCCATGGACACGGTGCGCAAATGGCGCTTCAAGGCAGGCACCTCCAACGGAACTCCCCGGCCCATGTGGGTCAACGTGCCCATCAAGTGGGAACTCAATTAAATCGAACGGAAATAGGATCAGTTATGGACTCGCAATTCGGCATCGCCCACGTCTGGGCTCAGGGAGATTTCGTGACCAAGACGGTCGCCGTCATTCTGGTGGCCATGTCTCTCGCTTCCTGGATCGTGATCGTCATCAAGGCGCTCGATATCATGCGTTTCAAGAAGTACGCCCGCAATGCCCAGGACTTCTGGCACAGCGCTGACTTCGCAGCCGGCCTGAGCAAGCTGGGCGAACAAGGCGACAACCCGTTCCGCCAGTTGGCCATCGAAGGCCGCGAAGCCACCGCCCACCACCGCAAGACGGCCGAGCACCTGCATGACTCGCTGGACGTCAGCGACTGGATCACGCGCTGCCTGCGCAATGGCATCGACGAGTTCACCGCGCGCGCCCAATCGGGTCTGGCCGTGCTCGCATCGGTGGGCTCCACCGCCCCCTTCATCGGCCTGTTCGGCACCGTCTGGGGCATCTACCACGCGCTGGTGGCCATCGGCATGTCGGGCCAGTCCTCGATCGACAAGGTCGCCGGCCCCATCGGTGAAGCGCTGATCATGACCGCACTGGGTCTGGCTGTGGCCATCCCTGCCGTGCTGGGCTACAACGCACTGGTGCGTGGCAACAAGTCGGTGCTCAACCGCCTCAACAGCTTTGCCCATGACCTGCATGCCTTCTTCGTGACCGGCACCCGCCTGAATGTGGACTCCAGCAAGCCCGGCGCCGTGGTCACGCCGCTCAAGAAAGGTGCCTGATCATGGCTTTTGGAACGCAAGACGATGCCGATGAGGTCATGAACGAGATCAACATGACGCCCTTGGTCGACGTCATGTTGGTGCTGCTCATCATCTTCATCATCACCGTGCCGGTGATGAAGCACTCGGTCAACATCGACCTGCCGCGTGCCGTCAACACGCCGGAAGACGCCAAGCCCGACACCATCCAGCTGGCCATCCTGCCCGATGGCACGTACAACTGGAACGGCAAGGCCGTGACCGACGCCGAGCTGGAATCCAATATGCAGGCCGAGGCCCGCAAGGAGCCCCAGCCCGAGCTGCACATCCGCGGTGCCCGTGATGTGAAGTACGAGAAAGTGGCCCAGGCCATGGCCGCTGCCCAGCGCAGCAACTTGAAGAAAATCGGCTTTATCACCGACCAGGTGGGCGAGTAAACTGCCCACCCTCCCGGCAAGGGCTCCAGCAGGAGCCCTTTTTCATGGCGGATGCAGACCGGATCAGGTTTACCCGCAGTGACGCCCAAGCGACGCCAGCAGCCCGCTTGCCCTGCCTAAACTGGACCGCAGGACAAGCGCCGTGGCGACCTGTACTGGCCGAAGCAGCGGCGGGCAAACCGACCATCACCAGCGCCTCCCCCAACTATCACTAGATTGAGGAGACACCGATTGATGCAGACGTCCCGCACCCAGCCATCCCTATTCCCAAAACCTTTGCGCCGGCGCCAGATGCTGCGCCTGGCGCTGGCCAGCGCAGCCGCTGCCAGTGGCCTGCCGCTCGCCACGGTCGCGCGCGCAGCCAGCGACAAGGCCAGCTTCCCGACCAAACCCCTGCGCGTGATCGTGCCGTTTGCCCCAGGTGGCGCCACCGATGTGCTGGCGCGCAGCGTCAGCGACCGGCTGGGCCAGCAATTGGGCCAACCGGCCATCGTCGACAACCGCCCCGGCGCGGCGGGCCTGCTCGCCTGTGATGCCGTGGCCAAGGCAGCGGCCGATGGCCATACGCTGACCCTGGGGACGACCAGCACGATGCTGTCGAACCAGTTCATGTTCAAAAAGATCTCCTACGACCCGCAAAAGGACATGGTGCCGGTGGTGCGCATCTGCTGGGCGCCGATTGTGCTGGTGACCAACAGCCAGCTGCCCGTGCGCAATCTGCAAGAGCTCATCGCCTACATCAGCGCCAACAAGGGCAAACTCTCCTACGGCAGCTATGGCATTGGCTCGCAAGGCCATCTGGTGCTGGCGAGTCTGAGCAACATGACGGGCGCCGACATGAGCCACATCGCCTACAAGGGCGAGGCGCCGATGGTGCAAGACCTCGTGGGCGGCCAGCTGATGATGGGCATCGGCAGCATCCTCTCGCTCAAGCAGCATATCGACAGCGGCAGGCTGCGCGCCATCAGCTTCACCGGCCCCAACCGCGTGCCCGCGCTGCCCGATGTGCCCACCTTTGCCGAGCAAGGCCACAAGGAAGACGCGTTCACGATCTCCGGCTGGCTGGGCATTGCGGCCACTGGCGGCACACCGGCGCCCGTGGTCGAACAGTTGGGCGCCCAGGTGCGCAAGGCACTGCAAACGCGCGAGGTCAATGCCCGCGTACTGGTGGCCGGCTTTGTGCCCTTGACCGATGACAGCCCGGCGCGCTTTCAGGACGACTGGCAGCGTGAGCTGCCGATCTGGAAAAAGCTGCTGGCCGATGCGGGTGTGCAGCCAACCTGAGCGCCTGTTGACGCATCTTCATGCCTGGCGGCACCCTGATAGGTGCCTCGACAAGCGCCCGGATTCGCGCCGGGATTCGCGCCTCCATCCGCGCCTTGAGGCCGCACAAGCCTGCCCCCGCCACGGTCGCTAACGCCGCGGCCGTGGCTTTTTGCCTTTTACCATGGCAAATGTCAAATAAACACTGGACTTCACGAATACGAATCGTTATCATTTGCTTCAGTTTTATCCCTGTGAGCACTGCCATGCAAACCATCGCCCTACCCGCCACCCCGCTTGCCGCTGCCAGCAAGAGTGCCAGCGCGTCCCAAGGCCATGCCACGCAATCGGCCGCGCTGGAAAGCAGTGAGCTGCTCCAAGGCGCCAAAGCGGTATCCATCGTGCACAACGGCGCCATCTACCGTTTGCAGACCACCAAGCTGGGCAAGCTGATCCTGACCAAGTAAGCAAGCCCCCCCAGTTCCGGTTTGCTGCCCTCCCCCTTCCCTATAGGCCGGGGCAAGCACCCCGCTACCTGCCCAGCAAAAAGCCAACTCCTGCAAGTTGGCTTTTTTATGCGCACCGGGTTTGCGATGCAGGAGGCTCGCTACACCCCCAGCGGCAAATCCGCGTGCTTGAGCGTGCGCAGCACAAAGCTTGACTGGCTGTGGCGTATGCCCTTGATCTTGTAGAGCTTCTCGCGCAGCAGGCGCTCATAGTCGCGGGTGTCCTTGACGACCACGCGCAGCAGGTAGTCGTACTCGCCCGAGACCAGGTGCGCCTCCACCACCTCGGGGATGGTGGCCAGCAGCTCGCCAAACTTTTCCAGAGTGTTGTCGCTGTGGCTGTCGAGGGTGACCATCACCAGCACCGTATCGCCCAGGCCCAGCGCCTGGGGCGACAAGCGCACCGAATAGCCCTGGATCACGCCGGCCTCTTCCATCTTCTTGATGCGTCCCCAGCAGGGCGAGGCGCTCAAGCCTACCGCCTGGCCAATGTCTTGCAGGCTGGCGCGGCTGTTGAGTTGCAGCTGGCGAAGAATTTTGCGGTCCAACGTATCGAGAAGCATGATTTTCTGCACCAGCCATAAATTTAGAATATTTTTCTATATTAAGACGAGCAACCCAGAAAAACAAAATATTTTTTGCCTTACCGGCCTGCATACTTTCTGCATCGAAACACTTTTACCGAAGTCTCTTTCTGGCAGAGCCTGCTTACCGGCAGCCCTCTCTCCACCAGCCCCCAGGCAGTTACCGCTGCCATGGGGGTTGTTGCATTGCGGGGCCCTCACGGACCCTCCGCTCCACTTCCTGCCGTGGCCTAAACGCCGTCTCGGGCGATCCGCTGCGTTGTCGTCCTCGGCAATAGCTGCGGCGCGCCGTCAAACGACGCCTAGCGGCTCATCCCGATCCGCATCCATGCCGCTTGGCAAGCGGTGATGCAGAGACTCCCTCGCTCGCGTCTTATGTAACAAAACTATTGCATTTGTGCGCCCGTTTCCCTGCGCGCCCGGCGCCTGCGCCATGGCATAGTGGCGCCCTGGAACAACGACAACAGACCGCCCTGGATGCGCCTAAGAGTTTGGAGATCAGCGCATACGACCGGTCAATAAGCACCTATGTTTAAGCGACTCAACGAACTGTCTGAAAGCCATGGCGCCTTGCGCGCGGGCCAGGGCATGGTGGCCGGCGTCATTGCGCTGATCTTGGCGGCCCTGTGCTTTTTGGGTGTGCTGGCCTTTCACTTTCCGCAGTACCTCACCACACCTGAGCTGCGCCGCAGCTACAACGTCGATGTGATGCGCCAGCTGCTGTTTTGGAGCATGGTGATTGCCGGGGGCCTGTCGGTCGCACTGATCGTGCTGGGCCGGGTGCGCTGGCTGGCCGCCTCGGCCTTTGGCCTGGTGGTGCTGTCGGCGCTCTTGGGCGGCCACAAGGTGCCCGTGGGCAGCTTTGCCACCAACACACCCTATATCGGCCTGGACTGGTTCATTCTCGACCTGCTGGGCAGCGCGCTGATCTTCATCTTTATCGAAAAGCTGTTTGCGCTGCGCAAGAACCAACCGGTCTTCCGCCCCGAGTGGCAAACCGACTTTCACCACTTTCTGGTCAACCACATGGTGGTCGGCTTTGTGCTGCTGGCCACCAACCTGATGGTGCACCAGTTCTTTGGCTGGGCCGCCCATGACGGCATCCGGGGCTGGGTCGCCAATCTGAACTTCTGGGTGGCGCTGTTTTTGATCATTCTCGTCGCTGATCTGGTGCAGTACTGGACGCACCGCGCCTACCATGAGGTGCCCCTGCTCTGGCGCATCCACGCAGTGCACCACAGCGTCAAAAGCATGGACTGGCTGGCCGGCTCGCGCCAGCACATTCTGGAGCTGCTGATCACCCGCACCCTGGTGCTCGCACCCATCTATGTGCTGGGCTTCAGCAAGGAGGTGATCGATGCCTACATCATCATCGTCGGCTTCCAGGCGGTGTTCAACCACGCCAATGTCAGTGTGCGGCTGGGCCCGCTGCGCTATATCATCGTCACGCCCAACTTCCACCACTGGCACCACAGCCAGGATGCCGAGGCGCTGGACAAGAACTACGCCGCCCATTTCGCCTTTCTGGACTATATGTTTGGCACCGCCGTCAAGAGCGATAAAGTCTGGCCCACCGATTACGGCGTGCTCGGCGACTATGTGCCCAATGGCTTTTTCAAACAGCTGAAGTTTCCCTTCACCTGGAAAGGTTGAGCACGGTCCTCTCCACTTGGACGCCCGACCCCTTTGCCTCCATCACCCATGTCATTTCCTCTTGATTTTCGCGCCCAGGCCATGGTGCTGGCCGCAGGCCGTGGCGAGCGCATGCGCCCGCTGACCGACCATACGCCCAAGCCCCTGCTCCCGGTACAAGGCAAACCGCTGATGCAGTACAGCATGGAGCAGCTCGCCCGCGCCGGCGTGCAGCGCCTGGTGATCAACACTGGCTGGCTGGGCCAGCAGGTGGCAGATGCCTGGCCCGCCGCGCCCGCCCTTGCCCAGTTGGGCAGCGCGCAGCTGCAGATTGCCTACTCCCGCGAGGACCTGGATTTTGGTGGCGGCATCGAGACCAGCGGCGGCATCAGCCGCGCGCTGCCGCTGCTCGACGATGCCTTCTGGCTCGTCTCTGGCGATGTGTTTATCCCCGGCTTTCCGTTTGACGAGGCCCTGCGCCAGCGCTTTGCGCACAGCGATGACCTGGCCCACCTCTGGCTGGTGCCCAATGCGTCCCACCACCCCAAGGGCGACTTTGTGCTGACGGCCGAGGGCCGGGCCCAGAACCCTGCCGCTGACGACCCGCGCCCGCGCCTGACCTACTGCTCGGTCGCGCTGCTGAAAAAAACCCTGTTCAGCGCGCCCTACTGCGATATCCCTGCGGGCAATCCGCAGGGCACCAAGATGCCGCTGGTGCAGCAGCTGCGCGCTGCGATGCAGGCGGGCCGCTGCAGCGCCAGCCGCTATGACGGGCGCTGGGTGGATGTGGGCACCGCCGAGCGCCTGCAGGCGCTCAACCCTTGAACCCGCACACAGACTGACGGGTGCCCATCTGCCAAACGCAATGCCCTGGCAGGGTGGCGGGAGATGGGATGGAGACCCAGCACTCTGTCCACACGGTGACAGAGGCGGCGACATTTGCTTGCAGCCTTACTCATCAACATTATTTATTTATCAAATACTTAGATAGAAAGCTGCAGAAAACAGAAAAGCCCGCCTGCCTGACATCATAAAAACCCCAATACCGAATGGCCCCGTCTTGCCCACAATGCAAAGCGCATGCGGGCATCCGCAGGCGCCTACAAAACCATTCGGCACAGCCGGGGAGACACGTCATGCAGATGAAGAAATTGGCCTGGGGTATGGGGTTAGCAATGGGTCTGATGGCCGCAGGCCCTGTTTTGGCGCAGACAACCATGCGCATCAGCATCTCGGTGGCCCAGAACTCGCACCAGGGCGTGGCCATCGACACCTTTGCCAAAGAGGTGGAGCAGCGCACTGGCGGCCGCTACAAAATCCAGACTTTCTACAACGGCGCGCTGGGTGGCGAGCGCGAGTCGATCGAAGCGGTGCAGCTGGGCACCCAGGAGCTGGCCTTCAGCTCCAGCGGTCCAGTCCCCAACTTTGTGCCGGAGACCAAGATTCTCGATGTGCCCTTCCTGTTCCGCGACAAGGCCCATGCACGCGCGGTGCTCGATGGCCCCATCGGCAACGAGCTGCTGGCCAAGTTCGACAGCAAGGGTTTCAAGGCCCTGGCCTGGGCGGAGAACGGTTTCCGCCACATGACCAACTCCAAGCGCGCCATCAACAGCCCCGATGACACCAAGGGCCTGAAGATGCGCACGATGGAGAACCCGGTCCACATCCAGGCCTACAAGGCGCTGGGCATCATCACCACGCCGATGGCCTTCCCCGAGGTGTTCACCGCGCTGCAGCAGGGCACGGTTGATGGCCAGGAGAACCCGCTGCCCGTCATCACCTCGGCCAAGTTTGACCAGGTGCAAAAGCACCTGAGCCTCACCGGCCACGTCTACTCGCCCTGCATCCTGGTGATGAACAAGGCCGCCTACGACAAGCTGAGCGCAGACGACAAGACCGCTTTTGTGCAGGCCGCCCAGGCTGCCACCAAGGCCAACCGTGCCCGTGTGGACCAGGACGACACCAATGGCGTGGCCGAGCTGCGCGCCAAGGGCATGCAGGTGGTCGAAAACGTCGACAAAGCCAAGTTTGTCGCCACCTTGACCAAGACCAATGCCGACTTCGAAAAGCAGTTCGGCAAGGCCAACCTCGACCGCATCCGCAACTTCCAATAAGCCCTGCGCCAGGAAAGGTGCTTGCACCTTTCCGGCGCAGCTCCTCCTTTGGTACCCCATCGCTGCTGACGCCGGCCAGGCGCCAGCAGTTGCTGTGTCAACTCGCGCAAGGACGGTGGCGCCAGGCGGCTCTTGATGCGCCTGCCCACCCCGGTCACCATGAAAAACGCTTTTCTTGCTTTCGAGCGCTGGACATCGGGCATCGCCATGGCTGGCGCCTGCCTGATGCTGGCCATCGCATCCACGCTGGGCATGTTCCAGATCATCACCCGCTTTGTGCTCGAAGAGCCCGCCGAATGGACCGAGGTGCTGATCCGCTTCAGCCT
Organism: Comamonas squillarum; assembly: GCF_025309455.1. Lineage (NCBI taxonomy): Bacteria > Pseudomonadati > Pseudomonadota > Betaproteobacteria > Burkholderiales > Comamonadaceae > Comamonas > Comamonas squillarum. The sequence goes on from NZ_CP104377.1 coordinate 1,401,710, forward strand.
GATCTGGATGGTGTTTCTCGCGATCCCGATGGCCTTCCGCCAAGGCGCGATGGTCAGTGTGGACGTTTTAAAGCGCTGGGCACCGCCGGCAATGCGCCGCCTCCTGAGTGGTTTTGTCTGCATCGCCACGCTGGCGCTGCTGGCCGTGCTGATCTGGTGGGGCTGGGACTATGCCCGCCGCGGCGGCGTGCAGACCATGGCCGGGCTCGAATCGCTGTCCATGTTCTGGGCCTACCTGGCTGTGCCCGTCGGCGCGCTGTTTGCCGTGCTCGGCGTCATCGGCAACCTGCTTGAACCCCAAAATACCGAACTGGAGAACGCGCAATGACCGCCGTGATGCTTTCCACGATGGTGCTGTGCTTTGCGCTCACTGTCTCCGTCGCCGTGTCGATCGGCCTGGCCTCCGTGCTGGGCATCCAGGCCAGCAATGCCAACATGCTCATCTCGGTCAAGGAGATGTTTGGCGCGATCAACAAATTCCCGCTCGCCGCGATTCCCTTTTTCATTCTGGCTGGCAACCTGATGGAGACCGGTGGCATCTCGCGCCGCCTCGTGGAATTTGCCAAGAGCATTGTCGGCGGCGTCCAGGGTGGCCTGCCGATGACCTGCGTGCTCACCTGCATGATCTTTGCAGCGGTCTCGGGCTCCTCGGTCGCGACCACCTTTGCGATTGGCGCGATCCTGATCCCGGCGCTGATCAAGCACGGCTACCCCAAGAGTTATGCGGCCGCACTGCAGGCCACCAGCGCCGAGCTGGGCGTGATCATCCCGCCCTCCATTCCGATGATTCTCTATGGCGTGAGCGCCGAGGTGTCCATTGGTGAGCTGTTCATCGCCGGCTTTGGCCCGGGCCTGCTGATCAGCGCCGCATTGATGTTCTTTGTCTGGGCCTACTGCAAATATAAGGGCTGGGGCAAGACCGATGGCGAAGGCCGGCTGGGCTTTGGCAAGGCCTTGTTGCAGGCAGGCTGGGCGCTGTTGATGCCGGTGATCATCCTGGGCGGCATCTATGGCGGCGTCTTTACCCCTACCGAGGCGTCGGCTGTGGCCGTGTTTTATGCATTGGTCGTGGGCGTGCTGATCTACCGCGAGATCAAGATCCGGGACCTGTACGCGATTCTTCGCAAATCGGCCATCTCCTCGTCGATCATCATGTTCATCATCGCCAATGCCGGCCTGTTCGCCTTTTTGATCACCCGTGCAGGCGTGCCCGATGCGATTGGCCACTGGCTCGAAGAAGTGCTGCAAAGCCCGGCCATGTTCCTGCTGGGCGTGAACGCGGCGCTGTTCATCATCGGCATGTTCATCGAGACCAGCGCGGCCATCATCGTGCTGGCGCCGATTCTGGCGCCCGTGGCCATGCACTTTGGTATTGATCCGGTGCATTTCGGCCTCATCATGGTCGTCAACCTGGCGCTGGGCATGATCACGCCGCCCTTTGGCGTCAACCTGTTTGCCGCCTGCACCGTAGCCCGCATATCGCTGGACCAGATCATCAAACACCTGCTGCCCTTTGTCGCGGTGATCTTGCTGTGCCTGATGGTGATCACCTATGTGCCGGGCATATCGCTGGGGCTGCGCGATCTGGTCTACCGCTGATCGGGCTTGCTGCCAACGCTGAGCCACCGCCTGCCGGTGGCTTTTTTGTGGGTTGGCGCAGCCTTTTACAGGCACGGGCGGTCAGTTCCCGCTAGAATCGCGGCAGTCAGGAGAGAGTCGCCCCCGTTGGTTCCCAACGCGCAGCGCGGCCGCCGAAGGCGCAGGCTACTGCAGATGCAGCTGCTGAACGCTCAGGCAAAAGGACTGGCGCCCGCCGCGCAGCATGAGCCTGCCGGCGTTCCCAGCTGGAGAGAGATGGCGCCTGGACGCCATCCACCGAAGGAGCAAGCCCCCAGGCCTCAAAGCGGCGGGTGAATCTCTCAGGTAAAGCGGACAGCAGGGCAAACAGCGTGCAACCGGCAACGGCTGCATGCCCTGTTATTTGCCCTGGAGAGTCCATGTCCGCCAACGCATCCGCCCTGCTGTCCACCCCTTTGAACGCCCTGCATATCGAGCTGGGTGCCCGCATGGTGCCCTTTGCCGGCTATTCCATGCCCGTGCAGTACCCGCAAGGCCTGATCGCCGAGCACAAGCACACCCGCGCGGCAGCGGGCCTGTTTGATGTCTCGCACATGGGCCAGCTGCGCCTGATCGGCCCCGACGCGGCCGCTGCCTTCGAGACCCTGGTGCCTGTCGATGTGATCGACCTGGCCATTGGCAAGCAGCGCTACGGCCTGCTGCTCAATGACGAAGGCGGCATTGTCGATGACCTGATGTTCTTTCGTGTCTCGGAGCAAGAGCTGTTCGTCATCGTCAACGGCGCCTGCAAGGTGGCAGATATGGCGCTGATCCGCGAACGCATCGGCCAGCGCTGCCAGGTGCTGCCACTGCCCGACCAGGGCCTGCTGGCGCTGCAAGGCCCCCAGGCGGCCACGGCCCTCGCCCGTCTGGCGCCCGGCGTCGAGCAACTGGTGTTCATGACCGGTGGCGACTTCGACGTGGACGGCATTGCCTGCTTTATCACCCGCAGCGGCTACACCGGCGAGGACGGTTTCGAGATTTCGGTGGCCGGCCATGAGGCCGAGGCGCTGGCGCGCAAGCTGCTGGCCCAGCCCGAGGTGCAGCCCATTGGCCTGGGCGCGCGCAACTCGCTGCGCCTGGAAGCGGGCCTGTGCCTCTACGGCAGCGACCTCGATGCCACCACCACCCCACCCGAAGCCGGCCTCAACTGGGCGATCCAGAAAGTGCGCCGCACGGGCGGTGCCCGCGCAGGCGGCTTTCCCGGTGCTGACAAGGTGCTCGCCCAGATCGACAACCCGGCCACCTTGACGCGCAAGCGCGTCGGCCTGGTCGCGCAAGAACGCATCCCCGTGCGCGAGCAGGTCGAGATTAGCAGCCTGGCTGGCCAGGTCGTGGGTGTGACCACCAGCGGCCTGCTGGCCCCGACCGTCGACAAGCCCATTGCGATGGCCTATGTGGAGCCAGCCCTCGCAGCCATCGGCACCCAGCTGCATGCGATGGTGCGCGGCAAACCCGTCCCGGTCGAGGTGGCAGCCATGCCTTTTGTCCCTCCCCGCTATTTCCGCGGCTAAAGTAGCTGCTGGGTGCGGCTTTCTGCACTCGCCCGAGCACAATTCACGCCTACAAAACTGGAGTATTCCTATGACGATCAAGTTCTCCCGCGACCACGAATGGATCAACAGCGCCGACACCAACGCCGCCATCGTCGGCATCACCGTCCATGCGCAAGACGCGCTGGGCGATGTGGTGTTTGTCGACCTGCCGGAAGTCGGCGCCTCGTTCAACCAGGGCGATGTGGCTGGTGTGGTCGAGTCCGTCAAGGCCGCTGCCGACGTCTTCATGCCCGTGACCGGCGAGATCGTCGAAGTCAACGAAGCACTGCGCAATGACCCTTCGCTTGCCAACTCCGACCCGCTCAACAGCGGCTGGTTCTTCAAGGTCAAGCTGAGCGATGTGTCCCAGCTCGACGCGCTGCTCGACGAGACCGCCTACAACGACTTCGCCGCCAACGCCTGACGACCTGGCCATGCTGCTGGTCTGCCACTGAACATTTTGCAGGCCACCAGCAGGCCAGCCCTCGGGCTGACCCACTTTTTTCCTCGCTGCCCGCGCTCTTTGATACGGCGCCAGCCATCACCCTCTCCCACTACACCGCTTCGGACCATGCTGATGCCCTCCAAAGAGCCCCTCGCCGCGCTGGAAAACGCCAGTGAATTCATCGCCCGCCACATTGGCCCCGGCAGCGCCGACGAGGCCAGCATGCTGGCAGCACTGGGCCTGCCCTCGCTCGATGCGCTGATCGACAAGGTGTTGCCCGCCTCCATCGTGCGCAGCAAGCCCATGGAGCTGCCCGAGCCCGTGACCGAAGCGGACGCGCTGGCCGAGCTCAAGGCCCTGGCCAGCAAGAACCAGGTGCTCAAGAGCTTTATCGGCCAGGGCTACTACGGCACCTTCACGCCGGGCGTGATTTTGCGCAACATCCTGGAGAACCCCGCCTGGTACACCGCCTACACCCCCTACCAGGCCGAAATCTCGCAAGGCCGCATGGAAGCACTGGTCAACTTCCAGACCATGGTCTGCGACCTGACCGGCATGCCCATCGCCAACGCCTCGATGCTCGACGAAGCCACGGCCGCTGCCGAGGCCATGACCCTGGCCAAGCGCTCGGTCAAGTCCAAGAGCAACCGCATCGTGCTGGCAGGCGATCTGCATCCCCAGACCATCGAGGTCATCCAGACGCGCGCCCAGCCGCTGGGCCTGGAAGTGCTGGTGGCCAACAGCAAGGACGAATGGGAATCTGCGCTGGCCGGTGAGCTCTTTGCCGCCGTCATCCAGTACCCGGCCTCGAGCGGCTGGATCGTCGACTGGAAGGCCGACGTTGATGCCATCCACGCCAAGCAGGCTGCCGCGATTGTGGCCACCGACCTGCTGGCGCTGACGCTGATCACCCCGCCTGGTGAATGGGGTGCCGACATCGTCGTGGGCAACAGCCAGCGCTTTGGCATGCCCATGGGCGCCGGCGGCCCGCACGCCGCCTTCATGGCCTGCCGCGACGACTACAAGCGCTCGCTGCCAGGCCGCCTGGTCGGCGTCAGCGTCGATGTGCATGGCAACCCGGCCTACCGCCTGGCGCTGCAAACGCGCGAGCAGCACATCCGCCGCGAAAAAGCCACCTCCAACATCTGCACCGCCCAGGTGCTGCCGGCGGTGATCGCCAGCATGTACGCGGTCTACCACGGCCCGGCCGGCCTCAAGCGCATTGCCCAGCGCGTGGCGCGCCTCACCGCCATCTTGAGCCGTGGCCTGGCGGCGCTGGGCTTCAGCGCCCGGCACCATGACAGCGCTTTCGACACCCTGTCGCTGCACACCAAGGACGCCACCGACGCCATCCTGGCGCGCGCGCTGGCCCAGGGCGCCAACCTGCGCAAGGCCTGGGGCGAGTACCTGTGCATCAGCCTGGATGAAACCTCCAGCCGCGCCGATGTGGAACTGATCTGGAGCATCTTCGCCCAGCCCGGCCAGCCCCTGCCCAATATCGAGGCGATGGACGAAGGCAGCACCTCGCTGATCCCCGAAGGCCTGCAGCGCACGAGCGCCTACCTGACCCACCCGGTCTTCAACACCCACCATTCCGAAACCGCGATGCTGCGCTACATCCGCAGCCTGTCGGACAAGGACCTGGCGCTCGACCGCAGCATGATCCCGCTGGGCAGCTGCACGATGAAGCTCAACGCGACCAGCGAGATGATCCCCATCACCTGGCCCGAGTTTGCCAACATGCACCCGTTTGCACCGGCCGAGCAACTGCAAGGCTATGCGCTGCTCGATGCCCAGCTGCGCGAATGGCTGTGCCAGGCCACCGGCTACGCCGGCATCAGCCTGCAGCCCAATGCCGGCTCGCAAGGCGAGTACGCCGGCCTGCTGGCCATCAAGGCCTACCACGCCTCCAAGGGCCAGGCGCACCGCAATATCTGCCTGATCCCCAGCAGCGCCCACGGCACCAACCCGGCCAGCGCGCAGATGGTGGGCCTGCAGGTGGTGGTCACCAAGTGCGATGAGAACGGCAATGTGGACATGGCGGACCTGCAACTGGCCTGCGAAAAGCACAGCGCCAACCTGGCCTGCATCATGATCACCTACCCCAGCACGCACGGCGTGTTCGAGACCCAGGTGAAGGAGCTGTGCCAGCTGGTGCACAGCCATGGCGGCCGCGTCTATGTGGATGGCGCCAACATGAACGCCCAGGTCGGCCTGGCCGCACCGGGCGAGTTTGGCGGCGATGTCAGCCACCTGAACCTGCACAAGACCTTCTGCATCCCCCACGGCGGTGGCGGCCCCGGCGTCGGCCCCGTCTGCGTGGTCGAAGACCTGGTGCCCTTCCTGCCCGGCCATGCCACGGCGGGTGTCCCTGGCAAGGTGGGCGCCGTGAGCGCCGCGCCGCTGGGCAATGCCGCCGTGCTGCCGATCAGCTGGATGTACATCCGCATGATGGGCGAGGCCGGCCTCAAGCGCGCCACCGAGACGGCGATTCTGAACGCCAACTACATCAGCAAGCGCCTCGAAGCCCACTTCCCAACGCTGTACGCCGGTGAGCACGGCCATGTGGCCCATGAATGCATTCTGGATCTGCGCCACTTCAAGGACAGCTGCGGCGTGATGGCCGAGGACGTCGCCAAGCGCCTGATCGACTACGGCTTCCACGCGCCGACCCTGTCGTTCCCGGTGCCCAACACCTTGATGGTCGAGCCCACCGAGAGCGAGAGCCTGTACGAGCTGGACCGTTTCATCGCAGCGATGATCGCCATCCGTGGCGAGATCGCCGACATTGAAGCGGGCCGTGCCGCGCAGGATGACAACCTGCTCAAGAACGCGCCCCACACCGCCGAGACCTTGCTGGCGAGCGAATGGAGCCACAGCTACAGCCGTGAAGCCGCCGCCTACCCCGTGCCTGCGCTGCGCCGCGCCAAGTACTGGAGCCCCGTGGGCCGCGTCGACAACGTCTATGGCGACCGCAACCTGTTTTGCAGCTGCGTGCCGCTGGACAGCTACGGCACCTCAGCTTAAGTCTTAAGATAGCCCTCGGGCTTCTTCCGAAGCGACCCACCGGGTCGCTTTTTTACGCCTCTTCCTCCATCAGCAAAAATCAGCCCGGGACTGCACCCGAGCGCGGAGACTTCTCGGCATGGACAGCATCCTCGTCATCGCCATGGGCGCAGCGCTCGCCGGCTTTGTGCAGGGCCTCTCGGGCTTTGGCTACAGCATGACGGCCATGGCCCTGTGGGCCTGGACCCTGGAGCCCGCGCTCGCGGCGGTGCTGGCGGTGTTTGGCGGCCTGTGCGGGCAGATCATCCAGGCGCTCAAGGTGCGGCGCGGCTTTGACGGGCGCATGCTGTGGCCGTTTGTGCTGGGTGGGCTGTGCGGCCTGCCGCTGGGATTGAAGCTATTGCCCATGCTCGATGCCCAGCTGTTCAAGACCGTGCTGGGCGCGCTGCTGGTCATCTTTTGCCCGCTGATGGCCTTCTCCCACCGGCTGGGCGGCATCGCATCGGGGCGGCTCAGCCGAGGCCCTGGGCGTGCGCTGGCCAATGGGCTGGCGGGGCTGGCCGGTGGGGCCATGGCGGCGCTGGGTGGTTTTTCGGGCGTGGTGCCCACCCTGTGGTGCCAGATCACCGGCATGGCGCGCGACACCCAGCGCCAGGTGATCCAGAACTTCAACCTCACGATGCTGGCCGTCACCTTTGCCAGCTATGTGGCCACCGGGCTGGTGAGCCAGCGCATGCTGCCGCAGCTGGCGGTGGCGCTGCCGGCCATGGTGCTGCCCTCGCTGTGGGGAGCGCGCCTGTATGAACGCATCAGCGATGTGGCCTTCAAGCGCGTGGTGCTGGGCCTGCTGACCCTGGCGGGCTTGGCCATGCTGGCCTCCAACTGGGCTTGACTTGGCTTGGACCGTTGTGAATAAGTGACAGACCCGGCATCGCCCTCGTGAGGCTGCTGAGGCAGAGGCAAACCACTCCTATAACAATTGTCAGAGTCACTCGCTGGCGCTGAAAAAGCCCCGGACCACCCCCGATAATCCAGTCGGCCTCTTTCCAGCCCCCAGCTGCACCCGTGTCCGCCTCCGGCCCAGCGCCGTGGGAAAGGGTCCAGCCCCACCCATGCCCGCATCATCTGCCCAGACCCTTTTGCCCGCTGAAGGAATGGACACCAATGGCCCTGCCTTGGAGCCCATGGTGGCCGGTGCGCGCTCGCTGAGCACCTACCTGGTGCTGCTGATGCTGGCAGCAGCGCTGCCCATCTTGGCCGCGGGCATCTACACGGTGCAGCATGTGGCCCAGTCCTACCGAGACAGCAGCCTCAACCGCATGCTGGACATCACCAGCAACCTGGGCCAGGCGGCCGAGTCTGATCTGCTCAACCGCGCCGGCATGCTGCAGTCCTTTGCGGCGGACGGCGACTTCTCATCGCCCCGCACGCTGGACCGCTGGCTGCGGCTGACCGGCATGGCCGCGCCCAGCAGCCTGGTGCTGCTGCGCCCCGGCCAGACCCAAGCGGACATGGCCTCGACGGCAGCGCCTGCGTTGCTGCCCGTGCAGCTGGCACTGGCCCAGGAGGCGCTGCGCAGCAGTGCGCCGGCTTTTTCACAGCTTTTTTTCCAGGACGGCCAGGCCGCAGTGGCGATGGCCGTGCGCCTGGGCGCTGCATCGCCCCAGGTGCTGGTGCTGACCACACCACCGGCTGAGATGGTGAGCATCGCGCCCAGCCAGGCCAGCGACAGTGTGCTGATAGCCATCACCGATGGCGAGGGCCGGATACTGGCGCGCTCGGCCCAGGCCGAACGCTTTATCGGCACCACCGTGCCCGACTGGGCCAGGCTGCAGGCCGTGGGTGCCAACCGGGGCAGCTTCGAGGCCCTGCGGGCCGATGGCGGCCAGGTGATCTTCAGCTTCTACCAGCTGCCCAAGACGCCCGGCTGGGTGGTGGTGGCCGGTGAGCCACTGGAAGCCTTCAACGCCCGCTGGCAAACACCGGTCACCCATATCGTGCTGGCCAGCCTTTTTGCGCTGGCCATTGCGGGCCTGCTGTGCGCCTGGGTCTCACGCCAGTTGCTGCGCCCCATCCGCCAGCTGACCATCAGCACGCGCACCGGCGCCTCCTATGCCGCGGCCACCGGTGGCGGCCAAGTGCTGGTGGTGCAGGAGTACGAGATCCTGCGCCAGAGCCTCAGCCGCGCACGCGCGCGCATCGAGTCGACCTTGGCTGCGCAAAAGCAGGCAGCCGCTGCGCTGGCCGCCAGCGAGCAGCGCGCGCGCACCCTGGCCCATGCCGGTGCGTCGGTGCAGTGGAGCCTCGATGCCAAAGGCCGCGCGCTGTCCATCGTCGGTTGGCAGGCCCTGGGTGGCACGCCAGATGCGCAGGCGCTGCAGCTGGGCTGGCTGCGCCATGTGCACCCCGAGGACGCCGCGCAGCTGCAAAACCAGGCGGTGCCGCTGTTGACGGACCCCCGCCACACCTTGGATGTGGAGTTGCGCCTGCGCACCCAGGACGGCGCCTGGCGCTGGATGCGCGCCCGGGGCGCCGCCATTGTGGACGAGCAGCAGCGCATCAGCGAATGGCTGGGCGTGCTCGAAGATGTGGATGACCGCAAGCGTGCGCAGGCCGAGGTCGCCTACCTGGCGCTGCATGACCCGCTCACCGGCCTGCCCAACCGCAGTCTGCTGCAAAAGCCGATCTGCTCGCCGGGCGGCACCGCAGGCGCCTTGCTGTATCTGGACCTGGACCGCTTCAAACAGGTCAATGACACCCTCGGCCACGCCACTGGCGACGCGCTGTTGTGCGCGGTGGCCGAGCGCTTGCGTGAGCTGCTGCGCGACACCGACCTGGTGGTGCGCATGGGCGGTGACGAATTTTGCATCGTGCAAAACGCCTCCTCGGCGCAAGCCGCTGCCAGCCTGGCCCAGCGGGTGATCGACAAGCTCAGCGCCGACTATGTGATCGAAGGCCAGCGCGTCAGCATCGGCGTGTCCGTGGGTATTGCCCTGTTGACCCAGCCCTCTGACACGCAAGACCCGGACGGCCTGCTGCGCAAGGCCGACAGGGCGCTCTACCAGGCCAAGCAGCAGGGCCGGGGGCGCTACGCGTTCTACACCGAGGCGTTGGGCAGCGGCAGCCCATAACACGCCGGCCCCCCTGCCCGCGCTGAAACGAAAAAGCCAGCGCTATGGCTGGCTTTGCTCAACAGTCCGGCTTTCGCCAGTGCCCGCGACTACTTGCCGCGGATATAGGTGTTTACCGCACGGTTGTGCTCGTCCAGGCTCTGGCTGAAATGGCTGCTGCCATCGCCCTTGGCGACAAAGTACAGCGCCTTGGTGTTCTCAGGCTGGATGGCGGCCATCAGCGAGGCCTTGCCGGGCATGGCGATCGGTGTGGGTGGCAAGCCAGCGCGGGTATAGGTGTTCCAGGGCGTATCGGTCTGCAGGTCGCGCTTGCGCAGATTGCCATCGAATTTTTCACCCAGGCCGTAGATGACGGTCGGGTCCGTCTGCAGCAGCATGCCGATGCGCAGGCGGTTGATGAAAACCCCCGCCACCATCGCCCGGTCCTCTGCCTTACCGGTTTCCTTCTCAACAATGCTGGCCAGCGTCAGCAAATCCTGCGGGCTCTTGAGCGGGCTGTCCGAGGGGTTGAGCGACCAGACCGCTTCGAGCCGCTTGTCCATCGCCAGCATCGCGCGGCGCATCAAGGCCAGGTCGCTGCTGCCCTTGGAAAATGCATAGGTGTCGGGGAAAAACCGGCCTTCGGCCGGCATATCGGGCCGGCCCAGCGCTGCCATGATCTCTTCGGGCGTCATCGCTGCCGTGTCGTGGCGCAGGTGCTCTTCCCTGGCCATGGCCGCACGCATCTGGCGCAGGTTCCAGCCTTCGACAATGGTCAGCACGCGCTGGCTGTCTTCACCGCGCACCAGGCGCGCCAGCAGGCTGCGCGGCGACGTGCCGGCGGGTATCTCGTAGTTGCCCGCGCGGATCTTGCGGTCCTGGCCCGAGAGGCGGAACCACCAGTACAGCAGATCGGGGTTCACCTCGATGCCCACGGCCCGCACCGCCTGGGCGACGGCACGCGGCGAGGTGCCCGGCTCAATCTCCAGCTCCACGGTGGCGCCGCCTTTGCCCAGGACCAGTGGCTGGTTCAGCCAGACATAGCCCGCACCGGCAGCGGCCAGTGCCAGCACAACAATCAACTTGAATAAACGCTTCACAACCCTACCGCCTCCGTGCAATGGAGCGAGCATCATAATTCACCCCATGACTCAAGCATTACAGGGACACCTTTCGCTCCAGCATTTGGGCGTGATCCGCGCCGAGGGCGCCGATGCCGCCAGCTTCTTGCAGGGCCAGCTCAGCCATGATGTGCAGTTGCTGCCCGTGGGCCAGGCACGGCTGGCGGCTTTTCTGTCGGCCAAGGGCCGTATGCAGGCCAGCTTTATCGTGATCAAACGCAGCGCAGACGAGTTCTGGCTCATCACCAGCCGCGATGTGCTGCCCGCCACGCTCAAGCGTCTGTCGATGTTTGTGCTGCGCGCCAAGTGCAAGCTGAGCGACGCGACCGAGGCCGTGCAACTGCTGGGCCTGGCCGGTGATGCTGTGCCCGCCGAGGCCCGCAGCCTGGCGCCCTGGCAGGTGCTGGCGCTGGGCGATGCGTCGATGGTGCGCCTCTATGCCGCCGAAGGCGAGAGCCGCGCACTGCTCGCCGCCCCCGCCGCCAGCGCCCTGCCCACGCAAATCTCAGGCAGCCCGGCCATTGCGCCGCAGGCTTGGCAGCTGTCGATGGTGCAGGCGGGCGTGCCGCTGATCACCACGCCGGTGGTCGATGCCTTTGTGCCCCAGATGCTGAACTTTGAATCGGTCGATGGCGTGAGCTTCAAAAAAGGCTGCTACCCCGGCCAGGAGGTCGTCGCACGCAGCCAGTTCCGCGGCACGCTCAAGCGCCGCATGTACCGGCTCGCCTCGGCCGCGCAGCCCCAGCCGGGCCAGGAGGTCTTTGCCGCCAGCGACGACAGCCAGCCGGTGGGCACCGTGGTGCAGGCCGCTGCCAGCGCATCGGGCTTTGAGGCCCTGGTATCGATGCAGATTACGGCCGCCAGCGAGCCGTTGCACCTGGGCAGCAGCACCGGCGCGGCCTTGCAGCTACTGAGCCTGCCCTATACGCTCAAGGAAGACATCTGATCGCCTATTTGTGATGTCCCACGACAGTGGTAACTGTCTGCTTCATCACAAATACGACAATTTCTCAGTCAAAAAAGGCCCCCCGGCAGCCGTTACAGAATTTTTATGGCATTTGCGCTGCAATTTGCTAAAATTGCGGGACTTTGCAAGCAGGAGCCGTTCAAGCAGCCCCTGCAAGCATGACGGAACAACTACTCAAGCGCATCTTGACCATCACACTTGCCGGGTCTGGGAAACCAGACCCGGCTTTTTATTGGTCAAGTTATCAAACCGCTGCATAGCCCCATTGGTAAGACAAGCAGCCCGCCATTGATCAGCGCAGCGTTTTTTGCATCGAGATATGGGCAATGCCTGCTTCCTCATAGGGCTCGCCCACAACGCTGAAGCCAGCGCGGCGGTAGAAGTTCTCCGCTGTGCGCTGCGCATGCAGCTCCACCTGCCGCTTGCCCTGGCGCGCAGCGGCATCGACCAAGGCATCGAGCACCTGGCGGCCCAGACTGCCACCGCGCAGCGGCTTGGCGACGGCCATGCGGCCAATGCGCATCGCATCGGCCCGGTTTTCTTCCTGCGCGCTGGGCAGCATGCGGCCGGTGGCCACGCACATGCCCAGGCCGTTGAGCGCGACCGCATGCAGCGCACTCACATCAAAGGCATCGGCCTCGATCTCGGCAGGAATGCCCTGCTCGCGCACAAAGACCTGCATGCGCAGGCGCATCGCCTCCTGGCCCAGTACATTCCAGCTGCCGGTCTTCAGTTCCACCATCTCTTCGCCCGCTTCAAAGCGCTGCACCATGCGGCGGTAGGCCTCGGGCAGCGGCTGGGGCTGCTGGGCGCTGTCGGCAAACACATAGACCATGGTGGCCGTGGCCAGCAAAGTGCCAGCGCAGTAGATCGCCGCCTCGTACTGCACCGAGGTATTGCCCAGCTTGGCCACGCGCAGGCCGATGTCGATCACATCGTCCAGGCGTGCCGAGGCATGGAACTCCAGCTGCGAGGCGCGCAGGAACAGCTCGCCGCCCAGGCGCTGCATGCCCTCCTCGTAAGGCACGGCCAGCTGGCGCCAGTATTCGGACATGGCAATATCCACATAGCTCAGGTAATGGGCGTTGAAGACCACTTTCTGCAGATCGACCTCAGACCAGCGCACGCGCTGGCGGCTGCGGCAGCGGAAATCGGCCAGGCTGCGGGCGGGGGTGTCAAACAGGGTCTGGGAAGAGGTGCTCATGGTCTTTTCTGTACTCACAATATGGTCAATCTAGAGGCGATTCGGCAGCAGGGCCGCCCTCAGTCAAAGGCCGCACGCAGCGCCTGGGTCATCTGCGCATGGCAGGCCCGCGCTTCCTTGAGCGCGCGGCCCATCTTGACAAATTCATGCGCCACGCCGGCATAGGTGTGCAGGTCCACGTCGACACCGGCAGCACGCAGGCGCTCGGCATACATCACGCCCTCATCGACCAGTGAATCGCATTGCGCCAGATGGATGCTGGCAGGCGCGAGGCCGCGCAGATCCGGCGCCAGCAAGGGCGCAAAGCGCCAGTCGTCGCGGTCGGTCAGCGTGCGCAGGTAGTTGCTGAACATCCAGCTGATCATCGGCTTGGTCAGAATGGGCCCCTGGCTGTAGCGCGCATGCGAGGGCGTATCCTGGTGCGCCGCGCAACCGGGGTAGATCAGCAGCTGCAAGGCCAGGTCGATACCGGCGTCGCGCGCGAGAATCGCGTTGACCGCTGCCAAGGTGCCGCCTGCGCTGTCGCCACCCACGGCCAGGCGGCCGGTATCGGCCCCCAGCGCCATGCCTTCGGCCGCCAGCCACTGCAAGGCATCCCAGGCATCATTGCTGGCAGTCGGAAAGCGGTGCTCGGGCGCCAGGCGGTAGTCCACCGAGACGACCATGCAGCCAGCCAGGTGGGCCAGCTCGCGGCACAGCGTGTCATGCGTGTCCACGCTGCCGATCGTAAAGCCCCCGCCATGGGTAAAGAGTAACACCGGCTGCAGCGGGTCCCAGCTGGCGGCGTAGAGCCGCGCCGGGATCTGAAAACCATCGCGCGCCGGGATGTGCAAGTCCTCAACGCGTGCGAGTGCGGGCTTGGCAATCTCCAGCACCCCGGCGCCAATGCCGTAGGCTTGGCGCGCCTCTTGCACCGTCATCTCCCACATGGGGGTGTGCTGGGCGCGGGCCATGCGCTCAACCACGCTGCGCATCGTGGGAGTCAGCTCGGCGATCACATCGGCAGGCATGGACAATTCGGCGGGGAGATGGGCTTTGGAGCGGGGTGAGGCGTCAGACATACATCGTTGCCCAGCCAGCCGGCATGGGCGCAATTGGGGAACAGGGCCGGCTGATTATCAGCCATTGCCCATTCACAACGGGGCATGTCGGTCACCTAGGGACCCTCTGCAAAACTCCCTGCCGTGGTCTGAACGCGGGCTCGGGCGATCCGCTACGTTGTCCTCCTTGTCAATAGCTCGCTATTGACTGCAAAAGACGCCTTGCTGCTCATCCCGATCCGCGTCCATCCCGCTTGGCGAGGGTTTTGCAGAGCATCCCGAGGAAAAAAGGCCCTGCCAACTTGGCAGAGCCTTCCTTCGCATAGGCCTGATGCCGAGCTTGGTTACTCAAAGCGCAACTCTACCGGCTGCGCCCCGACCAAGCCCTTGTAATCCACGCGGATCTGCTGCCCGGGTTGGGGCGGCATCAAGGCCGAGTACGAACCCAGGCTGATCCAGTCGCCCACCTTGAGGCGCTGGCCTTCGGCCTGCAGGGCTTGCGCGAGCCAGACCACGGCATTGAGCGGCTGGCCCATCAGGTCGCCGCCGCGCCCGCCACCCAGCCGCGCGCCGCTCTGGTCGGTGATATCGACCTGCATGCTCTGCAGTGCATTCAACAGCGCATAGCGCTCGGCGCGGAACTGTGGCACGGGCATGGCGTTGCCCATCACGCCCATGCGCGCGCCTACATTCATCGCCTCGACGGCCGCGCCATCGAGCTGTGCGGGGTTCTCCACGACCAGGTCGGGCAACTCGATAAAGGGGACGATGCGGTCGATGTTGTTAAGCACCTGCAGCGGCGTAGTCGCGCGGTTGATGGCACTGCTGGAGACGCGCACCAGCATATCCGCCTCAAACATCGGGCGTGCGCCAAAGGCGGCAGGCACGGTGCTGCGGTTGGGCAGCAGCGCGCCCTCGTAGAGCACACCCCATACCGGCTTGTCGGTTTGAAAGCGCTTTTGCATCGCCGCGCTGGTCAGCCCCGCCTTGTAGCCAATGGGCTTTTTGCCCTGGGCCAGCCAGGCGGCGTTGAGCTTGTTGCGGCTGCATTTGCCATCGGCCTCGGTCATCGCGGGGGCCGAAGGCACGGGCTGCTTGGCCTCATAGGCCTGCAGCCACTGCGCGACCTGGGCGTCATCGAGGCAAGCGGCCTGGGCCATGCCACTGCCAGCAGCCAGGCCAGCGGCCAGCCAGAGGGGGGAGAGACGAAAACGCCAAGCAGGGTGCATCATCCAAAGTCTCCTGTTCCAAAAACGGGTTCTGAATGCGGCCAAAAAAACCGCCCCAGGCACCAACATACCACCCGCTTTGCCCACCCTGACTAGGGAAAGCGCGCAGCCCACCAGGCCGGTTGCCGATCGGCCTACTTTTGCTTGATGCAGGTCATGCCGCCATAGCCACAAAGCAACAGACGCTATAGTATTTGCATGACCAAGAGACCCTCTGCAAAACTCCCTGCCGTGGTGTAGACGCGGACTCGGGCGATCCGCGTCCATCCCATTGGGCGAGGATTTTGCAGAGGATCCCTAGCCGCAACAGGAGACCCAAGATGCGCACTGTTTATGAACCGGCCAGTGCCGTACAAGCCCATGTTCTGCAAGACGTGCTGCGCCAGCACGGCATCACCAGCTTTGTCAGTGGCGAGCATTTGCAAGGCGCGATCGGCGAGCTGCCCGCCGGCAGCCTGGTGCGTCTGCTGGTGGACGATGCCGACTGGGCCGCCGCACGCCGCGCGCTGGAGGAATGGGAGCGCGCGCCACTGATCGACGATGCCGAGCTGGCCCGGGCCGACCCCAGCCTGCCCGAGCAGCCGCAGCCTGGGCCCGCCCATGACCCGCGCTTTGACCTGGCCTGCGATCCACGCGAAGGCGCCAACGCCCGCCGGGATAGCAACCCCGACGGCTACAGCGACGCCGCGCGCTGGTACCCCTGCTGGTGGGCCGCTGGCGCAGCACTGCTGGCCCTGTGCCTGCACTACCTGCTCGGTGGCGTGCCCCAAGCCGATTCTGCGGGCAGTACCGGCGCTGCAGACCAGTCACAGCAGGCGCCGGATGCCGCATCTGCCAGCAGCGAAGGCCAGCGGGCAGCGCCATCCAGCAGCCGCTGAACGGCGACCGCTCCACCGTGCCTGTACGAGCGCATTCCAAGCTCTGCACGCGATAGAAGTATCAAATATTGATACCCCTGAGGTATAAAAATCGCATACGCATCCAAATTTCAGCGTCTGCCGCCGCGCGCTGCAGACAATCGCCTCGTTGCAAATCGCAGCAAGCCCGCAGGCCATCCGGCCCGCAAATGGCCCAAACCACGGCGCGCCAATGCGATGATCACACCCGAGGAGAACGACAGAGATATGAACGCCCAACTTCCAGCGCCGCTGGCCCCTGAGCTTAGCGCCCTGACCACCCTGCCCGCGCTGTTTGCCTACCGCTGCAACCACAGCCCTGAGCGCGAAGCCTACCGCTGGTTTGATAGCGCAACGGATGCCTGGCAATCGTTCAGCTGGGCCGATATGCAGGCCCAGGTCGCACGCTGGGGCCAGGCGCTGCAAGGCCTGCAGCTGGCGCGAGGCGCACGCATTGCCACCTTGCTGACGCACAGCGTGCACGCCATCTGTATCGACCAGGCCGGCATGGCCCAGGCCTGCGCCACCGTGCCGCTGCATGCCAATGACAACCCCGGCAATATCGCCTTTATCCTGGCCGATGCGGCCGCCTCGCTGCTGCTCATCAACCGCCTGGAGACCTGGGAGCAGATCGTGGCGACTGGCACGCCGCTGCCCGCGCTGCGCTGCGTGGTGATCGATGACCCGCAGCAAGCAGCGATCCCGGTATTGGCCAGCAGCGAAGGTCTGCCGCGCCTGGTCCGTCTGCAGGACTGGCTGGCCGAGGCCGATGGCAACAGCACCCCATCACAGACCCACCAGGCGCCAGAAGCGCAGGATATGGCCGCCATCGTCTACACCAGCGGCACCACCGGCAAGCCCAAGGGCGTGATGCTGAGCCACCACAATGTGCTGAGCGACGTCAAGGCGGTGCTCGGCCGTGTCGTGCCAACGCAGAACGATGTCTTTCTGTCCTTTCTGCCGGTATCGCACACCTTTGAGCGCAGCTGCGGCTACTACCTGCCGATGGCAGTCGCCAGCACGGTGGTCTATGCCCGCTCGGTCGCGCTGCTGGCCGAGGACATGCTCAGCATCCGCCCCACCATCCTGGTGTCCGTGCCCCGCATCTACGAGCGCATCTACGCCAAGATCCAGGAAAAGCTCACCAGGTCGGCCCTCAAGCGCGCGCTCTTTGCCGCAGCCGTCTCCAAAGGCTGGGCGCGCCACTGCCAGGCCCATGGCCTGGCCAATACCGATGCACCGCAAGGCGGCTGGGCGCGCTGGCTGCCCTGGTCGCTGCTGCAGAAAAAAGTGGCCCAGCCCATTTTGGATTTGTTTGGCGGCCGGCTGCGCATTGCCGTGACCGGCGGCGCGGCCATTCCCTCGGTGGTGTCGCACAGCTTTCTGGGCCTGGGCCTGAATGTGCTGCAGGGCTTTGGCATGACCGAGACTTCGCCGGTGCTGACCGCCAACTCGCTGCAGCACAACGACCCATCCACGGTGGGCAAGCCCCTCGATGGCATGGAAGTGCGCATTGGCGAGAACAAGGAACTGCAGGCACGCGGCCCCAATATCATGATGGGTTACTGGGGCCGCCCTGAAGACACGCGCCAGGCCTTTACTGACGACGGCTGGCTGCGCACCGGCGACCAGGCCGAGCTGGTAGGTGGCGAAGTGCGCATCGTGGGCCGCATCAAGGAGATCATCGTCACCGCCACCGGCGAGAAGGTGCCGCCCTCGGATATCGAGCAGGCGCTCTGCGCCGATCCGCTGTTCGAGCAAAGCTTTGTCGTCGGTGAGCACCAGCCCTTTATCGCCTGCGTCACCGTCGTCAACCGCGAAGAATGGAAGCAGCTGGCCACCAGCCTGGGTCTGGACCCGGACAACAGCGTCAGCCTGCAGGCCAGCGCCGTGCGCAAGATCGCGCTGGAGCGCATCGCCGCGCAGTGCCAGGGCCTTGCCAAGTATGCGGTGCCGCGCGCCGTCTACCTGGTCACCGAACCCTGGACCATCGACAACGGCTTGATGACGCCTACGCTCAAGCTGCGCCGCCCGCAGCTCATGCAGAAGTTCGCCACCGAGATTGCGCATATCTACGCCAAGTAAATCGCAGCGCCAGCATGCAAAAACCGCCGCTGCCCTTGACAGGCGCATCGGCGGTTTTTTGATCTCTGGTGCACCGGGGCAGGCATGCAGGCCCGCAGGCACATGCCAAGGGTTTACTTCTTGGGGAAGTAGTAGTTCAGCAAGGCGGCAGCACCATCGACACCGGCCTTGGACGACCACTCGCGGGCGAACTTCTCGCCCATCAAGTCCAGCGCACGGCGCAGCTCGTAGGACGGCTGGCTGATCTTGGTGCCATGCTCGACCAGCACCTTCTGCGCGGCATCGTCGGCATCCTTGGCCAACTGCCAGCCGCGCGCCTCGGCCTGCTTGGCGGCAGTGTCCAGCGCCGTCTTGGCGCCGTCGGTCAGGCCCGACCAGCTCTTCTCGCTCATCAGGATCAGGTTCTTCGGAATCCAGGCGCGCATGTCGATGAAGATGCCCATCGCGTTCCAGGACTGGCTGTCCACGCCGGTGGTGCTCGATGTCAGCATCACATCAACCTTGCCCGCCTGGATAGCCTTGGCCAGGTCATTGGCCGGGGTGTCGACCGGGGTCGCACCGGCGACCTCGGCAATGTACTTGGAGGCGACGTTGTTGACGCGGAATTTCTGGCCCTTGACGTCGTCGAGCTTGTTCACCGCCGTGCGCGAGAACAGGCCCTGACCCGGCCAAGGTGCGGTGTAGAGCAGGCGAATGCCTTGCTTTTTCAGCAGCGCCTCGATCGGCTCGCGCGTGGCCGCCCACAGGCGCTTGGCATCGTCAAAGCTGCGCACGATAAAGGGCAGCGAGTCGATGGCAAAGGCGGGGTACTGGTCGCTGAAGTTCGACATGAAGATCTCGCCGATCGCCAGATCACCCTTGCTGAGCGCAGGCATGACCTGGTTCATCGGCATCAGCTTGGCATTGGAGACCACCTCGATCTGCAGACCACCCTGGCTCAGGCCATTGGCTTCACGCGCAAACTGCGTCAGATTGCGGGTGTGGAACAGCGTGTCGGTATAGGCGCCGGCGCACTTGAGCGGCGTCGCTGCCGCGCTGGCGATATGCGGCAGCGACAAGACCATCCCCGAGCCTGCCGCCAGGCCCATGCGGGCCAGCACTTTGCGCCGGGACGGACTGGCAAGCGTTTCGTTGGAGTTGTGATCTGCCATATGACGATTCCTTGGTATCTGAGCCAGGCATTCCCATTCCCCAGGGTACTGCAGGCCGCATGTGTACTGAAAAGCCCCACAAAGAGCAAAACGCTGCCCGCAGCCGCATGACAAACCATGCGGCGCTTTCAGCAACCGTGCCATTCGATTTATTTGGTCACTAACGTCACAACTTGTGTGAGGAGCCGACGCAATCTATCTTGGCTTGCGCAACAAAGCAATCGCTATCGATCACCGCAGAGACATTGCTTGATACAAGTCATCTATCGCGCAGTACAGAAGTGGGCGATGACTAGCATTTAGTCACAGCACATACTTTCTGAAACTACAAAAATAATAGCTGCTTTCTTCCCCTTGCAGCGACGAAAGCAGCCATTTTTTAGCGGATAGATGTATGCACCCCACACCGGAGAGCGCCCGGTCGCCGGGCCTGTCGCCAGGCCTTTGCGCAGGAGTTGGCAGCCGCTCGCCGGGCGAGCTGCGAGGGGCGCGGCCCTGCCCTCAGTGCTCAGGCTGCCAGCGATGCATTCAGATCCTGCACGCGGTAGTACTGGCCAAAGCGGTTGGCCATGAAGTCCGCCAGCTCGATCGACTCTTGCGCGATAAAGCCCTTTTGCGGCAGCACACCGCTGGCCACCAAGTCCAGCGCGCAGCAGATGCCAGCAGCGGTGGTCAGCTGGATGGCAGTGAGTGCATGGCCAGCGACGGTGGTGCCCACGATTCGGGCCGAGTAGGACTCCTGCATCAGGCGCTCACCCTTGTAGCCGGTGGCGCTGGCAAAGACCACGATCACATCCTGGCGCGTGGCGGCAATGGCGTTGTCGAAGATCTCGTTGAGCAGCTCGCGCTTGTCACGCAGCTTGAG
Organism: Comamonas squillarum; assembly: GCF_025309455.1. NCBI lineage: Bacteria > Pseudomonadati > Pseudomonadota > Betaproteobacteria > Burkholderiales > Comamonadaceae > Comamonas > Comamonas squillarum. The sequence continues at coordinate 1,421,981 of NZ_CP104377.1, forward strand.
CTCGTTGAGCAAGATCTTCAAGATGGCGCAGTGGCCGGGGTAGCGGATGGACTTGTAGTCCACATTGCGCGCCTTGCCCGCCCAGGTCTCTGTCAAGGTGCCCAGACCGCCGCTGGTGTTGAAGGCCTCGTACTCGATGCCGTCCAGCGCAAAGGTCTCCAGACCTTCGAGCGCATGCACCGTCAGCGGCTGGCCATCCACCAGCGCTTCGCAGGGGTTGATGTACTCGTTGATCAGGCCTTCGGTGCTCCAGGTCAGGTTGTAGCGCAGGCTGCCCTGCGGGTAGCGGGGCAGCGCACCCACGCGCATCTTGAGGTCGTGCAAGGTGTCGAAATGCTTGGCCACGTCGTTGCCGACAATGCCGATAAAGCCGGGAGCCAGGCCGCACTGGGGCATCAGCACGCTGCCGGCCTTGGCGGCGATTTTGCGGATTGCGTGGGTGGACTGCACATCCTCGGTCAAATCGAAGTAATGCACGCCATGGGCGGCAGCGATGCCGGCCACCTCGGTGGCCATGTGGAAAGGCAGCGCATTGAGCACGGCAAACTGACCCTGCACCGCAGGCAACAGGTCACCACCCTTGCCGATATGCACGGTCTCCAGGCCCAGCGCCGCAGCGGCCTTGAGCTGCGCCTTGGACTGGTCGGCAATGCGCAGCTGGTAGCCGCCGGCGGCCTGCAGCAGCACGGCCATCGCAAAGCCGATTTTGCCGGCACCCAAAATCGTGACTTTCTTGTCGCCGGCACCGGCCTTGGCGGCGCTGGAGGAGGAGGTTTGGGCGGTCTTTTTGCTGGATTTGTCGCTCATGTCAGGCTCTCTGATCAGGGTGGATGATGGACAAATGTTACAACCAAGCATTGTCAAAATGAATATATTAAAGCGTCATATTATTCCTTTTAACTAGTCATTTAGTCATATATTACATATCTATTGACGAAATATATGGTTTACCCTAGGTTCAAGCCCGCTTTATCCAGGGCTTCGCCAAGGCAGGCACAATGGGCGGCCTGCGCCTGCGCGCGCTCTACGCTCCTTCCTGCTGTTTTCTCCTCACACCATGGCCGATTCCGCATCCAACAAATTTCTTCGTTTTCTGCTGGCACGCGACATCCTCAAAGGCAAGTCGCGCGAAGACTTGTTGGCCAAGCTGGATGCGGCGGGCTTTAGCGGCGAGCACGCCGAGCTGTTCATTGCGCAGGCCGAGAAACGGGTGCTGGCACGCAACCGGCGTTGCGCGGTGATTTCGGCCGTGGTCGTGGCTGTGCTGCTGGGCCGGGTCATCTGGGGGCCCTATGCCCACAACCCCGACATGCAGCTGCTGCTGGGCGTGATGGCGGCCATCTTTGCAGCAGCGGGCTTTTATTTCTGGTTTATCGCGCGCTGGCAGGCGCCGCTGCCCAAGGCCGACGCTTCTTGAGCCTAATCGGGCCGACCGGATACCGGTCGCTGGGTCACACCACGCTGCACTGGTGTTTGCTTGCAAGTGCTGGGACTTAGCTCGCCGGCAAAAATTGCACCTACCGCCCTCCCCGGCTTTGCTCCGCGCCGATAATGCGCTGTCGCGGACATGACATAGATCAAGCCGCGCCTCTCTCCAGCCCATGCGATGGGCCTGCGAGGCTTTGCGGCCCAGGCCCGCCATCCGCCTACCCACGGCGATGCGGCGATTCGCATAACCTAATAGTGACAATGGATAAACATAACAAGCGACCCAGCCTGGCTTCCAAGGCCTGGCTGCTTTTCCTGGGCCTGTGCCTGCTGGCCTCAGGCCTGTTCTTTGCTATCTATGGCTACCAGTTGGTGGCACTGCAGGGTAGTTGGTACTTTTTGATCAGCGGTATTGCACTGATCCTCTCGGGCCTGCTGATTGCCGCTGCGCGCCCCGGCGGCGCCTGGCTCTATGCGCTGACCTTGCTGGCCACCGCCGTCTGGGCGCTGGCCGATGTGGGCCTGGATTTCTGGCCCCTGGTCTCGCGCCTGCTGCTGCTCGCCGGTATCGGCATTCTGGTGGCACTGTCCTTCCCGTTGCTGCGCCGCGCGCGCGGCCAGGCGCCCGGCAAGTCTGGCTCCACCGTGGTCGCAGGCCTGCTGCTGCTGACCTGCCTCGCTACCGTGGGCGGCATGTTCCTGCCCCACGCCTCGGTGTCGGCCAAATCGGATGCGACCGTGGTCCAACCGGTGGCCAAGGGCCAGGCAGCTGCCGACTGGGCGCACTATGGCAGCACGCCAGGGGGCACCCGCTTTGCGGCGCTGGACCAGATCACGCGCAGCAATGTCAAGGATCTGCAAGAGGCCTGGCGCTACCAGACCGGCGATGTGCCGGTGAGCCCTGGCGGCGGCGGCGCTGAAGACCAGCTGACCCCGCTGCAGATTGGCAACCAGGTCTTTGTCTGCACCCCGCACAACAATGTGATTGCGCTGGACGCCACTACCGGCAAAGAGCTATGGAAGACCGAGATCAATGCCAAGCAGAAAAAGTGGATGCGCTGCCGTGGCCTGGCCTATTTTGATGCGGCCCAGCCGCTCGGCCAGCCCAGCATGGCCGGCGCAACGCCAGTGCAGGCCGTGAGTGTGGCGCCCGGCGCCGCTTGCCAGCGCCGCATTCTGATGAACAGCGTCGCGCCCGAGCTGATCGCGCTTGACGCCGACACCGGCGCCTTCTGCGAAGACTTTGGCACCCATGGCCGCGTGGACCTGCGCAACGGCATGGGCAAGGGCGCCGACAAGGGCGAGTACTACCCCACCTCCGCCCCGACCCTGGCGGGCACCACCATCGTGATTGGTGGCCGCGTGGCCGACAACGTCAGCACCGACATGCCTGGTGGCGTGGTGCGTGGCTTTGACGTGGTGACGGGCGCGTTGCGCTGGGCCTTTGACCCGGGCAACCCCGAGGACCAGGCCGCCCCTGCCGACGGCAAGACCTATGTGCGCTCGACCCCCAATGTCTGGGCACCGATGTCCTACGACCCGCAGTCCAACACCGTGTTCATGCCCGTGGGCAGCGCAGCAGTCGACCTCTGGGGTGTGAAGCACACCGCGCTGGACCGCAAGTACGGCGCATCGATGCTGGCCGTCGATGCCAGCACCGGCAAGGAAAAATGGGTCTACCAGACCGTGCACGATGACCTCTGGGACTTCGATGTGCCGATGCAGCCCTCGTTTGTGGACTTCCCCGGTGCTGGCGGCAAGACCACGCCCGCGCTGGTGTTCGGCACCAAGGCCGGCCAGATCTTTGTGCTGGACCGCGCGACCGGCCAACCCCTGACCGCCGTTGAAGAGCGCCGCGTGCCCGCTGGCAAGATCGACGGCGAGACCTACTCGCCCACGCAGCCCTTCTCGGTGGGCATGCCCAATATCGGTGCCGATGACATGCGCGAATCCGACATGTGGGGTGCGACCCCGTTTGACCAGCTGCTATGCCGCCTGAAGTTCAAGTCCAAGCGCTACACCGGCCTGTTCACGCCACCGGGCACCGATGCCTCGCTGAACCTGCCCGGCTCGCTGGGCGGCATGAACTGGGGGGGCATCTCGGTCGACCCGACCAACAACTACCTGTTCATCAATGACATGCGCGTGGGCCTGGAAGTGCAGCTGATCAAGGCCGACCCGGCCGACGCCGGCGCCAAGTCCGACGGCAACGAGGCCGCTGCGATCACCAAGCCGGTGCCGCTCGATGGCACGCCCTACGCGATCAACGCCAAGGTGCGCTTCATGTCGCCGCTGGAGATCCCTTGCCAGAAGCCGCCTTTTGGCACGCTGACCGCCGTGGACCTCAAGACCCAGCAGATCGCCTGGCAAGTGCCGGTGGGCACCGTCAAGGACACGGGGCCCTTTGGCATCAAGATGGGCCTGCCCATCCCCATTGGCATGCCCACCATCGGTGGCACCATGGCCACGCAAGGCGGCCTGGTCTTTATCGCTGCCACGCAGGATTACTACCTGCGCGCGTATGAAACCGGCACCGGCCAGGAAGTGTGGAAAGCCCGCCTGCCCGTGGGCAGCCAGGGCACGCCCATCAGCTACCAGTCGCCGGTGACGGGCCAGCAGTTTGTGCTGGTCTCGGCCGGTGGCGCACGCAACTCGCCCGACCGGGGCGACTATGTGATCGCCTACGCGCTGCCGCGCCACTGATCTGCGCTGACCCGCGCGGATTCGCCCTGAGGTGTTCAGCCCGGTGCAAGACTTCCCGCCAGGGAAGGCTTTCACCGGGCTTTTTCATGTCTGCGCGCGATGCATCGCATGACGCCAGGTACCGGCCAACCTCAAAACTGCCACAAGTCTTGATTTGCTATATATTGCATAGCAAACCAGCGAAACGCAGCAAAATCCGGTGTTATCAGCCTTCCACCATGCCGCGCATCCAGCCGGGCAGATCCACCGCCTTCTGGCGCGCAAAATCCACCCACAGCACGGTGGCGCCGCCGCTGGCGTAGACCTCGCCGGGCGCATCCTGCCTTTCGATGTGGTACCAGGTCTCAAAGGCGGTGCGCGCCGCATCGCTGACATACATCTTGACGACGAGCTGGGCCGGGTATTCGATCTGCCGCAGGTAGTTGCAAAAGCAGTTGACGACCACCGGGCCCTGCCCCTCGCCATGGGGCGTGTCGCGCGAAGAGCGCAGCCACTCCACGCGCGCGCTTTCCATGTAGCGAAAATACACGGTGTTGTTGACATGGCCCAGACTGTCCATATCCCCCCAGCGAACGTCCATCACCGAGTCATGAACCCAGCGTTTGTGGTCAGGCAGCAAGATTTTCATAGACTGTCATCTTACGGTGAGGTGGCAGGCGTCCGCGCCCCAGCCTTGTCGCCGACTTTCACAGGCACAAAGCCCCTGTCTCAGAAATCAGAGCGGAGAAGCGCCCAAATCTAGGGCTAACCCTAGGATCAGGGCGGTTACCGCACTGCAACATCCTCATAAAATCCATGGCACTGCATGCAACCCAGGCTCAGATCTGCCGCATGCCTGCCACCCGCTTGAAAAGAATTTGTACGGAGCCCCGATGACCAACGAAGAAATACTGGCCCAATATGGCCCCCGCGAGTCGATGGAGTACGACGTCGTCATCGTCGGCGGCGGCCCAGGCGGCTTGGCCACAGCCATCCGTTTGAAGCAGCTGGCAGCGGAAAAAGGCAGCGATGTCTCCGTCGTCGTGCTGGAAAAAGGTTCGGAGCCTGGCGCGCACACCTTGTCGGGCGCCATCATGGATCCGCGCGCGCTGACCGAGCTGATCCCCGACTGGAAAGCCAAGGGCGCGCCTTTGACCCAGCCGGTGACCGAAGACGCGATGATTTTCCTCAGCGAAAAATCCGGTCTGCGCACCCCCAACTGGCTGCTGCCCCCTTGCTTTCACAACGAAGGCAACTACATCGTGCAGCTGGGCTTTGTCGTCAAATGGCTGGCCGAGCAGGCCGAGGCCCTGGGCGTCGAGATTTTCCCCGGCTTTGCCGCCGCTGAAGTGGTCTATAACGACGACGGCTCGGTCAAGGGCGTGGCCACCGGCAACATGGGCGTCGGCAAGAACGGCGAGCCCACCGGCGAGTTCCAGCTGGGCATGGAGCTGCATGGCAAATACACCATCTTTGCCGAAGGCTCGCGCGGCAACCTGGGCAAGCAACTGATCGCCAAGTTCAAGCTCGACGAAGGCAAGGACCCGCAGACCTATGGCCTGGGCGTCAAGGAATTGTGGGAGATCGATCCCCAGCGCCACCAGCCCGGCTTTGTGATGCACACCGCCGGCTGGCCGATGAACAACGACACCTATGGTGGCGCCTTCCTCTACCACCTGGACGACAACAAGGTCACCTTGGGCTTCATTACCGGTCTGGATTATTCGAACCCCTACCTGTCTCCGTTCGAGGAGATGCAGCGCTGGAAGACCCATCCCAACATCCGCTACTACCTCGAAGGCGACGAGTCCAAGGGCATCAAGCCGGCCAAGCGCATTGGCTATGGCGCGCGCGCCATCACCGCCGGCGGCCTGATGAGCCTGCCCAAGACCGTGTTCCCCGGTGGCGCGCTGGTGGGCTGCGATGCCGGTTTCCTGAACGTCAGCCGCATCAAGGGCAGCCACGCCGCGATCAAGACCGGCATGCTGGCCGCAGAAGCGGCCTTTGAGGCGATTGCCGCGGGCCGCCAGGGCGATGAGCTGAGCGCCTACCCTGCCGCTTTTGAAAAGAGCTGGCTGTACGACGAGCTCAACAAGAGCCGCAACTTCAAGAGCTGGTTCAAGAAGGGCCTGGTCACCGCCTCCATCATGAATGGCCTCGAGCAGTTTGTGCTGCGTGGCAACATGCCCTGGACCCTGCACCGCGACAAGCCCGACCACGCCTACCTCAAGCCCGCGTCGGAATGCAAGCCCATCGTCTACCCCAAACCCGATGGCAAGCTGACCTTTGACCGGCTCTCGAGCGTCTTCATCAGCGGCACCAACCACGCCGAGGACCAGCCCGCCCATCTGACCTTGAAAGATGCCAGCGTGCCGGTGCAGATCAACCTGGCCCAGTACGCCGGCCCCGAGCAGCGCTACTGCCCGGCAGGGGTCTATGAGTTCGTGGCAGATGAAAGCCAGGGCGGCAACGCCCAGCGCCTGCAGATCAATGCGCAAAACTGCGTGCACTGCAAGACCTGCGACATCAAGGACCCGACCCAGAACATTGTCTGGGTCACGCCCGAAGGCGGCGGCGGCCCCAACTACACGGGCATGTAAACACCGCCGTTAGCACTGCTTCTTGCGGGTTTCCATGGCAGGGCAAACACGGGCCGGCCCGCGATCGATTGCCGAACTTGGCCGACAAGCGCGCCCTGACGGGCGTGCAGACAATGGTCCTATGTTTGTCTGGTCACGCTTCCCACGCCTTTCAGTTCAACCCAGCCCCTGCCAGGGCCGGGTGCCGGCGGGCAATGCTCGGACCCATCCTTGGCTCCAGCTGGTAAGCGCACTGCTGGCCGGCGTGCTCTGGGCCGGTGGCAGCATGGCCGCCCCCGCGGCGGATGCGGCGCCCGCTGCATCCAGCAAACGCGCCAAGCGCCCCCCTCCCGCTGCGGCACCCAAGGCTGCCGCGCCATCGCATGCTGCTGCGGTGGCCCCTGCCCCTGCCCCCCTGGTATCGGCTGCCAACCTCGATCTGGAGCGCTTCATGGGCCTGTGGTACAAGGTCGCCAAGGTCGAGGAGCCGCAGGACGCGCTGCGCACCCGGGAGCGCTACGAGTTTCTGCAGCGCTACGACGGTGGCGTGCGAGTGATCGCGACCTCGTACGACCCCCTGTCCAACCGCTGGGACCGCCGGCAGGATTACATGGCGCCGGTCGATGCCAAGGGCGCGGCGCTGAGCAGCCACTACCAGTTGCCGATACCCGTGCATTTCAGCATCAGCCGCTTCGGGCCCTTTGGTGTCAGCTACTACGTCGTGGCGCTCGACCCTTACTACCAATGGGCGATGGTGGCCGGACCCGGCCCCAAATCCTTTTCGATCTTGAGCCGCCGCAGTGAGCTCGAGCCGGAGATGCGCACGTCGCTCGAGCAGCTGGCGACGCGCCAGAACCTGCTCAAGGCCGCCTTGCAGTGGGCCGGCCCCGATCAGGAATCTGCGCCTCGGTGATTACCCGCAGTGCGCGAAATCGCCGCATGCTGGCTTTGCGGCAGGCCAAATTTTACGCACAGTTTTATTGCCACAGCGCTGCATATTTCTCAGTCAAACACATTTTTATTGATCAAAAAGACTATTTTGAGAAATATTACTGTGATCATGTGGCCACTTGCGCAAGCCAGCACAGCTTCTCAGGCAGGGCTGCAACTAGGGCAATCCCATAGATCACAAATGTGTCATCCCATGGGTGCTGGAGTGTAGACTGCTGCTACCTGTTTGCCACCTGTTGTTACTGGGGCAGATGAAGCGGTAGTGGCTCTGGGGCACTACCGCAGGCTATTCAACAAACCTGGCGGAGATATACGCATGAAGAAATTGGCTTGGGCCCCCTTGGGCGCAGTGGCACTGGCAATCGCGGCCATCGCGCCTGCACAGGCAGCAGACCAGAAATCTGTAGCTGTGACGGCCATCGTGGAGCACCCTGCGCTGGACGCAGTGCGCGACGGCGTCAAGGCGGCACTCAAGGCCGAGGGCTTTGAAGAAGGCAAGAACCTCAAGTGGCAGTACCAAAGCGCCCAGGGCAATCCTGGCACCGCCGCGCAGATCGCCCGCAAGTTTGTCGGTGACAAGCCCGATGCCATCGTGGCCATCGCAACGCCTTCGGCACAAGCCGTGGTGGCTGCCACCAAGACCGTGCCCGTGGTGTTCTCCGCGGTGACCGACCCCGTGGCCGCCAAGCTGGTGCCCAGCTGGGAGCCATCGAAGAACAACGTGACCGGTGTCTCCGACCTGCTGGCGCTGGACAAGCAGATGGAACTGCTCAAGAAAGTGGTGCCCAACGCCAAGCGCGTGGGCATGGTCTACAACCCCGGTGAGGCCAACTCTGCCGTGGTGGTCAAGGAACTCAAGGAGCTGCTGCCCAAGATGGGCATGACCTTGGTCGAAGCCGCAGCGCCCCGCTCCGTCGATGTCTCCAGCGCAGCGCGCTCGCTGGTGGGCAAGGCCGATGTGATCTACACCAACACCGACAACAACGTGGTGTCGTCCTATGAAGCGCTGGTCAAGGTCGGCCAGGACTCCAAGCTGCCGCTGGTCGCCTCGGACACCGATTCCGTCGCCCGTGGCGCCGTGGCAGCCCTGGGTATCAACTACCGCGATCTGGGCGAGCAGACCGGCCGCATGGTGGCCCGCATCCTCAAGGGTGAAAAGCCCGGCGACATCAAGACCGAAGTCTCGAGCAAGATGGAGCTGCATGTGAACCCCGGTGCCGCCGAAAAGCAAGGCATCAAGCTGTCCGACGAGCTGGTCAAGTCGGCTGCCAAAGTCATTCAGTGATGGATGCCGCCTCACCTGTGGCTGTGCAACCCGCACAGCGCAGGGGGTGACAAGACGCAGCCCCGCCAGAAGCGGGGCTTGTTTGTTATCCGGACTAGCTCTGATAAGAAAACTCCATGACCTTATTTTCATTTTTGGGAGCCATCGAGATCGGCCTGATCTTTGCGCTGGTCGCGCTCGGTGTGTTCATCTCCTTTCGCCTGCTGCGCTTTCCTGACCTGACGGTCGATGGCAGCTTTCCCTTGGGCGCCGCCGTCTGCGCGGTGATGATCACCGGCGGCTACAGCCCCTTTCTGGCCACCATCGGTGCCACCTTGGCTGGTGCGGTCGCTGGCCTGATCACCGGCTGGCTCAACGTCAAGCTCAAGATCATGGACCTGCTTGCCTCGATCTTGATGATGATCGCGCTGTACTCGATCAATCTGCGCATCATGGGTGGCCCCAATGTGCCGCTGATCAACGACCCCACGCTCTTCAACCAGCTGCAACCGGCCGGCATTGAAGACTATGTGTTCCGTCCGCTGCTGATGTGCGCGATTGTGGTGCTCGCCAAGCTGGCGATGGACTGGTTCTTCCTGACTGAGCGGGGCCTGGCCATTCGTGCCACCGGCACCAATGCCCGCATGGCCCGCGCGCAAGGCGTCAACACCGGCGGCATGATCTTGCTGGGCATGGCGGTCTCCAACGGCCTGGTCGGCCTGGCCGGCGCGCTGTTTGCGCAGACCCAGGGCGGCGCCGACAGCTCGATGGGCATCGGCACCATCGTGATCGGTCTGGCAGCAGTGATCGTGGGCGAGTCCATCCTGCCTTCGCGCAAGCTGATTTGGGCCACCTTGGCCGTGGTCCTCGGCGCCATCGTCTACCGCTTCTTCATTGCGCTGGCGCTCAACAGCGACTTCATCGGCCTCAAGGCCCAGGATCTGAACCTGGTCACCGCCTTGCTGGTCACGATCGCGCTGGTCATCCCCCAGCTCAAACGTCGTTTTGCGAAAAAGCACTGACAAGGAGAGAGACATGCTGAGCGCAAAAGACCTCAAGATCACCTTCAACCCCGGCACCCCGATCGAAACCCGCGCGCTGCGCGGCATGGCGCTGGATATTCCCGCCGGCCAGTTCGTCACCGTCATCGGCTCCAACGGCGCGGGCAAATCGACCTTTTTGAACGCCATCTCCGGCGACCTGATGGTCGACTCGGGCAGCATCGTCATTGACGGCGAAGACATGACGCGCAAGCCCGTCTGGGACCGCGCGCACAAAGTGGCCCGCGTGTTCCAGGACCCGATGGCCGGCACCTGCGAAGACCTGTCGATCGAAGAGAACATGGCCCTGGCGCATGAGCGCGGCAACTTTCGCGGCCTGTCCAAGGCCGTCAAGCAAGCCAACCGTGCGCTCTACCGCGAAAAGCTCGCCACCCTGGGCCTGGGCCTGGAAAACCGTTTGACCGACCGCATCGGCCTGCTCTCGGGAGGCCAGCGCCAGGCCGTAAGCCTGCTGATGGCAGCGCTCCAGCCTTCGCGCATTTTGCTGCTCGACGAGCACACCGCTGCGCTCGATCCGCGCACCGCCGACTTTGTGCTCAAACTCACCGCCCGCATCGTCGAAGAAGGCCAACTGACCACGATGATGGTCACCCACAGCATGCGCCAGGCGCTCGATGTGGGCGACCGCACCGTGATGCTGCACCAGGGCCAGGTGGTGCTCGATGTCAGCGGCGAGGAACGCGCCAAGATGGACGTGCCCGATCTGCTGCAGATGTTCGAGAAGGTGCGCGGCGAAAAACTCGCCGATGATGCGCTGCTGCTGGGCTAAACAGCCGCTCCTGCACCGCCACAACAGCGGAGACCACGCAGGTGGCTCCGCTGTTTTTTTATGCCTCAGAGCGCTGCAGCACGGCGCAAAAATCGCCGCAGCGACCAGGCCGCTAATGCAGGGAACAGCGCAAACACGGCAAACAACCAGAGCGCCGAGCGGCCCAGCGCTGCCGGGTCGCCCAGCGCGGTCAACCCCAGCGCATTGGCCACCAGGCCCACCAGCGCCGCACCGACCGCCATGCCATAGAGCTGCACCGTCGTGATGCCCGATGCGGCGCTGTCGGCCTCCTGGGCACTGGCGCTGTGCATGATGGCATTGAGCACATGGGGCCAGGCCATGCCCACCCCCAGACCGAGCACAGCCAGCGCCAGGCCACAGACCACCAGCGCCGCCATCCCCTGCCAGGGCATGGCCAGCGCCAAGGCCACCAGGGCCAACGTGCACAGCACCGGGCCGATCAGCATCAGTGCCCTGCCGGCCCGGCCACTTTTGCCCGAGAACAACACCGACGCCACCGACCAGCCGCCGGCGAGCAAAGCCGTCACATAGCCCGCCGTCAACGGTTGCAAGCCATGCAAGTGCTGCAGCAGATAGGGCACAAACACCTCGGTCATCGTCCCCACCAGCAGCAGGGCGACGGCGGCGTACAGCATGCCCAGCGGCTGGCCGAGCGCCGTGCTGCCCTGGGGCAGCAGGCGGCGGCTGGCGCGGCGCTCATGCCAGATCGCAGCCGCGCCGGCCAGCAAGCCTGCCGCGCCCAGCAGCCATTGCCAGAGCGGTGCAGTCACCACACTGGCCGCCGCCACCAACAGCACCGACAGCGCCAGCAGCACAATCTGCAGCCCGGCAATGCGGCCGTCCTGCGCAGGTGTGCTGCGCAGCAGGCGCTGCGGGGCCAGTTGGCGCTGCACCAGCAGCATTTGCAGCACCAGCAAGGGCAACAAGGCGCCAAAGGCCAGGCGCCATTGGCCGGCCTGGGCAAACAGGCCGCCCACGGCTGGGCCGCTGAGCGTCGCCACACCCCACATGGCCGAGATCAGCCCAATCGCGCGCGGCCACAGCGCGGGCGGAAACACCAGCCGGATCAAGGTATAGCTCAGCGCCCCCACCGCGCCGCCCCCCAGGCCCTGCACCGCGCGGCCCAGCAGCAGCATCGGCATCGATGGCGCCGTTGCACACAGCAAGCTGCCCAGGCCAAACACCAGCAGGCCTGCCAGCATGGCGCCGCGTGCGCCCCAGCGGGCCAGCATGCGCACCGCCAGTGCCGCGCCAATGATCGAGGCCACCACAAACAAGGTGGTGCTCCAGGCATACCAGGCCAGGCCGCCAATCTCCTGCACCACCGAGGGCAGGATGGTGGTGACGATATGCACATTGATCGCATGCATGGCCACCGCGCCGGTCAGCGCCAGCGCCTTGAGGCCATGGGGCCGGCCCAGCAGCTGGGCCCAGCCGGCAGGCGCTTCGGGCACGGGCGCGGCGCCTGTGGTGAGGGGTGATGAAGTTGAGGATGCCATGCCATTCCTGGTTGTGAAATAATGCAAGTATTGTCTTTGATAATCCCACGCTCTCAGCAATAAAACAAGCTATCACTTGTATAAATAAATGCCATCGCTCCCCATCGACCCCTCGTCCACCATGCGCATGCTAGAAGCTCTGAAGCGCCAGGCCCCCGCCAGCACCGCCGACTTGGCGCGCACGCTGCAGATGACGGCCGAGGCCGCTCGCCAGCAGATCAACAAGCTGGCTGACCAGGGCCTCGTGCAGGCCGATCTGCAAAAACCGGCGGGCGCGGGCCGGCCGCGCCAGCTGTGGACCTTGACGGCTGCGGGCCAGCGTTACTTTCCCGATGCCCATGCGCAACTCACGGTGCAGCTCATTGGCGCCATCGAAAAGCTCTTTGGCCAGCAGGGCATGGACGGCCTGATCAGCGAGCGCGAAGCGCAATCACGCAGCCGCTACCGCCAGGCCTGCACCGCCCCCGGACTGCCCGAGCGCCTGGCGCAGCTGGCCGAGGTCCGCACGCAAGAGGGCTATATGGCCCATGTCGAGCCCCACCCGCAAGGCTGGCTGCTGGTGGAGCACCACTGCCCCATCTGCGCTGCGGCACAGAGCTGCCGGGGCTTTTGCCGTTCGGAGCAGGCGCTGTTCCAGGAGGTGGTCGCAGGCTTGGCTACGTTGGAGCGCAGCGAATACCTGCTCGACGGCGGCCAGCGCTGCGTCTACCTGGTGCAGCCGCTGTAAGGCCGCCGCCTGACGCAGCGCAGCTGGCTCAGGCGCAAGCCGCTGCTTCGCCATCCTCCTGGGATGCACTGCGGGACTGGGTCTGCGGCTTGGCCATGCGCAGACATACCAGCCAGGCCAGCAAGGCCAGGCCCGCGGCACCCCAGAGCGCATGCTGCAGGCCCCGGGCATTGGCCTGGCGGATGGTCTCAGCGCCAGCCCCTTCCAGCCCAGCCAGCGGCGCGGCCGCCAGCATCACTAGCAGCGCCAGGCCCAGCGCCGCGCCCACCTGCTGCGCGGTGGCAGCCACACCGGACGCCACGCCTTGGCGCGCCGGCGCAATACCCTGGCCCACGAGCACCCACATGCCGGTCCAGCTCGCACCCTGGCCCAGGCTCATCACCACAAAGCCGGGTACCAGCCAGGCATAGTTGCCGGCCAGCGGCAGCACCGCAGCTATCCAGACCATGCCCAGCACACCGGCGGCCCAGCCCCGCAGCAGCACGCTGCGGGTGCCCTGCTGCGCCAGGCCGCGCTCGGCCAGGCGTATGCCCCAGGTGCACACCGCCGTCGGCAGCACAAAGGCCAGGCCGGCCTGCAGCGGGCTCCAGCCCAGCACCTGCTGAAAATACAGACCCAGAAAGTAATACTGCACGCCGTAGCTGCTCATGAACAGCATGGCCAGCAGCATGCTGGTCTGCAAGCTGCCCACCCGCAGCATGGCCAGCGGCATCAGGGGCGCCGCCACCCGCGCTTCGGTGCGCCAGAATAGACCGAGCGCGGCCAGCGCCAGCAGCAGCAGGCCCAGTGTGCGCCCGTCAGCCCAGCCCCATTGCGGGCCCTGCACCAGCAGCGCCACCCAGGCGCTGGCACCGACGGTCACGCTGATGCAGCCCAGCAGGTCAAAGCGGCGCTGTGCAGCCGGCACTGCTGGCATCGCAGGCAGGTAGCGGCCAGCGGCGAGCGCGCAGGGCCAGGCAATCGGCACCAGCACCCAGAGCACCCAGTTCCAGCCCAGGGTCTGGGTCAGCAGGCCACCCAGCAAGGCGCCAGCCGCCAGCCCGCCGGCACTGGCCATGCTCCACACGGCCAGCGCACGGTTGCGCGCAGCGCCTGCGGCATACAAGGTATTGATCATCGACAAGGTGGCCGGGAACAGCAGCGCCGCTGCCACCCCCTGCCCGGCACGCGCCGCCACCAACTGCCAGGGCAGATGCGCAAAGCCGCCAGCCAAGGAGGCCAGGCCAAACAGCGCCATCGCTGCCACATACATGCGGCGCTGGCCCAGCAGATCAGCGCAGCGCCCGCCCAGCAGCAGGCAGCCGCCAAAGGCCACGCTGTAGCCGCTGATGACCCATTGCAGGTGGCGGGCATCGAGCTGCAGCTGCTGGCCCATGGCATCCAGCGCGACAAAGACAATCGTCGCGTCGAGCGCAATCAGCAGTTGCGCAAACGACAGCAAGGCCAGCGCGGCGCGCGGATGGCGCAGCAAAGCAGGCTGGCGCAGGGGTTCTTCAAGGGTCACGTCATCACTCCGACAAGGGAAAAAGCATGCGGCGCGGTCTGCGCGCAGAAAACCTGCAGCACTGGGTGCCTGCAGGCGGGTGATGACCGGTCATGGCGCCATGGTATTTAAATCAATAACGAAGATAAATAGCAAACCTATCTTTTACTTATGCAAAAATGAATCAATACCTTTGCCGGAGCCATCCATGGATTTGAACGCGGTACAGATGCTGATCAAGGTGGCCGAGCACAAGAGCTTTACCCAGGCCGCGCACAGCCTGGGCACCACGCAGTCGCGCATCTCCCGCGCCATTGCGCAGCTGGAGGCCGACCTGGGCACGCGCCTGCTGCACCGCAATACCCGCAATGTGTCGCTGACCCCCGATGGCTGCCTGCTGGTCGACCGCAGTGCCGCGCTGATCGCCGGGCTGGACGATGCCAAGCAGCAGCTGCTGGACCGGCGCTGCGAGCCCACCGGTGTGCTGCGCATGACGGCGCCTTCGGTGCTCGGCCGCATGGTGCTGACACCCTTGCTGGGCCAGCTGCTGCAGCAGCACCCGGGCCTGCAGATCGAGGCCAGCTTCACCGACCGCCTGGTGGACATGGTGGACGAGGGTTTTGACGCTGCGGTGCGCATCGGCCCCTTGCTCGACAGCCGGATGATCGGCCGGCCGCTGCCGCCGCTGCACTGGGTGACGGTCGCCTCACCGGCCTATACCGCCCGCCACGGCCGGCCGCAAAACCTGCAAGAGCTGGCCACGCACCGCTGCCTGTCGGTCTACAACCACTACCGGGGTTTTGCCGTGCCCTGGCAGTTTCGCCACCCCGACGGCAGCACCATCGACTGGCCCGCGCCCCACGCGATCAGGTTCGACAGTGGTGACCCGTTGATCGAAGGCGCGATTGCCGGCCTGGGCGTGGCCCAGGTGATGGGGTTTGCGGTGCGCGATGCGCTGGCCGATGGCCGGCTGGAGCGGCTGCTGCCCGCGCTGGAAGGCCGCAGCCGCGCGCTCTCCGTGGTCTACCCGCGCACGCGCCATGCCTCACCCAAGGTGCAGGCGCTGTGCCAGCTGCTCTTGGCGCGCAGCGCCTGGTGATCGCACCAGCCCAGGAAGGCTCTGGCGCGCCATGCCGGCTGGCGGCGATTGTTCAAATCCATGCAACGCTGCGTTCAAACCCGAGGCACCCCAAACAGGCGCAGACGCCCTACAGTAGATCCAGGCGCCAAGAACGGATCGCATACCGGTTCTGGAGACGCTCCCACCGCTGTAGCGGTCCCTCTTCATCGACAAAGGAAATATTCACCATGGCTAAAGTTCTGGTTCTCTACCATTCCATGTACGGTCACATCGAGACCATGGCCGGCAAGATCGCCGAAGGCGCACGCAGTGTCGCCGGCACCGAGGTGGTCATCAAGCGCGTACCCGAGACCATGCCGCAAGAGGCTTTCCAGGCCGCTGGCGGCAAGGTGGACCAGGCAGCCGCTGTGGCCACGCCAGCCGAGCTCGCAGAGTACGACGCCATCATCTTTGGCACCCCCACCCGTTTTGGCAATATGAGCGGCCAGATGCGCAGCTTCCTCGACCAGACTGGGGGCCTGTGGGCCAAGGGCGCGCTGTCGGGCAAGGTCGGCAGCGTGTTCACGTCGACGGGCACCTTGGGCGGCCAGGAAACCACCGTGACCTCGTTCTGGAACACCCTGGCCCACCACGGCATGGTGATCGTGCCCGCCGGTTTTGGCCTGCCTTCGCAGTTTGACCTGTCGCAGGCCAAGGGCGGCTCGCCCTACGGCGCAGCCACCCTGGCCGGTGCCGATGGCTCGCGCCAGCCCTCCGCCCCCGAGCTGGAACTGGCCTTTGCCCAGGGCGCCAAGGTTGCTGCACTTGCTGCCAAGCTGAGCGCCTGAGCCTTTAGCCTTTAGCCGGCCTGGCCGGCTGCAGCAGTCTTAGAACGCAAAAAAGCCAGTCAGAGGTCCTGACTGGCTTTTTGATTTTGGCGCCTGGTGGGGTGCCTGCCACCACAGCGGTGGCAGGGGAGTGCCGCTTACTTGGCGGCCAGGCGCTGCCAGGTGTCGATCACACTGTCGGGGTTCAGCGAGATCGAGGCAATGCCCTTGTCCGCCAGCCACTGCGCAAAGTCCGGATGGTCCGAAGGGCCCTGGCCGCAGATACCGACGTACTTGTTCTGGGCCAGGCAGGCCGTGATGGCGCATTCGAGCATCTTCTTGACGGCAGGGTCGCGCTCGTCAAAGTCGGCAGCCAGCAGCTCCAGACCGGAGTCACGGTCCAGGCCCAGCGTCAGCTGGGTCAGGTCGTTCGAGCCGATCGAGAAGCCATCGAAGTACTCCAGGAACTCATCGGCCAGGATGGCGTTCGAGGGCACTTCGCACATCATGATGACTTCCAGGCCGTTCTCGCCGCGCTTCAAGCCATTGGCCGCCAGCAGCTCGGTCACGCGCTTGGCCTGGTCCAGGGTGCGCACGAAGGGGATCATGATCTTGACATTGGTCAGGCCCATGTCGTTACGCACGCGCTTGAGCGCTTCGCACTCCATCTTGAAGGCTTCGCCAAAATCCTTGGAGATGTAGCGCGCCGCACCCCGGAAGCCCAGCATCGGGTTTTCTTCATCGGGCTCGTAGCGGCTGCCGCCGATCAGCTTGCGGTACTCGTTGGACTTGAAGTCCGACATGCGCACGATGACGGGCTTGGGGTAGAAAGCCGCCGCAATCGTGGCCACACCTTCGGTGATCTTGTCGACGTAGAAAGCGCGCGGCGAGGCATGGCCCCGGGCGACGGATTCGACGGCCTTCTTCAGATCGGCATCGACGGCGGGGTAGTCCAGGATGGCCTTGGGGTGCACGCCGATGTTGTTGTTGATGATGAATTCCAGACGTGCCAGACCCACGCCATCGTTGGGCAGTTGGGCAAAATCAAAGGCCAGCTGGGGGTTGCCCACGTTCATCATGATCTTGGTCTTGATGGGTGGCATCTCGCCGCGCTTGACCTCGGTGATCTCGGTTTCCAGCAGACCGTCATAGATGCGGCCGGTGTCGCCTTCTGCGCAGCTCACCGTCACCAGGGTGCCGTTCTTGAGTAGCTCGGTGGCATTGCCGCAGCCCACGACGGCAGGGATGCCCAGCTCGCGCGCAATGATCGCGGCGTGGCAGGTACGGCCACCGCGGTTGGTGACGATGGCCGCGGCCTTTTTCATCACCGGCTCCCAATTCGGGTCGGTCATGTCGGTCACCAGCACATCGCCGGCTTCAACCTGGTCCATCTGCGAGATGTCGGAGACCAGGCGCACGCGGCCGGTGCCGATCTTCTGGCCAATCGCGCGCCCTTCGGCCAGCACGGTGCCGCTGCCCTTGAGCTTGTAGCGCTGCTCGGCCTGGCCCTTGGACTGGCTCTTCACCGTCTCAGGGCGTGCCTGCAGGATGTAGAGCTTGCCGTCGGTGCCGTCCTTGCCCCACTCGATATCCATCGGGCGGCCATAGTGCTTCTCGATCACCAGCGCGTACTGCGCCAGCTCTTGCACTTCGGCATCGGTGAGCGAATAGCGGTTGCGCAGCTCGGGGCTCACATCGGTGGTGGCCACCAGCTTGCCCGATGCCGCCTTTTCTTCGGGCGTGGCAAATACCATCTGCACCAGCTTGGAGCCCAGGTTGCGGCGGATCAGGGCCTGCTTGCCCGCTTCGAGCATGGGCTTGTGCACATAGAACTCGTCCGGGTTCACGGCGCCTTGCACCACGGTCTCGCCCAGGCCGTAGCTGGAGGTGATGAAGACCACCTGGTCAAAGCCCGACTCGGTGTCGATGGTGAACATCACGCCAGCAGCGCCTTTGTCCGAGCGCACCATGCGCTGCACACCGGCCGACAGCGCCACCACGTCGTGGGCAAAGCCCTTGTGCACGCGGTAGGAAATGGCGCGGTCGTTGTAGAGCGAGGCAAACACCTCCTTCATCTTGTGCAGCACATCGTCGATGCCCACCACGTTCAGGAAGGTTTCTTGCTGGCCAGCGAACGAAGCGTCGGGCAGGTCTTCTGCGGTGGCCGACGAGCGCACGGCAAAGGAGGCCTCGGTATTGCCCGCTTGCAAGGTTACAAAGGCATCGGCAATGGCTTGTTGCAAATCGAGCGGGAAAGGCTGGGCCTCGACCATGGCACGGATCTCGGCGCCGACCTGAGCCAGCGCGCGCACATCGTCCACATCCAGCGCCGCGAGCTTGGCGCTGATCTTGTCAGCCAGGCCTTCGTGGGCCAGGAACTCGCGAAACGCATGGGCCGTCGTGGCAAAGCCGGTCGGCACGCGCACGCCTTGCGGCAGTTGCGAGATCATTTCGCCGAGCGAGGCGTTCTTGCCGCCTACGACCTCGACGTCGGTCATTCTCAGGTTCTCAAACGGTACGACCAGGGCGGTCGCGCTGTAGAGGTTGGACATGGTGAAGCTCCGGAAGTTAAAAACTGGCTCGGGCGCCCATGGCCGCAGTGGGGGCAATGGCACGCACGCATAGACTCCTGCCGGGCCGCTGCGAGCTCGGACATCTGGCTTTGTATTTGTACTGGTAGGCCGGAGTACATGCGGGAAATGTGAATAATGGGCGTCATTGTAGGCGTGCTGCTGCCATTTTGCTTGCGACTTGCTGAACACCGTGGTCAACAATGACAAACCCCGCACGCAGCTGTGCGCAGCCTGCGCCAGAATTCGCCCGTTACCGCCGATGTACCACCATGCACCAACGCACCATTTTCTTTATCTCTGATGGCACCGGCGTGACAGCCGAGACCTTTGGCCGCGCCATCATGAAGCAGTTCGACATCACCACCCGTGCGGTGCGCCTGCCCTTTGTGGACACGGTCGACAAGGCCCACCAGGCCGTGCACCAGATCAACCACACAGCCGAGAAAGAGGGCAAAAAGCCCATTGTGTTCACCACCTTGGTCGAACCGGAGACCGTCAAAGTAGTGCATGAGCACTGCAAAGGCCTGGTGATGGACATGTTTGCCACCTTTGTGCAGCCGCTCGAAGACGAGCTGGGCGCCAAGTCGCACCACCGCATCGGCCGCTTTACCGACATCAGCGAGAGCAAGGAATACTTCGACCGCATGGAGGCGATCAATTTCAGCCTGGCGCACGATGATGGCCAAACCAACCATGACCTGGCCGGTGCCGATGTGATTTTGGTCGGGGTCAGCCGCAGCGGCAAGACCCCTACCAGCCTGTACCTGGCAATGCAGTTTGGCCTCAAGGTCGCCAACTACCCGCTGATCCCCGAGGATTTTGACCGCCAGCAGCTGCCCCCGGCCCTGCTGCCCTATAAAAAGAAGATCTTTGGCCTGACCATTGCACCCGAGCGCCTGTCCCAGATCCGCAATGAGCGCCGCCCCGACTCACGCTACGCCAGCCTGCAAAACTGCCGCATGGAAGTGGCCGAGGCCGAGTCGATGATGCGCCGCGCCGGCATCCAGTGGCTGTCGACCACGCACAAGTCCATCGAGGAGATTGCCGCCGTGGTGATGCAGGGACTGAAGCAGGACGAGTGAGCGGCGCGCTGCCGATCGCTGCAAATCGCTGCCCATCATGGCCACTGGCTATTGCCTAACGCTGCGCGTCAGGGATGCGCAACGTTACCCTTGCTTCGCACAGCTTTACAGCAGGCCGCATGCGCGCCTGCTATAACCAAGCGATCACGGCCCCGTGTGGATGGGCCGCCGCTCAGGAGTTCAAGCATGAACACAACATTGACCTGGATCGCCAGCGCCGGCCTCTGTGCCGCGCTGCTGGCCACCCTGTCCGCCCAAGCCGCCCAGCCGGGCGCTTTTTCCGTGACCGAGACCAAATCGGCCATCGGTAACAAACCCGCCAAGGCCCCGCGTACCAAGGACCGCTGCATCGGCCCGGAACTGGTGGACAAGGACGGCTTTCTCTATCCCGATCTGATCCTGTCCAAGCATTTCAGCCAGTGCCGCATCAAGGACAGCAAGCTCTTGGACAAGAACAACAAGAGCTGGACGGTGACCTGCGGCAAGATGCTGACCGCCCAGGCCAAGCAAACCAATACCGGTGACAACTTTCATCTGCACATCGATGCAGCACTGCTGGGCGGCGCGATGAAGCAGACGCTGGACTATGAGGCGCAGAGCTTGAAGCGCCAGTGCACGCCCGAAGACGAGCCGCTGGAATAGGCCCAACCCTACCGCCAAAGAATCAGTGGGCCTTGGCCCACTCGGTTTCATACCAACAGCGGCCAGGCCCTGCCCTATGGTGCCTTGTCGGCTAGCGTGGAGGTCACCTAGCTGATTACTTCAGCCACTTCTGCGCCTCTTGCTGCAGCACGCCGCGCAGTGCCAGCACATCCCAGGTGAACTGCATCAGGCGCTGGTAGTCGGCATCGTCCACCGGCAGCATAAAGCCCAGTTGGTTGACGGGGGTCAGCGGCTTGTCCAGGTAGGCGGCGTAGAGGCGCGGGTCGGCCTTGCTGTAGTGCAGCGCCTCATAGGTCTCGGTGATCATCGCATCGCCCTTGCCCTCGGCGATCAGGCCCGGAATCTCGGCGTTCTTGTCATGCGTGCTGACCTGGGCGTTCTTCAGGTTCTGCAGCACATAGGCTTCGTTGGTGCCGCCAGGGTTCTTGATCACGCGCACGCTGGCCTGGTTCAGGCTTTCGGGCGTGGTGAATTTGTCCTTGTCAGCCGCACGCACCAGGGCCACCTTGCCAAACGGCGCGTAGCCCGGCAGCATCTGCACCTTGCTCAGGCGCGCCACATTGCGCGTGATGCCGCCCACGGCCACATCGAACTTGTTGTCCTGCAGGTCCTGCATCAGCTTGGGCCAGCTGGTGTCCACATATTCGACCTTGACCCCCAGCTCCTTGGCCATGGCCTCGACCACCTCGATGTCATGGCCGGCGTATTTGCCATCGGCCTTCATCGCAAAGGGGCGGTAGTCGCCCGGGGTGCCCACGCGCAGCACCTTGGCCTGCATGATGGCATCGAGCCGGGGGCCCGCCTGGGCAGGCAGCGACAGGGCCGCAAGCGCCGTCGCACTGACGGCCATGGCGGCAAGAGTGTTGGTTGTCTTCTGGAACATGGGGGCACCTTGGTGGGGTCAACTATCGGGAGGGAAGATCACGCAAAAAAAGCGTGCACACCGTTGCGGTGTACACGCTTTTTGAGACACGCGGCGCCATTGTGTCCCAGCGCCAGCCGCCTGCCCATCGGGGTTCACCCAAGCCTGGCAGGCGCTGCGCCGATCAATAGCGCGAGATCTGGCCCTGGTTGATCTGCACGCGGTCGCCCGGGCGCAGATCGCCGGGGTTGGGCACATCAAAAATGCGCTGGCCGCCGTTTTGCAAGTTGATATGGATGCGGTAGCCGCTGACGGTGCTGCGGCCGCTGCTCGACGACTGCTCCAGCGCATTGCCGGCCGCTGCACCACCGGCCACACCCGCTGCGGTGGCGGCCATGCGGCCAAAGCCGCCGCCCACCTGATTGCCCAGCACGCCGCCAACCACGGCACCCAAGATGGCGCCTACGCCAGAGGTGCTGCGCGACTGCGAGCGCAGCTCTTCAATATTGCCTACGGTGCCATATTCCATGCCGTAAGGCGCTTTCTGCGGATAGCCGCCCTGCTGCGGGTAGCTGCCCTGTTGCTGGGGCGCCGGGCCTTGCGGGTAGCGGTTGTCATAACGGGGCGGTGCCTGGACGCAGGCGGCGAGCACCGAGGTAGCCGCCAGGGCCAGGCCCAGCTTGCTGGCGCGTTGCAGCAAGCTGCGCGAGCTTGAATTCGATGGGGACATTGCGCTCTCCTTTCAGATCACAAAAATGACGTTGCGGTCAAGGCCATCGTGGCCCTGCCAGTCTCAATACGGTGGGGCGGCCTATTTGGTGCCGGTGGAGCCATAGCCCCCGGCGCCACGCTCGGACACATCGCCAAAATCTTCCACTACCTGAAAGCTCGCCTGCACCACGGGCACGATCACCATTTGCGCGAGGCGCTCCATCGGCTCCAGCACAAAGGGCTGGCTGCTGCGATTCCAGGCGCTGACCATCAGCTGGCCTTGGTAGTCGCTGTCGATCAGGCCAACCAGGTTGCCCAGCACGATGCCATGCTTGTGGCCCAGGCCCGATCGCGGCAGGATCATCGCCGCGTAACCAGGGTCGCGCAGATGGATGGCCAGGCCGGTGGGCACCAGTTGCCAGGCGTTGGGCTCCAGGGTCAGGGGGGCATCGAGGCAGGCGCGCAAGTCCAGGCCGGCGCTACCAGGGGTGGCGTACTGGGGCAGCTGCGCTTGCATGCGGGGGTCGAGAATCTTCAGGTCAACAATCATGGTGGTGGTTCAGCTATCAATGCAGCGAAGGCTAGCATATACACAACGCCCGCCAGCGCAGTTGGTGCACCGGCCTACAGCCATTTACCGTATGCATACAAATGCAAGGATTTGCAGCCACAGCCGCCAAGCAACCCGCCGCCCCAGACCGTGACCGCATTCTGGCGGGCCCTGGGATGCCGCTTAGTCTTTCTGGGACCAGCCCTTTTTGAAGGCCGCAATCAGCATCACGATGCCCAGCGGCGGAAACATGATGCCCAGGATCGCGGCAATCAGCACCCCGATGAGCTTGAAGCCGCTGAACGACTTCTTGCTGGCCGTACCACTGCCGGCAGAGGTAAAAATCGATGTGGTAGATGCGCCTGAACTGCTGCGCGTTGTGGTGGTCAGCGTCTGCGCCGCGCCCTGGCGCCTGCCCTTGCGCGTCTGGTCCATCTGGCGGATGCGGTCGAGCAGCTCCTGGGCTTGGTCGGCGATCGGGTTGCTGCTCGCGTGGCTGGATGCAGCCGATGGCAATGGCGCCTGGCCGTGGCCTGGCCGCGCCGGGCGCTGCATGCTGCCCATGGTATGAGCGGCACCGGAGTTCTGCCGGGCGATGAGCTGGTCCACATAGCGCACAAAGTCGCCGTGCGGTGGTGTGTCATAGACAGACGCGCTGTCCCTGTTCAGCAGTGCCAATGGCCTCTCCTCTTGCCGCCGTCGCTTGCAAGCGGCAGCAGCGATTGATAGTTTCAAACTCCGGCATAGCAGCTGTGCATGCCTGGACCCTCTCGTCCCTCTGAGAGTGCATTGTGCTTGACATCTGGCGCCCCCACAACGCGTCAGATGCGGCGCGCGCTGCCTGCACCCGGCCTTGCTTTCTGTCACAATGGCCTCAACTTTTGTCCATGGCGCAACCCCTGGCGCCAAAAAACCCAAAATTTAACGAGGAACCTGCCATGTCGGAATCCCTGATCAAGCACACCAACGAAGCCAGCTTTGAAGGCGATGTTCTGCAACCCAACACCAATGTTCTGGTGGACTTCTGGGCCGAATGGTGCGGCCCTTGCAAGCAGATCGCTCCCGTGCTGGAAGAAGTGTCGGTCAGCTACAAGGACAAGCTGCAGATTGCCAAGGTCAATGTCGATGAAAACCGCGCCATCTCGGCCAAGTTCGGCATCCGTGGCATCCCCACGCTGATGCTGTTCAAGAACGGCGAACTGGCTGCCACCAAGGTGGGCGCACTGAACAAGGCCCAATTGACGGCCTTCCTGGACGAGCAACTGGCCTAAATCGAACCGCTGGATGCGCAGCCAGCGCGTCTGCATCCCGGCATGGCTGGCCAGATCTGGCGGCCATCGCCTACAAAGCACGGTTTTGGCCGTGCTTTTTGCATTTTTCAAGCATTTGATTTTTCTGTATTTTTATAAAAAAATCAAAAATCCTAGCCGCTCTCTGTCCCGCCTGATACATATAGTTGATAATTCAGGCAGGATGATCCTGCAGCAACCTGTCTATAATCGACATTTAGATCACCGATCGTATTCCGACCAAGAATAGATCAAGCATGGTCTCCGGCTTCGCGGTCTCCCGCTTATTGCACCGGCTCTGCATCCCCCCTACCTCTAACAGTTACTCCGTTCTGGAGTCTATCCATGCACTTAAATGAGCTCAAGGCACTGCATGTGTCTGAAGTCCTCAAGCTGGCAGAAGAGCTTGAAATTGAAAATACTGGCCGCATGCGCAAACAGGAGTTGATGTTTGCGATCATCAAGAAGCGAGCCAAGGCCGGTGAACAGGTTTTTGCCGATGGCGTTCTGGAAATCCTGCCCGACGGATTTGGCTTTCTGCGAAGCCTCGACACCAGCTTTACCGCCAGCACCGACGATATCTACATCTCCCCCAGCCAGGTGCGCCGCTTCAATCTGCACACCGGCGACATGATCGAAGGCGAAGTGCGCACCCCCAAGGATGGCGAGCGTTACTTTGCCTTGACCAAGCTCGACAAGGTCAACGGCCTGCCTCCCGAGCAAAACAAGCACAAGATGATGTTCGAGAATCTGACGCCGCTGTTCCCCAAGGAACAGATGCGTCTGGAGCGCGACATCAAGGCCGAGGAAAACATCACCGGCCGCCTGATCGACATCATCGCGCCGATTGGCCGTGGCCAGCGCGCACTGATCGTCGCGGCCCCCAAGAGCGGCAAGACGATGATGATGCAAAGCATTGCACACGCCATCACCGCCAACTACCCCGATGTGCACATGATGGTGCTGCTGATCGACGAGCGTCCGGAAGAAGTGACGGAAATGCAGCGCTCGGTCAAGGGCGAGATCATTGCATCGACCTTTGACGAGCCCGCCGCCCGCCACGTGCACGTGGCCGAGATGGTCATCGAGCGCGCCAAGCGCCTGGTGGAAATGGGCCAGGATGTCGTCATCATGCTCGACTCCATCACCCGCCTGGCCCGCGCCTACAACAACGTGGTGCCTTCGTCGGGCAAGGTGCTCTCCGGTGGTGTGGACGCCAATGCGCTGCAGCGCCCCAAGCGCTTCTTTGGCGCGGCCCGCAATGTCGAAGAAGGTGGCTCGCTCACCATCATCGCCACCGCACTGGTCGACACCGGCAGCCGCATGGACGAAGTGATCTTTGAAGAATTCAAGGGCACGGGCAACAGCGAGCTGCACCTGAGCCGCCGTCTGTATGAAAAGCGCGTCTTCCCGGCCATCGAGCTCAACAAGAGCGGCACGCGCCGCGAAGAGATGCTGCTCGCTCCCGAGATCCTGCAAAAGACCCGCATCCTGCGCCAGTTCATGTACAACATGGACGAGATCGAGTCCATGGAACTGATGATCAAGAACATGAAGCAGACCAAGAGCAATGTCGAGTTCTTCGACATGATGCGCCGCGGCGGCTAAACCCCGCCCTGCGCCCACCGGCCTGCCAACCCTCCGCTCAACACGGAGGGTTTTTTCATGCCTGCGCTGGCCTGTGCGTGCCCGCTACCGTCCAGGTCACACCACGGCCCGGTTGCACGGGCAGGCTCGATCACACCAGGCCAGGAGGCCCAGGCGCTGGGACGGCTGGATTTCCCGATGGCGCCCGTCTGGCTGCATGCGGGGCGCAAGCCGGGCTAAAGGCCTTCCCATCAAGGCTTTGCCATGGCGTGGCGTATCCCGCAAATGGACATCAGCCGACTGAAACCCCAGGTTTTGCTGAAAACAAACCCATCCTATGCAATAATGGAGGGCTTTTATTGCGGAAAGTACGCCCAGTTTACTGGGATGCAAAGGTTGCATCCGGCTTGGCACGGCTCCCGCACTTGACCTAAGGAAGAATCATGAAAGAAGGCATTCACCCAGACTACCGCGAAGTGTTGTTCGTGGACCTGTCCAACGGCTTCAAGTTTGTGACCCGCTCGTGCGTGAACACCAAGGAAACCGACACCTTCGAAGGCAAGGAATACCCGCTGTTCAAGCTGGATACCTCGTCTGAGTCGCACCCTTTCTACACCGGCACCCAAAAGTCGGTGGACAACATGGGCGGCCGTGTGGAGCGTTTCCGCAACCGTTTCGGCAAGAAGTAATTTGCTTGGCAAAAGGGCTGCGGGCCGCAAGGCCTGGCGCCCTTTTTGTCTGTGCAATCCAAAGGCAGTGCGACACCGTACTGCCTTTTTTTATTGACCCGCTTGGCGGACCCGCAGACAATGCGCGGTTCTCCTACATTTCTGGTGCAGGGCCTGATAAGCTGCTGAGCCTTGCTCCCTTTGGTAAGCCCGTGTGAATTTTCCGACCCCAGCCATCGTCTCCCAAGCCGCTGTACGCCCTCTGCCGCGTGCACTCCTGCTGCTGCTGTGCCTGGCCTATGTGGTGCCCGGCTTTATCGCCCGCGCACCCTGGAAGACCTTGGACATCACCAGCTATGGCTACGCCTTGGCGCTGGCAGAAGGCCGGACCCCCTGGCTGGCGCCGGAGATTCTGGGCCTGAGCCCGGACACCGAGGGTCTGATCCCCTACTGGCTGGGCGCCTGGGCCATCCAGGCCTTTGGCGACTTCATCTCGCCTGAGCTGGCCAGCCGCCTGCCATTTGCCGCCCTGCTCTGGCTGGCCTTGATGGCCACCTGGTATGCCGTGTACTACCTGGCGCGCAGCCCTGGAGCGGGCCCCGTGGCCTTTGCCTTTGGCGGCGAAGCCAACGAGATTGACTATGCGCGCGCGATGGCCGATGGCGGCCTGCTGGCGCTGATTGCCTGCCTGGGCCTGGCCCAGCCCTCGCACGAGGCCAGCAGCTACGTGGTGCAGCTGTCGGGCGTGTGCTTTGTGTTCTATGCGGCTGCCTGTATTCCCATCCGCTTTGGCACGCCGCTGTGCATAGGCGCGGTAGGCTTGGTGATGCTGGCGCTGAGCGGCGCGCCCACCTATGCGGTCTGCCTGGGTCTGGGCGTGGCCTTGATCCTGGCGCTCACCCCCGTCGATGCCAAGCTGCGCGCGCGCAGCCTGCAGGCCGCAGGCGTCTTTGCCATTTTGGGCGTGGCCGCCTTGCTGCTAGCCGTCTACCTGCACCAGTGGCAATGGCGCATCCTGCCGGCCGAGCATTTCCGCCAGTTGCGCCCGCTGTTTGAGCTGGTGGTCTGGTATGTGTGGCCGGCCTGGCCGCTGGCGCTGTGGTCGCTGTGGATCTGGCGCCGCCAGGTGGCCGACTGGCGCTTTGTGCACCGCCATCTGTGGCTGCCCATCCTGCTGGGCGCCTTGGCGCTGGTCAACACCGTCATCACCACCCCGTCCGATCGCGCGTTGCTGCTGGGCCTGCCCGCGTTTGCCGCGTTGGCCGCTTTTGCGCTGCCCACCTTCCGCCGCGCCATGGCGGCGCTGATCGACTGGTTCACCCTGCTTTTTTTCAGCGCTGCGGCCATCACCATCTGGGTGATCTGGCTGGCGGTCTACACCGGCACCCCAGCCAAGCCAGCGGCCAATGTGGCTCGCATTGCCCCTGATTTTGTCGCGCAGTTCTCGCTGCCGCAGTTTGTCATTGCCGTGCTGGCGACCTTGGCCTGGTGCGCACTGGCCTTCTGGCGCGCGCGCCGCAACCGGCCCGAGATCTGGCGCAGCCTGGTGCTGCCTGCGGGCGGCACCGTGCTCAGCTGGATCTTGCTGATGAGCATCTGGATGCCGATGCTGGACTATGGCCGCAGCTACACCGCCCAGGTGCAGGCGCTGGGCAAGGTGCTTCCCGCCCCCGCATCGGCCGGCTGCGTGGCCGCCTGGGGCCTGAGCCGCTCGCAGATTGTGGCCATGCAGGCCCAGGGCGGCTGGCAGCTCAAGACCTTGACCGACCCCACCAGCGCATCGTGCAACTGGCTGGCCATGCCGCTCGAATCACAGCGCACCCCGAGCAACGAGGTGCTGGGCCCTGAGTGGAAGCGCCTGGCGGCCGTTGCCCGCCCGACCGACAAGAACGCGGAGATCGTCATCTACCGTCGTCAACCGGGTTGAAGGCGCGTATGCGGGAGATGTTGACGCGCCTGCTGGCAGGCCGCGATATGCGGGTGCTGGCCAAACATGCGGGCACGGTGTTTGTCGGCCAGATCGCCGTGATGGGCTTTGGCGTGGTCGACACCATCGTTGCCGGCCGCCATGCCGAGGCGTCTTTGGCCGCGCTGTCGGTGGGCTCGGCCATCTTTGTGACGGTCTATGTCTCTTTGATGGGCCTTTTGCAGGCACTGATGCCGATCTGGTCGGAGATGCACGGCGCGCGCCGCCACGGCGACATTGGCGCATCGCTGCGCCAGTCTCTCTACATCTGCCTGGCCGCCACCTTGCTGGGCTGGGCCGTGCTGTTCAATCCCGCGCCCATCCTGCGCTGGACCGAGGTGCCGCAGGAGTTGCAGTCGCTGGTCAAAAGCTACCTGGCCATCATCGGCTGGAGCCTGCCGGCTGCGCTGCTGTTCCGCATTTTCAGCACCTTGAGCCAGTCGCTGGGCAAACCCAAGATGGTCACCTGGCTGCAGGCCATGTCCCTTCTCGTCAAGCTGCCGCTGTCCATCTGGTTCACCTTTGGCGGCCTGGGCCTGGCACCGATGGGCGTGCTGGGCTGCGCCTGGGCCACGTTCTTGGTCAATTTCCTGCTCTGCGGCCTGGGCTGGTGGCTGCTGCGCAGCCAGTCCGTCTATGCGCCTGCCGATATCTGGCGCCCACTGGAGCGCCCGCACTGGCCCACCTTGGCGCAGTTTGCGCAGCTGGGCGTGCCGGCCAGCCTGTCGATCCTGGTCGAGATCACCTCGTTCACGCTGATGGCGCTCTACGTGGCACGCATGGGCACGGCTTCGTCGGCCGCGCACCAGATTGCGGCCAATGTCACGGCGCTGATGTACATGGTGCCGCTGTCACTCGCCATTGCGACCAGCGCGCGCGCCAGCTATTGGCGGGGTGCGGGCGATGAGGCGCGGGCGCGCCAGGTGGTGTTTCTGGGCCTGTTTGCCGCGATGGGCTTGGCCACCACACTGGCGCTGCTGGTCTGGCTCGCCAAAGGCTGGATTGTGCCCATCTACACCGCAACGCCCGAGGTCGCGGCCATCGCGCTGGGCCTGCTGGGCTGGGTCAGCCTCTACCACCTGGCCGATGCCAGCCAGACCGTGTCCATCTTTGTGCTGCGCAGCTACCGCATCACCGTGATGCCCTTGCTGGTGTACTGCAGCCTGCTCTGGGGCGTAGGCCTGTGGGGTGGATTTCAGCTGGCCTACCACGGCATCGCCGGCCGCCCGGCGATGGACTCCCCCATCGCTTTTTGGATGTGTGCGGCCTATGCGCTGGTACTGGCAGCGGCCTGCTTTTTGGTCTTGCTGCAGCGCGTCACCAAAAACGCGGTGCGGCAAAGCGCCTAAACGAGCTCCTCGGTCAGCTGCTTGCGCACGCGCGATGGTGGAAACACCACGCTGAACTCCGACCCCTTGCCGATCGTGCTGCGAATCTGCAGCTGCGCGCCGTGGCGCTGCAGCACATGCTTGACGATGGCCAGGCCCAGGCCCGTGCCGCCGGTATCGCGCGAGCGGCTGCGGTCGAGGCGGTAGAAACGTTCGGTCAGGCGCGGGATATGCTCGGGCGCAATGCCCGGGCCGGTGTCGGTCACACTGACCCGCCCCGAGCCATCGGGCTGGCGCGTGAACTGCACACGGATTTCGCCGCCCGCCGGCGTGTAGCGCACGGCGTTGTTGACCAGGTTGGACAGCGCGCTTTGCAGCTCATTGCCGGCACCGGCGAGCTCGTAGTGGCCGGCATCGGCATCTTCTTGCGGAAAGAACAGCTGCAAGGGCTTGTCGCCATCCTTGGCGATCATGCGTGCCAGGCCATGCGCATCTTCTTCGCAGCGCTTGAGCAGGCTGCCCACACTGACCCATTCGTTGAGGCTGGGCGGCGGGTTGCCCTCCAGGCGCGACAAGGTCAGCAGATCGACCACCAGCCCCTGCATGCGGTGGGCCTGGTTGGACATCAGCGCCAAGTACTGGGTGCGCTCCTCTGCGCTCAGCGGCAGGGTCTGCAGCGTTTCAATGAAGCCGGTCAGCACCGTCAGCGGCGTGCGGATCTCGTGCGAGACGTTGGCCACAAAGTCGCGCCGCATCGCATCGGCCAGCTCCAGCGAGGTGACATCGCGCGAGAGCAGCAGCTTGCGGTTGCCGCCATAGGGGAACATCTGCACCGACATGCGCATCGGGCTGGCCGCGCGCATTACCGGGCTGACCATCACCACATCCTTGCTGAAGTTGTTGGCGTTGAAATAGCCGATGAACTCCGGCGCGCGCACCAGGTTGGTGATGACCTGCATATGGTCGCGCTCGAGGTTGAAGCCGAAGTGGTCGCACGCGGTCTGGTTGCACCACTCGATATGGCTGTGCTCGTCGAGCAGCACCACGCCATTGGGCGAGGCCTGGATGGCCGTCAGCACCTGGTGCAGCCGGTCATCGGACTGCGCCTCGTTCTTTTGCAGCTGGCGCACCAGGCGCCGCGCCCGGTCGGCCGCCTCGCCCCACATGCCCATCAGCTGCGGGGCGCTGTCCGCGTCGCCATGCCGCAGCCAGCCCACCACCTTGTTGCCGCGCCACACATCCACCACAAACCAGCACCAGGCGCCTAAGATGGCCGCCAACAGTGCGCCGGGCAACTGCCCCAGCCACCAGCCCAGGGCCGCGCCCAGGGCCTGAAAAAACAAAAAACTGACAATGCGAAACAGCATGCAGGCCTAACGCTCAAAAACAAAAAAAGCTGCGACCAGCGCAGCCTACAAAAAAGAGCAAGCTGCCCGAATGCGGAAGTATCCCCGCATCACAGGCAGGCTGCAAGCTAAGCGCGCTGCAGCGCCTGGGGCTGGCCGGTGATGCGGTAGCCGGCCCCACGTACGGTCTCCACCATCACATTGGCAGCGCCCAAGGCCTCGCGCAGACGCTTGACATGGACGTCCACGGTGCGCTCCTCGATGAACACATGGTCGCCCCAGACCTTGTCGAGCAGCTGCGAGCGCGAGTGCACACGCTCGGCATGCTTCATCAAAAAGTGCAGCAGCTTGAACTCGGTGGGGCCGAGCTTGAGCAGCTCACCCTGGAACGTGACACGGTGCGTGGCCGCGTCCAGCACCAGCTCACCAATCGTCACACTGTCGTTGACCTGCTCGGGAATGCGCCGGCGCAGCACCGCACGGATGCGGGCCAGCAATTCCTGCGTGGAAAAAGGCTTGGTGATGTAGTCATCGGCACCGGCATCGAGCCCGGCGATCTTGTCAGGCTCGTCGCCGCGGGCGGTCAGCATGATGATGGGAATGCCCTTGACGCGGGCATCCGCACGCCATTTGCGCGCCAGCGACAGGCCGCTTTGGCCCGGCAGCATCCAGTCCAGCAAGATCACATCGGGCAGCACCGCGTCCAATTCGCGCTGTGCGGCATCACCATCCTCTGCCCAGATCGGCAGGCAGCCGTTGTGTCGCAGGTTCACCGCGATCAGCTCGGCAATCGCGGGCTCGTCTTCGACAATGAGTACGCGTGGCAGTTTTTTCATAACTCAGACTCTACAAAACACTCGATTCGATTTCTTGCATGGTGGTGTGGCGCACATCGATACCCTTGACCAGGTAAATGATGAGCTCGGCAACGTTTTTCGAGTGGTCACCGATGCGCTCGATCGCCTTGGCCAGGAACAGCAGGTCCAGGCTCGGGGAGATCTTGCGCGGATCTTCCATCATGTAGGTGATGAGCTTGCGCACAAAACCGTCGAACTCGGCATCGATCAGGTCGTCTTCCTTGAGGATCGACACGGCCGCCGTGGTGTCCAGGCGGGCAAAGGCGTCCAAGGTCTTGCGCAGCAGGCCCGAGGCGAGCTCGGCAGCCACACGCAGGTCCGACGTGGGCAGCGAGCGGGCGGCGCCGCTGTCGATGATGGAGCCGACCATGCGGGCCATCTTGTGCGCCTCGTCACCCATGCGCTCCAGATTGGCCGTGGCCTTGGAGAACGCGATCAGCAGGCGCAGATCACGGGCCGTGGGCTGGCGGCGCGCAATGATGGTCGAGAGTTCGTAGTCGATGTCCACTTCCAGCTGGTTGACGCGCTTTTCCTGCTCTTCGACCCTGGCGACGGCCTCGGTGCTGAACTGCGACAGCGCGTAGATGGCCTGCTGGATCTGGGATTCGACCAGGCCGCCCAACTCCATCACCCGGGAGGAGATGCTGTTGAGTTCGCTGTCGAACTGTGATGAGAGATGTTTTTCCGTCATATCAGGCTCTTTTCGTTGTAGTGGAGGGCGTGACCGCGCGGGCTTAGCCGAAACGACCGGTAATGTAGTCTTCGGTCTCTTTGCGCTGGGGCTTGAAGAACATCTGCTCAGTGGCACCGAACTCCATCAGGCTGCCCAGGTACATGTAGGCGGTGAAATCGCTGCAGCGCGCGGCCTGCTGCATGTTGTGGGTCACGATCACCACGGTGTAGTCGTCTTTCAGCTCAGCGATCAGCTCTTCGATCTTGGCCGTGGAGATGGGGTCCAGCGCCGAGCAAGGCTCGTCGAGCAGCAGCACTTCGGGCTTGATCGCGATACCGCGGGCAATGCACAGGCGCTGCTGCTGACCACCGGACAGGCCCGAGCCGCTTTGGCCCAGCTTGTCCTTGACTTCGGTCCACAGCGCAGCCTTGCGCAGCGCCCATTCCACGCGCTCTTCCATGTCGCTCTTGCTCAGGTCCTCGAACAGCTTCACACCAAAGGCGATGTTGTCGTAGATGGACATCGGGAACGGCGTGGGCTTTTGGAAGACCATGCCAACCTTGGCGCGGATCAGGGCCACATCCTGCTTGCTGGTCAGCAGGTTTTCACCATCCAGACCAATATGGCCTTCGGCGCGCTGCTCGGGATAGAGCTCGTACATGCGGTTGAAGGTGCGCAGCAAGGTGGACTTGCCGCAGCCCGAGGGACCGATGAAGGCCGTGACCTTGTTTTCCGGGATTTCCAGGTTGATGTTCTTGAGCGCATGGAACTTGCCGTAGTAGAAGTTCAGGTCGCGCACCGAGATCTTGGAGT
Source organism: Comamonas squillarum (assembly GCF_025309455.1). Classification (NCBI taxonomy): domain Bacteria; kingdom Pseudomonadati; phylum Pseudomonadota; class Betaproteobacteria; order Burkholderiales; family Comamonadaceae; genus Comamonas; species Comamonas squillarum. The sequence continues at coordinate 1,455,300 of NZ_CP104377.1, forward strand.
TCAGTGCACTGGCGTTAGCCGCATTGGTTTTTGTCAACATAGGGTTCACCTGTGAATACTTATTTTTGGCGCGCCATGCTGCGCGCAAGAATGTTCAGACCCAGCACGGCCAGCGTGATCAGGAAGACACCTGCCCAGGCCAGTTGCTGCCAGTTTTCATAAGGGCTCATCGCAAACTTGAAGATGGTGACCGGCAGGCTCGCCATCGGCTTGGACAAGTCGGTGTTCCAGAACTGGTTGTTCAGTGCGGTGAAAAGCAGCGGAGCGGTTTCGCCAGCGATACGGGCCACGGCCAGCAGCACACCGGTGATGACACCGGCACGGGCGGCACGCAAGGTCACCATGCTGATCACCTTCCACTTGGGCGTGCCCAGTGCGTAGGCCGCTTCACGCAGGCTCGAAGGCACCAGGATCAGCATGTTCTCGGTGGTACGGATGACCACCGGAATCACGATCAGCGCCAGCGCAACCACACCGGCATAGCCCGAGAAGCTCTTGAAGCGGATCACGATCATCGAGTAGACGAACAGACCGATCACGATCGACGGAGCCGACAGCAGAATGTCGTTGACAAAGCGGGTCACCGATGCGAGCCAGCCGGTCTTGTTGTACTCGGCCAGGTAGATACCGGCCATCACACCGATGGGCGTGCCCACGAAGGTGGCCAGGGTCACCATCACCAGCGAGCCCCAGATGGCGTTGGCGATACCGCCAATTTCATTGGGAGCCGGGGTCATCTGGGTGACCAGGGCCACACTCAGACCGCCCACGCCCAGGCGCAGGGTTTCCCACAGAATCCAGATCAGCCAGAACACGCCAAAGGCCATGGCTGCGAGGGACAGGGCAATCGCGACCTGGTTGACGCGGTTGCGTGCTCGGTACTTGGCAGCGCGCTGGCTGGCCAGATCGGATGCCTGGATCAAGCTTTCTCCGGTGGTCATGAACGGGCTCCTTCATTCTTTTGCAGGCGGCTCAGCATAAATTTGGAGCAGGCCAGGACGATGAACGTGATGAAAAACAAGGCCAGGCCCAGGTAGATCAGCGATGCCTGGTGCAGGCCTTCACCGGCTTCGGCGAACTCATTGGCCAGCGCCGAGGTAATGCTGTTGGCCGCTTCAAAGATGGACAGCGAGTTGAGCTGGTTCATATTACCGATCACGAAGGTGACGGCCATGGTCTCGCCCAGTGCACGGCCCAGACCCAGCATCACGCCACCGAACACGCCGGTCTTGGTGTAGGGCAGCACGACTTTCCACATCACTTCCCAGGTGGTCGAGCCCAGGCCGTACGCCGATTCCTTGAGAAGAGCGGGGGTGACTTCGAACACATCGCGCATCACCGATGCGATGAAGGGGATGACCATGATGGCCAGGATCACGCCGGCCGAGAAAATACCGATACCCACGGGTGGGCCGGAGAAGAAGGCTTCCATATAAGGAACGCCTTGGAACAGGTTCTGCAGCGGCTGCTGCACATAGGTGGCCAGCAAGGGGCCAAACACCATCAAGCCCCACATACCGTAGACGATGGAAGGCACGGCAGCGAGCAGTTCCACGGCGGTACCCAGCGGGCGCTTGAGCCAGACGGGGGAGAGTTCGGTGAGGAACAGCGCAATGCCAAAGCTCACGGGCACGGCGATCAGCATCGCGATGAACGAGGTGGCCAAGGTGCCATAGATCATCACCAGACCACCGTAGCGGTTCTGGACGGGATCCCATTCGCTGTTGAAGAAAAATCCGATGCCGTATTCACGGATGGCAGGCCAGGCGCCGACGATCAGCGAGCCCATGATGGCCAACAGCAGGGCCAGCGTCAGCACCGCAGCGCCACGGGCGAGGAACGCAAAAAAGCCGTCAGCGACGGAGTTGGAGAGCCAAGGCTTGCGCGTTGGCGGTTGGCTGGATTGCATCTGCGCTTTGCCGGCGGCAACCGTTTTGTTTTGAACAGGAAAGGATGTCGACACGTTTGATTCCATTCAGTGTGGAAAAGGGCCGCTACCCGAGCGACCCATCATTTTCGACTTACTTGGCGAACACAGCCTTGCCGCTGCCGTCCTTGATCTCGCCCCAGGACTTGTAGATGATGTCCTTGACGCTGGCTGGCATGGGCACATAGTCCAGGCCGTCAGCAGTGCCATCACCAGAGGTGTAAGCCCACTCGAAGAACTTCAGCGAGGTGGTGCCCTGGGCTGGCTTTTCCTGCAGCTTGCGCATCAGGATGAAGGTGGCCGAGGTGATAGGCCATGCATCCTTGCCAGGCTGGTTGTTCAGGATCTGGTAGAAGCTCTTGTTCCAGTCGGCACCGGCAGCAGCGGCCTTGAAGTTGGCGCTTTCCGGGCTGACAAAGTTGCCATCGGCGTTTTGCAGCTGGGCGAAGACCATCTTGTTTTGCTTGACGTAGGCGTATTCCACGTAGCCGATGGAGTTGGGCAGGCGGCCCACATAGGCGGCCACGCCTTCGTTGCCCTTGCCACCGGCACCGGTAGGCCAGTTCACGGCAGCGCCCTCACCCACTTTTTCCTTCCACTCGGTATTGACCTTGGAGAGGTAGTTGGTGAAGCCGAAGGTCGTGCCCGAGCCGTCAGCGCGGCGCACCGGAGCGATGGTGGCATCTGGCAGCGCCACGCCGGGGTTCAGCTTGGTGATCGCTGGGTCATTCCACTTGGTGATCTTGCCCAGGTAGATGTCGCCCAGCACTTGGCCGTTGAGCTTGAGTTGACCGGGGGTGATGCCCTTGATGTTGACCACGGGCACAATGCCGCCGATCACGGTGGGGAACTGCACCAGACCCTTTTGTGCCAGCTCTTCATCCTTCAAAGGCATGTCGGAGGCACCGAAGTCCACGGTCTTGGCATCGATTTGCTTGATGCCAGCGCTCGAACCCACCGATTGGTAGTTGATCTTGACGCCAGTGGCCTTGTTGTAGTCGGCAGCCCACTTGGAATACAGTGGAGCTGGGAAGCTTGCACCGGCACCCGTAGCCTCTTCGGCCTGCACCTGGGCAAACGCACCGGCGGCAACCAGACCAGCAACCAGCACTCGAATCGCGGACACTTTCATGAAAACTCCTGTTGGTGATGAAACGCAATGGAGTGAACTGTAAAAAATGTATATGACACTGGCATGACATTTTTCACCCCATTTGCCTCTGAAGGGGATCGATGTCACACAACAACAGCGCATAAGATTGTCATATTAGATTCACGGGAAAGACTTACTTTTAAGTTTTGTCAGCATGCCGCTGTATAGCGGACGTACACAGGAGACGAGGGATCCTGTGCAAAGCCCTCGCCAAGCGGAAGAACGCGGACAGTCTAAGACCGCGCACAGCCCACGGCAGGGAGCTTTGCACAGGGTGCTCAGGTGCTATGCTGCCTGCCTAGACTGCAGAACCGATAGATGACGACACTTATGCTTGATGGCACCTTGCTTGCCGCGGTGGATCTGGGATCCAATAGTTTCCGCCTGGAAGTTGGCCGCTATGCCGCGGGCCATATTGAACGCGTGCAATATTTCAAGGAGATGGTCCGCCAGGGCGCCGGTCTCGATGAGCAAGGCCTGCTGACGGCCGAGGCCATGCAGCGCGGCTGGGATTGCCTGGCGCGCTTTGCCGAGCGCCTGCAGGGCTTTCCTGCCGCCCATGTGCGCGCCGTAGCCACCCAGACCTTGCGCGAAGCGCGCAACAGCGATGTCTTCATCCAGCGCGCCAACCAGATTCTGGGTTACCCGATCAGCATCATCTCCGGGCCGGAAGAAGCGCGCCTGATCTACCAGGGCGCGGCCCACTCGCTGCCCCCATCGGACGAGCGCCGCCTGGTGGTCGATATCGGCGGCCGCTCCACCGAGCTGATCCTGGGCCAGCGCTACAGCTCGCAGCGCGTGGCCTCCTTCCCCGTGGGCAGCGTGGCCTGGTCGCTGCGCTATTTCCCCCAGGGTGAGTTCAGCAAATCGGCGCTGAAAACCGCGCAGATCGCCGCCCAGGCGGTGATGGAAGAAGCAGCCCACCATTTTGTGCCCGGCAGCTGGGACTGCGCCTATGGCACCTCGGGCACGGCCAACGCGATTGCCGATGTGCTGGCGCTGCACGGCGGCCAGCCCGACGTGGTCACGCGCGAGCAACTGCACTGGCTCTGCGACCAATTGCTGGCCGCCGGCAATGCCAGCGAGCTGCGGCTCGAAGGCCTCAAGGAAGAGCGCCGGGCGGTGATTGGCGGCGGCGTGACCGTGCTTTGCGCGGTGTTTGATCTGCTGCAGATCGGGGAGCTGCGCATTGCCAGCGGCGCGCTGCGCCAGGGCCTGCTGCGCGACATGGTGCAGCACGAGGAGTTCAGCGATATCCGCCACCGCACTATCGCCGCGCTCAAGGAGCGCTACCAGGTCGATCGCACCCAAGCGGGCCGCGTGCAGCGCACTGCCGCCACCTTGTACGAGCAGGCACGCCGCTATGCGGGTTCGACCGCGCCGGCCGAGCTGCAGTCGCCGATGCTCGACTGGGCCAGCCAGCTCCATGAGATCGGCTGCCTCATCTCCCACACCGACCACCACCACCACGGCGCCTATGTGCTGGGCCACAGCGATGTGCCCGGCTTTACGCAAACCGAGCTGTCCCACCTGGCAGCCCTGGTGCTGGCGCAGAGAGGCAAGCTGCGCAAGGTCGATGCCTTCTTGCAGGACCGCGATTTTGCGCTGGAGCTGCTGTGCCTGCGCCTCGCGACCCTGCTGTGCCATGCGCGCCGCGACCCGGCGCTCGACCAGATCTGCCTGCGTGACAAGACCGAAAAGTGGTCGCTCAAGGTAGCCCCCGGCTGGGCCGAGCAGTTTCCGCAATCGGCCTACCTGCTGGGCGAGGAGGTGCTGGCCTGGCAGAAGACGCCCTACCCCTTCCAGTTCAAGCAGGCGCTGGGCATCACCGCCAAATAAGGCGCGGCACACCCAGGCCGGTGACCGCATGGGTGTTTTTTCTGCCGAGCCTTAAGCGCCCAGATTCACGGGCGCGACGGCGCCCTTGCCCGAGAACACACCCGTCAGGTTGCCGATGAACTGCGTCAGGCTCGCCTGGGTGGCCTCTGGCGACCAGCCCGCCACATGGGGCGTGATGAGGATGTTGGGCAGGTCGATCAGCGGCTCGGGGCGATGCGGCTCACTCTCATAGACATCAATGCCGGCACCGGCAATGGTGCCGTCCTTCAAGGCGGCCGCCAGCGCCAGCGTATCGACCACCGAGCCCCGCGCGATATTGATCAGGTAACCCTGGGGGCCCAGCGCCTGCAGAATCTCTGCATTGACCAGGTGCTTGGTGCCCGGTCCGCCCGGCGTGGCGCAGACCAGGATGTCGGCCCAGCTGGCCAGCGCATGCAGCGAATCGAAATAGCGGTGGCCCACCCCTGCCTTGGGCTGGCGGTTGTGGTAGCCCACCGGCATGTCAAAGCCTTCAGCACGCCTGGCAATCTTCAGGCCGATATGGCCCAGGCCCAGAATGCCCAGCTTCTTGCCCGACACGCTGGGCGGATGGGCCAGGCTGTAGCGGTCGACACCGGCGCGGGCCTGCTGGTCCAGGGTGCGGAAGTTGCGCATCGACGCCAGAATCAGGCCAAAGCTGTGGTCGGCCACGCTGGTGTCGTTGGTGCCCGCCCCGGTCGCCAGCACAATGCCGCGTGCGCGCAGTGCATCGAGCGCCAAGCCTTCATAGCCGGCACCCAAGGTGCAGGCCAGGCGCAGCTGCGGCATCTGGGCGATTTCCTCGGCCGTGAGGCCAATCGAGCCAATGGTCAACACGGCCTGTGCCTGGGCGCCGTGCGAGGCCACCGCGCTGGCGCGCAGCTCGGGGGTGGGTGCATACACCACGTCAGCATGCGCGCGGATCTGGTCGAGCAGCGGCTCGGCCATGGGGTTGAACACCAGCAAGGTAATCGGCGGTTGTGGGGATTGCGAGAGAGAGCTCACCATAGGTCCTTTGGATAGCAAAAAACACTGCTTGCAGCACAAGCAGTGTTTTGATTATGAGGACTTTCCACTAGGGCTATATGCATCCATTCTGTATGCCTACGTTGCCGCCTTGGAATGGATCCGAGAGGTGAACCGTCACTTGCGTCCGGCATCCTTCAGAAGGGGATGCGCAGCGCTAGCAAGCGGCTTGCGCCATCAACCCAGAAAGTGCTTGCGGTAGCGCGCAGGCAGGCGGTCGAGCTGCATCAGCATCGGCAGATCAGCGGTGTTGAAGTCCGGATCCCAGGCCGGCGCGCCGATCACCTCGGTGCCGACCCGCAGATAGCCCTTGATGAGCGCAGGCGGCTCTACATCGACCTGGTCATTGAGTTGCCCCAGCGGCAGCGGCAGGTGCGGCACGACGCTGTATTCCTGGGAGATCTGGCCCTTGGCTAGCAGCTGGCGCCAGATGCTGGCAGCGGCATCGCCACTGACAATGCCGTTGTGCCACATGGGGATGCTCGCGCAGCCCATCATCACATCGAGCTTGTTACGCAGCATGAAGCTGGCCAGCGCGCCCCAAAGCGCCATGATCACCCCGCCCTGGCGGTAGTCCGGATGCACGCAGCTGCGGCCGAGTTCCACCATGCGCGGGCGCAATGCATCAATGGCGCTCAGGTCAAACTCTCCGTCAGAATAGGTGCGGCCGGCGCGCAGGGCCTGCGCGGGGGTCAGCAGGCGGTAGGTGCCGATCACCTGCTTGCTCTGGCCCTGGCGCACCAGCAGGTGCTCGCAGTAGTCATCAAAGCCGTCGACATCATGGCCTTCCAGGCTGGTTTGCAGCTGCGCGCCCATCTCGCCGGCAAAAATCTGGTGGCGCAGACGCTGGGCTTCGCGCACCTCGTCGAGGTGGCAGGCCCAGGAGACCTCGATGTCCAGCGGGTTGGCCGCCGCGGCGGTTGCAGGCAGGCTGGCCTGCGGTTTCGGCGCCGAGGGCGTGACAATGGCGGTCTCGGATGCGCTGAAAAAGCTGTGTTTGTTGTGCATGGCAGAGCTCCTGTAGCGCCCTGCCGCCCTTGCATGGTGCCAGACCGCCGTGCGGCCCCGGCTGCTCGACGGGCTGATACAGAGCGCCTTCAGTGTCCTGCGCGCAGATGACAGTGCCATGTGCAAAACATGACAGTTGCATGACGCTGTGTGCCTACCACAGCACCCTCAATGGGCTGCGCGCACGCAGCCGCTCGTCAGGATTGGCGGGCCACTTCGGCCAGCTGCTCGGCGCAGCGGCTGGCCTGGGCCGCATCAAAGGCCTCGACCATCACGCGCAGCAGCGGCTCGGTGCCGCTGGGCCGGATCAGCACCCGGCCCTGGCCGGCAAAGTCGTCGGTGATGCTGCGCTCCAACTCAAACAGCTGGTGGTTGTTGCGCCAGTCCTGCCCGGGCTGCAGGCGCACATTGAGCAGCACCTGGGGGCACAGATCCACGCCGTCGAGCTGCTCGGCCACGCTCTGGTTGCGGCTCACGCAGGCCTGCAGCACCTGCAGGGCACTCACCAGGCCGTCACCCGTGGTGTGCTTGTCCAGCGCCAGCAGGTGGCCCGAGCCCTCACCGCCCAGCACCCAATTGCGGCGCTGCAGCTCTTCGAGCACATAGCGGTCACCGACCTTGGCGCGCACCAGCTCCACGCCCTGCTTTTGCAAGGCCGCCTCAACAGCCAGGTTGGTCATCAAGGTGCCCACGACGCCGGGCAGCTTCTTGCCCCGGCGCAGCCGGTCCATGGCCATCAGGTAGAGCAGCTCATCGCCGTTGTAGAGCCGTCCCTTGGCATCGACCAGCTGCAGCCGATCGGCATCACCATCGAGCGCCACGCCCAGATCGGCGCCGTTGGAGCGCACCGAGCGCACCAGCGCATCGGGGTGGGTAGCCCCCACATCCTGGTTGATATTGAGGCCGTCCGGATTGCAGCCAATGGTGATGACCTCGGCGCCCAGCTCATGGAAGACCTTGGGCGCAATATGGTAGGCCGCGCCGTGGGCCGCATCGACCACGATCTTGAGTCCGCGCAAGGTCAGCCGGTGGTCAAAGGTGCTCTTGCAAAATTCGATATAGCGGCCTGCGGCATCGTCGAGGCGGCGGGCCTTGCCCAGTGCTGCGGACGGCACCCAGTCAAAGCCCTCCATCAACGCCGCTTCCACCGACTCTTCCCAGCTGTCGGGCAGCTTGGCGCCCTCGGCGCTGAAGAACTTGATGCCGTTGTCGTCAAAAGGGTTGTGGCTGGCGCTGATGACCACGCCCAGACTGGCGCGCTGGGCGCGCGTGAGGTAGGCCACGCCAGGGGTCGGCAAGGGGCCCAGCAGCACCACATCGACACCGGCCGAATTGAGGCCCGACTCCAGTGCGCTTTCGAGCATATAACCCGAGATGCGCGTGTCCTTGCCGATCAGCACCGTCGGGCGCTCCTGCTCACGGCGCAGCACCCGGCCCACGGCATGGCCCAGGCGAAGCACAAAGTCAGGGGTGATCGGTGGCTTGCCTACCGTGCCACGGATGCCATCGGTTCCAAAATACTGTCGTGCCATAGTGTTCTTGCTTGTTGGGGGCCTGAGAGAAAGTGAAAAGGCGCCATCGGTGGTTTATGGCGCAGTAGCAGTGTAGCGCCTGACCAACGATGCCAGGCGCAAACCGCGTCAGCCCTGCGTATCCAAAGATTGCGGGGCGCGCATCGCCTGCAGCACGGCCAACGCATCGCAGGTCTCGCGCACATCGTGCACGCGCACAATGGCTGCGCCATGCTCCACCGACAGCAGGGCCGCCGCAATGCTGGCGGGCATGCGCTCGGCCACCACCCGCCCTGTGACCTTGCCCAGCGATCCCTTGCGCGACCAGCCCGCCAGCAGCGGGTAGCCAGCTGCCGCCAGCCGGGGCTGCTGCTGCAGCAGCGCAAAGTTCTGGCTCGGGCTTTTGCCAAAGCCGGTGCCGGCATCCCAGACGATGCGCTCGGCCTGCACGCCCAGCGCTTGCAGGCTGCGGGTATGGGCCTGCAAAAAGTCCAGCACCTCGGCCGCCACATCGCTCTGGGTGGCCATGTGCTCTTGGTGCATGGTCTGCGGATCGGCATGCATGTGCATCAGGCAGACGCCGCATTGCGGGTGGGCCGCCACCACGGCCTGCGCGCCGGGCTGGCGCAGCGCCCAGATGTCGTTGATGATGTCCGCGCCCAGATCCAGCACCGCCTGCATCACCTCGGGCTTGTAGGTATCGACCGAGATCGGCACCTGCAAGGCCACGGCCGCCTTGACCACCGGCAGCACCCGGCGCAGCTCTTCGTCCAGCGGCACCGCAGGGCTGCCCGGGCGGGTGGACTCACCACCAATGTCCAGGATATGCGCGCCATCGGCCAGCAGCTTTTCCGCATGGATCATCGCGGCCGAGACGCCTTCGTGGCTGCCTCCGTCCGAGAACGAGTCCGGCGTGACGTTGACGATGCCCATCACTTGCGGCGCGGTCAGGTCAATACGAAAGCGGGTGGTTTGCCAGTGGCGCATCAGAGGTGTCCTTTAAAAATAAGAAAAGCGCTCGGGCAGAGCGCTTTTCGCCAGGGTCTGTCGTGATCAGACCGGATTGTGTGCCGGCTCCGTCACCACGGTGGGGCTGCCGCCTGCGCCGCCGTCATTGCTGCTCGACGGTGGGTTGCGTGGCGTCCAGTCCTTGGGCGGGCGCGGTGCCTTGCCCGCCATGATGTCGTCCAGCTGCTCGGAATCGATGGTTTCCCACTCCAGCATGGCCTTGGCCATCGCATGCATCTTGTCGCTGTGCTCTTCGATCAGGCGGCGTGCCAGACCATACTGCTCATCAATGATGCGGCGAACCTCGGCGTCCACCTTCTGCATGGTCTCTTCGCTGATGTTGCTGGGCTTGCTCATCGAGCGGCCCAGGAAAGGCTCGCCTTCCTGCTCGGCATAGACCATCGGGCCCAGCGCATCGGTCATGCCGTAGCGGGTCACCATGTCGCGCGCCAGCTGGGTCGCCTTGTTGAAGTCGTCCGATGCGCCAGTCGTCATCTGGTTCATGAACACTTCTTCGGCAATCCGGCCGCCAAACAGCATGGCGATACGGCTCAATGCCCATTCCTTGTCGTAACCGTAGCGGTCCTTCTCGGGCAGCGTGAAGGTCACACCCAGCGCGCGGCCGCGCGGCACGATGGTGACCTTGTGCACCGGGTCGCACTTGGGCAGCAGCTTGCCGATCAGCGCGTGGCCGGCTTCATGGTAGGCGGTGTTCTTCAGCTCTTCGGGGTCCATCACCGCAGACTTGCGCTCGGGGCCCATGAAGATCTTGTCCTTGGCCTTTTCGAAGTCCTGCATCTCCACGGTGCGCGCATTGCGGCGCGCGGCCATCAACGCAGCTTCGTTGCAGAGGTTGGCCAGATCGGCACCGGACATGCCGGGCGTGCCACGGGCGATGATGTTGGGGTTCACATCCTGGCCCACCGGGATCTTGCGCATGTGCACATTCAGGATCTGCTCGCGGCCACGCACATCGGGCAGGGTCACGTAGACCTGGCGGTCAAAACGGCCAGGGCGCAGCAAGGCGGCATCGAGAATGTCGGGGCGGTTGGTGGCAGCCACCACGATCACGCCCATATTGGTCTCGAAACCATCCATCTCGACCAGCATCTGGTTCAGGGTCTGCTCGCGCTCGTCATTGCCACCGCCCATGCCGGCGCCACGCTGGCGGCCGACGGCATCGATTTCGTCGATGAAGATGATGCAAGGCGCATTCTTCTTGGCGTTCTCGAACATGTCGCGCACGCGGGCCGCGCCCACGCCGACAAACATTTCGACGAAGTCGGAGCCCGAGATCGAGAAGAACGGCACCTTGGCTTCGCCGGCAATGGACTTGGCCAGCAAGGTCTTACCGGTACCGGGAGGGCCGACCAGCAGCAGACCACGGGGAATGCGGCCGCCGAGCTTTTGGAACTTGTTGGGGTCTTTGAGGAAGTCGACAACTTCCTTGACTTCTTCCTTGGCCTCGTCGCAACCGGCCACATCGGCAAAGGTGACGCTGTTGTTGTTTTCGTCGAGCATGCGCGCCTTGGACTTGCCAAAGCTGAACGCACCGCCCTTGCCGCCGCCTTGCATCTGGCGCATGAAGTAGACCCAGACGCCGATCAGCAGCAGCATCGGGCCCCAGCTGATCAGCAGGCTCATCAGCAGCGAGCCTTCTTCGCGCTCCTTCACGTCAAACTTGACGTTGTTGTTGATCAGGTCGCCAATCAGGCCACGGTCCATGTAGGTCGCGGTGGTCTGGAGCTTGCGATCGTCACCCGTGGTCGCCGTGATCACCGTGCCGGCAGGGCTTTCCTGCAAGGTCGCAGTCTTGATGCGGCCATTGCGGACGTCTTGCAAAAACTCGGAATACGGGATCTTGTTCGCGCTGGCGCCTGCACGGTTGTCCAATTGCTTGAACACGGTGAACAGCACCATGGCAATGACAAGCCATACGGCGATCTTAGAAAACCACTGATTGTTCAAGGGGGCTCCAGTAGTAGGAAATCGGGAAAGACACAGAATCTGTTATGTCAGATATGCACTATTTTAGGACTTTCAAGGGCCAATGCTTGCGCTTTCCCCTTGGTGGCACGCAGGATTGCTCAGTAAAGGCCATTGTCTCAGTGTTTCAGCAAGCTTGGAGCATGCGCCAGGCAAAGCAGGCATTGGCAAGGGGTGCTCAACGCTGCGCTTCGGGTTTGAGGCGAATGCCAACCAAATAGGTCTCGGACGATTTATCGCGCGAGGCCTTGGGTTTGTAGGGCTTGACCACCTGGAAGGTCTGCTTGAACAGGTCCACCAGCTGCGAGTAACCACTGCCATGGAACAGCTTGACCACCAAGGTGCCCTCGGGCTTCATGTGCTGGCAGGTGAAGTCCACCGCCAGCTCGATCAGATGCGCGATACGGGCAGCATCCACGTTCTCCACCCCTGAGAGGTTGGGCGCCATGTCCGAGATCACCACATCAACGCGGCGCTTGGCCAGCGTCTGCTCCAGCTGGTCCAGCACCTCCTGCTCGCGAAAATCGCCCAGGATGAAGTCCACGCCCTCGATGGGCTCCATCGGCAGCATGTCCAGGCCGATGATTGCGCCGTTGAGCTCGCCCACCGCCGCGCCATCGGGCGAGAGGCGGCGGCGCACATACTGGCTCCAGGCGCCAGGCGTGGAGCCCAGATCGACCACCACATCGCCCGGCCGGATCAGCTTGAAATGCTCATCGATTTCCTTGAGCTTGTAGACCGCGCGGGCGCGGTAGCCGTCTTTTTGCGCGGCCCGCACATAGGGGTCGTTGATGTGCTGATTGAGCCAAGTCTTGTTGACCTTCTTGGTTTTAGTACTTACTTTCATGTTTTCTCCCCGGAGCCCCGATAATACGGGCTATGCCCCAAATACAACTCACTCCCGCCCAACGTCGCGAGCACCGCGCCGAAGCCCACCACCTCGACCCCGTGGTTCTGATTGGCGGTGACGGCTTGACCGAAGCCGTCGAAAAAGAGGTCGACCTGGCCCTGAATGCCCATGGCCTGATCAAAATCCGTGTTTTCTCCGATGACCGCGCCAACCGCGAAGCCATCTTCCTGAAGCTGACCGATTCGCTCAATGCAGCGCCTATCCAGCACATCGGCAAGCTGCTGGTCCTGTGGCGCCCGATGCCCGAGAAGGAAAAGCAACTCGACGAAGACCGCAAGGCCGGCCCGCGCGAAGTCAAGGTGCTCAAGTTCAGCAAGAACGTCTGGCAAAAGCCCGAAGTCAAGCAGATCCGCATCCTGGGTAACCAGCGCCTGACGGCCGGCGGCCAGGTCAAGCGCGCCAAGCCCAAGCAAAAGTCGATCAAAAAGCAGCAGGGCAGCTAGTGTGACCGATCGCCACATCCTTTGCATGAAATGGGGTACCAAATATGGCCCCGACTATGTCAATCGGCTGTACGCCATGGTTCGCCGCCATCTGAGTGGCGATTTTCGCTTTGTCTGCCTGACCGATGACACGCAAGGGATTCGCAGCGAAGTGGAATGCCACCCGATTCCAGACCTGAACATCCATCTGGCCCCCGGCCAGCGTGATGGCGCCTGGAAAAAGCTCACCACCTTCGAGCAGGACCTGTATGGTCTGCAAGGCCAGGCGCTGTTCCTGGACCTGGATGTGGTGATTGTCGGCAGCATCGATGAGTTCTTCACCCTGCCGGGTGAATTTCGCATCATCCATGACTACCCGCGTTTTTGGCGCTTTGGTGAGCGCATTGTCGGCAACTCCTCGGTCTACCGCTTTACCTTGGGCGCCCACGCCGATGTGCTGGCCAACTTCCGTGCCAACACCGAGCAGCTGCGCGCCCAGTACCGCAATGAGCAGGAGTACCTGTCACACTTTCTGCACCAGCAGGGCAAGCTCGATTACTGGCCGGCTGCCTGGTGCCCGAGCTTCAAGTACTACTGCATCCCCACCTGGCCGAGCAACTACTGGAAGGAGCCGGTGCCGCCCGCTGATGCGCGCATCGTCATCTTCCACGGCGAGGTCAACCCGCCCGACGCGCTGCAAGGCCTGCGCAACAAGCGCTTCCACCATATCCAGCCGGCCCGCTGGATTGAAAAGGCCTGGGGCTGAGCCGCACTGCGCATAAAAACCAAAGGCGTTGATCCCTGCGATCAACGCCTTTTTTGTGGCCCGCAGTGGGCTTTGGCGCAGCTGGTCTAGCGCTGGTCTGCCGCCACCAGCGCATGGCCTTGCATGCGCGTCAAGATCGCCAGCGGGCTTGCGTCGGGGTTGTATTCCTTGCCGGGGGGCAGGAAGAAGGTCTGCTCCAGCATGTACTGGCCCGACATCACCGCATGCACCGCCTGGTCCGAAAAGCAGACCCAGCTGGAGCCGGCGGCAAAGGGCACGGTCTCCTGCGGCGCATTGCGCTGGTAGTCCATGTCGCCCTTCATGCCATCGTGCAGCTGCAGCATCAGGTGGTCATACTCGCTGCGAAGCGACTTGGTCACATGCAGCATCGCCAAGACCTTGGCCTGCCAAGGCACATAAGGCTTGGCGCGTGGCAAAAACTTGCGCGCCACATCCTCGAAAGGCTCACCCACGCGCCAGACCCGGGGCTGGCCATCGGGATTGACATTGCTGAACACGCGCAGGATGCGCTCGCCGTAGTTGGGCCGCGAGGGAAAGGCGTCGACATGCATGCGCTTGTCGTCGGCACGCCAGGACTGGGCACGGGTCTCGACCTGCGAGGGCCGGTAGCTCGTTGGCGCCATGCGCACCAGCGGCATGTAGTCGGGGAACAGACCGGCAATCAGCGCGGTGGCCTGCGCGCGAAAACGCGTGACCATGGCCGCCACGGCGGCCTGCGTTGCGGCATCACCGGCCACGCCCTTGATGCTGCCATCCACATTCAGGCTGATGTTGCGCGACTTGGGGTCGCGCACATCGGGGCGCAGCAGCGTCTTTTCCTGCTCGGAGAGCGCAAATGCGAGTTGGGGGAAATAAAGCACCTTGCCCGATTCAACGGCGGCCGTCCATTCCGGACGGCCCGGTGTGTTGCGCCAGTCATTGGCGTCGATGGAAACGATGGGAGATTGCATGGCCCGCCCAGTGTAGCGCGGCGGCGGGCGATTGCCTTGGGCCAGATCAAGGCCGCGATGCGGGTGCGGATGCCCGCCACAGCACGAGGGCCGCGCACAGCCACTGCAGCGCATACAGCAAGGTGCCCAGGCCGTGCCAGAACTTGAGGTTCTCGCGCTGCACGATCTTGGGCGAGATGCCGTACTGCACGACCAGCGCCATCAGCATGCCGGCCAGCACAAAGCCCAGTGCCGCACGCGCCCAGGGCTCGATGGTGTTGCTGGCCTTGTCCTTGGCCAGCACCAGCAGCACCAGGCCGCAGGCCAGCGACACCCAGGTCTGCGCTGCAAACAGCTTGGCAGCCATAAAGCCCGCCATCGATGCCTGTGGCAGGTTGGCAAACAGCATGGGCACGGCCATGAAGCCAATGGCCGACAGGCTGCCCCACCACAGGGCGGCTGCGAAAACGGGCAGGCGGTGCTTCATCGCGGGCTCGGTGCGCAGTGGCCGATGGCTTTAGAGGTAGCGCACGGCCACGACTTCGTAGCGGCGCTCGCCACCGGGGGCCTGCACGACGGCGGTGTCGCCCTCTTCCTTGCCGATCAGCGCGCGGGCAATGGGGCTGGAGACATTGATCAGGCCTTGCTTGAGGTCGGCCTCGTCCTCGCCGACGATCTGGTAGGTCACCGGATCGCCGCTGTCCTCATCGGCCAGGTCCACGGTCGCGCCAAACACCACCTTGCCGCCCGCATCGAGCTGCGAGGGGTCGATGATCTGGGCGGCCGACAGCTTGGCCTCCACTTCCTGGATACGGCCTTCGATAAAGCCTTGGCGGTCTTTGGCCGCATCGTATTCGGCGTTTTCGCTCAGATCGCCATGCGAGCGAGCTTCCGCAATGGCCGCGATGACGCCGGGACGATCCACGGTCTTGAGGCGTTGCAGCTCTTCTTTGAGCTTTTCTGCACCGCGCTTGGTAATGGGGATAGTGGCCATCTCGGTCTCCACAAACAGTCGCGATGCCAGCGCTGTGGCTGGCATCTGATAGACATCATCCGCCTGCTATGCGGCGGGGGTTCAAAAGCAAACCGCCGCGCTGGGGAGCGCGGCGGTTGCGAGGCAGTCTCTATTATGCCGATTTTTGAGCCTTGCAACAAAAATCGGCCAACGGCGATGCGATCAGTGCTGCAAGCTGGCGTGCAGCTCCTGCACCGAGTACACCTCCAGGTCATCCATGTTGCGCAGGCCTTCGACAGCGGCCTCGGCACCAAAGATGGTCGTGAAGGTGGTCACGCGGGCGAGCAAAGCGCTGGTACGGATCGCACGCGAGTCGGCAATGGCGTTGCGGCGCTCTTCCACAGTGTTGATGACCATCGCAATTTCATTGTTCTTGATCATGTCCACGATGTGGGGGCGGCCCTCGGTCACCTTGTTGACCGTTTGCACCTCGATACCGGCATCGGCAATCGCAGCCGCAGTGCCACGGGTGGCGCAGAGCTGGAAGCCCATGCTCGCCAGCTCCTTGGCAATCTGCACGGCGCGTGGCTTGTCGGCATTCTTCACGGTCAGGAACACCTTGCCCGAGCGGGGCAGCTTGGTGCCTGCACCCAGCTGGCTCTTGACATAGGCTTCGCCAAAGGTCTTGCCCACGCCCATCACCTCACCGGTGGACTTCATCTCGGGGCCGAGGATGGTGTCCACACCGGGGAACTTGACAAACGGGAACACGGCTTCCTTGACGCTGAAGTACGGTGGCGTCACTTCCTGGATGATGCCCTGCTCTTCGAGCGTGTCGCCTACCATGCAGCGTGCGGCCACCTTGGCCAGCTGGATGCCGGTGGCCTTGGAGACAAAAGGCACGGTACGCGAAGCGCGAGGATTCACTTCCAGCACATAGATGATGTCCTTGCCGTCGCGCTCCTGGATCGCGAACTGCACGTTCATCAGGCCCACCACGTTCAGGCCTTCGGCCATGGCCGCGGTCTGGCGCTTGATCTCATCGACCGTCGCCTTGCTCAGGTAGTAAGGCGGCAGCGAGCAGGCCGAGTCACCGGAGTGCACGCCCGCTTGCTCGATGTGCTCCATCACGCCGCCGATGAACACCTTACCGGTGCGGTCACGCACGCAGTCCACATCGCACTCGATGGCGTTGGACAGGAAGTGGTCCAACAGCACGGGCGAGTCGTTGGAGACCTTGACCGCTTCACGCATGTAGCGCTCCAGGTCACGCTCTTCGTGCACGATCTCCATCGCGCGGCCGCCCAGCACATAGCTGGGACGCACCACCAGCGGGTAGCCCAGTTCGCGGGCGTGTTCCATCGCCTGCGCCTCGGTACGCGCGGTGGCGTTGGGCGGTTGGCGCAGGTTCAGCGTCTGCAGCATCTGCTGGAAACGCTCGCGGTCTTCGGCCGCGTCGATCATGTCCGGCGTGGTGCCGACGATGGGCACACCGGCCTCTTCCAGCGCCAGGGCCAGCTTCAGCGGCGTCTGGCCGCCGTACTGCACGATCACGCCCACGGGCTTTTCAACGGCCACGATCTCCAGCACGTCTTCCAGGGTCACGGGCTCGAAGTAGAGGCGGTCCGAGGTGTCGTAGTCGGTCGAGACGGTCTCGGGGTTGCAGTTGACCATGATGGTTTCATAACCATCTTCGCGCATCGCGAGCGCCGCGTGCACGCAGCAGTAGTCGAACTCGATGCCCTGACCGATGCGGTTGGGGCCGCCACCGAGCACCATGATCTTTTTCTTGTCGCTGGGCTGGGCTTCGCACTCTTCGTCGTAGGTCGAGTACATGTAGGCTGTGTTGGTCGAGAACTCGGCCGCGCAGGTGTCCACCCGCTTGAACACGGGGCGCACATTCAGCGCATGGCGCGCTTCGCGCACGGCCTTGTCGCTGGTGTGCAGCAGCTTGGCCAGACGGCGGTCGGAGAAGCCCTTTTGCTTGAGGCTGCGCAGATCATCGGCCGACAGTGCGGCCAGCGCCTTGTCGTCGCCCTGGGCTTCGGTGTGCTTGTCCAGTGCCAGCTCGAGCTTGACGATCTCTTCGATCTGCACCAGGAACCACTTGTCGATCTTGGTGATGTTGTGCACTTCATCGAGCGACCAGCCGGCGGCAAAGGCATCGCCCACATACCAGATACGGTCGGGACCGGGCTCGCCCAGCTCCTTTTCCAGGATCTCGCGGTCCTGGGTCTTTTCGTTCATGCCGTCCACGCCCACTTCCAGGCCGCGCAGCGCTTTCTGGAAGGACTCCTGGAAGGTGCGGCCCATGGCCATCACTTCACCCACGGACTTCATCTGCGTGGTCAGGCGGTTGTCGGCCGTCGGGAATTTCTCGAAGGCAAAACGCGGGATCTTGGTGACCACGTAGTCGATGGTCGGCTCGAACGACGCGGGGGTCTTGCCGCCGGTGATGTCGTTCTTGAGCTCATCCAAGGTGAAGCCCACGGCCAGCTTGGCCGCGATCTTGGCAATCGGGAAACCCGTAGCCTTGGAGGCCAGTGCCGACGAACGCGAGACACGGGGGTTCATCTCGATGACGACCATGCGGCCGTCCTTGGGGTTGATCGAGAACTGCACATTGGAGCCACCGGTGTCCACACCGATCTCGCGCAGCACGGCCAGCGAGGCATTGCGCAGGATCTGGTATTCCTTGTCGGTCAGGGTCTGGGCAGGGGCCACGGTGATCGAGTCACCGGTGTGCACGCCCATCGGGTCCAGGTTCTCGATCGAGCAGACGATGATGCAGTTGTCGGCGGTGTCGCGCACCACTTCCATCTCGTACTCTTTCCAACCCAACAGCGACTCTTCGATCAGCAGCTCGTTGGTGGGCGACGCCTCCAGACCGCGCTTGCAGATGACTTCGAACTCTTCGGGGTTGTAGGCAATGCCGCCGCCGGTGCCGCCCAAGGTGAAGCTGGGGCGGATCACGGTGGGGAAGCCCACCTGGCGCTGCACGTCCCAGGCCTCTTCCATGCTGTGCGCAATGCCCGAGCGGGCCGAACCCAGCCCGATCTTGGTCATCGCGTCCTTGAACTTGAGACGGTCTTCGGCCTTGTCGATGGCCTCGGGCTTGGCGCCGATCAGCTCGACCTTGTACTTGTCGAGCACGCCGTTCTTCCACAGGTCCAGCGCGCAGTTCAGCGCGGTCTGGCCACCCATGGTGGGCAGGATGGCGTCGGGGCGCTCCTTGGCGATGATCTTCTCGACCGTCTGCCAGGTGATGGGTTCGATATAGGTGACATCGGCTGTGGCCGGGTCGGTCATGATCGTCGCAGGGTTGCTGTTGATCAGGATGACCTTGTAGCCCTCCTCGCGCAGCGCCTTGCAGGCTTGCACGCCGGAGTAGTCGAATTCGCAGGCCTGGCCGATGATGATCGGGCCAGCGCCAATGATGAGAATGCTTTTGAGATCGGTGCGTTTAGACATGAGGCTCGCCTTGCAGTCGCGCGCGCTGGTGGCTGCTGTGGTGGGCAGCCGCCCAGCGCTGGGTTTATACGCGGTCGGTATCTAATTTGTTCAAAATGGCCAGGACACGGGCCTCGGGCAGGCTCTTTTGCATCAGCTGCAGCAGACCATCCCCTTGCACCATGGGGCGCAGAACCTGCGCCTCGGCTTCGTAGAACTTGGCGTCCCACTCGGCCATCACCTGGTCGAATTCCTCGTCCGTCATGGTCTTGCACTTGGACACGATGGTCACCAGCGGCAAGGCCTTGTTGTCGAGGAACGATTTCTTGTAGGGCTTTTGCTGCCAGCGCGCCATAAACCATTCCTTGTGCTCGGCAGGCAAGGTCATGATGCGCTTGCTGATCGCTTTCTCGAGGGTGGCGACAGGAAAAGAAAACAGTTTCACGGCAGCATATTCCTTGGGTTCATCGTGCGCAGGTTCGGGCGCGGGCAACAGGCGCCTGGCATCAGGCCTTCTTGTGCTCGCGCATCAGGTTCACAAAACGGTCGAACAGGTACGACACGTCATGCGGGCCTGGCGAAGCTTCGGGGTGGCCCTGGAAGCAGAAGGCCGGGCGGTCGGTACGCTCCATGCCTTGCAAGGTGCCATCGAACAGGCTCACATGCGTGGCACGGGTGTTGGCCGGCAGCGTCTCCAGGTCCACGGCAAAGCCATGGTTCTGGCTGGTGATGCAGACGCGGCCCGAGTCCAGATCCTTGACCGGATGGTTGGCACCGTGGTGGCTGTTTTGCATCTTGAAGGTCTTGGCACCGCAGGCCAGCGCCATGATCTGGTGGCCCAGGCAGATGCCAAAGGTCGGCACGCCACTGTCCATGATGGTGCGCGCAGCCTCGATCGCGTAGTCGCAGGGCTCCGGGTCGCCAGGGCCGTTGGACAGGAACACGCCATCGGGCTGGTACTTGAGCACTTCGACCGCAGGCGTCTGCGCTGGCACCACCGTCACGCGGCAGCCGCGCTCGGCCAGCATGCGCAGAATGTTCTTCTTGACGCCGTAGTCAAAGGCGACCACGTGGAAGGCATGGTCCTGCAGCTTGCCGTAGCCGGGCGTGCCATCGGCGCGCGCCAGTTGCCATTCGGTCTGCACCCATTCGTAGGACTGCGAGACGCTGACCACCTTGGCCAGGTCCAGACCCTTCATGCTGGGCGCAGCCTGGGCGGCGGCGATGGCTTCGTCGATGCGCGCTTGCGAGACCTGCTCGCCAGCGGCCAGGCCAACGATGGCGCCGTTTTGCGCACCCTTGTCGCGCAGCAGGCGTGTGAGCTTGCGGGTATCGATGTTGGCGATGGAGACCGTCTTGCTGCGGACCAGGTATTCCGACAAGGTTTCCGTGCTTCGGAAATTGCTGGCCAGCAGGGGCAGATTCTTGATGATCAGGCCAGCAGCAAAGACTTTGTCGGACTCAATATCTTCCGCATTGATCCCGTAGTTGCCGATGTGCGGATACGTGAGTGTCACGATCTGCTGGCAATAGCTGGGGTCGGTGAGGATTTCCTGGTAACCGGTCATCGCGGTGTTGAACACCACTTCGCCGGTCGTGGTGCCTTGCGCACCGATTGAGTTGCCAATAAAGACCGTGCCGTCTGCGAGCGCCAGAATGGCGGGAGGAAACGCGCTCTGTTGAGACAAAAACACTGGGTTCTCCGGATGGTTACGGGTCGCCCGGAGTCTGAGGTGTCCCGGAGGATCACCGCGAAGACTGTGCTTATGAGAGATTGCTTTGAGTGCAGCCGGGCGACGTGATTACTTGAAAGCCACCCATTGTAGCGTGCAAGCTGCAATCTGAGTGGAGGCAGGGGATGATTTGAGGGTCAAATCGCTAAAAATTACACACTCTGCGCAGCATTGCAGTAACACAGAGCGTAGTAGTAACGGAGAAAATACGCAAAGCGCATACTCGTTATCACTAAATTACCTGCGCCTCAGCACCACCCTATCGCCGCATCAATCTGCACGTGCCGCTGCGCTGGCATGCAGGCAAATGGCCGCGGCCGCGCCCACGTTCAGTGATTCCTCACCCCCGGGTTGGGTGATGCGGATGTGCTGCTGGGCCGCCGCCTGCAAGGCCTCAGACACACCCTGCCCCTCATGCCCCATGACCCAGCTGCAAGGCCAGGGCAAGGCAGCACGGTGCAGCCAATCTCCCTGGTGCGAGCTGGTGACCAGCAGCGGCTGCTGCAAGGCCAGCACATCGTCCTGCGATGCATTCTCGACCAGGTGCAACGCAAAATGCGCACCCATGCCGGCGCGCAGCACCTTGCCACTCCACAGCGCAGCCGATCCCTTGAGCGCAATCACCTGGCCAAAACCAAAGGCCGAAGCACTGCGCAAGATGGAGCCCACATTGCCGGCATCCTGCACACGGTCAAGCACCACGGCGGCCACACCGGGCTGGATGCCCGCCTGCTGCAGCGGCAAGTCCATCAAAAAGCCAAAAGGCGCAGGCGACGGCAGTGGGCTGAGGCTGGCCAACAAGGCCGTGTCGATGACGATATTGCGGGCGGCCGCATGCGCATAGACGTTCTCGGGCGACTGCCAGAATTTCTCGGAGAACACGGCCACTGCCGGCTTGACGCCACGCGTCAGCGCTGCGCGGCAGAGGTGGTCGCCCTCGATCCAGTAGCGCCCCTGCTTGCGGTAGGCCGCGCCCTCTTCCATCAAACGGCGCAAATCCTTGACCAAGGCATTGTCACGCGACTGGATAAAAACGGGAGGATGCGCAGCAGGGGACACAGATGATTCCTTTGCGCAGGCTTGGCGCCTGCAAACAGCGAGGGCGGAGATTTAGGCACCCGTCTTGACCAAGGCCAGCGCCTGGGCCACCGGAGAGAACGAGCGCCGGTGCTCCGGGCAGGCGCCAAAGCTCTGCAGCGCCGCCAGGTGCACCGCGGTGCCGTAGCCCTTGTGCGCGGCAAAGCCGTACTGCGGGTAGAGCCGGTCGATATCCTGGCACCAGCGGTCCCGGTGCACCTTGGCCAGAATCGATGCCGCCGAGATGGCTTGCACCAGCGCATCGCCTTTGACGATGGCCTCGGCAGGCACCTCCAGGCGCGGAATGCGGTTGCCATCGACCAGCACGCGCACGGGCTTGAGACGCAGGCCGTTGACCGCGCGCTGCATGGCCAGCATCGTGGCTTGCAGGATATTGAGGCCATCGACTTCTTCAACGGAGGCCTGCGCAATCGAGCAGCACAGCGCCTTGCCGCAGATCTCGTCGTAGAGGCGCTCGCGTGCGCGCGCCGTGAGCTTCTTGGAATCGGCCAGCCCGGCAATGGGCGAGCGCTCATCCAGAATGACCGCTGCCGCCACCACCGGACCCGCCAAGGGTCCCCGACCTGCCTCATCCACACCCGCAACCAAGCCCGGCGGATGCCAAGGCAAGGAGGCCTGGTCAGGCAGAGAGAATTTTTTGGATGGCATCGGCAGCAAGCTTTGGGGTATCCCTGCGCAGTTCCAGGTGCAGGTCATGAAAACGCTGCTCCAACTGGGCCAGGCGTGCTGGATCAAGGCGTGGCGCGTCCAACCATTGCGTCACTGCCTCGGCCAAGGCCTCGGGCGTCGCCGCCTCTTGCAAAAGCTCGGGCACGACAAAGTCTTGACACAGGATATTGGGCAGGCCCACCCAGGGCTGCAGCTGCTTGCGGCGCATCAAGCGCCAGCTGATGGCATGCATGTGGTAGCTGATGACCATGGGCCGCTTGAACAGCGCCGCCTCCAAGGTGGCGGTACCGCTGGCGATCAAGGTGCAGTCACAGGCCTCCAGCGCCAGGTGCGACTGGCCACCCAGCACCCGGATGCGCTCCAATATCCCGCATTCAGCAGCCAGCGCATCAATGCGTGCGCGCAAAGCCGGAACGGCAGGGACGACGATTGTAAGCGAAGGTCGCGCCTGCAAAAGGCGCGCGGCGGCCAGAAAAAATGGCTTGGCGATGTAGCTCACTTCCGAGGCGCGGCTGCCCGGCAGTACGGCCAGCACTTCACCCTCCAGCGGCAAGCCCAGCTGCTGGCGTGCCGCTGCACGGTTGGGTTGCAGCGGGATCACATTGGCCAGCGGATGGCCCACATAGGTGCCAGCAATGCCGTGCTGGGCGAGCAACGCTGGCTCAAACGGGAAAATGCACAGCACATGGTCGGCCGAGCGGCGGATCTTCTCGACCCGCTCAGGGCGCCAGGCCCAGATCGAGGGGCAGACAAAATGCACGGTCTTGATGCCCTGGGCGCGCAGGCGCTCTTCGACACCGAGGTTGAAATCGGGCGCATCGACACCGACGAATAGCCGGGGCGGCTGCGCCGTCAAACGCTGCACCAGTTGCTTGCGGATGCGCAAAATACCCCAGATGCGCCGTACCAGCTCGGCGCTGTAGCCATGCACGGCCAGGCGCTCGCTGGGCCACCAGGCCTCAAACCCAGCCTGGGCCATGCGCGGCCCGCCAATACCGGCAGAGCGCAGGCCGGGAAAATCCTCAGCCAGCCCCTGCAGTACCAAGCCGGCCAGCAGGTCGCCCGAGGTCTCGCCGGCCACCATGGCCAAGAACATCTCTTGCTGTGGATCCATGACGGCAGGCGCAGCCATCAGCGCACAATGCCGCGCTTGGATTGCTGCAGAAAGTCGAGCATCAGCTGCACATCGGCCTGGGCTTCTGCCTCACAGCTGCCCTGCAGGTTGTCCAGCGCTTCAACGGCCGCCTGCAAGGTCAGGCCGCTGCGGTACAGCAGCCGGTAGGCCTGCTTGATGACCGCCAGGCGCTCGGCGCTGAAACCGCGCCGGCGCAGGCCTTCCAGGTTGAGACCACGCACCGCCAGCGGGTGGCCTTCGACCATGCAGAACGGGGGGACATCCTGGCTGATATGGCTGGCAAACCCGGCCATCACATGGGCGCCCACCTTGGTGAACTGGTGCACGCCCGACAGACCGCCGATGATGGCCCAGTCGGCCACATGCACATGGCCCGCCAAGGTGGCATTGTTGGCCAAGATGGTCTGGTTGCCGACCTGGCAGTCATGGGCAATATGCACATAGGCCATGATCCAGTTGTCGTCGCCGACACGGGTCACGCCGCCATCCTGGGCGGTGCCGGTGTTGAAGGTGCAGAACTCGCGAATGGTGTTGCGGTCACCGATCTCCAGCCGGGTCGGCTCACCCGCGTATTTCTTGTCTTGCGGCACGCCGCCCAGCGCAGCATGCGAATGGATCACATTGGATTCACCGATCGTGGTGATGCCCTCGATCACACAGTGCGCACCCACCTGGGTGTGGGCGCCAATGCAAACCTGGGGGCCAATAACTGCGTACGGCCCAACTGACACCGTGGGGTGCAACTGGGCCGCAGGGTCAACGATCGCCGAAGGGTGGATGGGACTGACCGCCGTCATCTACCGTTATTCCACGTGGCGCATGGTGCACATCAGCTGTGCTTCTGCAGCGACTTCGCCTTCCACGCTGGCCACGGCATTGAACTTCCAGATACCGCCGCGCACGCGGTCAATGGTGATCTCCAGCACCAGCTGGTCTCCCGGCACCACCGGGCGCTTGAAGCGCGCCGAGTCGATACCGACGAAGTAGTAGATATTGTTTTCATCGGGCACCTGACCCATGGCATCAAAGGCCAGCAGGCCCGCGGCCTGCGCCAAGGCTTCCAGGATCAGCACACCAGGCATCACAGGGCGGCCCGGGAAGTGACCGGTAAAGAACGGCTCGTTGAAGGTGACGTTCTTGATCGCCTTGATGCGGGTGTTGCGCTCAAGCTCTTGCACGCGATCCACCAGCAAGAAGGGGTAGCGGTGAGGCAGCTGCTTGAGAATTGCTTGAATATCCATCATTGTGAACTCGGCTTAGCCGTTTTTCTGAGTTTGCTCCAAGGCCTTGATTCGGTCCCTCAACGCATGGAGATGTTTTAGGGTAGCGGCGTTCTTTTCCCAGCTGCCATTGTCGTCGATGGGGAAGAAGCCGGTGTACTGACCCGGCTGCCTGATCGAGCGACTGACCACGGTGGCCGCCGAAATATGTACATTGTCGGCGATTTCCAGGTGGCCCAGAATCATTCCAGCGCCTCCGATCGTGCAATGGCGTCCGATTTTGGCGCTTCCGGCGATGCCGACGCAGCCGGCCATGGCCGAATGCTCACCAATCTCGACGTTATGGCCGATCTGCACCTGGTTGTCGATCTTCACGCCATTGGCAATGAGGGTGTCGCGCAGCGCTCCGCGATCGATGCAGCTGTTGGAGCCGATCTCGACATCATCGCCGATCTGCACACCACCCAATTGCTCAATCTTGATCCAGCGCCCGCCCTCATTGGCAAAGCCAAAGCCGTCGCCGCCGATGACCGCACCGGGCTGCACCAGCACACGCTCGCCCAGCACGCAGTCGGCCCCGACGGTCACCCGTGAGGTCAGCACCGAATCGGCACCGATGACGGCACCGCTGGCGACATGGCACAGCGGCCCAATGGACGCAGAAGGGTGCACGATGGCACCCTCTTCCACCACCGCAGAGGGATGGATACCGGCGGGCACCGGACGTATCGCATGGTGCTTGCGCCACAGCTGCGTCAGCCGCGCAAAGTAGAGATAGGGGTTGTCCACCACCAGGTAGGCGCCGCCACGCTGGCGGGCCTGCTCCTGCATCTGCGCACTGACGGCGATGCAGCCGGCCTTGGAGGCCAGCATCTGGGCTTGCAGCTTGGGGTTGCTGAGAAAACTGAAGTCCTGCGGGCCGGCATCTTCGAGCGAGGCGATGGCCTGGATCTCCATCGCTGGATCCCCTTGCTCAAGCGTCCCTCCCAGGGCCTCCATGATCTGAACTAGCTGCAGGCTCACGCGTACCTCTGTCTTACTTGGCAGGGGCAGAAGCGTTCAGTGCCTTCAGAACCTTTTCGGTGATGTCGAACTTGGGGTTGATGTAGACCGCTTCTTGCAGCACCACATCGTATTTTTCCTGCTCGGCCACTTGCTTGACGACCTTGTTGGCGCGCTCGAGCACCTGGGACAGCTCTTCGCTCTTGCGGGCGCTGAGGTCTTCCTGGAATTCACGGCGCTTGCGCTGGAATTCACGGTCCTGGTCCACCAGCTGGCGCTGGCGCGTCACGCGCTGGCTCTCGGACAGCGTCGGCGCGTCGCGCTCGAACTTCTCGCCAGCGGTCTTCAAGGCATTGCCCTGGTCCAGCAGGTCCTTTTCACGCTTGGAGAACTCGGCCTCCAGCTTGGTTTGCGCAGCCTTGGCGGCGTTGGCTTCGCGGAAGATGCGATCTGTATTGACGAAACCTGCCTTGAACTCTTGGGCCTGCGCTGCAGCGCCAAAAGACAGCGCTGCTGCCAATACCAGCAATGGGAAAGAACGAGATACGGTTTTCATTAGAAAGATGTTCCGATTTGGAATTGCAATTTCTGGATTTTATCGCCTGTGAATTTGCGAAATGGCTGAGCATAAGCCAAACGCAGCGGTCCCAGTGGGGAAATCCAGCTCAACCCGATACCTGCAGACGCACGCATTTCATTCAGTTTCAAATCCTGTCCATCACCCCAGACATTGCCCGCGTCCACAAACGCAAACCAGCGGAAGGTGCGGTCATTGCCGGTGCCGGGCATGGGGCCGATGAACTCGGCATTCAACGTGACCTTCTTGGCACCACCCAGCGTGGCGCCGGTCACATCACGGGGACCCAGGGTATTTTGCTCAAAGCCGCGCACCGAGCCCAGACCACCGGAGAAGTAGTTCTTGAACACGGGGAAGACCTTGCCGCCCATACCCTTGCCCCAGCCAGCCTCGCCGTTCAGCGCAATGGTGTAGCGCTTGTTCAAAGGCAGGTACTGCTGAATCTGGTAGTTACCCTTCAGATAGCGGGCATCACCAAACAGCGACCATTCTGAGTTCAGCTTCTGGAAGCGGCCCGAATTGGGCGCCAATGCGCTGTCTCGGCTGTCGCGCGACCAACCCAGCGTCAGCGGGAAGTTCAGGCTGGTGTCGCCGTAGCGGGTGGCGTAGTCCAGGTAGGCCGCAGGCATGTTGGTGCCCAGCTTGATGCGGGTGTTTTCCAGACCACCGCCGACATAGATGGTGTCGAGCTCGCTGAATGGAATGCCAAAGCGCACGCTGGCACCGGTGGTCACGATCTGGTAGTTGCCGCCCTGCTCGTCATACGGACGGTCGGTGCGGTAGTACATGTCATAGGTACGCGAGATACCGTCCGGCGTGAAGTACGGGTCGGTGGTGCTCACCACCAAGGTACGGTGGTACTTGCTGGTGTTGACATCGATACCCAGGTAGTTGCCCGAGCCAAAGACGTTTTCCTGCTTGATACCAAAGGTCAGCGAGACCTTTTCAGCGCTGGAGTAACCGGCACCCAGCTGCAGCGAGCCGGTGGGCTTTTCCTGCACGGTGACGTTGACGTCAACCTGGTCGGGCGCGCCGGGCACCTCTTGCGTGTCGATCGCGACATCGTTGAAGAAGCCCAGGCGGTCCACGCGGTCGCGCGAGAGCTTGATCTTGTCCGAGTCATACCAGGACGCTTCGTACTGGCGCACTTCGCGGCGCACCACCTCATCACGTGTGCGGTTGTTGCCGGCCACGTTCACGCGGCGCACATAGGCACGGCGCGAGGGTTCGGCCTTGAGCACCAGCTCGACGCGGTTGTTCTCGCGGTCGATCTCGGGCACCGCTTCCACGCGGGAGAACGCGTAGCCAAAGCTGCCGAAGTGGTCGGTAAAGCGCTTGGTGGTTTCGGTCACGCGGTCGGCGTTGTAGGGCTCACCGGGCTTGATCGAGATCAGCGACTTGAACTCGTCATCGCGCTCCAGGTAATTGCCTTCGAGCTTGACGCCCGAGACCACGTACTTGGGGCCTTCATGGATCTGCAGATTGATCGAGATGCGCTCCTTGTCCGGCGAGATCGACACTTCGGTAGACTCGATGCGGAACTCCAGGTAGCCACGCGAGAGGTAGTAGGACTTGAGCGTCTCCAGGTCGGCATTGAACTTGGAGCTGGAGTAGCGGTCGCTCTTGGTGTACCAGCTGAGCCAGCCGCCGGTGTCCTGGTCGAACAGGTCGGTCAAGGTCGATTCCTTGAAGTCCTTGTTTCCGCTGATGTGGATTTCCTTGATCTTGGCCGCATCCCCTTCGGTCACGGTGAAGGTCAGGTTCACGCGGTTGCGTTCGATAGGCGTGACCGTGGTCACCACTTCGGCGGCATACAGGCTCTTGTTGATGTACTGGCGCTTGAGCTCTTGCTCGGCGCGGTCGGTCAGGGCCTTGTCGTAAGGACGGCCTTCGGTCAGGCCCACATCCCGCATGGCCTTTTTCATCGCGTCCTTGTCGAACTCCTTGGTGCCCAGGAAGTCGACGTTGGCGATCGTGGGGCGCTCTTCCACTACCACAACCAGCACATTGCCATTGGCTTCCAGGCGCACGTCCTTGAACAGGCCCAGCGCGAACAAGGAGCGAATGGCTGCCGATCCCTTTTCGTCGTTGTAGTCATCGCCCACATGCAAAGGCATGGACGCAAAGATGGTGCCCGGCTCTACGCGCTGCAGGCCTTCCACACGAATGTCCTGGATAGTGAATGGGTCCAAAGCCCACGACAGCTTGGCAAGCAGCATCAACGCAGCTGCAGCCGTGGTCTTGCGAAGAAGCGAAGAAGGGATGGAATATGTCATTTGTGATAGCAACCAGAGCCGCTCATTATGCAGCAGGGGCAAGAAAGTCAGCCCAAGAGCCGAGACAAATCGTTAAAGAACGCAATGCACATCATGAGCAGCAAAACGGCTATACCGCCTTTTTGCAAGCGCTCCATCCATTGCAGGGTGGGTGGCTTGCCAGTGACAGCCTCCCAAAGATAATACATCAGGTGACCGCCATCGAGCACCGGTAGCGGCAGCAGATTGAGCACGCCCAGACTGACGCTGATCAGGGCCAAAAAGGCCAGGTATTGGGTGAGGCCGACCTCGGCAGATTTGCCCGCGTATTCGGCAATCGTCAGCGGCCCGCTGATGTTCTGCAGCGAGGCCTGGCCGATGACCATCTTGGCCATCATCTTGACCGTCAGCGCCGAGACTTCCCAGGTCTTTTGCGCACCCCGGGCAAGGCCTTCCCAGGGGCCATAGCGCACATCCACCATCGCAGGCGGCGCGCCGATGAACGCGCCCAGGCGCCCGATCTTGCTGCCCTTGTCCTCGCTTTGCGCGAGCTGCACCGGCACATGCAACTGCGCGCCGTTGCGCGACACCAGCCAGTCCTGCAGGGCAGGCACGCCCTGCTCGCCCGATGCGCGGATCATGCGGCGCAGCTCGCCGCCATCGCCCACGCGCTGGCCATCGATGGACAGCACCTTGTCGCCCTTGCGCAGCGCCGACTGGGCTGCGGCACTGCCCGCCTCAAAGTCGCCGAGCACGGCATCAGTCCAGGGGTGGGTCAAACCAATTTTGTCGACCAGCTTGGCATCGGCCTCGCGGGCATCGATGCTCGACAGCGGCAAGCGGTAGCTGCGCACTGCCGCGCCGGCACCGGGGCGGGCGCTCAGCACCACATCCTTGCCACCCAGCGCGGCCTGCGCCACAAACCAGCGCAGGTCGTCGAGCGAGCGCACCGCTTCAGGTTCCGCATCGGGGAAACCCATGGACACAATTTCTTCACCGCCTTGCAGGCTTGCCTGCGCGAGCAAGCTGGCAGCCGGCGGCGTGCCGACAATGGCGGCGGGCTCGCGCACGCCCACCCAGTTCACGCAGGCATAGAGCAGCACCGCCAGCAGCAGGTTGGCCAGCGGCCCGGCGGCCACGATGGCCGCGCGCGCGCGCAGCGGCTGCACATTGAAGGCCAGATGGCGCTCATGCGCGGCGACCGGCGCCTCGCGCTCATCGAGCATGCGCACATAGCCGCCCAGCGGAATGGCGCTGATGACAAATTCGGTGTCTGCGCCTTTTTTCTTCCAGCGCAACAGGGGGCGGCCGAACCCCAGCGAGAAACGCAGCACTTTCACGCCGCAAGCCACGGCCACGCGGTAGTGGCCATATTCGTGCACGGCGATCAAAACGGCCAGCGCAACGACAAATGCAACAACGGTCAACATTGCTCAAGCCCTTGCTATGAAAAACGCGATTCTACTGAGCCGGACAATAGCCCTGTCAAACGGCCAGCTCCGAAATAAGGCCTTGGGCATAGGCGCGCACCTCGGCATCGAGCGCCAGCAGCGCATCGATGCTGTCGGGCGCCTGCGGCTGCACGCCTTCGAGCGCCTGCGCATTGACCTGGTAGATCTGGTCAAAGCGCATGCGGCCGTCCAGAAAAGCGGCGACGGCCACTTCGTTGGCGGCATTGAGCACCGTGGTCGTGCCATGGGGCGCACGCAGCGCCTGCCAGGACAGGTGCAGGCCGGGAAAGCGTGTTGCATCGGCCTCTTCAAAGGTCAGCGCCGAGAGCTTGGCGAAATCCAGTGGCGCGGCGCCACTAGCCACGCGCTCGGGCCAGGCCAGGCCACAGGCAATCGGCACGCGCATATCGGGCGTGCCCAGCTGGGCCAGCACCGAGGCATCGCGCAACTGCACCATCGAATGCACGATCTGCTGCGGATGGATCACCACCTTGATCTGCTCGGGCTGCAGGTTGAACAGCCAGCGCGCCTCGATCACCTCCAGCGCCTTGTTCATCATCGTGGCCGAGTCGATTGAGATCTTGCGGCCCATCGCAAAGTTGGGATGGTTGCCCGCCTGCTGCGGCGTCACATCGCGCAAGCTCGCCGGCTCACGGGTGCGGAAGGGCCCGCCCGAGGCCGTGAGGATGATGTGGTCCACGCGCTGGGGCCAGACCGCAGGGTCTTCGGGCAGGCACTGGAAGATGGCCGAATGCTCGCTGTCGATGGGCAGCAAGGTCGCGCCGCCGTCAGCGACCGCATCCATGAAGAGCTGGCCACCAACGACCAGCGCTTCCTTGTTGGCCAGCATCAAGCGCTTGCCGGCCTTGGCCGCTGCCATCGCCGGGCGCAGGCCGGCGGCGCCCACAATGGCCGCCATCACCGCATGTACATCACTGTGGGAAGCCACCATCTCCAGCGCCGCCTCGCCTTCGAGCACTTCGACCCGGCTGCCTGCCGCTTGCAGGCCTTCGCGCAAAGCGGTGGCGGCGGAGGCACTGGTCATCACCGCATAGCGCGGCTGGAACTGCAGGCACTGCGCGAGCATCAGGTCCACGCGCGAATGCGCGCTCAGCGCGAAAATGCGGTAGAGGTCGGGGTGGCGCGCCACCACATCGAGCGTGTTGGTTCCAATCGAGCCCGTCGATCCGAGCACGGTAACTTGCATGGTCATCGCGAGGTTCACTTATCCAAAAATTGCAGCAGCATCAGCGCAAGCGGCACGGTCGGCAAGATGGCATCGATGCGGTCGAGCACGCCACCATGGCCGGGCAGCAGATGGCTGCTGTCCTTCATGCCGGCGCTGCGCTTGACGAGGGATTCCACCAGGTCACCGGCCACGCTCATGCCGGCCAGAAACACGCAGGACAGCACCATCAGCCAGGGCGAAAAATCCCAAAGCCGGCTGTAGAAGCTAGGCACCTGCACGCCAAAGTGGCGGTCCGCCCAGCTCCACACCAAGGCCATCAGCAGCACGCCCAGCGCGCCGCCCCATACGCCTTCCCAGCTTTTGCCCGGGCTGATGGCCGGCGCGAGCTTGTTCTTGGTAAAACGCAGACCGAACTGGCGGCCTGCAAAATAAGCGCCAATGTCGGCCATCCACACCAGGGCAAAGACCGACAGCAGAAAATTCACACCCATCCACTTGGCATGTGCAATGGCCAGCCAGGCCACCCACAGCGCCAGCACACCCACGACCAGGCGCAGCGCACGCGGAATGGGCGCCCAGCCAGGCACGCCACCCTTGAGCAAGAAGGCGGCCAGCAGCACCCAGGCGGCACCAGCCACCAGCCACACAGCGGGCAGCGCCGCCTGCGTCCAGCCCATGGCCCAGGCAGCGCCGCACAGCAGCAACGCGACAGCCCCCAGGCCGTACGCGGCCATGCCTTGCAGGCCATTGAGGCGCCCCCACTCCCAGGCCGCGGCGACCACGGCCAACAGCATCAACGCAGCAAAGGGAACCGGATTGGCCGCAGCGATGGCGGGCACCAGAATCAGCAGGAGAACAATGGCCGTGATGATGCGTTGTTTGAGCAAATGGATCTCCTGAAAAAACAAAACTGATGCCTACAGTAGCAGGCATCAGCGGGCAGGTGCACTACGAGGGGGACTGGACCAGTTGCTCGGACGTCTTGCCAAAGCGGCGCTCGCGCCGCTGGAATTCGGCCATCGCCTCGTCCAGAGCCTGCTCGTCAAAATCAGGCCACCACTTGTCACTGAAATACAGCTCCGAATAGGCCGATTGCCACAGCAGAAAATTGCTGATGCGCATCTCGCCACCGGTTCGGATCAGCAGATCGGGGTCCGGCACATGGGCCAGCGCCATGGCATCGTTGAGGGCCACTTCGGTGATGGCCTGGCCCGCAGCGGCCAGCTTGGCCGCCGCCTGGGCAATATCCCAGCGGCCGCCATAGTTGAAGCAGACATTGAGCACCATGCGGTCGTTGTGGGCCGTGGCCTGCTCGGCTTGCGCCAGGCCCGCCTGCACCTTGGCAGACAAGGAAGCGCGGTCACCGACAAAGAACAAACGGATGCCATCACGGGCCAGCGATGGCACCTCCTTGGCAAGTGCGCCGGCCAGCAGGTTCATCAGGCCATCGACCTCATCGGTCGGCCGGTTCCAGTTCTCGGAAGAAAAGGCAAACACGGTGAGCACCTTGACGCCGCGCTCGGCACAGGCCTTGGCGCAGCGGCGCAGTGAGTCCACCCCTTGCTTGTGGCCTGCCAGGCGTGGCAGAAAACGGCGTTTGGCCCACCGGCCATTGCCATCCATCACGATGGCAATGTGGTGCGGTATTGCAGCAGCAGTCATGCGCGGAAAAACAGATCCAGACCTGGATCAGACCGCCATGATGTCTTTTTCTTTCTCGACCACCAGCTGGTCGATCAGCTGGATGTGCTTGTCGGTGATCTTCTGCACCTCGGCTTCCGAGCGCTTTTGGTCGTCTTCCGACGCTTCCTTGTCCTTGACCAGCTTCTTGACACCTTCGTTGGCATCACGGCGCAGGTTGCGGATGGCGATCTTGGCGTTCTCGCCTTCGGCCTTGACCAGCTTGGTCATTTCCTTGCGGCGCTCTTCGCTCATCGGCGGCATCGGCACGCGGATCAGGTCGCCCATCGAAGCAGGGTTCAGGCCCAGGTCGCTTTCGCGGATGGCCTTTTCGACCTTGGCCGCCATGGCCTTTTCCCAAGGCGTCACGCTGATGGTGCGGCTGTCTATCAAGGCCACGTTAGCCACTTGCGACAGCGGCATCATCGAGCCGTAGTAGTCAACCTGGATGGTGTCCAGCAGCGCGGGATTGGCGCGGCCGGTGCGGATCTTGGTCAGGTTGTTTT
Organism: Comamonas squillarum; assembly: GCF_025309455.1. Lineage (NCBI taxonomy): Bacteria > Pseudomonadati > Pseudomonadota > Betaproteobacteria > Burkholderiales > Comamonadaceae > Comamonas > Comamonas squillarum. Next base: position 1,488,744 of record NZ_CP104377.1, read on the forward strand.
TGAACGCGGCAATCGATTGGTCCATCTTGCCTTCGAGATTCTTCTTGATTTCAGCGACTGTCATTGTCAACTCCTAACTACCACATTCTGCACTTGCACACGCCAGCCGCCCATCAGGCGTAGACCAGCGTGCCCTCATCTTCACCCATCACCACGCGCTTGAGCGCGCCACTCTTGACGATGGAGAATACACGGATGGGCAGTTTCTGATCACGGCACAGGGCGAAGGCCGTCGCATCCATGATGCCCAGGTTGCGGCTCATCGCCTCATCAAAACTCAGCTTGGTGTAGAGCGTGGCATTGGGATCCTTCATCGGATCGGCCGTGTAGACACCGTCGACCTTGGTGGCCTTGAGCACCAATTCTGCGCCAATTTCAGCACCGCGCAGCGCCGCTGCGGTATCGGTGGTGAAGAAGGGGTTGCCCGTGCCTGCGGCAAACACCACAACCTTGCCCTCTTCAAGGTACTGCAGCGCCTTGGGGCGCACATAGGGCTCGACCACCTGCTCGATGCCGATGGCCGACATCACGCGGGCTGTCAGGCCCTGCTTGTCCATCGCATCGGCCAGCGCCAGTGCATTCATCACCGTCGCGAGCATGCCCATGTAATCGGCAGTGGCACGGTCCATGCCGACCGAGCCGCCGGCCACGCCGCGGAAGATATTGCCGCCACCGATCACGACAGCGACCTGAACGCCCAGCCGAGTCACCTCGGCAATCTCCTCGACCATCCGCACAATGGTTGCGCGGTTGATGCCAAAAGCATCATCCCCCATCAGAGCTTCACCGGAGAGTTTGAGAAGAATGCGCTTGTGGGCAGGGCTTTGGGACATGGTGGAGAGCTCCAGGTGTGGGGGATGGGTGAAAAAACGATAGGTGAAACAAAGGGGCCGTAGCCCCTTTGTCAGGATGATTACTGGCCCTTGGCGGCCGCAACCTGCGCGGCGACCTCGGCAGCGAAGTCATCCACCTTCTTCTCAATGCCCTCACCCACCACGTAGAGCGTGAAGCTCTTGATCGAGGTGTTGGCGGCCTTGAGCATTTGCTCGACGGTTTGCTTGCCGTCAGCGGCCTTCACGAAGACCTGGTTGAACAGCGAGACTTCCTTGAGGTACTTCTGCACAGCGCCGTCCACCATCTTGGCGGCGATGTCAGCGGGCTTGCCCGACTCTTCCGCCTTGGCGGCAGCGACGGTGCGTTCCTTCTCGATCAGCTCGGCAGGCACGTCAGCGCTGGTCAGCGCCACGGGCTTCATCGCAGCCACGTGCATGGCCACGTCCTTGGCCGCTTGCGCGTCGCCTTCGAACTCGACCACCACACCGATGCGGGTGCCGTGCAGGTACAGCGCCAGGTTGCTGCCTTCGAAGCGCTTGAAGCGGCGGAACGACATGTTCTCGCCGATCTTGCCGACCAGGCCCTTGCGCACGTCTTCCAGGGTGGGGCCAAAGCCGTCTTGCTCGTAAGCCAGTGCGCTCAGGGCCGCCACGTCGGCAGGGTTCTTTTCGGAGACCAGCTTGGCCGCTGCATTGGCCAGGGCGATGAAGCTGTCGTTCTTGGAGACGAAGTCGGTTTCGCTGTTGACTTCGATGATCGCGCCGTTGTTGCCTTCAACCACAGCGGCGATCACGCCTTCAGCGGCAATACGCGATGCTGCCTTGCCGGCCTTGGTGCCCAGCTTGACGCGCAGCAGCTCTTCGGCCTTGGCCATGTCGCCATCAGCCTCGGTCAGAGCCTTCTTGCATTCCATCATGGGCGCGTCGGTCTTTGCGCGCAGTTCTGCCACCATGCTTGCGGTAATTGCCATTTTTCTCTCTCCGTATTCAGTTCAGTTGGGGTGATTGTGGAAACGTAGGTAAAAAAAACGGGGCTAATCTGGAGCCCCGCTTTTCATTCGCGGCCCAATGGGCAGCCCTGTGGATTAAGCAGCGGTGTTTTCCACTTCCACAAACTCGTCGCCTTCTTCGCCGGCAGCAGCCTTGACCACGTCGTTCACGGCGTTGGCACGGCCTTCCAGGATCGCGTCGGCGATACCGCGAGCATACAGCTCCACAGCCTTGGCCGAGTCATCGTTACCAGGGATCACGTAGTCGATACCTTCTGGGTTGTGGTTGGTGTCAACCACGCCGATCAGAGGAATGCCCAGCTTCTTGGCTTCAGCGATGGCAATCTTGTGGTAGCCCACATCGATCACGAAAATGGCATCTGGCAGTGCGTTCATGTCTTGAATGCCGCCGATGTCCTTTTCCAGCTTTTCCAGCTCACGAGCAAACATCAGTTGCTCTTTCTTGCTCATCGATTCCAGACCTGCTTCTTGCTGGGCCTTCATGTCCTTCAGACGCTTGATCGAGGTCTTGACGGTCTTGAAGTTGGTCAGCATGCCACCCAACCAGCGTTGGTCGACGTAAGGCACGCCAGCACGTTGTGCTTCGGTGGCCAGGATTTCGCGCGCTTGGCGCTTGGTGCCCACCATCAAGATGGTGCCACGGTTGGCCGACAGCTGCTTGATGAACTTTTGTGCGTCCTGGAACAGAGGCAGGGTCTTTTCCAGGTTGATGATGTGAATCTTGTTGCGGCTACCGAAAATGTACTGGCCCATCTTGGGGTTCCAGAAACGGGTTTGGTGGCCAAAGTGGACGCCGGCTTCCAGCATCTCGCGCATCGTAACGGACATATATCTTCTCCGAAGGTTAGGTCTAAAATTCTGCCCCACTATCACGGCAGCCGTGCCTGTGCACCGCATGCCGCAACACCTTAGGTAGGCAGGTTTGCGATTTCGTTTTGAACCGATGCGGCAAGCCACACTCGGCAAAACCCTAGGATTCTAACATAGTCCGGCATGGGTCGCGAAGAAGTTGCACCAACCCCCACCTTGACGATTGCTTGCGTTTTTTGAACCACAGTGGCGCGCCTTACCACGGCAAGCGCAAAAAACTAGGCACAATCTGGCACTCGAACGCACGGCTTTTGCAAATGCTTGCACCGGCCGCGCCCCATCCTATGAACGGCCCCCTGTTTTTGTTGTTATGAAGATTGCGATCGTTGGAGCAGGCATTGCAGGTATAGCAACGGCCTTCGAGCTGATGGAGGCCGGCAACGAGGTCAGTATCTTCGAGCAGCACCGCGCAGCTGGCGAGGAGGCCAGCTTTGCCCCCTCAGGGCTGATGTGGCCTTGCGCGATCAATCCCTGGGGTGCCACCGCCTTCCAGCAAGCCTTGCAGCTGGGCATGTCGCGCCCGGCGTTTGCCGAGCTGCAGGTCCAGGGCAGCGTGCTCTCCTCTCCCCGCCGCTGGGCGCGCCGCCAGCAAGGCATTGCCAAAAAGCTGCGCGACCGCGAAACCCTGCCTGCGCTGCAGTCGCTGGAGCTGCTGGCCATGCAGCGCATGCAGCATGTGCAGGAAATGCTGGAGATCAACGGCCAGTTCAGCCAGGGCCTGCTGCTGCCGCTGCGCAAGGAGCCCAGCGCCGCTGCGCTGTATGAACTGACCCGGCGCCTGTCGGCCGCGCATATTGACTACCAGCGCTGCGACGAAGCCCAAACCCGCGCCATCGAGCCGGGCCTGGCCACCGAGATCCAGATCGCCGGCGCCCTGCACCTGCCGGAAGCTTGGTCGGGCAATGGGCGCTTGTTTTCGCAGGGGCTGCTGCAGGCGCTGCAAGCGCATGGCCTGCAGCTCCATACCCAGCAGCCCGTCAGCGGCATCCAGAGTGCAGGCCAGGGCGTGCGCGTGCAGCTGACCGCCGGCACGCAGGATTTCGATGCGGTGGTGCTCTGCGCCGGCGCCCACACCAACCAGCTGCTGCGCCCGCACCATGTGCAGCTGCCCAGCGCGCCTATCTATAGCTATAGCGCGAGCATCCAGATCAGCGAAGAGTCGCTGGCCCCGCGCCGCGCAATCATCGATCTGGAAAACAACATGATCCTGACGCGCCAGGGCTCGCGCCTGCGCATCAGCGGCGGCGCCGAGCTGGGCTACGCCGACAGCCCCGAGCGCAGCGATGACGCCCGCCACGCCCTGATCAGCGTGCTGCTCGAGTGGTTCCCCGGCTGCATCCAGCCGAGCCAATCGATCCTGCAGATGTGGCGCGGCGCGCGCCTGACGGTGCCCGATGGCCTGCCGGTTGTGGGCGCCTCCGGCATCCCGGGCGTCTGGCTCAACACCGCCCACGGCGGCTATGGCTGGGGGCTGTCGATGGGCTGCGCCCACCATGTGCGCCAGCTGGTCATGGGCCAGAGCACCAGCACCGCCCCCGAAGCGCTGGATCTTCACCGCCTGCGCTAACCAGCTGTACCAGCCACCCAGGCCAGGGCCTGCGCTACGATGGTGCCATGCCCGCTTCTGCCACTCTGCCCTATCCCGCCCTGCTCTCCAGCGACCAGGTTCGCGCGCGCGAGCAATCGCTGGCGGCCACGCTGCCCCACTACCGCCTGATGGCCCGCGCTGGCGAAGCCACAGCCCGCCTGGCCCTGGCGATTGCGCCGCATGCCCGGCATATCTGGGTGGCCTGCGGCGCCGGCAACAACGGCGGCGATGGCCTCGAAGCCGCCATCCATCTGCGAGCCGCCGGCAAGACCGTGCATATCAGCCTGCAGCCCAGCGCCGGCAAGGCCCTGCCCGCCGATGCCGCCCATGCGCTGCAACGCGCCCAGGCCGCAGGCCTGGCGATCAGCGCGCAACCGCCCGCCCATTTCGACCTGGCCATCGATGCAGTCTGGGGCATTGGCCTGAGCGCCGGCCGCAGCGCCCCCACCGAAGGCCCCGCGCTGGCCTGGCTGCAGCAGCTGCTGGAAACCGATCGCGATGTGCTGTGCATCGACACGCCCTCGGGCCTGCTGGCCGATACCGGCGCCTGGCTGCCATGGCTAGAACCCCTGGTGCCACAAGCCCCCAGAGGCCGCCGCTTCACGCTCAGCATGCTGGCCCTCAAGCCCGGGCTTTTTACCCTGCAGGGGCGCGACTGGGCCGGCGAGGTCTGGCTGGCACCGCTGTCGGCCCACAACCCGGTCTGGCGCTGTGACCGGATTCCTGCCGCCGATATGGATACCTCCTCAGGCACCGGCCAGTTGGTCATCCGCGCCCAAAACCCTCTGCCCACCCACAACAGCCACAAAGGCCTGTTTGGCGATGTCGGTGTCATCGGCGGCCAAAGCGCCAGCCACGATGGCCAGGGCATGGAAGGCGCCGCCATGCTGGCCGCCAGCGCGGCGCTGCATGCCGGGGCCGGCCGGGTCATGCTACATCTGCTGGGCAGCAGCTGCACATCGCCCAGGCCTGGCGGCATCGCGGCCGACATCATGCTCCGATCGCTGGAGGCCATGCGCGCACTGCGCGGCAGCCTGGTCTGTGGTTGCGGCGGTGGCAGCCTGGTCAGCGATGTGATTCCTCAGGCCTTGCCGCATGCAGGCAGCCTGGTGCTCGATGCCGATGCGCTCAACGCCATCGCCGCCCAAGCCGCTGTACAAACAGCGCTGCTGCAGCGGGCAGCCCAAGCCAGTGCGACTGGGCCCACGGTGCTCACCCCCCACCCACTGGAGCTGGCGCGCCTCTTGGGCAGCAGCACTGCGCAGATCCAGCGCGACCGCATAGGCGCCGCGCGCCAGGCGGCGCAGCAATGGCAGTGCCTGGTAGTGCTCAAGGGCAGCGGCTCGGTCATTGCCGCGCCAGATGGGCGCTATGCCATCAACCACAGCGGCAATGCCCGCCTGTCGATTGGCGGCACCGGCGATGTGCTGGCGGGCTGCATCGGCGCGCACCTGGCAGCGTTGCCGCCCGGCAGCAGCTGGGCGGAGGCCTGGCAGCCGCTGCTCCATGCCGTCTGGCTGCATGGCCATGCGGCCGATATCTGGCCGCCGGCACGCATGCTGACGGCATCGCGCCTGGCGCGCAGCCTGCAACGGCCAGGCTGACAACCAGACTCGGACTTAGCCGCGCCCCACAAACGGCATCTTGGTGGCCATCACCGTGTGGAACAGCACATTGCATTCCAGCGGCAGATTGGCCATATAGAGCACCGACTGGCCCACAACATCCACATCCATCAGTGGCTCGGGCGCAATCTCGCCATGCGCCTGCATGACGCCCTGGGTCATGCGCATCGCCAGCTCGGTGCCGGCATTGCCCACATCGATCTGGCCGACAGCGATGTTCCACTTGCGGCCATCGAGCGCGGCGGTCTTGGTCAGGCCCATCACCGCATGCTTGGTGGCGGTATAGGCAATCGACATGGGCCGGGGCGCATGGGCCGAGATGGAGCCGTTGTTGATGATGCGCCCGCCCATCGGCGACTGCTGGCGCATCACGCGAAAAGCCTGCTGCAAGCAATAGAACATGCCGTTGAGGTTGACATTGACAACATCCTGCCAGGTCTCGACCGGCAGCTCATCGATCGGCACCGCAGGCGCGCCGCGCCCGGCGTTGTTGAACAGCATGTCCACGCGGCCAAACTGGGCCACGGCCGCATCGAACAAGGCCTTGACCGCCACCGGGTCGGCCACATCGGTGGGCACCACCAGGGCCTGGCCGGCGTCTGCCACATGGCTGGCCACTTCCTGCAAAGGCTGCGCGCGGCGGCCGGCCAGCACCACCGACCAGCCGTCCTTCATCAAGGCCAGCGCCGCTGCGCGGCCAATCCCGGTGCCCGCACCGGTCACCACTGCAATCTTGCGCGTCTTCTCGGTCATCCGTACTCCTTCGATAGTTCTCAGCTCTGTGAACGAAAAAAGCCAGGCCATCCCGGGGATGGCCTAGCTTCGATCATAGTGAATTCACAGCCGATCAGCGGCGTTTGCGCGGTGTCTTCTGTCCCGGTTGTTTGCTCGCGCCGGCGCCCCGGTCATTGCCACGCGGCTTGCCGGCAGCATGCGCAGCACCCTTGGCCTTGCGCTTGAGGCTGGCGCGCTGGGCGTCATAGGCCTCATCGCGCCCCTCGCGCTGGCGGCTGGACGGCGACGACGCCACCTTGGCCGCACGGCCGTTGGAGGCCGGTGCGCGGGCTGCATCCTCACCCTCGCGCACCAGGCGGAAGTCGATCTTGCGCGCATCCAGATCCACGCGGCTGACCTGGATCTGCAGGCGGGTGCCAATCGTGTAGCGGATGCCGGTGCGCTCGCCGCGCAGCTCCTGGCGCATCTCGTCAAAGCGGAAGTAATCACCCCCCAGCTCGGTGATGTGGATCAGGCCTTCGACATAGAGCTGGTCCAAGGTCACGAACAGGCCAAACGAGGTGACGGCCGAGACCATGCCGCTGTACTCCTCGCCCAGGTGCTCGCGCATGTACTTGCACTTGAGCCAGGCTTCGACATCGCGGCTGGCCTCATCGGCACGGCGCTCATTGGCACTGCAATGCAGGCCCGCCGCTTCCCAGGCCTGCACTTCGCGCGATACGCGTTGCACACGCTCGGCCTGCAGCTTTTGCTTGGGGGCAGCCACCCGGCTGGCCAGCCGCTTGGCCAGCTTGGCCTCGGCCTCTCCAGGCGTGGGCAGCAGCGGCAGCTGGTAGCGCTTGCCCAGCAGGGCGGCCTTGATAACGCGGTGCACCAGCAAATCAGGGTAACGGCGGATCGGGCTGGTGAAGTGGGTATACGCCTCGTAGCCCAGGCCAAAGTGGCCGCTGTTGATCGGCGTGTAGATCGCCTGCTGCATCGAGCGCAGCAGCATGGTGTGGATCTGCTGGGCATCGGGCCGGTCCTTGGTGGCCTGGGCAATGGCCTGGAACTCAGCCGGACTCGGGTCGTCGCTGATCGACAAGCCCACCCCCATGGCCTTGAGGTAGCCGCGCAGGATGTCCTGCTTCTCGGGCGTCGGGCCTTCGTGCACCCGGAAGAGCCCGGGCTGGCCGCTTTGCTGGATGAAATCTGCCGCGCAGACATTGGCTGCCAGCATCGCCTCTTCAATCAGGCGGTGGGCCTCGGTGCGGGTGCGGGGCACGATTTTCTCGATGCGGCCGTTCTCGTCACAGATGATCTGCGTCTCGGTGGTCTCGAAATCCACCGCGCCGCGACGGCCACGCGCCGACAGCAAAGCCTTGTACACATCGTGCAGGTTGAGCAGGTCAGCCACACGCTCCTTGCGCTTGATCGCTTCCTGGCCCCGGGTGTTGGCCAGAATGGCCGCCACCTCGGTATAGGTAAAGCGCGCATGGCTGTGCATCACCGCAGGGTAGAACTGGTAGGCCTGCAGCTCACCATCGGCGGTGACCAGCATATCGGCCACCATGCACAGGCGGTCCACGTTGGGATTGAGCGAACACAGGCCGTTGGAGAGCTTCTCCGGCAACATGGGGATCACGCGGCGCGGAAAGTAGACGCTGGTGGCACGGTCGTAGGCATCAACGTCGATGGCATTGCCGTTCTGCACATAGTGGCTCACATCGGCAATCGCCACCAGCAGGCGCCAGCCCTTGGTGCGGCCAATCTTGGCGGGCTCGCAGTACACCGCATCGTCAAAATCACGCGCATCTTCACCATCGATGGTGACCAGCGGGATATCGGTGAGGTCGATGCGGGCCTTGCGGTCGGCCAGGCGCACCTTGTCCGGCAGCTTCTTGGCCAGCGCCAGGCACTCGTCCGAGAACTCATGGGGCACGCCATATTTGCGCACCGCAATCTCGATTTCCATGCCGGGGTCGTCGATCTCGCCCAGCACCTCGACAACGCGGCCCACCGGCTGGCCAAACAAGGCTGGGGGCTCGGTCAACTCCACCACGACAACCTGGCCGGTCTTGGCCGCGCCAATCGCCCCATTGGGGATCAGCACATCCTGGCCATAGCGCTTGTCCTCGGGCGCTACCAGCCAGACGCCGCTTTCCTGCAGCAGCCGGCCAATGATGGGCTGCGCGGAGCGCTCGATGATTTCAACAATGCGGCCCTCGGGGCGGCCGCGGCGGTCGGTGCGCACGATGCGGGCGCGGACCCGATCACGGTGCAGTACGGCGCGCATTTCATTGGCCGGAATGTAGATGTCGCTTTCGTTGTCATCCCGGATCACAAAGCCGTGGCCTTCACGGTGGCCTTGGACTACACCTTCAATTTCTTCTGACAAATTATCTGCTCCTGTTTTGGAAGCCGTTTTTTTGATATACAATCTGATTCTTTCCTGAAATGCCCAGGTGGCGGAATTGGTAGACGCACTAGTTTCAGGTACTAGCGGGTAACTCCGTGGAGGTTCGAGTCCTCTCCTGGGCACCAAGTTTAACGACAAGTACAACTTGTTTTGTGAAAACGGTGAAAAATCAGTCTTAACGGGCTGGTTCAACAGTGGTTTTTTAGGAAAGTCGATAAGGGGCACTGCCCTGCATCATCAGCCCAGGTGGCGGAATTGGTAGACGCACTAGTTTCAGGTACTAGCGAGTAACATCGTGGAGGTTCGAGTCCTCTCCTGGGCACCAGACATAAGCCGTTGCACTTTCGTGCAGCGGCTTTTTCTTTGTCTGCGATGGGCATCGACGGCGCAAACCGCATCTTTGCGCTCCCGATATAGCCTGCGCTCGGCAGGCACCACACCATCAGCTGCAGAGGTGGCAGACCCCCCCCCTCGCCACACTCCTCTGTACAGTGATGCCGTATTCTCTTGGGCGCCATGCCAGCTTGCATCACTTGCCAAACCTGGCCGGCACCAGCCACTGCAACCGCTCGCAGCACCTTGGAACTGGGGCAGCCGCTGAGCGAAATGGCACCCCCACCCGGCGCTCTGAAAAATTTTCCGAATTTGCCCCGAAGCGGTCAAAAATCACCCCTATAATTGCGGCTTCCCTGAAAGCCCAGGTGGCGGAATTGGTAGACGCACTAGTTTCAGGTACTAGCGGGTAACTCCGTGGAGGTTCGAGTCCTCTCCTGGGCACCAAACAGCAAAAGCTGCTGCACACACGATGTGCAGCAGCTTTTTTGCTTTGGGCCGGGCATGCTTTGCGGCAGCGCACAGCCACCCGCAGTCTCACGCTATCTTTTTTGAGAAAAATTTTGCAGTTTTTCTAAAACCGCCACCAACACCCTCCTATAATTGCTCCATCCTGAAAGCCCAGGTGGCGGAATTGGTAGACGCACTAGTTTCAGGTACTAGCGAGTAACATCGTGGAGGTTCGAGTCCTCTCCTGGGCACCAAACATCAAGCCATTGCACCCATGTGCAATGGCTTTTTTGTTGTCTGCTTGCACGCAAGCTGCCAGCCCGCAGCCACCACAGGACCCGCCCTTCACTCCCCTCTCCACCAGGTAAGCCCAGCACCAGGCCCATAAAAAACGCCCTGGCGTTCAAGCACAGGGCGTTGTGAGGGCGGCGCTGTAGAAGGCTTACTTCTTCAGCAAAGCCTTCAAGGCATTTTGCAGGCGGCGGGCCGAGGCCTCGTCGCTGCTGGTGGCCAGTACCTTGGCAACATCCTGCTGCCAGGTCTCTTGCGGCGAAGGATCATTGCGGCGCGTCAGCAGCTGCAATTGCAGTGCACGGCGGGCATTGATGTGCTCGGCAGGGGTGGGCACTTCCGCTGCCATCTCCAGGCGCAGCATGGCTTCGCGGCCATCACCGGCAGCAGGCGCGGCAATGGCCTGGCTCCAGCTGTTGCGCGAGCCGCTGGCAAGGCGTCCCAGATCCTGGGCCTGGGGCAGCAGCGCGGCATCGCGCTTGCTCCATGCATCCATCATCTGCGTCAGTGCCTGGCCATGGGCCTGGGTGGCGAGCTTGCGCAGCGCAGCCTGGGCATGCTCCACCGCATCGCGTTGGGCGCGGAAGGCGGCATCGCCCAGACGGGGGCCCCGGTCTTCGCGCGGCGCGCGGTCCATGCGCTCACCCCGGCCAAAGCGGTCATCTCCACCACGACGTTCCTGGCCACGGTCGCTGCGCGGGCCACGGCTGTCGCGGCCATCGCGGCTGTCACGGCGATCGCCACCAGGCTTGCCGGGGCGGCCAGCGGCTGCGGGCGCATCACGGCGCATGCCAGGGCGGTCATCGCCGCTGCGCTGGGCAATCACGGGCTTGGGGGCCACAGGTGTTGGCGCTGGTGCCGGAGCAGCAGCGGCCTCTGCATCGGCACCCTCCTGGGCTGCAGGTTCTGCTGGCTGCTCCGCATCCACTGGTGCTGCCGCATCTACAGCAGCCGCATTTGCTGCAACCGCTTCTGGCGCCGCTGCCTTTGGTGCAGCGGCAACAGGCTCGGCCGCCACTGGGGCTTGCTGGGCCTGCAGCGCTTGCTGCAAACCATCGAGCGCGGCCTGGATCTGGGCAGCATCGCCACTGTGGTTGGCCGCTTCGAGCACCTTGGAGGCGTCGAGCACGGCCTGGTCGCGGGCGCTCAGCTGGTGCTGCACACGTTCGCGCTGCTGGGTCTTGCGGGCAAAGGCTTCATCGAGTGGCTTGCGGAACGCATCCCAGAGCTTTTGCTCATGGCGGCGGTCCATCGGCACGGACTGGGCTTCGGTCTGCCACTGGCGCTGCAGCTCACGCACGGCGTCAATGTTCAGGTTGGGCGCAGCGGCCAGTTCCACGGCCTGGGCCACCATGGCTTCGCGGCGCGCAATGCTCTGCTTCTGGGCTGCATGCAAAGGCGCAGAGGCCTCGTGCAGCGCGGTCTTCCAGGCCTCTTGCAGCTCGGCATAGGCCTTTTCGCCCACATGGCCACTGGCGCGCCAGCGGTCACCAAACTGGAACAGGTCGCGCTGAATGCGCTTCCAATCGGTCGATGGCTTGTGCGCCTCGACCCAGCCCTTGAGCTCGGCAATCAGGGCCTCGCGCTCGGCGCGGTGCTTGGCGCCCTCTTCGCGCACCTTGGACAGCCAGACCTCGACATGCTTGTAAGCAGCGTTGCAGGCCTCATCAAACTTCTTCCACAGCGCATGGTTGGTGGGGCCGCTTTGGTCGGCCTTCTTCCAGTCCTCGCGCAGCTGGCGCAGCGCCTCTTGCAGCTTGCGGCCGCCCAGCTCCTGGCCTTCGGGGCGGGCGAGCAAGCCCTGGGCCTTGGCCAGCAGCTCCTCGCGCACCTTGTCGGCGCTCCAGCGCTGCCAGCCTTCGAGTTCACCGGCGGCGATCAGCGCGGTGTTGACCTGCGATTCCAGGTCCTGGTCGATCAGCTTGCCGTGCTGCTTGAGGGCAGCGCGCAGCTGCTGCGCCGCGCTGGATGCGCCCTTGCCATGGCCTTCGGCCGTATGGGCCTGCAAGGCTTTCAGCGCTTCTTGCACCGCATGCTTGGCGCGTTTGGCTTCCTGCGGGTCGGCAGCGGGCTTGGCAGCAGCGGCACGGGCGGCAGCTTGCTCCACTTCGGTGGGCAGGCCGCGCCCGGCGCGGATCTCGTCGGCCCAGACCGGCACCGTGGGCAGCGGCGCTTGCGCATCTTCAGCGGCAGCCAGGGTTTGCTTGAGGGCGGACTGGAACGCATCCCAGACCAGCAGCAGCTGCGACTTGGAGGCGTCGAGCATGCTCGGGTAGCGCGCTTCGACGCTGCCCCAGCTGGCATCGCCTTCGAGCACGGCAGCTTGGTCCTGCCAGTGCTGCACATCGGTGGCCAGTGCCGCCTGGGCAGCCTGGGCATCCTTGTAGGACTTGGTGGAGAGCACTTCGACGCGCTGGGCCAGCAGCACGGCGGCTTCGCGCTGCACCTGCACGCGGTGCTGCAGGTCTTCAATCGTCTTGATGCGGTCGGCCAGCTGGATCTTGAGCGCGGCCAGCGGCTCGCGCGACAGCGGCGCGCCAGCCTTGGCGGCGTCACGCTGCCAGGCCAGGGCATCGGCAATGTTCAGCTTGGAGGCGCCCAGCAGCTTCTCGGCCTTCTCGGCCCATTCCGCGGCGATGGCCTCCTGGCCCTTGGCGCGGCGCATCTCTTCCATGCGCTCACGGATAGCCTTGGCAGCGCCCTTGTCGCGGGCAGACAGCTCCTTGAACACTTCCTGCAGCTGCTCGGCACCCGGGTTGGTCGCCAGCCATTCGCGCACCTTGGCTGCACGCTCGCCCGAGGTGGCAGCCGAGAAAGCACCACCGGTGACGCCATCGAGGGGATGGGGGGCAGCGGCCGCCTTGGCGGGTGCGGGTGCGGGCTCAGGGGTTTCGGGCGTCTTGTTGCGCGAGATAAAGGGGAACATGGAGTCAGTTCAGTCGTAAATACGGCCTGCATCGCAGCGCAATGCAGCGCAATGCAGCCATTGGCACATAAAAAAGAGGGAAGCCGGCCCAAGGGAGTCTCTGCGAAACTGCCTAGCCTGCATCCAGGGTGCTATTTTGACCCGGTTTGGCAAGGACTCCAAGCACACGGGCATCGCTATCAGGTAATTCGGCCGCAGCATGGCCAAAAACAAAGGGCTGGCGCCCTGCGGCCCAGCCCTTGTTCAATGGTGTGTCAGCGCTCAGCGCGGCGCCAGACTGAGCTCGGCATGCGGCGTCCAGTCCTTGTCCTCACCAAAGCCCTCGGTCTTGGCATTGCCCAGGAAGAGGCGCTCCAACTTGACGCCCTTGCTGGCCAGGTAGTCACGCACCGTCACGCCCCGGGCCAGCGCCAGCTCGCGCATCGCATTGTCGGGCACGCTGATGCTGGTCAGCAGCAGGGTTTCCATCTCGGCCACCGGGATGTCGCTGGCCATGCCCACCAGGTTGCGCGGCTTCTGGATATCGGCACGTTTGTACACCTCCTTGAGCAAGGCGGGGTACTCGGCAGCGCTCACGGCCTGCACGTCTTCAGGCTTGCCACCGGCGCGCACAGCGCTGCGGCGCTTTTGCGCCAGCACCAGGTCATCGATGCGGGCCTTGCGCCAGCCGTCCTTCTCACGCTCCAGATCGGCCTGGCCGGCAACGGTCAGCTGCAGCGCCGGGCGGTCTTCCAGCGCCTTGGCCACCTTATCCAGGCTTTGCTTGCTGTCCGCATCCAGCACCGCACTGCCGGGGGCAAAGGGCACATGGCTGGCTTCGCTGCCGCCACCAAAGGCGCCCGAGAGCAGCGCAAAGGGCGAGGTCACCGCCTTCATGATCAGGTTGCCAATCACCTTGAAGATGATCGGCGCCAGGCGGAACTGCGGATCATTGAGCGAGCCGCTGATGGGCAGGTCCAGGTCGATCACGCCATTGCGGTCGGCCAGCAAGGCCACAGCCAGCTTGACCGGCAGGCTCGCTGGCGCGCCCTGCACCGCATCGCCAAAGGTCAACTGGTTGAGCACCAGCTTGTTGCTGGCCGTCAGCATGCCCTCGGGCGTCACGTCGTACTGCACATCCACGCTCATCTTGCCGCGCTCGATGCCATGGCCGGCGTACTTGATGCTGTAGGGCGTCAGCGGAGACAGCTCCAGATCGCGCACCTTGCCATGGATATTGAGCGCCAGCGGCTTGACCAGCGGGTTGAGCTTGCCGGTGATCTCCAGCGACGCGGTGCCTTCTGCCTTGCCGCGCAGCTCCAGCTCGGCCAGCTGCAACTGGCCGGCCGTCGGCTCGGACGAAAACGCGCCCATGCGCCCGGCCAGCTCGGACAGGTCGGCCGAGTAGTTGGGCCGCACAAACTGGTCGCTGAACTTGACGGTACCGCCGGCCAGCGTGATCGGCCCCATGTCGATAATCGGGCCGGTGGCTGGCTCGGGGCTGGCAGGCGAGGCCGGTGGGCTGACTGCCGCGCCGCCCGAGGCCTCGACCACCACGCCTTCGGATGGCGCCGCCGCATTGCCAGCGCCCGCAGCACTGCTGCCGCCCAGGTCCTGCAGATTGAGCTTGCCGTTCTCCTGCACCACGAGGCGCGCATAAAAGTCGGTCAAGGCCGTCTCGCCGACCTGCACCTTCATGCGCTGGCCCGGCACCATGTCCACGGCCAGGGCGCGCAGGCTCAGCAGCTTCCAGTTCAGCAGGTCATCGCCCGCCCCCATCAACCCAATGCCCAAGGTACCTGTACCCCGGTTGGCAACAGGTGCAGCCGCTTTGCGGCCGGTCTCGCTGGCGCCATTGCCATCGTCATCACTGGCATCATCACCGCTGGCCGGCGCTGCGGCGGCCACCAGGGGGCGCACGCGCACATCATCCAGCCCAGCATCGCCCTTGATATGCAGCACCGGCCCCTTGTCCGATTGGCTGAAGTCCACCGTGCCCCGGAAGTTGGCATCCGCGCGCACGAGGCGCACCGGCAGCAGAGCCGCCGCATAGGGCTCAAAGGCGTGAACGGGCAGCTGGCTCACATTCAGACGCCCCACGGCCGACACTGGCGCCAGGCCCAGGCTGCCGTCATAGGCGATGCGGCCGGGCTCGGCGCGGCCGCTGCCGATCCGGCCCGAGAGCTTGAGCGGCGAGGGCTTGGCCTTGGCCGCCAGCGGCGCATAGTCGCGCAGCTCCAGATCCCAGCCGGTCAGGCGAAAGGCGACCTTGCGTGCGGTCGATTCATCCTGGAAGGCGAGCTGGGCGCCCTTGATCGCGATCACATCCAGCTGCACATCCCAGGGTTTGCTGGCTGCGGCCTTGCTAGAAGTAGCAGGCTTTGCGGGCGCCTTGGCCTCGCTCTGGCGGGCCTGCGATGCCACGAGCCAGTCTTCAAACATCATGCGGCCGTCCTTGGCGCGCGAGACGCCCAGCACCGGCTCAACCAGTTGCACCGAGCCGAGCTTGACCTGCTGGGCTTCGGTGTCCAGCACGGCATCCTTGACCAGCAGCTGGCGCAGCTCCAGCAGGTTGTTCTTGCCCTTGAGGCCGATGGCCGGGCCATGGGGCGGCGCGCAGTTGGCCTTGCTGTTGCACTGCAGGGCCACGTCCGATACGCGCATCTGCGCCAGCGTCAGCTTCAGCGCCGTGCCCTGGCGGCTCAGGTGCATCTCGCTGTCGATGGTGCCCAGCAGGCCCGGCTCGATCACCCCGGTCAAATAAGAAGCCCCCAACTGCAGCGGCAGGCCCGTGGTGGTCACATCCACCTCGGCCATCTGGTCGGTCGCCTTGCCCGAGAACACCAGGCGGCCGGTAGACGGCACGCCCTGCGCACCCGAGAGCCCCGACGAACCCTCAAAACTGAAAGGCTGCTTGAAGGGCCAGGCAATCTGCTGCGCCTCCATGCTGAAGTCATCGAGCTGCACGCGCGCGGGCAGTGGCACGCTCTCATCGACCCAGACTCCCTTGAGACGGCTGAGCTTGAGCGCATCGACCCGCACCGACCAGGCAGGTTGGCCGCTGCTGGCTTTGCCTGCGGATGCGCCAGCTTCTGCAGCGACTGCCTGAGAGTCCGCGTTGTCGGCCTTGTCAGCCTTGTCGTCCTTCGCTTCGGGGCTTGCACCATCTGCACTGGCCACGGAGGTTGCAGGCTCTGCCTTGTCTGCGGCGGCAGCGGTTTCTGTGGACTTGGCGGCCTGCGGGGCATCCTCAGCCCGGCGCGGCAGTGCCTGGCCCTGGGCATCGAGCAGGCTCAGCTGGCCATTCTTGCCCCGCTTGAGCGACAGCTGCGCGCCATCGAGCGCCAGCTGGGCGATATGCACCTGCCCCAGCAAGGGCTGCACATCGGCCAGTTGCACATCGAGCCGCTCCCAGCCCAGCAATTCGCCGTTGGCCGCGTCGTGCAGCTGCACAGCGCTGGCATGCACCTCGCCGCTCAGGCGCACCTGTGTCTTTTCACGTTGTTCAAAGGCCAGAGCCAGGTCGGCATTGAGCACGCCGGCCACCAGCTTGACGGGCAAGGACGCGGGAATATAGGCCAGATAGGGCTGGAGGTCGAGGTCCTTGATCGCAAACTTGGCCTCGGCCTTGCGGTCATCAGCAAAAGGCGTGGCCTCGGCATGGCTGGCAAACTGGCTGCCATTGAGCACAAAGGCCAGCTGGGGCAGCACCTTGATCTCGCGTTTGGATTCGAGGTTGCTCAGAAAGGGAATGCCCAGCTGCAGACCCTGGAGTTCATGGGTCTGACCCACCGTGTCATCGCGCAAGGCCACCTGCCCGTCTTTGAGCTCGATGTTGTAGAGCGCAAAGTGCGCCGTCTTGCCGTCATCGGCTTTGGGCTCAGGGCTGCGCAGCTTTTGCAGTATGTCGTCAAAATCAAATTTTCCGGGGGCGGTCTGCGCGATGCGCAGCACCGGCTTGTCCACCTGGATGGCATCGAGCACCGGTGCGAGCCTGAACACCGACTGGATATCAGCATCCACATAGATGCGCTCGACCGCCAGCATTGCCGCGCTGTCGGCCTGGGGCCCGGCGATCTGCAGGTCGCGCACGGTCAGCTCCAGCGACCAGGGCTTGAACTCCACCGCACCGATATGCACCGCCCGCCCGAGTTTTTCCGTGCCCAGCTTCTCGCTCTGGGTGCGCAGCAGCCAGGGCAGCAGCAGCCACGACAGCGCCCACAGCAGCAGCAGCGCCAGCAGGCACCATCCCAGCCGGCGCAACCAGCGCATCGCGACGACCCTTTTCTTGTTTGTTTCTTGCGTTTCGCTCACGGCGATGATCCTCACTCTGAGTCAGTACGGCCCACCCCATGGCAGCCATGGCAGGCCCAAGATCCATTGTGCACAAATAAGCCGCTGTAGCGGTGCTGGCATAGCACACAAAAGCGGCATCGGTAGCTGGTTCACAATCGTTCAATTCTTGCAGGTTGCCCCCAGGAAACGGTGTGCCTCTATATATATAGAGGACAGACGCAGTTTCTATGGAGGCGCGCCCTGTGGTAACACCACGGCCAGGGTCGAGAGCAGCAGGGGGCGCTGCCGCGATGCACGGATCCAACAGCCGGATCGGGCATGCGCCCGTCCGCCCGCCCTGGACACCGCCGTGCTTTTCACACTGCGGCATGCCAAACCGCAGCGCGGAGCCGTAAAAACACACGCCAGGCCCTGCTTTTTTGCGTCCATCTATTTTTCACCCAGGTATAAATGCCAAAAACCTGATGTAGCCATGGGTTATTGGCTGTTTTATCCTGGTTTTTATACAGTTTTTTGGCCTTTTGATGTGAAATTTGTGCGTGCGCAGATGACCGCATGATGACCAAGACCTGCCCGCCCAAATCAGGCCAGTGTTTTGCGCGGCCCGCAACGGTTCCTTGCAGCTATTGGCAGGCGGCACCCGGGCTCCCTCCTAGGCTGAAAAAACGCAAATGGAGCGACTCGCTACACCAAAAACAGAGCACAACAGCCGCGCAGCATTTGATAAAGATTGACTTTTTGCTGCATCCTTTATATCAATCAATGTATTTAGAAGATTAAATACAAGCTATTGAACCCATAAAACGGGGTCCCCAACAGGCCCCCGATCCGGTGCTTTTTCTGCCTGCCATCCCCGCTGCAGGGGTGGCTGCCGCCCCAGCCCGGATACGGCCCTGCAGTGAATCGCTATACACGTTTTTTTATTACTTTTTTTTCTCATTTTTCAATTCAATAGTGTTGACTGAGTATTAAGCAAGCTTCTAGAATTCAGCCCATTGCATTGATTGCTGATTTTTTAGTCAACACCCCTCACGGTGTTTTGATCGTAGCCCCTGACACGCAAGAGCGTGCTTGAAACGACAAGGGCCGTCTGCAACGCAGACAGCCTGCCGGAGACCGCACAGGACAGTGCGGCTCCACCCTGCCAGACCCCAGCCCGGTGCACTATCCGCCGGGCTCTTTGTTGGAGGTGGCGGGACTTAGAAAGGAAAAATCCCTATGACGGCTCCCGCGCAAGTGGATGCCGGTGCGCGCTCATTGAGCGCCACCATCAGCCGTGGTCTGATGACCATGGCACACAACAGTTTTGCTTTGATTGGTCTGGTAGTGGCGTTTTGCGCCCTCACCCTGGTGTCGCGTGATGACCTGCGCCACGCCGGCGAGGCGCAATTGCGCAGCTGGCTGCAGGCCCGCACGCATGCGCCAGCCGTTGACCTGGCAGGTGCCGATGCGGACGCATCCAATGGCGACGATGCCGCCATGGTGGCGGCCGTGGACCGTGCCACCGCCAGCAACCCCCAGCAATTGCCCCGCAACCAGGCCAATGTGGCCTATTGGCTGGCCAAGAAATACCGCGTGGCGCCAGAGCCCCTGGCCGTGCTCGTCTCCGAAGCCTACCTCGTGGGCAAGGAAACCAAGCTGGATCCCACCTTGATCCTGGCGATCATGGCCGTGGAGTCAAGCTTCAACCCCTTTGCCCAAAGCTCGGTGGGTGCGCAAGGCCTGATGCAGGTGATGACCAAGATTCACACCGACAAGTACGAGCACTTCGGCGGCCACTTTGCAGCCTTTGACCCGGTGACCAATCTGCGCGTGGGCGTCAAGGTGCTGCAGGAGTGCATCGAGCGCGCCGGCTCGCTCGAAGGCGGCCTCAAATACTATGTGGGCGCAGCCAACCTGCCGACCGACGGGGGCTACGCCGCCAAGGTGATGGCCGAGCACTTCCGCATCAAGCAAGTGGCCGAAGGCCGCAGCAACACGCCCAAGGCACCGGTGGCCCCCGCTGCCAAGCCTTCACTGTCGGCCCAGGCGGATACGCCCGCCGCAGCCGGTACCGTGGCCGACAAGGCCAAGGCCGCCAGCAACAGCGCAGCTGCAGGCAACGCTTCTGAAACCGTGGCCCTGGCTGACAAGCAAGCCGCGCTGCCAGCAGCGGCCAAGGCCGAGGCCACCGCCGTGGCCATGGGTTCCTGATCTGCCCCTCCGGCTCGTCGCCCTGTTAGCACAAGCACCCTGCGGGGTGCTTTTGTTTTTTCTGGCCTTGGCACAGCTTCCCTGAACCGGTTTTTATCCAGACGTGGCGATAAACCCATTGCCCCAGGCCTGTGCAGCCTCGGCTACACTAGCCGGGTACGCGACTGGCGATAGACATCTGTATGACCGGATTGTTGACGTGGAATGCAGGCCCGGCCTGCAGCAACCACCGGGGAGCGTACCGTGCAGTGCCAGGGCGAGCGCATCGCCCCCCGCACCCGCCACGTGTTAGCCGTGCGCCTGGGCAGCCCCTGTTTTCGCCAACCTCACTGTTGGCAGGCAGGGCTCACTTCTGACTCCAACGACCGCCATGTACCAACGTAACATCCTTGTCGAACAGACCGACGCAGAACTCTTTGCGGCCATCCAGGCCGAAAACCAGCGCCAAGAGCAGCACATCGAGCTGATCGCCAGCGAAAACTATGCCTCCCCTGCCGTGATGTGGGCCCAAGGCACCCAGCTGACCAACAAGTACGCCGAAGGCTACCCCGGCAAGCGCTACTACGGCGGCTGCGAATTTGTCGATATCGCCGAGCAGCTGGCCATCGACCGCGTCAAGCAACTGTTTGGCGCAGATGCTGCCAATGTGCAACCCCATTGCGGCGCATCGGCCAATGAAGCGGTTTTCCTGGCTTTCCTCAAGCCCGGCGACACCATCATGGGCATGAGCCTGGCCGAAGGCGGTCACCTGACCCATGGCATGCCACTGAACATCTCCGGCAAGTGGTTCAACGTCGTCTCCTACGGCCTGAACGAAAAGGAAGAGCTGGACTACGACGCCATGGAAAAGAAGGCGCACGAGACCAAGCCCAAGCTGATCATCGCTGGCGCATCCGCTTACTCGCTGGAAATCGACTTTGCCCGCTTTGCCAAGGTGGCCAAGGATGTGGGCGCGATCTTCATGGTCGACATGGCCCACTATGCCGGTCTGATCGCCGCTGGCGAATACCCCAACCCCGTGCCCCACGCCGACGTGGTGACCACGACCACCCACAAGAGCCTGCGCGGCCCGCGCGGTGGCGTCATCCTGATGAAGGCTGAGCACGAGAAGGCCATCAACTCGGCCGTGTTCCCCGGCCTGCAAGGCGGCCCGCTGATGCACGTGATCGCAGCCAAGGCCGTGGCCTTCAAGGAGGCGCTGACGCCTGAGTTCAAGCAGTATGCCCAGCAGGTCAAGACCAACGCCCGCATCGTGGCCGAGACCCTGACCGAGCGCGGCCTGCGCATCATCTCTGGCGGCACCCAAAGCCACGTGATGCTGGTGGACCTGCGCGCCAAGGGCATCACCGGCAAGGAAGCCGAAGCCGTGCTGGGCGCTGCCCACATGACGATCAACAAGAACTCCATCCCCAACGACCCGGAAAAGCCGATGGTCACCAGCGGTATCCGTATCGGTACGCCCGCGATGACCACCCGTGGTTTCAAGGACGAAGAAGCGCGCCTCACGGCCAACCTGATCGCCGACGTGCTGGACAACCCACGGGACGAGGCCAACATCGCTGCCGTGCGCGCCAAGGTCAACGCCCTGACCGCACGCTTCCCCGTCTACCGCTGATCTGACCTGCGCCCGCGCCTATGAAATGCCCCTTCTGCAGCCATCCCGATACCCAGGTGGTGGAGACCCGTGTTGCAGAAGACGGCGGCTTTGTACGGCGCAGGCGCCAGTGCGGCAACTGCGAAAAGCGCTTTACCACCTATGAGCGGCCCGAGGTCAGCCTGCCGGTCATCGTCAAAAAGGACGGCCGGCGCATCGACTACGACCGCAGCAAGCTGCGCGGCTCGTTCAGCCTGGCGCTGCGCAAGCGCCCGGTCCCCATCGACAAGGTGGACCTGGCGCTCGAGCATGTCGAGGACAAGCTGCGCACCTTGGGTGCGCGTGAGGTACAGACGCATTTGATCGGCGAGCTGGTCATGGCCGAGCTGCAAAAGCTCGACAAGGTGGCCTACATCCGCTATGCCAGCGTCTACCGCAGCTTCGAGGACATTGACCAGTTCAAGTCCATCGTCGACGAGGTAACGACCCCGCCGCCCGAGCCCAAGAAAGACAGCGCCCGTAAAAAGGACTGAGGCACAAAAAAATGCGAACCCCTGGGTTCGCATTTTTCTTTGGAGACCAGCCACGGAGCCGGCCCGGGCTGCGCCTTGTCAGTCTTGCGGCGCCTCGGCGGCAATCGGCCCCACCGCCTGCACCACATCGCTGTTCTGGGCGCGGTGGCGCAGCGCATGGTCCATCAGCACCATGGCCAGCAAGGCCTCGGCAATCGGTGCGGCGCGGATGCCCACGCAGGGGTCATGCCGGCCCTTGGTGATGACCTCGGTACTCTTGCCCTCGGTATCGATGGACTCGCGCGGGCTGATGATCGAGCTGGTGGGCTTGATAGCGATGCGGATCTCGATGTCCTGGCCGGTGCTGATGCCGCCCAGAATGCCGCCGGCATTGTTGCTGCGAAAGCCCTGGGGGCTGAGCGAGTCGCCATGCGTAGTGCCGCGCTGGGCCACGCTGTCAAAACCGGCACCAATCTCGACCGCCTTGACGGCGTTGAGGCCCATCATCGCGTAGGCGATGTCGGCGTCGAGCTTGTCATACAGCGGCTCGCCCAGGCCGACCGGCACGCCGCTGGCCTGCACGCGGATCAGCGCGCCGCAGGAGTCGCCCGCCTTGCGCAGCGCATCCATATAGTCTTCATAGCGGGTCACATCGGCCACCGGCGCAAAAAACGGGTTGTTAGGCACATGCGCCCAGTCCTCAAAAGGCAGGGCCACCTCGCCCACCTGCAGCATGCAGGCGCGGAACTCGGTACCGAACTTCTCTTTGAGCCACTTTTTGGCCACGGCGCCAGCGGCCACGGTGGGCGCGGTCAGGCGGGCCGAGGAGCGGCCACCACCACGCGGGTCGCGGATGCCGTACTTGTGCCAGTAGGCATAGTCGGCATGGCCGGGGCGAAAGCTCTGCGCAATATTGGAGTAGTCCTTGCTGCGCTGGTCGGTATTGCGGATCAGCAGCGCAATCGGCGTGCCCGTCGTCTTGCCCTCGTAGACGCCCGAGAGGATCTCCACGCTGTCGGGCTCATTGCGCTGGGTGACAAACTTGCTGGTGCCGGGGCGGCGGCGGTCCAGGTCCTGCTGGATATCTGCCTCGCTCAACGCCATGCCCGGTGGGCAGCCGTCAATCACGCAGCCAATCGCGGGGCCATGGGATTCGCCAAAGTTGGTAACAGTAAATAAGGTGCCGAAGGTATTGCCGCTCATAGCCCGCCATTATCACTGATGCCGGTGCCCCACGCAGCCCCACAGGGCTCACCAGCGGGGCGGGTCACCGCCAGGCGGCTGGCCGGCATGGGGCCAGCCGCCTGGCAGGCCCTGCAGCACCGCACTGTGGCGCACCGCACGCAGGCGGCCAAAGCCAGTGTCCATCTCTTCCAGATAGGCGTCGGGCGGCGCGCCGCTGGGTGCCGTAGCCGCCGCAGCGGCTACCGGCCGCTGGCCCATGGACTGCAACCACTGTGCGACGCGCGCCAGCGACACCTGCACATGCCAGCTGCCGCCCTGCTTTGCCTGGCGGTAGAGCGCAGCCTGGATGCCAAAGGCCAGCAAAAAGCCCGCGCTGTAATCGAGAATCTGCAGCGGCAGCGCCCGCAGCCCCGCGCTGCCAAACGCCTGGCCCTCGGCCCAGTTGATGCCGCAGACGGTCTGCACCAGCGAATCAAAGCCGCGCCGGTCGGCCCAGGGGCCGCTGCGGCCATAGGCTGACAGGCTGGCATAGACGATGCCCGGCCGCTGCCGGGCGGCAGACTGCGGATCCAGCCCCAGCGCATCCAGCGCGCCCGGCCGGTAGCCTTGCAGCAGCACATGGGCCTGATCCAGCAACGCGGCCATCTTTTGCTGGCCTGCCGGGGTTTTCAGATCCAGCAAGGCCGAGCGCTTGCCCCGGCTCATATCGGCAATGGCCTCGATATTGGGCAGACCCGGCCCATTGAGCATCAGCACATCGGCCCCTTGCGCCGCCAGGCTGCGGGCTGCCACGGGCCCCGCCAGAATGCGGGTCAGGTCCAGCACGCGCAAGCCAGCAAGCGGCCGGTGCTGGGCAGGCGCGGGCCCATCGCGGGGCGCGGCGGGCTGGTCGCTGTCCAGCTGCGTGATCGACAGCAAGGGCTGCGCGGCCACCGCCGCACTTTGGGGATGGGCCTGCCAGGCCTCAGGGCTGCGCGCAGCTGCCACCACGAGGCCCAGCGCTGCGGCGCGCTCCTCCGCTGCCTGCGCCGTCCAGCCTTGGAGCGCGTCCGCCACCTGCTGCCGCGTGGTGGCAGCGCCCGTGGGCAGGCCCAGGAACCGCAACACGCCATCGCGGTGGTGGTCAAAATTGGCATGGATGCGCAGCCAGCCCGGCTCGCCCACATCGGCGCCGCAGGCATAGAGGCCCGAGATGGGCGCCCACAGGTTGGGCTGCTCGCCGTCCAAGGTGAAATAGCCACTGCACTCGGCCAGCACATGGCCCACATCCACCTGGAACTGGGGCATGGCCCGCTGCTGGCGGCGCTGGTACAACAAGGCACTGGCCAGGCCGCTGGCCGCCACGGCCGCAGGCGCTGCCACATCCAGGCAAAAACTCGAGGGGTAGGCAGCGCCATCGCCGCTGAGCGCCAAAGCGCCCTGCTCCAAAGCCTGCGCTGGCAGGCCCGCTTGCTGCCAGAGCATGTGCACGCTGGCCTGTATGGCCGCATGCAGCGGTTGCTGCGCCAGGTGGTGGCTGGTGGGGCTGTGGTTGTTAGTGATTGGCAAGACGTTCTCCTGGTTGGCACATGGCCGCCATTGCATACCTGCCGCACCCCGGGGTCAATCTTGATTGGGCCGATACACATACCATTCAACTCGCCTTGCAGTAGCATGGCCCATGGTTGCTTCACGTCCCTCTCCCACCCCACCTTCCGAAGACGACAGCCCCTGGCTCAGCAGCCAGCAGGCCGCCGCGATGCTGGGTGTGCAGCGCGCCAGCCTCTACGCCTATGTCAGCCGGGGCCTGCTACAGGCGCACCGCCAACCGGGCCTGCGCGGCCATGTCTATGCCCGCATCGATGTGCAGCGCCTCGCGCGCCAGCGGCACACCGTGCGCAACCCCGCGCAGCTCGCCCGCTCCACCCTCGACTGGGGCACACCCGTGCTGCGCTCGGCCATCACACAGGTGGCCCAAGGCCAGCTGTACTACCGGGGGCGCGATGCCCTGCAATGGGCGCAGCACGCCAGCCTGGAAGACACCACCGCGCTGCTGCTGGGCCAGCCCATCGCGGCGCAGTCCAGCAGCGCCCGCATGGCCCCGACCAGGGCGTCCGCAGCATCGCCCGTGCCACAACCCCGGTCACCCGACCAGGCGCTCAGCGCCTGGCACAGCCTGCCCACCAGCGAGCCCACGCTGGCCAGCCCCGGCTGGCCCCGGCCGCTGCTCCAGCAGATGCTGTGGGTGCTGACGGGGCTGCCGCCACCTCCTGGTGCTGCGCCGCCCCAGGCCGAACGGCTGGTCCACCAGCAGCTCGCTGCGCTCTGGCGTGTGGATGCCGCCGGCGAAAGCACCCTGCGCCAGGCGCTGGTGCTGTGCGCCGACCATGAGCTCAATGCCTCCAGCTTTGCAGCCCGGGTGGTCGCATCAACCGGCGCCAGCCTGCATGCCAGTCTGGGCGCAGGTCTCGCCGCGCTGACCGGCCCACTGCACGGGGGGATGACGGCGGTGATCGACCAGCACTGGGAAGACTGGCATGCGGCGCCACGGGCTGGCGATGCACTGCACCCATCGCTCACCCAGCTGCTGGCCGACACCCGCACCCATGGCAGCCCGCATTACTGCGCAGGCTTTGGCCACCCGCTCTACCCGGCAGGCGACCCGCGCAGCCAGCGCCTCATCAGCCTGCTGCCGGCCGATGCGCACCGCAATGCCTTGCTGGCAACAGTGCACCGCCAAACCGGCCTGCACCCCAGCCTGGACTATGCGCTGGTCGCCATCCAGCGCGGCCTGGGGCTGCCCGCGGGCGCTGCCTTTGTGCTGTTTGCACTGGGCCGCACGGCAGGCTGGCTGGCCCATGCGATGGAGCAGCGCGACAGCGGCCAATTGATCCGCCCCCGCGCCCAGTATGTGGGCCTGCCAGCGCAAACAGATGCTCAGGCTGAGAACCCAGCCTCCACCGATAACACGGTCGGCCGCATCCCCGGGCGCATCATCCGTTTCTGACCAATACCCAGCATCTGTTCCAAAGCAAAGGCGCAAAAAAGCGGCCTCGCGGGCCGCTGCAGTAGCGGTTGTGGAAGTCGCCGGCTCAGCCGCCAAGCTGCGCCGGTCCCACCATCAAGAATCCGTCTCGCCTTCCACCGGCCAATCGCGGATATAGGCCTTGAGCATCTTGTTCTCGAAATTCTGGCTGTCGACGACGGCCTTGGCCACGTCGTAGAAGCTGATCACGCCCATCAGCATCTTCTTGTCCATCACCGGCATGTAGCGGGCATGGCGGTCGAGCATCATGCGGCGCACCTCGTCCATGTCGGTTTCCATCGTGCAGGTAAGCGGTGCATCGTCCATCACGCTGCGCACAAGGATATTGCCTGCAGTGCCGCCGTTGTTGACGATGGCCACGATCACCTCGCGGAACGTCAACATGCCCACCACATCGCCGTGCTCCATCACCACCAGTGAGCCAATGTCCTTCTCCGCCATGGTCTGGATCGCGTCGCCCAGAGGGTCGTTGACGCTGGCCGTGTAGAGAGTGTTGCCTTTGAGGCGGAGGATATCGCTGACTTTCATGGGTGTCTCCTTGTACCGTTCTCCGATGCTGGCGGGGCCCACCTGCGTGCACACGCATCGGCGACAGGCCTGCCCGCCCAGGTCTGCTAAATATAGCCGACAATGCCCGTCCAGAACGACAACATCGCGGAGATACGCCATGCCCGGTTACACCGACCCCGGCTTTGACACCCTGAGTCTGCACGCTGGCGCCCAGCCGGACCCGGCCACCGGGGCTCGCGCCGTCCCCATCCACCTGACCACCTCCTTCGTCTTCGAGTCGAGCGACCACGCAGCCAGCCTCTTCAATCTGGAGCGGCCCGGCCATGTCTACAGCCGCATCAGCAACCCCACCAATGCGGTGCTGGAGCAGCGCGTCTCGGCACTTGAAGGCGGTGTGGGCGCGATCGCGGTGGCCAGCGGCCAGGCCGCGCTGCACCTGTCGGTTGCCACCTTGATGGGCGCGGGCAGCCATATCGTTGCCAGCACCGCGCTCTATGGCGGCAGCCAGAACCTGCTGCACTACACCCTGGCCCGCTTTGGCATCGAGACCACCTTTGTCCAACCCGGCGATATCGACGGCTGGCGCGCTGCGGTGCGGCCCAACACCAAGCTGTTTTTTGGCGAGACCGTCGGCAACCCCGGCCTCGATGTGCTGGACATCCCCACCGTCTCGGCCATCGCCCATGAGGCCGGCGTGCCCTTGCTGGTCGACTCCACCTTGACCTCGCCCTGGCTCATCAAGCCCTTTGCGCATGGCGCCGACATCGTCTACCACTCGGCCACCAAGTTTCTCTCCGGCCACGGCACCGTCATTGGCGGCATCGTGGTCGACGGCGGCAGCTTTGACTGGGAAAAGTCGGGCCGCTTCCCCGAGCTGACCGAGCCCTATGACGGCTTTCACAACATGGTGTTCAGCGAGGAATCGACCACCGGCGCCTTCTTGCTGCGCGCGCGGCGCGAAGGCCTGCGCGACTTTGGCGCCTGCATGAGCCCGCACAGCGCCTGGCTGATCTTGCAAGGCATCGAGACCTTGCCGCTGCGCATGGAGCGCCATATGCGCAACACCGAAAAAGTGGTGCAGTTCCTTGCCAGCCACCCGATGGTCAGCCGCGTGGGCCACCCGATGCTGGAGAGCCACAGCTCCTACGCGCTGGCGCAAAAGCTGCTGCCGCGCGGCGCGGGTTCTGTGTTCAGCTTTGACATTGCCGGCAACCGCAACCAGGGCAAGAAGTTCATCGAGACGCTCAAGGTCTTCAGCCACCTGGCCAATGTCGGCGACTGCCGCTCGCTGGTCATCCACCCGGCCAGCACCACGCATTTCCGCATGCACGACGACGCCTTGGCGCAAGCGGGCATCAGCCAGGGCACGATCCGCCTGTCCATCGGCCTGGAAGACGCCGACGACCTGATCGATGACTTGAAGCGCGCGCTCAAGTCCGCAGAGAAGGCCGCATGATGGAAATCCGTGTCTTTGCACCGCAAGATGCGCCTGCCGTCGTGCAGCTGTGGAACGACTGCGGCCTGACCCGCCCCTGGAACGACCCGCACAAGGACATTGCGCGCAAGCAGAGCGTCTCGCCCGAGTTGTTCTGGGTCGGTGTCGATGAACAAGGCGCGGTGATCGCCAGCATCATGGTCGGCTACGACGGCCACCGCGGCTGGATCAACTACCTGGCCGTGCACCCCCGGCACCAGCGCCAGGGCCATGCGCGCCAGCTGATGCAGCGGGCCGAAGCCGAGCTCACGGCGCTGGGCTGCCCCAAGCTCAACTTGCAGGTGCGCGCCGGCAACGAGGCGGTGATCGCCTTCTACGAAAGCCTGGGCTATGCCAACGACCAGACCGTGAGCCTGGGCAAACGCCTGATTGCCGACATCTAGCCTCAGCCACACCATCGGAGCACAGACATGCAAATCCAAGTACAAGGTGCCGACCTGTATGCCTACACCGGCGGCAAGGCGCTGGATGCGAACCAGCCCACTGCCATCTTTATCCACGGCGTGCTGTGCGACCACAGCGTCTGGGCGCTGCAAAGCCGCTACCTGGCCAACCATGGCTGGAACGTGCTGGCCATCGATCTGCCCGGCCACTGCAAAAGTGCCGGCGCCGCGCCGCGCACGGTGGAAGAAGCGGCCGAGACCATCGCGCAGCTGCTCGATGCCGCAGGCCTGCAGCAGGCGGCCCTTATCGGCCACAGCTGGGGCAGCCTGATAGCGATGGAAGCGGCCGCACGCCTGGGCGCGCGTATCAGCCACCTGGTGCTGGTCGGCACGGCCGACCCGATGAAGGTCGCCCCCGCTCTGCTCGAGCAAGCGCTCAGCGCTACCGACCAGGCGATTGCCATGGTGCAGACCTTCTCGCGCGCAACCCTGGCCCCACCCTCAGGCGCGGGCAGCTGGGTATTTGGTGCCGGCATGGCGCTGGCCCGCCGCGTGCAGGCCAGCAACGGCGACACCAACCTGCTGCACACCGGCTTTGTGGCCTGCGACAGCTACCGCAATGGCCAGGCTGCGATGGCCGCCCTCGCCTGCCCGGTGCTGTTTGTGCTGGGCGAGCAAGACCAGATGACGCCTGCCCGCGCCGCGCGCAGCCTGGTGGACGCCGCCAAAACCGCTGGCATGCAAGTGCAGGTCCAGATGGTGCCCAGCGGCCACAACCAGATGACCGAGTCACCCGACGCGACCCTGTTTGCGATCCACCATTTTCTGCAGGCACAGGCCGCAGCGCCGCAGCTTCCCGCCTGAGGGCCTGCCGCAGCGATCCGTCGCGCTATCAGCTTTGCAATTGCGATATTGCTTTTGTTTTTATAGCAGAATATCAAGTATGTATCTGGCGTAAGAAGGCGTAAGCCACCGCAAAAAATGCCGCAATGCGGGCATCAAATGCGTTAGCCTATCTGCCAGGCCGATGGAGGCCCAGACAGCTGCACCTGAAAAACTGCAGACCCGATACATACGACTTATGCAATACAAGGCCCTTCCCTGTTTGCTGCAACACTGCCAGGCGCAACCCTGGCATCTGCTGCGGCCACGCGTGGACATGGACCTGGAGCGATGGGCAGAGACCTGGGCGGACCAGTTGTCAAGCCTGCATGAATTCTCCAGCCATGGCTACTATGGTCTGGATGTGCAGGATCTGGACGCCGACAGCCAACGCGCTGCCCGGGCTGGCTGGTGCCGCGCGGCGCTGCAATCGCTGGCGCTGTTGGATCTGGCCTACAGCCGGGGGCTGCCGCCTCGCGCGATGGAAAGCCTGTTCGAGCATGTGCTGCACTGGTGCAATGAGTATGCGGTCTTCATGCGCAGCGATGCCGCAGCACCGGCGCAAGCGCGCCAACCCATCAACCCCGCCTCCAACAGCTACCCGGCCGCCGTGCAATTGCTGGCGCTGCCGGTATTGCTCGAGCGCCAGGAGCTGATTCCCGGCATTGTCGAGCGTCTGTTGGGCAACCGCTGTGACTGCCTGCTCGACTACCTGAGCGCCGTCGCCTGCGAAAAGGACGAAGCCTCCGCCCAGGTCTTCTGTCCCAAGCCCTATGCCGATCTGACCGCCTTCTTCGAGCAGTCCGAGCTGGGCACCGAGCCCTTGCAAGCCTATCTGGACGAGAACTACAGCAGCCAGCTGCACCCTGCGCTGGCCGCCATTGGCCGGCTCATTGGCATGGGCGAGCACCACCCGCGCTGGGCCTGGGAAGTCGCCGCCCTGGTGGTGCTGTACGAGCTGGACGACAGCACCCTGACCGCCTACAGCAGCTACCCCGCCGACATGGTGGCGCTGGCGCGCCAGCGCCTGGCCTTCAATGAGGCAAGCTTCGCCGCCCACTGAGCGGCTTCAGCGATCTCTGCGCATCGCCATCAGGTAGGCCGCTGATGGGCAGCCCCTCTCAGCGATCAAACTGCCCTCAAGCCTTGGGCTGCAGGGCTTGGGTCTCATCACCCAGCACAGGCTCCAACTCCTGCGCTACTGCTTCCACCTCTTGCGCAGGCACCTCCTCCGGCAGCCACTGGCGGCGCTCCAGCAGTGCAATGAGCGCGATCTGGTCGAGACCGCTGTGCCACCACAAGGGCTCGGTGGCCTCGTTGCGGTCCAGCATCAGTGCACTGACCAGCGGCGCAGCCAGGGTCTGCGCGGGCTCGATCAGCAGCACATAGCGCATGTCATGCTGGCTCTCGGTGGCTCCCGTGCTGGTCCGGCGCTCATCCACATCGACGACGGCGCCCACCCAGTCGAGCTGGCACAGCACATCGAGCGCGCGGTGCAGCTGCACATCCTCCACCTGCATTCGGGTGGCAAGCTGGTGCAGGTAGAGGCCCTTCTCGGGCTGGTAGCGCATCAGGTTGAGCGCGCGTAGGCATTCGAGCGCCAGCTGAAAATCCCAGCTCTGCGCCAGCGGCAGCCGCGCCACGCCGGCCAGCAGGCTGGGCAGGTAGGCGGCCACCACGGCGCCCAGCAGCACAATCACCCAGGCCACATAGATCCAGATCAGCAAGATCGGCAAGGTGGCAAAGGTGCCGTAGATCGTCGAATAGGTCGGCACATGCACGAGGTACAGGGTCAGCACCTTCTTGGCCACCTCGATGCCCACGGCCACAAACAGCCCGCCGGCCAGTGCATCGCGCCAGCGCACATGGGTGTTGGGCACATAGCGGTACATGGCGGTCACACCCGATGCCAGCAGCACAAACTCCAGCGAATCAAAGGCCAGGCGAATGAGGTAGGGCAGCTCGCCCATCGCGCTGCGCGAAGCGGCCACCACCGACGAGGTCAGCACCAGGCTGGAGGCCAGCACCAGCGGGCCCAGCGACATGGCCGCCCAGTAGATCAGCACCCGCTGGCCCAGTGGCCGCAGCTGGCGCACGCGCCAGATGTTGTTGAGCGTGCGGTCCATCGTCAATATCAGCGCCAGCGCCGTCACCAGCAAAAAGCTCAGGCCCGCCAGGCCCAGGCGGCTGGCCTTGGAGGCAAACTGCGTGATGTAGCCCAGCACCTGGCTGGCGATGGTGCTGGGGATCAGGCTCTCGATCAGCCAGCGCTGCAGTTGCGCCTCGACCGTGGCAAACATCGGGAAAGCGGTGAGCAGCGCCAACGCCACCGTGAAGAATGGCACCAGTGCCAGCATGGTGGTAAAGGTCAGGCTGCTGGCCGTCAGGCCCAGGCGGTCCTCGCCAAAGCGCGTGCGCAAGGTATTGACGGTATTGCGCCAGGGAAACGCAGCAAATTGCTGCCACCACAAAGCCCATCCCTGGCGCGGTTGCACCTGCAAAGATGCTGCGTTTTTCTCATCACTGACGTACATACCGATATGATGCCATTTCCATGCCTGCATCGACCCCTGAACCCGCCGCAAATCTGCCTGATTTGGTAACGCCTGCCCCGGCCAGGGCAGCGGCGCAGTTTTCGCGCTGGCTGGCCGTGGCGGCCCTGCTGGGCCTGGTGCTGTTGTGCCTGGCCTGGGAGCTGTGGCTGGCCCCGCTGCGGCCGGGCGGCTCCTGGCTGGTGCTCAAGGCCTTGCCGCTGTGCATTCCGCTCGCCGGCCTGCTCAAGCGCCGCATGTATACCTACCGCTGGCTGAGCCTTCTGGTGTGGCTGTATTTTATTGAGGGCGTGGTGCGCGCCTGGGGTGATGCGCCGCCCAGCCGCTGGTGCGCGCTGGCCGAGATCGCACTGTGCCTGCTGCTGTTTGCCGCCTGCGTGCTGCATATCCGGGGCCGCCTGCGCGCCGCATCCCCGGCCGCCCAGCCCGCAGCCGCTTCCTAGAACCGATTTCTTTTTATTTGCTGAGACTTCCGATGACCGACCTGATTGCGAGCTTGCGCCAGATTGTGGGCGATGCCCATGTGCTTACCGAGGGCGACCTGACGGCCTATGAGCAGGACTGGCGCCGCCGCGTCCACGGCAAGGCGCTGGCGGTGGTGCGCCCCGCCACGACCGAGCAAGTGGCCGCCGTCGTCAAGGCCTGCGCGGCCAACGGCACCTCCATCGTGCCCCAGGGCGGCAACACCGGCCTGGTCGTGGGCTCCACGCCTGATACCTCGGGCCAGCAGGTGGTGCTGAACCTGGGGCGCATGCAGGCGATCCGCGCGATCGACAAGGACAACCTGACCGTCACCGTCGAGGCCGGCTGCATCCTGCAGACCCTGCAGGAGCGCTGCGAGAGCCAGGGCTATCTGTTCCCGCTATCGCTGGCGGCCGAAGGCAGCTGCACCATTGGCGGCAACCTGGGCACCAATGCCGGCGGCACCCAGGTGGTGCGCTATGGCAATACGCGCGAGCTGTGCCTGGGCCTCGAAGTGGTCAACGCCCAGGGCGAGATCTGGAACGGCCTCAAGGGCCTGCGCAAGGACAACACCGGCTACGACCTGCGCAACCTCTTCATCGGCAGCGAAGGCACCCTGGGCGTGATCACGGCAGCGACGATGAAGATCTACCCCTTGCCCGCGAGCCAGCTCACCGCCTGGGCGGCGCTGCCGTCGTTCGATGCTGCCGTGCGCCTGCTGGCGCTGGCGCACCAGTACCTGGGCGCGGGTCTGACCGGCTTTGAGGTGATGAACCGCTTTGCGCTCACCCTGGTCGACAAGCACATGCCCCAGCTGCGCGTGCCCTTTATCGACAACCCCGCCTTCCCCTATGCCGTGGTGCTGGAGAACTCCGACAGCGAATCGGAAGAGCATGCCCGCAGCCGCTTTGAAGCCTTGATGGAAGCGGCATTCGAGCAAGAGATCGTGCTCGATGCCGTGGTCGCCGAGAACCTGGGCCAGGCCCACAACCTCTGGCATATCCGCGAGAGCATTCCGCTCGCCCAGGTCGAGGAAGGCCTCAACATCAAGCACGACATCTCCGTGCCCATCTCGCGCATCCCGGAGTTTGTCGAGCATGCCACCCAGGTGCTGAACGACAAGGTGCCGGGCATGCGCCTGGTCAATTTCGGCCACCTGGGCGACGGCAATCTGCACTTCAATGTGCAGGCACCCGAGGGCGGAGACGCCAAGCAATTTCTCGACGAGCGCGAGCACGAGGTCAACCACATCGTCTATGACGCAGTGGCCGCCTTTGGCGGCTCCATCTCGGCCGAGCACGGCATTGGCACGCTCAAGGTAGACACCTTGCCGCAGTACCAGTCGCCGGTGGCCCTGTCGATGATGCGGGCGGTGAAGGCTGCGCTGGACCCGCAGAACATTATGAACCCGCATGCCATGATCACACGCGCTTAGAGCTACTAGCACAACCCTTGATACGTCGTTGCCTCGCCGGCCGCGCCAAGCCTTGTCGTACTACTGTACTGCCTGCAGCTTGACGCCTCGTCTCAACCGCAAACCTTCGGTTTGCTGGGTCGTGTTAGCAGCTCCTAAAACCCAGCGCCAAAACAAAACAGGGCGGCCCTCGCAGAGGTGCCGCCCTGTTTTGTTTATGGAAGCATCACGACGCCGGCGTGCCCACCGCGTTGCTGATCATCTGGTTCACATCCTTGGGCCAGGAAAACGCTGCGCCCGGGTCCTGCACCACACGCGGCTGGCCGTCCTGCAGCCACCAGATGCGCATGGTGTTGCTCTTGGCATCCAGCGCCACGGCGGCGGCATTGTGGCCACCATCGTGCTGGCGGTTGCCGGTGATGTAGTAAACGGAGCCCTGTTTGCTCAGCGGCCCGCTCACCTGCAGGTTCTGCATGAAGGCGGCGCGGTGCTCGCCCAGCAGGTGCTGCATGCGCGCAGCCATCACGCCTTGCTGCAAGAAAGCGGCATCCTGCGGGTACTGGCCCACCTGGGCCTGCAGCTGGTTCCAGGCCTGCTGGCCGCTGGGGTTGCCGCCAGCGGGCGTGGTCTGGCAACCCGCCAGTGCCAGCGCCGCAGCAGCGCCCAGGGCTAGGCCCCATTTTTTCGTCATCATCCACATAGTCAGGTGTCCTTGGTGCGTTTGCCGCGCCCTCTCCTGCGCCAGGCAAACTGTCGATGTCCCGCTGCCCACCTGTGCTTGCCACGGCCATGCACCGCCGGCCCCGGTGGGCCCGGGCGCCAAAGCCGACACCCTACACCAATTTTTGGGCCGCAAGGGCGGCCGCCGCCATCACCCACGTGGGCTTATCCTTACGGCCTACGCAAAAAACGCAGGCATCGTACAGTAGGCCCTTTGGGCCTTGCCCCCAGCCCCGCCCTCGCAGTGCGCCCATATCGCACCGGGCCAGGCAGCGCCTCGGCGCTCCAGGGGCGGCCAGGCCCCACTCTCGATCAGGCCAGAAGAACATGAAGCAATACCTCCAACTCGTCCAGAGCATTCTGGACCAAGGCTCCTGGCAGTCCAACCGCACAGGCATCCGCACGCTCAGCATGCCCGGCGCCATGCTCAAGTTTGATCTGCAGCAAGGCTTTCCGGCTGTCACCACGAAGAAGCTGGCCTTCAAATCGGCCATCGGCGAGATGGTGGGTTTTCTGCGTGCGGCGCGCAGCGCTGCCGATTTCCGCGCGTTGGGCTGCAAGGTCTGGGACCAGAACGCCAATGAAAACCAGGCCTGGCTGGCCAACCCCTACCGCCTGGAGGCCGACGACCTGGGCCCCGTCTACGGCGTGCAATGGCGCCAATGGCCGGCCTACAAGCTGATCGACCAGGCCCAGCCCCAAGGCGCCGCCCAGGTGGCCGACGCGCTGGCCAAGGGCTACACCCAGATCGGGGAAGTGGCCGAAGACGGCAAGCGCCAGATCGTGCTCTACAAGGCCATCGACCAGCTGCGCCAGTGCCTGGACACCATCATGACCGACCCGGGCAGCCGCCGCATTCTCTTCCACGGCTGGAACTGGGCCCAGCTCGAAGAAATGGCCCTGCCGCCCTGCCACCTGCTCTACCAGTTCCTGGTTGACCAGAGCAAGCGGGAGATCTCGCTGTGCCTGTACATCCGCAGCAATGATGTGGGCCTGGGCACCCCCTTCAACCTCACCGAAGGCGCCGCGCTGCTGCACCTGATGGGGCGCCTGAGTGGCTACACCCCGCGCTGGTTTACCTATTTCATCGGTGATGCCCACATCTACGAGAACCACCTGGACATGCTGCAAGAGCAGCTCAAGCGCGAGCCTTTTGAGTCGCCCCAGCTGGTGCTGTCGGACCGCATCCCCGACTATGCGGTGACCGGCCAATACGAGCCGGAGTGGCTGGAGAAGGTGGAGCCTTCGGACTTCTGGCTGGAAGGCTACCAGCACCATGCGCCGTTGACGGCGCCGATGGCCGTGTAAACAAAAACGCCCGCAATCGCGGGCGTTTTGCTGAGAGGGGGTCTTTAGCCGCCGCAGCGCTCTTTCAGCGCTTCAAACGACGCCCGCTTTTGCTTGCGGATCGGCAGCGGCAGCGCAATCGATTCGGCCTCGATCTGCATGCTCTTCATGCGCTCCGGGTCGGGGCAATCGGCCGGGCGGGGTTCTGGCGCATCGGCGGGTGCAGCTGCTGGTACGGACGGCGGTGGGTTATCCGTTGGACGGCTGGTCACCGGGCGGTCATGCTCGCGCGGGTTGATGCCCTGGCTGGAGGGCGTCACGGTGATCGCCTCGGCCTTCTGCCCGGCTGCGCAGGGCTCATCCTGAAAGCTGGTGCGGCCCTGGGCATCGACGCATTTGTTGATGGCCCAGGCCGGTGCGCTCAGCAAAGACGCTGCCGCGAGCAATCCGGCAGCGAGGGTATGGCGGGCGTAGGGCATGGGCAATCCAGACAGGTGGCAAAAAGCCCATTATGCGTCAGGCCCCCCACCCGCCCCGGCTCAATCCAGATCAATGCGCACGCCGCTCTGGAGGAGCGCCTGCAGCTTGCGGGTTTCGGCCTGCAGAAACTGGCCAAAGGCCTCGGGCCTGGACAGCGACACCAGCAAGCCGGTCTTGGCAATCTGGGCGCGCACGGCAGGGTCTTCAAGGGCGCGGTGCAGGTCGGCATTGATCTGCCGCACCACCGCATCGGGCGTTGCAGCCGGCGCCAGCATGCCAAACCAGCTGCCACTGACAAAATCCATGCCCAGCTCCTTGAAGGTCGGGATCTCGGGCGCGCCGGGGTGGCGCTGCTCGGCAGCGATGGCCACGGCTGCCACCTTGCCCGACTTGACCAGCGCGTACGACGACATGCCGTCAAACATGCCATCGACGACGCCCGCCATCAGATCGGTCATCGACGGCCCCTGGCCCTTGTAGGGTACATGGGTAAAGCGGATGCCCGCCTTGGTCGCAAACAGCTCGGCCGCCAGGTGCGGGCTCGACCCTGGTCCGGACGAGGCCAGCTTGAAGCTGCCCGGCTCGGCCTTGGCGCGGTCGATCAGGTTTTGCAGCGACTGGCCACGCAAGCGGTTGGTGACCAGCAGCACATTGTGGCTGGAGCCCAGCAGGCCCACAGGCCGGAAAGCGTCGGGCCCATAGGGCAGCTGCCGGCGCAGCACCGGGTTGGAGGTGTAGGCATAGCTGGTGAACAGCAGCGTGTAGCCATCGGCTGGCGTACGGGCCACGGCGCTCGTGCCGATGATGGTGCCTGCGCCATCGCGGTTCTCCACCACCACCGGCCGGCCCCAGAGCGTCGCCAGCTTCGCCGCCAGCGACCGGGCCAGCGTATCGGTCAGCCCGCCGGCAGAATAAGGCACCACGATGGTCACGCGCTTGTTGGGGAAAGCGGCCTGAACCTCAGCGGCCGGTGCAGTGGCCGCGCAGCAAGCCAGGCCCAGCCCCAGCGCGGTAGCGCGCCAAAAAATCCTGATCGACATAAGACCTCCTTAGGGATACTCTGCAAGACTCCCTGCCGTGGTCTGAATGCGGGCTCGGGCGGTTCGCTGCGTTGTCTTCCTTGTCAATAGCTACGGCTATTGACTGCGAAAGACGCCTTGCGCCTCATCCCGATCCGCGCCCATCCCGCTTAGCGAGGGTCTTGCAGAGGATCCCTTGCCCAGCCTGTCTGCCGGGCAATCGCCATACCATCGCAAGAGTTGGCTGTGCCAATACGGCACAGAGGGTCCCGGGGCAGGGCTGAAGAGCCTTCAGCCCCGCTGCCTGCCCCGGGGCGTCGCTCAATCGACCTTGAGCTTGGCCACCTTGGCCAGCTGCTGCCACAGCGCCATGTCGTTCTTGACGACCTGGCTGAACTCGGCGGCCGACTTGTGCGCAGGGATCAGCATGTTCTGCTCGGCAAACTTGGCCTTCATCTCGGCGCTGCCCAGCACCTGGCCCAGATCGGCATTGATGCGGTCGATGATCTTGGGGTCCGTCTTGGCGGGCGCAAACACGCCGTACCAGCCATCGGCATCAAAGCTGTAGCCCTGCTCGGTCAGTGTGGGCACATCCTGTAGCGCCGGGCCGCGCGCCGATCCGGTGGCGCCCAGCGCACGCAGCTTGCCGCTGCGGATATGGGGAATGGGCGAGGCAATGTCCATAAAGCCCACGCCAATCGTGTTGGCCAGCAGATCGCCCAGCTCCACGGCAGTGCCCTTGTAGGGCACATGGGGCATGTCCAGGCCGTAGTGGGCCTTGATGCCCTCCATCACCAGGTGGCCCGTCGAGCCGCTGCCCCAGGAACCATAGGCCAGGCGGCCCGGGTTGGCCTTGGCATACTGCACCATGTCGGCCAGCGTCTTGAGGCCAGTGGCTGGGTTGGCCACCAGCAAAATGCCCGCAGCCCCCACCTGCGCCACCGGTGCCAGGTCGCGCATCGCGTCATAGGGCATCTTGGGCTGGATGATGGGGTTGATCGCAATCGACGACGACGGCGAGAACAGCAAGGTATAGCCATCGGCCTGGGCCTTGGCCACATGGTCATTGCCGATGATGCCGTTGGCACCGGCCTTGTTCTCGACATAGAGGCTTTCCTTGAGCGTCGACTGCAGCGGAGGCAGCAGCAGGCGCGCAAAGATGTCGCCGCCCGAGCCCGCTGGCCCCGGCACGATCATCCGGATCGCCTTGTTGGGCCAGGCCGTATTGGCCCAGGCCGTGCCGGTGCCCGCTGCGGCCAGCAGGCCCAGCAGCATCTGCCGGCGGTTGAAGCTTGCGCATGAATCGGTCATTTTTGTCTCCTGTGGATTGCCGGTGGCCGGCCTTGCGGCGACCACCTGGTTCTTGGGTTTGCTGTGAGCAGCGGCCCGGGCTTGTAGCGCCCGGTGCAGCCGCCAGCGCGCTCGTTACGACATCTTCAGATCGGCCAGCTTGGCCAGCCCACCCCAGATCTTCATATCGGACTGGATGGAGCGGGCAAACTCTGCCGCCGGTTTGACGGCAGGCAGGGCCATGTTCTGGTCTTCAAACTTTTTGCGGATATCGGCGCTTTGCGCCACCTGCGCCAGGGCGTGGTTCAGGCGCTCCACCATCTGGGGGTTGGAGCTGCCGGCGGGCAAAAACACGCCATACCAGCCGTCGGCATCAAACTTGAAGCCCTGCTCGGTAAAGGTGGGCACCTGCGGTGTGGCCGGCGCGCGCTGCGTGCCCGTCACGCCGACTGCCAGCAGCTTGCCGTTGCGGATATGCGGCACGGGTGACGCGATATCCATAAAGCCCATGGCAATGTTGTTGCCGATGATGTCGGACAGCTCGGTGGACAGCGCCTTGTAGGGCACATGGTGGATGTCGATGCCGTAATGGGCCTTGAGGCCCTCCAGCGCCAGATGGCCCGACGAGCCATTGCCCCAGGAGCCGCAGGACAGCTTGCCCGGGTTGGCCTTGGCATAGCGCACCAGATCGGGCAAGGATGCAATGCCGGTCTCCGGGTTGGCGACCAGAAAAATACCGGACAGCCCGATCTGGCCGACGGGCAGCAGATCGCGTTGCGTGTCATAGGGCAGCTTGGGCTGGATAAAGGGGTTGATCACGATGGCTGATGACGGCGCAAACAGCACCGTGTGCGCATCGCTGCTTTTGACGACAAAGTCATTGGCGATGATGCCGTTGGCGCCCACCTTGTTTTCCACATAGAAGGGCTGGCCCAGAGCTGCCTGCAGGCCGGGCGCCAGCAAGCGGGCAAACACATCGCCGCCCGATCCGGGCGAGCTGGTCACCACCAGGCGCACCGGCTTGCTGGGCCAGGGCGTGGCTGCCCGTGCCAGAGGAAGGGCTGCAGGCAGTGCGGCGGCCATGGCCGCCATCAGCAGGGTGCGGCGTTCGGTACGCAGCTGGTTCATGTTTGTCTCCTTGTCGTTCGATGTCATGCGGCGTCGAGCTCAGCCAGCACCGTGATGCCCAGCGCCGTGCCATGCACCGCCAGGTGCGCGCCCATCTGGATGACCTGCACCACCGCTTCGCGCGCCACGCCCAGGCCCTGGGCCTGCTGCAAGGCTGCGCGCAAGGCCTCGGGCTGCATCGCTGTAAAGCAGGCATGCAGCGCAACCGTGATCAGGCAGCGCTCGCCGGCGCTCAGGCCCTTGCCGCTTTCGGCCGTGCTGGCTAGCGCCTGCAGATGGCCAAAGTAGGCCGGGTCGATGGCCTGCAGCCGCGCCCACAGGTCTGGCTGCTGGCCGTCCACCGTGGCCTCCGCCTTGGGTGGCAGACCATACACCTGGGTCACCTCCCCTAGCGCTGCCGCTGTCGCGCCTGCGCCTTGCAGGCAAACCAAGGTCAGCACATCGAGCAGGTCGTCATCACTGGCGCCGCAGGCCAGCGCCTTTTGCATGTGCAGCTTCAGGCCGCTGGCAAACAAATGGCTGGCCGATGCGTCGAGTGCCACATAGACCAGTTCCACCATGCGCTCGCTTAAGGCCCCGCTGCGCGCCGGGTAGCCGGCATAGTGGGCATAGGCCTGCAAAAACGCCGGGCGGCGCGCCAGCAGCTGGGCATTCCAGGGCCGCCAGTAGCCGCGCTCCTGGCGGTACAGCGCCTCGACGG
Organism: Comamonas squillarum; assembly: GCF_025309455.1. NCBI lineage: Bacteria > Pseudomonadati > Pseudomonadota > Betaproteobacteria > Burkholderiales > Comamonadaceae > Comamonas > Comamonas squillarum. The sequence continues at coordinate 1,528,909 of NZ_CP104377.1, forward strand.
CGGCGGTGTCCAGTTCAGCCATGGGCGCTCTCCTCGGAGCCCGAGATATTGGGGCACTGTCCGGTGACAAACTGCGCCTGTGCCCCGGCCAGAAAACGGACCAGCGGCAGCAGCTGCGCCACCGCTGGGCCACGGGCCTGCTGGGGCGACAGCAGCAGTGCATTGATGCGCAAGCCTTGTGTGGCCCATTCACAGGCCAGGGTTGCCACCAGCATGCGTGCGGCAGCCAGTGCCGTCTGGTGCTGCCAGGCGGGCACGCCTTCGGGGGCAGTCGCGGGCAGCAAGAGCACCAGGCTGGCATCGCGCGCATGGGTGGCTGCAAACTGCTGGGCGGCGCTCAGCACGGCTTCCACAAGATCACCACCAGCAGGGGCCAGCGCCTGGGTGCTGACCAGGCCTTGGCAAGGCGCGGCCGTTGCCGCTACCTGCTCGCCGTCCGCTGCCTGCAGCGCTTGCAACCAGGCGCCATCACAGGCGCTATCACCTGCGGCATCGCTGCCCGCTTGCAGCTGCAGATGCAGCGGGGTCTGCAACGGTGCGGGCACGGCGGTGCTCAGCGCGCAGCGGCTGCTGCCGCCGTAAATGCCCGATCCGCCATCGACCGACAGGACCTGGCCCGACAGCACCCGGGCCTGGGGCTGCGCCAAAAACACCAGCGCTGCGGCCATTTCTTCGGGCTCGGCCAAGCGGCCCAGCGGGATCTTGGCAACAGCATCGGCCAACGCCAGGCGCCCGGCATCCATCAGGCCCTGCACCAGCTCGGTGCGCACAAAGCCGGGGCACAAGGTGGTCACGCTCAGCTGCGGGTAGCGCCGCGCCAGGCTTTGCGACCAGGCGATCAGACCGGCCTTGCTGGGGCTGTAGAGCCCGCGCCAGGGAATGGCCTTGTGCCCCGCGCCGGAGGACACATTGACAAGGCGCGCATCGGCCTTCAAACGGGGCAGACAGGTCTCGAACAAGGCCTGCGGTGCCTGCAGGTTCAGCCGTAGCAGGCGCTGCCACTGCGCGGGCGCCTGCTCGGCCAGCGGCCGGCCGCTGCTGTCCGAGATACCGGCGTTGTTGACCAGCGCATCGAGTGCTGGCAGCGCAGCCAGTTGGCGGCCCAGCTGGACCAGCGCCTGCGCTTCGGTCAGATCCAGCGCAAAGGCCTGCGCACTGGCCGCGCCTTGCGCCAGGCACTGCTGGGGCAGCTCGGCAATCGCGGGGCTGATGTCGGCCAGCAGGCAGTCCCAGCCCTGCTGCGCAAACTGCAGCGCGGCAGCGCGGCCAATGCCGGAGGCAGCACCAGTGATCAAGACAGCGGGCATAGGCTTCAGATGTTGGTGAAGGTAATGCCGCCATCCACCACCAGCGCCTGCGCGGTGGTGAACTGCGAGGCATCGCTGGCCAAAAAGCAGATGGTTCCGGCAATATCGTCCACCGTGCCCAGGCGCCCCATCGGTGTCTTGGCCACGCGGCCGGCATCGCGCTCGGCATTGCGGTTGCGCTGGGTGCCCTCGGTCGGTACGGCAGACGGGCAGACCGCATTGACGCGGATATAGCGCTCGCCCAGCTCCGCCGCCGCAGCTCGGGTAATACCCAGCACACCAGCCTTGATGCCCGAATACACCATCGAGCTGCCGGCCGAGCGCAGCGCCGCGACCGAGGCCACATTGATGATGCTGCCACCGCGCTCGGCATCCATGCGGGCAGCGGCGGCCTGGATGCCCCAGAGCACCGCCTTGAAGCCGATGTCCAGCATGCGGTCCACCGTCTCGGGCATGATCTCGCTCACCGATTGGTAGCGCACCCAGGCGGCGTTGTTGACCAAAATATCGAGCCGCTGGTGGCGGGCATAGGCCTCGTCCACGGCGGCGGTCATCTCTTCGCGCGTGGCCACGTTCTTCACCACGCCAAAGGCCTGGCCGCCCTGGGCGGTGATGGCAGCCACCGTCTCTTCGACCAGCGCCTCCTTCAGGTCATTGACCGCCACCACGGCGCCGCGCGCGGCCAGTTGCAGCGCTGTGGCGCGGCCAATGCCGGCACCTGCGCCGGTGACCAGGGCCACGCGGCCTTCCATATCTCTTGCTATTGCGCCTGTCATTGCGTCACCTCACAACGGTCGATAAAGTCAGCGCCCACGGCGCGCATCACAGCCCCCGCCCCCAGGCAGGCGTCGAGCTTCTTGAGCTCACGCAGGCTGCGGTGCAGCCCCAGCTCCCAGGTAAAGCCCATGCCGCCATGTAAGTGGATGGCCTTTTCCAGCACCCAGGCGCCCTGGCTCAGTGCAGCGGCCAAGGCGCTGTCCGCCTGGCGGGGATTGCCCCACTCATCGGGGCGCAGCGCGCGCCAGGCCTGGGCGCTCGATGCCTCCAGCAGCAGGCGCATGCGCGCCAGGTGGTGGCGCACCGCCTGCTTGGCCGACAGCGGCCGGCCAAACTGCACGCGCGCCTGCAGGTAATCAGCAGTGCGCTCCAGCGCGCCGGCGCAAAGCCCGTTCAGATACTCGGCCCAGAGCAGCTTGGTATCGGCGCAAAAATCCTGCGACTGCTGCGCGTCCAGGCTCAAGAGCGGCGTGGCACCGGCGGCCGATACCCACAGCTGGGGCACCTCCGGGTCCAGCATTTCTTCGGCCTGGCAGCGCAAGTCCGCCTTGTCGTAGAGCGCAAAACCGGCATCGGTCTGCACCAGCGCATAGTCGGCCTGCAGGCCATTGCGCGCCACCCCACTCCAATCGCCAGCGGCCTGCGCGGCCATCACCACGCACAGCGATTTCTCGCCGCGCAGCAGCTCGCCGCCCACATCCGTGCCTTGCAGCGCCTTGCTGGCGGCAATCTGCTCGGGCAGGGGGTAGGACAGTTGCATCTGCCCTGCCACCCGCACCACCGGCATCGCAAATGCCAGCGGCAGGCCCAGGCCGCCCTGCGCTTCATCGGCGCAGATGCCAAACAGGCCGGCATCGGCCATGGCGGTGGCCGCCTCGGCCGGGCCTTGCCCTTGCAGCGCCGCGATGACCGCCTGCGCCGCCTGCCCAAACTCCTCGGGGTGCAGCTCTTCAGTTTGCATCGTCATCCCTTTAGTCCTTGGTCAGCTGTTGAATGCGCTGGGCAATGACATCCAGCTGCACTTCGGTGGTTCCGGCGTAGATGCTCTCGGCGCGCGAGAACAGATAGGCCTGCGTGAAATGGGCCTTGGCGCGCTGCGCCAGCGCGCTGTGGCCAGGGTGGATATCGGCCACCATCGCCAGCGCCAGCGACGCAAAGGCCTGGTGGCATTCAGACCAGTACAGCTTGGTGAGCGAGCCGCGCGCACCAATGGGCTCACCGGCCTGCAGCTGCTCCACACTGCGCTCGACCAGGCCCTTGAGCCCGTCAATCTGGCTCGCCACCTGGCCGATGGCCTGGCGCAGGCCGGGCTCTTGCAAGCGAGCGCGCAGCGCGGGCTCGGACTGGTAGGCCCGCACCAGCTGGCGCAGCTCGCACGCAAAGCGCCAGGCGCGGTACATGCGGTTGGTGGCGCGCTCGATCGACAGCACCCGAATCGCCGCACTCCAGCCTTCATCGGCAGCGCCCAGGCGGGCCGAATCGGGCACGCGCACCTGGTCAAAAAACACCTCGGCAAACGACTGCTTGTTGTCGATGGAGCGGATCGGCACCACGCGAATGCCGGGCGTGTCCATCGGTACCGCAAACATCAGCAGGCCCCGGTGCTTGTCGGCCACCGTACCGGTGCGGGTCAGCAGCAGGCAGTAATGGGCCTTGGCCGCGCCGCTGGTCCAGATCTTCTGGCCCTGGATGAGCCAGTCATCGCCATCGGGCGTGGCCTTGGTGCGCAGCCGCGCGAGGTCCGACCCGGCCTCGGGCTCGGAAAAGCCCTGGCACCAGTACTCGCGCATCTCCAAAATGGCGGGCAGAAAGGCCTGCTTTTGCGCCTCGGTGCCCACGGCCATGATGATGGGACCGGCCAGCTCCTTACCAATTGAGCTGACGCTCTCGGGCATGGCCAGCGCGCCCACTTCCTTGTTCACCGCCAGGTGCTCGCGCAGGCTCAGGCCATGGCCGCCGTACGCGGTCGGCCAGGTCATGCCGGCCAGGCCCGCCTGGTACATGCGCGCTTCCCAATCGCGGCACTCGTCCAGGCTGGGCGTGCGGTAGTCCACGCTGTCGGCGCGCATGTGGGCGGGCAAATGGCTGTGCAGCCAGTCACGCGCATATTGCCGGTAGGCACCCGGGCCCGATGCGGCATCGGGGCGGGCGAAATTCTCTTCCTGTTTCATCGCATAGTTCCGATCAAAGTCTGCATGGCGCTGCGCATCAGGCCTGCGGCGGGGCCGCCACCATCAGCGCATCGACCGCAATCACGCCCTCGCCGGCAGGCTGGACCAGCACCGGGTTCAGGTCGATCTCGGCGATCTCGCCGGCATAGGCCAGCGCCAGCTCCGACAGGCGCGCCACCGTGGCGGCCATGGCCTGCACATCGGCAGCGGGCTGGCCGCGCACCCCTTGCAGCAGCGGGTAGAGCTTGAGCGACGCAATCATCTGCAGCGCCTCGGCCTGCGTCACCGGCGCCACCTGCACCGCCACGTCCTTGAGCACCTCGGCATAGATGCCGCCCATGCCCACCATCACCACCGGGCCAAAGGCCGCGTCGTGTGAAACGCCGGTGATCATCTCCACACCGCCACCCACCATCGGGGCGACCAGCACGCCATCGATCTGCGCCTGCGCTGCGCGCTCTGCGACCCGGGCCAGCAGCTGTGCATAGGCCGTGCGGGCCTGCGCGGCGCTGCGGATGTTGAGCTCCACGCCGCCGACCTCGGTCTTGTGGGCAATGTCGGGCGAGACGATCTTGAACACCACCGGAAAACCGATCTGCTCAGCCGCTGCCACCGCCGCATCGGCGGACTGCACCACCTGCTCCTGCGTCACCGGCACACCGGCCCGCGCCAAAAAGGCCTTGGCATGGAACTCGTTGCGGAAGACCTGGGCATCCAGCGCCTCCCAGTGCTGCGCGGCAGCGGGCGCAGCTGGCGGCTGGCCCAGCGTCTGGCCCAGGCGCACCAGTCCTGCCAGGCCACGGGCTGCCGCATCAATGGTCGGGAAGATCGCAATGCCCGCGTTGGCAATGCGCTCGGTCACCTCGGCCGGGCCCTGGCCAATCAGCACGATCAGGCGCTCGGGGTAGTCGCGCCGGATCTGCGCCAGTGCCTCCTGGTACACGCCGCTCAAACGCGGGTTGTGCAAGGACAACGACAGCAGCAGCACCAGGGTGCTGCGCGATGCGTCTTCCAGCAAGGCCGTCAGCAGCTTGTACAAGATATCGGGCCGGCTGGACATCTGCGCCGTCGCATCGACCGGGTTGCGGGTGCCGGCCACCGGCACCGCTTCCTGGATACGGGCACGCGTCGCATCCGACAGCTCGGGCAGGTCCAGGCCGGCCTGAACCATGGCATCGGCCATCATCACGCCAAAGCCGCCCGATGCTGCCACCAGGGTCACACCCCGGTTGCGCGGCAGCAGCGCCTGGGGCAGCACGGACAGCGCGGCCGTCAGCTCCACCATGTCTTCGATCGACTGCACCGTCAGCGCCCCCGCGCGGGTCAGCGCCGCTTCGATCACGGCGTTGGACCCCGTCAGCGCGCCGGTGTGCGAGGCGGCGGCCGCCTGGCCTTGCTCGGTCGCGCCAATCTTGAGCACCACCACCACCTTGCCGGCGGCGCGCGCCGCGTCCAGCGCCTGCAGCAGCTTGCTGCCATCACGGCAGGTTTCCATGCAGCACAGGATGATGCGGGTCTGGCGGTCGCCGGCCAGCGCGGCAATGCCGTCGGCAATGTCCACATCGGCCTCGTTGCCGGTCGCCATGAAGCGGCTGATGCCCAAGCCCCGGCGCACCACCGATTGCATCGTGAAGCTGCCCAGGTTGCCCGACTGCGAGACGATGCCCACCTGGCCGGCGGCTGGCAGCTTGTCTTCCAGCGCCACCGAGAACGAGCCAATCACCCGCGCCTCGATCCCCACCGCGCCCAGGCAGTTGGGCCCCAGCACGCGGATCTGGCGCTCCCGCGCAATCTGGCTCAGCTGCCGCTGCAGCGCAGCGCCCTCCTCGCCCGCTTCTATGAATCCGGACGACAGCACAATCGCTGCCTGCACGCCTTTGTCTGCGCAGTCGCGCAGCGCAGCGGGCGCCATCGCTGCCGGCACCGCGATGATGGCCAGCTCGGGCACCTGCGGCACATCGCGCACGCTGGTGTAAGCGGGCAGCGACTGGATGCTGCCGCCCTTGGGGTTGATGGGGAACACCGCGCCGGCATAACCATGCTTTTGGAGCAGATGCAGCGGCCGCCCACCAATCTTGGTGGGGTCGTCAGAGGCACCAATGATGGCGATCGCGCGTGCATTGAAAAACGGATCAAGACCTGCACCGGGCTGCAGGCGGGTTGTCTGCAGCATGCTCAGCGTCCTTTGAAAACGGGGGCGCGCTTTTCCAGGAAGGCCATGCGCGCTTCCTTGGCGTCTTCGGTCTTGGCCAGCGCCATCGTGAACTCCTGCTCAAAACGGTAGGCATCGCGCTGGGGCATCAGGTCCACCATATTGGCGGCGCGTTTGGCATAGATCACCGCCAGCGGTGCCTTGGACGCAATCTCGCGCGCCATCTCCATGGCCTTGGGCAGCAGCGCTTCGGGCGCCAGCACTTCTTCGACCACATTGCGCTGCAGCATCTCCTGGGCCGTCAGGCGCTGGCCGGTAAAAAACATGCGGCGCATCGTCGAGCGTCCCAGCAAGGTCTTGAGCATCGAGGCCCCGCCCGCCAGGCCCACATTGATCTCGGGCATGCCAAAGCTCGCGTTCGACGAGGCATAGAGAATGTCGCAGGCCGCAGCCAGGCCCATGCCTGCGCCCAGAGCCGTGCCGTTCACCGCCGCAATCACCGGCTTGGCGCATTCCTTGATCGCATTGCCGGTTTCGCGGGTGACGCGGTTGTGCTCCAGAAAGTCACCGGCCACCTCGGCATTGGGCCGGTCCTTCAGATCGGCGCCGGCGCAGAACACCGAGCCGGAACCGGTCAGCACCGCGCAGCGCACATCGTCGCGTTCGGAGATCGCATCAAAAATCGCCACCAGCTCGCGCCGCATCGCCCGGTTGAGGGCATTGACCGGTGGGCGGTTGAGCGTGACCAGGGCCACGCCATCGGCGACTTCCAGCAAAACGGAGGGCTCAGACATGGCGCCCTCCCCGGGTGTGGATTGCTACCGCGGTGGCCAGGGGATGGATGGCGGCGCAGCGCGCAGCCTGCGCAATAGGCGCTATCACTTGCATGTTGTCTCCTTGGATCTTGGCCGCTCATGGCGAGCGCCTGTTTCGAATCTGTGTTTGATTCTAGGAAGGAACCCTGCAAATGATTTCCCCTCGATTGGTTGAATCTGTTCTGCGTTCCCCGGGGTAGTGGCGCCCTGGGGCAACCCTATGATGGACAGCAACCTACGTGCAGCTCGGCTCCACCTCAGGAGCCCCAACCTCAAGCCCCCCATGCATATCCAGCCCCTGATCCCGCAACGCCTGGCCCTGGGTGAATGCCCCCACTGGGATGCCAGCACCGGCCAGCTCTGGGCCATGGACTGCCGGCGCGGCCTGCTGCTGCGCATCGACCCGGCCAGTGGCCAAACGGAGCAGCACCTGCTGCCAGCGCCCACGGGCTCATTCGCGCTGAATGCGGACGGCAGGATCGTCATCGCAATGAAGGAGGCGCTGGGCCTGTATGACCCTGCCGGCCGCCAGTTGCAGACCCTCGCCGAGCTGGATGAGCACCTGCCCCATCTGCGCTTGAACGATGGCTGCGCGCTGCCCGATGGCCGCTTTCTGGTCGGCAGCATGCACCTGCACCTGGAAGCAGGCGAAGCACCCAGGGGCGGCATCTATGTGTTGGAGCGGGATGGGCAGTTGCAGCGCATAGGCCCGGCCCTTACAACCGCCAATGGCCCGCTGATCCACCCCAGAAGCGGCCGCCTCTTTATTGCCGACAGCGCCGCGCAAAGCATTTATTCCTTTGATATCAGCAGCGGCCAGGCGCAGGACCAGCAGCTGTTCGTCAGCACCCAGCCCCAGCAATCTGCGCCCGACGGCTGCTGCTGGGACAGCGAGGGAGGCCTCTGGACCGCCTTGGTACGCACCGGCCAGCTCGCCCGCTACGATGCCCAAGGGGCGCTGAGCCAGTTGATCCGCCTGCCCATGGCCCACCCCAGTGCGCTCTGCTTTGGCGGGCCGGATCTGGCAGACTTGTATGTGACCAGCATCTCGGACAGCGGCCGCCTGCGCGCCAGCGGCCCGCTCGATGGTGCCATTGTGCGCATCACCGGCCTGGGCTACCGGGGGCTGGCCAAGCCCAAGGCGCGCATCCTTATTACCGACTAGTCACTTGGGCAGCGCAAAGCGCTGCGCCTCCCCCGCCACCTGGCTGGCGACAAAATCCAGAAATAGCTTGACCTTGGCCGGGATAATCGCCGAATCGACAATCGTCGCAAACATGCCTTCTTCAAACGTGGTATTGCTCACCACATAATCTGGCAACAGCCGCACCAGATTGCCCGCCGCCAGATCGGGGTAAACCGTGTAATCATCGAGCAGCGCAATACCCTCGCCCAATTTTGCCAACTCCAATAAAGCAATGCCATTGTTGGTCAAATGACGCGGAGAAAATCGAATATCTTCAACCCCTGCATCATTCTTGAAATGCCAGATATGGTCTTTGCCTGGCAAATAATAGGCCAGACATTGGGCCTGCAATAAATCAGCGGGTTGATGGATAGCAGGCATTTTCTCGGCATAAGCGGGTGACGCCACCAAATAACGCTGGCTGTGAAACAGCATGCGCCGCTTGACGCCCGCTTCCACCGGCGGCGATATTCGGAAATCAATATCGATATTGTTCTTGACCAGGTCCACCTTGGTCTCGGACAGCAGCAGCTCCACCAGTATCTCGGGGTGGGCCTGGCGAAAGCGCGCGATGAGGCCGGGCAGCACGCGCTGGCCGAACATGGTGCGTGCGTGCACGCGCAGGCGCCCCTGCGGGGCAGAGCTGATGGCGGTGATGCTGGTGTGCGCCTGGTTGATGGTCCAGAGAATGCCCTCCAACTGGGCCGCATACTCCTGGCCCGATTCGGTCAGCGACACCTGGCGCGTGGAGCGCAGCAAGAGCTTGACCTGCAGCCCGTCTTCAAACTCGGTGATCATTCTCGACACGGCGGTAGCCGAGATGCCAAACAGCCGCGCCGTCTCTGAAAAACTGCGGGTCTGCGACACCGACAGGAACAGCTCCATCGCTCTCAGACGGTCCATGATTCCTCCAGTTTGCGCAGTACTGAATCTCGATTTTCACGCATACAGATCTCCTGACCCCACCCCTAGAATGATTCCATATTGCCCATCATCAAGGAGACATCATGGAATTTGGCGTATTCATTCTGGCGCAGCAGCGCGGCTACCACCAGCGCTCTCAGGACGTTATCAACAACTCCATCGAACAAACCGTGGTGGCAGAGCAAGCGGGTTTCAATACCGCCTGGTATGCCGAACACCATTTCAACAATTACTCGCTGTCGCCATCGCCATTAATGACCGTGGCCCATGCCGCGGCCAAAACCAAAACCATTCGCCTGGGCACGGCGGTGTGCATTTTGCCACTCTACCACCCCGCCCGCTTCCTGGCCGAGGTCGGCTTTGTCGACACCGTGTCCAATGGGCGACTCGAGCTGGGCGTGGGCTCGGGCTACCAGCAGTTTGAGTTTGAACGCTTTGGCGTCGAGATCGCCAATTCCGGCGCGATCTTCAATGAGTTTCTCGACATTATTCCCAAGGCCCTGACCCAGAAAATATTCGAATACCAGGGCGAATTCCTGAATATCCCCCCCAGCTCCATCGCTGTGCGCTGCGTGCAAGACCCGATGCCCCCGCTCTGGGTCACCTCGGGCAACCCCGTTACCCTGGGCCGTGGCGTGCGCGAAGGCCACAACCTGTTTGTCACCGCGCTGCTCAACGGCAACGAAGCGATTGCCGGCCTACGCACCAAGCTGGAAAACATTGCCTCGGCCGAAGGCAAGGACCTGGACAGTGACGTGAAGTTCGGCTTTCTGCGCTGCGGCTATGCCTCGGACAACGAATCCGAAATCAATGCCTACCTGGACTGCGCCCGCTTTCAGCGCCGCATCTCCGAGAGCCTCAAGTTCCGCCGCGCTCAGTCCGAAGACGGCTACATGGTCAAAGAAGTGCCGACCGAGACCGACCCGACCTTCGAGCAGCTGCGCAAGAACCTGCCCGTCGGCTCGGTCAACGAAGTGATCGACAAGCTGCTCGAAGAGATCAGCATCCTCAAGCCCAAGCACATTGCGCTGCAAACCCAGCTGGGCGATTTCGACCAGAAGACCATGCTCAAGCAGATCGAGCTGTGGGGCGACAAGATCATTCCCGCCGTGAAAAAAGAAGTGGGCCAGGCCGTAGCGCTGGCGTAAAGGAGACAGGGCCATGCGCGTTCACCTCAGCAACTGCGGCTCCATCAGCCTGATGGATGCCCACAATTTTCGGGCACTCGACGTGCTGATCGAGCCCCAGCCCGAGCCCCAGCTCGCGCAGGCCCTGACCCGTATTGGCACGCGCGACGGCGACAGCCATGTCTGGCTGTTTCCCCAGGTGCTGCGCTTTCTGGCCTGCCAGGCCGCAGACAGCGAATGGGACACGGGCTTTGCCGCCATGCTGGCCTATGCGCAGCAGCACGGCTGGGTCAACGACCAAGGCCAGGTGCGTGCCCATATCACCTTGGCCGCGGAAGACCAGGTCGTCTCGGTGGCCGACTTCAAGGCCGCGATGCGCGCCCTGCCCGCCGGCATCAGCGCCGTGACCACCGGCCAGGGCAAGGACGTCGCCGGCATGATCGTCTCCAGCCTCACCTCCATCTCGGCCGAGCCCCCAATGGTCGGCTTTTTTGCCCACAGCGCCTCGTCGATGGGTGATACCTTGCTGCAAACGGGCAAGTTTGTCGCCAATGTGCTGGGTGAGGAACACAGCCAGATCATCGCCAGCTTTCTGAGTCAGCCCCAAGGCGAGGCCCGCTTCAAGGAAGGCCGCTGGCACAGCAGCGAACACCAGCTGCCCGTGCTGAGCGACGCGCTGGCCAGCATGGAATGCGACATTGTCTGCACCCACACCCTGGGCACGCACAAGCTGGTGGTCGGCAAGATCCGAAAGTCCTCCTGCAACAGCGCCAGCCCCGTGGTGAACTTCAATGCCAGCACGCACAAGCTGGTGCCCTTGGCGGCCTGATCGCAGACCAGAAAAGGGCTTTAAGCATGGACTGGCTGCAATTGGACCTACGCATCTGCGTCGTCACCGGCGGCGCCAAGGGACTGGGCGCCGGCATTGTGCAAGCACTGCTGGCGAGCGGCTGCCGCGTGGCGGTGCTCGACCACGACAGCGATGCGCTGGCGCAGCTCGCCGCCACCCATCCCGATGGCCAGCGTCTGCTGCCGCTGAGCGCCGATGTCTCATCACCCGCTGCGGTAGAGGCTGCGTTTCAAACACTGCAACAGCACTGGGGCGCCGGGCCCAGCGTGCTGGTCAACAACGCCGCCATCACCAGCGCCGCGCCGCTGGCCGAGCTGGACCCTGGCATCTGGGAGCGCCAACTGCAGATCAACCTGGGCGGCTACCTGCGCATGGGCCAGGCCTTCTACCGCCATTCCGACGCCAGCCTGCCGCGCGCCATTGTCAATATCGCTTCGATCTCGGCCCAGAACGCCCAACCGCTGAGCGGCGGCTACAGCATGAGCAAGGCCGCCATCCGCATGCTGACTAACCAGATGTGCCTGGAATGGGGCCCCGCAGGCATCCGCTGCAACACCGTCAGCCCCGGCCTGTTTGTGACCCCGCTGAGCGAGCGCTTCTACCGCAACCCGGACGACCGCGCCCGCCGCGAGCAGGTCGTCCCCCTGCGCCGCATCGGCCAGAGCGAAGAACTCGCCCAGGCGGTGGTCTTCCTCGCCAGCCCCCGGGCCAGCTATGTCCATGGCGCGGATCTGGTGGTCGATGGCGGTTTCAGCCATTCGCTCATGACGCATATTCCTCGGGCTTATGGGCAGGGGCAGCTGGGTCCTGGGAAAGCGCAGCCTGGCTTGGTGCAGTCCACCAATCCAGGCATCCGCAACATGTGAGATCCCTTCAGGGCAGCGGATCGCCCGCGCCCACCCGGTCCACAATCAAGCGGTAGTGCTCAGGCCTGCGGTGCTTGGCGAAATTGAAGACATGCTGGCGGAAATGTTCACCCAGCGACAGATCGGCGCTGACGCAGATGACCTCATCGTCCTCGGTCAGCGTGCGCGCCACGATCTCTCCGGTGGGCGCAACAATGACGGAGCTGCCAATCATGTGGTGGCCATCTTCGGAACCGCATTTCGCCGCTGCCGCCACCCAGATTCCATTTTGGTAGGCATTGGCCTGCAATGAGATCAGGTGGGTGGTCGTGCGCAGATGCACCGGCTCATTCCAATGGATATTGAGCGACGGCGTGTTGTAGCCCAGCATGACCACCTCGGCACTTTGCAAGGCCATCACGCGGTAGGTTTCCGGCCAGCGGCGGTCGTTGCACAGGCACATGCCGTATTTGACAGCGCCTGAATCGAACACCCTGAACCCCAGGTTGCCGACATCGAAGTACTTCTTCTCCAGATGCTGGAACGGAGCTTCTGGCTTATGTTCCACATGGCCGGGCAGGTGGATCTTGCGGTACTTGCCCGCAATTTCTCCCCTGGAGTTGACCAGTACGGCGGTGTTGTAGGGTCGCCCGTCTTCGGCCAGTTCGGCATAGCCCAGGTAGAAGCCCACGCCCAGCTCACGCGCGGCATCAAACAGAGGCTGCACATCGGCATTGGGCATCTGTGCTTCGAAGAACCGCGCTTGTGCTTGCGCTTCTTCCATCCAATAGCGCGGGAAGAACGTCGTCAGTGCCAACTCCGGAAAAACGACCATCTCGGCGCCCCGGGCCTTGGCCTCGCGCAGCATGGCCACCAAGCGCCGAACCACCGAGCCCCGGCTATCCGATAAATGAACAGGCCCCATCTGGGCCACGGCCAAACCAAGTTTTCGTGTTGTCATTTCCCGCACTCCTTTTGCGTTGTCTGCTCGGGCTCTGCCCGGCGCAGCACTTGTCCTGGCCGCGCGCCGGTAGGCTGGTGGCCATCCCACACCTGCTGCCCATTGACCCAGACTTGTTCGATTCCCTCGCTGGCCTGCACTGGCTCCTCAAACGTGGCCTTGTCCGAAACCCGTTGGGGGTCAAACACCACCAGGTCGGCAAAGCAGCCGGGCTCCAAACGCCCACGCTGCTCCAGCCCATACTGCTGCGCAGCCAGCCCCGTCATCCGGTGGATGCCCTCTTCCAGCGACAGCAAGCCGCATTCGCGCACCATGCGCCGCAGCACGCGTGTGAAGGTGCCCCACTGGCGTGGATGGGGGTGTGGATCAAAAGGCAGGCCATCGGACCCCACCATCGTCAAAGGAAACGCAAAGATGCGGTCCACATCGTGCTGATCCATCAAGAAGTAAATGGCGCCGGCCGGTGACAGGCGCGCCAGCAGCGCTTCATCGTCCAGGCCCCATTGCTGCTGCAGGTCGGCAAAATCCCGTCCTTTGGCTTCTGGGCAAGCGCTGGACCAGGTGATCATGGTGCGGCTTGCCAGGCGAACCCGGTCGAGCCGCAGCATCGTGGACGTGGCGGGATAAGGGTGGCAGTCCACACAAACGGGCTGCTTGCTACTGGCCTCCCGGATCAGCGCCAGCGTCTCTTCCGAGCGGCCATGGTTGCGCTCGCCAGCGAGCTTGTGGTGGGAGAAAACCACCCGGCAGTCTGCGTCGCGCCCCACGGCCAATGCCTCTTGCATCGCTGGGACAATGTCATCGGCCTCATCCCGCAGATGGGTGGCATACACAGCCTGGCGGCCGCGCAGTGGCCTGCAGACTTCGAGCAGTTCCCAGGTTGTGGCATGGCGTGCAGGCGGGTAGAAGGTGCCGGTCGAGATGCCGAAGGCCCCTTCGTCCAGCGCTTCGGTCAGCAAATCCCGCATCTGCGCGCACTCGTCATCGGTGGCTTCACGCTGGTGGTCCGCCATCACCTTGACGCGCAAGGTGGTATGGCCCACCAGCGGGATGACATTTACCGCCGCTGGCTGCGTCTGCAAGGCTTGCAGCCACTCGCCAAAGCGCCCAAAGCGAAACAACTCGGGCGGCCCCAGCAGGTCCAGGGGCTGCGGCAGGTTTTGCGGCACCAGCGGCGCCAGACTGATGCCGCAGTTGCCGGTAACCACCGTGGTTATACCCTGGGAGACTTTGGGCACCATATCGCGGTGCACCAGCAGGTAGCCATCATCGTGGGTGTGCGAATCGATAAAGCCCGGTGCAAGGGCCAGGCCCTGCAGGTCGATGACGGTATCACCGGCCTGCGCCTGCACCGCGCCCACCTGGGCAATCCGCTCGCCCTCCACCGCCACATCGCCGCTGTAAGCCTGCCCGCCAGAGCCGTCGATCAGCATCGCATTCTTGAATATCAGCACTTTCGTCTTCTCTTTCCGGGGCCGATCAGTTGAGCTTCGCGATCTTGCTGGACTGGATGATCTCGGTCCATTTTTTCGTCTCTCGGGCAATCAATTGCTTGAAATCCTCCGGCGTGCCGCCCACCGGCTGAGCGCCCAGGCCTTGAAGACTTTCGCGCACGTTAGGCATCTTCAACACCTTGTCCAGATCGGCGGCCAGTGCCTTGGCCTGCTCAGGCGTCATCTTGCGATTGCCCACCACGCCCCCCCACGAGACGATCTCATAGCCCTTGACGCCCGCCTCGTCCATCGTCGGAACAGTGGGCAGCTGCTCGATCCGCTTGCCCAGCTGGGTCACGGCCAGCGCACGCACCTTGCCCGACTTGATAAGCGGCACCGCTTCGGAGCTGTTGATGAACATATAGTCCAAGCGCCCGCCCATCAGGTCCTGCAACGCGGCCGGCCCGCCCTGGTAGGGAACGAAAACGGTATCGAGCTTTTCCAGATGGTTGAGCAGCTCCCCACTCATATGGCCGGTGGTACCGACGCCCGAAGCCCCATAGGACAGCTTGCCGGGGTTCTTGCGCGCTTGGGCCAGCAAGTCCTGCACGGATTGGACGCTCGATGCCACCGAAACGATCAGCACGTTGTAGAGGTTGAACAGGTGCGACACCGGAACCAGGTCCTTGTCCACGTCGTAAGGCAGCGTGGAGAACAGCGCGCGGTTGACCGCCAGGGTGTTGATATTTCCATAGCCCACGGTGAGCTCATTGCCCCTGATCACCTGCACCACACCGATATTGCCTGCCGCTCCGGGCTTGTTTTCTACAATCACCGGACGATGGGCGTTCAGCGACCATTGGTTGGTAATGATGCGGCTGAGCACGTCAGGGGATCCGCCGGCCGCAGAGGGCACGACAAAGCTGATCGGCTGGTTGGCGTTGCCCTGGGCAGCAGCCGGATCCGACTGCGCGGCCAGCATGACAAGGGGCAACAGGAGGGCAAAACGGTTCAGAAGACGGCGGTTCATGGCTTGACTCTTTCATGGGTCTGAATATTGCTTGCAGCGTAAAGGACAAGCCGAACTCACCCAAATTGAAAAATGTCGGTGCATTCACAAACAAAGTTATATCGACCAGGGGTTAACACCACATGCCAAGCCAATTGCCTGAAACCAGCAGCCACGCCATTCACCCCCGCGCACTGAACATGCGGCAGCTGGAGGTGTTCCATGCCATCATGACCACCGGCACCATCAGCGGCGCGGCCTTGGCCCTGCATGTATCGCAGCCGGCACTGAGCCGGGCACTGGCGCACTGCGAAGCCCGCCTGGGCTATTTGTTGTTTGAGCGGCTGGGCAGAAGGCTGCAGCCCACGCCCGAAGCCCAGCGCCTGCACGAAGAGGCGCGCGACGTGTACCGAGGCCTGGACCGGCTCAACAGCCTGGCCCAGCGCATCGGCCATGCGGGCGTGGACACCTTGCACCTGGCCTGCAGTGCCACGTTTGCCAACACCTTGATTCCGCAGGCACTGCAGCAACTGATGCGCTACAGCCCGCAATTGCGTGTCGACTTTCGCACGGCGACCTATGACGAGTTGCCAGAGTACCTGCTGTCGGGTCAAGCCGATGTGGGCGTTTCTTTGGTGGAGTCGAACCACCCGGGCTTGAAATCACGCTTGCTGGGCCGCCAGCGCCTGCTGTGCGTACTGCCCCCGCAACACCCGCTGGCGGACCGGGCCATGGTGGATCCGCTTGCGTTGTGCGACACCGCATGGATCGGATACCCGCCGGACACCCCGCTGGGACGCCTATGCGCCTCAGCGCTGGCGATGGATGCCAGCTCGGCGAGCATCCAGGTGCGCTCGCCGGCCATTGCCCTCAGTTGCGTTCAGACGGGCTTGGGCGCTGCCATTGTGGATGCCTCCTGTATCCGGCATATTCCCCGCGATGACATCGTCGTCAGGCCTTTGACAACGGAGGTGTATTCCAACATCTGGACGATAACGTCTGCGCGGCAGCCATGCCCGGCAACGGGCCAGCAATTCATCGATGCGCTGCATGCGGTACTGAAACAGCTCAGCGCTGCCGAGCCTTGGCCGCCAGCCAGCAAAACTAGCGGCGCCGCCTAAGAACCTGTTCTAAGCATGCGGTGCCCAGCCCCGACCCAGCGATCGGCGGGACTGGACGGATGGCGCCCCATCAAGAGAACGTCAAATCCAAGCCCATCGTCCTGACCAAGGTGAAGGTCAGCAGCCCCAGCAGCAACAGCGCCGCCAAAAAAATCGCCGCCACCTTGCCGCCTGCGCGCAGCACGGCGCGGGGGTTGCCGCCTTTTTTGCCCTGGTCGTAATGCCATTTGATGGCAAAGAACATGCAGGTGCTGAACATGCTCAGCTTGAAGATGACAAAGACTACGGGGATCCAATCGATCATTTTGCAAATTTCCAGCCAATGACTTGGCACTGTCCGAGCCCCAGCAAGGCATGAGGCCGCAACGCCAGCGATTGCCATACCAGCATGGGCCGCTCTGCGTTCTGGTGCATAGTACGCAAAAGCAATTTCCATACATGCGGACAAATTGTCCCAGGGGCCGTCTGCAAAACCGTCGCCCAATGGCAAGGAGTGGATCGCCCGAGTGGGCGTCCAGACCACGGCAGTGCGTTTTGCAGAGGCCCCCTCGGCCCATCCATACATCTCCAGATACAAGCATGCAAGAAGACAACGCCCTCCCCTGGTTGCCGCGACTGACCGCGTGGGGCGGGCCGCGTTTTTTGCAGATTGCCGATGCCTTGCAAGCGGCCGTGGCAGACGGCCTGCTACAGCCCGGCGATCGCCTGCCGCCGCAGCGCCATCTGGCGGCCTTGCTGGACGTGGACCTGACGACCGTCACCCGTGCCTACGACGAGGCCCGGCGCCGTCACCTGCTCGAAGGGCGCGGCGCGCGGGGCACCTATGTGGCAGCGCCCAAGGTGGCGCTGACCGCGGTGCTCGACCTGGGCATGAACACGCCGCCGCCGCCGGCGGGTCTGGATTTTGACGATCTGCTCAAGCAAGGCCTGTCGCAGGTGCTGATGGGGGCGGATTCTGCGCTGCTGATGACCTACCATCTGGGTGGCGGCAGCGATGTGGACCGCCAAGCCGGCGCCCAGTGGCTCAAGCCCATGTTGGGGCCGGTCGATGCCGAGCAGCTCGTTGTCTGCCCGGGCGCGCAGGCAGCAATTGCCGCCTCCATCCTGGCGCTGACGGAACCGGGCGACGTGATCCTGGCCGAGCCGATGGGCTACCCCGGCCTGCGCACTGCGGCCACGCAGTTGGGCCGGCAGATCATCGCCGTGCCCAGCGACCCGCATGGCATGCTGCCCGACGACCTGGAGCAGGCCTGCCGCCAGCACCAGCCGGCACTGCTCTACCTCAACCCCACCCTGCAGAACCCGACCGCCACCACGATGCCGCTGGAACGGCGCCAGGCGCTCGTGCGCATTGCCCAGCGCAACCATGTCCGCATCGTCGAGGATGACCCCTACTGGCTGCTGGCCGAGACACCACCGCCGCCGCTGGCCAGCCTGGCGCCCGAGCAGGTGCTCTATATCTCCACCCTGTCCAAATGCCTGACGCCCGGCCTGCGCGTGGCCTTTGTGCGGGCGCGCGATCCTGCCTTGCGCGAGCGCTTCCAGACTGCCCTGCGCTCCTTTGCGCTGATGGTCTCGCCACTGTCTGCAGCACTGGCCACGCAATGGATTTTGGGCGGCTCGGCCTATGGGCTGATGGAGGGCGTGCGCAAGGAGGCCCGCCTGCGCCACCGCATGGCGCGCGATCTGCTGGCCGGCCGCTACAGCGGCGCGGGCGATGGCCTGCATGTCTGGTTGGAACTGCCAGGGTATTGGAGCCCCGCCCAACTCGCGCAAGCCGCCCAGCGCGAAGGCATCGCCGTCACCCCGGCAGAGGCCTTTGCCAGCGGCGCGGCAGACACTGCCCAGGTCAATGCCATCCGCATCTCGCTGGGCAGCATCAAGGACCGGGGGCGCTTGCAGGCGGGGCTGCAGCGCTTGTCGGCGCTGCTGGCGCGGCGGCCCGATGCGTTCACGGCTGCCGTGGTTTGAAGACCGCTTTACCCAAGGACACAGCCATGCCCGCAGCAGAAGAAGAGCGCGATCTGCTTGAGCACTACGTCGAGGCCGCTGCGCCCTTTCTCGCGCTCCATCCACAGCTGCTTGCACCCCGTGAAGTGCTGGAACACACCGCGCAATTCGCCTACCACCCGCTGGTCCAACAGCTGGGCTGCTATGTGCTCGATGATGCGAACACCAGCGACCACCACCTTCTGGCCACCCGCTCGCCGCTCGCAGGCTGCGTGCTTTTCCTCAGCCACGATGGCGATACGCGCGCCGTTTTCGATTCGGCAACAAGCTTTTTGGTGGCGCTGCAACAGGCGCAAGCCAGCGACCAGGAAGTCTCCGATCTGCATCCCGCGCTATCCCCTCTTGCACAGGACCAGGATGCCTTGGGTGCATGCATACACAGGCTGCTGGATGATCAGGAATGGAACGATGTCGTGGTCGCACTCATTCCTTCGCTCAGCCTAGAAGACAAGGACCTGTTGCACAGACTGGTGGCCGATGACGACTTCTTTCTCGGTGAGGCCGTCGCGATGGCCATCCAAAAGCGCCCTGACCAAGCACTGCTAACCATGGCCCAGCTGGCCGCAGCGCATGCACATCCACAGGTTGCTCGGGCGGGAAAGCTTGCTGTTAAACGGATCCATCAGCTGGGCCGGCGCCCTCAGTAAATCGCCTCTGCACCGCCAGCGCTATAGTCGGCCCGTCGAAAAAGGCAGACTTGGTTTGGTAATCCCAGGTCCTTCCACACGGAAGCGCTGACTCTGCCCGCGCATGGGTCCCCACGACGAACGTGCACCGCATCTGCATGCGGCCATCGGTTCGTCCCAGGGGTTCTCAAGACAAAGAATCACTCCGGCCGAACGGTCAAACGAGAGAGGACATGTCCATGCCTACGATCTCCCCTTACGACGTCATCATTGTTGGTGCAGGCCCCGTCGGCCTGCTGCTCAGCTGCGAGCTGCGGCTGGCCCAGTGCTCTGTGCTGGTGCTCGAGCAAGCCGGCGACCCGCACTCCCCGCTCAAGCAAGCGCACTTTGGCATTCGCGGCCTCACTATCCCCTCGCTGGAGGCGCTGCGGCGCCGGGGCTTGCTGGAGGCCGTCACCGCACCCCTACATGGTGGCGCGCCCACCGCATTGCGCCCCCATTGGCTGCAGCATGCGCGCCGGCCTGGCAGGCCCCCCCACCCCTTGGTCGGTCGCAGCGCGCCCGACTTTGCGCTGGCCGATGGCTCGACCCTCGCTGGCCATCTGCAGACCGGCCAGGGCTTATTGCTGGACTTTGGCTGCGCCGCGCCGTTGCGTGACTTGTCGGCAGGGTGGCAGGGGCACCTCCGCTATATCGCCCGCAGCACGGCGGATGAACTTGGCTTGCAATCGCTACTGGTCCGCCCGGATGGCATCGTCGCCTGGGTGGGTGACGGTAAGGCATCGCAAGCGCCAGTCGCAACCGCTATCCAGCGCTGGTTTGGCCAGCCCCTGCAGCGCTGATGCGCGGGCAGTGCTCTGCGGAGGGCCGGACCTTAATCCGGCTCCGGCCAAAACATCTTTCGGACCTGGTCGTTGAAGTAAGGCAGCATCAAGGTCAAACCACCCGAGGCATTGGCCAGAAAGTCCAGCACCTGGGCCCAGGACGATTCGACGGAGAGCCAGTTGTTGCCGACGATAAACAGCAGGCCGCAGGCGGTGGTGACCAGGTTGAGCGCGGGCGCCCAGGGGCGAAAGCGCATGCAGCCATAAAAACCGGCGCTCCAGCCCAGGATGATCAAGCACAGCAGCACAACCATCTCCCCCTCCAGCGCGATGGGAAACCGCAGCGGATGCTGCGAGGACAGCAGCTCGGTCCTGAAATCCATGCGGATGGACAGCACTAACAGGAGGACGGTGGCGATAACGAGCAGGCGGTAGCGATTTTTGGTCATGGGTCTGGGGCAAGTTGCGCCATGCTAGCAAATCGCCTGCCGCCGGCGGCCTTCCCCTCTGGGCCATCTGGGCCCTCTGGACTGTGTCGCCCCTTTCGTATCCCGCGCAGCGCTCACAGTCTCGCCAAGGTCTGGGCATGCATCTTTGCGCGCTCCTCCTTGCGCTCGCTGTAGCGGTCCACCAGATAGGGCGCGATATCCCTGGTCAGCAGGGTGAACTTCAGCAGCTCCTCCATCACATCCACCACACGGTCATAAAAAGGCGATGGCTTCATGCGCCCCTCGTCATCAAACTCCTGGTAGGCCTTGGCGACCGAGCTTTGGTTGGGAATGGTCAACAGGCGCATCCAGCGGCCCAGAATGCGCAGCTGGTTCACGGCATTGAAGGACTGCGAGCCGCCGCTCACCTGCATAACCGCCAGCGTCTTTCCTTGCGTGGGCCGCACAGCGCCTTCGGACAGCGGTATCCAGTCCACCTGGGTCTTCATGATGCCGGTCATCGCGCCGTGGCGCTCCGGTGACGTCCAGACCATGCCTTCGCACCACCGCACCAGCGCGCGCAGCTCCGCCACCTTGGGGTGGTCCTCCGGCACGCTATCGGGCTGCGGCAAGCCGTCGGGGTCGTAGATGCGGACCTCGGCCCCCATGCCTTCCAGCAGCCGGGCTGCCTCCTGGGTCAGGAGCCGGCTGTAGGAGCGCTCACGCAGCGAGCCATACAGCATCAGAATGCGGGGAGCATGGGCAGACAACTGGCGAGGCTGCAGCTGCTGCAGGCCAGGGGCCTGGAAGCTGCGGGCGTCGATATGGCGGGAGATGGCATCAGCAGACATCAGTGTCCTTGGGTGGATGCAGCTGGCAGGGCACTTTCATACCAGCGCTTGGATCGGTTGACAACGGCCACGACGGCCAGCATCACCGGCACCTCGATCAGCACACCGACCACGGTGGCCAGTGCTGCGCCCGAGTTCAGGCCAAACAGGCTGATCGCGGTGGCGACGGCCAGTTCAAAGAAGTTGCTGGCGCCAATCAGCGCCGAGGGCCCGGCCACGCAATGGGCCACCCCCAGCTTCTGGTTGAGCCAGTACGCCAGCCCGGCATTGAGCATCACTTGCACCAGGATGGGCACGGCCAAGAGCGCAATCACCAAGGGCTGCGCCAGGATCGACTGGCCCTGGAACGCAAACAGCAGCACCAGCGTGGCGAGCAAGGCCAGGATGGACACCGGCCCCATCAACTCGGCCGCCCGGCCCAGTGCCTGGCTGCCGCGCCTGAGCAGGTATTTGCGCAGCATCTGGGCCAGCGCCACCGGCACCAGGATGTAGAGCACGACCGAAACCAGCAAGGTGTCCCAGGGCACCGTGATCGAGGAGATGCCCAGCAGCAAGGCCACGATCGGCGCAAAGGCCACCAGCATGATGGCGTCATTCAAGGCCACCTGCGACAGCGTGAAGTACGGGTCCCCCTTGCACAGCTGGCTCCAGACAAAGACCATCGCCGTGCACGGCGCTGCGGCGAGCAAAATCAAACCGGCGACATAGCTGTCGATCTGCGCAGGATCGAGCCACTGCACAAACACATGGCGCAAAAACAGCCAGGCCAGCAAGGCCATCGAAAACGGCTTGAGGCCCCAGTTGATGAACAAGGTCACCCCTATGCCACGGGCATGGCGGCGCAGCTGCGACAGCGCAGAAAAGTCAATCTTGAGCAGCATGGGAATCACCATCACCCAGATGAGCACGCCCACCGGCAGGTTCACCTTGGCCACCTCCATCGCAGCCACTGCCTCGGTCAGGCCCGGCACGGCATAACCCAGGCCCACGCCAGCGCAGATGCACAGCAGCACCCAGAGCGTGAGGTAGCGCTCAAACCCACCGATCACCGGCTTGGTCTCAGTCACGGGCATGTTCATGACTCCGCAATCCGCCGCACTGCCGCTTGCAGCGCCTGGTTGCCGAGCTTGTCAAACGGCAATTGCAGCAGCTGCAGCATGCGGTAGGCCAGCGCCTGGCGGGTGAGCTCAAAACGCTGGGCTTGCTCCACGCTGGGGGCCTCGGAAGGGTCCGGGTAGCTCCAATGGGCACGCACTGGCGCGCCCGGCCACAAGGGACAAGGCTGGGCAGCGGCGCTGTCGCAAACGGTGATGACCACGCGCATCTCTGGCACGCCGGGATGCGCAAACCGGTCCATGCTCTTGCTCGACAGCGCCGATGTGTCCACGCCTGCAGCACGCAACGCCGCCAGCGCCTGCGGGTGGACACGGCCACTGGGTGCAGCGCCGGCGCTGAAGGCTTTGGCATCGATGCCCAGTGTCTGCGCCCAGTGGTTGAACATGGCTTCGGCCAGCACGCTGCGGGCCGAATTGTGGGTGCAAAGCACCAAAACATGGGTGGTCATCGTCAGCAGCCTTTGTCGCTGGCAGGGCAGCACTGGGGAGCGGTCACCTCGCAGCGGGCGCCCGCGCAGCAGTTCTCGGTCAAATAGCGCAGAACGCCGTCCATGCGCGCAAAGTCTGCGCGGTAGACCAGGTTGCGGCTCACGCGCTCCTGCGTGACCAGGCCCGCATGGACCAGCTCCTTGAGGTGAAAAGACAGCGCCGTGGCCGCAACGCCCAGCGCCTCCGCCAACACCGAGGGCGTGAGCCCGTCAGCCCCGGCCACCACCAGCGCACGAAACACCCGCAAGCGGACCTGGTGGGCCAGTGCGGCCAGGGATTTGATGACATGGTCTTCATTCATATTTCAATGATACTTGAAATATTGAAATAAAGCACCGAAAAAATTAGTGTTTGCCAGCAACGCGCCCGAAAAGCCCATGGAGCCCTGGCAGCCGGTAGCGAGGTTGGGTCACGGGGTATCGAGCAGATAGAGCCGGCTGGCCCATGAATAAGGCCGTGGGTGCGTTCAAGACCGCTTCATACGCAAGCAGATCCGCTTGGGAAAAGCAGCAGAAGACCACCTCTTCAATGGGGGTGTGTGCAGACAAGCTCTCTCGAACCGTGCGCACTGCCAACTGCACAGCCAACGCCATGGGATAGCCAAAGATGCCCGTGCTGATGCTGGGAAAAGCGATGGATGCCACCGACTTCTCCTCAGCCAGCGCCATACAGCGCCGGTAGCAAGCAGCCAGCAGCTCCGGCTCGCCCTTGTTCCCGCCTCGCCACACGGGCCCCACGGTGTGGATGATGTAGTCCGCATGCAGCCGGTAGGCCTGGGTCAGCTTGGCATCCCCTGTTTTGCAACCACCCAACAGCCTGCATTCATGTACCAGGTCCGGGCCTGCTGCACGGTGGATGGCACCATCCACACCACCACCGCCCAGCAGCGACGAGTTGGCGGCGTTCACGATCGCTCCCACATGGAGTTGGGTGATATCGGATTGGACGGCGTGCAGACGTGTGGACATGGGCGAACAGCTCAATGGTGGACAAACAAGGCCCCTGCAAAGGGCGGGCAGCGGTGCCAACGCATCATCGCAGACTGCGCTGGCAGGCTTTGCAACAGGACAAGCCTCTTTGATAGCCATCAACAAGGGCTTGCTGAAGACTCGCGCCAATCGGTGTCCCAGATCAGCGAGAAGCCATGCCACCCACCATGCCGGCGCCCCCAGCCAAGCCCGCGGACGCAGTAGAATGGCCCGCACTTGTTCGCAAAGAAGCCGGTGACAATCCGGCACGGTCGCGCCACTGTATCGCTGCCGCAGGCCCCGGGCTCGCCCCGCGCCTTGCGCTGCCAAGTCAGACCTTTGTGCCAAGCCACCCCCGAACCAGCTCTCACCGGCATCAAGCCCGCTGGTTTGCCTAGGACGCGCTTTTCCTGGAGTTCCCATGCAGACACCTGCCCCCAGCCGCCGCTTGGCGCTGCCCTTGCACCCTGCGCTGTGGCGCACAGGCCTGGCCTGGCCGTTGGCGGGATGCGGCCGCTAGGCGGCCAGCACTCGTCCAGCGCCGGCCCCTGCCCCCGCCCCGCCTCCCCCTTTTTGTTTCAGACTGCCCCGCGCAACGCGCCTTGCGGCCCAGCCCCAGGCTTGCCCGGCAGCCCCGCCCCTTTTTATTTGGAGACACCCCCATGCGCACCAGCCAGAAGATTCCAGCCACCATCGTCACCGGCTTTCTGGGCAGCGGCAAAACCACCTTGCTGCGCCATATCCTGTCCAACGCCAACGGCCGCCGCATTGCGGTGATCGTCAATGAGTTTGGCGAGCTGGGCATCGATGGCGAGATCCTGCGCGGCTGCGGCATTGGCTGCGATGACGAGAACGGCGAGCAGGCCGGCCAGCTCTATGAACTGGCCAATGGCTGCATGTGCTGCACCGTGCAGGAAGAGTTCTACCCCGTGATGCGCAAGCTCATCGAGCGCCGGGACGATATCGACCATATCCTTATCGAGACCAGCGGCCTGGCCCTGCCCAAGCCCCTGGTGCAGGCCTTCAACTGGCCCGAGATCAAGAACGCCTGTACGGTCGATGCGGTGATCACCGTGGTCGATGTGCCCGCCGCTGCGGCCGGCCAGTTTGCCGCCAACCCCGCTGCGGTCGATCTGCAGCGCAAGCAGGACCCCAACCTCGACCACGAGTCGCCGCTGCATGAGCTGTTTGAAGACCAGCTCATTTCGGCAGACCTGGTGGTGCTGAGCAAGCTTGACCAGGCCAGCGCCGCCGACCGCGCGGCCGTCGAGGCCCTGGTGCGCGAAGACATTCCGCCCGCCGTCAAGATCGTTGCTGCCGACCATGGCCGCATCGACCTGGATGTGGTGCTGGGCCTGTCCAGCGCGTCCGAAGAGAGCATCGAATCGCGCAAGGGCCACCACGAGCACGAAGCCGGCCATGTGCATGACGAGCACGACCATGACGATTTCGACTCGGTCGTCGTGCAGCTGGGCGAGGTGGAGCGCGAAGCGCTGCTGGCCCAGCTGGCCGAGGTCGTGGCGCAGCAGACCGTCTACCGCATCAAGGGCTTTGTGGCCCTGCCCGGCAAGCCGATGCGCCTGGTGGTGCATGGCGTGGGCAAGCGCTTTGACAGCTACTTTGACCGCCCATGGCGCGCCGATGAAAAGCGCGCAAGCCACCTGGTCTTTATCGGCCATGACCTGGACGAGGCGGCCATCCGCGCCCAGCTCGCTGCCAGCCCGGTCGGAGCGCTCTGATGCATTTGCTCGCGGTCCAGCCCGGTGGTTTTGTCGACGACGAGGCCTTTGTCTCCAGCCTGGGCCAAAGCCCGGCCGACATCGTGATCCTGAGCGCCGCAGACACCACCTTGGCCCTGCTGGCGCAAGCCTATGAGCAGCTGCGGGCCGGCATGGATGGCGAGCAACTGCCCAGCGTCCGGCTGGCCAATCTGATGTACCTGCGCCAGCCCGCATCGGTCGATCTGTATGCCGATGAGGTGCTGCAGCATGCCAAAGTCATCATCATCGACCACCTGGGCGGCGAGAGCTACTGGCCCTATGGCACCGAGCGCGTCATGGCGCTGTGCCGCGCCCACAAGATTGCGCTGGCCATGTTCTCAGGCGACAGCAGTGAAGACCTGAACCTGCTGCAAAAAAGCACGGTGGCGCAGCAAGACTGCCGCAGCCTGTGGCGCTACCTGCGCGAAGGGGGCCTGGCCAATGCGCGCGAGCTGTTCCGCTTTGTCTGGCATGGCCTCTTGGGCGGCCCGCATGCGGCGCTGCCCCCGCGCCCCTTGCCGGCGGTGGCCGTCTACCACCCCGCGAGTGATGAGGCCACGGTCGTCACCTGGCAGCAACCCGGCCCGCTGCAGTGGCAGCCCGGCGCGCCGGTGGTCATGCTGCTGTTCTACAAGGCCCATCTGCAGTCGGGCAACACCCAGGTGTTTGCCGACCTGTGCCAGGCGCTGCTTGCCAAGGGCATGAACCCGCTGCCGCTGGCCTTGCAATCGCTCAAGGACGCCGGGTGCCTGGCTGCCTTGCAGGCGCTGTGCGCCAGCGAAGACGTAGCGTTGATCCTCAACACCACCGCGTTCTCGCAGGCCTCGCTCGATACCCCCGGCGACCATGCGCTGGCAGGCGATATCCCCGTGCTGCAGCTGATCCTGTCGGGCAGCAACGAGCAAACCTGGCTGGACAGCACCCATGGCCTGCAGCCGCGTGACATCGCGATGCATGTGGCGATGCCCGAGGTCGATGGCCGCATCATCACGCGGGCCATCAGCTTCAAGGGCCTGTCGCACCGCAGCGATCTGACGCAGTCCGATGTGGTGCAGTACCAGGCCCACCCCGAGCGCATGGGCTTTGTGGTCGAACTCGCCCAGCGCTGGTGCCAGCTGCGCCGCAAGCCCAATGCCGACAAGCGCCTGGCCCTGGTGTTGGCCAACTATCCCAGCAGCGAAGGCCGCATTGGCAATGGCGTGGGGCTGGATACACCAGCGTCGGTCATCGAGATCCTGCGTGCGCTGGCGGCCGATGGCTATGCCGTCGATGCGATGCCCGCAGACAGCCAGGCGCTGATGGACTTGCTGCAGCAAGGCATCACCAATGCGCCCGACTCCTGGGCCACACGCGCCGCCTGGCAAAGCCTGAGCCTGGCCGACTACCTGCAGTACTTTGACAGCCTGCCCGCCGAAAACCAGCAGGCCATCACCGAACGCTGGGGCACGCCCGCGCAAGACCCGATGCTGCGCGACGGCCGCTTCATGGTGGCCGGTCTGCGCCTGGGCCATATCTTTGTCGGCGTGCAGCCGGCACGCGGCTACCAGCTCGACGCACTGGCCGCCTACCATGACCCGGATTTGGTGCCGCCGCACTACTACCTGGCCTTCTACCACTGGCTGCGCAGCCAGTGGCAGGCCGATGCGATGGTGCATGTGGGCAAGCACGGCAACCTCGAATGGCTGCCCGGCAAGAGCGTCGCGCTGTCGGCCAACTGCTGGCCCGATCTGGTGCTGGGCCCCCTGCCCCACCTCTACCCGTTTATCGTCAATGACCCCGGCGAAGGCACGCAGGCCAAGCGCCGCGCTCAGGCCGTGATCATTGACCACCTGATGCCCCCGCTCACCCGCGCCGAAAGCTACGGGCCCACGCGCGATCTGGAGCGCATGGTGGACGAGTACTACGAGGCCGCCACGCTGGACCACAAGCGCGCGCAAATCCTGCGCCAGCAGATCCTCGGCCACATCGTGCAGCACGACCTGCACCAGGACCTGGGCCTGCAGGCCCCCGGCAGCGAAGAGGAAGAGCAGCAGCTGCTCAACCGCACCGATGCCTACCTGTGTGAGCTCAAGGAAAGCCAGATCCGCGACGGCCTGCATATCTTCGGCGTCTCGCCCGCCGGCCGGCTGGAGACCGACACCTTGCTCGCCTTGGCGCGCCACCCCGTCGGTGGCGGCAAAGGTGCGAGCCAAAGCCTGGTGCGCGCCCTCGCCCGCGATCTGGGCCTGGACTTTGACCCGCTCGATGCCGACTGGGCCGCTGCCTGGACCGGCCCGCGCCCCAGCCTGCTGCAGGATCTGACTGACCAAGCCTGGCGCCACCACGGCGATACCCGCGAGCGCCTGGAGCTGCTGGCATTGCAAATACTGGAACCCGGCGCAGCGCTGCCGCCAGCGCTGGCAGACCTTAGCCAAGGTCACACCCATGCCGTGCTGGCGCGTGTGCAGCAGGATCTGCGCCCCCGCCTGGCCGCTTGCGGCCCGCAAGAGCTGCAGCAACTGCTGCGCGGCCTGGCGGGGCGCTTTGTGCCCGCTGGCCCCAGCGGCGCGCCCACGCGCGGCCGGCCCGATGTGCTGCCCACCGGCCGCAATTTCTTCTCGGTCGATACCCGGGCCATCCCCACGCAAACCAGCTGGGGCATGGGCTTCAAATCTGCCCAGCTGCTGGTCGAGCGCTACACCCAGGAGCATGGCGAATACCCGGTCACCATTGGCCTGTCGGTGTGGGGCACGGCCACCATGCGCACTGGTGGCGACGATATCTCGCAGGCCTTTGCGCTGATGGGCGTGCGCCCCACCTGGGCCGATGGCAGCTGGCGCGTCAGCGATTTTGAGGTGCTGCCGCTGCATGTGCTGGGGCGGCCCCGGGTCGATGTGACCTTGCGCGTCTCGGGCTTTTTCCGGGATGCGTTCAGCAATGTGATCCGTTTGTTTGATGCCGCCGTGCAAAAAGTGGCGGCCTTGGAAGACGAAGACGCTGCGCAAAACCCGATCCGCGCCCGCGTGCTGGCCGAGGCCGCGCTGCTGCTGCAGCAAGGGCTGGACGCCAAGGAGGCGCGCCACCAAGCGGGCCTGCGCGTGTTTGGCGCCAAGCCCGGCAGCTATGGCGCCGGCCTGCAGGGCCTGATCGACAGCGGCCAGTGGCAAAGCGACGAAGACCTGGCCACCGCCTACCGCAACTGGGGCGCCTATGCCTACGGCCAGCACGACGATGGCAGCCAGGAGCCCGAGACCTTTGTGCGGCGCCTGTCTGAGATGCAGCTGGTGCTGCACAACCAGGACAACCGCGAGCACGATGTGCTCGACTCGGGCGACTACTACCAGTTCCAGGGCGGCATGGCCGCTGCCGTGCGCCACTACAGCGGCCAGCAACCGGCCCTGTACTTTGGCGACCACAGCAACCCTGATTCGCCGCGCATGCGCAGCCTGCAAGAAGAGATCAGCCGCGTGGTGCGCGCGCGCGCCACCAACCCCAAGTGGATCGAGGGCGTGCAGCGCCATGGCTACAAGGGCGCGTTCGAGATTGCCGCGACCGTGGACTACCTCTTTGCCTTTGATGCCACGGCCCGTGTGGTGCGCGACGACCAATACGCCCGCGTGACCGATGCCTTTGTCGCCGATGACACCACGCGCGCCTTTATGCAGCAGCACAATCCGCAGGCCTTCCACGGCATGTGTGAGCGCCTGCTCGAAGCCATACAGCGCGGCCTGTGGCAAGCGCCTGGCGACTACCCCCAATTGCTGGAGACCCATTTGCTCGAGACCGAACACCTGCTGGAGATGCGATGAGCGCCCCCACCGATCTGCATTTTCCCTTCAGCGCCATTGAGGGCCAAGCCGCGCTGCAGCAGGCCTTGCTGCTGCTGGCGGTCGATCCGCAACTGGGTGGCGTGCTGGTGGAAGGCCCGCGCGGCACCGCCAAATCCACCAGCGCCCGCGCGCTGGCCGAGCTGCTGCCCAGCGGCCATTTTGTCAATCTGCCGCTGGGCACCACGGAAGAACAACTGCAAGGCGCGCTGGATCTGGAAGCTGCACTACAGTCCTCAGCCGTACAGTTCCGCCCCGGCCTGCTGGCCCAGGCGCACCAGGGCATCCTGTATGTGGACGAGGTCAACCTGCTGCCCGATGGCCTGGTGGACTTGCTGCTCGATGTCAGCGCCAGCGGCACCAACCGCATCGAGCGCGATGGCGTCTCGCACCAGCATGCCGCGCGCATTGCACTGATCGGCACGATGAACCCCGAAGAAGGCCAGCTGCGCCCGCAGCTGCTGGACCGCTTTGGCCTGTTTGTGCGCCTGCCCAATGTGCCTGATGTGGACACGCGCAAGCGCATTGTGCGCGCCCGCATGGCCTTTGATGCGGACCCCGCCCAGTTCTGCGCCCGCCATGAACAGGCCCAAGCCCAGTTGCGCGAGCAGATTGCCGCCGCGCGCGAACACCTGGCCCAGGTGGCCTGGCCCGAGGCCATCTTAGATGCCGTGGCGCAGCTGTGCCAGCAATCGGGCGCCGAAGGCGTGCGCGCCGACCTGGTGATGCTGCGCGCCGCGCGCGCCCAGGCGGCGCTGGCGGGCCACGCCGAGGTCAGCCTGGCCGATGTGCAGGCCGTGGCCGAGCTGGCGCTGGCCCACCGCCGCAGTGCCGATGCGGCGCAGCCACCATCGCCCAGTGGCCAGGCCAACGATCAACAAGACCTACATCAACAACCGCAGCGGCAACAGCCAAACCAGGCACAGACCAAGCCCCAAAACGGCCATGCCGACACCGCCAGCAGCAGCCCCAACGCCGAGCGCAACCAGCCCGATGGCTGGGGCGGCATGGCCGCGCCGCGCCATACCGGTATCGAGCCCGTCAAGGCCCTGCGGCCCTTTACCGCAAAAAAAGCCTGACGCGCCCCAGCCTGGCCGGCAAGGCCAAGCTGGGGCGCGCGCAGAGCACGCAGCGCGCCGGCCGCCTGCTGGCAACGGCCAGCCAGCGCATTGACTGGCCCCGCAGCCTGGCCGCCAAAGGCCAGGCCAAGTTGGCGCGCCCGCACCTGCGCTACCGCAAGCAGCCCGCCGGCGCGCAGCTCATGCACTGCGTGCTGCTTGATACCTCGGCCTCCATGCTGCGCGGCCAGCAACTCGCCCGCGCCAAGGGCTACCTGCAGGCCTTGGCTGACCAGGCCTACCGCCAGCGCGACCGGCTCTGCGTGCTGGGCTTTAGCGGCGACAGCGCCTATGTGATCCAGGCAGGGGCCAAGGCCCAGGCCTGGAACGAGGGCTGGATCCGGCCCATTGGCGGCGGCGGCGGCAGCCCTTTGGCCAGCGCCATTGCCTTGCTCGAGCGCCTGCTGCAGCGCGCCCGCCGCCAGGGCCCCGTGCATGCCTATGTCTGGCTGCTGACCGATGGCCGCTTTGCCCAGGTGCCCGAGCGCCCCCGTTGCGCCGAGCAGATCACCGTCGTCGGTTTTGACCAGGGTGGCCTCCCCTTGCAGCTGAGCCAGCGCCTGGCGGCGCGCTGGCAGGCCGATTGGATGCCCGCATAAGCCAGCTGCCGCCGCCATCTGATGGCGGGCTTAAACGCAAGTTTGATGCAGTGCGGTTTCCCCATCCCAGCGCTGCCCGGCACCCTGCTACGAGTAAGGAGATGCCCCGCGTAGTTGCCCCAAAGCAACATACATACACACCCCACAAGTAGGTATTCACACTGGATCACCGCTTTTTAGGCCGCAGGCGCTGCGATAGCTGCAGGAGCCGCCACGCTTTTAAATACAATTCGTTCTCATTCCTAACACTCATCCCCTGGCCAACCACGCTGCGGCGCCCCTGACTGGCGCCGTTGTGCTGTGCCCGCCTCGTTTTTTGCTGCCCTCACCATGTCCGCATCCACCCGCACTTCGCGCAAGCCATCGGGCCCCCGCCCGGCCCTGAGCCAGATCACAGCAGCCGTCCTGATCAGCCTGGCGCCAGCGGCCAGCGCGCTGGCCCAGACGGCAGCCGCGCCTGCTGCCGATGACGCGCCAGTGGCAGAGAGCACCCTGGAGACCATCCAGGTCTCGGGCGATCTGCTGGGCAGCGGTCTGCAAAACCAGCTCAAGACCTTTGCCGGGGCTCGCACCATCGTCGACAAGGACGTGATCGAGAACAGCGGTGCGTCGAGCATTGGCGATGTGATGCGCCGCATCCCCGGCGTGCAAAGCAGCGACAACTCTGGCACCGCCGGCAGCGCGGTGTCGCTCAATATCGGGGTGCGCGGTCTGACCGGCCGCTACTCGCCGCGCTCGACCGTGCTGCTCGATGGCGTGCCGCTGGCCGTGGCGCCCTACGGCCAGCCCCAGCTGTCGTTTGCGCCGGTGAGCCTGGCCAATATCGAATCCATCGATGTGGTGCGCAGCGGCGGCGCGGTGCGCTACGGCCCGCAAAACGTCGGCGGCATCATCAACTTCAACACCCGCGCCATCCCCACCAGCAAGGACATCACCGGCGACGTGACCCTGCGCTACAACGGCTTTGGCAAGGGCGGAGAGAACAACACGCTCTACAGCACTTTCCTGGGCTCGCAGCTGGACAACGGCCTGGGCTGGGCGCTGCTGTACTCGGGCATGACGGGCTCCGAATGGCGCAAGGACAGCGATGAGCGTTTGAACGATCTGGCGCTGAAGTTCCGCTACGCGCTGTCGGGCAGCTCCGAGGTCTACGGCAAGCTGTCTTACTACGATGTGCGCTCCAACACGCCCGGGGGCCTCACGGTCGCCCAGTACAACGCCAACCCCTTCCAGAACACCCGCCCCACCGATAGCTGGGACGGCGAGCGCAAGGGCCTGGACCTGGGCTATATCAACACCATCTCGGACACGCAGGAGTTCGAGATCCGCGCCTACTACAACGACAGCGCGCGCTCGAGCCGCCTGATCAATGCCGCGCAGACCCAGATCAACTACCAGCCGCGCAACTACCAGACCCTGGGCATCGAGCCCCGCTACACCCAGCGTTTTGCGCTGGGCAGCAGCACGCATGATGTGACCGTGGGCTACCGCTACATCCGCGAGCGCGGTGACGACAACAGCAGCCTGCTGAACCTGTCCACCAATGTGATGGGCGCCACCACCTCGTTCGACAACGCCACCGATGCCCATGCCGGCTATATCGATGACCGCATCGCCATCGGCGCCTGGCGCATCACCCCGGGCCTGCGCTTTGAGCACATCAAGTCGGAGCGCGATGACCTGAGCGGCGCGCAGAGCTTTGACACGCGCAACAACAAGTGGCTGCCCTCGGTCAGCGTGTCCTACCTGGTCAACCCGGCCCTCACGCTGTTTGCCAACTACACCACCTCGTTTGGCCCGGTGCAGAACATCCAGCTGAACTCGCAAACGGCGGCCAACCCTCTGCGCCCCGAAGTGGCCAAGACCAAGGAGCTCGGCGCCCGCTGGCAAGACAAGCAGTGGCGCGCCGAGGCCACGGTGTTTGACCTGCGCTTTGACAACCAGATCCTGCAGACGCCCGGCGTCGTGCCCGTCACCTTTGCCAATATCGGCGCCACCAAGCACCAGGGCCTGGAGCTGGCGCTGGAGTACAGCTTTGACAAGGCCAGCGCCTTGGCAGGCACCACGGTGTATGGCAACTACACTTACACCAAGGCGATCCAGAAATCGGGCACCACCGCCGGTCTCGATGTGCCTTTCTACTCCCGCAACACCGACACCGTCGGCGTGCGCTATGAGCGCGATGCCTGGGGCTTCAACCTGTCGAGCACGCACCAGAGCAAGCAGTACTCGGACCTGGCCAACACCGAGGCCGAATCGGCCAATGCCAATGTGGGCCGCATCCCCGGCTTCCGCCTGTGGAACGCCCAGGTCAGCTGGAAGGTGCCGCAGTACAAGGGCAGCGAAATCATGGTCGGCGTGAACAACATCGCCGACCACCGCTACTACACCCGCAATGTCGACGGCAACCCCGGCCGCATGGTCGGCGCGCCGCGCACCTTCTACGTCCAGGGCCGCTACGCGTT
The DNA here is from genome assembly GCF_025309455.1 of Comamonas squillarum. Lineage (NCBI taxonomy): Bacteria > Pseudomonadati > Pseudomonadota > Betaproteobacteria > Burkholderiales > Comamonadaceae > Comamonas > Comamonas squillarum. The sequence goes on from NZ_CP104377.1 coordinate 1,562,646, forward strand.
CTGATCCACCTATTACCCGCCTTTGTAAAACAAGACTCGCAACACCTGATGCGGGTCTTTTTTACCGATGGCTTCGCCTGTTTTGTGACCCTCTGATGACCCCTTCTCGCACCACCGCCCGCTCCGCCCCCTTCCACCCGCTGACCTGCCTGAGCAGCATCGCGCTGGCGATTGCCGCCTGGCCCGCCGTGGCACAAACCGCGCCGGATACGGCCACCAGCGCCACCACCGCTCCGGCCGCTGAAGCCGTGCTGCCCCAGGTCATCGTGCAAGAAAAAGCGCAGGAAGTGGGCTACCAGCCCAAGCGCGCCACCACCGCCACCCGCAGCGATGCCGCGCTGCGCGATGTGCCACAGGCCATTGCCGTGGTGCCCGCCCAGGTGCTGCAGGACCAGCAGGTGCGCTCCATCGACGAGGCGCTCTACAACGTCAGCGGCATCACCCAGGCCAATACCCTGGGCGGCACGCAGGATGCGGTGATCAAGCGCGGCTTTGGCTTCAACCGCGATGGCTCCATCCTGCGCGATGGCATCCGCACCGTGCTGGCGCGCAACCTCACCTTCACGACCGAGCGGGTCGAGGTGCTCAAGGGCCCCAGCTCGGTGCTCTACGGCACAATGGACCCGGGCGGCGTGATCAATATGGTCACCAAAAAGCCCCAGCTCAGCTTTGCCGGCCAGGTGGGCGCCTCGCTGTCGAGCTATGGCGGCGGCGGTGCCTCGCTCGATCTGACAGGCCCCATCGGCGAGCAGGGCCTGGCCTACCGCTTCATCGCCGATACCAGCGATGTCGACTACTGGCGCAACTTTGGCAAGAACCGCCAGACCGTCATCGCCCCGTCGCTGGCCTGGTATGGGCGCGACACCTATGTGCGCATGTCCTATGAACACACCGACTACGAGCAGCCCTTTGACCGGGGCACCGTGATCGACAGCCGCACCGGCCGGCCTGTGGCCATCGACCGCCGCGAGCGCCTGGACGAGGCCTACAACCGCACCTTGGGCGATTCGGATTTTTTCACCGTGCAGGCCCAGCACAGCCTGAATTCGCAGTGGAAGCTCAACGCTGCCTACAGCTACAACCGCAACCGCTATGACGACTACCAGGCCCGGCCGGTATCGCTCAACCCCACGACCGGCATCCTCACGCGCCGGCCCGATGGCACGCGCGGCGCATTGAGCCAGCAGCATGTCGGCCAGATCAACCTCGAAGGCAAGCTGCAGGCGGGCGGCATGACGCACGAGATCCTGGCTGGGTTCGACGCCGAAGACAGCAATATCTTCCGCCGCGACATCATCCGGGGCAGCAACAGCGGCGGCTTCAATGTCTACGACCCGGTCTACGGCAACCTGCCCAATGCCACCACGATCGACGAGGCGCAAAGCGCCCAGAGCGACAAGATCCGCCAGCAGGCGCTGTTTGCGCAGGATTCGATCCGCCTCTCGCCCCAGTGGCTGCTGCAGCTGGCCGGGCGCTGGCAGCACTACGACCAGATCGCGGGCAAGGGCCGGCCCTTTGTGGTAGGCAGCGAATCGGACGGCAGCAAGTTCGTGCCGCGCGCAGGCCTGGTCTGGCAGCCCAGTACCGAATGGTCCATCTACGGCAGCTACAGCGAGTCCTTCAAGCCGCAAAGCAGCATTGGCAGCGTCATCGGCACCCTGCCGCCCGAGACTGCCAAGGCCTGGGAGCTGGGCACCAAGTGGGAGTCACCGGCTGGCATCACCGCGACCGCTGCGCTCTACGACATCCGCAAGCGCAATGTGGTGGTGAACGAGACCATCGACGGCCAAAGCTATGCGCGCGCCGTAGGCGGTGCCCGCTCGCGCGGTTTGGAGATCGATGCCGCTGGCCGCCTGGGCAAGCAGTGGCAGCTGATTGGCACCTATGCCTACACCGATGCCGCTGTGACCGACGACCCGCAATACCAGGACAACCGCCTGGCCAATGTGGCGCGCCACACCGCCTCGCTCTTTGCCGCCTATGATTTTGCAGCCAGCAGCAGTGGCCGCTGGCGTGCCGGCGCCGGCCTGCGCCATGTGGGCCGCCGCGCGGGCGATGCCGCCAACAGCTTCAATAACGCGGGCTACACCGTCGCCGACAGCTTTGTCAGCTGGGAGCGCCCCTGGAGCGGCCGCATGGTCAAGCTGCAGCTCAACGTCAAGAACCTGTTCGACAAGAACTATGTCAGCTCCTCGGGCAGCCCCGTCTATGTGTCGCTGGGTGAGCGCCGCCAGGCCGTGCTGCGCGCGGTCGTGGATTTTTAAGCTTGAGCAGTCCGACAGTATCAAAAGACAACAAAGACAAGCATGTGGAGTTTTAAAAATATCTGGTTCCAGATCCATTGGCTGATCGGCATCACTGCGGGCACCGTGCTGATCGTCATTGGCCTCACCGGCGCCACCTATTCCTTCCAGGACGAGGTGCTGGACTGGGCCAACCCGGGGACCGCCAGCGTGCCGGTGCAGCCAAGCCCGGCGCTGACACCGCCCCAGTTGCTGGCGGCAGTGCGGGCCAGCGGTGAGCAGCGCCGTATCGACCGCATCACCTTGTATGCCGAGCCCGGGCGCAGCGCCCAGTTGGCCTTTGCGCCCGAGAAAGGTGAGCGCCGGGGCCAGAGCGTCTACCTCCACCCCTACACCGGCGCCCAGCTGCCAGCGCAAAGCGGCCGCGAGTTCTTTGAATGGAACGAGCGCCTGCACCGCTGGCTGCTGCTGCCGCGCGACGATGGCAAGCCGATAACGGGCAGCCTCTCGCTGTGCCTGCTGCTGCTGTCGCTCTCGGGCCTGTACCTGCGCTGGCCAGCCAAGCCGCTGTCCTGGCGCAGCTGGCTCACCTTCAATGTGCGGCGCAAGGGCCGGCCGTTTTTGTGGGGCCTGCACTCGGTGGCTGGCACCTGGGTGCTGGTCGTCTATGTGATGCTGACCCTGACCGGCATGTACTGGGCCTTTGATGCGGTGCGCGCGCCCGTGGACCGCTGGATGGGCGCGCCCTCCCGCGCAGCCGCCCGGGCCGAGCAATCGGCCGCGCAAGAAGCCGCCCGCAAGGCGCCGCCGCTGCAGATCGAGCCCGCTAGCCTTGAGCCCGCCTGGCAAGGCTTTACACAGCTGGCCAGCGGCTGGCAGTTTGCGCAAATGCGCCTGCCCCAGCGCGCCGACCAGCCTGTGCAGTTCAGCTGGTGGGGCGCCGGCGCCCCGCATGACCGCGCGCGCAACCAGCTCAGCCTGAGCCTGGATGGCAGCGTGCAGCGCGACGACCGCTTTGCCGATCTGCCCGCCGGCCGCCGCGCGCTGGCTGCCATCTACCCGCTGCACACCGGCACCTATTTTGGGCTGACGGGCCGCATCATCGTCACCGTCGCGGCACTGATGATGCCGCTGTTTGCGATTACCGGCTGGCTGCTCTACCTGGAGAGGCGCCGCAGCTCCCGCGCCGCCGCCAAGGCCCAGCGCGCGCTGCTGGCGGGCGATGGCCCGCAGGCAGGACCAACTAGGGGCGCCAACACCGGCGCCAGCATGGCCGTGGTCTACGCCAGCCAGGCCGGCCATGCCCAGCAGCTGGCGGTGCGCACCGTCGCGCGCCTGCGCAGCGCGGGCCTGGCCGCACAGCTGCTGCCCGCCGCCAGCCTGGATATGGTCCAGCTGCAGCCGCATAGGCAGCTGCTGTGGGTGGCCAGCACCTTTGGCGAAGGCCAGCCGCCCGACAGCGCCCGCCGCCTGGCGCGCCTGTTGCAGCAAACGCAAGGCACGCCGCTGGCCCACCAGCGCTTTGGCATGCTGGCGCTGGGTGACCGCCAGTACGGCCAGTTCTGCGGCTTTGGCCTGGCGCTGGCCGCGCAGCTCGAGCGCCTGGGGGCCCAGCCCGTGTTTGCCCCCATCACCATGGATGCCGAGGACGACGCCGCATGGCAAGCCTGGCTGAAGGCACTGGCTGCGCACTGGGGCGTGAACGCGGAACCCGCCACTGTGGCAGTCAACACCGCTGCCAGCGTGGCCGATTCCGACGCACCCGACGCCGTCTTTGCACCCGCTCAGTTGCTCAGCCGCCACCACCTCAACCCCGGCAGCAGCGGCCAGCCGCTCTACCAGGTGGAGCTGGGCTTTGCGCCTGAGCAAGCGCTGCAGTGGCAGGCCGGTGGCCTGGTCGAGGTCAAGGCCCAGCAGGCGCCCGCCCAAGTCGATGCCTGGCTGCAGGCGCATCAGCTCGATGGCAGCGCCGCCGTGCAGTGGCGCGGCAGCGCCAGCAGCTTGCGCGATGCACTGAGCGCCTGCGAGCTGCCCACGCTCTCGGCCCCCGCCACATCGGCCCAGGCCGTGGCCGACCAGCTCCACCCGCTCGCCCCGCGCAGCTACTCGCTGGCCTCGTTGCCCGCCGATGGCCGCATGCGCCTCTATGTACGCCAAACGCTGCGCGAGCAGCCAGGCGCCGCTCCGCAGCTGGGCTTGGCCTCGGGCTGGCTCACCGCACATGCGGCGCTGGGCAGCAGCATTGCACTGCGCCTGGTCGACAACCCCGGCTTTGCGCCGCTGGTCGGTGATGCGCGGCCCGCCATCTTTATGGGCAATGGCTCGGGTTACGCCGGCCTGCGCGGCCATCTGTGCCAGCGCATTGCCCAGGGCCAGTTTGACAACTGGCTGATCTTTGGTGAACGCCGCCGCGCGCACGACTCCTATGCCGAAGACGAGGTCTGCGTCTGGCAGGCCCATGGCCAGATCGCACGCGCCGACTACGCCTACTCGCGCGACGCTCGCGATGCCAGCAACCTGGCCCCCGGCCAAGGCCCGCACCGCTATGTGCAAGATGCTTTGCGTGCCGCCGCCGAGCCGCTCCAGGCCTGGCTGGCCCGGGGCGCCGTCATCTACGTCTGCGGCAGCTATGACGGCATGGCCACCGGTGTGGATGACGCGCTGACCGAGCTGCTCGGCGAAGAAGGGCTGAACGCCTTGATCGACGAGGGGCGGTACCGGCGCGATGTGTACTGAAGCAGATGCCGCAGCAGATGGGCGGTGGCAGCGATAAAAAAGGCGTGGTACCCTCGGGTCCACGCCTTTTGTCTTTGGGCTGGGGCTACAGCAGTCGGCAGCTGCAGCAGCGCCATGCCCGCGCCGCTGCCCTCCTCCCATTTACCAATTCACCCGCGCCGTCAACGTCACATTGCGCGCATCGCCGTACAGGCAGACGCCGGTGCAGGCCGACAGGTAGGTCTTGTTGGCCAGGTTCTTCACATTCAACGCCAACTGCCACTGCTGGTACTGGTAGCGCACAGCAGCATCCAGCAAGGTGTAGGTGGGCATGCGCATGCGGTCTATCTCTTGCCAGCCGACATGGCGCACACCGGCGCCCAGGCTCAGGCCCGGCAGCGACAGGCGGTCATTGCGCATCTCGTCGATCATGCCGTCCGCATCGCGCGCCAGCGCGGTCAGACGGTAGCGCATGCGCCCGTCCTCGGTCAGTTGGTCGCTCACATCGGCCGCGATCTGCTTCTTGTTCCAGCTGCCCAGCTCCAGCTCCACCTCGCGCAGCGGCGCATCGGTGGGGCGCTTGCTCACCAGGTTGAAGACGCCGCCCGGCGCTGCCTGCCCATAGAGGATCGAGGCCGGGCCCTTGAGCACCTCCACCCGCTCATAGGCATAGGGCTCCACCGCCCCGCTCAGCGAGTTGATGGGAAAGCGCGCGCCGTTCAGGTACAGTGGCGCCGCCCCCGTCACATTGAAGCCGCGCACGGTAAAGCCCGTGCCGATATGGCGCATCGCCCCGCCCTGCAGCGGCATGATGCCCGCCGAGTACTCTAGCGCCTGGTCCAGCGAATCAGCGCCCCGGGGCCACGATCTGCTCGCGCGGCACCACCGTCACCGACATGGGCGTCTCCGACAGCGGCGTATCGGTCTTGGTCGCCGTCGCACTGCGCCGGGCCACCAAACCGCCCACGGGCCCCGAGGCGCTCTCGCGCAGCGCATCGGCCTGCACTGTCACCGGCACCAACGTGGTCTCGGCCCCGCTCTGCGGCACGGCCGCCTCGGCCGGTTTGATCACCAGGGCCCGCCCCTGGGGCACCACCACCAAGCCACTGCCTGCCAGCAATTGCGCCAGCGCCTGGCGTGGCGCCATGCTGCCCGATACCGCCGGCCCCTGCTTGCCCGCCACCACGGCCGGGGCATACAACAGCTGCAGCCCCGTTTGCTGGGCCAAGGTATGGAGCGCCTGCCCCAAAGGCTGGGCGGCAATGGCCACCTGGGCCGGGGCATCGGCCTGGGCCTGCGCCCCAGCGGGAATGGCCCCCGCCACGAACAAAGACAGGGCCAAGGCCCGGGGTGCAAAAACACTGCGCGACAGCCGCATAAACAAGGTCTCCAACTGCCTGGAAATAGCCAGCACTACCCATGGAGTCGCACGGGTGGGCAGAACCCTCAGGTCGCTCGGGAAAAAATTTGGATTATTTTTTGTGTGGCGGCAGCGCCTTGAGGTCTGCAGGTTCTCATCGACCTTGCAGATATGCGCACGGTATGCACGCTCAAAGCCCAGGAGTGTGTGGCTGCGCAGGCTGGCGGGCAGGCGGATTGGCCGAAGCGAGCAGTAGGTCAGGCAGCACCGTGGATGCATTCTGGCCCCGCCTTCAACGGCTTTTGATGTATGCAAGCGATGCTAAAAGTCATACTTCGCGCAAAAGAAGCACCCCATCAAGTCAGAGCGGGCCAACCTATGGGGTGAGGTTCAAATGGCTTGCCATTCATGGCTCGCGAACACCATTTCTGAAAGCTTAGGCATCTCGGTTAATTTTTTGTTCTTGCTCCTGCTCTTGCACATTTTGCGTATGCAGATGCGTTTCTGCTTTCTCGATCGGCAGCGGAATGGGTACCATGGAAAAGCCCAGCTTTTCAAGCTGGACCAAAATGACCCCTTAACCCACAGTGGAAATACAAACATAGTGATCTCCTTCAGTGATCAGGCCGCTGGCTTATTGACAGCCGCCTGCTGCAAAAGGCGCACGACTTTGGTGATATAGATTTTTTTGGTCAATGGCTCTGGCGGCTCAGCCATGGTGCGAAAGGGCTGGTGGAATATGTAGTCGTCATCAGAGGCATCACGGCTATCTACGTCGGCAACAGGCACTTGCGTTCTTGCGCGTATATTGAAAATGGGTTTATCTATAAAAGACATATAGACCTCCGGTCTATGGTGGCTAATCAGGATGGATCGCCTATTGCCACACTACCGCTTTTAAAGACCTTAAACCGCAAACAGCAAACACTTACGTTTGAAGCGAAGGGGCCGTCCCGGCATCTGCGACACAGCTCAGGTCTTTGCCGGCAGTGCCCCCGCCCGCCGGGGCGGGGATTGCCGCAAAAAACAAAGCACCGACTAGCGGTGCTTTGATTTACCCCGTTTTCGCCAGGGTGCTCGCCGATTGCTCGGACATCAAAACCGCCTCAATGGCGATTTCTGAAACGACAAGCAGGCCTACTTGCGTTTTTTGCTCCGAGCGCGCTCGTCTTTTGGCTGCTGTTTTTGTGGGCTTTTTACTTCCACCGACAACGAGGAAAATGGGTCCTGCGGCAACAGAAAGAAGTTGCGCATATCACGCCAAAATTCCATGTTTCGCTGGTGACGGACAAGTGAAAACATATAGACCTCCGGTCTCATAAGGGCAATTCAGGTTGAGTCGCCTGTAAACAAGCTACTCCTTTTAATGGCCTTAAACAGCACGCCGCAGGAAATAACATCGCTCACCCCCCTTTTGTTGTGACAGATGTGGCGTGTACAAATCACGATGTAAGAGCCTCACCGTCCTACGTCTGGAGAGAACTGGACCACCCACACTGATGACCAGTGCAATGCATCGTCAAAACACTGAAAACGAGAGGCGCTCCCGCTAGCGACAGAAGCACCTTGTCAACCATTTGATTGAAGGAATCACCATGTCTCAGCAACAACCCAACTCGGGCCAGAAGCAACCGGGCCAAGACCAAAAAAAACCTGGTCAGCAGGAACAACAAAATCCTGGCCAGAAGCAGCAGGACAGCAAGCAACCCAACACCCAGCCCAAGTGACCACGGTTGCAGCAACCCCAGCTGCGATGTAGATCGCGCTCAAAGCCCACCTCGGTGGGCTTTTTCCATGTCTGCGCAGCGCACCTTGCCGTCACCTATGGCGAATTTTTCAACGCTTCGCGCGCGCTGCATGCCGCGCGGGAAGGCCGAGACAATGGTTGGCAGCGCCTGCGACCTGGATCGCCAACATGCGATGGGGCAAGCCCGCCAGGTGGCGGTCCATCGGGTGGGGGTCCACCGGGTGGCGGCCCACCGGACGCCCGCACGGTCGAACTGAAGTGAGGCGCCTTGGGGGGCGGTGCCGATCGCATGTTGGCCATGCTTGAGAAAACCACGGTACCGCTTGTTCTGTTGCCGCGGAACCAGCCCATGGCCTTGCAAGCTAGCCCTGCGCTCCCACCTCAACGCGCCTTCACAATCTCCGTCACCCCGCCCTCGGTCTTGAGCCGCACCGGCAGCAGCTGCGGCAGCGCCTGGGCAAAGCTGGTCGCCTCGCGCAGCTTAAAGCTGCCGCCCATGCGCATCGCAGCGACGGCCGGGTCGCGCACCACCAGGCGGGTATCGCCATAGCGCTCAAACTCGGCCAGTGCCTGCGCCAGCGGTGCGTCCTGAAAATTCACCCGACCATTGCGCCAGGCAGCGACATTGCCCACTGCCAAGGTCTGCGGCGCTGCCAGACTGCCCTCGGCCTGCGCGGTCACCCGCTGGCCGGCGACCAGCTCCACCGCTGCCGGCCCGGCCAGGGTCTGGCCGCCCTTGTCAACGTCACCCGCTTGCGCCCACCCGCACCCGGCCTGATTCGACCTCGACCACCGTCTGGCCCGCATCCAGCCCGGCGCGGGTATGGCGTACCGAGAATCTGGTGCCCAGCACCGTTACCAGCGTGTGCCCCGCCCGCACCTCAAACGGGCGCTGTGCATCGGCGCTGGCATGGAACAGCGCCTGGCCCTCGAGCAAGCGCACTTCGCGCCGGCCCCGGAACAGCTGCACCTGCGCCTGCGATGCGGCGTCGAGCAGCATCTGCGAGCCATCGGGCAGCCGCACCTGCAGCGCTTGGCCACGCACGGTGGCGTAGTGCTCGCTAAACAGCGGCTGGCTGCGCCAGTGCGACCAGCCCAGCCAACCGCCGCCCACCAGCGCCAGCACGGCAGCGGCCAGACAGGGATCGCAGCGATGGTGCAGCAATGGCGCAATGCAATAACGCGAATGAATCGCATTATCCATATTTTGACTACTGTTTACATATAATAAGAACCATTCTCATCGCCTCACTTCCCACACCATGCACCCAGGCCCCGGCATTCCGCCCTCACCCTCTGTCGATCCGGTGCAGGCCCTGTACGAGGCGCACCACAGCTGGCTGGTCGCGCGGCTGCGGCGCAAGCTTGGCTGCGCCTGGGATGCGGCCGATCTGGCGCAAAACACCTTTGTGCGGGTGCTGGGCACCCAGCGCCCGCAACTCCAGGCACTGCTGGAGCCGCGCGCCTACCTCACCACCATTGCGCAGCGCCTGCTGTCCAACCACCTGCGCCGCCGCCAGATCGAGCGCGCCTACCTCGATGCGCTTGCGCTGCTGCCCGAGCCGGTGGCCCCGCCGCCCGACGCACAGCTGATGGTGCTCGAGACCCTGGTCGCCATTGACCGCCTGCTCGGCGGCCTGCCCGTGGTCGCCCGCAAGGCCTTTTTGCTGTGGCGGCTGGAGGACCTGACACAAGAAGAGATTGCCCAGCAGCTGGGCATATCGCGCACCAGCGTACGCCGCCACCTGGCCGCAGCGGCCGAGCGCTGCTATTTTGCGGACCAGCCCTGAGATGGCCGCGCCCGATCCCCTGCCCAGCGGCCTGCCGCTGGGCGCGCAGGCCATGCCAGGCGCGCTGCCCGCTGCCATCCCCACCGCCGTTGCCCAAGCCGCCGTGCGCTGGCTGCTCGATCTGGAGCCCGGCGACAGCGCCGCTGCCCGCCGCAAGCGCCAGCAGTGGCAAAGCTGGCTCGATGCCGACCCGCTCCATGCCCAGGCCTGGCAGCGCATGGCGCAGATCGATGGCCAGTTGCGTGGCGTGCCCACGGCAGTGGCAGTGCGGACCCTCGCCTCCCCCGCGCTGTCGCGCCGCCACGCGGTGCGCCTGGCGGTGATGCTGGGCGCCGGTGCCGGCGGCCTGCTGGCCCTGGGCCACAGCCCGCTGGGTGAACAGGCCTGGCTCAGCGCCAGCGCCGATCTTTCAACCGCCACCGGTGAGCAGCAGCGCACGGTTTTGGCCGATGGCACGCGACTGCTGCTCAATACCGCTACGGCCGTGGACTTGCGCTACAGCAGCAGCGAGCGGCTGATTGTGCTGCGCGCCGGGGAGATCCAGATCGAGAGCGCTGCCGACCCCAGCCCCGACCCTGCGACCGGCCAGGCCCGCCCCTTGCGTGTGCGCAGCAGCCAGGGCTGGGCCCGTGCCATTGGCACGCGCTTTAGCGTGCGCCAGTACGCGGACGACACGCTGGTGCAGGTGCAAGAAGGCCAGGTAGAGCTGCAATTGCGCAACGATACGAGCCAGACCCTGCGCCTGGCTGCCGGCGAGCAAGGCCGCATCGCCGCCAGCGGGCTGCTGCGCCAGGGGCCCGCCCCCGCTGCCGACCTGGCCTGGACCCAGGGCATGCTGGTGGCCGACGATATGCGCCTGGGCGACTTTATCGCCGAGCTGGCCCGCTACCGCCCCGGCCGCTTGCACTGCACCCCAGAGGCCGCCGCGCTGCGCATATCGGGCAGCTACCCGCTGCTGGATACGGACCGCGTGTTGGCCGCGCTCAGCCGCAGCTTGCGGCTGCGCATTACCACCCGCACGCGCTGGTGGGTCACGGTGGACAAAAGCTGATCTGCCAGGCCCCCCCCGCAGCGCATTCCAAAAAAAGGTGGCCAATTGGCCCAGCCCGCGTGTCAAGCCCTGCACAAGCGCCGCATAAACCATGGCGGCGCGCTGCCACCAGCTTGTCAAACTCGGGACCTATTCGCATGTACCGCACTCGCTTCTCTGCCCCCGCCACGCCCCGTGGCACCGCGCTTTGCGCCCATCTGCTGTGCCTGGGCCTGGCCGCCTTCACCAGCCTTGCCGCGCTGGCACCCAGCTCTGCGCATGCGCAGGCGCAGCAGCCGGCCAGCCCCCCCGCAGCGCGCAGCTACTCCATCCCCGCCGGCCCGCTGGCTGCGGCGCTCAACCGCCTGGGGCAGGAATCGGGCACCTTGATCTCGTTCGCGCCCGATACCGTTGCCGGCCTGCGCAGCCCCGGCGTGCAGGGCGCCGCCGATGTGGGCCAGGCGCTGGGCAGCCTGCTGGCGGGCTTGCCGCTGCAGGCCCAGCGCGATGCCAGTGGCAGCTATGTGGTGCGCCGTGTGGCACCCACCGCAGCAGCGGCTGCCGCAGCTCCGGCTGCCGCTGCACAAGGCGCGCCCAGCATCACCTTGCCGGAGCTGCGCGTGACCGCCCAGGCCGAGCGCAGTGCCACCACCGAAGGCACCGGCAGCTACACCATCCGCAGCACGGCAGCCGCCACCGGCCTGCAGCTGTCGCCGCGCGAGACGCCGCAATCGGTCAGCGTGCTCACGCGCCAGCAGATCGAGGACCAGGGCATCACCAGCATTGGCGAGGCCGCGCGCCATATCACCGGCATCTCGGCGATCAGCTCGGACAGCGACCGCACCGATCTGGACGCCCGGGGCTTCTACATCGACAACTACCAGTACGACGGCGTGCCCACGTATGTCGCCAATGATTTTTTTGGCGCCTCGATGCTCGACCCGATTCTGTACGACCGCATCGAGGTGGTGCGTGGAGCAACGGGCCTGATGACCGGCGCTGGCAACCCCGGTGCTTCCGTCAACCTGGTGCGCAAACGCGCCAGCAGCAAGACCTTCACTGGCTCGGCCAGCGCCAGCCTGGGCTCCTGGAACGAGCGCCGCGCCACCCTGGACCTGAGCACGCCGCTGACCGACGACGGCCGCATCCGCGCCCGTGTGGCCGCAATGGCCGATGAGCGCGACTCGCACCTGGACCGCTACCACACGCGCAACCGCGCGTTGCTCGCCACCGCCGAGGCCGATTTGACGCCTAACACCACCGCCTGGATCGGCCTGGAGCACCAGGCCAAGCGCCCCACCGGCGTCACCTGGGGCGGCCTGCCCATGGTCTACCAGGATGGCAGCGCCACGCACTGGCCGCGCTCGTTCAGCATTGGCGCCGCTTGGACCGAGTGGAACACCACCAGCCGCACCACCTACGCCGGGCTCGAGCACCGCTTTGACAATGGCTGGTCCATCAAGGCCAACGCCAGCCGCCTCGATGCCGACTACACCTCCAAGCTCTTTTACCTGCTGAGCGAGCCCGACAGGAACACCGGCCTGGGCCTGGGCCCTTACCCCAATTACTCGCGCCAGAGCTTTGCGCAAAACAGCGGCAGCCTGCAGGCCACCGGGCCTTTTGATCTGCTCGGCCGCAAGCATGAGGCGGTGCTGGGCTTGACCGGCAGCCAGTCCAACTACGCCTATGGCAACCATGCCTACACCGCCACCCCCGTGGGCAATATCTTTGACTGGGATGGCTCCTACCCCGAGCCGGTATGGGGCGCCTTCCGCCCGCTGGGCGATGACCGCACGCGCCAGACCGCGGTCTATGGCGCGCTGCGCCTGTCGCTGGCCGATGACCTCAAGCTCATCGTAGGCGGGCGCGAAACCCGCTGGGAAAGCCAGAGCCTGACGGAAACGCGCAAGCACAAGGTCTTCACGCCCTACGCCGGCCTGCTGTATGACCTGAACACCACCTACACCGTCTACGCCAGCTATACCGATATCTTCCAGGCGCAAAACTACCAGGACACGCAGGGCCGCTACCTGGACCCTGTGACTGGCAAAGCCTACGAGGCCGGCATCAAGGCCGCGTTTCTCGATGGCAAGGTTAATGCGTCCCTGGCCGTGTTCCGCATCGCCCAGGACAATGTTGCCGTGCAAGACGGCGACAACATGATTGGCGGCACCGGCAACCCCGCCTACCGGGGCGAGAAAGGTGTCACCAGCAAGGGCTTTGAGGCCGAGGTCTCCGGCGAGCCGGCCCGGGGCTGGCAGCTGATCGCCGGCTTTGCCCGGGCCGATGCCCGCGCGGCCGATGACGCGCGCCTGCAGTCGCAGCGCCCCAACAACATGGCACACCTCTACACCAGCTACCGCCTGCCGGGCAACTGGAGCGCCCTCAAGGTCGGCGGGGGCCTGACCTGGCGCGACGCCACCTACGCCACCACCACCACTTCGACGGACGTGGAGGCACGCCGCGACCAGGGCTCCATCACCGTCGCCAGCCTGATGGCCAGCTACGACATCTCGCGCCAGCTGTCGCTGCAGCTCAACATCAACAACCTGTTCGACAAAACCTACTTCGACTTTGCCGGCAGCCAGATCTACTACGGCGCGCCGCGCAAGTTCACGCTGACCGCCAAGTACGATTTCTAAGCGCACAACCACAAAGCCTGCTGGATAACCAGCGGGCTGCTTTGTCGAGGGGGTCTGAGAACATCTGCGCTACCCCTTCCTTCGTGTCATGGATCTGGCAAATTGGCGCCCTGGAAGACCGATGGCATCGGCAGCATCAGTGAGCGCAGTGCATCGCAGCATTGCCAGGCCCTTGAAAAGATCGCCAAGACCTGAACAGAGGAGCCGCCATGGCTGCGATGGCAGCTCGCGACAGTGAATTCACCCCATTGCGGTCATTCGATATCGGGCTCTCGCGGGCCCAGGCCTTTTGCTATACTGCCGCGCACAGGCAGGAGAGACGCCATCAACACCCCAGCTGACATCGACCAGAGCGTCCTCACTGCGACGAATTCCAGGGCCGCACACTACATTCTTGAAATCGTGAAAGCCCAGACTGGCATGGGTCTGGTCGGCATGGCCTGGGTTCGCTCCAACATGTGGCGTGCATGCGCTGTGGTGGACGACATGGGGCTCGGCATGAAGGCCGGTGATGAACTGGATGTGGACAGCACCCTGTGCAAGGACGTCATGCAATCCCAGCTCGGGATTGCATTTGATGATGCCCTGGACCACCCTGTTTTTCGCGACCATAGAACGCCCAAGCTCTACGGATTTCGCGCCTACATCAGCGAACCGATTCTGCTCACAGATGGCAGCTATTTCGGCAATTTGTTTGCCTTGGACGCAGAGCCCAGGCCCATCACGAGCGAGAAAAACCGAGCGATTTTTACCGCGTGCGCCGGTATTCTCGGCAAGCTTCTTCAAGACCAGCTGATATCCCAGCAGCTGAGCAACGAGATTCAGAGCTTTAAAGAGACGGGCAACGCCCGCGAGGTGTTCCTGGCCGTTGTCGCCCACGATCTACGCAACCCTTTGCAGGCGATCACGATGGGGGCGAAGATGCTCTCACGGGGCGACGAGCCCAAAGCGGCGAAGCTCGGAGAGCGCATCGCTACCAGCGCTCGCCGCATGAGCAAGCTCATAGATGATCTGGTCGATTACGCCAAAGGCCGCGCTGGCCACGAAATATCCATCGCCACTGAACCCACGGAAAGCCTCTCGGCGGCTTTGCAAACAGTGATCAATGAGTTCGTAGAAGCGCATCCCCGCCATGACATCATTGCATCGCTTCAGCTACCAGTGGCGGTACGTGTCGACACCCCACGCATTCAGCAGCTCCTGTCCAACCTGCTAGGAAACGCTGTTGCCTACGGTGCACCGGACTTGCCGATACGGATCACAGGCAGCGTGGAAGGAAAAGACATCGTCATTCTGGTCAACAACCAAGGACCTCTGGTGCCGGACGACGTGATGGCCCAGATGTTCGATCCCTACTTCCAGGGCCCCAAGTCTGCCGCTACCAGCATGGGGCTGGGCCTGAGCATCTGCAAGCAGATCGTCGCAGCCCACCATGGAAGCCTGACAGTGCTATCTTGTTCAGATTCCGGCACCACATTCACTGTGAGGCTGCCTGTGGTTCTGTAAGCGGAAAAAATAAACCAAGCGCTGGATACAGCACGAGGTCGATGAGCCGGTAACACGCACCAGCAAACCGAAAATGAGACTAAGACAGCCCCGAATCAGGCGTCACCAACTATGCGCATATGCATTCGAAGTGCTGATAGAACAACCCCAACGATTAGCCAGTAAAAAAGCAGCCCGCTGAACCAGCGGGCTGCTTTCTTGGAGGCTTAAATCAACAGCCGACCCATTCAAGGGGCTAAGACAGGTTCTGAGACGAGGCGCGCAACCGCAGACAGTACTGCAAGTACGGCAAGGTTGCGCAACGAAGTATCAGGGCCTGTATTAGCCCCGCCACGTTAGATCCAAGGGACGCCGTAGTATTCGTTCACCTTGCGGCCGTACTCGTCGTTATAGTCCTGCGTCGTCTCACGCGCATAGCGCGGCGCGCCTTCCAGCTGCTCCTTGGTGAGCGACACGACATAGCCGCCCAGGCCCGTGTCGTACTTCAGCGTTTCCCAAGGGAGCGGGTACACGTCGGTGCCCATGCCCAGAAAGCCGCCAAATTCCATCACCGCGTAGCGGACCTTGCCCGTGAGCTTGTCCAGCAGCAGGCTTTCCACCGAGCCCAGCTTGTCGCCATTGGGGTTGTACACCTTGGTGCCTTGCACCTTGTCCGAAGAGATCACGCTCGATGCTGTGTTGATCGTATTCATAGGGTTCTCCTGTGTTGGAAAGCGGGATTGCAAAGGGGCCGATGCGGGGTGCCGGTAAGAGCGCTTCCGTGATGTCTCGGCCTTGGATTCAATGCTAAACAGCTGCGCGGTCCAGCCGGGTAGTCATCGCCGTCCGATAGCCGTAGGACGGGCCGCACCGGTTTTGCAGGACTGGAAAAAGCGCCCATTTCTGCGGGGCGTATCTCCTCCCGTAAGCCCCTGCGCACGTGGGCTCGCCCACCTCAGAAGCTCCTGCACGCCGTCTTGGATGGGTGAACAGCTGCCGCACCGCATGGGCAAGGCTGCGCCACAACCGCCACGCGTCGCCCTGCCTGCGGTGGACCAGGCGGCGGGTGGCGCCGGCATGCATCGCGGCCCCAGCGTTAGCGCCAGCCATTGCAGCAACGCTTGCAAACAACCCAGCCTGGGGATGTAACACCACCAAGCCCAAAAATCTCCCCAATATATCCGCCAGAACCCTATAACCCGCTAGATACTTCAAAATTTCCAGTAATCAACGAAAACCCGTCACTCGCAGATTTGGCCTTATCGCATAAAATTAAAAACATTAACAACTTCAATTAAATAATTTAAAAATAAAATAAAAAGCAAATTATCAATATTGTCTCTCCGCAGAAACAACTGAAGCCGTGACTAAGGCATAAGCACGTAGTATCTTTCTTCCTCGGCGGTTAAAAATTCACTTTAATCTTGTATACAAATACGATGCCAACGGGGATTCACCATGGACTCATATCAGTGCATAAACGGCGCTTCAAAAGACAGAGAAAATGCCTTAGCCAACCCCCGGGTTCGCAGCATTGTGCGGGTGCCCATCATTCTGGGAAATGGACACAAGGCCAGATCCGAAATCATCAGCTTTGGCAACCTGAGCGATCACGGCGAGCACTTCGCGGTACGGTTTGAGGGCTCAGACACCAAAGCGCCGCTGGTGCGCCTGCATTCAGAGTGCATCACGGGCGACGCGCTGGCCTCCGCACGCTGCGACTGCGGCCCCCAGCTCCAGGAAGCACTGCAACACCTGCATAGGGAAGGTGGCCTGCTCTTGTATTTACGCCAAGAAGGCCGAGGCATTGGCCTTTATCGAAAACTCGAAGCCTACCTATTACAAGATCAAGGCTTGGATACCTATGCCGCCAATCGGGCCTTGGGCCATAAAGATGACGAGCGCAGTTACCAGGTCGCCGCTGACATGCTCGAAGCGCTGGGCATCCAAACCATCCGCTTGCTCAGCAATAACCCCGACAAACAAAAACAGCTCACCATGGCCGGCATTACCGTGGAGTCACGCATCCCTACCGGGGTGTTTGTCGATGCCGATAATCGCCACTACCTAGAAACCAAGGTCAAACATTCACGCCATTCAATAGACGTCCCGCCCGTCCGGAAGGAAATCCCATGATTGCCCATCTATCGCCCATCAGCGGCGTTGCCACCCATGGCGGTCGCTACATTGCAAGCGCCGGATACGACAACCAGGTGATCTTGTGGGATGCCCACCAAAAAATCGCACTGGCCCGTACCTGGCATGACCACTTGGCCAACCAGCTGTCCTTCAGCAGCGACGGAAACTATTTAATCAGTGCCTCCAGCGACCACACGGCCAGGTTGTGGTCCGTGCCCAGCATGAAGCTCATCTCCGTGCTGTCCGACCATGGGGACGATGTAGAAATGGCCCAGTTCCACCCGGCCGAGGCGCTTATTGCCACTGCCTCACGTGACCACCACGTCAGGGTATACGACTTCAAAGGCTGTCTCAGGCAATGCTTCAAAGGCCATAGGGCCGATGTGATCTCTATCGCCTGGTCCGCCAACGGCCAGACGCTGCTATCGTCCAGCGACGACGGCACGCTCAAACAATGGTCATTGGCAACAGGGGACCTGCTCCAGGACATCGACCTCGGCGGCGTAGAGACCGACACCATTGCCATCGCCAACAATGGCACCGTCTATGCTGGCAATGATGCCGGCATGATTTTGACCATCGACGGCGGCCATCGCCAGGCAACAGCTGCGCACCAGGCTGGCATCAAGCGATTGGTTTACCAGGACAGCGAGCAATTGCTGGTGAGCTTGAGCTACGACCGGCTGCTGCGTGTCTGGAAGGTGGCATCCAGCGCCCTCACACCCATCGCGCAATCCACCATTCCACCGGAGGTATGGCCAAGGTCCTGCGCCTTCTTAGACGAAAACACCTTGGTGTTTGCCACCTTTGGCTCCTCCTATGCGGTCTTCCATATCCCAACGGGCGAATGGAATCTCGACAAGGTCTGCGCCACAGACGGCATCAACGCAGCCCTGCACCACTTCTCTGGCGTGGTATCGATAGGGGACGCCGGAATTCTCAAAACCAATGGCCAAGCCCTCCGTGACCTGCGCAGCCTGTGCAACTTCCTCACTCCCATCGGCAACAAGATATGTACTGGCGGCCAAACAGGGACGCTGTTCGATGCCACGACGGGCGAGCCCCTTTACCAACACCGATCACCCTTGAACTGCGGCGCTGCATTCCTGCGTAACGGCATTGACCATATGGTCATTGGCAGCTACACGGGTGAAGGCCTGGTGTTTGCCCTTGCGCAAGATGGGGCTGTACACCATGTCGCAACGCTGCAGCTGCATGACAACGCCGTCAAATCGATCGCCGCCTCCAGCCATATGCTGTTTTCCGTGTGCGCAGATGGCAGCGCCGCCTGGTGGTCGATTGCGACCTTGCGCGAGCTGTTCACCAAACGCGATGCCCACAGCCGGATTGCCAACGGTTGTGCCGCCTTGCCCAACGAGCGCTTTGTCAGCGTCAGCCGGGATCGCAAGCTGCGTATCTGGGAGAATTTTGCATCCACCGACTTGGACAGCCCTCACCGGCATTCCATCAAATGTGTTGCCGCCAGCCCTGATGGCCAATGGATTGCCACGGGCTCCTACCATGGCTACGTGGCCGTCTATGACCCTGCTACAAGGCAATGGCAGCCCTCCGTGCGCCCGACCTCTGCGGGCATCTCATCGCTGTGCTTTGACAGCGACAACGCCCAATTTCTGGCCAGCTCCTACGATGGCAACATCTACCACATCCCCATCGTAAAACGGCAGTAAGCTGCGGCGTCGCGCCGTGCTCCATCGCAGCTGCGAATCCTTGTCGCCATCGTCTTGGTCCTCACGCTCACCCTAGTCTGCAGGGCCTGCACCCACGCCGCGTGCCAACACGCCTCATCCAAGGCGGCCAAGCGCAGAGGGAAGGTATCACGCACGCCCTCCCATCGGTCAACATTGCCAACGCAGCAGGCAGCGCTGCAAATCGGCCGCGCCCTCAAACCGGCACAGATCGAGATGCGCCTATATATGAGCACCACCGCTGCGTGCCCCGCCCCAAACGCCGCAAACAACACGGGCAGCCCTATGGGCTGCCCGGTTCAAGGTGTTGGGGTGCGGTCGTGCCGTCAATGGGGCACAAAGATCGCGATCAGCAGAAACACCAAAACAATCCCGCCGATGATGGCAAAACGCTTGTTGGCGAATCGCCCAGCGCGGGTGTTGGGATTGGTGGGCTTGGTAGGTTTGGGGTCAGGTGGGTTCATAGCTCACAATCTATCCATTGGCCTGGCGCGCGCGCGTCGGACAAAGGACAGAAAGCAGGTCAGCGCTGAGTCGCGGGGCTTGTCGGTAGCAAAAGATGGGCCCTACGTTGGGATAGAGGAAAACAGAATGCGTGGTTCGATGACTTTGGCAATGGTGCTGCTGGGCCTGGCACCGGCATGGGCAGCGGCGGGCACTGCGGTAGCCGTGCCCCAGGCCGCACGCAGCGAGCACCCACCAGCGACCGCCACCGCCACTACATCTAAACCCACCGCCAATGTCCGTGCCAGCGACATCGGCAGCAGCAGCGACCGTGACAGTGATTCTGATGAGCGCCCCGATGGAGACCAAAAGCCCCGGCGCCCGCTCTCCTCTCCGCCCGCCAGTGCGGAAACAACGCCATCTGCCCCCCAGCAGCCGGTCTTTATCATCAGCTGCAATGCCAGCGGCTGTACTGACAACCAGGGCCACTTTCTCACCCGCTCAGGCCCCCAGCACCTGGTGGGGCCCAATGGCATCCGCTGCCAAAGCATGGGCGGCAATTGGCAGTGCAACGCGCCCACCGCACCGTAATGCACAGCAATGGCCCAGAGCACTTATGGGCTGCCTGGATGCGCCGGGCTGACGCCCGTCACGAATGACGCTGCTAGTGCGCAGCACCTAAACCCCTGCGGCTTGGCGGGTCACTGCTAACACCTGCTGCTGTCGCCTGACTGCAACGGCCGGGCGTGGCTGTGCACGGGTTGCGCCAGCCATTGGCAGCATTGCCAATTGGGCGTTAACGCACGCACCCACTCGCCCGCCAACCACCGCCAAACATCGGCGGGCGGCATGCCCCTCAATCCATGCCGATAGCTGCGCGGGGTGCGCTGTTGCTTGACCCAGCGCCTAGGCCTGGGTGGCTTGCTGCGAGCGCCAATCCGGCAAGTCCGAGCCAGCTGCAGCGTTCAAACTCCGCGGCTGATCAGCGCACGCCTCATAAACGAAAACCAAACATCGCTATGGAATTGCAAACATTCATTAATTTCTTTTTTCACAGAATTGGCATTGAAAATTACATTGGTCATTAATCATTAATTAATGTCAACGCATCCATTCAATAACCAACGCGTTTAGTGCCCCCTGCGCATTGCAATAGCAAAGCTGTTTTCGTCCTCGGATAGTTTTTTAACTTTTTACAAAGGAAGCTCCATGCCAACGATCCGCCGCCATGTTTTACGCCGCTATGCAGCCATCGGGCTCTTGGCCTATGCCGCATCCTGGGGGCCGTTGGCATCCGCACAGAGCCAGCCACCGGTGGTGGTCATCGACAGCACAGGCTTTGATTTCTACTCGGCCTACACCGTGGGCGCGAACGAATGGCGTGGCCCGACCTTTACCACCGGTGCGGTTCCAACCCGGATCACGGAGATCACCTTCGGTTTGTCGAGTGGGGACCCGACAACCACAGCCCAACTGCGCCTATTCCAGCTCGATGACAGCAGCGAATTGCCCACCGGCGCCGCGCTGGCCACCGCCACGTTGCCCATCGTGACGCCCAATGACGGCGCCAACCTCAACGCCAACACCTATACCGCGGCACAGTTGGGCAGCATCCCCAGCACCACGCTGCTGGCAGGCAAAAAATACGCCTTGATTTTGTCAAGCCCGTCCGGCGGCTATGTCGGTTTGTCCGATAACGACGGGCCTAGCAATGCTTATACGTATGCGGGCGGTTTTTCGACATCAGCTGCGGGCTATGTGGAGACGCTGGACAGCGGGACCACCTGGACCCAGAACAACCAGGTCACCCCTGCGATCAAACTGACCGTGGTGCCCGTCGACGACCCGATTGTGGTGCCCCCGGCTGCCCCCACCCCGGTGCCCACGCTGGGCGCCGTGGGCCTGGTCTCGCTGGTCTCCGTGGTGGGCTGGGTGGGCCTGCGCCGCAGCCGCAAGTCCGCCGTCTAAATCGGCACCCGGGGCGGCGCCCGGCCGGCGCTGCCCCTTATTTGCCGCAATGGACAGGGCGCGGGGCGCGACCGCGCCACGGGATCAGCCGGGGCAACGGTTCATTCGGCTAGAGATGGACAACAGATGGGGTGATGGCCCACCGCCACCATCGGCGCCGTCTGTGCAGCCCGGCACAAGGCAATTGGCATCGGCCCTGCACGGCGATAGCCTTGGCTCCGTCCCCCCACCCGACAGGGGCAGTGCCAAGCCGCTGCAGCGGCTGCAGACATGCGCCACCCTGTCTCACCTATGCGGCTGCCAGCCAGCGTTCCCGCTTTTACATGCCTTTTCTTTTGTCATAACAATGACATAGAGAGGCTCACACAGATGCGGGCTTAGTCGCGCGGCATGACCATTTTTCACGGCCGCTCGCCGTGCAGCCACGCCCAGTTGGCCCCTCTGGCAGCGCCCCTATGCGCAGCGGCGCTGCATGTGCGCTGCTGCAGTGCAAAACGCCTCCGCAATAACGCCATTGCTGGCAGCTATAAGCCCTGGGCCAGGCAGCCCCAAAGATATGGCAAAAACCTATTGATAGGTTAGTTTTTATAGTTCATATGAATTGACTGTGCAAGGCTATGTGTTAGATCAATCTTGCATACATTTCTTGCACACATTCTGTGAACTCTCAGAAGGCGCATGCCAACGCCCTGTTAGGAGGTCATCACCATTCATACATCTGATTCGCATTGAGTGGCTAAAGCCCTCCGCCACACCTGTGGCCACTGATGTCTATTTAGACATTTGTTATGAATCACAAATTTATAGTTGTTTTATGCTATTGGAGCGTGCTTTATTGCATACCACCTTTGAATGCAAGAAAGCAACCCACCCATTCACTGAAGAGTAGAAATATGAAAATGCCTCTCCTCCCTCGCCGACAACTCGCCGCTATCGCCTTGTTGGCCTGCACCGCTGCCTGGAGTCCCCTGGCCTCGGCACAAACCTCCCCCACCCCCATCGTGGTGGTCGACAGCACCGGATGGGATTACTACTCCACGTACGACGTCAGCGCCACCGAGTGGCGTGGCCCGGCCTTTACCACCGGGGCGGAGCCCGTGTATATCTCAGAAATCACGCTGGGGCTGTCCAATGGCGACCCTTCCGTGCAAGCCATCGTGCAGTTGTACCTGCTGGACGACACGACTGAACTGCCCACAGGCGCAGCATTGGGCACTGCCAGCCTGCCAGTGGTCGTCCCCAATGATGATGCCAACCTCAACCCCAATACCTACACCGCAGCCCAGTTGGGCAGCATCGCGGGCACGCTGCTGCAGCCTCACAAGAAATATGCGCTGATCGTCTCCAACACCTCCGGCGGCACCCTGGCCCTGTCGGACTACAACGGCCTGAGCGACACCAGCTATACCTTTGCCGGTGGTTTTTCGATTGCAGCCGACGGCTATCTGCACACCCCCGACAGCGGCAGCACCTGGGAGAAGCTCGGATTGGTCACTCCCGGCTTTCGCCTGACCGTTGTGCCGGAATCCGTACCTCCGGTGATCGTGGATCCTGTGCTCCCCCCCGCCGCGCCCACCCCCGTGCCCTCCCTGGGCATCCTGGGCTTGGTATCCCTGGCATCCGCGCTGGGGTTGCTGGGCATGCGTCGCAGCCGAAAGCGGGCTTAACCTTTCCCCCAACGCTCCATGCCAGGTGCCTGGCTGTGCGCTATCGGCTCCTTTCGTTGGCTATGACAATAGCTTCATACAACTTACAAATAGAAAATTGATATGAAAAAACAAATCCTTCCTCCCGCCCGCTATGCGTTGCTCACCGCCTGCCTCCTCACAGGCTTTGCCCAGGCCCAGAGCATCAACTTTACGGGTGATACGTATCCCACCGGCAATATGGGCGCCAGCTACAGTGGAACAGATGTGACCGTGGGCATTACCGGGGTCGGAAGACTGGACGTGTTATCCGGTGCGGCACTGACCACCACCATCCGAATGGACGTTGGGCGCAGTGCTGGTGCATTTGGTACGGTCACCATTTCTGACGGTTCACAATGGGATACTAAACGCGTGTTGATTGGCACCGCAAGTACGGGTATCGTCCATATTAAAAACAACGCAAAAGTTACCGCCAGCGATTATGTTTATATTGGCTTTCTCGCTGGAGGCCAGGGATCGGTCATTGTTGATGGCCCAGGATCATCTTTTACCAACGCTGGGACGTATAACGACCAATTTTGGGTAGGCCGTGATGGCGGATCAGGCTCTCTGCGGGTTATCAATGGTGCCACGGCACCATTCGGGAGTCTTTTCACCTCTACCGCTCCAGGCTCCGCAAGTTTTATTGAAGTAGACGGATCCAACTCAAGGCTAGAAGGGACACGGCAATGCAATTTGGGGATTGCAGTCTCGGCCACCGTGCAAATAACCAATGGAGGCACTTTTAAATGTGGAACCATTGCGGACCTGGGCTTTGGCAGTGTTTCACTCAGCGGCGCTGGGTCAAAATGGCAATTGGGCCGATCGCTCGATATAGGGACTCAGAGTCGCATGAGCGATGCTGCATTGACCATTGGAGAAGGTAGCACCGTAGAGGTGACCAACCAGTTGCGACTGCCCAACGTTGCCAACAACACGGCAGCATTGAGCAAAGGCGTGCTTAACATCGAAGGTGCAACCAGTCCAGGTACGTTCAGCGCTGCAGGCATTGTATTTGGCTTGAACGGCCTAGGCCGTATTAACTTTAACCACACCGATGCCTCTGGAAATTATCTGTTTGCCACACCCATGAGCGGCCCAGGCACCATTGAAACCAATGCATTGGGAATAACGAGCTTGACCGGGAACAACAGCTATAGCGGCAACACGCATATCAATGCAGGTGTTCTACGCGCAGGCACAGCCACCGGCCTGAGCCCGGCCTCTGATTATCTGGTGACCAGCGGCGGAACGCTCGATACCAATACCTTCAGCGCCACATTCAAAAGCCTGGATAACGGTGGATTGGTAACGATGGCGGCAGGAGGCACCAGCAATGTGCTGACCGTCACCCAAAACTACAGCGGCAATGGCGGTGTGATTGCGATAAACACCGCCTTGGGCGCAGACAGCTCGCCAACCGAAAAACTGGTGGTACAAGGCGACACCAGCGGCAACACCACCTTGAACATCACCAACCTGGGCGGCACGGGAGCTGCCACCACCGGCGACGGCATTATGGTGGTGCAGGTGGATGGTTCATCGAACGGCACCTTTAGCCTGCCCGCGCCTGGCTATGTGGTGGCCGGTGGATTCCGCTATATGCTTGCCAAAGTGGGCAATAACTGGTTTCTGCAGTCGGACGTGCATGTAGAAGCAAGCGGCCCCGAGGCCAGCATGGTTTGCACGCCCGCCGAGCTGAGCGATACGGCCAACCAGGTCGCCACCTGCACCGTCACGCTGACAGCAGCGCCCACGGCCGACCTGCCCATCAACCTGGTGCTGCCGGCGGCCAACCCGCGCTACACGACGACCTGCACATCGCCGATAGTGGTTGCAGCCAATGCCACCCAGGCCAGTTGCACGATTACTGCCACGCCCAACACCACGGCGGGTGACGGCGATGTGAGCCTGGAGCTGGCCATTGCACCGCCTACTACCGCCGACGCCTACACGCCCGCCGGCCCTGCCGCGCAGGTGCTGATCAAGGACGCGGGTGACACCACCCTCCCACCTGTAACGGGAACCCCTACCCCCGTGCCCACGCTAGGCAGCTTGGGCCTGGCTGCGTTGGCGGCGCTGATGGGTGCTGTGGGCCTGCGCCGCAGCCGCAAGACGGTGTAAAAGCACGCATGCGCTAAGCCTGCCCTAGCACTGAGATAACAGCCCCAGGTGCCACCACCTGGGGCTGTTTTGTTTGGGCGCAGGCATGGGGAAGGTTCGCAGGGCTCTGGGGCAGGCATGCCGTGCTGGTGCTGCCCAGCGCCGTGGCCCCTAACCACCAAAAATACAGGCCTTTTCATTTTTTGATTGCGCAAAACTATCAATCATGGGAGGCTGATGGAACCCTGCCTGCGGCGCAGGGCAGCAGCGCGCAGAACAGGTGACCGCACTGCGCAAGCCACCCCGCCAGCGCCTGTTCCATGCCTTCGCTAGTTGATAGCTTCTTACAACCCAACCCATGGAGAATGATGACCAAAAAGCAATACACCTCATCGGCCCAGCACACGCCGCTGTTGAGCGCCCTGCTCGTGGGCGCCTCGCTCTTGGGCGGCCTGCTGCCAGCAGGAGCACAGGCCCAGAGTGTCCACTTCAGCGGTGATGCAAGCCCCCTGGGCGATATGGGGGCCAGCCACCGCGCTACCGACGTGACAGTGGGCCACAGCGGCACGAGCGCTCTGGCGATTCTCGCCGGTGGCCAGCTGGAGTCTGACAGCGGAATGGTCAGTGCGCAGGCCGGCAGCGCAGGGACGGTGCGTGTGGAGGGCGCGCAATCGTCCTGGACAGTGGCGGGCGATCTGCTGCTGGGCCAAGCCGGGTCGGCCACGCTCCAGGTGCGCAATGGCGGCAGGGTGTCAAGCCTGCAGACCTTGGAATCAGCAACACTGCCCGGCTCCAGCGCGCTGATCGACGTCGAGGGCGCCAACTCCACACTGCGGGGTGAGGAATGCCTTTTCGCGGGAGAAGGCATGTCGGCGGTGCAGATCCGCGATGGGGGCTTGCTCGACTGCGAGGTCAACGCCCTCTTGTACTTTGGCTCGCTGTCGTTGCGTGGCTCGGGGTCCGAATGGCGGGTGGGCACCCATTTGGAAATCGGTACCTTTGCCGGCCAGGCCGATACCGCTTTGACCATCGGCGAAGGCGCAGCCGTCAATGTGCGCGATATCCTGTGGCTGTCATCCCCGGCGCCAGGCGCCGCCGGCCGCGCTGCGCTGACGATTGAAGGCAGCGCCCGCCCAGGCGTACTGAGCGTGAACACCCTGGTACTGGGCAATGCGGACGCGAGCGTGCTGAACCTGTACCACAGCGATACCTCTGGGCAGTACCAGCTTGGGCCAGATATATATGGCACCGGTCAGGTGCAGGTCAACGGCTCGGGCACCACGGTGCTGACGGGCAACAACAGCTACCAGGGCAGCACGCGCATCAACGCGGGTGTGCTGCGCGCAGGCGGGGCCAACAGCTTGAGCCCGGCCTCCGACTTTGTCGTGGTCTCTGGCGGCACGCTCGATACCAGCAGCTACAGCCCCACGGTGCAGAGCCTGAACAACGGCGGACGGGTCACCCTGGCTGCCGGCGGCACCCGCAGTGTACTGACCGTCATGCGGAACTACACCGGCCATGGCGGTGTGGTGGAGATGCACACGGCATTGGGCGCCGATGCATCGCCTAGCGCGCAGCTGGTGGTGCGGGGCGACACCAGCGGCGACAGCATCTTGCACATCAATAACCTGGGCGGCGCGGGGGCTGCCACCACGGGTGACGGGATCATGGTGGTGCAGGTCGCTGGGGCTTCGAACGGCACATTCCGCCTGCCCGCACCTGGTTATATGGAGGCAGGTGGATGGCGCTACATGCTGGCCAAGGTGGGCAAGCACTGGTATTTGCAGTCGGACCAGCAGGCGGAAACAGCCGGCCCCGACCCTGACCAGACCCCCAAGCCAACCACAGCGCCTACGCCAGTGCCCACGCTGGGCGCGCTGGGCATGGCCGTGATGGCCACGCTGATGGCGGCTGTGGGCCTGCGCCGCCACCGCAGAACACTGTAAACGGCGCAGGACACAGCGGGCGCTGGCAGCAGCCAACCGTTGGGTACGGGGGCGGGAGCGGGGACGCTTGTGCTGTGTTGGCTCAGCCATTTACCTCGCTTTACAAATAGCTTTTCTCAAACATATAATTGATAACCACTATGCAAAAACAATACCTCCCTCCCTCGCCCACATCTTGCGCGCTAGCGGCCGGCTGCCCGGCATGGCACAGGCGCAAAGCAGCCCTTTCCATATTGACGCAGCACCCGCCCATGAGGTGGCGCTGCCCTGCTGGCGCAGGGCTCTGGCGGCTGGCGCGCAGTGCGTGTAAGCGGAGGCGACCAACGGCTTTTGCCCAAGCCCACTGAGCAACCGGCGGATGGCACCAGGCGCTTTTTGCCCGGCAGTGCTTGGTGCTGGCTGATGGGCAGTAGATGGCCGCAGCCTGCCAGCGCTGCACAGATGCCGCCGCCGCGCATGTGGCGCCACATGGTGCGCTGCCGACCGGCAAGGCGACTGCTGCCCGACGGTGCCATACAGGCTGCCCTCGCCATATCCATTGCCAGAGCTACGCCCTACGCAGCCAACCCGCCTGCATGGCCTTGTGACCATCGGCTTGGCAGGCGCTGCGGTTCCACCTAAAAACAGCATGAAAAAACACCTCAAAACCTGTTGCGCTGGCGCAGCCGCCGGCGTGCTAGGCGCCGCATTCTGCGGGGCGCCTGCCAGCGCCCAGAATGTGACGCTGCCCGTGGTGGTGATGGACAGCACGGCCCTCAGCCGCCAACAAGGCCATACCGTCGATACCCAGCAATGGATGGGCCCGGCATTCCATACCGGGGCGGTAGCGACACAGATCAGCGAACTTTCGCTGGGCATGCAGCGACCGGAGTGGATGCCACACCCCTTGCAAAACTGGTGGCCCAGGTCGGAGCGTGACCGCTGGCCATCTGCTGTGGCGGCATCGTCATCGGTCGTGACCACAACAATGGGCTTTAAAAGATGTATGCCAGCACGCGCCCATCCACGTGCAGCGTCTTGGGCCTGGGGCACGCAGACCATGGCGGCGGTATTGCGGCTCTACCAGCTCGATGACAGCACGGAGCTGCCCCAGGGTGCGGCGCTGGCCAGCACGACCATCGATGTTGCCGTCTTCGCGCCCAATGACGGGCGCCTCAACACCTACACGGCGGTGCAGCTGGGCAGCGTTGCCCGCACCCCGCTTCAGGCGTTTAAAAAATACGCGTTGGTGCTTGCCAGCAAGGACGGTTGCCCGCTGGAGCTGTATGACAACCGAGGACCCGCCAACGCCTATCGCTTTGGGGGCGGCTTCTCGGGCGCAGCCACTGGCTATCTGCGAACCCTCGATGGCGGCACCAATTGGAGCAAGGACGGCACGGTGACACCGGTGGTGCGCATGGCAGTGACAGCGATAGCCCATCAAGGCACTGACCGCGACATGGGCAGCGACAAGGACAGCGACTGGCCCGCAGGGGCCCTGCGCATGCCCGAACTGCCAGCCTGGGCGCAATGGCCATGGGTGGGGCGTTAGGCGGCCCTCTCTATATAGAGGCAGGAAAGCGTGGCTAGGCTGATGGCGCTGCAAGGCCCTCGCTGCAGGCCACAGCCCACGGTGCGCAACCCACGGGATCACCGCCGCTGAGCGCGACCCACCCCAGGGGCACATTCTGCGTGCCCCCTGGCATCCCGGGCAGCGGCGCGCAGTCAATCTCTCAATAGGCCGGCAGCCAACCCCGCCGGGTGGCTGCCGGCCTTTTGGTTGCCGGCTGGAGCAGATTGAAAAGCATGGAGGCAGAGGAACGCCGCCAGGCATAAGGCGAGCCCGTACGAAGCAGCCCACCCAGCGCGCCCCCGGCCAAGACTTACAAAAAACTTACATAATACATAGCTATCACACCAGTTTTTTAATACTTTTAATTTATGATCAGCATTCCTCTGGAGGGAGGAAAAGCGCTTCTCAGGAAGACGACCCTTGGGCCCGCCTTGTGCGGGCCCTTTTTTTGCGCCCGGCGCTGCACAAACGACCGGTAACACCTGTGAGCCTCGGGGTTTGCGCGAGGCCGCCCAGGGTGGACGAAAATGGATCTGGCGTGCCACGGCCAGCCAGGCCGGCCCGTAGGAACATGCCTACAGATTTGTTAACAAAGGTACAAGTACAATTTGTGGCTGATTTTTGCGCCAGTTGCCGCACCCCACCTCTGCCCCCTCCATGCCCCAATCTCCTTCCTCACAGCCGCGCAGCCTGTTCCCTCTGCCGCTGCCCATGCTGCTGGGGTTTGCCGCTGCAGCCATCGCTGCGCTGGTTATCGCCATCGTCAATGTCTACTCAGCCGATGTGCGCGCCCGGGCTGTCACCAGCATTGACCGCATGACAGCGGCGATGCGCCAGCTCAATGAATTCTCGGCGTCGCTCAAGGATGCGGAAACGGGGCAGCGCGGCTTTTTGCTGACCGGCGACCCGGCCTACCTGCAGCCCTACCAGCGCGCGCAAGATGCACTGGAGGCGCAGCTCAAGGGCCTGGCGGCCAGCAATAACAGCGCGCCGCTGCGCCAGGAACGGGTGCAGGCCATTGATGCGCTGGCCCACCAAAAGCTGGCCGAGCTGGAGACCACGATCGAGCTCAAGCAGGCGGGCCGGGGCGATGAGGCGCTGGCGATGGTGCGCACCGACAAGGGCAAGCTGGTGATGGACAGCCTCAACAACGAGGTCAGCAGCCTGTACCTGCTGCAGAACAACGAGCTCGATCTGCGCCGCCGCGCCTGGGAGCAGGCGGCCATCACCTCCACCTACATCTCCTGGGGTGGATCGGTGGTGATGCTGCTGCTGGTGCTGGCGTCCGCTGCGGTGTCGATGCGGGAATTCCGCACCAAGGCGCGCCAGGCCTGGGTGGCCGATGGCCTGGCAGGCCTGAACCAGAGCCTGCAAGGCGACCACCGGCTCGAAGAAGTGGGCGCACGCGCGCTGGAGTTTTTGGCCAGCTACCTGGGCGCACGCGTGGGCGCTGGCTATGCCCGCCACGGCATGGACGACCGCTACCAGCTGTTTGGCGGCTACGCGCTGCCCCCCGATGTACTGCAGGCCCACTTGCTGGCCGGCGAAGGCCTGGCAGGCCAGGTGCTGCGCAGCGGCAAACTGCTGAAGGTGGGGGGTCTGGACCAGAGCCACCTTAAGATCACCTCGAGCCTGGGCCAGTCGCAGCCTTTGGAACTGGTGCTGGCCCCTGCGGTGGAGAATGGCAAGGTCCATGCCTTGATCGAGCTGGGCTTTGCCCGCCCAGTGCAACAGGCGGAGCTGGACCTGCTGGCAGGCGCATCGTCCATCCTGGCGGTGGCAGTGCGCTCGGCGATCGACCGCTCGCGCCTGGAGAACCTGCTGGAAGAAACCCGCCAGCAGGCCGAAGAGTTGCTGGTGCAGCAAGAGGAGATGCGCGCCAGCAACGAGGAGCTGGAGCAGCAAAGCCAGGCGCTGCAGCGCTCGCAGGCGCAGATGGAGCAGCAGCAGTCAGAGCTCGAGCAGACCAATGTATACCTGGAAGAGCAGACGCAAAAGCTCGAGCACCAGCGCGAGCAGCTGCTGCGCGCCAAGGATGCGCTGACCGACAAGGCGCGCGAGCTCGAAGTGGCCAGCCAGTACAAGAGCGAGTTTTTGGCCAATATGAGCCATGAGCTGCGCACGCCGCTGAACTCGACCCTGATCCTGGCCAAGCTGCTGGGCGACAACAAGCTGGGCAACCTGACCGGCGAGCAAGTCAAGTACGCACAGACCATCTATGCGGCCGGCAATGATTTGCTGGCGCTGATCAACGATATTCTGGACCTGGCCAAGATTGAAGCTGGCCAGGCCAATGTGGTGCTCGAGCCCGTGAACCTGGGCACCGCGATGCAGTCGCTCATCGAGCCGCTGCGCCCGCTGGCCCAGCAAAAGGGGCTGGCGCTGAGCTGCCATATTGCCCCGGGTGTGCCTGCCTATGCGCAGACCGACAGCCTGCGCCTGGGCCAGATTCTGAAAAACCTGCTGTCCAACGCGATCAAGTTCACCGACCGGGGCAGCGTGAGCCTGCAGCTGTCGCAAAGCCAGCCGGGCACCTTGAGCTTTGCGGTGCAGGACACGGGCATCGGCATCCCCGAGCACCAGCAGCAGCTGATTTTTGAGGCATTCCAGCAGGCCGATGGCAGCACCCACCGCAAGTACGGCGGCACGGGCCTGGGTCTGTCAATTGCCCGTGACCTGGCGCAGCTGCTGGGCGGCCAGGTGACCGTGCAAAGCACGCCGGGGCAAGGCAGCGTGTTCAGCTTTCATATGCCGCTGGTGGCAGCGGCTGCGCCCGCCGCCGAGGTGCCAGTGCCGCCCAAGGCTGCCGATGCGCTACGCGCTGTGCAGCCGCCGCTGAGCGCACCGGTCAAGACGATCGCACCGGCTGCTGCGCCCCGCGCCATGGCGCCAATGCCGTCCAACACGGCCGTCGCCACGGCCAATGCCGCCACGGCCGTTGTCACCCCCAGCGCAACAACGGCTGCCTCTGCTACGGCGGCTGAGCTGGCCCTGCCCACCATCATCCAGGGCCGCCATCTGCTGGTGGTGGAGGACGACCCGCGCTTTGCCGACATTCTGCAAGAGCTGGCGCGCGAGATGGGCTTTAGCTGCCAGGTGGCGCGCAATGCGTCCGATGGCCTGGCCGCAGCGCTGCAGTTTTTGCCCAATGCGATTGTGCTGGACATCAACCTGCCCGACTTCTCCGGTCTGGGCGTGTTGGACCAGCTCAAGCGCAACCCCAGCACGCGCCATATCCCGGTGCACATCGTCTCGGTGGCCGATTACTCCCAAGAGGCGCTGGTGCGCGGCGCGCTGGGCTATGCGTTGAAGCCGGTGCAGCGCGAGGAGCTGGCCCAGGCCTTGAAGCGGCTGGAGGCCAAGTTCACCCAGAACATCCACCGCGTGCTGCTGGTCGAAGACGACGAGCGCCAGCGCGACAGCGTGCACAGCCTGCTGGGCAACAGCGAGGTCGATGTGGTCTGCGCCGCCACCGCCACCCAGGCGCTGGAGTACCTGGCCCAGGGCACCTATGACTGCATGATCATGGACCTGAACCTGCCCGACATGAGCGGCTTTGCGCTGCTCGAGCGCATGTCCGAGCAGGACGGCGTGTCCTTCCCGCCGGTGATCGTCTACACCGGCCGGGCGCTGTCGCGCGATGAAGAGTTGCAGCTGCGCCGCTTCTCACACTCGATCATCATCAAGGATGCGCGCTCGCCCGAGCGCCTGCTCGATGAGGTCACCTTGTTCCTGCACCAGGTGGAGTCTCGCCTGTCGCCCGAGCACCAGCAGATGCTGGCCCAGGCCCGCAGCCGCGAGGCCGCGCTGGAAGGGCGCAAGGTGCTGGTGGTGGAGGACGATGTGCGCAATGTGTTTGCGCTGACCAGCATTCTGGAGCCCACCGGCATTGCCGTGGACATTGCCCGCAATGGCCGCGAGGCGCTCGAGGTGCTGGACCGCGAGGACAGTGCGGTGGACCTGGTCTTGATGGACATCATGATGCCCGAGATGGATGGCTATACCGCCATGCGCGAGATTCGCAGCCGCGCGCATTTGAGGCGCCTGCCCATCATTGCGCTGACTGCCAAGGCCATGAAGGACGACCAGGAAAAATGCCTGGCCGCCGGTGCCAACGATTACATCGCCAAACCACTGGACGTGGAGAAACTGCTGTCCCTGGTGCGCGTCTGGATGCCCAAATAAAGCCCCATGCCGTTACGCAAAAAGGCCGAGATTGCCGAGATTGAGCAGCGCTTGCTGCTAGACGGTATTTATTACCGTTACCACTATGATTTTCGCGGTTATGCGCAGGGATCGATCAAACGCGGGCTGGAGGCGGCACTCGCCGCCTTTGGCTGCAAAACACTGTCGCAGTTGCAGGACCGGATCATGCATGACCCCTCGGCGTTTACCGCGCTGTTGGGGTACCTGACGGTACAGGTCAGCGATATGTTCCGCGACCCAGCCTATTTTGCGGCGCTGCGCCGCGAGGTGGTGCCGCTGTTGCGCACCTACCCCTCGCTCAAGATCTGGGTGGCCGGCTGCAGCACCGGCGAAGAGGTGTACTCGCTGGCCATCTTGCTGCACGAAGAAGGCCTGCTCGAGCGCAGCCTGATCTATGCGACCGACATCAACTCGCAGGCGCTGCGTGTGGCCGAACAAGGCATTTTTGGCATTGAGCGGGCCGAGTCGTTCTCCGCCAATTATTTGAAATCCGGTGGCAAACGATCGCTCGCCGATTATTACACCGCGCATTACGGCCATATCGTGCTGGACAAAGAGCTGCGCAAGAACGTGGTATTTGCCGACCACAGCCTGGCGACCGACAGCGTATTTGCCGAGATGCATTTGATATCGTGCCGCAATGTACTGATTTACTTTGATACCGACTTGCAAAACCGCGCGCTGGATCTTTTCCGGCAGTCATTATGCCATCGCGGCTTTTTGGGTTTGGGCATGAAAGAATCGCTGCGATTTTCCAACCAGGCGCCGGCATTTGAAGATGTGGCGGTGGTTGAGAAGATATACCAGAAGAAACCCAGCATTGATTAGTTTAAAAATACCCGCCCAGCAGATGGTGATGCAGTCGCACACCATGGGCCCTAGCTTTTGACTTGTAGCGCCATGAAGACCATAGACGGCATCAAATGCCTGATTGTTGATGACATCCCGCAGAACCTGGTGGCCCTCGAAGCGCTGCTCCAGCGCGAGGGTGTGCAGTTTCTCAAAGCCCATTCGGCGCGCGAGGCGCTTGAGCTGCTGCTGCAGCACAACGATGTGGCGCTGGCCCTCTTGGATGTGCAGATGCCGGAGATGAACGGCTTTGACCTGGCCGCGCTGATCCGGGGCAGCGAGCGCACGCGCCATATTCCGCTGATCTTCATGACCGCGGGCACGCATGAGCAGAACTGGCAGTTCCAGGGCTATGAGAGCGGCGCGGTGGATTTCCTGTACAAGCCCATCGACCCGGACATGCTCAGCGCCAAGGTGAACATCTTCTTTGAGCTGCACCGCCGCAAGCAGGAGCTGGCCCAGCAATTGCAAGAGCGCACCGAGGCGCTGCGCGTCAACGAGATGTTCATGGCGGTGCTCAGCCACGACCTGCGCAACCCCTTGCAGACCATCAAGATGACGGCGAGCCTGCTCAAGCGCCAGACCGACGCGAGCAAGAACGAAGAGCTGGCCGAGCGCCTGCTGGGCAACAGCCAGCGCATGGCCCGCATGGTGGACGATTTGCTCGATGTGACGCGCATCCGCCAGGCCGGCGGCCTGCGCCTGAGCCTGGCCGACATGGACCTGGCCCGCCTGTGCGAGGCCGCGGTGGAAGATGCGCGCCAGTGCAGCGCAGAGCGCCAGTTGCACTACCAGGCCCAGGGCGACACCCAGGGCCGCTGGGACAGCGAGCGCCTGGCCCAGGTGGTGAGCAATATCCTGGGCAATGCCTTAAAGCACGGCGCGGCTGATGCGCCGATCCGCGTGCGCCTGGATGGCAGCCAGCCCGCAGAGGTATTGCTGGTGATCGAGAACGGGGGAAGCATTCCCGCAGCTTTGCTGCCCGATCTGTTCAAGCCGTTTCGGGGTGGCGAGCGCCAACCCGGACAAAGCGAAGGACTGGGCCTGGGGCTCTACATTGCCCAGCAGATTGCCCAGGCGCATGGTGGCGCCATCCAGGTGCAATCGGCCGAAGGCCAGACCCGCTTTGAGATCCGGCTGCCGCGCCAGCCACTGGCGCCGAACCGCCAGGCGGTGCTGTGAAGGCCCACGGACCGGCCGCACGCTATAGGTTTTATGGATCAAAGTGGCGGCCTGCTGCGTCCATCCCCCAAAAGCAGAAGGACGGCACAGCCGTCCTTCTTGGCATTGCAGCGCCTGGGTTCAGCGCTTACTGCAGCGTGGCATTGGGGCGCTGGGCCTCGATCTGGCCGAGCAGCGCTTCAAGCTCTTCAATCTCAAAAGGCTTGAGCAAGGTGCGCACGTTCGGGCCCCACTGCGCGGGGTAGTGGCCCAGGTCGTAGCCGGTGCACAGCACGATCCAGCGCAGCGGCGCTTGCTTGAGCAACGACTGGGCCAGCTCAGTGCCCGATTGGCCGGGCAGGCTGACATCGGTCACCACCAGGTCAAACGGCGCCTGCGCGTCGAGCTGCAGCGCTTCTTCCGCATTGGCGCAACAGGTGATGCTGCGGCCCGGCCCTTCCATGAGGCAGCCGATCGTCTCGCGCAGTTCCTCATTGTCTTCGATATAGACTATTTTCATTGCAAAT
This sequence comes from Comamonas squillarum, assembly GCF_025309455.1. Classification (NCBI taxonomy): domain Bacteria; kingdom Pseudomonadati; phylum Pseudomonadota; class Betaproteobacteria; order Burkholderiales; family Comamonadaceae; genus Comamonas; species Comamonas squillarum. The sequence continues at coordinate 1,597,947 of NZ_CP104377.1, forward strand.
CCAATAACAAAAGATTATTGCAATAAAACTATTGCAGACGGTGTTTTGAACCAAGGAATTTATCCTTGTAGGACATTTTCTTTTAATGCCGCTGCAATATACCACATTGGCTGAATCAGCAAAATTTCCATGCTAGAACAAGGCCCTGAAAAATCGGTCTCAGTACTTGTAGTCCTACACTGACAGCGTCCGTTTGCACGCACCCACAACGCGTTTGCAAACCATGGTTAAACTAAGGCTCTAGCCATTGAGGTTTTTGAAAAAGGTATTTACCCGACCATTGAGGCAGGTCAATACCCGGTATCAAATTTATAATTTAGCGATACGGCTCTGGATATTCTCGCAGTGAATAATATAGTTATTATCTGCATTTTTTGATAATCACGGCCGCTTGTGCTGTCACCTGTGGTTATCCGATCCGGTTGCGCAGTTTCAAAAAAGACCGCGAGCCAGTCAGCCAAAGCTGCGCTGCCGCTACCAAGGAAGACCAATGATCAACGTAGGACTTGTCGATGACCACGCCATCGTTCGCTCCGGCCTGAAGCAATTTCTCGCGGATTTCGTAGATATCCGCGTCGTGGGAGAAGCATCCAATGGCCGTGAAGCCATTGACCTGGTGCGCAATGAATCCGTGGACGTGCTGGTGATGGACCTGTCCATGCCCGGCCAAAGCGGTATCGACGCGCTGACCATGCTGCGCGCCAAGGAGCCCGACATGGGCATCCTGATCCTGAGCGGCTACCCGGCTGAGCACTATGCGATCAACCTGATCCGCCAAGGGGTCAACGGCTACCTGAACAAGGAGTGCGACCCGAGTGAGATTGTTGAGGCGATTCGCACCATCTCGCTGGGCAAGCGCTACCTGACCCCGATGGTTGCCAACCTGCTGGCCCAGCAGCTGGGCCGCAAGGACGATGCCCCGCCGCATGAGCACCTGTCCGAGCGCGAGTTCCAGGTCTTCCTCAAACTCGCCCAGGGCGAGACCGCGAGCAATGTGGCCGAGCAGCTGTCGCTGAGCGTCAAGACCGTGAGTACCTATCGCACCCGCTTGATGGAGAAGATGACCCTGAACTCCAACAGCGATCTGACCTACTACGCGTTAAAGAATGGTTTGATCAGCTGATCGACTGTCCTTCGCGCGTCACAGCCGCCTCTGCACGCCACCTTCGGGTGGCGTTGGCTTTTGTGGGCGCGTATGCAGCGCGGGTACATCGTCTGCGCAGTAGCGGCAAGGCGCCAGCGGCAGCGTAGCCTGGTCTGGCGCGCCCACCCTCCCGAGCCAGCAGTGCGGCCTGCTGCCTTTTTTCACCAGGTCGCCGCATCACCGCCTTGTCGCCCACGCTCCGGGACTTTTGGTCAGCGTGCGCTGATTGCGCCCTACACTGAGGGCCTGCTACTGGACCATTGCGGCCTGGTGGCATGACTTGCCCGCTGCACGCCGCGTACCAGCATCTCCACGGCCAGCCTGCGCCCAGGCCGTTGTGGGCGGCTTTGCCCGTTATCGCCTATCGCCGGTTCGCGGATCGGCACGACTGCAAAGTTCTGGCCACCAACAGCTGAGTTGCAGCGGCCGCGTGGCTCACCTTCATCGGCAGGCAGCCAGGCGGCACCGTTCAGAACACAAGGAAATACACCATGGCCATCCATATTGAAACCCCCGTTATCGCATCGCGGGCACTGTCGTTGCGCACAGGCAAAGACGTGCGCCTGAAACTGGAGACCTTGCAGCCCAGCGGCTCGTTCAAGACGCGTGGCATCGGCCACGCCTGTGAGATCTACCGATCGCGCGGTGCCAAGCGCTTCATATCCTCATCGGGCGGCAATGCCGGGTATGCCGTGGCCTATGCCGGCCGCATGCTGCAGACCCCGGTGACCGTGGTGGTACCTGCCTCCACATCGCAGCGCGCCCAGGACCTGATCCGCTCCGAAGGGGCTGAGGTCATCGTGCACGGCGCATCGTGGATGGAGGCCCATGCCCACGCCCAGCAGCTGATGACGGCCAGCGATGCCTTTTTGCACCCCTTTGATGACCCCTTGCTCTGGACCGGCCACGCTACGATGATCGACGAGCTGGCACGGCAAGGCGAGCGCCCGGACCTGGTGATCTGTTCGGTGGGCGGCGGCGGACTGCTATGCGGTGTGGTGGAGGGACTGCAGCGCAATGGCTGGGGCGCCGTGCCAGTCCTTGCCGCCGAGACAGCAGGCGCTGAGTCATTGGCCAAGGCGATGGAAGCCGGCGCGCCCACCTTGCTGCCCGGCATCACCTCCATTGCCACCTCGCTGGGCGCACGCCAGGTCTGCGACCGCGCATTGGCGCTGACCCGGGAGCACCGCATCGAGAGCGTGGTCGTACCAGATGCTGCCTCCGTAGCCGCCTGCGAAGAGGTGCTGCTGGAGCACCGCATGCTGGTCGAGCCCGCCTGCGGCGCATCGGTGGCGGCGCTGCACAGCGCGTCGCCCCTGCTGCAGCAAGCCCAGTCCGTGGTGGTCATTCTCTGCGGCAGCGTCGGCATTACCGCGCGCCAGCTCGCCCAGTGGAGCGCCGAGTTTGCGAGCTGATACGCGGTGACAGCAGCCATGCTTGCTGGGCGCGGCTGACAAGCCATGGGATCAGCAGATCCACCGCTGGGGAAGGTCTGCAAAACCACGGCATTCAGATCGGCCTGTCAGCTCGATGCCGATTTGCCTGCCATGACGCAGCTTTATCGCCAGATTTCAAACCGCATTGACGGCTTTTAACCCGTGTGGAGCACCTGCAGGCGCACCCATGCCGGCACCCCCTTCAACTTCCTTCGCACCAACCACAGATTGGCCAGCGCCAACATCGTCTGCAGCTTGTTGTCGTTCTTGGCGATGACCGGGTAGCGCAGCTTGTTAAATCCAAACTGCTGCTTGATCACACGGAACGGGTATCCCACTTTGGCTCACATGCTGGGTTTGGTTTGCTCGTATTTCTCTTTCAACAATACCAGCGGGGTGCTTACATCGAGCTTCTTACGCAGGCCTTTGCCCACGGCAATGTACCACCTCACTTGCCGACTGGAAGCTTGCAGAGTTTCCCTAGCGCGACAATATGCTTAGACTTAGTATTCAACACTTCATTTTTTTTCCTGAATCCAACCAAAATAGCTACACCAAGAATGAACGAAAGTGTAAAAATCATCCAATGATTCAATGCAGGCACGCGTTTTATAATAGGTTGTGTATTAATTGAAGCCTCATAAGAAATGGCATTATTTGCTGATTCCGGATCTGGAGTTGAGCTGCCTGCAGTGATCGTTGCTGTCATAGAGCCCGTAGCAGGAGCTACAAAGCTCACGTTGCAAGAGATCGCGCTGGATGCAGGTAGTGGAGTAGCAGTGGGGACGGTTGGTGTACAGCTAGTCGTTGCACCCGCTGGAAGTCCAGAAATTCCACATGTTGCAGAGTCAGCTGCACTGGGTCCTGCATTCAGGCAAGTCATGATGCCAGCAACTGTTTGCCCAGCAGTGACATTCGCAGGCAGCGAAGAACTTGCCTGCATGTCGGCAGCGGGCGTGATCACTGCGTTATAGGAGACTGCATTATTTGAGGTAAGTGGATCTGCAGTTGCGCTACCCGCAGTGATCGTTGCTGTCATAGAGCCCGTAGCAGGAGCTACAAAGCTCACGTCGCAAGAGATTGCGCCGGATACAGTGAGTGGCGTCGCAGTGGGGACGGCGGGTGTACAGCTCGTCGTTGCACCTGCTGGAAGTCCGGAAATTCCACATGTTGCAGAGTCCGCTGCACTGGGTCCTGCATTCAGGCAAGCAATGGTGCCAGCAACTGTTTGCCCAGCAGTGACATTCGCAGGCAGCAAAGAACTTGCCTGCATATCGGCAGCGGGCGTGATCACCGCGTTATAGGAGACTGCATTGTTGGCAGGAAGTGGATCTGCAGTTGCACTTCCCGCAGTGATCGTAGCTGTCATAGAGCCCGTAGCAGGAGCTACAAAGCTCACGTCGCAAGAGATCGCGCTGGATGCGGTGAGTGGCGTCGCCGTGGGGACGGCGGGTGTACAGCTCGTCGTTGCACCTGCTGGAAGCCCAGAAATATCACATGTTGCAGAGTCCGCTGCACTGGGTCCGGCATTCAGGCAAGCAATGGTGCCAGTAACTGTTTGCCCGGCAGTGACATTAGCAGGCAGCAAAGAACTTGCCTGCATATCGGCAGCGGGCGTGATCACTGCGTTATAGGAGACTGCATTATTTGAGGTAAGTGGATCTGCAGTTGCGCTGCCCGCAGTGATCGTTGCTGTTATAGAGCCCGTAGCAGGAGCTACAAAGCTCACGTCGCAAGAGATCGCGCCGGATACAGTGAGTGGCGTCGCCGTGGGGACGGCGGGTGTACAGCTCGTCGTTGCACCCGCTGGAAGCCCAGAAATATCACATGTTGCAGAGTCCGCTGCACTGGGTCCTGCATTCAGGCAAGCAATGGTGCCAGCAACTGTTTGCCCAGCAATGACATTCGCAGGCAGCGAAGAACTTGCTTGCATGTCGGCAGCGGGCGTGACTTCTAGATGATTCGATGTATTTGGAAGTGGGGGGTTAATAAATTCGTGCAGGCTAATATTATTCTCGTTATTCTGATAAATGCCAGCAGTAGAGGCCATCACGGGCACTGTTATTGTGCATGATGCCATCCCATTAGACAAGCTGCTGGTAATCGAGATGGAATTAGCTCCTATTGGCGCTAAAACATCTGTCGAAGCTGTGGGGCAGGTAGTGATCGGAACTCCTGAAACAGTGAGACCCGGGGAGAGTGTATCCGTGAAACCCCAACCTTCCTTTGCCAGCAAATCACTGGTATTCGTGATCGTGAAGACTATATTGGTCGAATTACCCATCGCTACCAACGGCGGATCGAATGCATTGTCAAGTTGAGGAGTGGCATCCAAAATTTTTGGATTATCGAATGCGAAATCATTGCCATTTCCAGACCCCTGGGCATTACGAATAATATATCCAACTGATCTTCCAGCAAATTTAAATGCTGCGGGAGAATTTAAAATTCCGGCGACTGCAGTACCGGCAAGATTACTTTCTAGTGCACTCACTGGCACTCTAGAACCATTAGCACAGACATCCACAGCATCAGGTGAAATATTCTCCTCTATACCATCCTGATCAACAAATGAAAAGCGCAATAATGGACGCCCTGATTGACAGTTGAGTGCAGCCGCATCTATTGAAGTCAATAGAAATCGTTTACTCGCAACCAAGGGGATATTACCTTCTGTTCTGAGAATTATTAAGTCAGAACCGGGATCTCCAGTCGTAAATGCAGTTACTGCATAATTGTTGCGAGAAGTTGTATTTATGTCTTGGCCTCTCAAAATCCCTAGTGCTTGACTCAGCTGCTGTGAGAAGTTCCAACTGCCTTTGTGACCTGTACAGGCAGCTATTCCTACTGTTGAGTTAGGATTTTGATTGTATGCAGCCAAAATTCCATTGCACATTTTCGACGGACTTGTCCAAGGCGGGTCAGCCGTGTAAGCCTGGTTGACAGGATTCAAGCCTGCATAGCCAAGCAAATCAGTGACATCCGACATTAGAGTCGGGGTTGATAAATTTTGAAAATCCTCGCTCCATACTACTAACGGATCAGCTGGTACGCCTGGTGCGGCCACAGCGGGAAGATTACAAATACAGCCAATCGACATAAAAAGAGGTGAGATAATAAATTTAATGTGATTTTTCATCATTTAATCCTCTCATATTTTCAAAAAATATAAAGCTCATTTAGCGCAGCCTATAGAACGCCTGCTAAAGCCCAAAGAAATATTCCTGATGGAAGATGGCATTTTTAAATGGAGTAATCATATGAATTCATAGGCATCTATCCTCGCTACCTCAAATTTGAAGTGCAACACCTGAGCCCCAGCCGACTTGCACAGATAACCTCACGACACACGCGGTTGCAGCCTGAATATCGGCTGACTGCGCCTTCCCTTTGGCAGCCCTCATAGGTGTTGCGGCTGCCAGGTGCACAATGAGAGCTCCAGTCGCCGCCATCAGGAGAAAATACTTTCAACCCGCAGCTATTTATACGGTCGTCTCTACACTGCTGGTTCATCAACACGAAAGGCTAAGAGCTGCCAGCAAATACAAAGTATTGTTGACTACCGCCAGCCAGCACCAAAATGGGATTATCTGCCACTGCCTGTGTATGTGTGTTTAACTAACGGCTTGTTCTTTTTTAAAACGCGATCGAAATAAATACTCCACCCGATGCCCGCACCTGATGATTAGTCGCAGGCTGCAGGTTTCAGCGACTCAATAGAAGAACCGTCGGCAGTCCTTCTCACCTGAAGATCAAAACCATCATTTCTGGGACGATGGAGCTCCCCGTATTGGCATTGCAGAAATCCATTAAATGGATCAATATTTCGACTGCCGTTTTTATCAATATAATCACGACTGAGATACAGATCTGGGATCTTCGAACAAATCAAGCATGACTTCTTGAGAAAAGCCGGTGTGGGCGTATGCCACTATCAATGCAAACACGCTATGGCGATATCATTTTCCAGCCATCAAATCTCTTTTTTATCTATCCGCAGTTACTTTAAGCATTGCGTACCACATCCTTTGCTCATGTGCGCAACGGCTGCAAGTGGTGGCGCCCCAAGCCCAATGGGTTGTTTGACGTACATTCTGGCGAGAACTTTTCAAGGTTTTTTATCAACCCTCTGACCAAAAATTTAAACCTATTTTTAACCAACGTCAAACACTCAATAATTATTAACTATGAGTATTAGCCGATTAAAAACTTAAATACCGACATTGAATTCTCAATATGGATTTGTAAACAATTAATCAGGTGATCGACTCAAATGAATTCTGAGATAAATTTATGCTGTTGCACAAATTCTCATTGCCCTGATGCATACTGAGTCGCAGTGGGCATATACGCGCAAGATCAGCTACATCTGGTAATAATTAAGAGCGACTTTAGAATTGAAGATTTACTGATTCCAGCATTTACTAACACCACGAACTAGCCAAAAATCGCGATAGATACTCTCAAAACATAACTGCCATCTGGCTTCAGTTAGCTGAATTTGCAACTTCCCTGCTCGCACGCTTAGGTCATAGATAGAACGTCATCCCTTGTTAGCGTGGTATGCGTATCAAGCGGTGACGAGTTTTGAGCTCTTGCCGGTGTACGGATGGCTGAAACGCGCGCCTTTTTGCCATTCGCCTGCCTCAGGAATGCAATGCCATCGGCCCACCTATTCGGGCTAGCTGGTGCATCCCTGACCCTCATAGGGCCGCCTATTGAACCGTTCAGGATGCGTTGGATGCCACTGCTTCATGGCCTGCATGGGCCTTTTGCTTGGACTGCCCTTGGCCAGGTAGCCGAAATCAGCCTATCTATGGACTGCCCCGTGGCTATGGGCAGTCCAGGCGGGTACTAGCCCCGGTCGCTGGATGACTATGCGCGGTAGTTCTCGGAGCGCTTTCCAGATATGGCCAGCCAAGCCCATTTCTTTGTGCAGCAGGCCAAAGAACCTGTTCTAAGCGCCCAACGCATCTGCGGCAGGGTTCGATGCGCGCTTGGGGGCCTTTGTGGTGTGGATGCAAGGCAGTCCTCAGGCATCGGTGCCCCGTTGATGGGGCCTGCGGTGGGCGGCGTTTGCGCCCTGCGCAACCGTGGCGCAAGGCAGATGGCCGCTGGGCAGCACCTTCTGCAGCATTTCGCCCAATTGTAAATTTTGTCAGTAAATGTTCCTTTTGTTCTACAATCCATCGCTTCGAATCTCCCTCGCGCTGCACAGCAGCGTCCGCTGACGGCAAGCCCAACCCAGGCCATGGATCTCCTCAACCGCCCCCTGCTCTCTGCCAGCTGGGCGTATCCACGGATCTAAAGCCCGAACCACCGCGACTCGCCTTTCGATGTGCGAGGGAAATGACTCGTCCCGAAAAAAGACAAAGGCGATTCATATCGAAGATTTTGTTTTCTAAATTATTCACAAGGTCTATGACAAAAACTTCTGCGGCTTTGGCCCTTGCCTGCCTGGCTGGAATGAGCGCCTGGAATGCCCAGGCCAGTGAGCTGACGCTTTATATCTCTGAACCCGTCCGCAATGCGGCTCTCAACGCAGCGGTGCCCGAAGGCGCTCTGCCTTGGTCCGACGCTTACAAGCAGTCGTACACCATCGAAACATTCAACGGCGAGACCCTGGGCACTAAAACATCCGGCAACTGGGCTATCGGAACGTACCAGGTGGGCGCCGGCGGCAATACCAATGTGGCCGCTGCCAATGTGTATGGCGGCGCAGGCACCGGCACGGTAATGGGCAGTGGTGGTTCCAACTTTCTCAATGCAGGGACAACCGGCACACCGGTAGGCGTCACGGTGACCTTGACCAACCCTGCGCGCTATGTCGGCTTCTGGTGGTCCGCAGGCTCCAACGGCAACAACGTGGAGTTGCTCGATGAGAACGACAACGTGCTGACGGCGATGACCACCGACGATCTGATGGCGTTTTTGAATTCGCCCTCCAACCTCACGATGAAGGCCTTGGACCAGAACATCACCTACAGCAGAGCGCAATACAACGGCAATCCCTTTATCGAGGGGAACAACGCTGAGCCCTATGTGTATCTGAACTATGTGCTCAAGGACACTACCGCTTTCGGCTCCACCACCATCAAGAAGATACGCTTTTGGGGTGCCGGCTTTGAGCTGGACAACATCGCAGTGCGCGAAGAGAAGCTGCCAGGACTGCCTGCAGAAACGGAGTTGCCCCAAACCTGGGTGCCCACCAAGATCACCAATACTTTTGAGGATCCGCCGGCTACGGTCAACGATTCGGGTACTACGCGGATCAACACGCCCTCGGGCTCATTGGATCTGACGGACAACGATCCCCATGTGCCGGAGGGCAGCTCGGTCACCGCGCAGACCACGTCGGCCAACGGCGGAACGATTGCGGCCGATCCGGCAAATCCTGGGAAGTTTATTTACACGCCTGCCATTGGTTTCGTGGGCGTCGATACCTTTAGCTACGACGTTTGCTTGCCAGCGCCCAACCAGACCAAGTGCGCAACGGCTGAGGTCACGATGACGGTCACGGCACCCGATCTGGCCATCGACCTGTCCGGACTGCCGGCCACCGCGACGGTCGGCGTGCCTTACCAAGGGCAATTGCGCTGCAGCAACCTGGGCGATGCCGATGCATTGTCTGCGACGGCTTGCACCACCGGCCCGCTGCCAGATGGGCTCAGCATCCAGGCTTGCACGGTAAGCCCCGACAGCGCAGCCTGGACCGCAGGGAACCTCATCGCGCAAGGCGCGGTCGTCACTTGTGAGGTGGGCGGCACACCCGCCAATGTGAAGAAAACGACGACAACGACGGGCACCACCGGCACGACGGGAGACCGCGACCTGAGCAACAACACGGCGACCCAGGACATCACCGTCGTGGGCGCTGCGGATGTCGTGGTCGATCTGAGCGGATTGCCGTCGACGGGAACGGTCGGCACTCCCTACCAAGGCAGCTACAGCTGCAGCAACCGGGGCAGTGCAGACCAGGCGGGGGCCAACTGCGCCGTCTCCGGCCTGCCTGCCGGCATCACCCAAGGGCCTGGCGCTTGCACCATCGTCACGCCCGCTGCCCCGGCTGCCACCGGCTGGACATCGCCCTCCACCATCCCAGAAGGGGCTGTGGTCACCTGTGTGGTCGAGGGCAAGCCAACGGAAGTGGGATCGTCTGCCGTCAGCGCTTCGGGCGTTGACAGCAAGCTGAGCCACGAGATCACGATTCGCGCGGTCCCCGTGCCCACTGCGGTTCCGTCGCTGTCCACCTGGGCACTGCTGGTACTTGCCACAGGCCTGGCCATGCTCGGCATGGGGCGTGCACGCAAGCACAGTGCCTGATCGCTGATCGGCCTTCAAACCGGTGCCAGTCAGTGACATGCTGACTGGCATTTTTTTGGTCGTGTCGGTAGTGCTTGTCCAGACTTTCGTATGCGGAGTCACGCGGCGAAGAGGGGCTCGGTGGAGTGCGGTGATCCGCATAGGTTTATCTCGCGATTCATCCGCAGATTGAGCACTTGAACGTCAAGACGTGCGGCACACCGGTTGCTACTCCGGTTTATCTTCTGACGGCTGGCTTGGCACCGGTGCCCCCTGCGCCTGGAATGCCATGCGGTACTGCTTGGGCGACCTTTTCCAGAACTTCTTGAACTCGGTGGAAAAGTTGCCGGAGTTGGCATAGCCGACTTCGGTCGCAATGTCGGCGACCCCCAGTGAGCCGGTCTCCAGCATCATTGCGGCCCTGGACATTCGCTCTTTGCGAATATATTCAAAGACCGTCATGCCCACGGTGGCCTCAAATACCATATTTAGGCGGTGGGTGGACAAACCCAGGCTGGCAGCCACATTACCGCCTTTTAGCGTCGAGTCACTGAGGTGATGGATTATGAATTCGGTCGCTACCTGCTTGATGCTCATATTGGCCGACAGGATTCCCGAAGGTATATGCCATGCCCTCACCGCATCCGCTGTATGCTGCTCCAATCCGGTTCTTTTACGCGCCAGCGCAATGTGAATGCGAACCCTCTCCAGCACCTCATCCACATAATAGGGCTTCAATATATAGTCGACAGCTCCAGCACGAAGCCCAAGCAGCCGGTCTTCTTTATCAGACAGCGCAGAGATAAATAGGATGGGTATATAGCGGGTGGATGCATTCTCTTGGAGCAATCTGGCCACCTTGATATTACTGCGGTCAGGCAAGCGCACATCCATCAATACCAGATCAGGAGGCTTTAAAAGAATGCGGGTGTAGACCTGGCTCTCATTCTCAATGACGCTGACGGTGTAAGAGCGGCTGCGCAGTGCGGTGACCAGAAGACGAAGTTGCTGTAGATCGCGATCGACGATCATTACATGTGGGACTTTAATCTCACTATTAATCATATATTGCGCACAAATCCCTTTCCATATCGGACGCCAGGTTTCCGTGGATTTTTCTGCGCTTGCAAATGCACGGGGATCTTGAAAGCGGCCTGGCGTGGCCAGCCCAGCCAGCAGCGCGCACCTGCGCCAATGGCAGCAAGGGTGGGCGGCAAGCAAGGTGGCGTGGATGCAGAAATTTACGGCAAATATAGTACGAGAGACACTCCAAACATTCTCTTTTAAAAATTACAATCAGCGACTTGTAATAATGAAATATATAAATGAAAAATGATATTCATTTCTGCATTAAGCAAAGAAGTTTGGATTAAAACAAATATCAAAATTTGATTTACCTGTTACGCAACAATGATTTGAAACCACCAGGTTTACATGTTGTTTACAGTTGGGCCTTTACGGGTAGGAGGGCGCTCAAGATAAGGCGCGGGCAGCACCCTCGCCGAAACGGGATCTCCCTTAAACTCATCCGCTGTTGGGGGCAGGTTTGCGCCCCGGAAAGGCCATGCATGAAGCACGACGGGCATGCCGTCGTCGGATCTCCGATCACCGACGTCATCTTTGAAGAAAAGCGCGTTTTGCTGCTGCTCGATGACGGCCGCCAGCTGGCCGCTCCGCTGTCCTGGGTGGGGCCCAAGGTGCTTGCGATGAACGCGCAAGAGCGATCGCAATGGGTGGCTACCGCGGACGGGCGCGGCGTCAACTGGCCCAGCGCCGGTCAGACCTCGGCTGACGGCGCACTCAATGTCTGGACACTGGAGCAGGATGCGCTGTTTGAAGCGGCGTTGGCCGAGCTAAAGGCCTTGGACTGGAAGGCGGACCAGCTCAATCACCGCAGCCGGGCGCTGGTGGCCTTGTGGCGCCTGGTGGCCGATGGCTACAACGGCGGCCTGCTGCAGTTTCTGGGCAACTGGGGCATGGCCGAGATGGATGCGGCGCTGGCTGCGCTTGCCCAGATCCGGGCCAGCGCCACGCTCGCGGTAGTCACCGCGTTCTGGCGCCTGGTGGGCCCCATTGCCCAGTCGGACGAGGTCAACACCATTGATGATGTGTACCGCGCAGTGGCCGGTGACTTGTCTGAGCAGATTGAAGAACTGGACGAGCAGTTCTGGGAAGCGGCCGAGGAACTGGTCCAGCGGGTGCCGCAATATTTTGGGCCGGCGCCTTCGGCCGCCTGATGCGCGATGCGCAACCCACACGCAGCCCTGGGACGAGGGCTGCAGTGCGCCGGTGCGCCGGGGCGCTACTTGTCGTTGTTGGCGCTCAGGTTGTCCAGCAGATCATCGAGCGACTTGAATTCGATGGTGTCCACACCATCGTTCTCGTCAATGGAGATGTCTTCCAGCAGCAGCTCCTCGCACAGCTGGGCCCGCACCCAGCACTGCGGAAACTGCTTGGGTGCGACAAATGACAGCAGCACGGCATCGGCAAAAACGGCCACCGAATGCAGGCGCAGGTCATTGCGCAGATCGGTGGGCTCTTGCACCTCATCGTCTTCAACGGCTTCTTCTACCTCCAGCGCAATGTCGTGGACCAGCGCCGTCCACTGATCGGCTGGCATCGCCAAAAAGCGCTGGGTATTGGCGATAAGGGCATCGACATCCATGTCCGGGTTGTCGGCCAGCTCCGGGTCGACATTGACATGGATATCGGCCCCTGCGGCATGGAACCGCACGCTGCCCACCACAAAGCCGTCGTCGGCTTGCACGTCGTTCAAAAGCTGGCTCGCGGCTATCGCGTCACGAAGATGGGCAATCTGTGTCATGGGGGCCGTCCTTGCGTTGAAGTGAATGGCCATCATAAGCGGCGGCCGGCCACGCATCTACCCTGCCCGCGAATGACTGTCATTCGCTCAACTGGCACAAATTCGATATTTCTTGTCCTGCTTGCGCGATTGCGCCAGCGCATCTTCCCGTAGGCTTGCCGCTTGCCTGATTTTTTTGCCTGCCCAGGTTTGCCCGCCCGACGCCATGACCGCTGATACCGCCACCCTCAACCCCTCGCCTGCACTGGCTGCAGCACCTGCAGATACTCAGCAGCACGGCTTTTTATTGCCGATTGTGGGCGGCGCCGCGCTCGCCCACCTGCTCAACGACATGATCCAGGCGATGCTGCCGTCGATCTTTCCGATGCTCAAGGCGAGCTTTTCGCTCAGCTTTGGGCAGATTGGCGTGATTGCGCTGGTCTACCAGGTCACCGCATCGCTGTTGCAGCCATGGATTGGCATGTACACCGACAAGCACCCCAAGCCCTACCTGCTGCCCTCCGGCATGGGCATGACCTTGATCGGCATTGGCCTGTTGGCCACCGCGCAGAGCTACGAGATGCTGCTGGTGGCCGCCGCCGTGGTGGGCGTGGGCTCGGCCACCTTCCATCCCGAGGCCTCGCGCATTGCGCGCCTGGCATCGGGCGGCCGCTTTGGCACGGCGCAGTCCAGCTTCCAGGTGGGCGGCAATACTGGCTCTGCCATTGGGCCGCTGCTGACGGCGGCCATCGTCATCCCCCATGGCCAGCCAGCGGTGGCCTGGTTCATGGTGGTCGCCCTGGTCGCCATCTTTGTGCTGTACCGCCTGACCATCTGGGTGCGCCACAACGGCAGCGCCAAGGCCCAGAGCCTGGCCAAGAACCATGCGGGTGAAGGCCTCAACCGCGTGGGCGTCATCCGCGCCGTCATGGTGATCTGCATTTTGATGTTCGCCAAGTTTGTCTATATCGCATCGTTCACGAACTACTTCACCTTCTACCTGATCGAGCGCTTTAACCTGAGCGTGCAAAGCAGCCAGCTGTTTCTCTTCATGTTCCTGGCCGCTGTGGCAGCGGGCACCTTTGCCGGCGGCCCGGTCGGTGACCGCATCGGCCGCAAGGCCGTTATCTGGATCTCGTTTTTGGGCGTGGCGCCGTTTGCGCTGGCTCTGCCCTATGTGGGCCTGGTGTGGACCGCCGTGCTCGCCATCGCCATCGGCCTGGTGATGTCGTCCGCCTTTGCCGCACTGGTGGTGTATGCGCAAGAGGCCGTGCCCGGCCGCGTGGGCCTGGTCTCGGGTTTGATGTTTGGATTGATGTTCGGCATCGGCGGCGTCGGTGCCGCGGGCCTGGGAGAGCTGGCCGATGTGCATGGCATCGTCTGGGTGTATGGCCTGACCTCGTTCCTGCCGCTGCTGGGGCTGGCGACCGCGTTCTTGCCGGATACGCGGAAAAAGCGCCCCTAAGAATGGGATGTGCACCCGGCATCGGGCGCAGAGGGCTGGTTGCCCCATCCCCCATCGCTGGCATCACTCCAAGGGGACGGCGCCCAGACCCATCAGGTTGCCGTGGCGGTCGCGGACCTGCAGCACGGTTCCACTTCGGTTGCCAGGCTCTTGAAAGAGATAACCGGTAGAAGTCACACCATCACGGATCCAGGTACAGGTGGCCCTGCGCGGAACGGCGGGATCAGCGCGGGTGCATCGAATGGCGCCATCGTCACTCACCGCTTCTAGACCCTCCACACGCGACAAAGTCACGGCGACCGTGTCTTGCGGGGCAATCAAGGTGGAGAATTTGAGCCACCATTGCCCCAGCAAGCCTTGCGCGTCTGCGGCACCCGGCTCCAATGCCATCCGCACCATCTGCTTTTGAGGCTCGTTCGGCAGCGCTACCGTTCCGCGTACGCGACTGAGTGCCCTCGAGCTTGTACCGCCGTACAAGAACGCCAGCGACAAGTCTCCGGCAGCCTCCGCCAGTTCCGCACTTTGGAGTGGTCCCCCCAGTGCACGGCCTCCTTGGTAGCGATTCAGCGCTAACTGGGTCTGGGCTTTCTGGAAACTTCCGCTTCCCATGTGAAAGGTCGGCCGCCCGCTTGGCAGATAGTTAAATACCTGCGCCAAGGCCATGCCATTTTGAACATCGATGGCCATTCCACGCCCTGGCTTGAAGGTCCATTCATCCTCCACCAACCAAGTGCCACTGCTGGGGGTGATTGAAAGGTTGCAGTTGATTTGATCGCCAATGTACAGATCCAGCCAGAAGGCGCACCCAGTGATGGTGGAGCCGGAGCCCCCTCCTATAGCTGTACCCATGACTGGATAAGTAAGCACTGCTCCTTGTTCCAGTACGACAAGCTCAGCAACAAGATCCACATTCACAATACGCAGCGCAATGGACTGCACATAGGGCTCATTGCCATCGGCGGGCTGAGGTTCACTGTTGGTGCAACGGAAAATGTCTTGGTCTGCGGCCTTTGTGCAGATGAACGTATTCCATGGAACGCCATGAAAACCACGCATCCATACCCGCCACTGCAAATCTTGGGCCGGCTTGCCGATGTTGATATGGACTTGCCGGTGTGCAAGCGCATTGGAGTCCAGCGTCGTCCCAAGAAAACTCCGCGTTTCACCTGCGCTCCAATAGCGGGCCACATAGTCATCACTTCTCATCTCAAAGCGTTGAATCGCGCGCCCGGGCTCGCCAGGAAACTGCACCGTCCCCTGTAGCCCGTTGGCAAAACTCACCGTCACTTTCCCCGGCGATTCCAACGCGACCGCATCCCTTGCATCACTGCCAAAGCTGCGCCCCCCTTGGTACTGCATCAGCGGTGCAGTAACGGTGTCGCCATCCATCTGCCCGGTAGCCGTGTAGAAAGTGGCGTCGCCATTCGTCTCATAGCCAAATACCTGCATAAAGAAGGTATTGCCTTGCACATCAATCGCCAGGCCCCGGCCCGGTTTTCCATCCAATTCTTCGGTAATGGCCCAGGTGCCGGCCTGGGGGGTAAAACTGCGAGCAGCCCAACCCATGCTGCTTGCGAGCGCCAGCACGCTAGCAACAACGGTAGAACGGATACCCATGGCTTTATTCAAATTTATCTCCTGATATTCATATCAGTATATGGACCTTTCCTCGCCCCGTGCTTACAGCGGAACCTGAGTCTCCAGACGCAGGGCTCGCACCAAATTCAGCGGCGGGTGATCCCATAAATACAACAAAAAGTTGCAAACATCACATCCGATGAATACGATTGAGAATGATTCTTGTTCATTAAAGTCATAGCAACGTCATTCTCATGTCACATACAACCCAACTCAGACACCAACCCAACCTGATCGTCCTGGCCTTGATGGCCGCTGCCGCCAGCGCTGGGGCATCGGCCCAGCAGGCCCAGCCAGCGCAATCAGCAGCACCCGCGCAGGAGGCGGGCGCCAGCACAGAGGCCAGCGCACCCGTCAACCTGCCCCAGGTCACCGTGCGCGACCGCTATGAGCGTGAAGACCTCCCTGCGCTCGCGCCCGGACGCAAGGCAGCCAAGGGGGCACGGCTGGGCATTCTGGGGGCGACCTCGATCATGGAGGCGCCCGTGCACGTCAATGCCTACACACGCGAGCTGGCCGAGGACTGGTCGGCGCTGTCGCTGCAGGATGTGCTGGAAAACGATGCGGCGGTGGTCTTTACCACCAACAAGGGCCATTTGCTGCAGAACTTCAACCTGCGCGGGCTCGATGTGACGGCGATGGACATAGCGACCAATGGCCTCTACGGCATTGCGCCGGCCAACTCGGTGCCGATCGAGATGTTCGAGCGGGTCGAGGTGATGCGCGGCCCCAATGTGCTGCTCTCGGGCATGCCGCCGCTCGCCAGCGTGGCCGGCTCGGTCAATATGGTGACCAAGCGCGCGCTGGCCCAGCCGATTGCCGACCTGACCGCCACCTATGTGTCGGACTCGTACTACCAGCTGCATGCCGACGTGGGCAAGCGCTTTGGGCCCGAGCAGCGCCTGGGCCTGCGCTTCAATGGCGTCTATGGATCGGGCGATATGGGCGCCGAGGACGAAAAGCAAAAGCGCAATGTGGGCGCGCTGGGCCTCGATTACCTGGGCGACAACTTCCGCCTCTACCTGGATCTGTACAACAGCGTCAACAAGATCGATGGCGGCAGCCCCGGCATGTTCAGCTTTTTGGGCAGCGCAGCCATCCCCGGTGTGGGCACCCTGCTCTCACCGCCAGATGGGGATGTGAACCTGTTCAAGGGTACGCATGGCAAGTACGACAACAGCGGCTTGCTGGCCCGGGCCGAGTTTGACTTCAGCAAAAACTGGCAGGGCTATGTGGCAGCGGGCGGGTCGGAGGCCGAAGGCCAGGGCCTGCTGTTTGGCACGCGCGCCATTGTGACCGGCGCAGACGGCACCACGCGCGGCGCGATCTACAACGTGCACACCAAGTCCGAGCGCCGCACGGCCGAGGCGGGCGTCATCGGCAAGTTCGACACCGGCAGCGTGCAGCACCGCCTGCAGCTGTCGTTCAACATCCTCGAGCACAAGGAAGGCACGGTCAACACGGCCTGCAACTACTGCTACACGACCAATATGTACCGGCCGACGGAGCCCGCCTTCCCCGCAGCACCCACCTTCAAGGACTACACGACGGAGAACGAATTCCGCTCGGTGGCGATTGCCAACACCATGGGCTTTTGGGATGAAAAGCTGTTGCTGACCCTGGGCCTGCGCCACCAGACGGTGAAGACCCCGCTGGTCAATGGCGTGGCCTCCAACTACAGCGAAAGCCGCACCTCGCCAATGGTTGCCGGCGTGCTACGCCCCTGGGGTGAGAACATCGCGCTGTTTGCCAACTACACCGAAGGCCTGGAGCCCGGCCGCACCGTGGGCACCGGCTTTGCCAACCAGGGCGACACGCTCGCGCCGATGCAGACCAAGCAAGGCGAAGTGGGTGTGAAACTGCAGGCCGGTCAGACCACGCACACCATCAGCGCCTTCCAGATCAAGAAGCCCTCCATCGTCACCAACAGCGCGAACTTCCAGGTGCTCGATGGCGAGCAGCGCCTGCGCGGGCTGGAGTGGAGCGCGTTTGGCAAGCTGAGCGAGAGCGCGGCGCTGCTGGGCGGTGTGGAGTACATCCAATCCAAGCAGACCAACACCGGGCTGGAGAACTATGGCGTGCCCAAGCTGCGCACCCGCATTGGCCTCGATTGGGACACCCCCGTGCAAGGCCTGTCGGTGGGCGGGCGCCTGTTCCATACCGGCTCGCAATGGGCGGACTCGGGCAACCGCCTGAAGGTGCCTTCGTGGAACCGCATCGACGCGATGGCCCGCTATGCCACCAAGTTCGGCGCTACGCCCGTGCGCTTTAACGCCAGCGTGGAGAACCTGACCAACAAGAACTACTGGATCGGCATGTTCAACGATGGCTTTGTGATGCCGGGCGCGCCGCGCACCTACCGCTTGTCGGCCACCGTGTCGTTCTGATCACCACAAAGGCTCTGGCCATTGCCAGAGCCCACAAACACCACAGCCCGCTGGCCATTGCATGCCAGCGGGCTGTGTTTTATCAGCGGTGTGGAGCGCTTTACTTCGTCAGGATCAGCTTGCCCAGCTTGGTGGCCTGCAAGGTGTAGACGGAGCCGTTATGGGCGATCTGCACGGTCTTGTGGCCGGCCAGCAGGCTGGCGCTGTCCACGCTGCGCACCTGCAGGTTGGCATCGTTCAGCGGCCGGGGCTGCAGCGCAATGGTGAGTGGCTCGCCAGCATGGGACTCGGCCTCGCAGGCAGCGGGCGTATCGGCTGCGTCCTGCGGCTGTGGCACAGCTGGGCGGCGGAGTTGCAAGGTACGGCGGGCGCTGGTCGCGGCATGCAAAGTGGTCATGGTGGCGCTCATGGCGGGTTGGTGGATGGTCAGGCAGATGCAGACAGCTGCACCCGAAGGAGGGAAGAAAAGCAGCAGAAGCACGCGGCACCGCTGCCCGTTGGCCCCCACAACGCCAGGGCGTTGGCAGCGCCGCAAACGGCGCGCATGGCGGGATGACGTTCATCACAAGAGGGGCAAATCACAGGAACCGAGTTTATCATTAAATGAGATTGATTATCATTTAAAGACCATGTTATTGAAGGAGTCTGATGCCCGTCCCGTCTACCTCGGCGAGCCCCGCCCGCCCATCCGATGCGGCCCCGTCCACGGCGCCCGTGCGCAGCTTCAGCATGCGGCCGCTGATGTTCGAGAACTTTGTCTGCACCTTGTCGATGATGTCCTTTGTGGCGCTGATCGGCCCCATCGCCAGGCTGCTGGGGCTGGCGCCCTGGCAGGCCGGCATGGCGGTGACCGTGGGGGGCCTGGCCTGGGTACTGCTGGCACGGCGCTGGGGGGCGGCCAGTGACCGCTGGGGCCGGCGCCCCATCCTGCTGCGGGGCCTGGGCGGCTTTGTGGTCTGCTATGCATTGCTGTGCAGCTTTATCGTGTTTGCGCTGCGCAGCCAGCCGCCCGTGTGGCTGGCCTTTGCCGGGCTGGTGCTGCTGCGCGGCATGGCCGGGGGCTTTTATGCCGCCGTGCCCGCCACCGGTGCGGCGCTGGTGGCCGACCATGTGCCCGGCCCGCAGCGTGCGGCGGCCATGGCCACCTTGGGCGCCGCCAGCGGCATCGGCATGGTGGCGGGCCCCGGCGTCACCGGCCTGTTGGTCGCGCACAGCCTGGAGCTGCCGCTGCTGATCACCGCCGTGCTGCCCGCCCTGGCCTTGTTGGTACTGTGGCGCTGGCTGCCGCGCAGCGAGCAGCATGCCAACCCGCCCACCGGCCCCCTCAAGATCAGCGACCCGCGCCTGCGCCGCCCGATGGCCGTGGCCTTTTGCGCGATGTTCAGCGTGACCATTGCCCAGGTCGTTGTGGGTTTTTTTGCGCTGGACCGGCTGCAGCTGGACGCCAGCGCCGCTGCCCGCGCCGCCGGCATAGCGCTGGCCGTTGTCGGTGTGGGCCTGATCCTCGCCCAGCTGGCCGTGCGCAAACTGGGCTGGACCCCGCAGCGCCTGATCCGCGCCGGCTGCGCCCTGTCTGCGCTGGGCTTTGCGTCGCTGCTGCTGGCCAGCACGCCCTGGGCGCTGTGGGCCGGCTACCTTTTAGGCGCCGCCGGCATGGGCTGGGTCTTCCCCTCCGTCATGGCACTGGCCGCCAATGCCGTGGGCGCGCATGAGCAAGGCGCCACTGCCGGTACCGTTGCCGCAGCCCATGGCCTGGGCATGATCCTGGGGCCCCTGGTGGGCACCCTGGTCTATGACCTGCACCCGGGCGCGCCTTATCTGCTGGTGGCGGTGCTGCTGGTGCTGGTCGCGCTGTGGCCTGCGCGTGCGCCAGTATCAGCGCTGGAGGTAAGGCGGGTGGGTTGAGATCCAGCTGTCTGACATTGAGAGGTTCATTTGCGCTGCCTGGCTGCGGCCAGCTTGGCCTCCAGGCGGGCAATCACGACCTGTGCAGGGATGCCAGCAGCAGCACTGTTGTGCCGCGTGGCGGCCAATCCCCGCTGCAGCAATCCCGCCTGTGCTTGCCGCTGCTGGATCTCGCGGCGGACAGCGGTCTCGACAAAAGACGCCAGGCTTTCGTTCTGCGCCAAGGCACGCGCCACCTCGTCCATGAAAGCGGGCTCGACGCAGATGGATGGGATGGTGGCAGTCTTCATAGGTAGATCCTGGAGTGCAAGTGAATGGATCCTCGGCCATTAAACCTCTGAGTGCGTATGGTTGGCAGGGGGCGACTACCGCCCGCCAAAGCTGGCTCAAATACCATCCCAATCCCACTGCACCGCCCCGCAGCACCAGCATGGACTACGATAGCGGCACTTTCAGCCGCCATCATCCCTGCCCGTGCAACCCACTGACCGACCGTCCAAGATCCAAGATGTAGCCCGCGCTGCGGGCGTGTCTGCGATGACGGTGTCGCGGGCCATCAACCACCCCGAACGGCTCAATCCCGAAACCTTGCAGCGCGTGCGCGATGCCATCGCCAGCATGCGCTATGTGCCCAATGCGCTGGCCAGTGGCCTGCGGCTGTCGCGGGCGCGGCTGGTGGCGGCCTTGCTGCCGACCTTGGTGGGGCCCGTGTTCCAAGAGCTGATCCAGTCGCTCGACCATGCGCTCAACCAGCACGGCTACCAGCTGATGATTGGCCGCACCGGCTATGACGCCGCGCAAGAGGCGGACTTGATCCGCGCCATCATCCAGCGCCGGCCCGATGGCATTGTGATGATCGGTATGGCCGCCTCCGAAGAAGGGCGGGCGCTGCTGCAGGCCTCGCGCATTCCGGTGGTCGAGACCTGGGACCTGAGCGACACGGCGATCGACATGCTGGTGGGCTTTTCGCACAGTGCCATTGGCCAGGCGGTAGCGGCGCATTTCATCGCCAAGGGCCACCGGCAACTGGGCATGGTCAGCGGCGATGATGCGCGTGCCCGGGTGCGCGTGGCGGCCTATGCACAAGCGGCGCAAGCGGCAGGCCTGCCCGAAGTGAAGGTGGCCTATACGCCCGCGCCCAGCACCTTGGGTGGCGGCCGGCGTGGCCTGGTGGAGATACTGGCCCAGCGGCCCGAGGTGACCGCCGTTTTCTGCAGCTCTGATACCTTGGCATTAGGTGCCTTGGCCGAGGCGCAGCACCAGGGCCTGCGCGTGCCCGAGGACCTGGCTGTTGTCGGTCTGGGCGACCAGGAGTTTGCCAAAGACACCGCCCCGCCCCTCACCACCGTGCGGCTGGATGGCACCCGCATTGGCCAGTTGGCCGCCGACATGATTGTGGCCCGCACCCTGGACCAGCCCGTCGATGCGCAGCGTGTCGATATCGGCTTTTCCATTACCCAGCGCAGCAGCGGCTAAACAGCGCTGTCTCGGTAGAAATTCACACCCCCGCCATCCTGGCAATGTCGGGTAATTACTGATTTCTCAGCCAAAGTTAACGTTAACAATACGACAAATTGCAATGTTAACGTTAACTATTTGAAGCGAAGCATCGCTCAGCCAGATTTCAGCAACGTCTTAAATGCAGGAGACAAGCATGACCACCACCCCAAAACCAGGATGGAAAAAGATAGCGGCCCTCGTCTGCGCCAGCGCTGCGGCCTTGGCCGCCAGCCCCAGTGCCTGGGCTTGGCCGGACAAGCCAGTCACGATCATCGTGCCCTTCCCTGCGGGCGGCGCGACCGACACGGTGGCGCGCGCAATTGGCAACAACCTGGGCCAGCAGTGGGGCCAGTCGGTGGTGGTGGAAAACAAGGCCGGCGCCACCGGCAGCATTGGCGCCGCCCAGGTGGCGCGCGCCCCGGCCGATGGCTATACCTTGCTGGTCTCGTCGCTGGCACCGCTCGTGGTGGCGCCCCATCTGATCAAGGGCCTGCCCTATGACCCGACGCGGGACTTCAGCTACATCACGGTGGCGGTACAAACAGCCAATGTGCTGGTGGTCAATCCCCAGCTCGCCCCCAAGGTCAACAACGTGCAGGATGTCATCGCGATGCTCAAGGCCAAGCCCGACACGGTCAGCTTTGCGACCTCGGGCGCGGGATCGTCGGACCACCTGACTGCCGAGCTGTTCTGGCAGAAGACGGGCACCAAGGGCCTGCACGTGCCCTACAAGGGCGGCGCGCCGGCCACCGCTGATTTGCTGGGCAGCCAGGTGGACATGTCCTTCCAGAACGTCAACAGCGTCTTCCCCCATATCAAGTCGGGCAAGCTCAAGGCCATTGCGGTCACGGGCAACAAGCGCTCTGCCGTGCTGCCCGATGTGCCGACGATGGCAGAAGCCGGCATCGATGGCATGGACGTCTATGCCTGGCAAGCCTTTGCCGCACCGAAGAACCTGCCCGCCGATGTTCGAACCAAGCTGCACGACGGCATTGTCAAAGCGCTGCATGACCCAGCTGTGAGCAAGCAGTTCACCGACATGGGGCTGGAGATTGTCGGCAACAGCCCCGAGGCCTTTACCGAGTTCCAGCGCAAGGAGTTTGCGCGTTGGAAGCAGGTCATCACCACCGGCAACATCACCGCACAATAAGAGCCACTAACACAACCCTTGATACGTCGTTGCCTGGCCGGCCGCGCCAAGCCTTGCCGTACTACCGTACTGTCTGCGACTTGGCGCCTCGTCTCAACCGCAAACCTGCGGTTTGCTGGGCCGTGTTAGCGGCTCAAAGCAACAGCCCCCCGAGCCCAACACGCCCGCTGCACAACCTCCAACATTGACCCTTAGCCCACCATGCAAGCCACCACATCCGCGTCGCCCTCTTCCACCCCCCGCATCACCGGCTACCGCGTGGTGCCCGTGGCCGGGCATGACAGCATGCTGCTCAACCTGAGCGGCGCCCATGCGCCGTTCTTCACCCGCAACCTGCTGATCCTGACCGACAGCGCAGGCCGCACAGGGGTGGGCGAGGTGCCGGGTGGCGAGAGCATTCGCAATACCCTGGAAGACGCGCGCGAGCTGATCCTCGGCCAGCCGGTGGGCAACTACAACGCCATGCTCAACGCGATGCGCAGCAACTTTGCGGGCCGCGACAGCGCAGGCCGTGGGCTGCAGACCTTTGACCTGCGCACCACCATCCATGCGGTGACGGCAGCAGAATCGGCACTGCTCGATCTGCTGGGCCAGCACCTGGGCGTGCCAGTCGCTGCGCTGCTGGGCGAAGGCGTGCAGCGCACCTCGGTGCAGATGCTGGGCTATCTCTTCTATGTGGGCGACCGCGAACTGACCGACCTGCCCTACCAAAGCTTTCCCGACGAGGCCGATGACTGGAAGCGCCTGCGCCATGAAAAAGCCATGGACCCGCAGGCCATCGTGCGCCTGGCCGAGGCCGCCCATGCGCGCTATGGCTTTGAGGATTTCAAGCTCAAGGGTGGCGTGCTGCGCGGTGAGGACGAGGTCGAAGCCATCCGCGCATTGCATGAGCGCTTTCCGAAGGCCCGCATCACCCTGGACCCCAATGGCGGCTGGTTGCTCAAGGATGCGGTGCGCATCACCCGCGATCTGCACGGCATCCTTGCCTATGCCGAAGACCCTTGCGGCGCAGAAGAGGGCTTCTCCGGCCGTGAAGTGATGGCCGAGTTCCGCCGCGCGACCGGACTGCCCACGGCCACCAATATGGTCGCCACCGACTGGCGCCAGATGGCCCATTCGCTGTCGCTGCAATCGGTCGATATTCCGCTGGCCGATCCGCACTTCTGGACGCTGTCAGGCTCGGTGCGCGTGGCCCAGCTCTGCCAGGCCTTTGGCCTGACCTGGGGCTCGCACTCGAACAACCATTTCGATGTGTCGCTGGCCATGTTCACCCATGTGGGCGCTGCCGCGCCCGGCAAGGTCACCGCCATCGACACGCACTGGATCTGGCAAGACGGCCAGGGCCTCACGAAGCAGCCGCTGCAGATCAAGGGCGGCTATATCGAGCTGCCGCAACAAGGCGGCCTGGGCATCGAGCTGGACATGGACGCCGTCGAGCGCGCGCACCAGCTCTACCTGCAGCACGGCCTGGGCGCCCGCGATGATGCGATTGCCATGCAGTACCTGGTTCCGGGCTGGCGCTTTGACAACAAGCGCCCTTGCATGGTGCGCTAAGCCGCTGCAGCAGTCCCCCGTTCGACGTGCCGCGCGAGGGACGCCGCAGCCACATCCGCGCAGGACTCAGGGGTGCCAGTGGCTGGCCCGCACCAGGGTCGCAGACGGCCCCGTATTGCCCGCCAACGCATAGGACAGCTGGTTGGCAGCTGCGATGACCGTCGTGGACATCTCTTCGAGCTTTTGCTGCGGCAGGCGCGAGGCGGGGCCGGAGACGCAGACGGAGCCCAGCAGCCGCCAGTGCTTGCCAAACACCGGCGCGGAGATGGTGGCCACGCCCTGCTCGCGCTCGCCAATAGACCAGTGAAAACCGCGCTGGCGGATGGCTTCGTACAAGTCGCCCGGCTCGCCCGAAAACGCCAGAATCACCCGCCCTGGCGAGCCCTTGTCCAGCGGCAGCCCCTCGCCCATGCGCGCATGGTGGCGCAAGGCCTGCGGGCCTTCCACCCGCACCAGGCAGGTGCGCACATGGCCTTCGCGCACATAAAAGGCGGCGCTCTCGCCGCTGGCCACCGTCAGCGCGCGCAGCGCCGGCTCCAGCACGTTTTGCACATCAAAACCGGCTTGGTAACGCGCGCCCAGCCAGCCCGCTGCCGGGCCCAGGCGCCAATCGCCATCTTCCCGCTGCACCAGGTAGCCCGACTGCGCCAGGGTGCGCGCAATGCGCAGCGCCGTGGTCTTGTGCAGGCCGCAGCGCCGGCTCAGCTCGGCCAGCGGCAGATGCGATTCGCCCAACGCAAAGGCATCGATCAATTGCATCGCCCGCAACACCGCAGTGACGGTGCTGGTCGACGATGCGCCCTCCTCTTGCCCCGCATTTGCAACGGCCTCGGCACCGACTAGGTCGTCCTCCACCAGCTGCGTGACAACGGGGCCGGGTTTCGCCTTGGATCGGGCTGCGGGTTTGCGCTGATACGGGTTGCCCATGGTGCAATGTGTTTCATTGGTTGAAACGGCATTGTACCCCTTGAAACTTTTTTTTAAAGTAGCGCACCGATTGGCACCAGACCAAAAGGCCACACCAACACAACGATACGGAGACAACGTATGACGATCACGACACGAGCGATTTCGATCTCGGCGCGCCTGTGCCGCCTGGCGCTGGGCACGGCGGTACTGGCGGCAGCAGCCACCGGTGCCTACGCCCAAAGCAACTACCCGGCCAAGCCCATTCGCCTGTTTGTGCCCTTTCCGCCCGGCGGCGGCACCGACATGATTGCCCGCGCCGTGGCGCAAAAGGTTACCGAGAAGAATGGCTGGAACATCGTCGTGGACAACCGCCCCGGCGCCGGTGGCAACCTGGGGGTGGACGCCGCCGCCAAGGCCGCGCCCGATGGCTACACCCTGGTGATGGGCCAGACCAGCAACCTGGCCATCAACCCGGCGCTGTACAAAAAGCTGCCCTACGACCCGCTCAAGAACCTGACCCCGGTCGCGCTCGTCTCCTCGTCGCCAATCCTGATGGTGAGTGGCGCAGGCACCCCGCTGCATTCAATCGCCGAGGTGTTGAAGGCTGCAAAAGCCAAGCCCGATACCGTCACCGTGGGCTATGCCGGCAATGGCACCGTCGCCCACCTGGCCGTCACCCAGATCGAGCAAGCCACTGGCGTCAAGCTGCGCCATGTGCCCTACAAAGGCATTGCGCAAGCGATCACCGACCTGTCCGGCGGCCAGATCGACCTCTTTGTTGGATCGATCCCCTCCCTGATCGGCCAGGTGCGCAATGACAAGCTCCAGCCGCTGGTGGTGACCTCCAAGCAGCGCTCGGGCGAGTTGCCCTCCACGCCAACGATGGCCGAGTCCGGCAGCAAGGGCTTTGAAGCCATTACCTGGTTTGGCATCCTGGCCCCGGCCGGCACGCCAGATGCGATCGTGCAAAAGCTCAACAAAGCCATCAATGCCGCGCTGGCCGAGCCCGATGTGGTCGAGAAGCTTCGCTCCGAAGGCGGCGATATCCTGGGCGGCAGCGCGCAAGATTTTGGCAAGCTGATGCATGCCGAAGTGCCCCGCTGGGCCAAGATCGTCAAGGACTCAGGCGCCAGCCTGAACTAAGGCCGCAAGCACACCGGCCCGCGCCCAGCCCCCCTCCCCCAACACCACCCCGTTCACCCAGAGCCCGCGCCATGCACCGCGATAGCTTGGCTGTGCCCGTCCGTTTCTCGGCAGGTACCGCCGTACCCTCCACCCCGCTGCCCGACGGCGCCTGCGACTGCCATATCCATGTGTATGACAGCCGTTATCCCAGCGCAGCGGGCGCCAGGCTGCTGCCACCCGACGCCTCGGCGCAGGACTACCGCGCGCTGCAGCAGCGCATCGGCACCACGCGTGCCGTGCTGGTCACCCCCTCCACCTATGGCACGGACAACCGCTGCATGCTCGAAGGCCTGGCAGCGCTGGGCAGCCAGGCCCGGGGTGTGGCGGTGATCGACGGCACGGAGAGCGATGCCCAGCTGCAGCGCCTGCACCGCCTGGGCGTGCGCGGCGTGCGGCTCAACCTGTCGCTGGGCGTGGCGGGCACGGTGGCGGCGCTCAGGCCGCTGGCCCAGCGCATTGCTCCGCTGGGCTGGCACCTGCAGCTGTTGATGGCGCCCGATCTGCTGCTGGGCCAGGCGGCCGTGCTGCGCGAGCTGCCGGTGCCGTTAGTGTTTGACCACTTTGGCCGCATCGCGCCGGCCATGGCGGGCAGCGCTGCGCACGGTCTGCTGCTGGAGCTGCTGCAGCGCGGCCAGGCCTGGATCAAGCTGTCGGGCGGCTACATCGTCAGCGACCAGCACAGCGTGGAAGACCCGGCGCTGGATGCGCTGGCCGCCAGCTACCTGCGCGCAGCGCCCCAGCGTGTGCTATGGGGCAGTGACTGGCCCCATGCCACTGCCTCCGCCGGTGTGCAAGCCATGCCCGATGACGCGCGCCAGATCGACCGCCTGGCCGACTGGGCGCAGCACAGCGCAGGCAGCGGCACCCTGCAGCGCGTGCTGGTCGACAACCCGGCCGCGCTCTACGGCTTTGGCCCCTTGGCCGATTCATAAAACACTTCGGAGACTGACATGACCACATTCCTAGCAACTACCCCCTCCCTACAGCGCGCACGCCGCGGCCTGCTTGCCGCTGCAGGCGCAGCG
Organism: Comamonas squillarum; assembly: GCF_025309455.1. Classification (NCBI taxonomy): domain Bacteria; kingdom Pseudomonadati; phylum Pseudomonadota; class Betaproteobacteria; order Burkholderiales; family Comamonadaceae; genus Comamonas; species Comamonas squillarum. Next base: position 1,625,350 of record NZ_CP104377.1, read on the forward strand.
CTGCTGGCCAGCCTGGGCGCCACGCCCGCGTTGGCCCAAGGCGACTGGCCTGCCGGCAAGGTCATCACCTGGGTCGTGCCCTACCCGCCCGGTGGCAGCACCGATGTGCTGGGCCGCAATGTGGCGCAGCGCATTGGCACGGCGCTGGGCACCAACGTGATTGTGGAAAACAAGGCGGGCGCCACCGGCACCATCGGTGCGGCCTGGGTCGCCAAGGCCGCGCCCGATGGCTACACCTTGCTGGGCACCTCGATCGGCCCGCAGGCGATTGCGCCGCACCTGATGGGCAAGCTACCCTATGACCACATTGCGGCCTTCGAGCCCGTGGCCATCCTCGGCACCATCCCGCACATGCTGGTCGTGGGCGCCAAGCAGCCCTTCAAAACGGTAGCCGATCTGGTCGCTGCCGGCAAGGCCCAGCCCGGCAAGCTGGCCTATGCCTCGGGCGGCAACGGCACCATCTTGCAGATGCAGGGCGAGCTGCTGCAGCAGCAGACCGGCGCCCGCTTTATCCACATCCCCTACAAGGGCGACACCCCGGCCTTGCAGGACACCCTGGGCGAGCAGGTGCAGTTCATGTTCGCGCCCGTAGCCGCTGCACTGCCCCATGTGCAGGCCGGCAAGCTGCGTGCGCTGGCCGTTACCTCTGCCAAGCGCCTGCCTGCGCTACCTGATGTGCCGACGATGGGCGAAGTGGGCATGAAGGACTTTGTCGTCGAGCAATGGCAGGCCGTGTTTGCGCCGGCCAAGACGCCCCAGGCCGTTGTGCAGCGCCTGAACCAGGACATCAACCAGGCATTGAAAGACCCCGCCGTCGTGGCACTGGCCGACAAGCTGGGCATCAGCCTGGTGGGTGGCACACCCCAGCAGCTGGGCGCGCTGCAAAAGGCCGATTCGGCCAAGTGGGCCCAGGTCATCAAAGACGGAAACATCAAGGCCGAGTAACCAAAGCCGATAAGGCGCCAGCCATTCCCGACACCCCATTTTTTTTATCCCTCCCAACGGACCAACACCATGAGCCAACTTCCCGACATCATCCGTGACATCGAGCGCGTCAGCGCCGACGTCGTTGCCAAGGCCAGCAGCTTCCAGGCCGCCATTCTGGCCGACGTGGCCGGCCGCCGCGGCACCATGCATGCACGGGTGGCACCCGTCCACCAAAACATGCAGGTCGCAGGCCCGGCCTTCACGGTCGAGGTGCGCCCCGGCGACAACCTGATGATCCATGCCGCCATCGCGCTGGCCGAGCCCGGCGATGTGCTGGTGATCGATGGCAAGGGCGACCAGACGGCCGCGCTGATGGGCACCTTGATGCTCAGCGCCTGCAAGAAGCGGGGCCTGGCAGGGGTGATCGTCGACGGCGCGATCCGCGACAAGCTCGAAATCCTGGAGCTGGACTTCCCCGTGTTCAGCGCCGGCTTCAACCCCGCTGGCCCCACCAAGTTTGTGCCCGGCCGCATCAACCACCCGATCTCGGCCGGTGGCACCACGGTCAACCCGGGTGACCTGGTCGTGGGCGACGCCGATGGCGTGGTCGTGATCGAGCGCGCCAAGGCGCCTGCGTTGATGGCCCTGGCCGACAAGAAGGTGGCCGATGAAGCCGCCCGTATCGACGCCATTGCCCGTGGCGACACGGCATCGAAATGGCTGCCTGCTGCACTGCGTGCGGCCGGCGTGCTCCAGGAAGGAGAATCGCTGTGAAACCCGCCATCATCGTCACCGGCGCCGATCTGGCGCAGCAAGCACTGAACCTGCTTGGCGGCTACGAAGTCATCTACGCCGGCAAGACACCGACCGAAGACGACCTGGTCGCGCTGGCGAGGCAATATGACCCGGTGGCCATCATCGTGCGCTACGGCAAGGTCGGCGCAACGGTCATGGATGCGGCCCCGTCGCTCAAGGTCATCTCCAAGCACGGCAGCGGTACCGACACCATCGACAAGGTGGCCGCCAAGGCACGTGGCATCGAGGTCGTGGCCGCCGTGGGCGCCAATGCTGCGGCCGTGGCCGAGCAGGCCTTGGCGCTGCTGCTGGCTTGCGCCAAGTCCGTCGTGGCGCTCGATGCACGCATGCATGCCGGCCACTGGGACAAGGCCACGCACAAGAGCCTGGAGCTGGGCGGCCGCACCATTGGCCTGGTAGGGCTGGGCGCCATCGGCCTGCGCTTTGCCAAGATGGCCGATGCGCTGGGCATGCGCGTGATCGGCTTTGACCCCTTTGCCAAGAACCTGCCAGCCTATGTGCAGAGCGTGGACCTGGACACCCTCTGGCGCGAGGCCGATGCGATCTCGCTGCACTGCCCGCTGACGGAAGAGAACCGGGGCATGCTCAATGCCAGCAGCCTGGCGCAGTGCAAGCGTGGCGTCATCGTTGTCAACACCGCGCGCGGCGGGTTGATCGACGAGGCTGCCTTGCTCGATGCCGTGCGCGCGCGCCAGGTGATGGCTGCGGGCCTGGACAGCTTTGCGGTGGAGCCGATGGCCGCCGGCCACCCCTTCCAGCGCGAGCCGCACTTTGTCCTCAGCCCCCACATCGGCGGCGTGACCAGCGATGCCTACGTGAACATGGGCGTGGGCGCAGCCCAGAACCTGCTGGCCGTGCTGGCCAAGGCGCCAGCCACGGCCTGAGGCACTGGCTGGATCACGGGCAAGCCAGCGTTGCTTGCCCTTGCCTAACAACGGGCCGGGCATGCACCCGGCCCCAGCAAACACTAAGAGGCTGCAAGCATGCGACCCGTTAAGGAACGCCTGAAAGACAGGAGACAAAGATGAAGCAGGTTTTTAACCGCCGCTGGCCGATGGCGCTTGCGGCCCAAGCGCTGGGCAGCATCGCCTTGGCAGCAGGCATGGCAGGCGCGCTGCCCGCCCAGGCGCAAAGCCCCTGGCCCGACAAGCCCATCAAGCTCGTCGTGCCCTACCCGCCCGGCGGCAATGCCGACAACACCGCGCGACTTTTGGCCACCCAGCTGGGCAGCCGGCTAGGCCAGCAAGTGATCGTAGACAACCGCCCCGGCGGCAGCGGCACGATTGGCGCGGCGGCGGTGGCCAAGGCTGCGCCCGACGGCTATACGCTGCTGCTCGATGCGACGGCCTTTACCGTCAACCCCAGCCTGTTTGCCAAACTGCCCTACCAGCCGGCCAAGGATTTCGCGCCGATCTCGCTGATCAACCAGGTGCCCTTGCTGCTGGTGGTGCCCGCCAGCTCGGCACTGCATACGGTGGCCGACCTGAGCCGTGCCGCGCAGGCCGCGCCGGGCAAGCTCAGCTATGCCTCGGCCGGCAACGGCGGCGCGCAGCATCTGGCGGCGGAGCTGTACAAGCAAGGCGCCAAGCTGGAGATGACGCATATCCCCTATCGCGGTGGCGCGCCGGCGCTGACCGATCTGATCGGCGGCCAGGTGGATGTGATGTTCAGCGCCACCACGGCCAGTGGCCCCTTTGTCAAAGGCGGCAAGCTGCGCGCGCTGGCGATCACCTCCGCCCAGCGCAGCGATGGCTGGGAGCAGCTGCCGACGATGGCCGAATCGGGCCTGGCCGGTTTTGAGGTGAACGAGTGGAATGGCCTCTTTGCCCCGGCGGGCACACCGCAGCCCGTGCTGCAGCGGCTGGAGGCCGAAACCCGCGCCATCGTGGCCAGCCCCGAGATGCAGAAACGCTTTGCCGAACTGGGTGTACAAGGCGTAGGCTCCAGCGCGCAGGCCTTCTCGAGCTTTGTGCAGGCCGAAACCGCCAAATGGGCCGGCGTGATCCGCGCCAGCGGCATTCGCATGGATTGAGAAAGAGACAAGCACATGTTCAAGAAGAAAAATCTGCCAGCACTGGCCGTGCAAACGCTGGTGGCAGCAGCAGCGCTGGCGGCCAGCGCCAGCTTTGCACAGGCTCCCGCCTACCCCGCCAAACCGGTGCGGTTGATTGTGGGCTTTGCCGCAGGCGGCCCCACCGATGTGGTGGCACGCGCCTTTGCCGACTACGCAGGCCGCACCCTGGGCCAGCCTTTTGTGGTCGACAACAAGCCCGGCGCCAACACCATCCTGGCTGCGCAAGCGGTGGCCAGTGCACCGGCCGATGGCTATACCTTGCTGTTTGCCGCCACCAACCACACGATGATTCCGGGCCTCTACAGCGGCCGGGTCAAGTTTGATGCGCTCAAGTCCTTCCAGCCGCTGTGCACGGTCGCGACCAGCCCCACGGTACTGGTGGTGCAGCCGGGCCTGCCGGTCAAGAGCCTGGCCGATTACATGGCGCGTGCCCGCAAGGAGCCCGGGCGCACAACGGCCGGCACCGCCGGCATGGGCAGCTCCGGCCACTTTGCGACCGAGATGTTTGCGCGCGCCAATGGCCTGCAGCTGAACCATGTGCCCTACAAAGGCGCGGCCCCGGTGGTCACTGATCTGATGGGCGGTCAGCTCGACAGCTCGTTCGCCACCTTGGGCTCGGTGCTGCCGCAGATCAAGAGCGGCAAGCTCACAGCCCTGGCTGTCGCCTCGCCCAAGCGCTCGTCGCTGCTGCCCGAGGTGCCCACCTTTGCCGAGGCTGGTGGCGGCAAGTACTCGGCCGATGCCTGGTATGGCGTGATGGCGCCCGCCGGCCTGCCCGCCGCAATTGCGCAGCAGCTGGAGAAAGCCGCCCGCGACTTTGCCGGCAACGCCGCTACCGTGGACAAGCTGCACAGCCTGGGGCTGGACGCCGACTCGACCTGCGGCCCGGCCTTTGGCAGCCAGGTGGCGCGCGAGGTGATGACCTATACCCAGATTGCGCGCGAGCTGGATCTCAAAGCCGATTGATCCGGCCACTGCATCCAACCCCATACCTATACCTATCTTCAGGAGACACCATGCCCCGCTTTATCCAACCCCTGATCGCCGCTTGCGCGCTGGCCGCCAGCATCGCGCATGCCGCCTTCCCCGAGCGCCCCATCACCATCGTCGTGCCCTACGCCCCGGGCGGCGCGGCCGATGCGGTGGCCCGTGTGCTGGCCACGCGCATGGGCGCCAAGCTGGGCACCAGCGTGATCGTGGAGAACAAGGCTGGCGCCAGCGGCACCATTGGCGCAAGCTTTGTGGCCAAGGCCAAGGCCGATGGCTACACCATGCTCTACGACGCGACACCCTACTCGATCAACCCGCATCTGTTTGCCAAGATGCCCTATGCAGCCAATGCGCTGCAACCGCTGTCGCTGGTGCTGCTGGCCCCCAATGCGCTGGTGGTCAAGGCAGAGTCGCCGCTGAAGAATGTGAACGACCTGATCGCCAAGGCCAAGGCCGAACCGGGCAAGATCAACTTTGCATCGGGCGGCAGCGGCACCGTGCAGCGCCTGGCGGCCGAGCTGTTCCGCCAGAAGCTGGGCCTGGACATGGTGCATGTGCCCTACAAGAGCGGTGGCCCGGCGATTGCCGATGTGATGGGCGGGCAGGTGGACTTCATGTTCGCCACCGTGGCTGCTTCCTACCCGCTGGTGAGCGGCGGCAAACTGCGTGCGCTGGCCGTGTCTTCGCCCCAGCGCTCGGCGCGCCTGCCGGAGGTGCCCACGGTGGCCGAGACCGTCATCCCCGGCTACGAAGCCTATGAATGGAATGGCGTGCTGTTGCCCGCGGGTACGCCAGATGCTATCTCCCAGCAACTGTACCAGGCGATTGCTGAGGTGCTCAAGGAGCCTGAAGTGCAGCAACGCCTGTCGGACCTGGGCGCGCAGGCCGTGGGCTCGACACCGGCAGAGTTCAGCGCCTTTCTGAAAAAGGAAGATGCCAAATGGGGCGAGGTGGTGAAAAAAGGCAATATCAAACTGGACTGATTCCTTCCCGCTGGCCGCCGCTGCTGCAGCGGCCAGCCCCGCACCATAAAACGCCCCCACCGAGATGACCTTGCCTGATCTCACGACCCCTGTCCCGCATTCGGTTGGCCTGGACCGACCCACGCGCACCTTGCCTGCGCTGGCCTGCGACAGCCATATGCATGTCTTCGACAAGCGCTTTGCGCCGTCGGCACACTGGCCGCGTACGCCACCCCATGCGCCGGTGGCGGCCTACCGGCAGCTGCAGCAGCGCCTGGGCACCTCACGCACGGTGGTGGTTACGCCATCGACCTATGGCACCGACAATGCCTGCACCCTGGATGCGCTTGACCAACTGGGCAACAGCGCACGCGGCGTGGCGGTGGTGGATGCGGCGGTGAGCGATGCCGAGCTGGCGCGCCTGGCGGCGCGGCGCGTGTGCGGGCTGCGGGTGAACTTTGTCTCGCCCCAGTCCTGGGGCACGACCACGCCCGAGATGCTGCAGACCCTGGCGCAGAAGCTGGCACGCCACCCGGACTGCGCTGGCTGGCATATCCAGGTGTTTGCCGAGCCCGCGCAGATCATCGCACTGCAGCCAGTGCTGCAGCAGTTGCCGGTGCCCTTGGTGATCGACCATCTGGGCCGCATGGACCCGGCCGAAGGCGCATCGGCCAAGGCCTATGGCGTGCTGCGCCGTCTGCTTGATGGCGGCCATTGCTGGGTCAAGCTCTCGGGCGCCTATATGCGCTCCCAGGTGCATGGCCCCAGCTATGCCGATACCGTGCCGCTGGGCCGCGCGCTTGTGCAGGCCGCGCCCGAGCGTCTGGTGTGGGGCTCTGACTGGCCGCACACCACCGAGCGGCCGGGCACCGTCAACGATACCGACCTGGTCCATCTGCTGCAGGCCTGGTCGGTGAGCGATGCGGTGATGGACCGCATTCTGGTGGACAACCCCGCCCAGCTTTATGGCTTTCGGTCTTGCTAAACCCTGGCAAGATCCTGCACACCCCTACCGTTTTTGATGCCAAAAAGGCCGCCCCATGTTTTTGCTGCAATCCCCTGAAGTCCGCACCCTGGACACCTTCAGCGCCATGCCCGAGTCCTTTCGCCGCCGTGAGCGCAGCGCCTGGGCTGATGCCAACCGGGGCGGCGCGATAACAGATTCGTTTTTGGAAGGCCCGGTGTTTGACGAGGCCGGTAACCTCTATGTCAGCGATATCCCCTGGGGCCGCATTTTCCGCATTGATGCGCAGGGCCAGTGGAGCCTGGTCGCAGAGTACGACGGCGAGCCCAATGGCCTGAAGTTTCTGGCCCCCGGCAAGCTCTTGGTCACCGACTACAAGAACGGCCTGATGCAGCTGGATACGGCCAGCGGCGCGGTAAGCCCTTACCTGGAGCGCCGCAACAGCGAGAGCTTCAAGGGCGTGAACGACCTGATTTTTGATGCGGAAGGCAACCTGTACTTTACCGACCAGGGCCAAAGCGGCCTGCATGACCCGAGCGGGCGCCTCTACCGCCTGCGGCCCCATGGCCAGCTTGATCTGCTGCTCAGCAATGTGCCCAGCCCCAATGGCGTGGCGCTGTCACCCGATGGCCGCGTGCTGTATTTGGCAGTGACGCGTGGCAACTGCGTCTGGCGCGTGCCCCTGCTGCCCGATGGCAGCGTCGCCAAGGTGAGCCAGTTCTTCACCTCGTACGGGCCCAGCGGCCCCGATGGCCTGGCTGTCGATGCCCAGGGCCATGTGCTGGTGGCCAACCCGGGCTTGGGCTATGTCTGGGTGCTGAACCACCTGGCCGAGCCGGTGCAGGTGCTGTGCGGCATCAAGGGCAGCTCCACCACCAACCTGGCCTTTGGGGGCGCAGAGCGAAAGCAGCTGTTTGTCACCGATTCGACCTATGGCCGCATTTTGACGACCAGCATGGCCACGCCAGGCATGCCAATTCACCAAGGGGTCTGAACGCGGTCTCGGGCGATCCGCTGTGTTGTCTTTCTTGTCCATAGCTTGCTATGGACTGCAAAAGACGCCTTGCGTCTCATCCCGATCCGCGCCCATCCCATTAGGCACAGCTTTGGCAGAGCGTACCTAGCGCAGCGTAAACGCAAAGCGCAGCGTGTCATTGGCCGCCTGCGCCGGCACGCTGGCATGCACCTCATTCGGGTAGCGCTGCAGCCGCACGCGCAGGCCCCAGCCGGAGAGCGCTTCCAGCCGCTCGGCCAGCATGCGGGCCGATTCCGGATCGCCATCGGCGTCGCGGTCGCCCACGACTACCATCAGGCGGCTGGTGGCGCCCACCTTGCCGGCCTGCACCTTGTCGCGGAACACGCGCTCCTCCTCCAGAATATGCTGGCCGTTCCACTCCATCGAGGGGCTGGCGGCCACAATCGCCTCAAAGGCCTGGGGGCGCTCGTACAGCGCGTAAAGCGCAAACAGCCCGCCAAAGGAATGGCCAAACAGCGACTGGCGCTCCAGGTTGACGGGGTAGCGCTGGGCGATCTCGCCGCGCAGCTTGCCGGTCAGAAAATCCAGAAACGGCGCGCGCGCACCGCTCTTGTACTTGGCAAAGGCCCGCACCTCGGGCGACTGCGGCTCGCGCAGCTGGGCCGTGTAGTCGGCCATGCGGCGCACATCCCAGGGCTTGTCACCCGGGTAGCCGACGCCCACAATGATCGCCTTGCCCACGGGCAGGTAGTCCTGCACCCAGCGCGCCTGCGCGAAGGAGCCAAAGTAGGCATTGCCATCGAGCACATAGAGCACCGGGTATCCGCCCTTGGGGGGCTCGCCCTTGTCGGGTGCGGAGACAAAGATGCGGTAGATCTCGCCACCGTCCGATGCCATGTCCCAGACCTGGGTGGCCGGCATCACATAGGGGCTGGCGGGGGTGGCTGCGGTGCTGGGCGTGGCCGTAGCAGGTGCATCGTCTGCAGCGCCCTGCGGGGCGGTTTGGGCCCCCGCCTGCGGTGCCGTGGCCAGCAAGCCGGCCAGCAGCGCCGCGCAGGCGCTTGGGTAGAGGGTGGACAAGCGCATGGGTGGCTTAGAAATCATGGCGCAGGTTAGCACTGAACTTGCGCGGCTCGCCAAACGGCGCGTACTCGCGGCCATACAGGTGGCGGTAGCTGCGGTCGGTCAGGTTGCTGACGACCATGTTCAGCTGGGTCTTGGGGGTAATACGGTATTTGGCGTTCAGGCCCACCAGCACCAGCGCGCCCTGCTCGATGGTCCAGGCATTGGCACCCGAGCCGCCGTTTTTATAGGCCTTGTTGGTGGCAGCCACATTGCCACCCAGCGACCACTGCGTGCCCGGCAGCTGGTAGTTGGCGGCCAGGCGCATGCTGTGGCGCGGCTGCTCGGTGCGGAAGCGCTGGTCCTTTTGCGGGCCGGCCACATACTCGGCACTGGTATAGGTGTAGCCCGCAGCCAGGTTCAGCTCGCGGCTCACCTGGCCGTTTACGCCCAGGTCAAAGCCCTGGCTGACGACCTTGCCCGCTGCCGTGTAGCAGGCGCCGCCGCAGACATTGCTGGGGTTGTTGGGCACGGAGGAATCGAGCACCGCCAGGTTGGACTGCGCCAGGCGGAACACGGCGGCCGAGACATTGAGGCGCTTGTTCAGCAGCTCGCCCTTGATACCCACTTCGTAGTTGGCGCCCACCACCGGGTCGAGCACATTGCCATCCTGGCTGCGGTTGGTCTGGGGGTTGAAGATGTCCGAGTAGCTGGCATAGGCCGAGTACTGGGCGTTGATGTCATACACCAGCCCCGCATAGGGCGTGACCACGCCCTTCTCCTTGGGCGCCACAACACCGGTCAAGCTGTTCTTGCGCTCGTAGTTGCTGATGCGGGTGCCGGTGATCAGCTTGAGCGCGTCGGTCAGGCTCCAGCGCGCGACGCCATAGACACCCATATTGCTGGTCTTGGTCTTGCTGGTCGATGCGCGCAGGCCATCGGGGATGGGGCCCAGGCCTTCGGGATCAAAGGTGTAGACATTGATTGGGGTGGTGGACGAGTAGCCGGTGCCGGCATTCTCATCACGGTAGCTGGTGCCGTTGACGCCCAAGGTCAGCTCATGGCGGCGGCCCAGAAAATCAAACGGCCCCGTCGCATAGACATCGACCACATTGGCGTGCATCACCGAGGTGTAGTTGCGCTGGCGGCTGCCGATGAAGAGGCCATCGCCGGTCACAGGGTTCAGGTTGCCCGAGAGACTGCTGAAGTTCTCGATATCGTTGTTGGTCTTTTGCCAGGCGTAGTTGGCCTTCAGGCTCCAGGCGCCGGCCAGCTGCTGGGCCAGGCCCACGGTGTAGATGTTGTAGTCGCGCACCGAGCGGTGGTCGGCATCGCCCCAGAAGGACGAGCGGGGCAGCCCGGCATCGCTGCCATCGGCCGCCAGCGGCACGCCAAAATGGCCCCGGCTCGTGTCCTTTTGCAGCTGCACGCTGGCGCTCAAGGTGGTCGTGGGGCCCAGGTCGGCCTCGACAATGCCGTAGCCCGCATAGCGGTCGCGGTAGACATAGTCGGTAAACGACTCGCTGTTATCGGCCACGGCCACCAGGCGGCCCCGGATCACGCCCGAGTCGATCAGCGGGCCCGACACATCGCCCACCAGGCGCCGCTCTTTCCAGGAGCCCAGCTGCACCTCGCCCTGGGCCTGGAAAGTGTCGGTCGGGCGCTTGAGCACCATGTTGACCGTGCCGCCCGGGCTGCCAGCACCGGCCATCAGGCCGGCCGCGCCTTGCAGCACCTCGACCCGGTCGACAAAGGCGCTGTCGAACTTGGGCGAGCGGTTGCCGCTGTCGATGCCCGAAGGCGTGGCCATGCCATCGACCTGGGCCTGCATGCTAAAGCCCCGGCTGTAGTAGTTGGCGCCAATGCTGCCGCCATCGACCGCAAACACGCCACTCACTGCGCGCAGCGCATCATCGACCGAGGTCATGCCGGCGTCGTCCATCTGCTGGCGGGTGATGACCGTCAAGGTCTGCGGTGTTTCGCGCTGGCTCAGGTTCAGCTTGGAGCTGGTGCTCGAATGCGCCGCCGCATAGCTGCCACTGCCCTCGGTGGTGCCACTGCGCTGGACCGCGGCCGTCACGGTGACCGTGTTCAAGGTCATGTCCGATGCCCCAGCCGCACTGCCCGCTGCCGCAGGGTTGGCCGCCGGCAGCTTGCGCAGCACATAGGTGGCGCCCCCTTGCTTGACCACCTCAAAGCCGCTGCCGCGCAGCAGCTGGGCAAAGCCCTCCGCCTCGCCATAGCTGCCTTGCAAGCCACCGCTGCGCAGCCCCGCCAAGGTGGACTGCTCAAACACCAGCTGCACTCCTGCCGTTGCCGCGTACTGCGCCAGCACATCCGACAGCGGGCCCGCTGCAATCGCATAGCTTTTGGCGCCGGCGGCCGGCTCTGCCGCCAGGGCCCAAGGTGCTGCCAGCGCCAGGCCTGCGGCACTGCCGCCAACCAAGGTGGCACGGATGGCGCCATGCAGCAAAGCCAGGGCAAAGCGCTCGCGGTGCCGGCTGCGGCGATGGGAAGAGAGAGTCATGGTTCGTCGTCCTGGTGATCTGGAAAGAAAAGAGCGGCACTGCATAGCGCCATTGCCCTGTACACCGAACGAGATCCAAAAAGTGATCACCTGAAGCGAAAAATAGTGGGGAAAATTTTCGCGGTGGCAAAATCCGGCTGCAGCGGGCTGCAAAACAAGCAGCGGTGGCCGCAAGACAAGCAGCGGTGGCTGCAGAACCTGCGGCTGTGGTGGCCAGCCATGCACACCCCAGCAACGCCCCTGTCGCTCTGGTGATGCCCCCAATACGCCCGTCAGCAAAGCGTAAGATCACGCAGATAGATTTTGTAATACAAAGCAGCAAACGGTCTGTGCGTGGCGCTTCCAGCAGCACTGCGCCGCCATCAGCCAGCCGCACAAAGACAGGCATCCATCAGCAAACCAGGACAGGGGGAGACCATGGCAAGACGCAAGAAAAGCAGTGGATTGGAAGACATGCTGGACCTCTTGGCGCTGCTCCCCTGGTGGATCTGTGTGGCACTGGCGGGAGCGAGCTATGTGTTCCTGCACCGGCTGGCGGTCGTGCCGCCAACGGCTGACCTGGCAGGCCGCCCCGCCGACATGATGGCAGCCGTGGTCCAGAAGGGGCTCATCTTTGGGCTGGCGTCCATCGGCCAATACCTGCTGCCCTTGATGTGCTTGGTGGCCGCTGCCATGTCGGCCTGGCGCCGAAAGCAGCGCCAGGCCCTCGTCAAAGGCGTGGTGCAGGCGCAGGATGTGGCTGTGCTGGGCGACATCAGCTGGCGCGAGTTTGAACTTCTGGTGGGCGAGGCCTACCGGCTGCAGGGCTTTCGCATCATCGAGCTGGGCGGCAACGGGCCCGATGGCGGCGTGGACCTGGTGCTGCTCAAGGGCGGCGAAAAATTCCTCGTGCAGTGCAAGCAGTGGAAGGCCCAGCGTGTGGGCGTTGCCACTGTGCGTGAACTCTATGGCGTGATGGCCGCCAGGGGCGCGACGGGCGGCTTTGTGGTCACCTCCGGCCGCTTCAGCAACGACGCCCAGGCCTTTGCACGGGGTCGCAATATCACCTTGGTCGATGGCCCCCAGCTGTTGGCGATGGTGCAGCGGGCGCGGCAATCGCTGGTGAATGGCCCCAAGGCTACGCAAGCCAGCGGCACCTCGGCTGCATCAACCGCGCGCACCAACGTTGCGACGGCCTCGGCTGCCGCCCCCGTTGCAGCCAGCCCTGCCCCTGCCCAACCCAGCTGCCCGCGCTGCAGCGCCGCGATGGAGCTGCGCACCGCACGCCAGGGCGCCCATGCCGGCAAGTCCTTCTGGGGCTGCTCGACCTTCCCGGGTTGCCGTGGCACGCTTGCGGCGGCGTAATGGCTGCATGAAGGTTTTTCCATGCGCTTGTTGTCCACCTCTCGCAATGCAGGCGGTCGCAACCTGCAGCGCTCGCTGATACTGCTGGCCCTGGTCTGCTGCGCCGCGCCTGCCTTTGCGCAAAAGTCCGTGTACCGCTGCGAAACGGCTGGGCGCGTGAGCTACTCGGATGCGCCTTGTGTGGGCGCTACGGAAATCGACACCACGCCTACCCAGGGCATGGACAAGATGACGGGCAAGAGCCGCAAAGGCAATGACGTGCAGCGTGCCGAACGCAACGCTGCCTTTGCAGAAGCCATCCAGCCCCTGTCAGGGATGAACGCCGATGAGTACCGGGTGTACCAGCACCGTTTCAAGCTCAGCCCCGCCGACAAGCTTGAATGCGCACGGCTGGACAACCGCCTGCCAGCGCTCAAGCAAGCGGTGCAAGCAGCAGCGGCGAGTGACCTGGCCCAGGCCGAGGTCGATCTGTACAAGGCGCGCAACCGCTTCAATGATCTGAACTGCTAAGCGCCCGCTGCGGCAGACACGGCCAACTGCTACTTTGCACGGCGGTCTCTCAAAGATTCAACGCCAACTCCGGCCCCTCTGCCCAGGAGACACAGGTACACATCGCATGGCCGCGCAAGGCAGGCGCAATGCTGTCGCGGTGGATGGGGGTGCCACTGACCACCTCGGTCAAACAAGCGCCGCAGACACCGCGCCGGCACTCATAGCCCGTCCAGGCACCTGAGGCCAGCAAGGCATCGAGCAGCGATTGGCCGGGCGCCACATCGATGCGCTGGCCCGACTGCACCAGCGTGACCCGCAATGGACCGTCGCTGGCATCGGCAGCCGCACCAAAGCTCTCGCTGTGGATGCGCTCGGGCGCCCAGCCCAGTTGCGCTGCAGCGGCGCGCACGGCGCCCACCAAACCGGCAGGACCGCAGACATAGACCTGGCTGCCGGGCACTTGCGCGGCCAGCAAGCCGGGCAGGTCCAGGCTGCTGCGGCCGATATGGGTCTGGCCAGGCAGGCCGGGTGCCAGCGGATACTGCCGGGTGGCGTCGTGCACGATCTGGTGCAAGGCAAAGCGCTGCCCTGCTTGCTGCAGATGCTCGGCCATGCTGAGCAACGGCGTGATGCCGATGCCGCCGCCGATCAAAAGCGTGTACGGTGCATCGGGCTGCAGCGCGAATTCATGGGCCAGCTCCAGCACACGCACCGGGTCCCCTACGGCCAGCTGGTCGTGGATGAACTGCGATCCGCCCTGGCTCTGCGCGGTGCGCAGCACGGCGATGCTGTAGTGGTCCAGTGCCGGGCCGGTGTGCAGCAAGGAGTAGCGCCGCACGCGGCCGTCCATATCCAGGGCGATATGCGCGCCGGGTTCTGCACCGGGCAGCATCTGGCCTGCGGCGTGGCGCAGCACCAGACGCACGATGTCGGTGGCGATGGCTTGCTTGTCAGCAACCACCAGGTCCAGGCTTGTCAGGGGTTCCATGGGCATTCTCAAGGGTTGTAGGGCGAGGCTTCCAGCAGGCGCCAGCGCTGGGGCAGGTTCAGCGGCGTGCTGCGCCAGCTGTCCACCTGGAACTCGATCCAGCGCCCGGTTCCTCCTGTCTGGTCGATGTCGGCATCGACCCCAAAATGGGCGCGCGCATGGCCGGTCAGCTGCAACTGGCGCGCGCCTTCAAAATCTGGAAAGACCAGGCCGCAGCGCGACTCCAGCTCCAGATTGCCCAAGGTGTTGAACATGCTGTTGCCGTTGAAATCGGGGATGCGCAGCACCCGGCCCTGTTGTTGCACAAAGCCGGGCCGGCCTCCCCGGTGCGATACATCGGCCTCGCCGCTGGGGCCCAGGCTGGCGATGAACAAGGTGTCGGCGCCCGCGATCCAGGCCGAGGTGGCCTCGTCCAGCAGCGTGCCCGAGGTGACAGCGGTACTGGTGCGGTGCTCGGCTGCCGCTTCTGCCTCCAGTGGCAGCAGCTCGCGCTTTTGGATATAGCGGGGGCAGACCGGAAAGGCCTGGCCCACCGCCACCGCCAGTGCCTGCGCCGATGCCTGCGCTGTTACCTGGCTGACATGGCCATTGATGCGCAGGCGCCTGCGGGTCTGCAGCTCGATCAGCAGCACGGCGATGGATTGCGCGGGCTGCAGATCGGCGATGGGGGCCATGCGGGCCAGCACGCTCTGCGGGTCGCTGCTGGCCACCTGCAGGCTGCGCAGGTCATCGCTGGCCTGCACAAAGCCGGGCTCGCCACTCAGCATGCAAGCCCACATGGCGCCTGCCGCATCGGCTGCGCCCAGCACGCACCAGCGCTGCTGGCCGACAAAGTTGCGCGCTGCCGCCGGAATGCCGGGGCTGATATTGCGGCTGTTGATGAGCGCAGTGCCGCGCTCGCCCGTGCGCTGCTGCACCAGGCGTTCGCCAGTGTGAAAGATGTGGTCATCCATAACGGCTCCTTGGTGGCGGCAGGGTCGCAAAAGCTGTCAGCCAGGCGGCTTAAAAGGTCACCAAGGTGTGGCCCGCGTCCAGGTGGCGCGACAGATCCAGCACGCCGGTGGTGCCAGGGATGGTCTTGTCGCGCACCAGCGCAATGCCGGTGGGTGCCAGGCCTGCGCCCGCACCAAACACGTCGGCGCAACCGCCGCAGGCAACGATGTGGTCCAGCACCGCTTCATACAGTGCATGGCCGGGGTGTTCTGGCTTGACCAGTTCGGCAGGCCAGCGCACGCCCGTGCCTTGGAACACCAGGTCAAAGTCCCGGTTCTTTTCCTTGAGCTCATAGGCCAGGAACAGCGCGTTCACGACACGGCCCAGCGCTTCTTGCGTGCCGGATTGGGGATCGGAAAAAACAACGATGACGGTTTTCATAAATAGTCCTTTCGAGGACGGCGTAGTGACAAAACTGGAGTTGCCGTCTCGGAAGCAAATTTATCTATTTACTCAAACTTGATAAATGCCAGAGAATTGATTTGATTCTTCCACTTTTTGCAGCAATTACCCCCACCATGGACCGCCTCCACGCCATTGATGTCTTTTTGGCAATTGCCGAGCAGGGCAGCCTGACCCGC
This sequence comes from Comamonas squillarum, assembly GCF_025309455.1. Classification (NCBI taxonomy): domain Bacteria; kingdom Pseudomonadati; phylum Pseudomonadota; class Betaproteobacteria; order Burkholderiales; family Comamonadaceae; genus Comamonas; species Comamonas squillarum. The sequence continues at coordinate 1,641,046 of NZ_CP104377.1, forward strand.
GCTGCCGAGGCGCTGGAGCTGTCCCTGCCCAGCGTGGTGCGCACGCTGGCTGCGCTGGAGAAGCACCTGGGCGTGCGCCTGTTCAACCGCAACACGCGGCGCCTGGCCATCACCGACGAAGGCCGCGCCTACCGGGTGCATGCGCTGGCCATCCGCGCCGCAGTCGCCGAGTCGGAGCAGGCCATGAGCCGGGCGCAGGCCGAGCCCTCGGGCAGCATCAGCCTGACGGCCTCCGTCAAATTTGGCGAGCTGCATGTGGCCCCGCTGGTGGCCAGCTACCTGCAGCGCTACCCGCAGGTGGAGGTGCAGCTCTTGCTGCTCGACCGCGTGGTCAACCTGGTGGAAGAAGGTCTGGACCTGGCCGTGCGCATTGCGCCGCTGCCCGATTCCAGCCTGGTGGCGCGCCATGTTGTGGACATCCACCAGGTGATTGCCGCCAGCCCTGCGTTGGTTGCCGCCTGCGGCATGCCCCAGCAGCCGCAAGACCTGGCTGCGCTGCCCTGCATCGAGTTTGGCGGTGTGGGCGACGCCAACCTCTGGGAGTTTGTCAGCCAGGGCCGGCCCGAGCGCGTCAAGGTAAAGGGCCGCATGCGCTGCAATACCGTTGGCGGCAATATCGCCGGCTGCATTGCCGGCCAGGGCTTTGGCCGCTTTCTGCACTACCAGGTGATGGATGCGATTGCGCGCGGCGAGCTGGTCCGCATCTTGCCAGGCCACGCCCCCGCGCCTCGCCCGCTGTCCCTGGTCTACCCGAGCAAGCACCATGGCACGGTGCGGGTGTCGACCCTGGTTGAGCATTTGGCTGAGCAGCTGCGCGCGCGGCTGGGGGAGTTTGCGCCTTCTGCAGAAAAGCGCTGAAAGGCTGGGCTGCAGCAGCGCCGCTAGTTGGCCGTCGCGCTATCGGCCAGCTCGCCTTTGAAGCGCCCCGCCAGGTGCTCGATAAACGCCCGCACCACCGGTGGCAAGCCCCGCCTGGTGGTGAACACGATATGCACAATGCCTGTCTCCGTGCGCCATTGCGGAAACACATGGACGAGGCTGCCGCGCTCGAGCTCCTTGCTGCAAAAGTGCTCGGGCAACAGCGCAATGCCCAGGCCAGCCAAGGCCGCTGAGCGCAACGCGCCAAAATCGGCGCAGGTCATGCGGGGCGTGTGGCTGATGACGCTGGGCTGGCCATCGCCATCCCAGAACTCCCAGCTGATGGTGCCGGTCTGCTCGGTGCTGGCCAAGGTGGGTAGCTCGCCCAGCAGCTGCAGATCGCCTTTTTGGCACTGCTTGGCGAGGCTGGGCGCAGCCACCAGAATGCGGTTTGAATGGCCCAGCGTGCGCATCACCAGGGCGGCGTCGGTCGTCAAGCTGGTGCGCACGCGGATGGCCACATCGATGCGCTCGTCGATCAGGTTGACGGGCCGATCGGCGGCCACCATCTGCAGCTGTGCCTTGGGGTAGGTCTGCAAAAAATCGGTCAGGGTGGGCGAGAGGATTTCCATCAGCCCCAAGGGGCAGCTGCAGCGCACGACACCATGGGGTTCGCCCAGCGCATCGGACACGACGGCATCGGCCTGCTGCACATCGAGCACGATGGTGCGGCAGCGCTCGTAAAACGCCTGGCCCACCTCGGTCACCCGAAAGCGCCGGGTGGAGCGCTCGATCAGCCGCACACCCAAGCGCGACTCCAACGCCGCAATGCGCCGGCTCAAGGTGGACTTGGGCATGCCCAGCGCGCGGCCTGCTGCGGCAAAGCCGCTGTGCAGCACCACCTCGGCAAACAGCGCGTAGTCGTTGATATCTCGCATGGGCCTTATCCCCGCTTTGTCTCAATATTGGAACAATGATATCCACTTTACCCGTCTACCGAAAACTTTGTTCCACCTGCATCATTACATCACTGCGACGAACGGTTCGGCGCACACCTCAAGGAGTAGGAAAAATGGAACGCAAGTTTGACAACAAGGTCGTCGTAGTCACCGGTGGCACCAGCGGTATTGGCCTGGCCACCGCCAAGAAATTTGCCAGCGAAGGCGCCTATGTGTTTGTCACCGGCCGCCGCCAGCAAGAGCTGGACAAGGCCGTCCAGGCGATTGGCCCCCGCGCCACCGGTGTGCGGGCCGACATGTCCCAACTGGCCGACATTGACCGCCTCTACGACGCCGTGCAGCAAAGCCATGCGCAAATCGATGTGCTCTACGCCAATGCCGGCGGTGGCTCGATGCTGCCCCTGGGCGCCATCACCGAGGAGCACTTTGATGCCACCTTTGGCACGAATGTGAAGGGCCTCGTGTTTACCGTGCAAAAGGCTTTGCCGCTGCTGCGCGATGGCGCCTCCGTCGTGCTGACCGGCTCGGTCGTCGGCTCCACCGGCACCGCCGCCTTCAGCATCTACAGCGCCTCCAAGGCCGCCGTGCGCAATCTCGCCCGCAGCTGGACCTTGGATCTGAAGGAGCGCGGCATCCGCGTCAATGTCGTCAGCCCCGGCCCCATCCGCACCCCTGGCCTGGTCGAGCTGGCTGGCAACGATGCCGCGCAGCAACAAGGCCTGCTGGACTATATGGCCAGCCAGGTGCCGATCGGCCGCGTCGGCGAAGTCGATGAAATCGCGGATGCGGTGCTGTTCCTGTCTTCGCCACAGGCCAAGTTCATCGCCGGCACCGAGCTGTTTGTCGATGGGGGGATGGCGCAGGTTTGAGGCAAGCTGACGAATCCACGCCCAGACAAAAAAATGCCAGCTCGGTTGGCGGAGCTGGCTGAAGGCCGGTAAGCGAGAGAGCGCTTGGTCCACCGGCGAGGAGACAGGCAAGCGGGCACGGGGCTCGCTTGCGTATGGATCAAAGGTCAGGGCATCAGAAGGCAGCAGGGCGCCATTTGAGCAGGCGTTTTTCCAGGCGGGTCAGCAAGAAGTCGGCGCCCAGGGCCACCACCGCCAGCACGATCATTGCGGCGAACACGCCACTGGCGTTGAACGCGCCCTGCGCGGTGGAGATCAGCAGGCCGATGCCTTCCTTGGCGCCAAGGAACTCGCCCACCACGGCGCCGACCAGCGCAAAGCCAAAGCTCACATGCAGGCTGGCCAGAATCCAGGACATAGCCGATGGAATCACCACCGACAGGGTGACCTGGCGCGGCGATGCACCCAGAATCTGCGCATTGGCGATCATGTACTTGTCGGCTTCACGCACGCCCTGGAAGGCATTGGCAAACACCACAAAGAAGACCATCACGACGGCCAGCGCCACCTTGGACGCCATGCCCAGGCCCAGCGCAATCACGAACACCGAGCCCAGCACCACGCGGGGGATGGAGTTGGCGATCTGGATGTAGAGGGAGAACACATCGGACAGCAGCTTGTTGCGGCCCAGCACAATGCCGCAGATCACACCGGCAATCGAGCCGATCAGAAAGCCGATGACCGTTTCTTCCAAGGTGACCAGCACCTGCTGCCACAGCGGGCCTTGCGATGTGCCATCGCGCATCCATTCGACAATCTGGTTCCAGATCATCGAAGGCATCGAGTAGAAGAAGGGGTCGATCCACTGCATACGGGCCGAGACTTCCCAGCCGCCGAGGACCAGCACCAGCACCAAGAGGCGCAGGCCGATGATGACGGCCTTGCGGCGCTTGATGGCCGCCTGCGCGGCGACTGATTCCTGCGCGAGCGCAGCATCGCTTACGGCAGCGGGGGTGTGGTCTGCTGCGGCCGATGCGGGTACCGAACTGCGCGCGGCGTTGGGGTTCAGGGTGAGTTCAGACATGGTGTGTTCCTTGCCTTGGTTTACTGGATATGGACTTCTTCGCGCAGGTCATCCCAGATGCGCATGGACAGGTCGATGAACTGCGGGTCGTAGCGCACCTCGCTCATCACGCGGGGGCGCGGCAGGTCGATCTCGTAGACGCGCTTCAAGGTGGCAGGGCGGGCTGTCAGCACAAACACGCGGTCGGCCAGCGCAATGGCTTCCTCCAAATCATGGGTCACAAACACCACCGAGCCGCCGGACGCCGACCACAGGCGCAGCAGCTCGTCCTGCATCAGGGTGCGGGTCTGCATGTCCAACGCCGAGAAGGGCTCGTCCATCAGCAGGATTTCTGGCTGGTTGATAAAGGTCTGCGCCAGCGCCACGCGCTTGCGCATGCCGCCCGAGAGCTGGTGCGGGTAGTGGTTGCCAAAGTTGGCCAGGCCCACGCGGTGGATCCACTCATCGGCGAGCTTGAGCGCCTGCGCACGCGGCGTGCCGCGAAAGATGGGGCCGGCGGCCACGTTGTCGCGCACCGATTTCCAGGGGAAGACGGCATCGGCCTGGAACACAAAGCCGATGCGCGGATCGATCTGCTCTACCTTCTTGCCCATCACGCGCACCTCACCCACTGTCGGCTGCAGCAGGCTGGTGATCAGGTTCAAGGTGGTGGATTTGCCGCTGCCGGTGGGGCCGACGATGGCGATGAATTCGCCCCTGGCCACCGACATCGAAAAATTGCGCAGCGCGAGGGTCGCTGTGCCATCTGGCGCAATAAAGCGCAGCGACACCTTGTCGAATTCAATGGCCGCATCGGCTGGGGGTGCAGAGGTTGCAGCATTTTTGGGCTGCAGAGAACTGGACGGCGCCTGGCCGGCAACCGCCTGGGTGGCATAGGACATGGTGGTCTTCCCTGTGGGTGTGAATTGCGGGCAGCACGGCCTGGCCGCGCTGCTGGCCGGGTTGCGCTGCTTTTACTTGGCGCTCAAGTAGGCGTTGGAATAGGTCTTGGCCAGGTCAATGTGCGCGCTCTTCACATTGGGCTTGTAGGCCGACAAAACCTTGAGCACGGTCTCTGGGCCGCCTTCGGGCATCTTGCCGTCCTTGGTGTACATCGGCAGCGAGGCCTTCAGCGCCGCCACATACAGCTCCTTGTCATTGCCGTAGTAGTCCTTGGGCATCTTGTCGGCAATCTCTTCGGCGCTATGGCTGCTGATGTACTGCATGGTCTTGCCAAAGGCGCGCGCCAGCTTGGCCGCCTGGTCCTTGTGGCTGGCGGCCCATTCGTTGCGCACATACAGGCTGGCGGCAGGGTAGAGGCCGCCCAGTGCGGCCTGGGTGCCCTCTTCGCTGCGCATATCCACCAGCACCTTGGCGTCGCCGGTCTTGAGCATTTGCGACACGGTCGGCTCGGTGGTCATGCCCGCCTGGATGCGGTCCTGCTTCATGCCGGCGATAAAGGAGTTGCCAGCGCCCACGGGCAGCAGCGAGTAGTCCTTGCTGGCCACGCCTTCCTTGTCGACCAGGTAGCGGGTGAGGAACTCGGTGGAAGAGCCCAGGCCGGTGACGCCCAGGGTCTTGCCCTTGGCATCGGCCATTGATTTGAAGCCGCCTGCCGCTGCCTTGGTGGACACCAGCTCGACCTCACCGGGCACCTTGCAGAACACCGCAATGGCCTGGATCTCCTTGCCCTTGGCCTGCAGGTCGATGGTGTGGTCGTAGAAACCCACCACGCCTTGCACGGCACCGGCGATCAGCTGGTTTTCTGCATCCACGCCGGCAGGCTGCGATTGCAGCTCGACCTTCAGGCCCTCTTCCTTGAAGTAGCCCAGCGACTCGGCCAGCTTGGCGGGCAGGTAGATGATCTTGTTGATGCCGCCCACCATGATGGTGACGGTGTCGTCTGCCGCCTGGGCAGCCGTGCTGGCCATGCAGCAGACAGCAGCAGCGGCGATGGCTGCCAGGGCATGGCGGCGGGTAGTGTGGAACTTGGTCATGCAGTGTCTCCTTGAAGTTGTGGTCCTGGCATCTGCAGTGGTGGCTCCCCGAGCTGGGCGACCGCATAATGCACCGGATAGGAACAGAGTCTAGAAACTGCACCCTTTCAGTGCGCTTTCGCTGCACTGCAGCATTTTTAGTGGTTATCCCTGATCTATTTGCGGGCGCCCGGCGTCCCACCTCCTCCGATGAAGATCCTTCTGGTCGAAGACAACCTGGAACTGGCCCAGTCCCTGGCCGAGCTGCTGCGCCAGCATGCTTTTGTGGTGGACCATGTGGACCGTGGCGATGCGGCTGACCAGCTGCTGAGCCAATCGCACTACGACTTGCTGCTGCTGGACCTGAACCTGCCCCAACTGAGCGGCAAGGCCTTGCTGCGCCGCCTGCGTGAGCGGGGGGACAGCCTGCCGGTGATTGTGCTGACGGCCAGCGATTCGCTCGACCAGAAGGTGCTGTGCCTGGAAATTGGCGCCGATGACTACCTGGTCAAACCGGTGGAGGTGCGCGAGTTGCTGGCCCGCATGCAGGCCATTGCGCGGCGCCAGATGCCCGGGCGCGAAAACCAGGTGCGCTGCGGCAACCTGCAGCTGGACTTGCGCACGCGCCTGTTCAGCGTGGCGGGCGAAGAGCTGGCCCTGCCCCCGCGCGAGCGCAGTGTGCTCGAAGCGCTGATGCTGCAAAACGGCAGCGCCCTGCCCAAGCAGCGGCTGATGGATGTGATCTACGGCATGGACGAAGAGGCCAGCGCCGATGCGGTGGACCTGTATGTGCACCGCCTGCGCAAGAAGCTGCAGGCCAGCGACACCACCATCATGACCTTGCGCGGCGTGGGCTACCTGCTCAAGCAAAAACTGGCCGGCGGGGACTGAATGCTGCACAGCCTGCGCGCACGCCTGGCCCTGTGGCTGCTGCTGCCGCTGGCGGTGCTGGTGGGCCTGTGCGGCTGGTTTGCCCATGAGCACGCCGAGGACGCGGCCGACTATGTGCAGGACCATGACCTGCTGTCCTCGGCCAAGATCCTGGCTGACCGCCTGATCTGGGAAGACGGCGATGTGCGCGCCAGCGTGCCGCCGTCGGCGCTCAGCCTGTTCATGTCACCGGCGCGCGACCATGTCTACCTGAGCGTGATGGATGCGCAAGGCCAGTTGCTGGCGGGCCAGCAGAATTTTCCGCAGCCGCCAAAGCTGCAGCTGAGCGGCAGCGACAACGCCCAGTGGTATGACGCCGTCTGGCAAGGCCAGCCGATCCGCGCCGTCATCACGCGCCGGGCTATGTACGACGTGGCGGGCGCGCGCGAGATCACCATCCTGGTTGGCAAAACCACGCACAGCCGCGACAACATGGTGCAGACCTTGTGGTGGCCGACGATGGAATACCTGCTCTTGGCACTGGCCGTGGCCGTGCTGGTGAGCGCCACCGCCTTGACCCTGGAGCTGCGCGCGCTGCTGCGCATGGCGCGCCAGCTGGCCGAGCGCCCGGCCCGGGATCTGGATTTTCACCTCGACTCGCGCCAGATCCACCAGGAGCTGCGGCCGCTGACCGATACCGTCAACCAGTTTGCCCGCACCATCCGCGCCCAGGTGGCGCGCCAGCGCCAGTTCATCTCGGATGCGGCGCACCAGCTGCGCACGCCGCTGGCCATCCAGGCCCATACCTTGGAGCAGGCGCTGGGCCAGACCCCTGCCGAGTTGGCCGCCCTCTCGGTCGCGCAGCGCCTGGCTGTGCTGCAGCGGCTGCAGCGCAGCAACCAGCAGTTGCTCAATGTGGCCAACCAGCTGCTGACCCTGGCGCAGGCCGAGGCCGGCAGCGCCGCGCATGCCGCCCAAGCGCCGCAGTGGCTGGACCTGCGCGCACTGTGCCTGCAGTGCCTGGAAGCCTTGGCGCCAGCGGCCGACCTCAAGCAGATCGACCTGGGCTGGGACGAAAGCGAAGCGCCTGCTGCTGCAGCAGCAGATGCTGCCAAGCCCTCAGCCGATGCACATGCGTTTTCGCTGTACACCAGCAGCCGTCTGCTGCCCGAGCTGATTGCCAACCTGGTGGACAACGCGATCCGCTACACGCCGCCGCAAGGCCAGGTGACCTTGGGCCTGGAGGCCAGCGCCGACAGCCTGCTGCTGTGGGTGCAAGACAATGGCCCGGGCATACCCGCGCAAAGCCGCGATCGGGTGCTGGAGCGTTTTTACCGCCTGACCAACGACACGCCTGGCACCGGCCTGGGGCTGGCGATTGTGCAGGAGGTGACACGCGCAACGGGCGCCCACCTGCAACTGGCCGATGCCCAGCAGCGCTATACGCCACCCTTTGGCCCGGGCCTGCGCATCAGCGTGCGTTTTGCGCGAACGGCAGGCCAGGACTAAGCCAGGAGAGGTGTCGTGGCGAGTGTGGCGGCCGGTGTGGCAGCACCAGGCTGGCTCGCCAGCGCGATAAAGGCGCGCACATAGTCGATGGCCGTATCCGATTCGCGCGCCCCCAGAAAGATCTGCTTGGCAATGCCGCGCGGGCCCAGCCGCACGGGCACCACGTCCATCTTGGCAGCGTACTCCTCCACCAGCCAGCGCGGCAGCGCCGCCACGCCCCGGCCGCTGGCGACCATCTGCACCATGATGTCGGTGGTCTCGATGGCCTTGTGGCGCCGGGGCGTGATGCCGGCGGGCAGCAGGAACTGGTTGTAGATGTCGAGCCGCTCGATATCGACCGGGTAGCTGATCAGCACCTCTTGCGCGAGCTGCTGGGGCTTCACATAGGCGGCAGATGCCAGCGCATGGCCCCGGGGCACGACCAGCACCTGCTCGTAGTCAAACACCGGCTCAAACTGCAGCCCGGGTTTGAACAGCGGATCGGGCGTGACCAGCAGGTCGATCTCATAGCCAAACAACGCGCCAATGCCGCCGAACTGGAATTTTTGCTTCACATCCACCTCGACATCGGGCCAGGCAGCCAGGTAGGGCGAGACGACCTTGAGCAGCCACTGGTAGCAGGGGTGGCATTCCATGCCAATGCGCAGCGCGCCGCGCTCGCCCTGGGCAAACTGGCCCAGGCGCTCTTCGGCCAGGTCCAGCTGCGGCAGCACGCGGTTGGCCACCGCCAGCAGGTACTGGCCGGCCTGCGTCAGCCTCAGGCTGCGGCCTTCGCGCAGCCATACCTCCGTGCCCAGCTGGTGCTCCAGCTTTTTCATGCTGTGGCTCAGCGCCGATTGGCTGAGATGGAGCACGCTGGCAGCGGCGGTGAGCGAGCCTTGCTTTTCGACCTGCTGGACGATGCTGAGGTGGATACGTTCCAACATTCAAATGAACCACATTCATGGATTTATGAGATAAAACCATTTTACTTCATGAATAACCCGCTCTAACATCCGGCCCATCGACCTGAGCAGCGTGCTATGCCCAAGGCAGCTCAGGTCCCCTGCATTCAATGATCGGACCCCCATGAGCAGCGACATCAGCTTCACCATCCAGCGCCTGCGCTTTGACGAACACTACCAGCCCTCCGACAGCACGCGTATCACCACCAACTTTGCCAATCTGGCCCGGGGCCAGAGCCGGCAGCAGAACCTGCGCAACACCTTGCGGATGATCGACAACCGCTTCAACGAGCTGGCCCATTGGGACAACCCCAGCGCTGACCGCTATGCGGTGGAGCTGGACATCGTCACGGTGGAAATGCAGCTGGGCGCGCAGCGCAGCCAGGAAACCTTTCCGCTGATCGAGATGCTGCAGACCCATATCCTGGACAAGCAGACGGGCCAGCGCACGGCCGGCATTGTGGGCAACAACTTCTCGTCCTATGTGCGCGACTACGACTTCAGCGTGCTGCTGCCGGCGCACAACCTGGACCGGGCCGGCTTCAGCACCCCGGCGCATTTTGGTGAGCTGCATGGCAAGCTGTTCAAGGCTTTTGCGGGCTCCAGCACCTACCGCGACAACTTCAGCAAGCCGCCGGTGATCTGCATCAGCGCATCGACCAGCAAGGTCTACCAGCGCAGCGGCAACCAGCACCCGGTGCTGGGCATCGAGTACCAGCAAAACGAGCTGTCGTCGACCGACCAGTACTTTGCCAAGATGGGGATGCAGGTGCGCTTTTTCATGCCCGCCAACAGCGTTGCGCCGCTGGCCTTTTACTTTGATGGCGACCTGCTGGGCGACTACAGCAGCCTGGAGCTGATTGCCACCATCAGCACGATGGAGACCTTCCAGAAGATCTACCGCCCGGAGATCTACAACGCCAATGCCGCCGCCGGCGCGCGTTACCAGCCGAGCCTGAAGCACGAGGATTACTCGCTGACGCAGATCGTCTACGACCGCGAAGAGCGCAGCCAGCTGGCCATCCAACAAGGCCGGTTTGCCGAGGAGCATTTCATCAAGCCCTACCAGGGTGTTCTGCAAGCCTGGGCGGCCCAGGCCAGCGTTTGACCACTTCCAGACTGGCATTGCTGCTTGCGCGCATGTCACCTACGCAACCCCCTTGTGCAGCGGCGTGCGCACAATGCCTTGCACGCCAACCTGCCCCCCCATATTTGAAAAAGGAAATCTCTGATGTTTGAAACCTCCATTGCCGGCAGTCTGCCCAAACCCGCCTGGCTGGCCGAAACCAACAAGCTCTGGCCCCAGTGGATGGCAGAAGGCGATGCACTGCGCCAAGCCAAGGCCGATGCGACCTTGCTGTGGATCAAGGCCCAGGAGGACGCCGGTCTGGACATCGTGGGCGACGGCGAGCAGGCGCGCCAGCACTTTGTGCATGGCTTTCTGGAGCAGGTCGAAGGCATCGACTTCGACAACAAGGTGAAGATGGGCATCCGCGACAACCGCTACGACGCGATGGTGCCGCAGGTGGTAGCCGCCCTGCGCCTCAAGGGCCGTGTGCATGCGTTTGAAGCGCAGCTGACGCGCGCCCACACGAAGAAAAAGCTCAAGTTCACCCTGCCCGGCCCGATGACGATTGTGGACACCGTGGCGGACCGCTTCTATGGCGACAAGGTAAAGATGGCCATGGCCTTTGCCGAGCTGCTGAACCAGGAAGCGCTGGCCCTGCAGGCCGATGGCGTGGACATCATCCAGTTCGATGAACCGGCCTTTAACGTCTACATGAAGGACGCAGCGGACTGGGGCGTGCAGGCGCTCGAGCGCGCAGCGCAGGGCCTCAGCTGCACCACCGCCGTGCACATCTGCTACGGCTACGGCATCAAGGCCAATACCGACTGGAAGAGCACGCTGGGCGACGAATGGCGCCAGTACGAGACGGTGTTCCCGGCGCTCGCGCGCAGCAGCATCGACCAGGTGAGCCTGGAGTGCATCCACTCCCATGTGCCGCCTGACCTGATGAAGCTGCTGGCCGGCAAGGATGTCATGGTGGGGGTGATCGATGTGGCGAGCGACACCATCGAGACGCCCGAGGAAGTAGCCGACACCATTGCCCGCGCGCTGGAATTTGTGCCCGCGGACCGCCTCTTCCCCTGCACCAACTGCGGCCTGGCACCCATGTCGCGCGACGTGGCCTGGGGCAAGCTCAAGGCACTGGCGGCGGGCTCCCAGCTGGCAAAGGAGCGGCTGGCTGCTGCTTGATAAGTGAGTTGCGTCATCCAGCAGTAAATAGTTAATACGGTAGCGTCCGGCCCCCAATGACGGCTGACGCCTGCCGACATATTGCTAAAGGAGTACCCATTAGAACTTCGCCCTAGAGCCTACGCTGATGGATACCCATGGGACCTTTCGGGCTGACACTGCTGGCCTCCCTTATCTCATCTCAAATTGGCAACAACAAAAAATGCGGCTAGTGCAGCCGCGATGCCCAAACCCGATAACAAGATCCAGGCCAGCAACCGAATCAGCTTTCGGGTGCGGCGATGTGACACTGATCCATTCAAATCCAATATCTGTCCTGAGCATGACAAGCCCGTTCCCCGAAGACCAGCATTGAGCCGTACTTTGCCACCTCGAAAGTTGATGGTGGTGCCTTTTCGCCCTACCGATGTACTAATTCCCGACTTGCTCACATTGAGCCAGACGCCGGGTAAGAGCTTGATCCGCCTTTGAAATCTCCAACGCATTGCTATCCCTTTCACAGGCGGACTAATCAATGGCCGGTCGGGAATTAGTTCAACCGCGCCTCCCCCCGCTCAATTACCAACCATCACACATTGCACATTTTGCTACATAATCGAAGGTATTTCGATAGGGCTTTTTGCTCAGATTGGGGGACGTGGTGGCTCGGAAAAAGACGGATGACGGTTTTTTGGTGGGCGTCGGGTTGCTTGTAGGAGCCGTACTCTCAATGGCTCCATTCGCATTGTTGTATCTCGGGTGCCGTACAGGACCCAGACTGACCACTCACATTGACGACTACGCCCTCACCTCTGATGAGGCGCAGAGATTGCAGCACATCAGCGCCCGCGCAACTTCATTGCATGCAACACACCAAGGATATCTTTCCCAAGGGCTGACGATGACCAAATCCGGCGAGTTCGACCGCCGCTCAAGAGCGGGCAAAATCGCGTATGACGTAAATGCTCAGCTCAGTGACGCGATTGACGAATGTCAAGATTTGCAGGAGCTTCCGCTTAATCGTCTGTCGTCCGCTATTGGTTTTGTGAAGCTGCGTGACTCAGCTCGCTTCGCGATTCTTGGTTTCATCGCTTGGTTCATCTATGCCGCAATACATCTTCTGAACAAGGACTTCGGATGGATGAGTGCGTACTTCGCATCTTCAGCAGTCAGTCTCGGCGTATTTGCGGTCGCCTGGATCTGGTTCACCATTTATTACTGGGCCAGCTTCTCCCAGTTACGCAGCCAACTCAAGACCCAATCAACTTAAATTTCACGGTATAGCAATGATCGACCAAATCACCTTTAACGACTTCACCCCGAAAGGCGACGACTTCGCGGACAACCCAGAACCCCGATGCCCGTGCGTACTGCTGCTTGATGTATCTGGATCCATGAATGGTCGCCCACTTGACGAGCTGAACGCTGGACTTCAAGTATTCCGAGAAGAGTTGCACTCTGACTCACTTGCCATGAAGCGGGTAGATGTCGCTATTGTGACCTTTGGCCCAGTGAGAACCGAGGTCCCCTTTACCAACGCGTCATCCTTCTTCCCGCCTGCTCTGCGTTCGCAGGGAGACACGCCAATGGGCGGAGCAATCAATACAGCGCTGAACCTGTTGGAAGATCGAAAGCGGGAATACCGTGCCAATGGCATCGCTTACTACAGGCCTTGGGTCTTCCTTATCACTGATGGCGGGCCAACCGATGAGTGGCAATCGGCAGCTGCTGCGGTTCGAGAAGGAGAGGCTTCCAAAAAATTTGCATTTTTCTCAGTCGGTGTTGAGGGAGCAAATATGCAAACGCTGGAGCAGATTTCATCACGCCAGCCACTGCGATTGCAGGGATTGAAGTTCCGCGAGCTATTTAGCTGGCTTTCTGCCTCCATGAGCTCGGTTTCGCGCTCGACGCCAGGAACAGAAGTTGCACTCATTGCGCCCACAGGCTGGGGCGCTGTGTGAGCTGGCTAGTTATCTCAGCATCTGAGGTTGGAACATCCCACACGGCGACTGCAGCTCCATGCCAAGATTCATGTGGAGGTGGAGTCGAGACACTCCACAGCCGTGAGCCGGAGCCGTTGTTATGGCTTTTTGTGGCAGATGGTGCGGGTAGCGCATCTATGGGCGGCGAAGGAGCAGATCTCGCTATCGGAGAAGGTATTCGGTTTGTAACGGAGAAACTTGCTCGCAAGGAGTTCGGTCTAGGTGATACCTTCGCCTGCGACCTCGTTCGCGAAGTTCGTCGCAAATTGCATATCGAAGCTGAAAAGCAAGATAGGCCTGTGCGTGACTACGCTTGTACCTTCCTAGGAATCGTGTCAACCAAAACGGGCACTATCGCTTTCCAAGTTGGCGATGGAGGAATAGTGCTGGACACCGGCGCAGGCTTGGAACTCGCTTTGATTCCCGCACAAGGAGAGTACGCAAACCAAACGTATTTTGTTACCGACGAAGATGCCATCAACCGGCTTCAAAGCAAGGCCTATCCAGACCGTGCGCTAAGAGTGGCTGCTTTCACCGATGGGATCCAGCGTTTGGCGCTCAATATGGCGACTAACAAGCCGCAAGAAAGCTTCTTCACACCCTTTTTCGCGGGCATGTCCAAGGCCAGCTTCGCTCATGAGGATCAATTAGCAGCACTACTTCAGCAGTTCCTCGCAAGCGATCACGTAAATGCGCGCACTGATGATGACAAAACCTTGGCCCTCGCATACTGGAAAGGGCAATGGCCCGAGACCAAGCTAGTGACGTCATTGGACACGCCGCCAGAACCTTCCGAGATAGAAACTGGCCAAGGGGCCTCGGGTTCAAAAGGCCATGTTGATGACGGCCTAGACAAGGAGCTTCCTTGCTCAGCGCAGTCGAATTCATCGTCTGACTCGCCAGCTGAAGGCAATCACGCAGCATGAACCGTACGCTGGTCGACAGCACCGGTCGGCAACTTCGACTCGGGCGCGAACTGGGCAAAGGCGGAGAAGGCTCAGTCTTTGAACTGCCGGACTTGCCTAAACAGGCTGCAAAGCTCTATCACAAGCCACTAGATCTGAAAAAGCAGGCCAAGCTGTCTTTTATGGCCCGCAGCAGTAACCAAGAGCTGGAGCAGTTTACGGCCTGGCCACAGACGACGTTACACGAAACTGCGGGAGGTCCTGTAGTCGGCTTCGTGATGCCGAAAATGTCTAGTAGAGCTGAACTGCACATGGTGTACGGTCCTGCCCATAGAAAGAAAGACTATCCTCGATACGGGTGGGATTTCTTGCTCTTCGTAGCTCGAAACGTCGCGAGCTGTGTGGATGTTGTACACCGTCAGGGACATGTACTAGGGGATGTGAACCAAAGCAGCTTCATGGCTGCAAAGGACAGTACGGTCGTCCTGATCGATACAGATTCCTTTCAGGTGAGCGCCAACGGCACCATGCACATGTGCGAAGTCGGGGTGGCCTATTTCACACCTCCTGAACTTCAAGGCACGACAAGCTTCAAGACAGTTCCACGCACACAAAATCATGACAATTTTGGACTGGCGCTACTGATCTTTCATCTCCTCTTCGGGGGCAGACATCCTTATGCTGGCGTTCCTCTCGCCAAAGGTGCTGGAGATGCATTGGAGAGTGACATCCAGGCTATGCGCTACGCATATGCACGCGATGCCCAACGACGAGGCATCGGTGTTCCTCCGCGCAGCTACCCTATAGACCTATTGCCTCCATCAGCAGAAGCCTTGATGCATGCCGCATTCACTGAGCAAGGAGCCAGCGGCCAACGCCCCACAGCGCGTCAGTGGGTGAATGCACTCGATGAGATCCGCAAATCGCTTCTTAGATGTAGCAAAACCAAGACCCATGCCTATCCGGACCACCTGACAACATGTCCATGGTGTGTGATGGCTAACGATCCATTTCCAGACCCAGACATCCATGTAGGAACAGCAAATCTACCGCTCTTTGATTTCGAAAAAGTCTGGTCACTCATTGACACTTTGAAGCTGACCGGCAACTTCGGCACACTTCCCAACCACACGACGTATACCGCCTCGGCTGCCCCAGCGCGAAAGCATGGGGAGGGGAATCATATGTTGCCCTTAGGCTTAGGCGTGGCAGCGCTATTTCTCGCATCTTTTGTAGCCGGAAAGCCGTGGTTGATATTTGCAGCGCTGGTGGCAGGAATACTGCTTCGCTCAGTTGCCCGAGGGTATGACGGGCGTCCAGAGGTCGTCAAGAGACGCGAAGCAGTTCGAATTGCAGAGGCAGAGTACAAAGCAGCGGTTGCTGCCTTGCACTCTGGAGTGGGCGCAGTGGCCGCAGAATTCCAAAAGCGAAAAGACCACCTCAACCAGGCCGTAAAGTTTTTGCGCCAAATGCCAGCTCGTGCAGCGGATGAAATGCGTAAGCTCGATGGCATGGCGCGCGAGTACCATCTCAGAAAGCATTTAGAGCAGTTCTACATTGATGATGTGCAGATCCGTGGACTCGGACCCGCTCGAAAGGCAGCACTCCAATCCTTTGGTATCGAAACTGCGGCAGAGGTTGTGGAAGCCGATGTGCGACAAGTAAAAGGCTTTGGAGGCGCGCTCACGCAGGCACTGTTGGACTGGCGAGCCTCGCACGAGCGCTCTTTCGTATTCCTGGCACATATGCGGCCACCAGCAAGTGAGATCGCCAAGGTACAACAGAAACAAAATGCGGAGCGCGCGCCCGCCGAGATGCTTCTGCGAAAAGGCCCTGATGTGCTTCGAGGGCTAATATCTGATGCACAGCGTCAACACAGCATGCTTCTTCCTCGTGTGGAGACTGCGGCAAAGTTACTCACCCAAGCGAATGCCGACCTTTCAGAAGCGATCAACGCGATGCAGTGATAAATCTAAGATATATCGACAAGCCAAGGGTGAGGCCTATGCCTAGCCCAGCAGCTCAATTGTCCAGCTACTCATACGCAAACGCACTGAGAAGCTTTATGCATTTTTGCTTAGCTACTTCACAAACCCACTCACCCGCCCCCAGGCCTGGTTCATCTCGGCCACCAGCAGGGTCATCTGCGCGGCAACCGTCGTGCGCGCCTTGATGCCAAACACACTCTGCCCGGCTGCTTCGTAGATCAGCTGGGCATTGTTGTGCTCGTGGATGGAGGCGAACACATCACCGGTCAGCGCCTGCTGCTGGGGCATGCCCAGCGGCGCGGGGGCATCGGCCTCATCCCAGGCATCGATCCAGGCACTGCGCACCACGCGGCAAGGCTTGCCGCTGTGGGCGCGCGAGATGACGGTGTCTTCGCTGCTGCTGGCGATCAGCCGGTCCAGCAACGCAGCGGGCGTGTGGTTCTCTTGCGCGGCCATCCACAAGGTGCCCAGCCAGGCGCCCTGCGCGCCGCTGCAGATGCTGCCCAGCACCTGCGCGCCGGTGGCGATGCCGCCAGCGGCCAGCACCGGCGTGTTCTGTGCCAGCTCCACTACCTGCGGCAGCAGCGACATCGTGCCCACGGTGCCGGTGTGGCCGCCCGCGTCGTAGCCCTGGGCGACGAGCACATCCACCCCCATGTCCAGCGCCTTGCGCGCGTGGCGCAGCGAGCCGATCAGCGAGAACGTGAGCTTGCCTCTGCGCTTGGCCTCGGCAATCAGCTCGGCGCGCAGGCCGATGGCCGTTGCCACCGCGCATGCCTGGGAGTTCAGCACCGCATCGATCTGCGCCTGAAACAGGGCTTCGGAGCGCGCATGGGCGGTAAAAAAGTTCGGCTGGCTGGGCGGCTGGATCGCAAAGCGCTCGCGCAGCCCGGCGACAAACGCCACATGCGCGGGTGGCAGCGCCGCCTGCAGGCTTTGCGGATCAGCCTGCTCTGGCACATGCGCGGGAAGCATCAGGTCAATGCCATAGGGCAGACCTGCCAGGCGCTGCTCCACATCACGCACGATCGCCGGAATATCCTGCGGCGCATCGCGTGCCAGCCCCAGCACGGGAAAGCCGCCGGCCTGGGCAATGGCGACCACGACATCGGGCTCATGCGAGAAGCCAAAGATGGGATGCTGGATGCCCAGGCGCTGGCAAAGAGGTGTTTGAAACTGCGGCATGTTCAGTTGGGCTCAATGCCGGCCTGCTTGATGACCTGGCCCCATTTCTCGCTCTCCTGCGCGATAAAGCTATCGAACTGCTCAGCGTTCTGCAGCGCCAGCTCCATGCCCAGCGATTCGAGCTTGGTCTTGACATCGGGCTGCGCGAGGATCTGCGCAATATCGGCCGACAGCTTGTGCAGCACAGGAGCCGGCGTCTTGGCTGGCGCCACCAAGCCAAACCAGGTGCCCACGTTGTAGTGGGGCAGCTGCGCCGCCTCGGCCACGGTCGGCAGATCGGGCGATGCGCTGGAGCGCTTGGCGGTGGTAACAGCCAGCGCGCGCAGCTTGCCGCTTTTGACATGGGGGATTGCGAGCGCCGAGGTCAGCGGCATCATGTTGACGCGGCCGGAGAGCAGGTCGTTCAAGGCCTCGGACTGGCCTTTGTAGGGCACATGCGCGAGCGAGATATGGGCCTCTTGCGCCAGCAGCTCGCCCGACAGATGGTTGGAGGTGCCCAGGCCGGCAGTGGCATAGGTCAGTGGAGGCTCGCTCTTTTTGGCCAGCGTGACGAACTCGGCCATGGTCTTGGCCGGCAGGCTGGGGTGCACGACGATGATATTGGGCACATAGCCAAAGCCGGCAATCGCCTTGAAGTCGCGCACGGGGCTCCAGCTGATGCTCTTTTGCAGCGCGGGCGCCACCGCATGGCTGGGGCTGACCGCCAGCAGGGTGTAGCCATCAGGCGCCGATTTGGCGACATAGTCGGTGCCGATGGAGCCCCCCGCGCCCGTCTTGTTCTCGACGATAAAGGGCTTGCCATACTGGCTGGAGAGCTTGTCGCTGATGATGCGCGCGACCGAATCGACCACCCCACCCGCCGAGAACGGCACGATGACCTTGACCGGTTTCGTTGGATAGCCTTCCGCCTGGGGCTGCGCCTGCGCAACCGCAGTGACGGCCAGACTGCACGCCAGCAAGGCGCGCGCCGCAGGGGCGAGGGATGGGATGGTCTGCATGGCTGTGTCTCCTGAGAAGGGTGGATTCCGCTGTGGTCTGTCTGCGCTTGTTCTTGTCTCGGCGCGCGTTGGTGGCGGTTTGCTATGGGGTCAGCGCTGCCATCGTGCGTTTGGCGATGTTGGTGATGTGGACCTGGCTCGTGCCTTCATAGAGCCGGAACAGGCGCACATCGCGGTAGAAGCGCTCGGCCACATTGCCGGCCACATAGCCGCTGCCGCCAAAGATCTGCACGGCCCGGTCGGCCACACGGCCGCAGGTCTCGGAGGCAAAGAGCTTGCACATGGAGGCTTCCATGGTCACGTCCTGGCCATCGTCGCGCTTGCGGGCGGTCTCCAGCACCAGTGCGCGGGCGGCATGTACCTCGGTATTGCTTTCGGCAATCAGCTGCTGCACCAACTGGAACTCGCTGATCGGCTGGCCAAACTGATGGCGGCGCTGCGCTTGCAGGGCCATCTCCTGCACCAGGCGGATGGCGGGGCCCACGCAGAGACCGGCCAGGTTGATGCGCTGCTTGTTGAGGGCGCGCATCGCTGTGCGAAAGCCCTTGCCCTCCAGACCACCAACGATGGCGCTTTCATGCACGCGCACCTGGTCCAGCACCACCTCACCGACGGGCGAGCCATGCTGGCCCATCTTGCGCATCGCAGGTGGTGTGGACAGCCCGGGCGTGCCGCGTTCGATCAGAAAGGCGCTGATGCCGTTGGCGCCCTTGCTGCCGGGCTCGGACCGGGCAAACACGGTGAACAGGTTGGCAATCGGCGCATTGGTGATAAAGCACTTGCGCCCGCTGATCACAAAATGCGCACCATCGCGCACAGCGGTGGTCCGCAGCGCGGTGGCGTCCGAGCCAGCTTCGGGCTCGGTCAGCGCAAAGCAGCCGGTCACTTCGCCGCTGGCCAGCAGCGGCAGGTATTGGCGTTTCTGCGCTTCGGTGCCATCGACCACCAGCGACTCCGACGCAATGCCGGTGTTGCCGCCAAAGCGCGCCCGGAAAGCGGTCGCTACCTGCGAGACCTCGATATTGACCAGCGCCAGCTCCTCGGTCGTCAGGCCCGCGCCGCCATAGGCCTCGGGGATGCTGTGGCCAAACAGGCCCAGCTCGCGCATGCGCTGCACCACCGGCTCGGGGATCAGGTCCTGCGCATCGACCTGCACCTCGATCGGCTGGCATTCGTTGCGCAAAAAAACACGCAGCTCGGCCAGCATGGCTTCAAACGTCTGGGGGTCTCGGATCATCACGCTTCTTTCTTGGGGGTGGTGGCCTGGCGCCGGCGGCAGGGCTTGGCTAGCGCATGCCCAGCGCCAGCTCCAGTTGAAAAACGGCATCTTTCAGCAACGGTGCCACCTCGCGGCTGAGCTGGTTCCTGGATGCCCGGTGGGTGGACAAGGTGCAGTTCAGCGCGACGGGCAAGCCGCCCAGGTGGGTGCGCACCGGCACGGCAATCGCATGGATCTCCTTGCGCCAGTCGCCCTTGGAGTGGCAGTAGCCCTCTTCTTGGAAGCGCACTACATCGGCCTGCCAGTGGGGCAGTTGGGCCTCGTACTCGGTACGGTCCTTGACCCGGAGGTAATTGAGGATGGCGCGCTGCTCGGCCGCCGGGCAGGCCAGGATCAGCGCCCGGCCGATGGCGCTGGACAGCAGCGGGCGGGTGGAGCCGATATCGGGCAGGTGCTGGTTGGTGGAATCGGCCCGCACCGAGTCGATATAGACCACCTGGTCGCGGTCGCGCACCCCCATGTTGACGGTGCAGCCAGTGCTGCGCGCCAGCGACTCCATCAGCGGCTTGGCCGCCTGGCGCACGGCCATGCTGGCCAGCAGCGGGTGGCCCAGCGACAGCACGCCCGGGCCCAGCCGGTACTTTTGCAGCTGGCCATCTCGGCTCAGATAGCCCAGCAAGGTGAGCGTATAGGTCAGCCGTGAGACGGTGGGCTTGGGCAGGCCGGTGCGGTCGGCAATCTCCCGGTTGCCCAGCACCGGGCTGGCCGGCGTGAACGCGCGCAGCACCTCCAGACCGCGCGCCAGGTTCATCGAGAACTGGCGGTCTTGCGTGAGGTCATGGGGGCTGACAAGCCCGGGCAGAGGGATGGTGTGCACGGCAGGTTTGGCGGTGGTTCGTGTGGTCATGATTGGGCGGCGGCCTTTCCAGGTCAATCGTTTGAGCCGAGTGTTTCGCTAAGCGAAACATGCTATTGCAGCTGCCCATCCGCTGTGGGACAAAGCGGCTATTGCGCTTACTGCACGAAGAGTTTTCATGACCCACCACAAGACCAAGACCAACCCGGGCTCGCTGGCCGGCGTACGCATTCTGGACATGGCCACGGTGCTGGCTGCGCCCAGTGGCGCGACCATGTGCGCCGACCATGGCGCCGATGTCGTCAAGCTGGAGCTGCCCGATGGCAACGATGCGCTGCGCCACATGCAGCCCATCAAGGATGGATCGCCGCTGTGGTGGAAGGTGGCGAACCGGGGCAAGCGCGGCATCACGCTGGATGTGCGCAAGCCGCAGGGGCGCGAGCTGCTGCTGGCCATGCTGGCGCAGTTCGATGTGCTGGTGGAGAACTTTCGCACCGGCAGCCTGGACCGCTGGGGCCTGGATATTGCCACCCTGCACCGCGCCAATCCGCGCCTTATCGTGGTGCGCCTGACCGGCTTTGGCCAGACGGGGCCCTACAGCGCCCGCGCCGGCTTTGCGCGGGTGTTTGAGGCGATGAGCGGCTTCACCAACCTGACCGCCCCTGCAGGCGGCGCGCCGATGCACAGCAACTACCCGATCGGCGATTCGGTCGCCGGCATCTTTTGCGCGTTCTCGATCGCTGCAGAAATGGCCCGCCTGCGTGCCGACCCCGAGGCGCTGGGCGTGGAGGTGGACCTGTCAGCCACCGAGGCGCTGTTCCGCATTCTGGACCCGCTGCCCGTCGAGCATGAACAGCTGGGCCTGGCCCGGCGCGGCGAAGGCAATCTGGCCACCTACACGGCGCCGTCCAACATGTACCGCAGTGCCGATGGCGTGTTCTTCTCGATGGTGGCGTCATCGCAGGCCGTCTGGCTGCGGCTGTGCAAGGCCATGGACAAGCCCCAGCTGGCAGACGACCCGCGCTTTGGCAGCCTGCCCCAGCGCGTGGCCCATGTGCATGCGCTCGATGCCATCGTCAGCGGCTGGTTTGCCGAGCATGGCTTTGTGCAGATCAGCCAGAAGCTGGAGGCCTGCGAGATTCCGTTCAGCAAGGTCTATGACATCGCCGATATCGAGGCGGACCCGCATTTTCAGGCGCGCGAGGCCATCATCCGCCTGGCCGATGCCGACCATGGCAGCCTGCCTGCGCCCTGCATTGTTCCGCGCATCATCGGCCGCGACATGCCGGTGCCCCGAAGCGGCCCGGCACTGGGCGAGCACAACGCCGAGGTCTATGCCGCCTTCGGCATCTCGGCCGATGAACTGGCACAGCTGCGCGCGCAAGGCGTGGTCTGACCGTATACCTCATTAGAGTCGCTAACACGACCCCGCAAACCGAAGGTTTGCGATTGAGACTAGGCGTCGAGCCGTAGGCAGTACAGTAGTACGACAAGGTTCGGCAACGACGTATCAAGGGTTGTGTTAGCGACTCTTCAGGAGAACTGCATGAACCGCTACCAGGCCATGGTCACGCGCAGCGCGGACCAAGCCATCCACTCCCAGATAGAGACCCTGCAGCGCGGCGAACTTGCGCCCGGCGAAGTGCTGGTCCAGGCCCACTATGCGGGCGTCAACTACAAGGACTGTTTGTCGCTGCATGGGGCCGCCAGGATCATCACGCAGTTTCCCCGGGTGGCAGGGATCGAGGTGGTGGGTGAAGTGCTTGAATCGCGCAGCGAGCAGTTCCGGCCCGGGGACATGGTGCTCAGCCATGGTTTCGGGCGCGGCATGGATGTCGATGGTGGTTTTGCGGAGCTGGTGCAGGCCCCCGCCGAGCACCTGCAAGCCCTGCCCGCAGGCCTGAGCGCTGAGCAGGTCGCCATCCTCGGCGTGCCCGGCTTTACTGCGGCGATGGCGCTGGAGCGCTTTGAGGAGCTGGGCCTCCAGCCTGACAGCGGCCTGGTCGCCATCTCCGGCGCCGGCGGCGCCGTGGGCCGGCTGGCCATCCATATGCTGCACCGGGCCGGTTACCGCACCGCCGCGCTGACCCGCAACCTTGCCAACGAAACGGCACTGCGCGCGCTGGGCGCCAGCCAAGTGATCGACATCAGCCAGGTGGTGGATTCCAAGCGCCCCATCGAAAAGCCGCAGTTCGCTGCCGGCATCGACAACGTGGGCGGCGCGGTGCTGTCATGGATGCTGCGGTCTCTGGCCGATGGCGGCCTGCTGGCCAGTGTGGGCAATGCCTCGGGCAACAGCTTTGACGGCAGCGTACTGCCCTTTATCATGCGCCGCGCCCAGATGTTCGGCATCGTCGCCAACGCCCCTTGGCCGCAGCGGCGCAGGCTGTGGGACAAGCTGGCGGGCGACTGGAAGCCGGACTTTGCCGCGCTGCAATCCGATGTGCACTTTATCGGGCTGGACGACCTGCTGGGGCATGCGGCGCGGCAGCTGGAGGGGGCGACGAGTGGGCGCACGGTGGTGCGGTTTGGGGCGGCGGCCGCATAGGCCAATACCGAGCCTCCGTAGAATGGCCGATTTCAGCGAGTGCTTGGATCTGCGATGAGGGTGGTAGCGCGAAAGGTATTTCCGGACATTCGACTCCCAGTTGGCGAGACCGATGTTTTTGACAACCGTCGCCACGCCGCATCGCTGGAAATCGTCGTGAAAAGTCTGGTGGACAACACCGTCGCTCTGCACATTTCGATCCCACATTACGAAGTGCTGCTGGAGACCGATGAAGGCAACCACAGCGCCTACTGGTGCAGCGGGCAATTCAAAGGCGGCATCGTCTTTGAAATTGCAGCGGGCGGCCTGCTCTCGCGGGAGCAGGCCATGCCAGGTTTACTGACATCGGCCGCGGCCCTTTTAGATGTTCACGAATGGTTTATCGCCACCAGCGGAATTTGCGTTTCGGTGGTTTCAACGACGCAGCCTTTTTGTCTCTTGAAGCCGCACGGCGCTAATTAAGCGGCACCTGGCCCAGGCCCACTAGATTGCCATAGCGGTCACGCAGACGGACGTAAGAGTTGGAAAGGGCAAACGCATCTTGCAGCTCGATCGGACCCGAGGAACCCGATGTACCCGTGGCAGTGGGCCACTGGCATTCGCCTCGCAGCATCTGCGTGTTGAACTGGCACCGCACGGAGCCATCGTCATTGGTCACAAACTCACCCTCTCTGCGATTGAGGGTGACGGTCAAAGGCCTTCCGGCATACGACAAGCCCGGAAAATACCACTCACCAAACAACTGGTCTTCCAGTGTCTGCCAGGGCTGCAGAGGCAAGCGGCGCATCCGTTTGGCGGACTCTCCCGGGAATTGCACCATCGCCTCTGCCAAGCTGCCAGCCGGCATGCCATACCCACCCGTGCGGCCGGAAACCTGTACCATGACCTCGCCTTCGTCCCGTACCAGCTCGCCACTGGACGCGGCACCGCCTACGCTGCGGCCACCCCGGTACTGTTGCAAGCTAAATCGGGCGCTGCTGACATCTCTCAATTCTGGATCGGGTGCGAAGTCGCCCACCCCCATAGCGAAAGTCGGCTGTCCATCGGCCCGGTAAGCAAATACCTGCATGACCATTTTTCCGCCCTGCACATCCAGGCTCACGCCACGCCCAGGCTTGCCCGTCAGCTCATCGTCCATCACCCAGGTGCCATTGCTGGGCTGGTAGGCAGGCCGCTGCGCATAGCCAAAAGTGCCTGGCATAAACGATTCAAGCCCATTGGCGCAGCAGCCGACGATGACACCCCCGCTGTATGGATAATCCGCGCGCGTATTGATGCCCAATAACTGCAATGGCGCAGCACCTTCGGCTTGCAGGCTGACGGCGCCAGCAACTTGAGCGCCCAAGAGGCGGAACTGCGCCTCTTTCACCACGGGTGCTTGCCCAGCATCTGCAGCATTTGCAGCAACGCAGCGGATGCTGTCGCTTGGCGTAGTGAGGCTGCACTCCAGCGTCTCGCTCGTTTGGCCATCGGATAGCGTCAGACGCATGGGTTCGGTGGGACTGGTCTTGAGCATCGCAAACCAGCTTTTCTCGACCTGGCCCTGCGCATTCAATCCAAACCAACGCGCCATCCTTGAAGAAGTCTTCCACTGCTCAGTCTGGTAATAGGCGGCATCTGGCGCGGTAAAAATAAAGCGCTCGATGTCCTTTGCTGGTTCGCCAGGCAGCTGCATGGTTCCCTGCAAGCCATTGCGAAAGCTGAGCTTCACATCGCCAATGCTTTTGTCTTCTTGCGCATCGCGCGGCTCGCTGCCAAAACTGCGGCCTCCTTGGTAGCGCAGCAGCGGGGCTGTGACGGTGTCGCCCTCCATCTGTCCCGTGGCAGCGTAGAAAGTAGCATCGCCATTTTTCTCGTAGCCAAATACCTGCATAAAGAAAGTATTGCCCTGCACATCAATGGCAAAACCTCGGCCTGGTTTGCCATCTACTTCATCGCTGATGACCCAGGTGCCGGCCTGTGGCGTAAAACTGCGTGCTGCCCAGCTGGGAGATAGGGACAGACCCAGTGCAGATACTGCGAGAATGGATGCCAGCTTTGGAATACGCGTTTGGTGTGCCACTTTTTCTCCCTGGATTGAATCATTTTCAGATGCACGTCATTTGTACTTATCACCTCGATGCCAGCGAACCGGACGAAGCTGGATTCCATGACTACCATTATGAGTATTACATCTACCAATTCTCTGAAGGCGATGAGAGTTTTTTTGCGCGCAGCTATACCGATGAGCCCCATGGAGCGCACTTTCTCAATGCAGAAAAAGCCGGTCGATCACGACCATTGACGACCAAGGATTCAGGCGCACCACTTTTCCTGGAAGCACAGGCCTATTTAAGGCAGGCGGGGAAAACCGAGCTGAGCTGGCTCAGCGGTAAGGGCAATGGTTATGAGCCGCTGCAAAATCCCGTGATTCAGGACCCCATCAAACAGCGCTGATGCCTTCGCAAGCACACAAAGACCAGCACAAATCGCCGGTTGCAGATAAGCGATACCGACGTTTGGCGGCCCTGGTGGGTGCGCCGATTCAAAGCGATGGATGGCGCACCCAGCACCCCGATTAACGCCTCACCACCCTCACCACCCCATGCGCCAACCGCTCGATCCGCACCGGCAGCGACTGCGCCAGCAGCGCCAGGCTGGCGTCCGTATCTTTGAGCGACAAGGCGCCCGATAGCCGCAGCTGGGCAACCGCAGGATCACAGTGCAGCGGGCCCGCACGGTAGCGGGCGATCTCGGCCACGACATCGGCCAACAGCATGTTCTTGGCCAGCAGCATGCCCTGCTCCCACAGCGCGGCGCTGGCTTGCACATCGGTCTGCGGGCCGATGGCGCTGCTGCTGAAATCGGCGGTGTGCCCTTCTTGCAGCACTTGGGTGGCGCCCTGCTGGTTGGTGATGGCGACGGCGTGGCTAAAGACCGCCACGCGGCTGGTGCCCGCATCCACACGGCGCACGCTAAAGCGTGTGCCCAGCGCCCGCACGGTGCCTTGCCGTGTCTCCACGACAAAGGGGCGGTAGCTGGGCGATGGGTCGGCCTGCGTGGTCACCAAAATCTCGCCTCCGAGCAGCCGCACCAGGCGCTCCTTCGCGTTGAAATGGATCGCCACCGCGCTGGCGGTGTTGAGCGTCAAGGTGGAGCCATCGGGCAGCAGCATGGAGCGCGACTGCCCCACGGCGGTGGCCTGGTCGGCCATCCAATCGCGCCAGGACAGCTCTCGCCAGGCCAGCCAGCCGGCCGGGGCCGCCACCAGCAAGCCACCCAGCCAGGCCAGGCTTTTGCGCCGGTCGGGCCGTTGCACGGCGTGCAAGGTTTGCTGGCAGACCTCGGCTGGCACTTGGGCAAACATGCCCAGCATGGCTTCGGCCTTGTGCCAGGCGGCCTCATGCGCGGGGCTTTGGCGGCGCCATTGCTCAAAACGCGCCTGCTCCTTGGCCGTGGGCGTTTCGTAGCGCAGCACGATGAGCCAGTCGGCCGCTTCGCTCAGCAAGGTATTTTGTGCGGCAACACCGGCCATCACGCGGCCTCCAGGCACAGCAGCAAGGCCTTGTGGATATGGCGGCGCACGGTGATCACCGGCATCGCGACCTGGTCGGAGATCTGCTGCAGGCTCAGGCCTTCGAGCTGCGCCAGCAAAAAAACCTGGCGCGTCTTGGGCGCCAGGCCTGCCAGCAGCCGGTCGATCTGCACCAAGGCTTCGATGACCTGCAGCTGGGTCTCGGGCGATGGCGCATGCGGCTCGGGCAAGGCCTGCAAGGTCTCGAGGTAGGCGCGCTCGATCTCGCGCCGGCGCCACAGATCGACGACCAGGCCCTTGGCCACATGGGTCAGGAAGGCGCGCGGCTCGTCAGCAGCGCCCAGGTGGCGGGGCGAGAGCATTAGCCGCAAAAAGGTGTCATGGGCCAGGTCTGCCGCATCGCCTGCATTGCCCAGACGGCGCCGCAGCCAGGACTGCAGCCAGGCATGGTGGTTCTTGTAGAGCGCTTCGATGGGCGAAGCCGAGTATCCGGGAGATGCCATGCGATGTCCGCGCCCTGGTGCCACAGTGAATAGTTGAGAATGAATCTCAATTATATTCAAATGTAAAGACCGTCTTTACGCAGTATATTGGCGGCTGCCTGGCGCGCTAGTGGCGCGGGTAGATCAGCGCGGCGCAATAGGCGGCACCGGCAGCACATATTGCCCCGTCCAGCCGACCAGGCGCAGCGCCATCTGCGTCATCTCCTGGCACAGCGCCTCGATGGACAGCTTGCCATTGGGCTGGTACCAGCGGTGCGTCCACTGCACCATGCCGCTGATCGCAAAGGCGGTCACCTTGGGGTTGCCGACCTGGAAAACACCAGCCTCCACGCCGTTGACGATGAGCCGCGTCACCAGCGCATCAAAACCGTGGTACTTGCTGCGGATATCGCTGATTTTTTCCGGGCTCAGGCTTTTTTCCTCTTCGAGCAGGATGACCGAGAAGGTGCTCAGTTCGATCTTGCGGCGCGTGTAGGTGTCGATAAAAAACTCGAAGCGCCGCACCGGGTCCTTGTCCTCCAATTGCTCGCACTGGCTCACCGCCTCGTAAAGGCCAGCAAACACCTTGTCAAACAGGCGCTCGAGCAGCTCGTGCTTGGACTTGAAGCGCTTGTAGATAAAGGGCTTGGTCACGCCGATCGAGGCCGCTATCTCGTCGAGCGTCGCGCTCTTGAAGCCGCGTTTGTAGAACAGCTCGGCGGCGGCATTGATGATCAAGGTGTCCTTGTATTCCTGGATCTGGTTTTTGGCATCGCCTGCGTTGGTGTCGGTGGGTTGAAGCTGCACTGCTGAATATCTCCTGGTGGGCGTGGGGGCTGCGGTGGTGACGCGCGCCGGCACGCTGTACGCATGGCGCCAGCATAGTGGAAAGGCGGGCGGTTTTGCACAAGATGCCAAGCAGCATCCATGCGTGAAATCCCCAATAGTACCAAACGATACTGATCAGTATCTTTGGACTTTTCCAACGCTGAGCTCGCGCCAGGCCCTTGCCGACGCGCCGCGCCTGCAGCCACCGAGCCCTTTGATTACAGGAGACAAGCGCATGTCGAACGCAACCGCCAGCCCTGGCGAACAGCTGAGTTACCAGGTCGTCGATTTTGGCCAACCGCTGCAACTGGCGCGCCGCGCCATTGCCTCGCCCCAAGGCAGCGAGGTGCTGGTGCGCATCAGCGCCTGCGGCGTCTGCCACAGCGATCTGCACATGGCCGAGGGCTTTTTTGACCTGGGCGACGGCCGCCACTTCGGCCTGGAAAAAGTGCTCAAGCCGCCGCGCACCCTGGGCCATGAAATCGTCGGCAGCGTGGCCGCCAACGGGCCCGATGCCCAAGGCGCGCTGGGCCGCTCGGTGATCGTCTTCCCCTGGATTGGCTGCGGCCAGTGCGCGCTTTGCGCCCGGGGTGATGAACACATGTGTGCCCGCCCCGAGAGCCTGGGCACCACGCGGGATGGGGGCTTTAGCACCCATGTGCGCGTGCCCCATCCGCGCTACCTGATCGACCATGCCGGCATTGATGCCGCCTTTGCCGCCACCTTGGCCTGCTCGGGGCTGACGGCCTACTCGGCCCTGAAAAAAGTGGCACCAGCGACCGAGCAGGCACCACTGGTCATCATCGGCGCGGGCGGCGTGGGGCTGGCTGCGGTGGCGCTGGCCAAGGCCCTGCATGGCCTGGGACCCATCGTGGTCGATATCGACCCGGCCAAGCGCCAGGCCGCGCTGGGTGCCGGCGCCAGCCGCGTGGTGGACCCGGCAGAAGCCGAGGCCGCCAAGACCCTCGCGCGCTCCAGCGCCGAAGGCGTGTCGGCTGTGCTCGATTTTGTCGGCTCCACGCGCACGTTCGAGTTTGCCAATGCCGTCGTCGGCAAGGGCGGCAAGATCCTGATCGTGGGCCTGTTTGGCGGCAGCGCCAGCATCCAGCTGCCGCTGATCCCCATGCGCGCCATCTCCATCGGCGGCTCCTATGTGGGGTCGCTGGCCGAGCTGCGCGAGTTGGTGGCGCTGGCCCAGCAAGGGGTACTGCCGTCCCTGCCGCTCACCAGCCGCCCGCTGGGCGATGTGCAGACCGTGCTGGACGAGCTGCGTGCAGGCAAGGTCACCGGCCGCGCCATTTTGCAAAGCTGAAGCCAGAAAGAATAAGGAGCACCGCATGAACTACCAAGTCCAATTGCTGATCAACGGCCAGTGGCGCGACAGCAGCAGCCAGGAATGGCTGGACATCACCAACCCCGCCGATGAAAGCACGATTGGCCGCGTGGCCAAGGCCAGCCGCGCCGACCTGGATGCCGCGCTGGCCGCCGCCCAGACCGGCTTTGCCGCCTGGCGCACAACCTCGGTGATGGAGCGCTCGACCTATCTGCGCAAAGCCGCCGCGCTGGTGCGCGAGCATGCCGAAGAGATGGCGCTGATGCTGGTGCATGAGCAAGGCAAGCGCCTGACCGAGGCGCGCATTGAGCTGTCAGGCGCCAGCGAGGTGCTGGAATGGTTTGCCGAAGAGACGCGCCGCTGCTACGGCAGCATGATCCCGCCGCGCTCGCCCGAGCTGCGCCAGTATGTGCAGCATGAGCCGGTGGGCCCGGTGGCAGCGTTCACGCCCTGGAACTTCCCGATCAACCAGGCCGTGCGCAAGATTGCCGCCGCGCTGGCTGCCGGCTGCTCGATCATCGTCAAGGGCTCGGAAGAGACGCCGGTGGCCCTCGCCCGCTTTGTCCAGGTGCTGGAGCAGGCCGGCCTGCCCGCAGGCGTGCTGGGCCTGGTCTATGGCGTGCCCGGTGATATCTCCGAGCACCTGATTGCCTCACCCGTGGTGCGCAAGATCTCGTTCACCGGCTCCACCTCGGTGGGCAAACTCTTGAGCGCGCAAGCGGGCGCGGCGATGAAGCGCGTGTCGATGGAGCTGGGCGGCCATGCGCCCGCCATCATTTGCGACGACGCCGACCTGGCGCGCAGCCTCAAGCTCCTGGGCGTGCAGAAGTTCTGGAACGCCGGCCAGGCCTGCATCTCGCCGTCGCGCTTTCTGGTGCAGGCACCCCTGTATGACGATGCCATTGCCGGCTTTCAGCGCATTGCCGAGGGCTATGTGCTGGGCAATGGCCTGGACAAGGCCACCCGCATGGGCCCGCTGGCCAACCCGCGCCGTGTGGCCGCCATGCAGGCGCTGGTGGATGACGCGGTGGCCAAGGGCGCCCGTGTGGTGACGGGCGGCAAGGCGCCGGATGGCCAAGGCTACTTTTTTGCGCCCACCGTGCTGGCCGATGTGCCGCAGGACGCGCGCATCTTCAACGAAGAGCCCTTTGGCCCGATTGCCGCCTTTGCCCGCTTTGACAGCGATGCGCAGGCGCTGCAAGAGGCCAACCGCCTGCCCTGGGGCCTGGCGGCCTATGTGTTCACCGGCTCGGCTACACGCGGCGAGTGGTTCAAGAACGCAATCGAAAGCGGCCTGGTCGGCATCAACTCGATCGCGCTGGGCTACCCCGAGCAGCCGTTTGGCGGCGTCAAGGATTCGGGCTACGCCAGCGAAGGCGGCGCCGATGCGCTGGCCTTCTACCTCAGCAGCAAGTTTGTCAGCCAGACCATCTGAGCGCGCGGGCCCGCAGCCTGCGGGCCCCTTGCGCGGCGCACCGCGATTGAAGAGACAAAGGAGTTCCATGCACAAGGTATTGATCGCCAACCGGGGGGAGATTGCGGTGCGCATTGCGCGCACGGCCGCAGACCGGGGCATCGCAAGCGTTGCAGTCTACGCCAGCGACGATGCAGCCAGCCTGCACCGGCGCGCGGCCGACCACGCCCGCGCGCTGGGCGCCCAGGGCGCAGCCGCCTATCTGAACGGCGCGCATCTGATCGAGATTGCCCGCCAGGAGGGCTGCGACGCCGTCCACCCCGGCTACGGCTTTTTGAGCGAGAACGCGGCCTTTGCGCAGGCCTGCACGGCAGCGGGCCTGCGCTTTATCGGCCCCTCGGCCCAGGCGCTGGAGACCTTTGGCGACAAGGCCCAGGCGCGCGCACTGGCTGAGCGCGTGCAGGTGCCGGTGGCGCAAGGCACGCACAGCGCCACCAGCCTGGCACAGGCCCAGGCCTTCATGCAGCAGCTGGGCGGGCCGGTGATGCTCAAGGCGCTGGCAGGCGGCGGCGGGCGGGGCATGCGCGCGGTGATGGCCGTGGAAGACCTGGGCGCAGCCTTTGACCGCTGCAGCTCCGAAGCGCTCAGCGCCTTTGGCCGCAGCGATCTGTATGTGGAGCAGCTCATCGGCGGCGCCCGCCATATCGAGGTGCAGATCGTGGGCGACGGCAGCGGCGCGGTGCAGCACCTGTTTGAGCGCGATTGCACTTTACAGCGCCGCCACCAGAAGCTGCTGGAGATTGCACCCAGCCCCTTTATCAGCCCCGCGCTGCGCGCGCAGCTCGTGCAGCATGCCTGCCGCCTGGGCGCAGCGCTGCACTACCAGGGCCTGGGCACGGTGGAGTTCCTGGTCGACAGCCGCAGCGGCCAGTACATCTTTATCGAATGCAATCCGCGCCTGCAGGTGGAGCACACCATCACCGAGGCCATCACCGGCCTGGACCTGGTGGCGCTGCAGTTTGCGCTGGCCGATGGCGCCAGCCTGCAAGACCTGGGCCTGGACCAGGCACGGCCGCTGCCCTGCCAGTTTGCGCTGCAGGCGCGTGTGAACATGGAAAGCATGCAGCCCGATGCCCAGGCCCTGCCCACGGGCGGCACCCTGGCGCGCTTTGAACCGCCCACCGGCCCGGGCGTGCGCGTGGACAGCTTTGGCTATACCGGCTACGAGACCTCGGGCAACTATGACTCTTTGCTGGCCAAGGTGATCGTCAGCGGTCCCAGCCAGTTTGAGGTGCTCTGCGCCAAGGCCGACCGGGCGCTGGCCGAGTTCCATATCCAGGGCCTGGAGACCAACCTGGACTACCTGCGTGCGCTGCTGCGCGATGCGCAGGTGCTACGCGGCGAGATCGATACCACCTATGTGGAACGCCAAGGCCCGGCGTTGCATGCGGCTGCCACGGTGCTGGCAGCACAGCGCCAGCCTGATCCGCAGCGCACCAGCGAGAACGCCGCGCAGACCGGCACCAACGACGAGCCCGCTTTGCCAGAAGGCGCCCATGCGGTGCGCGCTGCGATGCGCGGGCGGCTGATTGCGCTAGAGCGGGATGCCGATACCGTGCAGGCCAGGGGTGCCTCGGTGGCAGTGCTGGAGGCGATGAAGCTCGAGCACAGCGTGGACCTGGCCCAAGGCGGCCGCTTTGTGGCGCGCGCGGCGCTGCTGGGCGAGGTGGTGGCGGCGGGCACCCTGCTCGGCTGGGTGCTGCCCGATGCATCGGCCAATGCGATGGCCGCAGAGCAGCAACAGGCCGACCTCGATGCGATACGCCCCGACCTGGCCAAGGTGCTGCAGCGCCAGCAGGGCCTGATGGATGCGGCCCGCCCTGAAGCGGTGGCCAAGCGCCGGCGCCACGGCAAGAACACCGCACGCGAGAACCTCGACCAATTGCTCGATGCCGGCAGCTTTGTGGAATACGGCGGCCTGACCTTGGCCATGCAACGCGGCCGTCGCAGCGAGGAAGAGCTGATTCGCGTCAGCCCCGCCGACGGCACCATCACCGGCCTGGGCCGTATCAACGGCCAGCAGTTTGGACCCGAGCAGGCGCGCTGCGCGGTGATGGCCTATGACTACACGGTGTTTGCCGGCACCCAGGGCTTTATGGCCCACCGCAAGATGGACCGCATCGTGCACACCAGCGAACGCCTGGGCCTGCCCTTTGTGCTGTTTGCCGAAGGCGGCGGCGGGAGGCCCGGCGACACCGACTATGTGGGCGTGTCGGGGCTGGAGTTCACG
This sequence comes from Comamonas squillarum, assembly GCF_025309455.1. Classification (NCBI taxonomy): domain Bacteria; kingdom Pseudomonadati; phylum Pseudomonadota; class Betaproteobacteria; order Burkholderiales; family Comamonadaceae; genus Comamonas; species Comamonas squillarum. The sequence continues at coordinate 1,673,851 of NZ_CP104377.1, forward strand.
ACCTTCACGCACATGGCGCGGCTGTCGGGCAAGGTCCCCACCATTGGCGTGGTCTCGGGCCGCTGCTTTGCCGGCAATGCCGCCCTGCTGGGCTGCTGCGATGTGATCATCGCGACGCAGGATGCCAGCATCGGCATGGCGGGGCCGGCGATGATCGAGGGCGGCGGCTTGGGCGTGGTGGCGGCCGATGACGTTGGGCCAGTGAGCGTGCAGACCCGCAACGGCGTGATCGACCTGCTGGCACGCGACGAGACCGAGGCGGTGACGCTGGCCCAGACCTACCTGGGCTTTGTGCAGGGCAAGCTGCCACCAGGCGCATGTGCCGACCAGCGCCTGCTGCGCGCGCTGGTGCCCGAGAACCGGGTCAAGGGCTACGACATCCGCACGGTGGTGCAGACCTTGTTTGACAGCGGCAGTTTTCTGGAATTGCGCGAGCACTTTGGCCGCAGCGTAGTCACCGGCTTTGCCCGGCTGGAAGGCCAGGCCGTGGGCGTGCTGGCCAACGATGGCAGCCACCTGGGCGGCGCGCTCGATGCCAACAGCGCAGACAAAATATCGCGCTTTCTGGAGCTGTGCGACAACTACGGGTTGCCGGTCGTGTCGCTGTGCGATACGCCGGGCTTTATGGTGGGGCCAGAGAGCGAGAAGGCTGCAGCCGTGCGGCACTTTGCCCGCATCTTTGTGACGGCCAGCCATATCAAGGTACCCGTGCTGGCCATTGTGCTGCGCAAGGCCTATGGGCTGGGCGCGCAGGCCATGCTGGGCGGCAACCTGTTTGTGCCGGTGGCCACCGTGGCCTGGCCCACCGGCGAGCTGGGGCCCATGGGCATTGAAGGCTCGGTACGCCTGGCCTACCGGCGCGAGTTGGAAGCACTGGAGGACGCCGCCGAGAAGGCCGCCTATTTCCAGGCCAAGACCGATGAGATCTATGCCCAGGGCAAGGCGCTGAATGTCGCCAGCTACAACGAGATCGACGATGTGATCGACCCGGCGCAGACCCGCAACTGGCTGGCCAGCATGCTCGCCAGCCTGCCAGCGGCCAGCCCGGGGCGGGCGGCATCGGGTGTATCGCCCTGGTAGCCAACCCGCCCCCGCCTCACCCAAACACTGCGACCGAGATCCCCAAAAACACCAGGACCGTAGGAGACACCATGGCCCCCATCGCTTACCGGCAACAAGAAAAGCCCTTGCATGAGTACCTGCGCCAGCACGCGCGCACCCAGCCCGACAAGCCCGCCTTTATCTGGTACGGAGCCGCCATCAGCTGGGCGCAGCTGGACCAGATGAGCGACACCTTTGCGCACCAGCTGCAGCAGCGCGGTGTGGTCAAGGGGGACCGGGTGGCCCTGTTCATGCAGAACTGTCCGCAGTATGTGATTGCGCATGTCGGCATCCAGAAGCTAGGGGCGGTGGTGGGCCCCTGCAGCCCGCTGTTCAAGGGCCATGAGCTGGAGTACCAGCTCTCCGACTTGGGCGCCAAGGTGATCGTCGCGGCCGATGTGCTCTACGAGATCGTGCAGGCGGCGCGCCCCAAGACGGCGATTGAACATGTGTTCCTCACCCACTACGCCGATCTGCTGCCGGCCCAGCCAACGATCTACGTGCCCGCGGAGATCAACACGCCCAAGCGCCATGTCGATGGCACGACCGACTTTTTGGACTGCCTGCGCGAGCCCCTGCCCGCGCCCGATGTGGGCCCGCTGGACATGGACGATGTGGCGCTGATGACCTATACCTCGGGAACGACCGGCCTGCCCAAGGGCGCGATGCTGAGCTACCGCAACGCCCTGTTCAAGGCGCATGCCGCGGCCGACAACAACCCGATCCGCGATGACGACACCATGCTGGCCGTCGCGCCGCTGAACCACATTGCGGGCATGCTGATCGGCCTCAATGTCACGCTCTACACCGGCATCAGCTGCGTGCTGCTGTACCGCTTTGACCCCGTGCAGGTGCTGCAGGCGCTGGCGCGCTACCGGGTGACCTGGTGGTACAGCGTGGCGAGCATGAACGCGGCGGTGATGCAGGTCGAGGCTGCGCATAGCTACGACCTCAGCGCGCTGCGCATCAACCCCAGCACCAGCTTTGGCATCACCATCAACCAGGCGCTGGCCGAACAGTGGCGAGGCTTTGCGCCCAACTGCCAGCTGTTCGAGGTGACCTATGGCATGTCCGAAACCCACACCTGGGACACCTCGATGCCCGTCGATGCCATCAAATGGGGCGCGCACGGCATTCCCATCGCAGGGGTGGAATGCCGCGTGATCGATGCAGGCACCGGCCAGGACCTGCCCGCCGGCCAGGTCGGTGAGCTGGTGTTGCGCAGCCCGGGCAACTTCAAGGGCTACTGGAACAAGCCCGAGGCGACGGCCAGCACCTTGAAGGACGGTTGGGTGCACACGGGCGACATGGCCAAGATCGACAGCGATGGCTACCTGACCTTTGCCGGCCGCTTCAAGGAAATGATCAAGGTCTCGGGATACAGCGTCTTCCCCGAGGAGGTCGAGTCCATCATGATCAAGCACCCCTCGGTCGCGCAGGTGGCAGTGATCGGCATCGATGACCCAAGCAAAGGCCAGGCTGTCAAGGCGGTGGTGATTGCCCGCAAGGGCGCGCCGGCGGTGAGCGCGCAGCAGCTGATCGACTGGTGCCGCGAGCAGATGTCGGTCTACAAGGCACCGCGCGAGATCGAGTTTCGGGAGGCGCTGCCGACGACGGGTACCGGCAAGGTGCTGCGGCGCCTGTTGAAGGACCCGCAGAAAGCGAGCGCCGCATGAACGCGCAAGCCCACCCCGTTGCGGCGCTGGATAACCAGGCGCTTTTGGAACTCTTGCAGCGCGATGGCGAACTGGTCACCGAGCGCCTGGCGCACTGGGCGCGTACCAAGGGCGAGCAGCTCTTCTACCTGTATGGCGAAGACGATGTGCGCCTGAGCTATGCCGAGTTTGACCGCATCACCGATGCCATCGCCGGCAACCTGGCCGCTGCCGGCATCGGCCGGGGCATGCCGGTGTCGGTGTTCATGCGCAACCAGCTCATCAGTGCCTTGGCGATGTTTGGCATCTGGAAGGCCGGCGCCATCTTTGCACCGATCAACTTTGGGCTGACCGAGCGCCTGCTGGCCTACCAGATTGGCGACACCCAGCCGGTGATGCTGCTGGCCGAACGCGCGCTGGTGCCGGCCCTCAATGCCATTAGCGAAGAGCTCAGCCAGGTCGCGCCCTTGGCCCATGTGGTGGTCTACGAGCCGCCCGCCGGCAGCCATGATGCGGTGACAGTCGGCGTGGTCTACCGCGGCCCGCAGTTGGAGACGGACTGGGCCGCGCTGCTGCAGCCCGCTGCCAAACCGGATGTGGCCCTGGCCTATGACGACCTGTGCAACATCATCTACACCTCGGGCACGACCGGGCCATCGAAAGGCGTGGTGCAAAGCCACCGCTGGATGAACCAGTACACCTATTTGTTCCGCCAGATGCTCAACGGCCACGACGTGGTCTACAACGACCTGCCGATGTACCACGTGGGCGGCGCGGTGTTCAATGTGGTGCGGGCGGTGTGGGCCGGCAGTGGCCTGGCCTGCTGGGACCGCTTCAGCCCCAATGACTTCTGGCGCCGCATTGCGCTCAGTGGCGCCACCAGCGCGGTGCTGGTGGACACGATGATCTCCTGGCTGGCCAAGGCGCCGCCAGCGGCCACCGACCACCACAACAGCCTCAACAAGGTCTACATGCAGCCACTGCCCCAGCGCCATGCGGAGATTGCGCGCCGCTTTGGCTTTGACTTTGTGACCGCCGGCTTTGGCCAGACGGAGTCGGGCATGTCCTGCTTCACCATCATCGAAGAGACAGACGCCAGCTGCGAATCCCCGCCCGCCTACCGGCGCGGGCAGACGCGCGAGGCCATCCGCGCGCAGGCGGCCGCCCTGGGCCTGGAGCTGCTGGGCCCGGCGCAGGCCGGCCAGGTGGGCAAGGGCTACCTGGGCCATCCGAGCCTCTTTGTAGAGGCAGCGGTGCTGGACGAGCGCGATGGTGAATGCGCCGTGGGCGTGGCCGGGCAGCTGGCTTTTCGGTCCAAGCTTCCCTATTACCTGCTGGTCGAATACCTGGGCAAGCCCCAGGCCACCGCCAAGGCCTTTCGCAATCTCTGGTTCCACACCGGCGACTCGGCGCTGCGCCATGCCGATGGCAGCCTGAGCTTTGTCGACCGCATGGGTGACCGCATCCGGGTGCGGGGCGAGAACATCTCGTCCTTCCATATCGAGGACATGGTCAACCAGTACCCGGCCGTCGAGATGACGGCCGCCTTTGCGATCCCCGCGCACGAGGGCGATGAGGACGATGTCGTCGTCTATGTCGTGGCGCGCGAGCAGCAGCTGATCGACCGCCAGGCGCTGCACGACTGGTGCGAGCGCAAGATGCCCAAGTTCATGCGCCCGCGCCATATCCGCGTGGTCGAGCAGTTCCCGCGCACGCTGACGCAAAAGATCGAGAAGTTCAAGCTCAAGGCGATGATCCTGGCCGAGCTGCAGGGCCAGCATGCCAACGAGACACCACCCACCAAGGAGCGCCGCATGACCTGACACCTCCGCCCTGCCCCACCTGGCTTTGCGCCAACCCCTTTGCCCCCTCTTTGTGCGACCCGCTACGCCGTGCCCACCAGGCCCAACCCCTTGCCCTGAACCCTTTGACTGCGGGGCAAACCCACCTGGCCGTGGCCAACGATAAAAATACCAGGAGACCATTTCCATGAAGTTCAGAACTACTTGTTTGACGACCTTGCTTGCATCTGTTGGCCTGGCCTCTGGCGCATGGGCGCAGGGCATATCCGACAACGCCGTGCGCATTGGCGTGATCAGCGATACCTCCAGCGCCTACGCCGATATTGGCGGCAAGGGCACGGTCGCGGCGGCCACGATGGCGATCAAGGATTTTGGCGGCACGGTGCTGGGCAAGCCCATCGAGCTGCTGTCGGTGGACCATCAGAACAAGGCCGACATTGGCGCCACCCGCGCCCGCGAATGGTTTGACCGCGAGAACGTGGACATGGTCATCGGCCTGGGCAACACCGCCGTGCACAACGCAGTCGCCACCGTGGCCAAGGAAAAGAACAAGGTGCTGATCAACACCGAGGCGGGCTCGAGCTCGATCACCGGCGAGAACTGCGCGGCCAACATCGTGCACTACACCTACGACACCTATGCCACGGCCAACAGCACCGTCAAAGCGGTAACCGAAGGCGGCGCCAAGAGCTGGTACATCGTGGCGGTGGACTATGCCTTTGGCCAGGCGCTGTCGAACGACATCACGGCCGCCGTCGACAAGAACGGCGGCAAGGTGATAGGCACGGTCAAGCACCCGCTCAATGCGCCCGATTTCTCGTCCTACATGCTGACGGCGCAGGCCTCCAAGTCCGATGTGATTGCGCTGGCCAATGGCGTGAACGACACCATCAACTCCATCAAGAGCGCCCGCCAGTTCGGCATCACCGACAAGCAAAAGGTGGCCGCTGCGCTGATGTTCATATCGGACGTGCATGCGCTGGGCCTGAAGACCGCCCAAGGCATGTATGCGACGACCGCCTTCTACTGGGACCGCACGCCCGAGAGCCGCGCCTGGTCGCAAAAGTACTTCAAGGTCATGAACAAGATGCCGACCATGGCCCAGGCCGGCACCTACTCGGCAGTGATGCACTACCTCAAGGCAGTCGAAGCGGCCGGCACCGACGAGACCGCCGCAGTGATGACCGCGATGAAGAAGATGCCAATCAAGGACTTTTTCAGCGACGACGGCAAGATCCGCGAGGACGGCCGCATGGTGCATGACATGTACCTGGTGCAGGTCAAGAAGCCCGAGGAATCCAAGGCACCCTGGGACTACTACAAGATCATCGCCACCATCCCGGGCGACCAGGCCTTCCGGCCGCTGTCCGAGGGCAAGTGTCCCCTGGTCAAGTCCTGAGCCCGCCACTCAGCCGATCTGGACCCTCCAACCCGATGGACCCGACCTGGTCCATCGGGTCGTTTCATTTCTGCCCAGGGTTTATGACCATGTAAGCATCTAGTGATTTTCAGTGTTTATTTTCATGCAAGGGTAAGCATTTTTCCGGGGCACGATGCTCCTAATTTAAACAATTGCAAATAAATTCAATAGTTTTGAACAAATGTTTATTATTTATAGATTGCATTTGACATTTAAAGCCATAAAAAACATAGCATCGCAGGCTTGCAAATCAATAGGTATACTACAAACTCTATTCAGAGATTTACCAGACAACTATCAGAATAGATTACTTTAATATTAATAAAAATCACCAGCAAGGGTGTTTAAACATTCATTGACAATACGCCACTGGCATTCACAGAAAGGCTGTTTACGATGTAATCCTTGAAAAAGGAGATTGTCCATGTTGTTAAATAACAAAATAAAAATACTCAAAACAGGATTAGTCACAATAGCTGCGGCCTCTCTGGCCCCGGTGGCCATGGCAGCATCGGGCGCTCCGCTTCCGCGCTGCGATGCCAGCGGGCAATCGTTCTATCTGACCCGCTACACCGGCCCGGCCGCCACCGGAACACCGCCCACGGCGATCCTGGATCTGGCGACCGCCCCCGCCACCGGCGCGGTTGCCATTGCTCCCATCTGGAGTGGTGCCGCAGCGCCCACCGTGTCCGCGCGCGAAATTGGACTGACGCCGCCCAATCCGCCATTGCCGGCGGGCGCCTCCGTCGCCGGCGGCATGGGCAAGGATGGCTATATCTATACGATGCGCGCCGTCGACGGGGACAACAACTGGGATACCAGCCCGGCAGCGGGTTGGGGCAGTGCAGCGGGCGGTGGATGGCGCAGCCATACTCGTTATTACGAGATGCTGCGCTATGGCCGCAATGGCGTGGACAACCTGGGCATCGTGAGCGGACTGGGAACCTACCAGACCGACCCCACCGATCCCAGCACCTTGGTCAGCGGTGCGATTGACCTGCGCCTGGGGCCCAATTTCAACGCCGCCGATATTGACCCGGTCACCGGCATCATGTACCTGGCGAACTTCCAGACCGGCGGCGCACTCAACCGCGTCTTCAAGATCGATGTGACGCAGACCCCGCCGCTCTATGTGGGCACCTTGAACCTGGCCAGCAATATTCCCGGCGCGCAATCGGGCGACTTTGCGATTGACGCCAGCGGGCAATGGGCCTATGGCATCGCAACGACGGGGAATGTGATCACGGGAACATCGGTGAGTTACCGATTCAACCTGTCTTCCGGTGCCGTTGAGACGTTGGCAGCTGTATCACCAGCCCCGTTCAACAGCCCGTATGGTGCAGCAGCACGGCTGCCCAATGCAACTGACAAGCTGGCCTTTTATGGCCTGGGCACACGCATCATGAGCATCCCTGCAGGCACCGTAGGACCCAGCCAGAGCACCGCAGGCGCCACCAGTGGCGATGCCGCCGCCTGCCTGCCCAAGCTGACCGCGACCCTGGTCTGCACCCCCGATGCGCTGGTCGATGCGGCGGGCAATATCTCCAACTGCACAGTCACCTTGGACCAGGCTGCGCCGGCGGGCGGCATGGCCATTGCTCTGACCCCACCAGCAGCCAACCCACGCTACACCAGCAGCTGCGGCAGCTCCATCGTGGTAGCAGCCGGGCAGACAACGGCCAGTTGCTCGATCACCGCCACGCCCAACACCACGCCCGGTGATGGCGATGTGACCGCAGCGCTGGCGTTGGCCACACCTGCCGCAACAGATGACTATGTGCTGGGCACCCCGTCAGGGGCCGAGGTCCGCATCCGCAACGACGACGTTGACATCCCCATTACGCCCGTGGTCAACCTCAGCTGCACACCCAGCAGCTTGGTGGACGCTGCAGGCCAGGTCTCTACCTGCATCATCAATCTGAGCGCGCCCGCACCCGCCGGCGGTAGCAGCATCAGCCTCAGCCCGCCACCCGGCAGCAGCCGCTACACCAGCAGTTGCACCTCTCCCGTGCTCGTCGCAGCAGGGGCGACGCAGAGCAACTGCACGATCACCGCAACGCCCAATACCGTCATAGGCGATGGCAGCGTCAGCGCGTTGTTACAGCTGTTGGCCGGGCCCGGTTATACGCTCGGGCCCGACAGCCAGGCCAGCGTGCAAGTCAACGACGACGACCTGCCTATCGATGTCGGCGATGCCAAGCGTGTGCCTACTTTGAGCGCATGGGCACTGGCTTTGATGGGCATGCTGCTGGCAGCTGCAGGCGCGCTCTTTGCACGCAAGCGGCACCAGGGCTAGGCACCGGCCATCCAGACCACCGCGTCCAAAAGGGAGCCTAGCTCCCTTTTTTGTGCGCCTCATGGCAAGCGGCGCTACAGAATTTCTTCCGCAGCAGGGCGCAGTCACGGAGAACTCCCGAAGTCGATGTTTAGACAAAACCAAGGTGTTTTGCAAGGAGCTCCTGGCTGAAGAGATCCAATATGGGTCGTGGGCGGCGCCACCGAGCCTGCCTGCATTCTGCAAACCCTGGCCGTGACGCTGGCCGTGCAGGCACCGCGCATCACCACCACGCAGACGCAGGACCTGAGCGGCATCGCAACGTCGGCGGCACCAGGCGGCAGCGCATCCACGCCCTTGCCTCCGGGCACCACCATCACCTTGCAACTCTCCGGCCCTGATGGATTTAGCACCATTTAGCACCAGCCAGACCACCACCGTCATCGGCAGTGGTGGCGCATATTCACTGACTTGGCCGGCTGGCCTGGCGCCCGGCCACTACGAGGTCATTGCCCACCTCAGCGACCAGCCAGGCGTTCAATCGAGCGTGGGCAGCTTTACCGTGCAAGCGGTGGTCGTGCCGCCCCCTCCACCACCACCGCCCCTCACGCCACAGGCTGTGCCAGCGCTGGTGCCCTGGGCCACCATCGGCCTGGGAGCGCTGCTTGCACTGCTGGGCAGGCAGCGCCTGCGCCGCCGTACAGGCTGAGCCGATCCAAGGCCGCCTTCAGGCGGCTTGATTTATTTATCAAATGAATCATGACAACAATTAGCTGCATATCCATTTATTTTCGGAGGGGGCACCTGCTACTCCACAAGCACAAGCACAGAGGTGCTTGGGGAGGGATGACAGCTAGCGAATGGCCTTTTTCTCAATAAACTGAGATTTAGACAACGAAACAAAGAATTTTCTGAAAACCAGCAAATATATGGATTGCTATTTAAGTTACATGTTGTTAATTTCGTCTCCTTTTACACCGAGGGAGACACCATGAACAAACTTTTGGCATCCGCCGCGCTGGCGCTCAGTTCTCTGGCGTTCACTGCCGCCGCCCAAGCCGCGCCGCTGCAGTGGACCTTGAAGGACGTGACCTTTGACGATGGCGGCGCGGCCACCGGCTCTTTTGTCTATGACGCCGACAGCGACACCTACAGCAACGTGCAGCTGAGCACCACGGCAGGCAGTGTCGGAGGCGCCTCAGACTTTCGCAGCAAATGTGTCACGCCCCACTGCATCAACGCCCTGCCGGAGCTAATCTTTGTCGCCTCCAGCAACCAGAGCGACTTGACCAATGTGACCTACCTCGACATTGAACCGTCGGCACCCCTCTCCAATACACCGGGTACCGTCGAGCTGGCGTTTGGCATGTCCACCACCTGCGGCAATGCAGCCTGCTCCACCAATGGCCCCGGCTTGCGCGCGTTCTTCAGTGGCCAGCTCGTTGGGGTACCTTATATCGCTCCACCTGCTGCACCCACCAGCGTTCCGACGCTGAACCAATGGAGCCTGGCCGGACTCAGCATGCTATTGGCTGCATGGGCCTTGCTGTATCGCCGCTGCGCATCCTGATATAGGATCGTCCCTTATTCCCCGGATACCAAGCGTTCTGCACTGATCCTTTACCCAGCCCAGCCTGCGAGTAAGCCTCCACGGGTGCCTCAAGACAGTCCCTGACATTCAGGCAAGCAATATGTAAGGATAGGTTGATAGAATGTAAAGATTAACAACGGGGATATGATGATTTTCAAGAAAATTGCATTGGTTGGCGCCTTGCTCGGCACCGGTTTGGCACAGGCGTTTGCGCCTCAGACAGGCACCTGGATTGTGACCAGCGAAGTCAATGGCAAGCCAGGCCGTGGCTTGGCGATTGATGTGCAGGACAATACCTTGGTCATGCAAATGTATGCATACGATGCCAGTGGTAACGCTACGTTCTATATGACCAGCGGCACCTTGGCCAATGACAATTACGCAGCACCCCTCAACAAATACCGTGGCGGTCGTTATCTCGGTAGCGGCGAGCTGTCCGGCAAGGAAGATGGCAGTGCAGGCACTGTGTCGATGCGCTTTGTCTCGGGTACCAAAGGCTACATAACGCTTCCTGGCGAGGCAGAGAAAGAGATTTCGCGTTTTAACTTTGCTTACGGCAATGATCCCCAAGGCCTCAAAGGCATATGGCTGTTCAGTCCCCTCAATTCACTGACGCCAACGGCAGACTTTTTCAGGCTCGAAAAGGCGCAACCAGCGACGCAGTATGGCAATGGCCTCATGGCCAGCTCAGATGGCAGCTTTGGCTGCGAACACCAAGTCACCGGTAATGCCGCCGGAACCGTACTCTGTGTCAAGGTGAACTCGGCAGGTAAAGTTCTGCGCGGCTACCAATTCATCTATAGCGTGAATGACGGAGAAGGCAATTTGCTCAATAGCCTTGGCCAGGCTACGTCGATTGCCGCCATGCGCCGTTTGGCAAACCGCACAGACACCGGCACAGGGATTTTCCTGAAATCCGAGTCGAGTGAAGAAGCTGCAGCAGCTGTGGTAAGCCCAGACCAACTGCGCCTGGCCATCGAAAGCGTGGCAGCACAAGTGGAATAAGCGACAGCGCTCTCAGACCCCACTTTTCAACTGCCTCCAAGAAGTTGGACAGTTGAATCTTAAAGGCTCGAGGCCTGGGTTCGGTACTCTATCGGACCCAGGCCTTTTAGTTTGAGCTTCAAACGGATGAGGTTGTCGTTGTGAATGCTGTCTTGTAGCCCTTTAGACAGTTGAACGATGCCCCCAAACCTGCCAAACCATAGGAACCTCGGCTTGCGTGTTCCCAGTTTGGCGCTCTCATCTTATTTCGCCTTGGAAAAAACCCCATGGCTTGAACTGGTGTCCACCTTCAGAGGTGCAGTTCCTCCCGCGGTTTTTAGTATCCGCGTTGCCGCGTCCGTTTCAAGAAACACTAGAGATCGATTTGCGCCTGAATCCCAGCGAGAACTCCTTCTTGCTCCATGTCTTGAACAGCGCCAATGCGGGCTCCTCGACAAGCTTCCACGACACCAGTGCCACTATCCAGGTCAGGGGGATGGCCACCGCCGTCATCTGCAGCGGCGTAGCGGCAGGGTAGAACTTGGCGATCAACTGCTGTATCGGCCAGCCATACAAGTAGGTGCCATAGGAGATATCCAACATCCAGGGCGGTGAAGGCAGGCGTGGAACATATGCCAGCCAGAATATGAAATAGACAAGCGCGACGGAAAAAACCCACTCATAGTGAACCGTGTGCCGGCATACCCAGGCCACCAGTGCCAATAGCGCCACGATGGAGAGGTGCAGTGGAATACGAGTTTTGTGAATGTAGAACAGCGCGCCACAAGCAAAAAACAAGGCCAGCCGGGCGGCTTCCTGCAAGGGAACAGATTGGAGCTGTGCGGACTGGTAGGTCCAGATAGCAAATCCCGCAATCAACGCGCTCGTCAGCCAGCGCCAGGAAAAAATACCCAAGACCCCCAGCACCCCCATATAGAGGTACATAGTCCCTTCAATGGGCAAAGTCCAAAGCGAGCCATTGACAGCGGGGCTGTAACGGTTCCCCTCAAAAACTCCGGGGAGCAGCCACTGTATTTCCGCCAGGGATGCGTTGGACCACACATACGTCCACGTCAGCGGAGATGACCAATAATCGGCCTGCGATTGCACGGTGACAAGGGGGCCCAGCACGAGCGCACAGACAAGTACGCAGACCCATAAGCCAGGAAACAAGCGAACAGCACGCGCCAGGGCGAACCGCACGATGGACTTGCTTCTGTCCAAGCTGCCGGCGACCAGAAAACCGCTGATCAGAAAAAATACCGCTACCGCGACATCGCCTGAATAGCGGTAGTTCAGGTACTGGGTAAAAAAATCGCGCTGAGCGCTGCCCAATGCCGCAAGGGCAAAGCCATGCCCGTAGATGACGAGGGTTGCTGCCACCAGGCGTATCAGCAGAAAATTATCCCTGCGCCCCTCTGCGCCGCCTGCCACCTCCAGGTAGTGTCCAATGGTGTATTTCATAAATGCTTATCGTTCGCCCCATGGCGGTCGTCCTCGATTGGCGTAGTTTTTACAACACCACGGACCTGCTGAACCTTGGCTCAGCCCGATTGCGTGGATCGACTGCAGCACACGCTGTACGCTTTCCGGGATCCGTCGCCCTACGCATCATCAAAAAAAGCGGGCTGGGACCACCATGCCGATGGCAGGTGAGGCGCAATGAACGCGCCGCTGGCACCAATGACAAAGCGGATGCACGCGTCAATGGCAAACAGGAGGGCCCACCGATCCATCAACCATGGGATGCCGCTGGCGACAAAGCGCAACTATGCCATGTTTACACGGCCTTTACAGGCTTTTTCGTCACGAATGCGCTCAAGCCCACCGTGCCCTGCGAACAACAGACACCCCAAAATAGCGGACTCTGCTTTGCATAAAAAAAGCGCCCACTGAAAAACCAGTGAGCGCCTTTTTGGCTTGTATGGTGGAGCTGGCGGGAATTGAACCCGCGTCCGTACCAGCATCCATGCGGTCTGCGAGAGATCGGTGTGATTTCGGTGTGATTTAAGCGCCTCCGCACCGGGCTCAGCAAGAGTGATGCTCTGTCGGCTGCTCCGTGCCTAACCGGCAACATTACACCCCTTATATGTGTCATTTTGCAACCACCTCTATTGAATTGACACGCGACCTCTAAAGCACAATACCTAATGCTCTCAGCTATAGCCATATGCCTGATCGTCGGCATCTCCGACGGCGACACCCTCACTGCCCGCTGCGGCGCGCCGGGCGCTTATGAGCAGATCAAGATCCGCCTGGGCGGGATTGATGCGCCAGAGAGCCGCCAGCCGTTTGGGCAGAAGTCCAAGCAGAACCTGTCAGATCTTTGCTTCCAGGCGCAGGCTGAGATCACCCCAAAGTCCAAGGATCGCTACGGCCGTACTATCGCTGATGTGCGCTGCGGCGGTCTCGATGCTGGCCAGCACCAGGTCGCAACGGGCATGGCTTGGTACTACGTGAAGTACGGCAAGGGGTATGAGTGGCTGCAATCCATTGAGGAAAGCGCCCGTGTCTCTGAGCTTGGGGTGTGGAGTGAGCCCAACCCAGTTCCGCCATGGGACTGGCGCAAGTCAAAGCGGTAGCCCTACCTCGGCCGGTCATTCGCATATGGAGGCTGCTTCACCTTCGCGTACTCCCTATCAAGCCAGGCCGACATCCCGCGAAGTGCCGCAGTGACCGCTGATGGGTTGCGCCCGCATATCCAAGTCTGCGGCCACCGGCTGAACTCCCCTTCATCCCACTGCTCACCACGCAACAGCATGGTTCCGTCTTCTCGCTTCTTCCAAACCTCGACTTGCTCCAGCGGGTAGGTCATGAGCTTCATGGGCTCGGCACGCCGGTAAATCCCGGCTTGGTTGCCGTTGAATGGCGTAGTCGATGAGATGACCATGCCCAGTATTGGCGCCCTGCCGATCAGAAAAGGAGAGCAAAGGTACGCGCCGCAAAACTGCAGTTGCAGCACGTACAGGTCCACGCCAACCCGTTGACGCGCCTCCAGATCGAAGGGGCTGCCAGGACTGACAGCGCTCCTGTACCAGCCCGGCAGGTCCTCCGGCTCAAATTTCCTGACTGCTTCCATTGCTCGCTCCAGTTACTGTATAAATATACAGTCTTTTGGAGGTGTCTATGTTTCAATCAAGATACTGGCGGTGGCACATCAAGGATGGGGATGATTGGTCCGAGACCAAAGAGCACGAACGCTGGGATGGCATCAAGCTGGATCGGCCAGAGGCCATGCCGGTCCTGGGCACTATGGTGCTGCACACCGTTACGGTTGCGGTGGACAAGGATCTGTACGACAGCCTCGCCCCCGATATTCCGTTTTAGGCTGGCCCGGCCGCGAACACTTCGACCGGCGCAAGTCTCAGCAGCGCCTGCGCGTCTTTGATCGAACCTTCCAGCCATTGGTCCACGTCGGCCAGCTCAATCGGGATCACGCTTCGCTTGTCCTGCTTGTCAGCTGCGAGCTTCGGGTCTGGCTTGTGCATGCGGTTCATCAGCGGGTGCGCATCTGCGTTGAGCGTGAGCATGGTGTAGCTCTCGATCAGCTCGCCGGTTGCTGGGTCTTTCCAGGTGTTCCACAGCCCCGCCAGGCCCCACGGGTCGCAGTCGGCCCGGGCAAACCTCCACCACACGTTCTTCCCGCTCTCCCAGTTGGGCTCATCGAAGGTCGTTGCGGGAATGATGCAACGCTGGCCGTGCTTCCACGGGTCTTTGAAGCTGGCCTTGTCCGCGATCTCCTCGGCCCGGGCATTGTTGGTGCTGAACTTGATGTCCGGCGTCTTGCTGAACCAGGGGATCAGGCCCCATCGCCCCACGGCCAGCTCCTTGCTGTAGCCAGGATCATCCACGGCGCGCCGGATGAACCCGCCAGGCGAGCGCGGGAATACATCGCGGGCACCCAGCCCCAATTGCCGGGGGTTCAGCCGCCAGTACTGCTGGATGTAGCCTTCGTCTGGGGAGTGGTAGCGATTGCACATTGAAGCCTCCTGGCGCCAAGGTACAGGGGCACGCATCCGGCTGGTGTCATCCGAAACCCTATCTGAAACGAAAAATCAGCCTCCCCGCCGCCACTACGGCACTGGGGAGGCTCTTTCTATTTTTGGCTGCAGGCTTGGTCGCTTTCGTCACCGGTCAGTCGGCGCTCGATGTTCACTTGGTCGCACAGTGCGGCTACTTCGGCGTCCCGTCGCCTAAGGTCGCCTCCGAGGCTTGCGACCACGCCAAGGCCTTCTGCAAGCTGGCGGTCGAGGGCCGCGGCTTTATCTGCAAGATCGCTGCGGGCAGCTGCGTCGGCTTGGGCTTGCGCGCGATAAGTGGCGGCTCGGCTGTCGGTGTCGCGGTGCAGGCGCTCAGCACGGGCAAGCACAGCGCGCACATCAACATCAATGCCAGTCTTGAGGTTCGCCAGTCGATCGGCGTTGTAGATCGTGTCTTGGGCATGCTTGCTCTCCCTGAGCGCGGTTTGGGTTTCGTCAGTTCTGGCAGCTTCGGCGCGGGTGGCCTTGTCCCTGGCCTGCTCGGCGCGCAGCTCGGCGATGGCCTTACTGGCCTGCCAGCCTTTGACCGTCCAGCCAGCGCAGAAGGCCAGCGCCGCGATGATGGCCGCCAGTGCGGCTTTGATTTGCCAGGTCATAAGCCAGCCTCGCAAATTTCGCCGTTGGCTTCGCCCCGGGCCTGAAGGCCAGGCAGCACCACTGACACCCCATTTACCGTACCACGGTTCCAGCGCGGGTTCTCTCGGCATGCGCCCACCACATCCCCGGCATTGGCCTTGCGCAGCAGGGTCGAGGTGTAAAGCGCGCCCTCACCCTTGTTGTGGATGAAGTCGATGAACACGGCCTGCTGCAGCGGTGTGTATGTGGTCCAGAGGCGGAACATGCCCATGGCAGCGCGCTCGGCCGCCAGGTAGCGGCTGCGCTCCAGCCCGTAGCAGTCGGCCGGCGTGTAGTACCGATCAGCCACCACGGCCCGGCCGGTGATGCCGTTGCAGACAGTCAGCGGCTGACCCTTGCCCAGCTTGTCCACGTAGGGCGTGCCGATGTGGCGGTAGCTGCTCTCGTAGTAGCTGCCCATCACCATGGCGATCTTGACCGCCTGGGAGGTTCCTGGATCGGCGGCCACGGCCTGGATGTACTGGTTTTGCTCGGCCATTGCCTGGGCAGCGACCTTGTCGCGCTCGAGCGCCACGTAGCCTCCTCCGCCTGCAGTCAGCACAGCCAGGGCCATCAAGCCGGCGCGCAATGCGTTGGGGACGCGGCTCATAGCTCAGCCCTCTGCGTTTCGGTCATTTTTTGGTAGTCCTCAAACAGGACTACACGCGTCTTGCGGGGCTTGATCCAGCCCCAGCGCTCGAACGCCGGCCGCCACAGCTTTTTCCAGAACCACTCACAGATGAGCAGCACCGTATAGAGTGCGGCCACGATAGAGGCGATGGTCCCCCACGGGATAGAGTTCACCCAGAACCATGTCTCAAAGCTGGAATTGACTGTGGCCGCCTGGGCGATCTTGTCTGCCACATCGGCTTGCGCGGCCGTGGCCAACGTCACCGCACTAGTTGCCTTTGCGATCGGCATGCTGATGTCTGTGCTCTGCATCGAGAGACTCCCTCAGAAATAAGAAAACCCGCCGAAGCGGGTTGTGTTGTGTGTTGTGCCGAGGGTTACAGCGCCTGGGCGTAGTCAAAAAGCTGCGCCAGGTCAGCCTCTGTCAGGTTGAGGCCTGCTGCCAGCTTGAGCACCGTGGGGCTGTCCGACTCGATGGCCGCCGAGCCCTGCCAGTCCACCAAGGCCCGGTAGCGGTCGAACTCATCGGGGATCAGGTTGATCTGCGCCTCAATGTCCTCGTTCTTGATGCCCTTCATGTCGAACAGCGCAAGCAGGGCCTGGCGCTTGGTCACCGTGACGCGCGCAGCATCCCGGGCGGCCTGCTCGGCTGCCAAGCGCTCGCCCTCCAGCTGGGCCAGCTCCTCGTCGCTGAGCGGCACGACTTCCCATTGCTGCAGGTAGCCGTCCTCCGTCTCCAGAGGCTCGACTGGCACCGCTTTATGGGTGGCAGGATCAAACCCTGGCGGGTCAGTCTGCGTGATGAGCACATAGCGCTCTGGCGCCTCAAATGGCACGGGAAACGACATGTTGTGCGCGTGCCGGCCGATGATGTCCGCTGGGCTCAGGCCAAACTCTCGGGTTTCTTTGTCGAAGTACATGCGACCTCCTTATCGGGTTCGGCCGAGGATCGAACCAGCGGCCAGAATGTTCACGTTCGCAATGCCATCGATGGCATAGCCCGCCAGCTCTCCGGTAGTTGTCCCGTAGTAGTTGGAGCTTTCAAACGATCCGCTGGTCGATGCTGAGCCGCCGCTATTGCCCGTCATCCCAATAGCTCCACCTGTGCCGCCACTGCCGCCTGTCGCAGTGCCTTGGGTTGTTCCACCGATATTTGGCCCTCCGACCGTCTGAGAGCTGCCAGAGCTTCCGCTACCGGCCGGAAGCATCACCGGAGGATTTGCGCCGTTGAAACCTGCGCCGACACCTCCAGATCCACCCGTTCCAGTGGCAACATAGCCAGTGCCCCGGAAAATATTCACGTTCTGGCCTTGGCCCCCCTGACCACCGCCGCCAAAAATGACGCCGCCAGCGTTGTCCAGGTTGAACTTGCTCGTTGCAACGAGACCTGTGCCGCTGTTGTAGATGCCACCCACGCGGCCACGCACCACCAAGGTGAACAGCCAGTCGGGGAGGTTTGACACGGTGAGCGTTGCCACATCCACACCAGCATTGATGGTGCAGTACAGCTGCTCATAGCCAACCCAACCCGCAGAAATAGCAAGAGCCCGAATATCCGGGCTCCTTACGCTGGCCGCAATGGTGATGTACACCGGGCCTTTAATGAGTAATGGTCGGTACGCCATATCAGTAGTTTGGCAGGTAGGAGCCCAGCCACTGATCCGCTCCAGTGGACTGCGGCCGGCGGAACTGAAAGATGTGAATCTTGCCCGTCTGCAGGTTCTGCGGAGCTAGGCCGCCAACCCAGCGGACGTTTGCCGGCCATGAGAGCGTACCAGCCGTCAGACTCACCTCCAGCTCAAACAGCATGCAGTCGACAGGCCGGTTGATAAAGGTGAACGCCAAAGAGGCAAGAACTGACGCGTGGAAGTAAGAGCGCTTGGATAGGTCGCACACCCCACCGGTCGCTGGAATTGCCAACGGGGCCTGAGCTTGTTGTGCTGCTGATGCCATAAAAATTCCTCTTCTTTAGAACCATCTTCCAACGCCCATGATCTGGGCGTAGAAACCATCAGTAGAAGATGTGGCCCGGAACAGCTGGAAAGAACCGGTTTGTGTCGCGGTCCCGCGAGAGGTCGCGGCCGCCCAGCAGTGTCCGGCGGTTCCATCGAGTTTTTGACCTGTGAAAACCTCTTGCGGTGGAGCAGAGAATGGGACCGGCCAGTCCAGCGGCCCCAGCGAGGAACCATTTACGAACAGGGATCCAGCTGCACTGGCGATGGTGCTGGTTCCGGAGGCACGCCAGCAGATTTGCGTGCCATCCCCG
Organism: Comamonas squillarum; assembly: GCF_025309455.1. Taxonomy (NCBI): domain Bacteria; kingdom Pseudomonadati; phylum Pseudomonadota; class Betaproteobacteria; order Burkholderiales; family Comamonadaceae; genus Comamonas; species Comamonas squillarum. The sequence goes on from NZ_CP104377.1 coordinate 1,692,230, forward strand.
AACCTTACGTACTCTCCATTTGCATTGATGCCTCTCGCTACCACGGCGTTGCCATTCATGTTCAGCCCGCCAGTGAAGTTCTGTAGCGCCGTCCAAGTATTGGCAGATGCGATCGCTGGCTGCGCGGCGGTGTATGCCGTGACCCCGTTGATACGCACCCAGTCATTCGACGCAGAATCGAACTGCAGTGCGATCTGCCAGTTCAGCACGTTCATCACGTAGTCTTCGGCATCCCCGCAGATGGTCTTTCCGTTGCGCTGGATGTATGGAGTCAAGGTGCCGGACACGTTCACTGCAGCGACCACCATCCCATGGAACGGGTTGGCAGGCAGTTGCAGCACAGAGCTGCCAGAACTCATGCGGTACATGCCGCGATCCGCCGCGATGGTCGTACCTGCAGGACATGCGTAAACCGTGAAGTCGTTTCGGCTCACCTCACCCCAGTAGGTAGACCCCAAGGCCGGGGCCTGAGTTGTCACGTTGGCCAGGTTAAGTTTGAGATACCACAGGCGCCCCAGGTGGGTGACGGTGGCAGGCACATTCAGCGCTCCGGTTAGAGTTGACCACTCCCCCTTGTAGTTCGCTGCTGCAAAGGCGCCATTCGCCGCCGTTTGCACATCGACAAGGCGAGCGGCAGCCGTCTCTGCGGAGGTGTTGGAGTCGTTTGCACGCTGGTTGGAATACTCTGCGTTGGTCTTGGCCGATTCGGCCACCGCTTTCACATCCCCACCCCACGGCGCCATCTGCGTCGTGAAGTTCTCTGCGGTCACGTTGAACGTGGCCTCGTCCATGTTGTTGTTTGGGACGGTGCCAAGGTCCCGAATCGGTGGTACTGCGACGATTGGCATTAGACAACCCCCTTTACATTCACTGTTATTGATGTGCTGACCGTGGTGTGCGGCTGCCATCCGATGCTGATAAAGCCCACCGTTGCGAGATAGCGGTACTTGCCAATGGAGCTGGCATAGACCGAGACAGGCGTGTCCTTGAGCCGCTCAATGAGGGAGAACAGCCGGTTGGCGTCCTCTGCATCGATGATTACGGGCAAGGACAGATTCACCGCCGAGCCCCGGGGCACAACACGGAACGTGCCGTCCTCGAAGTCCTTGCGGTAGCTGTAGTTCTGGATCTCAGCATTGGCCCCGTACTGGGTGCCAGATGGCATCCCGACACTGGTCATCCCGAAAGCTGTCCAGGTGCCAATAGACATCCAGCCGATCCCCACGGGTTGCGTCGGATCAGCTGTCACCGTCACCGTGATGACCGTGGACGACTTGCTGGGGATGTTCTCGATGCGGAACGACTTGATGGCTGTCCGCTCTCCGAAGAAGTAGTTCCACCAACCCACACGCGGGAGGTTCAGCCCTGTATCGACAGGTGTGATCAGGTTTGCCCCGCCCACCCCATCTGTCACCGTGATCTGCAGGCGCTTTCCGGTGAGGCCGTGGAGCGCAATGCCGGTGATGAACGGCACCTTCAACACATAGGTGAGCGAGCCCAGGCGGTTAACCTGGGTCGTCTGCACGTATGGATCGAATGGCGCCCACCGGTTAGACGGGCGCATGTCGTTCCAACTAACGGGGTCTTGGTCCGGTGGAATGTTGAGGTTGGACGGGACAACAGCGCATTTGTATACGCGCTGTCCGTAAACCCGCTCTGCATCTTTGGCGACAGCTGCGCCTGCCGTCCAGGCCACCTCCCCGGCTGCCGTATCGACAGCGGGGATGGACCCGGCCAGCATCGAGCTGTCCCCAATCTGCTTGGGGACTAACACGTACATAGATTTCCCTTTTTAGGCCATGTTGGCGACTCGCATGGCGTTACCGCCCTCAGTTACCTGGCTGATGTCGCTGCTGGTGCGGCGGCCATATTCGGCGCCGGCCGCCGTATTTGCGTTGATGGCTTGAAGCTCGGCGCGCAAAGCCTTGACCTCCTGCACCAACTCCGCATTGCCACCCCCCTGAGTGTTCAATGCCGCCATCAGCGCCCGGTTGTCAGCCGCAGGGATAATCCGTTCGCCCTGGTGGATGTTCGCGGTCATGTCACGCGGCACGTAGTTCGTGCCGATGGCAAACGATGCCCGCTTACGCCACTGGTTCTTCTCGGGGTCCCACTCAAACTCGCCGCTGGTCTTGAAGCGCTCGAACTCAGCCAGTGAATAGCCATTGCTGACCATCGACCCGGTGCTGTTGTAGGCGTACTCACCTGCTGCGTACTTGCCAATTTCTCCATTGCTGAAGATGGCTCGCCCGTCAGCAGTCAAGCCAACCACGGTGACCCGGTTCGATCCAGCGACTGTGCCGCCCAGACTGCCACCGCCCGTGGGGGTGTAGCTGGGAGCAGAACCACCACCAACACCAGCCTTGGCCGCTTCTTCCTTGCGAATGCGCTCCTGTTCCTTGGGGTCCAGCAGCTTGTACAGGGCGTTGACAGCGTCGGTAACGCTGAGCGTTGCATCTACCTGCGTCTCGCCGTACTCCTTCCAGAACGTGAGCGTGTCGTCCAGGCGCTTGATCTGCGCATTGGCCAGGTCGATTTGCTTTTGCGCATCGGATTTAGCCAACTCTGCATACCCACCGAGCTCGTCCAACTGGCCCGCCAGCACCTTCTTGTCATAGTCAAGCTCCGCCTGGGTGGCGTAGTTGTCCACGACCAGACCACCGGTAGCCGCTTCAATGGCCGACTTAGTCGCATCGAGGTCCGACAGTCCCCCACCCTTGCGGGCGCGGTCCAGGGCCTGCTCGATGTACACCATGCCAGCCGCAGCCGACCAGCTTGCGCTGTCCTCGACCGAATCCCGCAGCGATTTAGCCGCATTGGTCACCAGGTCGAAGTAGCTCGATGCCTTGCTCAGTGAGTCCTTGGCGTCTGCGGAGAACTGATTCCAGTACTCCTTCTCACGGGAGACAGCGGCTTCCAGGTTCTTCATGGCCAGGTCTTTGGCGGCCTTTTGGGCCGCCACCAACTCAGCGGCCATGTCTTCCGCAGCTTGCTTGGCAGCGGCGTCGTTCTTGGCCTTGTCCTCAGCGTTCCACACTTCAACCTGCATGCGCACCAGCTCAGGGTCCTTGTATTTCTCAAGTTCCTTTAACTGCTTTGCACGTTCGAGCTTTGTCGCCTCGTCGTCTTTGCCCTGGGCGCGCAAGAGTTGCACGTTCAGGTCTTCCTTCATGGCGGCGATGTTCTCGGCAGAGGTGTAGACCACATCGAACGAATCAGCCAGACCGATCATCGCTGCGTACAGCTTGCGGCCCGCTTCGGTGGACAGGTCAATCCCGTTGATGTACTCCCGCAAGGCATCCCGGCTGGTGGGCATCGATTCCACGCCAAGCTTTTTCAGCGCCTCATTCAAAAGCCGCGTTTGGTTGGCGACCTTCTCCTGATCCGTGTAGAACTTGTCGTAGTAGTTGCTGGTGGCTGCGGCGAACTTGTCCGCTCCGCCAAAGGCATCCATCAATTCCGAGGCCATATCTGCACCAGCCAGGCTGACCGAATACAGGGTGTCCCCGATGGCCTTGAACCACTCGTTTGCCAGCGTGATCGAGGTGGACAGGCGGGTGAGCGCCTCAAGCTGGGTTTCCCCGGCCCGGGTGTACTCCTCACTGGTCAGCACCAGTCCACCCATCTGTTCGGCGATCTTCTGAAACTCCTCCTGCAGCTTCTTGGTGGCTTCCTCTTCGCTCAGGCCCTTGAGGTTGACCTTGATCTTGGCTGTGAAGCCGTCCAAAGCCTCTCCACCCAGACCCACGGCACCAGCCATGGCACGGATGGATTCATCCATTGCCAGGAACTGGTTGCCCAGCGCAGAGCGCATTTCCTCGGGCAGCTCTTCGTATGTCGTTTTGTTCGACCGGAACAGACCACCCTTGTAGTACTTGAACAACCGGCCCTCGAAGCCACTGTCGCCGCCGAAAGTTCCCTCTACGCCTGACTCTTTGAGCTTGCGGCCAAAGAGCGAGCCGAAGATGTCGCCACCGAACAGCAAGCTCAGACCGCCGATGATGGGCCCCAGAGCGCCCAGGAACGTGCCCAGGCCACCCATGATGTTTCCGGACCCGATAGCGATGGAGCCAGCAGACATCGCGCCGCCAAAGGTTGCGCCCGTAGTGCTCAGGCCCAAGGAGCCCATCAGGCCACCGAAGCCGGCAGACATGCCGCCGCCGAAGGTGCCCAGCAGACCGAGGGCATTGGCGCCGCTCAGGCCAGTGCTGAGGTTGCTGAACATGCCGCCGCCAGCAGCCGCTGCACCGGCAGCACCGGCAGCAGCGCTGCCAGTGAACCCAAGCAGGTTGCCAACGATGTTGATCACGAACGGCTCAGCGAGCATCTTGTAGATCTGCTTCGCCACCAGGGTGAAGAAAGACGTTCGCAGAGACTTGCAGAACGATTCCCACCCGGACTTGCCGTTGTTCATCATGTCGGCAAAGCCTTGGACGAAGATGTCCTCTACCTGTTGGATGGTCTGTTCGTACTTCTGTTTAAGCTCCTTGTTAGCCTCGTCTGACTTGACAGCGACATCCTTCAAGCCAAGCAGATCATTGCGCTCCTTGAGCTCCTTAATCTGCGCCTGCAGAGCCTCAATCATCTGGGTGTCAAAGACATCGAACGATTGCTTCGCTTGCAAGGCCGCGAGTGCTGCTTCCTTGGTGGCTATCACTTGTTGACGACGCATCTGCAAGATTGAGGCTTGCTCTTGTCGGGTCTTGCCGATCAAAGCAATCTCGTCTCGTAGTTGCTGGTTCTCACTCTCTAGGGACTGGGCCGAGGAGAACACAGCATTCACCCCTCGCTGCCGCTCTTCCCGCCAAGCAGCGCGCGCAGCCGTTTCCTCCTTTAGGGCTTCGATTGTTTTATCACCCCGAGCCAATTCGTCCAGATAAGCTTGAGCCTGTTGCTTGTGGGCCTGCGTCAGCTTTTTCGTGCCCTGCTCTGAGATCAGAAATCGCAGTTTGTCTGCCTCCGAGAGCTTGCGGCCATACTTCAGCTCTTCTTCATTTTCAAGAATCTTGAGCTTGATAGAGCTGATTAGCTTCTCATATTCGGACTGCTCCTTTTTAACCGCTGCAGCGCCAGAACTATCTCTGCCTTTCTTGGCCATTGAAGCCAGTTGCTCATTGACGCCCTTGATTCGCTCCTCCAAGTCTTTCGCTTCTTTGGAGTTGCCGAGTTGCGCGTCCTGAAGCGCTTTCAAGTCACCGCCCAGCTTCTTTGCGACCTCGCGAACCTCCGCCATCCGCTCAGACTGCGACTTATACCCCTTGGATGCCTCAAGCGCGGCCTTAGCACGTTGCAAGAACAATGCGTTCTCAGCAGCCACCAGGGGAACGCTGGTGTTGCTTGCCGCGCTTTGGAGCGCTGCGGCAGCGCCTTTTGCGGCTGCCTGTGCATCACGAAGACGGCTAGCCATCTCCAGCCACTTCTGCAGAATACTAGGGCTGATGTTTCCAGACTCAGCAGCCCTTTGCAGGACCGGTGCGAGGTTGCCGCCTTCTTTGCCGGCATCGCGCAGATCGTTGATCAAGGCTTCAAACTGGTCTGACGGCATGCGTATGCTCGCCAACCCAGCGACAGACTGGATCAGTGCGTCCAACTCCTTCTGCGACTGCTTGATGGCGGTCTTCTGCTCATCTTGGATGGCCATCTTGATGACGATCTGCTTCTCAGCAGGCAATGCATCCAGCTTCTTCTTCAGCTCCTCCAGAGGCTGATTCAGACCGCCAATGCTCTTAACCAAGCTCTCAGAGCTATCCCGGAACGTATAGAAAGCTGCTGTGGCAGCGCCTGCAACGGTCAGTATGGTGCCCAAAGGGCCGCCCAGGAAAGCCATCGCTGCGGAGGCTCCGCGTGCTGCACCACCCAAGGCTAGAAGGCCCGTGGCCGCAGTCGTACTAAATCCGGCCATACTGGCCAAGGTCAGTTGGTAACGCGCAGCTTGAATCGTGGACGCAGCGAAAGCTACCCCGGTGGAAGCAATGGATGCAGTGAAGCGAGCGCCCAAGACTAAAGCCACCGCACCGCCCACAGTCGCCAGAACATCCAGGTTGTTGGCCAGCAGGTTGATGCCACTGGCAAAGCCCTTGGTTGCGCCGCTCGCTGTAGCCTGAGCACCAACCATCAGCATGATGTTGTTCTTCAGAACCGTAAATGCGCCGGAGATGGTCTGCACTGACTCGGCTTCTTCGCGGAGTTTGCCCAGCGCCTTTGGGAGCGACTCTGCCAGGACTGCAGAGGTGAGCTGCCCAGCTTCAGCCATCTTGCGCAGAGCGCCTACCGGTACGCCCAGGCCATCAGCCAAGGCCTTCATCAGTCGTGGCGCAGCCTCGTTCACAGAGTTGAACTCTTCGCCGCGCAGCACGCCGGAGGCGAATGCCTGCGACAGCTGCAGCATCGCAGAGGACGCCTCACTGGCCGTCGCACCCGACACCTTGAGGGACAAAGCGACCGTCTCAGTGATGTCCGAAAGTTTCTGCTGGCTCAGGTTGAGCGACGCAGTTCCGTTCGCGATACGCGCATACAGCGTTCCCAGCTCGCCGATACCTTGCTGAGCATCGGTAGAGATGCGCTGAACAGATGCCATCGCGGCCGAGTAGTCTGACGCACCCTTTGTCGCCAACTTCAACTGCGCGGTGAATTTTGTGTATCCATCAATCTGCGTGATGATCTCGCGGGCGCCGAAGCCAACCCCGATGATGGACAAGGCCGCGCTCACAGCATTTGCGGCAGTGTTCAGCGCCCGGAAAGACTTTTCAGCCGCGCTGTTGGACGCCGAGGCGCGCAGCATGTCCTTGGCGTATTTATCGGCCTCACGGGAGGCTTGGGCCAGTTCTTTCTGCTCTACCTTCAAGGCGTCGATGCGGCTTCCCATCGCACGAGCGATCTCCTGTGCGCCGGTACTCATCCCTCGTTGCGCGGCGCGATAAGCCTCCATTTCACCGCGAGTCATGCGAAGGCCATTCGCCTCCTCGACCAGCTTGCGGATGTGCTTTTCTTCTTCGGCGGTCAACGAGGCCATTGCGCGCGCCAGGCTCGCCGTATCCGTCACAGCTTCACGCGCAGCTGTGCCAGAGGCTTTGATGCCGGTGGCAGCCTTCTGCGCGGCGTCGCCAGTCTTCTTCAGGCCATCACCTGCGCCGGAACCCAGGTCCGCCAGAGACTTCGCAACCTTCTTGCTCTCCGCAGAGATGCCGGCCATCGATTGCTCGACTTTGGGCCCTTGCTGAGCCAGCTCGGCCAGCTTCTTGATGCCCTTGTCTACGCCGTCGGTTTCAACGGCAATGCCTACGGCTGCTACATCGGTCATATGGCGTGCCCAATAAAAAAGGCCCACGCAAATGCGTGAGCCCATGAAAAAGGCCCGCCGAAGCGAGCCTTAGAAATGAGAAAACTGCCCGAAGGCGGTTTGGATGAAGGGAGATTTCTGTACCGCCTAAGCACTCACGCCATACTAAAATTCGTTGCGGTGAATTTCGGCATTCGCTCCACAATGACGCGATGCCCCTTAAATATTCTAGGGATAGGCGGAACGCTCACATTCTCAGCCACCCATACTCGCAAAATAAAACCTTTATCTGGGTCCGGCTCTGCAAAGATGGACAAGACCCCTGTGGGGGCATTAATCTGCTCCAGCAGTAGTTTCGCCACTTCGGTTGGTGTCATAAATTACAGGTTGTATCCAGATACCATGGATACTTGCAACCTCTCCAATATCGGCTTTATAGGCATGATCAAGGACCGCTTTCCACCAGGAGCGCGCCCGTCCACGGTCCCAGCGAACACAATTCCAACAGCATGCCGAACACCGTTTGTGTCAAGGTGGGTTACCAGGCTTCCGGAATCGCCACCATCTGAGAAAAGATCACCGAAGCCGTGGACAACAAAAATCTTCTCGAAATACGCTGACCCAGCAAAGTTGTACTGCCCTGCTGCATAGCTTACAGATGTCGCCCCTACAATTTCTGCCAATACTGCTCCAGCGGTATGCCCAGTTGTGCGGCCAACTTTTTCTACGGCCATTCCAGGGACAAGGTCTATCACAGAGAGTGGCGTGTCATATGCCCCTCGCTGCATTGAACTAACAGCTTCAGGCTTAGTGATTTTTATTAATGCTGCATCGCTATTCAGCGTATGGTCCACTCCACTTGGATCACCAAATATCATTGGGAGTTGGATAAAGTGAGTCCCAATCGTAAATGGGTGAGGATTCCCAGGGGCCACATCTAAAACACCAGGAGCAAGCACTGGCAACCCAATTTGCGCGTAACCACAGGCTCCTGATACATGATTATTTGTCAGCCCAAAAATCGCTCCTTGGGCATCTTTGACAAGACATCCCAGAGTTCCCGCCTCTCTATTATTCCCAATCGAAATTGAGCTTCCACAAGTATAGAAAATGCCTGAAGTTGACGCGTGCAGTGCACAGGTATTTGTAGTCGCTGCTACGGCACTTGGCGAAACATTCTCAGAGTTGCCCTGATGGTAAGAGACTTGATGGCCATTGCAAAGATGAGGTAGCGACTTCATCTCGTTTTCCGTCGGCGCAGCCCTTTTGAGAAAGACGGATATTTTTCCACCATCCTCATCAATAGCAACAAACCGAATCTGCCGCTTACGTAGCGCACTTATAGCGAGCGAGTCTACAGACTGGCCAAAGTTAGGATGTTGCAAAAGGTTTTTGGGGTAATAAGCGTCTTCACTTAACAATCCATTGTCTCTTGCCCACGCCAGCAGCTGCAGCGCAGAATCCCGCGCACTGACTGCAGCAAGGGGAACGGTGCCAGCTGGGTTGGCGGGCAAAGGAGGAAGAGTGACGGCTGATGCTTCTACTGTCATGCTTTAACCAAGTTGTTTGAAGCATATTACAACAAGTCACAACTACCCCTGCCGCACCTCATTACGCAAGCCAATTCTCTCCACCCATCATGCCGCATTATTTCTTGCGGGATCGCTCTTGCGTCACCTTCTCGGCGCCAGGATTATTTAGCCTTGTCTTTAGGTGCGAATTCGCGCAACGTCGCCAGCGCCTCAGCCTCGATGACCATCATGTATTCATGCAGCTCATCCCAAGCCTCACCACTGGCCCTGCGGTCCATCAGTGGGTAAATCGCCTCCCATCGCACTCCCAGAGGCACACCACCCATTGCCGGGTAGACCCACCGGGTGCCGATCATCATTGCGATGTCTAGCGCGGCTTCGTTGTCCGGCCAGACTTCGATGATCTCAGGCTCTGGGTAGTCTTCTAGCTCGAACCCTGCAGCTTGAGCCTCTGCCTCTGTGACAGGAGGCTCAAACAGGGATCGAGCTATCTGCTTTAGTTTCCCAGTTGGCCGGTGAACAGAGCTGCGTCGTACTTACCCAGCACCTTGGCCAGCGAACCGCCGCACTGGTCTTCCAGCACGATCAGGCTGTCTACGCTGAACTCGTCTTCCAGGTTCCAGCCTGTGACGGCGCCGGCCACGATCTCGGCCGCCTGACGCATGCCGTCCTTGACCAGATCCTCAAACGAGAACTCTGCCTTCTCGGCGGGCTGTTCTACACCGTCTGCGGTCTTGCGATGCGCATCGCGGATGGCGGCCCACTCACTCTTCTTCTGAGCCTTGGCGGTGAACACCACATCGAACTCGTCGCCATCGAGGTTCTTGACGGTCACGGTCAGGGGAAAGGTTGGCGACTTGCCGGCCATCATCTTCAGGCTGGTCACGGGAACAGTTTTTTGCTTTGCCATAGTCTTGTCTTTCAGCGGGATAGATTAAGCCCGTGCGCAACCGCCCGCCCCGCTGAAGGAGCGAAGCGGCTACGTCGGTGCAATGGTTGTGGGCGGAATGCCCGGGTTACGCTGGGTAGCGCGTGGACTTGTTCTGAGCGTTGAAGGTGCCCTTGACCACCACGGCTTGGCCTTCGGTCAGGGTTTCTTCTTCGTTGAACGACACCTTCGCGGGGATCAGCGACAGAGCGCCAGTCTTGGCGCGCTGGCGGACCACGGTGTCAGCGTTGGTGTCAGACAGCGTGCGCAGCGCTTCGTAGGCTGGCGAGCCGATCATGTCGGCGTCCATGTCGAAGGTGCGTTGCACAGCGTTGAAGCCGTCGTTCAGAACGATTTCGTTGTCCGACTCGATGAACTTCACGTTCACGGTCTTGGCATCACCACCGCTGGTGGAGTGGTTCATGGTGCGGTCCAGGTCCACCCAGGTGCTGACCTTGCGCGCCGAACCTGCGCCTTGGCCAGGCGTGAAGAACTCGGTGTTCGTGGTATCACCGCGTTCCAGCGTGTAGCTGTCGGTGGTCACGCCCTTGACGCGGAAAGCGCGAAAGTTCAAGCGACCCCAGGCCGACAGGATCAGGACGATGTCGCCATTGGCAAAGCCATGGCCGACAGAGCTGACAACAGCTTCTGCAGCATTGGAGATGCCGCTGATCGTTTTCGAAGTGGAGAGCGCGGTGGCAACGGAGGTAATCGTGCCGGTTGGAGTACGTGCCATATGGGCCTTTCAGAAATGAAAAAAGCCGCTCGGCACATGCTTCGCGGCTAGGTTTCGCCCTCATCGGGCACAAAGAAACCACCTCTCGGTGGCATTAGGTTTTGGCGACGCACCCTATGACGGGAACGCCTCCCAGAAGACGGAGACAGGAACAGTCCAGCGGCCCTCATCTGGCATTCCAGATGACACCGATGGGGTCTTGTTCAGTTCGATGCGAAAGCCCGGGCCAGGAATGATCTGGGCTGGCTTGAAGTGCTGCTTAAGCTGGTCGGCCATAGCATCAGTCACTTGCCGGCCCTTCCCTTCCGGGTAGCGCAGCGTGATCTGCAATATGCCTCGCTCCTCCGTCAGCGTGCCCTCTATTCCTAGGTCCACCGGGCTATTCACCAGGTGATAACAGGCTTGGTATGGGCCATCTGGCGGCTTGAAAGGAACGTTCTCGAAGGCCGTAGGTAGCACACCCGGCATGGCGAGCAACTTGGACTCCAGCAGTGCTTTGATTTGTGAGAGGGTCATTTCATTGCATCCGCTGCGCGCTTGACCGCATATTTGAAGTCCTGAACAGTCAGGCGGACCATCCCGCTCGGAGCTTGCTGAGACCAGCCGTTTTCAAGGCGCTTGGCATAAGGCAGATTGTTCGTCAGCCAAATGGTCTGCCCAGGCTTGTAGCCCTGCAGCACGACCTCAGTGCGGCCCAGTGCATCGCTTCCAGCAGGTGCAGTAGTGTCGGGATTCATGCCCCCAAGGCCGCATTGCCAATTCGATTTGAAGCGTCCGGTATCCACTGGAGACTTGGTCATCATGCTGGCCTGCAGTCCGATGGCAGTATCACGCACCAGTTGGTCTACCTTGTCCCCGGCAGCCTGGCAGTACTTAGCAAGATCATCAGCAAAGCTCATGAGGCCCTCACTATGCAGTCATGCAGGACGATGACACCAGCAGGCTTCAGCGGCCTATTTCGGACCACCTGCAAGACTTCTGAGGCCACAGCCAACACATCACCCGCATCAGGTTCAAACGTGGCATCTGGAGCGATCAAAGCACGGCGGTCCCCGATCTTGACCAACTCACCGTCGATTTGCCTGTTGTCGAACTCCAGAAGCGCGACAGTGCATGGTGACTGCAGCTCCACAGGATCGGTCGGGCCCGTTTCTGGGTCATAGCCACCAGGTGTAGAGCGAGACATCGCCCCTGCCTGGCCGAAGCGATCCAACAGCCGCTTGGCAGTCGCTGCTGGGCGGGAGTAGTCGAACTTGGTCATACCTAAGCCCTTACAAGCTTCACCTGGCCTACACCGCCAGTCGTCATGCCGCGCATCAAGGCATCAATCACGCCGAAGCGCTTCTGGCCGCCGTTTGCAGGCTGTGCGTACTTGGTGGTGATCGGCCCCACCGATTCTTCGGTGACTGCCTGGGCGTCTACATCGGAGAACAGCGAGCCATCAGCTGCCCGTAGCGCGGCTTCACATGTGGCGTGCTTTACGGTATCGGCAACGGGGTCCAGGAACTCAGGCCTGATGCTGTACATGGTCACGACATACTGCGTGCCGCGCCGCAGCGCAATCTCTTGCTTGGCCCCATCAGCCGGCCAGTCGTAGCCCATGCGCTCCATGTAATCCTGCGCCTCAGACAGCGTCACCAGCGAGTCATAGCCATCTTCTGGAGCGACTACCAGCATGGCTTACTCCTGCGCCTGGGATGGCTTGCGGCCACGCTTGGAAGCGGAATGCTCGCCCTCACCCTCGCTGCTATGTTCCTGCGCCTGGGCTGGCTTGAACTGCGCGTCGATGATTTTGAAGCCCTGAGCGCGCAGCTCGGCCTTGCGTTCAGGCGATACGGGATGCTTCTCGTATGCAATCTTTTCGGTCATGGTTTCTCCAAAGAGAAAGGGGCCGGAGCCCCTTTCGTTTACTTGGCAGCGTCGCCGATGGTCATCACACCAGCCGAAGCCTTGATGCTGTTTGCGACCAGGTCCCAGTTGGAGCCGGTCGCCAGCTCAGCGTTGGTAGGCGACTTGCCGCCATTGGCCGTGTCCCAGGTGTAGCCCTTCAGGCCCAGGCCGAAGGTGTAGTCGGCCTGCATCGTGGTTTCGATGCGCTCCTTACCGTTGGCGGTCTGCACGTTGGTGATCAGGTCGGAGCCATCAGACACCACTGCAGCGCCGCTCACCAGCGACAGCACGTTCTCCTTGTCAGGGGTGCCTGCAGTGAACAGTGCAGGCGCATCCGTCACGATGACGGCCTTGCCCAGGATGTCCACAATGGTCACGCCTTGGAACTGGAAAAGTTGGTTCGCGTTGGTAAGGTTCTGACCGATCAGCTTGTGGTACATCGCACCAGTCATCACTTGCGCAATGATGCGGGCCGATGCGTCGCCGAACTTGGCATGCGCGCCGTTGATGGCGATGTAGCTGACGCCAGCGGTCGCGGACACATCGTTGACTGCACCAGCTTGGTTGCCGATGGCAGCGGCCAGGGCGGCGATGGCGGTGTTCAGCTGATCGGACATGATCGCTTCGGACAGGTTGCGGGAGATGACCTCCAGCGCTTCCTCGGGCGACTTCTGGATCCAGCTCAGTTGGCTTGGCTCAAACAGCACCGGGCCGAAGCCGCCAGCGATTTTCACGCTGTCGTACTGCTTCTGAGCCAGGGGCGTTGCAGCCTGGGCGCCATTGGCGGCGTAGCGGTCAACACGGCGCTGGGCGCTGTGCACGCCGGCCCAGAACGATTCCTGCAGGAAGTCGCCGTCGATGCCTTGCGTCGTCAACTGGATCGCTCCAGCGGATGCGGCATTGAACTTGGCCACATCTTGAGCCAGGGTTTCAATGGTTGCGCTCTTGAGGTACTCGTTAAATACCTTCATATCGGACAAAGCCATAGCTTGCCTTTCTGCCTGTTATCAGGCCTTGGAAGTGAGTTTCTTGATTGCGGCCACTCGCTCGGCTTTGCTGCCGCCAAAGTTGCCAGATTGATTGCCACCGCCGCCTCCCGAGCCGGGAGCGCCAGAGCCACGCGTTGCGGGCCAGAAGTACGGTGCGCTCTCGCGAATGGATTCGGCCCACTCTTGAGTCGTCAGCGGCTTCTTGCCGTCCTTGCCCAGCATGACCTCGTCACCGTTCATTGCCACTACGTCGCCGTCGTCGTTCAGCACCCAGGTGCCAACACCACGGCGCACAACGTCGTCCAGCGCTTCAGGCAAGGCACCAGCGCGGGCCGCTGCATCACGCAGAACGGCTTGCAGGGTGCGGTCGGCCAGCTTTGCGGCTTTGCCTTCTGCCTTGGCGCGGCTGTCGGCTTCGGCTTGCAGCTTCTTGTCGTAGTCAGCTTGCATGCGCTCGGTGCGCTTCTTGACCACTTCATCGAGCTTGCCGGCGGCAATCAGCTTGGCGTCTTCGTCGGTTTCCAGGTGCTGCAGCAGTGCTTGGATTTCTTCGGGCGTCTTGCCCAGGGCCTTCCAGGCGCTGACCTGCTTGCTGGCATCCTTTGCTGCCTGGCGCTCCTTATCGAGCGCAGACTTGAGGCCTGCCGGGTCTTCGTAGCCATCCAGATCAAGGCGGAACTTACCGTCCACTTCCTTGTACAGATCGCGCACGTTTTCAGGAACCGAGTCGAGCGAATCGACGGTGAGTTTCAAAGTCATGTTGGTTTCGCCAATCTCTGGCGCAGTTGAATACACCCGTCTCGGGCATGAAAAAGGCCGCTGGGCATCACGCCGAGCGGCCACGAAAAAGCCCGCCAAGCGTTAACAGGGCGGGCTTAGATTTTTGATTCAGTCGTGATTATGCACTACGGCTGCATTTCGTTCAGATAGTGTCGTTTAGCAAATCACACATGCTCTCGTAGTGTTCAATTTTGGCAGCTTCCACAACATTGGCAGTCAACATCTCTCTTAAATCGTCATATTCGATAGAGAGTACAGCTGCCCATCTCAGTAATTCAGTTTCGCGTGATTTCAAACAATCGAACGCAGCCCGGTTGTCAACTAATGAAAAAGGCCGTCGTGTTCCAGAAACTATCGATCTAAAGTACTGCCTCACATCATCTACGGTCTTCATCTCACCGCCTTTGGCTTTGCGCGCCGAGACTTAGCCTCTTTCACAATGCGCGGCTTGTCCGGCACCATCTGCGACCACACTCCACGCATGTGGCAGTGGTAGCAGATTCGGTCATCACACACGATGCCGCGTTTGAATCGCCCCTTCTCATCAATGCTCGCCCCGACCGTCGTGGTCATTAACGTGCGCCCGCCGCACTTTGCGCACTGAAGCACGCCCGGTGGCGGTTTGATGCCCTTGATGCCGCTCAGCAGCTTCTCTGCCGGCGTCTGCTCTCGGGGTGGAACGATGGATAGTTTGGTCACCGGCTAAGTCTACTCAAAGACCAGCCAATTCAAAAGCCCGCTTGTCCCGCTGCCGAAGCTCGTCCAGGGTTAGAAACACTCCCTTGTGAGAGTACATATCCGCCAGATCGAGTTTTCCGTCACGCATAAGTCGCGCTCTGGTTTGGCCTAGAACCTCATCCTGGCGCGCTGCAGATTGCTTCTTGAGCCAGTCGCCATAGGTCGTATCGGGTGGTACTTGACCATCCATGCTCGCCCTGCTCTTATTGCGCAGCTCCAGGTCCGGCAGGTCAATCCCCAGCTCCTTGTTGGATTTCACCACCGGGATGGAAGCAGACCGGCACCGCCAGTGCAACCTTCCAGGCCCAGCGCCCCAGGGAGTCTCATGCCCTATCGGCTTGTGCGTCTCCGGCGTGTACAGCTTCCCGTCGCGGATGCGGCACTGCGGAGTTGTCCGCAGGTCCAGAGTCGCAGACCACTTCAAGCCCTTGAGAACATCGGAGTTCTTAGCATAGAAGGCGTCGTGAGCATTCCCGGCTGTGTGAGCAATGGCGGTTCTCACCACCGCCTCAACATCGCGTCGGGATTTCTCCAGCAGCCCATCAGTGAAGCCCTTCGCCTTGGTGCCGCGCAGCTCGCGAATGATCGCGTCTGTCGTCTTGCCCTCAAGGTAGCCTTGTGAGATGGCCTGGCGCACCGATTTGAACTGCTGGGCAGTAAGGTCCTTCCAAACCTCCTTGAGCAGCACACCTTGGAATGGCCGCGACATGGCCGCCGAGTAGACCGCATTCGTGGACACTGAGGCCACATGTACCACAGTTGGCGTGTTGGCCAGCAGCATCTGCTGCAGGTAGGCGGTCTCGTAGTCCACAAACTGCTTAAGCTCGTCCAGTAACCTCTGCCCAGCCTCTGCATTCCCTGCAGCGATGATCGTCCGCACGCTGGCCAGCATCGAGGCCAGGCGCTCGGCCTTGAACGTGATCGGGTCCACATCAGACAGGATCGAGATCAACTCGTCCAGCATTCGTTTGTCCGACCGGTTCAAGATGGCCATGATCCGGCTCAGGACGCCATTGGAGTAGCCCTGCAGGCCCACAGCATGCCGAACGGCTTCATCTTCGAGGAGTTCATTCACCGTCACCATTCATGCTCCCCAGGCTTGGCCCTTCGGCTTGAACCTTCTCGATCTCCGCCTCCGGGTCCACATCAGGGCCAACCACGCCCCGGCGCTGCATTTCCACGATGGTGGTTTCCTTGGTAAGCATGCCCGCACCTTGCAGCGACAGCACCAGCTGGGCCGAGGCATCGGTGAGCGTCGCAGCGCCGAAGTCCTTGAACAGCGACACCGTCCCACCGTCGCCAGCCTTGAGCCAGTCCGCAGTAATCTGCAGGCACCGGTCCATGGCGTCCTCGAAGTCTTCAACCGTGCTTTGCAGGGTGGACTTGTTGGCCTCGGCATCGTTGGATGCTTCTGTCGCCGTGCGTTGGCCTGGCTGCTTCACCAGCAACTCGGCGCCCGTCTGGATCATCTGGTCTTCCAGCGCTTCCAGCTCGGAGCGGCCAACGGTCACCGACTCGGCAGAGCCTTGGATCACTTCGGCTTTGGCATCCTTATCTGCAAATCTGAGGGCATAGGCGGACCCCGCAGTTGGCTCGGATAGCTCGCCATCCGTGACGCCCGAAAATACCAGCAGGCGCTTGCGTGCAAACCGGACAGAATCGTCTTGGTCACTTTGCTGCTGCCAGTGCTTGACGTTCTGGTGCGCCAGGTCCACCAGTGGCGGCGCGCCTTCCATGAAAGCGATGCGCCGGCCGTAGTACGGCACAAACGGGATGTAGCTGAGAGATGTCACCCCCTCATCCACCAAAGCCCATTCGTCCGTGCCTTGCTCGTACAGCGCCCAGCCTCCAGGTGTCAGGACCCGCACGCGTTGCACCATCTTCACCCCGTAGTCGCCGTCCTCAACCTCAGCGGCCTCATGCAGCCGCAGTTGAGTCAGTCGCGCCACCCCTTCGGAGGTGTCCAGGCGCCAACCTAGGATGGAGTCATGCGCATAGTGCGTCCAGTAAGGCCGCTGACCACCCTCTGCAGGGAAGTCCACCAGCACCCCACCAAACCCGTGCGAGAGCGCTTCAGCGAAAAGCTGAGAGGCAAACGCATGGATGGATCGGCCCTGCCCATCGATGTCGGGCAGTAAGGCCTTCACCTTAGGCGGAACATCCTCATTGATGGTCATCTGCTTGGAGAACGGCTTTCCAGACATCACCGTGCAGGTGCGCTGGTACGCCGGGAAGAGCGTTGCAGTCTCCAGCCGATACTTATAGTCTTCATCATCTTCACGGGGCTGCTGCGGCAGCAGCTTCTTGCCTGCCTTTCGCATAGCCTGAGTGCCCCCCATAAGAGGATCAATCACCGCCCATGCTTCAGCCATCCGCTTGACCGTGTCGTTTTGTTGGTTGATAGCTGTCATGTTTTCCTTACCAGCGGAATGTCTCTACCTTGGCGGTGCGCTTCACAATCGGCCACTTATTGGCGATCACATACCCAGCAGCGTCGATAACGTGATCCACGCCGCTTGATTTGTCTGGCACGCCGTTCTTGTCGTAGGCCTGCTGCTCCAGCGCATCGGTAAGCTTCGGGCATCTGTCTGTGTTGACCAGGTAGCGCCGCTCACCCTCTCCATTCAGGATCAGGGCATTCACGGCATTCACACGGTCCGCTACAGCGGGGTTGGTTGAGTTCACCCGCACCGTCAGGTCATGCGCCCTCAGGATGCTCAGGTCCGATTCGGTTGCGTTCTTACTGCTCGCGTTCTGCCCTGATGCGTCAGGAAACACCTGCACTGCGTGACCCTTGGCCTTGTACCGCTCATTGAACAGCTTCGCCATGTATGGCGTATCGCGGCCATCCGTTATCTCATCCACCGCTACCGGCCAGCCGTCGCGTAACACATAGACCACCGCAGCCATAGCCAGGCGGTTGAAGTCCATCCCAATCAGGACAGGCTCACGAGCTTGCAGCGATGCATTGGAGTGGTTAAGCCGGCGGTCAAAGTCGGGGTAGACACTGCCCGCCGTCAGGTTCGTGAACTGACCGCGCAGATATGCATCGATCAGTTGCTTGGGGTAGCTCTCATACAGCGACTGGATGTAGTCATCAGGAAGGTTGGCGGCGTTGTCGAACGTGCTGGCCTGAACCATCCCATACAGCTTGCCAAGCGCTGCACGCTCTTGCGGCTGCTTGTGGAACCGCTGATAAACGAATTTGAAGCCCTCAGGCGTCGTCGTCACGTCGATTCCGTTTTTCAGCCCGTCCACCTTGTAGCGCATCCGGGCAATGATCTTGTTCCAGGCCTGCTCAGCCTTGACTGCCTGCATCACATCCAGCTCGTCAACCAGCGCGTGGCCGATCTTGAAACCCACGATGTTGGATGGCTTCTCCATCGACCGGCAGATGATGGTCGTCCGGTACTGTGAGCCGCTGAACAGGTGAACTTCCTTGTTCGCCTCTTTGATGTCAGCCTTCAGTCCCCAGTCAAACGCAACCTCGTCAATCGTCGGGAAGAAGATGTCCCGAATCTGCGGATAGGTCGGCGCAAAGTAGCCTTGGTTGACCTTGGGCCACTCCCAGGCATTGCGGCACGTTGAAGCACACCCGGCCCAGGTCTTGCCCGAGCCGAACCCAGCGACATATGCGCGGTATTTATGAGGCAGCTCCAGGAACCGAGCCTGCGGAATGTTCAGGCTCGGCATGCTTTCTTGCGTCCTTTACTGTCACTTCGATCTTGACTGGCACGGGTTGGGCGTTCTCGCCCTCTCCGCCCTCGTCTGGCTTGTCGCGCCACCTCTGAGGCTGGCGGTTCTTCAACCAGAAGATCGCAGCCGTCGTGTCTGGCGGGTAGTGCTTGACCAGCGGCGTGACCGTTATCACCCCCTGGTAATTGCTGACATGCACATCCTCGTGCTCATAGCCCATAGCACGGTGAAACAGCTTTGCCGCCACTTCTGCATCGACCAGGTTCTTGCCCCCCTTTAGGGACTCCGAAAACTCGGGGTGAACCGTCTTCCATAGGTTGAACGTGCTCTCAGCCACGCCGAAGAACGACGCCATTTCCTTGTCTGTCATGCCGAGCATGCAGAGCTTCTTCGCCTGGCCTGCGTACTCTGGCTTATATTTGCTAGGTCGTCCGCCTGCCTTCTTGGCAACCGGCTTGCCTTGCGCCGGTTTTGTTGCCATGGCGGGCCTTTCATCTCTTCAAGTTCGGATCCAAGTGACTTACTCTTCTTTCGTGGTGGAAACCTACCAAGCCATTGGCGAGCAATCCTCTAAATCACTCCGCGCTAGGCCGCTCCCAGGTCAAGGTGTAGACACAGACATGAAGGTAGAGTGCTCTTCAAAGATGCGTGACTCTCAGCCCGCTGGGACGCTATTTCACATTCACGCGAAAATTACAGACCGCGAGGGCGGCCCGGATTTTCTCTATACGTCATTTCGCTGGCCGTATGAAGTCGTCTCAGCAGAGCAAGCCAAGAAGATCATCGCGAGCAGCCGGCAGGGCATCCTAACGAAGATTGGAGATTAGTCCCACCATAAAAAGAAAACCGCCCTCGGGCGGTATGTTGATTAGGGGCTCGTATGCCTACCGCAAAACACCAAGCGGCTTAATGTTTTCGTTATCTGGAAGGTCCGTAAGCCGCTTCCATTCCAAATCGTCATGCAGCATGTGCCCATTTGTAAGTCTCGAGCGTGCCGCCCATGCCGTCCCATCTTCCGCCACTGCGATTAGCGCAAGACCCTCTTTATCCGGCACAGCCTGATGCTTCTGAAACTTCGTTTTGCCGCCATTAGACCTCCTGCTTAAGAGGATCTAATGCTAACAAAAAGATTCTCCCCCGCCAGCGGCTTAAATGAAACTCTTAGCCACCCACCCGAACAACAGCGAGGTGCCACTAATGAGCGGAGCAGCAACAAAGGCTTTGCTAAGAACGGCGCCATAGCTGTCAGCGCTTTTATCGGCGCGCGTATCCCATCCCTTTGCTGTACGGACCACAAGCGCAAACCCGTATGCCTGAGCTACGGACAACTCGGGCACGCCGAACATCTGCACCACAAACCAGCCCCAGAGTACGGACAGCGTGAAGCCGGACCAAGCCGCAGCCCAGACAAAACCGAGGATGGTTGCGGCGACTACCCCCAGGGCGGCTGATGCGGCAACGCCAGTTGACATGGTTTTACTTGTCATTTGATTCCTGAGATTGGGCGGCCGACGCCGAGGATGCGCCGCACACTACCTCCACAACTGCGCGCAGCTCTCGCTTGATGGTGAATGTGCCCCGGCCGTCTTTGCTGTACTGT
The DNA here is from genome assembly GCF_025309455.1 of Comamonas squillarum. Lineage (NCBI taxonomy): Bacteria > Pseudomonadati > Pseudomonadota > Betaproteobacteria > Burkholderiales > Comamonadaceae > Comamonas > Comamonas squillarum. The sequence continues at coordinate 1,712,398 of NZ_CP104377.1, forward strand.
TGCGCTGACTCCCACCCTGCCTCAGCCTTTACCTCCAGGCCAGCGACCCGGTGGAACTCGGCCAGTGTCTCATGGATGGCCTTCGCTGCCTTGTCGGCCTCAGCCTGTATCTGATCCTTGATCATGGCTCTCTCCTATCGGGTCGTAGCGTCGAGACTACAAGTGGGAATACACAACTGAGCCTAGATAGAAAACTTCAAATTCAAGCCATATGCTACGATTGTTGACGTTTGATTACAAACGAACCAAATTCATACAAACTTAGGCACACATGACCTCTCTATCTACCAATCGCTCTCTTTGCAATCTGGCAGGTTCCGTCCTGATCGGCCTCTTTGCCAATTCAGCCTTCGCTCAAACGTGTACGCCGGTGACTACCTCGGGCACTTACAACGGTGTTGACGTAACCGTGGCGCTGACAAACACCGTTCAGTATGGAAGCCCTTATACAAGTTGCGGTGTGACTACTGGGGCAAATGCAATTTATGCCGGAACTGGGCCGGGCAACTCAAAAATTGTTTATTCATTTTCTTCTCCTCAAACCACCGCTCGTGTTTTGTTCTCAGGAGCAAATTCTGGAGAGTCCGCCTCTTTCTCTTTTGACGTTGGCACTCCAACAGTCTCGGTAAACGCAAGCAGCTGCACGCCTCCGATCACAGGCGCAACTGTAACGTTCCCAGGGTCTGATGATGGTGCGGATTTGCAGGTGACAGGGTCTCAACCCTTCAACACTCTTACAATTGACGTTCCAGTTATTGACCAAAGTGGCAGTCTGCTGGACCTTTGCGCAGAGTCGATTGCAGTTGCTCCACTAACTCCTCAGGAGATCAACTTCACATCGACCGCACCAAGCCCAGCAATCGTTGGTGCAACTTACGAAGTAGCTGCAACAGGCGGCGCCTCCGGCGAGCCAGTTGTTCTGGCCATAGATGCCTCAGCATCTGCTGTTTGCTCGATTGCAGGAAATACGGTCAGCTTGCTTGCTGAAGGCACTTGCGTAATCAATGCTGATCAGGCGGGCAACGCAACATATGAAGCCGCGCCACAAGCTCAGCAATCATTCTCTGTGACCGCAGCCCCCGTGATTCCTCCACAAGCAGCTACACCAGTCCCGACACTGGGAGCCTGGGGTCTGGCAATCCTGACCTCGCTGTTTGGCGGCTTCGCCTTCATGCGTCAACGTCGCAAGTCCTGATCTCCTGATCGCTTGAAGAAACCCTCTTGGCTTACGATGGGAGTTCTCACACAACCATCACCAAGAGGGTGTTTATGTCACAAGTAGTGATCTCGTTTGGCTTTCCCGTTGGATCTAATCCCGAGACTTATCCGACTCTAACAACATCAGTCACAAACGGATCACCGCTTGTGGGGGATGTCATCCACTTTGGAGACAACGCCAGATTTATCGTTGAGGGCCGCGCATGGCTGGTCACTGAAGCCGGGACAGAACTCCACATCACTCTTAAAGAGGTTTCTGTACCCCGTTGACAACCATAGTGCTCCCACCCTCTACAACTCTATTGAGGGTGGCATTCACGGCTCTCAACTGCTCCAGCACCTCAGCCTTCCAAGCTGCATCGCTTGCATGTTGGCTTGCCTTGAGGGCTTCGCATAGAGACTTGTTGTCTGCGGGGGGGATGATGCGCTCGCACCGGTGAATGCCGATACCCATGTGCTGAGCATGCGGAAAAGGAATGGCTGGCTCAGTCACAGGACCACCCAACTCAGGGCACAGCCACAGGGCTATCTTTCGTCTTAGGCTCATGGCTTGCTCCAAAAGAAAAGCCAGCACTTGGCTGGCCTTGGTATTCGTACCCCATCAGACAACCCTCATGGGCTGGGGTTGCTGTTCGCTTCTTCAAGCACTGGGAAGCTCTCAGTAGGAGATGCCGCACCTTCATACCGCTCGGGTGCGGGCCGCGCTTGCTGCAGCTGACATGAAAAAGCCCCGACCATTTCTGATCAGGGCTCGAATTTCTGGGCGAGTTCAGCCATCTAAGGCCTGCCATGTTTCCATGGGATGGTTTATCTGAATCATGGGAGGCCTAAGCACAGCCCAAAGTTATTCATCATCAAACTAACGCAGTCCGAACGTTACCACACTTCTCGCTGCGTTACAAGATTTATTTGAGCAGGCTGAACATTCGGCCGCCATGGGCTGCGCGGCAGGTGCGAACATGGTCGATCAGCATCTGGGCTGCGCGGCTGGCTGGCTCCTTGCGGAACTTCTCGCCCTTGCACTTCGGGCAGGTGTGCTCCTTGTCGCCCTTGGTCACCACTCCGGTCGCATGGCAGACCTTGCAGGTCGGATCAACCAGCCACTCGATGGCCGTCACGATCGCGTCCGTGCCGCCTTCCAGCTTCTTGTCTTGCGTGTACTGCAGGAGCGCGGCGTAGAACCGGGTCATGTCTTCCTTGGTGGGCTTGGAGATCAGGCGCAGGTAGTGGGCAGCCATGTTGCGCGGGCTCATGCCGCTGGCCTTGATGACATCGACCTGGCCAATCTTGTGGGGCTCGTCTGCCAGGCAAGAGGCCAGGGATGCGGATAGGTAGCGTTCTTCAATCATCAGGCTCTCTCTTTCTTCAGTTCTTTGGCTTTGGCCTTAAAGTGCGCGCGAATTTCGCGCAGCTCCTCAGCCGTGAATTTCTTGACTGCGTTGTCCGTCTCCAGGGCCTCGACCGCCTCTAGCCCCACCCTGGCGATCAGGCCAATGCGGTAATCCACGGCCCGGCCGGCGCCCCAGCGGTTGCACTGCTTGCGTTGTGCGTGCGCGTTCAGCTCGTTGTACCGGTGCTGGGGAGCGCTGCCGACGGAACGGTAGTGGCCACAGTCGTAAGCACCACCTATGTCACCCTCACCCAGCGGCTGGCCGCAGCAGATGCAGGGCTTGCCGGCGTCTCTCAGGCGGATGAACTCGTTGAAGGCGGTCTGCGCTTCGGCCTTGAGAACGGGAAGTGTCTTGATGGACTCCTTGCGGGTGCGGACCTGGGCCCGCTCCTCTACCTTGTCCTGGCGCACCTTCTTCATTGCGCAGCGGGGCGAACAGACTGTCTGCATCGGGCGGACCGGCACAAAGGTTTGCGGGCAGGCCTTGCACTGGCGCGGCTTTGGGTTGAAGGGCTTCATTGGCCCTCCAGGTCGTAGAACGTCACGCCCAGCTCAGTAGCAGCGTATGCCTCCACCTTGGCGCAGAACTCGCTGAACTCGGCCGTGGTCAGCTTGGTGGAGCTTTTGCCGATCACCTCGCCGTTGGGCAGCTCCTCAATGCCAATGAACATGCGCTTGAAAAACTCATGCCAGTTTTCGGCGCTGAACTGTTTCCCGCCAGGGAGTACCGCCTGGGCTGCCACCTGGGCGAGAACGCCCTGCCCCCAATAGCGACGGTTCTGCGGCTGTGTGCGCTTGCGGCGGGTGACAGTCAGCACCCAGCGGCCACCACCCTGCAGCACATTGGCCAGGAACGGGAACAGCTGGCCCTTTACTGCCAGCCAAGCCTGCTGCCGGTTGTGGAGTTCGAATTCCAGGCGCTCAGTCACGGCCAGCCCCCATGTCGATAACGGGCAGATTGAGCAGGTCCGCCTTGCCGCCCTCTTGGGCCACTAGCCGCTGACCAAAGAAGACCACCTTCTCAGCGTCGTACAGCCCATCCTTGTAGCCGGCCTTTGCCTTACCCATGCGAGCCGCGGCCCGTCGCCACAAGGCCTTGAACGCATTGCCCTCGGCGTAGTTCATGCCAAGCGCCTCGATGATGTCGTTGCACTCAGCAGCGTATGCGCCGCCGCCAGAGGTTGGTCTCTCCACCTCAACGGTGTAGTAGCTCACGCTGCCGCCTGTGTATTCGGTATTGCTCATCCCCTCACCCCTTCCTGTTGAGCCAGGCATCCCTGGCCTTGATCACATTTACCGGTGCAGCCTGGTGGCTGTTGCATGTTTGGTGTGGTGGCAGGAACCGCCACGATGGGCCAAACTCGCATGGCGCCATGTGGTGCTTTGCCATCGGTGTTGTTTGGCCGGACGAGTCCTTCAGCTGCCAGTGTTTGCAGGTTGCACATGTCACTGGGCCTCCCGGGGTTGGTTGTCGCCCACTGCCTCACGGGCAAAGCGAACGGTTGTTGGGTTCAGCTTCTCGCCGGCGCGCACGCGGTTCAGGATCGTGTGGGCCCAGGCCTTATCTGCGCGAGGTTCGAGGCGCTTGAGCATGGGCGCAAGTCGCTTTAGCTGCTCAGCAACCACGGCAGGTGATGCGGCCGGCGCTGGCAGCTGCTTGTCCTCAGCGCGTGGGCTCTTGCGTGCCAGGTCGCGGAACTGGAAGACGGTTGGCGGCTTGGCCGGGTCCAGATGTGTCAGCGCGTGAGCAATGCCCTCGGGGAAGCGCTCAAACCCAGCCAGCTCGTGCGCCCAGTCGGACTTCACAGCGTTTAGGTCGATGCCCTCCCAGCGGCCGAGGAAGTCCCGGCCGTAGGCCAGGGTCAGTTTGGTGAAGATCTTGTCGATCCATGCTGCCGGCAAGCTCATGCTGCACCTCCAATTCGTTTCTGTGGCTGCTCAATGCGCCGAGCCGCGACCTCAATGGCTTGGTTCTTGAAAAAATCGGTGGGCGAAGCTTCTGGAGCTTGCCGGGCAATGGACGGTACGACCTCTTGGGCCCGCTCGCGCATCGAGCGCTGGTAGCCGGTTTCGCCGCTGCGCTGCAGGACTCCAGAATGTTGGATCAGGGCATTGCCGCCATTCTTTGGCTCGAACAGGCCTTGCCATCCAGCAATTGCTGCGTTTTCCAGGGCTTGGGCGTAGTCGATGCCTTCTGCTTTCCACTTGGCCAGCTTCTCAACAGCCATCTGCTTTTGTGCATCGGTGGCGTTTTTTCGTTTGGCACAGGAGTGCCATGCATCCCAATGGGCTTGATCAATCCAGTCCGGCAGAACAAAGGTCGAGGCGCGCTTGCGCGTCTTCTTCTCTGCAGTAATCTCTGTAGTAATCTTTTCTTTATTAACGGATTGCGCTTCTGTCGCTCCGCCAACTGCGTTTTCCGCACGCCCCGGATTGCGCATTTCGCTGTTGCCCAAATGCGCTTTGTGCATTTCCCGGATTGCGCTTTCGTCGTTCGGGAACTGCGGCACGTTCCAGGCGTCAAAAGCAATGTCGACTGCGGCCAAATCCAGGCGGTAGTAGACGCGGTGCTGGAGGCGCTTGTGGGTCTCGATCAGAACGCCCATCTCCGTCAGGATCTTGCGTGCTGTAGCCTGCTCACGGTATGAGAGGCCGGTTTCCTCAGTCCACTCTTCCGCAGTTTTAAAAACGCCCATTTCCTCTGCCGAGCGCGATTGCCAATAGTGCAGTTGTGCGAAGAAGATGGATGCATTCACGCTGCCAAAGAACTTGGAGAGCTGTGGGTAGTAGGCGATGGCACGGCCAACGTTCGCCAGGGATGAAGTAAGACTCACGCCTTGACTCCCTTCTTAGAGTTGCAAGACTTGCACATCGTCTGCAGGTTCTCCAGGGTGGTAGCTCCCCCTTTGGACTCTGGGTGCTTGTGGTCGCAAGTCAGGTTCTTGTGAGTGCCGCATGTAACGCAGCGATAGGCATCACGCTCGAAAACTTGGGTGCGCAACGCGGGACGAATGACAACCTTGGCGTAAGCAGGCTTGGGACGCGAGGCGGCTTTCTCTAGCGCGGTTTGTGCGCCCAACTCTTGCGCGAGGATTTCCAGAATGCCGCCGCCACCACCATCACCCCACCCCCAGATGGCCAGGAGGAGATCGCTGTTGTCGCGTGCAAAAGTCTTCAGCGCATCCACTGCGCGCCCTTCTCGAGCAATGCATTGATCAAGCGTTATGCCCTGATAGGACACCTCGGCTGTTTTGTGAGTGCCGACAGTCATACAGCCTCCCAGACGCGATACCCATTGCGCAGCAGGTCTTCGCCTTCAAACTGCACAACCTGCACCTGGCCGCGTGCCTGCAGCTCAGGCAGACGGCGGCAGACCTGCTCTACCGACAAGCCTGTGATCCTGGCTATTTCTCCGGCCGTCAGGCTCTTCTCGTCGTCCAGCGCAGCCAGGATGCGAACGTTGTGGTAGCGAGCAAACAGGACTGCGCGCTCGCCTGCGATGACGCTGGTGATTGGGTCGCTTGCTCGGGCGTTGTTCATCGCAGGGCTCCTTTCAGAATTCGTTGGGTCTTGAGGGTTGATGCCTGGGCCTGAGCCCCGCTTTCGATGTAGTAGCCGTGGTAGCGAGGGTTGCGGTCTACTGTCTTGAGGATCCGGGGCTTGGTGAGCCGGGATGCGAGGGATTCGTTACGCTTGGTGAAGGCATTCATACCGAATCCGTTACGCAAAAGTGTTTGGGAGGGTGCGCCGCTTTGGGAACGGCACGACGGGAGCGGCAGACAGCTTGGGGATCAGGTATCTGCGCTGGATCTCTGCTGAGATCAGTTCGGTTACTAGCTCGTCAACAGTGACGCCCTGTTCAACTGCTTCGGCTTCTAGTGCGGAGAGGTCATTGCCTGCAAATGTGGTGTCATGGGTTGGTTGCACTGGGGAGTTCCTGAACGGTTACGCATAAGCGCGTCGCTTTTCCTCGGCACCAGTTGCAGACTTGGAGCCATGCAAATGCTTCAAAGCCTCCATGGCCAATTCACGGATGAAGACGGACGGCTGTACGCCGTGCAGCTCAGCCATCGCTTCCACAACACGCATCTCGGTGCTGTTCAGCGACAGGTTCACGCGCTTGGAACGAATGTGGACAGGGTCTGCATACATGGTGTGTTCTTCCTCTCTCTACAAAAACACGGGGTTGGAAATCAGTTAGGCAGCAAGAGCGATGGCCGCTCTGCGCATGGAATGGATGGATTCGTCGGGCAATGCCAGATACAAGCAGCGGTGGACGAAGTTCACGAAAACGCGCATATCGCCCTCGGCAACCTTGCCGCTCATCAGGTCTGCGCCATAAAGGCGGTCGAATTCAGTGATGAGTTCGGGGGTGTCCAAGGCCACTGCGATGCAGGCATCAAATGCAGGGTCTGCATATGCCATCGGCAGTGGGAGGTGTGATGCAGTCATGCAGCCTCCTTTTTGCTCTTGATGAGTTCTGGCCAAATGGCGCCCCACTCACTTGGGTACAGGTCTTTGCGAGTGACCTGCCCGCCAGTTGCTTGCTCGATCGCTACTGCGTAGGCAGGACTTGGCCGGCGGTTTTGATAGCCATCCCGCCATTGGCGAACCTGGGCATCACTCTTCGCACTAATGCGCGCACGCAACTCCCCAACGCTGAGGGCGTTTGGCTTCAAGAAATACTCGGATAGCTTCATGAAAACAAAGTCTATAGCATTTGCTACAGTTTCGCAAGTAGCTTTTGCTACTGAAGCATCTGCTACTGTCTGGCTCATGGATGAACATGAGCTTCAGGAGTGGCGCATTAAGCGTTTGGCAGACCTTGCCCAGCGGGAAGGTGGCAACGCTGCGCTTGGGCGTCGCCTTGGGTACAAAGACGGCGCGTACGTAGGTCAAATGTTGCGTGGCGAGCGCGTAATCAGTGAAAAGACCGTGATGGCGGTCCACAACATCCCAGGCTATACGGGATGGTTCGACACCGAAGATGACGCCGTCAGACCAACTTTGATAGCGCTAGAAAACAACCCAGATTTCCCTGCAATCCGGCGAGTGGTGTTCAAGCTGTCGGCCGGCGCATCGGGTTTTAGCGTGTCATACTTGGATGGCTCCGCCCCGCCCATCGTCTTCCAGCGCAGCTGGTACGAGAGCAAAGGTTACAGGCCTGAAAAGCTGTTCGCGACTACTGTAGTGAACGGGAGCATGGAACCAGGTTTGTACGACGGCGATACTGTCGTAGTAAATACGGAGCAGACTGAGCCAATGGATGGCACAGTCTTCGCTGTTAACTATGAGGGTGAGCTTGTCATCAAGCGCTTAGTGCGTGACGAGGGTAAGTGGTGGTTGTCTTCAGATAATCCTGACAAGCGCCTGTATCCGCGCAAGGCATGCCATGAAGGAGTGTTTTTGCTCGGGGAGATCGTCCATAAGCAAAGCGAGCGAATATGAAGATATTGGTGATTGGAGCCGCTTGTGTAGCACTACTTTCAGCGTGTGGGAAATCTGACAATACCAATGCGGCGGCCGTGTCCTCTCAAATGGGTTATGAGCTTGGGGCAGCCAACGGGGCAAAATGCAACGCAGAAGCATTGATCATTGCGAAGATCATGATCAACGGCGGGCCGAACGCAACGCCCACCTATCCTGATATGGATTACTCAAGCCCTGTGGTTAGGGACATGCTCGAAAAAGCTAGAAGTCTTCCCGTATCGCCTGCTAATGCAGCCAAGCAACACTTTGATATCTGCATGGAGACTTCCCTTCAGGCCTTCACGAAAGCGAACAAGTCCGGACAATGACTGACGCCTGTTGAGCGCGTAAGGATCTGTAAGACAACATCTTATAAAATGTTGTTTTTTGTTACGAGTGCAACATGAAAACTATTTTGTCTGGGGTGGCTTGTGCAGGGCTGGTCCTTACGGGCTGCTCCACTGCATCGAAGGATATTGCGGCGTCTTATGTCTCGCCAATGCAGTACAACACATACGATTGCGATCAGATCACTGCTGAGAACGCACGCCTATCAGGCAAGGTTACACAGCTTAGCGGCAGACTTGACGAGGCCGCCTCGAATGACAAAGCGATCACTGGCGTGGGAATTGTTTTGTTCTGGCCGGCCCTCTTCGCGCTGGGCGGTACGAAGCAGCAAGAGGCGGAGTATGCAAAGCTAAAGGGTGAACATGATGCGTTGCAGCAGGCTGCCATTCTCAAGAAATGCAGCATGGGTACACCCACACTTCAAGCTAAGCAGCCCAGCGAGACGGCAAATAAAATTGCTGTAGCGGACCAAGTTGCATCCACACCTCAAGTCCCGGATGCCACTCCTCCCGCTGAAGTAGCCAAACAAGACTGACACCCTCTCCCCACCGCTATGCCGCCAGTGCTAGGGCGCGCTCGGTCGGTTGTTCGCTAAAAAATAACTGGAGTTGATGTGAAAAATTTCTATTTGCTAGTTGCGTGTTTGCTCATAGGCGGTTCGTCCTTCGCCGCGAAACCGCCTGCCATCAACCAAAAAGCGCTTAAGGAAGCATTTGAGGACACGCTGAAAGATGCGGACAGCGCTAAATTCAAAGATCTCACTCAGACGCCCTCTGAAACGGCTGGGGCTTGGCGCCTGTGCGGGTCTGTGAATGCCAAAAATAGTTATGGTGCATATGGCGGCTATGAACCATTTCTCGGCATGACTTTTGTCGAGAAGGGTAAGCCGGTGCAGTACGTTGTACTTGGGATGGGAGAGGCAGCGGGGATGGTCTGCCGAGGCGAAACCAAGCAATGAGTGCTTTAGCCCTCCCCCGCTGCGATGCCGGCGGGGGCACGATCAACCCCACCCAGCAGCCCGCAGACGCGGGCTTTTTTGCGAATGATTGCTCGGGTGCAATTAGTGTTTACCCGATCAACAATTTCAGCTATTGACACCTTGAAACATTTGGATGACATTCGCTGCTTAATTGTTAGTAACTGTGTCTATAGGTTAACCGATGAACTTATTCAAACACTCGAATCTTTCGCGCTCTCGCCGAGGCAACAAGCTATCCAAATGGATCAGCCTCGCCGGACTCTCGCTGTTTGCCTTGGGGACTGCCCAAGCAGCGAACATCGCCTTTTGGTCTGACGAGTTTTCAACTTTCCCAGCTCCGTCGGTAGCTGCTACCAATATGGTGACAAACGTATCGGCTTCCGACATTGACGGTGGAGCGCTACAAAATTATGACGTACTGGTTGTAGGACATGCTTACTCCAATTCAGCAACGACCTGCGCCAAAATCTCCGAATTTTTGGCTACCGGCAAAGGCTTGATTACCGAATGGAATGTGGCAACGCTTCTGTTCCAGCCAGAGCCGGGCACATACGTTCCTGTCAATAATCCTTGCAATTTATTTGCGGGAACGGCTGCTGGAGGCCAAATGGATTTTGGTAGCAACATACCACTCCAAATTGTTGATCCATCTAGCCCTTTGATGACTGGACTTCCGAATCCGTTCTCAATGGCTGGAGGTAGTGAGTACGTATACCGGCTCACTGGCTTGACTGCAGAGTGGTCTGTTGCTGCCACTTTTGATGGTGCTGGAACAACCTATCCCGCAGTCATATCTGCATCGCCCGTGACTGGAGGTTGCATCGCACTGTCTCCTTTTGACTATTTCGATGCTGCTGGTGAGGGCGGCACCGCACAATCCAACATGGAAACGTTGATGGGTAACATGGTGAATTGGGTTGCTCGAGGAGCCAACGGTTGCGGCGCAGTACTACCTCCTGTTTTGACAGACGATGCGGTAACCGCATCGCGCTCGCAGCCAACCACCATCAACGTTCTCTCCAATGATGAGGCGGGCGCAACGCTTGACACTTCTTACGCTCTCGCCTTGTCTGACCCTGCTGTCGGCGCTCTGACCTATTCAGGTGGCCAGATCGTATTCACTCCCACAAACAATTTCACCGCCCCAGTGACTTTCCAGTACCAGGCCTGCAACACACGAGGCCTCTGCTCCTTGGCTACTGTCACTCTGACCCCACAAGCAATTGCACCAGTTGCACCAACGCCTGTACCCACCCTGGGCGGGTTTGGTCTGCTGCTCCTGTCCGGGGTGGTTGCTGGGTCCATGGGCCTCATGCGCCGGCGCAAGTCGAACTGATCAAGAGCCCTCTTCGGAGGGCTTTTTTACGCCCCCTCCAGCACCAGGCGGACGACGAGCCTCACCAACTATGATGCTCAGCATGCAAGACGATCAGCAATCCGAAACACCCCTGGGCGACGTACTTCAACCCCGAGTGAAGCGAATTCTCGAAAGGAATGGGATTCATACGGTGGAAGCGCTGCGCAGCGCCTATCCGCATCAACTCGTGAAGATGTGGGGCCTGGGCATGTACCGCTTCCGTCAGATTGAGAGAGCGTTCTTCCCAGGTAAGTTGTTCACACCGGCACGGGTCTATTCGCCAGTGCGACACATCCACGGCTCATCACTTAATGGCTCCCTCGACCCGTCCACAGTCAAGGTCCTGTTCGATGCTGGAATCACTACTCCTGAGGAACTTAAGGCGGTGGGGCCGGCTGAGCTTCTCAAGATCAAGGGTCTCGGTGTGAACAGGCTTCGCGAGATCGAGAGAGCCTTCTTTCCAGGTCAACACTATGAGCTGCCGCGCGTCAGGAAGCAGGCGGCAGTGGACGATGCTGCCTGACTTGTGATGTGGGGCTCAGGCTGAGGGAGATTGGCTGCGCATCCTTTGCGTTAGAGGGACGAGCAATCTCTCAGCACTTGGATGCACATCCATTTAAGCTGGGAAGCTATCACTTCCACCCTGCGCAAAAAGAGAAAGCCACCGAAAGGTGGCTCCTCAATTGGCCTAAGCCATAATTATTTGGACAGATGGACACGGCAAGCCTGACTGCCGCCACCAGTTGTTACTGGGCACGTTGACTCATGATCTCAGAACAGCGTAAGTTGTCCTGGGAAAGAGCGGCAGTGCGAACACACGTTTTCCAGTCGCCCAAAGCGAAATCGAACGTACGCTCGTACATGCACGCCCTTCGGGAACATGCACATTGACATGTTGAAGCCCTCAGCGTAATGACTGTTACACCAGCAAAGCTTGCTTCACATCACGAGGACAGTTACACTGTAGGGGTCCGACCAAAGACGCCTTGATAGAAGCAGGGCTTTGCCCTCTATCTGGAATAACCTCTAGCTCATAACTAGGGGTTTTTTTCATTCCAGGATGAAAACCATAAATACTCCCTTCATCAATTAAATTAAGTTTTTTCGGCGCAACTGCGCGTGTCGTTTATTTGCGGCAGGAAAAGACACCCTAAAAAATCTTGCTATTGCCGTTGGAGTATTAAGACCATATTTCCTAATGGTTTCGAGTGACATAGTGATCTCCGCCGCAAATTGATCTGCTTGCCACTCTGAATCCAGGTAAGGTTTTGCATCATAACTTTTGCGCGGCAGTACTTTAGTATGTTGCAAAACAAAATGTCCTAACTCGTGGAAGATAGTGAATCTAGTTCTTGGATCGTCTCTTCTAGCAGCGGCATAGGTATTCTCTGTAAGAATGATAGTAGCAGTTTCGGGAACACACATTGCCTCAACTCCTGCCATTGTGAGTGTACGATCATCATCCAGCACATCAACAGTAATGCCAAATTTTGTAAGCGACTCCAAAAAATCAGGCATTGAAGGCGGCATTTCCGAAAGCCCCAAGACAGTCTGCGCGCCCATCGCTGCACTACGAATATCTTCTACACTGCGGGGGCTAACTATATGTCCCCGCAAACGATAACCTTGATCAGAGGGACGATCCATTTTACTTCCTCTCACTGGCTGCCAAGAGTTCTGCCATCTTCTGCAAAGTTTCTCCATCCAAAGTTGAGCGAGCGAATCCAGCAACAAGCATTTGATGTTGAGGAGAGAGGCCTTCCAGAGAAACTGACTGATTAGACACAGCTGCTAGAGTGTCTATATTTTCAACAGACACGTTATGTGACTGTAAAAAGAACTTAATCTTTCCAATCAAATCTGCCGGAATTTTTTTTCGACCTGTTTCGACCCCGCTGAGGAACCCAGGTGATACGCCAAGCGCATCTGCCATAGAGCCTAAAGTTTCATTGGAATCGATCCTAGCCTTTCGCAATGCCTTTCCAAATTCAGTGAGTGCCATGGTGGCTCCTTAAACAATTTAACTTCATAGGTCGTCAAGCTTCGCGAGATGTGAAGAAATTTTACCTAAAAAGTAAATTGAGAGCAACTCTATCAGGAATTCCTCTGCTCGTCTAAACTGCGAATTACCCATAAGATATGTATGGTTTTTCCAAATTACTGTATATAAATACAGTCTTATGGAAGTTTTTCCGCTGCATAGCACGTTGCCACACGCAGACTCAGGCTACCTCAGCCGAACTAGGATCGGTCCCTTTATTACAAACACCGCCCCAAGCCACCTCAGGGTGGCTTTTCTTTTGCCTGGTGGCTAGCAAGCTATTGCAGCAGCTCATAAGTTAGCAGCTCCTGCAGCGAACGCTAGCTAAGCTAAATTTGGCCGAACCCCACAACATCTGGCGGGCCCATGAGCGCAGACTGAAGGCTCCTCATTCTGGGAGAACCCAATGGACTACCTTCAACGATTTTTGATAGCACTTATCGACGCCATTGTTGCAGACGGCCGAATTCATGATCCCATTGATGTTGGCATTCTGGATGGCCAGGTCAGGCCGTGGAACTTTGACGAGATGAAAAACCTTGCGGCAGAACGCTATCCAGATCTCCCGTCGCTCTATACAGATCCGCCTCTGCTGCCTTGGGCCTAACCCCTGCCACACAAGAGCTCATCCCGACAGCTGGCACTCGGGGCTGGTTTTGACGCGTGCGGTTGCATTGGCAACACATGGGAGACTTACCTAGTGGTAAAAGAGGTCTAAGATGTCTCCACTGCTTTTATGCCGAAGTCGTGCGCACCCTCCTCCCTCCCTCTTAACACTTGCACGCTTGCCTGGTGGACCAGGATCGGCCTTCTTATTTCCAACGTTCGCCACCCGTGAGGGTGGCTCTTTTTTTTGCCTGTCACAACGCCGGAGGCCCATATGACAAAACCAGACCCACACATCGAGACCTTCCGCCTGCAGGCTGAACGAATGGACCAGCTCGGCATCCCCTGTGACCCTGACGCTGCTATGGCGCTCTTGGCTGTGTTCATGAGTGAGATAGAGGGGACTATCTCGGAAGAAGAGATGTTCTCTCTGGCGGAGATCGGCGGTCATCTTTACCGTGAGGGTCTGAAGCGAAATAGTGAAGGCAGCTCTATGTAACCAACCGCCTCAGGGCAGTCTTTGCTTGTTGCTGCCACAAGCCCCGCTTGTGCGAGGCCCAGGCTGGGTAAGCAGGTCAGTGTGAGAGGTAGCTCTTAACAAAGCTACGCAGCCAGATCTTGAGAAGGCACAGTTCCCTGCTTCACATAGATCTCGAAGGGGCCGACGGTTAGGCGGTCTCCTTCATACAGGACCCGCCGTTTGGTCCTCAGCCCATCCATGAAGATGCCATTGGAGCTTTGGTGATCCACCACCACCAAAACGCCGGAGCGCAATAAAAACGCTCCATGGTCTCTGCTCACCGTTGGATCATCAAGGCAGATCTCGCTTCCCGTGTATCGACCAAAGGTGGTGTACCCCTCGTGAAGCGTGTACGAACGAAGCATCATTGATGCCTCATGAGTCACAACAATTTCTGGGAACATTTCGATGTCAATGGTAAATAACTAACAAAGAAACCAGTTGATCTATGAGATCTTTAGAAGTTTCAATGCTAATGGACCATCCTTATCGATAGCTTAAACGCAAGAATGAAGACTCCTGGTAGAGCGCGTCATCACCAAGCTTTAAGGACATCGCGCCACCCTCCAGGAACCTTTCCGGCTCTTCACATTAGGCAGGCCCCGATTTGTTGAGCTGCTTGGAAGACATCCCCACGACCCGTTGCGGATAAGCCTTCGCAGTCTGTAACCCCTCTCCAACCGCCTCAGGGCGGTTTTTTGTTGCCCGGGTGGCCATGAAGCCGCAGCAGCAAGATGCTCCGCCCCCTCGAATCCTCGTATTTGATGTGCTGTTGCTACAGCCCATATCAAAAAAAAAGAAACATGTAGCATTTGCTACTTGCATAGATCAGTAGCATTTGCTACAGTACACCCATCGCAGCAACGAACGCGAAACGACCGAAGGGGTAGCAATCCGGCCCCTGAACCGACTCGATGCAAGAGGAAGGTCTAGCTCCAGTGGAGCGCAGCTAGCAGCGATAGCGAAGTGCAGTGATAGACAGCGCGGAGCTAACCGCTATGACCCGAGGACGGCCCACGTTCCGGCGAGTGCGAAGGGTGGAGGATTGGCTACCGCAATAGGCCAAGTGCTGGGACCGCTTCGGCGGGTATAGATCAGCCAACCCCGGTTAGGCCGGGGGAGAAAACCAAAGCGCTCCATAGGGAGCGTTTCGTTTTTCTAAGGAGTAGCAATGCTCGATCACGGAGTACTGAATGTTCCGCTGTCCAAGCGCGGGAACATCGACAACCAGATTGACCGCTACAAGCGTGAGCAGGCAATCGCAAAGCGCAACGAACTCGACGCTCGGAAGGCCGAATTCGACGCCAAAAAGACCAAGGCTTTGGCCCTGATTGCCGAGCTATCTGATGAGCGCGCCAAGGAGCTGATGACGAAGCACAAGCTGACCCGCAAGCAGCTCGATGAGGAACTCAAGTACATCGCCAGAACGAAGCCCGATGCATTTCTGCGGCGCGGCATCTAACCGCCGGCGCTCCCCTCTGGGCGACATCAGAGGGAAAACACAAGGCGCTTCAACCGAGGCGCCTTTTGCTTTGACAAGGGGTAAATATGGACGATCGATACCAAAGGGAACAAGACCGGGAGAGCATCTCGGGCTACATGATTGACAGGCGGCCCAACGAGTCGGCAGAACAGTATTTCGAGAGAGCCAGAGATGAATGCTCCCTGAGGCTGCGAGAGCGAGCAGAGCGCATCAAGGCGATGTCATTCAGCGAATTCCAGCAAGCCGCCAAGTCTCGCAACGCTGAGCTGGCCAAGCCCTAACCCCCAAGCGCCCTCCACAGGGCAATTTATGCGCACAGGCGCGGAAGGATGAAGATGGAAGCGAAGCACACGCCAGGGCCTTGGGAGGCAATAGGAAACCTTGTCCGCTCTCCAATGTATCAACCTGATGGCCTACCAAAAGGTATGCAAATTGCTGAATGCAAGGACGGTTACTCTCAGCCTTTCACGGAAGAGGCAAAGGCCAACGCCCGCCTAATCGCAGCAGCCCCTGAGCTGCTGGACTTCATCAGAGAGTGGCTCGACCGACAAGGTGGAGATGCTAACTACATGACCGGAAAGGCCAGCGCATTGATCGCCAAGGCAACCTCATAAGCACCCCAAGAGCATCAGATCAGATGATTTGGTGCACTCAAGAATGCGAAGCCCTTCGCTGTGCCGAAAGCGTGCATAGCTCGGCGGAGCATGCGTGGCGTCTGGCGGCCCGCTTGCATCGAACTGCATGACGCCTCGGAAAGACGAGGGCCATCATTTGGGTGGCGGCGTGGATGGACACGCGACCAACTTCCGCAAATTGCAGATTGGTCTCCGAAGTACAAGGAGCCGGAATCAAGCCCGGCCCGCCCAAATGATGGACTTTTATTCATAGATGTAGCCAACCCTGGCCAATCTATTCACAAACACACTCCAGCACTACCACGCTGGATTTGCCGCCTTCGGGCGGCGTTTTTATTGGAGCAACCATGAGTGACTTGTCCAACATGAGGCGCCTAGCTCGCGGCCAGGCCGCTTGGGATGCGATGGAGCCTGACTACGACGATCCGCCCGTTTCCATGGCCGTGCACATGGAGCTGGTCGACAAGTTCTTCAAGGTGCGCGACCAACTGGCCCAGTTGCTTGAAGAAGCCCGCGACGGCGGAGAAACGCTTAACCGCATCCGGTGCTGCTCAGGTGATCGCCTGCTGCGCCTTAGCAACGAGATCGAGGGGATTGAAGATGACGAGTAAATACGCCATGGGCTCGCCTAAGCCAGACCCCAAACTGTTGGTCGTTAAGGCCACCATTTCCTACAGATCCGATGACGGTTATCGCTCGGAAGAGTGCATCGGGTCCTTGCGCAGCGGCGCTGATGATCCCATTAATGTTCTAGCTGCCACTGTTCGAGAAGCCTCACGCCTTCTCGCTCTCTTTGGGCATCCAGAGCGCGCGACCGAGTCCACCGAGGACGCTTTGGGCGCGATTGCCGCATGGCGAAGCGCTCGCGGCCAACGCACGGAAGGAACGTCATGAAGCGCTACTCCATCTCGATCAACGACACCAAGCACGAAGGCCTGTTCGCCGACGACTGGCAGGCCTGGAGCTTCGTTCTCTCCCAAGACGACGGCAGTCCAATGAAAGTGAGGATCAAGAAGCTATGACCACTATTCAACAACCACCCAACTTCATGGAGCTGGTGGCCCGTCAGAAGATCGGCGACAAGGCCTCTGCCTGGGAGATTTTCAAGTGGGAACGCATAGGTGACGGGAATGATTTCCTTATCAGCCTTGGCGAAACACGAACCAAGACATCCGGCGTGAACAAGGGCCAGATAACTTGGCGCGGGCTAGATGGCCGCATGCTCCCGAATGGAAAGGCGGTTGTGACCGAGGCAGAGACGCAATCGGCTGAAGCGCAACACGAGTCCGAAACCGGCAATTGCTCCGTCTGCGGAAACACCGGTCAGAGTTTTGCCAGTTGGAGTGTGGCCGAGGGAACCAAATATCGCACCTGCCGCCGTTGCAATGGCACCGGGAAAGCTCCATCAGGAAGCACGGAGGCGAAAGCATGACAACCACCCCATGCTGACCATGCCAACCCGAGCACTGTGCCCCGAGCGAGGCCAGAAGAAGAGCCGCTACGTGCCGGCGCTCGAAACCGACATCCGCAAGACCTTTACTAAGTACCGGCGCCTACAAGCGCTGCAGGAGAAGAAATGACTTTCCCATACACCGGCTGGGTGCTGACACCCGGATTCAAACCAGTTCAAGTCACTGTAGTGAGCAAGAAGCAATACTCATTTGGCGATGCTTGGCTGAAAACAGAGACTGGCAGAAATTACGCAAAAGAGAAGGTTCACCTGACAAAGGAAGAGGCGATTGCACATGGCCACATTGAGTTGGTCAAGCAGCAGGCAGCCGTTGATAAAAAGCAGAGCAACATCCACAAACGCCGAGCAGCGCTGGAAAAGGCAAAAGGAGAGTCCAAGCCTTGAGAGCCCTCTTCCACTTCTCCCTCTGGAGCGCCATAACGGCGCTTTCTTTTTTTGCGGCCGCTGTTCGTGCGGGCGCGATTGTTTAAGGACGCACTATGAGCGCCATCCAAGCCATCACCAACTACGTCTATGGGGCTGAATCCAGCTTCCAGGGGGCGCTGGCCGACCACTCGCTCAACTTTGAACGCGAGGCAGGCTTTGCCATCCAGATCCTGACATCTGGCGACTACATCGCCAAGCTGGCAGCAGGTGACCGCCAATCGGTGGTCAACGCGGTAACGAACATCGCTGCCATCGGCATCAGCCTGAACCCAGCAAAGAAACAGGCCTACCTTGTCCCCAGAAAGGGAAAGGTCTGCCTAGACATCAGCTACATGGGCCTCATTGATCTTGCGATTGATTCCGGCTCCATCATGTGGGCGCAGGCCGAGCTGGTTTGTGCTGGTGACGCCTTCGCGCTGAACGGCTTCGACAAGCCGCCCACCCACTCCTACAACCCGTTCTCGCAGGATCGCGGCGAGGTCGTCGGCGCCTATGTGGTGGTCAAGACGCATACCGGCGACTATCTCACCACCTGCATGAGTAAGGCCGACATTGACGCCATCAAAAACCGGTCCGAGTCGGTCAAGTCGGGCAAGACTTCGCCCTGGGACACAGACTACGGCGAGATGGCCAAGAAGACGGTCGTCAAGCGTGCCTACAAGTACTGGCCCAAGTCTGAGCGCCTCGACCAAGCCATCCACCACCTGAACACAGAAGGCGGTGAAGGACTTGCAACATCGGCAACTCCAGCTCCTGCCCCTGCGGCAGAGGCGCCGCCCGCTTTGCTGGAGAAAGCAGACGCAGCAGCGAAGAAGGGGACCGAGGTCTACAAGCACTTCTGGAAATCCCTTTCCGCCACTGACCGCCAATTGCTTGCTGGGCATCACATCACGCTGAAAAACGTTGCATCGACCGCTGACGCTCAGATTACCGATGTGGAGGCAAAGCATGAAGATATGCGAAGCAGCGCAGAGAACTGACGATTGGTACGCAGCCCGGCTTGGCAAGGCCACTGGCAGCCGATTCGCTGATGTCCTGGCGGGGGGCAAGGGCCTTACCAGAAAAGCCTATGCCACCCAGCTGGCCCTGGAAATCATCTCAGGGAAGGCTGCCGAGACATACACCAGCCAGGACATGGAAATCGGCACTGAGCGCGAGCCCATCGCCCGTGCCGAGTATGAAGCCTTTACAGGCAACTTCGTGGAGGAAGTGGGCTTCTGCCTGCACGACACCCTCCCCGCCGGCGTCTCGCCTGATGGACTAATTGACGAGGACGGTGGTGTGGAAATCAAGTGCCCAAAGGCGAAGACCCACGCCGAGTACCTAGAGCTGACCCGCGAGCCCTCAGCCTACACAGCCCAGATTCAGGGGTGCATGTGGGTCACGGGTCGCCAATGGTGGGACTTTGTCAGCTACCACCCCGACTTCCCAGAGAACGCACGGTTGATTGTTCGACGCATCCCAAGGGATGAAGCGTTCATTGAGAAGCTTCAACGCGCCATTGAGGAGTTTTCCCAAGAGGTGCATCGAACAGTCGACCTGATCCGCAACTACAAGAACGCGGCATAACCAACACCCTCCGGGAAGGCCGGAGGGACGAAAGGCAACTATGAGTGGATACGACAACACGAATCGCGGCGTCATGTTCGTGAACGACCGCAAGCAAGATGGCGACCGCAAGCCAGATCGTACCGGCACGCTGAACGTTGATGGCGTCGAGTACTTCATTGATGGGTGGATCAAGAAGGCGCAGAACGGCAGCTCCTTCCTCAGCCTCTCAGTGAAGCGCAAAGATAAGCAGCCAGGCGGGAACGACGGATATGGGCAGAGCGACCACCGGCCAGCTCCGGCGCCACGGCAACAACGGGACGCGCCTGACAGCGGCGGTTTCGATGCAAACGACCCTAACGACCCGAACTTCATCCCCTTCTAACTCAGGACCGCCCAAGAGGCGGTTTTTTAACGCCATGAACAAAGCAAGCCCATTCCCAACCGCCACTCGCAAAACGCACAAGGTCATGACGCACATTGACCCGGATTTGCTCAAGATCGGCAACGATCCTTATACCGGCCAGCGTTCATCCCCAGAGGGCAAATACGACGCGATCTTCGCGGCAATGAAGCCTGGCCAGAGCATCGAATGCGAACCAAGCGAAGCAGGCTCTCTACGCAACGCCCTGCACAAATGGCTGCAGGCCCGCAAAAAGGACGACGCTCTAGAGGTCCGCATGCAGACCAGGTATCACAAGGACGGCCGTGGCCGCGTCTGGTTGCTCGCCAAGGAGCAGAAGCTCAAGCGTGCGGCCTGATGCCTGCTGACGACACCCTAACCCAGGCTCCCAGCGCGAAGCATGGCAACGGGGACACACCCTACCCGTGCAGCCAGGCTGAGCGAGCGCCTGGGGCCACCTGGGCGATCAACTACGGATTCTGCCGCCACTCCCTGGACCAGCTCGCTGGCCGGGATGATGGCCGTTGCCCGACGGACTGCCAGCACAAGGCGCCAGGTCCGGTCGCAGAGAAGTTCATTCAGGTATACAGCGCTGAGGGTAACGCAGCTGCTGCAGCCTATAGCTGGAGGGCAAGACAACATGCCAATGCCACGAACAAAGCGAGCGCAAATCCTGGCGCACATCCAGTCCCTGGGTGAGGATGAGTTTGACGGGCCAAGCCTGGCTAATGTGCTGGACATCAAGCTGGTGACGGTCAACGAGTACCTGGGCGTCTTGCACCAAAGGAAGCAGGTGCACATCACCGGATGGCCACCAAGCGGCAGAACCACCCAGTTGAGCACGCGGGTCTACCGAATGGGACCAGGTGAGGATACGCCCAGGCCAAAGCAGAGCCCGGCAGACCGAAAGGCCTCCAACGCGGCGTATTACCAGAAGTGGCTGCAACGACAGAAGGAAGAGCCGAAGAACCAATACAAGGGCTCTCCGACCTCAGTGTTCGATTTAGCGCACCACCTCTAACCACCGCCCCCATTGGGCCCCTATTCACAGCCCGCCCTGAGCAATCGAGGCGGGCTTCTTCTATTCCTACGCCATGGACACCATTGAATTCGGCTCAGTCTGCAGCGGCATCGAGGCGGCCAGTGTCGCGTGGCACCCATTGGGATGGCGCGCAGCCTGGCTGGCCGAGATTGAGCCTTTCCCTGCGGCCGCGCTGGCTCACCACTATCCCACCGTCCCCAACCTGGGCGACATGACCACCATTGCCCGGCGAGTCCTTATCGGCGAAGTCTCTGCGCCTGATGTGCTGGCTGGCGGCACGCCGTGCCAGGCATTCAGCGTTGCCGGCCTACGCAACTCGCTGGATGACGCCCGAGGCAATCTAACCCTCAAATTCGTGGAGCTTGCAAATGCAATTGACCTTATTAGATCCCGTGCTGGAAAGCCCGCCTGTGTCATCAAGTGGGAAAACGTCCCCGGCGTCCTCAACACCAAAGACAACGCATTCGGGTGCTTTCTGGCTGGCCTTGCCGGAGAAGATGACCCACTGCAGCCACCAGGGGGCAAATGGTCGAACGCTGGTTGTGTCTATGGACCCACGCGCTCAGTCGCATGGCGGACCCTGGACGCCCAATACTTCGGAGTGGCCCAACGACGCCGCCGTGTGTTTGTTGTCTCAAGTGCTCGACCAGGGTTTGATCCCGCCCAGGTTCTTTTTGAGTGGGACGGCATGCGCCGGGATTCTGCGCCGAGCAGAGAAACGGGGGAAGAAGCTGCCGGAACGCTTGCAAGCCGCACTGGAGCTGGCGGCTTCCCAGGGACTGACGAGGCCTGCAGTGGATACCTGCAGCCTGTAGTTGGCACTCTTGATGCCAGTTATGGACGCCTGCAGGGCGCAAGTGGGCAGGATGCTAACCATGGGCACTCCACCTTAGTGGTTGAGTGCTTTGGAGGCAATCGCACCTCTGGCCCGCTTGATGTAAGCACAGCGCTCAACGCCTCTGGCACCGCCTCTGGCAGACAAGATTTTGAATCCGAAACGTTCGTGGTTCATGAGCTGCCCGAAGTTGTCGGAGCAATCTGCCGCAACAGCTTCGCGGGTGGAGCAGGTGGACGGCCCGAAGGAGCCGCAGCAGGCCACTTCATCGCCAGCCATTCGCCTATCGCATTTCAATCGTCCCAATCTGGCGTACGCCTTGGTGAAACACACGCCACCTTGGACGCAAATAACGGCCCGCGCCGACACAACGGCGTAGTGGTCAACAGCCAAGTGCGCCGCCTCACTCCTGAAGAGTGCGAAAAACTCCAGGGATTTTTACCTGGCTACACCGCGATCCCCTGGCGCGGCAAACCTGCCGATCAATGCCCAGACGGCCCCCGCTACAAAGCGCTGGGCAATAGCTGGGCCGTACCCGTGGCGCGCTGGATAGGCCGCCGGATCAACACCCAAATCCTGAAATTGGAGGCCCAACATGGCTGAAAACAACTCTTCCGCTCCCCTCAAGACTGCCGAGGGGGCTGCACATTGCCTGCCCGCCCTGACTACTAACGACGAGCTGCCGGAGGCAGTAATCGATGCGGTAGCGGCGGCGCTGGGCGATACATACGACTGCCTTCGCGTCTGGAGCGCATGGAGCTACGGCACGATGGGTCCTGACGACTTCAGGCTTGTGGCTGAAGATGGAGAGCGCACCGCCGAAATCGCGCGCGCAGCCATCGAGGCATATGTCGCAGCAACCCAGGCAGTGGCAGCACAGGCAGCGCCCGCAGCAGTGGCTGTGCCGGATGAGCGAGAGATGGTGATCCAAAACGTGATGAAGCTAGTAGCCAACTGGGGAATCACAGGTCACTCTGGAGATTTTGAAGTTATGTTCAAGGCATGGGTCGCTATCGAAACCGCCCTCCGTGCCGCCCTTGCCGCCACCCCAGCCCTTCCAGCTACCGAGGATTCCTCGGCAGGTGACCTGGCAGAGCCAACCGATGCAGAAATCGTTGCGCTCAATGAGGGCGAGCGTTTCTTCAGCATGTCGGAAAGCCGATTTGGCAAAGAGGTGAACCCGCACACTCAGTACCACACGGGCGAACCTGGATACCTGCAGTTTGCCCGTGCAGTGCTTGCGCGCTGGGGGTCAGCATCCCAGGCCCAGCCCGCTGATGCGCTGGATGCGGCGCGGCTCGATTTTCTGGAAACCCAAAAGCGCCGCGAGGCCCGCGATGGTGGTTATTCGGCCTTCTACTCCCTCCATCTGCCGGCTATGGCAGCTGGTCCATGGCAAGCCACACACGGCGGCGAGTACGACCACAAGTCCCTGCGCGAAGCCATCGACGCCGCCATGGCTGCAGCCCAGGAAGGCGGCAAAGCGGCAAATCTGAAGAGGAGCTGACATGGCAACTCGAATCAGACACGCGCGCGGTATTGCCAGATGGTATGCCTCTGCCGTACTTGAGAACGCCGAAATCGGGTTTTGGGCCGTTGACAACTCCGACCTGAATGAAGACGAGATCAGCGAGGCGCAGCAGGAACTCTATCGGATCGCAGGCAGGATCTCCGCCCAGCGCGCCCAACAGAGGGAGGGCCAGTGATGCGACTACTTTTCTGTCTGATCCCCGCCATCATCGCCCTCGTGCTCTTCGCCACTCTTGCCATTGTGTTTGGAAGTCAGCCCAAGGACGCTCTGATGTGCGGACTTCCATTTTTTGTGGGCACCTTCGGCCTTGGTTGGCAAGTAACGCAAGCCACGCCAGAGCGGGGCGAGTCATCCGCCCAGGCCCAACCACAGAAGGACAGCAAATGAGAGTCCTAGCCCTAACCCTGCTGCTTACCGGCTGCGCAAGCACATGGCAGCCCTTTTCAGATGATGCCATTGGTCAGGCCAAGCTTGCAGCATATGAAGCGTGCATGGCTCGTCATCTGCTCCAAACCCAGAAAGCTGAGGACCGCTGCTTGCAGATTGCAAAGCGGGCAGCCCAGGCCAAGAAGGAGGATTGAGATATGACTAATCGAATTGCATGCAGCCCGTTAACGGGCCGAATTTTCCTAGGCCGGATAAACAAAGCTGGCGTTGCATTCACGGGAGAAACGCGTGATGTGACCAGCGATGTGCTTGGCGCAGTGATCGGCAAGGCCGAATTCCACGGCGGGACTTTCGACATTGAGGGTGGCGGCAAACGCTGGATTGTCACAGTCCAAGAAGCAGCTCAGGCCGAGCCCGCCCCCAAGGAAGCACCATGACCCAAGACACCAACATTCGCCAATTTCCTGGAGCAGAAATCCCAGAGCAGACGCTTTCCGTGGAGAAGAAGCATCTTGGCTTCTGCCAGCACGAAAAGATAACGCTGGATTCACACAACCGAACCGTGCGCTGTGTCGCGTGCGATCAGGTTTTTGACCCGTTCAACTTCCTACTGAACGAGGTGGCGCGGCTGCAGGATGCCTGGGAGCGAAACAAGATGGTTCGCCAGGATCTGAACGACTTAAATGACCGGGTGGACGCCTTGAAGAAGGAAGAAGCTCGATTGAAGGGTCGGATCAAAACTGCCAAAGCGAAGGTAGAACCCGCATTCAGCGTAAGGAGCCGCGAACTATGACCGACAAGACAGAAGCAATCCGCAGAGCTAGGGAGGTTGTTGCTCTACTTGAGCGCGAAGGCAACCCCAAAGCAGCTGATTCCGTGAGAGCAGTCATTCAAGAGCTTGAGTACATCGATGGCCTAGCCAAGGAGTACCACGGCAAACTCTCTGAATACGTGCAGCACTTTGATCAAAAAGAGGAGGAGCTTCGACAGAGAGAGGCCCAGCTATCAGCGCGCCAGGCTGCGCCGGATTGGATTGAAGACCTCGCCCAAAGCTGGGATGAGTGCATGTACGACGCGCCAGGCGAGATGATCGACATTGGCGCGTCGATCCGTAAGGCAGCTTCGCGGGCCGCCCCTCCCCCACCTGAGCGGGAGCCGAAGTGCTGGTGCGAGACTTGCCGCCCCGTCACGCTGTCCGACATGCGCATGGTTCTTTGCCCCAATTGCGGCAACAAACGATGCCCCAAAGCCACCCACCACGACAACGCCTGCACCAACAGCAACGCGCCAGGGCAGCCTGGTTCGAGCTGGGAGCATGTGAAACCTCATGGAGCCACCAATGACAACCCCTGACCCAAGCCGTGAGGCAGACCGCTACCAGGACGGCGCATGGTACTGGGTAGAGCGCGAGGTGTGGGCCAATGAGCCTAAGCGTATCGCGCCTGCAATGTACAAGGCAGATTGCGATGCCTGGTACAGCTGCGAATTCAGCGGCATTCCGACTCGCCAGCTTAAGGTGCTGGAGACTATCCAGCGCACCCCATCGCGCCCCCAGGCATACCGCATGCTCGTTCCAGACGTGGACATTGTCAGGCCAGACGACGAGTATCTGAGCGATGACACAACCACATGGGAGCCTGTAGGCCGAAGCATCTTTGTCGGCATGCCCCATGTTCGCGCGTTCAAGCCAGGACGCCGGAAGATTGAAGGAAGCACATGAACCTGTCAAAACGAGCCCGCGCCCTACGAGAGCGGCGCGACAGATTCCGCGAACAAGACGAACCCGAGCCCCGCCAATGAGCGGGGTTCTTTTTTGCCAAATTACTGGAGGAATCGTGAAACATAAAGATACACCATCCAATCCAGCTGAGCCGACAGTGACGCCTGAGTGGGTGCTGGCAGAGAAGTTTGAAGAACTCACAGGTGTCACGCCAATGGCTGTGCACTGCCGCCGTCGCAATGGTGTGTGGCTGGATGGAACGCACTGCGCAGTTATCGCCCGCCGTCTTTACGTGAACATAAAAGAGGCTGATCAATGGATAAAAAACCAGCTACCCCGCCAGGCGTGCTGATTCGGGATTTGGTTTCCGGCCCACGCATTCAAGTCTCATTCATCTGGAACGCTCAACAGTGCCGGGAGCTGCTTCCAGCCTGCCCAGTAAATAAAGCCAGCATTCAATATGCCAGCAACCTCCGGGCAGAGATTAAGCGCAAGGTAGCAGACGGGACTTTCGTTTATGCTGACTACTTCCCTGAAAGCCCCAAAGCCAAGAAGCCAACCCGAGAATCCTCGCTAATGGAGGAAATGCTGCAAAAGCAGCTGGAACTCTACGAGAAGCAAGTGGCCAACGGGAAAATGTCCCCGGCGACCTTCCGGGGCTACGCCAAGAGCATCACCGGCGAGAGGATGAGAGAGTGGCACGGCCACAAGCTGGCCGAGGTCACGCCCTCTGCACTCCGCGACTGGATCAGCGGAATGGACTGCACCAGCAAGGCGATCCGCAATATGTTGATCCCCCTACGGTCAGTCATGGAGGATGCACTGAATGATGGGTTGATAGATGCCAACCCATTTGATCGCATCGCGCTGGTGAAGCTCATTCGCCAGACCAGCAGGGCAAGTGACTATGTGATCAACCCGTTCACTCATGCTGAGCGGGTAGCCATCCTGGCCGCCTGCCGGCTGGATGAAAGACCGACATTCCAGTTTTGGTTTAACACCGGCCTGCGGCCTGGAGAACTCCAAGCCCTGCAATGGGAGCATATAGATTGGGATAAAGCCACAGCTCGGATTATTCAGAACCAAGTGGCCGGCGTGATTAAAGCGCCGAAAACCGCCGCAGGTATTCGGGATGTCGATTTGAATGCTGAGGCCATGGAGGCGCTGCGTGTTCAGCGCTCAATAAGCCAGCTGCGCGGATCTCGGATCTGGCTAAACCCTGCGACCCTGAACCCATGGGCCACCGATGCTCAGGTGAGAAAGAATGCCTGGCTGCCGATCATGAAGCGGTCTGGCATTCCCTACCGCAACCCGTACCAAATCCGCCACACCTACGCCTCGACCCTGCTGACCGCTGGAGGCAACCCTTGGTACGTCGCCCAGCAACTGGGGCATGAGGATGTGGAAATGGTTTTCCGCACCTATGGCAAGTTCATCAGGGAAGACTTCCAGAAGCCAAAGGCCAGCCTGAAAGCCGTTCAGTAGGCCCGTGTGATTTCGGTGTGATTTTCTGGACAATCACAGACAATCGAATGGGCAAAAAATAACGCCACACAGAGGCATTCCTCTTGTGTGGCGTTGTGCTGTATGGTGGAGCTGGCGGGAATTGAACCCGCGTCCGTCAGCCTTCGTCGAGCAGATCTACATGTTTAGTGTTCTGGTTTGAATCTCGCCTGCAAAGCCGCGCAGACACACGCTGCATTGCAAGCCAGTACCCTTAGATCTTGCCATCTACCAAGGTACCCGGTAGACGGCCAGCTGATGTAAATTCCCTTGCAGCCGGGAGGTATTGCTACCCCCTTGCCCAGCCCATCAACATACTGTTGCAAGGCTCACCGGATTTAAGCGGCGAGTGCGAAACGTTCGTCGTTTGCAGTTAGTTTTTTGAACGGAGATTTACGAGCGTCATTCAAGCTCGACATGCACCACACCGATCCCGAACCCACGTCGAAACCAGGACAGCCCCATAGCATCTATTTTAGGCCAGATTCAGCCGTTTCAAGAGCTCGTGTGGAGAATTGATGACATCATCGGCTTCCCAGTGCGCGACCGACTGCTTTTCACCCAGGTAGCCGTAGACAGCGGCGACCGTGTGCATGCCAGCGGCCTTGCCGGCGATGATGTCACGCTCGTCATCGCCCACATAGACGCAGTCCTGCGGATCGACGCCGATGCGGCGTGCTGCTTCAAAGAGCGGCTCGGGGTGGGGCTTGGCATGCGGTGTGGTATCGCCACTCACGACGGCACCGGCGCTGGCGAACAAGGCCATCTGGCGCGACAACGGCTCGGTAAAGCGCTTGGACTTGTTGGTCACTACGCCCCAGTGCAGCTGGCGCGCCACAATGCTGGCCAGCATGTCGGACACGCCATCGAACACGGTGGTGTCCTGCGTCATGCGGCGCTCGTAGTTCTGGAAGAACTCCTCGCGCATGGTGGGGAACTCGGCATCCTCGGGCTGCATGCCAAAGGCCACGCGCAGCATGCCGCGCGCGCCCGATCCGGCATACGGCCGGTAATCGGCCATCGGCAAGGATGGCATGCCCCGTGCCACCCGCATCTGGTCTGCAGCCGCGCCCAGATCCGGGGCGCTGTCAATCAGGGTTCCGTCCAGGTCGAACAGAATGGCGCGTATCGATCTTTGCATCAGCCGGGCTTTCGGGTTGCGATCATGTAGTTGACGCTGGTGTCTTCGTTGAGCCAGTAGCGCTGCGTCAAGGGATTGAACTGCAGGCCCTTGCTGTGCTCCTGCACCAGGCCGGCGCTGCGGCAGTAGTGGGCCAGCTCCGAGGGACGGATGAACTTGGCAAACTCATGCGTGCCCTTGGGCAGCATCTGCAAGATATATTCCGCACCCACAATCGCCAGCGCAAAGGCCTTGGCATTGCGGTTGATCGTCGAGAAAAACACCCATCCACCAGGCTTGACCAGGTCATGGCAGGCCTGAACCACCGATGCGGGGTCGGGCACGTGCTCGAGCATCTCCATGCAGGTGACGGTATCAAAGCTCTGGGGCTGCAGCTGTGCCAGTGTCTCGACAGCGATTTCCTGGTAGGTGATACTGGGGGTTTGCGCCTCCAGCGCATGGAGCTGGGCCACGCGCAGCGCCTTGGTGGCCAGGTCGATGCCGGTAACGGTGGCACCCTTGCGCGCCATCGAGTCGCTCAAAATGCCGCCGCCGCAGCCCACATCCAGCACCTTCTGGCCATTGAGCGGAGTGATGGCATTGATCCAGCCCAATCGCAGTGGATTGATCTGGTGCAAGGGTTTGAAGTCACTATCCGGATCCCACCAGTGCATGGCGAGCTCGGAAAACTTGGCCAATTCGGCCGGATCGGCATTCACAGTCTGGTTCATGGCCTGATTGTCCACCATCTGCAGGCGCATTCAGGCATAAAAAAAGCCCCACGAATGGGGCTTTTTTGCGCGGAGGCAGAAGAATTACTTCTGGGTGCCCACCACTTCGATTTCCACGCGACGGTTCTTGGCGCGGCCAGCTGCAGTCTTGTTGTCTGCCACTGGTTGCTTTTCGCCCTTGCCTTCGGTGTACACGCGGCTCTTGTCGATGCCCTTGGACACCAGGTAAGCCTTCACAGCTTCAGCGCGACGCACGGACAGCTTTTGGTTGTAAGCATCGGAGCCGATGGAGTCGGTGTGACCCACAGCGATGATCACTTCCAGGTTGATGTTCTTCACCTTGGAAGCCACATCGTCCAGCTTAGCCTTGCCTTCTGGCTTCAGCACCGACTTGTCGAAGTCGAAGAATGCGTCAGCAGCGTAGGTGACCTTTTGAGTCTGGGCCACTGGAGGAGCCACTGGAGCAGGTGCAGGAGCAGCTGGAGTAGCAGCAGGTGCAGGTGCTGGTGCAGGAGCAGCCTTCACCAGGGCACCGTCACAGCCTTCAGCAGCGGTAGCAGGGGTCCAGTTAGCATCGCGCCAGCACAGTTCGTTGGTACCGTTCTTCCAGACCAACTCACCGCTGCCGTTTTGCCAGTTGTCAACTACATTGCCGCCGTCAGCAGCCTTAATTTGTGCTCCAGCGGCGGTTGCAAGCGCTGCAGAGGCAAACAACATCGCCACTTTGTTCAGTTTCTTCATGGTTCTCCTCTTGGGGAAAAAGCCGCAGCCGCGCTGCGAATCAAGACGTCGTCAGTGACCATCACCAAAAACGTTCTTACTTATTGTGCCATAGGCGTACCGGATCGCCATAGTTATCTGTAGCGCCAACGGTAAGACAAAAGCGCATTGGGCCTAGAATGTTGCCCACATGCAACATCAGCTTGCGCCTAAAATGCCTCTTGTACTTCGCCACCTATGCCAGCACTATGACCCAGTTTGCTAAAGAAACATTGCCGATCAGCCTGGAAGAGGAAATGCGCCGCAGCTACCTCGATTACGCGATGAGCGTGATCGTCGGCCGCGCCCTCCCAGATGCCCGCGACGGCATGAAACCGGTGCACCGCCGGGTTCTGTATGCGATGCATGAGCTGAACAATGATTGGAACCGCCCTTATAAGAAGAGTGCGCGTATCGTGGGTGACGTGATTGGTAAGTACCACCCGCACGGTGACAGCGCCGTCTACGACACTATCGTGCGCATGGCCCAGGATTTTTCCCTGCGCCATATGCTGGTCGATGGCCAGGGCAACTTCGGCTCGGTGGACGGCGACAGTGCTGCGGCCATGCGTTATACCGAAATCCGCCTGTCCAAGATCGCCCACGAAATGCTGGCCGATATCGACAAGGAAACCGTGGACTTCGGCCCCAACTACGACGGCTCCGAAAGCGAGCCGCTGGTGCTGCCCGCGCGCGTTCCCAATCTGCTGATCAATGGATCGGCCGGTATTGCGGTGGGTATGGCCACCAATATTCCTCCACATAACTTGAATGAAGTGGTGGATGCCTGCCTGCACCTGCTGCACCATCCCGACGCGACGGTCGATGACCTGATGGAGATCGTGCCTGCGCCCGATTTCCCCACCGCCGGCATCATCTACGGCATCAATGGCGTCAAGGAAGGCTACCGCACCGGCCGCGGCAAGGTGGTGATGCGCGCCAGGGTGCATTTCGAAGACATCGACAAGGGCCAGCGCCAGTCGATCATCGTCGACGAGCTGCCCTATCAGGTCAACAAGAAGACCTTGCAGGAGCGCATGGCCGAGCTGGTGCACGAGAAGAAGATCGAAGGCATCAGCCACATCCAGGATGAATCGGACAAGTCCGGCATGCGCCTGGTGATCGAGCTCAAGCGCGGCGAAGTGCCCGAGGTGGTGCTCAACAACCTGTACAAGCAGACCCAGTTGCAGGACACCTTTGGCATGAACATGGTGGCCCTGATCAATGGCCAGCCCAAGCTGTGCAACCTGAAGGACCTGATCAAGGTCTTCCTGGAGCACCGCCGCGAAGTAGTCACGCGCCGCACCGTGTATGAGCTGCGCAAGGCACGCGACCGCGGCCATGTGCTCGAAGGCCTGGCCGTGGCGCTGGCCAACATCGATGACTTCATCGCCATCATCCGCAACGCCCCCACCCCGCCGGTGGCCAAGGCCGAGCTGATGGCCAAGAGCTGGGACAGCAAGCTGGTGCGCGAGATGCTCACCCGCACGCGCACCGATGGCGGCGTCATCAATGCCGACGACTACCGCCCCGAAGGTCTGGAAGTGGAATTCGGCATGCAGCAGGACGGCCTCTACCGCCTGTCCGAAACGCAAGCACAGGAAATCCTGCAGATGCGTCTGCAGCGCCTGACCGGCCTGGAACAGGACAAGATCGTTGCCGAGTACAAGGACATCATGGCAGTCATCGAAGACCTGCTGGACATCCTGGCCAAGCCCGAGCGCGTCTCGACCATCATCGGCGAAGAGCTGGTGGCCCTGAAGACCGAGTTCGGCCAGACCAAGCTGGGCGCACGCCGCAGCCAGGTCGAGTACAGCGCGCAGGACCTGTCCACCGAAGACCTGATCACCCCGACCGACATGGTGGTGACCCTGTCGCACACCGGCTATATCAAGAGCCAGCCGCTGAGCGAATACCGCTCGCAAAAGCGCGGCGGGCGCGGCAAGCAGGCGACAGCCACCAAGGAAGACGACTGGATCGACCAGCTCTTCATTGCGAACACGCACGACTACCTGCTGTGCTTCTCCAACCGGGGCCGCCTGTACTGGCTCAAGGTCTGGGAAGTGCCTGCCGGCTCGCGCGGCTCGCGTGGCCGCCCCATCGTCAACATGTTCCCGCTGCAGGACGATGAGAAGATCAACGTGGTGCTGCCGCTCACCGGCGAATACCGCAGCTTCCCGGCCGATCACTACGTCTTCATGGCCACCCGCATGGGCACCGTCAAGAAGACCTCGCTGGACGAATTCAGCAACCCGCGCAAGGCCGGCATCATCGCCGTGGGCCTGGACGATGGCGACGTGCTGATTGGCGCGGCACTGACCGAAGGCCGCCACGATGTGATGCTGTTCAGCGATGGCGGCAAGGCCGTGCGCTTCGATGAAAACGATGTGCGCCCCATGGGCCGCAATGCGCGCGGCGTGCGCGGCATGAACATCGACGACAGCCAGAACCTGATCGCCATGTTGGTGGCCGAGCAGCACCCGGCCGAAGTCGAAGCGCGCAAGGCCAAGGACGCGCTGGACAACCTGCAGATCCGCGACAAGGAGCTGCAGGACGCCCAGGCACCGGCGGCTGATATTGACGCGGTGCGCAAGCAGATCGACGAGGCCCGCGCCGCGCTGGAAGCGGCCGACCTGGCCGCCATTGCGGCGCTGGGCGAGCTGCCACGCGAGACGCTGCACAGCGTGCTGACCGCCACCGAAAACGGCTACGGCAAGCGTACCTCGATCGTCGAGTACACCCGCCACGGCCGTGGCACCAAGGGCATGATCGCGATCCAGCAGTCGGAGCGCAACGGCAAGGTCGTGGCCGCCACCCTGGTGAGCCCGGATGACCAGATCATGCTGATCACCGACACCGGCGTGCTGGTGCGCACCCGGGTGGCCGAGATCCGCGAGATGGGCCGCGCCACACAGGGCGTGACCTTGATCAGCCTGGATGCAGGCGCCAAGCTGAGCGGCCTGCAGCGCATTGTCGAGAACGATGCGCAGGCAGACGAGCTCGCCGATGCGGCCGATGGCGCCGAGGCGGCAGACGGCGACGACGCCCCAAGCCCGGCAGACGGCTCCTAAGCCTGCACAGAAAAGCCATGTTGCGACATGGCTTTTTCCTGCACTCTTATGCTCTCTTTTTCATAGCTATCACCGCTCGCTGTGCGAGCCAACAAGGCCTTCCATGCAACGCCCCTATAACTTCTCGGCCGGTCCGGCCGCCATCCCTGAAGACGTGCTGCAGCAAGCAGCCAGCGAGATGCTGGACTGGCGCGGCAGCGGCATGAGCGTGATGGAGATGAGCCACCGCGGCAAGGAGTTCATCTCGATCTGCGAGAAGGCCGAAGCCGATTTCCGCCAGCTGCTGGCCGTGCCGCAGAACTTCCACATCCTGTTCATGCAAGGCGGTGGCCTGGCCGAGAACGCCATCGTGCCGCTCAACCTGTCGCAAGGCGGCGCCGTCGATTTTGTCGTCACCGGCAGCTGGAGCCAGAAGTCGACCAAGGAAGCGGCCAAGTTCTGCAACGCCGCAGTCGCCGCCACCGACGAAGCCCAGGGCTTTACCCATATCCCCGATCCCGCCAGTTGGAAGCTGCGCAGCGATGCGCGCTATGTGCATATCTGCAGCAACGAGACCATCAATGGCGTGGAGTTCCAGCAGCTGCCCGATCTGGCTAGCCTGGGCTGCCAGGCGCCGCTGGTGATCGATTTCTCGTCGCATGTGGCATCGCGCAGCGTGGACTGGAGCCGCGTGGGCCTGGCCTTTGGCGGCGCACAAAAGAACCTGGGCCCCGCCGGCCTGACCCTGGTCGTCGTGCGCGAGGACCTGCTCGGCCACGCGATGGCTATGTGCCCCAGCGCTTTCAACTACCGCCTGGTCGCCGACAACCAGTCGATGTACAACACGCCCCCCACCTGGGGCATCTACATCGCCGGGCTGACCTTTGAATGGATCTTGCGCCAGCAAGAAGGCGCTGCCAGCGGCGTTGCCGCGCTCGAAGCACGCAACAGCGCCAAGGCCGAGCTGCTCTACCAGGCCATCGATGGCTCGCAGCTCTATGAGAACCGCGTGGCGCGCGACTGCCGCTCGCGCATGAATGTGCCCTTCTTCCTCAAGGACGAATCGCGCAACCAGGCATTTCTGGATGGCGCCAAGGCGCGCGGTCTGCTGCAGCTCAAGGGCCACAAGTCGGTGGGCGGCATGCGTGCCAGCATCTACAACGCCATGCCACTGGCAGGCGTGCAGGCGCTGGTGGACTATATGCAAAGTTTTGAAAAACAGGGCTGATCAGCAACGCCCCGGTTTTGCCCGGGAAACACTCTTACGTTATTCTTACTGGTTGGCAGCCTCCCCGGGAGCTGCCCGCATCGCACACCCAGGCCACCATGAGCACTTCACCCCAAGCGTCCCCCGAACTCGCCGCACTGCGTGTCCAGATTGACAATCTCGACACGCAGCTGCTGACCTTGCTGAACCAGCGCGCCCTGGTTGCCGAACGGGTGGGCGAGCTGAAAAAACGCGAAGGCACGCCCTTCTTCCGCCCGGACCGGGTCGCCCAGGTCATCCAGAAGATCGAAAACGCCAACCCTGGCCCCTTGAAGGCCGCCCATGTCTCGGCCATCTGGCGCGAGATCATGTCCGCCTGCCTGGCGCTGGAATCGCCCCAGCGCGTCGCCATCCTGGGCCCGGCCGGCACCTTCTGCGAAGAGGCAGCCATCCAGTACTTTGGCGGCGCTGCCGACATCAAGTACTGCAACAGTTTTGAAGAGGTTTTCCACTCCACTGCTGCGGGCAGTGCCCAGTTTGGCGTGGTCGGCGTGGAGAACTCGAACGAAGGCGTGGTCACGCGTTCGCTGGACATGTTCCTGCACACGCCCTGCCACGTGGTGGGCGAAGTGAGCCTGCTGATCCGCCACAACCTGATGCGCACGACCAACTCGCTCGAAGGCATTGAGGTCGTAGCCGCGCATCCCCAGGCGCTGGCCCAGTGCCAGGGCTGGCTCTCCAAGCACCTGCCCCATGCCGAGCGCCGCCCGGTCGAGAGCAATGCCGAAGGCGCGCGCCTGGCGGCCCTGCACCCGAACATGGCCGGCATCGCCGGCGAGCGTGCGGCCCAGCAGTACGGCCTGCACATCATCAGCCACGCCATCCAGGACGATGCCTACAACCGCACGCGCTTTGCCATCATCTGCCTGCCCCACACGCTGGCCACGCCCGAGCCCAGTGGCAAGGACTGCACCAGCCTGGTCGTCTCGGTGCCCAACCGGCCCGGTGCCGTGCATGAGCTGCTGATGCCGCTGAGCAAGCATGGCGTGTCGATGACGCGCTTCGAATCCCGCCCGGCCCGCACCGGCCAGTGGGAATACTATTTCTATATTGATCTGGACGGCCACCCGTCGCAGCCCCATGTGGCCAAGGCGCTGGATGAGCTGCGCGCGCTGTGTGCGTTCTACAAGGTGCTCGGCGCCTACCCTGTCGGGAGTTGAATCGGTGAAAAAGTTTGAACATATGGCGCTGATCGGCTGCGGGCTGATGGGCGGCTCATTTGCCCTTGCAGCCAAACGGGCGGGGCTGGTCAAACGCATTGTCGGCTACAGCAAGTCGCCATCCACCACCAGCCGCGCGCGCCAGATGGGCGTCATCGACGAGGAAGCCAGCTCGGCCCTGCAGGCCGTCTCGGGCGCCGATCTGGTGCTGCTGGCCATCCCGGTCGCTTCGACCGAGTCGACCCTGGCCAACATCAAGCACCTGATCAACCCCGACACCCTGGTGATGGATGTGGGCTCGACCAAGATGGATGTGGTGGCTGCCGCGCGCCGTGCGCTGCGCGACCGCTTTGGCTGCTTTGTGCCGGCCCACCCGATCACCGGCAAGGAAGTCTTTGGTGTGGACCATGCCGACGTCAACCTCTACCGCGATGCCCAGGTGGTGCTTACCCCGACTGAGCTGACCAAGGTCGCCCAGCTGCGCCAGGCCGAGGCCATCTGGAAGGCCATTGGCACCCATGTGACCAGCATGGCGCCCGAGCAGCACGATGCCGCGCTGGCCGCCAGCAGCCACGCACCACACTTGGTGGCCATGGCCTATATGAACTCGCTGCTGTCGCAAGACGGCGCGCACCGCATGCTGTCGCTCGCCGGCCCCGGCTTTCGTGATTTCACCCGCATCGCCGCCGCCGAGCCGCAGATGTGGCGCGATATCTTCCTGGCCAACCGCAGCGAGATCCTCAAGCAGATCCAGTCGCTGCAGCACATGCTGGGCAGCTACGAGGCCGCGTTGCTGAGCGACGACCAGCCCGCGCTCGAGCAGCTGCTGCGCGAGGCCAGCAGCACCCGCGCGCAGTGGAAGCAGGGCAAGCTCTACACGCCAGAGTCGCTGTCCAAGCACAAAACCACCGCTTGATCGGCCCAGCGCAGGCACTGGCCCAGCCGGTGGACCGATAATAGCCAGTGGCGCTGCCTGATACCGGGCAGCGCCACCTTCGTTTGCGACCACCGCGCCGCCTGCGCAGCAGGCCTGGCGCAACTACCCCACAGCAGAGCCCGCCATGTTCTCCACTGCATTTCTCGATATCCCCGCCTTGCAAAGCGCCCATGGTGAAGTGCAGCTGCCCGGCTCCAAGAGCATCTCCAACCGCGTGCTGCTGCTGGCCGCGTTGAGCGCGGGCACCACCACCATCCATGACCTGCTCGACTCCGACGATACCCAGGTGATGCTGCGCGCGCTCGAGCAACTGGGCTGCGCCGTGGTGCGCAGCACCGATCCGGCCCACCTCAACAGCTACCACATCACCGGCATCGCCGGCCAGTTGGCGCCCGCGCTGGCCGCCCGCAGCACCGCGCTGTTCCTGGGCAATGCCGGCACGGCCATGCGGCCGCTGACCGCTGCGCTGGCTTTGCTCGGCGGCCAGTTCGAGATGAGCGGCGTGCCGCGCATGCACGAACGCCCCATCGGCGACCTGGTCGATGCGCTGCGCCAGCTGGGCTGCCAGATCGACTACCTGGGCAACGAGGGCTTTCCGCCACTGCGCATCCAGCCCGTGACGGCCGCGCAGCTGCAGCTGAACACGCCCATCACGGTGCGCGGCGATGTCTCCAGCCAGTTCCTGACCGCGCTGCTGATGGCGCTGCCCTTGGTGGCCACGCGCCAGGACATCATCATCGAAGTCGCTGGCGAGCTGATCTCCAAGCCCTATATCCACATCACGCTGGAGCTGCTCAAACGCTTTGGCATCCAGATCAAGAACGATCAGTGGCAGCGCTTTACCGTGCTGGCCGGCAGCCGCTACCAGTCGCCGCACGAGATCCATGTCGAGGCCGATGCCTCATCGGCCAGCTACTTCATCGCGCTGGGCGCCATTGCCGCCAGCAAGGGCAGCCGGCCCAATGCGCAGGGCGGCACCTCCAGCGTGGACCGCGTCGTCAAGGTGATGGGCGTGGGCGCGCAGTCCATCCAGGGCGATATCCGCTTTGTCGATGCCGCCCGCGCGATGGGTGCGGCCATCACCAGCGGCCCCAACTGGCTGGAGATCCGCCGGGGCGCCTGGCCGCTGCAGGCCATCGACATGGACTGCAACCACATCCCCGACGCAGCCATGACCTTGGCTGCGATGGCGCTCTACGCCAATGGCACCACCACCTTGCGCAATATCGCCAGCTGGCGTGTCAAGGAAACCGACCGCCTGGCGGCGATGGCCATCGAGCTACGCAAGCTCGGCGCTGTCGTGGTGGAAGGCGCGGACTACCTGACCATCACCCCGCCCGCGAACCGCGAGGCCTGGAAGCCCGCCAGCATCCACACCTATGACGACCACCGCGTAGCGATGTGCTTCTCGCTGGCCGCCTTCAACCCCGCCGGCCTGCCGGTGCGTATTGAAGACCCCAAGTGTGTGGCCAAGACCTTCCCCGGCTACTTCGAGGCCATGTTCTCGGCCGTGCGCGCGGTGCCCGGCTCTATTCCGGTGATCTGCATCGACGGGCCCAGCGCCTCGGGCAAGGGCACCGTGGCCTCGGCCGTGGCCGAGCAGCTGGGCTACCACCTGCTCGACTCGGGCGCGCTCTACCGCATCACCGGCCTGGCCGCCACCCGCGCTGGCATCCCGATCGATGCCGAGCATGCCAGCCAGATTGCCGCGTTGATTTCGCAGATGGACATCCAGTTTGGCGCCGACCAGCGCGTGCGCCTCGATGGCGAGGACATCAGCCTGGCCATCCGCAGCGAAGAAGCGGGCACCAACGCCTCCTTGGTCTCAGCGCTGCCCGCCGTGCGCCAGGCGCTGGTGCAGGCCCAGCATGATTTTCGCCAGCTGCCGGGCCTGGTGGCCGACGGGCGCGACATGGGCACGGTGATTTTCCCGCTCGCCCCTTTGAAGGTCTATCTGACGGCCAGCGCCGCCAAGCGCGCCGAGCGCCGCCATAAACAGTTGATTGAAAAAGGAATACCGGCTACAATAGCCGACCTTCGTGCTGACCTTGAGGCGCGGGACACGCGCGACATGAACCGCGCCACCGCCCCCTTGCATGCAGCGCAGGATGCATTCTTGCTGGACAACTCCGAGATGAGCGTGGACAACGCGGTCGCTCAGGTGCTGTCCTGGTGGGAAAAGCGACAGCCGTTTGGCAAAGAGCCGGCCTGAGGCGCCCAGCGCGCCCTTTCTCCTGCCTTTGGCGGCGGTGTTACCCGCCCCTGCAACCTTCTACTGGTGGATCTAACCGCCATGGGTTGCCGGGTTGTTTAACTTTGAACCCCGTGGTGTCACAACCACACAACCTGCACGGCCAGCCATAAAAACGTCAGCAATAGTGCTGCCGGAAACCTGCCCGTGTCTAAGGAAATACATGTCTGAATCTTTTGCCGCCCTTTTTGAAGAGTCGTTGACACGCACCGAAATGCGTCCTGGCGAAGTGATCACTGCTGAAGTCGTGCGCGTTGAGCACAACTTCGTGGTGGTGAACGCCGGCCTGAAGTCCGAAGCCTATGTGCCAATCGACGAATTCAAGAACGACCAGGGCGAAATCGAAGTCCAAGTGGGTGACTTCGTGTCCGTGGCCATCGGTTCCATCGAAAACGGCTACGGCGACACCATTCTGTCGCGCGACACCGCCAAGCGTCTGGCTTCCTGGCTGGCCCTGGAAAAGGCGCTGGAATCGGGCGAATTCGTGACCGGTACCACCTCCGGCAAGGTCAAGGGCGGCCTGACCGTTCTGGTCAACGGCATCCGTGCCTTCCTGCCAGGCTCGCTGATCGACACCCGTCCGATCAAGGACCTGACCCCTTACGAAAACAAGACCCTGGAATTCAAGGTCATCAAGCTCGATCGCAAGCGCAACAACGTGGTGCTGAGCCGCCGCGCTGTGGTGGAAGCCTCGATGGGCGAAGAGCGCGCCAAGCTGATGGAAACCCTCAAGGAAGGCTCCATCGTTCAAGGCGTGGTCAAGAACATCACCGAATACGGTGCGTTCGTGGACCTGGGCGGTATCGACGGCCTGCTGCACATCACCGACATGGCATGGCGCCGCGTGCGTCACCCATCC
Organism: Comamonas squillarum; assembly: GCF_025309455.1. NCBI lineage: Bacteria > Pseudomonadati > Pseudomonadota > Betaproteobacteria > Burkholderiales > Comamonadaceae > Comamonas > Comamonas squillarum. Next base: position 1,751,444 of record NZ_CP104377.1, read on the forward strand.
GAAGTGGTGACCGCTGGCCAGGAAATCACCGCCAAGATCCTGAAGTTCGACACCGAAAAGAACCGTGTCTCGCTGGGTCTGAAGCAAATGGGCGACGATCCATGGATGGGCGTGTCGCGCCGTTATCCATCGAGCACCCGTCTGTTCGGCAAGGTCACCAACATTGCCGACTACGGCGCGTTCGTGGAACTGGAACCAGGCATCGAAGGTCTGGTGCACGTGTCCGAAATGGACTGGACCAACAAGAACGTTGCGCCTTCCAAGCTCGTGACCCTGGGCGACGAAGTCGAAGTCATGGTTCTGGAAATCGACGAAGACAAGCGTCGTATCTCCCTGGGCATGAAGCAGTGCAAGGCCAACCCATGGCAGGAATTCGCGCAAAACACCAAGCGCGGTGACCGCGTCAAGGGCCCGATCAAGTCGATCACAGACTTCGGCGTGTTCGTGGGCCTGGCCTCGGGCATCGACGGTCTGGTTCACCTGTCTGACCTGTCGTGGAACGAAACCGGCGAAGCCGCGGTTCGTAACTACAAGAAGGGCCAGGAAGTGGAAGCCATCGTGCTGGCCGTGGACGTGGACCGTGAGCGTATCTCGTTGGGCATCAAGCAGCTCGACAGCGATGCATTCACCACGTTCGCTACCGTGAACGACAAGGGCCAGATCGTGACCGGCAAGGTCAAGACCGTGGACGCCAAGGGCGCTGAAATCGACCTGGGCGACGACATCGTCGGCTACCTGCGTGCTTCCGAAATCTCGGTGGACCGCGTGGAAGACGCACGTTCGGTGCTCAAGGAAGGTGATGAAGTTACCGCCGTGGTGACCAATGTGGATCGCAAGAGCCGCAGCATCTCCCTGTCCATCAAGCAGAAGGACCACGCTGAGCAGCAAGAAACCATGGCGTCGCTGTCGCAGCAATCGTCCAAGGAAAATGCTGGTACCACCAGCCTGGGCGCACTGCTGCGCGCCAAGCTGGACGCCGACAAGTAATTGACGGCTCCGCTGCCGGCCCATGCCTTGCCCGTCTTGGTATAGTCGGTAGCTTGCAGACAAGGTGGGCGCCCAGTGCGCCCACCAACGCTTTGACTATTTGATTCACGAAGATTCCACATTCGTATGACCCGATCCGATCTGATTGAAGAGCTTGCCGCTCGATTCCACCAGCTGACGCAGCGGGATGCGGAGCAGGCCGTCAAAACGATTCTGGAGGCCATCGAAGACTCGCTGGTACGCGGACAACGCATCGAGATCCGTGGCTTTGGCAGCTTCACCATCACCCACCGCCAACCCCGCCTGGGCCGCAACCCACGCAGCGGCGAAGCCGTGCAGGTGCCCGCCAAGCGCGTCACCCACTTCAAGCCAGGCAAGGCCTTGCGCGAATCGGTGGACGACCCCAGCAATATCCTGACCTCGACCGCCAGCCCCAAGAACAACGACGAATAAAGCGCCGGCTGAACCACCCGGATGGCCCATCTGCCCCAGGCAGTTAGAAGCCAAACCAACGAACGCTCCTTAAGGAGCGTTTTTTATGCCAGCCATTCCCCACGCTGCACTGATGTCACCGAGGTACCTGTGCAACCTGCTGCGGATCGGCGCCAGCGCTATGCTGCGCTATTACACCGTCGACCTATGCCGCAGCAAGTCCTACCCGGCCGCCAGAACCAAGATTTGGATCAAGACCTGGCCCAGCTCCTCAACCGGCGCCAATGGCTGCAAGGCCTGGGTGCCTTGGGCCTGGCCGCCCAGTTGCCGGCCATCGCGCGGGCAGATAGCAACACCCCGCTGGCCATGGCCCCCTGGCCGGTATCGGAGCAGCTGTTTGGCCTGGGCGTTGCCAGTGGCGAGCCCGATGCCAGCAGCGTGGTGCTGTGGACACGGCTGCTGCCCAGCGCCAGCGCGCCCTTGCTGCGCCCGGTGGCGGTGCACTGGGAGCTGGCCCAGGATGCGCAGTTCCGCCAGATCCTGCGCCAGGGCGAGGCCTTGGCCAGCCCAGACGGCGGCCACAGCGTGCATGTGCTGGCCCAGGGTCTGGAGGCCGACCGCTGGTACCACTACCGCTTTCACTGCCAGGGGCAGACCAGCGCCACAGGCCGCACCCGCACCGCGCCCGCCGCAGGTGCTGCGGTGGCCCGGTTGCGTCTGGTCTATGCCTCCTGCCAGCGCTGGGAGCATGGCTACTACGCGGCCTGGCGCCATGCGCGCGAGGACGATCCCGACCTGGTCGTCTTTCTGGGCGACTACATCTACGAATATGCCTCGCCCGCATCCGCTGCCAAGCAACAGCGCAGCCAGCTCGCGCGCCTGCAGCCGCTCGCCCATGCCGTCAGCCTGCAGGACTACCGCGACCGCTATGCGCTGCACAAGAGCGACCCGGACCTGCAGGCCATGCATGCGCACTGCCCCTGGCTGGTGACCTGGGACGACCATGAGGTTGAAGACAACTATGTCGGCGACGATGGCGTAGGCCAAGTCCAGGCCTTTGTCGCCAAGCGCATGGCGGCCTACCAGGCGTTTTACGAGAACATGCCGCTGCGCGCCTCGGTCGCCGGCAAACAGGCTGGCCTGGCCCTGCCCCCGGCCCACACGCCGCTGTACCGCCAGCAAAGCTGGGGCGCCTTGGCCGCGATGTGGGTGCTCGATGCGCGCCAGTACCGCGATGCCCAGGCCTGCCGTGCAGTGACCGACAAAAGCCCGGCCTCCGTCAAGGCCGCAGACTGCGCCGATCTGGCGCGCAACAGCCGCAGCTTTCTGGGCTGGAGCCAGGAGCGCTGGTTGGCCGCCCAGCTGGCAGGCAACAGCGCGGCCAATCCTGAGAGCCGGCGCTGGAGCATCATCTGCCAACAAACGCTGTTTGCGCCTCGCCACTTTCCCAACGGCCGCAGCAGTGCCGATACCTGGGATGGCTACCCCGCCGCACGCCAGCGGCTGCTGCGCGCGATGGCTGAGGCGCAGCTGCGCAACACCGTGCTGCTGGGCGGCGACATTCACCAGAACTATGTCTGCCGCATCCAGTACCTGGAGGGCGCCAGCCCCGAACGGGTGCTAGCCAGCGAATTCTGCGGCACCTCGATCAGCTCGCACTCGGGCACCACCCAAGCCCGGGTCGACGCCATCGTGGCCCGCAATCCCCATGTGCTGCTCGCCCGCTGCGATGAACGCGGCTATGGGCTGTGCGACATCACCCCCAAGCTTTGGACCACCCAGCTGCGCGTGGTCAACCAGCCGCAGTATGCGGACAGTGCCGCCCAAACCTTGGCCCGCTTTGTGGTGGAGGACCAGGTCGCCGGGCCGCAATGGGCCTGATCCTGGCCTGATCTTGCCGCCGATCCCTTAGCCCTGGGCAGCCTGCATTCAGCAACGCTCTGTGGCCCCTCTAGCGGTGCTGTCCGCTACGCCTGTCGCGGCAAAGCGGTTAGCATGCCAGACATTGCCGCCACAACCAGGAGATCGCCATGCCACGACTGTCCCCGGGGTCCCACACCCGCCACCCGCATTTGCCGCCTACCCGTGCTGCGATCAGCCGCTGGTCGCTGTCTCTGGCAGCCGTCGCCACGGCTGCCTTGCTGGCCGCCTGCAGCAGCCAGCCCAAGCTGCAATACCAGCCCCCCGCTGCGTCTGACCAGCCCGAAGGCAGCTCCGGCTGGACCGACAAGCCCGGCTGGGCCACCGAGCAATACGCGGTAGCCGCTGCCAACCCCTTGGCCACCGATGCCGGCTACCAGGTGCTGCAAGCGGGCGGCTCGGCCATCGATGCGGCCATTGCCGTGCAACTGGTGCTGGGCCTGGTCGAGCCGCAATCGAGCGGCATCGGTGGCGGCGCCTTTTTGTTGCATGCCCAAGGCAGCCAGGTCGAGGCCTATGACGGCCGCGAGGTCGCGCCGATGGCCGCTGACGAGAACCTGTTCATGCGTGACGGCAAGCCCATGGCCTTCCATGATGCGGTGGTGGGCGGCCGCTCGGTGGGCGTGCCCGGCGCCATCCGCATGCTGGAGATGGCGCACAAGGAGCACGGCAAACTGCCCTGGGCCAGCTTGTTCGAGCCGGCCATTCGCCTGGCCACCGATGGCTTCAAGGTCAGTGCGCGTTTGAACGCCCTGACTGCGCAGGAGAAATTTCTGGGCCAGGATCCGGTTGCCAGCGGCTACTTTCTCGATGCCAATGGCAAGCCCTGGCCCGTTGGCCATCTGCTGAAGAACCCCGAATACGCCGCCGTGTTGCAGGGCATTGCCCAGCACGGCTCCAAGGCCCTGCTCGAAGGCCCGGTGGCCGAGGCCATCGTGCGCAAGGTACAGGGCCATGCCAGCAACCCCGGCAAGCTCAGCCTGGCCGATCTGGCCGCCTACCAGCCGCTCAAGCGCCAGGCGTTGTGCAGCGATTATTCGCCCAGCGCTGCGGGCGCCCCCGCCAGCCAACCGGCGTCGACCCGCAGCTACCGGCTCTGCGGCTTTCCACCACCCAGCTCGGGCGGTATTGCGGTGGCGCAAATCCTGGGCATCCTGGCCAACACTCCGGCGGGGCAAATGGGCCTGGGCGCCGACGGCCTGCCCAGCGCCGACTGGCTGCACCTTTATGCCGAGGCCTCGCGCCTGGCCTTTGCCGACCGCAACCAGTATGTGGCCGACCCGGCCTTTGTCGGGGCGCCGGCAGGGGATTGGTCAAGCATGCTGCGGCCCGACTACCTGGCCCAGCGCGCCCGCCTGATCGGCGCGCGCAGCATGCAGCAAGCCCAACCCGGGCGGCCAGGCAGCGTGCAGATGGCCTACGCCAGCCAGCCCTACCAGCAGGAATACGGCACCAGCCACATCAGCATCGTGGACCGCTACGGCAATGCGATTGCGATGACCACAACCATTGAAGACCAGTTCGGCTCGCGCCAGATGGTCAACACCGGTCGCGGGCTGGCCGGCGGCTTCCTGCTCAACAACGAGCTGACCGATTTCAGCCTGGCGCCGCGTGATGCGCAGGGCCAGCCCATCGCCAACCGGGTCGAGCCCGGCAAGCGGCCGCGCTCGTCGATGGCGCCCACCCTGGTGTTCGACAAGGCCACGGACCGCCTCGTGATCAGCGCCGGCAGCCCCGGCGGCGCCTGGATCATCCACTACACCACCAAGACCTTGTACGGCATGCTCAACTGGGGCCTGATGCCGCAGCAGGCCATCAACCTGCCCAACTTTGGCAGCCTCAATGGCCCCACGGTGCTGGAGGAAAAGCGCTTCCCCGCTGCCACCGTGCAGTCCTTGCAGGCGCGTGGCGCCGAGGTCAAGGAGCAAAACCTCACCAGCGGCCTGCAGGCGATCTCGCGCGGCGAGGCGCATGGCAAATCCTGGTGGTTTGGTGGCGCCGATCCGCGCCGCGAAGGCATTGTCATGGGCCAGTAAGCGCCCCTCTGCTTGCCAACACACGGGCCGCTTGCGGCTCGTTTAATATCTGCGCGCCGCTACACCTGGTCACATAGCGCCTGGGCACCGCATTGCTGATTTTGCAGCCCGCCCTCTACAATGCGGGCTCCACGCAAGGCGCAGCATCCAAGCACACCACAAGCTGCGTCCATCCGGTTTCAAACCACAGAGGGGAAAACACATGAAAAAACTAGGCATCGGCATTGCCGCAGCCGTGGCCGTGCTGGCCGCAGGCGGCGCCACCACAGGCTACCTGGTCGGCAACAACATCGAGCAAGGTTTTGCGACCGCCGCCAAGGAGTGGAGCAAGCCGCCGCTGCTGGTGCAGGTGCAGGACTACCAGAAGGGCATTTTCTCGTCGACCGCGCAAACGCTGTGGACGGTGGACACCGGTGAAGAAAAGCTGCAGTTCACCGCCCAGCACGCCATCAGCCACGGCCCGCTGCCGATTGCGCACCTGGCAGAAATCGTCTCCACCTTTGCCATCAATCCCGATGCCCCGCCCGAGTGGGTGGTGGCCTTCAAGGACAAGGCGCCTCTGGTCTGGAAGAGCAAGGTGGGCTGGTCCAAGAACACCCAGAACGAGGTGACATCGCCGGCATTCAATGGCGAATTTGGCGCGGACAAGCTCGCCTTTGGCGGCTTCAAGTCAGACTTCGAGATGTCCTCCGATTTCAGCCGCATCAAGGGCGATGCATCGATGCCCAGCCTGCTGGTGCAAAGCAAGCCCGGCGAAGAAGACGACGGCCAGGCCTCCGAGATGCTGATGAGCGGCAACACCATGCGCTTTGACATGCACCAGCCCACGGGCCAGGAGTTCATGGTGGGCAGCCTCCAGTGGGACCTGGCCAGCCTCAAGGTCACGCCCAAGAACGGCGATGCCCCGGCAGAGCTGGCGGGGCTGAAGATGGTGGCCGACACGCAGCTGGCAGCCGAGGTGGTCAACACCACCATCAATACCTCGGTCAAATCCTTTGTACAAAAGGACCACAAGATCGACGACATCGCCGTCGACCTGGGTCTGCACAACCTGGACGCGGGCTGGCTGAACCAGTTCACCAAAGAGTCGCAGAAGATCCAGGGCGATCCGCAGGCCATGCAGATGCTGCTGATGCAGGGCATGCAGCAGCTGCTGGCGCGCAAGCCCGAGCTGGAAGTCAAGCGCATCAGCTGGCGCACCGCCGAAGGCACGGCCGAGGTGGCGGCCTCGCTGGCCTACCAAGGTGACTCCAGCAAGCCCCTGAACCCAATGATGGACTTCAAGGCCATGCTGCGCCTGGACATGCCCAAGCCCGTGCTGCAGTCCCTGTATGCCGGCAAGGTGCGCGAGACCTACCTGCTGGAGAACGAGGACGCCGAGCTTGATGAAAAGCAACTCGCCAGCGTCGTGCAAGAAGATGTCAATGCCCGCCTAAGCGGTCTGGTGCAGGCCGGCTTGCTGGTCGAAAACAGCGACCGCATGACGTCTCAGCTGCAATGGGCTGACGGCAAGCTGCAAGCCAATGGCAAGCCACTGGACCAGAACGGGATGATGGGTCTGTTGTCCGCGATGCCTTGAACCGGGGCCTGGGCCCCTCCCCCAAAAACCAAGCCCGCCATCTGCCCGATGGCGGGCATTTTTGCAGGTGGCCAACATGCAGCGGCAAGCTGCGGCGCCGCTTTACTCGACGAACTCTTCGTCGCCGGTCAGGCTTTGCTGGCGCAGTTCATCGTCCTGGCGCAGGTAGGACTTGATCAGGTCAAAGAAACTGTCGTAGAAGGTGGCCGAGCTCACCGTCTCGCTGCCCACCTTGACCATGGAATCATTGCCGGCAGAAAACGGCAGCGACAGCGAGCCCAAAGCGCCCACACCGACACTGGCCGAGTTGCTGCTCTTCTTGAGGTTGTAGGTGTCCTTGAGTGCGGACACAAAGCCCAGGGTCACCTTGCCGTCCTTGCTGTCGGCAGCGCAGACCACGCGGATGGTGATGATCTGGTGGTTGTCCGTCGCTGGCTGGAAGCTCTTTTGGCCTTCGACCTCTTTGCCCTTGGAGACGTTGATCAGATAACCCTGGCTCAACAGCGCGCGGCGTGCGGCCTCGCAAGCGCGCTCCGGCGGCGCATCAAACAGGCGTGAATAGGTGGCAGACGATCCAAAGGTCTCATGGGCCACAACGTTGTAGCGGTGGCTGTCGGCCTCGCGGTCCAGGCTGCCGCAACCCGATACAGACAGCGCCAAGGCCGCCACCAAGGACCAACCCGCCCATGAGCGATGCGGTGTGCAGCGGGTGGATGCAGCCAGTAAAAATAGATCTGAATGCTTGCCCAACATGAACGAAACGAACTCCCGAAACAACATGATGACCTGGATGACAGAGATGCAGGCCCAGCCGCACCACTGTAATGGATATGGCCGGCGCAGCATGTCAGCCAACGCCTGTATAGCACGCCCGGCACAGGGGGCAAAGAGGCATGCTACCAGCCGCGTTCCCCAGCACCAGCAGCGCTGCACTGGTTTACCAAATTTTGCATATTATGCGCGGCATTTACCCAGGATGGAAAAGCACAACGCGCTATGCTTTTAAAAGCACATTCAACCTCCCTGCCCAACCCCCATGTCCATGCCAGACCCTGCCCGCCCAACCGACTCCCCAGGCCTGCAGCGCCGCCTTTTGCTGCAAGCTGGCAGCGGCCTTTTGCTGCTGCCCTGGCTGCACGGCGCGCAGGCAGCGGCCACCGATGGCTGGCCCGCTGACGCGCGCGTTCCCGGTGGCGTAGCGCGCCTGTCGCTGGGCCCGGCGGCCGAGCGGCCCCAGGCCTTTGCGGGCGATATACCGCTGCTGGTGCTGGGTGACGCCATCGAATGGACAGCGCTGGTCGGCATACCGCTGTCGGCCCCCACCGGCGCCGCAGAGATCCGGCTGCATACGGCCAGCGGCCCACGCAGTATCCCCTACACGGTGCGCGACAAGAAGTACAGCGAGCAGCGCCTCAAGGTCGCCCCCAAGACGGTCGATCTGTCTGCCGCCGACAATGCCCGCTATGAACGCGAACGTGACCACCAACAAACAGTGATGGCCACCTTCAGCACGCCGCTGCCCGCGCAGATGCAGCTGCCCGTGCCGGTGCCCGGCCGGCGCTCGAGCTCCTTCGGGTTGCGCCGCGTCTTCAATGGCCAGTCGCGCAATCCGCACAGCGGCATGGACATCGCCGCAGCCACCGGCACGCCCGTCAAGGCACCGGTCGATGGCAAGATCATCGATGTGGGTGACTACTTCTTCAACGGCCACACCATCTGGATGGACCATGGTGGCGGCTTTCTGACGATGTACTGCCACCTGAGCGCGACCCAGGTCACGGTGGGCCAGAGCGTGCGCGCTGGCGAAGTGATCGGCAAGGTCGGCGCGACCGGCCGGGTCACAGGCCCGCACCTGCATTGGGGCGTGATGCTCAACCGCAGCATGGTCGACCCGGCCCTCTTCCTCACCGCCTGATAGCGCGCCTGTGGTTATCCCAGATATCTGTGGGTCAGCATGTGGACAAGGCTCTGGACAAGATGGCAAGCCTTTGACTTGCTTCAACAATTTTCATGCGCCTAAGTTTTAGGCAAACGCTGCTGCGGCAGCGGCCATGGAGCGGGCTGCCAAGCACCAAGCTTGGCCTACACCAGCGCCGGCCGGCAGCCCCTAGGATGGCAAGCTAAGTTTGCTTTCACCCACCGCAGCGCGCGCCTGTGCGCTGCCTCGAACAAGGAAAAACTTCATATGCAACGTTGGAAACTGATGAGCCTCAGCGCAGCCGCTGCGATGGCCCTGGCCGCCTGCAGCAGCACCCCATCGTCCACCCCTGCAGCACCAGCTGCAGGCAGCACCGCACCCGCCATGAACGTATCTGCCACCGACAAGACCTTGCAGTCCTACCACTGGGACCTGGAGCGCGCCGAAGACCAGTCCGGCCGTCCGCTGCCCGCCTTCACCGCACTGGCCCCCAAGAAGGTGCTGCGCCTGGGCTTCAGCGGCGATGCCAAGACAGCACACCGCGTGAGCATCGGCAACCTCTGCAATGTGATGGGCGCGGGCTACCAGCTCGATGGCGACAAGATCAGCATCACCAACCCGATTGGCACGATGATGGCGTGTGAGCCCCCACTGATGCAGCTCGAGCAGGCAGTGAGCGCACAGATCACACGCGCCGAGAGCCTGCGCATCACGCAGGACAGCAACGCCCCGCGCCTGACCTTGCAGTTCAACGATGGCAGCCGCTGGCTGCTGAAGTCGGTGCCCACCAACGCCACCAAGTACGGCAGCGCCGGGGAGACCATGTTCTATGAAGTGGCCCCCCAGACCAAGCCTTGCAGCCACGGCGTGGCCAAGGGCGTGCAATGCCTGCAGGTGCGTGAGCTGCGCTATGACAGCAACGGCCGCAAGACCGTGGCCGGCGACTGGCAGCATTTCTACGGCAATATCGAAGGCTACCAGCACGAACCCGGCTACAGCAATGTGCTGCGCGTGAAGCGCTACACCATTGCCAATCCGCCAGCGGACGCGTCGCGCTACGCCTATGTACTGGACTTGACGGTCGAGACCGCCAAGGCCCCTTGATGGCCCCGGCGGGTGCTGCTGACAGCGCCCGCTTACTCAGCTGACATTGAGGTCTGGCAGCTCGCAGCTATTGCCAGTTAGAGGCCTCAAGCTACATCCACATCACCAACCCCCAGTCGCCCCACAGCGGTGACAGGGGGTTTGGTTTTTGCAGCCCGCATTGGCGCAATGCGCGCATCGCAGCGCCGTTGCGCACATGCCCCGCTTTTGGGCATGCCCTGCTTGCCGCATGGATAAGCCCAACTCTTATATAAGAGTTGAGCAGGCATGGCAGAATGGCGCCACAAACACCTACAACCATATTGCGGTTGCAGCAGCTGCACCAGCGCAGGCTGCGCCCCACCCCATGCCAGCGACCACCCACTCCGCCCCTCCGCCGCTGCTGCGCGACCAGCACAGCGGCTTTCTCGTTTTTCTGATCGCGCGCGTCTTTGCCGTGGGTGCCACCCAGATCCAGGCCGTGGTCGTCGCCTGGCAGGTCTATGACTTGACGCGCAACCCCATGGCGCTGGCCTTTGTCGGCCTGGCGCAGTTCATCCCGATGCTCCTGCTGCTGCTGCCTGCCGGCGAGCTGATCGACCGGCTGCCACGCAAGAAGGTGCTGGCCACCAGCTGGGCGCTGGGCAGTGTCTGCAGCGCGCTGCTGCTGTGGCTGTCGGGCCATGGCCATGCCGGGGTCGCAGGCATCTATGCGGTGCTGGTGCTGTATGGCGCCACGCGCGCCTTCTCGGGCCCATCGCTGCAAAGCCTGCTGCCGCAGCTGGTGCCGATGGCGCTGCTGCCCAAGGCCATTGCCACCAACAGCGTGGTAATGCGCTGCTCGGCCATTGGCGCGCCGATGCTGGGCGGCTTTTTGTACGCCGCTGGCGGGGCCGTGTGGACCTATGCGGTCTGCATGCTGGCCTTTGCAATTGGCACCGCGCTACTGCTGCGCGTCCAGGTGCTGTATGCGGCGCCCAAGGCCGCTGCCGAGCCAGGCGCCGCGCGCGACACGATCTGGCAGCGCTTTGGCGCGGGCATCCGCTTTATCTTTGGCCGCCCCATGGTGCTGGGCACCATCTCGCTCGATCTGTTTGCCGTGCTGCTGGGCGGCGTGGTGGCGCTGCTGCCCATCTACGCCCATGAGGTGCTGCACACCGGACCCGAAGGCCTGGGCCTGCTGCGCAGCGCCATGGCGATGGGCGAAGTCTGCGCCGGCCTCTACCTCAGCAGCCGCCCCTTTGGCACCCAGGTGGGCCGGCGCATGATGCTGGCCGTGGCCGTGTTTGGCATTGCCAACCTGGTGTTCTCGCTGTCGCACTGGCTGTGGCTGTCCTGCCTGGCGCTGGCCGTCGCTGGCGCGGCCGACATGGTCAGTGTCTATGTACGCGGATCGCTGCTGCAATTTGCCACGCCCGACAACATGCGCGGCCGCGTCAATGCCGTCAACATGCTGTTTATCGGCTCGTCCAATGAGCTGGGTGAATTCCGCGCTGGCAGCAGCGCTGCCCTGCTGGGCGCAGTTCCCGCAGCGGTGGCGGGCGGCCTGTGCTCGCTCCTGGTGGTGGGGCTGTGGACGCGGCTCTTCCCCAGCCTGTGGAAAGTGAACCGCTTCGAAGACGCGCAGCACCAGTCTGCGGGCCGCTAAGAGCCGCCAACACAACCCTTGATACGTCGTAGCCTCGCCGGCTGCGCCAAGCCTTGTCGTACGCCTGTACTGCCTGCGGCTTGACGCCTAGTCTCAACCGCAAACCTTCGATTCGCTGGGTCGTGTTACCGGCTCTAAGACCAAACCTCAACGCTCCCTCAGAGCGCATCGACTGGCAGCTTGAGAAAACGCCGGCCCTGCGCATCGGCATCGGGCAGGCGCCCGGCGCGGATATTGACCTGCACCGAGGGCAGCATCAGCTGCGGCATCGCCAGCGTTGCATCGCGCGCCTCGCGCATCGCGACAAAAGCGGCCTCGTCCACACCCTCGTGCACATGGATGTTGTGCGCACGCTGCTCGGCCACCGTGCTGCACCAAGCGGCAGCGCGGCCGGCTGGCGGGTAATCGTGACAGACATAGAGCAGCGTCTCTGGCGGGTGCGCCAGTAGCCGGCCAATCGAGCGGTAGAGCGCATGGGCATCGCCGCCAGGGAAATCACAGCGCGCTGTGCCCACATCGGGCATGAACAAGGTGTCGCCGACAAAAATGTCGGCCACTGCGCCTGCCGCAGCACCGCCCTCTTCCACCGCATAGGCCAGGTCCGCCGGCGTGTGGCCGGGCACACCCAGCGCGCGGATGCGAGTGGCCCCCAGCGCCAGCACATCGCCATCGCGCAGCAGGCAGTCAAAGTCTGCGCCTTGCGGTGCGATGCAGCCCTCCATGCCGTAGATGCCGCCAAACACTTTTTGTACCTGCGTGATCTGCTGGCCAATCACCACCGGCGCGGCAATGCGCACCGCGCCTGCGGGCATCTGCCTGCGCAGCCACTGGGCCGCAGACAGGTGGTCTGCATGGGCATGGGTCTCCAGCACCCAGCGCAGCGTCAGCCGCTCGGCATCCAGGTAATCAGCGATGCGCTGGGCCGATGCGGTACTGGTGCGGCCGCTCTTGGCATCAAAGTCCCAGACCGGGTCGATGACTGCCGCCTCGCGGCTGGCCACATCGTGCAGCACATAGCTGACGGTGCCGGTCACCTCGTCAAAAAATGCCTGAACGCCAAAAGAAGGGGCAGAGCGCATGGTCAAAACACATTCACACAAAACAATATATCTTTTAATATAATAAAATTCCTCCTTTTCGGCAAGCCTGCTGCGTCCAAGCCTTCTTCCCATGTCTGCAAAAACCAAGGCCTCCCCTTCGCCCGACGCCATGCGCGAGGCAGCGCACCATGCCGTCTCTGCCCTCAAGCTTCTGGGCAATGAGGACCGCTTGCTGCTGCTCTGCCTCCTGAGCCAAGGCGAATGCTGCGTCAGCGATATGGAGGCGCAGCTGGGCATTGCGCAGCCCACCTTGTCGCAGCAGCTCGCCGTGTTGCGGCGCGAAAACGCGGTCAGCACCCGGCGCGAGGGCAAGAACATCTTCTACCAGGTGGCCGATGCGCGCCTGCTGGCGCTGTTGCAGACGCTGTACGCCCAGTACTGCCCGGCAGCCTGAAACCCCACCGCATCGTTCACGTCAAGGAAGTCGCCCATGTCGCTCGATCTGTCTGCCTTTACGCCCCTGGCCGCCCTCGCAGGCGGTGCCTTGATTGGTCTGGCTGCCGTGCTACTGGTGCTGTTCAATGGCCGTATTGCGGGCATCAGCGGCATCGTGGCCGCACTGCTGCCGCCACGCCTGCAGCGCGGCGCCTGGCGATTGGCATTTGTGCTTGGCCTGCTGGCAGCCCCATGGATTTACCAGTGGTTTGCGCCCTTGCCAGCGGCCAGCAGCTCTGCAGCCTGGCCACTGCTGGTGCTGGCCGGCCTGCTTGTGGGCATAGGCACGCGCCTGGGTTCGGGCTGCACCAGTGGGCATGGGGTCTGCGGGCTCTCCCGCCTGTCGCTGCGCTCCCTGGTGGCCACCCTGGTCTTTATGGCCACCGGTTTCGCGACGGTGTTTGTAGTGCGCCACCTTCTATAAGGAGAGCATGATGACTATCCTGATCGCGGCCCTTGCAGGCCTGGTCTTTGGCCTGGGCCTGCTGGTGTCCGGCATGGCCGATCCGCAGAAGGTGCTGGCTTTTCTCGATCTGGCAGGCCCCTGGGACCCGTCGCTGGCGCTGGTGATGGGCGGCGCGATAGCGCTGGGTCTGCCCGGTTTTGCACTGGCGCGCCGGCGCAGCCGCAGCCTGCTGGGCGAGCCCATGCAGCTGCCTGCACGCCAAGCGGTTGATGCACCGCTGCTGATCGGCTCGGCGCTATTTGGCATCGGCTGGGGCCTGGCCGGCTACTGCCCAGGCCCAGCGCTGGTGGGTACGGCGGCGGGCATGGGCTCGGCGGCGATCTTCAGTGCGGCGATGCTGGCGGGCATGCTGTTGTTTGGGCTGTGGTCCAAGAGGTCTTGAGGCACGGCCACTATAAAATCCATAGCTGATCACGCCTGCAACATCGTTTCACCAGCCCGCCCACCCATGTCTTTCGCCATCGACCCTGCTGTTGCGCATACCCATGCGCAGGACTGCCCCCTGCCCCTGCTGTGGCGCGACGAGCACCTGGTGGCCATCTACAAACCTGCCGGCTGGCTGGTGCACCGCACGGGCCTGGACGCAGGCGAGACGCGCTTTATCGTGCAGACCTTGCGCGACCAGATCGGCCAGCATGTGTTTCCGCTGCACCGGCTCGACAAGGGCACCTGCGGCGTGCTGCTGCTGGCGCTGCATGCCGAGGCCGCCAGCCGCACGCGCAGCCAGTTTGAGAACCACCAGATCGACAAGCGCTACCTGGCGATGGTGCGCGGCTGGGCGCCGCTGCAAGCGGAGGTCGACCATGCGCTACGCCCCGATGATGCGCCTGAGGACGCGCCCGCCCAGCCGGCCCGGACCCGCTTTGCGCGCCTGGCGAGGCTGGAACACGCCGAGGCCTATGACAGCCGCTTTGCCGGCACGCGGCTGTCCTTGGTCCAGGCGACACCCCACACCGGGCGCCGCCACCAGATCCGCCGCCACCTCAAGCACATCGCCCACCCCATCATTGGCGATGCCACGCATGGCAAGGGCCCATTGAACCGTTGGTGGGCCGAGCGTCTGGGCCTGCAGCGGCTGTGGCTGCATGCCTGGTCGCTGTCGCTGCAGCACCCCTATACGCAGGCACCCTTGCATATTGAAAGTGGGCTGCAGTTCCGGCACACAGAACCCACAGCGGGCATGTCCGTGCCGCAATCGCACCCCAGCCTGCAGCAATGGCAGGCGCTGCTGCGCAACCCGGCCTGGTCGCGGCAAGCCTAGCAGCTGCGCCAAGACCAAGGGTGCACATTGTTTTTCGGATGCGCGCACACTCGCCCCGTGAAAAATAAACAAACAACAACCTCTGCCGCCGCACCCTCCTCGGCAGCGCCTGCTGCAACGCTCAGCCCTGCCGTCTTGCTGCTGATGGCCACAGCCTGCGGCCTCTGCGCCGGCGCCAATTACTTCAACCAACCGCTGCTCAACTCCATCGCCCATGCGCTGCAGGTGAGCGAGAGCACGGCCGGCATTCTGGTCACCTGCGCGCAGGTGTCGTATGCGATTGGCCTGCTGTTTCTGGTGCCGCTGGGCGATATGCTCGAGCGCCGCAAACTGACCGTGGGCCTGATGCTGCTCGCGGCGATCGGCCTGCTGGTCAGCGGCTTTGCCGGCCTGATGCCCTCACCGTTCACAGCCTTGGTGCTGGGCACCTTGGTCACGGGTCTCTTCTCGGTCGCGGCCCAGGTGCTGGTGCCGATGGCCGCCAGCCTGGCCCCGCGTGAGTCAAGTGGCCGCGCCGTCGGCCTGGTGATGAGCGGCCTGCTCACCGGCATTTTGCTCTCGCGCACAGTCGCCGGACTCCTGTCGGCCGTGGGCGGATGGAGCCTGGTCTACAAGGCGGGCGGCATCGCGATGGTGCTGGTGGCGCTGGCCCTCTACCGGGTGCTGCCCAAGGTGGCACACAGCGGCCCACGCCTGCCTTATGGCCAGGTGCTGGGCAGCATGGCCACCTTGATACGCACCCAGCCCCGCCTGCGCACCCGCACCTTGCTGGGGGGCCTGGCCTTTGCATCGGTCAGTGTGCTGTTCTCGACGATGGCCCTGATGCTCGGCGGCCCCGAGCACGGCCTGAGCGATTCGTCGATCGGCCTCATTGGCCTGTCGGGTGTAGCCGGCGCCTTGATGGCCAATGCCGCGGGCCGCCTGGTCGACAAAGGCCTGGAGCGCCCGACCACCGCCTTCTCGGTGCTGCTGCTGGTCGTCAACTGGGCGCTGCTGTGGTACAGCCAGCATTCGGTGTTCCTGTTCATCGTCGGCATGCTGGTGATCGAGCTGGCGCTGCAAGGCACCCACATCTGCAACCAGAACGTCATCTACCGCCTGGCACCCGAGGCGCGCTCGCGCATCAACGCCTGCTATATGACGGGCTACTTTATCGGCGCATCGGCTGGCTCGGCCATCGGCGCCTGGGCCTGGCACCACGGCGGCTGGACGGGTGCCTGCATCGCTGGCACGGTGCTGGCCCTGCTCAATGTGGCGGCCCTGCTGGCGGACCGCAGATTGTCGCATCCGGGCGCCGTGGCCTCTGCCACCGACGCGGCATAAAGGGGCGGCCCGAAGCTTCCCGCCCAGAGCTTCCCGCCAGACACTGTCGCGCAGACACTCCGGGCAGACAGGAGGACAATGGTAGGCTTGCAGTTCCGGCATGGCGGTCAGTGGCCGCCTGCACCGACACGAGAGAGAAACCATGTACCTCGACCAAGACAACGCCCCCAACATCAACCAGCTCACTGCATTTCGCCGCGATCTGCACATGCACCCGGAGCTGAAGTACGAAGAAAACCGCACCGCCGACAAGATCGCGGCCTATCTGACGGCGCTGGGCATCCCCATGGTGCGGGGCCTGGGCACCACCGGCATTGTGGCCAGCATTTACGGCCAGGGGCGCGATGCCGCCAACCCCGGGCCTGCCATCGGTATCCGCGCCGACATGGATGCGCTGCCGGTGCAGGAAACCAACCAGTTTGGCCACATCAGCCAGTACCCGGGCCGCATGCATGCCTGCGGCCACGACGGCCACACGACGATGGTGATGGGGGCCGCTGAGCTGCTCGCTGGCCGGCGTGATTTCGATGGCACGGTGCACCTGATCTTTCAACCCGGTGAAGAAGGCGGCGCAGGCGCGCGCGCGATGATGCAGGACGGGCTGTTTACCCAGTTCCCCTGCCAGGCCGTGTTTGCATTGCACAACTGGCCCGCGCTGCCGCAGGGCCAGATGGGGGTGCGCGTGGGGCCCATCATGGCAGCTGCGCTGCGCTTTGAGATTGTGGTGCGTGGCCGGGGCGGCCATGCGGCACTGCCCCATACGACCGTGGACCCGATCCCGGTGGCCTGCTCCATCGTCGGCCAGTTGCAGACCCTGGTCTCGCGCGGCACTGATCCCTTGGATGCTGCGGTGCTGACCGTGGGCAAGATCGAGTCGGGCACGGTGGAGAACATCATCCCGGATGAGGCCCGTATCTACGGCACCTGCCGCAACCTGACGCTGGCCTCGCAGCAGTTCCTGATCGACGGCCTGCACCGGGTCTCCGGCCACATCGCCGAGGCGCATTTTGCCAGCGCCGAAGTGATCATCAAGCCCGGTTACCCCAACACGACCAACCACCGCAAGGAGGCGCTGTTCATGGGCGAGGTGATGCGCGAGATGGTTGGCAACACCAACGCCCACACCGATGTGCTGCCGGCGATGACAGCCGAGGACTTTGGCTTCATGCTCGAAGAAGTACCCGGTGCCTATGGCTGGATCGGCAACGGCTCCGATGGCCAGCCCGGCGTTGGCTTGCACAACCCGGGCTATGATTTCAACGACAACAATATCGCCCTGGGCGCCAAGTTCTGGGATCGCCTGGCACGCCGCTGGTTTGCGACCCAGGCACAGCGCTAAGCGTTAATCGCCGCAAGGGCTCGCATCACCGCAAGCCTTGCGGCCATGATCTGGAGCCCGTTTTGCAGCATTCAGCACCCCTCTCGCTTCTCCCCCACCACCCCGCACGCGGCCTGCGCCTGCTGCCACAGCTGCTGCTGGGCCTGGCCTTGCTCGCTGGCGGCCATGCGGCCCAGGCACGCACGCCTGCAGCCGCGCCAGCACCGCAGCTGGCACCAGCGGATAACCCCTCCTGCCCGGCCCCAGCCGTCAAAGATCCGGCGGTCTACCAGGCGGAATCGCGCAAGCCGCATCCGGACCGGGGCGTGCTGTGGCAACTGCGCAAAGGCGATACGGTCGCCTATCTCTGGGGCAGCATCCATGTGGGCCAGCTGCCCTGGATCTTTCCCGGACCGCGCACCGCACAAGCGCTGCGCGGGGCCCCCGCCATTGCGCTGGAGCTCGACCCGGTGGACCCCGCCACCTTGCAGGCCTTGACCCAGGCGATGCGCGAAGACAACGACCGGCAAAAGCTGGTCATGCGCCAAAACCCCGAGCTGCAGACACGCATGGGTCGCATGGCCTTTGAATCCTGTGTGGACCAGAGCACCTGGCAAACCAATGCCGCCACCCTGGCCCGCCTGATCGCGCTCGGTATGCAGGACATGGCACGCAGCGGCTACCACCCGGCCTACGGCATCGACCTGAACCTGGCGGCCATGGCCCATGCGGTGGGCAAACCGGTGCAGGCCATCGAGACGGCGCAGGAGCAGCTGCTGGCCATGGGCCTGGGTGGCGATGGTGTGCCCGCGCAGCTGGCCACACCCGACGACATCCGCAAGGCGCTCGACGACATCGACAGCGGCAAGAACCGCCAGGTCGCCCAGAAATTGGCCGAGTATTGGGAAAGCGGTGACCTGGCTGCGCTGGAGCAGCTGATGCAGACCTGCCAATGCCTGGGCGATGTGGGCATGCAAGCGGCCCTGCTCGATACGCGCAACCAGCGCATGGCCGAGCGGCTGCCGGCCATGATGGCGGCCCAACCGCAGCTTTTCATCGCCGTGGGCCTGCTGCACATGGTGGGCGACAACAACCTGCTGCAATTGCTGCAAAAGCAGGGCTTTACGGTGCGGCAGCTGACCGGCAAGGGCGCAGAGGCTGCAGCCGCTGCCAGCAGCGCAGTGCCTGCAAGCACGCCCGCCAAGGCTCAGTAGCTGTAATGGGCGCCATCCGCGCCCATAAAAAAACGCCGCCTGTTTTGCAACAGGCGGCGTAAAAAGTAGCTGAACAGCTCGCGCACTCAGGCCATGCGCGGGCGCTGGTCGTGCTTGGCCAGCATATCGGCATAGGGCTCCAGCACCCATTTTTGTTCAGCCGCATCCGGGATCTGCGCCGCACTGGCCTGCACCACCTGGCCATGCTCGGCACACAGCTGCGCCATTGCGGCCGGGCTGATCAGACCCTCGCGCAGCAGCAAGGCGGTCATCGCCATCAGCAAGGCGTTGTGCTGCACCAGCAGGTCCTGCGCACGCAGCATCTGCGCTTGCAGCAAGGCTTCGATACCGGCATTGCTGGGCCCCACCTCGGTATTGGTGTTGTCGCCAGGCTCCTGGGCCACATCGGTGCGCGACAGACGCGCACCAAAGCCCAGGTGGCGCAGGTAGCGCGCCGCATCCGCCGTGGCCTGCCGGATATCCTGCTCGGCGCCGGTGGTACAGGCTTCCTGGCCAAACACATGGCGCTCGGCCGCGCGGCCGGCCAGGCCCACGCAGACCATGTCCAGCATATTGCGCCGCGATGTCGCCTGCAGCTCGGTAAAGCTGTTGTAGCCGCCTTCGAAAGTCGCAATATTGATCTTGAGCTCCTGCGGCGTGCGGCCATACAGCAGCGCATAGACCAGGCCGTGCCCGGCCTCATGCACCGCCAGCAGCGCGCGAAAATCCGCGCTGGTGCGCTGCTTGACCTTGTTCAGATCCAGCGGAACCGCAAAGCACTGCTGCAGCACCTCTGGCGCACCTGGCAGTGGCAGTTGCACCTGCAGCTGCGCCGCGCCAGCGGCCATCTGCACCTGCAATGGCTGGCCGGCCTGCGCGCCCTGCTCCAGCGCCCACAGCGCTGCATCGACCAACGCACTCGACAAGATCGTGTGCACCGACGAGAACAGCGGCCGCGTGCCCTGAGTGGGGAACACCGCGTTCTGGTAGATCTGCGCGAGCACATCGCTGCCGATGACAAAGCGCAGACCGCAATTGGCTTCAAGCCCCCGCAGATAGTGCTGCACCGTCGTCGCAATCAGCTGCTCGTAGGCCGAGCGGCTGAACGACGGGTAGATCACATGCTGGTTGCCCAGCCGGGCAATCTGCTCGGGCTTGAAGCGCTCGGCCAAGGCGCGCTTGACATCGATCAGCGACAGGCGGCTTGTGAGCCGGTGGAAAATGTCGGCATCGGTGTCGCAGTCCTCGACGCGGCTGGCCGTCTCCGTGTACATCTCGTCGAGATTGCCACAGACAAAGACCAGCAGCCGGCTGTAATCGGTCTCCCAGGATTGCTGGGAGCTGCGAAACTGGAGCAGCAGCTGGTGAATGTAGTCATTGCTCCACTGCATGATGTCAAGCAAGGGCGCATCGAGCTTCAAGCTGCGCTTGAGTGCCTGCGCGTCCCAGGCATCGATCTTGTAGCGCATCTGCTGCTTTTTACGCCGCTCCTGCGCGTCGTCTTCTTCGGCCCGCTCGGCGTCATAGAGCGCGTCCGCCAGCTTGCGCTCGATGCTGTGCAGCTCCGACAAGGCAGGCGGCAGCTTGCCATCCGACAACAAGGCCCAGACATCCTGGAAGCGCTCGACCTTGCTGTCATCGCCCCGGCTGCTCACGGTGCGGTAACGCTGGAACTCATCGAGCACCAGGATGCCGGGCGCGCCTTCCACCAGCCCCGCACTCTCGAGCGTGCCGGAGATGGTCGATGCGCCATAGCTGTCACCGTTTTGGCTGAAGCCGTCCATCTGGACTTCGACAAAGCGATCATAAAAACCCAGCAGCTGCGCCAGGCGGCGCGTCAGCTGGGTCTTGCCCGTGCCTGTCAATCCCCACAGGCACACAATCACAGGGCGGGTAATGAGCTGGGGCATCACGTACCAGGCGCGCACGGCGCCCATCACACGGTCAATCACGTCATCAATACCGATCAATTCGGTTTTCAGCTGGGCCGCAATGGCCTGCAGGTTTTGCTGACGCTCATGCATCTGTACGCGAAGCAATAGCTCCGGGGAGGTTTTCATTTCTTTCATGTTGTGCTGTCTTTTCATCCAGCGCAGCCGCTCAATCCCCATGGTCGGCTTTGCGGGTCATCTGTTGCAAGGCCATCCGGTCGGCACGACGCTGGGCGCCTTGGCTGCGAATGTGCTTGCCCGCAGCGCCGGACAGACGCCGCTGGGCCATGGCTTTGGCAACAGGGTTGAAAGGAGTGGAATCGGCCACGATCAGCAACGCAATAGGTTGCTTCATGCGGCGCAAAGCCTTGACCCGGCCCTCTTCAAAGGCACGGGAAACCGTTTTTGCACTCATCTGTGCGGTTCCTCAGGGGCCTGGCGCGCCTATGGCCTGACGGCGGGCGCAGCAAAACCCCGAAACAAAAAGCCCCGGCGAAGTAGCCAGGGCTTTTGTCGATCCCGGCTGCAGTGGTGCAGGCGGCGATCTGGGCCAAGGCTAAACCATATGAACATGGTTAAGCCGGGGCAGAAACCGTGTTCAGTGGAGAGGGTTGAACATGAAACAGGACATAGCAAAAACTCCCAATGGTGCGCTGCAGAAGGTCATTCGTTGCTGCAGCGATAAGAAGACGAAGGGTGAACTATAGCGGTTATTTCTCAAGAATGCAAGGACTATATACCGCTTGTTGCATAAAAGCCCACAGCAACCGCTGGCTTTGGCCGCTTTTGAGCGGCTTTGTGCGCATAAAAGGCAGCAACCTGCCAGCAGCGCCCCAGCCAGCGCGAGCCTGCCGCGCAGATCAGTAGCGCTTGCGCCCTGCCTTGCGGTGTTTGGCGTGTTCTGCCTTCTTGGCTTGCTGCAAGGCCTCGGCCGCCTCGCCAGCCGCCCGCCATTGCTCAAATTCTGCCGGCGTCTCGACGGTGATGCGGCCCAGCATCTGGGTGCGAAAGTCGGTGATCAGCAGCTCAGCGGCCTTTTGCATGTTGATGCGCCCGCCGCCCATCACTGCGCCGCGCTTCTTGCCAATCAAGGTCAGCAGCTCGTCATCGCTCAGCGCAGCGATGTCCGCATCTTCGAGCCCCAGCTTGTAGCGCTCGTCCAGCTGGCGCGGGTAGTGCTTTTGCAGGTACAGCAGCAGCTCCAGCGCCACCAGCTCGTCGTCATAGGCATTGCGCCCCACCGATCCGCAGGCCGCCAGGTTGTAGCCCGACTCGGGCACGATGATCTTGGGCCAGAGCATGCCGGGTGTGTCCCAGAGGTAGAAATCATCGGCCAGCACAATGCGCTGCTCGTCCTTGGTCACACCGGCCTCGTCGCCGGCCTTGGCCTGGCCTTTGCCGCTCATGCTGTTGATCAGGGTGGACTTGCCCACATTGGGCACGCCGCAGATCAGCACCCGCATGGGCTTGGCCAGACCGCCGCGCCCGGGTGCCAACTGGCGGCATGCCTCCACCAGGCGCTTGGCCGGGGCCGGCTCGCTGGCATCGAGCGGCAGGGCCTTGGTCTCGTGCTGGGCCTCATACCAGGCCACCCACAGCGCCGTGCGGCTGGCATCGGCCATGTCCTGCTTGTTGATGATCTTGAGCGTGGGCTTGTGGCCGGTCAGCTCCGTCAGCGCCGGGTTGGCACTCGATCCAGGCATGCGTGCATCGAGCACCTCGATGACCACATCGATGTCTTTGATGCGCTCGGCAATCAGCTTGCGCGTCAGGTGCATATGCCCGGGGAACCATTGGATACTCATACTCTTGCTTTCGGGGGGAATGGCAGGCAGGCGGTGCGCACGCAGGCGCGCTGTGCCGGATAATGCTGCCATGTCTTCTTTATCTCAACGCCAGTGGGATGCGCAGCGCAAATCCGATCAGGACCTGCTCATCAAAGGCATCATCTTGGTCTTGATAGGGCTGGTGATTGTGGTCTCGCCCTATGTCGCTCAGGGCGATATTGTGCAGGGAGTTTTTGCCAAGGCCCCGGCAGTGGGTTGGTTTTCCCTGGTACTGGGCGCGGCTTTTGTGCTGCGCTTTGGCCTGCGCCGCAAGGCCGTGCCACCCCGGCCCGAGCAGTGAACCCTGCCGTCCTCCGCCTCCAGCCGCTGGCCAGCCTGCGCGAGGCGCGCCAGTGCTTTGCCGCGCTGCAGGCCAGCGCCAGCGCCCGCCAGATCAGCCTGCGCGAGCCCCCAGCCGCGCCCACCACCTGCTGCGGCCGGGGCTGCAATGGCTGCGTCTGGGAAGGTTTTTTTGCCGCGGCAATGTACTGGCAGGAATGCGCGCTGGAGGCGCTGCAGTCCTAACCCCTCCATCTTTTTTAGCGCTCAAGTGGACTGCGCCTGAACCGGTTCTGCTTGCACCGGCGGCAAGGTCTCCTCGCGCGCCAGCAACTGGCGGATCTGCACGGCATCCTGCTGCAGCTGGCCGGCCAGAATGCGTGCCGTGGCCAGGCGCCGCATCAGCCAGGGAATGAGCTGGTCGCGGTCTTCCGGGCCTGGCACGCGCTCGGGAGCGGGCATCTTGGCGGGGCGCTGGGCCTCGGCATCGCCAGCGGCCGGCAACGGCGGCGCCTGCAGCAGGCAGGCATCGATGGTGGCAGCGGTGTCCTGGAGCTGCTGCACCGCAAACGGCGACGGCGTCTGGCCCCGGCGCATCATCAGCATGATCTTGACCGAAGACATCTGGCCCAGCAGCTGGTAGCAATGGGCCTGGAACAGCTCGAGCGCCTGCAGCGGCGGCTGCACGGCACGCGGCTCTTTCAGTGAGCGGTCAACGGCCTGGATCAGCGCGGACAGGCTGTCATAGGCTTCGCGCCGCGCCAGGCGCCAGGCCAGCTCGGGGGCGTTGTCCACGGCCTGCAATTGGTCCACCGCCAGCGACGTGCTGGCATGCGCGGCCTGCGCTTTGAGCACCCGCTGCACGAGCGCGGGCAACTGAGAACGCTCCCAGGACGGCAGCACATAGGCAAAGGCCCAGGCAATGCCGGTGCCGATCAAGGTATCGACCACGCGCTCGAACATATGGAAGGTGGTGCTGCCTCCGGCATGCAGCATATGCGCCTGCACCAGGCCCAGCACCGTGGCGCCCATCGCGGTGAACAGGTAGCGGCGCAGCGCAAAGCCGTGCGCGACGCCCTGGGCCAGCGTCAGGCACAGAATCAAACCCAGCGGCGACAGATGCGCCGACAAGATGGCCAGCGCCGCCACGCAGCCCAGCAAGGTGCCCAGCACCCGCACTGTGCGCCGCTCCAGGGTCTGCGCCAGGCTGCCGCGCAGCACCACCACAATCGTCAGCAGCACCCAGTAGGCATGGGCATTCCAGGGAAGGACCTGCACCACCAGGTAGCCCACCGCAATGGCCAGCGCCGCGCGGATCGCATGGCGCAGCGGAGGCGCATCCCAGCTCATCAGGCCCTTGAATGGCGTCCAGGACCAGGCCGTCGGGCTGACAAACATCTGCCAGCTCGCGCGCACCACGGCCAGATCGGGCTCGACCTCGTCGCGGCCCAGGCCGATCAAGCGGTTGACCTCTTCATGGATGCGCACAATGCGCTCGCTCAGCTCGCGTGACAGTGCCTGGGGCGAGACGTCCGTGTCGTAGTGGTCAGGCAGCGATTCTTCGAGCCGCTGCGCGGGCAGCTTGCTGGCCATCTGCATGGGGCGCAGCAAGGCGTCAAGATTGCTCATCGCGCGGGGCTTGCGGCCCAGCAGCAGGCTGTCGGCCAGGTGCACCACCTCCATCGCCAGGGCACGCAGCATGGCCTGCTGGGCCAGCAGCATCGGCGCCTGCTCGGGCGACTTGCGCAAATGCTCCAGGTCCAGCTCGCAGGCGAGCAGGTGGTCGCGGATCTCCAGCATCTGCATCAGCATGCCGGCCAGGCGTTGGCGGCGCGGCGTGCGCGGGCTCTCCAGCACAATGTCGCGGGCCGCCTGCAGCTGGTCGGCAAAGGCTGCGTGCCGGGCCATCAGCTGGCCCATGTGCTGCTGGGGCTGGCCTGAACGCGAGAATTTGCCAAAATTGCGGTCGGCCAGGTTGTCGCCATAGGCCTCGCCATCGACCGACTCCCCTTCCAGCCCGACATGGCGGGCCGCCTCGGGCAGCACCATGCGCGCCTGCTCCAGCATGAGGGCAGCGAGCGACAGCACGGTATCGGCGATGAACTGCACGCGGTAGCGGAAATTGAGCAAGGTGTTGGCGATGACCGCATACACCAGGAACATGCCCGCGCCAATGCTGAAGAACATCGTCGATTCGGCCGCTGCGGCCAGCAGCTGCCCCTCGGCCGGCTTGGGCACCGACATGCCCAGCACCATGGCCAGCACCACCGCAATGGCAATGGGCGCGCCGCGCTTGCCCCAGGCCATCCACAAAAAGCCCAGAAAAGTGGACAACACGGCCACCAGGCCCAGCAGCACCAGGTGCTGGTGCATCAGCTGCACCATGAAAAACAGCGGCGCCCCCAGCAAGGGGGCAGGCAGCATGCGCCAGAACTTGCCCCGGCGCGGCGCAGGGTTGTCTACCACGATGGTGACGATGACCCCGACCGAGGCCGCCGCCGCATGCTGCGTGCCCCAGATCAGCTGCACCAGCGTGGTTACGAGAAAGAGGCCCAGCGCCACTTCCAGCCCGTTGAGCACATAGTGGTTGAGCAGGCCACGCTTGAACGTGCGCCAGCTGCGGTCGGAAGAGAAGTGCGCCATGGCAGAACAATACGAGAAATCAACACCCAAAGATGTCGGACAAATGATAGCCAACGTGGACAGCTATCAAAACAGAAGCGCAAAGCTTCTTGCAAACGCTTGCATTCTGCCCCCGACCGCTGCGGCGTGCCAGCAACAAAAAAGCCCGCAGCAGCGGGCTCTAGGGCACGAGGTCTATCAAGACACGACCAGGTGTTCGGGAGACATATAGCACTGGCGCCATTCTTCGAACGGCACCGTGTCCGCCGCTTCCATGTCCTTTTGCGCCTTGATCGACTCGGCCGCACGCTGCTGGTACTTGGCCGTCAGCGCATCGCTCCAGGGGCGGGCGAGGGTCTGCTCGCGGGCCCATTGCGACTGGGCGGCGCCAAAGGCCTTGAACGAGGTGCCAAACTGCCCGCTGACCGCCGCCAGCACCTGGGCCGATGGAGTTTGCTCCGGGTGGGCCAGCAGATGCTGGGATTGCTGGAGCGCCTGGCTGTAGTCCTGCGTGCCATGGGCCTGGTCCAGCGCCGCCGCAATGGGCTGGCAGGCTTGCAGCACCTCTTGGGCCCAGTCGGTCAGCAGCACTTCCTGGCCCTGGCGCTGCAGGGTCAGGCCCGGCTCGCGGCCGCGCTCGGCCACCATGTGCTGGTTGTGCTTCATCTCGGCGATTTCAGCGGGCGAATCGGGCGGGCTGTCGCTCAGCAGGCAGTGCAGCAAGAAGACATCGAGCAAGCGCATCGTCGGGGCCGAGATGCCCATGCTGTCAAACGGATTGATGTCCATCAAGCGCACTTCAACATACTCGACGCCGCGCTCGCGCAGCGCATGCAGCGGGCGCTCGCCACGCTGCACCGTGCGCTTGGGGCGGATGGTGCCGTAGAACTCGTTTTCGATCTGCAGCAGGCTCGTGCCCAGCTGGTTGTACTCGCCGCCCGGGTTGATCACACCCACTTTTTCATAGGCTGGATACGGCTGGGTCAAGGCGCCATAGAGCGAATCGGCATAGCCCTTGAGGTCGTTGTAGCTGACGCTGATCGAGGCCTGGGCATCGCTTTGGTAGCCCAGGCGCCCCATGCGCAGCGAGGTTGCGTGGGGCAGGTGCAGGGCGCCCTGGCCATCACCCAGCGGCTGCAGCTGGTGCGGGCGGCCCTGCACAAAGCAAGGACAGAGCACGGGCGACGCGCCAAAGAGATAAAGCAGCAAAAAGGCTTCGCGGCGGAAATTGCGGATCAGACCAAAATAGGCCTCGCTGCTCACCCCTGGCATCGACCAGTTGTAGTGGATGCCCGAGATGGTCTGCATGCGCCGGCCATAGCGGTGGCCCAGGCCCATGCGGTAGATGCTTTTGGAGCGGCCAATGTGCGAGGTGCCATAGCGCCCCAGCGGAATGGTCTCGTCCGAAGGCAGCGAGCAAGGCATGCTCGAGATCCACAGCCGCTCGTCATTGGCTTGCAGAACCTGGTAGACGTACTGGTGCACCTCGGAGAGCTCATCGAGGCAGGCCTGCACGCCCTGGTGCACGCCGGTGATGATCTCGATCTGCGACTCGCTGAAATCGGTCGTGATACTGCTGTGCGTCAGCGCCGAGCCCAAAGCGGCCGGATGCGGCGTCAAGGCCAGCGCACCCTCGTCGTTCACGCGCAGGCCTTCTTTCTCGATGCCTCGCCCAATGCCCAGCAGGCGCTGGGTGCCAATGGCATCAATGCGTTCTTGGATATGGTTCATCTGCGTTGTTCTTGTCTAAGCCGGGCTGCACGATAGCAGGTTGCCCGGCGACTGGCAGAGTATTGCACGCTCAGCCTGACCGGGCTTCGGGATTTAGCCCGATAGCCGCAGCACACCTTGGTAAGAACGTGTAGCGATCGCCCGCGCTGTTGTTTTCTGTACTGCAATAAAGCCCGGCCCCGGGGCACCGGGGGATCAGACCAACCACCCAACGCAGGCCGGCGCCTTAGTGCAGCTTTTGCTGCGCCTTGCGGATTTCCAGGTCGCCCTGCACAAAACCGTTGTCCGGCACGATATCGCCCCGGCGGTCGGTCAGCTCGGCCCATTGCTGGGCCAGGTGGGCATCCATCTCGTCCACCGGTACGCTGTCAGCACTCAGGTGCAGCCCGCGCGTCATTGTGATGTGCGCAGCCTCGAAGCTGCCGGCCCCGGCGCAGACGATGGCCCGCGTCGGCGCGCTCTCGTGCACCAGCGCCAGCATGGCCGGGCTCACCAGCTCGGGCCGCAGTGCGCGCAGCATCTCGGGCGCCAGCAGGCCATCGGTCATGCGCGTGGCGGCCGTGGGCGCGAGCGCATTCACATGGATGTTGTACTTGGCCCCTTCCAGCGCCAGGGTCTGCATCAGGCCCACCAGCGCCATCTTGGCGGCGGCATAGTTGCTCTGGCCAAAGTTGCCAAACAGGCCCGATGACGAGGTCGTCACCAGAATGCGGCCGTAGTGGGCCGCCTGCATAAAGGGCCACACGGCCTTGCAGCAGTGCACGCTGCCCATCAGATGCACTTCCAGCACGGCGCGGAAGTCGTCCATCTCCATCTTGGCAAAGCTCTTGTCGCGCAAGGTACCGGCATTGTTGACCAGCACATCGACCTGGCCCCAGCGCTCGACCACCTGGGCCACCATGGCCTGCACCGCCGGCCAGTCGGTCACCGAGGCATGGCTGGCCATGGCAACGCCGCCCAGCGCCTCGATCTCGCGCACCACCTTCTCGGCCGCTGACGAGTTGCCCTGCCCGTCCACCGCGCCGCCCGGGTCATTGACCAGCACCTTGGCCCCGCGCCGGGCCAGCGCCAACGCATGTTCACGCCCCAGCCCGCCGCCGGCCCCCGTCACAATCGCTACCTTGTCGCTGAAATCCAAACCCATACGTTCGCACCTTTACACCATGCGGGCGCTTGTGCCGCCCAATGTTGGAAGAGGCTTGCAGCCCCGGATGCATTCGCACTGTACGTGTTCACATTTGCTTTGCGCGCCGCTTGGGCGACAGACGCGGGGGCGACAATGCAGGCCAGCGGCCAGCGGTGCGCTAGGGTTATCCCGAAAATGGCTGAACAACCATGTGGATAACTGCGCATCGCGGGCCATTTAACCCGCTAAGCCCATGTTTTTATTAGCCGTGTGTTACATTGCCCGCAATTTCAGCAAAACTGGCCTCATCCTTGCTATCCAGCATCAGTGCTTACCACACTTAGCTGGGCAGCTATGGTTTTGATATGGCCTTTAGGATCCACACCCCATGCCCATCACCCCCGAGCTCTACAACGCCCAGATCGACAACGAAGATATCCAGGTCGATGCCTGGGCAGACACGCCGCTGCTGCAGTCGCTGGAAGAAGGCGGTGTGGACTGGCCCAGCTCCTGCCGCAATGGCACCTGCCGCACCTGTGTGGGTCGATTGAAATCGGGCAGTGTGCACTACGAGATCGAATGGCCCGGGCTCAGCGCCGAGGACAAGGAAGCGGGCTGCATCCTGCCCTGCGTGGCCTATCCGGATGGCAATGTGGTGCTGATGCGTGGCGAGTATTGACCCGCTGCGCCAGTCCCCAGAAGCGCCAAAGCCGCCCAGCCGGGGAGCAGCTGGTCTAAAATTGGGGTTTTTACTGTCTCACGCGCCGCAGATCTGCGCGCAGACACGACACAAGTTCTTTAAAGGCATTCCATGAGCAGCCCCCTGACCCCTGCGCCGATCTCTGCGGTGGAGGACATTGTTGCCGAGATGCGCGCTGGCCGCATGGTCGTTCTGGTCGATGAAGCCGACCGCGAGAACGAAGGTGATCTGGTGCTGGCCTCCGACCATGTCACACCGGAAGCCATCAACTTCATGGCCAAGTGGGGCCGGGGCCTCATCTGCCTGACCCTGACCCGCGAGCGCTGCGAGCGCCTGCAGCTGCGCCAGATGACCGCCAACAATGGCGCCCCGCTGTCCACCGCTTTCACCGTCTCGATCGAGGCGGCCGAAGGCGTGACCACTGGCATCTCTGCCGCAGACCGCGCCCGCACCGTGCAGGCCGCGGTGGCCGCCAATGCCCAGGCCAGCGACCTGGTGCAGCCCGGCCATATCTTCCCGCTGCAGGCGGTGGATGGCGGCGTGCTGATGCGCGCGGGTCACACCGAAGCCGGTTGCGACCTGGCGCGCCTGGCGGGCTGCTCGCCCTCTTCCGTCATCTGCGAAGTGATGAAGGACGACGGTACCATGGCCCGCCTGCCCGATCTGCAGCTGTTCTGCGCCGAGCACGGCATCAAGATCGGCACTATTGCCGACCTGATCGAATACCGCAGCCGCCACGAATCGCTGGTCGAGCGCATCAGCAGCCGCCCGCTGCAAACGGCGCATGGCGAATTCACCGCCCACCTCTACCAGGACCATGCCAGCCACGCGGTGCACATGGCCCTGGTCAAGGGCAGCGTGCAGACGGACAGCGATGTACCCGTGCGCGTGCACGAGCCGCTGTCGGTGATGGACCTGCTCGAGAGCGGCCGCGCGATGCACAGCTGGACCCTGGACGCGAGCCTGGCCTATTTGCAGCAGCAAAACTGCGGCGTGGCCGTGCTGCTCAACTGCAATGAAAGCGCCTCCCAGCTGATCCGCCAGTTCGACGGCAAGGCACGTGCTGCGCAAGCGCCCGAGCGCGGCCGCATGGACCTGCGCACCTATGGCATCGGTGCCCAGATCCTGCGCGACTGCGGCGTGCAGAAGATGCGCCTGCTGGGCGCGCCCCGCCGCCTGCCCAGCATGGCCGGCTACGGGCTTGAGATCACCGGATACATCAACAAGGAATAAGCAGCATGTTTGGAGCAGAAAAAGGCAGTGCCATCAACCTGGATGGCAGCGCGCTTGCCATCGGCATTGTGCAGGCCCGGTTCAACGAAAGCATCACCGACAGCCTGGCCCAGGCCTGCCTGCAGGAGCTGGCCGCCATGGGCGTGCAAGCCGAGAACATCCGCCATGTCAAAGTACCCGGCGCACTCGAAGTGCCCGTGGCACTGCAGGCCATGGCCGAATCCGAAGAATTCGACGCGCTGATTGCGCTGGGCTGCATCATCCGCGGCGAAACCTACCACTTTGAACTGGTGGCCAACGAGTCGGGCGCTGGCGTCACCCGCATCGGCCTGGATTTCCAGATCCCCGTGGCCAATGCCATCCTCACCACTGAAAACGAAGCCCAGGCCATCGCCCGCCAGATCGACAAGGGGCGCGATGCCGCCATCGTCGCTGTCGAGATGGCCAATCTGCTGAAAACACTATGAACGAAAACGACCAGAGCGACTCTTCCTCCAGCCAGCGCCCTCCGCGCCAGGCCCGCAAGGGTCTGACCTCCACCGGCGCGCGCAAGGCCGCCTCCAAGTCCACCCGCAGCCGCTCGCGTGAGTTCGCGCTGCAGGCGCTCTACCAGTACATCCTGAGCGGCAACAGCGCCACCGAGATCGACCTGTTCACGCGCGATCTGGCGGGCTTTCACAAGGCCGATGCTGCCCACTACGACGCACTGCTGCACGGATGCATCGAGGCGGCCGAGCAGCTCAATGCGCAGATCCTGCCCCATCTGGACCGCAAGATGGAAGAGATCTCGCCCATCGAGCATGCCTGCATGTGGATTGGCGTCTATGAATTCCAGCACTGCCTGGATGTGCCATGGCGCGTGGTCATCAACGAAAGTATCGAGCTGGCCAAGGAATTTGGCGGCACCGACGGCTACAAGTATGTGAACGCCGTGCTCAACGCGCTGGCCCCAAGCTTGCGCGCCGCCGAAGTGACTGCTGACCGCAACAACGCGGCCTGATCGCCCTGACCACCGATGCCCATGCCTGCGCGCTGGCATCGGTTTTTCTAAGGGCTTAGCCGCTGCCAGTTATACTTTTGATAGCACACTCCGTGCTTGCCCATATGCCGCCAACGCTGTGGGAGCCCTCTGATCCAAGCTGAAGACCATGAAAATCGCCACCCGAGCCGAGCGCATTGAGCCGTTTTATGTGATGGAGGTCGCCAAGGCCGCCCAGGCACTGGCGGCCCAGGTGGCGGGCAGCGCGGAGCCGATGATCTTCCTGAACATCGGCGAGCCGGACTTCACCGCACCGCAGCTGGTGCAGCAGGCCGCCGAGCGCGCCATTGGCGAAGGCCGCACGCAGTACACCCCGGCGCTGGGCATCGAGCCCTTGCGCCAGGCGCTGTCCGACTGGTACAAGCAGCGCTTTGGCATCGATGTGCCGGCGCGCCGCATCGTCATCACCGCCGGCGCATCGGCTGCCTTGCAGCTCGTGTGCCTGTCGCTGATCGATGCCGGCGACGAGATCCTGATGCCCGACCCCAGCTACCCCTGCAACCGCCACTTTGTCAGCGCAGCAGAAGGCCAGGCCGTGCTGCTGCCCACGACGGCCGAGGAGCGCTTTCAGCTGAGCGCCGACAAGGTGCAGGCCGCCTGGGGCGACAAGACCCGTGGCGTGCTGCTGGCCTCGCCCTCCAACCCCACGGGCAGCTCGATTGCGCCGCAGGAGCTGCGCCGCATCCACGAGGTGGTCAAGGCCCGCGACGGCCTGACCATCATCGACGAAATCTACTTGGGCCTGTCCTATGACGAGGCCTTTGGCCAGACTGCGCTGGCGATCGATGACAACATCATCTCGATCAACAGCTTCAGCAAGTACTTCAACATGACCGGCTGGCGCCTGGGCTGGGCCGTGGTGCCCGAGGCCCTGGTGCCGGTGATCGAGCGCGTGGCGCAGAACCTGTTCATCTGCGCCAGCACGATTGCGCAACACGCAGCGCTGGCCTGTTTTGCGCCCGAGAGCATTGCCGAGTACGAGCGCCGCCGCGCCGAGTTCAAGGCCCGGCGCGATTACTTCATCCCCGCGCTCGAAGCGCTGGGCCTGCCGGTGCCGGTCGCACCCGATGGCGCTTTCTACGCCTGGGCCGATTGCACGCAGGCGGCCAAGAAGCTGGGCGTGGAAGGCTCCTGGGACTTTGCCTATGCGGTGATGGAGCGGGCCCACCTGGCCATCACGCCGGGGCGCGACTTTGGCAGCCATGACACCGGCCGCTTCGTGCGCTTTTCGACCGCCAACTCGATGGAGCAGCTGCAAGAGGCCATTGCCCGGCTGCGCAAGCTGCTGGCCTGATGATGCAGACCGCTGCGCCTTGCCCACTGCCAGTCGCCCCGCAAGGGGTGCTGCGCAGCGCCACCTTTCAGCCACGCTATAAAGCCCCTTTGAAAGGCGATAGCCATGGACTTTGAGTTTCCGATCCGCATGTACTGGGAGGACACCGATGCCGGCGGCATCGTGTTCTACGCGAACTACCTCAAGTTCATGGAGCGGGGCCGCACCGAATGGCTGCGCTCACTGGGACTGGAGCAGCAGCGCCTGCGCGAGCAGGTGGGCGGCATGTTTGTGGTCAGCGAAGCCCATATCAAATATTTACAACCTGCACGTCTGGACGATGAACTCATCGTGACGGCAGCGCTCCAAGAAGCGGGGCGCGCTTCGATGCAGATCGCGCAGCGCGTGCTCTTAAAACAGAAGCAACCAACAGATACACCTCAGCTGCTCTGTGAGGGCACAATCCGTATCGGCTGGGTCGATGCCCTCAGCATGCGCCCGGCAAGAATTCCTCAATCCCTGATCCAAACCATCTCATGAATTCCCAAGAAATGTCCATTGCCAGCCTGGTCTTGCACGCCAGCTGGGTGGTGCAACTCGTGATGCTGATCCTGGTGGCCGCCTCGGTCGCCTGCTGGGCCACGATCCTGCGCAAGGTCGGCATGCTCAAAGCCATCAAGAACAAGAATGAGAGCTTCGAGAGCGACTTCTGGTCCGGCTCCAGCCTCAACGAGCTCTACCAGAACGCGATGCACAACGTCAAAGCCTGCGGCCCGATGGAACGCATCTTTGCCAGCGGCATGCGCGAGTACCAGAAACTGCGCGAGCGCCACATCACCAACCCCGACACCCTGCTCGACGGCACCCGCCGCGCGATGCGTGCGAGCTTCCAGCGCGAGATGGACGAGATCGAATCGGGCCTGTCGCTGCTGGGCACCATCGGCTCGGTCTCCCCGTATGTCGGTCTGTTCGGCACGGTCTGGGGCGTGATGCACGCCTTCACCGGCTTTGCCAGCATGGAACAGATCACCCTGGCCACCGTCGCGCCCGGCATTGCCGAAGCGCTGGTGGCCACGGCCATGGGCCTGTTCGCGGCGATTCCCGCCGTGACTGCCTACAACCGCTTCTCCAGCGGCATTGACCGCATCGCCAGCCAGCAAGAAACCTTCATTGAAGAGTTCTCCAACATCTTGCAGCGCAACCTGGGTGCCCAGCCGCTGCACGCTGCGCACTAAATACAAAGGAAACAGCCATGCCGGCCGTCGCCTCTCGCGGAAAACGCAACCGCCGCACCGTCAACGAGATCAACATGGTGCCCTTCATCGACGTGATGCTGGTGCTGCTGATCATCTTCATGGTCACCGCCCCCATGCTCACGCCGGGCGCCATCAACCTGCCCAAGGCAGGCAAGAGCGAGCGCCCGCCCACCAAGAACATCGCCCATGTGCTGCTGGACAAGGACGGCTCGATCCAGCTCAAGACCGGCAATGTCACGCAGGCCGTGGCCGCGGGCGACCTGGCCGACCGGGCCAAGGCCTGGCAAGCGGACAACCCGCCTGAGGACAGCGCCATGCTCATCGTGGCGGACAAGGACCTGGCCTACCAGAAGGTGATCGATGCCATGTCGACCTTGCAGAAGGCCGGTGTCAAACGTGTCGCCCTGCAAGTGGCTGGTGGCAGCCAATAAGAAGAGTGCCCATGTCTCCTCGTCAAGAGCGCGATCAGCTTGCCCCTCCCAAACCTCCGTCACGGACCAAGTCCTGGACCGTGGCGGCTGCGGCCCACTTGCTGGTGGTCGTCGCCCTGCTGTGGACCGTGCGCAACCCGCGCGACAGCGACCAGCCCTCGGTCGAAGCCGAGCTGTGGGCGCCCACCAATGAGCAGGCCGCGCCTGCGCCGCTGACGCCGCCCCCACCTCCCCCGCCCGTGGCACCGCCGCCGCCCGCCCCGGTTCCGCCACCTCCGCCCCCCGCGCCCGCCCCGGCCGTGACCACGCCCAAGCCCGTGGCGGCCGTGCAGGATGACGACGACCGCGAGTCCGAGATTGCCCTGCGCAAGAAAAAGGAGCAGGAAGCCAAGCAGCGCGAGCAAAAGGAGCGTGAGCTGGCCCAGCGCAAGGAAGCCGAGCGCAAGAAGCAAGCCGAGCAGGACAAGAAGGATCGCCTGGAAGAGGAGCGCCAGGAACGCCTGCAAAAGGAAAAGGATGCCCGCGAAAAGGCCGAGAAGGCGGAGAAGGACCGCAAGGAAGCCGACCGCAAGAAGCAGGCCGAGCAGGACAAGAAGGACCGCCTGCAAAAGGAAAAGGACGCCCGGGAAAAAGCCGAGAAGGACAAGGCCGAGCGCGAGAAGGCCGAGAAAGCCAAGGCAGAAGCCGACGCCAAGGCCAAGGCCGCTGCAGATGCGAAAGCCAAAGCAGCAGCGGACGCCAAGGCCAAGGCCGCTGCTGACGCCAAAGCCAAGGCAGCAGCAGATGCCAAGGCCGCCGAAGCCCAGCGCCAGGCCAATATCGCCCGCATGGCCGGTATGGCAGGCGCTGCAGGTGCGGCCGGCAGCAGCCAGGGTGGCACGCCATCGGGCAGCGCCTCTGGCCAAGGCGGCCCATCGGCCGGCTATGGCGGCAAGGTCGCTGCCAAGGTGCGCCCCAACATCACCTTCCCTGATGACATCCAGGGCAACCCGCGTGCCGAGCTGGAAGTGCGCGCTGCCCCCGATGGCACCATCGTGGGCGTGCGCGTCACCAAGTCCAGCGGCAACAAGGCCTGGGACGATGCCGTTGTCCGCGCAATGCACAAGACCGAGACCTTGCCGCGCGACACCGATGGCCGCGTGCCGTCGAGCCTGGTCATTGGCTTCCGCCCCAAGGACTGACGACCTGTTCGTCTTCCTCAAAAAAAATGCCCTCGGCCACCTGGCCGAGGGCATTTGTCTTTGGATGGACAGCTTGCTGCCACCGCCTTCTCGGGCGTCAGCCTCAGCTCACCATATAGCCGCCATCGACCGGCAGCACCACGCCCGTCATGAAGCTGGCCGCCGGCGTGCAGAGAAACACGGCCGCCTGCGCCACATCCTGCGGTGTGCCCCAGCGCCCCAGCGGCGTGCGTGCCAGGATGGGGCCCGAGCGGGCCGGGTCGTCCTGCAGCGCCTGGGTCAGCGGCGTCGCAATCCAGCCCGGCGCAATCGCGTTCACCCGGATGCCGTCGGCCGCATAGGCAATGGCAAGCGACTTGGTCAGCTGGCCAATGCCACCCTTGCTGGCCGCATAGCCGGGCACCAGGCCACCGCCGAAGAAGGTCAGCATCGATGCGGTGTTGACAATGCAGCCGCGCCGGGCGCGCAGCTTGTCGCGCGTGGCGGTGCAGACCCGCATGGTGCCGGTCAGGTTCACCTCCAGCACGCGCTGGAAGACCTCCACATCGTGCTCCAGCCCGCGCTTGATGATGCCCGCGCAGTTGAAGACGATATCGAGCTCGTCCAGATCGGCGAGCGCCCCATCCAGATCGGCCTGGCGCGTGACATCGGCCTGGCGCACCTCCACCCCAGCATCCAGCGTGCCATCGCCCTCGCCCAGGCCCAGCGCAATCACGCGCGCGCCCAGCGCCGCCAAATGGTTGGCGATCACGGCGCCAATGCCTTGGGTGGCACCGGCGACCAGGGCGGTCTTGCCTGTCAACAGGTCTTTCTGATAGGTCGTAGTCATCACTCGCATCTCTCGCATTGCTTGCTTATCGCCCGCTTGGGGCTCAGTTCTTCATGTCCAGCAGTTTGATCAGGTCGGCGAAATAGGTCGCATCCTTCATCATCTGGTTGCGGAAACCCTGGTCGTCGGCATAGACAAAGCCCAGGTTCTGTTTGGCCAGCACTTCCTGGAAGGCCGGCTCATCGACGGTCTTCTTGGCGGCGGCCTTCAAGTAGTTCAGCACATCGGTGGGCAGCTTCTTGGGGCCGGCAATGCCGCGCCAGGTGCCAATGCTCAGGTCGATGCCCTTTTCCTTCAGGGTGGGGACCTTGTCGAAGTTCTTCACGCGCTGGTCTGCCATCACGGCCAGCATCTTGAGCTTGCCCGCCTGCAGCTGCTGGGCCACTTCGGCCGGGCTCACCGCCACCGCATCGACGTGGCCCCCCATCAGCGCCAGCACGGCCGGGCCCGCGCCCTGGAACGGGATATGGTTGAACTGGATGCCGGTCTTGTCGCCCAGCGCCGTGGCGGCGAAGTGCCAGATCGAGCCATTGCCGGCATTGCCCACGCCCATCTTGCCGGGGTCCTTCTTGGAGGCGGCGAGGAACTCTTCAATCGTGTTCCAGGGCGCATCGGCGCGCACGGTGATCGCGGCCGGGTCGGCATTGAACTGGATGATGGGCTGCACATCGTCGTACGAGAACTTGGCCAGGCCCATGGGCTTGAGGGTCACGAGCTCCACCGTCACCACGGCCAGCTTGTAGCCATCAGGCTTGGCATTGATCATGTCGGTCCAGCCAATGGCGCCGCTGGCACCGGGCTTGTTGATCACCACCACGCTTTGGGGAATGTGCTTGCGCGCCGCCTCACCAAAGGCACGGGCCACACCGTCGGTGCCGCCACCGGGCTGGAAGGGCACGATCAACTCGATCTGGCGCGTCGGGAAATCAGCAGCTGCTGCGACATTGCCCAGCGCCATCAATACCGCGCTGGCACTGGCCGCAAACAAGCCGATGGCGCCTCGGCGCGTTTTGCTCATGTTCATACTGTCTCCTCTGTTTTTACTTTGTCGTGCAGTTTCAATAGGTCGCACGTCCACCGGATACATCAAACACCGCCCCAGTGCTGAACGAGCAGGCGTCAGACGCCAGCCACAGCACCTGGGCCGCAATCTCCTCGGGCTCGCCCAGCCGCCCCATCGGGCTCTTGGCAATCATCGTGGCCACATGCTCGGGGGCCATCTGCTCCAAAATGGGCGTGCGCACCGCTGCCGGTGCCACCGCATTGACCAGCACGCCGCTGCCGGCCAGCTCCTTGCCCAGCGATTTGGTCAGCGCCAGCACCCCGGCCTTGGCGGCGCTGTAGGCCGACGCATTGGGCGTGCCCTCCTTGCCTGCGAGCGAGGCGATATTCACCACCCGGCCATAGCCCTGGGCACGCAGCACCGGCACGACCGCCTTGCAGACGTGGTAGACACCGACCAGGTTGATGTCGATCACCCTTTGCCAGACGGCATCGTCAAAGGCATCGAGAGCCATCGTGGGCCCGGTGATACCGGCGCTGTTGATCAGCATGTCAACCCGGCCCAGGCGGGCCAAGGTCTGCGCCAGCGCCGCCTGGATGCTGGCCGGCTCGGTCACATCGACCGGGCAGAACAGCGCATCGCCGGCCAGCGCTGCGGCAAGCGGCTGCAAATCCCAAACGGCGACCCGCGCGCCCGCTTGCTGCAAGGCCTGCACCAGGCTGGCACCAATGCCGCTGGCGCCCCCCGTCACCACGGCCACGCGGCCGCCAAATTGGTAGCTGCAATCGGCCATGTCAGCGGATGAACTGGTTGGTGTAATCGGCACCCAGGCCAACGGCCTCGAAGTGCTTGCGGCACATGTCGATCTTGGTGAACACGTCCTCAAAACCCATGCCCTTGCCCCAGGGGTCGGTGTAGTACATGACACCATTGACCTGGAAGTAGGTGATCATTTCCTCGCAGTCTTCGGGCACATACAAGGTGTGGGTCTCGCCTGGTGGCTCGAACACATAGCTGCCTTCCTTGGCCCACCAGTCGTGCTCCAGGTATTTCCAGCGGCCCTTGAGCACAAAGCCATGCACCGCCTGGGGGTGGCGGTGGCGGCTGAGCACCCCGGACTTGCGCACCTTGAGCAGGTTCATCCAGTAACCCTGGCTGGCATTGAGGCAAAGCGGACGAAACCAGACATTCTCGGCCTGCGGCACCCACAGCCGCTCATCGGTGGGGATGGCGCTTTCCACCACGATCTCGGGCAGCGCATCAGGTGGGTTCGGATACTGGTAAGGCATCAACGGGGTCTGGTCAGGGCTATCTACAGGCATTTATCCACCATATGGACTAAAGTTCACAATATGGATAATTGTAGAGAACGCCGAAAGACCCGCAGCCCAGACAAACCCCAAGCCTTGGGCGGCACAGACATATTGGCGACAGGGACCGGGCTGCGGCAGTGGCCCAACGGGCACAAAAAAAGCCCGGCTGTCGGGCCGGGCTTGAGTGTGCGGATGCGCGAGGATGTTCGCGATCAGGAATCCACCCAATTGACCATGCCGCTAAAGGCGGTCACCAGCACGATGATGCCGAACACAATGCGGTACCAGGCAAAGGGCACAAAGCTGTTGGAGGCGATGTAGCGCAGCAGCCAGCGCACGCACAGCCAGGCGCTGATGAACGAGAAGATGAGCCCCGTCGCAAACATGGGCAGGTCCGCCATCGACAGCAGTGCCCGCTCCTTGTAGAGGCTGTAGACACCTGCGCCGATCAAGGTCGGGATCGCGAGGAAGAAGGAAAAATCGGTGGCCGCCTGGCGCGACAGGCCCATCAGCATGCCGCCGATGATGGTCGAGCCGCTGCGGCTGGTGCCCGGAATCATCGCCAGGCACTGCACCAGACCCACCTTCAATGCATCGAGCGGCGTCATCTCATCGACCGTCTGCACCCGCACATGGGCCGACTGGCGCTTTTCCGCCCAGAGAATCACAAAGCCGCCCAGGATAAAGGTGGTGGCCACGACGATGGGCGTGAACAAATGCGCCTTGATGTACTTGCCAAACAACAGGCCCAGCACCACGGCGGGCAAAAAGCCGATGAAGACATTGAGCGCAAAGCGCTGCGCCTGGCGGCTCGATGGCAGCGCCACTACGGTGCTGCGGATCTTTTGCCAATACACCAGGATCACCGCAAAGATGGCACCGGTCTGGATCGCGATGTCAAACACCTTGGCCTTGGCATCGTCAAAGCCCAGCAGGCTGCCGGCCAAAATCAAATGCCCTGTCGAGGAGATCGGCAAGAACTCCGTCAGCCCCTCCACCACGCCCATGATGGCGGCTTTGATCAACAGCAAGGTATCCACAACAGTCTTTCAAAAAATCGGTCTGCCCGATTATCCAGCGGCCCAACACGCGCCACAGGGCTGGCCCCCGGGCGCGCACGAAAATTTACACAATGCAGCGCCCGCGCCTGCGCAGCCACTACGGCGCCGGCAGCGCCACCACCTGCACGGCGCCCCCGGCATCCACCAAAGGCTCGTAATGCGCCAGCACGGCATAGCGCCCCTGCGCGGCCAGGTGCGGCGCCAGGGTTTGCAGGCCCTCGCGCAAAAAAGCCAGCGCCGGCTTGTCCAGCCCCGAGGTCGGCTCATCGATCAGCACCAGCCGGGCGCCACTGGCCAGGCCCAGCGCGATGACCAGCTTGCGCAGGCTGCCAGTCGAGAGCGCCAGCAACGGCTTGGCGCTGTGCGCGGCCAGATCCAACCCCGCCTGCCACTGCACAAAAAGCGCCTCGTCCCAGCCCGGACAGTCGCGGCGCAACTGCGCCACCCAATCGGCCACCACCGTAGTGCCTGGCGGCATGGTCGCAGGCAGCCGCGGCTCGTGCCAGAACACGCCCCCTGCGCTCTTGAGCGCCTCCGGCGTCTGGCCATCGATGTGCACGCTGCCTGCGCTGGCCTGCAGCTGCCCGGCCAGCAATTGCAAGGCCGTGGTCTTGCCTGCGCTCAGGCCATCGACCAGCTGCACCAGGCCAGGCGCAGCCTGCCATTGCCAGCCGACCAGCAGCGGGGCCGCTTGCGGGTAGGAGAAATCCAGCGCATTCCATTCCAGGCTCATAGGGGTATCCGGCTTGCTTGATTAACTCCTAAAAACATAGCATAAAATCGCGCAATATCGATGAAACCCCCGCAGATGCTTGACTATTTGGACTTTGACACCAGCGATGACGGCGAAGGCCTTACCAGCCTCGATGCGATGGCCTATGCCAAGGCCGCCCAGTGGCCGGCGCTGACGGCCGAGGTCACGCAGCTGCTGGCCTGGTGCAGCGATGCCTTTGGCGCCCCCGGCCCGCTGGAAGATGGCCACCGCTGGGATCTGGACCTGCAGCTGCAAAGCGATGCAGGTGACGCGCTGGCCTTGCACTGGGATGCGCTGCAGCGCCAGCTGCTGGCGCCGCAAGCTGCCCAGCAGACCGCGCTGCAGCTGAGCCTGACCCTCAGCGGCCCCGATGCCTTTGCCCAGCAGCTGACCGAGCAGTTTTTGGGCAGTAACGACTAGCGAATAGCTGGCCGACGGTGGCCTGCTAGGCGCCCAGCATCAGGTCCAGGTTCTGCACCGCCGCACCTGATGCGCCTTTGCCCAGGTTGTCAAAAATGGCCGCCAGCAGCACCTGGCCCTGCGCCTCGTTGTGGAAGACGCTTAGTTGCATGGCATTCGTGCCGTTGAGCAGTTGCGGATCCAGGTGTGTAAGCGCTTTGGCCTCGTCCAGCGACAAGACCTGCACATCAGGCGCCTGCGCATAGTGACGTGCCAGGCAGGCCTGCAGCGCAGCGGCATCCACCCCAGGCGGCAGCATGCGCAATGCCAGCGGCACCGTCAGCACAATGCCCTGGCGATACGCGCCATAGGCCGGCACAAACAGCGGGCGCGCGTCCAGGCCTGCGTGCAACTGCATCTCCGGCGCATGCTTGTGCGCCAGCTCCAGGCCATAGACCTGGAACGCTGGCGGCTTGGCATCGCCCCCGCCCTCATGCGCCTCGACGCCAGCGCGCCCGCGCCCGGAGTAGCCGGATACCGCATGCACGCTGAGCGGGTAGCTGGCAGGCACCAGCCCGGCCTGCACCAGCGGCAGCAGCAAGCCGATGGCCCCCGTCGGGTAGCAGCCGGGATTGGTCACCCGGCGGGCCTTGGCAATGCGCTCGGCCTGCGCTGCCGACATCTCCGCAAATCCATAGATCCAATCGGCGTGGGTGCGGTGCGCAGAACTGGCATCGATCACCCGCACCGCAGGATTGACGATGGACTGCACCGCCTCGCGCGCAACCGCATCGGGCAGGCAGAGGATGGCGATATCACAGGCATTGATGGCTTCGGCCCGGCGCTGGGCGTCCTTGCGCTCAGCGGCTGGCAGGGTCACGAGACGGATATCGCTGCGCCCGCGCAGCCGCTCATGGATTTGCAAACCGGTGGTGCCCTGGTCGCCGTCGATAAAAACAAGAGGAGTGCGCATATGCAGATGACTTCCGAGAATGCGGGCGCTGGCCCATGGATCGAGCCGCTATGTTCCTCCGCGTCCTAAAATAATGAAAGTTGAATTTCACAAACCAGACGTTCAGCATTTCTGATTTTGGAGCCACGATGCGAGAGATCAGCCTGGACCGTTTGCGCACCTTGGTGGCGATTGCCGACCAGGGCTCGTTCATCAAGGCCGCCCATAGCCTGCACCTGGCAGCACCCACGGTCAGCCTGCATATTGCCGAGCTGGAGCAGCGCATTGGCGCGCCGCTTCTGTCGCGCAAGCGCGGGCATGTGCGGCCCTCGGCCATTGGGGAGGTGTTGGTCGCACGCGCGCGCCGCCTGCTGGACGAGGCCGAGCTGGCGCTGAGCGACATCCAGCGCCAGGTGCAGGGGCTGGAAGGGCGTGTGCGGCTGGGCGCATCGACCGGGGTGATTGCGCATCTGCTGCCCCAGGCATTGGCGGTGCTGCGCGATCAGCATCCGGGCATCGACATCCAGATCAGCGTCCAGACCTCGGAGGAGACGCTGGCGCGCCTGGTGGATAGCCGCTTGGACATCGGCGTCACCGCCCTGCCCCAGCCAGCCGTCGCAGGCCTGGTGATCAAGCCCTGGCGCCGCGATCCTGTGATGGCCTTTGTGCCTGCCGACTGGACCTGCCCGGCCCGCCTCACACCGCAGTGGCTCGCCGGCCAGCCGCTGATCCTCAACGATGCCAGCACACGCCTGTCACGCCAGACCAGCGAGTGGTTTGCCGCGGGCGGCCACCACCCGGTGCCGCGCATTGCGCTGAACTACAACGATGCCATCAAGAGCCTGGTCGCCGCAGGTTACGGCGCCACCTTGTTGCCGCACGAGGCCACGGCCCCACCGCCGGACGCGCGCATCGCCATGCGCCCGCTGCGCCCTGCGCTGTGGCGCCGGCTGGGCATCGCCCACCGCGCCGGCTATGTGGAGCCCTCCACCCAGCATGTGCTGGATGTGCTGTGGGGCCTGCGCCTGGTGTGAGCGCCGCTGCCGCTGGCCCATCGCCCTGCCCGCTAGAAAAACCACCAGCCGCACAAGGCCGCGCCCACCACCACCCATAGCGCGGAGAGCCGGGCCAACACCAGCAGGCCGAATGCGGCCAGCGCCAGGCCAAAATCCAGCCGGGAATGGATGGCGCTGGTCCACACCGGGTCGTACAGCGCAGCCAGCAGCACGCCGACAACCGATGCATTGATGCCCGCCATCGCCCGCTGCACGCCGGCCCGCTGGCGCAGCGATTCCCAGTACGGCAGCACACCGGCCACCAGCAACAGGCCCGGCAAAAACACCGCCAGCAGCAAGGCCAGGCCGGCCCACCAGCCGCCCCATGGCGCGGGCATGGCCGCGCCCAGGTAGGCGGCAAACGTGAACAGCGGGCCCGGCACGGCTTGGGCTGCGCCGTAACCGGCCAGCAGTATGTCGTTGGACACCAGCCCGCCCGGCACCAAGCTGGCCTGCAACAACGGCAACACCACATGGCCGCCGCCAAACACCAGTGCACCGGCCTGGAAGACCTGGCTTGCGATGGCCAGCAAGCTGCCTCCATACGCGGCTATCAGCCAGGGGCTCAGCCCCAGCAACACGGCGTAGACCAGCAGCAAGCAGCTTCCCACACGGTTGCTGACACCATAGTGCTGGTGCTGTGCCGCA
Source organism: Comamonas squillarum (assembly GCF_025309455.1). Classification (NCBI taxonomy): domain Bacteria; kingdom Pseudomonadati; phylum Pseudomonadota; class Betaproteobacteria; order Burkholderiales; family Comamonadaceae; genus Comamonas; species Comamonas squillarum. The sequence continues at coordinate 1,794,806 of NZ_CP104377.1, forward strand.
GGCAGCGGGCCCAGCTTCAGCACCCAGCGGCCCAGCACTGCACCCAGCACGATGGCTGCCAGCTGCCCATAGGTGGAAGGCACGGCCAGCACCAGCAAGGCGGCGGCGATGGCCCATGCGGCGCGCAGCCGGTCCGGACACAACGCCCGCGCCATGCCCCATACAGCCTGCGCCACCACCGCGACGGCCACGACCTTGAGGCCATGCACGGCGCCCGATGTGGCCAGCCCTGTCCATTGCGACATGCCCAGTGCCAACAGCATCAGCAGCAGGGCCGATGGCAAGGTAAAACCCAGCCAGGCTGCCAAGGCCCCCCACCAACCCGCCCGGCCCAGGCCCAAGGCCATGCCGACCTGGCTGCTGGCCGGGCCGGGCAGAAACTGGCACAGCGCCACCAGATCCGCATAGGCGCGCTCATCGATCCAGCGCCGGCGCAGCACAAACTCGGTATGGAAATAGCCCAGATGCGCGACCGGCCCGCCAAACGAGGTCAGGCCCAGCTTCAAAAAGGCGCCCAGCACTTCCAGCGCAGAGCCCTTGGCCGGGGCGGGATCTGCTTGCGGTGAAGGGCAAGGCTCTGGGCTGGGGTGGGCGTTCATAGGGAGGCACAGTCGCGGTGGTTGGCCAGCAGCATAAGCGGGCTCGGTGGCATTGCCAAGACGATCATGCATCAACTTGCCTGCGCAGGCCTTGGCAGCAAGCGCTTGCTGCCCGCATTCATCAGCCCCATGCCGACAATCGCCGCACCACCACCTACCAGCAAGGAAGCGGTGCGAGCGCCTGCAGATCGCCTCGTTTGGCGCGACATCCTCGCTGCGCCTGCTGCCGCAGCTGCTGGCCGCATTTCGCCAGGCCCATCCACTGGTCGAGGTGCATATCGAAGAAGCGGTGAACAGCGTGGTGCTGCAATGGCTGCTGGAGCGCCGCGTGGAGCTGGGCTTTGTGGTTTTGCCCGACGAGCGCTTTGACTCGGTGCCGCTGATCGAGGGCGAGTTGGTGGCCGTGCTGCCCGCCACCCATCCGTTGGCCCAGAAGACCAGCATCAGCGCGCTGGATTTTCATAACCAGCCATTTATTCGCACCTCGGCGGGCTCCGGCCCGCGGGTGGACGCGTTCTTGGCCGACAAAGGCGCCGTTCCCAACACCTTGTACCGGTTTGAGCAGCTCAGCTCGATGATGGGCTTTGTCGCGCAAGGCGATGCGCTGACCATTGCCGCGCGCCTGGCGCTGCCCGCGCCCCGGCCGGCGTCACCTACCGCCGGCTCATGCCGCGCAACCACCGGCCCATCGCGCTGGCGGCGCTGCGCTTTGACCGCTTATCGCCGGCAGCAGCGGCCTTTGTCGAAACCACCCGAAAACTGCGCAAGCGCCTGGTGCTGGAATAAGGCGCCTGGACGTCAGCGCCTCGCTGCCGGGCGCAAGCCGGGTTTATTCGCCGCTCAGCGCAATCACCACCGCCGAGGGCTCCACCGTCACCTGCACCGCAGAGCGCGCGCGCAGCGACGTGGCCTCGCGGCTAAAGCCCACCAGCTGCACGCCAGACTGCAGGCGTACGGCCAGCTCCTGCACCGTGCCGCCGCGCGTGGCCCGTGTAACCGCACCCTGCCAGACGTTGCCCCCCGGCGCCAGCGCGGCAGCGGCCGATTCCGCTTGCACCGCGACAGCGGTGGCCTTGCACATGGCAAGCACCGGCAGGCCCTGGCGCAGGCCCAAGAGCTGCGCGCTCTCATCGGTGATATGGGAATGCAATACAAACTGCGCGCCAGCATCGGCCCCCTGCAATTGCACCTGCACCAAGGGGCCGCTGCGGCTGAGTTGGGCCACGACACAGGGCCATTGGTTGCGCATGCTGGTCATCACCTGCAATCGCGCCAGGGTGGTGGCCACTGAGATGCCTGCTTGCCCGGCATTGCGTGCCTGGGGGTCTGCAGCCGTTGGAAGCTGGCGCGCATGCTCGAGCTGCACATGCAATTGCTCACGGGCATGGCCCATGGCATCGGCCGCTTCGAGCAGCAGCAGCGCATCGGCCGTGAGCTGCGCCCCCCCGCCGCCCTTGCCGCCCACACTGCGCTGCACCAGCTCCACACCCGCCAGGTTGGACAAGGTATCCAGGGCCTGCCAGGCCGCCTTGTAGCTGATGCCCACGCGGCGCGCGGCCTCGGAGATGGAGCCGCAATCCTGGATATGGCGCAGCACATCCATGCGGCGGTCAGAGCGCTTCTCGGCGAGCGCGGCAGCGAGCGATGCTTGGGGAATCATGGCGCGAATCTTCGCATGCTTTAGCGCCCCGCGCCGGTGCCCAAAGCGCGGTTGGAGAAAAGCCTTGCCCAGAATAGCGTGCCAATAGCGGACCAATAGCGTGCCCATACAGGGGCCTATGGCCCCCATCATTTGGCACCCCAAAACAATCTCGCTACACTCGCGCTATTCATTAACAGAATAGCGATTTGATGACCGCCATGATCCAACGCCGCTTCGCCCCCCTCGCCCTGTCCCTGTTGGCCGCCCTCGCTGCCAGCGCCCATGCCGATGAAGTCTCTGTGGCTGTGGCCGCCAACTTCACCGCGCCGATGCAAAAGATTGCCGCCGAGTTCGAAAAAGACAGCGGCCACAAGGCGGTGCTGTCGTTCGGCGCCACCGGCAAGTTCTATGCACAGATCAACAACGGCGCACCCTTTGGCATTTTGCTGGCTGCCGATGACACGACGCCGGCCAAGCTGGCCCAGGAAGGCAAGGGCGTCGCCGCCAGCCGCTTTACCTACGCCATTGGCCAGCTGGTGCTGTGGAGCAAGCAAGCGGGCTATGTGGACGACAAGGGCGCCGTGCTCAAGATGGGTGACTACCGCCATATCGCGATCGCCAACCCCAAGCTCGCCCCCTATGGCCTGGCCGCGATGGAAACGCTCAAGAACCTGGGCCTGACCGACCAGGTGACGCCAAAAATCGTGCAGGGCGAGAACATCGGCCAGACCTACCAGTTCGCAGCCAGTGGCAATGCCCAACTGGGCTTTGTGGCGCTGTCGCAGGTGATGGAAGACGGCAAGCTGCGCGAAGGCTCGGCCTGGATGGTTCCATCGGCCATGCATGAACCCATCCGCCAGGACGCCATTGTGCTGAGTAGCGCCAAGGACAATGCCGCCGCCACTGCCTTGATTCAATACCTCCAGGGCGACAAGGCGCGCGCCATCATCAGGTCCTACGGCTACGGGTTCTAAGGCGCGGCGGGCCACCGAACTGGCGGGTCTGATCCCGCTGGTCTCTGCTCGGCCATTGACCTCAGCGCGTTGGTCCGGCCAAACACTGCCCTTGCCGGGCCCGCGCTGCGCGTGCACCATGTGCGCAGCAGCCTCCCTCCTTCAACCCACCTCGCCACGCCCTCCTCTGCCGTGAGTACCTCCCTTCTCAGCCCCGACGACTGGGCCGCCATCTGGCTGACGCTGGAGCTCGCCAGCGTCACGACTGCCCTGCTGCTGGTGCTGGCCACGCCGCTGGCCTGGTGGCTCGCGCATACGGCATCGCGCTGGCGCGGCCCCATTGGCGCGGTGGTGACCTTGCCGCTGGTGCTGCCGCCAACGGTGATCGGCTTTTACCTGCTGGTCACGATGGGCCCCAATGGCCCGGTGGGCCAGCTCACCAGCGCCCTGGGTCTGGGCTATCTGCCCTTTACCTTTGCCGGGCTGGTGGTGGGCTCGCTGGTCTACTCGCTGCCCTTTGCCGTGCAGCCGTTGCAGCGGGCCTTTGAGGGCCTGGGCCGCCGCCCCCTGGAAGTGGCTGCCACCCTGGGCGCGAGCCGTATCGACAGTTTCTTCAGCGTGGCGCTGCCGCTGGCGCGCCCCGGATTTATCACCGCCGCCGTACTGACCTTTGCCCACACGGTGGGCGAGTTCGGCATCGTGCTGATGCTGGGCGGCAATATCCCCAGCAAGACGCGCGTGGTGTCGGTGCAGATCTACGACCATGTCGAAGCGATGGAGTATGCGCAGGCACACTGGCTGGCCGGCGGCATGGTGGTGTTTGCCTTTGTGGTGTTGGTGGCCTTGCAATGGCTGCAACCCCGCGACAGGAACAACGCGAGCCCCCTATGACGCAAGCCCAGAACCACCACGACGGCATTCACGCGCGCCTGCAGCTGCAGCGCGCCGCGTTCCAACTGCAGGTGGACCTGCAGCTGCCCGGCCAGGGCGTCACCGCACTGTTTGGCCCCTCGGGCTGCGGCAAGACCAGTTGCCTGCGCGCCATTGCCGGGCTCGAACGTGCCCAGGGCCAGGTCAGCGTCAATGGCGAGCGCTGGCAAGACGATGACAGCGCCCACTGGCTGCCCACGCACCAGCGGGCACTGGGCTATGTCTTCCAGGAGGCCAGCCTGTTCCCGCACCTGAGCGCCCATGACAACATCCGCTACGGCCTGCGCCGCACCCCGGCCGCGCGCCAGCGCGTGCAGATCGAGCGCCTGGTCGAGCTGCTGGGCATTGGCCCGCTGCTGGGGCGCAAACCTGCCACCTTGTCGGGCGGCGAACGCCAGCGCGTGGCCATTGCCCGTGCACTGGCTACCAGCCCGCGCGTGCTGCTGATGGATGAACCGCTGGCGGCGCTGGATGCCGAGCGCAAGGCCGAGGTGCTGCCCTACCTGGACCAGCTCAGCGATCAGCTCAAGCTGCCGATCCTGTACGTCAGCCACTCGATCGACGAAGTGGGCCGCCTGGCCGACCGGGTGGTGCTGCTGCAAACCGGCCGTGTCGTGGCGCAGGGGCCGGTGGCCGACATGCTGACCGCGCTGAATGCCCCGCTGGCCCAGGCCCTGCCCGATGCCCAGCAAGCCAGCCTGCTCGAAGGCCAGGTCTGCGGCCACGACCTGCAAGACCACCTGTGGTCGCTGCAAATAGGCGCCCACCCGCAGCTGCAGTTGCACTGGACGCAGGCCGATGCCCATTACCGGCAAGGCGAGCGGGTGCGCCTGCGCGTGATGGCGCGCGATGTCAGCCTGTCGCTGATGCCCCAGACCGGCAGCTCCATTCTCAACAGCCTGCCGGCCGTGGTGACGGCCCTGCAGCAAAGCAGCCCAGGCCAGGTGCTGGTGCAGCTGCGCCTGGCACCGGGTGCGGCTGATGACACGCCCCACCTGCTGGCGCTGGTCTCGGCCCGCTCGGCACGTCTGTTGCAGCTGGGTCCCGGCCTGCTCGTGCATGCGCAGCTCAAGGGCGTTGCCGTCTTGCGCTGACCGCCATGGCGCGCAGCGGCCGCTCAGGCCCCGCCAACAACAAAAAAGCCCGGACGCATCCGGGCTTGGTCGTGTCTGCTGGGGCCGATTAAGGGGCCAGCACCACTTCCACGCGGCGCGCTTGGGCATTGTTGCCCGCGCTCTCCACCGCTTCGGGCTTCTTCAGCTCCAGCTTGTCTTCGGTCACGCCCAGGGCCAGCAGCGCATCGCGCACGGCAAAGGCGCGTTGCTTGGCCAGCTCGGCGTTCTTGTCTGCGTCGCCAGTGGCATCGGTGTAGCCCGAGATGACGGCGCGTTGGCCGGCCTTGACGCCAGCGATCACATCCACCAGCGCTTCGTTCGCACCCTGGGCCAGCTCGGCCTTGGCCGTGGCAAAGTAGAACTTGACCACACCGTTTTCGATCACCACCGCAGCAGCGTCATCGGCCACCACGGCAGCACCGCCAGCAGCAGCGGCTACGCCGGTAGCGCCAGCGGCATTGCCAGCCTGCGCCGCAGCGGCCGCACGGGCAGCAGCAACGGCCGGGTCCGTACCACCCAGCACGGCGCCGCGCTTGGCGCCAGTCTCAGCAGCGACCACGCCGGCTTGGCCAGACTTGGCGCCATGCAAGCCTGTGTAGGCGCCAAACCAGATCACGCCCAACACCACCAGGGTGATCAGGGCAAATACCAGGCCCAAGGCAAAGCGCTCATCACCGTCATTATTTTGCGAAGAACTCACAGTCAGACTCCAGGCACCCGTGGTGCATTAAAAAAGAAATTGTTGTGGCTGCATGCCGTGGCCGCGCAGGCCCTGCACAGCCCCATGGCAGATACGCGCGAGATTGTACCTTGCAGCACTGGCGCTGCGCAGCGAACCTCCCACGGCCGATGCAGCCAATCCGGTGCGCAAAGTGGCAACCAACCAGGTAGTAACCCGGCACCCGGCGCTCGAAAATAGATAGCAGGTCATCGTGACACCATGCCCTTTACCTAGTGATTACCCTTGAGTTGGCGGCTTTCTCTGAAATATTTTTTCATCCTTGCGCCTGTTCGCAACATCGGCAAGGTAATTTGTATGGGGAAGCGCGTAGTTATTCGTAAAATCAGTGCTTTTCGAAAATGTGCATTTGCTTACCGGCAATGAGCACGTGTGACAGGACTAGCCAACCATTGGAGACACCATGCAGGCTTTACTCGCCCTATCCAGGGCTATCGACAGGCTCAATGCTTTCGTCGGCAAATACTCAATCTGGCTTATCTTTGCCGCCACCTTCATCAGCGCCGCCAACGCCATCGTCCGCAAGGCCTTCGACGCCAGCTCCAACGCCTTCCTGGAAGTGCAGTGGTACCTGTTCGCCTGGTCCTTCTTGCTGGCCGCCGGCTACACCTTGCTGCACCGTGAGCATGTGCGCATCGACGTCATCAACTCGCGCCTGTCCAAGACCAAGCAGGTCTGGATCGACATCATCGGCTTTGCGCTGTTCCTCACTCCGCTGTGCGTCACGATTCTGTGGCTGAGCATGCCGGTGGTGATCCAGATGTACCAATCTGGCGAAATGTCGGGCAATCCCGGCGGCCTGATCCGCTGGCCGGTATGGGCCGCCATCCCCGTGGGCATCACCTTGCTGATGCTCCAGGGCCTGTCCGAGCTGGTCAAGCGCATCGCGTTTCTGACTGGCGATGGCCCCGACCCGATGGGCAAGCTCAGCGACAAGAGCGCTGAGGAAGAGCTGGCCGAAGCACTGCGTGCCGAAGCTGAAATCAAGCAGGCCCAGGCGGCTGCAGCAGTCCAGGCTGCTGCGCGCCAGTCTTGAAGGTAGCACGAGGATCTCACCATGGAATTTATCGCTACCAACTACGCCCCGATCATGTTCGCGGGCCTGATCGTCTTTTTGCTGCTTGGTTTTCCCGTGGCGTTCAGCCTGGGCGCTGCCGGCCTGATGTTCGGCTTTATCGGCATTGAGCTCAATGTGTTTCCCTCGTCGGTGATGGCCTGGTTGCCCCAGCGCCTGATCGGCATCATGGCCAATGACACCTTGCTGGCCGTGCCGTTCTTCACCTTGATGGGCTTGATACTGGAGCGCAGCGGCATGGCCGAGGACTTGCTCGACACGGTGGGCCAGGTCTTTGGCCCGATCCGTGGCGGTCTGGCGCTCGCCGTGATCTTTGTCGGCGCGCTGCTGGCCGCTACCACCGGTGTGGTCGCCGCATCGGTCATCTCCATGGGCCTGATCTCGCTGCCCATCATGCTGCGCTACGGCTATGACCGGCGCCTGGCCTCGGGCGTGATTGCCGCATCGGGCACCCTGGCCCAGATCATTCCGCCCTCGCTGGTGCTGATCCTGATGGCCGACCAGCTGGGCAAGAGCGTGGGCGATATGTACAAGGGCGCGTTCATCCCCGGCTTCATGCTGATGGGTCTGTATGTGCTGTGGGTCGCCTTCCTGGCCATCTTCAAGCCCAAGCTGGTGCCTGCGCTGCCCGTTGAAGCCCGTATCTACCGCGAAGCCAACGGCAATGCCGGCTACACCTCGCTGATCGTGGTGATGGGCCTGTCGACGATTGTCGCGATCTTCCTGGCCAACCACATGGCCGACATCCACACCTGGTGGGAAGGCAAGCTGGTCACCGACGTGGCCACCGACGAGAAGATTGTCACGGCCATGTGCGGCGGCACCTTCATCGCCTTTGTCATCGCCTCGATCAACCGCGTCTTCAAGCTGGGGCTGCTGTCCAAGCTGGCCGAGCGCGTGACCTTTGTGCTGATCCCGCCGCTGCTGCTGATCTTCCTGGTGCTGGGCACCATCTTCCTGGGCATCGCCACCCCCACCGAAGGCGGCGCCATGGGTGCCATGGCCGCGCTCATCATGGGCTTTGCCCGCAAGCGCCTGAACATGAACCTGCTCAAGCAGGCGCTGGGCTCGACCACCAAGCTTGCCAGCTTTGTGATGTTCATCATGATTGGCGCGACGACCTTCAGCCTGGTGTTCCAGGCCGCAGACGGCCCCAAGTGGGTCGAGCACCTGCTCACCAGCCTGCCAGGCGGCCAGACCGGCTTCCTGATCGTCGTCAACGTGATGATCTTCTTCCTGGCCTTCTTCCTGGACTACTTTGAGCTGTCGTTCATCGTCGTGCCGCTGCTGGGCCCCGTGGCTGACAAAATGGGCATCGACCTGATCTGGTTCGGTGTGCTGCTGGCAGTCAACATGCAGACCTCGTTCATGCACCCGCCGTTCGGCTTTGCGCTGTTCTTCCTGCGATCGGTGGCGCCTGATAAGCAGTATGTGGACCGGGTCACACACAAGGTGATCGAGCCGGTGACCACGATGCAGATCTACAAGGGCGCTGTGCCGTTTGTGCTGATCCAGCTGATCATGGTCGGTGTGCTGATCGCCTTCCCGGGCATCGTTACGGGAGCTTTGGAAAAGCCGGCGGTTGTCGACATGCAGAAGGTCAATGAGCAGATGATGAACCAGCTGGGCAACGCAGACGGCGGCTATGGGGACAACCCCTTTGCCAGCCCGGATGCACCCGCCGATGCAGGCGCAGCACCGGGCTCCGATGCAGGCGCAATGCCGGCACCCGCCGCAGAAGGCTATGGCTCGGACGATCCAGCCAAGGCCTTGCAGGACTCGCTGGGCACTGCTCCCGCAGAAAGCAAATAAGGGGCGCCCAAGCCCTTCCCACCCGAACCCTGGCTTGCCCAGGGTTTTTTTATGGCTGCCTGCAGCTGGGTGCCACAACGCCCCGTGCGCTGGTGGTCCGGCGAACCGGCGGCCCGGCGGCCCGGCGAACCGGCATCGAGGCGCTCCGGCCGCACCCAGTCATGAATGAGTGCGAAGTACCCAAGCCGCATGCCGATGCACCCACGCAGCCTGTATAGACGCAAAAAAGCCGCAGCAAGCTGCGGCTCTTGGCTGCTGCGGCCAAGCCCCAATGGCCTGGCGCATCTCCCGATCAGGGCAGTTTGACCTGGGCCATGTACTGGTTGAAGGGGTACTCGGAGAAGCGGTTCCACAGGATCTGGTCCTTCTGGAAGGCGCGCATGTCCTGGTGGATCTTCTTGAACTCGGGCGACTTGGCCTCGTGCTCGGCAAAGGTTTCCATCGAGGCCTTGAAGCCAGCGTCCATCAGCTCCTTGGAGAACGGCTTGAGCTGGGTCTTGTTGGCTACCAGGTTCTTCAGCGCGATGGGGTTGAGCACCTGGTACTTGGCGGTCATGTCGGCAGCGGCCACGCGGGTGGCGGCGTCCAGGATGGCCTTGTTCTCGGGCGACAGCGCGTTGTACTTCTTGATATTGATGAAGAACTCCAGATCAGCCGAGCCTTCCCACCAACCGGGGTAGTAGTAGAACGGAGCGACCTTGTTGAAGCCCAGCTTTTCATCGTCGTAGGGACCGACAAATTCCACCGCGTCCAGCGTGCCCTTTTCCAGCGCCTGGTACACGTCGCCCGCTGGCATGTTCTGCGCGACCACGCCCAGCTTGGCCATGGCCTCACCGAACACACCGCCGCCCATGCGCATCTTCAGGCCCTTCAAGTCAGCCACGGTCTTGATTTCCTTGCGGTACCAGCCGCCCATCTGGGTGGTGGTGTTGCCCGCCGATGCGGTCTTGAAGTTGTATTTCTCAAAGAAGGCATCGAGCAGCTTGCGGCCGTTGCCGTGGTCCTTCCAGCCCGCCATCTGCAGGGTGGTCAGGCCAAAGGGCACGGCGCAGCTGAACGCGAAGATCGGGTCCTTGCCGGTGAAGTAGTAGGCCGCCGTCTGGGCCATGTCGATGGTGTCGCCCTGCAGCGCATCGACCACGCCGAATGCGGGCATCAGCTCGCCCGCAGGGTGGACCGAGATTTCAAACTTGCCGCCGGACATGGCCTTGACGGCCGCAGACAGCTTTTCAGCGGAGCCGAAGATGGTGTCAAGCGACTTGGGGAAGCTCGAGGCCAGGCGCCAGCGCACTGCAGCCTGTGCATGCACGGCCGGTGCCACCCCTGCGGCCAGAACGCCAGCGATACCGGCATTTTTGATAAGCGAACGACGATCCATTCGTGTCTCCAATTATTTGTTGAAAGTAAAGGTAGCTATCCTGCCATAGGCGCGAGCCGCTTTTAGCTTTGCAAATTGTAGAAATGGTTGCAGAAGTGACTTCAGCGGGTTTTCCCCAGAGTTTTGCAAAGGATTCTGTCCGCATTGCGCCACAGGCGGCGCAGGCCACAAAAAAGCCCGGTTCACCATGACCGGGCTTGTCAAGAGAACCAGGCGCGTGCCAGGCGGGCGGATCAGGCCGCAGCGCTCTGGCCGGCGGCCGCCTCAGGCACCGCAAAGCGTTCGCGGATGCTGCGCTCGATGCCCGTCGCATCCAGGCCCTGCATGGCCATCAGCTTGACCGGGTCGCCATGCTCGATAAAGGCATCGGGCAGGCCCAGCTGCAGCACCGGCACATCGATGTGCAGCTGCTGCAATGCCTCGAGCACCGCGCTGCCCGCGCCGCCCATCAGGCAACCGTCTTCGACAGTGACCAGCGCCTCATGGCTTTGCGCTACCTGCTCGAGCAGCTCGGTATCGAGCGGCTTGGCCCAGCGCATGTTCACCACCGTGGCGTTGAGCGCCTCACCGGCCTGCAAGGCCGGATAGAGCAGACTGCCAAAGGCCAGGATGGCGATACGCGGGCGGCCCGCCACCGCAGGCTGCGCCTGGCGGCGGATCTCGCCCTTGCCAAAGGGCAGGCCTTCCAGCGATTCGAGTGGCGCCACACCGGCCCCCGCGCCACGCGGGTAGCGCACGGTCACCGGGTGGTTCTGCGCAAAAGCGGTGCTCAGCAGCTGGCGGCATTCGCGCTCATCGGCCGGGCAGGCGACGCTCATGTTCGGAATGGCGCGGGTAAAGGCGATGTCGTAGTTGCCGGCATGGGTGGCGCCATCGGCCCCCACCAGGCCCGCGCGATCCAGCGCAAACACCACGGGCAGGTTTTGCAGCGCCACATCGTGGATCAGCTGGTCATAGCCGCGCTGCAGGAAGGTCGAATAGATGGCGACCACCGGCTTGAGCCCTTCGCAGGCCAGGCCAGCGGCAAAGGTCACACTGTGCTGCTCGGCAATGCCCACATCGAAGTAGCGCTTGGGAAAGCGCTTTTCAAACTCGACCATGCCCGAGCCTTCGCGCATGGCTGGAGTGATCGCGACCAGGCGCTCGTCCTGGGCGGCCATGTCGCACAGCCAGTGGCCAAAGACCTGGGTAAAGGTGGGCTTGGGCGGCGTGGCGGGCTTGACCAGGCCGATGGCCGGGTCAAACTTGCCCGGGCCATGGTAGGCCACCGGGTCGGCCTCGGCCAGCTTGTAGCCCTGGCCCTTTTTGGTGACCACATGCAGAAACTGCGGGCCCTTGAGCTGGCGGATGTTCTCCAAGGTGGGAATCAGCGAATCGAGGTCATGGCCATCGATGGGGCCGATGTAGTTGAAGCCGAAGTTCTCGAACAGGGTGGCGGGCACCACCATGCCCTTGGCCTGCTGCTCCAGGCGCTTGGCCAGCTCCAGGAGCGGCGGCACCTGCTTGAGCATGCTCTTGCCCACGCCCCGCGCCTTGGCATAGAACTGGCCGCTCATCAGCTGCGCCAGGTAGCGGTTGAGCGCGCCCACCGGCGGGCTGATGCTCATGTCGTTGTCGTTCAGGATCACCAGCAGATTGGCGTCGCTCACCCCGGCGTTGTTCAGCGCCTCGAAGGCCATGCCGGCCGTCATTGCGCCATCGCCAATGATGGCCACGGCCTGGCGGTCGCTGCCCTGCAGCTTGAAGGCCTCGGCCATGCCCAGCGCCGCCGAGATACTGGTCGATGAATGGGCGGTGCCAAAGGCGTCGTATTCGCTCTCGCTGCGCAGCGGAAAGCCCGAGATGCCGCCCCACTGGCGCAGGCCCTGCATGCGGTCGCGCCGGCCCGTCAGAATCTTGTGCGGATAGGTCTGGTGGCCGACATCCCAGACAAAGCGGTCATGCGGCGTTTCATAGACGGCGTGCAGCGCAATGGTCAGCTCCACCGTGCCCAGGTTGGAGCTGAGGTGCCCGCCGGTCTTGGACACGCTCTCGAGCACAAATTCCCGCAGCTCACGCGCCAGGGTCTTGAGCTCGGCGCGCGACATCTTGCGCAGATCCGCCGGGTCGTTGACGGTGGCTAGCAGGGGAAAGGTCTTCGTGGACATACTATGGTTTGGTCACTTGCTACGCATACCTCGGAAGCATCCGCGCAGTTTTTTTACTGGAATGGCAAGGGGCTATGTTAGCGCCTTGAGGCCGGTTAAGCCGTCACAAGGCGCATTTGGCCTACTCAATGGCTGCGGCGCACCACCATGTCGGCCAGCGCCGCGAGCGCGGCCGTCTGGGGCAAACCGCTGCCTGCCAGTGCCCGCTGCGCCTCGGCCAGCAGCTCATGGGCATAGTCGCGCGCGGGCTGCAGGCCCATCAGCGATACATAGGTGGGTTTGTCGTTGTCGGCGTCCTTGCCGGCGGTCTTGCCCAGCGTTGCCGAATCGGCCACCACATCGAGCACATCGTCGATCACCTGGAACGCCAGTCCCAGGGCGGCGCCGTATTGCTTCAGTGCTGCGAGCGCTGCGCCCTGGATGCCGGCGCAGGTGGCGCCCATCTCGACGCTGGCCTGCAGCAGCGCGCCGGTCTTGAGCTTGTGCATCTGCTGGAGCTGCTCGCGGCTGAGCTGCTTGCCCACACTGGCCAGGTCAATGGCCTGGCCACCGGCCATGCCGTTGTAGCCCGCTGCCCAGGCCAGCTGGCGGCACAGGCGCGCCTGCACGCCATCGGAGATGGCACTGCCCTCGGGAACCAGGATCTCGAACGCCAGCGCCTGCAGCGCGTCGCCCGCGAGCAAGGCCTGGGCCTGGCCAAACTGCACATGGACGGTGGGCTTGCCACGGCGCAGCACATCGTTGTCCATACAGGGCATATCGTCATGCACCAGCGAATAGGCGTGGATCAGCTCCACCGCGCAGCCGGCGCGCAAGGCGGCCTCTGCCTGGGACGCATCCAGGCTGCCCACGGCCTGGGCAGCGGCCAGCACCAGCAGCGGGCGCAGGCGCTTGCCGCCATCGAGCACGGCGTAGCGCATGGGCTCGCCCAGGTTGGCAGGGGCATCGGCGGCGATCCACAGCGTGAGGGCGTCCTCCACGCGGGCGAGTTCCTGGCTGCACCAAAGGGCAAAATTATCGTGTGCTGAAGTCATGGTTAGCACTTATTCCTCGCTGGTCCAGGGCTTGAGCTGGCCCTCATCCAGTACTTTGATCTGGTCCTGCACCGCCTCGAGCTTGCCCCGGCAAAATGCCAGCAGCACGGCGCCACGCTGGTAGGCGGCCAGCATGTCGCCCAAAGGCAGCTGACCGGACTCGATGCGCGCAACCAGGCCTTCGAGCTCCTGCAGCGCGCTTTCGTAGTTATCGGGTTCGGGCAGGTCCGGCGTGGCAGACGTCTTGGAGGCAGTGGCCTTGGGCATGGGCAAAGGGGGCAAACAGCGTGCCCAGGTGCATGGATGTAAAGGCTCGATTTTAGGCGCAGGACAAGCGGCTGCGCGCGCAGCGACGACCAACCACCGTTGCGAGGCCTGCAGGCCCGGCCCAATTCCCACAAAAAATCCCGGCGATCTATCGTGAAATATGAGGCTATAGCTATCAATTTGATAATATTGGCGGTCTGTCTGTGCGATGAAGGATCGGTGACATGCTGTGTCACCCATGGCCAATTCACGCATGGTCGGAACGGGAATAACCCCACTGGGTATAATCCCATTTTTCGCGAAACCGGCCATCCTTTGTTGTTGCTGCCGGTTTTATTTTTTTCTCCGCGTGCGCACGCGCACCCTCCCTGTGGGGAGTCTTTAGGTCAGGTCACCCATGTCTGATTTAAGTCTTCAACTGCAGCAGGCCGCAAGCCAACTTCCAGTTTCAAGCTACTTTGATCAAGCGCTTTTCGAGCGCGAGATGCAAACCATCTTCCAGAACGGCCCTAAATATGTGGGCCACCAGCTGGCGATTCCCGAGATTGGCGACTACTACGCCCTTCCCCATGAAAAGGAAGGGCGGGCCCTGGTGCGCAATGCCGCAGGCCAGGCCGAGCTGATCTCCAACGTCTGCCGCCACCGCCAGGCGTTGATGCTCAAGGGCCGGGGCTCGCTCAACCACCAGCAAAAAGGCAGCGCCGGCGGCAATATCGTCTGCCCGCTGCACCGCTGGACCTACAGCCCAAGCGGCGAGCTACTGGGCGCCCCGCACTTTGCCCAGGATCCCTGCCTCAACCTGAACAACTACAAGTTGCAGGAGTGGAATGGCCTCCTCTTTGAGGACAACGGCCGCAACATCCAGGCCGATCTGGCCAACATGGGCCCGGCCGCTGCCTTGAGCTTTGATGGTTTTGTGCTCAACCATGTCGAGATGCATGAGTGCAACTACAACTGGAAGACCTTTATCGAGGTCTACCTGGAGGACTACCACGTCGGCCCCTTCCACCCCGGACTGGGCAATTTCGTCACCTGCGACGATCTGAAGTGGGAGTTCGCCAAGGAGTACTCGGTGCAGACCGTGGGCGTGGCGCCCACCTTTGCCAAGCCAGGCTCGGACATCTACAAGACCTGGCACGAGGTGCTGCTGAACTTCCGAGGCGGCAAGATGCCCGAGCACGGCGCGATCTGGCTGACCTACTACCCCCACATCATGGTGGAGTGGTACCCGCATGTGCTCACGGTCTCGACCTTGCACCCACTGGGCGTGGACAAGACCCTCAATGTGGTGGAGTTCTACTACCCCGAGGAAATCAGCGCCTTCGAGCCCGGGTTTGTGCAGGCGCAGCGCGCCGCCTATATGGAAACGGCCATCGAAGACGACGAGATCGCCGAGCGCATGGATGCCGGCCGCAAGGCCTTGTTCGAGCGCGGCGACAACGAAGTGGGCCCCTACCAGAGTCCGATGGAAGACGGCATGCAGCACTTCCACGAGTGGTATCGGGGTATGATGCAGACCGCCGTTCCAGACAGGTGATCTGCCACGGCCAGGCACTCCCAACTACCAGGTAAGGTCTGCACAACACCTTGCCAGGGTCTGAACAAGGGCCCGGGCGAAGGTTCTGCAGATCACCCCACAGCTGCTAGCGCTTTGCGATAGCAGCTTTTTTATTTAGAAATTTCCGATGCAAGCCCTTTGGATGGTGGCCGCCGCGTTCATGTTTGCACTCATGGGCGTGTGCATCAAGTTCGCCTCTGTGTACTTCAATGCGGCCGAGATCGTGTTCTACCGCGGCCTCATCAGCATGGCGCTGATCTGGTGGCTCACCCGGCGCCAGCATATTTCGCTCACCACCCGCTACCCCAAGATGCATGCCTGGCGCAGCTGCATCGGTGTCACCTCGATGGGCATGTGGTTCTATGCGATCGGCAAGCTGCCGCTGGCCACCGCAATGACCTTGAACTACATGAGCAGCCTCTGGGTCGCGGCCTTTGTCGTGGGCAGCGCGCTGCTCACCTGGCGCCCCAAGGCAGAAGGCGACCAGCCGGCGCTGAACATTCCGCTGGTGCTGACGGTGATCAGTGGTTTTTGCGGCGTCATTCTGATGCTGCGCCCCAATATCGAGGCCGATCAGATGTTCGCCGGCCTGGTGGGCCTGATGTCCGGCCTGATCTCGGCCTTTGCCTACATGCAGGTGGTGGCCTTGTCGCGCATGGGTGAGCCCGAGCAGCGTGTGGTCTTCTACTTTGCCGTGGGCTCGGCCATTGCCGGCGGCCTGGCGACCTTGTTTGTCGGAACGTCGAGCTTCCCCGGCTGGCCCGCGCTGTGGCTGATCCCCGTCGGCATTCTGGCCGCCGGCGCCCAGCTGGCGATGACGCGCGCCTACGGCTCGGCCACCACGCGCCGCGCCACCCTGGTGGTCGCGAACCTGCAGTACTCGGGCATTGTGTTTGCAGGCCTCTTTAGCATCGTCGTCTTTGGCGACCAGATTCCGGCGATTGGCTGGATGGGCATGGCCTTGATCGTCGGCAGCGGCATCGTCGCCACGGTGCTGCGCAAGCGCTGACCCGGGTCGGCAGCCGTTTGCGGGGTGGCGCGGCACCCGTTGCCTGCAGCGGGCGCGGCGCTGCCACATAATGTTTGCAAGATTTTTCTTGGAGCACCTGCCATGGCCACCACGCCCCTCACCGCTGCCTATACCACCCTGATCACCGTCGCCCAATTGCAGGCGCTGCAGCAGTCCAGCCCCCAACACGTGATGGTGTTTGACTGCAGCTTTGACCTGAGCCAGCCGGCCGCCGGTGCCGAGCAGTTTGCCCAGAGCCATATCGCAGGCGCCGTCTACGCCAACCTCGACAAGGACCTGAGCGCCCCGCACGGCGCCCTCAGCCACGGCCAGACGATTGCTGCCACCGACCTGGGCGAGCCGGCCTCTGGCGGCCGCCATCCACTGCCCAGCCGCGAGCGCTTTGCGGTGTGGCTGTCGCAAGTGGGCTTTCGCAATGACATGCAGGCGGTCGTCTATGAGCGCAATGGCGTGAACTACGCTGGCCGCCTGTGGTGGATGCTCAAGTGGGCCGGCCATGATGCCGTCGCCGTGCTCGACGGCGGCTTGCAGGCCTGGCAGGCCGCAGGCGGCGCGGTGGAGGCGGGCGAGGCGGTCAGCCATTTCCAGAGCAACTTCGAGCTGCGCCCTGCGCTGCGCACGCTCAAGACCGCTGCCCAGGTACAGCAAGCCCTGGGTACGCCGCAAACCATCATCGACGCGCGTGCGCCTGCGCGTTACCGTGGTGAGGTCGAACCGCTGGACCCGGTGGCCGGCCATATCCCTGGCGCCCTCAACCGGCCCTTTACGAGCAATATCGGTGCGGATGGCTGCTTCAAGCCCGCCGCTGAACTGCGTGCCGAGTTTGATGCGCTGCTGGCCGGGCACGACCCGCAGACGGTGGTGCACCAGTGCGGCAGCGGCGTCAGCGCACTGCCCAATCTGATCGCGATGGAGATTGCAGGCTATGCGCCCACGGCGCTGTTTGCCGGCAGCTGGAGCGAATGGTGCAGCGACCCAGCGCGCCCGGTGGAAAGGGGCTGATGGGCCGGTGCTGAACTACAGGGTCTGACCGCTCTCCCGCCGGCTGTCAGACCCAGTCCGCGCCCGCTTACTGGCTGCCCCAGACGTAGTAGCCAACACCCTCGAAATTGAACTGCGGATAGGTCGCCACGACAAAGTCGCGCTCGGACGGGTTGGTCGTGTAGAAGTGCGCGCCAGTGAGCGTATTGTAGAAACGGTACATCGGGACCGAGCCCTCGCCTTGGGCCTGGCGTGCATACCAGGCAGTGCCTTCCACGCTGAACTGCGGGTAGTTCGCAATCACGAAGGCGCGCTCGTCGGCATTGATCGTGTAGAAGTGCGAGCCCGAGTTGTTGTTGTAGAAGCGGTAGACCGCATTGGGCGCTGCAGCCGTTTGCGTGGACGCATAGAAGCCAATATTTTCATACTGGTAGTTCGGGTTGCCCTGGATCACCGCATCGCGCTCCTGCGCGCTGGCCGTAAAGAAGTGTGTGCCGTTTTGCGTGTTGTAGAAGCGGTAGACCGGCATGCGGCCTGCGACCGGGGTTTGCGTGCCGCCCGCATCCACCAGCCATTTGCGCAGAGCCGGCATCACGCTGTTCAAGCTGGGGTAGAAGCTGTAGGCGCCGCCCGCGTTGGCGCGGCAGCTGGCCTCCGAAGCGCCGGTCAACACACCGGTGACGGCGCCGTTGTTGAACAGCGGGGAGCCACTGCTGCCCGGCTGGGTCAGGCCCAGGGTCCATTGCACAAAGTAGTAGTTGCCGCTGCTGGGGGCCGAGGTGCAGAACACACTCTTGCTGTCCAGGCTGCAGTCATAGCGCGAGGACATGATGCCAAAGCTGATCTTTTGCAGGCCGCCATCGGGGTGGTGCACGCCCGCCACGCTGGTGCTGTTGGGCACGATGCTGCTGTCCCAGCCCAGGAACACGGCACCCGCTGGCGGCGTGTCGTTGAGCTTGAGCAAGGTGACATCGGGGTTGGCACTGCTGTAGAGCAGTTGGGCGCCATTGCGCAGATTCACGCTGCTGGGCGAGAGGCTGTTGCTGGAGCAGCGCGTGGACGTGTAGAACCAGTCGGTCTCCAGCGCCGAAGCCAGCGTCTGGGTCGACATGCAGTGGGCGGCGGTCAGAAAGTACGGTGTTCTGGAGCCCTGGGCATCGTTGAGCAGGCTGCCGGTGCACAGGCCATAGTAGTAGCTGCCATCGGCCATGCGCTCGGTCACATAGGCCATGCGGGCCACGCCTTTGCGCTCGGTGGCGAGCTGGCTGAAACAGTTCACATCCAGGTGGCATTCGACCGGGTTGCCCAGCGGCATGGCCTTGGCATCCTCCTGCGCTGCATCCGATTCTTCCGTACCGAGTGGCAGCGACAGGTTTTCATAGATGTGCATCACTTGCGGCAGCGACAACTTGAGCTGCTCAGGCGCCGTGCCCGGAGGCAGCTCGATCTCCAAGCTCACCTGCTCGCCAGAACTGCTGGGCGTCCACCAGGTACGGCCCGCTTCGCTGTGGTCGCCGGCATCGCGATTGGCCTGCAGCGTCTGCATCACGCGCTGGCCGGCAATCTCGAACACCGCTGCGGGCTGGTGGTCGGTATAGAGGCGCAGCATCGCGCTGCCAGGCAGCTGCTCCACCACCAGGCCCAAACGCAGGCCTTGGGCACCACCCGAGCGCACACTCAAGGCCGCCACGGTGCCGCCCTTGGCCGAGGGCTGCCATTGCAGCAACTGCGCCGTTTGCGCAGCGGACTGGGCTTGCTGCACCGCGCGCGAGGCGCCAATGATGTGCACGGGCATCTCGGGGGCAGACTTCAGGCCCGTCCACTCGCCCAGGTCGATGGCGACCGGCTGGATGGCCAGGCCCGCTTCCATGCTCTTGGTGCGGACAAACTCAAGCGGTACGCCAGCGGGCTGCTCCAGCGCCGGCACCTTGAAGACCTGCTCCGCCTGGCCTGCTGGCACCGCCGCGCCAGCCGCTGCGGCCATGCCCGCCATCGCACCCCAGGTGACCACACTGGCCCCTATTTTTGCCATCCACCCCATGCCTGTACCCCTTCTTGGCCTTCAATTCAAAACGAAGCATTCTAAGATTAATTTTATAAATCGCTGGCGGAGCTTCTGTGTCAATCCTTGCAAGGAGCGCATCTGTGGACAAACCGCATCAATGCCCCGCCGACTTCGAGAACAGATTGATCACCAGCACCCCGGCAATGATCAGGCCCATCCCTGCCATCGCCCCGGCATCGAGCTTTTGCCAATGCAAGGCCCAGGCGATCAGCGAGATCGCCACAATCCCCACGCCCGACCAGATCGCATAGGCGATGCCGGTGGGTATGGTTTTCAAGGTCTGCGCCAGCAGGTAGAACGACAGCACATAGCCCAGGCCGCAAATCAGGCTGGGCACCAGCCGGGTAAAGCCCTCGGACGACTTCATCGCCGTGGTGGCCATCACTTCCAGCGCAATCGCGCCACCCAGGTACACATAGGCATTCATCACCATTCCTTTTTGTTTGGCAGCTGTGTGTCAAAGCTCCACAGCTGCAGGTATTTGCATCCAAGGCAGATAACCCACCTGCCCCGTAAAAATAACAAAGGCCCCGGCTGGGCGCCAGGGCCTTATCGCAGGGGCGGACGCTTGCCAACGGCAGGGAGCCCAGCCCACATCCGGATCACCTCAACCGGTGTTGCGCAGCGCCGCTGCAATGCCGTTAATGGAGATATGGATACCGGTCTTGACCCGTTCATTGTCCTCGCCATTGCGCCAGCGTCGGATCAGCTCCACCTGCAGATGGTGCAAGGGATCGATATAAGGGAAGCGGTGGCGGATCGAGCGCTCCAGCGCCGGGTTGTTGGCCAGGCGATTGGCCTCGCCGGTGATCAGCGCCAGCGCCTCGGCCGTGCTCTTCCATTCGGCCTCAATCGCCTGGAACACGCGTTTGCGCAAACGGGTGTCTGCCACCAGCTCGCTGTAACGCAATGCCAGCGCCATATCGCTCTTGGCCAGCACCATGTCCATGTTGGACAGCAAGGTGCGGAAAAACGGCCACTGGCGGTACATCTTCTGCAGCAAGGCCCATTGCAGCTTGGCGGTCTTGCCCTCTTGCCCGACAAAGGCCTGCACAGCCGAGCCAAAGCCGTACCAGCCTGGCAAGGTCAGGCGGCACTGGCCCCAGCTGAAGCCCCAGGGAATGGCGCGCAAATCCTCAATGCGCTGGCTGGCCTTGCGCGACGCGGGGCGCGAGCCGATATTGAGCTCGGCAATCTCGCGGATCGGGGTGGAGCTGAAGAAATAGCTCTCAAAGCCCTTGGTGCCGTAGACCAGGTCGCGGTAGGCGGACATGCTGGCAGCAGACAGGTCAGCGGCGGCATCCAAAAACGCCTGGCTGGCGGGCTTGGTGGGCTGCAGCAAGGTCGCTTCCAAGGTGGCAGCCACAAGCGTTTCCAGGTTGCGCCGGCCGATCTCGGGGTTGGCGTACTTGGAGGCGATCACCTCGCCCTGCTCGGTCAGGCGAATCTGGCCGCGCACGGTGCCCGGCGGCTGGGCCAGAATCGCCTGGTAGCTCGGGCCGCCGCCCCGCCCCACGGTACCGCCCCGGCCATGGAAAAGCCGCAGCTGCACGGGGTTGGGCTGGCTCAGCTCGTCAAACAGCGCGACGAGCGCCAGCTCGGCCTGGTACAGCTCCCAGTTGCTGGTGAAGATGCCGCCATCCTTGTTGCTGTCGCTGTAGCCCAGCATGATGTCCTGCTCGGCGCCGCTGCGCTGGATCAGCGCGGCAATATGGGGCAGCGCGTAGTACTCGCGCATGATGGTGGCCGCGTGGCGCAGGTCATCGATGGTCTCGAACAGCGGGCTCACGATCAAGGTTGCGCGCGACTGGCCGTCGTTGATGCGGCCGCTGAGCAGGCCCACCTCTTTTTGCAGCAGCAGCACTTCGAGCAGGTCGCTGACCGATTCGGTGTGGCTGATGATGTAGTGGCGGATGGCATCCTGGCCATAGAGCTGCACCGACAGCCGCGCGCGCTCGAAAATTGCCATCTCGCTTTGGCAGCGCTCGCTGTAGCTGGCGCCCACCACGCGCAAAGGGCGCGCATCGCACAGCAATTGCAGCAGCAGCTCGCGCTTGGCCGCCTCGCTCAGTTGGCTGTAGTCGGCCTGCAGGCCGGCGGTGGCCAGCAGCTCGCTGATCACAGCCTCATGCTGGTCCGAGCTTTGGCGCAGATCGACGGTGGCCAGATGGAAGCCAAACACCTGCACGGCACGGATCAGCGGTGACAGGCGCTGCTCGACCAGCGCGCGGCCATGGTTGTCGCGCAGCGAATCCTCAATGACACGCAGATCGGCCAGAAACTCGTCACTGGTGGCATAGGGATTCTGCGGCGCCACCGCATGGCGGGCCGCTTCGCCGCCGCTCAGGTTCTTCAAGGTCGCGGCCAGGCGCGCATACACACCAATCAGCGCGCGGCGGTAGGGCTCGTCTTCGCGGTGCTGGCTGGTATCGGGCGAGCGCGCGGCCAGCGCCTGCAAGGCGGCGGTGTTGCCGGCCAGGCGCTGGGACATCGACAGCTCCCCCCCCAGGTAGTGCACCTCGGTCAGGTAGTGGCGCAGCACCAGGTCGGACTGGCGGCGCAGCGCTTCTTGCAGGCTCTTGGCGGTGACATTGGGGTTGCCGTCGCGGTCGCCGCCAATCCACTGGCCCATGCGCAAAAAGGTGGCCAGGTCACGCTCGCCCAGCTCGCGCTCGAGCGCAGCGTAGAGCTTGGGGATCTCGGTCAGGAACGTGGCCTGGTAGTAGCTCAGCGCGTTGTCGATCTCGTCCTCGACCGTCAGCTTGGAGTAGCGCAGCAGGCGCGTCTGCCACAGCTGGGTGACCTGGGCACTGAGCTGCAGCTCGTTGTCGGCCAGCTGGCGCGGGGTCAGCGTGTCCTTGCTGCTGTTGAAGAGCTGGGCGCGCTGGGCGATATCGTCGCGCGCCACCAGCAAGGTGGCAATCGCACGCTCAGCATCCAGAATGCTCTTGCGCTGCACCTCGGTGGGGTGGGCCGTGAGCACCGGCGAGATCAGGCTGTGCGCCAGCGTCTGCGAGACGGCCTTGACGGGGATGCCGGCCCAGCGCAGGCGCGCCAGCGCCACCTCGATGCTGCCCTCCTGGGTGTTGCCTGCGCGCTCATGGATCTCGCGGCGGCGGATATGGTGGCGGTCTTCGGCCAGGTTGGCCAGGTGCGAGAAATAGGTGAAGGCGCGGATCACGCTCACCGTCTGGTCGCCCGAGAGGCCCTTGAGCAGCGACTTGAGCGATTTCTCTGCATCCTGGTCGTCATTGCGGCGGTAGGCTACCGACAGTTGGCGCACCTGTTCGATCAGATCGAACGCGGCCTGGCCCTCCTGCTCGCGAATCACATCGCCCAGAATCCGGCCCAGAAGCCGGATGTCATCCATCAAAGGCTGGTCCTTGTCCGCGCGCCGCGTCACGGCCTGGGTGGCGGCAGGGCTGCTCGCCTTCGGTTTGCGCGCAGGGGTCTTGGCGACTGCAGGGTTGTCTTTTTTGCTGGCAGTGGTCATGGGCGAAGGGCAAAGTAGCAAAGGGGCTGAACGATTGATGCCGCTCAAAGTCGCACTGCGCCAAGAGCGGCGCTGCACATGCTAGCATCAGCCGCCTGTTGTGAACCGCTTGTTGACCACGTAAGGTGTCCGGCCGCCAATAAAGAGGTGACCGGGCCTGGCGTGCTCCCCCATCCCATGAGCTCCTTGTCCCTGACCATCGCCACCCGCGAAAGCCAGCTTGCCCTGTGGCAGGCTGAACATGTGCAACATATCCTGCAGCGCCTGGGCCACCAGGTCAGCCTGTTGGGGATGACCACCTTGGGCGACCAGATTCTGGACCGCACGCTGTCCAAGGTGGGCGGCAAGGGCCTGTTTGTCAAAGAGCTGGAAACCGCGCTGGAGACGGGCCGCGCCGACCTGGCCGTGCACTCGCTCAAGGATGTGCCGATGGAGCTGCCACCGGGTTTTGCGCTGGCAGCCGTGCTCGAACGCGAAGACCCGCGCGATGCCTGGGTCTCCAACCACTACGCCAGTCTGCAGGATCTGCCCCTGGGCGCCGTGGTCGGCACCTCCAGCCTGCGCCGCCAGGTGCTGCTGCAGGCCTTGCGTCCCGATCTGGATATCCAGCCGCTGCGCGGCAATGTCAACACCCGCTTGCGCAAGCTCGATGAAGGCCAGTACGACGGCATTGTGCTGGCCGCTGCCGGCCTCAAGCGCCTGGCGCTGGATGCACGCATCCGCCATGCTTTTGCCACCGACACCATGCTGCCCGCGGCCGGCCAGGGCGCGCTGGGCATTGAGGTGCGCAGCGACCGCCAGGACCTGCTGGCCCTGTTTGCCGGCCTGGCCGATCCGCGCACCTGGCAGACCGTGACGGCCGAGCGCGCCGTCAGCCGCTGCATGGGCGGCAGCTGCTCGATGCCGCTGGCCGCGCACGGTGAATGGCAGGACGGCCAGCTGTGGCTGCGCGCCGCCTGGGGCGACGAAGCCAACCCGAACGCGCCCCTGGTGTCTGCGCAGGCCCGCGCGGCCGTCACCGACCTGGCCAGCGCCGATGCACTGGGCCAGCAGGTGGCATCGCTGCTTCAGCAAGCGGGCGCGCAGGTGCGCCGCTAAGCACCCGGCCGCCGTCCGCCATGGCCCCGTCACACCACCGCACCATCATCACCCGCCCGCAACCCGAGGCGGACGACTGGGTCGCCCAGTTGCGGCAGCGGGGGTTGCGGGCCGATGCGCTGCCACTGATCGATATTGTTCCAGCCGACAGCCCCGCCCACCACACGGCGCGAATGCATGCGCGCCAGCATTGGCAGCACTATGGCGCGTTGATGCTGGTGAGCACCAATGCGGCCCGTTTTTTTCTGGACCCGGCCCTGGTGCAGGCGCTGGCCCAGCAGCAGCGCAAGGCGCCCCATACCCGGCTGTGGTGCCCGGGCCCAGGCACGGCCCGCGCGGCACAGGCCTTGGGCGTGCCCATTGATTTGATCGACCAACCCGCCACCGATGCCCCGCAGTTCGACTCCGAATCGCTGTGGACCGAGGTCGGCGCCCAGGCCGCAGCGATGGCAGCATCGGGCCAGCGCGTGCTGGTGGTGCGCGGCGCCAGCGCGGGCAGCGCGATCGACCAGTTGGTGAGCGGCTCAGGCCGCGAATGGCTGGCGCGCCAGTTGCAAGCGGCTGGTGTGGGCGTGGATTTTGTCGGTGTCTACGAGCGCCGCGCGCCCGCTTGGACGCCAGCGCAACTGGCATTGGCAACGCAGGCGCTGACCGATGGCAGCATCTGGCTGTTCAGCAGCTCCGAGGCGGTGATGCATTTAAGCAACAGATTCAGCGCCGACGCATTGGCGCCTGCCCAGGCGCTCAGCACCCATGCACGCATCGCGCAAGCGACCCGAGCGGCAGGATTTGTCCACATTCAGCAGTGCAGGCCTTCGCTGGAAGACGTGGTGGCGTCGTTAGAATCTGCCCTATGACGCTGCCCGAGCACGCACCGAACCCCACGCCTCCCCACCCGGCCACCTCCTCCCACCAGGCCCACCCTGCGGGCGGCCGCATGCCGCAAGCCTGGGTCTGGACGTCAGTGGCTCTGGGCGTTGCCGCCACCATTGCCATCATCAGCGCGGCCATGCTCTGGCAGCGGCTCAACAACATCCAGCAGCAGCTGGCGCTGCAAAGCGCCGACTCGCGCAGCCAGGCCGTGGAAGCGCGCACCCTCGCCCGCCAAGCCGAAGATGTCTCGCGCGATACCGCCTCGCGCATGTCGGTAATGGAAGCGCGCGTGGGCGAAGTTGCGCTGCAGCGCGGCCAGCTCGAAGAGCTGGTGCAAAGCCTCTCACGCAACCGCGATGACACCATGGTCGGCGATATCGAAAGCGCCGTGCGCTTTGCGATGCAGCAAAGCCAGCTGAGCGGCAGCCCCGACCCGCTCGTCAGCGCCCTCAAGATCGCCCAGCAGCGCGTGACCGTCTCGGCCCAGCCGCGCCTGGCCCCGCTGCAACGCGCCATTGCCCGCGACCTGGACCGCATCGCCGCGAGCAAATCGCTGGACACCGCCGGCCTGCTGGCCCGCATGGATGACCTGCTGCGCCAGATCGATGATCTGCCGCTGCAAAACGATGTGCTCGACAAAAACGCCCGCCGCACGGCGCCCGCCCGCAACCGGGGCAACCCATCGGCTACCCCCGCTGCAGCCAGTACCCCAGCCGAAGCTGCAACGGACGACAGTGCCAGCCCCAGCTGGTGGCTGTCGGCGCTGTCCACCGCCTGGGGCGTGGTGTATGAGGAAGCCCGCAGCCTCGTGCGCGTACGCCGCATCGACTACCCCGATGCGGTGCTGCTCTCGCCCACACAGGCATTTTTTGTGCGCGAGAACCTCAAGCTGCGCATACTGAACGCCCGCATGGCCTTGCTGGGCCGCCAGATGAATGCCTCGCGCAATGACCTGGCCGCTGCGGCTGACGCCGTGCACAAGTATTTCGATATCTCCTCGCGCCGAGGCCAGCAGGCCGCCCAGCAACTCAACCAGCTGCAGCAGGCCATGCAGGATGTGGAAGTGCCACGCGCCAATGACACCCTGGCCGCACTGGCCACGGCAGCGGCAGGACGGTAAGCGATGAGAGCCGCACTTTGGTTGATCGGTCTGTTTGCCGTGGCAGTGGCCGCCGCGCTGTTTGCCGGCAGCAACCAGGGCAGCGTGACCCTGCACTGGCCGCCCTACCGCATCGATTTCTCGCTGAACATGGTCGTCGTGCTGCTGCTGCTGGCCTTTGTGCTGGTCTACGGCGCGCTGCGCGGCGTCAGCGCCATGTTCGAGCTGCCGCGCCAGGCCAAGCGCTGGCGCATCCAGCAAAAAGAGCGCGCCATGCATGGCGCAGCGCTGGATGCCGTGACCCAGCTGCAAGCAGGCCGCTTCGTGCGCGCCCGCAAGGCTGCGCTGTCGGCACTGGCCCAGGAGCAGGCCTTGCAGGACAGTGGCGCCGCCATCCCCAACGGCCTGCAGCTGCGCGTGCTGGGCCATGTGCTGGCCGCTGAGAGCTCGCATGCGCTGCAGGACCAAACCCAGCGCGACCAGCACTGGGAGCTGGCGATGCAGGAAGCGGCCACCCCCCAGGCCAAAAACCAGCCCGAACTGGCCGAAGGCACCCAGCTGCGCGCGGCCCAATGGGCGCTCGATGACCACAATGCCCACAGCGCGATCGAGCAGCTCGCGCGCCTGCCCCAGGGGGCGGCGCGTCGCACCCTGGCGCTGCGCCTCAAGCTCAAGGCCGCGCGCCAGCTGCGCCAGGCTTTGACCGCGCTCGATACCGCCCGCCTGCTGGCCAAGCACCGCGCGTTTTCGGCCGCTGCGGCGCAAAGCATCATCAAGGGCCTGGCGACCGAGCTGATCAACGACGCCCACGACCCCGAGCAGCTGATGCAGGCCTGGCGCAACCTGGATGCGGCCGAGCGCAACCTGCCCGAAGTGGGCATCCACGCGGCGCGGCGCCTGCAGCAGCTGGGCGGCAACCCGCAGCAGATGCGCGAGTGGCTGCTGCCCGCCTGGGAGCGCTACACCACCAGCAACAACGGCCTGCCCAGCCTGCAGGCCGAACGCCTGGTGCGTGTGCTCGAAGACAGCATGGGTGCGCTCGACGCCAGCTGGCTGGCACGCATTGAGGCGGCCCAGCAGCGCCGCCCCCATGACCCCTAC
The DNA here is from genome assembly GCF_025309455.1 of Comamonas squillarum. Classification (NCBI taxonomy): domain Bacteria; kingdom Pseudomonadati; phylum Pseudomonadota; class Betaproteobacteria; order Burkholderiales; family Comamonadaceae; genus Comamonas; species Comamonas squillarum. The sequence goes on from NZ_CP104377.1 coordinate 1,821,795, forward strand.
CTGCAGTACCTGGCCGGCTGCGCCTGCCTGCAGCGCCAGCTCTGGGGCAAGGCCCAGCAGTGGCTGCAGCAGGCGGCTCCTTCGCTGCAAGAGGAATCGCTGCGCCGCCGCGCCTGGCAGCACCTGGCACGGCAGGCCGAGTACCGGGGCGATGCCGCTGCGGCCGCCCATGCCTGGAAGCAGGCAGCCCTCGCCGGCGAGCAAGCCTAAGGCAGGCCCGGTCAGGCCCCGTCGGGCTCCGTGTAGGGCGCCGTGCCCCAGCACGGTATACAAGGCGATACAAAGTCCCGGTCCCCCGCTGTTGTATGCGCACCAGTGAGCAGCGCGAGCTAGCGCCTGCTCGGCATATGCTAATGTGGATTGGTTCTGGAACTCGCCACCAGAGGATCGATCAATTCAATTAATTTGAACTTCGCCATCAATCGGGCTGAACTTCTACCGGTTGATCCGCTCCTACACTCGCTTCAAACAATACCGCTGGGCCTACCGCTGCAGCGTTTTTTATGGCTACCACGACGAATAACACCCGCTACACCGGCACGGCGATCGCACTGCACTGGATTTTGGCCCTGGCCCTGATTGGTATCTTTGCCTTTGGCCTGTACATGACCAGCCTGCCTTTCTCCCCTACGCGCCTCAAGTACTTCAACTGGCACAAATGGGCCGGTATGACGATCTTGATTTTGTCGGCCGTGCGTATCCTGTGGCGCTTCACCCACCGCCCACCGGCGCTGCCCGAGGCCACCGCCCGCGCAATGCCCGCCTGGCAGCATGTGGCCCACCACGGCGTGCACCACCTGATGTATGCACTGTTCTTCGCGGTGCCGCTGGTGGGATGGTTCTACAGCTCGGCTGCGGGCTTTCCCGTCGTGCTGTTTGGCGTGGTGCCGCTGCCCGATCTGGTGAGCAAGAGCCCGGAGCTCGCAGAAGCCCTCAAGCCCTGGCATGCCTACCTTGCCTATACGCTGGCGGCCTTGGTGGTGATGCATGTGGCCGCGCTGCTCAAGCACCAGCTGATCGACCGCGATGGCCTGCTCTCGCGTATGCTGCCCGGCCGCGCCTCCTGATTTGTACTGTTTTGCACCGTTTTTTTTACTGGAGTCTGATCTGATGTCCAAGCTCTCCCCCTCCGCCCTGTTCGCTGCCGCCTTGACCGCAGTTGCCTTTGCCACCCCTGTGATGGCCCAGCAAGCGCTGGTGCCGGCGCAAAGCGCCGTCAACTTCGAAGCCAAGCAGATGGGCGTGCCGATCAAGGGCCACTTCCAGAAGTTCGATGCCAAGATCGCCTTCGACACGGTCAAGCCCGAAGCCAGCAAGATCCATTTCTCGGTCGATACCGGCAGCGCCACGATGGGCGTCAAGGAAACCGATGCCGAGCTGCCCAAGGCCGAATGGTTCAACGTCGCCAAGTTTCCGCAAGCCACTTTTGATTCCACTGCCGTCAAGGCGCTGGGCGGCGGCAAGTACCAGGTCGATGGCACCTTGACGATCAAGGGCAATGTCCAGAAGGTCAGCCTGCCCGTCACCTTGACCCAGTCGGGCACGACCACCACCGCAGCGGGCACCCTGCCCTTGAAGCGCCTGACCTACGCCATCGGTGATGGCGATTGGAAAGACACCTCGATGGTGGCCGACGAAGTGCTGGTGCAGTTCAAGCTGGCCCTGACCGGCGTGGGCAAGATCTAAGCTGTTGTTCCCTTTTCTCTCAACCTCTTTTTTAGGAGATTCCTGATGCGCACTTCCCTGTTGGCCCTGGCCGCTGCTTCCCTGTTCGCCGGTGCCGTGCACGCGGCGCCAGCCACCTACGCGATCGACCCGACGCACACCTTTGCGACCTTCGAGATCGACCACAACGGCGCCAGCACCAACCGTGCACGCTTTGACAAAAAAGAAGGCACATTGACGCTGGACCGCGCGGGCAAGACCGGCTCGGTCGATATCAGCATCGACACCTCCTCGGTCAACTCCGGCACGCCCGCTTTTGACAAGCACCTGCAAAGCAAGGACATCTTCAACGTGGCCGAGCACCCCAAGGCCCGATTTCAGTCGACCAAGTTCGTGTTTGACGGCGACAAGCTCAGTGCCGTCGAAGGTAACCTGACCTTGCTGGGCAAGACCCAGCCCATCACCTTCAAGGCCAGCAAGTTCAACTGCTACCCCAACAAGATGCTGCAGGACCGCGAAGTCTGCGGTGGCGATTTCGAAACCACCTTTGACCGCACCGCCTTCGGCCTGGACTATGGTGTGAACTATGGCGCTGCCAAGAACGTGCGCCTGGTCGTGCAGATCGAAGCAGTGAAGCAGTAATCCAGCCGATACCCACGCTGAAATCCTCCGCACAGGAGCACAGACTGCCAGTGGCCGATTGACGGCCCCTGGCAGTTTTTTTATGGCCATCGCCCAGGGCGAGGCCGCCGCCAACGGCGGCACAAGCCCACGCGGGCCGGTCATGGCCGCAGGCGGGCTAAAATCAGCCTATTCATTCCAAGCTATCCAACGGCATCTCGATCTGTGGTGCCGTTTTCCATTGATCACACCATGAGCGACACCAACAGCCAACCGATCTCCCAACCAGGTCTCGATAGCCTGTCCAAGTCTTTTGAGCCTGCGGCCATCGAGGCCCATTGGGGCCCGGAATGGGAAAAGCGCGGCTACGGCAACGCCGGCTATCGCGGCACCGGTGCGCCCAATGCGGAATCGGTCGCGGCGCAGCACAACTTCTCCATCCAGCTGCCGCCCCCCAATGTGACCGGCACGCTGCACATGGGCCATGCGTTCAACCAGACGATCATGGACTCGCTCACCCGCTACCACCGCATGAAGGGCTACAACACGGCCTGGATTCCGGGCACCGACCATGCTGGCATTGCCACCCAGATCGTCGTGGAGCGCCAGCTGCAGGCCGCAGGCCAAAGCCGCTATGACCTGGGCCGCGAGAACTTTGTCGCCAAGGTCTGGGAGTGGAAGGAGCAGTCGGGCAACACCATCACTACGCAGATGCGCCGCATGGGCGATACCGTGGACTGGAGCCGCGAGTACTTCACCATGGACGACAAGCTCTCCAAAGTGGTGACCGAGACCTTCGTCAAGCTCTACCAGCAAGGCCTGATCTACCGCGGCAAGCGCCTGGTCAACTGGGACCCGGTGCTGCAATCGGCCGTGTCCGACCTGGAAGTGGAAAACCAGGAAAAGGACGGCTCGCTCTGGCACATTGCCTACCCGCTGACCAGCGGCGAAGGCCAGCTGGTGGTGGCCACCACCCGCCCCGAGACCATGCTGGGCGACGTGGCCGTGATGGTCCACCCCGAGGACACGCGCTACCAGCACCTGATCGGCCAGACCGTGACCCTGCCGCTGGTGGGCCGCCAGATTCCGATCATTGCCGACGACTATGTGGACCGCGAATTCGGCACCGGCGTGGTCAAGGTCACGCCCGCGCATGACCAGAACGACTACCAGGTCGGCCAGCGCCACAAGCTGCCGATGATCGTGGTGCTGACCCTGGAAGCCAAGATCAACGACGAGGCGCCCGAGAAATACCGCGGCATGGACCGCTTTGTCGCGCGCAAGGCCATCGTGGCCGACCTCGAAGCCCAGGGGCTGCTGGTCGAGACCAAGAAGCACAAGCTGATGGTGCCCATCTGCGACCGTACCGGCCAGGTGATCGAGCCCATGCTGACCGACCAGTGGTTCATCGCGATGAGCAAGGTCAGTGACCAGGACCCGACCGGCAAGAGCATTGCGCAAAAGGCCATCGACGCCGTGGCCTCGGGCCAGGTGCAGTTTGTGCCCGAGAACTGGGTCAACACCTACAACCAGTGGATGAACAACATCCAGGACTGGTGCATTTCGCGCCAGCTGTGGTGGGGCCACCAGATACCGGCCTGGTACGACGAAGAAGGCAACATCTACGTCGCCAAGAACGAGGCTGAAGCCCAGGCACAGGCGCCCGGCAAGGTATTGCGCCGCGACGCCGATGTGCTCGACACCTGGTACTCCTCGGCGATGGTGCCCTTCAGCACCATGGGCTGGCCCGAGCAGGGCGACGCCGCCGATGACGACTTCAACCTCTACCTGCCCTCGTCGGTGCTGGTGACCGGCTACGACATCATCTTCTTCTGGGTCGCCCGGATGATCATGATGACCACGCACTTCACCGGGCGCGTGCCGTTCAAGCATGTCTACATCCACGGCCTGGTGCGCGATGCGCAGGGCAAGAAGATGTCCAAGTCCGAAGGCAATGTGCTCGACCCCGTCGACCTGATCGATGGCATTGCACTGGAGCCGCTGCTGGACAAGCGCACCGTGGGCCTGCGCAAGCCGGAGACGGCGCCCCAGGTGCGCAAGAACACGCAAAAGGAGTTCCCCGAAGGCATTCCCGCCTATGGCGCCGATGCGCTGCGCTTTACCTTTGCAGCGCTCGCGTCGCTGGGCCGTTCGATCAACTTCGACAGCAAGCGCTGCGAAGGCTACCGCAACTTCTGCAACAAGCTGTGGAACGCCTCGCGCTTTGTGCTGATGAACTGCGAAGGCCATGACTGCGGTCTGCTGGAACACAGCAAGGACCAGTGCGCCACGGGCGACTACCTGCAGTTCAGCCAGCCCGACCGCTGGATCGTCTCGCAGCTGCAAAAGGTCGAGGCCGAGGTGGCCAAGGGCTTTGCCGAGTTCCGCCTGGACAACGTCGCCAACACCCTCTATGACTTTGTCTGGAATGAGTTCTGCGACTGGTACCTGGAAATCGCCAAGGTGCAGATCCAGACCGGCAACGAAGCCCAGCAGCGCGGCACCCGCCGCACGCTGATCCGCACGCTGGAGACCATCCTGCGCCTGGCCCATCCGATCATCCCGTTCGTGACCGAAGCGCTGTGGCAGAAGGTGGCACCCGTGGCCGGCCGCGAAGGCGCATCGATTGCGATTGCCGCCTACCCGCAAGCCCAGCCCGAGAAGATCGACAACGCAGCGATTGCCTATGTCGAGCGTATCAAACAGATGGTGGATGCCTGCCGTGCGCTGCGCGGAGAAATGGCCGTGTCGCCCGCGCAGCGCCTGCCGCTGCTGACGGTGGCCGGCTCTGCCGAGGGCGCAGCCTTCCTGCGCGCCAACGCCGATGTGCTCAAGAACCTGGCCAAGCTGAGCGAGGTCAAGGTGTTTGACGACGAAGCGGCCTGGGCGGCCGAAGCCCAGCATGCCCCCGTGTCGGTGGTGGGCGATGCGCGCATGGCGCTGTTTGTCGAAGTGGATGTGGACGCCGAGAAGCTGCGCCTGGGCAAGGAGATCAAGCGCCTCGAAGGCGAGATCACCAAGGCCAACGCCAAGCTGTCCAACGAGGCTTTCTGCGCCAAGGCCCCCGCTGCCGTGCTGGACCAGGAGAAAAAGCGCGTGGCGGACTTTGGTGCCTCGCTCAGCAAGCTGCAAGAGCAGCTCCAGCGCCTGGGTTGAATCGGCCGGGGCCGTGCAAAAATCAGCACATAATGCCCCTTGGCCCTGCACACAAAGGCGCAGCTTGCTGCGCCTTTGTCACATCCAAGTCCTAGCACCCGAGTATTTATGACTACACCGACCCGTGTCCGCAAAGCCGTTTTCCCAGTCGCTGGCCTGGGCACCCGCTTTTTGCCTGCCACCAAGGCATCGCCCAAGGAAATGCTGCCCGTCGTGGACAAGCCCCTGATCCAGTACGCGGTGGAAGAGGCCTACGAGGCCGGTATCCGGGACATGATCTTTGTCACTGGCCGCAGCAAGCGTGCGATCGAAGACCACTTCGACACCGCCTATGAGCTGGAAAACGAGCTGGAAAACGCCGGCAAGCAGGCCATGCTGGACCTGGTGCGCAGCGTCAGCCCCGATGACATGAATTGCCTGTTTGTACGCCAGCCCCGCTCGCTGGGCCTGGGCCACGCGGTGCTCTGCGCCGAGCCACTGGTGGGCAATGAGCCCTTTGCCGTGCTGCTGGCCGACGACCTGATGACCGGCGCGCCAGGCGGCCCGGGCGTGATGGCGCAGATGACGGCCGCCTTTTCCAAACAAGGCCGCTCGCTGCTGGCGGTGCAGGAAGTGCCGCTGGAACACACCAAGCGCTACGGCATCGTCAAGGGCGAGCCCGCAGGCGGCCCGCTGATGCGCATTGACGAGATCGTCGAAAAGCCCGCCCCGGAAAAAGCCCCCTCGCGCATGGGTGTGGCCGGCCGCTATGTGCTCACCCCCGGCATTTTTGACGAGATCCGCAACCAGCCCAAGGGCGTGGGCGGCGAGATCCAGCTGACCGATGCGATAGAGCGTCTGATGCACAGCGAAACCGTGTATGCCTACCGCTACAGCGGCAAGCGCTATGACTGCGGCAGCAAGGAAGGCTTTTTGCAGGCCACCGTGGAGCTGGCGCTGCAGCACCCCGACGTGGGCGATGATTTCCGCGCCTTTTTGAAGAACCTGCAGATCTGATCGGCGCTCCACCTCTTCAAAACAAAGGCCTGCAGATGCAGGCCTTGGTGTTTCAGTGGCGGGTGTGGCGCCTAGCGGCGGCGCAGAATATGGATGAACTCCTCACCCACGGTCTGCTGCTCCACCAGCTCATTGCCGGTCTGCTTGGCAAAGGCCTGGAAATCCCGGATCGAGCCGGTATCCGTCGCCACCACCTTGAGCAGCTGGCCGCTTTGCATGGTGGCCAAGGCCTTCTTGGCCTTCAAAATCGGCAGCGGGCAGTTCAGTCCGCGCGTATCCACTTCCTGGTCAATATCCATCGTGTTCATTCGTTATCGATAACCCACCCTGCTCAGTCCAAACGGGGAGCGACCACAAAGCGCGCGTCCTCTTCCCAATAATTGACTGGCCATTTGGCGGGATCGGGGTTCGGGTTCGGGTTGTTGGGGCGGAACGCGCCAAAGCGCACCGGCTCGCCCTTGCTCTTGACCCATTCGGCCATCGCATAACCCGTGCCAGAGGGCCAGCACAGCACTTCCTGCGCAGTCTGCCACTGGTACTCCACCAGCTCGGGCGACAGGCGCACGTCCTCGGGCCGGCCCGCCACGCGCACATGGTAGGCGATCAGCACCTGGTTCATGCGCAAAAACTCCCAGCAGCCAATCAGGCGCAGGGCTTGGGTCTGCAGGCCCGTCTCTTCAAGCACCTCGCGGGCAATGCCGGCCTCGGGCGATTCGCCAGCCTCCATGAAGCCGGTGATCAGGCCAAACATGCCCGGCTGCCACAGCGCATTGCGCGCCAGCAGCACCTGGCCCAGGTCGTTCTCGACGACAGCGGCCAGCACGGGCGTGGGGTTGCCCCAGTGCGTCCAGCCGCAGGCCGGGCAGCGCAGTCGGCTCACCTCGCCGCTGTCCTCGGCCATCACCTTCCATTGCAGCGCCGTGGCGCAGTTCACGCAAAATTTCGTTTCGTATTGCATAGGGCTTTCATGCCGGCAACCGAGCGCTCATCGCTCGGCGCGCGTGCTCAGGCGGGAAACACGCCGGTGGACAGATAGCGGTCCCCCCGGTCGCAGACGACGAACACAATGGTAGCGTTGCGTTCGCGGCGCGCAATTTCCTGGGCGACATGGCAGGCGCCAGCAGCAGAGATGCCGGCAAAGATGCCTTCGTCACGGGCGAGGCTGCGGGCCATGTCCTCGGCATCGTTCTGGGTCACATAGACCATCTCGTCGACCGCGCTGGGGTCGTAGATCTTGGGCAGGTATTCTTCGGGCCACTTGCGGATGCCGGGGATGCGCGAGCCCTCGGTGGGCTGGGCGCCGATGATGCGCACGGCCGGGTTCTTTTCCTTCAAATAACGCGAGACACCGGTGATGGTGCCGGTCGTGCCCATCGCACTGACAAAGTGGGTGATCTGGCCGCCAGTCTGCTCCCAGATCTCAGGGCCGGTGGTCTCGTAATGCGCGCGCGGATTGTCCGGGTTGGCAAACTGGTCCAGCACAATGCCCTTGCCCTCGGCGACCATCTTGTCGGCCAGATCGCGGGCATATTCCATGCCGCCGCTCTTGGGCGTCAGGATCAGCTGCGCACCATAGGCCTTCATCGTCTGCGCGCGCTCGATGGACAGGTCCTCGGGCATGATCAGCACCATGCGGTAGCCCTTGATGGCCGCGGCCATTGCCAGCGCAATACCGGTGTTGCCCGAGGTCGCCTCGATCAAGGTATCACCGGGCTTGATCTCGCCGCGCTCCTGCGCGCGCTGGATCATCGACACCGCCGGCCGGTCCTTGACCGAGCCGGCCGGGTTGTTGCCCTCGAGCTTGCCCAGCACCACATTGCCATGGGCTTCGTTGTAGTCGGCACCGATGCGCTGCAGGGCCACTAAGGGGGTCTTGCCAATCGCATCCTCAATCGTTGGGTATTTTTTGGAGCTCATTATTTGTGCCATAATTGCGAGCTGCGATACAGACACAGCCCGGGTGGTGAAATTGGTAGACGCAGGGGACTCAAAATCCCCCGCCGCAAGGCGTGCCGGTTCGATTCCGGCCCCGGGCACCACATTCAAAGCCGTTAAGTTTAAACAACTTAGCGGCTTTTTCTTTGTCTGGTGCGGGGTGCTGCATGTCTAGGCGTTCGCGGTTGAAACCGATTGCGTTTGTTTAAAAACGATAGCAGCCGACATTCTAACCAGAGGGCAAGCCCCTTGTTGGGTTGGTGTTGGGGGTGCCGGAGGCGGCAACAGTCTCCTCGCTTCAACGGCGCCTGCCTCGTACACACGCAGGTCGGCATCACATATCTATCTGGCTCCACCAACAAAAAAAGAGCCTCCCCGGCACCAGATGGCGCCAGGGAGGCTCTTTGCATAACCGATCATGGCTGAGTGCAGGCTTTGTCACTCTCATCGCCACCAAGCTGGCGCTCGGTATTGACCTGGCTGCACAGCGCAGCTACTTCTGCGTCTCGCCGCCTAAGATGACCTCCGAGTTCTGCGACCACGCCGAGGCCTTCTGCAAGCTGGCGGTCGAGGGCTGCGGCTTTATCTGCAAGATCGCTGCGGGCAGCGGTGTCGGCCTGGGCTTGCGCGCGATAAGTGGCGGCTCTGCGGTCGGCGCTGCGCTGCAGGCGCTCAGCACGAGCAAGCTCAGCACGCACATCCATAGCAATGCCCGTCTTGAAGGCCGCCAGCTTGTCAGCGTTGTAGAGGGTATCTTGGGCATGTTTGCTCTCCAATTGGGCGGTGTGGGCTTCGTCACTTCGGGCAGCGTCGGTGCGTGCAGCCAGGTCAAGCGCCTGATCAGCGCGCATCTCAGCAAGGCGGGTGCCGGTTTGCCAGCCTTTGACCACCCAGCCAGTCGAGAAAGCCAGCGCGGCCATGACGGCCGCCAGCATCAGCTGGAGCTTCAGGGTCATAAGCCCTCCTCGCAAATCTCGCCGTTGGCATCGCCCCGGCGCTGCAGACCAGGCAGCACCGCCGACACACCGTTGACCGTACCCCGGTTCCAGCGCGGGTTTTCTCGGCAGGCGCCCAACACATCACCGGCATTGGCTTTGCGCAGCAAGGTCGATCCCGCCAAAGCGGCCTCGCCCTTGTTGTGGATGAAGTCGATAAACACCGCCTGCTGCAGCGCCGTGTACTGCGCCCAAAAACGAAAAAGCCGCTTTGCAGCGGCTTCGGATGCCAGGTAGCGGGACTTTTCAAGCCCATAGCATTCAGCCGGTGAGTAATAGCGCTCGGCCACCACTGCAGGCCCGGTGATTCCATTGCAAACCGTCAGCGGCGCCCCTTTGCCCAGCTGGTCAAAATAGGGCCTGCCGATGTGGCGATAGCTGCTTTCGTAATAGCTGCCCATGACCATCGCGATCTTGGCGGCATCCGAAGTGTCAGCGTCAGCCGCAACGGCCTGGATGTAATGACTTTGCTCCGCCATCACCTGGGCGGCAGCTTGGTCGCGCTCAGCCACCACATAGCCGCCACCACCGGCCAGCAGTACAGCCAAAGCAAGCAGGCCCGCGCGCAGCGCATGGGGCACGCGGCTCATGGCTCCATCCTTGGCGTCTCACTCATGTGCTGGCATTCATCGAGGGTCATAGTGGTTCGCCGCTTATTCGGTGCCATCCACCCCCAGCGCTCGAAAGCCGGACGCCACAGCTTTTTCCAGAACCACTCGCAAATCAACAGCGAGGTATAGAGCGCTGCCACGATGGAGGCAATGGTGCCCCAGGGAATTGAATTGACCCAGTGCCAACTCTGTGCACTGGTATTAACGGTGGCAGCCTGAACCAGCTTGTCCGCCATGTCCGTCTGTGCAGCGGTGGCCAAGGTAACCGCACTGGTCGCCTTGGCCATCGGCATGCTGATGTCTGTGCTTTGCATCAGGCCTCCTAAAAATAAAAAAACCCGCCGAAGCGGGTCATGGGTGGTACAGCCAGGTCAAACGCGCTTTGCCGCGCGGTCAATGGCTGCGATCAAGCGGGCCGCCAGGCGGTCCGTCGCGCCTTGGCTGCGATGGATATGGTCGTCCTGCAGGTCCCCTTCGCCGTGGTACTCCTGGTCCCAACCCGCATGGATGACACACTGCGCATCCGCCACTTCGCGCATCACTTGCTGGAAGGCCAGAAGATTGGCATCTTGCACAGGGTCGTAGTAACCACTGGGAATAGGCACAAGACCTGTGAATACGGGAACGGCGCCCCCACTGCGAATGACCACCAGCGCATCGAGCAGTTGCTGCCGGTAGGCCTCTGGCGACAGATAGCCGTAGGAGTCGTTCAGGCCCAGACCAAGCACTATCACCTGTGCCTGGTGCAAGGCATCTTTGAATGCGGGCTGCGGACCTGCGGGATACATGTCTGGCGGCGCATCAGGAAATGGCTCCTGGTAACCCTGCATGAAGTCCGCCATCCGCAGACCACAGGCATTGCGGTCCGTCAGCGTCCATCGAGGGCGCTGTGCGCGCATCTGCATTGCTGGCGTGCTGTCGCAGCCCCAGCCAAACAAAATGCTGTCCCCGTTCAGTTCTACCGACAAGGGACAGCAACTAACGCACAATTTGCGCAGGATTTTGCAGAGAAGTTTTTGGATTGTCATATTCTTTTCGTATTGGGCTCCTAAGAGGTCAGATGGCGTAAGAGATGGGTACGGCAGCCCAGCCTAGCGATGCGGCAAACCGGTGCACCTTGGCTTGAGGTCTGGTTCAGCACCACATGCCATCAACGCCTTGGGCAATCGTCATCGAGCTACTTGACGATTGCAGGTATGTTCACTTCACATCAACCTCAAAAATAAGAACGCTTATGGCGGGCCGTATCGGCGGTAACACCAGTCACTACAGTGCCCGTGCGGCGCGGAAAGCATGCTCCAGCTTGGCAGGCGTATCCCAACCAATGCAAGCACCAAAGGCAAGTACATATCGGTTGTCGCTTTCCCAAGTTGCAGAGCGAAAGTACAAGGTAGCCTCGTACCTGGTGTCTTCGTCTGTCAACGACTCCATCTGAATTTCCATATCCGCCTCAGTCACCCGCAACATGCGATAGATATAGATCAAACCTTGGGTGCGCGAAATCGTTATCCGGTTTGAATCTAATGCGGTCTGCTCAGCAGACAGGCGCTCGGCCTGAAGATGTGCAAGCTCCTTTTCATTCAGCGGCACGACGTGCCACTGCTGCAGATAGCCGCGCTCACTCAACAAAGGCTGCTGCTCCACTGCCTTGTGAGTCGCTGCGTCAAAAAAAGGCTGGGGTTGATCCGCCACCTCCGCGTATTGCTCAAGAGGGGAAAATGGATCAGGGAAAACTGTTAAAGGGTGACGCTGCATGATTGCAGCTTGGGTAAGGCCCCATTCATTGGTAGTTGTGTCGATATACATGTCGATCCTCAGTTTGCTGCGTTACCCAGACGGGTGCCCTCAACGATCCAGGTGACGAGGCTAGCTCCGTCAACGTAAAGGCCTGCGGGTTGTCCTTGGCTGGGCTGGTAGACCTGAATCAAGGTGTAATTCCCGCTCGCACTGCCATCAAAGCCAATTGTCCCTGCCTGACCGATGGAGCCGCCGTATCCACCTCTGCCGCCGTAAGAAGTACCAAGCGAGCCTGTTGATGGCCCGCTTAACTGTTGCGAGCTGCCACTAGACCCCGATTGCGCGTTGCTCATGGTCACCACACCCGAAGAACTGAACCCGGCGCCGTTGCCACCCGAGCCGCCATTGCCCGATGCCCGATAGCTCGAAGAATTGGGATTTTGGATAAGGTATGACCCACCACCGCCGCCAAACCCGCCTCCGCCAAATATCGTTCCACCGGTGTTATCGATGCGAATGCGGGTGCGTGTGTAGATCGCGGTGCCGCCGTTGAGGACACCACCAATGCGGCCCCCATGATTGAGGAGGGTCAGGCAATCGTGAGGGATTCCCGAGATGCTGAGCGTGGCAACATCGACACCTGGATTAATGGTGCAGATGATTTGGCCGTAGCCATTCCACCCGCGGGCACGGGCCAGCGCAGCAATGTTGGGGCTGCGGACAGTCGCGGCAATTGTGATTGGCACAAGGCCGCCCGCCAAGAGTAAGCGCCGCGCCGTCATCCTGGGTACTTTCCACCAATAGAGCAATACCAGGTGTTGTCATATTTCGCCGTGAATATAAGCATCAGCATCTCTCCGTTAGCGACCGTTGGCAACGAGGCGCCGATAGGCAGCGCGATGTTAGCGCCAAGGGTTATCGAGAAAGCCCCCTGCATATGTGCGCAGAAGGTAACCTGATCGCCCGGGGACCTCGCCGGGGTGATGCTCAGCGTTACGGATGTTTGAATACCGTATTGCTGTACCGAGCCAAGAGATGGGTTAATCAGAAACCCGCTTGTGGTAATTCCGCCTCCTGCGGACAACTCTATTAGCGTCCGATCCCCAAGCACTCTCTGCCAAGGGCTCCAAACAGCATCATGCAGCTGTCGCTCAAATATCCAGCCCTGCTGTGTCCCTTCAAGCACCTGCGATGCACGCTGTGTCTTGCGCAGGGCTGTGCCGTACGTGAAAACGTTCCAACAAGAAATAGCCAAACTAGTTGGCCAGTCAGGCCCTGCTCCTGTGCCATCGTTATAGCTCGCCCACTGCCCCAAAGGCGCACTGGCCATCGACACGGCCTTTGTGTAGATGGGACCCGATCTCTCAGCCAACCCAGTCACCACCCCGGTGCGCCCCATAACAGAGGCAACCGGCCCAGCTTGAATGGAGGCCATTGCATCGCGCACATCCTGGACAGCTTGGTCAGCGGCCACGCGGCTGACGTGCGCTGCGTCTGCAGAATCATCAGCACTGGAGGCCGCTTGTTGCGCCTCCTGCGCTTTGGTTTGCGCCCATTGCGAGTTCGTATAGACCTGGCCCAGAGCTGTATTGAAAGCCAGCCGCTGCGGCTCGTAGGCTGCCGCCAGCGCAAAGGCCTTGGTGCTGAAGCTGACACGGTCATCCGTGGGCTGCGGCGCTGGGGGATAGGCGGGAATAGGGGTTGGAACGACTAAAGGCATCACACCTCCTCAAGTTGAATTGCAAACATCGAGTAGTCGTGGTACTCGATAGCGACTGACCAATCCTTGGCGATACCAAATACGTTCAGGGCCTCAATGTCTTGAGAGCCCAGGAACAGAATGGGCTTGGCCCGGTTCTTGGTCATGTAGTTTTTGATGGCCATGATTTCTGAGCGCCGGATGGGCACAGACATATCCGCCCATCCGATGTAGGTGCGCTCGACCAGCACACGATTGCCGAACTCATCGAGCTCCTTTCGGGAAAAATCCTGGATACCCACCGAGGCCCCGATCTCGACACCCAGACCCCACTCTTTGGCATTGCCCAAAATGAGGTTGCCGACCTCCATGTCGGTCGTGCCGATGAAATCCACCAGCACATCCGCTTGCGGGAATGCCGGTAGCCCGGTAAAGAGCCCCAGCACACCCGTAGGCGTCCACTCGCCAAAGTGCCATTCCCACCAATCGGCGGTCTCTGGCGCCAGGCCTACGGTGAGTGCCTTGTCATAGACGGTGCCATAGGTAGGGTCCAGCACGCGCACTCGGACGGAATGCACACCGGTCATGCCCATGGCACATACGGCATCCACTGCGCGTCCAAATCGGAACCGGTAGGACGCCGTCGCATTGAACTTGGAGCTCTGCGACGTGCGCCCATTAAAAAGGGCCCACGTATTGGTGGGCCCGACTTTGATCCAGAGCGTGGGGTTGTCCGGCGGCGGAATGCTGTCATTGATGTCCGCCCCGGCCTGGTAGACCAGATGCTGGTAGCGCACCCTGCCGCCTGCGGGCCAGGCGCCAGCCAACCAGGCCGCAGCTGTGTCTTCCACGGGCGGCTGCGCAACGATCACGCCATCGCTGATCTCCAGCGGGCTGACGGTTCTCAATCCTGTCATGCGTTTTCCTCCTGTGTACGTGTTGCAGGCATTCCATCGGCGTCCCACATGCGCAGCGTCTTGTTGAGTTGCTGCACGGCAGGCACAACGACCGTGGCCTCGGCCTTGCGGTTGGCATCATGGTTGTCGAGTGCCAAGCGCAGGGCCCGCACTTCCGCCACCAGCACCGGGTTGTCGCTCGACGCCTGCAGCGCGCTGAGCAAAGCGGTGTTGCCACTCGCCTGAACCACGCGCCCTGCAGTGGCAGCGCCCACCTCTGCGGTTTTCACATCGCCGATATCGACGCCGTATTTATTGGCCAGGAAGTTCCTCGTATCGGCCAACGACGCCAGCCAGGCCGACTGCTTGAGCAAGACATCGGCCTGGGACGTTGCACTGGCTTTTGCTAGCTCCTCCAGCGCCTGGATGATCGAGGGCAGCTCGTCGGCTGCATCCTGATTGCCAGATCGGGCCTGGGCCGTCTTGATGGCAAAAAGGGACTCGTAATATGCCGCTCCGTGGTCCGGGCCAGAGCCCAGCAACTGCCCGCGCAGCCGCTTCATTTCATTGGACATGGCGTCAATGGTTTTGGACCACTGTTCAGCCAGCTTCTTGGCCGCATCCGCCGCAGAGTTTGCAGCCTTGGCGGACGAGTCGTAGGAACTGCCCAGGCTGGAGACGCCTCCCTGGTAGCTGCGCATTTTGGGAATGCTGACGCCAATGGAGTTCCCCAACGACTTGACGGTGACCTTGATTTTCTCCATGCCCTCCACGAATTCGGTGCTGGTCAGCAACGTATTCAGTGCTTGCAGCGCCGCATTGGCATTTGAAATCATGTTGTCAATCGCTGCACCGCTCACGGCATCAGCCACATTGGCTCCAGTGAGTGCAGCAGTCAGCATCGGCGTGATCATCCCGTCGATCATGGACGCCAGAATGGTGTTCACCGCCTGCTCGTACACAGCCTGCTCAAAGCCCGCCGAGATTTGATTGGCCAGCCAGCTACCGGCTTCCGCACCACGTCCCTCGTTGATCTCATTGATGAAGCCATCGACCAGGCCATCCATCGACAGCCCCAACGTTGACAGCGTCGTTTCCCGGGCATGCTGAAGCTTGTTGGATCCCTCTTCCAAGCTGGCATTCACGGCATCAACGCCATTGGCAAAATCATCCGCAAACTGCAGCAGCCAAGCGAGCAGCTCCTCGTCCTTGTCCGCAATCGCTTTGTCAACCAGGGCGCGGTACTTCTTCTTTGCATCCACATCGCCAACACGCAGGTCCAGCTCACGCTCTTCCATACCGTCGTTGGCCACCTTGGTCGCACGGCTTCGCTTCTCGTCGTCGCTGTAATACAAATCGTAATAAGTGCTTGCGGCCTGTGTGAGCGCGTCCATGCTGCCAACCGCATCCACCAGCTTGCTGGCCCAGTCACCTGCAGAGAGCGAGCCCTCCAGCAAGGTAGAGCCAAACAGTTCAAAGATCTGGTTGACGCCGACCAGGCTGGATGACATGCGGGTCAAGGCATCAACTGCCGTCTCACCCGTGCGCACATACTCGCTCATCACGAAGATCTGCTCGGTAACCGTCTCCGTCACCTGGCGGCCGACACGAGCCCATTGCTCAGTGTCTCCATCGCCGGCCACTTGCACGTTGTCCCACACCATGCGGGTCACTTCGCTGGTCTGCTCCTGCCAGCTGCCGAGCACACTGCGTGCCAGCTCTTCATTGGCCTGCGCGAGCGCCTGCTGGATCTTGGCCGATGCTTCCTCTTGCGACAGGCCCGTCAACTGCAAGCCCTTGCCGCCCGTGTCCGGATGGATCTCATCGAGCCCCAGTGCCACCTTCATGGCACGGATTGCGTCTCCATTCAGCCCCAGGGTATCGGCTTTTTTGGCCGTGTCCTCACGCATGTCCTTGAAGGCATCCTGCAGCACCTTGATGGGGCCTTTGGAGCCTTCAATCGCCGTGCCATAGTTCTCTTTGAGCATTTCGACACGCGAATACAGCTGCTGGAGCTGGCGCTCACGGTAGCCATTCTCCTTGGCATCCGGGTTCGCCGCGATCTGGCCTTGGAGCGTTTCGATCTGCGCATTGGCCTTCTCGATCTCCTTCTCTGCAGCCAGGTAGCGGTACTTCGGACCACCAAACAAGCTGCCGCTTTCTCGCATCAGCTGGTAGCCATACATGTCTCCGCCGAGCTCACCCATCAGGCCGCTGCCGACCTGCTTTTCTTCCTTGAACATGCCGCCGAGGTATGCCGCGATGATTGGGATACTCATCACCCAACCGCCACCGGAAAACCAACTGCCCATCCCGGATCCGCCAGCTCCCGCGGCTTCCGAGCTTGTAGCCAGAAATCCAAGAGAGTCACCTCCGGCCATACCTATTGCATTTGCTGAGTTGAGGGTATGCGCGGAAAAGGTCGCAGTATTACCCCAGCCAAGCATGCTTCCTACGTAGCGAGAAGTCTGACCCAGCAATCCTTCCCCGGTATAGAGGCTGTATGCATTAGACCCACCGCTCAGCAAGCTCATGGCGCCATCGCCTGAACCACCAAGTCCCGAGCCTCCACCAAACAACCCAGCCAGCCATCCCACTCCGCTGGTAATAATGCCCGTGATGTTCGCGCCGATGTTCATCACAAACTTCTGCGCGAATGCCTTGTACAAAGCATCTGAAATGGAGGTCAGTACGGTCGTCTTCAAAGACTTGCCCAAGTTCTTCAGACCCTGAGCGCCGTTATTGAGAAAGTCGGCGAATCCCTGGCGCACGACATCCGCATATTTGCTTGCCTGCTGCGTGACGTATTGGTCCTGAATGCGCGCCAGCTCGGTCTGTAGCTTCGTCTCTGCAGTGAGTCTCGCCTGAGCAATCAAATCAGCTTCTTTGATCGCGTTCTTTTCGCTGTTGGAATCGTAAGAACTCTTTTTGATCTGCTCAATCTCACGCGCAAGCTGCAACTCAGCCTTGCGCACAGCCAGCAGTTTCTGGCGCTGGCTTTCTTCCACGCCCAGCAGGGACATGCTGTATTGCTGCAGTTCATATTCCTCTTTTGCAGCTTTCAGCTGCTCTGCATACTTGCTGCTGGCCTCGATGTATGCGCCTTCTTTCAGCGATTGCACATAACGCTCATGCTGCTCGGCAACCTTCGCCAAACCTTCGCTGACCTCAGGTCTCCAGGGCACTCCGCTGGCATTGTTTGCTTCGGACCGGGCTTTCTCCATCGCCATTTCGGCAATAGCTATCTTGGACTTTCCAAAGTTTGCGTTGGCCACATCCTGCTTGTCTGCCATATCGCCAATCGCACTTGCTGACTTTTTCAGGTCGTCGATATATTTGAGATAGCTCTTGCTTGCTTCGTCCTGGGTCTGAATCTGCTTCTCCAGTTCACCCCGGACCTGCTGGATCACCTGGTAGCGCTGCGCTTCAACAAGCTGGCCTTGCAAATTGGCTTTGGTACTCGCATCCGTTGTGCGAGCAATTTCTTTCTGCAGCTTCATGACTAGCTGGTCTGACTCGCTCATGCTGGCGGCCGCTGCAGCCCGCTCCTTGAGACGATCAATCAGATCCTCTTCGGCCGCAATCCTGGACTTGATGCCAGAAATCGCATGCTCCTGATCACCCCCATTAGATTCACGGGGGGCATTGCCAGCAGAATTACTTCCTGCAGAAGGTGCCCGCCTCGGCGTGATTTTGGGAGTTTCCACTTTGACCGTCGGTAGCTCGATGGTCGGAGGCTGCATCGATGCAGTGATGCGCTGCATATTCGCATGGTCAGCCCGCATCGCATCGTAGTATTTCTGAGCTTCAGCTGCGTAGCGCTTGTTGCCAGGCTCAGCTTCTGCCAAGTCCTTGGCCTCCTCATAGTTCTTCTTGTTCCAGTCAAAGTTAGCACTGGCGGTCTTGTGCGCAGTCTCCTTGCGACTCAGCGAGGCGGCATTCGCCAGCTGCCCAAGCGCACTGATGCCTTTGATGGCAATTTCAATGACGCCAGCAATCGCGCCAATCACTGTCTGAAAGCCTTCGCGTGTCGCTTCGGAGGACAGCGTATCGTTCAACGACTCAATGCCCTCGCGCATCCCTTGCAGGCTGCCGCTGTCGCCTGTCATGGCCGTCGCAAAGCTGTGCTGCAGCGCCTCCAAGGCGCCACCCAGCGTATCCCTGGCAGCAACTGCCGCACCGCCATACGAGGTTTGCAGCGCATCCAGAATAACGGCCTGTGCCGCACCAACTTGGCCGGTGGCTTCCAACTGCGCGACCATCTCTTTTTGCTGGTCGGTGAATTGCACCCCCTTGTCCGCCAGCGCTTTGAGCCCTTCGGACGGGGAGTTCAACGCCTGTCCAATGGTCTCCGCAGAGCTGGTCACCGATGTGCCCATGCGCGAAGACATATCCACCACGGCCTGCATGGCCTGCGGAAACTGTTGCCCCACCACATTGGAATAGTTCAGCAGCTGCGTTTGCGCTTGGGTGATATCGCCGGTCGAGAAGACACTGGACTTGGACAGCGATGTCGCCATGCCGTTGAGCCGTTCCTGTGACCAACCCGCAGCCTCGCCGGTGGACTTCAACACGGCAGAGAGCTGGGCCTGCTGCTTCTCTGCATTGATGGTCTCGGTGATGAATTTGCCAAAGAACGCGGGCGCGCCTTGTGCCAGCAGGCCGAACACCACCTTGGTGGATTCGGTCCAGCGTTTGGCAGAGGCATTTGCGCTCTCTTGCTCTTGCTGCACCGTCGCCAGGTCTCTGGAGTAGCTACTCAGCGCAACCTGGCTGGTTTGCTGCACCTGAACAAAGGTTTCTGAGAAGCGCTGGGTATCCCGGATCCCCACCTGGATCACCGATGACTGGCTCTGAAACGCCGAGGTCATCAGCTCGAACGATTGTGCGGAATTTCTGGAGCCGGCCTCGACCGAACTCCAGAAGCCCTGAATGCTGTTGATGGCCTCATGGACACCCACCTGGAGATCCGAGAGGTCGACACCAATCTTGATATTTTTTTCTAGATCAGCCATAGCAGCACCAATAGAAATGGCCCGCCGAGGCGAGCGTAGAAAAAGGAAAGCCCACCGAGGTGGGCTATTTCTGGCGGGAGCGCTCCTGTGCTTCCCTGCGCGTCTGCATCGCTTCAAGCGCGCCCCGTTCCAGCAGGCCGACTTCGCGCAGCACCTGGTTGCGCTTGCGCTTTTTGATGCCCTCGGCATCCAACCAGCTGTAGATCACGTTGTAGTCAAGGGCGTAGATGCCGCCCATGCCTGCACGCCACTGGCTGGAGTTGTCGATGAAGCAGCGGTAGGCCAGCTCGTTGTCGGGGTAGCACACCAGGGGCTCGCGTTCCTTAATGATCTCGGAAGGAAAGCCCATGGCCACCAGTTGTTGGGGACTGGACCGTTCGCCAAACAGCGCGCGGCCCAGCTCCATCAGTTTTTTGTCTTGGCGCCCGAATGAGCCTGGAAGAAGCCAGTCACAATCGCACCGAAGGCGAACGCATGGGTCACAAAGAACTGCGTGATGTTCTCAACGCTGAAGTCATCGGTGAACTCCCAGGCGGACACGATCTTCATCACCAGCTTGGCCTGGTCGGTACGCATGTCCTTCTCTTGCTCATCGCTGAGCGGGGCCTCGGCCGTCGCCTTGTACTTGTCTTGCAAGGCTGTGAACTCGGCCGACAGCGCCTTCATGGCTTCGGTGTCATGAAAGCGGAAGGTCAGGCCCAGGGGTTGCGGGCCCTTGCCGGCAACGGGCACATCGGCAGTGCCTTTGAAGGTGGGAGTGGGTGCAAACGATGCGAGAGACTTCGCCATGATGAATTTCCTTCTTTTCAAACAAAAAAAGCCCGTGCAGGTGCTACCTGCCGGGCATAGAAAACCCGCCTTGATCGGTCAAGACAGGTGTGGCGACCTTTACTTGTAGGTCTTGATGGGGCGCAGCATGGACAGGGTCAGCTTGCCGGTGGTCACAGCGTTGGAGGCCACCACGGGGGTTTCCTGCACGCTGATGTAGCCATAGGCATAGCTGACCGAGCCCCCGTTGGGCAGCGCCATGCGAATCGCCACCAGTCGGTTGGCACGGGAGGCATTCACCGCTGCCTTGTAGCCAGGCAGGGAGGGATCCCAGCCGAAGGTCAGCTCCCAGCTCATTGCCGAGCGGGTCGTGGGGATCTTGATGCCGTACTTCTGCGACAGCGGCGCGAATTCCGCGTACTGCTGCTCACCGCCGGTAGGGCTGATTTCGCTGACCTGCTGCAGCTCGGTCCAACCTGTGATGGGTCGGACCGTGCCGGCGCTCGAGCCGCTGGGGAACTGGATCAGATCAGAGGTGTCTTCGTCTTCCAGGGTGATGGCACCCGTGGTGGCCGAACCCACACGCAAGATCGAGTCGTTCATGTCCTCCCAGCCCGTGTTGAGCAGGAAGGGGTCCTTGGCACTCAGGCCGTGCGCGGCTGCAGCAATCACAGGAGGTGCGGCGTTGGAGATGGTGGTCACGGAGACGGGAGCGCCAAAGCCGGTCGAGATTGCGAAGCGGGTGCCGGTCGATACTTCATAAGCCATGGTTGGGCCTTTCTAGAAAAAGAAAAATCCGCCTGCGTCATTGCAGGGCGGATCGGTTTCGCCCTCGTCGGGCACAAAAAAACCGCCTCTCGGCGGTATGCGATGGTTGAAAGAGACAAGGCTGCGGGCGGCGTATTGAACGTCGGCAGCCTGCGCTCTCTCGTCAAGGGTCGCAGGGGCTAGGCTCCAGATGGTTGGCTGCGCATGCGCGCAGAGCCTGCCCTGCGGTAACTACAAAGGCCAGCACGAACACTGGCCTCCAGATCAATGCCCCATCAGACCACCCAAGCGGGCTGGGGCTGCTGTTCGCTTCTTCAAGCACTGGGAAGCTCTCAGCAGGAGATACCACACCGTCAAACCACTCAGGTGCGGACTGCGCTTGCTGCAGTTGAAACGACAGAGCCCACATAAAGCGGGCCTCGGCGCAAAAATGAAGGTAAGAAGAATGGGTGCCTGGTAAGTGCAATTGTGTGGCGCCGTATAGGTGAATCAGCACAACGCCACAGCCCATCTGTGCAGACAATTTTCAGCGCATTTACCCACGCCAGAAATGCAAAAGCCCCGCACGGGGCGAGGCTTCAAAGGCTGGTGGCATAGCTCTGCCATCCAAGGCCTTGCGATGCCGCAACAGCATCGCAAGTAGTTCATGGCTGAGGACATTGGCGGGCTACTTTCGCGTCCTTCGCATCACTGTCTCAACGATTACGAGAATACCACAGTTTTAGCCAGGCCGCAACAACTTATTCAAGTTATTGCTGTGCGTTCTTTTGCAATCCATCACATAGTCGATAAGGAACTGCACATCCCTGCGGCTGGGTTCCTTGGCCAGCATCGCACCCTTGCATTTGAGGCACTTGTAGCTCTTGCCATCCTTGGCCGTCAGGCCCGTTCCCTGGCATGGCTTGCACCTTTGGTCCAGCAGCCAAGCCATGGCTTCAAGGGCAGCATCTTGAGGATCGGCCAGCTTCTTGGTCGATCCGTATTGGATCAAGGCTGTGTACATACGCTCCATATCCACCCTGCTAGGCTTGGTGATGATCCGCAGATAGTGCAAGGCGACGTTGGCTTTGCTCATCCCGCTGGCCTTGATCAGGTCCACCTGGCCGATGCGGTGCGATTCATCCGACAGATCACGGGAACTTATCGCGGCCGTGTACCGCTCTGCTGTATTGCTCATGCTTGCTCCTTCAATGCCGTTGTGCTGGCTGGGTTCAGTCGGGTTCTGCTTGCGCATATGTTCAGGTGGGCGCTGCGGTCTAGTGCCATGCGCTCGTCTGGCATGGTGGTCAAGACCATGCCTGCCTCCCATCCGCGTCCACTGCCTCACACGCAAAGCGGACCGTGGTCGGGTTGAGCCTCTCGCCGGCCTTGACGCGCTGGATGATCGCGTGTGCCCAGCCTTTGTCCGCCGGCGCCTGCGCACGCTGGAGCTGCGGCGCCAAGCGTTTGAGCTGCTCGGCGACAACGGCTTGCGAGGCCAGCGGCGCGGACAGTTGCCGAGCCTCTGGCACAGGTGCCTTGCGCGCCAGATCGCGGAACTGGAATACAGTGGGCGGCTTGACCAGATCCAGGTGTGTCAATGCGTGGGCGATGCCTTCCGGGAATTTCTCGAAACCCGCCAGCTCATGCGCCCAATCGGATTTCACGGCATTGAGGTCCAGGCTCTCCCATCGTCCCAGAAAGTCGCGGCCATATACCAAGGAGAGCTTGGTAAAAATCTTGTCTATCCATGCGACCGGCAAGCTCATGCCGCACCTCCGATATTTTTCTGTGGCCGCTCAATGCGCCTGGCCGCGACCTCAATGGCCTGGCTTTTGAAAAAATCGGCGGGCGATGCTTCAGGAGCTTGCCGGGCAATGGAAGGAGCTGCCTCTTGGGCGCGTTCCCGCATGCTGCGCTGGTAGCTGGTCTCGCCGCTGTGATGCTGCGCACCAAATGCTTGCCGTGCAAAGGGCTTGCGGGTTTCGCAGCGCCGAATCCAGTTGCGCCAGGTCGCCAGCCAGTCCAGCTTTTTCGCATCAGCGCCAGCCTTGGCATGCCAGAAATCGGCAAACACCTCCGCTTGCTTGCGCACGTCATCGTCTGTCAGATCTGGCCGGGCTTGCATTGCCCAGTCACACCAGGCTTGCGGCAACATCCAGGCATCGGCAAGGCGTGTGGCCGCTTTGGCTTTGGAGTCATGCATGGCTCCGGCAGCCTGACCAAAGCCCAGGCCTGCGCCAGCCGTCACCGCAGCAGCTTCATTTGTATTTTTCTCTGCTTCTGTATCTGCATCTGTCTCTCTGTCTGTACGCGTGACATCGCCTGCGGTCACGCGTACCCCATCCGTCTCGGACTGCAGTGCGGGACCGGCTTTGGCTTTTGCGCGCTGGCGGCGTTTGCGATCAGCAGCCGTGGGGTCAGTGTCGCTGCGCATCTGGCGCGAGTTCCAGCGCAAAGGCTGCAAGCTCTCCTGGTCGATCAGACCTACCTCAGCCAAGCGACGACCCACCTCCGCAAAGGTGCGGGTGTCAATGCCCATCTTGACGGCGACCTTGCGCATCATCAAAGGGCCGGCATCATCCAGAACACCTCGCCCCTTGAGGCACAGCAGCGCCATGAAATGCCAGCGGTCCTCGAAGGCGAGCAGGCGCAGCTTCTCGTCGTCGACCATCTCCGTGTAGGCGCGAAACCAGGGCAGCTGCATGCTCACACCGCCTCCCATACGCGATAGCCATTGCGCAGCAGATCCGCGCCTTCAAACTGCACTACCTGGGTATGGCCACGTCGCTCAAGCTCGGGCAGACGGCGGCAGATTTGCTCAACCGTCATGCCAGTGCATTCGGCCATCTCGCCTGCCGTCAGCGACTTCTCATCTTGCAGCGCTGCCATGATGCGGGAGACATGTCTGTCAGCAAACCGTGCCGAATGCTCTGCAGCGCAGTGGCTGCTCACAGGGTCATAGGCTCGGGTGTTGTTCATCGCAGTGCTCCTTTCAAAATACGTTGGGTTTTATGGTGAGAGGCCTGGGCTTGGGCCCCGCTCTCGATGAAATAGCCGGGGTATCGGGGATTGCGCTCCACGGTTCTGGATACCCGCTGCGGGCTGAACTTGGATGCAACAGACTGCGCCGGGCGGCTAAAGGCATTCGGAACCAACCCCGCGTGCACAGAAGCACCAAGGGTTGACCAGCCTGACTTGTTGGATCCGACGCGGCACACCACGCCATAAGAGCCCCCTGCTTCTGAATCCGACTCCATGAGCGCTGCTTCATGCGCCACCACAGAACCGGGGGCCTGGCTCTGATCTTGGATGGCTTGTGACTTTGGTGTAGACATGTCACAATTAAACCATAGTTCAGAACAAATAGCAACTATAGTTAAGATATTTTCTACGAGAATTTAAACCATGGTTGAATACAAAGACCGCCTGGTTCAGGCGATGACTGCTGCAGAGATGAAAACAGCCGATCTGGCAGACCGGCTGGGACTGTCCTACCAAGCGATCAAGAAGGTGGTGGACGGAAACACCAAGGCATTGACGGCGGAGAACAGCGCTCGCGCAGCGCAGCTGCTCAATGTCTCGTCTGATTGGCTGGCGCTGGGCGAAGGTACGATGTCGCGCTCCAACATGGTGATGCCCTATAGTGACCTGTCCCCTGCGCCGATTCCCGGGCGTCCCACCATCGCCGTGCCTGTGCTGTCCAACAGCGCATCGATGGGCTCAGGCGCAGAGTTGCTGGAGCACGACGTGCTGACAGGAGATCTGAAGCTCTCTCAGGAGTGGGTCACGCAGCGCGTCAAGCCTTCCCATGTGCAGGCGCTGCGTTTTATCCATGCCTATGGTGACTCGATGAAGGGCACCTTCAACGATGGCGATATCTTGCTGGTTGATACTGGCATTCGCCTGGTCGATATCGATGGGGTGTATGTGCTGTGCGCCCATGACCGACTTTTTGTAAAACGCGTGCGCCAACGCTGGGATGGCCAGTTCGAGATCAGCAGCGACAACCCGAGCATCAAGACCTCAGACTTGCTCGACGGCCGGGAGCAACTCGATGTGCGCGGCCGAGTTCTTTGGGCCTGGAATGGACAGAAGCTCTGACCACCAGCCAAAGCCTTGTCTTTACCCACCGCACGCTCGGGCTTTTGACCCACCAACTATTGATTGCAGGCGACCGGTGCAGATCACCGGTCAGCACTGCCTGCATACTTGGCGCCAATGCTGCACCCGACACCGGGCATCTTATTGTAGAAATTAAGAATAGTTCAGAAATTTACTTAACTATAGTTAAATTTTGATATTAACTTAGGTTTGACTATCTATCCATCCTGGCGAAGGCTAGCCAACAAGTGACACCGGACATAGCCCGCGCAAACCGTAACCCAAATAACGGATCCCGCGACTGCAGATGGTTCGGACCGGGCGCCGAAACCGCTGAAATTGGAAGACGCTAAGCCACGAACAAGCGCACATGATCGCAGAAAAGCATCTCATAGATATCATTTAATTAATTTTGATACCTATAATACTCAATGCAGCGATAGAGGTCATGACAATGGTGCGCAGCCTGTAGCAGTTCGCCATAGACGTGCTCCACAGAGAGCGGTTGATTCATTGAGGTAGCCAAAACCACCCCGTGTATTTACTAACAGCGCACTCCGACCAGCTAGTGCTGCGGTCCTCCCGTTCAAAGAGATGGCTTGATCGGGTGACCTCGTCTATAAGCGACGAGGTTAAGAGCGGCGAGCAATGCATGCCACTTCAGTGCGCAGTCCAGTAGCATGGCTCTGGAAAATGGAGATACTACTAACACATGTGCTCACATATATAGCTCAAAAGTCTGAGTAGATATTTGAACTGCGTGTCCAGCTAACGTCATAGGGGCTTGGCAACAATGCACAAATACAGCATGTTGAGTAAGGTATTTGAAGCAACGATCCATGGCTACCAAATAGATCCATATCGCTAACTTCCAAACTGGCCGAATAGCTCATGTGCAGCTTAATAAAGCAATGAGTACCTTATTAAAATACTTCAATAATCACTCATCCCCGCCCGACTTCGCCCGCCCGCCCATTTGCTCATCATAAAACTGGCCCAGGCCCAGGCTGCCCACATCGCGGCGCAAATGGATATCGTAGATAAAAATCTTGTTGAATACCCGGTCCAGCCGCACATACTGGTAGGTCGCCACCGTGGTTTCGTTCACCACGAGCTTGATGGGATCCGTTCTGTACACGCCGAAATGGCTGGTGGGCTTGAGTTTTATCTTCGAAAACGGCTCTGACGACAAATACACGTAGACAGGGGTGTACATTGAGTAAATATTGTCTTTGCGAATTAGGGGGCAGCAAATACCATTACTACCCATTACCTGTGCCGCCATCAAAAATTCCGCACTGGATTCTCCCCCAGCGCGGATGGTAAATGACAGAAACGGCTACAGCGATTAACTCCGCGCTAACACTTAGCTATAATTGATAGCTATATGATATTCGATTAAATCTATTTGTGGTTAACAACAACTATCAGTTTGCAGTTGTTTGCTATTCGTGTGAAATCTGTTTTATGAGGGATGCAGCCACCGCCGCAGACCGTTGGTTGAAGCACCAGCCCCGGTGGCGCGGGGGCGGCTGTGCCAGCTGCGCTTCTACAGCGCAATATTTGCCATATTTTTATACAGTCCTGTGCTTGGCGGCCTTCAGCACCATATAGCCACAACGCATTCATTGCACTAGATAGTTAGCTTAAAAATTCATAGCAATTTCAGGCAACAGGTAGCAATTTGAGCCACAATACGGCAGTTGTCTTGCTGTGCTGGCTAAAGGTCGGCATGCCCCGGTTGTCGTAGTTCATGGCCTGCCCTCCTCCCCGTTCCGCCAAGCGCCCCGCCAAAAAGAAAAAAGCATCCAAGTCCGCCCCCGGCCTGCTGCGCGGTTATTTACGCGGCATGGTGGGCAAAGGGGCGATTGCCGCCTACAGCGCGGTCGCAGCCATCGCGTCGGCCGCCTATGTGCCGCAACTCGACCCTATCCGCCAATGGGCGGTCAGCCATAGCACTCAGTGGCTGCAGCAGTTGCCGCCGGTGCAAACGGTGCAGCACTGGGTGGAAGAGGTCCAGTCCACCGCGGCAGACTGGCAAAGCCGCTTTCTAGAGATTGCCCGGCAAAGCCGGGGCGCTGCGTCAGATGCCGGGCACGCTTCAGCCACCCCCACCCCGCCCCCTTCCAGCCAGGCGAGCAGCGATAAAGGCAGCCAGGGCTTTGCCGACTGCGCCGAGCAGTTGCCCGCCAGCGCGCCGCTCAGTGCTGCCAGTGTGGGGCGCAACTGGATGCCCGTCACCCTGTGCTCGACCGGGTTTGCGGTGCTTTATTCGGGGCTGTCCAAAACGCCGATCGTCACGGTGGAGCGCTTGAGCCGCCAGCGGCTGCAAGGCGCGGCGGGCTTGCAGCGCACCGACCACTTTTATGCCGATGCGCGCCTGCGCGCGGCCTACAAGGCCGAGCTGTCCGATTACCAGGCCAGTGGCTATGACCGGGGCCATATGGCGCCGGCAGCGGACCAGAGCACCGCCACCGGCATGGCGCAGTCCTTTGCGCTGTCCAACATGGTGCCGCAGGACCCGACGCACAACCGCCAGGTCTGGTCCAAGCTCGAAGCGGATGTGCGCAAGTACGCCAAGCGCGCCAGCGGCAACGTGTTTGTCTATACCGGCCCCTTGTTTGAGGGCCAGACCCCCACCATCGGCCGCAACCAGGTCTGGGTGCCCAGCCATTTGTACAAGCTGGTGTTTGATGAACAGCAACAACGCGCCTGGGCCTGGGTGCTGCCCAACCGGGGCGATGCGCAACTGGGCGCGCCAATGAGCTATGCGCAATTTGTGCAGCGGACAGGGCGCAATTTTCTGCCCCATCTGCACTGAGCCCTTTGTCTGAGCTTTAGGCGCCCGGCTTCATCCAATCGGCATGCCAGCCGCCCCCCAGCTCCTGGATGAGTTGGGCCGCTGCCAGTTGCTGGTTCAGCTGCAGCTGGATCAAGGATCGGCGTGCCGACAGCGCTGTGGCCTGGGCGGTGACCACATCGGTATAGGGCACCTGGCCTTCCTTGTAGCGGTTGAGCATCTGCTGCTCGACCTTCTCGGCAGAATCGAGGCTTTGCTGCAGCAGCGGCTTTTGGGCATTGAGCGCTGCCACATTGCTCAGCACATCTTCGACCGCCTGGAACGCCGCCAGCACCGACTGGCGGTAGCTGGCCGTGCGGGCCGCATGCGCGGCGCGGGCCGAATCGACCTGCGCGGTAGTGGCGCCGGCGTTGAAAATGCTCTGGCTCAGCGATGCGCCCAGCGACCACAGCAGGCCCGAGGCGCTGAACAGGTTGCCGATGTTCGACCCCGAGCGGTTCAACGAGCCGCTCAGGCCCAGGCTCGGGTAGTAGGCCGCCTGGGCCACGCCGATCTGGGCATTGGCAGCAGCCACCGCGCGCTCGGCAGCGGCAATGTCGGGCCGGCGCTCCAGCAGGGTCGATGGCACCATGCCCGGAATCTCGGGCACGGTCACGTTCCAGGCGGCGGGCGGCAGGTCAAACTGCGCCGGCGCCTGGCCCGTCAACACGGCAATCGCATGCTCGTAGGTCTGGCGCGATTGGCGCAGGGACTCCACGCTGGCCTGGGTATTGGTTAACGTGGTCTGCGCCTGCAGCACTGCCGTGCGCGCCTCCACCCCCACGTCGTAGCGGTTCTGGGCAATCAGCAGGCTGCGCTGGTAACCCTCGATCGATTGCAGCAGGATCTGCATCTCGGCATCGGCCTCGCGCAGGCGGAAATAGTTCTGCACCAGGCTGCCCACGGCCGACAGGCGCGCAGCGGCCAGATCGGCTTCGCTCGCCTGGGCACTGCTTTGGGCGGCGCTCACCGATTCGCGCAGGCGGCCCCACAGGTCTGCATCCCAGGCGGCGCTGATGCCCAGCGAGGCACTGCCATTGCTGCTGGACTGGCTGCCACCCTGGCGCGTCTGGCCCAGGCTGCCACTGACGGTCGGCAGCAAGCCGGCCTGCTCCACGCGCAACGCGGCCTGGGCTTGCTGCACAGCGGCAGCAGCCGCGGCAATGTTCTGGTTGTGCACCTGCACCCGGGCAGCGAGCTGGTTGAGCGGCTCGTCCGCAAACAGCGTCCACCAGTCGCCCCGGTCCACCGCATCGTTGGGCTGGGCGCTTTGCCACAGCGCGCCCGCTTCCTTGAAGCTGGCTGGCGCTGGCGTGGCGGGCACCTGGTAGACGGGGGCCACCGAGCAGGCGCTCAAGAGCCCTGCGCAGCATAGCGCCAGCGCCAGGCTGCGCAGCAGGGGGGCACGAAAAGAATAGGAAAGATCAAGAGAAGGCGTCATGGCGTATCAGTGTTCCAGGGTAGGCATGCCGTCACTCGAGGCACGGCCCAGGTCACGCTCGTTGGGCGCGCGGCGGCGCAGCTTGTCCAGCAGCACATAGACCACGGGGGTGGTGACCAGGGTCAGCAATTGGCTGGCCAGCAGGCCGCCAATGATGGCGATGCCCAGCGGCTGGCGCAGCTCCGAGCCCTGGCCAAAGCCAATGGCCAGTGGCAAGGCACCCAGCGCGGCGGCCAAGGTGGTCATCAGGATGGGGCGAAAACGCAGCAGGCAGGCCTCGCGCACCGCATCGATCGCGGACAGGCCCCGCGATCGCTCGGCCTCCAGCGCAAAGTCGATGATCAGGATGGCGTTTTTCTTCACGATGCCAATGAGCAAGAACACCCCGATGAGCGCAATCACCGTGAACTGCATGTCACACAGCATCAGCGCAATCACCGCGCCCACCCCCGCCGATGGCAGCGTGGACAATACGGTGATCGGGTGCACCAGGCTTTCATAGAGCATGCCCAGCACGATGTAGATCACGACAATCGCAGCCAGGATCAGGTAGAGCTGCTGGTTCTGCGATTTCTGAAAGCTCAGCGCCGTGCCCTGGAAGCTGCCGCGCACATTGATCGGCATGGCGATATCGGCCTCGGCCTGGGCAATCACCTGCTGGGCTTCGCTCAGCGCCACGCCTGCGTCCAGGTTGAACGATATCGTCGTCGACAGCTCACCATCCTGGTGGTTCACACTGGTGGGCGCAGGGCGCTCAAGCACCTTGGCAAAGCTCGACAGCGGCACCATGGTGGCCACGCTGGTGCTGATCACGCTGCCGGTCGATGCACTGCGCAGCGCCGGGTTGGCCGCGGCGCCCTCGGTGCCGCTCAGGTTCGATGGCACATAGATATCCTGCAGCGCCGGCGGCCCACGCGTGTATTCGGGCGCCCACTCCATGATCACCGAGTACTGGTTCAGATCGCTGTAGATGGTGGCCACCGAGCGCTGACCAAAGGCGTTGTAGAGCGCATTGTTGATGGACTTGGCATTCACCCCCAGGCGCGCTGCAGCCTGCTTGTCCACCTCGACATAGACTTCCACGCCGCTGTCGGACTGGTCGGTGTCCACGTCCTGCAGCAAGGGCTCTTGCTTGAGCCGCTCGGCCAGGCGCGTGGCCCATTTCTTCATGTCGGCGGTGTTGTCGCTCTTGAGAGTGTACTGGTAGGTCGAGTTCGACGAGCGCCCCCCCATGCGCAAATCCTGCACCGGGTTCAGAAACACGCGCAGACCGGTGATCTGCGACAGCTGCGGCCGCAGGCGCGCGACCACCTGCAGGCTGGTCACATCGCGCTCGCTCACCGGCTTGAGGTTGATGAACACAAAGCCGCCGCCCGAGCGGCTGCCGCCGGCAAAGCCCACCACCGTGTCGATGGCCGGGTCCTGCTGGATGATGGCCAGTGCCTCCTTGAGCTTGCCGGCCATCGCGGTCGACGAGATGCTCTGGTCTGCGCGCAGGCCGCCGGCGAGCTGGCCATTGTCCTGCTGCGGGAAAAAGCCCTTTTGCACATGCATGAACAAATAGCCATTCATGCCGATGACGATCACCAGGATCAGCATCACCACGGCCTTGGCATGCAAGGCCCAATCCAGGCAGCGCTCATAAACGCGCAACATCCAGTCATAGCCGCTTTCCAGCGCGCGGGCAAAGCGGCCGCGCGGCGCCGTCTCAATCGCATCCTCATTGCGCAGAAACCAGGCGCACATCATCGGCGTGGTGGTTAGCGAGATGACCAGCGAGATCATCACCGCGACCGACAAGGTCACGGCGAACTCCTTGAACAAACGGCCGATCTGCCCTTCCATGAACAGCAGCGGAATGAACACCGCCACCAGGGACAGGCTGATCGACAGCACGGTAAAGCCCACCTCGCGCGCGCCCTGCAGCGCGGCGGCCATCTTGTCCATGCCCTGCTCGATATGGCGGCTGGTGTTCTCCAGCACCACAATCGCATCATCGACGACAAAACCGGTGGCGACCGTCAGCGCCATCAGGCTCAGGTTGTTCAGGCTATAGCCCAGCAGGTACATCACGCCAAAGGTGCCCAGCAGCGACACCACGGTGGCCACCGCCGGAATCACCGTGGCGCGCGCCTTGCGGATAAAGGCGCCCACCACCAGCACCACCAGGATCACCGACACCATCAAGGTGGTCTCGATCTCGCGCAGCGACGAGCGGATCGAGTTGGTGCTGTCGCTGGCCACCTGGATCTTCACATCCTTGGGCAGCTGGGCCTGCAGCTCGGGCAGGAGCTTGCGCACGTTGTCCACGGTATTGATGATGTTGGCGCCGGGCTGGCGCGTGATCAGCACCAGGATGGCGGGCTGGCCGTTGAACAGCCCCATCGTGTAGACATTGGCCGGCCCGTCGATGACGCGCGCCACATCGCCTAGGCGGACGGCCGCATTGTCGCGCCAGCCCACCACCAGGCCCTGGTACCAGCTGGCCTTGCGCTCGGGCGCGGGGGTGTAGATCTGCAGGCGGTTGCCGCCACTCTCGATGGCGCCCTTGGGCCGGTTGGCATTGGCCGCCTGGATGGCGGCGCGCACATCCTCGGTCGCAATGCCGTAGTGGCTCAGCGCCTGGGGCAAGAGCTCGACCCGCACCGCCGGCAAGGAGCCGCCGCCGATTTCCACATCGCCCACACCATCGACCTGCGAGATGCGCTGGCTCACCACGTTGGAGACTTCGTCATACAGCTCGCCGGGCGTGCGCGTGGGCGAGGTCATCGCCAAGATGATGATCGGCGAATCCGACGGGTTCATCTTGCGGTAGGTGGGGTTGCTGCGCAGGTCAGAAGGCAGATCGGTGCGCGCTGCATTGATGGCCGCCTGCACCTCGCGCGCGGCGCCATTGATGTCGCGGTTGAGGTCAAACTGCAAGGTCACATTGGCCGAGCCGGTCGAGCTGCGCGAGGTCATCTCGTTGACACCGGCAATCACGCCCAGGTGGCGCTCCAGCGGCGTGGCCACGCTCGAGGCCATGTTCTCTGGGCTCGCGCCCGAGAGGCTGGCCGTGACCGAGATCACCGGGTAGTCCACCTGCGGCAGCGGTGCCACCGGCAGCGCAAAGAACGCGGCAATACCCGCCAATGCCATGCCAATGGTCAGCAGGACCGTTGCGACCGGGCGTTTGACAAAGGGCTGGGACAGGTTCATGCCTGCACCTCGGAATGGCTTCCATCCGCAGTACCGGCTTGGCGGCGGCCAAAGCGGGCACCCAGGCGGTCAAACACCAGGTAGATCACCGGCGTGGTGAACAAGGTCAGCAACTGGCTGAGCATCAGCCCGCCAAAAATGGCCAGGCCCAGCGGGCGGCGCAGCTCGGCGCCCTCGCCCCAGCCAAACATCAGCGGCAGCGCGGCAAACAAGGC
Organism: Comamonas squillarum; assembly: GCF_025309455.1. Lineage (NCBI taxonomy): Bacteria > Pseudomonadati > Pseudomonadota > Betaproteobacteria > Burkholderiales > Comamonadaceae > Comamonas > Comamonas squillarum. Next base: position 1,854,433 of record NZ_CP104377.1, read on the forward strand.
GGCCAAGGTCGTCATCAAGATGGGCCGAAAGCGCAGCAGCGCGGCCTGGTGGATGGCCTCTTGCGGTGCCATGCCCTGGTTGCGCTCGGCATCGATCGCAAAGTCGATCATCATGATCGCGTTCTTCTTGACGATGCCGATCAGCAAGATGATGCCGATGATGCCGATCACGCCCAGGTCGTTGCCGCTGATCATCAGCGCCAGCAAGGCGCCCACGCCGGCCGATGGCAGGGTCGAGAGAATGGTGAGCGGGTGCACATAGCTCTCGTACAGCACGCCCAGCACGATGTAGACGCAGACCAGCGCCGCCAAAATCAAGACCAGCTGGCTGGTGAGCGAGTTCTGGTAGGCCGCCGCTGCGCCCAGGAACTCCATGGTCAGCGACGCGGGCATGCCGATGTCCTTGGTCGCCTGCTTGATGGCATCGACCGCATGGCCCAGCGACACGCCAGGCGCCGTGTCAAAGCCCAGGGTGGCGGCCGGGTACTGCGACACGCGGGTCACCTGCAGCGGCGCCATCTGCTCCTCGATCTTGGCAATCGCCGACAGCGGCGTAGCGCCCGTGCTGCTGGCATTGATGGCCAGGTTGCCCAGGGTCTGCACGCTGTTGAGCTGCTCCTGCTGCGCCTCCAGAATCACCCGGTACTGGTTGGTCTCCGTGAAGATCGTCGAGACAATGCGCTGGCCAAAGGCGCTGTAGAGGCTGTCATCGATGCTGCTGGCGCTGATGCCCAGGCGCGATGCGGTATCGCGGTCCACATTCACATAGGCCGACAGGCCCTTGCGCCCGGCGTCGCTCGTGGCATTGCGCACCTGAGCCACATTCTGCAGCTGGCTGACGAGCTTTTGCGTCCAGTCATTGACCTGGTCGGTGTTCACGCCGCCGATCGACAGGCGGTATTCGGTAGGGCCGGTTTGCGAGTCGATGGTCAGGTCCTGCGAGGGCTGCAGAAAAATGCGCACCCCCGCCACCTGGCTCACCCGCTCGCGCAGGCGCTGCATCACCTCATCCTGCGCATCATGCGGCCGGGTCAGGTTGATCGACAGGCTGCCGGTGTTGAGCATGGTGTTGTTGGCCGCATCCACGCCCACCACCGAGCTGACCGAGGCGACATCCTTGTCCTGCAGGATGGCGCTCACGGCCTGCCGCTGCAGGTTGCTCATGCGGGCAAAGGACACTTCTTGCGCCGCCTCGATCTGCGCCTGCAGCTGGCCGGTGTCCTGCGTCGGGAACAGGCCCTTGGGGATGGCCAGGTAGAGCAGGCCCGTCAGCACCACGGTGGCCACGGCCACGACCAGGGTCAGCGCCTGGTGGCGAAACACCCAGTGCAGCCCCCGGTCGTAGTGGTGGATCACCTTGTCGAAACCGCGCTGCACCGAGCTGGCCCAGCCGCGCGTGTGCGCGCTGGTGTCCTCTTGCTTGAGCCAGCGCGCCGACATCATCGGCACCAAGGTGAGCGAGACCACTGCCGAGATTAGGATGGTGATCGCCAGGGTCACCGCAAATTCGCGGAACAGACGCCCGACGATATCGCCCATGAAGAGCAACGGAATCAGCACCGCGATCAGCGACACGGTCAGCGAGATGATGGTAAAGCCAATTTGCGCGGCGCCCTTCAAGGCAGCAGCCATCGGCGTCTCGCCCTCCTCGATGTAGCGCGCAATGTTCTCGATCATCACGATCGCATCGTCGACGACAAAGCCGGTGGCAATGGTCAGCGCCATCAGGCTCAGGTTGTTCAGGCTGTAGCCCAGCAGGTACATGGCCCCGCAGCTGCCGATCAGCGAGATGGGCACGGCCAGGCTCGCAATCACCGTGGCGCGCAGGCTGTGCAGGAAAAAGAAGATCACCAGCACCACCATCACCACGGCCAGCGCCAGCTCCATCTGCACATGCTCGACCGAGGCGCGGATGCCGGTGGTGCGGTCGGTCAGCACCTTGACCTCGACCGAGGCGGGCAAGGAGGCGGTGAGCTCGGGCAGGCGCTGCTTGATCGCGTCCACCGTCGCAATCACATTGGCGCCGGGCTGGCGCTGCACGTTCAAGATGATCGCGGGTGTCTCATCGACCCAGGCGGCGAGCCGGTCGTTCTCGGCGCTCGCCACCACGCGCGCCACATCCTTCATCATCACCGGGGCGCCGTCCTTCCAGGACACCACCAGGTTCATGTAGTCGGCAGCGGTCAGCAGCTGGTCGTTGCTGTTGATCGAGTACGAGCGCTTGGGGCCATCAAAACTGCCTTTGGCGGTGTTGGAATTGGCATTGCTGATGGCAGTGCGCAGGCTGCTCAGGGTGATGCCATTGGCCGCCAGCGCCTGGGTGTTGGCCTGGATGCGCATCGCAGGCTTTTGCCCGCCCTCCAGGCTGACCAGCCCCACGCCGGTGACCTGGCTGATCTTCTGCGCCAGGCGCGTATTGACGATGTTCTGCACCTCGGTGAGCGGCAGCTCCTTGGAGGTGATGGCCAGGCTCATCACCGGCGTGTCGGCCGGATTGACCTTGGCATAAATCGGGGGCGCGGGCAGGTCGGCCGGCAGCAGCGCGCTGCTGGCGTTGATGGCCGCCTGCACTTCTTGCTCGGCCACATCCAGCGACAAGCCCAGCTGGAACTGCAAGGTCACGATGGACACGCCCGCTGCGCTGGTCGATGCCATGCGGTCCAGGCCGGACATCTGGCCGAGCTGGCGCTCGAGCGGCGCACTCACCGTGCGGCTCATCACCTCGGGGCTGGCCCCCGGGTACAGGGTCTGCACCTGGATCGTCGGGTAATCCACCTCGGGCAGCGCCGACAGCGGCAGCAGCCGAAAGCCCACCAGACCGGTCAGCACGATGGCCAGCATCAGCAAGGCCGTCGCTACCGGCCGCTGGATAAAGGGACGGGAAGGACTCATCGCTCAGCCCGCCTTATGGGTTGGCGCGCTGGGCGGGTTGCACGGTGGTGGCCGCTGGCGCCATGCCCTTGGGCACATCCTCCGGTTTGATCGCCGGTGCGGTCTGGCCGGATGGCGTGGAAGGGGTTGATCCACCTGAACCGCTGGCGCCACCTGAACCACTGGCGCCACCGGCAGCCTGGTCCGGGTTCACCGCAGGGGCTGCGGCGCTGGGCTGGCCGGCATTGGGCTCGACGGCAGCGCCGCCGCCACCAGTGCCCGCAGCCACACCATTACCTGCCGCACCGGGTGCGCCCGATGCGGGGCCACCGTTAGCGCCGCGGCGCCCGCCGCCCTCGCGCCCACCGCCCTCACGGGGGCCGCGCCGGCCACTGCTGGCGCCATGGGCCTGCGTGGGGGTGTCGCCTTGCAGGGCGACCACGGCGCCATCCTTCAAGCGGTCGGCGCCCTCGGTCACTACCAACTCGCCTTCCTTGAGGCCGGAGTTGATGGCCACCCATTCGACCGTGCTCATGCCCCGGATGACGGTGCGCTGGGTCACGGTGCGGTCCGCATTGATCACATAGACAAAATCGCCATTGCCGCCGGTGCGGATGGCGGTGACCGGCACCACCAGCGCGCTCTCGTCCTTCAAGGTCAGGCGGGTGTTGACAAACTGGTTGGGAAAGAGCGAGCCGTCGCTGTTGTCGAACCGGGCCTTGGCCTTGACGGTGCCCGTGGCGGTATCGACCAGGTTGTCCAAGGTCAGGAATACGCCCTGGGCCAAGGTCTTGTTGCCCGCGCGGTCCAGCGCTGCCACCGGTAGCCGGGCATCGGTCTTTTGCGCGCCCAGCACCGCGGGGATATGGTCTTGCGGCACGGTAAAGCTCACATCGATCGGCGCAATCTTGGTGATGACGGCGATGCCGGTGGTGCCGCCCGCGCTGATGTAGTTTCCCGCATCCATCGTGCGCAGACCGATGCGGCCATCGATGGGTGAGGTAATGCTGGCATAACCCAGATTGAGCTGGGCGGTCTGCACCTGGGCCTGGTCGGTGAGCACCGTGCCTTCGAGCTGCTTGGCCAGCGCGGCCTGCGTGTCCAGGTCCTGGCGGGCAATCGAATCCTGGTCCCACAAGGTCTGGTAGCGCTTGAGCGTCACGCGCGCGGCATCGAGCTGCGCCTGGTCGCGTGCCAACTGGCCCTTGGCCTGCTGCAGCGCTTGCTCAAATGGGCGCGGATCAATCTGGGCGAGCTTCTGGCCCTTCTTGACCATCTGGCCTTCGGTGAACAGCACATCGCGCAGAATGCCGGAGACCTGGGTGGTCAGGGTCACTGTGGTGGTGGGCACCACCGTGCCCATCGCCGTCAGGGTGACGGGCAGCGTTTGGCGCTTGGCAGCGGCACTGCCCACGGTGACGGCCATCGCGCGCATCGCGCCAGGGCCCATGCCAGGAGGGCCGCCTGCGCCCGGTGGGCCGCCCATGCCGGGCGCGCCCGCTGCCATGCCGCTCGGGTTCTTCTTGCTTTGCACCAGGTACCAGGCCCCACCTGCCAGCCCCGCCACCAGCACGATGGCGATCGTCGAGCCCAGCCAGCGGCTGCGGCGCTTGGGTGCTGCTGCAGCACCGGGTTTCAGCCCGGCGTCTGCCGCGCCGGGGGTTGGGGTGGGACGGGTGGAATTATTGGAGTTATGGTCCATGGCAGCAATCGGTAGAGGTGAGTTACAGCAGCGGCCTGGGGCAAAGTTCCACCATCGGCACCGGCATGTAAAGAATGACCGCATCCTAGTGCAGCCATGTTGCACCTGCCCTGTACCGACTGCGAAGATAAGTAAACGCCACCGCCGCCAGCCCCGAGTCTACTGAGATTCCGTGGCAGCACGCCGTTGGCAAGGCTGTTGGACGCGCAGGTTTTTTGCGGTGCGGTTGCTTCGCTGCCTGCAGCCGCCCATCGCCATTCCTGGCGCAGCAAAGCGCAAGCCAGCCAACATGCGCGCAGCGCCCCACCAGCTTGCGGATCACCCCAGGCCTGCGCGTCGCGCGGCAGTCGCGCGTTGTCCCCAATGCACGGGCACAATGCTGTGGAAAGCTGTGAAGAAGCTTGTAGATAAGCAAGGCAAGCCGCTGATTTCTAAGCCAAATGCCAACCATGCTCAAAATTGAGGCATATGGGGCCTGGGCGCGTCATTCGCGCAGTTTCAACGCGCCTGCACTACTGGCCCTGGCCTCTTCTGGCACTGGAACGCCGCTATTTCAGCGCATCACCGCGTTGTCCCCAGTCCGTGGGCACAATGCTGTGGAAAGCTCTGTGCACAGCTGTAGATAAGCCACCCAAATCGTTGAAAATAAAACAAAAAGAGTGCCATGATGAAAAAAAAGGCAGCCTGCTTGGACTGCCTGGGGTGTCGCTGCTCGGCGCAGGTGGGGTGGGGATCAGGCATCGTCGCGCTTGATCAGCTGCAGGCCCTGCGCCGTAATGGTGAGATGGCCATCGCGCTGCTCGACCAAGCCGCGCTCGAGCAAACGCTTGGAGACATGCGCATGCAGCGCATCCTCCACCGAGATCGATTCGCCCAGCTCCAGCTTCTTCAGCACGGCCAGCTCATCGACCGTGGGTTCATACACGGGGGCGTGGTAGGCGGTATGGGTGTGGGCAGCGTTGGTAGACAACATGGCAACTCCTTCTAAGGTTGCGATGCGTGCGTGTAGGCCTCGGGCTCGCTCGGGGTCTGCGCGTTGGCGCATCTGATCAATGAATGCCACGAAGCGTAAGACGGTTTTTGGCAAGCGCCTGTAGGCGAATACCGCCAGCCTATCGCGACCGGATGCAGCATTGCATAACTTTACGCCCGCGCTGCCCGGGCTTTACAGCCGGCGCAGCGTGCGGCAGCGCACCAGGCTTCAGCGCAGCTTAGCGTGTCGGCCAGCTTCCCAATTGGTAGGCGCTGTCCCAGAACATCCATTCAAGTTCAGCGCTGTAGCGGTAGGCCTCGGCCATGCGCGTGCGCGTGGCCGAGTCAGCGGTGTCGGCCACACGGTCGATCGTGGCGATGACGCCGCGCACCGCCGCATGAAACTCCTCACTGGCGTAGGTATCCACCCAGGCCTGGTAGGGGTTGCCCGGCTGGGAGCGGGCATGGATGTCGCGCCCCACTTCGGCATAGATCCAAAAGCAGGGCAAGAGCCCGGCCAGCGCCACCGGGTAACTCTGCGACCAGCTGTTGGCCAGCAAAAAGCTCGTGTAGTGGTGGCAGGCCGGCGTCAGTGGCGTGGCGGCAAAGTGCTGCGGCGTAATGCCGAAGTCGCGCATAAAGCCATCGTGCAGCTTGCGCTCCTCGGCCACCGCCTCATTGGCGGCATTGGCAAACTGCACCACGCCTTCTGCCTGGTCGGCCTTGGCGGCAGCGACGGCCAGCGCACGGCCATAGGCCACCAGGTAATGCGCATCCTGGATCATGTAATGGCGAAAGCGCTCGACCGACAAGCTGCCTGCCGCCAGCTCGCGGTTGAAGGGATGGTCCAAGGTGCGCTGGTACAGCGCCTGGTTGGCTTGCCACAAGGCCTGGCAAAACGACATGCAAACTCCTCAAGAGATCGGGGATAAGCGCTGATTGTCGGCCAGCGCCGGGCCGCTGGGCAGTATCCAACCCCAGAACAGCCAGGGCATACATGCAGCGCAGAACCGGCTACGATCCATCCACTGCAGTCCCTGGACCTTCAACCGAACCTGCCCATGCCCAGCCCCACGCCCTTGTTGACCGCCGCCCAGCAGCAAGCCCTGCAGGCCGTGCAACGCCGTGGCGGCCCGGTGCGCGAGCACGCACTTGCACCCGCTTCGATTCACGTCCACTTTCATGCCGACTGGATCGTGCAAGGCCAGCCGCTGCTGGCGCTGCTGTGCCAGCAAGGCCGCTACCTGTCGCAGTTTGAGAGCGGCCGCAGCAATGGCAGCTACAGCCCCCAGCCCCAGGGCGAGCGCTGGCAGTGGGAGGACCAGCAGTTTGCGGGCGCCTACAACCACGCCGATCCCGCCGAGCGGCCGGTGTACGGCGCCGTCGATCTGGCGCCCTTGGGCCACCCCAGCCACCAGGGTTATGGCGCCGCGCCCCGCTTTGGATCGGCGTATCTGCAGCTGCACCGCGCCGCCACCGCGCGCAGCAGCTTTTGCGACCCCGACAGCTACTGGCAGCCCCGCCATGTCGGGCTGTGGCAGCAGATGGACTGGCAGCAGCTGCAATGCCTGCAACTGGCCGACCCGCTGGACCACTATGTCGAGGCCCAGCTGCATGGCGGCCTGGTGCTGGCGCGCGATGTGGCGGCCATCTGGCTCGACCCCTGCTACCGCAATACGCCGCTGGCGCAAGCCGTGCAGACTTCCGGTCTGCCCTTGCGCTTTCACGCCGGCTACCGGCTGCTGGCTGACCAACTGGCGCAAGCCAGCCTGTACCGGGGCGCCGAGGTGGCCGAGGTGCTGGCCGATATGCTGCAGCATGCGCCAGGTGGGCTCACCCCAGCCGATCTGGGCCAGGCCCAGGCCTGCCATCGCTACCCGGCAGCACTGCTGAAAAAGGCCTGGCATTGCATAGCCCACCTGGGCAGGCAGTCGGGTTAGAGCCGCATCACCGATAATCGCTGCTTTTGTCGGCGCAGGCACTCAATTGAGAGGCCCAGCCATCTTCCGGATCCGCATGCCTTCTCCCGCTCCCACCCACCTGTTCGATACCGTCATCATTGGCGCAGGCGCTGCCGGCCTGTTTTGTGCGGCGCAGGCGGGCCAGCGCGGGCTCAAGGTACTGCTGATTGACCATGCGGCCAAGGTCGCAGAGAAGATCCGCATCTCGGGCGGCGGGCGCAGCAACTTCACCAACCGCGATCTGGATGTGCGCCAGCCGCACCGGCACTTTGTCGGCCAGAACCCGCAGTTCTGCCGCTCGGCACTGTCGCGCTTTGGGCCGGCCGAATTTGTCGCGCTGGTCGACAAGCACGGCATTGCCCACCACGAAAAGCACAAGGGCCAGCTGTTTGCGGACCATTCGGCCGAAGACATCATCGCGATGCTGCTGGCCGAGTGCCGCGCGGGCGAGGTGACCCACTGGCAGCCCTGCGCTGTCAACGCCGTTGCGGCGCTGGATGCCGATGCCCAAGGCCAGCGCTTTCAGGTCAGCACCGCCCAGGGCACGGTGCACTGCCGCCACCTGGTGGTTGCCACCGGCGGCCTGTCCATCCCCAAGATTGGTGCCACCGACCTGGGCTACCGCCTGGCCCAGCAGTTTGGTCTGGCACTGGTGCCGCGTGTGCCAGGCCTTGTGCCGATGACCTTCGATGGCAGTGCCTGGGCGCCCTATGCGCAGCTGGCGGGCCTGGCCTTGCCGGTGGTAATTGGCACCGGCAGCAAGAAAAACCGCATGACATTCAACGAAGACCTGCTGTTCACGCACCGGGGCCTGTCGGGGCCGGCCATCCTGCAGATCTCGAGCTACTGGACGCCCGGCACACCCATCGACATCAACCTGGTGCCTGAGGTGGATGTGGCCGAGCAGCTGCTGTCGGCCAAGCAGCGCTCGCGCAAGCTGATTGCCAATGCGCTGGCCAGCCTGGTGCCCGCGCGCCTGGCCGATGCCTGGGTGGCGCAGGATGCCGAATGGCAGCGCCCGATTGCCGAGGCGAGTGACAAGGCCCTGCTGCGCCTGGCCGAGCGCCTGACGCGCTGGGAGCTGACCCCCACCGGCACCGAAGGCTATAAAAAGGCTGAGGTCACCGTGGGCGGTGTGGACACGCGCGAGCTGTCGCAGCAAACGATGGAGGCCAAGAAGGTGCCGGGCCTCTACTGCATTGGCGAGGTGGTGGATATCACCGGCTGGCTGGGCGGCTACAACTTTCAATGGGCCTGGGCCAGTGCGGCCGCCTGCGCAGCGGGCATGGCAGAAAGCCAATAACAGCAGGACGCAAGGCAAGATGCAGGAGAGCAACAGCGCAGGTCTGGCTCCCCGCTTGCAAACCGCGACCCTCTTGCTTTTGGATCAAAAGCCGGATATAATCTCCCCTCTTTGCTGGCAAAGCCCTGTCTGCCAATACTAGTCAATATGACAGGGCAAAACCGCCATTCAAGGCTTTGGGGCGCGATCTTCCCCAAAACCCGCTGTTGGCACCAATGGAAACATTAGCTAATGACGACTATCCGTGTAAAAGAAAACGAACCCTTTGACGTTGCGCTGCGCCGCTTCAAGCGCACCATCGAAAAACTGGGCCTGCTGACCGACCTGCGCGCTCGCGAGTTCTACGAAAAGCCAACTGCTGAGCGCAAGCGCAAGAAGGCTGCTGCCGTCAAGCGCCACTACAAGCGCGTTCGCAGCATGCAACTGCCCAAGAAGCTGTACTGATCGCAGCTCTCACAGGCCTGACGCAATTTGCCCAGGCTGTGACACCACCCGCGCTCGGGACGCCAGGCGCGGGTTTTTTGTTTTCTGGCCATCGCCAGATTTTTCAGGCAGACCGCTGCTTGCGTCGACGGCCTGCCAACAGGAGCCTGTTATGAGCTTGAAAGCACAAATCACCGAAGACATGAAGAACGCGATGCGCGCCAAGGACACGGAACGCCTGGGCACCATCCGCTTGCTGCAAGCTGCGATGAAGCAGAAGGAAGTCGATGAGCGCGTCGAGCTCGATGACGCGATGGTGATCGCCATCGTCGACAAGATGATCAAGCAGCGCAAGGACAGCATCGCCGCATTTGAAACTGCCGGCCGCCAGGACCTGGCCGACAAGGAAAAGTCGGAAATCGAGGTCATCAAGGCCTACCTGCCAGAGCGCATGTCCGCCGAAGAAGTGACCGCTGCGGTCCAGGCCATCGTGGCGGAACTGGGCGCCTCGGGCCCTGGCGACATGGGCAAGGTCATGGGCGCCGTCAAGACCCAGCTGGCGGGCAAGGCGGACATGGGCCAGGTCTCTGCCGCCGTGAAGGCTGCACTGGCCCCCTGATCGCCGGGAGGCAGGCCCCGGGTACGGGGCTGCCCGGAAGACAAACATCAAAAAAATCACTGCAGCACCGAGCGGCAGTGGTTTTTTTGTGGGCGCTTTGCCGCTCAGTGGCGGCAGCGCTGGCGCATGCGGCGCAGGCCCAGCGCAGCGGCCCCGCCCAGCAGCAGCGACATCAGCAGCTGCCCCGCCAGCGATACCGTGGGTACCGCCACCGGCGCGGGCAACGGTGTCGGGTCTGGATCCGGAGTGGGGTCAGGGTCTGGAGTCGGGTCAGGTGTGGGATCGGGCGCAGGTGGGTCCACATCGATGGTGTTGCTGTAGACCTCATCCTCGTCCTCACTGCTGCAAGGCGCGCTGCTGCTGCACTGGGCCGCATCGCTTACCCGGGCCAGATTGCGAACATGCGCAGGTGCCGTGGCCGTGATCCGGGCCAGTACCGCATAGCGCACGGTTTCGCCGCCTGCCAGCGTCACGCCGGTGCAACCCGATGGGCTGCAGACACCTGCGGCGCTGTGGCCCCCAACCTCGGTCGCAACAATCTCGGTCACCACCATGCCGCTGGGCACATCGTCCCATTGCAGCTCTACGGGCATGCCGCCTTCATTGCTCAGCGTCACCACATAGCGCGTGCTGCTGCCTTCCAGCACCTGGCTCACGCCATTGCTTTTGAGCACGGTGATATGGGCGGGGGCCAGCACATCAGTGCGCGCCTGGGCACAGCTGTCGGCAGGCAGGCAGGCAGCGCCCGGCACAGGCGGCTCGCTGCCCCCCAGCGGATCGATGGCGGCATGGTTGGTGATGCTGCCGGCCTGCGCTGGCGCGATGGCATGCAAGCCAAAGGCAACATGGCCGCCTTGCTCCAGCGCGGCATCCAGCACCAGCTCGCACTCCAGCGGCTCGCCACTACAGACCACCGATGTCACACCGGCACCGGGCGAGGCACCCGTCAGGCGCATGCCATCGGGCAGGGCCTCAGCGACCACCAGCGTTTGCCCGGCGGCAACGGCCGTCTGGCCGCTGTTGCCAATGCGGAACTGGTAGTCCAGCGCCTGGCCCGCTTCCACCGTTGCCGCGGCCGTCTTGCTCAGCGTCAGATGCACGGGGCTGCGCAGAGAGTCGGTATCCGTCACTGTGCAGGGGGATGCTGCCGTGCAGTTCGCCCCCGTCAGCGTGGCCGTATTGCTGACCGTGGCATCGGCACGGCTCTCCACCAGCGCCGTGACCCGCGCCCGCACCTGGTAGCTGACGCTGGCGTTGGCGGCAACCGTGATGCCGTTGCAGCCCATCGGTGCCTGCAGGCTGCAGCTGCCGGCATCACTGGGCGCTGCGGCCGCCAGCGGCGTGATGGCCTCGATCTCCATGCCTTGGGGGCTGTCCAGCCAGGCGAGGCCGGCAGCGGGCATGCCGCCGCTGTTGGTAATGGTGACGGTATAGCTGCTGCTGGCGCCTTCGGTCAGCGTATCGACACCATTGCTCTTGTGGATGCTGACAGCGGCTGGCAGCACGATGGCATCGCGGTCCTCGGCGCTGCAGCTGTTGCCGCCGCTGCAGGTAGCGCCACTCAAGGTCACCGCATTGCGAGCGCTGTCCACACCCACCTCGCCGGTGACGGTTGCCTGCACCGCATAGACAATCGATTCGCCAGCCGCAACGGCGATATCCGAGCAACCACTGACGGTGCATAGGCCGGCCTCGCTGTTGGCGCCCACCGTCGTGGCGCTGATGCGCTCAATAGCCAGGCCCACCGGGCTCTCTGCCCAACGCAGGCCCGCAGCTGCACTGCCGCCGGTGTTGCGCACAACCACCTGGTAGACCGTGCTGGCACCCTGTGCCAGCACATCCACGCCATTGCTCTTGCTGATCTGCATATTGGCCGCCGTCACCACCTGGTCAGTATCGGTGCTGGCGCAGCCGCTCACCCGCTCGCTGGTGCAGGTGCCGCCCTGCACCACGGCCTTGTTGCTGACCGAGGCGCCTGCAGCTACGGTAGCATTCACTTTTGCGCTGACGATGTAGACGATGGATTGACCCGCAGCCAAGGTGATGCCGGTGCAGCCCGTGGTGCTGCAGGTTCCCGCCACACTACCGGCCCCCACGCTGCCCGCGCGGATACCACTGACCGCCAGGCCGCTGGGCACATCGCTCCAGCTCAGGCCCGCGAACGCGGTCGCTGCGCTGTTGCTCAGGGTCACGCTGTAGGTGGTCTCGGCGCCCACGGTCAGGCGGTCCACCCCATTGGTCTTGACCACACTGACCGAGTCGGCGGCCACGATCAGATCCGCATCGCTGCTGCTGCAACTGGCGGGACTGCCGTTGCTGCAGTTGGCGCCGTTCACAACGGCGGTGTTCGATGCCATCGTACCCACCAAGCCGGTCACCTCCGCCTCCACGCGGTACGTGATCGATGCACCCGGCGCCAGGCGCAGGCCCGTGCAGCCACTGCTATTGCAGACACCGGCATCGCTGCCCGCGCCCACGGCACCGGCCTCAATACCCAGCACGCGCAGGCCTTGGGGCAGATCCTGCCAGGAGACATCGCTGGCCAGCGAGCCGCCGGTATTGCTGATCGTCACGGTGTAGACCGTGCGACCGCCTGCGGTCACGGCTGCGGCCGCATTGGTCTTTTGCACGCTCAATGCCGCGGGGGTGCTCACGGCCTCCTGGTTGTAGGCAACAAAGGCAATGTCGGAGTCGCCGCTCAAGGCCTGCACAAAGCCAGCCACCCGGCCCATGTTCTGCGGCGTGATGCCAAAGTCGGCGAAATAGTAAGCACGTATGCGCAGATCACGGCTGCCATCACCGACCGAGGACTTGGTGTGGTTGGGGTTCCAGAACTGCCAGTTCTGCCGGGCGACGACCGGCACGCTGCTGAGCGCGATGCTGACGCTGTTCCCCACGACCGCGCCCGTGTCGTCGATGAAATAAAAGGTGTCGGTCTTGCTCGATGGCTGACCGACCTGGGTCACCAGCACATCGGGCACATCATCCGTCGTGGACTCGGGATTGCCCACGCTCGCACTGAAGCGCAGTGAGCTCGCCGGGATATTGAACAAGGCCGTGCTGAGATCGAGCCCATGCACGCCGTCAGACAGGTAGGAGGCCCGGGTTTTGGAGATGTCGTAGCTCGCGCTTTGCGCGATGGCATTGAGACCACCCGTAGCCGGGAGCGAGCTGGCGTTGGGCGTAAAGCCCTGGAAGACCGCCGGCTCAAAAGCCCCGGTCAGCACCGCATCATTGACCCCGGTCGAGTAGCGCACGCCCCCGGCCGTGAACGCCAGCAGATCGTTGTTCCCATTGGCTGCAGGCGCCGTGGCGGCGTTGCTGGTACTGGCCGTCCAGCGGTTGCCGTTGAAGCTGCCCCAGACAGCAGTCACATTGTCTGCCGCATGTGCCACGCCCTGCCCCAGCACCAAGCAAAGCCCCAGCAAGCCATGCATCCGCCGCGCACCCTGCGCCCACCTATTCACTGAACCCATCACACCTTGACCGTTCTTGTTGAAAACACCGACACCGAAATGCCAAGACCCTGAAGCCTGTGCAGCATCAGGGCCTGTGTCCATCAGTTGAAATTCAAAAAATATATTAACTTAATCAATTATCAAAATAAAGCCTTTGATTCCATGTATTCACTTTGGTTAACAAAGACTGAAATTTGGCCTGGGCCCAACCTTGACTGAAATCAATAAATTTCAATAGGTTATTTATGTATCATTTTATTTCACAACTCAATACACCAGCAAGATTGCGGTGTATGCGCATGGCGCCTGGCCTGTGAGAGCCTTTAGCAAGCGGCGTTCGGTCCCACAGGATGGATGCAGGGCCCGAGGAAACTGACATCGAACCAGCCAGCAAGCGTCTGGCCCTGTGTGCACTGACCTTCAAATGCAGAAATTCGTAACGATTCCCTGCAAAATCCTTGGCTTTGCCGCCATGCTTTTACAATGCTCGGTTGGCTGTAGGCTTCCATGACACACAGCTATGCGGTCGGTGCCGACTGCCTTGTTTCACTTCCTATGAATACACCAATGCGACTGATCTCCAAAAGCATCACAGCTGCGCTGATATCTTGCGCCGTCTCCGCAGGTTGGGCTGCCAACACCATTGCGCCACAGAACGGAAACTGGATCATTGCCGACGAATTGGGCGGCAAGCCTGGCCGCGGCATGGGCATTGATGTCCAGGATGGCGTCTTTCTGATGCAGCTGTACAACTACAACAAGGACGGCAGCGCCACCTTCCATATGGCTACAGGCGCAGTGATTGACAACAAGGTGGACGCACCCCTCAAAAAGTACAAGGATGGACCTTACTTTGGCAGCGGCCGCCGTGATGGAGTGGAAGCTGAAAATGCCGGCAATGTGAAGATCGAATTCACCAGCCGTACTACCGCCACGATCCAGCTCCCTGGCGAAGAGCCCAAGTTGATGCACCGCTTCAACTACGAAAGCACGCCGGAAGACCAATGGTCCGACCCAGCCTTTGTCGAGCGTTGGGCCATGGTGGCGATGGATGCTGATGGCAAACCCACATCGACCTTCTTTGCCGATACCGCGATTGGCACGCAGATGGCCATGGTTCCGAACATGGCTGCCGGCTGGCCCTACAAATCCAGCAGCAAGTTCACGGTGCATACGCTGGACTTGGCCACGCCCAACAAGCATGGCTTCATGGAATGCGAGTACCTGGGCTCCAACATGGAATTCAGCTGCGTCGGCGAGCAAGTGGACACCAGCTCAGGCAGTTCTGTGCGCAAGCCCATCAGCCTGGTCATGCAGCGCAGCATTGACGACCTGCAAGGCACCTTGACCCTGGATGGCAGCGACACCAAGGTGATGGGCGCCCGGGTGGAACAAACGGCGTACGCCATCGAAGAGAGCAAGGTCGTCACGCGCGCCTACTTCCGCCGCAATTCGCTGCCTGAAGCGGGAACCTGGATCATCAGCAATGAAGTCACCGGCAAGGCGGGCCGTGGTATTTCGCTGGATCTGCAAAAGCCGGTGGGCAGCAAGCACCTGCTGTTCATGCCCATCTACAACTACGACGAAAAGGGCAATGCCACTTTCCACATCGGCATGGCCACCCACAGCCCCAGCGCGGTCAATCCCTCCTTGCCTGCCATCCCCGTGATGAAGTACAAGGGCGGTCGCTACTTGGGAGGCCCTGCACAAGACGGTGTTGAAGATGTGTATGTCGGACCGGAGCAGATCACCTTCAATACCACAGCGACCGGCCTGATTCAATTCCCCAAGGAAGATCCTGTCAATTTCAAGCGTTTTTACTTCGGTATTGACCAAGACCGCATCGACAGCCTCGTCGGCACTTGGGCGCTGGTGCCGCATGCCGGCGCTGTCAAGCATCGCATTCTCAACCTGAAGAAAACCGCCAGCGGCGTAGTCGAAGACAAGGATGCCGGATACACCTGCACCGTGTCTTACTGGCTGGATCTGCGCTTTGTCTGCGAACCCAAGACGGTCACTGCTGACCAGCAGCGCATTCGTCTGGGTGCGGGTTTTTATGGTGCTGCCCGCGCTATTTTGGGCGACGGTGGCTCCCTCCCCGACAGCTCGCCCGAATTGACCGCTATCCGCATCACCGACGCCCAAGGCAATCTGGTACAAGGCGGCCCCCTCTACCCTGTGGACGACGAAGGCAACAACCCTGGCAACGGCGAGGCTGCTGCACCTACCGCCCAAATCGGCGCGGTGACCGGCGCAGTCGAAGGCGGGACGGTGACCTTGGAAGGCAGCGGCAAAGCTGCGGCCGGTAAACGCCTGACCTACAAGTGGACGCTGAGCGCTGCCCCGGCAGGCAGCGAGGCCCAACTGAAGTCTGCCGACACCATCAGCCCCAGCTTTGTCGCCGACAAGGCTGGCAGCTATGTGATCACGCTTGTGGTCAATGATGGCAGCAAGGACAGTGCCGCAGCCAAAGTGACGGTAACCGTCATGCCCAAGGACGGTATTCGCCTGTTGCGTGACGATGACTCCGCCGCATCGGGCCAGGCGCTGAGCTGGCCATACACCGGCTCGTCAGAGATCAGCGCTAGCGTAGCTTGCGTCGGTGCTTGCGAGAACACCTACAAGATTGCCCAATACAAGCTCCAAGTCAATGGCGCCAACTACACGATTGCCGACCTCAAAGCGACCAACCTCACTTCGGGCTCCAGCGTCAAAGCGTCTTTTGAAGGTCTGGCTGATGGCCAAGTGGTCACTTCGGACAAGCCAGTATCCTTTGCGCTGCGCAGCGCCTATACCAATGGCAAGACGGTGAATCTGAAGTTCAGCTTCACGATCAAGGAAACCGGTGAGGCCTTCACCTACACCAGCACCTTCAAAACCAATTGAGGTCTGCTGGCGGGAAATCCATGGCACGGTCACATCCGCGCTTAGCCTCGCCAACACCCCTGCCTTCTGCCACGCGGCAGAAGGCTTTTTTTTGCCTGGCGTCTTCGCAACCGGGACAGCCCCCAGCACCTGTCCTAGCGCGGATGTGTTACACACCGCATACACCCCTGTATCTACGGGGCTTTCCAGCTGCTGCTGCGACTGCGAAGAGATACGCCCAATGCCGCCCTCAGCCCCCAGCCTGCCGACGCTTTCGCTTTCCTCAGTCATGCACCATACCGACACTTCCATACCTCTTAGCACGCCCGTCAACACAGTCTCCACCCCCTTTCCCCTGCCGCTGGCGGGCCTTCGCGTGGTCGAATTCAGCCACATGGTGATGGGCCCGACCTGTGGACTGGTGCTCGCCGATCTGGGAGCCGAGGTCATCAAGGTGGAGCCGGTCGAGGGTGACCGCACCCGCCACCTGCTGGGCGCGGGAGCGGGCTTTTTCCCGATGTTCAACCGCAACAAGAAAAGCGTGGCCATCGACCTGCGCCAGGCCCAGGGGCTGGAGGCGGCGATCCGCCTGGCCAGCACGGCCGATATCGTGGTGCAGAACTTCAAGCCCGGCGTGATGCGCAAGTACGGACTCGATTACCGCGCGCTGTCGCAGCTCAACCCGCGCCTCATCTATGTGAACCACAGCGGCTTTCTGCCCGGGCCCTACGAGCACCGCACCGCGCTCGACGAGGTGGTGCAGATGATGGGCGGCCTGGCCTATATGACCGGCCGTCCCGGCGACCCCCTGCGCGCGGGCACCAGCGTCAACGACATCATGGGCGGCATGTTCGGGGCCATCGGCGCGATGGCCGCGCTGATGCAGCGGGCGCAAACGCGACGTGGCCAGGAGATCGACTCAGCGCTGTTCGAAAACAATGTGTTCCTGGTGGGCCAGCACATGATGCAGTTCGCCGTGACCGGTGAGGCGGCCGAGCCCATGCCCAACCGCATCTCGGCCTGGTCGGTGTATGACGTGTTCACCGTGCAGGATGGCGCCCAGATCTTTCTGGCTGCAGTCAGTGATGCGCAGTGGGCCACCATGTGCAGCGCGTTTGGCTGGGGCGATCTGTTGGCCAACCCCAGCTACACCAGCAACAACGACCGGGTGCGCCTGCGCCCCCAGTTGCTGCCTGAGCTGCGCCAGCGCTTTGCCACAATGAGCGCCGCGCACATTGGCCAGGTCTTTGAGGCCAACGGCCTGCCCTATGCCCCGATCAGCAAGCCCGAAGAGCTGCTGGACGACCCACACCTGCTGGCCAGCGGCGGCCTCGCCCCCGTTCGCCTGAGCGATGGCGAACGCGCGGGGCAGACGGCCCCCACCACCTTGCTGCCGCTGCGCATGGCCGGTGAGCGCCTGGGCGTGCGCATGGACCCGCCGCAGTTGGGCCAGCATACGCAGGAGTTGCTGCGCAGTCTGGGCTATGGCGATGACAGCATTGCCGCGTTGCGGGACAGCCAGGCGATTGCCGGTTAGACGCAGGTGCGGCAAGCCAAATGTGAATATCGATGAACCAGGGCGATTGCGGCAGCCCGTCCTACAAGGCTCCGGCCTGCCGCCGCCTACGCTGTGGCTCTTTGTCGCGGCACTTGGGGATAAGCTTGGTCTCCGATACGGCATGTGGGGGCTGCTGAAACTTGCAGCCCGCCTGGCACTCCAAGCCCGGTGACCTGGGCCCCGCTCTTTTGGCGGCATGCCCTTCGCGACTGTTTTGAACCAGGAGAATCTGATGAAAAAAATGCGCATGCTGGCAACCGCCGCCCTGATCGCCGCCACCCCTTTTGTAGCTTCCACTGCCATGGCCCAAAACCCTGCTCCTGCCGCTTCCAACATCGACAAACGCCCCAGCCTGAACCTGGATGCCGAAGCGACCACCCGCGTGCCGGAAGACACCGCCTGGGCCCAGTTCAGCGTCGAGAAGGAATCCAAGGACCAGGCCCAGGCCCAGCAGCTGGGCAAGACCGCGCTGGCCGATGTGCTGGCCACCGCCAAGAAGTCCCAGACCCTGCAGGTCACGACCGAGAACCTGTTCACCAGCCCCGTCTACAACAAGGATGGCAAGGTCACCAGCTGGCGCACCCAGTTCAATGTGCAGCTGGAGTCGACGGACACGGCCGTACTCGGCCAGACGATGACCGCGTTGATGGACAAGGCCCGCCTGACCGGCTCGGGCTTTCGCCTGTCCGATGCCGCTCGCAACAAGGCGCAGGACCAGCTGATCGCCGAAGCTGTCAAGAACTTCAACGCCAAGGCCAAGGTCACCGCCAATGCCATGGGCTATGCGCAGTACGAGTACGACACCATCCACCTGAACCAAAGTGGTACCAGCCAGCCGATGCCACGCATGGGCCGGGGCGTGGCCATGATGAGCAAGATGGAAGACAGCAGCGCCCCCGTGGGCCTGGAGCCGGGCTACACCACGGTGTCGGTCAGCATGTCGGGCGCCGTGCGTTTGATCAAGTAAGCCGCGCTTGCTGAGCTTGGTGGGCCCGCCCATCAGCGCTTAGCCCGCCGCAGAGCCAGGTAATGCCGCGCATTACCTGGCTTTTTTGTATCCCTTCACAAAAAGTGATTAACCACTTACCACCATCAACCACTCCCACACGGCGTAAAAATTTGTAGCAATATGAGCACCGTAGCCATCCCGGCTAGCAGGAGTGAAGCATGTCCTCTACGGTTCGCACTTGGCTGCAGCGCAGCCCCCTGTTTCGCTCTGCGGTGCTGGCCGGCACGATCGCCTTGGCGTCCATCCCAGCGGCGCAGGCCGCCAGCGATTTCACGCCGCTACCCGGCACCTGGATCGTCAGCGCCGAGCAAGATGGCAAGCCTGGCCGGGGCATGGCCATCGATGTGCAAGATGGCGTGCTGGTCATGCAGGTCTACAACTACCGGGCCAATGGCACGGCCACCTTCCACCTGGCCGTCGGCAACATAGACGGCAACCAGGTGGCGGCCCCACTCAAAAGCTACCGGGGCGGGCGCTATTTCGGCAGCGGGCCGCTGTCAGGTGTGGAGGATGGCGATGCGGGCGAGGTGCGTATCGAGTTCACCAGCGCCACGCAAGCCCAGCTGCGCTTCCCCGGCGAGCCCACGGTAGCGATCCAGCGCTTTCGGTTTGAGAACACCCCGGCCTCTGCGCTGCCCTCCGCTTACTGGCTCATGTCCATGCAAGACAGCAGCGGCAAGGCGGTGTACTCGGCCATTGCGCTCAGCGGGCTGGACACCAGCACCGGCCCCGCGATGGCCATGGCGCTGCCCAATGGCACCCAGATCCAGGTCTCCTGCAGCTACAGCGCCACCTTGCAAGGCTTTAACTGCAGCAATGGCAGTGCCACGCCCGCCGTCAGGCTGCAGTTCCAGACGGCGCTGCACCAGTTGAGCGGCTCGGCGCAGTTGGACGGCAGCAGCTACCAGTTGGTGGGCCAGCGCATGCTTAGCCCGGATGGCTATGACTCGCTGGTGTTCAGCGACACCACGCCGGTCCCCGCCAGCGGCACCTGGATCGTGACAGGCGAGAAAAATGGCCAGCCCGGGCGCGGCATGGCCATCGATGTGCAGACCGGCACGCTGGTCATGCAGGTCTACAACTACCAGGCCGATGGCAATGCCACCTTCCACCTGGGTGTCGGCGCCTTTGCCAGTGGCCAGGCCAGCGCCCCACTCAAGAGTTACCAGGGCGGCCGCTACTTTGGCAGCGGCCCGCTCAGTGGCACTGAGGCCTCCACGGCCGGCGAGGTGTTCCTGGATTTCAGCTCGCCCACACGCGGCCATATCCGCTTTCCGGGTGAAGGAGCCGTCGCCATCGAGCGCTTCCAGTTTGCGCCCGTCGCGCCAGACCCGGCCAGCCTGCTGGGCCACTGGACCTTCCACGACACGACGAACAAGGAAACCGCCCATGTGGCGCTGACCCAGGTCGATGGCACTGCCGCCACCACGGCCGGCGGCGGCGTGCGCTGCAGTTTTCTGAACCCCTCGACCGGCCAGGTGCGCTGCGTGGAGACCTTCACGATCTCCGGCCGGGGCAGTGTCTACCTCAAGGACTACCGCTTTGTGCTGCAGGCCGATACGGGATCGGGCAAGGCCTTGCAGGCCGGTGAGCTGGCGCGCAGCGATGTGCTGCCCGATGACAGCAGCACGCAGAAAAACTCCTTGCTGGCGCTGCGCACGATGGACCGCCGGGGCATGAAGTTGGGTCTGGGTACGTCCTTCTAGCGCAGGCGCGCGGGGCGCTTCGGTCAGTGCAGCCGCGCCAGGATCAGCACCACGCCGGCCACGGTCAGCAGCGCGCCGGCCATGGCCCCCAAGGTGGGCGGCACCTTGGTCTTCCACCACAACAGCGGCAGCAGCAGGATGGGCGAGACAGAGGACAGCATGCCCACCAGCCCGGCGCTGCCGTACTTGAGGGCGGCGAGGATCAAGGTCATGCCCATGGCCATCGACAAAAAGGCGCTGCCCGCCAGCAATTGCCAGTCGCGCGGCGCCATCACGGCAGTCAGGCGCGCCGGCTTCCAACCCACGAGCAGCAGCAGCGCATGAAAGCCAAAGCCGGCCGCCATGCGCACGGCCGATGCGGCCACCGGGTCCACATCGGGGCCCATCACCGGCTTGACCACCAAGGTGCCCAGCGCCTGGCCCAGGGCTGCGATCAGCCCCAGGCCCACGCCCACCGCCAGCCGGCCGCGCGTGGCCTCCAGGCTCGATGCGCTACCGGCGCGCTTGCCAAAGGCAATGGCGCACATCACGCCACTCAGCACCAGCGCGCAGCCCAGCATGGCCACCGCGCCCATGCGCTCGCCCAAAAAGAGCGCCGCCAACACGGCCGACATCATCGAATGGGTGGCAAACAAAATGCCCGAGCGGCGCGGGCCCAGCCGGTTCATGCAGGCAAACAGCACCGTGTCGCCAATGAAGATACCGATAAAGCCCGACAGCACCAGCACGCCCACCAGCGCCAAATTCAGGCTTCCCCAGGTGCCCGCCAAGCTGGCCCAGCCGCCCAGCATCACGGTGGCGAACACCATGCGCCAGCGGGTAAAGGCAAAGGCGCCCATCTTGCGTGCTACGGGGGCAGAGAACAGCGCGGCCAGCGCCCAGCAGGCGGCGGCCAGGACGGCCAGGGATTCAGGGGGAAAAGGCAAAGGCGACACGGCAGGCGGCAAAATGGGGCGCCGGCGGTGCAAGCTGTCTCGCACCATGCTGCGCAGCTGCTCCAACAGCGCTAGGATGCCCATCCAGACACCCCAGCCCCGGCACCCAGGTGCAAGGACGAGCGATTGTAGAGCCCAGCGATGGCCTTTGCGAGCGCGGCCAGTCGCCCGGGCGGCCAACATCCCTATTCACCAGGATTTCAGGACCAGCATGAGCAAGAAACTACGTATCGCGGTATTGGCGGGCGACGGCATTGGCAAGGAAGTGATGCCCGAAGGCATCCGCGTGCTGGAAGCCGCCGCCAAGCGCTTTGACCTGCCGCTGGAGATGCAGCACTTTGACTGGGCGCATTGCGACTACTTTGCCGCCCACGGCCAGATGATGCCCGACGACTGGAAAGCGCAGCTGCAAGGCTTTGACGCGATCCTGTTCGGCGCCGTCGGCTGGCCAGCGACCGTGCCCGACCATGTCTCGCTCTGGGGCTCGCTGCTCAAATTCCGCCGCGAGTTCGACCAGTACATCAACCTGCGCCCGGTGCGCCTGTTTGACGGCGTGCCCTGCCCGCTGGCTGGCCGCAAGCCCGGCGATATCGACTACTACGTGGTGCGCGAGAACACCGAGGGCGAGTACACCGCGCTGGGCGGCATCATGTTCGAAGGCACCGACCGCGAGATGGTGCTGCAAGAGGCCGTCTTCACCCGCAAGGGCGCTGACCGCCTGCTCAAGTTCGCCTTTGACCTGGCCCAAAGCCGCAGCAAAAAGCATGTGACGCTGGCCACCAAGTCCAACGGCATTGCGATCAGCATGCCCTGGTGGGACAAATGTGCCGAAGCCATGGCCCAGAACTACCCGGACGTGGTGCTGGACAAGCAGCACATCGACATCCTGACCGCCCGCTTTGTGCTGCAGCCCGGCCGCTTCGATGTGGTCGCTGCCACCAACCTGTTTGGCGACATCCTGAGCGACCTGGGCCCGGCCACCACCGGCACCATCGGCCTCGCGCCCTCTGCCAACCTGAATCCTGAGCGCAACTTCCCCTCGCTGTTCGAGCCGGTGCATGGCTCGGCGCCCGACATCTACGGCCAGAACATTGCCAACCCCATTGCGATGATCTGGTCGGTGGCGCTGATGCTCGACTTCCTGGGCAACGGCCAGGGCGCCTGGCGCAGCGCGCATGACGCCATCGTCGATGCGATCAGCCAGACCATTCTGAGCGGCCCGCGCACGCCCGACCTGGGCGGCCAGGCCAAGACCCCGGACGTGGGCAAGGCGATTGCACAAGTGCTGGCCTGAACGCCTGCCAGCCCAGGCGGCGCTCGCTGCGCTGGCCAGCGCCCTGCTGGCCTGGGCGCCGCTGGCGCATGCCCGGGGCTATACGCCCCAGGGCCGCTGCGGCGGCTATGACAGAGTCAGCATCGGCAGCCCGGCCGGCACCTGCGTAGCCTTAGAACGTGTTGACGATCTCTACGCAGCCGCGTTGGAGTGCAATCGGGATGAGTTCGAAGCGATGGTCCGCAGCTTGCACCGGGGTGCAAGCAAGGGCCAGCGCGCAGAAATCGCCCGATTTCACTCCAACCCGTAGGGACAGTGGCTTTGCGGGCGGTCTGCGTTGTTGCAAATCCTCGCAATAGCTGAGCTATTGCTGCGGTGTTGCGCCTAGCATCCCATCCCGCAAAGACACTGTCGCGGCGCGAGGAGATCGTCAACACGTTCTTAGTAGCTGATGAACGCGACGGCCTGCGCGCCCCGCGCCGGGTGCTGGAGATCAGCCCCGGGCGCCTGTAGATCATCGACATGGGCAGCTGGATGCCGCGCCAGGGCCGGCTGCTGGAGCTGCGCCTGCCTGCGCCCTCGGCCGCCGCCACACAGCGCCCCCAGGTCCAGGTCCTCGCCGACAAGCTCGACCGGCCCCTCGCCCTGGTACGCGGGCCCGATGCCCAGATCTACATCGGCGAGGCCGGCCGCATCTGGCGCACGCCGGTGCCGGCCGCCGGCCAACCGATCCAGGCGCAAAAGGTGCTGGACCAGCTGCCCGACGACGGCGCCCACCCGCTCAAGGAAATCACGTTCGGGCCTGATGGCAGCCTTTACGTCAACATCGGCTCGCTCACAGACCGCTGCCAGGACGCGCAAGGCGCCCTGCCCCATCCCTGCCCCGAGCGCGGGGCGATGCAGTTTCGGGGCGCCGTATGGCGTGCGGTTCTGCGCAGCCCTGCGCTGCAAGGACAAGCGCCGGTGCAGCAGTTCGCACCCTTTGCGCTGGGCCTGCGCAATTCCGTGGCCCTGGCCACCCTGCCCGACGGCCCCGCTGCTGGCAGCCTGTGGCAGGCCGAAAACAACATCGACTACCGCGACAAGAACGAGCCGCCCGAAGAGCTCAACGAGCTGCTGGAAGGCGCCGACTATGGCTGGCCTTACTGCATAGGCGCTCAGCGCCCGGCGCGCGGCTACGAGCAACGCGCGCGCTGCGCCGCCACCCAGGCGCCGCATATGCGCTGGCCCGCCCATACCGCCCCGCTGCACCTGCTGGCCACCACGCAGGCCAGCCCCTTCCAAGGCCAGTTGCTGGCCGCCTGGCATGGGCCCCAAGGCCACCGCGTCGTGGGCTTTGCGCGCCAGAAAGACGGCAAACCCGGCGGCAAGCCCATCGAATGGCTGGGCCACTGGACGGCCGACGGCAAGACCCGGCCCCTGGGCCGCCCCACGGGCCTGGCACTGAACCATGCCGGCCAGCTGATGGTGGTGGAAGACTACAACCGCACTTTGTTGATGCTGCTGCCCGATACGGCAGGCGCCCCCGCCGCACAGCGCTGACCCGCGCGCTGGCCCGCCTGCCGCCAGCGCGACATCCAGCCGCGCGCCCCGCTTGCCTCTGTTGCGCCCCGGCCTATCATCGGCCCTACTACATCCTTGTTGCGCAGGCCCCTTGACGGGCGCCTCGCGGCCCCCGCGACATGACAGCGCTCAATACCTCCCTGCCTCCAGGCCCCACCCCACCGTCCGGCCTGTATTTCGGCTGGGTGATCGTCGCCGCGTCCACGGTGCTCACCTTGCTCACCGTGGGCATGCGCATGGGGATCGGGCCCTTTATCGTGCCGCTGTCGCAGGACCTGGGGTTCAGCCGCAGCCTGCTGTCATCCATCGTTGCCTTTGGCATGCTGTGCTATGGCCTGGGCATGCCGCTGGCAGGCTGGCTGGTGGCGCGCCAGGGCACGCGGCGGGTGCTGCTGCTGGGCACCGTCATCGTGGTGCTGTCCTGCATCTGGGCGGTCAACGCCCGCACGGCCTGGCTGTTTTTCTGGTCCTATGGCGTGGCGCTGTCGCTGGGCCTGGCCTTCACCAGCCCGGTAGCGGTCACGCCAATGATCAGCAGCTGGTTCACGCGCCAGCGCGGCATGGCGCTGTTCTTTCTGTCCACCGGCTCGATGGCCGGTATTGCGGTGATGACGCCGGTCTTCACTTTCACGATTGCGCGCTGGGGCTGGCAGCACACCCTGCTGGGCTTTGCGCTGGTGTTTGCGCTGATCGTCAGCGCCATGGCGCTGTGGGTGGTGCGCGATGACGCGCCCGAGCACACCGACCTGACCCCGGCCGAACAAGCTGCCCGCCAGGAGCGCCTGCGCGCGATGGCCGGCCAGCCCGCCGCGCCCACCTTGGGTTTTGCGCAGGCCGTGGCCACCGCGCCTTTCTGGCAGATCTTTCTGGGCCTGTTTGCCTGCGGCTTCAGCATGAACCTGCTGGGCACGCATGGCGTGCCCATGCTGATGGACCATGGCTTTGATGCCGGGAGCAGCGCCGGCGGCATTGGCCTCATTGGCCTGGTCGCCATCTTCAGCACCTTGGGTCTGGGCAAGCTGTCGGATATGGTGCCGCGCCGCTACATCCTGGCCGTCATCTACCTGGTGCGGGGCCTGGGCTTTGTCGGGCTGGTCGCCGTCATCCACCACTGGCAGCTCTATGCCGTGGCCGCCCTGGGCGGCATTGTCTGGGCCGGCTCGATTGCCGCGTCTTCGGCCATTTTGGGCGACCTCTACGGCATCAAGCTGGTGGGCATGCTCTACGGCTGCGCCTACCTGGGCCACCAGATTGGCGCGATGATCAGCAGCTGGCTGGGCGGCTGGGCCTACGAGCAGTTTGGCACCCACTGGATTGCCTTTGGCGCAGCAGCCATGCTGCTGGTGCTGGCCGCTGGCGTATCGCTGCTGCTGCCCACGCGGTTGGCAGCCAACGCGCGTTAAGGCTGTATCGGCCTCAGTCGATCTTCAGCTTGGTGGCCTGCGCCACATCGCCCCAGCGCTTGATCTCGCTGTTAAAGAAGCGCTGAAAGCTGGCGGGGGAATTGGGCGCCGGCGGCAGCATAAAGCCATTGCTCTGGTACTTGGCCCGCACATCGGGGTTGGCATTCAGCGCGCGGTTGATGGCCTTGTTGACGGTCTCCACCACCTGGGCCGGTGTACCGGCGGGCGCAAACACGCCAAACCAGGCGGCGACCTCAAAGCCGGGCACGCCGGACTCGGCGACGGTCGGGATATCCGAGGCGAAACCCACGCGCTCTGCAGTCGTCACCGCCAGGCCCTTGAGCTTGCCGGCGCGGATCTGCGCGAGCAGCGGTGGCAGGTTGTCCATCATCGAATCCACCTGCCCGCCCAGCAGGTCCGACACCGCCGGGCCGCTGCCCCGGTAGGGCACATGCAGGATGCTGGTCCCCGTCTTGAGCTTGAACAGCTCGCAGCCCAGATGGGCCGAGGAGCCACTGCCGGGCGACGCGCAGGTCAGCTTGTCCGGGTGCTGCTTGCCATAGGCGATGTACTCGGCCACCGAGTTGACCGGCAGCTTGGCGCTCACGGCCAGAATATTGGGCACCACATTGAGCTGGGCCACCGGTACCAGGTCCTTGCCGGCATCAAAGGCCAGCTTGGTGTAGAGGCCCTGGTTGATCGCCGTGGAGATGGATCCCACAAACAAGGTATAGCCATCGGCTGGCGCGCGCACCACGTACTCGGCACCGATATTGCTGTTGGCGCCTGGGCGGTTTTCGACGATAAAGGACTGGCCCAGGTCCTTGCCCAGCGCATCGGCGATCAGCCGCGCGCCAATGTCGGTGGCGCCGCCGGGCGCATAGCCCACGACCAGTTTGACGGGCTTGCTGGGGTAGCCAGCAGTTTGTGCATGTGCTGCAGGCATCACGGCCCATGCAGCGGCCAGGGCCAGTACGGCCTTGCTTGGTTTCATCATTTTTGTCTCCTTGATGGCAAATGGGTGCAGCGCGTTTAACGCTGACTGGGGGGCAGCGAAAAATCGCCCTGAATGCGCAAATAGTCCGCTGTCAGCTCCTGCGGGCGGTTGACACCCAGCAGCGCCAGGTTGGTCATCAGCTCCTGGCGGAACAGCTGCACCGCGTGCGCAATGCCCGCCTCGCCGGCCACGGCCGCACCAAACAGCTGCGGCCGGCCGGTAAAGACCAGGTCAGCGCCCAGCGCGATGGCCTTGAGCACATCGCTGCCCCGGCGAAAGCCGCCGTCGATGAACACCGGGTAGCCGGCAGGCACGGCCTGCCGAATCTCGGGCAGCGCCTGCAAGGGGGAGATGCAGGCATCGAGCTGGCGCCCGCCATGGGTCGAGACGATGACCGCATCGGCGCCATGGGCCACGGCGAGCCTGGCGTCCTCCGGGTGCATGACACCCTTGAGCACCAGCTTGCCCTTCCAGGCTGCGCGTATCTGGTCTATGCAGTCCCAGTCGAGCTGGTCGCGCTCGCCCCGAAAGCCATGGGGCGGGTCGGCGGTGATGGCCGGCCCTGCCTCATGGGCCAGGTTGGCAAAGCGGGGCACGCCCTGGCTCAGGACCGTGCGCAGGAACACATCGCAGCTCCAGCGCGGGTGGCGCAGTCCGTCGAGCAACAAGGTCCAGCTGGGGCGAAACGGCACGGTAAAGCGCAGGCGCTGCAAGTTCTCGCGGTTGGCGCCCACGCAGGTGTCGATGGTGACCACCAGGACGGGGATTTGGGCACGTTCCAGGCGCTGCAGCAGCGGCAGGATGCGCGCCATATTGCCCGGCAGGTAGGCCTGGTACCAGCAGCGCTGGTCATGCGCACTTTGCAGCTGCTCCAAGGGCACGGTTGATGCGCCGCTGATGATGAAGGGCAGCGCCTGCGCCTGCGCCACCTTGGCCAGCGCCGCGTCGCAGTCCTTCATCACGATGGCGGCAAAGCCGGTGGGCGCAAAGCCCATCGGCATCGCATAAGTCTGGCCCCACAAGGTGGTGGCCGTGCTGCGCTGGGCCACATGGCGCAGGCCGCGCGGCACAAAGCCCAGGCGCGAGAAAGCCTGCAGGCTTTGCTGCAGCGAGACGCCGTCTTCCGTGCCGCCGCAGACATAGCCGCGCACACAGGCGGGCAAGCGCTTGCGGGCAGCGCGCTCCAGGTCGGCAATCGAGAGGTAGTGGTGCAGCGCGGCCATGTGCGCAGTCTCCGTCGTTGTTCTTGTTGAACCACGCATTGTTCGCAAGGCCGGGCTGCTGGGCAAACGAAATTAAATGATCGGGCTATTCCAAAATTTCATGCAGAGGGCGCGCTGGCATGCGCCTGCGCCAGCACCCAATCGACAAAATGGCGGATCTTGGGCAAAGCCGCGCAGTGGCTGGCGTGCGCCACATAGTAGGCGCCATCGCTGGGCTGCACAAAGGGCCAGGGCTGCACCAGGCGGCCCTGGGCCAGCGCCTGCTCGGCAAACATGCGCGGCATGATGGCCATGCCAATGCCCTCTTGTGCGGCCTGCAGGCACATCGAGAAGGTGTCAAAACGCGGGCCCCGGTAGGCATCGGCCGGCACAAAGCCCTGGCAGGCAAACCAGTCGCGCCAGATCTCGGGCCGAAACGAGCACTGGACCATGGGTAACTGCTCCAGCTCAGCGAGCGAGGCCAGGCCCTGGGCAGGCAGGATCTCCGGCGCGCACACCACTGCCACATCGGCCTCGAACAGGCTGTGGCAGTCCGCGCCCGGCAGGCTGCCTTCGCCATAGAACAGCGAGATGTCGATGCGCGACTGCATCAGGTCAAAAGGCCGGGCATCGCCCTTGGTGACGACCTGGATGTGCGGGTAGGCCTGCAGAAACAGCCGCAGGCGCGGCACCAGCCAGGTGATGCCAAAGGTGGGCTGCACGGCAATCGTCAGGGTTTCGTCCGCCTCGCCGTAGCCCATCACATAGCGGGCCGAGGCATCGACCTGGTTCAGGATGCTGCGCACTTCGCCCAGGTACATGCGCCCGGCCGGGGTGAGCGACAGCCCGCGCGCCGAGCGGTGGAACAGCGCCTGGCAGACGGTGGCTTCCAGCTGCGCAATCTGCTTGCTGATGGCGCTCTGGGTCAAGAACAAATCCTGGGCCGCCAGGGTAAAGCTCATGTGGCGCGCCACGGCCTCAAAGCACTGCAGGGCCGTCATCGACGGCATGATGCGTTTTTGCATGTCAGGCGCCCCCCTTGCGCGGCCGCTGCAGCGTCAGCTGCTGGTCCAGAATGCCGCCCAGGTGCTGCAGCAGCACGCGGGCCTGCGCCTCGGGACGGCGCTGGCTGACCAGGATCAGCGGCGCCACCAGGCCGGGCGCAGCACTCAGCCGCCGGTAGGCCAGCCCATCGCTGCGCAGGTGCTGCAGGGAGGCTGGCACGATGCTCAGGCCCAGGCCGGCGGCTACCAGGCTCAACGTGGCAGTCAGGCGCGGGGCCTCTTGCACCACCTGCGGATGAAAGCCCGCGCCCACGCAGGCAGCGACGATGCCATCGTGCAGGCCCGGGCCCGCTGGCCGCTTGTACAGCACCAGCGGTTGGCCCCGCAGCTGCGCCAGCGGCAAGGGGCGGCGCGACTGCATCAGCGCATGTCCCAGGGGCCCGGCCACCACCATGGGTTCGCTCAGCAGATGCCGGCTGCTGAGGCTGGGCTGCGCCTCCCAGGCCGAGCGCACCAGTGCCGCATGCAGGCGTTGTGCCAGCAGGCCGTCCAGCAGCTCGCCCGATCCCGCCTCTTCCAACGTGACCTTCACGCGCGGCCACTGCGCCCTGAAAGCCCGCAGCGCCTGTGCCACCAAGGGGTGCAACGCCGCCGAGCTGGTAAAGCCAATGGCCACATGGCCACGCCCGCCCTGGGCGGCATCCTGCACCAGGCCGGCCATGGCCTCCACCCTGGCCAGCACCATGCGCGCCTCCTGCACCAGCGCCAGACCGGCGGCGGTGGGCCGCATGCCTCTGGGCAGCCGCTCCATCAAGGGTGTACCCATCTCGGCCTCCAAGTGCTGCAACAGGCGCGTCAGCGGTGGCTGCTGCATACCCAGTTGCTGGGCAGCGCGGGTCAGGTTGCCACACTCGGCAATGCAGACCAGGGCCTTCAAATGTCTCAGCTCCATTCAGCAATACCTCAAAAGTATGGATAAGGTTTTTATAGCGTATTTGTCAGCATGGGTAAAGCGCACTACAGTGCCCAGCACCACACAAGGAGAAACCCCATGACCTGGTCCGCCCAGCAGTACAGCCAGTTTGAAGCCGAACGCACCCGCCCCGTGCGCGATCTGGTAGCCGCCATTCCGAACACCGAGGTGCAGACTGCCATCGACCTGGGCTGCGGCCCTGGCAACTCCACCGAAGTGCTGCAGGCGCGCTACCCCGATGCGGCAGTGACGGGGCTGGACAATGACTAAGACATGCTGCGCGCTGCACGCGAGCGCCTGCCGCAGACGCCGTTTGCGCTGGCCGATATTGGTAACTGGCAGGCCGCACCGGCCGTGGATGTGATTCTGGCCAACGCCAGCCTGCAGTGGCTGCCCGACCATGATCGCCTCTACCCGCAATTGCTGCAGCAACTGCGCGCTGGCGGCAGCCTGGCGGTGCAGACACCCGACAATCTGCAAGAGCCCGCCCATGTGCTGGCGCGGGAGGTAGCCGCGCAAGGCCCCTGGGCTTCGCGCATCGGCGCGGTGCGTCACCCTGATCGGCATAACCTTGACTGGTACTACGCGCTGCTGCAGCCGCTGTGCAGCCGGGTCGATGCCTGGCGCACCACCTATATGCACCCACTGGCCAACCACGAGGCGGTGGTCGAATGGTTCAAAGGCTCGGCGCTGCGGCCGTTCTTGGCGCAGCTCGATGCACAGGAGAAGACGCAGTACCTGGCCGACTACCTGGCCGCCATCCGCCAGGCCTACCCGGCGCTGCCCAGCGGCACGGTGCTGCTGCCCTTCCCCCGGATCTTTATCGTCGCCACCCGCTAGGGATCCTCTGCACACAACTCCCTGCCGTGGCCTGAACGCGGTCTCGGGCGATCCGCTGCGTTGTCTTCCTTGTCAATAGCTACGGCTCGACTGCAAAAGACGCCTTGCGTCTCATCCCGATCCACGTCCATCCCATTGGGCGAGGGTCATGCAGAGGACCCCTGTCCACGTCTTGGCCATCAAGCCTTGGGCAGTTGCGGCGGTGTGACCAGGTCTTCCAGGCTCAGGCCTTTCTCGCGCAGCAGCGCTTCGAGCAGGGGCTTGAGTTGGCCCAGGCTCTCGTCCACTGCCTCGCGCACGGTGTCCACCACCACCTGGGTACTGCGCTCGATCTCGATGTTCAGGCGGTCACCGGCGCGCTTGTCACCAAACACGGTCATGCGCAAGGTCTCGGGGATGAGCCAGACCTCGAACCAGCCTTCCTGGCGGTTGACCTCGGCAACAGTCAGGCTGGCGCCATTGATGGCGATATAGCCCTTGGCGAATACATAGCGGCGAAAGGCCTCGGGCACTGCGACCCGCATCACATGGTTGTTGTCGAACTGGCGCACCTGCACCAAGGTGCCGGTAAAGTCCACATGGCCCGACAGCGGGTGGCCGCCAATCTCGGCGCCATCCTTGGCCGCGCGCTCCACATTCACCGGCGAGCCCAGTTCCAGCGCGCCCAAGGTGGTGATGTTCAGGCTTTGCTGCATCACATCAAAGCGGGCATGGCTGGCGTCCAGCAGCTCGGTCACCGTGAGGCACACGCCGTCGTGCGAGACACTCGCTCCTATCGCCAGGTCTTCACAAAAGCCCTCGGGAAAGGCCACGGTAAAGCTCCGCAGCCCCGGTTGGTCGTCGATCGCGCTGATGCGCGCCACTGCCTGAATAATGCCGGTAAACACAGCCCACTCCTTACGGCGCTGGCCAGCCTTGGCCAGCTGCTCACTCAAAAAAACAAAACCCGCCCGCCGCCCCTGGATTGGATGGCTCTGAGCGGGCTGGAAGCTATTGAAAGGCGCGGGATCAGGACCCTGCCACCTTCATGCGGTTGACCAAGATGCTGCCCAAGGTCTTGGAGCCGGCGTTGTACTCGTCGGCACCCACGGCCTCGATGCCCTTGAACATGTCCTTGAGGTTGCCGGCAATCGTGATCTCCTCGACCGGGAAGGCGATCTGGCCGTTTTCGACCCAGAAGCCGCTGGCGCCGCGCGAGTAGTCGCCGGTGACCGGGTTCACGCCCTGGCCCATCAGCTCGATCACAAACAGGCCCGTGCCCAGCTTTTGCAGCATGGCATTGAGGTCGTCCGAAGGGCGCGTCTTGGTCGAGTAGAAATGCAGGTTGTGGGCACCGCCGGCATTGCCGGTGGTGCGCATGCTCAGCTTGCGGGCCGAATAGGTGGACAGGAAATAACCGGCCACCTTGCCGTCCTCGATCACCGAGCGCTTGGCCACGCGCACGCCTTCGTCGTCATAAGGCGCGCTGCCCTTGCCGCCGATGATGAACGGGTCTTCGATCAGCTGGATGTGCTTGGGGAACACCTTCTTGCCCAGCGAATGCAGCAAGAAGGAGCTGCGCCGGTAGAGCGCGCCGCCGCTGATGGCCTGCACCAGCGAGCCCACGAGGCCGGCAGCCAGCGGTGCATCGAACAGCACCGGGCATTCGGTGGTGGCAATCTTGCGTGCGCCCAGGCGCGACAGCGCCCGTTCGGCAGCGTAGCGGCCCACGACGGCCGGATCGGCCAGGTCGCCCGCACGGCGCATGCTGCTGTACCAGGCATCGCGCTGCATGTCGGCACCCTTGCCGGCAATCGGCGCGACCGACAGGCTGTGGCGCGAGCTGGCATAGCCGCCGGCAAAACCATTGGTGTGGGCGCTGTAGAAATGACTTTGCTGGGCCGAGACACCGGCGCCTTCGCTGTTGGTGATGCGCTTGTCGGTGGCAAAGGCTGCGGCCTCGCACTGCAGCGCCAATTGGGCCGCCGCTTCGCTGTCAATGGCCCAAGGATGGAATAGCTCGAGCGCACGGTGCTCGGCTGCTGGCACAATGTCGGCTGCGTCGGGCAGACCTGCGATAGGGTCCTCGGCGGTGAAGCGTGCAATGTCATAGGCCGCCTGCACGGTGCGCTGCACTGCTTGGGCAGAGAAATCAGACGTGCTGGCGTTGCCACGGCGTTTGCCCAGATAGACCGTCACCCCCAGTGATTTGTCCCGGTTGCGCTCCACCGTCTCCAGCTCGCCTTTGCGCACACTCACCGACAGACCGGAGCCTTCGGAGGCGTCGGCCCCGGCGTCGCTGGCCCCCAGTTTTTTGGCATGCGAGAGCGCCTGCTCGACGAGATCTTTGAAAAATGCGCGGCTGTAGCTGAAGCCGGACTCAGCCTTGGCATCGCCTTGGCTGTTAGAGCTGGATACGGATTTATTCATACTGCCCGCTATGATACTGATAACCGCCATCGCCCAGGCACTGCGCCGGGCGATGGCCTTTTGAACAAAAGCATTTAACCATGTCACGCAAACCCAAAAAAGGCTATTTCGTTCGCGGCAAGTTCGTGGCCGAAGGCAGCGAGCTCGATATCGAACTCAAGGCCGAGCTCAAAGGCACGACCGAGTCGAGCAAATCCGACCTGAAAAAGGAGATGGATGAGCTGCAAGACCTGGGCAAAGAGCTGCTGACCTTGCGCAGCGATCTCTTCAAGCGCCTGGATTTGCCCGAGATTCTGGCCAACGCGTTGGCCGAAGCCAAGCGCATCACCAATTTCGAGGGCAAGCGCCGCCAGATGCAGTACATCGGCAAGCTGATGCGCAAGCTCGAAGACAGCGAAGTTGCCGCCATCAATGCCGCACTGTCCGAGCAAAAGGAAGGCTCCAGCCTGGAAAAGGCTCTGCTGCATGCGGCCGAGCAGTGGCGCGACCGCATGATCGTCAGCGACGATGCCGTCGCCCAGTGGATCAACGAGGCTCCCGATACCGACATTCAGCAGCTGCGCTCGCTGGTGCGCCAGGCCCGCAAGGACATGCCCGGCGCCCATGAGGCCAATGTGCAGGAATCGACCGGCCAGGCGCCCCGCAAGGGCCGCGCCTACCGTGAGCTGTTCCAGCTGGTGCGCGACCATGTGATGGCCGCCCACAGCGCCAGCCGCAGCAGCGCCGATGCGCCCGAAGACGGCGATGACGACGATGACCAGGCCTGATGGCAGCGCAAGGGATAAGGCCATGAGCAACACCTACGACAGCGTCAAGATTGGCCTGGTCTCCATCAGCGACCGCGCCAGCACCGGCGTTTACGAAGACAAGGGCCTTCCTGCGCTGCAGGACTGGCTGGGCCGCGCGCTGCGCAACCCGCTGCAGTACGAGACCCGCCTGATTGCCGACGAAGAGGCACTGATCAGCCAGACCCTCATCGAGCTGGTGGACGCGGGCTGCGCGCTGGTGCTGACCACCGGCGGCACCGGCCCCGCGCCGCGCGATGTGACGCCCGAAGCGACCCTGGCCGTGGCCGACAAGGTGATGCCCGGCTTTGGCGAGCAAATGCGCCAGATCAGCCTGCAGTTTGTGCCCACCGCGATTTTGTCGCGCCAGGTGGCCGTCATCCGGGGCAGCAGCCTGGTCATCAACCTGCCCGGCCAGCCCAAGGCGATTGCCCAGACCTTGGAGGGGCTCAAGGACGCCGATGGCCAGCAGCAGGTGCCCGGCATCTTTGCCGCCGTGCCCTACTGCGTGGACCTGATTGGCGGCCCCTATCTGCAGACCGATGAAGCGGTCTGCAAGGCATTTCGCCCCAAGGGCGCCGAGCGCCCCAGCGCGGGCTAAACGCTCTACAACGCCGATACCCGCCCAGAGCGCGAAATGTGTACACAGTTTCGCGCTCTTTGCATTGCAGCCGGCCAATGTCCCAGCTCTTTGCGGCGGCGCCGCCAGCTGGCACAGGCAGCGGCATTTTTTGGTTAAATGCTTGCTTGCCACTTTGCCGCTCCCCTCTTCTGAGAGGCGGTGGTTCTTCATTTCGGCGCCTTAGCCTCCACCCGCTTCTTCCTCCATCCAAGCCTTTGGCCCACGCGGCCAGGCAGCGCTTGCTGTGATTGCGGCCCAGGGCAGCGCCCAGCGCCCCATGCAAAAGTCACCCGTTACGCTCACCTTGCTGTTTGCCTTGTGCACCATGATTGGTCCGCTGGGCATCGATACCTACCTGCCCTCTTTCCATGCCATCGGGCAGGAATTTGGCGCCACGCCGATAGCGGTGCAGCAGACGCTGAGCGTCTACGTCTTTGCGATGGCCAGCACCATGCTGTTCTACGGCACGCTCAGCGACACCTTTGGCCGCCGCCGCGTGCTGATGGTCTCCGCTATCGGCTATTGCATCACCTCGCTGGCAGCGGCCTTTGCCGGCTCGATCGAATCGCTGGTGCTGATGCGCCTGGTGCAGGGCCTGTGCGCCGGCTCGGGCATGGTCATCGTGCGCGCCATGGTGCAGGACCAGCACCAGGGAGCAGAGGCGCAGCGCATGATGGCGCTGGTGATGATGGTGTTTGGCCTGGCCCCTGCGCTGGCGCCCGTGCTGGGCGGCTGGCTGCAAAGCCATGGTGGCTGGCGCTACAGCTTCTATTTCCTCTCGGGCTTTGGCGCGCTGCTGGCACTGCTGATCTGGCGCCAGCTGCCCGAGACGCTGCCGCCCGAGCGCCGCACGCCTTTGAAGCTGCGCGTTATCGCCGGCAACTACCTGCAGGCGCTGCGCAACCGCAAATTCCGCACCATGCTCATTGGCCTGGCGCTGATGGCCGGCGCCAACTCCATCTACATCAGCTCCGCTGCCGAGTTTGTGATGACCATCCTGGGCAAGGACGAAACTGCGCTGGGCTGGCTGTTCATCCCGCTGATCGCCGGCACCATGCTGGGCTCGGCCGTCTCCAGCCTCTTTGCCCGCCGCATCCCAGCTGCCGTGCAAAAGCGCATCGGCTATGCCTGCCTGCTCATCGCCTGCGCCAGCAACCTGCTCTACAACAGCCTGACGCAACAGCCCAGCGTCCCCTGGGCCGTCCTGCCGATCACGCTCTACACCTTTGGCATCTCGCAGCTGATGCCCATCCTGACCTTGGAAGCCATGGGCCATTTCCCCCAGATGCGCGGCCTGGCCTCGTCCTTGCAGGGCTTTAGCCAGATGATGGTCTTCACCATCATCTCGGGCCTGGTGGCGCCGCAGCTCTTTCACAGCGGCCTGTTGCTGGCGCTGGGCCTGGCGGTGACGGTGCTGCTGGGGATGGCGGTGTTTGCCTGGGCATCGCGCATGCCGGATGCACGGGGGCTGGGGCAGGTGGCTTGAGGGCTTGAGGGCTTGAGGGCTTGAGGGCTTGAGGGCTTGAGGGCTTGAGGGCTTGAGGACGCTGTGCACCCTGCCCCTTACAACTGACGTTTTGATCAGCTGAGTGTCCCGCAGAGATAGCCAAGTTCCGCCTTTTAAGAGGAACGGAAGGATTATCTGAATTTAGTCTTCTGTAGGCCAAAACATCCGCTTCACATCGCTGTGAAGGAATGGCAGCATCAGCGCAAGCGCATGTATATAGCTAGCCAAAATCTAATGTCCTCGAAACACCTGACTGCGCCCATGGTGCGCCATCCGCAGCCAGAAATAGAAAAAAAACCGCCAGGGCACCCGAAGGCGCCACTGGCGGTCAACTACCCATCAAAGACTCGCTATCAGAGCCGCGCCTTGCGCTTGCGGCGCCAGGCCAGCAAGCCCATGCCACCTGACAGCAGCGCCAGCGCTGCATGGCCCAGGGTAGGCACGGGGGTGGCGGTAGCGCCAGGGGTGCCAGGGTTGCCTGGGTCATCGGCGAGCACGGCCACACCACCCGGATCGCGGATGACGCCATTGGCCAGCAGGTCGTCATCGCCGGTCTGGCCGTCGGTGAGAGTCAGGACGACCTTGTTGCCGCTGATCGTGGCGTTGGGGTAGGCATACCAGTGGTCCTGGTTGTTGTCGGCGGTCTTGCCAAACTTGTAGTACTTGGCTTTGGCCGGCAGCGCCTGCGGGTAGGTCATCTCCACCGTGGCGCTCTGGCCTGGCTGGCCGCCGGTCAGCTGTAGGCTTACGACGCCAAACGGAAAGCTCAGGCCACTGGGCGCGGCCGCTGCCGGGCTTACGGCAACCGCTTGCGCGGCATCAAAAGCCCACAGGCCCGTGCCGCCGCCTTGCACGGTGGCTTGCATCTCGCCGTCCTTGCCGATGGGGGTCAGGGATGCGCTGGCGGGCTTGGCCGCAAAGTCAAAACGCACTTGGCACTGCGCTGCAATCGTGCCGGTGGTGTAGGCCGTTTGGTCGGCATTCCATTGGCCAGCCGGGCAGGTGCTGTCTGCCGCCAGGCCCACCAGCTGGTAGCCCGGTTGGGGCACCACGGCGCAGGTGCTGGTCTGGCCGGGCACTGCGCTGCTGCAGCTCACATTACCGGCAGCAGGTGCATTGGGTGTGCCCACCACGCCATCGCTGCCATCGCCCACCACCAGGCTCAGCGGCTGGCCCATGATCACATAGCTGTAGGTGGCATCCATCTGGTAGCGATAGCCGGGCATGACGATGGCCGTGCCTGCGCTGCTGAAGCTGAGGCCTCCTTTGCCATCGGGCACTGCCGTAGCGGTACCACCCAGGTACACCAGCTCGGTGGCGGTAGCATCGCTTTGCGCACGCAGTTGGGTGGTCAGTGTCACACCCAGGCTCAGCGGCTCGTTCAAGGCCAGTGCGGCCGTTTGCGGCTTGGCAGCGATCTCGACCGGGAAGTTGCTGGCCAGGTAGGCGTGGTCGGTGGTGATGCCGTTGGTGCCCCAGCTGTAGTACTTGTAGAAGTCAGTGGCCGTATTCACGGTCCATGGCCAGAAGGTCACGCCCCGGTGCTTGGCCGCTTCCATCGTGCTTTGACGAATGGCGGTGTAGCTGGGGTTGAAGGTCGAGGAGTTGGCCTGGGTGGCCTCAAGCACATTGCGCACGCTGGCGGGGACATCTGCGCTGTCGGCAATGCTGTTGAGGAAGCCGCCGGTCAGCTCGGGCATTTGCTCGCCGCTGCGCTTGAGCTGGTCGGCAATGAAGGAGATCGCAACCGACTGGTCGGCCACCCCCTCTTCGGCCATTTCCTTCTTGAGCTGGGCAATGATGCGCGGGTTGCTGCTCTTGAGCTCGATCACATGGGTGATGGGCTTGTCCTTGAACGCCTGGAAGTACTCACGCATCGTGGGCACCTGGTAGCCCTTGGTCTTGGTGGCCAGCGCCTTGACCTGCGCGAGGCTCATGTCCTCCACATTGCCCGTGCCATTGGTGGTGCGATTGACGGTGTCGTCATGCATGATGACCAGGTGGTCGTCGGTGGTGATGTAGATGTCGTTTTCCACGGCATCGGCACCGGCAGCCACTGCCGCCTTGGCGCTTTCCAGCGTGTTTTCGTCCTCGCGGCTAGGCATGCCACGGTGGCCGATGACCAGCGGCTTGCGCAGCAAGGTGTTGGTGGGCAGCTTGCGCAGCACATCGGCGTAGGCGGCGCTGTTGGCAGAGACGACGCCGTTGACACCGCTGACCAGCACCTTCGCTGCTTGCTCGGGGGTTGCGGCCTCGGCATTGCTCCACACCGTGATCAGCAGGCGCTGCAGATGGGCGACAAACGCGCGGGTTGTCAGGCCCTCGGGCAGGATCGCGATCTTGGCGCCCGCCCGGTTGGTCTCGCCCACGATGGTCAACAGATCGGCCTTGGACGTGGTCAGCTTGTGCTCGCTGAAATCCACCGCCGTGCGCAGTTTGGGCAGCGCCACACGGGCCTGCTTGAGCAATGCCACATCGCTGGACAGCAAGGTCAGGTCGGCGAGATTGTGCACCTGGTCGGAGAAGGTCACCAGCGCGTTCAGGGTCGCTGCATCCTGGATGCGCAACAGCGCAATGGTGTTGCGGTTGGACTGGGCAAAGTAGGCCGCCAGCGTGCCGACGTTGGCACCGCTGGCATCAAGCAGATTGAGGCTGCTGTCCAGCGTCCACAGCGCATGGCTGGCGCCGGTGCCAGCCAGCGATTGCACGCCTTGGGCTGCCTGTACCAGGGTGGGTGCCATTGCCGCTGCGCTGCCGGCGTCCTGCACGGCCACGGGCATATCGAACTCAGGCAGCGGCGTGATCTGCTCGGTCACCTTGATGCTTTTGACACGCATGATGAGGCCGGCCGTCTGCATGCCGATGCCGCCCTTGGCCAGGTCGGCGCTCAGCATGGTGTCGTGCTGCAAGGCGCCATCGAGGTACTGGCGCACCCGGTTGCCATGGACCACCACGCTGGCGGTGTAGGTCTTCGCGGCGCTGATCGCCTCGGTGAACGGCTTGGTGCCCTGCACCGACCAGGCGCCGGCCTTGCGGAATGCAAACTCGGTGCCGTTATTGGCCGTAGCCGCCTGGCGAATCGCGAACTGGTAGTAAGGCTCGTGGGCTGGGGTATTGGCAGCGGGCGAGGTGCGGTACATCACGCTACCCCAGCGAGCGGTATTGTTGGGCTGCTCGAAGCTGAACTCCACATCCACGCGGTAGTTGGATAGATTTTCCAGCGCTACTGGCAAGAGCACGGCCGTCATCGCGGTGCTATCGGCCTTGCCGTTGATCAGAAGATGGCCGGTGCTGGCATCGATAGTCACCGTGCCCTTGTTCCAGCTTGCGGTGCGCCAGCCATCAGGCAGCTTGGTCGCTGCCGGGTCGTTGAACACATGCGAGGCATAGACCTGGCCTTGCGGGTCAGCAGAGGCCAGCTTGGCCTCCAGCGCCTGGCCAGCGGGGGTCTGCAAGGCCAGGTCTGCCGCTGTCGTGGTTTGTGTGGTGAGGATGAGCAAAGAGGCCATGGCGGCCACAAGGGGTAAGCGTCGCATAGGGATCCCAAAAGAAAGGCGGAAGTGTTGCAACGGCGGGTGACATCCTGATGAAAAAAATTTGACACCCCACTCTCAAGCCAGCATGCCCTGCGGACAAAAATATCTATGTGTTATTTGGTATGCATTTGTATTTATCTAACTCTCAAATATCTACCTGGTCGGGCGGGCCGGTAACGTGGGTGACAAACGCGCTGGGCTGCGCCCGTTTTCACCCTGTCGCCATCTGGCATCTGCTCTTAGCATGGGTGTTGCAAAACCAAAGCAACCCATAACAAAGGAGTCTCATATGCCCACCCCAACCTCCCTGCGCTTTCGGCCCACGCTCAGCGCCTGTGCCCTCGCCTGCTGCGCGATCACCGGAACGGCCCAGGCACAGGCCCCAGCGCCGGTGCGCCTGGGTTTCCTGACGGATATGTCCAGCCAGTATTCGGACGGCGATGGCAAAGGCGGCGCAACCGCCATCCAGATGGCCATTGAAGACTTTGGCGGCAAGCTGCTGGGCCGCCCGATTGAGCTCTTGTCGGCCGACCACCAGAACAAGGCTGATATCGCCTCGACCAAATCGCGCGAATGGGTCGACACCCAGGATGTCCAGCTGCTGATTGCCGGCACCAATACGGCGACGGCGCTGGCGATGGGCCAGGTGGCCAATGAGAAAAAACGCGTGCTGCTGATCAATGGCGCCTACTCCTCCAACCTGACGGGCAGCCAGTGCTCGCCGTACTGGGTGCACTACAACAGCGACACCACGGCCATTGCGCGCGGCACGGGCCGTGCAGTGTCCGAGCAAGGCGCCAAGACCTGGGCGCTCTTGGTAGCCGACTACACCTTTGGCCACACCCTGGAAGCCGATGTGACGCAGGTGGTGCAGGCCCAGGGCGGCCAGATCGTCAAATCGGTGCGCGCGCCTTTTCATGCGAACGATTTTTCGTCCTACCTGGTGCAGGTGCAGGCCAGCAAGGCCGAGATCCTGGGCTTTGCCAATGCCGGTGGAGACTTCATGAACGCGCTCAAGGCCGCGCGCGAGTTTGGCATCACCCCCAAGATGAAGCCCGTGGCGCTGATGGTGTTTGCCAACGAGGTCGAGAGCCTGGGCCTCAAGCTCGCCGGTGGTCTGATGTTCACCGACAGCTGGTACTGGGACCGCTCGCCCGAGGCCCGCGCCTGGACCGACCGCTACTACGCCCGCACCAAGAAAATGCCCACCTCGCTGCAGGCCTCCGACTACTCCTCGGCGATGAGCTACTTCAAGGCCGTGGAAAAGGCGCAGAGCCTGGACGCGGACAAGGTGATGCAGACGCTCAAATCGATGCCGCTCAACGACATGTTCGGCAAGGGCAAGATCGAGCCCAATGGCCGCTATGTGCACGACATGTACCTGCTGCAGGTCAAGACGCCTGAGGAGTCCAAGGGCAAGCATGATTCGTTCAAGCTGATCAAGGCGCTGCCGGGCGAGACGCTGTTTGCCAGCAAGCAAGAGGCCCAGTGCCCGATCTGGAAGTAAGCGACTGAACTGGGAAAGCAGCCTGCAGGCGGGCTGCGCCAATCCTTGGCAGGGTTTGAGGGATAAGGGTTAACCCTATATTTGAGGGCTATCTCACCCTTTGCTTGCGCCTGGTCAGAATGGGGGCATGCGCTGCGCCCCAAGCTGGCAGGACTCTTGCTTGCCCTTTTCCCATGACCCGATACCGCCTCTTTGCCAGCGCAGGCTTTGCGCGCGTGAGCCAACTGACCTCCGACAAATTCCGCTGGGCGCTCAAGACCGGCTCATCCGGCCATTCCTGGCTGGAGGATGGCATTGCGATGGCGGTCGGCATCTTGCTGATCTCCACCGCCTTGGTGCTGTACAAGAGCGCGGGGCTGCTGACCGGCGGCATTGCCGGCATTGCGCTGCTGGGGCACTACGCCACCGGCACCGATCTGGGCCTGCTGTTCTTCTGCCTGAATTTGCCGTTCTACTGGCTGGCTGCCAAGCGCATGGGCACTGCCTTTGTGGTCAAGACCTTTATCGCGGTAGTGGCCACGTCCTGGCTCACCGAGCTGCTGCCAGCGCTATTGGCCATCTCCTATGTGTCCCAGCCGCTGGCTGGCATCCTTGGCGGTGTGCTGCTGGGCACAGGCTTTTTGATTCTGTTCCGCCACCGGGTCAGCCTGGGCGGCTTTGGCATTCTGGTGCTCTACCTGCAGGAGCGCCATGGCTGGTCGGCCGGCAAGGTGCAGATGGGCCTGGACTGCCTCATCGTGGCGTTCGCGCTGTGGCTGGTTCCGGCCGTGTCGGTCGCCTGGTCGATTGCAGGCGCCGTGATCCTGAACCTGATCGTCGCGATGAACCACCGCAAGGACCGCTATATCGCGGTCTGATTCGGCCGTTGAGCCGCTTTAGTCAAACCCGCGCATCTGCGCCCAGTCGCCAAAGGGTGCGCGGTCGGCACGCAGGCTGTTGATCGGCGCCGTCAGGTCTTCATAGCCCAGCGCAATGCCATAGGCCACGCGGTAAGGCTCTGGCGCCTTGAGCACCCGCTCCACTGTGTCGCCATAGCGGCGCCAGTAGCCCTGGGCACAGGTGGCCAGGCCGCGCTCGGTGGCCAGCAGCATGAGGGACTGCAGGTAAATGCCCAGGTCCACCCACTGCGCATAACCCATGCGCTCGTCGGCAAATACCAGCAGGCCCACCGGGGCGCCAAAGAAGCGGCCGTTTTTGGCCAGCTGCTCCAGGCGCGCGGCCTTGTCCTCGCGCGGAATGTCGATGGTCTTGTACAGGTCCTCACCGTTCTTGAAGCGGCGCGTGCGATACGGCTCCCAGAGATTGGGCGGGTAGGTGTAGTTGTTGCCGCCTTCGGGCAGCGGCTGCGCATCTGCAATGGCATCGGTCAGTTCATGCAGCGCATGGCCCGCCAGCGCCACCACCCGCCAGGGCTGCAGGTTGCCGCCCGATGCCGCCTGGGCCGCATCGGCGATCAGGCTATGCACGGCTTGGGCAGAGGGAGCTTTGGGCAAAAAGGCGCGCACCGAGCGGCGCTCTTGCATGGCTTGCGTGACGTTCATGGCAAAGGGCTTTCTGGCGTTGAAAGAGGCTGGCAGATGGCAGTCCGCAGTTTAGTGCAGCGCAGCAAATGTTGCTGACACCGAGGCGCCAATGCGGCCACCGGGTGGTGGCCGCATGGGGTCAACGCCCGCCGCGTACTTACCTGGCCGTCGTGTCGCTGGCGATCGGGATGTAGAAATCGCCCCCCGCCCGGTTGAACTCCGCCGCCTTGGCCTGCATGCCCACGGCAATGCCCTGCTCTTCGGCCACGCCCTGGTTCTTGGCAAACTCGCGCACCTCCTGGGTGATCTTCATCGAGCAGAACTTGGGCCCGCACATCGAGCAGAAATGCGCCACCTTGGCACTGTCCTTGGGCAGGGTTTCGTCATGGAAGGCGCGGGCCGTGTCCGGATCCAGCCCCAGGTTGAACTGGTCCTCCCAGCGGAAGTCAAAGCGCGCCTGGCTGAGTGCATCGTCACGCGCCCGGGCCCCCGGGTGGCCCTTGGCCACATCGGCTGCGTGCGCGGCAATCTTGTAGGCAATGATGCCCTGCTTGACGTCATCGCGGTCGGGCAGGCCCAGGTGCTCCTTGGGCGTCACATAGCAGAGCATGGCGGTGCCAAACCAGCCGATCATCGCCGCACCGATGGCGCTGGCGATATGGTCATAGCCCGGCGCGATGTCGATGGTCAGCGGGCCCAGGGTGTAGAACGGCGCCTCGTGGCAGTGCTTGAGCTGCTCGGTCATGTTCGCCTGGATCATGTGCATGGGCACATGGCCCGGGCCTTCGATCATGGTCTGCACATCGTGCTTCCAGGCCAGCTGGGTCAGCTCACCCAAGGTGGCCAGCTCGGCAAACTGGGCCTCGTCATTCGCGTCCGAGGCGCAGCCCGGGCGCAGGCCATCGCCCAGCGAGAAGCTCACGTCGTACTGCTTCATGATGTCGCAGATATCTTCGAAATGTTCGTAGAGGAAGCTCTCGCGGTGGTGGGCCATGCACCACTTGGCCATGATGGAGCCTCCGCGCGAGACGATGCCGGTGCGGCGCTGGGCCGTCAGGTGGATATAGGCCAGGCGCACGCCGGCATGGATCGTGAAATAGTCCACGCCCTGCTCGGCCTGCTCCACCAGGGTGTCGCGGAAGATGTCCCAGGTCAGGTCCTCGGCCACACCGCCCACTTTCTCCAGCGCCTGGTAGATCGGCACCGTGCCAATGGGCACCGGCGAGTTGCGCACGATCCAGTCGCGCGTGGTGTGGATGTTCTTGCCGGTGGACAGGTCCATCACATTGTCCGCGCCCCAGCGGATCGCCCAGACCAGCTTCTCGACCTCTTCCTCGATGCTCGAGGTCACGGCCGAGTTGCCGATATTGGCATTGATCTTGACCTTGAAGTTGCGGCCAATGGCCATCGGCTCGATCTCGGGGTGGTTGATATTGGCCGGAATGATGGCCCGGCCCCGCGCCACCTCGTCGCGTACAAATTCGGGCGTGATGATCTTGGGGATCGCAGCGCCCAGGCTGTTGCCCGCCAGGCGCGCCTCGCGCGCAGCATCGCGCTGGTACTCGGCCATCCATTCGCGGCGGCCGTTCTCGCGCAGGGCCACATACTCCATCTCGGGGGTGATGATGCCTTTGCGCGCATAGTGCATCTGGGTCACATTGGCACCGCTCTTGGCGCGGCGCGGCTGGCGCTGCAGCGCGGCGGCCTCGGCCCGCAGCTGGGCCACGCGCAGGTCTTCTTCGCCGCGCTTGCTGCCGTCATCAAGCGCCACACGCTGGCGCCCCACATAGTAGTGGCTGT
Organism: Comamonas squillarum; assembly: GCF_025309455.1. NCBI lineage: Bacteria > Pseudomonadati > Pseudomonadota > Betaproteobacteria > Burkholderiales > Comamonadaceae > Comamonas > Comamonas squillarum. The sequence goes on from NZ_CP104377.1 coordinate 1,898,759, forward strand.
CGCCGCGCGCGGCGATCCATTCGGCGCGCAGCGCGGGCAGGCCCTGACGCACATCGATGGCCACGGCCGGGTCGGTGTAGGGGCCCGAGGTGTCGTAGACGCTGACCTGCTCTCCGTTGGTCAGCGCAATATCGCGCACCGGCACCTGTAGCTGCGGGTGGATGGCACCGGCCAGGTAAGACTTGGTCGACGCAGGAAAAGGCTGGCGTGATTGGGCCAGCAGTTCGCCAAAGCGGGCGGCATCGGGGGCATCACCGGTGGCGGGGATGAACAGGGACTCAGGGGCGTTCATGGCAGTCTCCTCAAAGCGGTTGATTTCATCGAACGCTCCGAGACGTGCCGGCCCTCTTCTGTTCCAACACGCCAGGCATGGCTGCTTGGCCGCAACACGCCCATCGACTACACCCCGGCCCGGCCGTGCTGTGCGTTGCGCCGTGGCCGCTGTTGGCTGGCCATGGCGGCACCTGTTGCGCGCTGACAGGTGCCGTCCCCAAAAAGACAAAACCCCAGTGCGCGAGGCGCCTGGGGTGTGCGTAGCCGGTGGCCACAGGCGCGTGCCATGCAACGCTGCCTGCCTTCCACCGCTGTGCTTTCAGGGTCCCGCTCTTCTTCCGCCGGCATGAACCGGATCAAGTTCGTCGGGTTCGCTAATCAGCAGTCTTGCAACTGCCTTTCGCATCTCAGCGCTTTCGCACACCCCGGAGCTGCGAGCAGTATAGCCGCTTCGCGCCGCGCGCACAGCTGCGTTTTTGCGCCGCGCTGGTGCTTACCCCAGTAGGCGCGCGCCAAGCAGCCTGCAACCATCGGGGCGCAGCAGCCCACGGGTGCGCCGCACCTGGCAGCCGCACTGCACGCATGTCTATTTGAACAAGGAGACCTTCCGATGAATGTTCCTGCAATGCCCTCTTTGCGTTCTGCGCTGCCACACCGGCGACGCGCAATTGCGGCCGCTGCCGCTGGCTGTGTGCTGGCCCTGTTTGCGCAAGGTGCGCTGGCGCAAGACAAGGTGCGGATCGGCTTCATCACCGACATGTCCAGCGTCTATGCGGACGTTGATGGCAAGGGCGGGGCGCTGGCGCTGCAGATGGCGATTGATGACTTTGGCGGCAAGCTGCTGGGCAAGCCGGTGGAGCTGATGGTGGCCGACCACCAGAACAAGGCCGACTTGGCCGCCTCCAAGGCGCGCGAGTGGTTTGACCAGCGCGACATGCAGATGCTGGTGGGCGGCACCACCTCCAGCACCGGCCTGGCGATGGCCAAGGTGGCCGAGGAGAAAAAGCGCCTCATCATCGTCAACGGCTCGGGTACATCCGCGCTAACCAACGACCAGTGCAGCCCCTACACGGTGCATTACGCCTACGACACGGTGGCCTTGGCCAAGGGCACCGGCGGCGCCATTGTGGCGCTGGGCGACAAGGACTGGTTCTTTCTGACGGCCGACTACGCCTTTGGCCATGCGCTGGAGGCCGATACCACCAAGGTGATCAAGGCCGCAGGCGGCCGCGTGGTGGGCGCCGTGCGGCATCCGATCAATGCCTCGGATTTCTCGTCCTTCCTGCTGCAGGCGCAGAACTCCAAGGCCCAGATTCTGGCGATGGCCAATGCCGGTGGCGACACCATCAACACCATCAAGGCTGCGCGCGAGTTTGGCGTGACCAAGACCATGAAGCTCGCCGGCATGCTGCTGTTCAGCTCGGACATCCACAGCCTGGGGCTCAAGCAGACCGAAGGCCTGATGTTCACCGACAGCTGGCATTGGGACCTGAACCCGGAAAGCCGCAAGTTCTCGGACCGGTTCTTCGAGAAGTTCAAGAAGATGCCCACCTCGCTGCAGGCGGCCGATTACTCGGCGATGATGACCTACCTGAAGACGGCCGACCGCATCAAGTCCACCGATTCGGACAAGGTGATGGCCGCGCTGAAGGCCGAACCCCTGTCCGACTTCTACGCCAAGGGCGTTGTCCGCCCCGATGGCCGCTACGCCCATGAGATGTACCTGATGCAGGTCAAGGCCCCGGCCGAATCCAAAGGCGCCTGGGATTACTTCAAGGTGCTCAAGACGCTCAGCCCCGACGAGGTCTGGACCACCAAGGCCGAATCCAGCTGCAAGCTCTGGAAGTAACGCCGCCCTCCCCGCCCTCTCCAAAAACAAAGACCCGCGCAATGCGGGTCTTTGACTTGGACGGGTCTGCAAGCCCCCGCTATTTCTTCTTGCGGTCCATGAAGGCGATCAACTCGCCCATGATGCCGCGGCGGAACGCCAGCACGCAGATCACAAAGATCAGGCCGGTCACAATGGTCACCGACTCACCCAAGGTGTTGAACCACTCGACGCCGGTCAGGCGCGACAGCCAGGTGCCGATATCGCCGATCTTGTTTTCCAGCGCGACGATTACGGCCGAGCCGACGATCGGCCCCGACAGCAGGCCCAGGCCGCCCACCAAGGTCATCAGGATGACCTGGCCCGATGCCGTCCAGTGCACGTCAGTCAAGGTTGCAAAGCCCAGCACCACGGTCTTGAGCGAACCGGCCAGACCGGCCAGCGCAGCCGAGATGACAAAGGCCAGCAGCTTGAAGCGGTTGACGTCATAGCCCAGCGAGATGGCACGCGGCTCGTTTTCCTTGAGCGCCTTGAGCACTTGGCCGAAAGGCGAATGCACCGTGCGCATGATCAGCAGGAAGGCCAGCACCACGATGGCCAGGGCCACGTAGTACATGGTCCAGTCGCTCTCCAGGCTCAGCACGCCAAACAGCTTGCCGCGCGGCACCGCTTGCAGGCCGTCCTCACCACCGGTGAAGGGCATTTGCAGGCAGGCAAAGAACAGCATCTGGGCGAGCGCCAAGGTGATCATCGAGAAATAGATCCCCTGGCGGCGAATGGCCAGCCAGCCAAACACCACACCCAGCAAGGCACCGAACACCACGCCGAACAAAATGCCCAGCTCCGGCGTCAGGTGCCAGACCTTGATCGCATGGCCGGTGACATAAGCCGCACCACCAAAGAAGGCGGCATGGCCAAAGGACAGCAGACCGGTGTAGCCCAGCAGCAGATTGAACGCACAGGCGAAAAGTGCAAAGCACATCAGCTTCATCACGAACACAGGGTAGGCCCCCATGAACGGCGCAGCGATCATGCCGAGCAGCAGCAACCCATACCCCAGTTTGGCAAACTTCTTGGAATTCATCCCCTCACCTCACTTCGCTTTGCCAAACAGGCCAGCCGGGCGCACCAGCAGCACGATGACCATGATCACGAACACGACGGTGGCCGAGGCTTCTGGGTAGAAGACCTTGGTCAGCCCTTCGATCACGCCCAGTGCCAGACCGGTGACGATGGCGCCCATGATGGAGCCCATGCCACCGATCACCACCACCGCGAACACGGTGATGATCAGGTTCTGGCCCATCAGCGGCGTGACCTGGTAGACGGGCGCTGCCAGCACGCCGGCAAAGGCGGCCAGGCCCACGCCAAACGCATAGGTCAGCATGATCATCAGCGGCACGTTGACACCGAAAGCCTCGACCAGACGGGGGTTCTCGGTGCCGGCCCGCAGGTAGGCGCCCAGGCGGGTTTTCTCGATCACATACCAGGTGGCAAAGCAGACGATCAGCGAGGCTACCACCACCCACATGCGGTAGTTGGGCAGCAGCATCACGCCAACGTTGGTGGCGCCTTCGAGCAGCTCGGGCGTGTCGTAGCCCAGGCCCGAGACGCCGTAGATCGAGCGGAACACGCCCTCGATCAGCAGCGACAGCCCCAAGGTCAGCAGCAGGCCGTAGAGGTGGTCGAGCTTGTAGATATGGCGCAGCAAAAAGCGCTCTATCAACACCCCGATGATGCCCACCAGAATCGGCGAGAGCAGCAGCATCACCCAGTAATTGACCTGGAAGTAGGACGCCGCCATCCAGGTGAACATGGCCCCCAGCATGAACAAAGCGCCGTGGGCGAAATTGATCACATTGAGCAGGCCAAAGATCACGGCCAATCCCAGACTGAGAATGGCATAGAACGAGCCGTTGACCAGACCCAGCAGCAGCTGGCTCATCAAGGCCGGTAATGAGATACCAAAAATTTCCATGAAAAGCTCACGAGTCAGTGAATGAACACAACACGCCTGGCGTCATGCCGCTGCTTTTGCGACCCGTGCCATCAGCGATGGCGGGCAGCCGCAGCAGGCAGCATCGACGCAGGTTAGGTGTGAGCGGTGCTTACTTCCAGAGCGCGCACTTGGATTCGGCCTTGGTCGTCCAGACCTGGTCCGCAGGCAAGGTGGACAGAACCTTCAGGTAATCCCAGGGCTTCTTGGATTCGGCAGGCGACTTCGCTTCGACCAGGTACATGTCGTGCGCGTAGCGGCCATCGGGGCGGATCACGCCCTTGCCGTAGAAGTCGTTGAGCGGCGTGCTCTTGAGGTAGGCCATGACCTTGTCGGCATCGGTGGTCTTGACGGCTTCGACAGCCTTCAGGTAGTTCATCGTCGCCGAGTAGTCCGCCGCATGCAGATCGGTAGGCATGCGCTTGGTCTTGGCGAAGAACTTGTCGGCGAACTTGCGCGTCTCGTCGTTCAGGTCCCAGTACCAGCTGGTGGTGTGCAGCAGGCCTTCGGTGTTCTTCAGGCCCATGCTGTGGATGTCAGACAGGAAGACCAGCAAGCCGGCGGTCTTCATGGTCTTGTTGATGCCGAACTCACGCGCAGCCTTGATGGCATTGATGGTGTCGCCGCCGGCATTGGCCAGGCCCAGGATCTGGGCCTTGGAGTTTTGCGCCTGCAGCAGGAAGGACGAGAAGTCAGATGCGTTGAGCGGGTGGCGCACCGAGCCGAGCACCTGGCCGCCCTTGGCCTTGATGACGGCGGTGGTGTCCGCTTCCAGCGAGTGGCCAAACGCGTAGTCGGCCGTCAGGAAGAACCAGGACTTGCCGCCACGGTCCACCACGGCTCCGCCGGTGCCCTTGGCCAAGGCCACGGTGTCATAGGCATAGTGCACGGTGTAGGGGCTGCACTGCTCATTGGTCAGTGCCGAGGAGCCCGCGCCGCTGTTGAAGTAGACGCGCTTTTTCTCTTGCGCCACCTTGGCAGCGGCCAGGGCCGTGCCGGAGTTGGTGCCGCCAAACAGCATGGTCACGCCGGCGGTATCGATCCACTCGCGCGCCTTGGAGGCTGCGATGTCTGCCTTGTTCTGGTGGTCGGCCGAGACCATCTCGATGGGCTGGCCCAGCACCTTGCCACCGAAGTCATCGATGGCCATCTGGATCGCGACTGCGCCGTTCTTGCCTTCCACATCGGCGTAGAGGCTGGACATGTCGGTGATGAAGCCGATCTTCACCTTTTCTTGTGCCTGGGCAGCGCCTGCGGACAGGGCGACCAAACATGCCACCTGGGCAATGGCTTTGAGCTTTGCTTTCATCTTGTCTCCTAAAAAATATCTGTTCTCAATACATGGCGGCAGTCTGCGCTGCGCCAGGGTTGCAAAAAAGTGGGCTAGACCCCCAGCAAGGTGTTGAGCAAAGGCATCTTGCCTTCGAGCTCGTCGGCGCTGAACTGCTCGACGATCTGGCCATGTTCCATCACATAGAGGCGGTCGGCCAGTGGCGCGGCAAAGCGGAAGTTCTGCTCGACCATCACCACGGTGTAGCCCTTGGCGCGCAGGCTCACGATCATGCGGGCCAGCGCCTGCACGATGACGGGGGCCAGACCTTCGGAGATCTCATCGAGCAGCAGCAGCTTGGCGCCGGTGCGCAGAATGCGGGCCACGGCCAGCATCTGCTGCTCACCGCCCGACAGGCGCGTGCCCTGGCTTTGGCGGCGCTCGGCCAGGTTGGGGAACATCTCGTAGATCTCTTCGACCGACATGCCGGCCGAGCCGGTTTTGAGGTCCGGCGGCAGCATCAGGTTCTCTTCGCAGGAGAGGCTGGCAAAGATGCCGCGCTCTTCCGGGCAGTAACCCAGGCCCAGGTGCGCAATCTTGTGCGTGGGCATCTGGATGGTCTCGACGCCATGGATTTTGATCGAGCCCTTGCGCGAGCCCGTCAGCCCCATCACCGCACGCATCGTCGATGTGCGGCCCGCGCCGTTGCGGCCCAGCAAGGTCACCACCTCGCCCGGCATCACGCGCATGTTCACGCCATGCAGCACGTGCGATTCGCCATACCAGGCGTGCAGATCGCTGATCTCCAGTGCAGGCACTCCGTTTTTCTCATTCATGTCAGTGCGCTCCCTGCAGCTGGCCGTCGGTGGTTCCCATATACGCTTCCATCACCTGGGGGTTCTGCGACACCGTCTGGTAGTCGCCCTCGGCCAGGATGGCGCCGCGCTGCAGCACCGTGATGCGGTCTGCAATCGTCGAGATGACCTTCATGTTGTGCTCGACCATCAAGATGGTGCGCCCGGCCGAGACCTTTTTGATCAGCTGGGTGACGCGCTCGACGTCCTCATGGCCCATGCCCTGGGTGGGTTCGTCGAGCAGCATCAGCTCGGGCTCCATCGCAAGCGTGGTGGCAATCTCGAGTGCACGCTTTTGGCCATAAGGCAGGTTCAAGGTGATCTCGTCGGCCAGGTGCGCCAGGCCCACCTCTTCGAGCAAGGCCACCGCGCGGCCGTTGAGCTTGTCCAAGGTGCGCTCGCTGCTCCAGAAGTGGAAGGACGTGCCCAGCTTGCGCTGCAAGGCGATGCGCACGTTCTCCATCAGGCTCAGGTGCGGGAACACCGCCGAGATCTGGAACGAGCGGATCACCCCCCGGCGGGCAATCTGCGCCGGCTCTTCGCTGGTGATGTCCGTGCCGTTGAAATGGATGATGCCCTTGGTGGGCGTCAAGAACTTGGTCAGCAGGTTGAAGCATGTCGTCTTGCCGGCACCATTGGGGCCGATCAGCGCATGGATCGAGCCCCGCTGCACCGACAGGTTGACATTGCTGACTGCTGTGAATCCCCGAAACTCCTTGGTGAGATCTCGGGTTTGAAGAATGACATCACTCATGGGCACCGCACCGCTTCGCTGGAAAAAAGCGCGGCGCCTATTCCGGGTTGGAAATGCACGCCGCTTCGATGCTGCCAATACTAGGAAAGAATACTGCGATGCAACACTGGGGAAAGCCTGTAGGTGAGGCTGCGTACGCGTTAACCCGTGGGCTTTATGCGCTCACTTTTTGATAGTCACCTGAGGGACAAACGGTCGTCTTTTTGTCATCAAAATCAAGCACGGGCGACAATGCAAAGGCCCTGCCCCGGCCCATTCATACGTACTGTGCATCATCGGCGCTGCAGCATGCCAGCCAGTCGGGCTGCTGCCAAGGCGACAGATCCAGCCTATTGCAGGCGGTGCTTGCTCGCTTCGGGCAGCAGCAAGGGCAGCACATCGATGCCCTCGTCGACCAAAGCGCGTTGCTCCTCCGGGGTGGCGGTGCCCCGGATCGGGCGGGCAGCGACCTCACCCTCATGCATCTGGCGGGCCAGGTCGGCAAAGCCGCTGCCGACATCGTCGGTATTGGCTACGATCTGGCGCGACAGCTCCAGCCAGGCCTGTTGCAGGCGCTGGGCATCGCTGAGCGGGGTTGGGGAGGCCCGGGATGGCGAGGACGACGCCGGCGCACTACCAGGCCGTGCAGGGGCTGCGGCGGCGGAAGCCGGCGCAGCTGGAGCCGCTGGGGCCAGGGAATTGGATTTGCGCGCCAGATGCGGGGCGCTCAGGCCTTTGACGATCTCATGCGAGTTGCACATCGGGCAGCTGAGCCAGCCCTGGCTTTGTTGCTGCTCGAACGCGGCGTCCGAGGCGAACCAGCCCTCAAAGATATGGCCCAAAGGGCAGCGCAGGTTGAAGACCTTCACAGTCTCACCCCGCTCGGCTCACCTTGCGCAGCAGGTACTGGTAGGCAAAACCGGGGAAGGCAAAGGTCAGGAACAAGGTGCCGGTGACGGCATAGAACTCCCAGCCCTGGCTGCTGCGCTGGCCGGCGCGGCCTTCGAGCAGCATCGCAAATGCCCCGATGAGGAAGTACAGCACGACCAGCTCGACCAGGCGGATCCACAGGGCCTTGCCGGCACTGCCGCCGTCATGGCACAGGGGCCCCGCGGCCAAAATACGTTGGTTCAGAAATGGCAGATTGGCCGCAACAAAGCCCGCCACGATCACCAACCAGATGGATGCAGTGATAGACATGCGGGCTTTGTCAGGCTCGGTTGCCGAGCCGCTTAGCTGGCGAGTGCGCGCAGCACGGCGTCAGAGCACAGCTTCATCAGACCGCCGGGCATGATGCCCAGAATCAGCACCAGCGCGCCATTGACCACCAGCACAGCACGCACGTCTAAAGGTGCATGCACCTTGGCGGCGGTGATGGGCTTGTCGAAGTACATGACCTTGACCACGCGCAGGTAGTAGAAGGCGCCGATCAGCGACATGATCACCGCAAACACGGCCAGCGCAATATAGAGGCCACTGCCCGAAGCCACCAGCGCCTGCAGCACGGCCAGCTTCGAGTAGAAGCCCACCAGCGGAGGAATACCGGCCATCGAGAACAGGCAGATTGCCATCACGCCAGCGTACAGCGGGCTGCGCTGGTTCAGGCCGGCAAAGTCGGCGATCTCTTCGCTCTCAAAGCCTTCACGGGCCAGCAGCAGCACCACACCGAACGTGGCCAGGGTGGTCAGCACATAGCTCACGACGTAGAACATCGAGGCGCTGTAGGCGTTGCCAGCGGTAGCCGCTTCGACATTGCCATTGACCACGCCGGACATCAGACCCAGCAGCACAAAGCCCATTTGCGAGATGGTCGAGTAGGCCAGCATGCGCTTGATGTTGGTCTGGGCAATAGCGGCCAAGTTACCGATCAGCAGCGAGAGGATGGCCAGCACGGCCAGCATCTGTTGCCAGTCAATCGCCAGCGGCAGCAGGCCGTCCACCAGCAGGCGGATGACAATCGCGAAAGCTGCCAGCTTGGGCGCGCCGCCCACGATCATCGTGATGGCCGTGGGTGCGCCTTGGTAGACGTCAGGCACCCACATGTGGAAAGGCACCACACCCAGCTTGAAGGCCAGGCCAGCGACCACAAACACCAGACCGAAGACCAGCACCTGGTGGCGGATCAGGCCGGAGTTCACCGCCTTGAACACTTCACCGATATCGAGCGAGCCGGTGGCGCCGTAGATCATCGACAGACCGTACAGCAGGAAACCCGATGCCATCGCGCCCAGCACGAAGTACTTCATGCCCGCTTCCACCGCAGCGGTGTTGTCACGGCGCAGGCAGACCAGCGCGTAGCTCGACAGGGTCAGCAGCTCCAGCCCCAGGTAGATGATCAGGAAGTTGTTGCCCGAGATCATCACGTTCATGCCCAGCAGCGCGAGCAGCGACAGGATGAAGTACTCACCGCCGTTGAGCATGCCACGGTCACGCGAGTAACCACGGCCATAGACCAGGGTGACGGCCATCGCGATCGCCGCAGCGCACTTGAGCCAGTTGCCCATGGCGTCGGAGACGACCATGTTGCCAAAGGCGTAGAACGTATTGCCATTGCTGGCATAGATACCGGTGATCACCGCCACGACCACCAGGGTCAGCAGCGACAGAATGTAGGTGAGCGTGCGCCCTGCGCTCTTGACGCCCAGGTCCACGATGGTGATGACACATGCCATCACCAACAGCACGATTTCGGGATAGATAGCCAGCCAGCTGATGTTATCAATCATCTCAAGTCTCTCAATTCTGTCCGACCATCACAGCTTGGACGCGGCGACATGCTTGAGCAGGTCGGCCACCGAGGCACCCATCACATCGGTGAACGGCGCAGGGTAGACACCCATGATCAGCACGGCAGCAGCCAAGATGCCCAGGATTAGGAATTCGCGGCAACCGATGTCCTTGAGCTCGCGCACATGGTCATTGGTCACTGGGCCGAAGTACACGCGCTTGTACATCCACAGCGTGTACGCAGCGCCCAGAATCAGCGCGGTGGCCGACAGCACACCAATCCAGAAGTTGAACTTGGTGGCGCCCAGGATCACCATCCACTCGCCGATGAAACCGGCGGTGCCTGGCAGGCCGCAGTTGGCCATCGCAAACAGCAGGGCAAAGGCGGCAAACTTGGGCATGGTGTTGACCACGCCGCCGTAGGCAGCGATATCACGCGAATGCACGCGGTCGTACAGCACGCCGATACACAGGAACATCGCGCCCGACACAAAGCCGTGGGCAATCATCTGCATCAGGCCACCCATGACACCGATGTCATTGAAGATGAAGAAGCCCAGGGTCACAAAGCCCATGTGTGCGACGGACGAATAAGCCACGAGCTTTTTCATGTCCTTTTGCACAATTGCCACCAGACCCACATAGATCACGGCGATCAGCGACAGCGCGATGATGAGCCAGGCCCATTCGTGCGACGCATCAGGAGCGATGGGCATCGAGAAACGCAGGAAACCATAGGCCCCCAGCTTCAGCATGATCGCGGCCAGCACGGCAGAACCACCGGTAGGCGCTTCGACGTGAACGTCGGGCAGCCAGGTGTGCACCGGGAACATCGGCACCTTCACGGCAAACGCGGCGAAGAAGGCAAAGAAGATCAAGGTCTGCTCGGTCATCGTCAGCGGCAGCTGGTGCCAGGCCAGAATCTCGAAGCTGCCTGCCTTGGTGTAGAGGTACAGCAGCGCGATCAAGGTCAGCAGCGAACCCATCAGCGTGTACAGGAAGAACTTGAACGCTGCGTAGATGCGGTTCGGGCCACCCCAGATACCGATGATCAGGTACATCGGGATCAGGGTTGCTTCAAAGAACACGTAGAACAGCAGACCGTCCAGTGCCGAGAACACACCGATCATCAGACCCGACAGGATCAGGAACGCGCCCATGTACTGGTTCACGCGCTCGGTGATCGACTCCCAGGAAGCCAGCACCACGATCACCGTGATGAAGGCGGTCAGCGGCACAAACCAGAAGGAGATGCCATCAACGCCCAGGTAGTAGTTGATACCAAAGCGTGGAATCCAAGACGCCTTCTCGACGAACTGCATCGCCGACGTACCCAGCTGGAAGCCGGTGTACAGAGGCAAGGTGACCAAAAGGCCTATCAGCGCACCGACCAGTGCGATCCAGCGCACCATCTTGGCCTGCTCCTGCTTGCCAAAGGCCAGCAGGACCGTACCAAAGACGATGGGCGTCCAAATTGCAAGACTCAACAATCCCATTTTTCTTCTTCCTTACTTGTTGAGCAGCACGAAGTACGTCATGGCCAGGAAGATACCCAGAATCATGACCAATGCGTAGTGGTACACATAACCCGTCTGCAGCCAGCGCACCAGGGCGGAGATGCGGCCCACCAGCTTCCAGGAACCGTTGACGATCAGGCCGTCGATCAGGCCTTGGTCGCCCACCTTCCAGAACACACTGCCCAGCACGCGCGAGCCGCGGGCGAAGATGTTTTCGTAGACCCAGTCCACACCGTACTTGCCTTCCAGTGCCTGGTACAGACCGACCTTCTCGCTCATGCGCTTGATGGCAGCAGGAATCTCGGGCTTGACCATGTAGAACACATAGGAGGTCACCACACCGGCCAGCGCCAGCCAGAACGGCGCAGCGGTGAAGCCATGCAGCGCCATCGGAATCCAGCCGTGGATCTTCTCGGCCAGCTCGGCCATCGCGCCGTGCTTGCTGCCATCAACATAGATGACGCCCTTGAAGAAGTCACCGAACAGCATCGGCATCAGCGCAATCGCACCGATCACCACCGAAGGAATCGCCAGCAGCACCAGCGGCAGGGTCACCACCCATGGCGACTCATGCGGCTTGGCATCGTGGCCATGGCCGTGGTGGTCGTCGTGCGCGTGGTGGTCATCATGGTGGGCATCGGGGTTCTGGTCGTAGCGCTCTTTACCGTGGAATACGATGAAGTACAGACGGAACGAGTAGAACGCAGTGATGAACACGCCAGCGAGCACCGCAAAGTTGGCAAAGCCGGCGGCAGGCAGGTTGGAGGCGTGCACCGCTTCGATGATCGCGTCCTTCGAGTAAAAGCCCGAGAAGAACGGCGTACCGATCAGCGCCAGGTTACCCAGCAGGAAGGTGATCCAGGTGATGGGCATGTACTTGCGCACGCCACCCATCCAGCGGATGTCCTGGTTGTGGTGCATGCCCATGATGACCGAGCCTGCGCCAAGGAACAGCAGTGCCTTGAAGAACGCGTGCGTCATCAGGTGGAACACCGACACCGAGTAGGCCGACACGCCCAGCGCGATGGTCATGTAACCGAGCTGCGACAGCGTGGAGTACGCGATCACGCGCTTGATGTCGTTCTGGATGATGCCCAGGATACCCATGAACAGCGCGGTGATCGAGCCAATCACGAGGATGAAGTTCAGGGCTGCGTCAGACAGCTCATAGAGGGGCGACATGCGCGAGACCATGAAGATGCCGGCGGTCACCATGGTGGCCGCGTGGATCAGTGCCGAGATGGGGGTAGGACCTTCCATCGAATCGGGCAGCCAGGCGTGCAGGGGGAACTGTGCCGATTTGCCCATCGCACCGATGAACAGGCAGATGCAGATCACCGTCATCAGCGACCAGGTGGAGCCGGGCAGCGTCATGCCGCTCAGCTCATTGGTCTTGGCGAAGATTTCGGTGTAGTTCAAGGTGCCGGTGTAGGCAGCAATCAGGCCGATACCCAGGATGAAGCCGAAGTCACCGACACGGTTGACCACGAAGGCCTTCATGTTGGCGAAGATCGCGGTTTCCTTCTTGAAGTAGAAACCGATCAGCAGGTACGACACCAGGCCCACCGCTTCCCAGCCGAAGAACAGCTGCAGCAGGTTGTTGCTCATCACCAGCATCAGCATGGAGAAGGTGAACAGCGAGATGTACGAGAAGAAACGGTCGTAGCCGTCGTCTTCCGCCATGTAGCCCATCGTGTAGATGTGCACCATCAGCGACACAAAGGTCACCACGCACATCATCATCGCGGTGATGGAGTCGATCATGAAACCGATCTCCATCTTCAGCGACCCGACGGTCATCCAGGTGTAGAGCGTCTGGTTGAAGGTCGCGCCTTCAAACACCACGCTCTGGAACGTCATCGCAGAGATGACGAAGGCAATGAACACACCCAGGATGGTGAGCGTGCGGCTGCCAACGCGGCCGATGCGGTTGCCGCCCAGGGCGGTACCGAAAATGCCTGCCAGCAAAGATCCTGCCAGGGGCGCCAGAGGCACCGCCAACAGTGTTGAAGCAGAAAGGGTTTGACTCATTCTTCTTAACCTTGCAAGTATTGGTGCCTCAACCCTTCAGGGAGTTGAGATCTTCCGCATCGATGGTGGACTTGTTACGGAACAGCAACACCAAGATTGCCAAACCAATTGCCGACTCTGCCGCCGCAACGGTCAGGATGAAGAACACGAAAATCTGGCCGTGCATGTCTCCCAGGTAGTGGGAGAAGGCGACAAAGTTCGTGTTCACGGCCAGCAGCATCAACTCGATGGCCATCAGCAGCACAATCAGGTTGCGACGGTTCAAGAAGATACCGACCACGGACAGCGCGAACAGCATCGCGCCCAACGTCAGAAAATGACCCAGAGTGAGCGTCATACCTTCTTCTCCTCGACCTCAGCGGCAGGCTGCACCACGGGGGCTGCAGGCTTGCTCGCCTGGACTTTGACCAATTGCAGGCGATCCGAAGCACGCACGCGCACTTGCAGCGATGCATCGATAGCCTTGGAATCCTTGCGATGGCGCAGGGTCAGGGCAATCGCGGCAATCATCGCCACCAGCAAGATGACCGCAGCCACTTGCACAGGGAACAGATACTCGGTGTAGAGCATGGTGCCCAGCGCCTTGACGTTGCTGTAGGGCACGACCTTGCCGGCCGCATCCACCACAGCAGGGATGGCCTTGGGCGCGTCGATGGCACTGAAGCCGCCGATCAGCACCACGCCCATCTCGAACGCGACGATGGCAAAGATCACTGCAGCGAGCGGGAAGTTCTTCCAGAAACTCTTGCGCAGCTGGTCGATGCGGATATCCAGCATCATCACCACGAAGAGGAACAGCACCATCACGGCGCCCAGGTAGACCATCACCAGCACGATGGCCAGGAACTCAGCCTTGAGCAGCAACCAGATACCGGCTGCCTGAGAAAACGCCAACATCAGGTGCAGCACAGCGTGCACCGGATTTGGGGCAGTAACTACTCGGAATGCCGCGTACAGCAGCACTACCGAGAACAGATAGAAAAAACCAGTTGTGACATCCATGTGGGGCTCTTTTCGATCAGTCTCCAAGTGCCGCGTCAGCGGTACTTTGCGTCCGCAGCCTTGGCTGCAGCAATTTCAGGTTCGTAACGGTCGCCCACGGCCAGCAGCATTTCCTTGGTGAAGTACAGGTCGCCGCGCTTTTCTCCGTGGTATTCCAGAATCTGGGTTTCCACGATGGAGTCAACGGGGCAGCTTTCTTCACAGAAGCCACAGAAAATGCACTTGGTCAGATCGATGTCGTAGCGGGTGGTGCGGCGCGAGCCGTCATCACGCACATCGGACTCGATCGTGATCGCCATCGCAGGGCAGACGGCTTCGCACAGCTTGCAGGCAATGCAACGCTCTTCGCCGTTTTCGTAGCGGCGCAGCGCGTGCAGGCCACGGAAACGGGGCGACAGCGGCGTCTTCTCTTCGGGGAACTGGACCGTGATCTTGCGCGCAAACGTGTAGCGACCGGTCAGGGCCATGCCCTTCATCAATTCCCAGAGCATGAAGCTCTTGAAGAAATCCTTCACCGAGAAAGAGCGGGGAGAAACTGCAGTAGTCATGTTGTATTCCTCCGCTTATTTCCAGATGTTCCATGGCGACAGCAACCAGCCGCCGACAAAGACCAGGTACACCAGGGTGACGGGGATGAAAATCTTCCAGCCCAGACGCATGATCTGGTCATAGCGGAAACGTGGGAAAGTAGCGCGAATCCAGATGAACATCGACACCACCAGGAACGTCTTGGCAGCCAGCCAGATCCAGCCCGGGATGAAGGACAGGAAATCGAATGGTGGCAGCCAGCCGCCCAGGAACATGATCACGGCCAGGATGGACACCAGCCACATGCTCGCGTACTCGGCCAGGAAGAACACGGCAAAGCCCATGCCCGAATATTCCACCATGTGACCGGCCACGATTTCCGCTTCGCCTTCGACGACGTCAAAGGGGTGGCGGTTGGTTTCGGCCACGGCCGAGATCAGGTAGACGATGAACATCGGCAGCAGCGGCAGCCAGTTCCACGACAGGATGCTGGCACCCGACGATGCCATCATGCCCTTGCCCTGGGCCAGCACGATCTCGGTCAGGTTCATGCTGCCGGTGACCATGATCACCACCAGGAAGCAAAAGCCCATCGCGATTTCATAGCTCACCATCTGGGCCGATGCGCGCAGCGCGCCCAGGAAAGCGTACTTGGAGTTCGATGCCCAGCCGGCGATGATCACGCCATAGACTTCGATCGAGGTAATCGCCATGACCAGCAGCAGGCCCACGTTCACATTGGCCAGCGCCACATCGGGACCGAAGGGGATGACCACCCAGGCTGCCAGCGCAGGCATGATGGCCATGATCGGGCCCAGGCGGTACAGGCCCGAGCTTGCCGCCGTCGGCGTGATGATTTCCTTAGTCATCAGCTTAAGGCCGTCGGCCAGAGGCTGGAGCAGACCAAAAGGGCCGACCCGGTTGGGGCCGTAACGCACTTGCATGAAGCCCAGGAGCTTGCGCTCCCACAGGGTCAGGTAAGCCACTGCGCCCATCAAAGGCAAGACGATGCACAGGATCTTGATCAGGTTCCAGATCACGGGCCAGACCAGGGTCGCCCACCACTCTGCCGCGATCAGGGTCAGACCGCCGTTGTAGATTGCGTCGATCATGCTGCCACCACCTCCGAGGATTGGCGGGCATCCGCCGTCATTTGCAACGACGGCGCGCGACGCACGATGCCATCGAGTTGGTAGATGCTGGCCACCACCGGCTCCTGGCCTGCAGGCGCCGACACGGCCATGTTGGTCTTGGTGCTGTTGGACAGCAGCTCGGCAGGCACCTGGCCTTGCGAGCCAGTGGCCACGGCCAGCACGTCCTGCGACGAATCAAAGGCCATGCCTGCGACGTCGAGCAGATTGCCCAGCACGCGCAGCACCTTCCAGCCCGGACGGGTATCGCCCAGCGGCTTGACCACGGCGTGGAAGCTCTGCACAAGGCCTTCGGCATTCACGAACGAGCCCGAGGTCTCGGTGAACGGCGCGATCGGCAGCAGCACATCGGCGATGTCCATGTTGGCCTTGAACGGGCTCAGGCTCACCACCATCTCGCAGCCTTGCAGCGCCTGGCTGCCAGCGGCCGTGTCGAACGCGGGTTCGCAGTTGAGCAAGATCGCGGCCTTGACGCCACCGGCGAGCATCTCGCCAGCGTGCATGCCATGGGCCTGGGGCACAGCACCCACCCATTGCGCGCCCACGGTGTTGGCCGCTTCGGTCAGGAAGCCGACGGTAGCTCCCGTCTGCGCGCCAATCCAGTTGGCGATCGAAAGCAAGGTGCTCGCTTGTGCATGGTGCGCGACAGCATTGCCCAGCAGGATGGCCTTTTGCTCGCCGTTTTGCAGCGCGCGGGCAATCTCGATGGACTCGGGCGTCACGGTACCGGCGTTGTTCGGCGCTTCCACACCCTTGGACTGGGCGAGGGCCGCTGCCACGGAGGACAGCGCGTAGGCCCACTGCGCAGCAGGTGTGACCACCTGGTGGGCCAGCGGAATCGCCAGATCAAAAGCCTTGGACTGGATGGCGGTCACCACCGCGCCCTTACGGGCGGCCTGGCGGATACGTTGGGCGAACAGCGGATGCTCCTTGCGCACGTTCGAGCCCACGATCAAGGCCGTGTTCAGGTCCGACAGCGAGGCGATCGAGCGGCCCAGCCAGCGCACGCCTTCTGCCTTGGCAAAATCGGCGTTGCGCAGACGGTAGTCGACGTTCTGGCTGCCCAGCGAGCGCACCAGCTCGCCGGCCAGGAACAGCTCTTCGAGCGTGCTGTGCGGGCTGACCAGCGCACCCACGGCGCTCGCGCCATGGTCGCGTTGCACGCTCTTGATGCCATTGGCCACGTATTCCAGCGCAGCTTGCCAGCTCACTTCGAGCCACTGGCCGCCTTGCTTGATCATCGGCGCGGTCAGGCGCTCTTCACCGTTGAGCGCTTCGTAGGAGAAGCGGTCGCGGTCGGCAATCCAGCATTCGTTGACGGCGTCGTTCTCGAACGGCACCACGCGCATCACCTTGTTGTTCTTGACCTGAACGATCAAGTTGGCACCGGTGGAGTCATGGGGCGAGACCGACTTGCGGCGCGACAGCTCCCAGGTACGGGCGCTGTAGCGGAAAGGCTTGCTCGTGAGTGCACCCACGGGGCAGATGTCGATCATGTTGCCCGACAGCTCCGAGTCCACCGTATCGCCCACCACGGTGGTGATCTCGGCGTGCTCGCCGCGGTTGACCATGCCCAGCTCCATGATGCCTGCGACTTCTTGACCGAAGCGCACGCAGCGGGTGCAGTGGATGCAACGGCTCATCTCTTCCATCGAGATCAGCGGGCCCACATTCTTGTGGAAGACCACGCGCTTTTCTTCTTCGTAGCGCGAGCTGCTGGCACCATAGCCCACAGCCAAGTCCTGCAACTGGCATTCACCGCCCTGGTCGCAGATTGGGCAATCCAGCGGGTGGTTGATGAGCAGGAACTCCATCACCGATTGCTGGGCCTTGACCGCCTTGTCCGAGGTGGTGCGCACAATCATGCCTTGCGTCACGGGCGTGGCGCAGGCAGGCATCGCCTTGGGTGCCTTCTCGACGTCCACCAGGCACATACGGCAGTTCGCCGCGATCGACAGTTTCTTGTGGTAGCAGAAGTGAGGGATGTACTTGCCCGCCGCATCGGCCGCGTGCATGACCATGCTGCCTTCCGCGACCTCGACCTTCTGACCGTCTATTTCAATTTCAACCATATGCTCACTCGCGATCAGGAAGAAGCAGCGGTCTGCTTTTCAGCAGCGTTGATCTTTGCTTCGAATTCATGGCGGAAATGCTTGATCATTGCGCGCACCGGCATCGCTGCCGCATCGCCCAATGCGCAAATCGTGCGCCCCATGATGTTGCCGGCTACCGAGTCCAGCTTGTCCAGATCCTCGGCGCGGCCGTGGCCGTGCTGGATGCGGTCGACCATGCGCCACAGCCAGCCCGTGCCTTCGCGGCAAGGGGTGCACTGTCCGCAGGACTCGTGCTGGTAGAAGTAGGACAGGCGCAGCAGGCTCTCGACCATGTCGCGCGAGTCGTCCATCACGATGACGGCGCCCGAGCCCAGCATCGAGCCGGCCTTGGAGATGGAGTCATAGTCCATCGTGCAGGCCATCATGATGTCCGCTGGCAGCACAGGGGCCGACGATCCGCCAGGGATCACGGCCTTGAGCTTGCGGCCGGTGCGCACACCGCCGGCGAGCTCGAGCAAGGTGGAGAACGGCGTACCCATTGGCACTTCGTAGTTGCCGGGCTTGTTCACGTCACCGCTGACCGAGAAGATCTTGGTGCCGCCGTTGTTGGGCTTGCCGCATTCCAGGTAGGCCTGGCCACCGTTGCGGATGATCCAGGGAACGGCCGCAAAGGTTTCGGTGTTGTTGATCGTCGTGGGCTTGCCATACAGACCAAAGCTGGCCGGGAATGGCGGCTTGAAGCGGGGCTGGCCCTTCTTGCCTTCGAGCGATTCGAGCAAAGCGGTTTCTTCGCCGCAGATGTAGGCGCCAAAACCATGGTGCGCATGCAGCTCGAAGCTGAAGCTGCTGCCCAGGATGTTGTCACCCAGGTAGCCTGCCGCACGCGCCTCTTCCAGCGCCGCTTCAAAGCGTTCGTAGACCTGGAAGATTTCGCCGTGGATGTAGTTGTAGCCCAGCGAGATGCCCATCGCATACGCGGCGATGGCCATGCCTTCGATCACGATGTGCGGGTTGAACATCAGGATGTCGCGGTCCTTGCAGGTGCCAGGCTCGCCCTCGTCCGAATTGCACACCAGGTGCTTTTGGCCGGGGAAGTTGCGGGGCATGAAGCTCCACTTCAGACCGGTGGGGAAGCCAGCGCCGCCGCGGCCGCGCAGGCCCGACTCTTTCATCGTGGCAATGACCTGGTCCTGGGTCAGGCCCTCGCCACCGTCCTTGCCCAGCAGCTTGCGCAGGGCCTGGTAGCCGCCGCGCGCCTCGTAGTCCTTGATCGACCAGTTCGTGCCATCCAGACCTGCATAGATCTGGGGCTCGATATGGCGGTCGTGGAAGCAGGTTTCCACGCCGGTGGCCTGGAACTGCGACAGAATTTGAGCGGCTGTCGTCACTTGGTGTCCTCCGCTGCGCGCAAGCCGGTCATCAGCTGGTCCAGCTTTTCGTTGTCCATGAAGCTGCACATGTGGCGGTCATTGACCAGCAGCACCGGTGCATCGGCGCAGGCGCCCAGGCATTCCGATTGCTCGATGGTGAACACGCCATCGGCGGTGGTATCCCCCATCTTGATGCCCAGCTTGTCTTCCAGGTGCTTGAGCGCCTCGCGGCCGCGACGCAGCTGGCAAGGCAGGTTGGTGCACACGCTCAATTTGTACTTGCCCACCGGGTGCTGGTTGTACATGTTGTAGAAGGTGGTCACTTCATGCACGGCGATCTCGGGCATCTCCAGGTACTCGGCGATCACCGCCTCGCTCTCCTGGCTCACCCAGCCCTGCTCCTGCTGCACGATAGACAGGCAAGCCATCACGGCCGACTGCTTCTGCTCTGCCGGATACTTGGCAACTTCGCGGGCAAAGCGTGCTTTTGTTGCTTCGGTAATCATCGGTCAACGTCTCCAAACACGATGTCCAAGGTGCTCAACACCATCACGGCATCGGCCAGCATGTGGCCACGGCTCATTTCGTCGAGCGCCGAGAGATGCACAAATCCTGGTGGACGAATCTTCAGGCGGTAAGGCTTGTTGGCACCGTCGCTGATCAGGTAGATGCCAAACTCGCCCTTGGGGTGCTCCACTGATGCATAAGCCTCACCCTCGGGCACTTTGAAGCCTTCGGTGAACAGCTTGAAGTGGTGGATCAGCTCTTCCATGTTGGACTTCATGGCTTCGCGATCGGGAGGCGCCACCTTGTGGTTGTCGGTGATGACCGGACCGGGGTTGGCACGCAGCCAGTCCACGCACTGCTTGATGATGCGGTTGGACTCGCGCATCTCGGCGATGCGCACCAGGTAGCGGTCATAGCAGTCGCCGGTCTTGCCCACAGGAATGTCGAAATCCATGCGGTCATAGACTTCGTAGGGCTGCGACTTGCGCATGTCCCAGGCCAGGCCCGAGCCCCGCAGCATCGGGCCGGTCAGGCCCAGGTTCATCGCGCGGTCGATGTCAACCACGCCGATGCCCACATTGCGCTGCTTCCAGATGCGGTTGTCCGTCAGCAGGGTTTCGTATTCGTCCACGCACTTGGGGAAGCGCGCGGTGAAGTCATCGATGAAATCGATGAGCGAACCCTGGCGGTTGCGGTTCATCTGCTCGATGGCCTTGGCATTGCGCACCTTGCTGGCCTTGTACTGCGGCATGCTCTCTGGCAGGTCGCGGTACACGCCACCCGGACGGAAGTACGCCGCGTGCATGCGCGCGCCGGAGACGGCTTCGTACATGTCCATCAGGTCTTCACGTTCGCGGAAGCTGTAGATCAGAATGGTCGAGCTGCCGCCGTCATTGCCCGAGGAGCCCAGCCACATCAGGTGGTTCATGATGCGGGTGATCTCGGAATACATCACGCGGATGTATTGCGCGCGGATCGGCACTTCCAGGCCCAGCAGCTTTTCGATAGCCAGGCAGTAGGCGTGCTCGTTGCTCATCATCGAGCAATAATCCAGGCGGTCCATATAGGGCAGCGACTGGATGAAGGTCTTGCTCTCCGCCAGTTTCTCGGTGGCGCGGTGCAGCAGGCCGATATGCGGGTCTGCGCGTTGCACCACTTCACCATCGAGCTCCAGCACCAAACGCAGCACGCCGTGTGCTGCAGGATGCTGGGGACCGAAGTTGAGTGTGTAGTTTTTGATTTCAGCCATGGTTCTTCATCGTGAGGTCAGAGCGCCTCAGTGCAGGCCTCCGTAATGGTCTTCACGAATAATGCGGGGCGTGATCTCGCGCGGCTCGATCGTCACCGGTTCGTAGATCACGCGTGCCTGCTCGGCGTCGTAGCGCATCTCCACATGGCCCGTCAGCGGGAAATCCTTGCGGAAGGGGTGACCGATAAAGCCGTAATCGGTCAGGATGCGGCGCAGGTCGTCATGGCCTTCGAAGACAATGCCGAACAGGTCAAAAGCTTCGCGCTCGAGCCAGTTGGCCGAGGCCCACAGCTGGCTGAGGGTGTCGAGCACCGGGAAATCGTCGTCCTGGCAGAACACACGCACGCGCAGGCGCTGGTTCAAGCTGATCGACAACAGGTGCGAGACCACAGCAAAACGTGGGCCATCGGTGCCCACGTCCTTGTATGCGGAGTAATCCACGCCGCACAGGTCCATCAGCATCTCGAACTTGCATTCGGGCGCATCGCGCAGCAGCTGCATGGCTTGCAGGTAGTTCGAGGCCGAGACTTCCACGGTCACTTCACCCAGCGCCAGGGTCACCGAGCGCGCCTTGTCGCCCAGCACGCGGGCGATGGTCTCTTGCAGCACGCTAGGCTGTATCAGTTCTACACTCATTCCAACTCCTAGGCGCGCGCGATCGTGTGGGTGCGGCGGATTTTTTGCTGCAGCTGGATGATGCCGTAGATCAGCGCTTCTGCCGTGGGCGGGCAGCCTGGCACATACACATCCACCGGCACAATGCGGTCGCAACCGCGCACCACCGAGTAGCTGTAGTGGTAGTAACCACCACCGTTGGCGCACGATCCCATCGAGATCACCCAACGCGGCTCGGCCATCTGGTCGTACACCTTGCGCATGGCCGGAGCCATCTTGTTGCACAGGGTGCCAGCCACAATCATCAAGTCAGCCTGGCGCGGGCTGGCGCGGAAGACTTCGGCGCCAAAGCGGCCAATGTCATAACGCGCAGCGGCCGCGTGCATCATCTCGACGGCGCAGCATGCCAAACCAAACGTCATGGGCCAGATCGACCCAGTCTTGGCCCAGTTCACCACCGAGTCGTAGCTCGTGGTGACAAAGCCTTTCTCCAACACACCTTCAATCATCGTGTACCTTTTTGATTTCCGGTTATTCCCAGGTCAGCGCGCCCTTTTTCCATTCATAGGCGAAACCCACCACCAGAATGGCCAAGAACACGAGAACCGCGATAAAACCAGGCATTCCCACTTCATGCAGCGAAACCGCCCATGGGAAGAGGAACGCAATTTCCAAGTCGAAGAGAATGAAAAGAATGGCGACGAGGTAGTAGCGCACATCGAATTTCATGCGCGCGTCTTCAAAGGCCTCAAAGCCGCATTCGTAAGGGGAGTTTTTCGCCGCGTTCGGGCGATTGGGTCCGAGGATGTAGCCTATGACCAGTGGGCCAAGGCCAACGCCTGCTCCCACCAGGATAAACAAAAGGACCGGGAGGTATTGTTCGAGGCTCATCTTGATGTCTACTCACCGCAGGAGCCAACCCAGGTAAGCACAAGACGCGACCCAGGCAGGCCTTTTATTGTGTTGGTGCCGTCGGCGAGACTCGAACTCGCACAGCTTTCGCCACTACCCCCTCAAGATAGCGTGTCTACCAATTTCACCACGACGGCTGATTTGACTTGCCTGGCAAGCACCGATTGCTTTTGAAACAATCTGCTCACCAGACAGACTCAGATTCTACTCTGTAAAAACCCTGAGTTCAGGGATTCTTTTCAAATAGTTGAGTTATTTGCCTGCAGGCTGTGCTGGCTCAGCAGGTGCGGCCGGTGCAGCAGCGGGCGCAGCAGCGCCAGCGGCAGGCACCGAGGCATCCGCACCAGCGGCGGGAGCCGCAGGGGCTGGGGCAGGTGCAGGGGTCGACGCAGGAGGAATGGTCGCATCCACCGGAGTGCTCGACTGCGGGATCGTCGCAGCAGGGCCTTCGAGCACGCTACCGGCCGAGGTCGGGCGTGCATTGCCCAGGTAGGCCAGCGCCAAGGTCGCGGCAAAGAACACCGCCGCCAGCACACCGGTGCTGCGCGAGAGGAAGTTGGCGCTACCGGAAGCACCGAACAGGCTGCCCGCGCTGCTGCCGCTGCCAAAGGCAGCACCCGCATCGGCACCCTTGCCATGCTGCACCAGCACCAAGCCAATCATGACCAGTGCTGCCAGCATTTGAATCGTCAACAGAATCGTTACCATCATCTACCCTTTTATCAAACTTGGTCGTCGCCAGCAGCCGCTTGCCCTCAAGCAGCTGCAGCAATAATTTTCAGAAAGTCCTGGGCCTTCAGCGAAGCGCCACCGATCAGCCCACCATCAATATCGGGCTGGGCGAGCAGTTGCTCGGCGTTGCCCGCATTCATGCTGCCACCATACAGCACCGGCACCTTGGCAGCCTGCGTGCTGGCCGCTGCGAGTTGCGCGCGCAACACAGCATGCACGGCTTGCGCCTGCTCGGGGCTGGCCGTCTTGCCCGTGCCAATGGCCCAGACCGGCTCATAGGCCACGACGATTTCCGTCACACAAGCACCCACCGCATGGATCACCGCCGCCAGTTGGCGCTTGACCACCGCTTCGGTCTGGCCAGCTTCGCGCTCAGCGAGCGTCTCGCCCACGCAGACAATCGGCGTGATGCCAGCGGCCAAGGCCTTTTGCGCCTTGGTCGCCACCAGCGCATCGGTTTCGCCGTGGTACTGGCGGCGCTCGGAGTGGCCGACCAGCGCGTAGCGCACCGCAAAGTCACGCAGCATCGGGGCCGAGACTTCACCAGTGTAGGCACCGCCATCGTGCGCCGACACATCCTGCGCGGCCAGCGCAATCGCCGAGCCTTGCAGCAAAGCCTGCACCTGGCCCACATAAACGGCAGGCACGGCCACCGCCACATCGCAGCCCGGTTGACCCAAGCCTTGCAGCAACTCGGCCAGCAAGGCTTCATTGGCAGCCAGGCTGCCGTTCATCTTCCAGTTTCCAGCAATCAGTTTTTTCACAATTGATCCCAGGTCAGCACGATCTTGCCGATATGTTGGTTGGATTCCATCAGCGCATGGGCCTGACTGGCGTGTGCGGCCGGGAATTGGCTGTGGATGATGGGACGCACCTTGCCCGCCGCCAGCAGTGGCCAGACCTTGGCCTGCAAAGCCTGGGCAATTGCTGCCTTGAAGGCCACCGGGCGTGGACGCAGGGTCGAGCCGGTGATCTGCAGACGGCGGCGCAGCACCAGTCCGGCATTGAACTCGGCCTTGATACCCCCTTGCACGGCAATGATGACCAGGCGGCCATCTTCGGCCAGCGCCTCGACCTCGCGGGCCACATAGTCGCCCGCCACCATGTCCAAAATCACATCCACACCCTTGCCAGCGGTGATGCGCGCCACCTCGGCGACAAAATCCTGGCTGCGGTAGTTGATGGCCTCGTCGGCGCCGAGCGCCAGGCAGGCCTGGCATTTTTCATCGGAGCCTGCGGTCACGATCACCTTGGCACCAAAGGCCTTGGCCAGCTGGATCGCCGTCACACCAATGCCGCTGCTGCCGCCCTGGATCAACAAGGTCTCACCGGCTTGCAACGCACCCCGGTCAAACACATTGCTCCAGACCGTGAAGAAGGTCTCGGGCAGGCAAGCGGCCTCGACATCCGACAAGCCCTCGGGCACCGGCAGGCACTGGGCCACGGGAGCCACGCAGTACTCGGCATAGCCACCACCGGCCACCAGCGCGCACACGCGGTCACCCAGCTTGAGACCTTGCTCGGCCATGGCCGCCGTGTCTCCCGCCACCACCACACCGGCCACTTCCAGACCCGGCAGGTCCGAAGCACCCGGGGGCGGCGCGTAATGGCCCTTGCGCTGGACCACATCGGGGCGGTTTACACCACTGGCGACTACGCGAATGCACAACTCGCCCTGCCCCGCCTGCGGCACAGGACGCTCTCCCAGCTTCAATACCTGCGGATCACCAAAGGCGGTGATCTCGACTGCACGCATCTTGTCCACGCTTGTTTCCTCAGCCAATCACAATCGGCACACGCTTTTCAACAGAAAAACGCACCCAGCGCCAGGCGCATGGGTGCGTCACACAGCAAATTATTGCTGTTGTTGTTGCTGCTGCTGGTCAGCATCACCGTCCACGCGCGGCTCGCGTGGTTCGCGGTGCTGGCGGGGAGCGCGATCACCACGGTCGCCGCGGTCACCACGATCGCCGCGTGGTTCACGCGATTCGCGTGGCTCACGCTCGGCCATGCCGGCTGGACGGTCCAGCAGCGCCTTCATCGACAGCTTGACACGGCCCTTTTCGTCCGTCTCCAGCACCTTGACCTTGACGACCTGGCCTTCGCTCAGGTAGTCGGTCACCTTTTCCACGCGCTCGTGGGCGATCTGGCTGATGTGCAACAGACCGTCCTTGCCGGGCAGCAGGTTCACCAGGGCACCGAATTCCAGGATCTTGACGATCGGGCCTTCGTAAATCTTGCCGATTTCGACTTCGGCGGTGATCTCTTCGATGCGGCGCTTGGCTTCGTCCGCCTTGGCGCCATCGGTGGCGGCGATGGTGATGGTGCCATCTTCCTCGATGTTGATCTGGGTGCCGGTCTCTTCGGTCAGCGCACGGATGGTGGCGCCGCCCTTGCCGATCACGTCACGGATCTTCTCGGGATTGATCTTCATCGTGTAGAGCTTGGGCGCGAACGACGAGACTTCGGCCTTGGCTTCGCCCATCGCTTCTTGCATCTTGCCCAGGATGTGCATGCGCGCTTCCTTGGCTTGCGCCAGTGCCACTTGCATGATTTCCTTGGTGATGCCCTGGATCTTGATGTCCATCTGCAGCGCGGTGATACCGTTGGTGGTACCGGCTACCTTGAAGTCCATGTCACCCAGATGATCTTCGTCACCCAGGATGTCGGTCAGCACGGCAAACTTGTTGTCTTCCTTGATCAGACCCATGGCGATACCGGCCACGTGGGCCTTCATCGGCACGCCGGCATCCATCATCGACAGGCAGCCGCCGCAGACCGAAGCCATCGACGAGGAACCGTTCGATTCGGTGATCTCCGACACCACACGGATGGTGTAGGGGAACTCTTCCTTCGAAGGCAGGCAAGCGGCCAGAGCGCGCTTGGCCAGACGGCCGTGGCCGATTTCGCGGCGCTTGGTCGAGCCCATGCGGCCCACTTCGCCGGTGGCAAAGGGAGGCATGTTGTAGTGGAACAGGAAGCGGTCTTCAAACTCGCCAGCCAGCGCGTCGATGCGCTGTGCATCACGCTCGGTGCCCAGGGTGGAGATCACCAGCGCCTGGGTTTCACCACGGGTGAACAGGGCCGAGCCGTGGGTGCGGGGCAGCACGGACGAACGGATCTCGATAGGACGCACGGTACGGGTGTCGCGGCCGTCGATACGGGGCTCACCGGCCAGAATCTGCGAGCGCACGATGCGCGCTTCGATGTCGAACAGCATGCCATCGACCTTGACGCCGTCAAAGGCCACGCCTTGCTCGGCAAGACCGGCCTTCACAGCAGCGTATGCCTGGCGGCAGGCCAGCGTACGGGCTTGCTTGTTGCGCAGTTGGTATGCATCGCGCAGGGCGGCATCGCCCAGCTCGCCGACCTTGGCGATCAGTGCTTCGTCCTTGGCAGGCGCGGCCCAGTCCCATGCGGGCTTGCCCGCTTCGCGCACCAGCTCGTGGATGGCGTTGATCGCGACCTGGCCTTGCTCGTGGCCATAGACCACAGCACCCAGCATCACTTCTTCAGGCAGTTGTTGGGCTTCGGATTCAACCATCAGCACAGCAGCTTCGGTGCCCGCCACCACCAGATCCATCAGCGAATCCTTGCGCTGGGTCTGGCCGGGGTTGAGCACGTATTCGCCGTTGATGTAACCCACGCGGGCAGCACCGATAGGGCCGTTGAAAGGAATGCCCGAGATGGACAGTGCAGCGGAGACAGCGATCATCGCAGCGATGTCGGCATCCACTTCAGGGTTCAGCGAGATGGTGTGGATGACCACATGCACGTCGTTGTAGAAACCTTCGGGGAACAGCGGACGGATCGGGCGGTCGATCAGGCGGCTGGTCAGCGTCTCGAGCTCGCTCGGCTTGGCTTCGCGCTTGAAGAAGCTGCCGGGGATCTTGCCCGCAGCGTAGGTCTTCTCGATGTAGTCAACGGTCAGCGGGAAAAAGTCCTGACCGGCCTTGGCGATCTTGGAGCCCACGACCGTCGCCAGCACCACGGTGTCGTCGATGTTGACCAGCACCGCGCCGGAAGCCTGGCGGGCGATTTCACCGGTTTCCATCGTGACCGTGTGTTGGCCCCACTGGAAAGTCTTGGTGACTTTGTTGAATATGGACATAGATTGCTCCTGGTTAAACAGCCAAAAACCTGTCGGTTCTC
Organism: Comamonas squillarum; assembly: GCF_025309455.1. Lineage (NCBI taxonomy): Bacteria > Pseudomonadati > Pseudomonadota > Betaproteobacteria > Burkholderiales > Comamonadaceae > Comamonas > Comamonas squillarum. Next base: position 1,926,260 of record NZ_CP104377.1, read on the forward strand.
GGCAGGAGCCGGCATTCAGAACACGATGCCATTCCAGGGAGGTTGAAGGCCTGGAACCCGGGGTTCAGCCCCCTTGGAATGACACAGCTTCGCTCTGTTTGCGCGGCGTTGAAGTAAAAAACGCCTGAGCTAGCGGACTAACTCAGGCGTCTCCATCTCACCCTGGGCTTACTTACGCAGGCCCAGCTTAGCGATCAGTGCAGTGTAACGGTCAGCGTCCTTGGACTTGAGGTAGTCCAACAGCTTACGACGACGGCTCACCATGCGCAGCAGGCCGCGACGACCGTGGTGGTCCTTGGCGTGCGTCTTGAAGTGAGGGGTCAGTTCGTTGATGCGGGCGGTCAGCAGAGCCACTTGGACTTCTGGGCTGCCCGTATCGGTAGCGGAACGTGCGTTGGCCTTTACAACTTCGGCCTTGATAGATGCGGCGATCATGTGTTTTCCTTATAAGGAACACCGGCTTGCGCTGGCATTCTGGTTACTTGCGCCGCAGCCGGAAAAGCTTGCGACGTGCGTCTTGCACCATGCAAAACCCTGCAATTATACCCAATAACTAGTTTTCAGTTTTCAGGCCCAAAACCGCACCAAAGCCGATGCCGCCGCGCCCAGCACCACCACCAGCAAAAACGGCGCGCGCAGCGCCAGCGCGATGATGGCCACGGCCATCGCCGCCAGGCGCGCATCGAGCACCAGCTGCTGGCCGCTGACAAGGGTGTTCATGGCGGTCAGCGCCGCCAGCAGCGCAATCGTCAGCGCACCAGCCACCCGGGCCATGCGCGGGTGGCGCAGCCAGTGCGCGGGCACGCCGTAGCCCAGCAGCTTGGTGCCATAGGTCACGGCGCTGGCCAGCAGCAACCAGATCCACCAGTGGTTGCCCACGTCTGCCATCGCATTCATCGTGCGGCCTCCTGCGCGCTCGCGCCCTGCCCGGCCGGGCCGCTGCTGCGCGAGCCGTAACCCCAGGCGCCCCCCACCACCGCCGCAATCAAGATAGGCACGCCCGGCGCCACCCAGGGCACCGCCAGCATCGCAATGCTGGCAGCGACCACCGCCAGCGCGATGGGCTCCTTGTGCGTCAGGCGCGGCCACAGCAGGCCCATAAAGGCGGCCACCGCTGCGCCGTCCAGGCCCCAGCGCCCCGGGTCGCCCAGGGCATTGCCCAGCAAGGCGCCCGCAGCGGTGAACAGGTTCCACAGCAGGTAGACGCCCACCCCTGCGGTCCAAAAGCCCCGTTTTTGCTCGTCCTTGTCCGCCTGCCCCAGCGCGGTGGCGGCCGATTCATCAATGGTCAACTGCGCCGACAGCAGGCGTGCCAGGCCGCGCGGGCCGAGCAAGGCCGCCATCTGCACGCCGTAGACCGCATTGCGCACGCCCAGCAGGCTGGCTGCGCCCAGGGCCGCCGCACCGGCACCGCCGCCCGCGACCACGCCGACAAACGCAAACTGCGAGCCGCCGGTAAACATCAGCAAGCTCAAGGCGCAGGTCTGCCAGACCGTCAGGCCTGCTGCCACGCCCAGCGCGCCAAAAGAGATGCCGTACAAACCGGTGGCAATGCTGATCGACACGCCCATGCGCACGGCGGGCGAGGACCAGAGCCCTGAACTGTTAGAAGCCATGGGCGGCGATTGTAGAGGGTGTTGCACCTGGGCGCAGGCCGCTGCATGTCTTTGGGGCGCCAGGGGCTGCTTGGGCGCAAAAAAGCCCGCAGGACCAGGGGCCTTGCGGGCTTTGGTGACACCAAGCCAGACGCTCAGACGCTTTGCAGACTGGCGCTGTCAATGCCGCGCGCAGCTTCCCGCGCGGTCTCGCGGGCCGAGGCCAGCGCCGGCACGCAGACACCGGCCACCAGGTGGATCAGCGTCTCGGGCACGGCGTTGTAGGCGCCGCGCGGGCCCAGGATATTGATGGAGCCCAGCACCTCCCCGCCATACCAGACGGGAATATTCAGCACCGCATGCAGGCCTCGGGCAACCAGGTCCTCGGCTTCGGAGAACACGGTGCGGATGTCGCCCTCATCCCGCCCGATATAGGGCAGGCCCTGGTCCAGCACCCGGCCCGACCAGGGGCCCTTGCCGGTGGCCTTGAAGCCGCCCAGCGGGCTGATGTCCTCGTTGGACGAGTAGATGCGGCGCATCAGCTTTTCCTGCTGCAGGTAGACCAGGCCGGTCAGCAGGCCATAGCCAAACAGCTGCTGGCAGGCCTCGGCAATCGCGGCCCAGTGGCGCTCGGCATCGCTGCTCTGGCCCAGGGTGTGGGCCAGGCGGCCCAGGACATGGGTGGTGCTCATTGCTGAATCCCTTCCAGGGACACGCCATGCGTGTTCTTGCCGAACAGCAAGATGCCCATGCCGCCGACAAACAGCACACCCGTCATCAACGCAAACACGCCACCAAAGCCCAGCACCGGGTAGGCTGCCCCCACGATGGTGGGCGAGGCGATCGAGCCGATACGAGCCAGCGCCGAGGCCGTTCCCATGCCGGTGGCACGGATCGAGGTCGGGTAGATTTCCGAGGTGTAGGTGTACTGGCCGGCAATCACGCCATTCATGCCAAAGGACAGCAGCATGCTCAGCAGGATGATCTCCTGGTCCGCACCGGCAAAGGCCAGGCCCAGCGCTGCCAGGCAGGACACCAGCATGTAAGCCAGGATGGTGTACTTGCGGCCGATCTTGTCGTTCAGGTAGGCAGCGGAGTAGTAGCCGGGGATCTGCGCCAGATAGATCAGGATAGTGAAGGAGAAGCTCTTGGTCACCGCAAAGCCACGCGCCACCAACAGGCTCGGAATCCAGACCAGGAAGGCGTAGTAGCAGAACATCACCGTGATCCAGAACACCCAGACCACCAAGGTGGTTTGCAGGTACTGGGGCTTGACCAGGGTAGCCAGCTTGGCCCAGGCGCCTTGCACGGCGGAATCGGCAGCCTTGGCAGCCAGGCTCATCTTCACCGGCTCGGGCAGCGGCTTGCCGCTGCTGCGCTTGACCTGCTCTTCAATGGCGGTACAGATGCGGCTGGCCTCGTCATGGCGGCCCATCTCTTCGAGCCAGCGGGGCGACTCGAACAGCGCGCGGCGCATCCACAGCAGGAACACCACCGGCACCGAGGCGATGACCATGATCCAGCGCCAGCCGTCGTCGCTCATCGGCACGATGAAATACCCCAGCAGCGCCGACATCACAAAACCAAAGGAAAAAAAGCCCGCCAGCGCACCGGTGAAGCGGCCCCGGTAGCGGCTGCTGACAAACTCGGCCAGGTAAGGCGCGACGATCGCCCCCTCCGCGCCCATGCCCACACCGGCAATCATGCGCAGGATGTAGAACTCATGGAAGTTGGTGGCAAAGGCATTGATGAAGGTGGCCACGCAAAACAGCACCAGCGCCCACATCATCACGACCTTGCGGCCAAAGCGGTCGCCCAGCATGCCCGACAGCAGCGCGCCCACCAGGAAGCCGACATAGGTGCTGCTGGCAATCCAGCCTGTCTGAATGCCGGTCAAACCCCATTGTTCGCGCAGCGAAGGCAGGATGAAGGCGATGATGCCCGCATCCAGCGCCTCAAAGGCCAAGCCCAGGCCGCCAATGATGAGCAAGGTGAAATGGAAGCGGCTGAAAGGCAGCCGCTCCAGACGTTCGGAAGCGTTATACATATAGTTGTTCTCGCTCAAAGCCCATCAGCAGGCGTTCTTGTGGATGAAGCCGTCGCGCATGATCAGCTTGATCGCCGCGTCATGCTGGGTCAGCACCGAGACATCTTCCAGCGGGTTGCCGTCGACCAGCAGCAAGTCCGCATAGGCACTCTCCACCACTTCGCCCAGCAGGCCTTCGTGGTTCAGGATCTCGGCGCCGATCAGGGTGGCTTGTTGCACCACCTTGGCGTGGCCCAGCACCTTGGCGCGCAGCACCAGCTCGTCCGATTGCATGTAGTGCGTCTCGCCCAGCAAGTCGCTGCCAAAACCCATCTTCACGCCGGCGGCATCCAGCACTTCCAGCGCCTTGAGGCCGTTGGTGCGCACCTTGGCAATCTTTTGCACCGATTCGTCGGGCAGACCGTACTTGGCGCCGTCGTTGGCCAGGCCTTCGTAGGTGATCAGGGTCGGCACCATGTAGGCACCCTTTTCCTGCATCAGCTTGGCGGTGGGTGCATCGACCAGATTGCCGTGCTCGATGGTGCGCACGCCGCACTCGATGGCACGGGTAATGGCCTGGGGCGTATACGCATGGGCCATCACATAGGTGTTCGCATTGTGGGCCTCTTCCACAATGGCGGTCAGCTCCGAGACCGAAAAGCCTAGGTTGTTGATCGGATCGTTGGGCGAGGCCACGCCGCCCGAGGCCATCACCTTGATCTGGGTGGCGCCCTTCAGAATCTCTTCGCGCACCGCCAGGCGGCAGGCATCGACGCCATCGACCACCTTGCCGATATTGCCGATCTTGTAGGCGCAGGAGCAGGGGTCGAGCGTGTCATTGCGCGCTCGGAAATCGCCATGGCCGCCAGTTTGCGACAGCGCCTTGCCAGCGCAGAACAAGCGCGGGCCAGCCACCTGGCGCGTACGCACCCCTTCGGCCAGCGCCCAGTCGGCACCGCCGGCATCGCGCACCGAGGTAAAGCCCCGGTCGATCATGCCCTTCATGATGGGCAGCGCGCGCAGCAGCGCCAGCGCATTGGGCAGATTGGCAACCGCACCCAGGTTGAAGCCCGAGGCCATCACGTGCACATGGCAGTCGATCAGGCCGGGCATCAAGGTCATCCCCTTGGCATCGATGACGGTGGCGTCCGCCACCTCGAAGTCTTCGGCACTGATCTTTTCGATCAGACCGTTGCGCACCAAAATGGTATGAGTAGAAGTCAATACGAGATTCCGGGTGTCCAGAATCTTGGCATTGCGGATCAGGGTGGATTGCATAATCGGTTGTGGCGTTCACAGCGCCATGGTTGCCTCTAATGCCCCGAACTCTAGCCAAGCTGCAACAATATGTGGCAATGACATGACGTCATGCATCTGCCAATTCTTCCTACCATCATGAGTGGAGCTCATACCCCATGCGCCGACGCTGCCCCACGATTTCAGAGCTGAATGCCTTTTTGCTGTCGGCGCAGCACCTGTCGTTTTCCAAGGCCGCCAAGGAGCTGTTTGTCACGCAAAGCGCCATCAGCCGCCACATCGCGGGCCTGGAGGCCTACCTGGGCCACCCCTTGTTCATGCGCCGCAGCCATGGCTTGGCGCTGACCCATATCGGCGAGAACTACCTCAAACTCGTGCGCCCGGCGATGGAGTCGCTCGAACGCGCCACCACCCAGGTCATCTCCACCGCGCAGAACGCCCACCTGCTCAGCCTGTCGGTCGCGCCCACCTTTGCCGCCAACTGGCTGTTTCCCCGGCTGGAGAGCTTTCGCGCCAGCAATCCGCACATCGCCATCCACTTTGTGCGCTACAGCACCACCGACAGCGCCGAGACCGGCGATGGCTTCGATGCCTCCATCCAATACGGCTACGGCGACTGGCCGATTGCCGATGCCCAGTACCTGATCGGGCGCGAGACCAGCATCGTGTGTTCGCCCAGTTACCTGCAGCAGCACCCGATTGCGCACTTCAACGACCTCAAGCAGTGCAGCCTGCTGCAGCATATCGAGCTGCCCACCTCCTGGGACGACTGGTTCACCGCCTATGCCGGCCCCTATGAAGGCGCACGCATCGGCCCGGGCTTCAACCTCTTTACCCTCATCATCCAGGCCGCTATTGGCGGCTTGGGCGTGGCGCTGGTGCCCAGTTGCCTGCTGCAGGAGTCGCTGGCATCGCACAAGCTGGTAGAGCCCTTTGGCCAGCGCTTTGAAAGCCCGCTGGGCTACTACCTCTGTGCCCCCACCTGGCGCAGCGACATGGAAAGCTACCAGCGCTTTGGCGAATGGTTGCAGCAGGAATGCCGCCACCCTCCTACAGCCACTTGATCTGCAGCGGCAACCTGGCCGCCTCCTTTGCTTCTATGCTGGACATCAGCCCTGAGCGAAGGAGTTCCTGTGAAGACCCACCATTCCCCTTTCAACAAAATTGCCCGCTCGGTTGCCAAGTTCAGCGGCCACCCCGTCTGCTTCGTCGGTGCCCTGGCGGTCATCGTGCTCTGGGCCCTCAGCGGCCCGTTCTTTGGTTTCAACGACACCTGGCAGCTGGTGATCAACACCGGCACCACCATCGTTACCTTCCTGATGGTGTTCCTGATCCAGTCCACCCAGAACAGCGATACTGAGGCCATGCAGATCAAGCTCGATGAGCTCATTCGCGCGATCGAGCCCGCCCGCAACCGCATGCTTTCACTGGAAGAGCTGGACGAAGACGAGCTGGATGCGCTGCGCAAGGAGTTCGACATTCTGGCCGACAAGGCCCGCCAGGCCGAGGACGGCAACACCACCCGCTGAGCACCCACCCAGCCTGCCCAGCCACGTGCAGACACCCCGGTGGTGTCAGCGCTTGTGCTTGTTCTTGGCCCCGCCCTGGCGCGCCTTGAAGCGCGGGTTGGACTTGCAGATCACATAGATGCGGCCACGGCGCTTGACCACCTGGCAATCACGGTGGCGCTTCTTAGCTTCTTTGAGCGAGGACAGGACTTGCATGGCAGAGCTTCTCCAAAACAGCAACAGAGCAAAAATGATAATGCATTCTCATTATCATTTCAACCCCGTTCCTTGGGATCGATGTAAAGCGCTGCATCCGCAAGCCTTCGCTCAGGATTCGCCGACGCTCCCCGTCACCGGCAACACAATGCCGGAGATATAGCTGGAGCAGGCCTGGGAGGCCAAAAACACATAGGCGGGCGCCAGCTCCTCGGGCTGGGCGGGCCGGCCCATCTGCGTGTCAGCGCCAAACTTGCGCAGGTCCTCTGGGTTTTTGTCGGCCGGGTTCAGCGGTGTCCACACCGGGCCCGGGGCCACCGCATTCACCCGTATGCCCCGCTCCATCAGGTTCTGCGCCAGCGCTTTAGTAAACGCATGGATGGCGCCCTTGGTCGCAGAGTAGTCCAGCAGCTGCTTGCTGCCGCGCAGGCCGGTAACGGAGCCGGTGTTCACAATCGCATCGCCCCGCTGCAGGTACGGAATGGCGGCCTTGACCATGTGGAAGTAGCCAAAGATATTGGTGCGAAAGGTCTCGTCGAGGCGCTCGGTGTTCAGGTCCTCAATGTCGGCCGCATGCTGCTGGAACGCAGCATTGTTGACCAGCACATTGAGCGCGCCAAATTTTTTCAGCACCTGCTTGACGGCCTTGTCGCAAAACTGCGGGTCCTGCACATTGCCGGAGATTGCCAGGCTCTGCTGGCCCTCGTCCTCGATCAGGCGGCAGGTTTCTTTCGCATCATCGTGCTCATTGAGGTAGAGGATCGCCACATTCGCGCCCTCGCGGGCAAACAGCACGGCCACCGCCCGGCCAATGCCCGAGTCGCCGCCGGTGATGACCGCCGTCTTGCCCTCGAGCTTGCCGCTGCCCCGGTAGTTGTCTGCCAGGTAGAGCGGTTGCAGATCGAGCGCTTTCTCATGCCCGGGCTTGGCCAGCTTTTTGCCAGGCATCGGCGGTGTGGGTACCTCGTGGCCGGGGCCGGGTGCGGTCTTTTTACGGGTTTTATCGTCCTTGCTGCTCTTGGCTTTTTTGGACGCCTTGGCCCGGGCGTCATTTTGGCTTTGCGCATGCTGGATGCGCTGCTGTGCAGCCACCACTTCCTCGACCGAGCGCTTTTCTGCCGCAGGCTTCTTGCTGGCGCTCTTTTTGGACTTGCTGGTGGATGGGCTCATGCTGAAACTCCTTGGATCTTGAACTCTAAAAAAATGAAACGACATACCGCAGCGGCACACCGCTGCTACATCAACCTCGACCGCCCTACATGCGCTTACCCGCTGACAAGCTTGTCCGACATACGGCCGTCGCAGCGCGCAGTACAAACAAGGCAGAAAGGAGGCCGCCATGCCAACCCCTACTACGCCCCCTCAACCGCCGGTGGCGCCACCGCCGCCGGATCTGCCCAAGCCCGAGCCCATTGATCCGCCGGACAGCACCTTGCCGATCGAGGAACCTGGGCATGAACCACCGGTGAAAGATCCGGAACCCGTCTAAACGGGCAACGCAACAGGCCAGTACACCACCCGGTGGCTGGCCTGTTTTACATCCTCAGTTTTTCTTGGCAGCGGCATTGCGCTTGCGGGTAGCCGCCGCCTTTTTGGCCGATGCGGAGCGCGCTTCGGGGCTGCGGCTGGCTGCGGCTTTTCTGGCCGCTGCCGAGCGCGCGGCTGCGAGCTGCGACCCCGGCCCTGTGGCCTTGCCCCGGCCCGATCCGGAGCGCTTGCCGCCGCCGGTAGCCTTGTTCACCGTGGCCCAGGCGCGTGCAGCGGCTTCGTCTTCCGACACGCCTTTTTTCTCGTAGCTTTTCTCGATATGGCGGGCCATGCGTTTTTGCTTATCGGTATAAGCGGATTTATCTCCTTGGGGCATCACAAATCTCCTTGGGTGCTGCGTTGAGGCGGGGTGGCTCAGGGTGGATGGGGGTTACTGCGATGGATCACCATCGGCAGGCGGGCCTCCACCACCGGGCTGGGGCTTCTTGGGGGTGGTGGGGACTGGCTTTTGCGCTTGTGGTGTAGCCAGCGCAAGGTTTGCAGGGGGCAGATGGCGCATGGGGGTTCTCCGAGGGCTGAGTCAATGCTTTCAGCCTAGCCCTGGCGCAAGGCGCTGCCTGTCAGAAAAACGCTTTGCTGCCGCTTGTTCCGCTTTACACAGGGCGTAACGGCGATGCGCGTACCTTTGCGCGCTCCCCAGGCCTACACAGCGCAGCCATAGCGCTTGCAACACTGGGCTTTTGCATGCGCTGTCTATGCCGCAGCAGGAGAACGACCATGCCCCAGCCCTACGACCCCAGCCAATCGCATACCCAGCCCCCTATCCCGGGCCAGCCCCAGCCGGCGCCTGGTGAGCCGGGCACGTATGAGCCCAGCCCTTTGCATCCCTACCCGGGCAACCCGCAGCATCCCTACCCAAGCGAGCCGGTGCACCCCTACCCAGGCAACCCCGAGCACCCCTACCCCGGCACGCAGCCAGAGCCAGCGCCCGATACGACGACGAGCCAGTCAATGTGAGTGAATGCAGCGCTTGAGCGCCTGCGGTCTTATTTCTGCGTTGCCTGCAGGAGATCCAGCCGGCGCTGCACCTGCTCGGCAAGCGCCGTATCGCCCAGCTCCCGCGCTAGGCGCTGCTGGTTGATCAGCCAGGCCATCACGGCACGGCGCCAGCCCTGGGCCGAAGCGGTGTCCACCGCCTGGGTGACGACCGCCATCGGCACCGGCCCGCGCGCCGCCAACACCCCGGCAGCGACCAGGCGCGAGAGCGGGTCCTCTATCGCCGCCAGCGCAGCGGCTGCCTGCGCAGGCGCCAGCGGCGCCACCGCCTGCTGGGCCTTGGGCAGCAGCGCCACATCCCCGGCAGCCAGCTGGCCCTGCAGATAGCGCGCATAGGCCTGTTCGGCATCGGCGGCATCCTGGGCCACGGCCTCAAAGCCTGTGCAAGGGGCGGCATCCAAGGCAGCCACCTGCGCAGCGCAGCGCGCCAGCTCCAGCCGGGCCAGCAGATCGGGCCGTGCGGTGCGGCTTACCTCATCGCGTGCACGCCGCCATTCGGCATCGGCCACCCGGCTGTTGCCCGACAGGTAGGCATCGGTCGCGCGCTCGGCAGCGCCTTGTTCGTTGATCGCCCAGTCGGGCGCCTTCTTGCCGCTGGCGCAGCCGCCCAGCACAGCGGCAGCCAGCAGTGCGGCGGCCAGGCGGGTGGTGATGGCAATCATGGCGCTCATGGCAGTCGCACCTCGGCATCCTTTTTGGCAAACGGCCATTTGCGGTTCAGCTCGGTCAGCATGCCTTCCACCTTGCGCAAGTTGGCTTCCACATCGGCACGCAAATCACCCAGCTGGTGGGTGGCATCCTTTGCATTGGCGCCCACGGCCTGGGCCTCCACCAGCACCGCATCCACCTTCTTCAGGCTGCCGCGCACATCGCCCAGCACGGCATTGAGCTGCTGCACCGTGGCGCGCACTTCGGGCATCACGCCATCGGCCCCAAACACCTGCTTGTCGGCATTCTTGGCCAGGCCGTCCAGCCGCGCCAGCAGCTGGTTGGTGCGGTCCAGGGTCTGCGATATCTTGCGCGCCTCGGCGTCGCCGCCCATGACCACGCCCAGCGCGCCGCTGGGGCCGTTGAGCTTGGTGCTCAGGTCACGCAGCTGCTCCAGGGTGCCGCCCAAGGCCGAGCCAGCGGAGGTCATCATGTTCAGGTTCTCCAGCAGCTGGCGGGCATTGCTCATCAGCTGGGGTAGCTCGGCCGTCGCATCGCCCGACAGCACCGCGCGCACAGCGCCGTCCTCCAGCTGCGGGTCGTCCAGAATGCCCGAGTAGGCCTTGATCGTCGTGCCGCCCACCAGGCCCTTGACCAAGGTGAACACGCTGCTGCTACGCAGCCAGTGTGCATCTTTCTCGGGCACATCCACATGGATGCGCACCGTGCCATCGGGCGCCAGCTCGATCTTGCTGACCTTGCCGATCGCAAAGCCGGAGAAGGTCATGTCCAGCCCAATGGAGACGCCTTCGGAGTCATCGGCCGTCAGGATCAGCGACTGCTTGGGCTCAAACACGCCGCGCGCATACATCAGGTAGAAGGCCGAGCCCAGGATCAGCAGCAAGGTAAACAGCAGCAATGCCCCGGCCTTGCGCTCCAGGTGCGGCACCGGCGCCAGGCCGTCTACCGCCACACCATCGACCACGGCCATACGCCGCGCAGAGGCGGCAGAAGACGGCGGCGCGGGGCGGTCGGCAGAGTCGTGGGGTTCTGGTATTTGCATGTACCGCGATCTTACCCGGCTGGCTGCCCGCTTCAAAACAAAGCTGCAATGGGTTGTTTTGAAAGGCAGACACTCACTTTCCAGCCCAGTCGCCCGCTGCTTGCCCGTCGCTTGTTACACATCGCAGCCGCGCAAGCTCTTATACTGTACATATATACAGTTATTTGCCATGCCTAAACTCGATGCCCTGTCCCTGCCGCCCACGGTGGCCGCCCAGCTCTGGCGCGGCGACCACCTGGTGCGCGCGCCGATGGCGGGCATCCCCACTGGGTGGGATGCGCTGGATGCCGAGCTGCCTGGCAAAGGCTGGCCCAGCCAGGGCCTGACGGAGGTGCTGCAGCCCCAGGCTGGCACCTTGGAATGGCGCCTGACCGGCATGGCCCTGCAGCAGTGCCCAGCGCACAAACCTGTCATCGCACTGGGCCCGCCGCTGCCGCCCCATGCCAGCGGGCTGGCGCAAAGCGGCCTGGCGCCTGGGCAGCTGGTCTGGATCCACGGCAGCCGCCCGCAAGACCAGCTCTGGGCGCTGGAGCAGCTGCTCCGGGCCAATGCCGCAGCCGCCCTGCTGGCCTGGCTGCCCCAGGTGCAGCCCGAGCAGATACGCCGCCTGCAGATCAGCGCCCAGCAGTTTGAAGGCCTGGTGTTTGTGTTCCGGCCCGAGAGCAGCCGGCACCAGGCCTCGGCGGCGCCACTGCGCCTCTTGGTGCGCAGCAGCCAGCCCTGGTCGCTGCAGCTGGAGCTGCTCAAACGCCGGGGCCCTGTGCACGAGGGCACGCTGGAGCTGCCCGCCGTGCCGCCCAGCCTGCAAGCCGTGCTGCCCGCGCGCCTGTGGCCCGGCACCGTGCCGCAGCCAGCCACCCTTCCTTCCACCAACTCGACCCGAGCCATCCTCTTGCCAGACCATGACAGCGATCTGGGCCGCCCTGCTGCCCCAACTCCCCCACCCCGCCGCCAGCGCGCGCCCCAGTCCAGCCTGCAGCACTGAGGCCACCCCAGCCGCGCCCGCCACGCCCACGGCCCAGATGCAAGGCCTGGCACTGTGGGCGCAGCAGTTCACGCCGCGCCTGGCCTGCGTGCCCTCGGACAGTGTGTTTGGCGATGCCCTGGTGCTGGAGCTCTCGGCCAGCGAACGCCTGTTTGGCGGCCGCCAGCAACTGGCCCGGCGCCTGTTGCGCGAGAGCCGGCAGCTGGGCGTGCAGGCCATCAGCTGGGCCCCCACCAGCCTGGCGGCCATTGCGCTGGCGCGCTGCGGCATCCGCCACGGCATGGGCCAGCCGCTGCCCCAGATGCTGGCGCCCCTGCCCTTGCAGGCCATCGATGCAGTGGCCCGCCATGCCGAGCTGCTGAGCCAGCTGGGCTGCCAGAGCCTGGGCGCCGTGCATGCGCTGCCCCGGGGCGCGCTGGCCCGGCGCATGGATACGGACATCCTGAAAGCCCTTGACCAGGCCCATGGCCTGCTGCCCGACCGCTACCCCTGGATCCAGTTGCCCGCCCGCTTTGATGCCCGGCTGGAGCTGCCCATGCGCATCGACCAGGCCGATGCGCTGATGCACGGCGCGCGCCAGCTGCTGCTGCAGCTGTGCGGCTGGCTGGCGGCGCAGCGGGCGGGCGTACGCAGCTTTCGGCTGTGCTGGTGCCATGATGCGATGCGCTCCCGCCATGTAGGCGATGGCGGTGAGCTGACCATCCACACCGCCAGCACCACGCGCGATCTGCAGCACCTGTGCCGCCTGCTGCAAGAGCACCTGGCCCATGTGCAGCTGCAAGCCCCTGTCGGCGAGCTGCGCCTGCATGCCGATGCCCCCGAAGCGTTGCAAGAGCGCAGTGCCAGCCTGCTGCCCGACAAAACCGCCGATGGCGAAAGCCTGGAGCAGGTGCTCGAACGCATCACCGCCCGCCTGGGCGAAGACCAGGTGCAGCGCCCGCTGCTGCGGCCCGACCACCGCCCCGAGTGGCAGGTGCAGTGGCTGCCCGCGCAGCCAGCCGGCAAGGCCAAGGCCGCCCCGCCCGCTGCACAGCCCCATTCACGGCTGCATGCACCGCTGCATGTGCCGCCCCTTGCGCAGCCCAGCTTCTTGCTGCCCACCCCCCTGCAACTGCTGCAGGACAGCCAGAGCCGGCCGCTCTACCACGGCCCCTTGCAGCTGCTGCTGGGCCCGCAGCGCATCGAAGGCGGCTGGTGGCACCGCAGCCCTGGTTTTTTGCCGGCGGCCGACTCGGATGGCGACACCCACATCGATGAGGCGGCCCCCGGCAGCGATCACAGCGATCACCGCAAAGATCCGCCCCAACCCGCCCCCATCACCCAAACCGCCCACACCGCGCTGCGTGATTACTGGGTCGCCCACAGCCCGCATGCCGGCTTGCTGTGGATCTTCCACACCCGCTTGTCCGCCAACAGCGGCGCCTGGTTTCTGCATGGCCGCTTTGCCTGAGCAGCGCCGCACCCGTCTAGAGCCATGGCCACGCGTCCCAAACTCTCCATCCCCCACTACGCCGAGCTGTGGTGCCTGAGCAATTTCAGCTTTCTGCGCGGCGCCAGCCACCCGCATGAGCTGGTCGACCGCGCCCATACCCAAGGCTACCGCGCGCTGGCCCTGACCGATGAATGCTCGCTCGCCGGCATCGTGCGCGCCCATGTCGCAGCGCGTGACTGCGGGCTGCCGCTGATCGTGGGCGCGCAGTTTGAGGTGCAGCCCAGCGATGCGGCCGCGCCCGCCTTCACCCTGGTGGCACTGGCCTGCAACCTGCATGGCTATGGCAACCTCTGCGCCCTCATCACCCAACTGCGGCGCAAATCGCCCAAGGGCAGCTATGCGCTGGCGCAATCGGCCATCCACCCACGCGCGCTGCAAGACTGCCTGCTGCTGCTGGCCCCCAGCCGCCAGGCCAGCCCGGCGCAAACCCAGGCCCAGGCCGCCTGGCTGCAGCAGCACTTTGCCGGCCGCTGCTGGCTGGCCGTGCAGCTCGATCGCAGCCTGGGCGACGAGGCCTGGCTGGCGCAGATGCGCGCGGCGGGCAGCAGCAGTGGCGTACCGCTGGTGGCCGCTGGCAATGTGCACATGCATGTGCGCTCGCGCAAGCCCATGCAGGATGTGCTGACCGCCATCCGCCTGCGCCGCCCGCTGACCGACTGCGGCTACGCGCTGCAGCCCAATGCCGAGCAGCACCTGCGCAGCCGGCTGCGGCTGGCGCAGATGTACCCGCCCGATCTGCTAGGCGCCACCCTGGACATTGCCGCGCGTTGCCAGTTCTCGCTGACCGAGCTGCGCTACCAGTACCCCGACGAGGTGGTGCCGCCCCAGCTCACACCAGCGGCCTATCTGCGCCAGCTCAGCTACGAAGGGGCGGCCCGCCGCTGGCCGCAAGGCACGCCGCCGCAGGTGCAGGCCACCTTGGAAAAAGAGCTGGCCCTTATCTCCGAGCTGCAGTACGAGCACTACTTTTTGACCGTCTACGACATCGTGCGCTTTGCCCGCAGCAAGGACATCCTCTGCCAGGGCCGGGGCTCGGCCGCCAACTCGGCGGTCTGCTTTTGCCTGGGCATCACCGAGGTCGATCCGGACAAGACCCGGGTGCTGTTCGAGCGCTTTATCAGCAAGGAGCGCAACGAGCCGCCCGATATCGATGTCGACTTTGAGCATGCCCGGCGCGAAGAGGTCATCCAGTACCTGTACAAGAAATACGGCCTGCACCGCGCAGGCCTCACTGCCGTCGTCATCCGCTACCGGCGCAAATCCGCGATCCGCGATGTGGCCAAGGCGCTGGGCTTTGCGCCGCCCAGCATCGATCTGCTGGCACGTGACCATTCGCGCTGGGACGACGAGTTGCTGCGGGCCGAAGCGCTGGCCCAGTGCGGCCTGCAGGCGGGTGACCTGGCCGTGCGCCAGCTGCAGGAGCTGGTCGAGACCCTGCGCGATTTTCCGCGCCACCTGTCCCAGCATGTGGGCGGCTTTGTGCTCACCCGGGGCCCGCTCTCGCGCATCGTGCCGATCGAGCGCGCCAGCATGGAGAACCGCACCGTCATCCAGTGGGACAAGGACGACCTCGATGCCGTCGGCCTGCTCAAGGTCGATGTGCTGGCGCTGGGCATGCTCACCGCGCTGCAAAAAATGCTGCGCCTGGTGGGCGCACGCCAGGGCCGCAGCTTTGCGCTGGGTGATATCCCGCACGACGACAAACCCACCTACGACATGATCTGCGCGGCCGACACGATCGGCGTCTTCCAGATCGAAAGCCGCGCCCAGATGAGCATGTTGCCGCGCCTGCGGCCCAGGGAGTTCTACGACCTGGTGATCGAGGTCGCGCTGGTGCGGCCCGGCCCCATCCAGGGCGGCATGGTCCACCCCTATCTGCGCCGCCGCCAGGGGCTGGAAGAAATCCAGTACGAAAGCGAGCTGTTGCGCCCGGCGCTGGAGCGCACCCTGGGCGTGCCCATCTTCCAGGAGCAGGTGATGCAGATCGCCATCGATGCGGCCGGCTTCAGCGCCGGCGAGGCCGACCAGCTGCGCCGCTCGATGGCGGCCTGGCGCCGCACCGGCAACCTGCAAAAGTACTACGACAAGATCATCAACGGCATGACCGGCAATGGCTACTCGCAGGCCTTTGCCGAGTCGATCTTTCAACAGATCCAGGGCTTTTCGGAATACGGTTTTCCGGAGAGCCATGCCGCCAGCTTTGCGATCCTGGTGTACTTCAGTGCCTGGATCAAATGCCACTACCCGGCTGAGTTTTTAGTAGCCATGATCAACAGCCAACCGCTGGGCTTTTACAGCAACAGCCAGCTGATCCAGGATGCCAAGCGCCATGGCGTGCAGGTGCTGCCCGTCGATGTGATGCACAGCGGCATGGATTGCACTACCGAAGCGGCCAGCGGCCCCCACCCCGCCGTGCGCCTGGGCCTGCGCCTGGTCAAGCAGCTGCAGCAGACACAAGTCGAGCGCCTGCTGCAGGCCCGCAGCGCCGCCCCCTTCGACAGCGCCCAGGACCTGGCCCGCCGCGCCCAGCTGGACGCCCCGGCGATGAAGTACCTGGCCGCCGCCGATGCCCTGGCCAGCCTTGAAGGCCACCGCCGCAACCAGCTCTGGCACGCCTCCGCACCGCTGCACCACAGCCGCCTGCTGCGCGCAGCCCCCATCGACGAGGAAGAGCTGCAACTGCCCGCCGCCAGTGAGCAGGAAGACATCCACTGGGACTATGCCGCGCTGGGCCTGAGCCTGCGCCGCCACCCCATGGCCTTGCTGCGCGAACGCCTGCAGCGCCACCGCTTCCAAACCCAGGCCGAGCTGCGCGAAGCGCGCGACGGCAGCTGGGTGCGCGCCTGCGGCATCGTCACCCTGCGACAGCAACCACCCACTGCCAAGGGCGTCGTCTTTATCACCCTGGAGGACGAAACCGGCAACCTGCAAGTCATCTGCTGGCCCCATCTGCGCAGCGCCCAGCGCGATGCCCTGCTGCACGCCCAGTTCCTGGCCGTGCAAGGCCGCTGGCAGCGCAGCGGCGAGGTCGGCAACCTGATCGCGCACCAGTTGCGGGATGTCTCGGACTGGTATGACAGCCTGCGGATTCGGAGCCGGGATTTTCGGTGAGGGGGACTGGCCCTGACCAAGGGCAGTCCAAAGATAGGCTGATTTCGTCAACCTAACCAGGGGCAGTCCAACCAACAGCACAAGAGTGTCTAGCAAAGCCTGGGCGATTCACGGATTGGTAGCACCACGTCAATCCATGCCGAGCGATATCAGGTGCCGATGCGGCTGCAGCGGATGAAGTGAACACGGGCGCTCGTCATCGCAGAACTCCGCTGCTGCCCGCTTGGCATCAGCGGCCCAAGGCCGTCTCATGCAGGTACTGCCAGCGCACGGCCCCATCGGCGCAATCAACAATCGCCGTGGCCCAGCGCGCCATGGCTGTACCGTTCAGATGGTGGGTCTCCTGGTAGCGCAGCGCCACGCTGCTAGCGGCTTGCCAGACGGTGGCCACCTCCCTGATCTCAATGCGCAGCCCGGGCCGACCAGCAGCGGCCTGCTGGAACATGGCAGCCACCTGCGGCAGCTGCACCACGGCACCTGCGGTGGTCACCATGCTGAAGCCTTCCGCAAATACGGGCATCAGCTGGTCAATGGCAGCCCGCGCCATGCCCGGCGCGCCGGCAAAAATGGTTTGGATCAGTTCGTGCACGTCGTAGACACTGCGCTCGGCAGCCTGGGTGTAGGGATTATTCATGGTGGGTTTTTTCTGCAGGCAAGCTGCGTAGTGGAAGAAGGGGAAGCAATCCCAGCAAGGCGGCGATCGCAAATGTGAGGTGATAGGCCTGGGGCGCAGACCAGCGCTGGGCAAGCAGATTGAAAAGCATCAGCAGCAGCGCCGCGCCCACGCTGAAGGCCATTTGGCGGTTGATGTTCCACAGCACACTGGCCTTGTGGGTTTGGGCGCCGTCAAAATCCATCAGCGCCGTGGTCTGCGCGGTGTTGGCGCCCATCCCGCCGCCTGTGCCCATCAGCGCATAGGCCAGGATGAGGATCAGCAGATCCTGTGTGGAATCCACCGCCGCCAGCGCCGCAATGCCCAGGCTGTGCAGCAGCATCGAAAGCACAAACAGCCGCCCAGCCCCCACCCGGTTGTACAGGCGCCCGCACAGCACCATGGCCACCAGCGCCCCTGCGGCATACACCACCATGAAGCGCCCCGTCTGCGCCGCTCCCATATGGAGCAGGTCTTGCAGATAAAAGATATTGAGCAGGTTCACGCCGGTAAAAATGCCGGGATGGCGTAGTACACCCAGATCGACAGCGCGAGCCGCGGGCTTTGGAGCAAACGCACATCCACAATGGCATCGGCCACCTTGCGGGAATGGCTGGCATAAAGGCGGGCCAACAGCAGCGCAGCCCCCAAACAAGCCAATGCCACCACGCCCGCTTGGCCCGCACCGTAGAGCGACATGCCGAGCAAGGCACTGGCCAGCGCGGCGCTGATCAGCAGCAGGCCGAGCAGGTCGGGCCGCGTCTGCGCTGGCCTGGGCTCCTCGCGCAGCCACAGCCATGACAACGCAGCGGCCGCCAGGGCCAGCGGAATATTGGCGTGGAACACCCAGCGCCAGGAGGCCTGATCCACGATCCAGCCGCCCAGGCTGGGAGACAGCGCGGGCGCCAGCAGGGCCACTGCCATGACCAGGGTCGAGATGCGGGCCCGCTCGGCGCCTTGGAAACGGTTGAAGGTCATCGCCTGGCCCACAGGGATCAGCAAGCCCCCAGCCATGCCTTGCACAAAGCGCCAGCCCACCATCTGGCCAAAACTGCTGGCCTCGCCGCATGCCCAAACAGCCCCCGCAACCACCAGCATCGATGCTGCCAGCATGCGCCGAGCGCCCCAGCGGCTGGCCAGCCAGGGACTGAGCGGAATGACAAGGGTCAGCCCGAGGATGTAGGCATTCGCGACCCAGGCGCTGGCCGCGCTGCCGATCTGGAACGCGGCGGCCATGCGTGGCAAGGCCACGGCGGGCATGAAGATGTTGATGCAGTCAATAAAAAATCCCAGCAAGAACACGGTGGCAATGCGGTAGCGGTACGTCATCTTGGATCCCTTTGGCCCAGGATGGTAGGCAGGGCTGCGCGGCCCGTCGATACCGCTATGCTTGAAACTTTGTTTGGCCAGATTGAACAATGAACCGCATCGCTCTCTCCACCCAGCTGCACCGCGTGCAGACCTTTCTGGCCGTTGTCGAGCTGGGCTCGTACACCAAGGCGGCCGATTACCTGTCCATCAGCAAGGCCATGGCCAGCCTGCATGTCAAAGCCCTGGAAGAGGCCCTGGCCGTCACGCTGCTGCTGCGCAGCACACGCAGCATTGCGCTGACCGAAGCGGGCCAGAACTTCTACGATGAGTTCAAGGAGCTGGTCGGCCAGCTGGAGAGCAAGTTTGACATGGCCATGCAGGGCCGCAAGCGCATCTCGGGCACCTTGCGCCTGAGCACCACGGGCGAATATGGCGAGCGCTACATCCTGCCGCTGGTGGCCAGGTTCGTGCAGCAGTACCCGGCCATCTCCATCCGCTACGACACCAACTCCTCGCTGAGCGACCTGATTGCAGAAAAGCTCGACCTGGTGGTGCGCCTGGGCAGCCTGGCCGATTCGGATTTCAAGAGCCGCAAACTGGACGATTACGACATCGTGCTCGTCGCCTCGCCTGCGTTGCTCAAAAGGCATCCGGTGCGGCAGCCCGCTGATCTGGCCCCGCTCCCCTGGATTGCCAACAGCAATCTTCACAGCCCCACGCACTGGATCCTGCGCGGCCCCCAGGACAAGGAGACCGAGGTCAAAGGCAGCGCCGCCCACCATGCCAACACCTCCGCCGCTATCCGCCTGATGGCGCTGTCATCGCTGGGCATCGCGGTGCTGCCGGCCTGGCTGGTCGAGCAGGACCTGCACAGCGGCGCATTGCAGCAGCTGCTGCCCGGCTACAGCCTGCCACGCCAGTCGATCAGCGCTGTTTTTCCCAACAGCCCCCACCTGCCGCACAAGACCCGCGCCTTTATCGACTTTCTCAGCAAGCACCTGGGGCAACGGCGCACAGGCTAGGCCAGGCTTAACTTCACATTGCGGCCTCAACTGGGATCAGTGCGTTAGTCAGCATGAAAAAAACCCTCCGAATGAACTGCACCCCAAAAGTTGGACATCCATCCAACCTTTGGGGTGTTTTTCATGGCGAAGTACGACGAGAGTTACAAGCTGGAAGTTGTCCAGGGCTACGTGCAGGGGCAGCATGGGTTCAGAGCACTGGCCCATGCTCACGGTCTCGACCAAGCGACAGTGCGACGTTGGGTAAAGAGCTACCAGCAGCATGGCCTATCAGGGTTGCGCAAGAAGTTCAGTCGCTACAGCGCTGACTTCAAACTGGCAGTGTTGCAGCGGATGTGGCGAGATGATCTGTCTGCACGAGAGACGATTACCTTGTTTGATATCCGGGGTGGCACGGGTGTCATCAGCGCCTGGGAGCTGCAATATCATGACGGTGGGCCGCAAGCACTTGCACCCCGGCCAAGAGGACGCTCCAAGAAGATGCCAAACCCACCCACAGCCAAGCCCGCACAGGCACAAGCAGTTATGTCTGCGGACGACACGCGTTCGCACGCAGATTTGCTCAAAGAGGTGAAGTACCTGCGCGCGGAGGTGGCGTACCTAAAAAAATTGGAGGCCTTGGTTCAGGCGAAAAAACAAGCTGCGCAGAAAAAGCGCGGATAGTGCTTGAGCTAAGGCCAGATCACGACCTCAAGGACTTGCTGCGGGCAGGTAAGCTGGCGCGCAGCACCTTCTATTACCAGGCTCAAGTGCACAGGAGAGGCGACAAATACGCTGAGCTCAAGGCTCAGATCCGATCTGTCTACGAGCTTCACAAAGGACGCTATGGCTATCGGCGCATTGCGCTTGAACTCAAGCGCAATGGCTGTCATGTGAACCACAAGAGCGTGCAGCGCCTGATGCAGGTAATGGGGATGAAGTCCCTGGTTCGGCCCAAGAAATATCGCTCCTATCGCGCCGGGCAGCACGCGGGCGTGGCCAATGTGTTGCAGCGCCAGTTCATGGCCGAGCAGCCTAACCAGAAATGGGTGACGGACGTGACAGAGTTCAACGTCTTGGGTAAAAAGCTATACCTGTCGCCTGTCATGGATCTATTCAACGGCGAGGTGGTGAGCTATCAGATGAATACGCAACCGCGCTTGAAGATGGTGGGTGACATGTTGCGCAAGGCGCTAGGCAAGCTGGGCAGGGAGGAAAAACCATTGCTGCATTCCGACCAGGGCTGGCAGTACCAAAGTCGTGCCTATCGCCGCTTGCTGGCCGATCATGGCCTGGTGCAAAGCATGTCACGTCGGGGCAATTGCTTGGATAACGCAGCGATGGAGAGCTTCTTCGGAACCTTGAAGTCCGAGTTCTTCCACCTCAACAAGTTCAGCAGTGTGGCGCAGCTTCAAGAAGGTCTTCACCACTACATCCATTACTACAATCACCAACGCATCAAGCTAAAACTAAAAGGCCTGAGTCCGGTGCAATACCGGATTCAGGCCTTCAGTCCCTAGCTTCCAACTGTCCAACTTCTTGGGGTCAGTTCAGAAGAGGGCTTGGCCACTAGGCAGTGTGGCGCTTTCTGCTGAAGAACCCGGCCAGGCCCAGCGTCAGCATCGACAGCAAGCCGATGCCCCAACCAGCCAGCCCGGGTACAGGCGTTGGCGCAGCCGGCTCGGGTGGCGTGACCTTGGCAGGAATGTGCAAGGTCACGGTGACAGGATCGGTCGTACAGGCAGGCGTAGGGGTCGACGTATCACAGACCCTGTACTGGAAAGTCACATCGCCAAAGTACACGCCGTCGGGTGTGTAGAGAATCAGCTCGGGGTGGCTGGGATCGGGGATGCTCAGCGCGCCATACTGCGGCGCGCTCAACAACTGAACCGATGCCTTGTTGATGGCGCTGCCGCCGCCTTCCACATAGTCGTTGGCGGTGACATCGGGAATCGCAAAGGCATCCGAGATATTGGGCAAGCTGTGCTCATCATCAACGCCCTTGACCACCTCGGCGGCTGGAACCTGTGAGGCAGTTACCAGAATATTGTCAAAGGCCGCATAAGACTGGTCAGTCTCCAGCTCCCAGACCACGCCCAGGCGCTGGGTTGAACTGTTAAAGCCCATGTTCGCCATATCCAAGGCATAGTGCATCGCATGCCAGTCAAACGACAGGCCATCCGGCGAAGCGCTGGAGAAAGAAAACACCTCTGTGCGCACAGGGCTGGCAGGCACCGCATTGATATTCACCGAAGACTCCGCAGCCGCGTTATCCACCAAGACAAAGCTGTCACCAGCTTCAAGCCGGTAGAAACGGAATTTGACGCTGTAGTCTTTGTTCGGTCTGTTGATCCACAGCTTGTTGTAGAA
This sequence comes from Comamonas squillarum, assembly GCF_025309455.1. Taxonomy (NCBI): domain Bacteria; kingdom Pseudomonadati; phylum Pseudomonadota; class Betaproteobacteria; order Burkholderiales; family Comamonadaceae; genus Comamonas; species Comamonas squillarum. Next base: position 1,948,039 of record NZ_CP104377.1, read on the forward strand.
GTCGCCAGGGTTGGCGGGGTTGGCGCCATCGAGCTGCACGGCAAGCCCAGACCAATCCATCGACAGATCCATGAACTGCTGGCCTTGTGTCGGAAAAACCAGGCCCACGGCCTCTCGGTGCCGATAGTCACCGGACTGACGAACAATACCACCCGTGAATCGGTTCAAAGGCCGCGAATCATCGGCATAGCCGGTGCCTTGCCAAGCCGGCGAGTGGCTGGCATTGGCGGTAGGATTGTTGACCGCCTTGGTACACAGGCGATCGGCCGTTTTGACTTGAACGAACGAAAAGCCGTTGGCCGGATCGCTGTAATTTTGAGAGAAAGTCCCGTAGTTGTTACTCCCCGCCGGGGTGCCACCGCCATCTTTGCAAATCTCTGCCGCGTACTGCGCTGCGTTGGGCGTTTCAAAATCGTTCTGGTACACCGTGATCAGCCCCTGGGCAAAGAGGCTGGAGGTGGCCAGCAACATGGCCGAGGAAACAACGATGTTCCGGGCGTTCCGCTGACGAGTCATAACACTTCCTTGGCAATCATGTTAGGCACCATCAATACATTTGATCGTGCCGATAAAGCAAAAGACGAAGTCTATTTAGCAAATCTTGGGGAAACACATGATGAAGGTCAAATAACGTGAATCAATGACCGTTTCATCCGGTTTGTCGCGGTCTGTGGCGCAGACCTCATACACCGCCCAGTGTAAATGTATTTATTTGTTTCCAATTCACTGGTCTATATGTATCCCGTGGCTGCCATTGATGTATCGGCAGACCTCTGCGCGTCGCCAGCATTGAGCAAGGGCCGCCTTGCCCCCAGAAAAATGCACCACCAGCCTTTGCAGACCGGTGGTGCATGCGTTGACTACAGCGGCGCTTAGAACTTGTAGTTCAGGCTCACGTTGACCGTGCGCGGCTCGCCCCAGGTGTAGGTGCTGTACCAGCTGAAGATGGTGTAGTACTTCTTGTCGAACAGGTTCTTGATGTTGAGCGAGGCGGACAGCTGCTTGTTGAAGTCGTAGCGTGCCATGACATCCCAGACCCAGTAGTTCTGCACGGTGTGCACGGCATTGCCACCGGTCGGCACGTTGATGCTGCCCCAGGTCTTGTCCTGCCAGCGCGCGCCACCACCCAGGGTCAAACCGCTCAGGCTGCCAGCGAGCTTGTAGCTGGTGTAGAGGTTGAACTGGTTGGACGGCGTGAGGGTGGAGACACGCTCACCGTCCTTGCGCGCAATGCTGTGCGAGTAACCGGCCTGGATCTGCCAGGCGGGCGTGATCTGGCCGGACACCTCCGCTTCCCAGCCCCGGGTCTTGACGCCTTGGATTGCCCGGTATGCGGGGTTGCCGCTGGGGGTGATGCCGCCACTCTCCACGGCATAGTTGTCCTGCAAGGTCTGGAAGACAGCAGCGCTGGCATTGAGCCGGCCGCCAAAGAACGAGGCCTTGGCGCCGAGCTCATAGTTCTTGCCCTCGAGCGGATCCAAGGTGCGGCCCTGCTCGGTCTGGTAGGACTGCGGCTTGAAGATGCCGCTGTAGCTGGCATAGACCGAGTAGTTCTGGTTCAGGTCATACACGGCGCCCAGGTAGGGCGTAAAGACATTCTTTTCCTTTTGCTCCTGCACCCGGTTTCTGTAGTTGGACAGGCGCCCGCCGGTGATGAGCTTCAAGTCATCGCGCAGGTTCCAGCGGGCGGTCGTGTAGAGGCCGTTCTCATAGGTGCTCTCGTCATCGCTGTAGTCAGGCGCGCTGTTCCACACCGGGGCAGGCACCTTGCCATTCCACTGGTAGTAGTTGTCCACCACGCCGTCAAAGCCGCTGTTGTCGTTGTAGTAGCCATCGTTTTTCCAACGGCGCTTGGCCAGGCTGCCGCCCACCACCAGCTCATGGCTGCGCCCCAGCAGCGAGAAGGGGCCGCTGGCATACAGGTCGGCCGCATCGCTGGTGGTGCGGCCTATGTACTGGCCCTTCCACATGCGCACGCCGGCACCGGTCACTGGATCGGGGTTGCCACCGGCTGCGGCGCCCAGGTTGGCGTTGTAGCCGTTGATCTGGTGGTTGAGTTGCAGCTTGGTGACCCAGCCATTGTCTAAGTAGTGCTCCAAGGTAGCAAAGGCGGTGCGGGTGTACTGGTCCCAGTGGCTCCAGTCGGCGCCGTTGTTGAACGAGCGCGGCATGGCGTTGAAATGGCCGCTCGCATCGAGCAAGGGAATACCGCCCCAGGTCGATGCCGTGGGTTTGTTGTCCTGGCGGTCGGCGCCCACCGTCAGCAGGGTTTGGGGCGTCAGGTCCACCTCGACAATGCCGTAGAGCACGCCCGTCTTGCGCTCGTAGCGATCGAGCTGCGAGTGCTTGTCCTGGTAGGTGGCAACGCCGCGCGCGCGGATGCTGCCGCTGTCGTTGAGCGCGCCGCTGACGTCCAGCTCCCCCCGGTAGTTCTGGTAGCTGCCGGCGCTGATGCTGGCATGGCCACTGAACTCCTTGGTCGGCTTCTTGCGCAACAGGTTGATGGTGGCGCCCGGATCGCCACTGCCAGTCAGCAGCCCGGTGGCACCCTTGAGCACTTCCACCCGGTCGTAGATCGCCATATCGGTCAGCGTATTGCCCGCGGAATAGGCCGAGTTGCGCGACATCGGAATGCCGTCGTACTGGAAGTTCTGGATCGCAAAGCCGCGCGCGTAGTACTCGGTGCGCTCGCTGTCGTAGGTCACGATGCTCACGCCTGGCGTGTGGTTGATGACATCGTCAATCGAGTGGAGCTGGAAGTCATCCATCACCTGGCGCGTCACCACGCTGACGGACTGCGGCGTCTGACGCGGCGTCAGCACCAGGCGGGTCGCCGTCGCCACAGCGCCAGGCGTGTAAGAGTCCGAGCCCTCGGTGATCTCACCGAGCTGGTTGCTGCGCACCGTCACCTCCGACAGCGTGACTTCGCCTCCCGCTGCAGATGGAGAGGCAGCCGATGCTGCGGTAGCGGGCGCAGGCGCGGCTGCCTGCACCATCAATACGCCCCCTTCCACCCGGCCCTGCAGGCCCGATCCCTGCAGCAAGGCCTGCAAAGCCTGCGACACATCCTGCGCACCATGCAGGGCGGGCGCTTGGCGGCCCTGCGCTGCGGCTGGTGCGGCGGTAAAGCCCAGGTTCGCCTGGCGGGCAAATTGGGCCAGCGCGCTAGCGAGCGGTTGTGCCGGAATATCGAAGCTGGCAGTTTGCGCCATCGTCGCCTGCATGTGCAGGGCCAGGCCCAGGCAGACCGCCGCATGCGCCAGCACGGTGCGGCGTGGCTTGAAAGTGAAAGAAGACATGAAAGAGTGCTCTCGTCCGATAAAAAAGCGACGACGGGACGAGACAGCGCTGCAAAGCGCGTGCGAAGCTTGGAGTGCAGGCTGCCAAAGCGCACAGCACACTGAGCGCTGCCACCGTCAGATGGATTCCTGCGTGGATGGCGTGGGCTGTACACCGCCTGAAATCCGTGAATGCCTGGCAGCGCTGGCCCGGTAAACGCGGGCACAGCTGCTGGCCAAAACGGCCCCCATGATACCTATTCAAATACGAATCAGTCTCATACTCAATATGAATAAGTGGCGTTTCGGCAACAGTTTTGTGAAATAACGAGCGTGGGGTGCTGGCCAACGGCCAGTGGGGTCGCCAGCCTCCGTGCGCGCGCCGTCGCAGGCGCGGTCAGCGCTGCCATAATGGCCCGCCATGACCATCGCGCTCACCACCCTTCTCATCTACGCCAAAGACATGCAGCGCACGGCGCAGTTCTATGTGAGGCACTTTGGTTACACCTCCGACTGCGATGTGGTCGATGGCCTGATTGCGCTCCAACCCCTGCATGGCGGCGCGGAGATCCTGGTCCACCAGGCCACCAAGAGCCTGAAATTTGGCTCTGCGGTGCTCAAGCTCTCGTACAGCGTGGCCGATGTCGACCAGTTTGTGGCCAAGGCCGCCGCAAAGGGGCTGGATTTTGGCCCGGTGCACCAGGCCAATGGCTACGCCTTTGCCAATACCAAGGATCCGGACGGCAACGCGATCAGCGTGTCAAGCCGCCAATACCGGGCGGGATAGGCACTACGCAAGCTCAACCCTTCAAGACCTTGAGACCATACGAGGCTTGAGCGACCCAGTTCATCACCCCAGCAATGGCGGTAAGCGCTATACCGACGAATGCCAGGCCATGCCATCCATCTACATGGGCGCTGTAGCCACCCAGTGCAGCGCCGGCGGCACCACCTAGAAAATAGGACACCATGAAAATCGTATTGGTCCTGTTCCTGGCCTCGGGATGTGTCGCAAAGATTCTGGATTGATTGGCCACCAATCCGGCTCGATTTCCCACATCCATCAACGCCATGCCAACCACCAACCAGACCAGACTCAAGCCGCAGAGGGCCACAAAGACATAGGCCAATGCGATAAGGCTGCAGCCATAAATAATGGTTCTTTCGGCGCCGAACCTGTCCACCAGCATGCCAATTTTCTTGGAAGCAAACAAACCCACCAAGCCGACAAATCCAAACGCACCAATGGCTGCAGGATTGAAATGGTAAGGCGGCTGAGAAAGCATGCTGGCCAATGAGGCCCAGAGGGCACTGAATGCGGCAAACATCAAAAAACCCGAGGCAGATGCCAGACGGATAAGGGGTTCTTCTCGCAGCATGGTGACCATGGATTTCAACAGTCCTGCGTAAGACACCGATGCTTGGGGATGTAACACCGGCAGCGTGCGCCACACCATGAAAAGCATGACACCATTGAGCGCCGCAGCGACTGCAAAAATGGCATGCCAGCCAAACTCTGCGCCTCCATAGCCGCTCAGCATTCTGGCCAACAACAGCCCTGCTGAGAGTCCACCCAACAGCGAACCAATCACCTTTCCCTGCGCTGCCGGCGCAGACGCGCTCACCATCGTCGGTATGATGATTTGCGCGGTGATCGCGGTCATGCCGACCACGGCGCAGCCGATCAGCAACCAGGTAAAGCTGGGGGCAAAAGCGCAGGCCAGCAGTGCAAGCGCATTGACGCTGATGGTTCTTGCGGCCAAGGTGCGCGGCTCGATCCGATCCGCCAGAGGGACAAACAGCAGCAGGCCCAGCGCATAACCGAGTTGCGTGATGGTGGCTATCCAGCTTCCGTTGCCGAGTGAAACGCCAAAAGTACCCGCCATTTGTGGCAGCAGCGGCTGGTGGTAGTAGATGGCAGATACTGCAAATGCACAGCACCAGGTCATTGCAAGCAGCTGGTAACGATGCATGCATGCGTCAACCTTTTGCAGAATGGTTTTTGGCATGATGGCTCCCCTCTTCTACTCTTGAGCCAGCCGGTCATTTCCCAGCGCTGCCGTTGACAGGATTATTTTTCCGACTGCCTGACCGGATTCCAATCGGCGATGGGCCGCTTCTGTATCTTCAAGTGCATAGACACTGTCAACAACGGGATGCAGCCTTCCGTCGTCGAACAGCGCTAGCCACCGTTCTGAAAAGCGTTCCACCATGGCGCACTTCTCCTCCAGCGAGCGGCTTTTCATCACCGTCCCCATGATGGAGAGACGCCGGTAGAGAACACGGTCCAATGGCAACTCCCCTCCGCTGCCGCCCCCGAGAATGCCCACCTGGATCATTCGCCCGCCTTCGGCCAGCGAATGGATGTTGGCGGCCAGATACGGCGCACCAATAAAGTCCACAACCAGGTTGACGCCTTGGCCATCGGTATCGGCGTCGATCACTTGCTGGAAGCTCTCGGCGCGGTAGTCGATGACCCGATCTGCACCCCAGGCCAACACGCGCTGCAGCTTCTCAGCGGAAGTGCTGGCAAAGATGCGAGCACCAGCGCGGTGGGCGAGTTGCACGGCAGCAGAGCCAACCCCTCCAGCGGCGGCATGCACCAGGACGGACTGATCCGCTTCGAGACGGCCCAAGTGAAATAGCGCTTCATGGGCAGTGACAAAGACCTCGGGAATCGCTGCTGCTCGCACATCGTCCATTCCGCGCGGAATTGGCATAGCCATCCTGTGGTCTATGCGGGCGAATTCGGCGTAGGCCCCTCCACCAACGATCCCCATCACCCGATCACCTATTTGATAACCCGAAACGGATGCACCAAGGTCAACCACCTCGCCTGCGACCTCCAGCCCCATCAGCTCGGAGTCGCCAAAGTTGGCCCGGCCATAGCGGCCCATGCGCTGCAAGGCATCGGCCCGGTTGACGCCAGCAGCACCGACTCGCACCAACAGGTCATGGGGCCGTACCTCTGGAATCGGCAATTCCTCGATCTTGAGCGTCTCAGGACCACCAAAGACATTCTGAACAACGGCTTTCATCAACTTGCGACTCCTTCTTCGAGCGAAATCAGCTCAACTACAATGGATTCGATGGTACGGGGCCAGACCCCGCTTGATAACTGGCCAGAATTCGTTAACGGTTTTGCGGGAAATGCAAATATGGGCGCTGAGCGCATCGCCGAGTTTTTGGAAGTGTTTGTCCACGTTACCCGTGAAGGCAGCTTCTCCGCAGCAGCTCGGCGCATGGGGGTCGCCCCCTCGTCGATCACGCGCAGCATTGACACGCTAGAAGCGCGTCTTGGAACGCCTGTTTTCAGGCGCTCTACCCGCCTCATCACCTTGACCGAGGCTGGTGCTGCGCTGCTTGTCAGAGCCAAGCGCGTGCTGGACGAGTTGGCAGATGCGCAACAGGAAATTGCGGCCCTGAGTGGTGGAGCCCATGGTGTTTTGCGCGTGGCCTGCTTTCCCACCTTCGGCAAGCGGTACGTGATTCCTGTGGTGGCCTTGCTGGCCAAGACCCACCCCCAATTGCGCGTGGAGCTGGATTTGACAGAGCGGCTTGCAGATCCTGTGGCTGAGCGCCTGGATGCGGTGATAAGGATAGGCAAACTTCCGGACAGTTCTCTGGTCGCCACCAAGATCGCCACGCAAATCCGTACGCTGTGTGCCAGCCCTTTGTACATCTCCGCAGTGGGCGCTCCAAAATCTCTGGACGATTTACCAAGCTACCAGCTCATCGATAAACTGCATGGCGCAGATTTGCTGGGCTGGTCTGACTTTCTCGGACATGGCGTTTTGCCAGACCAGGCCGTTTTTCGTTGTGATGATTTTGAAGCCATGCGCTTGGCTGCGCTGGCGGGCGTGGGCATTGCGCTGTTACCCGATTGGGTAGTAGGCAACGACATTGCCACGGGGCATCTGCTGAAATTGACTGCCGGCCCCAGCGACAGCACCTGCTTGCATTCCGACATCCATCTGCTGCGCGCGCCAGTGGAGCCCAGTGCCAAACTGCGCGTGTTCACCGAGCAGTTAAAGCGCTTTATCGGCGAGCCCCATCGTTGGGCGGTGTGAGCTGAACAGCCTGCGCGGCCCGCCAGATGGCGGACCTCGTCAAGCACCGCCTTACTGCAGTCCCAAGAACTTGAACGGCTCCGAAGGCTGGAACGATGCCGTGGCATCGCCAGCAAACGCATGGTTCTGGTTCGGGCCCAGATCGAGCTTCATCACCTTGCCGGTGGCGCGGCTGAAGTTCAGCGCCTTCAGGTCCACCCAAAAGGTATTGGGCGTCAGGGCCGATTCAAAGAAATAGAGCTTGCGTTTGTGGTCGAACACCGTGCGCCAGCGCGTCGAGGAAATATTGGGCTGGTCCGGGGTCGTGATGCCATAGGGCACGGAGACATTGCGGATCACGCTGAACACACTGGCCAGGGCCTTGTTGGGCTCCTGGGCCTGCGGCACGGCGTTCACATAGAACGACGCACGGGCAAAGCGGTCGGCCGCCCGGTTGGTGCCCGGCAGCATGACGGTGCCGCCAATCTGCTTCCAGTAGCTGTTGAGCGCCAGCTGCTCGTCAAAGGTGGGCGAGTTGGTCATCACCTGGTAGCTGCGGCTGTGGTGGATGACCTGGCGGCCGCCGATGTACTCGACAATGGCGCTGTCGCCACTGGCGTCCGACATGGACAGGTGCAAGGTGGTGAGCCGGTCTTCGCCGGGCACATTGTCCGAGACGATGGTGAAGGGCTGCTGCTCCAGCGCCTGGACAGCCTCGGCCACGGTCGCAAAGTTGTCGAGCACATACTGGGCCCAGGCGGCAATCGTCAGGCCCGGTTTGCTCTTGTCATCGAACGCCGGGTACTGCGACTCAGCCAGCCACAGCAGGTTGGCGCTCAGCCCCGCTTCGTTGACGCCGTCAGTCGTGGAGACGTCGTAGCCCGAGGTCACCAGGCTGCCGTAGCGTGAGGTCCAGCGCAGCGAGTTGGGCCCTGCCTGGCCGGTTCGCTCCATGCCGCGCGGCAAGACCCAGAGGTTGCTGGTGATGTCATTTTTCCAGTCCATCGAGCGGGCGGTGATCACCTGGTCATGCGCGCCCAGATAGACCACCCGCGTGCAGGCGATGGCGCTGCTGATGGTGCTGAGGCCCAGCACGCCCGCCAACAATGCCGTGCCCAGCTTGCGCGCAGGCAGCAGGTTCTTCTTGTTCGTCATTGGTCTCTCCCTCCCATGGTGTGATGGGCGCTGTCAGACAAGGCAGCGGGCCGCGCCTACCGCACCAGGCAGCTGCGACCCGGCTCCTGCATTTACTGGGCGCTGGCCTTCCAGGTTCCATTGGGCTGCTTGCAGAACCAGAACTGCCACTCCTCCTTAAGCTTGCCGTTGGGGCGGCTGGCTTCCACATTCAGCAGGCGGCAGGTATCGGCCTTCTGGGTCTGGCTGGTTTGCAGCGGGGTCAGCGCCATTTGCACCTGGCGGTGGCGCGGGCCATGGCTGCTGGTCCACTGCGTGGTGCTCTTGTCAGCGGCATTGTTCAGCACATCGCCCACGGCCTTGCGCAGCGCGGGCACATCCTTGGCCGGCACGCTGGCGGTGATGGTCTGGTTGAGAAACGACAGGGGCGCGGCAGACGCGGCCAAGGCCAGGCTACCCAGGACGGTGGCCAGCACCAGGGCGGGCAGTTGGCGTGCAGCAGGCTTTTTCATGGTGTCATATCCTCTCATTGAATTTTTCGGTGCGATCCGCAGCGAAGCTTCAGGCCTGCCATGCGGGCTGGCCCTGCGCGCTTCATCTGGACTCGCGTTATCAGCGTGTTGATCATATTCCATATAGTCCGATCCACCCACCCTATGAAAATGACGATGACGTTCAGCAACGCCACCCAGCCCCCAGCAGGACCCCGCCATGCCCCGCGAAAACATCAATGACTTGTTGGCCTTTGTCGCGGTCGCGCGGGAAGGCAGCTTCACCAAGGCCGCTGCGCAACTGGGCGTATCGCAGTCGGCGCTCAGCCACACCATCCGGGGCCTGGAGGCCCGCATGGGCGTGCGCCTGCTCAGCCGCACCACGCGCAGCGTCTCGCCCACCGAGGCGGGCGCCTACCTGCTGGCCCGCATCGGCCCGGGCTTTGACGAGATTGAATCGGGCGTCGCCGCGCTCAGCGATTTTCGGGACACGCCGCGCGGCCATGTCCGCATCACCACGGCCGAGCATGCGGCCAACACCGTGCTCTGGCCCAAGCTCGCGCCGGTGATGCAGCGCTACCCGGATGTGTCCATCGAGATCAATGTCGACTATGGACTGGGCGATATCGTCGCGCAGCGTTTTGACATGGGCATACGCCTGGGTGACCAGGTCGCCAAGGACATGATTGCGGTGCGCATCGGGCCCGACTGGCGCATGGCGATTGTCGCAACGCCCGACTATCTGCAGCGCATGCCCGCGCCCCAGACGCCGCAGGACCTGGCCGCCCACCAGTGCATCACGATGCGCCTGCCCACCCATGGTGGGCTGATGGCCTGGGAGCTGGAAAAAGACGGCGCTGCCGTGCAGGTGCGCGTGCAAGGCCAATGGGTGTTCAACGGCAGCCGAGCCATGCTGCGCGCCGCACTGGCCGGTTACGGCCTGACCTATGTGCCCGAAGACATGGCCGCGCCCCATATCGCGCAAGGCGAGCTGCTGCGGGTGCTGGACGACTGGTGCCAGCCCTTCAGCGGCTACCACCTCTACTACCCGCACCGGCGCGGCATGTCGCCCGCGATGCGCGTGGTGGTGGATGCATTGCGCCACAGCGAGGTGGCCAACGTAGCCGATCTGCCCGCAGTGTTGCGAACTAAGCACATGCAAGAAATTCAACGCAAATGATAATCATTTTTATGTAGAATGGCGTTTTACAGGCGCCAGCAATAACAACACCATGCCACCAGGGCCTCCTGCACCACCCCTTATAGGGGTTCCGCAGCAGACCCCTCAGCCTGCATCATCCGCATGCAGCCCAGGTCAGTAGCCAGCAGTCTTTTCTTCCCCCTTGCTTTAACTGGCTGGACCCTATGGCTTCTCGCACCTCTTCCCAGGCGCAGCGTATCTCTGCGCGCGCCACTTCCACTCTCCAACTCCGTTACCTGGCCGCCGCTGTCGCCGCGCTGGTGTCTGCCGGTGCGCTTGCGCAGCAGGCTGCCCCGGATCAGCCAATGCAACTGGTGCAACTGGCGCAAGCAGAATCGACGATGCCGCAAGTCACGGTGCAGGCCAAGGCCGAAAAGGCCCCCGGTACGGTGACCGTGATCTCCGGCGAGGAGCTGGAAAAAGCCAACAGCATGGCGGACATCTCGCGCTACCAGCCCCTGGTGTCGGCCCCCGGCACGGCATCGGGTACCAGCCGCAACCGCAGCAGCTTTGACCGCTCGGGCACCACGGGCTACAACATTCGCGGTATCGAAGGCAACCGCATCGGCATGGATGTGGATGGCATTGAAATGCCCGACGCCAGCACCCGCCCCTATGTGAGCCGCGCCGGCAACAACACCTTTGGCATTGGCCGCGACTTTATCGACCCCGAGATGTTCTCCTCGGTCGGCATCCAGTCGGGCACTACCACGGCCCGGCGTGCAGCCGGCGGCATTGGCGGCGCCGTCAGCTTCAAGACCAAGTCGGCCAGCGACTTCTTGCGCAATGGCAACACCCGCTATTTCGGCGGCAAGCTCGGCTTTGATTCGGCCGACCATTCCTGGAACGAGAGCATCACTGCGGCCGGCAAATCCGGCAGCCTCGATGGCCTGATTGCCTTCTCGCGCCGCGATGGCAAGGAGACGCAGAACAACAGCGCCCTGGGCATCAAGGCATCGCCGGAAGACTGGCACTCCAACGCGCTGCTGATGAAGGGCGGCCTGCAGATCGATGCCGAGAACCGCCTGGAGCTGTCTGCCGACCTGTACCGACGCAGCAACCAGAGCCAGTTCTATGGCTGGAGCAGCGACAACAGCGCCATCACGCAAAACAATATGCAGGACAGCGACACCAGCCGCAATACGCTGCAGCTGTCGCACCTGTGGACGCCTGCCAGCGCCTTTGTCGATCAGCTGGACACGCGCCTGTTCTTCCAGAACACCGATACCGAAGACGTGACCGACACCACCACCTTGGCGAGCGGCGCCGTTACGCGCAACCTGTCGCAAAACAAGACCAAGGCCTGGGGCCTCTCGACCACCGGCGACAAGCGCATCGACCGCCACCGCATCAGCTTTGGCTTCAATGCGCAGACGCAGAGCCAGGAGCGCCCCTGGAACGTGCCTGGCTACATGAAGCCACAGCCCGACACCGACACCCTGCGCCTGGGCGCCTTCATCCAGGATGACATCGGTTTTGACGTGGGAGGCAAGCGCCTGGGTGTGATCCCGGCGCTGCGCGTGGACCGGGTCAAGGTCGAACCCAAGCACCTGGGCGATTTTGCCGAAGGCGCTTTGACCGAAGACGCGGCCTCCAAGCTGTACAGCAACCTCAGCAGCACCATCTGGAGCCCGAGCCTGGGCCTGACCTATGAACTGACGCCCAAGTTCATGGCCTACGGCCAGTACAAGCGCAGTGGCCGTGCACCTACGGCCGGTGAAGTGTTCGGCTCCTGGAACATGGACCAGAACTACGCGGGCTCCGCCCAGTACGCGCTGATCGGCAACAGCAACCTCAAGCAAGAGACCAGCAACGCCTTTGAGCTGGGCGTCAAGGGATCGCCCGCCGACGGCGTGCTGTTCAATGCATCGACCTTCTACACGCGCTACAAGGACTTCATCGGCTACACCCGCTACACCCGCGCCAGCGCGCCGGACAAGTTCAGCAATGTGCCGGCCCACATCGGCACCATCTACCAGGCCGAGAACCGCGACGAGGCAACGATCTATGGCCTGGAGATGAGCGCCCGCCTGGACCATGGCCAATGGGCACCCGCCGTCAAAGGCCTGTACTCGACCTGGGCGCTGGGCCTGGCCCATGGCACCTCCAAATCCAACTACGCGGGTGACAAGGATGTGCCGCTGGATACCGTCCAGCCACGCAAGGCCGTCATCGGCGTGGGCTATGACGCGCCCATGCGCGCCTGGGGCATCAACATGACCGGCACCTTTGTCGCCGGCAAGCAGGCCCAGGCTACCAACCGCGAGAGCTATACCAACGCCGGCACCGACATTGCCGACTCCAGCATCGCGCAGTTCCGCGTGCCCGGCTATGCGCTGTTCGACCTGTCGGGCTACTGGCAGATCAACAAGAACGCGCGCCTGAATGTCGGCATCTACAACCTGACGGACAAGCGCTACTGGGATTACGCCAGCAGCCGCAGCCTGCAGCCCTCCGTCGCCAAGGACCAGCGCGACATCCAGCTGCTGACCAACCCGGGACGCACCTACGCCGTGTCGTTGAACGTCAATTTCTAAGCTTTTCTCCCACCACGAAAGGACCCCAGCATGAACCGCTTTTCCGCCGCCATGACCGCAGTCGCAGCCGCCGCGCTGCTCAGCGCCTGCGCCAGCAACAACGGCAACAACAGCAAGACCGCAGCGCCCGCCGCTGCCGCCAAGACCGAAGCCAAGGGCCCGGTCACGCCCGTGGGCGGCCACGGCCACAATGCCTTCATGGGCGGCTATGACGCCAACCGCGACGGCGTCGTCACCCGGGACGAATACGACACCCTGCGCAAACAGCGCTTCGTCGCCGCCGACACCAACAAGGATGGCTGGCTGAGCGAGGACGAATACGTGGCCGAGTTTGAAGGCCGCCTCAAGGCCCAATATGCCGCCGCAGGCAAGAAGCCCGATCAGCAGTACGAAGGCAGCATCAAGCAGGCCCATGTGCGCTTCCACATCCTCGATACCAACAAGGATGGCAAGCTGAGCATCGAAGAGGAAATCGATATCGCCAACAAGACCTTCAAGAACGCCGACCGCAATGGCGACGGCGTGGTCAACGCAGCCGACATGGCAGGCCAGTAAGCCATGCAAGCGCGCCACCTGTTTGCTGCGCTTGCCGCGACGTTCAGCCTGAACGCCGCCCAGGCCCACATGCCCTTTCTGATGCCCAGCGTGTTTGATGTGCAGCCCAAGTCCACCCTCAGTGTGGATGCGGGCTTTGCAGAAAAACTGTTCCTGTCCGAGGTCCAATTTGGCCCCACGCCGTTCAGTATCACCACGCCCTCGGGCACCACGTTGCCCTTTGGCGAGGTGCACCAGTTCAAGTCCCGCACAGTGGCGGAGCAACAACTGCCCGACGAAAAAGGCAGCTACCGCCTCTCTACCGGCCCGCGCCTGGGTGCGATCTTTCGCAGTTGGGAAGTGAATGGCAAAACCATCGTCGTGCGCGACCCCAAGGCCGTCATGCCCGAAGGTGGCGTAATGAAGGTGCACTACCAGTCACTCTCGGTTTCCGAGGCCTACGTCACCGCCGGTGCGCCCACCCCCATCAAGCCTTACGGCAAAGGGCTGGAGATCGTGCCCAGCACGCACCCCAGCGACGTGTTCGCCGCAGAGAAATTCAACTTTGCGGTGCACTTTGATGGCAAGCCGCTGGTAGACCAAAAGGTCAGCATCTACCGCTCACCGATGGACCTGCAAGGCCAGAACAGCGTAGATGAGCTCAGCACCGACGCGCAAGGCGACATCAGCTGGACCCCGAGCAAGCCAGGCATCTACATGGCCCTGGTGCGCCACCGTGCCCCGGCCCCTGAAGGCGCTGCCGCGCCGACCTATGGCTACAACTACACGCTGACCTTCCGGGTGCTGGCGCAGTAGTCTTGGTTCAGGGCTGTGGAAGTCGCAGGGCTTGCTCCATCCCAGGCAAGTTCCCCGCGAGTCCACAGCCCGCCTTGCATCGCCCATCACCAGCTGGCATCCGCCCTCCCCGGCGGGCGCTGGGGCGCAAACACCTCGACCAGATGGTCCACCAGCGCTTTTGTCTTGGCCGGCAGATGGGCGCCACCCTGGAACTGCAGATAGATATCGGCCGGTGGCAGCCGCCACTGCGGCAACACCTGCTGGAGCTGGCCCGCGCGCACGAGCGGGCCAACCTCCCACGCCGAGCGCATCAAGATGCCGTGCCCGGCCATCGCCCAGGCCGTGGCCGACTCTCCATCGTTGGCGCTCAGCGGCCCCCTCACCTTCACGGTTTCTGTCTGCGCGCCATTGCGCAGATGCCAGGTGCCAAACGCCTCGTCGCCCTCGCGGATAAAGAGGCAGGCATGGCGCGTCAGCTCCTGCGGTGACAATGGCGCGCCCATTGCTTGCAGGTAGCGCGGTGAGGCACAGAGCACACGGCGGTTGCGTGCCAGCACCCTGGCCGTCCAGCGGGAATCCGGCATATCGCCCATGCGGATGACCAGGTCGAAACGGTCCTCCAGGAGGTCGGCAGGCCGGTCGCTCAGCTGCAGCTGCACCTCGACCTGCGGAAAGCGGCGTGCAAAGGCCCCTAGCGCCGGCGCAATATGCCGCCGGCCAAAGCCGAAGGTGGCGTTGACCCGCAACAGGCCCTGCGGCACAGCGGCTGCCCCACCAATGGCGCGCTCCAGCGTCCCCAACTCGGAGAGCAGACGCGCACCTTCGACGAGATAGCGCTCACCCTCAGGCGTCAGGCTCATGCGGCGGGTGGTTCTTTGCATCAGCCTGGCTCCCAACCGGCCTTCGAGCGCTGCAAGGCGCTTGCTGACGGCGGGACCTGTGACCCCCAGCTGCTGGGCCGCGCTGCGCATGCTGCCTTCTTTGCTGAGCAGCGCAAAAAAGGCGATGTCAGAAAATCCATCCATTCGTAACTCCAACGACCGAAAGTCTTTCTCTGCCGCGCATTGTATATTTCCACTTCACCTGTGAGACTAGAGTTAACTAACGAAATAGATCACCCCCATGCACCGCACTCTTTACCGCAAGCTGGTCGACACCCATACCGTCGCCCAGCTCGACGCGCACAACGTCTTGCTGTTCTGCGACCTGCACTTGATGAACGAGTACACCAGCCCCCAGGCCTTTGCTGGCCTGGACGCGCAAGGGCGCAATGTGCTGATGCCCGGCCAGAACATGGCCGTCGTCAGCCACGTGATTCCGACCGAGCCGGGCGCCATCCGGGTCATCCGCGATGCCGCACCCGCGCTGCAGGCCAGCAAACTGCGCAAGAACTGTGAGCAGCACGGCATCCCCTTGTTCGACACCCAGGATGCGCTGCAAGGCATCGAGCATGTGGTGGCGCCTGAGCACGGCATGGTCCGGCCGGGGATGGTGGTCATTTGCGGCGATTCGCACACGACCACCTACGGTGCGCTGGGCGCGCTGGGCTTTGGCATCGGCACCTCGGAGGTCGAGCATGTGCTGGCCACGCAGACCTTGGTGTACCGGCTCGCCAAGGACATGCGCATCCAGGTCGATGGCGTGCTGCCGCTGGGCACCAGCGCCAAGGACCTGATCCTGATGGTCATCGGCCATATCGGCGCCCAGGGTGCCCGAGGCCATGTCATCGAGTTCTGCGGCACGGCATTTGACGCCATGTCGATCGAAGCCCGCTTTACCGTGTGCAACATGGCCGTCGAGGCAGGCGCCCGTGGCGCCTTGATTGCGCCCGACCAGAAGGCCGCAGACTATGTGCTTGCGCGCTCCGCAGACCTGAACGGCCCCCTCCGGCAGGCCGCCCTGCAGCACTGGGCCAGCTTGCGCAGCGATGAAGGCGCGGCGTTCGATGTGGAGCACCGTTTTGACGCCAGCGATGTACCCCCGCATGTGACCTGGGGCACCAGCCCGGACCAGGTCGCGCCCATTGGTGGCGCGGTGCCCGACCCGGCGATGCAGCCCCCTGGGCCAATGCGCCGCAGTACCGAGCAGGCGCTGCGCTACACCGGGCTCGCCGCAGGCACACCGCTGGAGGGCATCGCCATCCAGCATGTCTTTATCGGCTCCTGCACCAATGCCCGCATTGAAGACCTGCGGGCCGTGGCCGAGGTGGTGCGTGGGCGCCAGGTCGCCCAAGGGGTCCGCGCCATGGTGGTGCCGGGCTCCGGCGCGGTCAAGCGGCTGGCAGAAGCAGAAGGCATTGCCAGCCTGTTGCTGGAGGCTGGCTTTGAATGGCGGGAGCCGGGCTGCTCCATGTGCCTGGCGATGAACGGGGACATCCTGGCAGACGGTGTGCGCTGTGCCTCCACCACCAACCGCAATTTCGAGGGGCGCCAGGGACGCGGTGCCATCACCCACCTGATGAGCCCTGCGATGGCAGCCGCCGCTGCCATCACCGGCACCATTACTGACGTTCGCCGCCTGGAGACCCGCCATGCGTGAGCAACATATCCTGAGCGGCAAGATGGCCGCCTTGGCCATCGAGAACCTGGACACCGACCAGATCATGCCCAAGCAGTTTCTGCACGGCATCGACAAGGCCGGGCTGGACAAGGGCCTGCTGTACGACCTGCGCTTTGATGCCGCAGGCCACCGGCGCCCAGGCTTTGTGCTGAACCAGCACGAGCGCGCCGATGTCGAGGTGCTGGTGGCTGGCGCCAATTTTGGCTGCGGCTCCAGCCGAGAGCACGCCGTCTGGGGGCTGCAGCAGTACGGCATCCAGGCCATCATCGCGCCCAGCTTCGGAGAAATCTTCTACTCCAATGCGATGAACAACCAGCTGCTGCTGGTCATGCTGCCTGAGGCAGACATCGCCCAGCTCATGGCCGATGCAGGCAGCCTGGAGACCTCACAGGTCCATATCGACCTGCAGACCCTCCGGGTCAAGAGCCCGAGCGTGGACGCGCGTTTTAGCCTGTCGGAGCGCCACCACCGCATGCAGCTCGAACGCAGAGACCTCATCGGCATGTCGCTGATGTACCAGGCGGAGATCACGCATTTTGCGCAACGCCACTGGGCGGCCTATCCTTGGCTCCAAGATGTGGCCCTACGCACCCGCCAGCAACTGGGCGCTACGCCACGCGCACAGCCACCGGCCAGCCTTGGAGGAAAAGCCTGATGTTCGAGCGTTTTGACACCCGCGATGTGCCCGTCAACGGCACCGTGATTCGTTGCCGCGTAGCAGGCACCGGCCCAGCCCTGTTGCTGCTGCATGGCCATCCGCAGAGCCATGTGATGTGGCACCGCGTGGCGCCGGCGCTGGCCGAAACATTCACCGTCGTCTGCGCCGACCTGCGCGGCTATGGCGACTCAGCCCGCCCCGGGGCCAGCCCGCACAATGCGGCGTACAGCAAGCGCACGATGGCCCAGGACATGGCCGATATGATGACCCGCCTGGGCTTTGCGCAGTTTCGCCTTGCCGCCCATGACCGGGGCGCCCGCGTGGCCCACCGGCTGCTGCTGGACCACCCGGGCCGGGTGACGCGCGCCATGCTGCTCGATATTGCACCGACCCTGGCCATGTACGAGCAAACCACAGAAGCCTTCGCCAAGGCCTACTGGCACTGGTTCTTCCTCATCCAGCCAGCACCGCTGCCAGAGCGGCTGATTGACGCCGACCCCGCCGCCTATATCCGCGATGTCATGGGGCGCCGCCACGCCGGCCTGGCTGCCTTCGCGCCCGAGGCGCTGCAAGAGTACCTGCGCTGCATTACCATCCCAGGCACCGCCACCGCCATCTGCGAGGACTACCGCGCATCCGCCGGCATCGATCTGGAGCACGATCGGGCAGACCGTGCCAACTGCCACCAAGTGACGGCCCCGCTGCGCGTGCTCTGGGGCGCGGAAGGCGCCGTGGGGCGCTGCTTTCCGGTGTTGGACCTGTGGCGCGAAGCGGCCACCGAGGTCACTGGCAAAGCGCTCGACTGCGGCCACTACATTGCTGAAGAGCAGCCGGCACAGTTGCTGGAGGAGATGCGGGAATTCTTTGCTTTCTGATGGGCAGGATGGCGGTGGTCGTTGCGAGGCCCGCTGCGGGTATCAGCGGGCTTTCTTGGGTTTGGCGAGAACGTTGTTTCAGGCAGCGGTGCAACCAATAGCCTCACCAACAAGCGTCGCGTGGCAGACGTTTAAGAAAGATCCAGCCCAGCCTCTCTGAGCCGAGCACGCAGATCATCAATTCCCACAAAGTGGATGGCATTGAGCCCCACACGCCTGGCCGCTTCCACATTACGCAGGCTGTCATCAATGAAGAGGGTGGATCTGGGGCTCAAACCGAATCGTTGGATGGTGAGCTCAAAAATCTCGCCTTGAGGCTTTACAAGTCGCTCGTGACCCGAGACAACGATGCCCTCGAACCAGTTGAGAAAGTCAAACCGCGCTTGCGCGATAGGAAAGGTCTCGGTAGACCAGTTGGTCAGTGCCAGCAAGCGCAGATGCCGCTGCCCGAGCTCCCTCAAAATGTCCACCACATCGTTGTTCGCACCAGGCATCATTTCCTCCCATCGATCGTAGTAGGCGCGAATGTTCGCCTCCTGGGACGGATGCCTTTCAATAGCTTCTGCAATGGCATCACTCCATGGCCTGCCTTGGTCCTGACGTTCGTTCCAATCAGGACTGCACACTTCTGCCAAGAACGCTTCCATACCTGCAACGTCCAGGCCAAAAATCTTTCGGTACAAGTGTCTCGGGTCCCATTGGATCAGCACATTGCCGAGGTCAAAAATGACGGTATCTATCAGCGGTCCGTTCATGCAATCGCTCAAAGTAGTAGAACCGCTGCACCTTACACCAAACGATGGATGTTGTTGCCGCTTGCGTAGGGCTTGCTAGCTGCTGCTCAACGCTTTGCAGCTCAACAGATGACTGGGCTTGATCACAACTCACCCTCGTAGAGGCCCCATTCATGAGCCCCGCTCATGGCGGCATGCGCCCCAAAGGGCTCAATCAAAAGTCGTTCCACCTCTAGCATGCAAGCCATGGACCACCCAGCCGCGCCAGCGGCCCTTCCCTGGAGTTGACTATGCACACTGACAGCAACACAGGCACGCACGTGCCCACCCGAATCCCTGACATCCGCCTGCACTGTGCGCCACAGGAGGCCGCATGAGCAAACACCTGATCGCAGCAGGCGCCTCCATGCTGATCAGCAGCAGCATCGCCCAAGCCCAGGGCATCCATATCAGCCCCGCCGGCACACCAGCCACGATGATCGGCGCGGCGCAGAACTTCAGCGGCCATGTGGCCGTTGACATCAAGGCCGCGGGCGACAGCGCGCAGCATGGCAGCGTGGGCATGGTCGACTTTGCGCCGGGGGCCCGCACGGCCTGGCACACCCACCCTGTCGGGCAGCTGCTGGTGGTGACCGATGGAAAAGGCTGGATACAGCAGGACGGCCAGCCCCGGCAAAACATCCAGGCCGGTGATGTCGTCTGGATCGATGCCGATGTGCGCCACTGGCATGGGGCCGCCACCACCACCGGCATGCGCCATATGGCGGTGACCTATCTCAAGAACGGCAAGAACGCCGACTGGAAGGAGCTTGTCAGCGATGCGCAATACAACCCCCGCTAAATACCTGCAGCAGCTGCTGTGCGCCACCGGGTTGGTGGTGATGGCCGGTGACTCATCAGCACAGAGCACGGCCACCCGCCCGGCAGCCGCGAGCGCACAGGCCTGCGCTGCCAACGGCCAAAGCCCATCGCCCTCGCAGGTGCTGAGCGCCCAGCAGCAGGCTATCTTGCCTATCGCAGCGTTTGCGGCCGCAGGCGACATGGAGCGGCTGACCTCCAGCCTGCAGGCGGGGTTGGAAGCCGGCCTGACTATCAGCGATATCCGCGAAGTGCTGGTGCAGCTCTATGCCTATGCCGGCTTTCCGCGCAGCCTCAATGCGCTGAGCGCGTTCATGCAGCTGCTGCAGCAGCGCGAAAAAAGCGGCATTGTCGATGCACCCGGCTGCCCACCCAGCCGCGCCATTGCGCAAGGCGATGCGCTGCGCGCTGCCGGCCGCGCCAACCAGACCCAGTTGGCGGGCGCGCCCGTGCAAGGGCCCTTGTTTGACTTTGCGCCTGCGATGGGTGAGTACCTGCAGTCGCACCTGTTTGGCGCCATCTTTGAGCGCGACAACCTCGACTGGCACAGCCGCGAGCTCGCCACCGTCGGCATGCTGTCGGCACTGCCGGGAGCTGAATCACAGCTGCAATCGCATATGCGCATCAGCCTGAACGCCGGGCTGAGCGCCGCCCAGCTGCAGCAGGCGGTGCAGCTGCTGGACAGCCGCGTGGGCGGCGCCCATGGCCAGCGCGCCCGCACGGCACTGGCCAACACCTTGGCGGCGTTGACTGGCCAGACGCGTTAAAGCGCTAGCCCTTGCTGGCCTCGCCCTGCACCTGGCCCCAGCCACCGCCCAGCGCCTTGTACAAGGCCACGCTGGCGCGCAGGCGCTCCTGCTGCAGCTGCACCGCCAGGTCCTGCGCCTGGTACAGCGAGCGCTGCGTGTCGAGCAGCACCAGCTGGGTCTCGGCCCCCGCGCGGTAGCGGGCCTCGGCCAGCGCCATCGCTCTGCGGGCCTGGCGCAGTTCTTCCTCCTGCGCCAGCGCCTGCTGCTGCACACCGGCCACGGCGTTCAACGCGGTCTGTACATCGCTGAAGGCCTGGACGATGCTCTGGCGGTAGGCCAGCAGCAGCTCCTCGCGCTGGGCCATCACCAGGTCGCGGTTGGCGGCCAGGCGGCCGGCATCAAAGATGGGGGCAGCCAGGCCTGCGGCCAGCGCGTACAGCGGGTTGTCCAGCACACGCTGCAGCTGCCGGCCTTGCGCACCCAGCTCGGCCGTCAAGGTCAGGCGGGGCAGCATGGCGGCGCGTGCGGCTTCCAGGTCCGCATCGGCCGCCTGCAAACGGGCCTCGGCACGGGCAATGTCGGGCCGGCGGGTGACCAGCGCGATAGGCTGGCCCTGGTCGATGCGGGGCACCTGCAAGGCCAGCACACTGCTTTGGCTGACAGCAGGGCCTTGCGCCTGGCCTAGCAGCAAGGCCAGGCTGCGCTGGGCATCGTCCTGCTGCTGGTCCAGCGCCGCCAGCGCCCGGCGCTGCGCCGCCACCAGGCCGCGCTGCTGCGCCAGCTCCAGCGATGTGGCCGCGCCAAAACTGGCCTTGGATTCAACCAGCGCCAGCAGGCGCTCGGCGATTTGCAGATTGCGCTGGGCAATCTCACCGCGCTCACGCAGGCCCACGTTCAGCAGCCAGGCATCTGCCACTGCGGCGGTGACCGACAGGCGCACCGTGTCATGGTCAAAGCTGCTGGCGCGCAGCGCAGCGCCTGCCGCATCACGCTGCGACTGCAATCGGCCCCAGAGGTCCAGCTCATAGCTGGCGGCCAGGCCGACCGACAGGTTGCGGCCCGTCGTCTCGGCGTGGCCCCCCAGCCGGCCCTGGTGCCCAGCCAGGGCAGAGGCATTGACCGTAGGCAACAGCTCAGCCCCTGCATAGCGGGCGCTGGCCTGCGCCTGCTGCACCCTGGCCATGGCGGCGGCCACATCCAGGCTGCGCTGCTGCGCATCGTCCACCAGCGCATCGAGCTCCGCGCTGCCAAAGCTGCGCCACCAGCCCTGGCTGACGGCATCGCCTTGGGCTGCATCACTGCGCTGCCACTGGGCCGGCACATCCAAGGCTTGCAACTGCGCCTGCTGCACCTGCGTGGGCGCCGACACACAGCCGGCCAGCACCAGGGCCGCTGCCAGCGCGCTGGCGATTGGGAAGATCTGCATACTCACTCTCCTGCCAGGGCCCGTACCGGGTCCAGGCGCGCAGCCGTCTTGGCCGGCATATAACCAAACACCAGACCGGTGACCACCGCGCAGGCAAAGGCACCGGCCATGGCCCGGATGGAAAACACCACCGGCACACCGGCCAGCACCAGCACGGCGCCTACCAGCGCGCCCACCACCAGGCCCACGGTGCCACCGGACAAGGTCACTAGGCTGGCCTCGGTCAAGAACTGGCGCAGGATATCGCTCTGGCGTGCGCCCACCGCCATGCGGATACCGATCTCCCGCGTGCGCTCGCGCACCGTCATCAGCATCACATTCATCACGCCAATGCCGCCCACCACCAGCGACACGGCAGCAATCAGCCCCAGCATCACCGCCATGCTCTGGCGCGTGGCCGCCTCGGCCTGGATGCGAGCGGCGGCATTGCCAATGCCAAAGTCCTCGCGGCCGCCATGGCGCGCCAATAGCACGCGGTGCATGGCCGCCTCGGCCTCGTTGACCACGTCAGACGACATCGCCTCCACCACCACATAGTCCGGCTGGGTCTGCGCCTGGTAGACGCGTGCCCGGCCCGATTGGTAGGGGATAAAAACCATGTCGTCGTAATTCTGCGCACCCGAATCGGCACCACGCTCGCTCATCACGCCAATCACCTCAAAGGCCGAGGTGCCGATGATCAGCTGCCGCCCCAGCGGATTGGGCGTGTCGGGGAAGAAATGCTGGTGCGCCTTGTGGCCCAGCACTACCAGCGGCGCCAGATCGCGGTCCTCGGTGTCCGTGTAGTAGCGGCCCAGCTTGGGCTTCCAGTGGTGCACCAGCGGCATCTCTTGGCTGGAGGCAAACACATAGACCTGCTTGTCGGCATTGCCATAGCGCACGGTGATGGGGTCGCCAATCACCGGCATCACGCGCCGTATCTCGGGCAGCTCGCGCACAGCGGCCAGGTCTTCTTCGGTGATCTGGCCGGCCGGCCCGCCGGTCGCTGGCGGCTTGCTGCCCATGTAGAGAATCGCCGTGCCCATGGTGCCCATCTGCTCGACCACCTTGCGCCGCGCGCCCTCGCCAATGGCCAGCATCACGATCACCGAGACCACGCCGATCACAATGCCCAGCAGGGTCAGGCTGGTGCGCACGCGGTTCATGCGCATGCCGCGCCAGGCCGAACGCGCGGCCTCCAGCAGCTCGGCGACCAGCGGCGCGGCCGAGGCACTGCCGCCCTGGGGCACCGGCGCCAGCTGCATGCGGGTGCTGTCGCTGGCAACTGTGCTTGACGTGGTGCTTGTGTCGGCGCTTGCGGCAGCGCCGGCAGCGGCAGGCGCTGCCTCGGCCTGGCTGGCACTGTCACCCACGATACGCCCATCGCTGATCTCGATGACGCGCTGCGCCTGCGCCGCCACATCGCGGTCGTGCGTGATCAGGATGATGGTGTGGCCGGCAGCGGCCAGCTCACGCAGCAGCGCCATCACCTCGGCACCGCTGTGCGAATCGAGCGCACCGGTGGGCTCGTCGGCCAGGATGATATGGCCGCCATTCATCAGCGCCCGCGCAATCGACACGCGCTGCTGCTGCCCGCCCGAGAGCTGGTTGGGCCGGTTGCCCAGGCGCTCGCCCAGGCCCAGGCGCTGCAGCAGCGCCTGCGCGCGCTGCACCCGCTCCCCCTTGGGCAGGCCAGAGTAAATGGCCGGCATCTCCACGTTCTCACTGGCGCTTTCGCTGGCAATCAGGTGGTAGCCCTGGAAGACAAAGCCAAAGGCCTCGCGCCGCAGCCAGGCCAGCGCGTCCGAGTCGAACTGCGCCACATCCTGGCCCTGGAAGTGGTAGCTGCCGCCGCTGGGCCGGTCCAGGCAGCCCAGGATGTTCATCAACGTGGACTTGCCCGAGCCCGAGCTGCCCACGATGGCGACAAACTCGCCCGCGTCAATGTCCAGGTCGATGCCATGCAGCACCGTCACCAGCGGCTGGCCGCTGGCGGGGTCGCCATAGTGTTTGCGAATGCCGCGCAGTGCGATCAGTGGCTGCTGGGGGTCAGCCGCGTCGCTCACCATTGCAGCCACCTGGGGCCACGCTCGAGCGGGGTCTCGCCGACGACGACCTTCTCACCTTCGGCCAGCCCGTCGAGCACCTCCACCTGGTGGCGGCTGCGTATGCCCAGCTTCACGCTGCGGGTCTGGGGCTGGCCATCGGCACCCAGCACCCGGGCCACATGGGCGCCTTCGTGGGCCTTGTCTTCTTCCACCGCCGTCAGCGCCACCGCCAGCGCCTGGCTGGCACTGGCGCTGACAAACACCACCTGCGCCGTCATCTGCGGCATCAGCTCGGCGTCATCGTTGTCCACATCAAACAGCACGGTATAGGCCACGGCCTTGGTCGCTGGCGCCGGCGTTTGCGCATTGCCGGCGGGCTGGGCCTGGTTGGCCGCAGGCGCGGGCAGCACCTGGCGCACCTGGCCCTTCCAGCGCCGGGGCCTGGTCTGACCGGCTCCGCCCAAGGTGGTGAAGTAGACCGGCATGCCTTCCTTGACGCGGCGCACATCGGCCTCGGACACCTCGGTCCAGACCGTCATCGCCGACAGATCGGCAATGCGCAGGATATTGGGCGTTTGGTAGGTGGCGTTCAGCGTCTGGCCCTCGCGCGCCTCAACCGAGACCACGGTGCCCGCCATCGGCGCATAGATGCGGGTGTAGCCCAGGCGCGCCTCGTCGGCCTTGAGCGATGCCTGGGTCTGGCTGATCTGGGCCTTCAAATGGTCCATGCGTGCCACGGCCATCGCCAGGTTGGCTTGCGCAGTCTGCAGGTCTTCCTCGCGCGTGGCCTCGTGCGCGCTCAGCTGCTGCTGGCGCTGCAGCTGCTGGCCCGCCAGCCGGTGCTGGGCCTGCTGCTCGGCCAGCTGGGCACGCAGGCCCGCCAGCGATGCACGGCCCGCATCCACGGTGGCCCGCTGCACGCTGGGGTCAATCTCCACCAGCAGATCGCCCTTGGCCACCTCGGCACCGGGCTGCACGCGCAGCTTCAGGATCTGGCCCGAGACCTGGGCGCCGACATCCACATAGCTGCGCGGCTGCAAGGTGCCAATCGCCGTCACCGTGGCCTCGATATCCTGGCGCGCCACCGGCTCGCTCTGGTAGGCCATGGCCGGGCGGCCCGACCACCACAGCAGCGCGCCTGCCACCACCGCCGCCACAGCAACCGCTGCCACTCCCACACGCGAGGCCTTCATGAGATGTCTCCCTCAGCCACGCCCAGCCACTTCTTCTGCATAACCGCCATTGCTTCCCCCACCATAGCTCCCCCACCTATTTCTCAGCAGACCCTCAGGCCCACCACCAACCCCACAAGGCCAGCGGCGCCAGCGCAACCGCTGCACGCGCTGCCCAGCGCGGCGCAGCCGCAATCCAAAGCACGGCCACCAGCGCCCCGGCCGATAGCCAACCCAGCCAGGCCACCACCCCCACGGTGGCGCCCCAGCCGCCCACACTGGGCAGCGCGGCGGCCGCCAGCAGCAAGCTGCCCAGCAGTCGCAGCAGCTGGCCGCGCCGCCGTGGTATTTCTCGCTCGCCCGTCAGCTGCTCATGGTGGCGTTCCATCGCAAAGGCCAGGGCCGTCATGCCGGCAAAGGTCAGCGCCAGTGCATACGCCGATGCTTGCCAACTGCTCATGCGCCCACCTGTACGTTGTTGGCGGCGGAAGACGCCGCCTTGCCCGCGACCAGCGCCCGGCGCCGCCACAGCACCCGGCAGGCCCAGACGGCGGCCAGGCCAAAGGCCCAGGCGCCCAGTTCCACGCCGGCGCTTTCCCAGTCGCCGCGCAGCAGCTGGGCGGGCCAGTGGTCACCCACGGTCACGGCGTTGAGCACCGGCAGCAGCAGGCACAGCGCAGCGAGCAGCGCCATCTGTTCCAGCCAGGCCTTGGCCGGCGCGCGCAGCAGGCCATGCAGCAGCGCGGCCAACCACAGGCCAAAGAACACGCCCAGCTCCCACTGCGCGCGCTGCGGCAGCTCCAGCGGCAGCAAGCGGTTGGCCCAGAGGTAGCCGATACAGGCGACGCCCAGGCCGGCAACGGCCGCCACATTCAGCCCCTCGATCAGGCGGTAGACAGCAGCCGTTGCGCTGCCAAACTCGCCCATGTGCTTGCTGCGGCGCTTGACGACAAACAGGATGGCGCCGGTGGCCATCATCGCGGTGCCCGCCAGGCCGCAGACAAAGTACAGCCACTTCATCGGCCAGCCACCAAACTTGACCATGTGCAGCCCGCCCATCACCGATTGCGCGAGCGACGCGCCGCCGCCCTCGGCCTGGCCGGGCATGCGCAGCTGCAGCAGCTCGCCGCTGGCGGCCGAGAACATGGCCATGCCGGTGTTGGGGCTCAGGCGCTTGTCGGCGTTGGCATCGCTGTTCCAGCCATAGATGCCCACGCGCGCCGCCGCATCGCCGGGGTGGTTGACCACCACGGCGCGCACGGGCTGGCCGATCAGCGCCTGGCCACGTGCGGCAAAGCTCTCCAGATCGGGCACCGCCATGGCTTCGCCCGAGCGCGGCGGCTTGCCCGGCTCGCCCAGCTCGGCCGCAAAGGTCTGGACGGCGCCGGGCGCGGTACCGTACTGGCTCCAGATGCCAGCGGGCATAAAGGTCAGGGCCGATATTGCAATGCCGGTGTAGGCAATCATCAGCTGAAACGGCAGGGTCAATACCGCCACGGCATTGTGCGCATCGAGCCAGCTGCGCTGGCCCTTGCGGCCGCGGAAGGTGAAGAAGTCCTGAAAAATCCGCTTGTGCGTGACCACGCCACTGATGAGCGCCACCAGCATCGCCATGCCGGCCACACCCACCACCCACAGCCCGGCCTGGCCGGCATGCAGCTCGTAGTGGAAATGCACAAAATGCTCGCCGCCCATCGTGGCCCGCATCGCGCCATGGTGGTGCTCGTCCAAAGGCTCGCCCGTGCGGGTGTCCAGCTCGGCATCGGCGTATTGGCGCTGCTGGTCAAACCAGTACACCTTCAGCTCGCCGCCGCCCTTGGCATCAGTCGGCCAGATCTCCCACATCTCGGCGCCTTGGTGGTGCTTTTCCATAAAGGCCGCGCCCCAGGCCAGGCGCTGGCCCCGGCTGGAGGCCAGGCCGGCGGCCTCGGCAGCCGCCTGCTCGGCCTCATGCGCCGCTTCTTCGGCATGGTGCTCGGGCGTCATCCAGTGGCCAATCGCTTCCTGGAACACCGCCAGGGTGCCGGTCAGAAACACCGCATACAGCAGCCAGGAGAACCACAGCCCGCACCAGGTGTGCAGCCAGGCCTGCGCCTGGCGAAACCCGCCCCGCCCTGCGCCGCTGCCCGGCCGCCTGTCAATCACGGTCTTGCCCATGTCAGCGCCCCAACACCAAAGCGCCCGCTGCCAGCAGCAGCGCGGGCAGTGCAATCCCCAGCCAGACCTTGCCCGGCGAGACCGGCGAGAACGCCCACACTGCCGCCAGCGCATGCAGCGCAAAGCTCCACTGCATGCCAGCCAGCACGGCCTCGGCGCGGGCAGCGGGCAGCACAGCCGCTAAAAAGACGGCCAAGGCGCTCGCCAATGCATAGCCGCCAAAGAAGGCGGCCAGCAAGCGGCTCAGGACGGACAGGCCCGGGTGGGCGCTGGGTACGTTAGGAAGGGGGTACATGGATAAGGGCATCGTGGTGGTGGGATAAGAAACAGCTGCGCTTGGTGCGCCAGCGAAGCGCCAAAGCTTCTCCTCTTACTTGACACGCGAGATGCAAAAAAGGGCCAAATGGTTTGTAAGCGGCTGTCCAGCACTCCCCGGCTCGCCCACACCGTCCGGCAGGCCAGGTAGGTGCCCATCAGTCCCTGTCGCTCATGAGGGGCTGGTCACCAAGCTCGTCAACATGTCTACAGACTGGGGCATGCTCTGCCCGTCCTGGCCAGGCCACCCACAGCAGGTCGGCACAGGGCCAGCGCAAACCGCTCCATAACGCGCGGGTGAAGGAGGCAGACAATTCCATGGGGCTGGATCATAAGCCATGTAAAGAGAATCATTCTCAATATCCACAGCAGAAAAAAGTAATCTCCCTATGAAAACACCTTCCGATCTGGCAAATCCTTTAGCGCCCACTGGCATGGTTGGGTCGCGACAATATCAGCCAAATTTAGCCATATGTAAACTTCGATAAGCATGCGAGATATCAAGAAGATGGACCTGAACCTGCTCAAGGCGCTGGACGCACTGCTCGATGAGCGCAGCGTGACGCGCGCCGCCGGCAGGCTGGGGCTGACCCAGCCGGCGATGAGCGGCATGCTGCAGCGCCTGCGCGAGAGCTTTGCCGACCCCTTGTTTGCGCGCGTCCAGCGCGGTATGGTGCCCACGCAGCGCGCGCTGGATCTGGCCCTGCCAATCAAGCAGATGCTGTGCGAGATCGATGCGCTGCTGCAGCCGCCAGTATTTGACCCCAGCACCGCCCGGCTCACCTTCCGCATCGCCGCCACCGACTATGCGCTGCGCGCCATTGCCGTGCCCTTTTTGGCGGCCTTGAAGCGCCAGGCGCCCAGCATTCGCGTCTCGCTGATCCCGCTGGAGCCGCGCCTGGTGCAGGGCCAGCTCGAGCGCGGCGATATCGACCTGGCGTTTTTGACTGGTGACAACACCCCCCAGGACATGCATGCGCGCCAGCTGTTCCAGGAGCACTATGTCTGCGTGATGCGCGAAGGCCACCCCGCTGCGGGCCGCAAGCTCAGCGTCAAGCAGTTCTGCGCGCTGGACCATGCGCTGGTGTCGTACGAGGGCGGCGGCTTCCACGGCGTGGTGGACGAAGCGCTGGAGAAGCTGGGCCAGCGCCGCGATGTGACCTTGTCGCTCAAATGCTTTGTGGTGCTGCCCGATATCCTGCGCTCCAGCGACCTGGTCGCCGTGCTGCCCAGCCGCCTGGTCGCTGGCATGGAGGGGCTGTCGGTCTGCAAGCCGCCCGTGGAGGTGCCAGGTTTTAGCAAGCTGGCCGTCTGGCATGAGCGCAGCCACCACAACCCGGCGCAGCGCTGGCTGCGCGAGCTGCTGTTTTCCGCGACCCAGGTATAGCGGCCCCGGTTGGGGGCCGCATGCAGCAGCTCCTCTGGATCGCCGCATGAGCGCCTAGCACCAGGGTTGCGGCGCTTATGGCGCTGCCCAGGGCGGCGACTGGATGTAGTGGTCCCAGCATGCAGGCTGCTGCGCTGGAGCGCCTTGGCAGCTACCCCAGCCTACGGCATACCAGGCTTTACCGCCGTTGCGGTAGTCGCCGGATTTCTTGGCGTCGCTGCGCCAAATTTCTTTCTCCAGCGTGTCGTTCCAGTCCTTTGTCTTCAAGGGGCTTGTGCTGGGTGTGAGCTGGCCCATGGCGGTGTTGGTGACGCCGGGGAAAATTTCAATGCCAGGCGTGGCGCTGCGCATTTTGAAAGCCGCAGCAAGGGGCACGTCTGATATCAGCCAGGCATATGGCCGCCATAAAAAACCAGCATTTGATTTATGGCTGTAGCACCTCAATTGCAGGCGATGGACGGCCGGAGCAGCCCCTGTTTGGGCTGGCGCCCCCCCGCCTTGCAGATGTGAAAGCGATCTGCGGGCGGCAGCTTCGGCGGCCGTTCCATCCCTTATTTTTCCACCCCAAGCATTGCCATGTCAGCCCTGTTTACCCCCTTTACCCTCAAAGACGTCACCCTGCGCAACCGCATTGCCGTGCCACCGATGTGCCAGTACAGCGCCACCGATGGCTTCAGCAACGAATGGCACCAGGTGCACTACCCCTCGATCGCCCGGGGCGGGGCGGGCCTGGTGATTGTTGAAGCCACTGGCGTGTCGGCCGATGGCCGCATCAGCCCTGCGTGCCTGGGCCTGTGGGATGACGCCCATGTGCCCGGCCTGGCGCGCATTGCCGCCGGCATTGAGGCGGCAGGCGCCGTGCCCGGCATCCAGATCGCGCATGCCGGCCGCAAGGCCAGCGCCAACAGCCCTTGGGAAGGCGACGACCATATTCCCGAGAGCGACCCGCGCGCCTGGCAAACCATTGCGCCGTCGGCCATCGCCTTTGGTGGAGACCTGGGCCGCGTGCCCCGGGAGATGACCCTGGCCGATATCGAACGCGTCAAAGCCGACTTTGTAGCCGCCGCCCGCCGCGCGCTGGCCGCCGGCTTCAAGTGGCTGGAGCTGCATTTTGCCCATGGCTACCTGGCCCAGAGCTTTTTCTCGGCCCACGCCAACCAGCGCCAGGACGCCTATGGCGGCAGCTTTGACAACCGCGCCCGCTTTGCGCTGGAAACGCTGGCCGCCGTGCGCGAAGTCTGGCCCGAAAACCTGCCGCTGACCGCCCGCTTTGGTGTCATTGAATACGATGGCCGCGATGAAGAAACCCTGGCCGAATCGATCGAGCTGGTGCGCCGCATGCGCGAAGGCGGCCTGGATCTGCTCAATGTCAGCGTGAACTTTGTCATCCCCGGCGTGCAAATCCCCTGGAGCGAGCCCGCCTTCCTGGCCCCGATTGCCCAGCGCGTCAGCCGCGAAGCGGGCCTGCCTGTCGCATCGAGCTGGGGCATTGACGACCCCGAGCTGGCCGAGCGCGTCGTAGCCGAAGGCCAGATGGCGCTGGTGATGATGGGCCGCTCGATGCTGGCCAACCCGCACTACCCCTACACGCTGGCCCAGCAGCTCAAGGCAGCCCGCCCGGACTGGGTGCTGCCTGCGCCTTACGCCCACTGGCTGGAGCGCTACCGTGGTGCGGGCAAGCAGGCGGCGGTGGCGGCCTAAGCGGCCCTCACCCTCCAAGACCGGCCAAGCCTCTCCTGGCCGGTCCGCGCTACCGCTTTTTAGAACCGGTAGCGCGCCCTTCAGCTCGCCAGCAGGCACAGGCGAGGGAGGCACCGTGCAGCGGCTGGCTGATCCGGGGCATGGAGAACCGGCGCGGTGCAGCCCCAGCGCAGCAACATGCACACCAAAATTCGGCTTTCGTCATTCAAGCCAATCTTGCTTGCACTCATCGATCAGATCTATAAACATGGGCTGTACTGTGGCAAGAACACATCAGCACGGCCGGCTTCCACGCGCGTAAAAATCAGCAATGACCAGCCCGCTTGCGACGCTTAAACGGGGTCTGGATCGCCCCAATGCGGGTGTTCACTCACTGATGCGCCAGCACAGAGCAAGCACCGAAAACCGGATCAGCGCATGCAGTATGCCATGCTAAATCCTTGAAAAAGTTCAATTTCTGATCTATGACAAGCGCAGCGCATTCAACGACTTTGTCAGCCCTCTCCTACATACAGATTTTCGTGGACTCGGTTAACGTGGCAGCACCCCATTGCAAACAATTCCTAACAAGCTGTACACCGGGCGACTTTGGATATAGCCGGTAGAGCAGCCCTTCTTTTGACCTGAAAGGCTCTTATGGATTGGCTCAGAGGTATCTTGCACCAGGCGCCCGAGATCGCGCTGTTTGCATCGCTGGCACTTGGCTATGGCGTCGGCAAGCTGCGGTTTGGCTCGTTCCAGCTGGGGGGCGTGGCGGGCTCGCTGCTGGCGGCTGTGTTGATCAGCCAGGTGGGGGTACAGATCGACTCGGGCATCAAGGCGGTGCTGTTTGCGCTGTTCATCTATGCCGTGGGTTTTGAGAGTGGGCCCCAGTTCTTTCGCTCGCTGGGGCGGCAGTCGATCAAGGAGATCCTGATGGCGGCCGTGGTCGCCATCTCGGGCCTCGTCACCGTCGTGGTGCTGGCGCGGGTCTTCCACCTGGACAAGGGGCTGGCCGCAGGGCTGGCTGCCGGCGGCATGACGCAGTCGGCCATCATCGGCACGGCAGGCTCGGCCATCGAGAAGCTGGGCCTGGCCGCCGATGAGGTGCAGCGCATGCAGGCCAATGTGGCGATTGGCTATGCGGTGACCTATATCTTTGGCTCGTTCGGCGCCATCTTGCTGTGCGTGAATGTGCTGCAGTGGCTCACCGGCCGCAAGATCCATGACGACGCCATCCAGGCCGAGCAGGAAATGCTCAAGGGCGTGCATGTCTATGGCGCGGGCGAATCGCCTGCGGCACCCGATCTGGTGGGCCGCATTTTCAAGGTCAAGCAGTCAGGCCGCACGGTGACTGAGCTGGAGGCCAGCACCCCGCAAGGCTCAGTCACCATCGAGCGTATCCGCCGCAAGAATGCGCTGGTCGGCGTGGACCCGCAGCTGGTGCTGGAGGCGGGCGACATTGTGCTGCTGGTGGGCCGGCGCGCGGCGGTGGTGGCGCTGGGTGCCAGCATCGGCGACGAGCTGCAAAGCGCCGAAGACATGGACGTGGTCATGGTGCGCCGCGATGTCTCCATCACCAACAGCCAGTACCTCAACCGCAGCGTCAAGGACATTCTGGACAGCCTCACGCCCGAGTTCAAGCATGGCGTCTATGCGGTGGCGCTGACGCGCTCGGGCTCACCGCTGCCGATCACGCCCGCCACGCTGATCGTGCCCGGCGATGTGGTGACCCTGTTTGGTACGCCCCAGGATGTGCAGAACGCCGCGCAGTCGGTGGGCCCCATCCTCATTCCCAGCGACAAGACGGACTTTGTCTTCCACGGCCTGGGCATCACTGTCGGGCTGCTGATTGGGCTGCTGGTGCTGCGCATCGGCTCCATCCCCATCACCCTGGGCAGCGGCGGTGGCGCCTTGCTGGCGGGTCTGCTGTTTGGCTGGTGGCGCAGCCGCAAGCACACCCTGGGCAATATGCCCACTGCCGCCTCTGCCCTGCTGCGCGACCTGGGCCTGGCCGGCTTTGTGGCCATGGTCGGCCTGCAGTCGGGCCAGCAGGCGGTGAGCACGGTGATGGAGCAAGGCCTGAGCCTCTTTCTGATGGGCATGGTGGTGACCATTGTGCCGCTGCTGATTGCGATGCTGTTTGGCAAGTATGTGCTGCGCTATGAGAACGTGGCCATCTTTGCTGGGGCGCTGTCGGGCGCGCGCAGCGCCAACCCCGCCTTTGGCGAGGTGCTGGACAAGGCGGGCAACGCCATCCCCACGGTGCCGTTTGCGATCACCTATGCGCTGGCCAATGTGTTTCTGACATTGCTGGGCCCGCTGGTCATCGCGTTTGCATGAGGGGCGCTGCTGCGCTCTCTTTTTCAGGGATTTCCAGGCGGCGCTGCACCGCCTCCCCTCTTTCCGTTTATCCCGTTTATCCCGTTTATCCCGTTTATCCCGTTTATCCCGTTTATCCCGTTTATCCCGTTTATCAACGACTGCAAGGAGTTGCACCATGTCTCAGGACTACCAGCGTCTGGCCCATTTGAGCCCGTTCGAGCTCAAGGATGAATTGATCAAGGTGGCATCGGGCAAGGCCAATCGGCTAATGCTCAATGCCGGTCGCGGCAACCCGAACTTTCTGGCGACCACGCCGCGCCGCGCGTTCTTTCGCCTGGGGCTGTTTGCGGCGGCCGAGTCGGAGCTGTCGTACTCGTACATGACGGTAGGGGTTGGCGGCCTGGCCAAGATTGAAGGCATTGAGAGCCGCTTTGAGCGTTACACCGCCGAGCACCGCGACCAGGAAGGCGTGCGCTTTCTGGCCAAGGCGCTCAGCTATGTGCGCGACCAATTGGGCCTGGACCCGGCTGCCTTTCTGCATGAGATGGTGGACGGCATCCTGGGCTGCAACTACCCGGTGCCCCCGCGCATGCTGACCGTGAGCGAGAAGATTGTGCGCCAGTACATCGTGCGCGAGATGGCCGGCGGCGCCGTGCCGGTGGAGTCGGTCGACCTGTTTGCCGTCGAAGGCGGCACCGCTGCCATGGCCTATATCTTCGAGAGCCTGCGCATCAGCGGCCTGCTCAAGGCCGGTGACAAGGTTGCCATCGGCATGCCGGTGTTCACGCCCTATATCGAGATCCCCGAGCTGGCCCAGTACGCACTGGAAGAGGTGCCCATCCATGCCGACCCGGACAATGGCTGGCAGTACTCTGACGCCGAGCTGGACAAGCTGCGCGACCCGGCCGTCAAGATCTTCTTCTGCGTCAACCCCAGCAACCCGCCGTCGGTCAAGATGGACCAGCGCAGCCTGGAGCGCATCAAGGCCATCATTGCCGACCACCGGCCCGATCTGATGGTACTGACCGACGATGTCTACGGCACCTTTGCCGATGACTTCCAGTCGCTGTTCTCGGTATGCCCGCACAACACCTTGCTGGTCTACTCCTTCTCCAAGTATTTTGGCGCCACCGGCTGGCGCCTGGGCGTGATTGCCGCGCACAAGGAAAACGTCTTCGACAAGGCGCTGGCCCAGCTGCCCGAGAGCGCCAAGGTCGAGCTGGACCACCGCTACCGCTCGCTACTGCCCGATGTGCGCTCGCTCAAGTTCATCGACCGCCTGGTGGCCGACAGCCGCGTGGTGGCGCTGAACCATACGGCCGGCCTATCCACCCCGCAGCAGGTGCAGATGGTGCTGTTCTCGCTGTTTGCGCTGATCGATGAAGCCGATGCCTACAAGCAGGCGCTCAAGCAGCTGATCCGCCGCCGCGAGGCCACCTTGTACCGCGAGCTGGGCATGCCGCCGCTGCACAACCCCAACTCCGTCAACTACTACACCCTGATCGACCTGCAGAGCGTCACCTGCCGGCTCTATGGCCAGGCGTTTTCCGACTGGGCCGTGCAGCAGTCCTCGACCGGCGACATGCTATTCCGCATTGCCGACGAGACCGGCATTGTGCTGCTGCCGGGCCGGGGCTTTGGCTCGGACAGGCCATCGGGCCGGGCGTCGCTGGCCAACCTCAACGAGTACGAATACGCCGCCATTGGCCGCGCCTTGCGCCAGATGGTGGACGAGCTGTATGCGCTGTTCCAGGCGCAGTCAGCCGCCAAGCCCTGAGCCGCTCTGGCGCATCAACGCGGCAGCGCAGGCCCGCCCCCCCCTGCGCTGCTCGCCCCAGCTCCCATCAGCGGCTGCAGCAGGCCGTTAGAACAACTCCTGCTGCATCGAGGTGAGGCCGTTGAAGTCCTCCCCCAGCGGCTGCAAGATGGCATCGGCAATCGGCTGCAGCTGCTTGCTCAGGTAGTGCTCGTAGTCGATCGGCGACTGGCGCACTTCCAAGGGCTCGGGCCCGTTCTTGCCCATCACATAGCGAATCCAGCCACCGCTTTGGTACTGCAGCGGCCGGCCCTGGCGCCGGTTGTAGTCATCGGCCATGCGGGCCGCGCGCACCTGCGGCGGCAGGTTGGCCACATAGGCATCGAGCCGGTGGCGCAGGCGCTTGCGGTAGACCAGCAAATCATCCTTCTTGCCTGCCAGGGTCGCCTGCGCATAGTCGATGACAAAGTCACGGTAGGGCTCACCTTGAAAGACCCGTGAGAGCAGCCCTTCCTGGAACTGACGCGCCAGCGGTGTCCAGTCGCTGCGCGCCATCTCCAGGCCCCGGTAGACCATGGCCTCCTTGCCATCGGTATCCACACTCAGGCCCGCATAGCGCTTTTTGCTGCCCACGTCCGAGCCCCGGATCGTGGGCATGAAGAACTTCTTGTAGTGCGTATCGAACTCGATTTCGAGAAAGCTCTCGAGGTTTTGCTGCTCGCGCAATCCCTGCGTCCACCAGGCATTGATATCGCTGACCAGCGATGTGGCTACCGCATGGGCCTCCTGGTTGCTGTGAGCACGCCCCAGCCAGATAAAGATCGAATCGGTATCCCCGTAGATGACCTCGTAGCCGCGCTGCTGCACCAGCGCCTTGGTGCGTTTGACCATCTCATGGCCGCGCAGGGTGATCGACGAGATCAGCGCTGGGTTGAAGAAGCGGCATTCCGTCGCGCCCAGCACCCCGGCAAAGGAGTTCATCACCAGCTTGAGCGCCTGGGACAGCGGCTCGTTCTTCGTGCGCTTGGCCTCATCGCGCGCGCGCCAGAGCGTGGTGACGATCTCGGGCAGGCAGTGCTTGTCGCGCGAAAAGCGTGTGTCCATCGGCCCGTGGATCAGCGATGCGGTATCGCTGGCATGCAGGCCTTCGGCCAGGCCCACCGGGTCGACCAGGTAGGTGCGGATGATGGACGGATAGAGACTTTTGTAGTCCAGCACCACCACCGAGTCATAAAAGCCGGGCCGCGAATCGAGCACATAGCCACCGGGCGAAGACTTGCCCCGCACATCGCCCACATTGGGCGCCACATAACCTTGGCGGTGCATGCGCGGCAGGTAGTGGTGGCTGAACGCGGCAATCGAGCCGCCAAACTGGTCCAGCTGCAGGCCGGTGGCATGCGCCCGCTCCATCGCAAACTGCAGCAGCTGGGCCTTGTCAAAAATGCGCAGCACCAGCTCGCAGTCGCGGATGTTGTAGGCCGCCAGCGCGGGCTTGTCCTGCTGGTAGCGGCGCTCGATCTCGGCCATCTTGTCGTACTCGTCGCCAATGTCCTTGCCCTCGCCCAGCAAGGCCTGGGCCACGTTCTCCAGGCTGAATGACGGAAAGCTCCACACCGCCGCCCGCAAGGCCTCGATGCCATCGATCACCGCGCGGCCCGGCATCGGCGCAAACCAGTAGTCCTGCTTGCCCGGGTGCGCGCGCCAGGCAATGGGCCGGCCCTCGCGCCCCAGCAGCAGCGGGGTGGCGCAATCATCCGCCGTCTTTTGCAGCACCCGCAGGTCAAACTGGATCACATTCCAGCCGACGATGACGTCGGGGTCATGGCGCGCAAACCAGGCATTGAGCTCTTCGATCATCGCCTTGCGGCTGGCGCAATACACCAGCCTGAAATCGCTGGTGGGTTCAGCCTGCTCTGCCGGTGCAGCGAGCGCCGGTGCGTCGGGCGCCTGTGCGTCGGGCGCCGGGGCATCGGGTACCGGGGCATCGCCCAGCATGTACACCACGCGCTCACCCACGCCATCGAGCGCAATCGAGTACAGATCCTGGTGCTGGCTGGTTTCGATATCGAGCGACACGACTTTGAGCGCAGGCCGGTAGGCGGGCGCCGGCACCAGTCTGCAGTCCACCACGGTATTGCCTTGCAGCTGTCCGCCCTCGACCTGCACGCCAGCGGTGATAAAGCGCTCCATCAAATAGCGCTCATGGGGCCGCACATCGGCTTCCAAAAGCGATACATCGAGCTGCTTCAAGCCGCGCGCGAGCTTGCCCAACTGCCGGTAATGCGTGGCATAGACGCCCAGCACCGGCTCCTGCTGAAAATTTTTGAGGGCCAGCTCGCGCAGCTCCATACCGGGCATGGCCAGCAGCTGCGTCTGCACCACCACCCGGTGCCGCGCCTCGACAAACGCCACCGAGACCTGCCGCGTCAGCAGCACTTTGAGCGGCCCGGCATCGGTCGCCAGCCAGTACTCCATCTCGGTGCCCGCAGCCGCGTCCCGCCAATGGCGGGTCAGGATGAATCCTTGGAGGGGGGTGGTGGGCACGGTAGATCAGGCTAAGCAAAAAAGGGGCGAAAACCGCAGCCATCGCTGCGATGGCATCAAGCGCCGAAAGCCTCGGCGGGCTTGCGCACCGATGATATCGCCGGCGTGCCGCAGCGCCTGCACATGGGTGGCAGATGTTGGCTCCAGAGCCTGTTTGGACAAAAGAAAAAGGACTTAGCTCTTTCGAGCTAAGTCCTTGTCTTTTTGGTCGGAATGGCGGGATTCGAACTCGCGACCCCTTGCACCCCATGCAAGTGCGCTACCAGGCTGCGCTACATTCCGAAGACTTGAATTATATACCTAGTTTTCGGGGTCTCCGGAAAGAATGCGACGAATTTCTTGCAATTCGATCGCGGCCTGCTGCCAGCTCAGCGGTTCAGCGCTTTCAGCCATGCCGGCAGCCAGTACATCAGCACCTTCGTCCTGCAGTGCGAACATGCTGTCGTCTTCCAGCGCATCGAGCATGGCCTGGCCGCGCGGCAGCGACTGGAGCTGGTTGCGCGCGCCGCTGATCGTAAAGCCGCGCTCATAGAGCAGCTCACGGATGCGGCGGATCATCAGCACTTCATGGTGCTGGTAGTAGCGGCGGTTGCCCCGGCGCTTGACCGGGCGCAGCTGCGTGAACTCCTGCTCCCAGTAGCGCAGCACATGCGGCTTGACGTCGCACAGCACCGATACCTCACCGATGGTGAAATAGCGCTTGGCAGGGATGGGGGGCAGCTGTTTTTCCATGGACAAATTGTAAACAGCCGCGAAAGCGGCCGTGTTGCATATAGGCGAAAGCGGGCGACGGTTTGACCTTCAGTGCAACGCACTGCTGGCGGCCGCGCCCCCAGGGCCTGCGTTACTCCATGTCGGCGGGGGCCTGCACCGAATCCTTGAGCTTGCCGCTGGCATGGAAGGTGACCACGCGGCGCGCCTCGATCGGCACCTCTTCGCCGGTGCGCGGATTGCGGCCGGGGCGGGCCTTCTTCATGCGCACCTGGAAATTGCCAAAGCTCGACAGCTTCACATCCTCGCCCTTGATCAAGCTCTCCGAGATCAGGTCGAAAAAGGCATCGACCATGTCCTTGGCTTCGCGCTTGTTCAGGCCGATGTTGTCAAACAGCATATCGGCCAGCTGCGCCTTGGTCAGCGCAGGTTGTTCCAGGCTCTCAACGGTGAATTCCATATAGCAATCCTCGCGTGTGGGATCAGCGCAGACGCGCACCCAGGCTTTGTGTGAGTTGTTCGACCACGGCCTGCACGGCCGCTTCGATCTCGGTGTCTTCCAGCGCGCGCTCGTCATGGCCCAGGCTCAGACGCACGGCCAGGCTCTTCTCGTCCTGGGCCAGGCTGCCGGCAGCGGCCTCTTCGCCCGCCTTGAGCTTCTTGGGCCGGAACACATCGAACAGCACGGCACTGCGCAGGATAGCACCTGCGCTGGCAGCCGTGATGGCCTGCATGATCTGGGCGTGGGTGACAGTTTCCTTGACCACGACAGCGATGTCGCGCTCGACCATCTGGTGCTTGGCCACCGGTGCGAACACCGGCACCTGGCGTGCCAGCACGGCATCGAGGGCCAACTCGAACATCACTGGCGCCTGGGCCAAATCCCATTCCTGGCGCCACTGGGGGTGCAGCTCGCCAACAAAGCCGATGGCCTTGCCGTCCAGCAGCACGCGGGCGCAGCGGCCAGGGTGCAGCGCGGGGTGCTCAGCCGCTTCAAACACCGGCTTGAGCGGCGCCAGCAGTGCCTCGACATCGCCCTTGACGTCGTAGAAATCGACCTTGGTCTCGCTGCGGCCCCATTGCAGCTGGTCGGCTGCGCCATAGGCCAGGCCCGCCACGCGCATGGGCTGGTGGAAGCCCTTGACGGTGGTGTCGGACTCGGCGACCGAGTCGTCCTTGAAGAACACGCGGCCCAGCTCGAACACGCGCACGCGCTGAGCTTTGCGGTCCACATTGAACTTGAGCACCTGCAGCAGCGAGCCCAGCAACGACGAGCGCATCACGCTCAGGTGGCTGGCGATGGGGTTGAGCAGCTTGATGGCCTGGCTGTTGCCCGCCAGCTCTTGCTCCCACTTTTCTTCGACAAAGCTGAAGTTGATCGTCTCCTGGTAGCCCAGGCCGGCCAGCGCATGGCGCACGGCATAGGGGCTGCGGGAGTTCTCGGCACGCAGCTTGGGCGAGATCGGCGCCAGCGGCTTGCTGGTGGGCAGGTTCTCGTAGCCAATCATCCGCGCGATTTCTTCAACCAGGTCTTCTTCCAGGTTGATGTCGAAGCGGAAGGTAGGCGCGGTCACGCTGATCACGCCTTCTTGCGCCACGGTGGCTGGCAGGCCCAGGCCGTTCAGCGCATCGAGGCACTGCTGCTGGGTCACCGGCATGCCGATGACCTTGGCTGCACGCGCCACGCGCAGCTGCACCGTCTTGGGCGCAGGCATGTTGGGCTGCTGGTCGTCCATGGCAGCCACCTGGGTCTCGGGCGTGCCGCAGATCTCGAGCACCAGCTGGGTGATGCGCTCGATGTGCTCGGTGGTGAACTGCGGGTCCACACCACGCTCGAAGCGGTGGCCCGCGTCGGTCGAGAAGTTGAAGTGGCGCGAGCGGCCGGCAACGGCCTTGGGGAACCAGAAAGCCGCTTCGATGTAGATGTTCTTGGTGTCGTCGGACACGGCAGTGGCATCGCCACCCATGATGCCGGCGAGCGACTCCAGGCCGTGCGCGTCCGCAATCACGCCGACCTTGGGGAAGTCGTCGATCTCGAT
This sequence comes from Comamonas squillarum, assembly GCF_025309455.1. Taxonomy (NCBI): domain Bacteria; kingdom Pseudomonadati; phylum Pseudomonadota; class Betaproteobacteria; order Burkholderiales; family Comamonadaceae; genus Comamonas; species Comamonas squillarum. The sequence goes on from NZ_CP104377.1 coordinate 1,988,033, forward strand.
GGTGTTGCCGTTGAGCAGCTTGAGCGTCTCGCCCTGCTTGCCCCAGCGCACGCTCAGGCCACCGCTGATCTTGTCCAGATCGAAGATGTGGCTGGGGCGGCCCAGCTCGAACATCACGTAGTTGGAGATATCGACCAGGGGGCTGACGGCGCGCTGGCCGCAACGGGCCAGGCGGTCGACCATCCACTGCGGGGTCTTGACCTGGGTGTTGACGTTGCGCACGATGCGGCCGGAGAAACGGCCGCACAGGTCGGTCGCTTCGATCTTGACGGGCAGCTTGTCTTGCGAAGCCACAGCCGCCGCCGGGAAGGACAGCGCCTTGAGCGGCGTGCCGGTCAGCGCCGACAGCTCACGCGCCACACCATAGACCGACAGGCAGTGTGCCAGGTTGGGCGTGAGCTTGAGGGTGAACAAGGTGTCATCAAGGTTCAGGTATTCGCGCACGTTCTGGCCCAGTGGCGCATCGGCGGGCAGCTCCAGCAGACCGCCGTGGTCGTCGGTAATGCCCAGCTCCTTGGCCGAGCACAGCATGCCAAAGCTTTGCACGCCGCGCAGTTTGCCGATCTTGATCTTGAAGGGCTTGCCGTCCGCGCCGGGGGGCAGCTCGGCGCCCACGGTCGCGCAAGGGATGCGGATGCCCACGCGCGCATTGGGCGCGCCGCAGACGATATTGAGCAACTCGGGGCCACCGACATCGACCTGGCAGACGCGCAGACGGTCGGCATCGGGGTGTTGCACCGCTTCCTTGATCTCGCCGACAACGATGCCGGTGAACGGTGGCGCTACGGGGTCGAGTTCTTCGACCTCGAGGCCTGCCATGGTCAAGGTATCAGCCAGCTCTTGGGTGGTCAGCGACGGGTTGCAGTATTGGCGCAACCAGGATTCAGGAAATTGCATAGTCGGACTCTTTGGCGTTCAGGCCTGCTGCGCCGTCTTGGGCAGCGGCAGGCCGGGCGTTCTTGCTTTTCAATGGGGAGCGGCTGGCAGCGCATGCTGCCCGGGGGCTGGGGATCACATTGCAGATCTGCAACACCGCCCGCTCCGTGCTCATGACTGGAACTGCGACAGGAAACGGATGTCGCCGTCAAAGAACAGGCGCAGGTCATTGACGCCATAACGCAGCATGGTCAGGCGGTCAGGGCCCATGCCAAAGGCAAAGCCAATGTATTTCTCGGGATCGAGCCCCATGTTGCGCACCACATTGGGGTGTACCTGGCCGGCGCCCGAGACTTCCAGCCAGCGGCCGGCCAGCGGCCCGCTTTGGAACTGGATGTCGATCTCGGCCGAGGGCTCGGTGAACGGGAAGAAGCTGGGGCGAAAGCGCAGCACCAGGTCATCCTGCTCGAAGAAGGTCTTGCAGAAGTCGGTGAACACGACCTTGAGGTCCTTGAAGCTCACGTTCTCGCCGATCCACAGGCCTTCGCACTGGTGGAACATCGGCGAGTGGGTGGCGTCCGAGTCCACGCGGTAGGTGCGGCCCGGCGCGATCACGCGGATCTCGGGCATGGTCTGGCCCGCGTCGATCAGGTTGCGGTAGCGCTTGACGTGCTGGACCGCATGGCGCACCTGCATCGGGCTGGTGTGCGTGCGCAGCAGATTGGGCGCGTGCTGGGTGCCACCTTCGACATAGAAGGTGTCGTGCATCGAGCGCGCGGGATGGTCTTCGGGCGTATTGAGCGCGGTGAAGTTGAACCAGTCGGATTCGATCTCGGGGCCTTCGGCCACATCGAAGCCCATGGAGCCGAAGATGCCTTCGATGCGCTCCATCGTGATGGATACGGGGTGCAGACCACCGCTGCCGCGGCGGCGGCCGGGCAGGCTCACGTCCAGCACTTCGGCCTTGAGGTGGGCTTGCAGCTCGGCATCGGCCAGCGCCTTGCGGCGTGCCGTCAAGGCCGCCTCAATCGCCTGCTTGGCCACGTTGATGGCGGCACCGCGCGATTTTTTCTCTTCGACGGAAAGCTGCGCCATGCCCTTCATGAGCTCGGTCATCTTGCCCGACTTGCCCAAAAACTGCGCCTTGGCGTTTTCCAGATCAGCGGGGGTATGGGCCTGCGCAAACAGTTGCTGCGCGCTTTCGACCAGAGAATCCAACTCGTTCATATCGACTCTTATCGACTGTAATGCCGGGCCACCAAAAAGCAGCCTGGCGATAAAAAAACAAGGGCTAGCGCCTTTTCAAGCCCTAGCCCTTGCTGTGTGTGCACCAGCAGCTACTAAATCAACAGTAACTACCGATCGTGACCTTAGGCAGCCAGCTTGGCTTTGACTTGGTCGACGATAGCTGCAAAAGCAGCCTTGTCGTGCACGGCGATATCGGCCAGCATCTTGCGGTCGATTTCAATGGCAGCCTTCTTCAGACCGTTGGCGAACTGGCTGTAGGTCAGGCCCAGTTCACGGGAAGCGGCATTGATACGGGCGATCCACAATTGGCGGAACACGCGCTTCTTGGTACGACGGTCACGGTAGGCGTACTGGCCTGCCTTCATTACCGCTTGCTTGGCAACGCGGAAGACGTTACCACGGCGACCGCGGAAACCCTTAGCAAGGGCCAGAACTTTTTTGTGACGGGCGCGTGCCGTTACACCACGTTTGACGCGAGGCATGTGTTTTCTCCTAGTTCGTCAGTGAATTACAGGCCCATGCCGGGCAACATTTGTGCCATGTGACCCATGTTGGTCTCATGCACAGCGGTTGCACCACGCAGATGGCGCTTGTTCTTGGTGGTCTTCTTGGTCAAGATGTGACGCTTGAAGGCTTGACCGCGCTTGACGGTGCCACCTGGACGAACGCGAAAACGCTTCTTCGCGCTGCTTTTGGTCTTCATTTTGGGCATGTGAATGCTCCTTATGTTTGTGCTCGCGAGGCGTTCCATCGCCATGATGAAACTTGATTTGGCCCCGAGCCACTTCTGTGACAGACCTAGATTAGATCTACTCTATCAATGCGCAAGGTGTTGGCTGCGCCTATCCTAAGCACCAGAGCCGAAACCCCAGACTCAGGCAAGCACTGCCGCTACCCTGCTAAAAACCGAAAGCGGCCTAAGCCGCTTGTCGGTAATCCAGTATTCTAACCGCTTCTTTAAGCTGTGGCTACTGGCGAGGAATTTCCCTCGACCGGCTTGCCAGCTGCAGCGCCACCGGGCTTCTTGCGCGCCGGAGCGATCATCATGATCATCTGGCGGCCTTCGAGCTTGGGGAACTGCTCGACCTGGATCAGGTCGGCGAGCTCGTCGCGGATGCGGTTGAGCAGGTCCATGCCCAGGTTCTGGTGGGTGATTTCACGACCACGGAAGCGCAGGGTCACCTTGACCTTGTCGCCTTCGGCCAGGAAGCGGCGGATATTGCGCATCTTGACGTTGTAGTCGCCATCATCAGTACCGGGGCGGAACTTGATTTCCTTGATTTCGATGACGGTTTGCTTGGCCTTGGCCTCGGCCGCCTTCTTTTGCTCCAGATACTTGAACTTGCCGTAGTCCATCAGGCGGCAAACCGGAGGCGTGGCCGTGGCGACAATCTCCACCAGGTCGACGTCCAGCTCTCCGGCCATACGCAGCGCTTCCATCAGCGGCACGATGCCCAGCGGTTCATTATCAGGACCGGACAGACGCACTTCTGGTGCCTGAATCTCACGATTCAGACGGTGTTTGCGTTCTTCGCGGTGGCGGCGATCACGGAATTCAGTAGCTATGGCTTTCACCCTAAAAATTTAAAAACTACGACAGCGTAGCTGCTCAAAACGCAGTCCACGCTGTCCAAAGCTTTGACGAACCAGAAAAAGGCTGCTTAGGCTTTAGCGGCAATGTCCTTGGCAATCAAGTCGACGAATGCATCGATGGACATCACACCGAGGTCTTTCCCGCCCCGGGCGCGCACTGCTACGGCTCCGGCTGCCTTCTCCTTGTCGCCAGCGACAAGAATATAGGGCAGCTTTTGCAACGAATGCTCCCGTATTTTATACGTAATCTTCTCGTTGCGCAGATCGGTAACCACACGCAGCCCTTGGCTGGGCAAGGCCTTACGCAGTTTGTCGGCCACTTCCTGCACGTAGGCGCCTTGCGCATCGGTGATGTTGAGCACTGCCACCTGCGTGGGCGCGAGCCATGCGGGCAGCGCGCCGGCGTGCTGCTCGATCAGGATGCCGATGAAGCGCTCGAGCGAGCCCACGATCGCGCGGTGCAGCATGATGGGGCGGTGGCGCTCGCCGTCTTCGCCGACGAACTCGGCATCGAGGCGCTCGGGCAGGTTCGGGTCGACCTGGATGGTGCCGCACTGCCATTCACGGCCCAGCGCGTCCTTCAAGGTGTACTCGATCTTGGGGCCGTAGAACGCGCCCTCACCGGGCAGGTACTCGAACTCGCAACCCGAGGCGCGCAGGCCTTCGGCCAGCGCCGCTTCGGCCGCATCCCAGCTCTCGTCGCTGCCGATGCGCTTTTCAGGGCGGGTCGAGAGGCGGTAGAGGATGTTGGTGAAGCCAAAGTCTGCATACACCTTTTGCAGCAGCGCGGTGAACGCGGTCACCTCGGCCTGGATCTGCTCGGGCAGGCAGAAGATGTGGCCGTCATCTTGCGTGAAGGCGCGCACGCGCATGATGCCGTGCAGCGAGCCGGTAGGCTCGTTGCGGTGGCAGGCACCAAACTCACCAAAGCGCAGCGGCAGATCGCGGTAGCTCTTGATGCCTTGCTTGTAGATGAGGATGTGGCCGGGGCAGTTCATCGGCTTGAGCGCGTACTCGCGCTTTTCCGACTCGGTCGTGAACATGTTCTCGCGGTACTTGTCCCAGTGGCCGGTCTTCTCCCACAAGGTCTTGTCCAGGATCTGCGGGCCCTTGACTTCCTGGTAGCCGTTGTCGCGGTACACCTTGCGCATGTACTGCTCGACTTCCTGCCAGATCGACCAGCCCTTGGGGTGCCAGAACACGGTGCCGGGCGAATGCTCGTCGATGTGGAACAGGTCGAGTTCGCGGCCGAGCTTGCGGTGGTCGCGCTTTTCAGCCTCTTCGAGCATCGTCAGGTACTGCTGCAGATCGTCCTTGCTGGCCCAGGCCGTGCCGTAGATGCGTTGCAGCATCTCGTTGTTGTGGTCGCCGCGCCAGTAGGCACCGGCCACCTTCATCAGCTTGAAATGCTTGAGCTTGCCGGTGCTGGGCACGTGGGGGCCACGGCACAGGTCTTCGAACGCGCCTTCGCGGTACAGACTCACATCTTCATTGCTGGGGATGGAGGCAATGATCTCGGCCTTGTAGTTCTCACCCAGGCCCTTGAAGTAGGCCACGGCTTCGTCACGCGGCAGCACGCGGCGCACCACGGGCTCGTCCTTGTTGGCCAGCTCGGTCATGCGCTTTTCGATCGCCACCAGGTCTTCGGGCGTGAAGGGGCGCTTGTAGGCGAAGTCGTAGTAGAAACCGTTGTCGATCACCGGGCCGATGGTGACCTGGGCTTCCGGGAACAGCTCCTTGACGGCGTAGGCCAGCAAGTGGGCGGTGGAGTGGCGGATCACTTCCAGGCCATCGGCATCCTTGGCCGTCACGATGGACAGCGGCATGTCGCGGTCAATGACAAAGCTGGTGTCCACCACCTTGGCGTTGTCGCCCAGACCTACCTTGCCAGCCAGCGCGGCCTTGGCCAGGCCAGCGCCAATCGATGCAGCGACCTCGGCCACCGACACGGGGCCCGGGTAGTCGCGCTTGGAGCCATCGGGAAGCGTAATTTGAACCATGAGAAATCCTAAATAATCGTGAGCTTTTACCAAGCCGCGCTGCCAGAAAAGCAAAAAGCGCGGAGCTTGTCCGCGCTTTGGTGTGAGGAGACGAAATCGTCGTACAGGCGCGAACCACCGGCCTTACTGGCCAGTCAAACCCCAAGTGGTTGTAGTTCGCGGTGTCATAACCGATGTTGCCTTTCTCGCTCTTACCAGTGGATGGAATCTAAAACGACTGTCATTTTCCCACATTCTGATGCAATCTGCTGGTCTTCCCGCAATCCGGGCGCCAACGGGCTTGCCATAATCAAAACGATAGCAGACCTTGACGATTAGATATGCCCTATCGCTACGCCCGATCTGTTGGAATGTCCGCCTGCCTGGCTGCGTTATTGCTGCAAGGGGGCTGCTCCAGCACCCCCGCCACCCGTGGCAAAGTCCCCGAACGCGATATGCAGGCCCAGGAGTGGGGCCAGTCCGATGTGAACCGCATGGCCACCTTGAGCATGCGCGCCAACCTGCAAAGCCTGTATGTGCTGATGGACAAGCTCTACCGCCGCAATCCGCAGGAGTGGCGCAAGGGCGGTTTTGACAACCGCGAGGCGGCGATGAAGGCCGTGCGCGAGGCGATCGAAAACCAGCAACCCTGGCCCGAACTGTTGGATCAACGCGACATTGCCGGCATGAGCATGGCGCTGGCGCCCGAGTTTGCCGGCGACCGGGTGGCCGCCTTCACCTGGGCCACGGCCGACATGCTGATCACCGCCTATGGCGGCCGCACCACCTTCTACCTGATCCATGGGCTTGATGCCCAGGCGGTCTACAACGCGTCGCGCAACCTGGAGATTGCCAACTGGATGCTCACCCACCGCAAGCTGGGCAATGGCCAAACCATGCTGCTGAGCAACGAGCTCAATGCCAGCGAGCGCAACCTGAGCTTCGAGCGCGAATTTGGCAAGATGATTGCCCGCAATGACCTGATGGCCGATGTCGTATCCGAGAAATACCGCCGCGCGGTGATTGGCTATGTGCAGGGGCTGGCCGGCGGCAGCTTGCTGCAGTTTCTGCCGGTGCAGGCGGTGGCGCATTAACGCGCCCTCCTCACCCGCCCCATTTACTGAACCTGGCGCTTATCGCGCGGGCAGCGGCAGATGCAGGCTGCGCTTGAGCGTGGCCAGCGCAATCGAGGTGTTGAAGCGCTGGATATTCTGATCGCCGTCAAACAGCCGCTGGGTGATCGCCTGGTACTCCTGCATGTCACCCGCAGTCACCACCAGCAGGTAGTCCGTCTGGCCGGTGACGGCATAGCACTGCTGCACCGCCGTCTCAGCCGCCACCCGGGCGCGGAAGCCCTGGGTCAGCGCATCGAGCTCATTGACCAGCTGCACCTCGATAAAGATCGTCAGCGGCCGGCCCACCGCCTCGGGGCTGAGCTGTGCGGTATTGGCCGCAATCACACCGCTGTCTTGCAGACGGCGGATGCGGCGCTGCACGGCAGCCGGTGACAGGTTCACCTGCTCGGCCACCTCGCGCTGGGGGCGCAGGTTGTCGCGCTGCAGGATGGCCAAAATGGCCAAGTCGAAGGAATCGAGTTCAGCGTTCATCGCGAGGGCCTGGAGGGGGAGTGCGCAGCAAGAGCGAAACTTGCATTTGGCACCGAATTTTCGAGCAATTTACTTCGCCCAACTGCAATATTATCTCGGCCATGCAAGATTCTCTCTGGCAGCGGCTGCTGCCCTCCTTGGCCGTATTGGGCTCGGTCAGCGCGCTGTGCCTGGGCACCAGCTTTGCCAAACACCTGTTCCCCGTTGTCGGCGCCCAGGGCACTACTGCGTTGCGCGTGGGCTTTTCGGCATTGCTGCTGCTGCTCATCTGGCGCCCCTGGCGCTTTGGGCCTACCAAGGCGCACCTGGGGCAGATTGCGATCTTTGGCGTGGTGCTGGGGCTCATGAACCTGCTGTTTTACATGGCCATCAAGCGCCTGCCCTTTGGCGTGACGGTGGCCATCGAGTTTGTCGGCCCTCTGTCGGTGGCGGTGTGGACCTCGCGCCGGCTGCTCGATCTGGTCTGGCTGGGCTTGGCGGCGCTGGGCCTGTTTTTGCTGCTGGTGCTGCCGATGTTTGGTGTGCAGACTGCCGCGCTCGACCCGGTGGGCCTGTGCTTTGCGATCCTGGCCTCGGCCTGCTGGGCCGGCTACATCGTGCTGGGCAAGCGCGCCGGCCATATGCATGGCGGCATGGTGGTGTCACTGGCACTGCTGACTGCCGCCATTGTGGTGGTGCCCTTTGGCATTGCCGAGGCCGGCGCCAAGCTGCTGCAGCCCTCGATCCTGCTCTATGGCCTGGCAGTGGCCGCAGTCTCCAGCGCCATTCCCTACACCTTGGAGATGTTTGCGCTCAAGCGTCTGAGCTCTGGGGCCTTTTCCACCATGCTCGCCACCGAGCCGGCCATTGCAGCCATTGCCGGCATGCTGGTGCTGGGCGAGCTGCTAACCGCAACCCAGTGGTCAGCCATTGGACTGATCATGTTTGCAGCGATGGGCAGCGCGCTGACGGCCAAGCCCTCTGCCCCGCCGCAGGCGGCAGCGCCCAAGACCGAAGGCCAGGCCGTCGCCTGAGCACGCCACCCACCCGCCCATGAAAAAAGCGCCTGCCGCATAGTCGGCAAGCGCTTGGGTATTGGGATGGAAGCAGCTTAGTTCTCGCCCGCCCACTCCACCTTGGCGCCCAGGCTTTGCAGGTTCTCGACAAAGCGCGGGTGCGCGCGCTTGATCGGCGCGGCATTGCGAATCTCGGAGCGCCCTTCAATGCTGGCGGCAACCATGAACAAGGCAATGGCCACGCGGATGATGTAGGGGCTCTCCACCACGGCGGGGCTGAGCGGGTTGCCGCCCAGCGTGACGATGCGGTGCGGGTCGGACGAGAACACATGGGCACCGAACTTGGACAGCTCGCCGGTCCAGCCCAGGGCGCCGTCATAGACCTTGTTCCAGAACATCGCATTGCCTTCGGCGCGCACACCCAGCGCGATGAAGATCGGCAGCAGATCGACCGGGAAGTACGGCCAGGGTGCGGCCTCGACCTTGGTCAGCACATTGCGGGTAAACGGCGTCTCGACCTTGAGCGGGCCCTTGCGGATGGCGCGCGACCAGCCATCCTTGTGCTCGATCTGCACGCCAAACTTGGCAAAGGTGCGGTCGATCAGCGGGAAGTTGTCGGGGGTTCGGTTGCGCACCTGCACATCGCCGCCGGTGATCGCGCCCAACGCCAAGAAGGTGGTGATCTCGTGGAAGTCTTCCTCAAAATGGAACTCGCCGCCGCCCAGCTGCTCGACGCCATGCACCGTCAGGCGCGAGGTGCCAATGCCCTCGATCCTGGCGCCCAGCATCACCATGAAGCGGCAGAACTCCTGCACATGCGGCTCGCAGGCGGCATTGGTCAGCACCGAGCTGCCCTTGGCCGTGGCCGCGCACAGCACAAAGTTTTCGGTGGTGGTGACCGAGGCATAGTCGAGCCAGTGCTGGGTGGCCTGCAGCGGGCCATCGCAGCGCACGATGAGCGACCCCTCGCCATGCTCCACGCGGCCGCCAAAGCGGCGGAACACCTCGATGTGCGGATCGATCTCGCGCACACCCAGGGTGCAGCCCTTGACGTTGTCCTCCAGCCGCGCCACGCCAAAACGGGCCAGCAGCGGCGGCACCAGCATGATGGACGAGCGCATTTCCTCGGGCAGGTGGTGCTTGCAGGCATCAAAATGCGTGTCGTGGTGGTGGAGTTGGAGCACGCCGCTGGCATAGTCCATCTGCACGCTCGAGCCGAGCTTGCCAAAGATGTCCAGGATCTTGCGCACATCGGTGATGTCCGGAACGCCATGGAGCACCAGGGGCTGGGCCGTCAACAACGTCGCGCACAGCACAGGCAAAACGGCATTCTTGTTGGACGAGGGAATGATGCGGCCCTGCAAAGGGGTGCCGCCGTGCACGATGAGTTTGGACATGGATGGGGGGAGGTCGCGAATTCTGGAGTGGCCCGTGGCAGTGTGCGCTATCCGGGCCGACCCTGCATGGTACAGCGTCCAAAACAACAAAAGGCACTCGGTTGGAGTGCCTTTTGTAAATACCCGTCAACAAAATGTGCGGGATGGTGTTATGCCCTGCCAGGGCAGCTCACTTGCCGATCAGAATGCGGGGACGACGGCGCCCTTGTACTTCTCCAGGATGAATTTCTTCACATCGTCGCCATGCAGCGCACGGGTCAGCTTGGCAATCGCCTCGTCATTGGCGCGGTCTGCACGGGCGGCAATGATGTTGGTGTAGGGCGAATCGGCGCCTTCGATAAAGAGCGCGTCCTTCGTGGGGTTGAGCTTGGCTTCGATCGCGTAGTTGGTGTTGATCAGGGCCAGATCCACGTCACCGAGCGCGCGCGGCAGCAGCGGCGCTTCGAGTTCCTTGAACTTGAGCTTCTTGGGGTTCTTGGCGATGTCCAGCGGCGTCGAAGTCAGCTTGGAGGCGTCCTTGAGCTCGATCAGGCCGTGCTTTTGCAGCAGCAGCAAGGCGCGGCCGCCGTTGGACGGGTCATTGGGGATGGCCACGGTGGCGCCGTCCTTCAGGTCCTTGATGTTCTTGATCTTGCTGGAGTAGGCGCCAAAGGGCTCCACATGCACCTTGCCATTGGGCACTTGCACCAGCGAGCTCTTGCGGTCCTTGTTGTAGCTGTCCAGGTAAGGCTGGTGCTGGAAGAAGTTGGCATCGAGCTGCTTGTCTTCCACCGCCGCATTGGGCTGGATGTAGTCACTGAACTCGCGCACTTGCAGATCCACACCCTCAGCCTTGAGCTTGGGCTTGATGAAATTGAGGATTTCGGCATGTGGCACCGGCGAGGCCGCCACTTTCAGCACCACATCAGCAGCGTGGGCAGACACGGCCAAGGCCGCGATGGCAAGAACGGAAAGCGTTTTTTTGAACATGGTGTTTTGAACAGATGAGAAAGACCAGCCCGGGCAACACATGGATTTTTTCTTGATGGGACTGAACCAAGATGGTGCAAGTCTAGCCTTGATTGGCATATCGATCAAAGAATATAAAGAGATTTGGTTATAAAGAAATTGATCTTTATGGCCCAAAGCCACAGTCCGGGCAGCCGCCGGGCGCCGGCCGCGCTATGCTCTGGGCCATGTCTAGCCCGTTTGACCCCGATCAGCTGCTGCGCCTGCTCACCACCCCCATGCCTTTTGGCAAGTACCAGGGCCGCGCCATTGCGGACCTGCCAGGCAATTACCTCAACTGGTTTGCGCGGGAGGGCTTTCCCAAAGGCGATCTGGGCCGGCTGCTGGCACTGATGCACGAGATCGACCACAACGGCCTGGGCGAGTTGCTGCACCCTCTGCGCGCCAGCCTGCAGGCGAGCGGGCAGGCAGCTGGACAGCCTCCGCGAAAATGAAAAAACCCGCAGGCTCCCAGCAGCTGCGGGTGGGTTCAGGTTGTTGAGAAGCTGCTTTACTTGACGGCAGAGCGGGCTGCGTCGGCCTTGGCCTTGGCATCATCGGCCTGCTTTTGCAGCGCCGCCGCTTCGGCCTCTGCCTTCTTGGCTTCGGCTTCCTTGGCAGCGGCTTCTTCCTTGCCCTTGTCACCGCCCATGGCGCCCGCCATGGCACTGCCGGCCATCGTGCCAGCAACGGCGCCCACGGCAGCTGCGCCCATGGTGCCCATCATGCTGGAGCCGCCAGCGGTCGGTGCCGCGGCGGCCGGTGCCGCAGCGGCAGGGGCTGCAGCCGCTGCTGGAGCGGCCGCGGGTGCAGCGGCGGCTGGTGTCGCAGGCTTGGCTGCCGGTGCAGGGGCCGCCTTTTGCGTGGCTGCGGGACGCTTGACACCGCCGCCCATGCGCTTGGCGTGGGCCAGGCCTGGCAGAACCAGACCAGCAATGGTCAAAGCAAGAACGGATGCAGAGGTGCGAAAAGAGGGGTTCACTACGAAATTTCCAAATAAAAGGCCGGGGCCACAGGCGGGGTGCCTGCTTGCCTACCCTGGGTACATGAGGGGAAACGCTGCAAATTCAAGTGCTTGTAGGCACGGCTTGCAGCGGTATGGCTCGGCTTTGGTTATTCGTTATGCGTAGCGCGCAGCTATAAATATTGTAGAGCAAGCCAGCGGCAGGGCTTGATCTACAAGACCTTGGGCGCCGCCCGCTATCGCCTGGCTCAGGCCGCTGCGATGCTGCCGAGCCCGCTGTATACCCACCAGGCCAGCGCCAGCATCATCACGCCGGTAAAGCCGTCCATCACGCGCCAGGCCTGGGGCTTGGCAAACAGCGTTTGCAGGCGCCGGCCGGCGCTGGCCAGCATCACAAACCAGGCGAGACTCGCACTGGCCGCACCCAGCACAAAGATCCATTTGAGGCTGCCGTCCTGGCGTGCGCCGATCGAGCCCACCAGCACCACCGTGTCCAGGTAGACATGGGGGTTGAACAAGGTGATGACGACCAGCGCACCCAGCACGCGCCACAGGCCGCGCCGGGCCGCCGTGGCCGGCGCACCGTCCCCATCGGCAGCAGGCGCTGCGCCAGCGGGCATCGCGGCGCGCCACAGAGCCATCAGGCCATAGGCCAGCAAAAACAGTGCGCCGCCCAAGGTGAGGTAGTAGGCCAGGGTGGGCGAATCCCCCAGCACCTGGGCCATGCCGGCCACGCCAATACCGATCAGCAACGCATCGCTGAACACGCACCAGGCGACGCAGGCGCGCACATGCTCGCCGCTCACGGCCTGGCGCAGCACATAGAGGTTTTGCGCACCGATCGAGACGATCAAAGAAAGGCAGACCGTGAAACCGGCCAGCCAGGTAGAAGTCATGCTTGTTGTCCACATGGCGGCTATTGTGCGGCGCACCACTAAATCAGTAAAATTAAACAATCTTAGTCAAATGAAGCAAAACTAAATGCTGGACTACCTGGGACTGGCCGCGCTGGCGGCCGTGGTGCGCGAGGGCAGCTTCGAGCGCGCCGCCAAGAAACTCCATGTCACCCCATCGGCGGTGTCGCAGCGCATCAAGCAGCTCGAGGAGCGCAGCGGCCAGGTGCTGGTGCAGCGCGGCAATCCCTGCACCGGCACCGAGGCCGGCCTGCGTCTGTGCCTGCACCTCGAGCAGGTGGCCTTGCTGGAAAACGCCCTGCGCCGCAGCAACCCCGATCTGCTGCCCGACGCGCCGGTCGCGCCCACCATCAAGCTGGCTGTCAATGCCGACTCGCTCTCGACCTGGTTCATGGATGCGATGGCCGAATTCACCGCCTCGGGCAACGAGCTGCTGGATTTGCGCGTGGACGACCAGGACCACACCGCCCAGGCGCTGCGCGAAGGGGCGGTGCTGGGCGCAGTGACCGGCACCAGCGGCCAGATTCCGGGCTGCAACAGCTGGCCGCTGGGCACGATGCGCTATGTGGCAGCGGCCAGCCCCGGCTTTATGACGCGTTACTTTGCAGACGGGGTGAGCACCCAGGCGCTGGCCCAGGCGCCCATCATGACCTTTGACCGCAAGGACCGGCTGCAGGACCAGTGGCTGCAGGCCCAGGGCATGGCCTCGCGCGGCAGCGGTCCCCGGCATTTTCTGCCATCCAACCAGGGCTATGTGCGTGCCTGCGAGATCGGCATGGGCTGGGGCATGCACCCCACGGTGCTGATTGCCGAGCAGCTCGCGCGCGGCAGCCTGGTGCCGCTGGTGCCCGACACCCCGCTGGACGTGCCGCTGTACTGGGCGCTGCCGCGCAGCGCGCAGACCAGCCTGGCCCGGTTGACGGACTGCGTCATGCGCGCAGCCAGCCGCGTGCTCACGCCTGCGGCTTGAGCCTTGCTGCCCTGGGGTTGTCAGCAAGGCGCAGGCTGGTGCGCCTATGATGCTGGCAGCGGCAGCACCGGCCTACCTGGGCGCTGCCGCAGAGGGAGGACTCCATGGTTTTCATTAGAAAGAGCACAGCATGATTGAGGTGCAGGATCTCATCGTCGACTACCCCGGCCACCGCGCGCTGCGTGGCGTGAGCCTGCAGATCGAGGCGGGCACCGTCACCGCCTTGGTGGGGCCCAATGGCGCGGGCAAATCCACCTTGCTGCGCTGCATTACCGGGCTGGAAGCGCCGCTGAGCGGCAGCACCCGGGTGGCAGGCATTGATGTGCAGCAAGCGCCCCGCCGCGCCCACCAGTGCATGGGCTATCTGTCGGATTTCTTCGGGCTCTACGAGACCCTGAGCGTGGCCCAGTGCCTGCAGTACGCCGCCGAAAGCCAGGGCCTGAGCCGCCAGGCAGCCACCGCGCGCGTGCATGCCGTGGCCGAGCAATTGGCGCTGACGGCCAAGCTGGGCCATGCCACGCGCAATCTCTCGCGCGGCCAGCGCCAGCGCGTGGCCATTGGCCAGGCCATCATCCATGAGCCCCAGGTGCTGCTACTCGATGAGCCCGCCAGCGGGCTCGATCCGGAAGCGCGCAGCAGCCTCTCGACCCTGTTCCGCCAGCTGCAGGCCCAGGGCATGACCCTGGTCGTCTCCAGCCACATCCTGAGCGAGCTCGACGAGTACTGCAGCCATATCCTGTCGATCCGCGAAGGCCGCATCACCAGCCACGGGCCCCTGAATGCGGTCGCTGGCGCCGGCGGCATCGGCGCCCTGCCCTCCGAGCTGGTGATGCAGCTGGAGCTGGCCGCGCCGCTCGCCCAGCCCGAGCTGGCACTGGCTGGCTACCGCCTGGTCGATATGCGTGCGGGCCGTGAGGGCAGCGCCTCTCATATCCTGTGGATTGGCATGCCTGCGCATGACACTGCTGCCCGCGTGCAGCTGCTGCAGCAGCTCGTGGCCCATGGTGCGCAGGTGCTGGGCTACCAAGAGGCGCGCACCAGCCTGCAGGAGCGCTACCAGCAAAGCCTGGAGGCCCCCGTTGATCCCCAAGCGCTGTTTGCCAAGGAGTGGCCATGAATCCGGAATTTCGCCGCCAGCTCAGCCTGGAGCTGAGCCCTGCGCGCCTGGTGCTGATGCCGGCCATCTTGCTGATGCTGGCCATCTGCGTGTTTGTGATCGAGGGCAAGCAGCCGCTGGTTTATTTGCACAAGGGTGCGATGACGCTGGTAGGCCTGCTGGCCGCCTGCGTGGGCACCTTCACCGCACTGTCCAGCATCAATGACGAGCTGAACGAACGCACCTGGGACCAGCAGCGCATGAGCGCCATGGGCCCCTGGCGCATGGCCTGGGGCAAACTGCTGGGCGGCCCCAGCTATGCCTGGTATGGCGCGCTGCTGTGCACCGCAGCGGCCCTGCTGTGCGGCTTCTGGCTGGGCGAGCTGGCCGAGACCGTGCTGGTGCTCGTCCTCACCATTGTGGGCGCCTGCGCGCTGCACTGCGCGATGATGGCCAGCCGCCTCTACAGCATGGATCCCAACAAACCGGCCACGAGCCGCAATGTCTGGGTGCTGGTGGTGCTGGTGTTCCTGCTGCTGCAACTCGTCAGCAGCCTGGTGGTGGGGCTGGACAGCCTGCTGGGCGGTGACGGTGGCGGCGCCTGGTGGGGCCTGCATCTGGGCTCGGGCGCGCTGCTGCTGATTTTCGCGGCCGCCAGTTTGCTGCTGGGTCTGCTGGCGCTGTGGCGGGCCATGTCCATGCAGCTGTCGGTGCCCACCACGCCCTGGGCCTGGGCGCTGGGCAATGCGGCGGGCTGTCTGCTGCTCGTGGGCCTGGTGCCCAGCGGCACCGGCCGGGCGCTGACCGGCATGCTGCTGCTGGCGCTGGTAACCTACTACGCCGCTGCGCTCGAGAGCCAGGTGGCGCAGCGCTGGCGCGCCCTGCTCTATAGCGCGCAGCACGGCCAGTGGCGGCGCTTTTGGCAGAACATGCCACTGTGGCCGATCAGCTGGTGCATGGCATTTGCGGTGCTGCTGCCAGCCTACCTGTTGTGGAATGCCGACCCGCTGTCCAACCGCTCCCAACTGGGCCCGCTGGCCTTCATGGTGCTGCTGCATGTGCTGCGCGACTGCGGCATCTACCTGGTGTTCTCGCTGCGCAAAAGCAGCCGCTCGCCGCTGGGCATGACCTTGCTGGTGGTCTTTGTGCTCAGCGCCCTGCTGCCGGCCATGTTCTGGTCACTGGGGCTGGCGCCGCTGTTCGAGCCGCTGTTTGGCGCCTTTGACCCGCGCCTGTCGTCCAACTTCCAGCATGCGCCGGCGCTGGGCTGGCTCGCCTGGAGCGGTATGCTGGTGCAGTTGGCCGTGCTGGCCGTAGCGCTGGTGTGGCGCCTCAAGGCCATCACGCCCCGCAGCGCGGCGAAGGACGATATCTTTGCGCTTTAGGCACCTATCCACCGCCTGCTAAGGCGGGCCGCTGCCAGCCTCAGGCCTGGGGCATGAAGGCATCGTGGCGGCTGGGCTCGGCCCCTGCTTTGCGCGGGGCCGCAGCGGCAGCCGCCTGGGACGCGGCCATGCAGGGAATCGTGGCCGGCTGGCGCAGCGGATGGAAGTTCAGCAGCTGCGTGGCCATCATGGTCTCGACCATGAAGCAGCACAGCGCCGAGACAAAGCTGACCACGCCCAGGCCAAAGCTGAACATGGCTGCCAGCGACCAGCTGTTGGCGTCGATCTCGGTCTTGGTGGTCTGGCCGACGAACAGCAAGATGATGGTCAGCGCAATCAGCGCGCCGCACAAGGTCAGCAAACCAATGCAGAGATTGGCCAGGCGCCCGCGGCGGCGCAGAAAGTTCAGCTCCAGCAAGGAGCGCTGCACATAGTCCTCGTCCTTGGAGGCCATCATGCGGTCTTCGAGCACGCGGCCCCGGTCGATGATGCGCGCGAGCCGGCCGGCGACGGCGCCAATCATGCCCGCCACCCCGGTGAGAAAGAAAACGGGAGCCACAGCCAGCTGGATGCTGTGGGTGATGTTGCTGACGTCGATGGACATGGTGTTAGGGCAGAGATGGTGGACAAACTGCGCTGCAGCACACGCCTTGTGCAGGCTGCAACGCCTGCAATGAACACTGCAAAATTCAAGCCAACATTCTCGCACCAAATAGGTGCAAACCCTAATACCTTTTCCGCCCTGTTTCTGGGCTGATTTGCAGCAAATTGTGTGCTCAGTAGTGCGGCGGCAGCTCGTCGCGTGCACCTGGCGCAACAGATCCGGTCTCGGGCATGCGCTGCTGCAGGTCTTTGACCAGGTGCAGCAGGCGGTCGATCTGCTGCTGCTGCTTGTATATCGTCAGGTTCAGCTCTTCGAGCAGGTCGTCGGCATAGGCGGACTTGATCTCCAAGGCTTCAAGGCGCTGCTGCAGGGGTTCGAGGGTGGACATGGCGGCTCCTGGCTAAAAACGGGGCGGGCGAGGCAAAGAATAACGCCGGCATGTGACAGCGCACATGCCGGCGTTGGGGTGTCAACAACGCTTACAGCGCCTTGGCCAGACGGGCAATGCCCTCTTCGATGCGCGCGATATCGGCGGTGGCAAACGACAGGCGCAGGGTCGAGGTATCGGGGTTCTGCGCGAAGAACGGCGTGCCGGGCACAAAGGCCACGCCCTGCTCGATGGCGCGCTTGGCCAGCGCATTGCCGTCCGTCTCCTGGCCTCGGGCGCCCGTCAGCTGCACCCAGATGAACATGCCGCCCAGCGGCTGCACAAAGCGCACGGCATCGCCCAGCTGGCTGCGCAGACCCTCGCCCATGGCCTTGCTGCGCGCCGCGTAGGTGGTGCGCACGCGGTCCAAGGTGGCGGGCATGCGGCCGGCTTTGAGGTACTGGGCGGCGGTGGCCTGGCTGAAGGTGCTGGTATGCGCATCGCTGAACTGCTTGCACATCACGCACTTGCCCAGCAGCTCGGCCGGCGCAATCAGCCAGCCCAGGCGCAGGCCGGGGCTGAGCACCTTGCTCATGCTGCCGCAGTGGGCCAGGTAGTCACGGCTGCCGGGCACGCTGTCCGACAGCGCCAGCATGCTGGGCGGCGGCGGCGCATCAAAATACAGGTCGCCATAGGGATCGTCCTCGACCACCAGGGTCTGGTGGCGCACGGCCATCTCCAGAACCTGGCGGCGGCGCTCCAGGCTCAGCAGCGCGCCGCTGGGGTTGCCAAAGGTGGGGATCAGGTAGACCAGCTTGGGCTGATGCTCGGCGATCAGTTGCTCCAGCGCTTCGGGGATGACGCCGTTCTCATCGGTGGGGGCGCTGATGACTTCGGCGCCGTAGAGGCGAAAGCACTGGATCGTGGCCAGAAAGGTCGGGCCCTCGACGATCACCTTGTCGCCGGGCGAGATCATGGTCTTGCCCAGCAGGTCCAGCGCCTGCTGGCTGCCGGTGGTGACGATGAGCTGCTCGGGCGTCAGCGACTGCACGCCCTTGGCGGCCATCAGACCGACGATCTGCTCGCGAAACGGCTGGTAGCCCTCGGTCGCACCGTACTGCAGCGCGGCGCCCGGCTCCTCGGTCAGCGCCGCATTGGCGGCCTCGCGCACCCCTTCCACATCGAACATGGCTGCATCCGGAAAGCCCCCGGCAAAACTGATGATGCCGGGCTTGCCCAGCAGCTTGAACAGTTCACGGATGGCGGACGTCTCGACATTGTCGAGGCGGGAGGCAAAGCGCAGTGTCATGGAGTGTTCTCTCAAATCAAAAAAGCGCAGCCAGGTCGAGCGACCGGCCGCCTTGGCATTTTGCTACTTTTTACCGGCCCCATGCGTCGCTCTGGCATCCCTGAGCCCGCCATTGGCCTCTCCTATCGACTATGCTTGCGGTCCAAAGGATTTTGTCACCATGCGCATCGCCGCTTTCTTTATTGTTTTGGTCAAATTGCTGGCCTCGCTGCTCATGCTCGCAGGCGTTGTCTGGGCCTGCGGGGCGCTGTGGTTTCAGCTGGCACAGTCGGTCAAGTCGGGCTCGGCCCGGGGTCTGCTGCTGGGGGTCTGGGTGGGGGTGGGCCTGTACTGCATCTTCCTGCTGTGGCAGCAGCGTGCGCCCCGGGGTTTGCTGATCTATGGTCTGCTGTTGGCGGGCATCCTGGCCTGGTGGGCCAGCATCCAGCCGTCCAACACGCGCAAATGGGCGCCGGATGTAGCCCAGCAGCTGTCGGGCACAGTGCAGGGCGACCTGGTGCAGCTGCACAATGTGCGCAATTTTGACTGGCAGACCGCAAGCAAGGCGACCCCGCGCTGGGAAGACCGCAACTATGACCTGCGCCAGCTCGTCTCGGTGGACATGAGCACCTCGTACTGGATGGGGCCGGCCATTGCCCACACCCTGGTGTCCTTTGGCTTTGACGATGGCAAGGGCCCGCGCCGCTACCTGACCTTCTCGGTGGAGATCCGCAAGGAGCGCGGCGAGCAGTTCTCGGCCGTAGGCGGCTTTTTCAAGCAGTTCGAGCAAAGCCTGGTCGCCGCCGATGAGCACGACATCCTGCGCGTGCGCAGCAATATGCGCGGGGAAGAGGTCTACCTCTACAGCGTCGCCATGCCGCGCGCTGCGATGCGCTCGCTGTTCATCGCCTATGTGGACAAGGCCAATGCGCTGGTCGAGACGCCGCAGTTCTACCACACGCTGTTTGCCAACTGCACCACCATCGTGTTCGAGATGGTGCGCCGCATCGTGCCAGGCCTGCCGATGGACTGGCGCCTGCTGGCCAGCGGCTACCTGCCCCAGTATGTGGACAGCCTGGGCGCCCTCGCCCGCCCGCATGACTTTGAGGCCATCCATGAGGCCGCGCACATCAACGCCCGCGCCAAGGCAGTGCGCCCGGGTGAGGATTTCTCGGCCGCCATCCGCCAGGGCGTGCCGCAGGCGCCGCTGCAGCCCTGATGCAGGGACCCAGGCTCAGGCCTTACCAGATAATGGCAGCCGAGCCTGCACAACAACACGATGAAAACCGCTGATATCCAACCCTTCTTCGCCACCTTGAAGGCGGCCAATCCTTCGCCCCAGACCGAGCTGGAATACACCTCGGTGTTCGAGCTGCTCGCTGCCGTGCTGCTGTCGGCCCAGGCAACCGATGTGGGCGTGAACAAGGCCACCCGCAAGCTCTTTCCGGTCGCCAACACGCCCCAGGCCATGCTGGCGCTGGGGCTGGAAGGCCTGGAGGGCTATATCAAGACCATCGGCCTGTACCGCAGCAAGGCCAAGCATCTGATGGAAACCTGCCGCATTCTGGTGGAACGCCATGGCGGCCAGGTGCCCGATACGCGCGAGGCGCTCGAAGCGCTTCCCGGCGTGGGCCGCAAGACCGCCAATGTGGTGCTCAATGTGGCCTTTGGCCAGCCGACGATGGCGGTGGACACCCATATCTTCCGCGTCAGCAACCGCACCGGCCTGGCGCCCGGCAAGAACCCGCTGGAGGTGGAAAAGCAGCTGATGCAGCGCGTGCCGGACGACTATGCCGTCGATTCGCACCACTGGCTGATCCTGCTGGGCCGCTATGTCTGCCAGGCGCGCAAGCCGCGCTGCTGGGAATGCCTGGTCAGCAGCTACTGCGATTTCTCGCCCAAGACACCGCCACCGCAAGGCGCGCTGCGCTGATCGCAGCGGCAAGGCATCAAGCGTTGCTCTGGGTGCTGACACCCGCCGATGCAAAGCTGGCCATGTCGCGCAGCATCGCGCAGGCCGACTCCAGCAGCGGCCAGGCCAGCGCCGCACCCGAGCCTTCGCCCAGGCGCAGCTGCCAGTCGAGCAAAGGCTGGGCCTGCAAGGCCGCCAGCAAGTGGCTATGGCCGGGCTCGCCCGAGCGGTGGGCATAGACGCAGCGCTCCAGCACGGCGGGCTGCAGGCGTGAGGCCACCAGCACGGCCGCGCTGGTGATAAAGCCATCGACCACGATCACGCGGCGCTCCAGCGCAGCCTGCAGCACCGCGCCCACCATTGTGGCCACTTCCAGCCCGCCCATCGCGGCCAGCACGGCCAGGGGCTCGTGCACATCGGCATGGCGCGCCAGCACCCGGCGCAGCACGGCGGCCTTGCGGGCTACGCCCTCGCCGCTCAGCCCGGTACCTGCGCCGGTGACGGTTTCCACATCCAGGTTGCACAGCCGCGCCAACAGCAGCGACGCGCTCGAGGTGTTGCCAATGCCCATCTCACCCAGCAGCAAGGCATTGCCGGGCAAGGCCTGCAGCAGCGCGCGGCCATTGGCAATGGCCGCTTCGCACTGCGCCATGTCCATCGCCGGGCCCAGGCTGCTGTCTTGCGTGCCCGGAGCCACCTTGCGCAGCCACAGGCGCGGCGTGCCTGGGGGCAACGCATCGCTCTGGGGTTCAAAAGCGCGGGCCACGCCGCAGTCGACCACATTCAGCGCCACGCCATGCTGACGCGAGAGCACACTCACCGCCGCCCCGCCAGCCAGAAAATTGCCCACCATCTGCCAGGTCACATCGGCCGGGTAGGCCGAAACGCCCTGCGCCACCAGGCCATGGTCGGCTGCAAACACCACCATCTGGGGGTCTGCCAGACGGGGCTGGGTGCTACCCAGAATGGAGGCGATGCGCAGCGCGAGGGCCTCCAGCAAGCCCAGCGAGCCCAGCGGCTTGGTCTTGTTGTCCAGCAGCTGCTGCACTTGCTGGCGAAAGGCGGCGTCCTCAATCGAGGCAATGGAAGGGATGAGCGGGGAGAACGAGGATTCGGACATGGTCAAGCTAGAGAACGGGGCACGGTGATACGCCAAGCCGCCAGTATCGCGCTGCCCGCCCCGGTTTGCAGCCCGGCGCGCACAAACCATGCAAAAACGCTCTGCGCAGCAAAAGCTGGGCAGAGCGTTGATGGACTATATCAGTCGGCTTACTTGGCAGGCACCGTATAGGTGTACTCGCGCAAGATGCCACCGCCTTGCACCGAGCCACTGTCCTGGCCCTGGGCCACGCGGCCGACGCAGGCACGGCGGTCTTCATCGGTCTTGAAGACGGCGCAGCGTGCGGTGGCGTTTTCGCGGAAGCTGGAACCCGGATCGGTCAACTGGCCCTGGCGTGCGGCCTGGCGAGCGGCTGCCGCTTCGCGGGCGTTAGAGCTGCCTTCGGCCACATCGGCGTTGGCGCGGGCATCGCCGCGCATTTCACCGCGCTTGTGGTGGGCACCGTGCGGGCCATGCGGCATGGGCTTCATGTGCTTGGCAGGCGGTGGTGGAGGGGGCGGTGCCGATTGGGCGCTGGCATAGCCGGCGGTACCCAGCGCGAGGGCCATCGCGGCCATTTGCAAAGACTGGCGGAACATGTTTTTCATAGCGATCATCCTTATCGGTGATGGGAAGCAACACAAACAGCATGCCTGCGCTGCAAGCGCGCCCCTATCGGCCCAATCCGCCAGTGCTTGCAATATTTGGCCTACAGGCAAAGGCCCCGCCCACTCAGGGTAGGCGGCCTCCAAACCACTCGCCCACCCCTTGGGCCATGCGCGCAAAGACCTGGTCCAGGCTGGGCGCATCGTGGCCAAACAGCGCATGGATGACAGTGGCATTCTCGAACAGGCCATGCACATAGGTACCCAGCACCTGCGGCGCCCCGCCCTGCCACAGCAGGCCGGGCAGCAGCTCCTGCGCGGGCTGGGCGGCGCCGGCCTGCATGTCGGGGCGCAGTTCGGTCTGGCCGTGGTGGATTTCATAACCCGTCACCACCAGGCCGCTCAAGGCCTGCCAGGGCGCCTGCACGGCAGGCAGCAGCAGGCGCGTGGGCTGCACATTCTTTTGCTGCGCAAACAACGTCACCAGCGGCAGCAGGCCCAGGCCGGCGGCATTTCCGTCCACGCCATGCAGATCGACGAGCGCCTCGCCCAGCATCTGCAGGCCGCCGCAAATGCCCAGCACCCGTTTGCCCGCCTGCGCATGGCGGGCGACAGCCGCATCCAGCCCCTGCTGGCGCATCCAGGCCAGATCGGCAGCGGTGGCCTTGCTGCCCGGCAGAATCACCCAGTCCGCATCGCTCAGCTGCGCGGGCGTGCGGGCCCAGACCACACGCACGCCTGGCAGTTGCAGCAGCGGCTGGAACTCGTCGAGGTTGCTGATGCGCGGGTAGGCGACGATGGCGATGCAGGTGTGCACCGGTTGCCCGGCACCACCACTGCCCCGGTCGTCAAACACGCCGTCTTCTTCGGGCAGGCCGTGCTGGAACTGCATCGGAATGCAGGCCACCGTGGGCACACCAGTCATGTCTTGCAGCATCTGCGGCGCCGGCGCCAGCAAGGCCGCATCGCCCCGAAACTTGTTGAGCACAAAGCCCTGGATGAGGCTTTGCTCCTCGGGCGGCAGCAGCGCCCAGGTGCCGTAGAGGTGGGCAAAGGCCCCGCCCCGGTCGATATCGGCCACCAGCAGGCAATGCGCATCGCAGTGGCGCGCCACGCGCATATTGACCACGTCGCTGCTGTGCAGATTGATCTCGGCGGGCGACCCAGCTCCCTCGATCACCACCACATCGTTCTCGGCGCGCAGCGCATCGAGCGCCTGCGCGATCTGCGGCCACACCTGGAGGCTGCGGCCGCGCCAGGGCATTTTGGACAGCGCCTCGTCCACCTGGCCAAACAGCACCACCTGGCTGCGCGCGTCGGCCTCGGGCTTGAGCAACAACGGATTCATGCGCACATCGGGCACGGCGCCTGCGGCGAGCGCCTGCAGGTACTGGGCGGTGCCAATCTCGCCCCACTGGCCATCCGGCGTGGCCACCACGCGGGCGTTGTTGCTCATGTTCTGCGCCTTGAAGGGCGCCACCTTGTAGCCCTGGGCCCGGTACCAGGCGCACAGCGCCGTGGCCACCCAGCTTTTGCCCGCGCCACTGCTGGTGCCCAGCACCATGATGCAGCGCGCGCTCATCGCTGCACGCTGCCCAGCGGCAGCACCATGCGCGCCATGATGCGCTCCAGCGCCGAGCCCGCATCGGCGCACAGCCCCGTGTGCACGGGCGAAGTCTGGATCATGCTGCTGCGCTTGGCCGTCAGCCAGTGGAAGCGCGCGCGGTATGGCAGCTGGCCGATGGGCCCGGCCTCGGGCACGCCGGCGCAGATAGCGACAATGCTGCCCAGGTGGCGGTAGACGGCCTGCAGATCGACTTCTGGATCGAGCGCCAGCAGCCGCGCCTCATCGAGCGCCATCGCTGCCTGCAGATAGCCGCTGCGCTGGCAGGACACAATCACGCCGGCGTTGATGAACTCCTCCCGCTCGACCCGGGGCACCACGCGCACGATAGCGTAGTCATACACATCATGCGCGTGCATCGATGGCTCCTTGCAACCAGCGGCCACGCGCTTGCAGGCGGGCCAGAAAATAATTCACATAGGCGGCGCGGTGCGCCTGCGGATCGGCCAGCAGCGGGCTATTGCGGTCCTCGGCCGCCTTGGCTAAAAAGCAGTCGGGCACCGTGGCCAGAATGGCGCTCAGCACCGGCTCGGTCAGTTGTGCGGCCAGGGCCTCGTCCACCTCGGCCAGCTGGCTGGCCTGGGCCAGCAGCACATGGTCGGCAATCGGCGCAAAGGGCTTGGCCGGGTCGGCCACCGTGCCATCCCAGGCATGGTGGAAGGTCAGGGTCGCGCCGTGGTCAATCAGCCAGGGCTTGCGCTGCCACATCAGCATATTGGTGTTGCGGGCCGTGCGGTCCACATTGCTGACCAGCGCATCGAACCAGACCAGGCGCGAGGCGAAGTCAATGCTCACCGCATCGACGGCCGGGTCAAAATTGACCGAGCCGGGCAGGTAATCCAGCCCAACATTGAGGCCATCACTGGCCCGGATCAGGTCCTGGATCTCGGGGTCGGGCTCGGTTTGCGCGAGCTTGGCGTGCAGCAGGGCCAGCACCAGCTCGGGCAGCGGCAGGCCCAGCGCGCGGGCGATGCCGCCGCAAATGAGCTCGCCCATCAGCGCGCGCACGCCCTGACCAGCGCCCCGGAACTTGAGCACATACAGGCCCAGATCGTCCGCCTCGACGACGGCCGGCATTGAGCCGCCCTCGCGCAGCGGCGTCACATAGCGCTCGACCAAGACGGTGCGCAGTTGCAAAGTTTGTAAATCCATACCAAATGGTAGCGGTTGCCGCATGTCCTCGCTATGCATCTGCCAGCGACAGCCAGACCCGCGCCAGCGCCGCCTGCGCCACCGGCGCCATCACGCCCAGGCGCACATGGCCGGGCAGGCCAAAGCTGCGGGCATCGCGCAGCTTGATGCCCTGGCTGCGCAATGCTGCCAGTCGCGCGGGCAGGTCTGCCTGCGCCAGCGGCAGGCGCGCGACAAAGTAATTGGCCTGGTGGCCGGGCAGCACCGCCCAGCCCAGGCGCTCGCACAGCGCCAGCTGCCGGCCCTTCCAGTGGCGCAAGGTGTCCAGACTGCGGGCCAGCCAGGCCTGCACCTCGGGCGTCACCCAGGCCTGCAGCATGGCCACGCCATGGGCACCCACCACCCAGGAAGGCGCCAGCGCCCGCAGTGCATCAATCTGCGCCTGTGCCGTGTCCTCAGGTGCAATCGCATAGGCAGCGCGTACCCCCGTCATGCCCAGTGCCTTGTTGGGCGTCCACAGCTGCCACAGCGCGGCCATGTCGCGTGGCGGCGCAGGGCCCTCCAGCCACAGCGGCCGGTAGGCGCAATCGAGCACCAGGCCATGGTGGCTAGCGTCTGCAGGCAACGCTTGCCAAATATCTTCGGCACGGCCCAGTGGGCTGGAGGGCTCGCAGGCCCAGTGCAGGCCTTCGCCCCAAGTCGGATTGCGGGTGCTGCTGCGCAGGCCCCACACCTCCGCCGCCTGGGCATAGTCGCCATAGGAGTAGCGGGGCAGGCTCACCTGCGTGGCACCCTGGCGCAGCGCATGCTGGGTCAGGCGGTGGATCAGCTCGCTGCTGCTGCCGCCAATGACCAAGCGCTCGGGCGCCACTGCATGGAAGGCCGCCAGCTGCAGGCGCAGCGCCGTGTAGTGCGGGTCGGGGTACTGCGCCAGGTGTGCGGCCTGCAAGGCGGCCACCGCCTCCGGGCAGGGGCCGCAGGCATTGCGGTTGGTGGAAAAATCATGCGCCGGCACGCCCAAGGCGTCGGTGCCACCATGCTCGTTATCAGCCATGGGCCAATGCTCCTTGCGCCATCGAGGCGATTGCTATCTTTACCGCCAAACCCAGGGCCAGCAACAAGGCGCACAGTGCCTGTGCCCACACCACCCGGCCCGCCAGGGCCAGCGCCCGCTGCACATCCTGGGCCTGCGGAGGCCGGCCTTGCGGGTTGAGCTGGTACACACCGGGTTTGGACAGGTGCAGGCCCAGCGCCCGCGCCATCGCGCTCATCGGCCAGCCGCCATTGGGCGATGGCGTGACCGCCGCATCGCGCCGCAGGCCGGACCAGGACAGGCCGCCCGCCAACGCGGCCAGCCAGGCTGCGGTGATGCGGGCCGGCAGCCAGTTCAGCACATCATCGGCCCGTGCCGCCCATTTGCCCGCCCACTGCCAGTGGCGGCGCTGAGCGCCCTGGCCGCGCCAGCCTGGGTAGCCCCACATCGCATCGGCCGTGTTGGCCAACCGGTACAGCGCCGCACCCGGCAGGCCGGCGACGGCAAACCAGAACAGCGGCGCCAGCACCGAGTCGCTCAGGTTCTCGGCCAGCGTCTCGATCGCGCTCTCGCGCACTGTCGCTGCCTCGAGCTGTGCGGTATCGCGGCTCACCAGCCAGGACAGCCGGGCCCGGCCCGCGTCCAGCGATTCGCCGAGCGCGGCCTCCACCGCCAGCACCTCGCTGCGCAGCATGCGCCAGGACAGCAAGGGCTTGAGCAGCAGACCCGCCCCCAGTGCGCCCAGCCACCAGGGCGCCAACAGCAGCAGCCACTGCAGTGCCGCATACACCAGCCAGGCGCCCGCCGCCAGCATGCACCAGGCCAGCGCCGCCAGCACAAAGCGACCGTAAGCGCGCTCCAGCGCCTGGCGCGGCGCAATCCCCTGGCCCAGCATGCCCAGCAGCTGGCCCATATAGACAACAGGGTGCAGCCGCACTGGCGGCTCGCCCCAAAGCCGATCCACCAGCAAGGCCACCAAGACCGCCAGCAAGGCCGCCATCGGCGCCTGCCAGGGCACGGCAGGGCCAGCATCCGCCAAGGCCGGGACCAGTTGCAGCAGCGGGCTGCCACCGGCCAGTGCCAGCGACCACAGGCCGCCATCGCTCATGGCTGCGTCCCTTGGTTTGGCTGCCAGCACCCGTCCATCAGCATGTCCTGCAAGGGCGCGCGGCTGGCCCAGCGCTCTTGCTGCAGCATGGGCTCGGCATAAAAGGCCTCTACAGGGCCCAGGCACAACACGGCCAACGGATGCGCACCTGCGGGCATGGCCAGCAGCTGCGCCAGCGCCTGGGGTTCGAACAGCGATACCCAGCCCATCCCCAGCCCCTCGGCACGCGCCGCCAGCCACAGGTTCTGGATCGCGCAGGCGGTGCTGGCCACATCCATCTCGGGCAAGGTGCGGCGGCCAAACACATGGGCTTCGCGCCCCGGCGGCATGGCCACCACCAGCACCTCGGCCGCCTGCAGCACACCCTGCACCTTGAGCTGCATAAAGTCGGCCTCGCGCGCACCCAAGGCTTGGGCGGTGCGCAGCCGCTCCTCTTCAACCAGCGCATGGATGCGGCCGCGCATCTGCGCATCGCGCACCCGGATAAAGCGCCAGGGCTGCATAAAGCCAACGCTGGGCGCATGGTGCGCCGCCCGCAGCAGGCGCAGCAGGACGGCATCGTCCACCTGGCCGCCGGCAAAGTGGCGCATGTCGCGCCGCTCATGGATGGCGCGGTAGACCGCTGCGCGCTCAGCCTCACTAAAGGCTGTCGCGGCAATGGTGGGAGCGTTGATGGGGGCGGAGTGGGAGTCGCTCATGCCAGCAATCGGCTGCGGGGCCTCAGTCTTCAATGCCGCGCTGCGCCGGAATGCCGGCCTTGAACGCATGCTTGATCATCGTCATCTCGGTGACCGTGTCGGCCGCATCGATGATCTCCTGCGGGCAGCGCCGGCCGGTGATGCAGACATGCACCTCCTTGGGGCGCGCGGCCAGGGTGTCCAGCACCTCTTGCAAGGGCAGCCAGCCGTAGATCAGCGGGTAGGTGACCTCATCGAGCACCACCAGGAAATACTCACCCGAGAGGATGGCTGCCTTGGCCTTTTCCCAGCCTTCGCGCGCCAGCTGGCCGCTGTGCTCCAGATCGCGGCTCTTCCAGCTGAAGCCATCGCCCAGGCCTTCGACCGGCAGGCCCACCTTCTCAGACAGGCGGTGCTCGCCAAAACGCGCGGTCGGCACCTTCATGAACTGGTAGACCTTCACGGCCTTGCCCCGGCCCGTGGCGCGGAACGCCAGGCCAAAGGCCGCCGTGGTCTTGCCCTTGCCATCGCCGGTGTTGACGATCACCAGGCCACGGCGCTCGCCCTCGGGCTTTTCATAAGGCTTTTCGCTGGGTGGTGTTTCAATCTGCATCGGAAGTCTTTCGTTGAGTCGTTGTGTCTTTGGAAACTGGGCCAGGCCCGGCTTCACAGGGATTCAGCGCAGGCGCTCAGGGGCTTGCACTACCGTGGCGGTGCGCGGCAAGGCCATCCACACGCCATCGATGGCACGCACCTGGATGCGGTGGTCAAACACCGCCTCCAGCGCGGCATGCGTGGCCGGGTCGTCGCAGCGGCCCTGGTGCAGCACCCGGCCGGCCTGCAGCACCAGCATATGGTCGGCCAGCAGCGCCACTGATATCTCGTGGAGCACGCTGACCACGGTGATGCCCTGGGCGGTCAAGGCCCGCATGCTGTCCACCCAGTCGGTCTGGTGCGGTGGGTCCAGGTTGGCCAGCGGCTCATCCATCAGCAGTACCTGGGCTTGCACGGCCATGGCCCGGGCCAGCAGCACGCGCTGGCGCTCGCCGCCCGAGAGTTCGGCCACCGGCCGGTGGCGCCAGTCCCAGGCATGGGCTGCGCGCAGGCATTGCTCCACCACCGCATGGTCTTCGCGGCTGGGCGCTGCAAACCAGGGCTGGTGCGGCAGGCGGCCCAGCATGGCCACATCCATCACCGTCAGCTCTTGCGTCACCACCTCGCCCTGGCCCAGCCAGGCCAGCGCCTGGGCGCGCTGCTTGCGCGGCCAGCGCTGCAAATCCTTGCCCAGCAGTGCTACCTCGCCCTGCAGCTGTGCCGCCGGCCACAAACCGCCCAGCACCTTGAGCAGGCTGGATTTGCCCGCGCCATTGGGGCCGACAATGCTGGTCCAGCGGCCTTGCGCAAACTGGGCATTGACGCCTTGCAGAATCGGCCTTGCATGCACAGCGGCGTGGATATTGGTGGCGCTCAGCGCAGCAGAGTTCGGAGTTTGCATCACAGCCCCCCTGCCGACCGGGTGCTGCGGTGCATGCGCCAGAGCAGGTAAGTGCCGCCCAGCGCGGCGGTCAGCACGCCCACCGGCAGCTCCTGCGGGGCCACCAGCCAGCGCGCCAAGATATCGGCGGCCAGCAGCAGCACGCCACCCATCGCGGCAGCCAGCACGGTGCTGCGGCCATGGCCCACCTGCACCAGGCTGCGCACCAAGTGCGGGGCGGCCAGGCCGACAAAGGCGATCAGGCCAGTCTGCGCCACCGAGGTGCCGGTGGCCAGGGCCAGCACGGCCACCAGGCCATAGCGCAACGGGGCCAGTGGCAAGCCCAGGCTGGCGGCCGTCGCCTCGCCCAGGGTCAGGCCATCGAGCAGGCGGGCGCAGCACCAGGTGGCCAGCACGCAGACCAGCAGCACGCCGGCCATCAGCGCGCAGCCCTCCCAGCCGACAAAGGCCGAGGTGCCCAGGGTAAAGGCCTGCATCGCCTGCAGAATATCGGGGTGGCGCAGCTCCAGCAGATCACGCATGGCGCCCAGCACCACGCCCACGATCACGCCGGCCAGCAACAGGCGCAAGGTGTTTTGCACATTGCGCGCCAGCACCACCGTCAGCGCCACCGCGCAGGCGGCACCCACAAAGGCCATGCCGGTCATGCCCAGGCGGTAGAGCAGATTCAGGCTGGTGACGGACGAGCCCAGCAGCACCAGGCCCAATGCGCTGCCCAGCGAGGCGCCAGACGCACTGCCCAGCAAATAGGGATCGGCCAGCGGGTTGCGAAACAGGCCCTGAGCGACAGCCCCCGCCAGGCCCAGCAGGCCACCAGCCAGCCAGGCGCCCAGCGAGCGCGGCAGGCGGATATCGACGACGATCTGCCAGGAAGTCGGGTCGTCGCGCATGCGCAACACGCTCTCCCAACCGGTGCTGCCGACGCTGGCGCCGACAAGCAGCAGCAAGGCGCTGAGCACCAGCAGCACCAGCGCCAGCCAGGCACTGCGGCGCAGGCCGGGCGCCGCCTCGCGCTGCGCTGCGGATGCGGGTGCTGAGGTGGGAAAAGCAGCCATCAGCGCGCCACCGCAGCCTTGCCCGGTGCCTTGTCGGCCAGGCAGCGCGCCATCAGCGCCGCCGCCTGGGCCATGCGCGGGCCTGGGCGCACGATCGCATACGACTCTTCATCCGTAAACACACAGACCCGCCCGGCCTTGACGGCCTGGAGGTTGTGCCAGCCCGGGTAGCTGGTGGCAGCCTGCATGCTGCGGTTGCCCAGCATGATCACATCGGGCTGGGCGCGCAGCAAAAACTCGGGGCTCAGCCGGGGAAACGGGCCCAGCTCAGCGGGCACGACATTGTCCACGCCCAGTTGGGTCAGGGTCTCGCCAATAAAGGACTGGGGGCCGGCCGCATAAGGGCCGCGGCTCACCTCAAAGTAGACCCGGCTATGGCGCGTGCGCTCGGGCAGGTCGCGCACCACCGCATCAATGCCCGATTCCAGCGCGTGCCAGACCCGGTCAGCGCCCTGCGCCTGGGGCACGCCCAGGAGCTGGCCCAGGGTGCCCAGCACGCGGTGGATATCGGCCTTGGACTTCACATCGAGCGCCACCACCTTCAGGCCCAGGGCCTGCAAGCGCTCTGCCGCCTTGGAGGCATCGGACAGCAGCACCACATCGGGCTTGAGCGCCACCACGGATTCAACGCTCGGGTCCAGACCGCCGCCCACCACCGGTAGTTTCTTGACCGAGGCGGGCCAGTCCGAATAGCGGTCCACCCCCACCAGGCGCTCACACAGTCCCAGCGCGCAGGTGCTCTCGGTGAGCGACGGCAGAAGACTCACGATGCGCTGCGGTGGTTGCGCCAGCTGGACCTTGCGGCCCCGGTCGTCGACGATGGCCACGGGAGCAACCAGGTCCTGGTCTTTCCAGACCGGCGCATTGGCAAAGGGTTGCAGGCGCAGTTCATCGACGCTGGCGGACGGCGCAGCTTGGGCCATCGGCAACGCGAGCATCAGCGCCACACGGGCCAGTGCCTGCCGCAAAAGGGGTCGGGGAGCCATCAACAAGGCCATCATTTCATCTGCAGCGGCAAGCCCGCCGCCATCAGTTGCACGCGGTTGCAGGCCGCTGCCGCTTGCTGGTTGAGCAGACCCAGCGCATCGACAAAGGCGCGCACCTCGCGGCCCATCGGAATGACACCCAGGCCAATCTCATTGCTGACCAAAATGACAGGCCCCGGTGCGGCCTGCAGGGCAGCGACAAAGGCATCGCACTGTACCTGCCAGGCTTGCGCAGGTGAAAGCGCAGGAGTCTCCATCGGCATCAACCAGTTGGTGAGCCACAGGGTCAGGCAGTCGACCACCAGCAGGTGTTCGGGCCGGCTGCTCGCCAGCAGCTGCTGGGCGACGTCGCGCGGCGCCTCCACGGTGGCCAGTTGCGGCACGCGGGCGCGGCGGTCACGCTGGTGGCGCGCAATGCGCTCGTGCATCTCGGCGTCATACGCGGTGCCGGTGGCGACCAGGCTGGCGCTGCGGCCGGCATCGGCCTGCAGCCAGGCGCGCGCCAGCAGCTCGGCCTGGCGTGATTTGCCCGATTTCTGCCCGCCCAGCAGCAAGAGCTTCAGCGGCGCTCCATCAACGTGGAAAAGAGAGTCATCCATGCCGCGCATCTTAGGCGTTCAACGCCTCACGGTGCCAGGCCTGCGGATCGACCACCGGCATGTCCACCCCCAGCAAGGCCGCTACGGCCTGCGGGCACGAGGGAAACCAGGCATGGAAATAGCTCGCATGGATGCTGCCCTGCTGGTAGACGGCTTCGCCCTTGCCGCTCTCGGCCGCCTGGCCCGGGCGGCTGCTGCGCGCCACTTCCAGGGCCTCACTCTGCAGTTTGGAATAGTGAAAGGTATGGCCGCGCAGCATGCCCCAGGGCGTCAGCAGCTGCTGCATGCCCAGACCCGCCAGGCGCTGGTGCATCACGGCCTGCGCTGGCAGCAAGCCCCACAAGCTGTGCCAGCGGCTGTCCAGGTCGGTCAGCCCCTCGGCCAGTGCCACCATGCCGCCGCATTCGGCCCAGACGGGTTTGCGCTGTTCCAGGTGCGCCTGCAGATCCAGCTGCAAGCCGGCATTGGCCTTGAGCGCGGGCAGGTGCAGCTCCGGGTAGCCGCCAGGCAGCCACAGCGCATCGCAGGCGGGCAGGCGGTCGCCTGCGATCGGCGAGAAAAAGGCCAGCTCGGCGCCCATGGCCTGCAGGCATTCCAGATTGGCGGTGTAGATAAAGCTGAAAGCGGCATCGCGGGCGACGGCAATGCGGCGCCCGGCCAGCCAGGCGGGCACCGGGGCGGC
The DNA here is from genome assembly GCF_025309455.1 of Comamonas squillarum. Taxonomy (NCBI): domain Bacteria; kingdom Pseudomonadati; phylum Pseudomonadota; class Betaproteobacteria; order Burkholderiales; family Comamonadaceae; genus Comamonas; species Comamonas squillarum. The sequence continues at coordinate 2,020,309 of NZ_CP104377.1, forward strand.
AACAGCAGGCGCGGTAAAGGCCACCGTCCAGCGCTGCTGCCACTCCTGCCAGCTCAGCTGGCCCAGCGGCGTTTGCGCCAGCACGTCGGCGGCGGCATCCAGGCGCTCGGCAGCGTCGTGCAGCTCATGGGCTGCCACCAGGCCCAGGTGGCGCTCGGGCAGCAGGTTGGCGCGCGGTTTCGCAGCATCGAGGCTCACCTGGTGCATCGCGCCCAGCCACAGTGCCGGGTCGCGCAGGCCGCTGCGCAGCATCTCACCGTGGTGGGCAGTGGCCACGCGGTTGGCCAGCACACCGGCCAGCTGCAGGCCTGGGTCATAGTGCTGCAAGCCATGGGCAATGGCGCCAAAGGTAGCGGCCATGGCCGATGCATCGACCACCACCACAGCGGAGATGCCCAGCGACTTGGCCAGCTCGGCCGCGCTGTTGGCACCATCGAACAGGCCCATCACGCCTTCGATCAGCAGCACATCGTTGCTTTGCGCGGCCTGAAACAGGCGTGCGCGCACATCCACTTCACCGTTCATCCAGCGGTCCAGCGCATGCACGGGCTGGCCGCTGGCCAGGCGCAGCCACTGCGGATCGAGAAAATCCGGGCCGCATTTGAACACCTGGACCCGCCGGCCCTGGCGGGCATGCAGGCGCGCCAAGGCTACCGTCACCGTGGTCTTGCCCTGGCCCGATGCGGGCGCCGCAATCAGCAGTGCCACGCAAGCGGCCGTTGGGCGGTCCTGAACCGTCGTGTCTGTCATGGCTGGCTTATCCCCTCTGCGCTCAGCGCGGCATCCACTTCACACCCACATACACGCTGCGACCTTCGGTGGCATAGGTGCGTGCGGTCTGGTAGCGCTTGTCGGCCAGGTTGTTGATACGGGCGATCAGGTTCACATCCTTGGCCACCTCGGTCTGCGCTGACAGGTTGAACAAGGTGTAGCCGCCCAGCACATTGATGTTGGCGGCATTGTCAAAGCGCTTGGCGCTGGTCTGCAGGTCGGCCGCCCAGGTCCAACCGGCTGCACGCGTCTCGGCGCCCAGGGTGGCATAGCGCTTGGCGCGGCGCGCCAGCAGCTTGTCGTTTTCGGTATCGCGCGGGTTCTGGAAGTCGACCGAGCCGTGCAGGTTGAACGCGCCCAGCTTGGTCGTGGCCGCCAAGGTGATGCCTTCCAGGCGTGCCTTGCCCACATTGGCATAGCAGCCGAATGCGCTGTCGCAGCTGCCGGGCGACGAGAAGTTGATCAGGTTGGTGACCCGGTTGCGGTAGGCCGTGGCCGAGAAGCTGTCGGCACCCTGCGCCCAGCGCAGGCCCAGCTCGGCATTGCGGCTTTTCTCGGGCTGCAGCGATGCGTCGCCGTATTCGCTAAAGCGCTGGTAGAGCGTGGGCGCGCGGAAGGCCGTGCCTACCGTCGCGGTGGCGCGCCAGTTTGCCGCAAAGGCATAGCCATAGGCAGCGCTGCCGGTGGTCTTGCCGCCAAACTCGCTGTCGTCATCCCGGCGCAGGTTCAGCTGCACCGTGTGCGGGCCGGAGTTCAGGCCATAGCCCAGCGCCAGCGCATTCTGGTGGCGGTCGCGGTCAATGCCGCCATTCGTCAGCGCGTCGTCACGCCGCTCAAGTGCGGCCGTCAAGGTGTGGACGCCCAGGCGCCAGGTATTTTGGAACAGGTAGTTATGCAGGCGCGTGTCCGTCTGGTAGGGCGAGGGCCGGGTCTCGTAATAGTCGCGCGACTGGCTGAACTGCAGCTTGGTGCTGTAGTGCTCGGTCCACTGCGCCTGCCAGTTCAGGCCCAGCGCAAACATCTTGTTGAGGCTGCGGTCGTCCTCGGTCAGGCTGCTGTCGTAGCCCGAGTTCACATCGCTGGCCAGCAAGGTGGCTTCGAGCCGGTGCTGGCCGTTGAGCTGGTAGCCCAGGCGGCCGCTGACCGCATTGCTGCGGTAGTCGTCCTCGTCTGGGTTGGCGGTGGCCACGGTGCGGGCATTGAAGCCATCGGTCTGCGAGCGGTTCAGACCCAGCGCGTAATCCCAGCCGTCGGCGCCGCCGGAGATACCGGCCTCGGCCGTGAACGTGCCCCGGTTGCCAAAGCCCAGGCCGACATAGGGCTGGGGCGCGCCCTCACCTTTCTTGGTGAAGATCTGCACTACGCCGCCCATCGCGTCCGAGCCGTAGACGGCAGCGGCCGGGCCGCGCAGCACTTCGATGCGATCGATCAGCGCCAGCGGAATCGATTGCCAGGAGGCGCCGCCAGTCGATTGCGAGTCCATGCGCACGCCGTCGACATAGACAGCGGTAAAGCGCGAATCGGCGCCACGCATGAACACGCTGGTCGTCGTGCCCGGCCCGCCGTTGCGCGAAATCTGGATGCCCGGCACGCGCGCGAGCACATCGGCCACGCTGCCCGGGCCCTGGCGCTCGATGGTCTGCGCATCGATGATAGACATGTCGGCCACCAGATCGGACAGCGGCTGCTCGATGCGGTTGGCGGTCACCACCATCTCTTGCAGGTTTTTACCCTCTGTTTCCAGGGCGGCTGGGGCCTGCTGCGCCTGTGCTGGCAGCGCAAACAGGGGCAGCGCCGCTGCGATGGCCAAGGCCAAAAAACGGGGGGTATGGAGGGTGCGCGAGCGGGGCGCAAGCGCGGGACGCGCGAAGGGGCGTGTCGAAAAAGCAGAGGAAAACATGCACTGAGTTGGTGATGAACCACCCCGCGCCAGCCTCCCCGCCGGCAATGGGGAACACGGAAGCCGCGGCAAGGCCTCAGCCACGCGCCTCCACTATTGTTGGCCGGTATCCGGGCTGGCGATGACACAGCACACGCCTTCCCAAACACTTGTTCAAGGTATTCAGTGGCATAGTGGTGGCTGTGGATGGCGCAAAAGCCAACCATCGCTTACCGTTGCGGGGGCAGCGCAGGTTGCGTAAGGCTTGTAGGGCACAAGCGGCGCTCCTGCTTCCCGTTGAACTGCCCCCATGTGAACCACTGGGGCGAGCACCAACGGGTACAATTTTAGCGTTAAACCCATTGCGCACTTAAGAAGACTGTCTCTCTATGGCCACTACGCCTTCTATGGATCTGATGCTTGAGCGGGTGGAGGCACTGCTGAGCCGTCATGAGGCTTTGCAACGCGCCCACGCCCAATTGCAAGAGCAAGTCACCACCCTGACCCAGGAGCGCGACTCCCTCCAATCGCGCCTGACAGCGGCCCGCGCCCGCGTGGATGCACTGATCGAACGCCTGCCCAAGACCTTTGACCAGGACGAATGATGAAACAGCTGGAAGTACACATCATGCAGCAAAGCTATATGCTGGGCTGCCCCGAAGGCCAGGAAGCACGTCTGCTGGCTGCCGTCAAGCATGTCGATGAGGCCATGAGCGGCATCCGCGACGCGGGCAAGATCCGTGGCCGCGAGCGCATCGCTGTGCTGGCGGCCCTCAATGTCGCTTTTGACCTGCTTGATTTGCAAGTGCAAAACAGCCAGCTCAGCCAGACCGCAGACGCCCTGCAAGCGCAAGCTGCTGCGCAGTCTGCCGCGATGGTTGAGGTCCAGGCCCAGACCGCCCCTGGGGACCAGGCGAGCCTGGACTGGGATGCGCCCCGTGTGCAGTCGGTGATGCAACGGCTGGACGCGGCGCTGGCGCCGGCCCCCGCGCAACCGGCCGACACCCTGGGCACCAGCGCTTGAGGCACTGCCGCGAGCAGGCGCCAACACCAGATTGCCGCGCCATGCAATGCCTGGCTGCAAAATATCACGCCACCCATTGCTCAATCTGGCTAACCAGCTATCTTTTTTGACCAATCCAGGCACATTGAATTGCAGTTTTGGTGGGTGCGGCAGGCGCGAGCGATTACAATGAAAGCGTTCGCAGCCCTGCTGGACTTTATAGTTCCTTGAACCAATGCTCTACGAGCACGGGCTTGGTACATTACCTATTGAGCGTGATCGTCTCGCGTCAGATGAACCCAACGATAGGTTGCCCTCGCCCACCTGAACCCCCGGTTCAGGATGACGGTCCAGTGGATCCGCTGCGAACACCTGATTTTTTCGGGCAGGCTCCGCCCAACCTGTCTTCTCCTCTCCGCGACAGCGGGGTTTCAGGCCACCTGTTTCAGGTGGCCTTTTTACTGCGCGCCATGACTGATCCTCTTGTTTTGCTGCCGCTGTCGTTTCTGGGCCTGATCGGCGGTTTTCTGGCGGGCCTGCTGGGCATTGGCGGCGGCATGGTGCTGGTGCCCTTCATCACCTACATCCTGGGCACCCAGGGCGTGGCGCCGGAGCTGGCGATCAAGATGGCGATTGCCACCTCGATGGCGACCATCGTCTTCACCTCGATGTCCAGCGTGCGCGCCCACCACCAGCATGGCGCGGTGCGCTGGGACCTTGTCAAACGCCTGGCCCCGGGCATTGTGCTGGGCGGCCTGCTGGCCAGCCTGGGTATTTTTGCGGTGCTCAAGGGCAGCTACCTGGGTTTGTTTTTTGGCCTGTTCATTGGTTACTCGGCACTGCGCATGTTCCGCAAGCCCAATAGCCAGGCCATGCGCGCCATGCCGGGCACGGCCGGCCAGCTGGCTGCGGGTGGCGTGATCGGCTGCCTCTCGGGCCTGGTGGGCGCGGGCGGCGCCTTCATCAGCGTGCCTTTCATGACCTGGTGCAGCGTGCCGATGCACAACGCGGTAGCCACGAGCTCGGCGCTGGGCTTTCCGATTGCGGTCACCAATGTCATCGGCTTCATGGTGGCCGGCCTGCACCTGCAGGGGCTGCCACCGCATTCGCTGGGTTATATCTGGCTGCCCGGCCTGGCCGCCATTGCCACCTGCAGCGTGCTGACCGCGCCGCTGGGCGCCCGCGCCGCGCACCGGCTGCCGGTGGGCCAGCTCAAGAAGATCTTTGGCGGCATCTTGCTGTGCCTGGCGCTCTACATGCTCTACAAGAGCCTGGCGGCCTGGCAGGGCTGAGGCCTGCCCACGCCCTGCCCTCAGATAATCCGCGAGAAGCGCGCCCGGTTGCGGTCGGCCTGCAGGTTCTTGTCAAACACCATGGCGACGCCACGCACAAAGTACCAGCCCAGCTCGGTCACATTGATCGATTCGTCGCTCAGCTGCACCAGGCCCTGCTCCTGCAGCTCACGCAGCTGGGCCAGCTCGGCGGCAAAGTACTGCGCAAAATCAATCAGCCAGGCCTGCTCCAGCGATTCAATCGCCAGGCACCCCTGGCACATCAGGCCCATGATCACCGTGCGGCGCAGCAGGTCGTCGCGCGTCAGTGCCAGCCCACGCACCACGGGAATCTGGCCCTGGTCGATCAGGTCGTAGTACTCCTCCAGGGTCTTGGCATTTTGGCTGTAGGTGGCGCCAATGCGTCCGATGGCTGACACGCCCAGCGCCATAAGATCGCAATCGGGCTGGGTGCTGTAGCCCTGAAAGTTGCGGTGCAGGCGGCCCTGGCGCTTGGCCACCGCCAAGGCATCGTCGGGCAAGGCGAAATGGTCCATGCCCACATACACATAACCGGCGGCTTCCAGCGCCGCCAGGGCCTGGGCCAGCATCGCCAGCTTGTCGGCGGGGCTGGGCAGGTCCTGGGCCTGGATGCGGCGCTGGGGCTTGAAGCGCTCGGGCAGGTGCGCATAGGCATACAGCGCAATGCGGTCGGGCCGCAGCGCGTTGACCTGCTCCATGGTGCGCACAAAGCTGGCCGGGCTTTGTTGGGGCAGACCATAGATCAAATCGATATTGATGGATTCAAAGCCGATAGCGCGCGCCTGCTCGACCAAGGCAAACACCTGGTCAGCGGGCTGCTCGCGGTGCACCGCCTTTTGCACCAGCGGGTCAAAGTCCTGCACGCCAAAGCTCAGCCGGTTGAAGCCGAGCCGGTACAGGTGCTGCAGGCGCTCGCCGCTCACAGTGCGCGGGTCGACCTCGATCGCGTACTCGCCACCGGGCTGCAGATGAAAACGCTCTTTGACCATATCCATCAGGCGGCTGAGGCCGGCATCGGTCAGGAAGGTGGGCGAGCCCCCACCCAGGTGCAGTTGGCTGATGGTCGGGCGGGCGCTGACATGGGCCAGTTGCAGGTCCAGCTCGCGCTCGAGGTAATCCAGGTATTCGTCGGCCCGCTCGGCGTGCTTGGTGATGATCTTGTTGCAGGCGCAGTAGTAGCACAGCGAGGCGCAGAACGGCACATGCACATACAAGGACAGCGGCGACAGCCGGCCCGCCAGACCGGTGCCGCGTTGCGCCAGCGCCAGCTTGTACTCATTCGCAGCAAAGGCTTCAACAAATCGGTCTGCGGTAGGATACGAGGTGTAACGGGGGCCGGGAACATCAAAACGGCACAGCAGTTCGGGGGTCAGGGAAATCATGGTTCTTCTTCCTAGCGGACGCCCCAATGTGCCCCAAGGCCTGCCACGCGTCCTTGATGTACATCAAGAAGCCTCTGGGCGCCAGCACGCACAATAGGCCCATCCAAGGAACGTCGTTCCTATCTGAATAGTTGTTCACGGGTATTGATACATGACATCCAACTCCATCAAAGTAGCGTGCTCCAGCTGCAATTTGCGCGAGCTGTGCATGCCCGTGGGACTGTCGGCCGAACAGATGGAGCGCATCGACGAGATCGTCGCCACCCGGCGCAAGATCAAGCGCGGCAGCGCGCTGTTCCGCAACGGTGAGACCTTCACCTCCTTGTATGCGATACGCACCGGTTTCTTCAAGACCAGCATCGCCACCGAAGACGGGCGCGACCAGGTCACCGGCTTCCAGATGGCGGGTGAGATCATCGGCCTGGACGGCATCGTCAACGACCGCCATTCCTGCGACGCGATTGCGCTCGAAGATGCCGAGGTCTGCGTGATGCCCTACTCCTCGCTCGAAGACCTGTCGCGCGAGGTGACCGCCTTGCAGCACCATGTGCACAAGGTCATGAGCCGAGAGATCGTGCGCGAGCATGGCGTCATGCTGCTGCTGGGCAGCATGCGCGCCGAAGAGCGCCTGGCCGCCTTCTTGCTGAACCTGGTGCAGCGCTTGCATGCCCGGGGCTTTTCGCAGCATGAGCTGATCCTGCGCATGACGCGCGAGGAAATCGGCAGCTACCTGGGCCTCAAGCTCGAGACCGTCAGCCGCACCTTCTCCAAGTTTGCCGAGGAGAACATCATCGAGGTCAAGCAGCGCCATGTGCGCATTCTGGACACCGACAAGCTCCAGGGCCTGATCAACACCCAGGCCTGCTCGGCTTAAGACCCTGTTCCAAGTCGCTCCGCCAGCGGATACAAACGCGGTCTGATCCGACATCCGCTCAAGCCGCAAGCGGCGATGCTCTGAGTTGCATCCACGGCAAGGCTGCCACCCACAGCCCTGCCCCATGTCTGACCTGAAAGGAGCCTGCCATGTACCAACATATCCTGCTTGCCACCGATGGCTCTGAGCTGTCCGAGAAGGCCGTGCGCCACGCACTGGCGCTTGCCAAGCTGAGCCATGCCACGGTGACTGCCGTCAACATCTCGCCCAACTACCCGCGCAGCTACTTCGAAGGCAGCACCATGCAAAACCCCGATGACATTGCGCGCATCGAGGATGGCTGGGAACGCGCAGCGCAAGGCATTGTCGATAAGGTGGTGGCCGAAGGCGCCGCGACCGGCGTGCCCATCAAGACCCTGGTGATCAAGTCCGACATGATTGCCGAGGCGCTGCTGGAGACGGCGAAGAAGGAAAACTGCGACCTGATCGTCATGGCATCGCACGGCTACCGGGGCTTGAAGCGCCTGCTGCTGGGCAGCGAAACACAGCATGTACTGACCCATGCCACGATACCGGTGCTGGTACTGCGCTGATCGCCGTATAACCGCATCATCCCCATAGCAAACCCTCGCCTGCGGCAGCTTCTGAGCGGCCACAGCGCGAGGGTTTTGTCATGGCGGCGCATGCCGCCTCCATAGGCGCATCAGCCCTTGAACAGGTCCTGGTACTGGTCGCGCAGCAGGTTCTTTTGCACCTTGCCCATGGTGTTGCGTGGCAGCTCGCCCACGACAAAGCAGCGCTTGGGAATCTTGAAATTGGCCAGCTGCTTTTTCAAGGTCGCAATGATGCCGTCGGCATCGAGCGGTTGGCCCGCCTTGGCAATGACCACCGCCACACCCACTTCGCCAAAATCGGGGTGCGGCACGCCGACCAGCGCGCTTTCCGCGACGCCCGGCAGTTCGTTGATGAAGCCCTCGATCTCGGCCGGGTAGACGTTGTAGCCGCCGGAGATGATCAGGTCCTTGCTGCGGCCGACGATGGTCACATAGCCGCGCGCATCGATCTTGCCTACGTCGCCGGTCTTGAACCAGCCGTCGGCAGTGAACTCCTGCGCGGTCTTCTCGGGCATGCGCCAGTAGCCGCTGAACACATTGGGGCCTTGCACCTGGATATGGCCGATCTCGTCGGCGCCCAGCGCCTGGCCGTCATCGCCCTGCACCCGCACGCCCACACCCGGCAGCGCAAAGCCCACCGTGCCGCCCCGGCGCTCGTCCTGGCCGCCATGGCGGGCATCGGCCTGGTAGGGGTTGGAGACCAGCATGATGGTCTCGCTCATGCCATAGCGCTCCAGGATGGTGTGGCCGGTGCGGGTCTGCCAGTCGCGGAAGGTCTCGATCAGCAACGGCGCCGAGCCGGAGATGAACAGACGCATGTGCTGGGCCGCTGCCTTGGTCAGGCCCGGCTCGGCCAGCAGGCGCACATACAAGGTCGGCACGCCCATGAAGACCGTCGCCCGCGCCATCGCGGCAATCACCGCCTTGGGCTCGAACTTGGCAAACCAGATCATCTTGCTGCCATTGAGCAAGGCCGCATGGATCGCGACAAACAGGCCATGCACATGGAAGATCGGCAGCGCATGGATCAGCACATCGCCCTTTTTCCAGCCCCAGTAGTCCTTGAGCATGACGGCATTGCTCAGCAGGTTGCCGTGGCTGAGCATCGCACCCTTGCTGCGCCCAGTGGTGCCACTGGTGTAGAGGATGGCGGCCATGTCGTCGGCAGATTTCTGCGCAGGCGTGTGTGCATCGGCGCAGTGCACCGCACGCTCCAGCAAGGTTCCGCTGCGGTCATCGCCCAGGGTGAACACGCTTTGCGTGCCGCACTGGAAGGCGATCTTGGAGACCCAGCCAAAGTTGGCCGGTGAGCAGACCACAACGGCCGGCTCGGCATTGGTGACAAAGTACTCGATCTCGGCGCTTTGGTAGGCGGTGTTGAGCGGTAGAAACACATGGCCGGCACGCAAGGTGGCCAGGTATAGCGCCATCGCTTCGACCGACTTTTCCACCTGCACCGCCACGCGGCTGCCGGAAGGAATATTCAGCGAATCGAGCAGGTTGGCGATGCGCGCGCTCATGCGGTCCAGATCGCGCCAGCTGTAGTTCAGCGGCTCACCGCTGGCCGACGTGGTCTCCACGGCGATGGCATCGAGGTCCTCAGGAAAGGCCGCGCGCAGGGCGCAGAACAGGTTGTCGTTGGTCATGTTTGTCTACTTGGTTGGTGGTTTCCTTGGCGCCTGCGGCCCGGCCGGTGGCCAGCGCAGGCACGGTCAAAACTGGGCTGCTCTTTTGTCGACAAAGGCGGCAATGCCTTCGCGGTGTTCTGCCGAATCGGCATAGGCATAGGGCTGCTGCAGCACCGGGGCCTGGGCATCGCCTTCGGCCAGTGCACGCAGCAGCTGCTTGGTCATGCGGGCAGCCTGGGGCGCCAGGCCGCAGATGCGGGCCACGCTGCGTTCCAGCTGGGCCTGCAGGTCTTGAGCGGGGTGAACCTGGCTCAAAAAGCCCGAGGCCAGCATCTGGTCGGCGCCAAAGAGCGCTGCCTCCAGCAGCATCTGCCGCGTCTTGGCAGGCCCCACCTGGCTCAGCACCAACGCCGCCTCCTTGGGTGCCATCGGAAAGCCCAGTTTGGCAATCGGCGCGCCAAACTGGGCGGTGTCGGCCGCCAGGCGCATGTCGCAGCAGCTGGCCAGCTCCACGCCCGCGCCCATGCAGGCGCCTTCAATGGCGGCCACCAACGGCACATCGCATTGCAGCATGGCGTTGAGCGCCGGCCAGACCTCGCCTTCGTGGAAGGCGGCCAGGCTCTCTGGGGCAAAGCGAAAGTCGGCGTACTCCGAGATATCGCCACCGGCACAAAAGGCCTCGCCCTCGCCTTGCAGCACGATGCAGCGCAGCCCGGGCTGGCGCTGCAGGTCCTCAAACACGCTGCGCAGCTGGCGCCACATGGCGCGCGACATGGCATTGCGCTTGCCCGCATGGTTCAGCACCACGCGCACGGCCTGCGCGCGGGATGCCTCTTCGCCCGCCACCCACGATTGCACACGAACCTGCCCCGCCATCATCTCGCTCCTCTTGTCATTCAATCTTCGCGCCCGAGGCCTTGACCACCTCGGCCCAGCGCTTGACCTCATCGGCCACAAAGGCGGCAAACTGCGGCTGCGTCATGCTGCCATATTCCGCACCATTCTTGGCCCAGATGGCCTTGATTTCTTCGGAGGCGCCCATGCGCTTGGCCTCTTCGAACATGCGCGCCTGCAGCTCGGGCGAGGTGCCCTTGATGGCCCAGAGGCCGTACCAGGTGGTCACGTTGTAGTCGGGCAAGCCGACTTCGGCAGCGCAGGGCACATCGGGCAGCGAGGGGTTGCGCTGGCTGCCCGAGACCATCAGGCACTTGATGCGCCCGGCGGCGATATGCGCGGCCGACGAGCCCAGGCCATCGAACAGCATGTCCACATTGCCGGCAATCAGGTCCTGCAGCGCCGGGCCCGCGCCCTTGTAGGGTACATGCAGGATGTCGGTCTGGCTCTGGATCTTGAACAGCTCGCCGGCCAGGTGGTGGCTGGTGCCGGCGCCAGCCGAGGCAAAGCTCATCTTGCCCGGGTTGGCCTTGAGCTGGGCCAGCAGCTGCTGCATATTGGCCGCCGTCACCCGCTTGGGGTTGACCACCAGCACCTGCGGCACCGTCGCCAGCAAGGCCAGCGGCACCAGGTCCTTCTGAATGTCGTAATCAAGCCGGGGATAGACCGAGGGCGCAATCACATGGTGGGTGCCGCCCATAAAGAAATGGTAGCCATCGGAGGGCTGGCGCGCGGCAAAGCTGGCCCCCAGGGTGCCGCCTGCGCCGCCCTTGTTGTCGATCACCAGGGTCTTGCCCGAGATTTTCGAGAACTGCGAGGACAGCGGCCGCGCAAAGGCATCGGTGCCACCCCCTGCAGGAAAGGGCACCACCCAGGTCACCGGCTTGCTCGGCCAGTCGCGCGCAGCGGCCGCACTGGCCCAGCTCCAGGCGGGCAGCGCGCTGCCCGCCATGCCAGCGGCCAGGCCCAGGACAGTTCGTCTTCTGGACGGGGAAGGTGTATTGCTCTTGGTCATCTTGTCTCCTAACGGTTATTTTTAAAGATCCACGCACACCCGCCTGCGCGCGCCGACAGCAACGCTCAGGCCCTAGGTGGTCAGCAAAGAATGCCTACCACCCAGGCTGCGGCCCTATGGGGGCCTGCAGCTCTCTCCAGGCCAGCGCAGCGCCCGGGGGCGCGATGCTGGCCTGCCATCCTCAAAAACAGGTTCAGACCTTGGCCAGCGCCTCAATGCCCGATGACACCGGAATCTTTCCCTGGGCGAGCGCATTGCGGTGCTTGTCCAGGCGCTTCAAGTCGTACAGGTAGTTCACCATCAAACCATAGGACTGCTTGATGCCCTTGGCCGAGGTATCGCCCGCCCAGTTCAGGCGCTCGACGCGCGAGCCATTGCCCAGGTGAAAGCGCGCGACCGGGTCCACCGGTTTGTCCTTGACCAGGCTCTTGCCCAGGTAGCGGGCAGCGGCATGCAGCAGCAGCTTGGCGGCCGCATCGCCCGCCTGCCACTGGCCCGGTTGCTCCAGCGCGGCCATCCAGTCGTCCACCGTCGGCTCGGCCTTGTCCAGCGCCTTGCCCAGCTCAGCGCGCAGGCGCTTGTCGGCGCCCTCCCAGACCTCGCCAGCGTTCTTGCCCAGCCAGCTGCGAAAACCGGGTATCGGCGACAAGGTGGCGAACTGGCGCAGCTTGGGAAACTCCTGCAATAACTGCTCGACCACGGTCTTGATCAGCGAATCGCCAAAACTCACGCCACGCAAACCCGTCTGGGTGTTGCTGATCGAGTAGAAGATCGCCGTGCTGGCCTTGTTCACATCGGCTGCGGCAGCGGCCTCGTCCAGCAGCGGCGCGATGCTGTCCGACATCTTGTCGACCAGGGCCACCTCGACAAAGATCAGCGGTTCGTTGGGCAGGCGCGGGTGGAAAAAGCCGTAGCAGCGGCGGTCGCTGTCGAGGCGGTTTTTCAGGTCCGTCCAGCTGCGGATGTCATGCACCGCTTCGTACTTGATGAGTTTTTCGAGCAGCGACGCGGGCGAATCCCAGCTGAGGCTGCGCAGCTCCAAAAAGGCGATGTCAAACCAGGTCGAGAACAGGTATTCCAGATCGGCGTCCACAGCGACCAGCCATTCCTGGCTCTTGAGCTGGGGCAGCATCTGCGCGCGCAGATCGAGCAAGAAGCGCATGCCCTGCGCGGGCACCGCAAAGCGCTGAAACAGGCGCATGCGCGGGGTCTGCAAGGCCTTGCGCAGGTGGCGCTCGGCAGCGGCCATGCTGGCGGTGCCGATCGCGTCTTCGTAGCGCTGGCGCGCCTGGCCGATCTTGGTCACATCGGGCATGAACTGCTCGCACAGCAGGCGCCAGCAGTCCAGGCGCTGCTCGGGCTGGGCGGCGGCATACCACTGCATCACCGGCTCGGCCAGGCGCCCGCCTTCGGCGTCACTCACCTCGCTGGCACCCACGGCCTGCAGGTCCGCCAGCAGGCGGCGCAACTCGCGCGGCGACAGCGCCTCATTGCCCCGGCGCAAGGTGGCCTTGAGGCGCTCGGTGGTGCTGCGCTCGCCTTCGGCAGCGCTGCTGCTGCCCAACTCGGTAGGAATGCCGACCGAGCGCAGCCAGGCCGCGCTTTTTTGCAGCCAGTTGTTGGCGGCGCTGTCCACCGCGGTAGCGGGCGAAGTTTCGGTAGCGGTGGTCATAAAGCAATCCTTGACAGTGAAAGGGGGGTGGTGCGCAGCAGGGCCTTGCGCTGCTGCAGCAAATGGTTGCGCATGGTCTGCTCGGCGGCATCGGCGTCACCGGTCAGCATCACGGCATAGATATCGAGGTGCTCCTGCAAGCTGGCCTGCAGGCGGCCCGGCGCGCGCAGCTGGTGCAGCCGCGCCAGGCGCAAAATGCGGCGCAGATCGGCAATGGCCTGGGCCAGCCAGCGGTTGTCGGCCAGGGTGATGAAGGCCTCATGGATCTGGTGGTTCATGCGGTAGTAGGCCGCGATATCGCCCGCCTCGGCGTAGTGGGCCAGCTGCTCGTGCATCACATCGAGCACGGCGCGGTCGGCGCTGCTGAGTTTCTTGGTGGCCTCGTACGCGGCGCGCCCTTCCAAGAGCGCAATGACCGGAAAGATATCGTCCAGATCGCGCTCGGTCACGGTCTCGACAAAGCAGCCACGCCGCGGCTCATGGCGCAGTAACCCTTCGGAGACCAGCAGTTTGAGCGCTTCGCGCAGCGGCGTGCGCGAGACGGAGAGCTGGTCGCACAGCGCCTTTTCATCGAGCAGCTCGCCCGCCGCCAAGGTGCCGGCAAAGATCAGGTCACGCACCTGGATCGCCACCGTGTCGTGCAAGGACTGTCCGGCAACCGCCATCCGCTCACTCCTTTGGAAAAAGTCGTTCTGCACCGTCCGCGCCAAAATCTCAGGTTGGCTCTGGCATTGACTCTGACTCAGAGGGCCGAATCAACGGTGCAATGCTGTAATTATGAGAAATTACAGCGCATTTTGGCCCCCGTGTTAACACCCGGTTCATACCCCGCGACCACTGTTACCGGTGCAAACGCTTACCCTCCCGCTTTGCGGACACAAAAAAAGCAGGCACCGGTTGCTCCAGGCCTGCTTGCGTCATTGGTGGGGGCCACGCCCCCTGCCGCTGCGAACTACGTTGCGTTCTCAGTCCTTGCCGTAAGGGTCAAAGTCAAAGTACTTGTCGGCGATCTGCTTGTAGCGCCCGTCCGCGCGGATGGCGGCAATCGCATCATTGAGTGACTTCTTCAGCTCGGGCTGGCCCTTGCGCATCGCAATGCTGGCGCCTTCGCCAAAGATCTTCTTGTCCACCAAGGTGTCGCTGACAAACTCAAAGTTCTGGCCCTCGGGCTTTTTCAAAAAGCCGTAGGCGATCTCGACGCTGTCGGCGACCGAGCCGTCCAGGCGGCCGGAATTGATGTCCAGGTAGACCGGGTCACGGCCGGGGTAGGACACCACATCGGCGCCTGCGGGCTTGAGGTAGGTCAGCGCCCACTTCTCCTGGATGCTGGCCTTGAGCACGCCAATCTTCTTGCCCTTGAGTGATTCGGGGCCGGTGTACTTGAAGCCTTTGGGCATCACGATGCGCGCACCGGTGTGGTAGTACTTGTTCGTGAAGTCCACAACACGGGCGCGGTCCTCGTTCTTGGCCATCGAGCTGATGATCACGTCGTACTTCTTGGCCTGCAGACCGGGGATCATGCCGTCCCAGACCTGCTCGACAAACACGCACTTGCGCTTGATCTGGGCGCACAGCGCGTTGGCGATGTCGACGTCGAAACCGGCGGGCTGGCCTGTGGGCAGCTTGTAGGTAAAGGGCTCATAGCTCAGGTCCACGGCCACTTTCAGATCGGGCAAGGCCTGCTGCGCAGACACCGCTGCACTGCCCAGCACGCACACACCGGCCACCAGGCCCAGCACCCATTTTTTGGTCATATCGTCCTATCTCCGCTCAGACAAAAAACAAAGCCGCTGTGCCAGAGGAATCCGGCACAGCGGCTGATCAGTATAGCCCTATAAATTCAGGGGATACGCGGTTTAGGCCGTCGTCAACACCGGCTGGTTGCGGCCCCGGCTCCAGAGGTAAATCCCCAGCAGCACCATCGGCAGGCTGAGCCACTGGCCCATGCTCAGGTTCAGCGACAGCAGGCCCAAAAAGTCATCGGGCTCGCGGAAGTACTCGGCAATAAAGCGCAGCAGGCCGTAGCCAATCAGAAAGACGCCAGCGACCTGGCCCTCGCCACGCGGCTTGCGCGAGTACAGCCACATCACCACGAACAGCAGCACGCCTTCGAGCAGGAACTGGTAGATCTGCGAGGGGTGGCGCGGCAGCATCGAGCCGCTTTGCGGAAATACCATGCCCCAGGGCAGATCGGGGCTTGAGAAGCGCCCCCAGAGCTCGCCATTGATGAAGTTGCCCACGCGGCCCGAGGCCAGGCCCAGCGGGATGCAGGGCGCGACAAAGTCGGCCACCTGCAGCCAGGGCCGGCCCTTGAGCTTGGCATACAGCACCATGGACACGATCACGCCCACCAGGCCGCCATGAAAGCTCATGCCGCCCTGCCAGACGGCCAAGATCTCCAGCGGGTGGCTGAGGTAGTAAGCGGGTTTGTAGAACAGGCAGTAGCCCAGGCGGCCGCCGACGATGACGCCCAGCACGCCATAGAACAGAATGTCCTCGACATCCTTGCGCTGCCAGCGCGTGGGCGTGGTGACCGAGGCAAAGGGCTGGTCCTTGAGGCGGCGTATGCCCAGGAACAAAAACAGGCCAAAGGCGACCAGATAGGTCAGTCCATACCAATGCACGGCCAGCGGGCCGAGCTTGATGGCAATCGGGTCAAATTGGGGATACATCAGCATGGCAGGCATTGTGCCGCAGTTCACGGCAGGCAGCGCCATCCCCAGTGGGAGCCACAGGACTTACCCGCACCCATGCGCATTCGATTACACAATCGATATCAAGCCATCACCCCAAAATTTACGTCAAATTAACCAAATAACTGCTACAAGACATTCAAAATGACCAAACAATAAACGTGTTTGCAATCAATATGACAGCAATTGCTGCTGGGCGCGCTATACTGCCTGCGGCGGCGGCAGTCCAGCCCCCGCTAGAATCTTCCATCCAGCTTCCATTCCACGCTATGACTTCCACCAGTGTTCCATTGACCGGTAGTATTGTTGCCCTGATCACCCCCCTGCATGCCGATGGCAGCGTGGACTATGCAAGCCTGCGAAAACTGATCGACTGGCATATCGCCGAAGGCACCAACTGCATCGGTGTGGTGGGCACCACGGGCGAGTCGCCCACGGTCACCGTCGAAGAGCACATGGAGATCATCCGCGTCTCCGTCGAGCAGGCCAACAAGCGCGTGCCCATCATGGCCGGCTGTGGCGCCAACTCGACCCACGAAGCCATCACGCTGGCCAAGTACGCCAAGAGCGTGGGCGCCGACAGCCAGCTGCAGGTCGTGCCCTACTACAACAAGCCGACCCAGGAAGGCCAGTTCCAGCACTTCAAGGCGATTGCCGAAGCGGTGGGCGACCTGCCCATCTTCCTCTACAACGTGCCGGGCCGCAGCGTGGCCGACATGCAGCACGACACGGTGCTGCGCCTGGCCGAAGTGCCCGGCATCGTCGGCATCAAGGAAGCGACCGGCAACATCGAGCGCGCCCAGTGGCTGATCAAGGATGCGCCAGCCGGCTTTGGCATCTACTCAGGCGATGACCCCACCGCCGTGGCCCTGATGCTGTGCGGCGGACACGGCAATGTCAGCGTCACCGCCAACGTCGCGCCACGCCTGATGAGCCAGCTATGCCAGGCGGCAATTGCCAAGGATGTTGGTCGGGCTATGGAAATTCAGAATAAACTGCTGCCGCTGCATAAAGCCCTCTTCTTGGAGGCCAACCCCATTCCGGTAAAGTGGGCGGCCAACAAGATGGGCCTGTGTGGCCCGACCCTGCGCCTGCCGATGACCGAGCTTTCCGCCGGTCTGCATGGCACGGTGGAAGCTGCAATGCGCGGAGCCTCCTTGCTCTAAAGCAACACCCGCGCGTTGCCTCTGTTAAGGATTTGAACGTGAATTCCCTCGCAAAACTCAGCGTGCTGAGCCTGTCTGTCACTTTGGCCGCTTGCGGTACCGGCAATATTCTCGAAGGCGACAAGATCGACTACAAGAGCGCCTCCAAGGGGCCAACGCTGGAAGTCCCCCCGGACCTGACCCAGCTGTCCAAGGACTCGCGCTATGTCGTGCCTGGCGGCACGGTCTCGGCTGCGGCCTACCAGGTGCAAAAGGATGCGGCCCCCAAGGGCACGGCCAACACCGCCGCGTCGCAGATTGGCGACGTGCAAATCGAGCGCGATGGCAACCAGCGCTGGCTGGTCATCGACCGCCCCGCAGACAAGGTCTGGGAGCCGGTCAAGGACTTCTGGCAGGAAAGCGGCTTTGCGCTGACCATCGAGCGCCCCGACATCGGCATCATGGAAACCGACTGGGCCGAAAACCGCGCCAAGCTGCCGCAGGATTTCATCCGCCGCTCCATTGGCAAGGTGTTTGACTCGATCTACTCGACCGGCGAGCAGGACAAGTTCCGCACCCGCATCGAGCGCCGCCCCGATGGCAAGACCGAAATCTACGTGAGCCACCGCGGCATGGAAGAGGTCTACTCCAACAAGGAAAAGGACAGCACTATCTGGCAGCCGCGCAAGGCCGATCCAGAGCTGGAAACCGAATTCCTGCGCCGCATCATGGTCAAGCTGGGCGTGAGCGAAGAGCAGTCCAAGGCGATTGCCGCAGCGCCGCTGGCCCCTGTGAGCACCTCCAAGATCGCGACCGCTGCCGATGGCTCGCCCGTGCTGCAGGTCAGCGATCCGTTTGACCGCACCTGGCGCCGTGTGGGCCTGGCGCTGGACCGCACGGGCTTTACCGTTGAGGACCGCGACCGCAGCCAGGGCGTGTACTTTGTGCGCTACATCGACCCGACCGATCTGAACAAGAAGCCCGACGGTTTCTTTGCCAAGATCTTCAACCGCAACCCGGATGCACCGGACCCGATCAAGTACCGCATCCAGGTCAAGAGCGAAGCCAACACCAGCAATGTCACCGTGCTCAACGAGAGCGGCAAGGCCGACACCTCGGCGAATGCCCAGCGCATTCTGAAGGTGCTGGCAGACGACATGAAGTGATGCGCTGCGCGGCCTGACCTGGCCGTGTACCGCAACACCCCCGAAGCCACTGCGCAGCCGCAGTGGCTTTTTTCATGGGCGCGGGCTATGGAATGGACTGTGGGCAGCCAAGGACATTGACTTCAGAGCCATGCCAGCGGCTGCTCGCAATGCACCCGCGCGCGCCAATAAAAAAGCCCGCGCAAAGCACGGGCTCGTTCATGCAAGTCTGCAGCGCAGGCCCGGCATCCACCAGGCCAGCGGCTCAGCGCTTACTTGCTCACCGATTCCTTGGCAGCGGTAGCGGCGTTGGCAGCAGCGTCAGCAGCCGACTTGGCAGCGTCTGCAGCAGCGGCGCCTGCGTCCTTGGCGGCTTCAGCAGCGTTGTGGGCTGCGTCCTTGGTCGCATCGACGGCATTGCCAGCAGCTTCCTTGGTAGCGTCGGCAGCCTTCGAAGCAGCAGCGCTGGCATCGGCAGCAGCGTCCTTGGCAGCGTCAGCTGCAGCGTTGGCGGCATCCTTGGCAGCTTCAACAGCAGGTGCCGGTGCAGGTGCTGGCGCTTCCACGGGCGCAGGTGCTGGTGCGGGCACAGCAGCTTCTTCCTTCTTGCCGCAAGCAGCCAGAGCAACAGCAGCCATCAACGATGCGATAACAAGGGATTTCTTCATTTGGATATTCCTAACGACGGTGGATTTTTGTGGAACGGGCCAGGGCAAACAGAACGCCCGGGCCAAGAGTGCGTAGCACAAAGTAATTAACGCCTGAGCGTCTGAAATGAATTATAGGGATTACCCGGTCTGGCTGACTATGCCAGGCGTATGTCTTTCGTTGCCGCGCAGCAACGAAAGACACGCTTGTCAACAATGGCCTACAAACCCAGCACCGTCGTGGCAAAGTCCGGCGTGCTGGCCGAGCGGATCCACTCCTGCAGGCGCTCGCCCAAGGGCACGATGGCGCTGCGCTCGGCACTGGCCACGCCCACGCAGCGCGCCGCATCGAGACGCTGCACGGCCCACTGGGGCGACCACAGCGCGCTGGGGACCTGCGCCTCGTCGCGGCTGAGCAGCCTGCGGCACTGCAGGCGGTGGTCCCAGGTCCTGCGCCATTGCACCCAGCGCGGGTGGCGCTGCACCATGCGGTCAAAGCGGTGGGCCAGCACCGTCATCTGCCCGCCCTGGCGCGCCCATTGGTGCAGCAACTCCACCGCATCGGCGCTGCCCCAGGGCCAGTCGGCAAAATCCAGGTCGGCGACGATGACCTGGCGCCAGCCCTGCACCGCGGCCTGCTGCAGAAAATGCAGCACCTGCGCATCGAACGCAGCCCGGCCCTCAAAACGGCCACTCAGGCCGCCTGCAGGCTGCGATGCTGCGGGGGCTGGGCTGGCGCTGGCCATCACTGCGGCACCGCGTGGGCCCAGCCGTCCTCGCACCACTGCGACAGCAGCTGCAAGGCATCGTCGCTGGCGCCGCTGATGTCGCGCCGGTCCAGGTGGCGGCCATCGGCGAGTTTCTTCATCAGGCTGAAGTCACGGCCTGCGGCGCGGTAGCTCTCGCCATTGATGAAGACATGGTGTTCGTCGTACACCATGCGGGTCTTGCGGTCCAGCGCCACGGCTTCGAGCATGGCGGGCGAGTCTTCGGGCTCGAACCAGACATTGGCCTTGGGCTCGGTCAGCGCCTCGCCCAGCGCACGGTCCAGCGCCAGCGGCTCGGCCAGGCGCTTTTCGATGGCCGCGCGGGCAAAGTCCAGCATCGCAGGCGGTATCGCGCCGGGCGCCTGCACCGCCGTCTGCTTGGGGTCCTGGTAGATTGGCGAGGCGGCCTTGGCGTTGACCTCGTCCATCTCGTCGCTCTCGGACATGCGCATCAGCAGCTCGCCGGCCAGCTCCTGCTGCGCGGGCGAGCGAAAGCCGATCGAGTAGGTCATGCACTCGCCTTCGGCCACACCGTCGTGCGCGTAGCGCGGCGGCAGGTACAGCATGTCGCCGGGCTCGAGCACATACTCCTCTTGCGCTTCAAACTCGGCCAGGATCTTGAGCGGAATGCCGTCCTTCAGCGCCAGGTTCTTTTGCTTGCCGATGCGCCAGCGGCGCTTGCCATGGGCCTGCAGCAAGAACACGTCATAGCTGTCGAAATGCGGGCCCACGCCGCCGCCATCGCTGGCGTAACTCACCATCAGGTCATCGAGGCGCGCGGCCGGCACAAAGGCGAAGCGCTGCAGCAGCGCATGGGCAGCATCGCTGTGCAGATCCAGGCCCTGCAGCAGCAAGGTCCATTCCGGCGTCTTGAGCGAGGGGATGGCACGGCGGCTGAAGGGCCCGTGCTTGACCGTCCACGCGCCCGCCTTGTGCTGGATCAGGCGCGACTCCACGCCCTCCTCGCCGGCCAGCGCAAACAGCTCGCTGCGCGGCAGCGGCAGCTGCAGGTCCTTCCAGTCGCTGACGGCGCCGCGCACCAGCAGTGGTTTTTTCTGCCAGTAACGGCGCATGAACTGGGCCGGGGAGATGCCCCCCAGCAGAGGCAGTGCTTGTTCGATTTGCATGGCTTTCTCGGTAATCCTCTGGGCGCCCGGGCCCAAACTGCGACAATTGTCCTATGGAAATCATTGATCAATGCGTGGTCGCACTGACCTGGACGCTGAAAGACACTTTGGGCGAGACCCTGGATGTGCTCGACGAGCCCGTGGAATTCCTGGTCGGAGGCCAGGATCTGCTGGCGCGCGTGGAGCAGGCGCTGCAAGGCCATACCGTCGGTAGCCGCGTGCAGCTGCACCTGGAGCCCGAAGATGCCTTTGGCGATTACGACGAAGAAAAAGTCTTTCTGGAATCGCGCGCGCTCTTCCCCGCCGATCTGGAAGAAGGCATGACCATCGAAGGCCATGCTCTGCCCCAGGGCACCAACCCCGATGCGCCGCGCGACATGATCTACACCGTCACCGAGCTCTACCCCGAGCATGTGGTGCTGGACGGCAACCACCCGCTGGCCGGCATCGCCATTCGCCTGGACATCCAGGTGGCTGCCGTGCGCGAGGCGACCGAAGAAGAGATCGGCACGGGCACCTGCGGCACCGGCTTTTTCCGCGTGCAACCCCAGGCGCCAGGCAATAACCTGCTGCACTGAGCACGGCGCTGGCTGCATCTGTCACCAGACCGCCAGCAAAACAACCCAAACCAAGGCCATCCATCCGCGATGGCCTTTTTATTGCATCTTAATTTCTGTCTTGACAGAAATAAATGAAGCCCTAGAATTCACCTATGCAAATGACCGACATCCAACAACAATTTGTGCTGCACTGGGGCGAGATGGGATCGCTGTGGGGCGTCAACCGCACGGTCTCGCAAATCCATGCGCTGCTGTTTGTGCTGGGCAAGCCGCTCAATGCCGAGCAGCTGAGCGAGACCTTGAATGTGGCGCGCTCCAATGTCAGCAACAGCTTGAAGGAGCTGCAATCCTGGCAGCTGGTGCGGGTGACGCATGTGCTGGGCGACCGGCGCGACTATTTCGAGACCAGTGTCGATGTCTGGGAGCTCCTCCGAACCATCGTGCGGGAGCGCAAGGAGCGGGAGTTCGACCCCACCACCCGCCTGCTGCAGTCCTTGGTCAACAGCCCCGACTTTGCCCGCGAAAGCCCCGATGGCCAGGACCGTATCCTGGCGACCTTGGAGCTGATGCAAAAGCTGGGCGCCTGGAGCGACGAGATGCTGCGGCTCTCGCCCGCCACGCTGGACAAGATCCTGACCTTGGGCGCGACCGTGCAGCGCTTTGTGCGTGGCACACCTGCCGCGCAGGAGCCCGAGGCGCTGAGCAAACCCTGAGACACAGCGGCCGCGCCCGACAGGCACCGGCCTTTTTTTGACCCATTTATTTCTGTTTTGACAGAAATATTGAAAGGACAGCATATGCCCCGCCGTGACAGTTTTGCCACCCAGTTTCCGCTGACGATCTACTACGACGCCAGCTGCCGCATGTGCAATGCCGAGATGCGCCATCTGATGCTGCGCAACCGCGCGGGCAAGCTCCTCTTTGTCGATGCCAGCACCGCCGATCTGAGCCAGGCCCCGGCCGACAAGGCCGCGCTGATGCAGTCCATCCATGGCGTGGGGGCCGACGGCCAGGTCTACACCGGCGTCGATTGCCTGACGCGCGCCTACCTGGGCGTGGGCTGGGACTGGGTGCCCCGGCTGGCCGGGCTGCCGCTGGTGGCCGGTGCACTGGACACGCTCTACCCGCTGCTGGCCCGCAACCGCTACCGCCTGCCGCTGGCCCCGATGGCCTGGGTACTGGAGCAGGGCCTGCAATGCACCGTACGGCGCCAGGCCCGGCAGGCCGCAGCGCGCAGCGAGGCCTGCGCACGCGGCAGCGATGCCTGCGACATCGACCGCCCGCGCTAAACGCGCTGCAACCCCCAACGCCCTTGACCATCAGGAGAGACCATGCATACCCCCAATGCTCCCCAACCCACCGTCCTGCTCTGCGGCGGCCAGGGCTTTATCGGCCAGGCGCTGGCGCGCCAGCTGCGCGCCCTGGGCCTGCGGGTTATCGCAGCCAGCAGGCGCTCGCAGCCGCCGCTGCAGTTTGGCAAGATGCAGCAGCCGTCCGATTGGCTGCCCTATCTGCAAGGCGTGGACATGGTCATCAACGCGGTGGGCAGCCTGCGCGACCAGCCCGGGCCCAACGGCGCATCATTGCAGGCGCTGCACCAGACCAGCCCGCAAGCGCTGTTCGATGCCTGCGCCCAGGCGGGCGTGCGGCGCGTGATGCAGCTCTCGGCCCTGGGGGTGGAGAGCAACGACACCGATTACGCCCGCACCAAGCGTGCGGCCGATGCCCATTTGCTGGCGCTGACCGCGCAGGGCCAGCTCGAAGGCATCGTCGTGCGGCCCA
Source organism: Comamonas squillarum (assembly GCF_025309455.1). Taxonomy (NCBI): domain Bacteria; kingdom Pseudomonadati; phylum Pseudomonadota; class Betaproteobacteria; order Burkholderiales; family Comamonadaceae; genus Comamonas; species Comamonas squillarum. The sequence goes on from NZ_CP104377.1 coordinate 2,043,220, forward strand.
GCATCGTCATCGGCGCGCAAGGCGCCAGCACCCAGCTGTTCATGCGCCTGGCGCTGCTGCCGGTGCTGGTGCTGCCAGCGGTGATGCAGCAGCGCCTGATGCAGCCGGTCGCCGTTGACGAGTTGGCCGAGGTGATGGTGCGGCTGCTGCAATCGCCCACCACCGGCGTTGTGCTGCTGGGCGGGCCCCAGCGCCTCAGCATGGCGCAGATGATTGACAGCCTGCGCCAGCAAGCGGGCCGCAGCAAGGCGCTGCAGCTGCGCCTGCCCGGCTGGGCCACCCAGGCCAGTGCACGCCTGGGCGATGCAGTACCCACCAGCCCCTGGTGCAGTGTCTCACTGCAACTGGCATCGCTGGACAACTGCTGCGACCCCGCGCCAATGGCCCAGTGGCTGGGGCGTGCGCCCACCGATCCGGCGCAGATGCTGGCCCTGATCCGCAACCCGGCAGCCCACCCATCGCCCGAAAGCCGCGCATGACCACCCCGCCCCGCGCTCAGCCCATGCAGCAGCCCTTGCAGCTATTGCGCCTGAGCTTGGTCGCCGTCTGGCTTTGGACGGCCGCAGCCAGCTGGCTGCAGTGGCAGGGCGACAGCACCGCGCTCTTGGTAGCGGGCGGCATTGCTGATCCTCGCCTGCAAGCCTGGCTGATAGGCGGCGGCGCTGCGCTGGATCTGCTGCTGGGTCTGTGGCTGCTGTGCCGGCCCGGGCGCAGGGCCTATGCCGCATCGTTGGCAGCGATGCTGGCGATGACCCTGGCCGCCACCACCCTGCTGCCCAGCCTGTGGCTGCACCCGCTGGGCCCCTTGTCCAAGAACCTGCCGATTGCCGCTGCGCTGTGGCTGCTGTGGCAAAGCAGCGCCCGCGACGGACGGAGCCGATGATGAACACCTATTTGCTGCTCAAAACCCTGCATATCCTGTCGAGCGTGCTGATGGTCGGCACCGGCTTTGGCTCGGCGTTCTATATGTTCTTTGCCAACCGCAGCGGCAATGTGGCGGCCCAGGCGGTGGTCAGCCGCCTGGTGGTGCGGGCCGACTGGTGGTTCACGACGCCAGCGGTCATCATCCAGCCACTCAGCGGCTGGGCAATGATGGTGATGGCCGGCTGGCCCTGGCACACGCCCTGGCTGCTCTTGTCGATGGCACTGTATGTAGCGGCGGGCCTGTGCTGGCTGCCGGTGGTGGCCATGCAGATCCGCATGGCCCGCCTGGCCGCGAACGCCGATGCCCAAGGCCAGCCGCTGCCCGACGAATACCGCCGCCTGGCCGGGCGCTGGGAGGCGCTGGGCTACCCGGCCTTTGTGGCGATGCTGGGCGTGTACTACCTGATGGTCAACAAACCCACGCTTTGGAACTAGCGTTTTACAAACCCAGCGCGCGCAGATCAATGCGCCCGTCCCGCATCGGCGGGCACCAGTAGTAGGCATTGGTGACCGGGTTGGACATCTGGAACAGGCCGTCGGCAATGCCGTCTTCCTCGCCCGCCATGCGGCGCATCTGCGCCTCAAAGGCCTCAAAGCTGCGGCCAAAACCGGCAAAGATGGCGCCCACGGCGTCGCTGCCATCGGGCTGCACCTTCCACCAGGGCATATTGCGGCGCAGGATAAAGGCCTCGGGGCTGAAGCTCTCCTGCGCGGTGCGCTTGACGTGGGCCGACTCGGGCGCGTCGTCCAGCTCCTCGTTGTCGCTCAGGCGGCGGCCAATCATGTGGTCCTTTTGCAAGGCGCTCATGCGGGCAAAGGCGTCCATGTCATGCAGCCACTGCTGCACGGCAAAGTAGCTGCCGCCATCCAGCCCCGGGCCCATGCCATCGGCAATGGCGGCATGCACGGCGTCATCGTCCTGGGGGTTTTCGGTGCCGTCTTCATAGCCGGTCAGATCGCGCACCGCGTCCTTGCCGTTCCAGCCATGGCGGAAGCAATCGACCACCTTCTCGCGGCTGAAGGCCGGCGCCAGCAGCGCAGCGGCCTCGCGCGACAGACGCAGCACATCGCCCTGGTCATTGCCGCGCAGCCACAGGCACAGCGCATGGGGCGTCAGCGCCAGCGGGCCTTGGGGCCCGTTGATGGCCGGAAAATTGCGCAGGCCCGGCACCTGCACGCCCAGCAGATCGGCCACCGGCTGGCCAATGCAGACGACAGCCTGCTCGCCATCGGCCCATTGCTGCAGGCGCGCCAGCGCGGCGCGCACGGCCGGGGCGTCGCCCGAGAGTTTCCAGAGTTGGTAGCGGCTGGCAGCTGGCAGCGCCAGCAGGATTCCGGGTTGGTTCAAAGCGGTCATTATTTGGGGACGCGCAGCTGAGCCGCTGCGTCTTGGCGGTTGGATGGCAATCGGCTATTGTCGCGCAGCTGTCCTACAAACTCCGCGCTTGTCCGTTTGCATTGCCCAATCACCCCCATAGCTGTTGCGCTTGAGCCGCAGCTTGGCAGAATCTGTGCGATCAATGTCATTGCTGCCACATCGCGCTGCATGCACACTGTGCGCATGTCTCCATCCCGCACCACCGCCGCCCACAGCGCCCAGCCCGGCCACCACGTCATCTGCATTGCCTACCCGCGCGCGATGAGCCTGGACATCACCGGGCCCATGCAGGTGTTTGCCACCGCCAACGATGTGCGCCAGCGCCAGGGCCTGCCTGCCTTCTACCAGTTGGTCTTTGCCGGGCTGGAGGCCGGGCCGGTGACCTTGTCCTGCGGTTTGCAGACCATCGCCACCGAGGGCCTGGGCCAGCTGCGCCCGGGCGCCAACAGCACGGTGCTGGTGCCGGGGGGCGATGGCGTGGTCGATGTGCAGCACCACAGCGGCCTGCGCCAATGGCTGCAGCGCACGGCGCCCCAGGTGCAGCGCCTGGGCTCGGTGTGCTCGGGTGCGTTGATCCTGGCGCGCGCCGGCCTGCTCGATGGCCTGCCTGCCACCACCCACTGGTGCCGCCTGGCCGAGCTCGCGGCGATGGAGCGCCCCATCCAGGTCGATGGCGACCGGCTGCACACCTTTGATGCCAGCCATCCGCAGCAGCGCCATATCTTCACATCGGCGGGGGTGACCTCGGGCATCGACCTGGCGCTGAGCCTCGTCGAAGCCGACCTGGGCCGCAGCATGGCGCTGGCCGTCGCCCGCCACCTGGTGATGTTTGTGCGCCGGCCCGGCGGCCAGGCGCAGTTCAGCCCACTGCTGGCAGCCGAGACCACGCAGGCGCCGCGCCTGGCTGGCCTGCTTGAATGGATTCCCGGCCACCTGGGCGAGCGCCTGGGTGTGGAGCAGCTGGCCGCGCAGGCCTGCCTGCCGCCGCGCACCTTGGCGCGGGTGTTCCAGCAAGAGCTGGGCACCACGCCGGCCCGCTATGTGGAACGGGTGCGGCTGCAGGCCGCCACCACCTTGCTCAGCCAGCGTCAGGCCTCCGTCTCCACGGTGGCGCAGCTGTGCGGCTTTGGCCACCCGGAAAACCTGCGCCGCAGCTTTCACAAGACCTTGGCCGTCAGCCCCCAGGCCTTTGCCGAGCGCTTTGGCGTGGGTTAACCAGCGCCCGCCACTAAGCGGCTGAATCCTCCCGCCCAAACCATGCGATCCGGACAGCCGATGCTGCCCGGCAGCACCCACACGCCCCGTTATTCCCAAATCACCGCCCATGCTGCTCCAACGCCATCCCCAACTGCTCACCCTCAGCATCGCGCAAGCGCTGTACTGGTCCTGCTCCATCATCGGCATCGCCCTCACTGGCCTCGTGGGCCGGCAGCTGGCGCCCTGGCCGGTGCTGGCCACGGTGCCGCTGACCTTGCTGGTGGCGGGCAATCTGCTGTCGATTGTCCCACTGGCCCGTTGGATGCAGCGGCATGGCCGCGCCCGGGGCCTGCAGGGTGGCGCACTGCTGGGGGTCGCAGCGGGGCTGCTGGCGGCCTGGGCGGTGGTGCAGGCGAGCTTTGGGCTGTTTTGCCTGGCAATGCTGCTGCTGGGTGGCTACCAGGCCTCGGCCGGTTTTTACCGTTTCACCGCGCTGGACGGCATGCCGGCCGAGCACAGCGGCCGTGCCGCAGCCTGGGTGCTGGCAGGGGGCATGGCGGCCGCCCTGCTCGCCCCCAGCCTGGCCATCCACACCGCAGGCGCCCTGGCCACACCGCTGGCCGGCGCCTACCTGGCGATTGCGGTGCTCGCCTTGCTGGCCTGCGCGCTGCTGCAATGCCTGCCGCCACGCCTGCACCTGCCGATGCAGGCCAAGGCTGCTGGCCAGCCCGCCATCTCGCGGCGCCAGTTGTGGCAGCGCCCTGCGCTGCGCCAGGCCATTGTGCTGAGCGCCTGCGGCCATGGGCTGATGGTGCTGGTGATGAACGCCACCCCGCTGGCCATGCATGGCGCGGGCCACTCGCTGGCCAGCTCCACCCAGGTGATCCAGTGGCATGTGCTGGGCATGTTTGCGCCGTCCTTGTTTGCGGGCCGCGCGGTGGACCGCTTTGGCGCGCGGCGCCTGGCCTGGCTGGGCGCGGCGCTGCTGGCCGCCAGCGCAGGCGTGGCGCTGATCGGCACGGAATTTGTACCGTTCCTGCTCAGCTCCTTGCTGCTGGGCGCCGGCTGGAACCTGATGATCCTCGCCGGCACCAGCTTGCTGAACCAGGCCTGCAGCCCCGAGGAGCGCCCCCAGGCCCAGCCGATGATGGAGTGGAGCAACAACGGCAGCGCCGCACTGATGTCGCTCAGCTGCGGCGTGCTGATCCAGACCCTGGGCTGGCAGGCCGTGAATGTGGCAATGCTATTGACCCTGGCGCTGCTGGCCTGGCAAGGCAGCCGCTCGGCCTGGGCGGCGCGGGCGCGGGCCTAGATCACCGAATGCTTGAAGCAGGCGTGCGTGCCAGGCGCTCACGCCAGATGCGCTCCACCCAGGGGGCAAATCCGCCGTCCACGGCGGTGAGCAAGGGCAGGCGCGTGGCGGTCAAAGCGTCTGCCAATGCAGGGGACCAACTTGGGCTGCCCCACAGTGCTTGCAAAGAAGCAGCCAGCACCCACTCCTGGCCCCAAAAGTACAGTTGCGTCGCTTGCACATTTGCCTGCATCTGCCGCACTTCGGCCAGCGCCTGGGGCTCGGCCAGTTGCAGCCAGATATCGGCATACAGAAAGTCCACCGGCTGCTGCGGCGCCGGGCGCCACTGCAGCGCATCGGCTTGCACAATATGAATCTTGGCGGCGACATCTGCCTGCAAGCCTTCCAGCACCTGCATACGCTGGAACAGCGCGATCACCTCTGGATCACGCTCGACCACGGTGACCCGCTCCACGGACGGGTTCAGCGCTATATTGGCCGTCACCCATCCCATCCCCAGGCCCATGACCACCGTGTGGCCATGCGCATGGCGGCAGGCCAGCTCCTGGCTCTCGATCTCGAAAGGCGACAGCGACATCCACGTATCCCAGCCGCCTTGTGCGTTCTGGCGCAACAGCGCGGTAGAGCCCGCATAGACGCAGCTGCCGCTGTAGTAACCCCTGTCCAGCCCCATGCCGCCGCGCAGCAGCCGCCAGGCGCCCTGCTCGCCCAACTCGTACTGCGGCATATGCCAGGGAGTCTGGAACACCGGCACGCCCAGCGCCTGGGCCAGCACATGGATATCCAGGCCACCGACCACCAAGCCTTCACCTGGCTGGGAGTTGGCGGTCAACGACTGCATGGGCGCTGAGGGCATGAATGGTCCAAAGGGAAAAGGCAGAAACCGCCAGTGTAAAAGCACAAGGCCCGCAGTCATGCGGGCCCTGGAACGGTCAAGTGCGTCTGGCTGGCGCTTACAGATTGCCGACCATATGCTCGGGCACGACCCACTGGTCAAACTGCTCGGCGGTCACATGGCCGCTGGCCACGGCCGCATCGCGCAGGCTGCTGCCTTCCTTGTGCGCCTTCTTCGCAATATAGGCCGCCTTGTCGTAGCCGATATGGGTGTTCAGGGCGGTCACCAGCATCAGCGAGCGGCTGACCAGCTCGGTGATGCGCTCGCGGTTGGGCTCGATGCCCACGGCGCAGTGGTCGTTGAAGCTTACCATGCCATCGGCCAGCAGGCGCACGCTTTGCAGGAAGTTGTGCGCCACCATGGGGCGGAACACGTTGAGCTCAAAGTTGCCCGAGGCACCGCCCACGTTGATCGCCGCGTCATTGCCAAACACCTGGGCGCAGAGCATGGTCATCGCTTCGCACTGCGTGGGGTTGACCTTGCCCGGCATGATCGACGAGCCCGGCTCGTTCTCGGGGATGGAGATCTCGCCCAGGCCGCTGCGCGGGCCCGATGCCAGCCAGCGCACATCGTTGGCGATCTTCATCAGGCTGGCGGCCAGCGTCTTGAGGGCGCCATGGCCAAACACCAGCGCGTCGCAGGAACCCAGCGATTCGAACTTGTTGGGCGAGGTGATGAAGGGGTAGCCGGTCAGCTTGGCCAGCTCTTGGGCCACACCCTCGGCATAGCCCTTGGGGGCGTTGAGGCCCGTGCCCACAGCCGTGCCGCCCAGCGCCAGTTCATACAAATGGGGCAGCGCCGACTTGATGTGCTTGGCGCCGTGTTCGAGCTGGGCCACCCAGCCGGAGATCTCCTGGCCCAGGGTCAGCGGCGTCGCATCCTGCAAATGGGTGCGGCCGATCTTGACGATGTCGTTGAAGGCCTCGCTCTTGGCCTGCAGGGTGCGGCGCAGCTTTTCCAGCGCGGGCAGCAGCTTGCGCTCGATGGCGGTGACGGCGGCCACATGCATGGCGGTGGGGTAGACGTCGTTGCTGGACTGGCTTTTGTTCACCTCGTCATTGGGGTGCACCAGGCGCGACTCACCGCGCTCGCCGCCCAGCAGCTCGCTGGCGCGGTTGGCCAGCACTTCGTTGACGTTCATATTGGTCTGCGTGCCCGAGCCGGTCTGCCAGACCACCAGCGGGAACTCATCGGGGTGCTGGCCGGCAATCACCTCGTCGGCCGCCGCATTGATGGCCTTGGCCTTCTTCTCGTCGAGCAGGCCCAGCGCGTGGTTGACGGTGGCACTGGCCTTTTTCACCTGCGCCAGCGCGTGGATGATCTCGCCGGGCTGCTTCTCGCCGCTGATGTCAAAGTTCTGCAGCGAGCGCTGCGTCTGGGCACCCCAGAGTTTGTCGGCCGGCACGTCGATCAGGCCGAAGGTGTCTTTTTCCTGGCGGGTAGCTGTCATGTCTGGATCACTCCTTGTATCTCAACAATTGCAACGCGGCTCGTCTGGCTGGTAAGCATGTGGCTGGTGGGCCGCAGGATTCGTAAATAGGATGCCGCCCGCTTTGCGGCAAAGCGGGCGCAGCATCGCATCCTAACGCAGGCAATGACAGCCGTTCTCATCTGCATCAAGCAGCCATACTGGGCGCATGCTCTTGCACCATCTCGACACCTGAGTCTTCTAGAAGACTTATCGGGCATTTGCCACCACCGGCCTGGCGAAAGGCCGATAATTGCCCCCGTGATACCGAGCGCCAACGGCACCATAGCCTTGCGCAATCCAAAACCCACCCCACAAGCACGATGACCACCTCCATCCGTCAGCAGGACCTGATCGACTCGATCGCGGGCGCCCTGCAGTACATCAGCTACTACCACACACCGGATTTCATCCAGCACCTGGCACGGGCCTATGAGCGCGAGCAAAGCCCGGCGGCCAAGGATGCGATGGCCCAGATCCTGACCAACTCCAAGATGAGCGCCACCGGCCAGCGCCCCATCTGCCAGGACACCGGCATCGTCAACGTGTTCCTGAAGGTGGGCATGGACGTGAAGTGGGAAGACTTCACGATGGGCCTGGAAGACGCGATCAACGAAGGCGTGCGCCGGGGCTACAACCACCCCGACAACACCTTGCGCGCCTCCGTGGTGGCCGATCCCCAGTTCGCCCGCAAGAACACCAAGGACAACACGCCTGCCGTCATCAATGTGCAGATCGTGCCAGGCGACAAGCTGGATGTGACCGTGGCGGCCAAGGGCGGCGGCTCGGAGAACAAGTCCAAGATGATCATGATGAACCCCAGCGACAGCATTGTGGACTGGGTGCTCAAGACCGTGCCGACCATGGGCGCGGGCTGGTGCCCACCGGGCATGCTGGGCATCGGCATTGGCGGCACCGCTGAAAAGGCCGTGCTGCTGGCCAAGGAAAGCCTGATGGAAGACCTCGACATGTACGAGCTGCAGCAAAAAGCTGCCAGCGGTGCCGAGCTCGACCAGGTGGAAAAGCTGCGCCTGGAGCTGTTCGAGAAGGTCAATGCCCTCGGTATTGGCGCCCAGGGCCTGGGCGGCCTCACCACCGTGCTGGACGTCAAGATCAACATGTACCCCACGCACGCGGCCTCCAAGCCCGTGGCGATGATCCCCAACTGCGCCGCCACCCGCCACGCCCATTTCGTGATGGACGGCTCCGGCCCCGTATACCTCGATCCCCCATCGCTGGACACCTGGCCCAAGATCGACTGGGCGCCAGACTACAACAAGTCCAAGCGCGTGGACCTGAACACGCTGACCAAGGAAGAAGTGGCCAGCTGGAAGCCGGGCGACACCCTCTTGCTCAACGGCAAGATGCTGACCGGCCGCGACGCTGCGCACAAGCGCATCCAGGACATGCTGGCCAAGGGCGAGCCACTGCCCGTCGACTTCAGCAACCGCGTGATCTACTACGTGGGCCCGGTGGACCCGGTGCGTGACGAAGTCGTCGGCCCCGCCGGCCCGACCACCGCCACCCGCATGGACAAGTTCACCGACATGATGCTGTCGCAGACCGGCCTGATCGCGATGATCGGCAAGTCCGAGCGTGGCCCGGTCGCCATCGAAGCGATCAAGAACCACAAGTCGGCCTACCTGATGGCCGTGGGCGGCGCCGCTTATCTGGTCTCCAAGGCCATCAAGCAGGCCAAGGTGGTCGGTTTTGCCGATCTGGGCATGGAAGCGATCTATGAATTCGACGTGGTCGACATGCCCGTGACCGTGGCCGTGGATGCCGGCGGCACCAGTGCCCATATCACCGGCCCGGCGATCTGGAAGGAAAAGATCGCCACCGGTGAATTCAAGGGCATTGAAGTGGCAGGCGCCTGATCGGCCGGCACCGCTCCCCATAACCGCCTTCGGGCGGTTTTTTGCTGCCCGCTCCCCGCATTCCCAGCCGGTGGGAGCAGTGCCGACATCCTGACCGCCTCGGCCAGGCCCCCAAACCGCCTACTTTACCCATCGCGGCCTTCAAACAATCCTATGGCGGCGCCCCGAGTACGGCGCATGCTGTATGGTGGAGGCTGCACACCGATAAGGAACAAAAAACATGGCCAAGCCGAATTACCAGTATGAAAAGCGCCAGCGTGAGCTGGAAAAGAAGAAGAAAAAGGAAGAAAAAGCCCTGCGCAAGGCCAGCGGGCATGCCTCGGACACACCTGATGGCGCTGATGGCGACGCCCCCGAGCAGGAGCCAGCGACCGGCGCGGACAGCAGCGGCGCGCCTGCGCAAGACAAGCCGGCCGACTGAGCGCCGCGCCCTTGGGCGCAACAAAAAGGGCCGCCAGCATTGCTGCTGCGGCCCTTTTGCTTATGGGAAAAGGCGCTAGCCGCCCAGCGCCGGCAAGGTGTTGAACAGCAGCACCATCAAGAGGCCCACAAACGAGACGATGGACTGCACCACGGTGATCGTGCGCGTTGCCTCCCCCATGGTCATGCCAAAGGATTCCTTGACCATCCAGAAACCGGCATGGTTGGCATAGTTGAAGAACAGCGAGCCGCAGCCAATCGACAGCGCCAGCAAAGGCAGGTTCAGGCTGGGGTCGGCAGCGGCGAGCGGCGCGAGCAAACCGGCCGCACCCACGATGCCCACGGTGGCCGAGCCGGTCGAGACCGACAGCAGCATCGCAATGAGCCAGCCCAGCACCAGCGGCGGAAATGCAAACTGGTGCGTCAGGTGCACGATGGCGTCGCCCACCTTGGCGCTAGTCAGCACCTGCTGGAAAGCGCCGCCGCCAGCAATGATCATGATGATGCCGGCAATCGGCTTGAGGCTGGCGCCCAGGGTGTCACGCAGCTTTTCGGCATCGCCGCCGCGCAGGTAGACCAGGGTGAAGGCGGCAAACAGCACGCCCAGCAGCATTGCAATCAGCGGGTTGCCCAGAAAGCTGGCCACCTGCAGCAGGGCCGAGCCCTTGGGCAAGGCCATCTCGGCCAGCGCATGGGCGAGCATCAGCAGCGCAGGCAGCAGGGCAGACAGCACGCCCATCGCGATGCCCGGCTGGTCCTTGCCGCTGTCGGGCTTCGCTTCGGTGAACTGGTCGAGCAGCGCCTGCTCAGGCCGGGTAGTCATGCGCGGGGTGATGAAGGCGCCGTACAGCGGCCCGCCCAGCACCATCGCGGGCAAGGCGGCCAAAAAGCCGTAGAGCATCGTCGGGCCGACCGTGGTCTTCAACGTGGCAATCGCGGTCAGCGGGCCAGGATGGGGCGGCACCATGCCGTGCATCGAGGCGAGTGCCGCAATCACCGGCACGCCCACATAGACATAGGCCGAGCCCTTGAAGTTTTCGCGGCTCTCGAGCTTGCGCGCCACGCTGAAGATCAGCGGCAGCATCACCACCAGGCCCACCTCGAAGAACATCGGGATGCCGATGATGAAGGCTACCAGGGTCATCGCCCAGGGGATCATGCGGTCCGAGGTGTGGCGCAGAATGGCGCTGGCCAGGCGCTCGGTGGTGCCCGAGTCGGCCAGGATCTTGCCGAGCATCGCGCCCAAGGCAATCACCACGCCGACCGCGCCCAGGGTCTTGCCCGCGCCGTTGGTGATGTTCTTGGCAATGTCGCCCGGCGCCATGCCGGTGGCAAAGCCCACACCGATACAGACGATCAGCAAGGCCAGCAAGGGGTGCATGCGGATGCGCGAAACAATCAGCGCCACCAGCACCAGCACGCTCACCAAGGCGGTCAGCAGCAATTGGATATCGAAATTTGACATGCGAGAAGATGTGGATTTGTGACACGCATCCCCAGCCACCCACCGCAAAGAGGGGCTAGGGCATGCCCCAACCCTCCCATCCTACGCCGATCAGCCACCCCAGGCTGTAGTCGGATTTCGGCGGGCGGGGGCCCTGCCCCGCCCCCTGCCACCCGCCATCAAGGCGCGGTAGAGGCGCCGGATTCAAACCAGCGCTTGACCAGATCGCGCTCGTCGGCACTCAACCCCTCGGGGTTGCCAAAGGGCATCTTGCGCAGCACCACCACCTGCTGGTAGATCTGCTGGGTGTGCTGGGCCACCTCGCCGGGGCTGTCGAGCTTCACATTCTTTTGCGCCAGGCCCGTGGCGCTGTGGCACAGCACGCAGTGCTGGGCAAACACCTTGGCCACCTCGCCATAGGGCACGGCGCCAGCTGCGGGCTGGCTCGCAGGGGCCGATGCGGGCGCAGCGGCTGCTGCGGGCTTGGGGCCGGGCCGCAGCCAGGCGATCACGCCCAGAATCACCAGCACACCGATCAGTGCATAGGGCCAGGGGTGCTTGTTGCGGCCGAGCTTGTGGCCATGGCGCAGCACAAAGAACTGGCGAATGGTCGCGCCGGCAAACATCATGCCGATGAGCACCAGCCAGTTGTACTTCTGGTTGTAGAGCCAGCCGTAGTGGTTGGACAGCATCGCAAACAGCACCGGTAACGTGAAATAGGTGTTGTGCACACTGCGCTGCTTGCCGCGTTTGCCGTAGATGGGGTCGACCGGGTCGCCATTCTTGAGCGCCCGCACCACGGTGCGCTGGCCCGGGATGATCCAGAAGAACACGTTCGCGCTCATCGAGGTGGCCAGCATCGCGCCCATCAGCAAGAAGGCTGCCTGGCCCGGGAAGATATGGCAGGCGAGATACGCGGCAATGCAGACCAGCACCAGCACCATGGCGCCCACAATCGCATCGCCATGCTTTTTGAAACCAAACACGCGGCAGATGCCGTCATAGAGCAGCCAGAACACCGCCAGAAAGCTCAGCGCCGTGAACACCGCCAGCGGCGCGCTCATCGCATTGGGGTCGGCCGGGTTGACCAGGTAGATATTGGCGTTCCAGAGGTAGGACACCGTCAGGAGCGCAAAGCCCGACAGCCAGGTGGTGTAGCTCTCCCAGTAGAACCAGTGCAGGTGGTCGGGCAGCTTGGGCGGCGAGACATTGAACTTGACAGGGTGGTAGAAGCCGCCGCCATGCACGGCCCAGAGCTCGCCGCTGACGCCCTGCTTTTTCAGGTCTTCGTCTTCGGGCGGGGTCAGGCTGCTGTCGAGAAACACAAAATAGAACGACGAACCGACCCAGGCAATGGCTGTGATCACATGCAGCCAGCGCAACAACAGGTTCGCCCAATCGAGGATATAGCCTTCCATTGCTCTCATCCTTGGCAGCGTGGGGTCTGCCAGTGCGAGGGAGGGGTGATGCCCGCTCTCCTCATCAAGCAGCCAGCGTGGAGGCACCGGCCACTTGTTGAACCTGCTCACCACGGCGGGCGATCTGAGCAGCAGACAGGCCGCAATCCACAGCCATCATCGGGATGACCGGGGCACCGCTGCGACCTTTTGTAGACTCAAAGTGTATGCAATTTCTGCCACCCAAAGGTCGGCAAAAAGCTGCACACCCCCTAGATAAAACCCTGATGCAACGCAGCAAACCCGCTGCAGGTGGCCTCTACACCGCATGCATGGCTCCTGCCCGGGGGGCAAGCCACATCAGGCATGCTGCGTTCGCTGCAGATGCTGCAAAAGCTGCGCGGCCACCGCAATGGCAATCACCTCCGGCGCCTTGCCCCGGATGCCCGGCAGGCCGATCGGGCAGGTGATGCGGGCAAACTCCGCATCGGCAAAACCCCGCTCGGCCAGCCGGTGCGCAAAGCTGGCACGCTTGGTAGCACTGCCAATGAGCCCGATCAGGTCCAGATCGCCGCTGTTGCGCTGGCGCTGCAGGCAGGCCTGGGTGATCTGCAGGTCCTGCTGGTGGTCGTGGGTGAGGATGAACACACTGCTGCGCGGCGCCAGGTCAGCCACCGCGCGCTCGATGGGGTCGGAATACTCGGTCTGCACGTTGGCAGGCAACGCGTCCGGAAACAGCGCCTCGCGGCTGTCCACCCAGGTGATGCGCATAGGCAGGTTGCTCAGCACCTGCACCAGCGCTGCGCCCACGTGGCCCGCGCCAAACACCGCCACGGGGCTGCACTCGGGCGCCAGCTGCTGCGCCAGCGGTTCGCGGTCAGCCTGTCCAATCCGCTGAAAACGCAGATGCACCACACCGCCGCAGCATTGGCCCAGGCGCGGGCCCAGCGCAAAGCGCTCGCTCTGCGGGGCGCCGCCGCTGGCCAGCAGATTGCGGGCCTTGTTGGCGGCCTGCCACTCCAGGTGGCCACCGCCAATCGTGCCCAGTTGGTCCTGCGCAAACACGGCCATCCAGGCGCCGGCATCGCGCGGAGCCGACCCCTGGGTCGACGCCACCTGTACCAGACAGGCCTCCTGCGTCGCCAGGCGCGCCAATAATTGCTGCAGAACGGGCATGCCTTGTTCCATGATGAAGATCGGCCTGCCATACTGCAGGTCCGCTATAGACGGATTTGTACCATGAGCGATCGACCCTCCACCTCCCTGCTGTCACGACTTTGGCATACGCTTTTTCGTATACCGCACCCGTCGCGAACACCTGCACAGGCAAGGGGCAGCGCCAAGCCGCCCCATGCCGCCGAGCAGGAGGACGACCAGGACAGTTATCTCTCGGTGCTGACCCAGTTGCCCGGCGCGCGCATGCCCCAATGGTCCCCGCAAGCCGATGGGCAGGACTCCGTCCTCAACCCGGTCGCCGACGAGGCCTACCGCAAGCAGTGTGCCCAGCACCTGTATGAACGCTACGCCGATCGCATCTACCCTGGCATGCTGCCGCCCATGCTCTATGCCATTGGCGTGCTGGAGCTCTTGCTCGACGAAGACGGCCATATCCAGGACATGAACTGGATGCGCGAGCCCGCGCAGGCCCAGGAGGTGCCGCCACTGATCGAGGCGCTGGTGCAGGCCGCTGCGCCCTTTCCCGCCCCCCAGCACTTGCGCCACGGCGAGGTCATGGTCTCCTACACCGAGACCTGGCTCTGGGATGCCTCGGGCAAGTTCCAGCTGCATACCTTGAGCGAAGGCCAGCAATAAAGGCTGGCATAGGACAGGTGCGACAAGCGCAAAAAAAACCGGCCTGCTGGCCGGTTTCTGCTTTGCAGGCGCTGTAGGCGCTGCTTTATTCCTTGATCTTGGTGATCTTGGCGCCTTGCAGCGACACGCCCGCTTCCAGGCCGGCATTGTTCAGCACAAAGCTGGTCACCGGGGCCTGGGCCGAGGTGGTGTCGATGCTGCCATTGGCGCCTACGCGGCCTGCGGCCACGGTGGCATCTGCACCCACCGACCAGCCATTGCTGTCGCGGAACTTCGCCAGCGCTTCAGGCGTGTTGAACACATAGATGACGGCCTTGGACTGGCCACCGGCCTGCCAGCCGATCGACGCACCCGTGGTGCTGTAGTAGCTGTCGCTGCGGCTGCCCACGCGCAGCACGCCGCGGCCGTGCTCCACGCCCACCACAAAGCTGCCGCCAATCACTGATGGGAACACCAGCACGCCCTTGGAGCGTGCGACCAGGTCCTTGGAGCCAGGAGCGGTCTGGTACAGGCGCTCGAGCGCGGCGTTGGCGCGGGCGTCTACCGACGTCTCATCGGCACGAGGCGCATTGCTGGTTTCAGGCTTGGTGACCGTGCAGGCCGCCATCGACAGAGCGCCGGCAACCACTGCAGCGGCGACACCCAGGGTGCGCATGGAAAAACGTTGCATACCTACTCCTATGAAATTTGCTGTTATATCGATCAGGTTGGCACCGCTGTGAATCCTGCGGTGCGCCTAGGAGCAAATAGTAGCCATCCCCGATGACGCTGGAAGGCCGCAGCCGCAACTTGCGGCTTCGGCCTACAGTTTTGGCGATGCGCGTTTGAGACAGGTCAAGGGCAGCCGCCTACCCCAATGCCCCACCCGCCCTCGCCCCGCCTCAAGACCCCCGGTACGTCGAATAGCTCCAGGGGCTGACCAGCAGCGGCACGTGGTAGTGCTGGTCCGCATGGGCCACGCCAAAGTCCAGGTTCACCTGGTTCAAAAAGTTGGGGCTGGGCAGCTCCACGCCTTTGGCGGCAAAGTAGGCCGCCACTTCAAAGCTCAGGCGGTAGGTGCCGGGGCGCAGCGTCGCATTGTCAAACAACGGGGTCTGGGTGCGGCCGTCGTGGTTCAGGGTTTCGCGGCGGATGAGGCGCGCTTCGCCGCCATCGGTGGCGTACAGCGCAATGTCCATGCCCGCAGCGGGGCAGCCGTGCATCGTATCGAGAACGTGGGTGCTCAGGCCCATAGGTAAATCTCCTGATGATTCTGGGTAAGATCGGACTGGTGATGTGCACTAAAAGTGTATACACTTTTTGTCATTCGGCCTACTATCCTGACATGGAATCCACCTCAACGTCCACCATTGCCCAAGCCCTGACCCGTGCCATCGTCGAGCACCGGTTGCTGCCGGGCACCAAGCTGGCCGAGCAAAAACTCGCCGACCACTTTGGCGTATCGCGCACCTTGGTGCGCCAGGCGCTGTTCCAGCTGTCGCAAAACCACCTGGTCACGCTGGAGCCGGCACGCGGCGCCTTTGTGTCCACCCCGTCCGTCACCGAAGCGCGCCAGGTCTTTGCCGTGCGCAAGATGCTCGAAGCGCAGATGACCCGCAGCTTTGTGAAGACCGTCACGCCCAAGCAGATCAAGGTCTTGCGCGAGCATGTGCGCCAGGAAGCCGCCGCCGTGCACCGCGCCGATGTCACCGAGCGCACCGAACTCCTGGGCGACTTCCACGTGCGCATGGCCGAGCTGATGGGCAACGATGTGCTGGCCCAGCTGCTGGGCGATCTGATCTCTCGCTGCGCGCTGATCACCCTGATGTACCAGTCGGCCAGCGCCGCCGCCCACTCCCATGAGGAGCACGAAGAGATTGTGCAGGCCCTCGCCCGCAAGGATGCCGAAGGCGCCGTGCAGCTGATGATCGCGCACCTGGAGCATGTGGAGCAAGGCCTGCAGTTCGAACGCGAGATTCCCAGCAACGATTTATCCATGGCTCTGTCCTCGATCACGCTATGACCTACGACGCTACCACCCCCTACCCCCGCGACCTGATCGGCTACGGCCGCGATCTGCCCCATGCCCAGTGGCCCCAGGGCGCACGCATTGCCGTGCAGTTTGTGCTGAACTACGAGGAAGGCGGCGAAAACCATGTGCTGCACGGCGACCCGGGCAGCGAGCAGTTCCTCTCGGAGATGTTCAACCCGGCCTCTTACCCGGACCGCCACATGAGCATGGATGGCATCTATGAATACGGCTCGCGCGCCGGCGTCTGGCGCCTGCTGCGCGAGTTTGAAAAGCGCGGCCTGCCGCTGACGGTGTTTGGCGTGGCCACGGCCTTGCAGCGACACCGCGAACTGGCCCAGGCGTTTTCCGATCTGGGCCATGAAGTGGCCTGCCACGGCCTCAAATGGGTGCATTACCAAAATACGCCCGAAGAGGTCGAGCGCGCCCATATGCAGCAGGCGATGGACATCTTCCACAGCCTCTACGGCAGCCGCAGCACCCACGGCCTGGGCTGGTACACCGGCCGCGACAGCCCCAACACCCACCGCCTGGTGGCCGATTTTGGCGGCTTTGCCTATGACAGCGACTACTACGGCGACGACCTGCCCTTCTGGATGAAGGTCGGCAAGAGCGATGGCAGCGCCGCGCACCAGCTGATCGTTCCCTACACCCTGGACTGCAACGACATGCGCTTTGCGCTGCCCCAGGGCTACTCGCACGCCGATCCCTTCTTCCAGTACCTCAAGGACAGCTTTGATGTGCTGTACGCCGAAGGTGACCCCGCCGGCGAGAACCGCCCCAAGATGATGAGCATCGGCATGCACTGCCGCCTGCTGGGCCGCCCGGGCCGCATCACCGCGCTGCAGCGCTTTCTGGACCACATCCAGCAGCACCAGAACGTCTGGGTCTGCCGCCGCATCGACATTGCCCGCCACTGGGCCGAGCACTTTCCCGCCCCCACGCTTTGAAAGATGACACAGCGCCGCGCCCGAGCGAAAAGAAGCGCTAGTACCCCATTCATTCGATAGGAAACACATGGCCCTGACCCTGGAACAACTCAACCAAGCCACGCCCGAAGCGGCGCTGGCCATGCTCGATGGGCTGTACGAGCACTCGCCCTGGATTGCCCAAGCCGCGCTGGCCCAGCGGCCCTTTGCCTCGCTCGCCCAGCTCAAGCACGCGATGGTGCGCGTGCTGGCGCAGGCGCCGGTCGATGCGCAGCTGGCCCTGATCCGCGCCCACCCGGAGCTGGCGGGCAAGGCCATGGTGGCCAACACCTTGACGGCAGAGTCCACGCTGGAGCAAAACCGCGCGGGCCTGACGCAATGCACGCCCGAGGAGTTCGCGCAGATCCAGCAGCTCAATGCGGACTACAACGCCCGCTTTGGTTTTCCGTTCATCCTGGCGGTGCGCGGGCCACGGGGCCTGGGCCTCACTAAGCAGGAGATCATCGCCACCTTTGCGCGGCGCCTGAACCACCACCCCGATTTCGAGCGCAACGAGGCGCTGCGCAACATCCACCGCATTGCCGAGATCCGCCTGAACGACAAATTCGGCTACGAGCCGGTGCTGGGCAATGATGTCTGGGACTGGCAGGAGCGCCTGGCCCAGCACAGCGACGAGGGCTTTGCCGAAAAAGGCCAGCTCACCGTCACCTACCTGACCGATGCCCACCGCGCCTGCGCCCAGCGCATCAGCCACTGGATGCGCGACAGCGGTTTTGACGAGGTCGAGATCGATGCGGTCGGCAACGTCGTGGGCCGCTACCGCCCCGCGCAGGAAGGCGGCAAGTACCTGCTCACCGGCAGCCATTACGACACCGTGCGCAACGGCGGCAAGTACGACGGGCGCCTGGGCATCTTTGTGCCGATGGCCTGCGTGCGCGAGCTGCACCGCGCCGGCAAGCGCCTGCCCTTTGGCATCGAAGTGGTGGCCTTTGCCGAGGAAGAAGGCCAGCGCTACAAGGCCACCTTCCTGGGCTCGGGCGCATTGATCGGCCACTTCAACCCGCAGTGGCTGGACCAGGCCGATGCCGCCGGCATCACGATGCGCGAAGCCATGCAGCATGCCGGCCTGTGCATTGACGACATCCCCAAGATCCAGCGCGATGCCTCACAGTACCTCGGCTTTATCGAGGTGCACATTGAGCAGGGCCCGGTGCTGACCGAGCTGGATATTCCGCTGGGCATCGTCACCTCGATCAACGGCAGTTCGCGCTATGTCTGCGAGATGGTGGGCATGGCCAGCCATGCCGGCACCACGCCGATGGACCGCCGCCGCGATGCCGCCTGTGGCGTGGCCGAGCTGATGCTGTATGCCGAGCAGCGCGCCGCGCAAGATGGCGATTCGGTCGCCACCGTCGGCATGCTCGAAGTGCCCAGCGGCTCGATCAACGTCGTACCCGGCCAGTGCAAGTTCAGCATCGACATGCGCGCCCCCACCGATCCGCAGCGCGACGCGCTGGTGCGCGATGTGATGGGCCAACTGGAGGCGATTGCGCACAAGCGCGGCCTGCGCTACCGCGCCGAGCAAACCATGCAAGCCGCAGCGGCCCCCAGCGCGCCCGCCTGGCAGCAGCGCTGGGAGAAAGCCGTCGCCGCCCAGGGCGTGCCGCTGTTTCGCATGCCCAGCGGCGCCGGCCATGATGCGATGAAGCTGCACGAGATCATGCCCCAGGCCATGCTCTTTGTGCGCGGCATCAACAGCGGCATCAGCCACAACCCGCTGGAGTCCTCGACCGCCGATGACATGCAGCTGGCGATCGACAGCTTCAGCCACGTCCTTCAACAACTAGAAAACGAAACCGTATGACCACGAACAACGCCACCTACGCCGCCCTGGACCATTGGATTGACCAGCACTTTGATGAGCAGGTGCAGTTCTTCCAGAAGCTGGTGCAAGTGCCTACCGACACGCCGCCGGGCGACAACACACCGCACGCCGAGCGCACCGCCGAGCTGCTGCAGGCCATGGGCTACACCGCAGAAAAGCATGTTGTTCCCCAGGCCGATGTCGAGGCCTATGGCATGACCTCGATCACCAACCTGATCGTGCGCCGCCCCTTTGGCTCGGCCGGCTCGGGCCGCACCATTGCGCTCAACGCCCATGGTGATGTGGTGCCGCCCGGTGAGGGCTGGAGCCATGACCCCTATGGCGCCCGCATTGTCGACGGCAAGCTCTACGGCCGCGCCGCTGCCGTGAGCAAGTGCGATTTCTCCACCTTCACCTACGCGCTGCGCGCACTGGAGGCCGTGGCCAAGCCCAGCCAGGGCGCGGTGGAGCTGCACTTTACCTATGACGAAGAGTTTGGCGGTCTGCTGGGCCCCGGCTGGTTGCTCGAAAAAGGCCTGACCAAGCCTGACCTGATGGTTGCTGCCGGCTTCAGCTACGAAGTGGTCGTCGCCCACAACGGCTGCCTGCAGATGGAGATCACCGTGCACGGCAAGATGGCCCACGCCGCCGTGCCCCACACCGGCGTGGATGCGCTGCAGGCCACCGCCGCGATCATGAACGACCTGTATGCGGAAAACACTGCCTACCAAAAGGTCAGCTCCAAAGTCGCAGGTATCAAGCACCCCTACCTGAACATTGGCCGCATTGAAGGGGGCACCAACACCAATGTGATCCCCGGCAAGGTGCTGCTCAAGATCGACCGCCGCATGATCCCCGAGGAGAACCCGGTCGAGGTCGAAGCCCATATCCGCCAGGTCATTGCCCAGGCGGTGGAGCGCTTCAACAGCGAGCGCGGCTACCAGGGTGACGACGCCGTGCGCATCGACATCAAGCGCCTGCTGCTGGCCAATGCGATGACGCCGCTGGCGGGCAACCAGCCGCTGGTCGATGCCATCCAGACCCATGGCGAAGCCGTGTTTGGCGAGAAGCCCCCGGCTGTGGGCACCCCCCTCTACACCGATGTGCGCCTCTATGTGGAGCGCGGCATTCCCGGCGTGATCTACGGCGCCGGCCCCCGCACCGTGCTGGAGAGCCATGCCAAGCGCGCCGACGAGCGCCTGGACCTGCAAGACCTGCGCCGCGCCACCAAGGTCATCGCCCGCTCGCTGGTCGATCTGTTGGCCTGATCCAACGCGGCGCCCGGCTGCGCCGCCTCAGCGGTTTTTACATCCACCGCCCCCAGGCCCCGCGCCTGGGGGCGGTTTTGCATGTGGCGGCAGGCATTTTTGTGAACGAGCCACGCGCATCCAACCGGCCACTCCCCGTCGCATGGTGGCGGCTTGAGGGTAATCAGGGGGGTGCGCCATCAGCGCATGTGTATACACTTTTTGTATGGATTTTTAAGACATAACACTGGCTTTTCTGGTCAGAAATTCCCCGCATGAGGAGTGATAAAGATGCAGTCTGACAAACACCCCGTCGACCAGGTGCTGCCCCTGGGGCGCCTCACCACCTTGGGCTTGCAGCATGTGCTGGTCATGTACGCGGGGGCCGTGGCGGTACCGCTGATAGTAGGGCGCGCACTCAACCTCGACTCGCACCAGATAGCGAAGCTGATCTCTGCTGATCTCTTCGTCTGCGGCCTGGTCACCTTGATCCAGGCCTGGGGAGCAACCCGCTGGTTTGGCATCAAGCTGCCGGTGATGATGGGCGTGACCTTTGCCAGCGTGGCGCCGATGATCTCGATGGCGCAGACCACAGGAGGCGTCTATGGCGCGGGCCTCATCTTTGGCTCGGTCATCGGCGCGGGGGTCATATCGATCCTGATCTCACCGCTGGTCAGCCGCATGCTGCGGTTCTTCCCGCCGGTCGTCACCGGCACCATCATCACGGTGATCGGCATCAGCCTGATGCGCGTGGGCATCAACTGGATCTTTGGCAACCCGGTCGGCCCCACGGCGCCTTCCGTGCCCAACCCCGAGCATGTCAAATGGCTGCAAAGTGCCCAGATGGCCGCCGGTGCGCCGGGCTCGGCGCTGCCGCCCATCCCGCAGGGCCTGGCCATCCTGCCGTCCGTGCCCAACCCCCGCTATGCCGACCTGAGCGGCGTGGGCATCTCCGCGCTGGTGCTCGTCTCCATCCTGCTGATCACCAAGTTTGCCAAGGGCTTCATGACCAATATTGCGGTGCTGGCCGGCATTGTCATCGGCGCCATCGTGGCCTCGGCCATGGGCCTGATGACCTATGAAAAAGTCGCGCATGCCGAGTGGTTTGACTTTGTCATGCCGTTCGAGATCGCGATGCCGGTGTTCGACCCCATCCTGATCCTGACGATGACCCTGGTGATGGTCGTCGTGATGATCGAATCGGTGGGTATGTTCCTGGCGCTGGGTGACATGACCAACAAGGAAGTGACCCCCGCCGACCTGACCCGGGGCCTGCGCACCGATGGCCTGGGCACCTTGCTGGGCGGCATCTTCAACACCTTCCCCTACACCAGCTTCTCGCAAAACGTGGGCCTGGTGGCAGTCACCGGCATCCAGAGCCGCTTTGTCTGCGTGGCCGGCGGCTTTATCCTGATCATTTTGGGCGTGTTGCCCAAGCTGGGCGCGCTGGTCGAATCGCTGCCCACGATGGTGCTGGGCGGCGCCGGTCTGGTCATGTTCGGCATGGTGGCCGCCACCGGCATCCGCATCCTGTCGAATGTGGATTTTCGCCATAACCGCTACAACGCCATGGTCGTTGCTGTGTCCATTGGCGTGGGCATGATTCCGCTGATTGCACCGCAGTTCCGCCAATGGATGCCCCATGCCATCCACCCGCTGATCGAATCGGGCATCCTGCTCGCCTCCATCTGTGCCGTCGCCTTGAACCTGTTTTTCAACGGCGCCAAACTCGACCAGGCCCAGATCATCAAGGCTGCGCAGCAAGCAGATGCCCACTGACAAGATTGCTGCGGTGCAGCATCGAAACTTAGGCCCACTGCCCCCTAGGGGTGGGCCTGCGCCTTTATCATCCGCTTGGTACACACTGGATTGACTCACTCTTATGGCACAACAACTGTCCGCCGCCGAACAGGCACTGCGCGAAGCCGCACTCGAATACCACCGCAGCCCCAGCAAGGGCAAGATCTCCGTCACCCCGACCAAGCCGCTGTCCAACCAGCGTGACCTGTCGCTGGCCTATTCGCCAGGCGTGGCCTACCCCTGCCTGGACATCGAAGCCGATCCCAGCCTGGCGGCTGACTACACCTCGCGCGGCAACCTGGTGGGCGTGATCACCAACGGCACCGCCGTGCTGGGTCTGGGCGATATCGGCCCGCTGGCCAGCAAGCCGGTGATGGAAGGCAAGGGCTGCCTGTTCAAGAAGTTTGCTGGCGTCGATGTGTTTGACATCGAGCTGGCCGAGCGCGATCCGGACAAGCTGATCGACATCATCGCCAGCCTCGAGCCCACACTGGGTGGCATCAACCTCGAAGACATCAAGGCACCCGAGTGCTTCTACATCGAGCAAGAGCTGTCCAAGCGCATGAACATTCCGGTGTTCCATGACGACCAGCACGGCACGGCCATCATCTCCAGCGCCGCGCTGCTCAACGGCCTGGAGCTGGTCGACAAGCAGATCGGCAACGTCAAGATCGCCGTCTCTGGCGCCGGTGCTGCTGCCATTGCCTGCGTCGATGTGATGGTGGGCCTGGGCGTCAAGCGCGAGAACATCTTCATGGTGGACTCCAAGGGCGTGATCTATGACGGCCGCCCCGGTGGCCTGGACGCGTCCAAGGCGCGCTACGCGCAAAAGACCGAGGCCCGCACCTTGGCCGACGTGGTCAACGGCGCTGACGTGTTCCTGGGTTGCTCGGCTCCCGGCGTGCTGACCGCCGACATGGTCAAGACCATGGCCGACAAGCCCATCATCCTGGCACTGGCCAACCCCGAGCCAGAAATCCGCCCCGAGCTGGCCAAGGCCGTTCGCCCCGATTGCATCATCGCCACCGGCCGTTCGGACTACCCGAACCAGGTCAACAACGTGCTGTGCTTCCCCTACATCTTCCGTGGCGCGCTCGATTGCGGCGCCAGCAAGATCACCGAAGCGATGAAGCTGGCCTGCGTGCGCGAAATTGCCGCGCTGGCCAAGCAGGACGTGAGCGACGAAGTGGCCGCCGCCTACCAGGGCAAGGAGCTCAAGTTCGGCCCCGACTACCTGATCCCCACCCCGTTCGACACGCGCCTAATCCTGCGCATTGCGCCCGCCGTGGCCAAGGCTGCGCAAGAGTCCGGCGTGGCAGCACGCCCGATCGAGGACATCGAAGCCTACCGTGAGAACCTCACCCGCTTCGTCTACCAGACCAGCATGTTCATGCGCCCGGTCTTTGCAGCAGCCAAAGCCAATGTGCAACGCGTGGCCTACGCCGAAGGCGAAGACGAGCGCGTGCTGCGCGCCGTGCAAGTGGCGGTGGACGACGGCCTAGCCAAGCCCATCCTGATCGGCCGCCCTGCGGTCATCGAAGCGCGCATTGCCAAGGCCGGCCTGCGCCTGCAACTGGGCAAGGATGTGGACATCGTCAACCCCGAAGACGACCCGCGCTTCCGGCAGTACTGGGAGGCCTACCACGCGCTGATGGGCCGCAATGGCGTCACGCCTGAGGTGGCCAAGTCTGCCGTGCGCCGCTCCAACACCGTGATCGCCGCACTGATGGTGCACCTGGGCGATGCCGACGCGATGCTCTGCGGCGTGATGGGCCGCTTTGACCGTCACCTGGGCCATATCGAAGACGTGCTCGGCCACAAGACCGACGCCAACCGCCTGGCCACCGTGAATGCGCTGATGCTGGAAGGCCGCACCTTGTTTATCGCGGACACCTACATCAACGAAGATCCGACCGCCGAAGAGCTGGCCCAGATCGCCAAGCTTGCCGCGCAAGAGGTGCAGCGCTTTGGCCTGCCCCCGAAGGTGGCCTTCCTCTCGCACAGCAACTACGGCTCGTCCACCCGCAAGTCGGCGCTCAAGATGCGCGCTGCCCGCGACCTGTTTGCCGCTGCCAACCCCGACATCGAATGCGATGGCGAAATGCATGGCGATGCCGCGCTGGACGAACACGTGCGCGAGCGCACCTTGATCGAGTCGAGCCTGACCGGTGAGGCCAATGTGCTGATCTGCCCGAACCTGGACGCCGCAAACATCCTGTTCAATGTGCTCAAGACCACCGCCTCGCATGGCACCACCATCGGCCCGATCCTGCTGGGCAGCGAGGCCCCCGCCCATGTGCTGACCCCATCGTCCACCGTGCGCCGCGTGGTCAACATGACGGCCCTGGTCGCCGCCCAAGCCCAAGCGCGCAAGGAAGGCAAGTAAGCGCTGGCGCGGCACCCGCCGCGCCTTTGCTTGCGCTGCACAGCCCATAAAAAGATAGCCCCAGGCACCGCGCCTGGGGCTTTTTTACGTCTGCACCTCAGCCCAGGCGCCTCTCAGCCCGGCCCCGTCACCAGCCGGTCGAACAGCTGCGCATCGCCCATCTGCCCCCCTTTGAGCATCAGCTCCAGCCCATCGATGCGCGCATCATCGCTGCGTGCCACGCTCATGGTCACTCCGGGCGCTAGGGTGCTGTGGAAGGCCAGCCCCCACAGCCCCAACGCCTGCGTCGCCAGGCTGGAGGTATCGCCGCCCGCAATGCCCAAGCGCTTGAGGGGCTGGCCCTGTGCCGCCATCAGGCGCAAGGTCTCTGCCAGCAATTGCGCGCTGCGCTGTGCCACCGCTGCCGTGGTCGCGGCGTCTAGGGTCTGATCGGGTCGGCTGGTGTGCGCCAGCATAGGGCGCCCCTCGTGCAGACCCTGGGCCAGCTGGGCCGCACAGGCGGGCAGATAGCCCTGCTCGGCCAACAGCCGGCCCACATCCACCTCCCGCTTGTCAAACTGCTGGCTGGCCGCGATCTGCTGGCGGGAGACCGGCGACAAGCTACCCACCAGCACCAGCACCGGGCCCTGCGCGGGCGCCAGCGGTTCAGCCGCTGGCACTTCCCCCAACAACCCCAGTTGGCGCCAGACTGCTATCAGGCACTGCTCCACGCCGCTGGGCCCCACGGCCAGCAACGGCGACTGCTGCGCGCGTGCCCACAGCAGCGCGCCAATCTGCGGCAGCTGGGCTTCGTGCACCAGGTCGATCAGCAAGGCATCCGGCGAAGGGCACTCTCCTTCTCGCGCTTCTTGCGCTTGCATCCAGCGCAGCAGCACCTCGGTATCGGCACCCGCCAGCTCCAGCTGCCGCGTGCTCAGCAGCCGAATATCGGCCAGCCCCTGCCTGGCCAGGTGCAGGCGCAGATCGGCCTCGTCCATGGGGGTGACGGGGTGATGCCGCATGGTGGGGTGGCGGTCAATACGGTGAACCGCACCACCCGGCCCCGCCTGCGCGAACAAATTGCCAAAGGCGCAGAAGCGCCCGATATTGGGCTGGCCGCCAACGATCACCGCAGGCGATGCGGGCGCCACCTTGCGCAAGGCCGCCACGGCCGCACCAATGCTGCCCACATGCGGGGCGCTGTCAAAGGTGGAGCAGCATTTGTAGTGCAGCAGCGGCGCGCCGCTGGCGGCCATGAACTGCGCCACCGGCGCCAGCACCTCGGCCATTGCGGCCGGCGGCAGGCTACGGGCGGCACCGGCAATGCCAATAGCCTGCAGGGGCCCGGCCTTGGCCCGTTGGGCCTCGGTCGGCACATCCAGAAAAAGCAGAGATCGCAGGCCGGCCTGCGCCACCGTGGCCAGGGTGTCGGTCGCACCGGTAAAGTCATCGCCATACCAGACAACGGCGGGCTGGCCGCGCAGCAAGGTGTCCAGCATGTGGCCTATCCGCGCTTGCCAAAAAACTGCAGTGCGCGCGCCAGCTCTGGCGCATGCCAAGCATAGTCGTCCAGGCTGCTGCCTTCGCGCACGGCAGCCCAGGCCTGGCGAATGCTCACTACGCCGGCAGCCGGGCCATCGGGATGGGCCAGAATGCCGCCGCCCGACATGAACAGCAGGTCATCGCTCTGCAACGCCGCCCAGGTGGCAGGCACCGTGCCCGCCCACTGGCCCGATGAAAACGCCGGCAGCACGCGGTCATCCTGCGCGGCAGACAGGCGCCGCTGGCAGTCTTGCGCCGATTCCACCACCTCGGCATCGGGCTGGGCAAACTTGCCCTGCAAGCCATGCACATGCACATGGTCCACACCGGCCAGGCGCCACAGGGTCTGGTAGGCCTGGTAGCCCATGCCCAGCATCGGGTCGCGTGACAGCGCACCATAGCCATTGCGATGCGCATGCAGCGCCAAGGGCGTGTGGCGCCGCAGGCTCTGGATGCCCGACAGCCCGCACCAGTTGATGCTGGCCATCACGCAGCTGCCGCCCTCCCGCTGCACCAGGTCGGCATGGCGCAGCATGGCGCTGGTCTCATCGGTGATGTTGAAGGCCACCATCACCCATTTGCCGGTGCGCTCCCGGTGCTCGCGGATCACGCGCATCACGGCAGGAATGCGCTCCTCAAGCGGCGCATGCGCCGGGTTGGCCGATACCTCATCGTCCTTGATAAAGTCCACACCCGCGTCGCACAGCTGCCGCACCAGGTCGGCCGTCTGCTGGGCCGATAGCCCCACATTGGGCTTGATGATGGTGCCCACCATCGCGCCCGCGCTGGCCCCAATGCTGCGCCGCGTGCCGGCCACGCCCATGGTCGGCAGATCGAACTGGTCACGGTAGTCCGGCGGCAGATCCAGGCGCTCCAGCCGCAGGCCCGATACCTCCCCCAGGTCATACAGATTGCCGCTGACCGTGGCGGCCAAGGTGGGCAGGTTGGCGCCCACATTGGCGATGGGGAAGGCGATGCGCACGCGGGCACGCTGCCAGTTCGCACCCGCGCCATAGCCTTGGCGCGCCAGCCAGGCATTGGGCAGGCTGGGCCGCTCCACCGTGCCCAGCGGCTGCACCTGCAGCACCTGGGCACGCGCGCGTGCCCGCAGGTCATCGGTCTCGCCGGCCACGCGGGTAAAGGTGCCGCAGGATTGCTCACCAGCCATCACCTCGGCCACGGCCTCGGGCGCCAGCGGCGTCTCGATCAGGTAGCTGGCTTCAAAATGGGTAGATTTCATCGCATTTCCAGGCCCAGGGCGGGCCGGCCATCACAGGGTGTTGAGGTCAGGGAAAGGGCGCACGGGGTTCTGGCCATCCCAGTCCTGGGAGGCCGCACGGATCAGATCAAACATCTTTCCCTTGGGGCCCATCACTTCGGACAGCTCGATCACCGTGCCCGGGTGGTATTCGGTGTCAAAGTAGATAAAGCGGCCGTTCTTGCCCACCTCGCCACTCATCTGCGGCTTGAAGCCCTGCGCCAGCAAGCGCTGCAGATCGGCGTCGTAATCGGTAGTCCAGTACGCCACATGCTGCAGGCCCGTGCGGCCCGCGCGCAGAAAATCGCGGTACATCGACGGCACATCGTTGCGCACCTGGATCAGCTCCACCTGCACAAAGCCCGAGTTGGCCAGCGCCACCGAGTTGTGCGGCTGGTAGCGCTCGCCTGCGTACTGGTAGTTCTCGATCGGCACCTGCGGGTTGTAGAACCAGGGGCCCACGCCCAAGGTCTCGCTCCAGTACTGCATCGCGGCCTCGATGTCGTCGACCACATAGCCCAGCTGGCGGATTTCTCCCAAAAAGCGGCTCATAGCTTGTCTTTCGTTTGTTGTTAAGTTGGTTGTTGCGTTGGTGGCATGGGCGCTGCCTCACGTGGGTGCACGCGATGCAGACCAAGGCCGGGAAGCTGGCCGGGTGGCCTTGGGGCCGCAGTCCGCTTATAAAAATCCGGTAGAAATCCAGGGAATGGCCGCGACAAAAAGCAGCCCGACAAACAGCGCCAGCATGTAGCCGCCGATGGGCCGAATGCCCTCGTTGGGGTTGACCTTGCTGATCGCGCAGGCGCCGTAGTAGCCCACGCCAAAGGGCGGCGCAAACAAGCCAATGCCCATCGCGAAGATCACGACCATTGCGTAATGCACCTCGTGCACGCCCACCTCCTTGGCGATGGGGAAGAGCAGCGGGCCAAACAGCACGATGGCGGGGATGCCTTCGAGCACACTGCCCAGCACGATGAAGCAGACGATGGAGATCGCGAGGAACCCCCAGCTGCCGCCCGGCATGCTGGTCATCGCCTTGGCCAGGTCCGACGAGAAGCCCGACTGCGTCAGCCCCCAGGCCATGCCAGTGGCGCAGCCGACAATCAGCATGATCGCGCCCGACAGCGAAGCGGTCTCGACCAGCATGGGCTTGAGGCGCCGCCAGTCAAAGCAGCGGTAGATGAACAGGCCCACCAGCACCGAATAGACCACGCCGATGGTGGAGACCTCGGTCGCCGTCGCAATGCCCTCCACGACCGCGGCGCGGATCACAAAGGGCAAGGCCAGCGCCGGCAGCGCGATCACCAGCAAGCGGCCAATCTGCTTGCCGCTAAAGCGCTCCACACCGCCCAGATCCTCTTTGCGGTAACGCCACCACACGACGCAGCACAGCGCAGCGCCCAGCACCACGGCGGGCAACATGCCGCCGGTAAACAGCGCGGCAATCGATATGCCGGTGACCGAGCCAATCGTGATCAGCACGATGGACGGCGGAATGGTCTCGGTCTGCGCGCCCGTCGCCGACAGCAGCGCGACCAGATCGCCCTCCTTGGCGCCGCGCTTTTTCATCTCGGGGAAGAGCACCGGCGCAATCGCCGCCATGTCGGCCACCTTCGATCCCGAGATGCCCGATACCAGGTACATCGCGCCAATCAGCACATAGGACAGCCCACCGCGCACGCGGCCCAGCAAGCTGGCCAGAAACTGGATCATCGCCTTGGCCATGCCGGTCATCTCTATGAGCGAGCCCAGAAAAATGAACATCGGCACCGCCAGCATGATCAGGTGCGACATGCCCTCATCCAGGCGCCCCACCATCACCACCAGCGGTGTGCGGGTGGTCAGCGCCAGGTAGCCAAAGGTGGCCAGCGCAAACGAGAACGCAATCGGCACACCGGCAAACACCGTGCCCGCCACCACCAGCACAAAAAAGATCACCAGGTTGAACTTGCCCAGGCTCTTGAACAGCGGCTGGCACAGCCAGAACAGCAGCACCAGCGCAGCCACCATGGCCACCGCCGCCAGCGCCTTTTGCCAGGTCGTCTGCGTGAGCAGGCGCAGCAGGGCCACCACGGCCATCAGGCCCATGCCCACCGGCAGCGCTGCGGCGCGCCAGGCATTGCTCAGCTCCATCGCCGGGGTGGTGATAAAGGCCTCCTCCTCCGCGTACTCGTAGGCGGGGCCCAGCACCATCAGCAAAAAGGCCAGCGATGCGGCCAGCGCAAAGGCCTCCAGCGCCGCGCGCAGGCCTGGCCGCACATTGTTGATAAAGGCCGTCATGCGCATGTGCTCGCCCCGGCGCAGCGCCACCACGGCGCCCAGCATGGACAGCCACAGAAACATCAGCGAAGCCAGCTCATCGGACCAGACCAGCGGCTGGTGGAACACATAGCGTGCCACCACGCCGGCAAACAGCACGATGATTTCGGCCAGCACCAAGGCAGCGGCCGCTGTCTCGACGATGGCGCCCAGGCCACGGTCAACGCCACGCGCGAGCGAGGCCAAGGCGTTGTCGGGCGGCGCAGCAGAGTGCCCCGCCAGCGCGGGGGTTGCAGGGTGGGACATGGCAATGCTCTTTCAGGGCGTGAATCAGAGCAGCGCTCAAGCGAGCTTGCCAACGGCGCCTTCGAGCAGGCTCCACACGTCCTTGCCAAAGCGGCCTTGCCAATCCTTGTAAAAGCCCGAGCTGCGCAGCGCTGCGCGAAAGCTCTCCGCATCGGGCTGGTTGAACTGCAGGCCCTTGCTGGCCAGATCGGCCTGCACCGAGGCATTGAGCTGGCTGATATCCGCACGCTGCGCCATGCCGGCATCGTTGATCGCCGTGGCCACGATCTTCTTCAGGTCGGCTGGCAGGCTCTCCCACATGCGGCCATTGGCAATGAACCAGTAGCCGTCCCAGATATGGTTGGTCAGCGAGCAGAACTTCTGCACCTCGTACAGCTTGGCCACCTGGATGATCGGCAGCGGGTTCTCCTGCGCATCCACAATGCGCGTCTGCAGCGACGAGTACACCTCGGAGAACTGCAGGCTGGCCGGCGCAGCGCCCAGGCCCTTGAACATCGCAATCGGCATCGGGCTCACCGGCACGCGGATCTTGAGGCCATCCATGTCCTTGGCGCTTTGCACCGCGCCCTTGCTGCTGGTGGTCTGACGGAAACCGTTGTCCCACATCTTGTCGAACGCATAGAGCTTGCGCTTGGCAATCTCGGCCCGCACCATCGCACCCAGCTGGCCGTCCATGGCCTTCCAGACCTGGTCGTAGTTGGTAAACGCAAAGCCCACCGCATTGATGGCCGCTGCCGGGACCAAGGTGGCAATCACCAGCGCGGACGGTGTGAAGAAATCGATACCGCCCGAGCGCACCTGCGCCAGCATGTCGGTATCCCCGCCCAGCTGGTTGTTGGGGTAGATGGCCAGCTCAACGCGGCCATTGGTTTCCTTGCGGATGCGGTCGGCCGCCTCTTGCGCGCGGACGTTGAGCGGGTGGCTGAGCGGCAGGTTGTTGCCGTATTTGAGCGAGAACTCGGCCGCACGGGCGATCAATGGAAAGCCCGACACCATGCCCGCGGCAGGCAGGGCGGTCAGTCCCTTGATGAGGGAACGGCGGCTGAGTTCGGTCATGCTTGTCTCCTAGTATTTGATTTGAATTGATGTAATGGCACAGATCTCATACTGGAAGATATGCAAACGACTTGCTATAGTCAAACGCACAAAATGATTGAATCTGATGTTTTTTGATGCCCCATAACCCCGCAGTGCCTAGCCAGCGCCTCACGCTCAAGACCGTGGCCGCCCTGGCGGGCGTGTCTACCGCCACCGCCGACCGGGTGCTGAACCAGCGCCCCGGCGTGCGCCCCATCACCGTGCAGAAGGTGCGCCAGGCCGCGCAGGCCCTGGGCTACCTGCCCGATGCCCTGGCCGATGCCGCGCCCCAATCCGCGCCCTGGAAGCTGGCCTTTGTGTTGCCCCAGGGACAGAACCCCTACCTGCGTATGCTCGGCGACACCATTGGCTTTTCAGAAAGCCACCAGGCGCCGTTCAATGTGAAATGCCAGGTGGAATATGTCGAGAGCTTCAACCCCGAAGCGCTGGCCGCCACCTTGCTGCGCCTGGGCAAGCGCGTGCAGGGCATCGCCTTCATGGCCATCGAGCACCCGGCCGTGCGCGAAGCGGTGCAGCAACTCGCAGACCGGGGCGTACCCACCTTGACCGTCATCTCGGACCTGGACAACAGCGCCCGCATCGCCTACGTGGGGCTGGACAACCGGGCCGCCGGCCGCACCGCTGCCTACCTGCTGGCCCGCTTTATCGGCAGCCAGCGCCGCGATGCGCAAATCGCACTGATCGCAGGATCGCGCAGCTACCTGGCGCATGAGGAGCGCGAGGGCGGTTTTCTGCAACTGCATGCCGAGCAGTTCCCCGACATGCAGATCCTGGGCCTGCGCGAGAGCTATGACGACTCCTCCCGCAACTACCAGCAAACCAAGGAGCTGCTGCAGCGCCACCCGCACATCGCTGGCATCTACAACATCGGCGGTTCATCCGATGGCGTAGGCCGCGCGCTGCAGGAGGCCGGCCGCGAGCACCAGGTCGTCCTCATCGGCCACGGCCTCACCCCCGACACCCGCGCCCTGCTGATCAACGGCACCATGGACGCCGTCATCACCCAAAGCCACCTGGGCATCATCATGAGCTGCATCCGCATGTTCAGCAATCTGCGCGACCAGCTCGACACGATGACGGCGGTGGACATTGTGCGGAGTCAGGTTATTTTTCGGGAGAATTTGCCTTGATGGGCGGGGTCCCCATTGCGGTACACGCGCCAAGCACGTACCTAACTCACATACCTCCTGTAGCTAGAATCCACTCCCAAGTGCACTTCAGCGGAATCCCCCGCCTCCCCCAACCCAAGGAATGACATGCATCCTGTACCGCGCTTGGCCCAACAGCTTGTCACTGAATGGGCTGAAGACCTAGCCCCTGTCCTTGGCCGCTCTGTTGAAGAAATACAGCAAAAGGGCCTGGGCGCAGCAGACT
Organism: Comamonas squillarum; assembly: GCF_025309455.1. Taxonomy (NCBI): domain Bacteria; kingdom Pseudomonadati; phylum Pseudomonadota; class Betaproteobacteria; order Burkholderiales; family Comamonadaceae; genus Comamonas; species Comamonas squillarum. The sequence goes on from NZ_CP104377.1 coordinate 2,075,394, forward strand.
TTCCATCGAACGGAAGCTTGCACATCAAACTGATGGACGGCTCGTTTGTTCAGTTCGAACACGCATTCCATGTGGTCAATGCGCGGAAGTTCGCGATTGCAGTGTTCACCGAACACTGCGGCTACCATGTCTTCCCTTTCCATGAAGCCGAGGTGTCCCGTATCCAGCGCGAGGTTCTGTTTGTGCAAGCGTTTTAGGGATCTATCCATTCCCGCAACCAATCGATCCCAACGCGCCGGTCGGCTCCGTCACATCTCATCAATCGCCGTACTTGCAGCGCTACCCTGCGCCCCCGCCAGCCCTTCCCCCGCCTCAATCGCAAAGCGTTCCCGGCAGTTGATGTAGAAGCTCGCGCCAAAGCGCCCTACGGGGAAGAACTCCTGCAGGCGCACCCGCCATTTTTCGGTGTCGACCAGGCCGTCACGCACGGCCAGCCATTGCACGCGGCCGATAAAGACATAGCGGCTCGCGGTTTCCAAGGTTTCGTGCAGCAAGCATTCGAAGGCGACGGGGGCTTGCACGATGCGTGGGGGGCGCACGCTTTGGGAGGGGGTGGCTGTCAGGCCCGTGTGGTCCAGCTCGCTCTCGTGCGGGGCCAGGCGGTCGCCGCAGCGGTGCATCGCGGCGGCCATCGCTTCGTCGGCGATGTGCACCACAAACTCCTTGTCGCGCAGGATGTTGGTGGCGGTGTCCTTTTGCGCGGTGTCCTGCAGCTTGTTCACGCTCAGCATCACCACCGGTGGGTCCTCGCCCATCATGTTGAACATGCTAAAAGGCGCGGCGTTGACGGTGCCGTCGGCGCCCAGGGTCGTCACCAAGGCTATGGGGCGCGGCACGATCAGGCTGGCCATCAGCTTGTAGCGTTCGTAGGTGCCCAGCTGGGCAAAGTCGATCTCGGTCATGGGCGCTTTCTCATCGTCTGAATGGCGCATTTTGCTTGCAATTGCCATGCCGGGGCGGCGCCGCCCCAGTAGCCGACCAAGCATGTATACAAGCTGCACCAAGCAGAGGCGCGGCCATGCATCTGCGCGTGCACGCCACAGCTGCATCACCTGGCATTTGCACCAGGCTGGTGCAGCTACGCACGCCAATACAGGGGCTTACAAACTGGCACCGATCTTGCAAACGACCTTGTATGCAACATCGGAGGCTCCCCATGCACAAGCGCAGTTTTCTGAAGACCACCGTCGCCGCTCTGGCGCTGTCCTGGGGTGCGGCCCAGGCGGCAGATATGCCCATCAAGTTCCAGCTCGACTGGCGCTTTGAGGGGCCTGCCGCCTTCTTTTTGCAGCCGGTCGCGCAAGGCCTGTTCAAGGCCCAGGGGCTGGATGTGAGCGTGGATGCCGGCAATGGATCGGGCGGCGCGGTGCAGCGCGTGGCATCGGGCACCTATGACATGGGTTTTGCCGACCTGGCCTCGGTGATGGAGTTCCATGCCAACAACCCCGACGCGCCCAACAAGCCCGTCGCCGTGATGGTGGTCTACAACAACACGCCCGCCTCGGTGATGGCGCTCAAGAAGTCGGGCATCAAGACCCCGGCCGATCTGAGCGGCAAGAAGCTGGGCGCGCCGGTGTTCGATGCCGGCCGCAAGGCCTTCCCCATTTTTGAAAAGGCCAATGGCGTGAGCAACGTAGCCTGGACCGCCATGGACCCGCCGCTGCGCGAAACCATGCTGGTGCGCGGCGATGTCGATGCCATCACCGGCTTTACTTTTACCAGCCTGCTGAACCTGGAGGCGCGCGGCGCCAAGGCCAGCGATGTGGTGGTGATGCAGTACGCCGACTATGGCGTCAAGCTCTACGGCAATGTGATCATCGCCAGCCCCAAGATGATCCAGGAGCGGCCCGAGGCGATCAAGAAGTTCCTGACCGCCTTTGCCCAGGGCGCCAAGGGCGTGATCGCCAACCCGGCCCAGGCGATCCAGTCCGTCAAGGCGCGTGATGGCATCGCCAATGTGGCGCTGGAAACGCGCCGCCTGCAGCTGGCGATCGACACCGTCATCAACAGCGCCGACGCCCGCAAGGAAGGCTTTGGGCGCCTCGACAGCAGCCGCCTGAGCCTGATGGCCGCCCAGGTCTCCGATGCCTATGGCACCAAGACCCGCGTCAAGGCAGAAGTCGTCTGGAACGGCAGCTTTCTGCCGCCCGCCGCCGTGCTGGATGTGCTCCCGAAAAAGTAAGCCATCCACCAGCTGAGCACACCGCATCGCCCCGCTCCCTTTCACCGATCCCCCACCACCTGACGAGACCTCCCCGTGAAAAAACGCAGCTTCCTCCACGCATCCCTCGCCCTGCTGGCCGCCGCCAGCACCTGCAGCGCCCTGGCCCAGCCGCTGACGCCGCTCAAGTTCCAGCTCGACTGGCGCTTTGAAGGCCCGGCCGCGCTCTTTGTGCACCCCGAGCAAAAGGGCTACTTCAAGCAGGCAGGTCTGGATGTGACGGTGGAAGCTGCCAGCGGCGCGGGCGCGATCCAGCGCGTGGCCTCGGGCACGCATGACCTGGGCTTTGCCGACCTGGCGGCGCTGATGGAGTTCCATGCCAACAACCCCGATGCGCCGATCAAACCGGTCGCGATCATGGTGATCTACAACACCACGCCAGCATCGGTGATGGCACTGAAGAAATCGGGCATCACCAAGGCCAGCGACCTGACCGGCAAGAAGATGGGCGCGCCGATTTTTGACGCAGGCCGCCGCACCTTCCCAATCTTTGCGCAAGCCAATGGCGTGGGCGCCGTGCAGTGGACGACGATGGACCCACCGCTGCGCGAAACCATGCTGGTGCGTGGTGATCTGGATGCCGTCACCGGCTACACCTTCACCAGCCTGCTCAACCTGGAAGCGCGTGGCATCAAGGCCGAAGACGTGGTGGTGCTGCCCTATGCCACCCATGGCGTGCAGCTCTACGGCAATGTCATCATCGCCAGCCCCAAGCTGATTGCCGAGAAGCCCGAAGCGGTGCGCGCCTTCCTCAAGGCGTTTGCGAAAGGCGCCAAGGAAGCGATTGCCGATCCGCAGGCCGCCATTGCCTCGCTCAAGGCCAAGGATGGCCTGGTCAATGTGCCGCTGGAGGTGAAGCGCCTCAAGCTCACCATCGACACCGCCATCGACAGCAAGGGCGCGCGCGAAGAAGGCTTTGGCCAGCTGCGCCCCGAGCGCCTGGGCCTGATGGCCGAGCAGGTCGCCAAGGCCTACGAAACCAAGAACCCCGTGCCCGCCCAAGCAGTGTGGAACGGCAGCTTTCTGCCCAGCGCTGCCGAGCTGAACATCCTCCCCAAGCGCTGATCCCGCCGCCTGCAGGGCGCTGCCCGCGCCCTGCCCTTTTGAAGACGATTGCACCCTATGACGGCCTCCCTCCAAGACCCTGCCTTTGTTGAGTTTCGCGATGTCTGGCTGGCTTACAACGACGAGTTGCAGGCCAAGAACCAGTTCGCTGTCGAAGCCATTGACCTGCAAGTGCGCCGTGGCGAGTTCATCGCCATCGTCGGCCCCTCGGGCTGCGGCAAATCCACCTTCATGAAGCTGGCCACCGGCCTGCGCATGCCCAGCATTGGCAAGATCCGCATCGATGGCCAGCCCGTCACCGGCCCGCTCAAGATATCGGGCATGGCCTTCCAGTCGCCATCGCTCTTGCCCTGGCGTACCACGGTCGACAATGTGCTGCTGCCGCTGGAGATCGTCGAGCCCCACCGCAGCCAGTTCAAGGCCCGGCGCCAGGAGTACGAAGAGCGTGCCCGCCGCCTGCTGCAAAAGGTCGGCCTCGCGGGCTATGAGGACAAGTTCCCCTGGGAGCTGTCGGGCGGCATGCAGCAGCGCGCCAGCATCTGCCGCGCGCTGATCCACGAGCCCAAGATGCTGCTGCTCGACGAGCCCTTTGGCGCCCTCGATGCCTTCACCCGCGAAGAGCTCTGGTGCATCCTGCGCGATCTGCATGCCGAGCAGCAGTTCAACGTCATCCTCGTCACGCATGACCTGCGCGAATCGGTGTTCCTGGCCGACTCCATTTATGTGATGAGCAAGAGCCCCGGCCGCTTTGTGGTGCGCCGCCATATCGACATCCCCCGCCCGCGCGATCTGGAGCTGACCTACACCAAGGAGTTCAGCGACATCGTGCATGAGCTGCGCGGCCACATCGGCGCGATGCGCAAGACCGGCACCGTGATCAACCAGTAAGCGCCCAGGCCCATTCACTTATGTACAAGCTCAACAACCCCAAGCTCGAACGCTGGTCGCCCTGGCTGCTGCTGGCGGCCGTCGTCATCGTTTGGCAAATCATCTGCTCGGCCTTCCAGGTGTCGGAGTTCATCTTCCCCAGCCCCTTGCTGATCTGGCAGCAGTTTCTGGAGTTCCACGCCGTCATCGCCGCGCATGCCTGGCGCACCTTCTGGGTGACGATGGCAGGCTTTGGCGTGGCCATCGTCGTCGGTGTTTTGCTGGGCTTTTTTATTGGCAGCTCGCGCCTGGCCTACGCCGCCGTCTACCCGCTGATGACCGCCTTCAACGCGCTGCCCAAGGCCGCCTTTGTGCCCATTCTCGTCGTGTGGTTTGGCATCGGCATTGGCCCGGCCATCCTCACCGCGTTTCTGATCAGCTTCTTCCCCATCATGGTCAACATCGCCACCGGCCTGGCGACCTTGGAGCCCGAGCTGGAAGACGTCTTGCGCGTGCTGGGCGCCAAACGCTGGGATGTCCTCATCAAGGTCGGCCTGCCCCGCTCGCTGCCCTATTTCTACGGCTCGCTCAAGGTTGCCATCACCCTCGCCTTTGTCGGCACCACCGTGTCCGAGATGACCGCCGCCAACGAAGGCATTGGCTACCTGCTGATCTCTGCGGGCTCCTCCATGCAAATGGGCCTGGCTTTTGCGGGCCTGTTGGTGGTGGGTGCGATGGCCATGGTGATGTATGAGCTGTTCAGCTTTGTTGAGAAGCGGACCACCGCATGGGCGCACCGGGGTGGTGACAACCGCTAATGCGGTGCCGCTGATCTGCCGATCCCAGTCGATATCTGCCGAAATCAGGCAGACCAAAGCAGAGGGGCCTATGAAGGCCCCTTTGTGCTTTGGAATGGACTCGCGCTAGATCTGCACCGCACGGCCGATGAACTGGATCGGCCCCGTCGGCTTGCCAATCGGCGATCCACCTGCGGGCTCCAGGGTCAACTCAAACAGCTGGTTGGGCTGCAGCGGCGGCAGCTTGTCCACAGGCACCTCAATCGCTTCACCCGGTTTGACCAGGCCCAGCGACACCGGGGCGCTCCAGCCATCGGCCTTGGTCCAGAACTGCAAGGATTTCTCGGCCGGCACCACATCGGAGCCCAGCGGCACCAGGCGCAGCCGGTCAGCCGCCTGGGCCTGCACCAGCCAGCCAGGGGCCTGGCTTTGCGGCGCAGCCAGCACCACAAAGTAGCGGGCGGGGCCAGGCGCAGGGGCGGGGCCCAGCACCAGCACACCGGCCAGCACCGCAGCGGCTGCAAAACCGCTGCCGGCCAGGCCACGCCACAGCGCCAGGCTGTCCCAATCCCACCAACGGCGCGGCACTGCGGCGGCGGCGCGCTGCGGCTCGGCTGCGGGCCACAGGCTGGCGGTAATGCGCGGCCACAGGCCAGGGCTCGGCTCTTGCGGTGGGGCGAGAGTTGTCAAGGGTTGCAGGCGCTGTTCCCAGGCATCCACGGCGGCGCGCAGCTCCGGGTCATGCTGCAGACGCTCTTCGATTGCGCGGCGCTCTGCAGCATCCTGCGTGCCCAGCACATACTGGCCGGCCAGCGTCTGCAGGTCGTCCGGGCTGTCGCCATCGGGCGGCAAATGGTTGTTGGTATCGGCGCTCATTGCATGCATTCCCGCAGGGCGCGCAGGCCCCTCTGTATCCACGCTTTGACGGTTCCCAGCGGGGCTTGCACCCGCGCTGCAATCTCACTGTGGCTGCAGCCATCTACATAGGCATGCAGCAGGCATTCACGGCGCTGCGGCTCTAGCCCTTCGAGGCACTGGCCCAGGCGGCCCAGTTGGGCCTGGCGGTCCAGGGCATCGCCCTCTTCCTGCCAGGCAGCCATCGCGGCGCTGGCCTCATAGGCAGCGGCGGTCGGCTCATCCAGTGTGCTTTCGCGGGCGCTGCTGCGCACTCGGTTCAATGCGGCATGCCGAACAATGCTATAGATCCAGCCTCTAGCCGCACCACGCGCCGCATCAAAACTGTGGGCCTTGCTCCAGATCGCCACAAAGGCATCGTGCAGCACATCCTCGGCTGCGGCGCGGTTGCGCACTATGCGCAAGGCCACCCCCAGCAGATAACGCGATTCATGCTCGTAGATACGCTGCAGCGCATGGCGGTCGCCACGTGCGCAAGCTTCTAGCGCCAAGGCATGGTCAAAACTGTCGTCGGTCACAAAAGCGGCTGGCGGCATGGAGATTTAGGGGAAGAAGGAGCAAGACGTCCTTCTTCGAGTGTAGCCGCTACCGCACAGAAACTTACATAGGCTTCCAGAAGATGTAGTCAGCCTGGTACTGCACCACCGCCTTCTGGCCCTTCTGTGCTGGCGTGCAAGGCTTGTCAGCCGGTGCCACACCGCCCTTCAAGGCCACGCGCTGGATATGGCTCACGCCCACCAGTGCACCGCTGCCCATTGCAGGGTTGGCCTTCACCAGCTGGTAGGGCAGATTGCCGGCACCCGATGGCGCCACGGCCAGCTGCGTTGCCGTCAGCTTGGAGCCATCATTCGCTTCCCAGGTAGCGGGTGGGCCATAGTAGCGGCCCACCGTCTTGCCAGCGCGGTCCTTCAGCACGGCATCGGGGCCCACAAACACCCACTCGGTCTGGCCGGGGGCATTGGCCTTGTCGCGGCATTCGTAGGTGATGTCACCGCTACCCACTGTCTCCCAGGCCACCTTGTGGCCGGCTGGCACCTGGATTTCTGCTGGCAGCGAAGCCTGCGAGAAAGCCATGTCCTTTTTATGCATCGAGCCGCAGGCGGTGAGCAGGCCGAGGGAGGCCACTGCGGTGGCGATGGCGGCGATACGGGGAGCTGTGCGAGAGGTCAACATACGAGTTCTCCTAAGTTAGGGGGACAGGACGGGAGTAAAAACAGCGCTGTTTGGTGTGTGCTGTTAGTAGTACTAGTCCTCTGTGGCATGTTTGGATGCAGTGGATGCAGAATTTTTTTGCGCACCCTGCATCACTCCCCTGCTTCACCTCTTTGCAAAACTATTTCTAGATTTGTTGAATCCACTGCGCCATCCGCTGCGTATTCCAAACAGCCGCAACGTTTTTTCGGCTGTTCATCCACACGCAAGGAGCATCTCATGGCCTCGATCCAAAGTACGCGCAAACTGGTCTCTTATGGCATGGCTTTCATGGTGGCAAGCACCTCCATGGCGGCGATCGCCAAAGACGTGATGGTGGGCGGCGCGCCCATGCTGCCCACCAAGGACATCATCGACAACGCCGTCAACTCCAAGGACCACACCACCCTGGTGGCAGCAGTCAAGGCAGCGGGCCTGGTGGATACGCTGAAGGGCCCCGGACCCTTCACCGTGTTTGCCCCGACCAATGCAGCATTTGCCGCCCTGCCCGCCGGCACGGTAGACAACCTGCTCAAGCCTGAAAACAAGGCCATGCTGACCACCGTGCTGACCTACCACGTGGTGGCAGGCAAGTGGGATGCCGCAGCGATCAGCAAGATGATCAAGGATGGCGGAGGCATGGCCAGCATCAAGACCGTCAGCGGCGGTACCTTGGTGGCCAAAGCCCAAGGCTCCAAGGTCATGCTGACGGACGAGAAAGGCGGCACCGCCACCGTCACCATCCCCGATGTCTACCAATCCAATGGCGTGATCCATGTGATCGACAAGGTGCTGCTGCCTAAATAAGGCTGGCATCCGCTGATGGGGCCGCAGCCACTGCAGTGCATGCAGGGCTGTAGCCACCAGGCACCCCGCTGCAGGCCGCCGATATGGGCCTGCAGCTTTGGCGTTTGCGTGCTGGCATATACAGGCCGGGTGCAAGCAGATGGCCCCGCTGCGGCAGGTGTAGCCACTGCATCTAAAGCAGCGCGCCTTTTGTCCAAAAACACGGCATAGCCATCCATTGCGCCTAAGGCGCAGGCGCCGCCCCTGGGCTGGAGTACAGTAAGCGCCATCTTGCGGCCTGGCAGCAGCCAGCGCCCACTCCCAGCAACCAGCTCCTGCCCACGCATGCCGATCTCCTTCACGCCCGTCAAGGCCGCCAACTCCCTCGCCGACCAAGTGGCCCAGGCGCTGGAGGCCAGCATTCGGCAAGGACACATGCAACCGGGCGACCGCCTGCCCACAGAGCTGCTGCTGGTCGCGCAGTTTGGGGTGAGCCGCACCGTAGTGCGAGAAGCCCTGTCCCGCCTCAAATCCAGCGGACTGGTCGCCTCGCGCCAAGGCAGCGGCGTCTTTGTGCAAGCCCCCCGGGCTGAACCGCTCGATCTGGAAAAAGGCCATGCCGCCTCGCAAGAGGCCGTTATCCAAATCGTAGAAGTACGCCGCGCGTTAGAGGCCGAAGTGGCAGAACTAGCGGCCGCCCGCCGCAGCACCGCCGATCTGCGCCGCATCCGCGCTGGCGTCAAGGCCTTGGCCAAAGCCGTAGCCGATGGCAAAGACGGTGTAGCCGAAGACGTCGCCCTGCACCGCGTCATCGCCCAGGCCTCCGGCAACCCTTTTCTGCTCAGTACTTTGGATTACCTGTCGCAGGTGCTGGCGGGTGCCACGCGCATTACCCGCGCCAATGAGGCGCGGCGGCAGGATTTTGCCGCTGCCGTGACGCAAGAGCATGCGCGGATTGTGGAGGCGATTGAGGCGGGGGATCCGGCGGCTGCGCGGGCGGCTGCGACAGCGCATATGAATAACGCGATTGACCGGATCCGGCAGGCGGATCCGGCGTTTTGGCGGCAGGATGGGGAGCGGTTGGCTCGGGTGTTGTTGGGGGGGAAGGCGTGACTCGCGCACCTTGGTCCTGAAAAATTTAGCTTACTTGCTTTCAATGCCGCTTTGCTGACATTCCGGTTAACTTCTCAGCCTACTGCCATGGTGAAGACCCAATACCTGCTGTCCCAAAATTTCGATAGAAGTCTTCGAACGGGCAGCTAAAGGAAAGTAGTCCATCTCCACAACACGTAATGCACTCTAGAAACAGGGGGTGCAGCGAATCAGTCATTTGCAAACCCATCGAATCTAAGTGTAACACTCGGGCTGAGACGTCATGACCGGGCTTGGACTACCTAGCTTAGTGGCATGTGCTACGTAACTTAGTGCTTTAAGATTCAACGTTGCGAGACGTTCACATGGCCAACATGTGATGCTTGATGAGGCGAAATCATATACACTATCAGTTACATCTGTTTCGTAATTATGGGAGTCAGCAATTGAAAGTTGGAGAAACCTTCAAAGAGTTTTTAATCAATCTCTCCGTAAAGAACCACGAGACAATTGAACTCCGGTATGGGGAAATCACATCCGCACTAAATAAAAAATTTCGTGACACAGAATCAAAAAAAGTGAACTGTTTGCAAGTGGGATCATATGGTCGATGGACAGCTATTGATGGAATATCAGATCTGGATATGCTGTATATTATGCCAAAGGGGAAGTGGCAAGAATACAATGTACCCGGAGGACAATCCAAAATCTTAGATGATGTTAAAGATGCAATAAAATCAAGATATTCGTCAACCAATATCAAAAAAGATCGCTTGGTAGTTTGCGTTACCTACAATGATTTTCACGTGGAAGTACAGCCAGTTTTTGAACAAGATGATGGAAGCTTTAAATACCCAGACACGTATAGTGGCGGAAAGTGGAAAATAACTAAACCACGCGAAGAAATACGTGCCATGAAGGATTTTAATGAAGAAAAGAATAATAACCTTCGCAGATTATGCAAAATGACCAGAGCATGGAAAAATTATCACGGAGTCGGGATGGGAGGCCTGTTAATTGATACGTTAGCGCATAATTTCCTGAGAAGCACGAACGACTACAATGACAAAAGCTACATGTATTACGATCACATGTGCCGAGATTTTTTCAAATATCTCTCTGAAGAGCCAAAAAAAGATAGATATGGAGCTCTAGGAAGTGGGCAGCACGTCAAGGTAAAAAAAGATTTTAGAAAAGCAGCAGAAAATGCATACAACCTATCTTTAGAAGCAATCGAAGCATCGATAAGCGAAGATAAAGATGCCAATAAAAAATGGAAAAAAATATTTGGTCGTCGCTTTCCTTCCAAGGTTCTTTTGGTCACCGAAGCGTATATCGCAAAATCCCTCTCTCAATACAGAAATACGGAAGAATTCATCGATGATAGGTTTCCAGTTGATGTTCGATACAACCTTCAATTAGAGTGCACAGTGAGTCAAAATGGCTTTCAACCTGCACTACTGAATTCATTTTTACAAAGAAGAATGCCCTTATCCATTAAAAAAGATTTAAAGTTCTATATTAGTGATAACGACACTCCAGAGCCATATTCTATTTATTGGAAAGTATTGAACCGAGGACCCAAAGCAAAAGCTAAGGACTGCATCAGAGGGCAAATAATCAAAGATGATGGAAAACACGAAAAAATAGAATCAACATCATTTTCAGGAGAGCACATTGTTGAGTGCTATGCGGTAAAAGACAACGTGGTTGTAGCGAAGGGTCGAATTGATGTACCAATTAGCGAAAATTAAATGAATAAAGAAAATTTACTCAATGATATCGCTGAAACCGGATACAACGTCGGTTTTGGTTCGTGCAAGCATTTCGCGACTTTCGATATAGTAACCAAGACACCTGGTTGGATTGGTTTCATATCGATTGCCTTCGGTGTATATGCTTTGATATTTGATTCATTGGCGGATAAATTTTATTCAGCCACTTTTGTCATAATTGGCGTGATTGGCTTGTATATTGCACTGTATGACGAAAAGAAATCTAATTACGAAGAAGTTGGCATTGAACTTAGGAAATTATATAATGCACTTCGCCAACTATACCTAAAAGTCAATTGCTCAAATCAAACAAATTTCGACGATTACATTAAAGAACTTAAAGAAATAGAATCAAAATATTACAACGCAACTATATCAAAACAAATATTATTTAGTGATTGGTATGCGCATTATAAATTTTTTTGGCAATTACAAATTGATTGGATCCACAAACAAAAAAACTTTCGTTTTTTTAGAGACAAAATACCACTAAGCGGTTACATAGCATTAATATTAGCCGTATTGGTACTGGTAACATCATTAATACCAAAACTCAAATTATTTTACGGGTGTGCATGAACGTTTATTACCTCCACATACCCAAGCACATTAAAAAATGCTGAGCTAAGAATAACTTTCCGTTATTACTAAATCAATCCAATAGCAATTTCAGCAATCACCGCATCCCGAGAACGTGCACGAATCTCGCCCCCACGCTCCCGCACCCCAACAAGGCAAACTCTGACGCCCGCCCCCACCCCCGCAGCCGCAGAATTTGCCCATGCTCGCTGCTTCTGCATCTGCCAATGCCCCACCCGCTGACGTCATCACCTTGACCGACAAAGGTCTGTACTGCGCGGCTGGGGATTTTTTTATTGATGCCTGGAAGCCGGTACACCGCACTTTTGTCACCCACGGCCACTCGGACCATGCCCATGTGGGGATGGGCGAGTACTACTGCAGCACAACCAGCGAACCCATTCTTCGCTGGCGGCTGGGGGAGCAGAACATCCATGCGCTGCCGTTTGGGCAGACCATCACGATGGGGGAAGTGCAGGTGTCGTTGCACCCGGCGGGGCACATTCTTGGTTCCGCCCAGGTGCGGGTGCAGCACGGCGATGCGGTATGGGTGTTTACCGGCGATTTCAAGCGCGAGCCAGACCCGACCTGCGAGGCGTTTGAGCTGCTGCGCTGCGACACCCTGATTTGCGAGGCGACCTTTGCCTACCCGGTGTACGCCTGGCCCACGATGGCCCATGAGGTAGAGCGCATTGAGCGCTGGGTGGCGCATTGCAAGGCGCAGGGCAAGGCGGCAGTGCTGTATGCCTACAGCCTGGGCAAGGCCCAGCGGGTGCTGGCGGGCTTGTCTGGCAAGCTGGATGCACCCGTGTTGCTGCATGGTGCGATGGCACGCGGCACCGATATTTACCGGCAGGCGGGTATTGCGCTAGCCGCCACCGAGATGGTGGCCGATGTGCCCACCGATACCGACTTTGCCGGCCGGATGGTGCTGGCACCGCCCTCCGCGCAAGATTCCGCCTGGCTCAAGCGCTTTAAACAGGTGGAGCAAGGCTTTGCCTCGGGCTGGATGCTGCTGCGCGGCAACCGGCGGCGGCGCAATATGCAGCGCGGCTTTGTCATATCGGACCATGCCGATTGGCAGGAACTCGTCGACACGATTACCGAAAGCGGCGCCCAGCGGGTGCTGGCTACCCATGGCAATACCGATGCGCTGATCCCCTACCTGCAGAGCCTGGGGATTCAGGCGGAGCGGCTGCGCACCGCCTATGGCGATGAAGAGGAGGCGGCCGAATGAACCGCTTTGTGGCGCTGTACCAGTTGCTGGACGAGGCCTCGGGCACACGCGACCGCGAGCTCGCCCTGCAGCAGTACTTTGCCGGCGCCACTGCGGCCGAAGCGACCTGGGCCGTGTATGTGCTGAGCGGCGGCAAGGTCAACACCGGCAAGAACCGGCTGGCCACCACCACCGAGCTGCGCAGCTGGGTGAGCGAGCTGACCGCCCTGCCGCTGTGGCTGGTGGAAGAGAGCTACCGCCAGGTGGGCGATTTGGCGGAGACCTTGTCGCTCTTGGTGGCGGCCTGGCAAAAGCAAAGCGCCAACCACCCTGAGCTGGTGGCTGCGCCCGGCGCTGCCGTGGCCCCCGATGCTGATGCGCCCTGGCATGCCTCCTTGCTGGGCGCAACCTTCAAGCCTCCCGACAACGACAGCCGTCTGGACGAATGGACTGAGCAATTTTTACTGCCGCTGGTGGCCGCCGATACCGAGCAGCGCAAGCGCGCGATCCAACAAGCCTGGCAGCAGCTGGACACGCCTTCGCGCCTGGTCTTTAACAAGCTCCTGACCGGATCGCTGCGCGCAGGCGTTAACAAGCGCAGCCTGCAAAACAGCCTGGCGCCCCTGGTGGGCATATCTGCCGCCGATATGGCCCACCGCATGGTGGGCGAATGGCTGCCCAGCGCCCAGGCCTATGAGGCCTTGATGGACCCGGACACCAGCGCGCAGCTGCTGGACAAGCCCTACCCCTTCTACCTCGCCTCCCCGCTGCCGCAAGAGCCAGCGGCACTGGGCGACCCCAAGGATTGGCTGGCTGAATGGAAATGGGATGGCATCCGCGTGCAGCTGGTGCGGCGCCAGGGCCATGCGCCTTACCTGTGGTCGCGCGGCGAGGAACGGCTGGATGGCCGCTTTCCCGAGCTGGAGACTGCTGCTGCGCTGCTACCGAGCGACATGGTGCTCGATGGTGAATTGCTGGCCTGGGACTACGAACAGAACAAGCCGCTGGGCTTTGTCGCGCTGCAAAGCCGTATCCAAAAGCGCAAGCCTTCGCCCAAGCTGATGCAGACGGTGCCAGCGCGCATATTGTTTTACGACCTGCTCGAGTTTGAACGCGACGACCTGCGCTCCCAGCCGCTGGAGCAGCGCCGCGTCAAGCTGGAGCGGATCATCCACCATGCCGACTTGCCCGCGCTGGGCATATCGCCGCAGTTGCCGTTTGACAGCTGGGATGCCCTGCCCCCGCTGCGCAACTCTGCTGCGGAGCAAAACGCCGAGGGGTTGATGCTCAAGGCGCTGGCATCGCCCTACAAGGAAGGCCGGCGCCGGGGCGACTGGTGGAAGTGGAAGGTGGACCCGTTCAGCATTGATGCGGTGCTGATCTATGCCCAAAGCGGCAGCGGCCGCCGCAGCACCTTGCACACCGACTACACCTTTGCCGTGTGGAGCGGCGATGCGCTGGTGCCTGTTGCCAAAGCCTACTCGGGCCTCACCGATGTAGAGATTTTGCGGCTGGACAAATGGATCCGCAGCCACACGGTGGAGCGCTTTGGGCCGGTGCGCTCAGTTACGCCCAGCCTCGTGTTTGAGATTGCCTTTGAAGGCGTGAACCGCTCCACCCGCCACAAATCGGGCGTGGCAGTGCGCTTTCCGCGCATCTTGCGTTGGCGCGAGGACAAGACCGCGCAAGATGCCGACCAATTGAGCGCCTTGCTGGAGCTGGCCGATGGCTGATCTGGACCAAACTACGGCCCCCAGCGGCCGCGCGATGCAGCGCGCGGCCAAGCGCTGGCGCGACTGGTTGAAGGAGCAGGACATAGGCGCGGCCGTCTTCCAGCAACAGGCTTGGCGCGCCTATGCCGAAGGGCACAGCGGTTTGGTATCGGCGCCCACCGGCCGGGGTAAAACCTTGGCGGCGCTGGGCGGGCCTTTGATGCAGGCGATGGCCGAGGCCGAGACGCCTGAAGGGCGTGCCAGCCATGGCCCGCGCATGCTGTGGGTGACGCCATTGCGCGCGCTGGCTAGCGATACCCGCGAACGCATCACCGGCCCGGTAGCAGCCGTGCTGCCCCATTGGCAAGTGGCGATGCGCACCGGCGACGCCACATCGCGCGACAAGCGGTTGACCGATACCGGCAAGGCGCAGCTGGTGGTGATAACGCCTGAGTCGCTTGCGCTGCTGCTGAGCCATGAGCGCAGCCGCGAGCAGTTCAGCCAGCTGCGCTGCATCGTGGTGGATGAGTGGCATGAGCTCTTGCCCAGCAAACGCGGCGTGCTGCTGCAGCTGAACCTGGCGCGCATCCAGGCGCTGGCACCTGGCGCGCAGGTCTGGGGTTTGTCGGCGACGATTGGCAACCTGGCAGAGGCCAGCGATGTGCTGCTGAGCGCCTGGCAGGTGAAGGAGCCGGCGCTGGTCCAGGACATGCGGCCCAAGCCTTTTCATCTGCACAGCATCACGCCGCCGCTGGGCACGCGCATGCCCTGGGCGGGGCATTTGGGCCTGGCCAATTTGGGCGAGGTGGCCAAGCTGGTGTTCAGCGCGCCCAGCACGATTGTGTTTACCAACACCCGCGCGCAGGCCGAGCTGTGGCACACGGCGCTGGCGAGCATATGGCCGGAAGATGCCGAGACCTTGGCGATCCACCACGGTTCGCTGGACCAGGGCGTACGGCAGTCGGTGGAGCAGCGCCTGCGCGCTGGCACCCTGCGCTGCGTGGTGGCGACCAGCAGCCTGGATTTGGGCGTGGACTTCCCGGCAGTCGAGCGCGTGATCCAGATTGGCGGGGCACGGTCTGTGGCCCGCATGGTGCAGCGCGCCGGCCGTGCCAAGCACCGGCCTGGTGCTGCCGTGCATGTGGAAGCCGTTGCCACCCAGGCGATGGACCTCGCAGAGTTTGCCGCCGTGCGCGAGCTGGCCGAGGCCCAGGTGTATGAGCGGCGCGAGCCCCTGCGCCTGTGCTTTGATGTGCTGAGCCAGCATGCGATGAGCGCGGCGCTGGCGGGGGGCTTCAGGCCGCCGGAGTTGTTGGCCGAGGTGCGGCGCACCGCAGCTTTTCGTGATCTGAGCGATGCCCAGTGGCAGGCGGTGCTGGCGTTTCTGGAGCATGGCAGCGATTCGCTCGTGCAGTACCCGCAGTACGAGCGCCTGCATTGCGAAGATGGCCTGTGCCAGCCAGCCAACACCGGCGTGGTGCGCATGCACCGCATGTCGATTGGCACGATCACTGCGCATGGGGCAGTCAATGTGCAGTACCTGCGCGGCGCGCGGCTGGGCTCGGTTGAAGAGGCGTTTATCGCGCGCCTGAACGCTGGCGATGTATTCAACTTTGCCGGCCGCAGCCTGGTGCTGGTGCGGCTGGAGAACAACACCGCCTGGGTGCGCCGCAGTGCCCAGGTGGGCCTGCTGACGCCCGCCTGGGCGGGATCGCTGATGCCGATGTCCTCATCCCTGGGCGAACGTATGCAGCAGCTGCTGAGCCAAGCCGCTGCCAGCCCTGCCGCCGATGACGCACCGCATGCGCGCGAGCTGCAATGGCTGCAGCCCTTGCTGCAGCTGCAAAGCCAGCGCTCGCTGGTGCCAGATGCCGACCAACTGCTGATCGAGCAGGTGGGCCAAACCCAAGCCCCCCAGGCGGGCAAGGCGGCGCCGCTGTTTGTCTACCCCTTTGCCGGCCGGGTGGCGCATGAGGGGCTGGCGGTGCTGATTGCCACGCGCCTGGCGCATCGGCAAGCCAATACCTTTGCCTGGGCCTGCAATGAGATCGGGCTCATGATCCAGCCCACCTTGCCCATCGACGCGAATGCGGTGGACTGGTCAGAGATATTTCAACTCGACGGGCTGGATACCGATCTGCGCTCTGCCGTGAACTTCAGCGAGCTGGCACGCAAGCGCTTCAAGGAAATTGCACAGATTGCCGGCCTGGTGCAGTCCAAGGTGCCGGGCAAGAAAAGCCGCGCCAGCGACCGGCAATTGCAGGTCTCGGCCAGCCTGCTGTTTGATGTGCTGAGCAAGTACGACCCCGAGCACCTGCTGCTGCGCCAGGCCCGCCAAGAGGCGCTGGACCAGGAGCTGCACCTGCCAACCATGCAAAGGCTGCTGACCAGCATTGCAGGGCGGCAGATCGCATTGCGCTTTCCGGCCAAACACACGCCGTTCTCGTTTGGGCTGTGGGCGGAGAGCTTTCGTGGCCAGCTCAGCAATGAGACCTGGCAGGACAAGGTGCGGCGCATGGCCGCGCAGCAAGAGCGCCAAAGCCTTGGCGACACCCACCACCGACAGGCCGCCCACCCGGGCGCCCCGACCCAGGGAGCGGCCCGCCGCGCGCGCCGCTCCCGGCAACCATAGGACCGTTCTTAATGGCAGGTACGCATTCCGCCCAGCTCTTCTCCCCGATTCAAGTCTCCCCCTCGCCCCAGGACCATGTTGCCGCCAGCATTGCCGGCATGGAGTTTTTAGTACTGGCAGAGCGGGCGCTGTTCTGGCCCCAGGAGAGCTTGCTGATCATTGCCGACCTGCACCTGGGCAAGAGCGATATCTTCCGGCGCCGAGGCGTGGCCGTGCCGCTGGAAGTGCAACGGCAAGACCTGCTGCGCCTGCACCAGGTCTTGCAGAAATGGCAGCCCCAGGAGCTGGTGATTCTGGGCGACTTTGTGCATGGCCGCTTTATTGGCGAAGACACCTTTCAGCTGTGGCAGAACCTGCGGCGCGCCAACCTCAAAACCCGATTTAGCCTGACACGTGGCAACCATGACCGCTTCTTGCAGACCGAAGCCTTGCTGCTCGATGACGTGCACACCCACCTGGTGCGCCACCAGGTGCTGATGAGCCATGAGCCCATGGGCCCGGGCGTGCACCACTTTGCGCTCAATATCCACGGCCATATCCACCCTGCCATGCGCGTGCCACAGCTGCGCAAGCGCCTGCCTTGCCTGGCCTACTCTGCGCCCTACCTGAACCTGCCGGCGTTTTCTGAGTTCACCGGCTCTGGGCCGATGGCCGTGCAGCCGCTGCATGCCTGGCTGTTTGCCGACGAGGGACATGCACCGGTGGCGGTGTACTAGCGGCCCGATTCGCTGCGTGGGCTGCGCCCGCCGCTGCCGCCCTTGGCGTTGTTCTGGTGTCTCGTTATCACCTGGTTTTTCGCGTCGGTTCTGCGCCATGTACAGGCCTACCACCAAGCCAGGTGTGCCTTTGCGCAGATCGGCTGATGCGGTAAACCGCCAAGCTCGCACGGGTAGGACGGCATTTGGACTACAAGAATTTCAAGCCCCAAAAGCAGAATGAAAGCCTTATCTAACAAGGAATAGCAATGGTTACCACCACATACGTAGAAGACGACCGTGTCGTCGCTGGCGCCGTACCACGCGCTATCGCGGGCCACAGTGAAAGCGCGGTCTCCTGGGCCGCCATTTTTGCCGGTGCGCTGGCTGCAGCGGTGCTGTCGCTGCTGCTGTTCATGCTCGGCGTCGGGCTGGGCCTGTCGTCGGTGTCGGTCTGGTCCGGCCGGGGCGCCGATGGCGACACCATTGGCTGGGGCGCGGTGGCCTGGCTGGTGTTCACCCAGCTGGCATCCGCTGGTGTCGGTGGCTATATTGCTGGCCGCCTGCGCACCAAGTGGCAAGGGGTGCACACCGATGAGGTGTACTTCCGCGACACCGCCCACGGCTTTCTGGCCTGGGCATTGGCCACGATGCTGATGGTCGCAGTGGCCGGGTCGCTGGCCGGTGCCGCCATCTCGGGCACGGCCAAGGCAGCCGGTGCGGTGGCGACCAGCGCTGCGCAAATCGTGGGCGGCGCCGCCAGCGGTGCGACCAGTGCCATCGGCGGAGCAGCGTCTGCTGCCATCACCGGCGCTGCCGGTGCCACCGTCGGCAAGGCCAGCGAATCGGGCTCGGACCTGAACTACTGGATCAACAGCCTGCTGCGCCAAGGCGGCCCCACCGAGCAGCAAAAGCAGGACATGAAGGACAGCGCGCAAAACGCCGCCCAGAAGGCCCGCTCCGCCGCCGATGACGCCAGCGAGATGAGCACCGTGTTTGTGCACTCGCTGCAAGCTGGCTCGCTGTCCAATGACGACCGCCAGTACCTGGGCCGCCTGGTGGCACAGCGCACCGACATGAGCCAGGAAGAGTCCGAGAAGAAGGTGCAGGCCACCTACGACCAGGTCAAGCAACAGATCGACAAGGCCAAGCAAGCTGCGCAGGACGCCGAAGTGAAGGCCAAGCAAGCGGCCGAGCAAGCCCGCAAGGCCACCGCCTACTCGCTGCTGTGGATGTTTGTGGTGCTGCTGATCGGGGCCTTTGTGGGCAGCCTGTCTGCCACCTTTGGCGGCCGCCAGCGCGACGCGTAATTGACCATCGACCTGACCTGAACACAACCTTTGCCCACGGGCAAACCTAGAAAGGAACCACCATGCGATCCATCCTGCTGTGGCTGATTGGCGTACCAATCCCTATCATCATTTTGATTGCGCTGTTCTTCCACTAAGAACAGCCCCCCAAGACACCCAGGCCGCCCACCAGCGGCCTTTTTTGCGCCCCACTGACACAGGAGGCGGGCGAGCTGCTCGGAGTACGCATACAGCCAAGCCCTCCAAACGCCTACAAGCGCGCTGCCGCGCAGCGGTCATCCTTGAAGGCTTGAGCCCACCGGCAGACATGCACTGCCACCCTAACTTGGAGATCCACGATGACCACCCGCAAAACGACTTCGTCCGCAGCCCCCACCCAAGGCGCTGGGGGCGAGCTGCACGAGCAGGCCGGTGACGGCCACCCGGTAATGACCACGCAGCAAGGCATTCCGGTATCCGACAACCAGAACTCGCTGCGCGCCTTCAATCGGGGCCCCACCCTGCTCGAAGACTTTGTGCTGCGCGAGAAGATCACCCACTTTGACCACGAGCGCATTCCAGAGCGCATCGTGCATGCACGCGGCACGGCAGCGCATGGCTACTTTGAGCTGAGCCACTCGCTGAAGAAATACACGACGGCCAAGGTGCTGACCGAAGTCGGCAAGAAGGTGCCGATCTTTGCGCGCATGTCCACGGTGGCAGGCGGCGCCGGCTCGGTCGATACACCCCGCGATGTGCGCGGTTTTGCGATCAAGCTCTACACCGAGGAAGGCAACTGGGACCTGGTGGGCAACAACATCCCGGTGTTCTTTATCCAGGACGCGATGAAGTTCCCCGACCTGGTGCACGCCGTGAAGATGGAACCGGACCGGGGCTTTCCGCAAGCTGCTTCGGCGCATGACACGTTTTGGGATTTCATCTCGCTGATGCCCGAGTCGATGCACATGATCATGTGGGCGATGAGCGACCGCGCCATTCCGCGCAGCCTGCGCACCATCGAAGGCTTTGGCGTGCACAGCTTTCGCCTCATCAACGACCAGGGCGAGAGCACCTTTGTGAAGTTCCACTGGCGCCCGCAGCTGGGTATCCAGTCGACGGTGTGGGACGAGGCGGCCAAGCTGCAAGCGGCCGACAACGACTTTCACCGCCGTGACCTGTTCGAAGCGATCGAGGCCGGCCATGCCCCCGCCTGGGATTTGTTTGTGCAGCTGTTCACGCAGGAAGAAGCCGATGCCCTGCCCTATGACCACCTGGACCCGACCAAGATCATTCCGGAAGAAGTGATTCCGCTCACCAAGATCGGCAGCTTTACCCTGGACCGCTGGCCGGACAACTTTTTTGCCGAGACCGAGCAGGTGGCGTTTTGCCCGGCCAATGTGCCGCCCGGTATTGATTTTTCGAACGACCCGCTGCTGCAAGGCCGCTTGTTCTCGTACCTGGACACGCAGCTGTCGCGCCTGGGCGGGCCGAACTTTACGCAGATCCCCGTGAATGCGCCCAAGTGCCCGTTTGCGCACACCCAGCGCGATGGCCATATGCAAACCCAGGTGCCCAAGGGCCGTGTGGCCTATGAGCCATCGAGCCTGGACCCGAACTCGCCCCGCGAATCGCGCGCCCAGGGCTTCCGCTCGTTTGCGCAACCGTCGGAGGCCGATGCCAAGAGCCGCATCCGCCCCGAAAGCTTTGCCGACCATTACAGCCAGGCG
Source organism: Comamonas squillarum (assembly GCF_025309455.1). Lineage (NCBI taxonomy): Bacteria > Pseudomonadati > Pseudomonadota > Betaproteobacteria > Burkholderiales > Comamonadaceae > Comamonas > Comamonas squillarum. The sequence continues at coordinate 2,095,953 of NZ_CP104377.1, forward strand.
CGCCTGTTCTACACCAGCCAGAGCGAGATAGAACAGGCGCATATGGCCTCGGCGCTGGTGTTTGAGCTGTCCAAGGTGCAGACGCCCCATGTGCGCGAAGCGATGGTCGCCCATCTGCTGGTGATTGACAGCGACCTGGGTAAGCGCGTGGCCAAGGGCCTGGGCCTGGCTGCGCTGCCCAAACCGGCCAAGCCGGCGGTGCCCGTGCAGGACCTGCCGCCCAGCCCTGCGCTGCGCATCATCGACCGCATGAAGCCGACCCTGGAAGGCCGCTGCGTGGCGATCTTGGTGGACGATGGCTCCAACGCCGAGAATGTGGCCGCGCTGCAAAAAGCGATCCTGGCCGAGAAGGCGATGGTCAAGATCATCGCCCCCAAGATTGGTGGAGCGACCTTGAGCGATGGCAAGCACATCGCCGCCGACGCGCAGCTGGCCGGCGCGCCATCGGCGCAGTTCGATGCGGTCGCCTCGGTGATCCCGATGGCATCGGGCGAGATGCTGAGCAAGGACAGCGCGGCGCAAGACTGGTTCCGCGATGCCTTTGGGCATCTGAAAGCCATTGCCGCTTGCAAGGCCACGCATCTGATCCTGGATGCCGCCGGTGTGAAACCCGATGAAGGCGTGTTTGACCCCAAGGATGTGGCCGGCTTTATTGCCGGTGCCAAGACCCGATTCTGGGAGCGCGAGCCAACGTTGCGTACCTTGGCTTGATACCTTAGTGGCGGGTTAGATCGCCGAGGCCTGGGCCTTGGGCCCACCGTGGTCGACGCCGAACCAAAGGCGCTGCAGTGAAAGCTGCGGCGCCTTTTTTATGCGTGTCACCGGCGCGCAGCGGCATCCCCACGCCTCTCAAAAACCCCAGAATTTCTCGGGGAAAGTGCGAACCAAAGCACTGCGAAAGCAATGCTATGATCCGGCAAAATTTGTATGATAACCATACCAGTCTCCTGCGATTCAAGGGTCTCAGGAGTTCTTCTAACGAGTCAACGAGACAAGTCCTTCACATGACGACCATTGCCCTTCTGAGCATTGCGGGCGCCAGCATTGCTGCGCTGTTGCTACTCATCATCCGTTTCGAAATCCATGCCTTTGTCGCGCTGATGCTGGTCAGCCTGCTGGTGGCGCTGGCCACAGGGGTGCCGCTGGCCGACATCATCCCCACCTTGATCTCGGGCATGGGCGGCACCCTGGGTTCAGTGGCGATCCTGGTGGCGCTGGGCGCCATGCTGGGGCGCATGATAGAGGTCTCGGGCGGGGCCAATACGCTGGCGCAGCGCTTTACGCAGATCCTGGGGCCCCAGCGCGTGCCTGCGGCGCTGACCGCGGCGGCACTGGTGCTGTCCATCCCCGTGTTCTTTGATGTGGGCTTCATCATCCTGATCCCCATCATCTATGGCTTTTGCAAGGCCGCAGGCGTCAACCCCATCAAGTACGGGTTGCCGGTGGCCGGCATCATGCTGGCCACCCATGTGGTGGTGCCACCGCACCCGGGCATTGTGGGCGGCGCGGCCGTGCTGTCGGCCGATGTGGGTTGGATCACGGTCATTGGCCTGGGCATCTGCATTCCGCTGGCCTTTGTGGCTCAGTGGCTGGGCCGCCTGCTCAACCGCCGCGACTACGCGATGCTGCCCGATGCGCAGGCCCAGTTCCGCAACTTTGGCAGCGGTGATGCGGCCGATGCCCCTGCGGCCAAGCTGCCCGGCGTGGGCGCCGTGCTGACCCTGATCCTCGCGCCGCTCGCCCTCATCATGCTGGGCACCACGGCGGCGACGATGCTGCCCAAGGGCCATGCACTGCGCGACTTGCTGGCCTTTACCGGCGCGCCCATTTTTGCGCTGATGGTCGCGATTGGCCTGGCCTTTGTGCTGCTGGTGCGTCCACTGGGCTGGACGCGCAAGCGCACCAATGACGTGATGGAATCGGCCCTGCCCGCAGCGGCCACGGTGATTTTGGTGACCGGCGCCGGTGGCGTGTTTGCCAAGGTGCTGACGGTAAGCGGCATTGGCTCGGCGCTGTCGCAGGCGCTGGCGGGCACGGGGCTGCCATTGATTTTGCTGGGCTTCATCATCTCGCTGGCGCTGCGCGCCGCGCAGGGCTCGGCAACCGTGGCCATTCTCACCACCTGCGGCCTGCTGGCCGAGAGCATCCACAGCGGCGGCTACAGCGCCGTGCAGGTCGCCGTGCTGACGGTGGCCATTGGCTTTGGCGGCCTGGGGCTGTCGCATGTCAATGACTCGGGCTTCTGGATCGTGACCCGCTACCTGGGCCTGAGCGTGGCCGATGGCCTGCGCAGCTGGACGGTGCTGACGACCGTGCTGGGCGTCGCTGGCTTTGCGCTGACCTGCCTGGTCTGGGCGTTGGTGGCCTGATCCGCAGCCTCGCTTGCCGCTTGGCTATTTGTCACTTGCATTCTTGTGCCCCGGCCCCCGGCCGGGCATTCTCTATCTCTGATTCACGGGAGCATCTCCAATGACTACACAAGCACAGCACGCCAAGGTGGGCGTCATCGGCCTGGGCGCGATGGGCCTGGGCATTGCCCAAACCTTGCGCAACCGGGGCTACCAGGTCCATGTCTGCGATGTGCGCCCTGGCGCAGCGGCCAACTTTGCCAGCGCCGGCGGCGTGGCCTGCGCCCACCCGGCGGAGTTGGCCGCCCAGGTCGACGTGGTGGTGTCGGTCGTCGTCAACGCTGCGCAGACCGAGGCCGTGCTGTTTGGCGAGCATGGCGCCGCTGCCGCCATGCGCCCCGGCAGCACCTTTGTGATGTGCTCCACGGTGGACCCGAACTGGTCGATCGCGCTGGAGGCGCGCCTGGCCCAGAGCGGCGTGCTGTATGTCGATGGCCCGATCTCCGGCGGCGCGGCCAAGGCGGCAGCGGGCCAGATGACGATGATGACCTCGGCCACGCCCGCGGCGTATGCGGCCGCGGGCGATGTGCTCGATGCGATGGCTGGCAAGGTCTACCGCCTGGGCGACAAGGCGGGCGCGGGCAGCAAGGTCAAGATCATCAACCAGCTGCTAGCAGGGGTACACATTGCCGCAGCGGCCGAGGCCATGGCCCTGGGCCTGCGCGAAGGCGTGGATGCTGCCGCGATCTACGAGGTCATCACCCACAGCGCCGGCAACAGCTGGATGTTTGAAAACCGCATGGCCCATGTGCTGGCGGGCGACTACACACCGCTGTCGGCCGTCGATATCTTTGTGAAGGACCTGGGCCTGGTGCTCGATACCGCGCGCGCCAGCAAGTTTCCGCTGCCGCTGGCGGCCACTGCGCACCAGATGTTCATGCAGGCATCGACTGCCGGCTACGCCAAGGAAGATGACAGCGCCGTGATCAAGATCTTCCCCGGCATCACCCTCCCCCAAGCTGCCAACGACGGAGGCCAGCGATGAGCGGCGCTGCCTTGAAGCTGGGTTGCATTGCCGATGACTTTACCGGCGCCACCGACCTGGCCAACAACCTGGTGCGCGCCGGCATGCGCGTAGTGCAGACCATTGGCGTGCCTACGGGCCCGCTGGATACCGAGGTGGATGCCGTGGTGGTGGCGCTCAAGTCGCGCACCATCCCCGCTGAGCAGGCCGTGGCGCAGTCCCTGGAGGCCCTGCGCTGGCTGCAGGGCCAGGGCGCGCAGCAGATCTATTTCAAATACTGCTCCACCTTTGACAGCACGCCGGCCGGCAATATCGGCCCGGTGACGGAGGCCTTGATGGATGCGCTGGGCAGCGACTTCAGCATCGCCACACCTGCGTTCCCCGACAACAAGCGCACCGTCTTCAAAGGCTATCTGTTTGCCGGCGATGTGCTGCTGAGCGAAAGCGGCATGCAGAACCACCCGCTGACCCCCATGACTGACCCCAACCTGGTGCGCGTGCTGCAGTCGCAGACCCGGCGCAAGGTGGGCTTGATTGACCACAGCGTAGTCGCCCAGGGGGCGGACGCCATCCGCAGCCGCATTGCGGCGCTGAAGGCCGACGGCGTGGGCATCGCGATTGTCGACGCGGTATCGAACGACGACCTGCTGCGCATGGGCTCGGCGCTGGCGGATCTGCCGCTGGTGACCGCTGGCTCTGGCGTCGCCATTGCGCTGCCTGCCAACTTTGGCCTGCAACCCAGCAACCAGGCTGCCGCCTTGCCAGCGGCCAGTGGCCTGCAGGCGGTGGTGTCGGGCAGCTGCTCGGTGGCGACCAATGCCCAGGTGGCGCACTTTATCGCCAGCGGCCGCCCGGCACTTGCGATCGAGCCGCTGCGCATGGCCGCTGGTGACGATGTGGTGCGCGAGGCGCTCGACTGGGCGCGTCCCCATCTAGCGAGCGGCCCGGTACTGGTCTACTCCACCGCCGAGCCCGACGATGTGCGCAGCATCCAGGCCCAGCTGGGCGTGGAGCAGGCCGGCGCACTGGTCGAGCAGACGCTGGCCGCCATTGCGCGCGGCCTGGTGGAGCTGGGCGTGCGGCAGTTGGTGGTGGCCGGTGGCGAAACATCAGGCGCTTGCGTGCAGGCCCTGGGCATTGCACAGATGCGCATCGGCGGCCAGATTGACCCGGGCGTGCCCTGGTGCCATGCGGCCAGCGCTGCAGCGCCGGAGGGCTTGCACATCGCGCTCAAATCGGGCAACTTTGGCAGCACCGACTTCTTCACCAAGGCATTCACCGCTTTGTAAGGCTGAACACCATGGTCTTTATGGATGAAACCAGCGCCCGCGCCGAGATCTGCCGGGTAGGAGCATCGCTGTACCAGCGCGGCTATGTGCATGCCAGCGCCGGCAATATCAGCGTGCGCCTGGCCGATGGCTACCTGATCACCCCCACCGATGCCAGCCTGGGCCAGTTGGTGCCCGAGCGCCTGGCCAAGCTCGATCTGCAAGGCCAGCAGCTGAGCGGTGACCGCGCCAGCAAGACCATCGTGCTGCACCGGCGCATTTACGAGGCCAGCGCCAATACGCCCACGCCCGCCGGCTGCGTGATCCACACCCACAGCCGCCAGCTGGTGGCCTGCTCGCTGCAAGCCACTGCTGTGCCCGGGGTGGTGCCCGCCGCCGAGCTGCTGCCCGCGCTGACCCCCTACTTTGTGATGAAGGTGGGCCGCGTGCCGCATATCCCCTACCACCGCCCCGGCTCGCCCGATGCGGCGCAGGCCGTGGCCGAGGCGATTGCGCAGTACGCAGCAGCGGGCCGGCCGATCCGCGCGGTGATGCTGGCGCGCCTGGGCCCCAATGTCTGGCACGAAAGCCCGGCTGCCGCGATGGCCGCACTGGAAGAGCTGGAAGAGACCGCCCTGCTCTGGAACCAGTGCCGCCAGCAGCCACCCGCGCCGCTGAGCGAGGCCCAGATTGACGAGCTGCGCCAAAGCTTTGGCGCGCACTGGTAAAACCACACCCTGCCTGCCGTGCACTGACCCTCTGCCTGCCGGCCGCCCCTTTTTTGGAAATCACCCATGCCCCGTTTTGCTGCCAACCTGTCCATGCTCTACAACGACCTGGACTTTCTGGACCGCTTTGCCGCCGCCGCCCACGATGGTTTTACGGCCGTCGAGTACCTCTTCCCCTACGCCTACGCGCCCGAGCAGCTGGCAGCCTTGCTGCAGCAGCAAGGCCTGCAGCAGGTGCTGTTCAATGCGCCGCCGGGCGATTGGGACCGGGGCGAGCGCGGCATCGCCTGCATCCCCGGGCGTGAGGCCGAGTTCCGCGACGGCATTGCACAGGCGCTGCGCTACGCCCAAGCGCTGCAATGCCCGCGCCTGCATGTGATGGCCGGCCTGGTGCCCGCGGGCGTGGATGCGGCTACCGTGCGCGCCACCTACATCGCCAATATCCGCCATGCGGCCGAGCATGCAGCAGCGCAGGATGTACGCATTCTGCTCGAACCCATCAATGGCCGCGATATGCCCGGCTTCTTCCTGAGCCGCCAGGACCAGGCCCATGCCTTGGTGGCCGAGATTGGCGCCGCCAATGTGCAGGTGCAGATGGACCTCTACCACTGCCAGATCGTCGAGGGCGACCTGGCGATGAAGATCCGCCAGTACCTGCCCACGGGCCAGGTCGGCCATATCCAGATTGCCGGCGTGCCCGAGCGCCACGAGCCCGATGTGGGCGAGCTGCACTACCCCTATCTGTTTGCGCTGCTGGACAGCCTGGGCTGGGACGGCTGGATTGGCTGCGAGTACAAGCCCGCGCGCGGCGCAGCGCCCCATGCCACCAGCGATGGCCTGGGCTGGCTCAAGCCCTATCTGGCAAAGGCTGAGTAAGCGGCTCGACGCACCCCCGTGGTGGATGGGGTGGCCTAGAATCCCCTCATCCCCCTTTAGCCGCAGGCCTCCCGGCCCGCCGCCCTGCGATGCGACCACCAGCGACCGAATCCTTTTTGCAGCGGGTGCGCCAGCACCTGCAGGCACTGCCCGCCACCGAGCGGCAACTGGCCGACTTTGTGCTGGAGTTCCCCGGCGAGCTGGCCAGCTATGCCGGCAATGAGCTGGCCCAACTGGCAAAGGTGTCGCCCTCGACGGTAAGCCGCTTTATCCGGCGCCTCGGCTATGAGAACTACGAAGAAGCGCGCCGCCAGGTGCGTGAGGACAAGCAAAGCGGCTCGCCGCTGTTCCAGTCGGCCACCGAGGCGTTCCAGCGCGGGCAGATGCTGGCCACGCACCGCGAGCGCTCGCTCGCCAACCTGATCAACACCCTGGACCAGCTCAGTGAGCCGCAGCTGAGCGAGATCGTGCAGGCCATCATCGCCGCGCGCCAGGTGCTCATCTTTGGCAGCCGCAGCAGCCACGCGTTTGCGCAGTACCTGCGCTGGCAGATCATCCAGGTGGTGCCCCAGGTCATCAGCCTGCCCGGCCCCGGCGAAACGCTGGCCGAGTACACCGCCAGCCTCAACAAAAACGACTGCGTCATCATCTTTGGCATGCGCCGCCAGACCCGCCAGATGGCCGCACTGCTGGCCACTGCCAGCAAGGCCGGCGCTGCTGTGCTGCTGGTCAGCGACCAGGCCTCCCCCCACTACGCCGCTGCCACCTGGTCCATCCAGTGCGACTGCCATGGCTCAGGCCTTTTGGACAACCATGTGGCCGTGATGGCCGTCTGCGACCTGCTGGCTACCATGGTGCTGGAGGCAGCCGGCGCGCCGGGCCGCAAGCGCCTGGCGGCCATTGAGCAGCAGCATGAGCAGCACCAGGAGTTTTGATGGCTTGCAGGACGCTCCTGTTTTGTGCAGCAGCCGCTAGGGCGTCGTACTGTTTGCGACCAACAACACAGTTTTGCAGCTGGATGCCAGAAACAAGGTGACCTTACCTGGCCACCGCGGAGGCGGGTATGGTTCGCGGACCCTATGTTGGCGCGGAAACACGCATGCCTTCAGGTCTCATTTTTCCGGGTTACATGGCCGGCGGTTTTGCGTTTGCTGTGTTCTGTGGCGATGAGACAGTGAAATTCAACCTGAACATGAAACGCGAAGGACAGGAAACAGAGGCCCGTCTAGCTCGACATCTGGGCGTGCTCGAAGAGCAGATTTTTCCAATAACCTACACGATCTACGATGGATGGACTGCCAAGTACGATAGGTACTGGTAACGGCCAATAGCTAACTCTGGTTTTTATTTTTCTATATGAAGGTGTTCTGAGATGACCGATACGGCAAGACTCGCGGTTCTAATTGATGCTGACAACGCCTCAAGTTCTGTGGCGAGGGAAGTACTAGAGGAAGTTACCAAGTACGGCATCGCGACAGTTAAGCGCGCCTTCGGTGATTGGACGACGCAAAATCTTGTTGGATGGAAGGCACATCTTCACAAACACGCGATTCAACCTATTCAGCAGTTTTCTTATACCCAAGGCAAGAACTCAACCGATTCCGCATTCATCATCGACGCGATGGACCTGCTGTACGCGGGAAACGTAGATGGCTTTTGCCTTGTCTCAAGTGATAGTGACTTCACAAGACTTGCAACTCGCTTGCGCGAAGCAGGTAAGGTTGTTTATGGCATGGGTGAGCGAAAAACTCCGGAGCCGTTCATTGCCGCGTGCGACAAGTTCATTTTTTTCGAGGTTTTAAAGGCTACCGCAGAACCAACAGCCCATGCAAAAGTCGCCGACGTCCCTGACCTGAAGGAGCTACTTGTTCACGCAATTCGAGAAACCACACGCGATAGCGGATGGTCCCGACTAGCAACCGTGGGTAGCCTATTAGGAAAGACGCATACCTCGTTCGATCCACGTAACTACGGCTTTAAAAAGCTTAGCGACTTGGTTCGCACGCAGTCTTACCTTGAAGTCAGAGATGCTCCAGACTCAACCGAATTTGTGCACGTTGAGCTTCGGCTAAAGTAGTTAGATTTACGACGCCACAATCGGCAAGAAGCCCACAATGCAAGAGCAAATGAATAAGCAAGTCTGCAGCTAATTTTCTTGCGGTGGTGGTCTAGTCCTCCAGCCAGAAGCTGACAACCAATATGACATGCGCTGACGAGGTATTCAATCATGAAAGATTTACGCATTTCAACCGACAAGAAAGAGCTGGATATCCTTTTGATTCACAGCTTTCTTTCCACTGAAACTCCGTGGGCCAAGAATATCCCACTGAAATTATTGCGCAAAGCAATTGACAACTCTCTATGCTTTGGGGGCTATATAGAAAATCGACAAGTAGCATTTTGTCGCGTCATCACGGATAGCGCGACATTTGCCAATCTTGTTGATGTTTTCGTTATTCCTGAATGCCGGGGGAACGGCTATAGTAAAGCTCTAATGAGAGCTGTTTTATCTCATCCTCTACTTCAGGGGCTACGGCGTTTCACTTTAGCCACCAGCAACGCCCATGGCTTATATAAGGAATATGGATTTACATCCCCGCTATATCCAGATACATATATGGAACGATACTCTCCAAATATATATAATTCAAAAAACTGAGCGGCGTATTCAATATCTGCTGAGCGTCGGTCTGCGACGTTAGCACATCGGCAATTTACAGTCTGCCGACTGCGATCTAACATTCAGAAAAAAATACTCCGCTAACACTAGCGCAAGGCTCTACTTTGAAAATTCGATGCCTCTGTGGTTCGTTCATTGTTGATGGTACGGACTGCTTACCCAACAAAGCACACATAACGCCTGATCAAGGCTGGCTCGATGTGTTTGACACTCTCGATAGTGCAATCATTGATTCAATTTTCAGCGGCAAATTAAGCAAAGACGATGCATACATGCACGCAAGAAAAATAGTCCAGACGCCAGCCCGCACGATGTGGCAATGTGGATCTTGTGGAAGGTTGTTCATTGATTCTCAGGATGGCTCGCAGCAGTGTTTTTCGCCCGAAAATCCAGAGAAGGGAAAGAGCATCCTTGCTTTAAAAAAAGATAGCATTTAGCTAGTCAGAACGCATGACTACTGTAGGTCGTTCAGAGACAGTCAAAAGCCCCTTCAAACCGTTCGCACGAACACTGTCACTCAGCAGGCCAGTCGCTACAACTCTGGGGCTACGGTGATTGCACCCTGACGCAACCAGCCCTCACCTCATGGATCGCAGCCTCTCTCTTCGTGGCTCCCTACGCCGCCGGCGCAGCAGCTAGCTGCACCCTTGCTTTGAGAAAACCACCACCACCGCCCTGTTCCCCGATACCGAGATAGATGGCACGTTGCTTGCTTTGTCTGGCTGGTGCATGAAATTTCAATTTCATATGCACCATATTAGTGAAATACCTATACCAAACTTCGATGAACTGCCCAACACTGGCGCAGCGATCCGAATCGAGCAAGCACGACTCTTCTCAAGGAGCTTTCAATGGCTGGTGGACCTGCACTTTCCTCTGCACCCGACTCTCCCAAGGTGGCCGAACTCGACCAGGCCCTGGATAAGATTGGGGTGACCCGCTCGCACCACACGATCATCTTTTTGATCCTGATTGGCTGCCTGTTTGACAGCTTCGAGCAGAACGCGGTCGGCATCATCGGGCCCATGCTCAAGGAGCAATGGGGGTTGACGGCGTCGGACATCGGCATGCTCAACTCGGTGACCTTTGCCTGCGCGGCGATTGGCCGCATCGTGTCGGGCTATATCGCAGACCGCTATGGCCGGCGCGTGATGCTGACGGTGGACCTGCTGCTGTTCACGATTGGTGCGGGCATCTGCGCGATGGCGCCCAATCTGGCGGTGATGGCGCTGGGCCGGGCGGTGGTGGGCTTTGGCCTGGGGGGTGAGATTGCGATTGCGGTCACCATGCTGTCCGAGTTCTGCTCGTCCAAGTTCCGGGGCACAGCGGTCGGTCTGGTCAATGTGGGCGCGGGCGGGCTGGGCAATTTTCTGGCACCCGCCTTTGGCCTCTTGGTGTTCTGGATCTTCCCCGGCGACAACGGCTGGCGCTGGCTCTTTGTCTGCCTGATGGTGCCGGCGCTGCTGGCTGCGTTCTACCGCCGCTATATCCCCGAGACGCCACGTTTTCTGCTGTCGCAAGGCCGCATTGCCGAGACCAATGCCGTGCTGACGCGCCTGGCATCGGGCAAGCTGGCGGGCGCCGCGCAAGCCGCCCATCCCTATATCAGCGATGACGGCGCCAGCACCACGGCGGCCAAAATCAAGGTGCGCATCACCGAGATTTTCCGGGGCGCGCTCGGCCGCCGCACGGTGCCGCTGTGCATTACCATCTGGATGACCTATGGCGCGCAGATTTCGGTGCTGACCTTGATGCCGACGATTCTGGTGGGCCTGGGCTACAGCATGTCCAAGAGCCTGCTGTTCACGATGGTGATGCAAAGCGGCAGCCTGTTGGGCGCGATTGCGGCATCAGCGCTGGGCTTTCACTTTCCGCGCAAACGGGTGCTGACCGCCGGCGCCATCTGCGCCTGCCTGGCGGCGCTCACGATTGGCTTTGCCGCCAAGAGCATTGTGGTGCTGCTGATTGCTGGGGCTACCTTCCAGTTCTTTGTGCTGCTGCTCAACACTACTATCTGGATCTATGCGCCCGAGCTCTACCCCACCCGTGTGCGCGCCTTTGGCACCGCCTTCATCCTCGCCACCGGCACGGCCGCCGGTGCGCTGATGCCGCTGGTAGCCGGCCGTCTGTTTGATGGTTTTGGCCTGGGCGGCGTGTTTGGCCTGGCCGCTGCGATGTACCTGATTTTCATCATCAGCGTGCAATGCGTGCCCGAGACCTATGGCCGCTCCCCCGATGCCGAGCCGCTGGCTGGCACGCCTGCCACGGCCCAATCCTAGTTTTGCTGCATGTCCAAAATCCTGCTGATCAACCCCAATGCCTCCGAGGCCACCACTGCGATGATGGCCGACATTGCCCAGCTCTCGGCGCCCGCGCCGTGGCAGATTCTGCCGCGCACCGCCGGCAAGGGCCCGTTGATGATCGTCAACGCGACCGAGCTGGCGCAAGCCGCGCTGGAGGTAGAAGACTGCTGGCGCGAGGCGCCCAGCGATTGCGCCGGTGTCATCATCAGCGCCTTTGGCGACCCAGGGCTGGAGCGGCTGCGCGCCTTGAGCGCCGTGCCCGTCGTCGGCATTGCCGAGGCCTCGATGCTGGAGGCGGTCAGCGGCGGGCGGCGCTTTGGTGTGGCCACTGTGACGCCGGATTTGGAGGAGCCGATTGCCGGGCGCGTGGCTGCCGTGGGTTTGGCACACCTCTACACCGGCATCCGCCTGACCGAGGGCGACCCGCGCGCCTTGAGTGGTGATGCGCAGGCGCTGGAAGCCGCACTGGCCCAAGCTGTGCAGCGCTGTGTGGACGAGGATGGCGCGCAGGCCGTGATCATTGGCGGCGGCCCGCTGGGCCAGGCCGCCATTGCGCTGGCCGAGCGCCTGGATCTGCCGGTGATTGCGCCGATACCGGCGGCGGTGCGCAGGCTGGCCCAGCTGATGGGTTGAGATTTATCCGGCAGTGCGCAACTGCCAAAACGGCAGCGCCTGTGGCCCGCACATGCCGGTCGCTATGCGCTGGGCCGTCGGCAGCGAGCCGGTCAGGCCCAAGTGGCCATGGCCCACAGCCAGCCACAGGCCCTGGATCGCATCGATATGGCCCACGATGGGCACGGAGCCCGGCAGGCAGGGGCGGTGGCCCATCCAGTGCTGGGCCTCCAGGCCTGCCAGCGCCGGGAAGGCCTCGCGCGCCATGCGCTCGATGCCCGCTGCGAGGCGCGGGTTGGGCGGGGCCTTCAGCCCAGCGATCTCGACCGTGCCGCCCACGCGCAGCCCGCCTTCCATCGGCGCGATAAACACCTTTTTGTCGGCCAGCACCACGGTGCGTTCCACCAGGTGCTGGGCACCGGCAAACTGGGCGTGGTAGCCGCGTTGCGATTCGATCGGCAGCAGCATGCCCAGCGGCTTGAGCAATGCAGGCGCCCAGGCACCAGCGGCCACGACGATATGCGGCCAGCGCTGCGCATCGAGCGCGGCATCGCCCGTGCGCACGGCCCAGCCCTTGTCATCGGGGCGGATGGCCTTGACCTCCGCCTGCACCAGCTTGCCGCCGCGCTGCACAAAGGCATGCAGCATGCTTTGCACATAGCGCAGCGGGTTCAGGATGGTGCCGTGGTCGGCGAGATAACGGCCATGGGCATAGCCCTGGGGTGCATGGGGCTCGAGCGCCTCGATGCCGGCGCGGTCCAGCTCCTCGACCTGGTAGCCATACTTGGCGCGCAGCTGCCAGCCGGTGGCATCCTTTTGCGCGTAATCGGCATCGGGGTAGAGGTGCAGATGGCCGCGCCGCATGAACAGCTCGGACACGCCCAGGTTCTGCGCCAGCGCCGCATGCGCATCGACGGCGCCCTGGTACAGGTCGTTGAGGCGCTCTGCCGCCGCAGCCACACGCTTGGGCTCGGCCGATTGCGCAAAGGCCACCAGCCAGGACGCCGCCTTGGGCAGGTGCTTCCAGCCAATCGACAGCGGGCCGTCCTGGTCCATCAGCATGCCGGGCACGGTTTTCAAGATGCCAGGCAGGGCCAGCGGCGCGACCGAGCCGGGGCTGATCGCGCCGGAGTTGCCATAGCTGCATTCCATGCCGGGCTCGCCCCGGTCGATCAAGGTGACGGCCACGCCATAGCTTTGCAGCGCCAGGGCGGTAGCTACGCCGACCACACCGGCGCCCACCACCACCACCTGCTTGGGTGCCTGCACCGGGGCGCCCTGCTTGTTCACTGTCTCTGTCATGTCATCCAATCTGCAAAACCGGCCCAGACCAAGGCGGCCTCGGGCGTGAACCGTGCCTGCGCCAGCTGCTGCTGGACCTCAGCGGCCTGCCACAGCGCAAACTGCGCCACTTCGCCATCCTGGTTGCGGGGCACCTGGCCTTCGGGCACGGTGGCGGCATACCAGTGGATGTCTTCGTACATATAGCCCAGGTCGTCGCCGCCATCGCTGTCGGGCTGGCGAAAACGCAGCACGCCGCCATGGCGCAGGCCCTGCAAGTCAGTAATCTGCAGGCCGGCCTCTTCCCAGGTTTCGCGCGCCAGGGCTTGGTCCAAACTGTCCTGGGCCGAGACCATGCCGCCCATCAAGGTGTCCCAGTGCAGCGGGTAGTTGGCCTTGTTGGCCGCGCGCTGCTGCACCCACAGGCGCCCATCAGGCGCGATGCCCACCAGGTGCACGGCCAAGGTGGCAATGCCCAGCACGCGCACCGCCCCGCGCTCGACGGTGCCGATAAGGCTGCCATCGACCGCCTGCACGGCCAGCTGCTCGTTGCGCCAGGGGCCAATGCGGCCCGCATCGCGCAGCGCATCGGCCAGGCGGCCCATCAGCGCCGTCGCGTCCTGCGTGGGTGATTCAAGCAGCCACACCGCCGTGCCCGAGCGCTCGCGCTTGGACAGCAGTGCATCACCGCCCAGGCGCCCGGCGATGCCGGTGTCGATCAGAAAATGCTCGACCAGGGAGCCGACCGCCTGGCCGTTGACCCACAGCGGCAGCCGGGGCTTGCGCGGCGGCGACTGCATGGCCCTGCGCGCAGCAGCCAGCCAGGTGGGCGGCTCGGGCGCGAACAGCGGGGGAGAAACACGGGTCATGGTGCACTATCAAAATAAAAGCAGATGGATGTTAGTCCATCTGCGCCTGGGGGCTGCCAGCCCCCGCCCAAAACCCGATGCGGACATCGGCTACGGGACCATCAGGGCAGCAGGATGCTGCTGCCCGTGGTTTGGCGTGCCTCCAGCGCGCGGTGCGCGGCCTGCACCTCGGACAGCGCAAAACGCTGCGCGATATGGATCTTGACCTGGCCCGAGGCCACGACGGCGAACAGGTCATTGGCCATGGCCTGGCAGGCCTCGCGCGAGCGCAGGTGGGTAAAGAGGCCCTGGCGCGTGACATACAGGCTCTTGGCTGCCAGGATGGCCGGCGCAAATGGCGGAACCGGGCCGGAGGCATTGCCAAACGACACCATCAGGCCAAAGGCGCGCAGGCATTGCAGCGAGCCATCCCAGGTGTCCTTGCCGACCGAGTCATAGACGACCTTGACACCCTTGCCGCCGGTGATGTCCTTGACGCGTTCGGCAAAGTTTTCCGTGCGGTAGTTGATCGCGACCTCGGCGCCATGGGCCAGCGCCAGCTGGCATTTCTCTGCGGAGCCAGCGGTCGCAATCAGGCGCAGGCCCAGCGCCTTGGCCCATTGGCAGGCGATCAGCCCCACGCCGCCTGCCGCAGCGTGGAAGAGCACAAAGTCGCCCGCATGCAGGCCTTCAACCGGCTTGGCCTGGTGCAGCAGGTACTGGGCCGTCAGGCCCTTGAGCATCATCGCCGCGCCGGTTTCAAAATCAATGCTGTCGGGCAGTTGGCAGACATAGGCGGCGGGCATCACCCGCACTTCGCTGTAGCTGCCCGGTGGGTTGCTGGCATAGGCCACGCGGTCACCCACCTGCAGGTGCTGCACGCCGTCGCCCACGGCCTCGACGACACCGGCGCCTTCCATGCCCAGGTTCAAAGGCAGCGGCAGGGTGTAGAGGCCCGTGCGCTGGTAGACGTCGATGAAATTGAGCCCGATGGCATGGTGGCGTATGCGCACTTCGCCGGGGCCAGGGGCGCCGACATCCACGTCGACCAGTTTCATCTCCTCGGGTCCGCCATTGCGCGCAATCTGTACTGCCAAAGACATGGGAATTCTCCTGTGTGAACTGAGATAGGTTCTGGGTAGGTGCTTGGTGCCGTCAGTCACCATGCTGCCACGCTTTCACACCGGCTGCTGTCACGGGGATGTACAGTCACGCGATGCAACAAAAACTGACACCGTCGACCATGGCGCTGCTGACCGCCGCCCCGCTGATGTGGGCGGGCAATGCCGTCGTGGGCCGGCTGGTGCACGAGCTGGTCTCCCCCATGCTGCTGAACTTTGTGCGCTGGCTGCTGGCCTTTGCGATCATGCTGCCGCTGGCCTACCCGCTGCTGCGCCGGGGCAGCCCGCTGTGGCCGCAGTGGAAGCGCTGGTCCATCATCGGCCTGCTGGGCATTGGCTGCTACAACGCCTTCCAGTACATGGCGCTCAAGACCTCGGGGCCCATCAATGTGACCCTGGTGGCATCCAGCATGCCGCTGTGGATGATGGCCTTTGGCGCGCTGTTCTTCCAGACCCGCATCACGCGGCCGCAGATGCTGGGCGCGCTGTTCTCGGTCAGCGGCGTGCTGCTGGTGCTCAGCCATGGCAGCTGGCAGCAGCTGACCCAACTGCGCCTGGTGCCGGGCGATCTGTTCATGCTGCTGTCCACCGCCTGCTGGTCGCTCTACAGCTGGCTGCTGGTGCGTACCCCCGATCCGGCCGGCATCAAAAGCCATTGGGCGCTGCTGCTGATGGCCCAGCTGACCTTTGGCCTGCTCTGGTCCGGGCTGTTTGCTGCTGGCGAATGGGCCGTGGGCGCCAGCCAGCTGCAGATCAACAGCACCCTGCTCTGGGCCATTGCCTATATCGTCATTGGCCCGGCCCTGGTCGCCTACCGCTGCTGGGGCGTGGGCGTGCAGCGCGTGGGCCCCACGGTGGCGGGCTTTTTTACCAACCTCACGCCACTGTTTGCTGCCGTGCTGTCGGCCGCCTTTTTGGGCGAGCCGCCCCGCCTCTACCATGCGGCGGCCTTTGTGCTGGTGGTCGCCGGGATTGTGATTTCGTCGCGCCGGGCCTGATGCGGGCCGGCCCAGGCGTTTACAACCTGCTACGGATAGAACGCGCGCTTCACACTGGCGCCCTTGCGCAAGCGCACAGTGCATCCCATATGCGGTGACACCACCACCTGCGAGGATGCCGAGATGAACGCGCAAGAACAGACCCTGATTGAGAACCTCTTCCAGCAACTGCGCCAGTTGGATGGCCAGCCCAAGGACGGCCAGGCAGAAGCCTGGGTACGCCAGCAGGCCCAGCAAACCCCCGATGCGCTCTATTGGCTGACCCAGCGCGGCCTGCTGCTGGAGCAGGCGCTGCAACAGGCCCAGCAGCAAGAGGCGCAGTTGCAGGCGCAACTGGTCGAGGCCCGGGCTGCTGCCGCTAAACCGTCTGGCGGCAGTTCCAGCTTCTTAGGTGCCGGGCTGGACACGCATTTTGGCCGCAGCCCGGATGCCAACCTGGCCAGCCGCAGCCCCGCTGGCTATGCCCCCAGCTATCCGCCCAACAGCGCTGCGCCCGCAGGCTATGGCGATACGCCAGCCCCGGCCAGCACGGGGCGCTGGTTTGGCGCGGCCCCGGCAGCAGCCACCCCGGCAGCGCCCGCCCCCATGCCTGCGCAGCCCTCGGCGGGGTCGGCAGCGGGCGGCTTTCTGGGCCAGGCCGCTGCCTCTGCCGCCGGTGTGGCGGGTGGCATGTTGCTGTTCAATGGTCTGAGCCACCTTTGGAGCAACCCCGCGCAGGCGGCGGCCAACCCCAGCCATGCGGCCAGCAGCAGCCCGGCTGCAGACAGCGCCAGCACGGCCAACACCAGCGGCAGCGGCAGCGGCGACAACGGTGGCCTGGACCAGCTCGCCCAGCAAGCCGGGCGCGACCATGTGGACGCGGCGGCCAACCGCTGGATGCCGGATACGGACAGCAGCAGCGGCAGCAGTGATAGCAACAGCCAGGACGTGGCGGACTATGACGGCGGGGACGATGGCTTTGATTTCTTTGACGATGACCAGGCCTGATCGCCGGCCAGAACGTTAGACATCAAAAAACCGCCCGGGCAGCTGCTCGGGCGGTTTTGCTTGGTGGGTGCGGGCGCTTAGAACCTGTTCAATGTCTCCTCGCGCCGCGACAGTGTCTTTGCGGGATGGGATGCTAGGCGCAGTGCGCAGCCAATAGCCAGCTATTGGCAAGCGCTGCAACGCCGCAGACCGCCCCTGCCCGGGCGGCCGCAAAGCCACTGTCCCTACGGGTTGGAGTGAAATCGGGCGATTTCTTCGCGCTGGCCCTTGCTTGCACCCCGGTGCAAGCGGCGGACCATCGCTTCGAACTCATCCCGATTGCACTCCAACGCGGCTGCGTAGAGACTTTGAACAGGTTCTTAGAACGTACCGGCGTAGGAGCCGCCGTCGGGCAGGATGTTCTGGCCGGTGATATAGGCCGCCTGCTGGCTGCACAGAAACGCGCAGATCGCGCCAAACTCATCGGCGGTGCCGTAGCGGCCGGCAGGAATCTGCTTTTGCTGCGCCTCGCGGATGTCGGCTTCGCTCTCGCCGGTCTTGCTGGCGGTGGCCGAGATCGTGGCGGCAATGCGGTCGGTGTCGAACTTGCCCGGCAGGATGTTGTTGATGGTCACGCCCTTGCCGGCAATGGGGCTGCGTGCAACGCCTGCGACAAAGCCGGTCAGGCCGCTGCGCGCGCCGTTGGACAGGCCCAGGATATCGATGGGGGCCTTGACGGAGCTGGAGGTGATGTTGACGATGCGGCCAAAACCGCGCTCGGCCATGCCGTCGATCAAGGTCTGGATCAGCACAATGGGGGTGAGCATGTTGGCGTCCAGCGCCTTGATCCAGGCCTCACGGTCCCAGTCGCGGAAATCACCGGGTGGCGGGCCGCCCGCATTGTTCACCAGAATGTCAAAGCGCTGGCCCGGGCCGCCTTCGGCATTCAGCACCGCAGCGCGACCGGCTTCGGTGGTGATGTCTGCGGCCACGGCGATCACCTGGGGCGCGACGCGGCCAGGCGCTGCTGCGGCCCACATCGCGGCCATCACCTTGAGCTGGCGGGCGGTATCCTTCAGCGCTTCTTCGCCGCGGGCGTTGATGACGACATTGACGCCCTCATTGACCAGCGCCTGCGCGCAACCACGGCCCAGGCCCTTGCTGGCCGCACAGACCAGTGCCCATTTGTTGGCAATTCCAAAATCCATATTCAAATCTCCTTGTGGGTATCGATGCTATGTCACAAATGGCAGTTGCGCTCAGGCGCCTGGACATGCCCTTTATTGTCTTTTAGCCTGGTGGGTGAACACATAGATGCCAGTCAGCACCAAGGCCGTGCCGGCCACCATCACCGGCGTCAGCGGCTCGCCCAGCAGGCACACGCCCATCAGGATCGTCGAGAGCGGACCGATCATGCCGGTTTGCGCGACGGTGGCGGCGCCCAGGCGCTCAACGGCCAGCATCACCAGCAAGACGGGAACGGCAGTGCACAAGGTGGCGTTGAGGACAGACAGCCAGATGACGGCCGCATCCACCTGCGCGGCCTGCAGTGGCCGCGTCAGCAAGAACTGCGCAATGCAGAACAGGCAGGCAAAGCTGGTGGCCAGGCCCACCAGGCGCAGCGCGCCCAGGCGTTTGACATACTGAGCGCTGTAGACCAGGTAGACGGCATAGCTCACGGCGCTCAGGAACACCAAGCTAGCACCCCAGCCCACCTGCTGGCCGGCGCCATGGGTGTACAGCTCCATGCCAAACACCAGCATCACGCCGGCATAGCTGATGGCCAGGCCCAGCAGTTGGCGGCCGCTGGCCACCCTGCGGTAGAGCAGCCAGCCCAGCGCCAGCACCAAGGTGGGGTTGAGGTAGAGGATCAGCCGCTCCAGGCCCGCGCTGATATAGCTCAGCCCGGCAAAATCCAAGTAGCTGGAGAGGTAGTAGCCGCAAAAGCCCAGCGCGATGACGGCGAGCCAGTCGCGCAGCGACAGCGCCGGTTTGCCCCGCCCGGCCCACCAGGCCATGATGACAAACAGCGGCAGCGCAAACAGCATGCGGTACATGATCAAGGTGATCGCGTCGACCCCATGGCGGTAGGCCAGCTTGACGATGATGGCCTTGCCGCTGAACGCGATGGCGCCCACCACGGCGCAGACCATGCCGGCGCGGCGCACACTGGGCGTGAGCACCGCAGCCGGTGCAACAGAAACAGACAAGATAACTCTCCAAGAACCAGTCAGTGCTGGTGCGCCGACCCATGGAACAAACGGTGGTGCATGCGGCGAATCGACCACCAGACGCCCAAGCCTATCACCGGGATGGCCAGCGCCGCCGTCGTTTCTGGCGACAGAGGCCACCCCCATTTCTGCAGGCCCTTGGCCAGGTAGCTGATGAGGCCGGTGATGTAGTAGGTGATGGCCGCGACCGACAGGCCCTCGACCGTGGACTGCATCTTGAGCTGCAGGCCCTGGCGCTCGTTCATCGCCTTGAGCACCGCCTGGCGGCCCTGCTTTTGGCTGATATCGACCCGCGTCTGCAGCAGGTTGCTCAGGCGCGATACGCGCTGGGACAGCGCTTCGAGCCGCTGGTGGGCCGACACACAGGTGTTGCGCGCGGGGGTCAGGCGCCGGTCCATAAAGTCGCCGATGCTCTGGTAGCTGCCCAGGCGCGTCTCCTGGATATCACCCACACGCTGCTGCACCAGCGCAAAGTAGGCGCTGCTGGCCGAAAAGCGAGAATGGTGGGCGGCATACTGGCTCTCGACCTGCGCGGCCAGGCGCGTGAGCTGGTCGAGCAGCTGCGGCTCGCTGGCCGCGCCCGCGCTGCGGATGGCGGCGGACAGCTCGGCCAACTCAGTCTCGGTGCTGGCGAGCTTTTCCATGGTCTCACGCGCCGCAGGCAGGCCCAGCAAGGCGGCCATGCGGTAGGTCTCGATCTCCAGCAGGCGCTGCACCAGGCGCCCATTGCGCGCGGCCGACAGGCCCTGGTTCAGCACAAAGAGGCGCGATGCGCCATCCGAATGGATGGAAAAATCGGTATAGACCTGCGCCTTCTGGTCGGAGGCCTTGGAGGCGACCAGCTTGTCCTCGTACAGCCAGCGTTGCTCGACCTTTTTCTCCAGCGCGGGGGACGCGGGCAGCACCCAGGCATTCATCGCCAGCAGGCAGCGGCCGGGCAGGCCGGCGAGCCACTGGGCGGGCACCAGGTCGCTGGCAGACGGCAGCTCGGCCTCGTCCAGCGCTTCGGAGCGGATGGGCACCATCCAGGTCCAGGAGACAAATTCGGTGTGCAGCTCCCAGCGCAGGCGGCCATTGCCCAGGTCCAGGCGCAGGTGGTTGGCCTCGGCATCGGGCACGGGCAGTTGCAGATCGCGCAGCAGCTGGTGCAGCCACTGGCGGCTGGCCGCGCGCTCGGCGGCATCGGCCCACATCACCGTGCAGAACACGGCGGTGTTATCGGGCAGGGCTTCAGGGGGGCGGGAATGGACTTCGTTGTGCAGCGCACGGCGCAGGTCGTGCTGCTGCAGCAGAGGCAGGTTTTTCATGAAAGACAAAAAGCGGCAAACACCAGACGGCAAGCCGTCGAACTGCTGCAATTGTCGTGCCAAGCCAATACTTGTGCAGGCGCCCGATAAAAGCGGCGCGCCTGCCCCTGCGGGGAATCACCGCGTTACTGCGGCACCTCAAAGCTCAGAGTCGCCGTGTGGCGCACCTCGTCGTACTGCTTGCCATCGATCTTGACGCTACCGTTGTTGACGCGGGCCGTGACCTCCAGCACGTAGAGGCCGGGGAACGACGGCGTAAAGCTCACAGTGCCATCCTTGGCGGGGGCCAGCACACGGCGCCAGCCTTCGCTGGTGTCCACATTCACCTGGCTGGCCGCTACGGGCCGGCCCTTGAATATCAGCTGGTAGGTGTTGCCCTGGGGCGTGGTGGGCACCAGCTCCAGGTCATTGACGGCCTTGGTCTCCTGGCGGCCAAAGCGGGCCTGGTAGTAGGTCAGCACGCCATCGCTGCCCGCACGCGTCGCGGCAAAGCGCTGGTCGGCCGGGGCGCCCTCTGCCTGGGTCAGCACATAGGGGTCGGCCGATGGCGGCACG
This sequence comes from Comamonas squillarum, assembly GCF_025309455.1. NCBI lineage: Bacteria > Pseudomonadati > Pseudomonadota > Betaproteobacteria > Burkholderiales > Comamonadaceae > Comamonas > Comamonas squillarum. The sequence goes on from NZ_CP104377.1 coordinate 2,117,099, forward strand.
CTCTTGCCTTCTGCCACCACCTGGCGCGGCTCGCTCAGTTCGCCAAGCGGCCCTGGCGCCTTGTGCAGCTCACCCACGTGGGCGCGCGTCTGGCCGTTCTCGGTCTGCAGCCACAGGTAATCGGCATGCGCTGGCAGCGCGGCACCGAAGCTGGCCGAAACGGCCAGGGCCGCCGCCAGCAGCGGGCGACACAGGGTGGATGGTTGGTTGTTCTTGGACATGGCTCCTCCTCTTGGGCTGAATGGCTGGCTGGCGGGTTCCCTGCCGCATGCGCGGGGCATGGGCCGGCAATGGCTGGCTCTGGTTGGCAATCGCCTGGGGCACTGGTTGCAGGCCCCGGTGCAAGCTGTAGTGGGTGGTTCCCTGCATGGCCCGCCCACCCGCTTGCGGATCGCAACGCGCAGCCTAACGCAGTTTGCGTGGTGCAAAACCTGAACCCTGCCGTTTTTTGGACCAAGGCCAGGCTTTGCCACTGCAGCTGGGCAGTTCAGCGACCGATCACAGCTTGGGCGTGTACTTCAGGGTCAACATGGCATTGCGCGGATCGCCATAGGTGCCGCCGGTGTAGCCGACAAAGCCGGGCAGGATGTAGTGCTTGTCAAACACGTTGTTCACGTTGAGGGCGACGCTGACCTCAGGCGTGGCCTGGTAGGCCAGGCGCAGGCTGGTGATGGTGTTGCCCGCAACCTTGAAGGAGCGGTCATAGCTCAAGGTATGGCTTTGCGCCACGACGCCAGCGCCCACACTCAGCCGGTTCCAATCGCCCGGCAGCTGGTAGGACAACCAGGCGCGCAGCATGTGCTTGGGCGTCCAGGTGCTGAAGACCTGGCCCTGGTTGGTCTGGTCATTCAGGAACTTGCTGGTGTTGAAGGTGTAGCCCACCATGGCCTGCAGGTCGCGCGCCACTTCGCCGCTCACTTCGGCCTCCACGCCCTGGCTGCGCACCTTGCCGGCCGAGGTCGAGCAGTACCAACCGTCGCAGGCAAAGCCGGAGGCCAGGTCGTTGACCGCCCGGTTCTTGTGGTCGTAGCGGAACAGGGCCAGCGAGGTGTTGAGCTTGCCGTTCATCAGCTCGCCCTTGATGCCCAGTTCATAGTTGGTGCCGGTGATCGGGTCGAGCACCTTGCCATCGACCGTGCGCTCGGACTGGGGCTCGAACACGCTGGTGTAGCTGCCGTACAGCGACCATTCGGGGGTGAGTGCATACACCAGGCCGGCATAGGGGGTGATCTCTGCAGACGTGGTGGTGACCTGGCGTTCACCCGTGACCGCATTGGTGTAGAGCGAGTCATACCAGCTGGTGCGAGCGCCCACAATCGCGGTGAGCGGCTCGGTCAGCCGCGTTCGCAAGCTGCCATAGATGCCTTTTTGCCGCACATCGTAGGCCGACTTCCATTGCCGGCCACCGGCGGCCAGCAGGCTGTCCAGGGTGGGCTCAGGGCGGTGGTGGTCGATGTCAAAGAGATTCGCGCCCGCCGTGAAGGTGCGGGCATAGACATCGTTGGAGCGGTACTTGGAATAGTTGGCACCTACGGTCACATCGTTACGGAAACCAGCGAGGTCAAAGCGGCCGTTGATGAAGGCATCGAAGGCCACTTTTTTCAGGTCGAAGTCGGTGTACCAGTTGTCATAGGTCACGCCACTGCCATCGGGCTCGACCTTGCCGGTCATGCGCTGGTGCAAGGAGGCGTTCTGCTCGCTCACATGCAGGGCCGAGACCTTGAGCTTCCAGTCGTTGTTGATGCGGTGGCTCAGGTCGGCATAGACCGTCGTTTGCTTGACGTTCGAGCGGTTCCAGTCAGAGCCGGTGAAGGTCGAGCGCGGCAGGTCGGTCATGCTGCCATCGGCATACAGCGGCAGGCCCATGATGAAGGGGCGGCCCTTGCTGTCGAGCTGGCTGACGCCAAAGCCTACCGTGGTGTCGGGGCTGATGTCGTAATCCAATGCGGCGTAGAGCGAGCGTGTGCGCTCATTCACATAGTCGACAAAGGAGTGGCCGCGTGACTCGTCCACCACCAGGCGGCCGCGCAAGCTGCCCTCGTCATTGAGCGGGCCACCGGCGTCGAGCTGCAGGCCATAGCGGTCCCAGGAGCCGGCGCGGGCGGTGACGGTGACGGTCTTCTCGCGCTGGCCGCGCTTGCGCACCAGGTTGACGGCGCCGCCCGGGCTGCCCGTGCCCTGCAGCAGGCCCGAGGCACCGCGCAGCACTTCCAGCCGGTCATAGAAGACCATGCCTTCGGTGCCCCAGTTGCCCAGCGAGTAGTGGTTGCGCGGAATCGCCACACCGTCGTACTGCCAGGCATCGATCTGGAAGCCGCGCGCGGACAGCACCATGCCCTGGCCCACCCCTTGCACGCCCATGGTGCCGGTGACCTTGTTCATCGCATCGCGCAAGTCGGTGATGCCTTGCTCGTCGAGCTGCTTGCGCGTGACCACACTGATGGACTGCGGAATGTCCTTGAGCGCCTGGTCACCCTTGTTGAGGCTGACGGCCGAGGCCGCCAGCGAGCCCGAGCCTTCGCTGGTCGCATTGCGCTCGCCTTGTGCGGTCACCGTCACCGTGGGCAAGGTGCTGGTGTCGCCAGCCGAGGGCGTCGCCTTGATCACCAGGGCCTCGCCCTGGCGCAGCGCCATCAGGCCGCTGCCGGCCAAGAGGCGCTCGGCCGCTTGCTGCGGCGTGAGCGTGCCGGAGACGGCGAGCGCCGTCTTGCCCTCGACCAGCGCCGGCGCAAAGCCGATGGACACGCCCGTGGCTGCGGACAGCGCCTGCAGTGCGGAGCCCAGCGGCTGGGCCGCAATCGACAGGCTGCTCGCCTGGTGGGCGGGCGTGGCAGATTGCGCATACGCGGCGGGCGGCATCGCCAGCGCCAATGCGGCGGCCAGGGCCAACGGTGCAGGATGGAAGCGGGCCATGGTGGCAACCGATGCGCCAGTGGAGCGGGAGGGAGAGCGGAAGGACAAACGGGGTTTGGACATGGTCAGGCAATGCAGTAAATAAATCTCATTACCTTTTATGACGCACTGCAGGCGCATAACTGCACCCCGCTTTTTGCATTTTCTGAATTATTTTTTTTCGGACTTTGCGACGATTTCGGCGCGGCCCTCCGTGCCGGGCACCAGGCGCACCGGCAGCACCAGGGTCAGCATATGGGCCAACTCGGCCGGCCTGGCCGTCGCGTAGCTGCCGCCCAGGGGCAGCGCCGCCACAGCGGGGTCGCGCACCATGAGGCCGGTAGGCCCGTAGCGCTCCATCTCCTGCAAGGCCTGGGCCAGCGGGGTGTGGTCGAAGCGCAGCAAGCCCTTGCGCCACAGGCCCACGCTGTCAGGGGCTACGCTGCCCACGGGGGCCAGCAGACCATCGCCTGCAACCTGCGTGGTTTGGCCGGCGCCCAGCAGCAGTGCGGTGGCGGGGCTGTGCACGGCGGCCACGCGCACCCGTCCCTCTTGCACCTCGACCCGCACCTGACCTGCGTCAACGCCGTCTTGGCGGTAGCGCACCGCAAAGCGGGTGCCCACCACGCTGACGCGGGCCGGGCCGGCCTGCACTTCAAAAGGCTTGCTGGCATCGGGTGCCACGATGAACATCGCCTGGCCATGCGCCAGCTGAACTTCGCGCCGGTCGCGGTAGAGGCGCACCTGCGCCTCGGTCTCGGCATCGAGCTCCAAGGTAGTGCCATCGGGCAGCTGCAGGCTTTGGTGCTGGCCGCGCTGGACGACATAGTGCGCGCTGTAGACCGGCTGCATCCACTGCTGCCAGCCCAGGCCCAGCGCCACCAGCAGCACGGCGCACAAGGCCAGGCCACGCGGGCCGGGCAGCAGCGCCTGCAGCCATGTGAGGGGGCGGACCGGCGCTGGCTTGGCGGGTGCGGGTGCGGATGCGGGTGCGGATCTTGGCACTGCGGCAGCGGCTGCGGGTGGGCTCGCCGCTTGGCTGGCACGCCACTGGGCCACCGCTGCTGTGGGCAGCGCACGCAAGCTGGCCACGCCCGCATCGATCCGGGCCCAGGCCTGGGCATGCGCAGCGCTCGCCTGCAGCCATTGCGCCAGCGCCGCCTGCTCGCCCGCGCTCAGGCCCTGCTCCTGGCGGGTGTGCCACTGCGCGGCCTGCACATCCACCGCGTCCTGGTCGCCAAAGAAGGCCTGCAGCGCGCGCTGCTCCGCCGCCTCGTCAACAGACGGGGCACATGCACGGGAGGGCGAGGTGGAAAAACGGCTCATCTCAAAGTTATAGACGCTTGGGCGCAGAAAAACTGCATGTCGGCCCCCCGCCGGATTGGATCAGTCACCAAGGTCCAGCTCCTTTTTGCGGGCGGCGCAGGCGATCTTGCCACGGCTGATGTACTGGTTGACCATGCTGACCGAGACACCCATGTGCTCGGCGATCTGCTGGTTGGACAGCTCGTCGAACAGGTACATGCAAAAAGCCTCGCGGCAGCGCGGCGGCAGCGCATCAATGGTGGCCAGGTAGGCCTGTACGGTTTGCGACGAGGCATAGACCGCTTCGGGCTGCAGGCGCTGGGGACTGGCCGGCTGCAGGGCCTCGTCCAGCGCATCGATGTCCTCGTGCTGGCGCAGCTGGGCGCGCCGGTCCAGGTCGATCTTGGCGTTCAACGCCACCTGCTTGAGCAAGGCGGCCGGCTGCTCGATCACCTTGCCGGCGCGCTGCATGCCCAGCACGCGCGCATAGCTCTCCTGCGCCAGGTCGGCCGCAGTGTCGCGGTCTCTGACCTTGCGCAGGCAGAAGTTCAGCAGTTCTCGGTAATAGCGCTCAAGCACGAACGGGCATCGCCCCATGGAAAGCCAAGGTCTCCATCAGTGGTCCGGCTTCCGCCTCTCAGATGGGAATAACTCTCATTATCACCGATAAGCCGCAGCATTCCTGGGCCGCTGAAATGGAAAAAGGCACCCGAAGGTGCCTTTGTCAGTCTTGCAGCAGCGCTGCGGGCGGTCATTCTTCTTCGACGAAGGCCTCTTCGCGCTTCTTGCTCACCGCTGGCAAGCAGACCACCACCAGCAAGATCGCAGCAGCAATCAGCAGACCGGCAGAGATGGGGCGGGTGACGAACACCGACCAGTCACCGCGCGAGAGCAGCAGCGCACGGCGCAGGTTTTCTTCCATCATCGGGCCCAGGATAAAGCCCAGCAGCAAGGGAGCCGGCTCGGTACCGAGCTTGTGGAACACATAGCCGACGAAACCGAAGATACCCACCATCCACACGTCCCAGCTGTTGTTGTTGGTGCCGTACACACCGACAGCGCAGAACAGCACGATCGAGGGGAACAACCAGCGGTAAGGCACGGTCAGCAGCTTGATCCAGACGCCGATCAGCGGCAGGTTCAGAACGATCAGCATCAGGTTACCGATCCACATCGAGGCAATCAGGCCCCAGAACAGTTCTGGGTTGCTGGTCATCACCTGGGGACCAGGCTGGATGTTGTGGATGGTCATCGCACCCACCATCAGCGCCATCACGGCGTTGGGCGGAATACCCAGGGTCAGCAGTGGAATGAACGAGGTCTGCGAGCCGGCGTTGTTGGCCGATTCTGGAGCGCACACGCCACGGATATTGCCTTGGCCGAAAGGAACTTCACCAGGACGCAGCTTGGTCTTCTTCTCGATCGTGTAGGCCGCAAAAGCCGACAGCATCGCGCCGCCACCGGGCAAGATACCCAGGGCCGAGCCCAGAGCCGTACCGCGCAGCATCGCGGGGAACATCAGCTTGAAGTCTTCCTTGGTGGGCATGAGGCCAGTCACCTTGGCAGCAAACACTTCGCGCTCATCGTCAGGCTTGGACAGGTTGGCAATGATTTCACCGTAGCCGAACACACCCATGGCGATCACGACGAAGTCGATGCCATCGGTCAGCTCAGGAATGTCAAAGGAGTAACGGGCCACGCCGGAGTTCACGTCGGTACCCACCAGGCCCAGCAGCAGACCCAGCACAATCATACCCACGGCCTTGAGCAGCGAGCCCGACGCCAGCACCACGGCGCCAATCAGGCCCAGGGTCATCAGCGAGAAGTACTCGGCAGGGCCGAACATGAAGGCCACTTCGGTCAGTGGAGGCGCGAAGGCAGCCAGAATCACGGTGCCCACGCAGCCGGCGAAGAACGAGCCAATGCCCGCTGCCGCCAGTGCCGGACCGGCGCGTCCCTTGCGGGCCATCTGGTAGCCGTCAATCACGGTCACGACGGACGATGACTCTCCCGGGAGATTCACCAAGATCGCTGTCGTGGAGCCGCCGTACTGGGCGCCGTAGTAAATACCGGCCAGCATGATCAGCGCTGCCACGGGAGGCAGTGCGTAGGTGGCAGGCAGCAGCATCGCGATGGTGGCCACCGGGCCGATACCAGGCAACACGCCAATCAGGGTACCCAACAGACAGCCGACAAAGCAGTAAATCAGGTTTTGAAAGGTAAAGGCAACACCGAAACCGGTGGCCAGGTTGTCAAACAATTCCATGGTCCTGGCCCCTTTTAACCGGTAATAAAGCTAGGCCACACGGGGAACTGAAGGTTCAGTGCCCACACGAAAGCGACGTAACTGCCAATGGCCAGGATGGTGGCCAGAATGAAGACCGACTTGGCACGGAACTCGGAACCAGCCATGCTGGCGATGAAGACCAGTGCGTAGATGGCGACGATCAGGCCCATCGCGGGGATGCCGATGCTGGGCACGCCCACCAGCAAGATGCCGAAGGCAAAGTTGGCCAGCAAGATGAAGAACACTTGTCGCCATGCCCATTTGCCGATCGGGTCTCCGCCAGCGGGGCCGGCAGTGAGGCCCTTGAAGGCCACGGCCGCACCGATCAGCGTCAGCAGGACGCCGAGAATCAACGGGAAGTACCCCGGACCCATGCGAGCACCTGTACCAATCGAGTAGTTCTGGGCGCCGACGGCGAACCCAATACCCACTGCCATGTACATGATGCCCGCCCAGAAGTCTTTCTGGCTTTTGAGCTTCATTACCTTTGTCTCCAAACAATTTTAGGGATGCAGCGCATTGTCAACGCTGACGGCCAGCTGACGCATGTGGATTCCACTTACGATTCCACACAGGAAAACCCCTAGGGTGACACCAGTGCGTACAGCGCCGAAACCCAAGCTGGGCGCGGGTTTGCGCAGCATGAAAAGCTGCTCAAGCGCGTGCAGTGACAAGGGTAAGTCCCTGCCGGCGCAACGCCACCATGTCCGCTGGTGGTGGTCGATGCAGCCGGTTTTTTAGCGGTCGCCCATCTCGATGGGGGGGGTGTTGGCCATCACCTCTTCGATGGTGGTCAGGCCCTCGGACACGCGCAGGGCGCCGGCCAGCCGCAGCGGGTGCATGCCGTCCTTCACCGCCTGGCGGCGCAGTACCGACATCGACGGCGAGGCATGCACCTGGTCCTTGAGCGCTTCAGAGACCGTGAGCAGCTCGTACAGGCCCATGCGGCCGCGAAAGCCGGTGTCGCGGCACTCTTCGCAGCCCACCGGCTTGTAGGGCCGGTAGTCGCGCTTGATTTTCCAGGGCTGGATGGCGGCGGTCAGTGCGTCGGTCGATGCCGCTTCGTCAGGCTGCTTGCACTGCGGGCACAGCGTGCGCACCAGGCGCTGGGCCAGCACGCCCAGCAAGGTGGCATTGATCAGGTAGGGCGGCACGCCCAGCTCCATCAAGCGGCTGATGGCGCTGGGGGCATCGTTGGTGTGCAGGGTCGAGAACACCAGGTGGCCGGTCAGCGCAGACTGCACCGCCATTTCAGCGGTTTCCAGATCGCGGATTTCGCCGACCATGATGATGTCCGGGTCCTGGCGCATCAGCGCGCGCAGGCCTTCGACAAAGCTGAAATCGAGCGCTGGCTGCACCTGGGTCTGGTTGAATGCCGGCTCGATCATTTCGATCGGGTCCTCCACGGTCGAGACATTGACCTCTTCGGTGGCCAGGCGCTTCAACGTGGAATACAAGGTGGTGGTCTTGCCCGAGCCGGTCGGGCCGGTGACCAAAATGATGCCGTGGGGGCGCTCAACCAGCTGCTCCCAGCGCTGCGCATCATGGGCGGTAAAGCCCAGGGCCGACAGGTCCTTGACGGTGTTTTCCGGGTCAAAGATCCGCATCACCATCTTCTCGCCAAAGGCGGTGGGCAAGGTGGACAGACGCATTTCCACCTCGTCGCCCAAGGTGTTGCGGGTCTTGATGCGGCCATCCTGCGGGCGGCGCTTTTCCACCACGTCGATGCGGCCGAGCAGCTTGACGCGCGAGACGATGGCGTTGTGCACGCCCAGCGGCATCTGGTAGACCTTGTGCAGCACCCCGTCAATGCGAAAACGGATCACCGACTGGTCGCGGCGCGGCTCCAGGTGGATATCGCTGGCGCGCTGCGCAAACGCGAACTGCCACAGCCAGTCCACCAGGCGGATGATGCCCTGGTCATTGGCATCGAACTGCTGGTTGGTGTTGCTGAGATCGACCAGCTGCTCGAAGTTGCCCAGTGAGCTCAGCGAGCCGCCCAGCTTGCTGGCGGCCTTGACCGATTTGGCCAGCGCAAAGAATTCGCTGCGGTAGCGGTCGATGTCCTTGGGGTTGGCCAGCACCCGGCGCACCTTGCGCCGCGCCTGGCGCTCCACCTCACTGACCCACTCGTCAATCCAGGGCTCCTTGACCGCAATCACCACCTCGTGGGCGGTGACCTGCACTGGCAGGATGCCGTGGCGCTGCGCATAGGGCGCGCCCATGGTTTCAGCCACCTTGGCGGCATCGACCTTGAGCGGATCGATCTTGTAATAAGGCAGGCCGCAGTGCTTGGCGACAAACTCGGTGAGCAGTTCTACATCGAGCGCCTTGCCGTCCTGCTGGCGCGGCACCACCACGCTGGCCAGGCGCACGATCGGGTGCTGGCTGCTTGCCGCGTGGCTGCAGCGGTTGATGGTGGCCTGGGCCAGCTCGGAGCTGATCCAGCCATCGGCCTGCAGCCAGTTGATGATCTGGGTCAGCTCGAGCCCGCGCTGCATCAGCGCAGGCAGGCCGCTGCGCGCTTGTGGCGCCGAGGCCGGGCCCGACCCGTTGGGTGTGGACGGCACCGAGGCCGGCCCCGTGGATTGGGACGGCGCAGGGCCCTCGTCCACCTTGCCAGGCACAAAGACCGCCGAGCGCCGGATCGGCGCCGCAGCACCGGACGAACCACTGCCCCCCGCACCACTGGACGAGCGGCTTTTGACGGCGGTATCGCCGGGTAAGGCATCGCCCCGGCTCTTGTGGTGTTTGCTTGGCTGGTCAGGCGCTGCCATGGTTTATTCCCTCGGTATTTTTTGTCTTCTGGCTTTATACCTGAATGACCGAGACTCGCTGCGTAAAGTCAGGCGGCGACCGGCTGCACAGGTTTAAAAACCTTTAACCACTTGAGCGCCGGCAAGCCCGTCTGCTGCTGCACCTGGTCGGCGCGCTGGCTGAGCAGCTCGCGGCTGGGGCGGCTGGCCATGCGCTGGGCCAGTACCACGGTGTTGCCCTCCTTGGTCGCCGCAAAGCGCCAGACCGCTTCGGGGCCAAAGGCCTCCTGGATATGGGCGAGGCTGCGGGCAAAGCTGTTGGTGCGGCCAAACAGGTTGACGGTCATGCAGCCGTCCTCGGTCAGCAGGTTGCGGCAGTGCTGGTAGAAGTCGGGGCTGTCGAGCACGGGCGCTGCGGCCTCGTGGTCATACAGATCGACCTGCAGCGCATCAACAGTCTGCAGGTACTGGGGCTTCTGGATTTCCACGCCCGCATCGCCCAGCACAACCTGGAGCTTGTCGCTGTCGGGCGGCAGTTTGAACCACTGGCGGCAGACGGTGATCACTTGGGGATTGAGCTCAATGGCGGTGGTGCTGGCCATGCCCAGCTTTTGCGCGCAGAACTTGGTCGCAGCCGCAGCCCCCAGACCCAGCTGCATCGCACGGCGCTCGGGCACTGTGGGCCAGTCCACCAGCAGCAGCCAGGCCATCATGCGCTGCACATATTCCAGGTCGATATCAAAAGGCTTCTTGATGCGCATCGAGCCTTGCACCCAAGGGGTGCCCAGGTGCAGGTAGCGGGCTCCGTCAAAGTCGGAGATCGTGACCTCGGGCAGCGGCTGGGCCGCCTGCGGAGATTTTCTTTTCGTCGTCATGGGGTGGGATTATCAGCCGTTGTCCTGCCCGGCTCAGTGCATAACCCTGGCCCGCCAGCCTGGGAGCGGATCGGGACAAGGCAGCATGCGCTCCTTGAAAGCCATTCATAGTTATTTCGAAATAAACGATTGCCATAGATAGGCAATGTCGCTTGCAGACCACGGTGAGGCACTTGGCAGGCGATGCATCGCTTTAGACTGCGGCATTGTTTTTTCTGGCTCGCTGATGTCCAACGCTCTCAAACAACGCTTTCTGTCCTCCGTCATCATGTCCATGCTGCTCTCGGGCCTGATGACCGCCTGGGTCACCTGGTTGAATCTGGGCTTTGTCGGGGATTTTCTCTCGCGCTGGCTGCATGCCTACCTGCTGTCCTGGCCAGCGGCATTCACGATCGTGGTGCTGCTGGCGCCTGCAGTGCAGCGCCTGTCATGGCGCATGGTCGGCGGCAGCCCCGTCTCTCCAAGCCCTGCGCGCGCAAGCGTTGCTGCTGCAAGCGCTCAGGCCAGCAGTCCACAGTGATGCATCACCTCGCGCCAGCCGGCCAGTTTGCGCTCAAAGCTCCATGAGGCGTTGGCCGGGCTGCTGGAGGGCAGCCGGTAGCTGGGCAGGCCCAGCACGGCCTGCACCCGGGGCGCATGGCGAAAGCTCTCGCCGCCGTTGTGGGCGGCAGCCACCAGCTGCGGGCACTGCTGCTGGAGCGCCACAAAGTCATTGAGCTGGGCATGGCGGATGCTGGTGTCCAGACTGCCTTCGCGCTCGCAGGCGGCATAGACATCCCACAGGCCCAGGCCCCGCGCCAGCAGCCAGGCGCAGCGCTGGGCATAGGCGGCGGGCTGCGGGTGCGCGGGCCACAGCGCCGCCAGCAGCGGCCACATCTGGTTGCGCGGATGGGCGTAGTACTGCTGCAGCTGCAAGGACTGCACACCGGGGAAGCTGCCCAGAATCACGACCTTGGTGCCCGGCCCCACAACCGGGGCCAGACCGCACAGCAGCGCATCAGCCATGCGGCGATCCCCCATCGGCGCCGGGCAGCAAAGGCTGCAGCCTTGGCAGCACCCTTGCGGCATTGGCGCTGGTGGCCAGCTGCCAGTCCGTCGCTGTCAGGGCCTCATCGGCATGGGCTTCGGCCCGCAGCGCCCGCATCACCTGCGCAATGCGCGGAATCTCGGCCGGCTGGTTGCGGCCCTGGGCCTGGCCGGGGGCACGCTGCTCGGCGGTGGTGTAGAGCCAGTGCGGCGGAATATCGGGTGCATCGGTCTCGACAACGATGGCCTCCATAGGCAGCTGCTGCAGCAGGCGGCGCAGGTGCAGCGCGCGCTCATAGGTGACGGCGCCGCCAAAGCCCAGCGCAAAGCCGCGCTCGATAAATTGCTGCGCCTGCTGCAGGCTGCCGTTGAAGGCATGCGCAATGCCGCCCTGCACCGGCCAGCGGCGCAGCGCCCGCAGCAGCTGGTCCGACGAGCGGCGCACATGCAAGATCACGGGCAAGTCAAAGCGGCGCGCCAGCTGCAGCTGCTGCTCGTAAAACCAGGTCTGGCGCTCGGCATCGAGCCCAGGCACAAAAAAATCCAGGCCGATCTCGCCAATCGCGACCAGGCGCGGGTCAGCCTGGCAGTCTTCGAGCATGGTGGCCAAGGCGTCAATGTCGGCTTCGGCCGCGCGGCCAGTGTAGAGCGGGTGGATGCCCAGCGCATAGCTGTCGCCCCAGCGCTGGGCCAGCTCGCGCACGGTGGCCCAGTTGCTGCGCTCCACCGCCGGGATCACGCAATGCGCCACCCCGGTCACTTGCGCAGCGGCGCGCAGTGCATCGCGGTCGGCATCGAACTCGGGCGCATCCCAGTGGCAGTGGGTGTCAATCCAGAAAGGCATGCGGCCTCAGCAGCGCTCTCAGGCTTCAAAACGCCCGTTGACCATGCGCACCGCACGGTCGCAGCGCTGGGCCAGCTCGCCATCATGGGTGACCATGACAAAGGCCGTGCCGCGCTCGCGCGCCAGCTGCAGCATCAGCGCAAACACGGTGTCTGCGGTGGCGCGGTCCAGGTTGCCGGTGGGCTCATCGGCCAGCACGCAGGCGGGCTGGGTGACCAGCGCGCGCGCAATGGCCACGCGCTGGCGCTCGCCGCCCGAGAGCTCGGCGGGGCGGTGCAGCACGCGGTCCTTGAGGCCCACCGAGGCCAGCACGTCGCGCGCGCGCTCGGCGCATTCGGCATAGGGCAGGCGGCGGATGCGCAGCGGCATCGCGACGTTGTCCAGCGCGCTGAACTCGGGCAGCAGATGGTGGAACTGGTAGATAAAGCCCAGGTGCTGGTTGCGCAGCTCGCCTTGGCGGCTGGCGCTGAGCGTATCGAGCCGCTGGCCGTGCAGGCTGACCGTGCCGCTGCTGGGCGCATCCAGCCCGCCGAGCAAGTGCAGCAAGGTGGATTTGCCCGAGCCCGAGGCGCCGACAATGGCCAGGGTTTCGCCGGCGCGCACCTGCAGATCGATGCCATGGAGCACCTGCACATCGAGCAGGCCTTCGGTAAAGCGCTTGGTCAGGCCCGAGGCCTCCAGGACGATGGACGAATCATTCATAACGCAGCGCCTCGGCGGGGTTCACGCGGCTGGCGCGCCAGCTGGGATACAGGGTGGCCACAAAGGCCAGGATCAGGGAAATGACGGTAATCGGCACGATATCGCTGCGCTGGGGCTCGCTGGGCATCTGGCTGATGAGGTAAATGTCCTTGGGCAGGAAGCTGGTGTGCAGTGCGCGCTCGATGGCGGGCACGATCACATCGATATTGCAGGCCACCAAGAGGCCCAGGCCCAGGCCGGCCAGGGTGCCGATGACACCAACAAGCGCGCCCTGCACGACAAACACGCCCATGATGCTGCGCGGGCTCGCGCCCAGGGTGCGCAGGATCGCGATATCGGCGCGCTTGTCGGTGACCGTCATCACCAAGGTGGTCACCAGGTTGAACGCGGCCACGGCAACGATCAGCGTCAGGATGATGAACATCATGCGTTTTTCAACCTGAACGGCGGCAAACCAGGTCTTGTTCTGCTGCGTCCAGTCGCGGATCAGCAGGTGGCCGCTCAGGCTATGGGCCAGCTGCTGGGTCACCTCGGGGGCCTGGTGCAGGTCCTTGAGCTTGAGGCGCACGCCGGTCGGGCCTTCGAGGCGGAACAGGCGCTCGGCATCCTCATGGTGCATCAGCACCAGGGTGGAGTCGTACTCGTAGTGGCCGGAATTGAAGGTGCCCACCACCTGCATCTGCTTGAGGCGCGGCACGGTGCCCGCTGGTGTGACCTGGCCGCTGGGCACGATCAAGGTGACCTGGTCACCCTGGCCCACGCCCAGAATGCGCGCCAGCTCCGAGCCCAGCACCACATGGAAGCTGCCTGGTGTGAGCGCCTGCAAACTGCTTTGGTCGATGCCGGTGGTCATGTCGGTGACCTCGGGCTCGAGCGCCGGGTCAATGCCGCGCAGCAAGGCGCCGCGCATGTCCTCACCGCGGGCGACCAGCGCCTGGGCCGAGACAAAGGGCGCCGCGCCAATCACGTTCGGGTTGGCCTTGGCCTCGGCAATGGTGCGGGCCGGATCGGGCAAGGCGTCGCCCCCGGGCGTGAAGATCTCGATATGCGAGACCACGCTGAGCATGCGGTCGCGCACCTCTTTTTGAAAACCGTTCATCACTGACAGCACAATGATCAAGGCCGCCACCCCCAGCGCAATGCCCAGCATGGACACGCCCGAGATGAACGAAATAAACCCGTTGCGCCGGGTTGCACGGCCCGCACGGGTGTAGCGCCAACCCAGCGCCAATTCATAGGGAATCTGCATAAATCGTTCTAAAAATATATTTCGTGCATCCGCTCGGCAAATACAGCACCTTAATCCACTGCACCGCAAACCGCATTGTGGCATCGCCGACAATAGACCCATGTCGGAAAACCAGCATTTGATCATCTCCTACGCAGCCACGGACGAGCCGGGCTGCCAGCAAGCCTTGCAGGCGCTCCCCCTGCCGAACCTGCAACGCCTGCTCAAGCGGTGGTCTGTCAGCGCCAGCGACAACGGCGCGCTGGAAGATTTTGCCCCGCCCCATGAACGTGTGCTGGCCAAGGCTTTGGGCCTGCCACCCAAAGCCACACCCTGGGCTGCCCTGCAGCAACTGCAAAACGGCCAGGCGCCGGGCGATGCCGCCTGGGCCTTTCTCTCGCCCTGCCACTGGCAGATCTCGCCCGACCAGGTGCGCATGAGCGACCTTTCTGCCGCGCAGATGAGCGAGGACGAATCGCGCAGCCTGCTGGCCATCATGGCGCCCTGGTTCAGCGAAGACGGCATTGCGCTGGTCTACGACCGGCCCGACCGCTGGCTGGCGCGTGGCCCCGTGTTTGCGCAGCTCGATACTGCGGCGCTCGACCGCATTGCGCTGCGCGATGTGCGGCCCTGGCTGCCCGACAAGGCCCAAGCGGCGGTACTCCAGCGCCTGCAGACCGAGATGCAGATGCTGCTCTACACCCATGCCTTCAGCGACGCACGCGAGGCCAGTGGCCGCGCGCCCATCAATTCGTTCTGGGTGCATGGCGCTGGCGCCCTGCCCGCCGGCTACCAGCTGCCCGCCCAGACGCCGGTGCTGAACACCACGCTGCGCGACAGCGCCCTGGTGGGGGATTGGCGCAGCTGGCAGCAGCAGTGGCAGCAGCTGGATGCGACACTGGCCTCCACCGCGTGGAGCCAGATCAGCCTGTGCGGCGAGAAAAATGCCATCACGCTGGCGCCCCCGGCCCCCGGCTGGCTACCCCAAATCAAGCAATGGCTGGCTCCGACCAAGCCCATGGCGCTTCTAAGTTCTTTATGAAAATTCTGGCCCGAGATATTCCCCCGCGCACCGTCTGGGCGCTGGAGCAGGCAGGCGTGCACCCGCTGCTCGCCCGCCTGTTTGCCGCGCGCGGTGTGCAGGCCGCTGCTGAGCTGGACGATGGCCTGGCGCAGCTGCTGCCGCCCGCTGGCCTGCTGGGCACGCGCGAGGCGGCGCTGCTGCTGGCCGATGCGATTGGCCGCCAGCAGCGCATCTGCGTCGTGGCCGATTACGACTGCGACGGCGCCACCGCCTGCGCAGTGGCCCTGCGCGGCCTGCGCATGTTGGGCGCCCAGCAGGTCAGCTACCTGGTGCCCGACCGCGTGGTCGATGGCTATGGCCTGACGGCAGCGATTGCCGAGCGCGTGCACCAGCAAGGCGCGCAGGTGCTGGTGACCGTGGACAACGGCATTGCCAGCGTGGACGGCGTGGCCCGCGCCAAGGCGCTGGGCATGACGGTGATCGTCACCGACCACCACCTGCCGGCAGCCACCCTGCCGGCGGCCGATGCCATCGTCAATCCCAACCAGCCTGGCTGCAGCTTTGCCAGCAAGGCCATGGCCGGTGTCGGCGTGATGTTCTATGTGCTGATGGCCTTGCGCGCTGAGTTGCGCGATCGCGGTGCCTTTGCCGACATGGCCCAGCCGCGCCTGGACAGCCTGCTGCCGCTGGTGGCACTGGGCACCGTCGCCGATGTGGTCAAGCTCGATGCCAACAACCGCCGCCTGGTGGCCCAGGGCCTGCGCCGCATTCGCGCCGGCCATATGCCCCCTGGCCTGGGCGCACTCTTCTCGGCCGCCAGCCGGCGCGCGGCCACCGCCAGCACCTTTGACTTTGGTTTTGCGCTGGGCCCGCGCATCAATGCCGCCGGGCGCCTGGCCGACATGACCATCGGCATCGAATGCCTGCTGACCGACGACACCTTGCTGGCCGACACCCTGGCGCGCCAGCTCGACGCCATCAACCGCGAGCGCCGCGATATCGAGACGGGCATGCGCGAGCACGCGATGCTGCTGGCAGAGGCCTTGTTTGAAGAAGGCACCGAGCCGCCACCGGCTGTGAGCGTGTTTGACCCGGACTTCCACGAAGGCGTGGTGGGCATCGTTGCCTCGCGCATCAAGGACAAGCTGCACCGCCCAAGCTTTGTGTTTGCCGCCAGCAGCGCACCGGGCCATGAGCATGAGCTCAAGGGCTCGGGCCGCTCGATCCCCGGCTTCCATCTGCGCGATGCGCTGGACCTGGTGGCCAAGCGCCACCCAGGCGTGCTGATCAAGTTCGGCGGCCATGCGATGGCGGCGGGCTGCACGATTGCGCTGGACGATTTCGAGGTGTTTGAGCAGGCCCTCGCCCAGGTTGCGCAGGAATGGCTCGATGAGCGCACGCTCACCCGCCAGCTGGAGACCGATGGCCCGCTGCCGGTGCAGTTTCGCCATGCCGAGACCGTGGACACGCTCAACAGCCAGGTCTGGGGCCAGGGCTTTGCGCCGCCCACCTTCAGCGAAGAGCTGGAGATCGTCAGCCAGCGCCTGGTGGGGGAAAAACATTTGTCGCTGAAGCTGCGCCACCATGGCGAGATGGTGGACGGCATCTGGTTTGGCCATACCGAGCCACTGCCGGCCAAGGTGCTGCTGGCCTACCGGCTGGACATCAATGAATGGCAGGGCCAGCGCAAGCTGCAGTTCCTGGTCGAAGGCGCGCAGCTGCCCAGCTGAGCGGGGCCGGGGATTTGAGGGGCCGCAAGACTTTACTAAAAGTTAAGGAAATAGCGCGAATGCGGAAGACCTGAGTCACCGTAATTTTCTAAAATACGCGCCGCAGTCGCCCGTGCACAAGATCCGTGTTGCACTGGCATTCTGACCATGGGGTGCACGGCGGGACGGGCTGGCCTTCCAGTCCGGCACGGGCCCGGGCGCCAGTACTCGGCCACCCCATGGGTTTGATTGTTAATTTAATATCAGTCATAGGCTAGATACTTTCTAGATGGCTGTGAAGCACCAAGACATTCCATGAGCAATATTTCCGTGGCCGTGCTGGGCGCCGGCATGGTGGGCGTTGCCAGCGCATTGGCGCTGCAGAAAAAGGGTTTTCGCGTCACCTTGCTGGACCGGCTGGCCCCTGGCGAAGAGACCTCGTACGGTAACGCCGGGGTGATCGCGCGCAGCTCGCTGATGCCCTTCAACAACCCCAGCCTCTGGGGCAACCTGCCGGTGCTGCTGAAAAACCAGAGCGCCGGCTTTCGCTACCAGGCCCGCTTTCTGCTGCAGAACCTGGGCTGGGCCGCGCGCTTTGTCGCCCAGGCCCGCACCCAGGTGTTTGAGGAAACCACCACCGCGCTCGACAGCCTCATCCGCCTGTCGATGAACGAGCATGCCCAGCTGCTGCGCGCCAGCGGCGCGGCCCACCGCATGCGCGACAACGGCTGGATGTTTCTCTACCGCCAGTCCAGTGCCTTTGCCGGCGGCGCGCTGGCGCGCGAGCGCATGGCGCACTTCGGCGTGGCCACCGAGGTGCTCGAGCGCGACCACATCCGCCAGCTGGAGCCGGCCCTGAACCCGATTTTTGAGCGCGCGCTGTGGATCAAGGACAGCTGGTCGGTCGACAGCCCTGGCGACGTCGTCAAGGCCTATGCCGAGCTGTTCCGCAAGCAGGGCGGCCAGTATGCGCAGGCGCGCATCAAGACCGTCGAGCCGCTGGCCGGCAGCCGCTGGCGCATCCGCGCCGATGGTGCGCACGATGGCCTGGAGGCCGACCGCGTGGTAGTCGCGCTGGGCCCCTGGAGCCGACAGTTCATGGCGACCCTGGGCGTGAAGGTGCCGATGGCCTATGAGCGCGGCTACCACATGCACTTTGCGCCGCCCGCGTCCTGCAATATCTCGCGCCCGGTCTATGACACCGCCGGCGCCTATGTGCTCAGCCCGATGGAGCAAGGCCTGCGCCTGACCAGTGGCGTGGAGCTGACCGATATCGACGCCCCCGCCAACCCGGTGCAGCTGGGCCTGGCCGAAGCCGCTGCCCGCGAGGCGATCGACATGGGCCAGGCGCTGGAGCCCGCGCCCTGGATGGGCAGCCGCCCCACCCTGCCCGACAGCCGCCCCATCATTGGCGCGATGCCGGGCCAGCGCAACCTCTGGCTGGCCTTTGGCCACCAGCACATCGGCTTTAGCACCGGGCCGGGCACGGGCGCGATTTTGGCGGCGCTGATGCGCGGCGACGATGCACCGGTCGATGTGCGCCCGTTCCGCGCCGAGCGTTTTCTCAAGGGCTAAAGAACTTCTGCAATTACGCCCGGGCCGCATGGCCGGGCGCTTCAGGCCTGGCCAGAATCAGGCGGGCAGCGCCGCCCAGCGCTGCGCCAGCAGGCTCACCACATCATGCACTGGCAGCCCGGTGGCGCGCGCCACGGCATCGCGGTAGACAGGCATATTCGTGCACTCCAGCACGATCGATCCCAGCTGCGGATGGGCCTGGCACAGTGCAACGGCAGCGGCCACCACATCGCGCTCGGCCTGGGCGATGTCCATCTCCAATTCATTGCCGAGAATGCGCCTGGCAAATTCCCCCTCCGGCGCCACGCCTTGCACGGGGGTGCCTTCGGGCACGCCTGCGGCAGCCAGAATGCGCGGCGTGAGGCTGGCAGCGGCAATCGTGACCACACCGGGCCGGGGCAGCTGCGCGCACTGCAGCAGGCTGGAGCTGACCACGGGCACATCGACGCTGCTGGCCAGCAGCTCCTGGTAGGCGGCCAGAAAGCCGCAGCTGGTGGTGATCAGCGCCGCGCCTTGCGCCTGCATTGCGCGGGCCGCATCGACAAAGGGCTGCACAAAGCGGGGATCGGCCTCGCGCACGATCTTGGCGGGCGAGGCGCCTTGCACCTTGTGCATCTGCACGGGGATGCCCAGCGCTGCCCAGGTCTGCAGGTTGCCGATGTCCCCGGGCGGGCGCGGGAACTGGGTGTCGAGCATCAGGATGCCGAGGAAAGGCACAGAGGCAGTGGCGGGCAACATGGGCAGGTTCAGTCGAGCAGGGGCAGCGCCGGCAGTGCGCCACGGCGGTCGATCTTGCGGCTCAGCACCACCGAGGTGTAGGTCTGGCGAATGCCTTCGATCAGGCCGATGCGGTCGAGCAAGGCATCGAGCTTTTCGTTGGAGTCGCAGCGCAAAAAGATCATGTAGTCATGCTGGCCGGAGACGGCCGAGACCTCTTCGACCTCGGGGATGCTCTCGAGCACCTGCATGACCGCCTGGGCGGTCTTGGGCATCACGCTGATGCCGCAGTAGGCGCGCACGGCCGACTGCTCGAGCTTGGAGCCCAGGCGCACGCCGTAGCCGGCAATGACGCCTTCTTTTTCGAGGCGCGCAATGCGGGCAACCACCGTCGTGCGCGCCAGGTTGAGCTTGCGCGCCAGCTTGGCCGTGGACTCGCGGGCGTCAGCCTGCAACAGTGCCAGCAGCTTGCGGTCAATATCGTCGAGTCGAAAATCCATGGTTCTCCTCCCTGCTGGTTAGGCGGTGTGGCCGATGATGCGGCCCAGAAAGCTGCGCGTGGCCTCGTGCTGCGGGTTGTCGATCACCTGCGCGGGCGGGCCCTCCTCAACCACCACACCATCGCGCATGAAGACGACCTTGTCGGCCACCTCGCGGGCAAAGGCGATCTCGTGGGTCACCAGGATCATGGTCATGCCGTCGCGCGCCAGCGACTGGATGACCTGGAGCACCTCGCCGACCAGCTCGGGGTCGAGCGCGGAGGTGGCCTCGTCAAACAGCATCACGCTGGGCTGCATGGCCAGCGCGCGGGCAATGGCCACGCGCTGCTTTTGGCCGCCCGAGAGCTGGTCGGGCATCATCTGCGCGCGCTCGGCCAGACCCACCTTTTGCAGCAGGGCCGTAGCGCGGGCCTGGGCTTCGGGCTTGCTGATGCGCAGCACCGTGAGCGGGCCTTCCATGACGTTTTGCAGCACCGTCATGTGCGGGAACAGGTTGAAATGCTGGAACACCATGCCGGTGCGTGCACGAAAGCCCGCCAGCACCTTGTCCTTGGGCAGCTGGGTCTGCTTGCCGCTGAAGGCCAGCGACTGCGCATCGACGCGGATGTCGCCGCCATCGGGCACGGTCAGCAGGTTGATGCAGCGCAGCAAGGTGGACTTGCCCGAGCCCGACGGCCCGATAAGCGCCACCACCTGGCCCCGGTTCACATCCAGGCAGATGTCCTTGAGAACATCGAGCTTGCCAAAGGATTTCTTGAGGCCACGAATACAAATGAGCGGTTGGTCTTGCATCTCAGGCCTCCTTGCCGGCCGATGTGCCGTGCTCCAGGCGCTTGGCCCACAAGGTCACAGGGAAAAGAATCACGAAATAGGTGATGGCGATGAAGGTGTAGACCTCCAGCGGGCGGTAGGTGTCATGCGCGATCACCTGGCCCTGGTAGAGCAGATCGGGCACGGCCAGCACCATCAGCAGCGAGGTGTTCTTGAGCTGCAGGATCGACTGGTTGACCAGCGGCGGAATCATCTTGCGGAAAGCCTGGGGCAGGATCACGCGGCGCATCACCTGGCCGCGCGTCATGCCAATGGCCTGGCCCGCTTCGGTCTGGCCGATATCGGTGGAGATGATGCCGCCGCGGATGATTTCGGAATAGAAGGCGCCGCCGTACAGCGACAGGCACAGCGCAGCGGCCACGGGCGCGCTCATCTCGATGCCGGTGAGCACGGGCAGCGCGTAGTAGAACCACACCAGCTGCACCAGCACCGGCGTGCAGCGGAAGACCTCGACAAAGGCGCGCAGCGGCGCCGTGACGATCTTGTTGCTCGACAGGCGCCCCAGGCCAGCAACCAGCCCGACCGCAAGGCCCCCCAGGATACAGATCACCGTGAACAGCAAGGTGTAGCCCACGCCGCCGACCAGCAGCATGCGGTACTTCCACAGGAAACTAAAGTCCCACTCGTACATAAATCAATCTACCTTTAACGCATACACCCCGGAGGCAGCACGCGGCTGCAACCGGGGTGTTTCACATGGGCACCACGCCCATGTGGACCAACCATCAGAACTTGACTTCCTTGGGGAAGGAATCGGCCTTGACGCCAGCGAGCTTTTCCATGTTCTTGAGCACCACGGACTGGATCTCGCCCTTGGAGCGGGCTTCATCCAGCCAGGCATTGACAGCGTTTTCGAAGTCCTTGTTCGGCTCCTTGCGCAGGCCCACGTTGGTGTTGGCCGTCTCGACCGGCGTTGGCACATAGACTGTGCCCACATCGGGGCGCTTGGCCACCAGTGGCTGCGACAGCAGCACCACCAGCACCTGGCAGTCGGAGCGGCCGGTTTGCACCGACATCGTCGCCGCGCCCGAGCTCTCCAGACGCGAAATATTGGCCTTGGGCAGCGCGCGGGTGGCGAACTGGTCCTGGTTGGAGCCGATATCCACCACCACCTTGGCATCGGGGTTGTTCAGCTGCTCCCAGGTCTGCACCGGGGCATGGCCCTTTTTGCAGACGGCCGTGAAGGTGTTGTTGAGCAAGGGCTTGGAGAAGTTGACCACTTCCATGCGCTGGGGGGTCGGGGCCATCGCGAACATCAGGTCGATCTTGTTGGCCTGCAGGTCCAGCACGGCATTGCCCCAGGTGGTCTCGACGAACTTGACGTTCACGCCGAGCTTCTTGGCCAGGCTCTCGCCAAAGTCAGGGCCAAAGCCTTCCCACTTCTGCGTCACCAGGTCCTTGCTGAAGTAGGGGATCGCACCCGCAACGGTGCCCACGCGCAGCTCTTTGGTGCGCTTGACGCGGTCCATCGTGGACTCACCGCTTTGCGCCAGGGCCGCGCCAGCCACCGATACACCTGCGACCACCAAGGCGGCTGCACCCATCCACTTTTTGACAGAAAACATCTACGTATCCTCTAGACGCAGCGAGAACGGGCTGCGCGACCGTGAAAAACCGACAGTGTATTCCTGTTAAAAACCCTAGTAAAAAACACAAAACGTCGAGATGCATTGTTATTTTCGTCAAATCGGCGAAACAATGACAATTTAAGGGTTAATACTGACATTTCAGAGACAGCAGACGCCGGAAAACCGCGCATTCCCCAGGATGCTGCGCCGGGTCTGACACGCTGGGCGCGGCTCGCGGCCTACAATGGTCCGCTATTCCCCTAGCCAAATTCATGCCAGACATGCTGAACGCCGATCTGCACTGCCACTCCACGTTTTCCGACGGCACCCTGAGCCCGGAAGCGCTGGCGAAGCGTGCGCGCGAGCGCGGTGTGCAGCTGTGGGCGCTCACCGACCATGACGAGGTCAGCGGCCTGGACCGGGCGAGCGCCGCTGCCGCCCAGCAGCAGCTGGCATTTTTGAGCGGCGTGGAGATCTCGGTCAGCTTTGGCGAAACCACGGTGCACATCGTAGGGCTGGGCTTTGACTGGCAGCACCCCGGCTTGCGCGCCGGGCTGGCCCGCACACGCGGTGGCCGCGAACAACGCGCCCGCGACATGGCCGCTGGCCTGGAAAAAGTGGGTATCGGTGGCGCATATGAGGGCGCGCTGCGCTATGTGGGCAACCCCGATCTGATCTCGCGCACGCACTTTGCGCGCTTTTTGGTGGATACGCGGGTCTGCCGCGATCCGGCCGAGGTGTTTCGCCACTACCTGGTCGAAGGCAAACCCGGCTTTGTGCCCCACCGCTGGGCCCGGCTGCAGGATGCGGTGCAGTGGATCGTGCAAGCGGGCGGCATGGCCGTCATTGCCCACCCGGCGCGCTACCACTTGAATGGCGGCGAAGAGCATGCGCTGTTTTCGTCCTTCAAGGACTATGGCGGCCAAGGCGTGGAAGTGGTCACCGGCAGCCACTTTCCGCATGAATACACCACCTACGCGGACATGGCCAAGAGCTTTGGCTTTTATGCCTCGCGTGGCTGCGATTTTCACAGCCCGGGGGAATCGGGTACCGATTTTGGTGCCCTGCCCCCGCTTCCCAGCGGGGTGCAACCCGTCTGGCAGGCGCTGGAGGGGCGCATTGTGCACCCCCGCCCACCGCCGCAGGGCCTTGCCCATTGATCCAGGCGCCCTGCAGCCGCACGGCAGCCCCACGATAACAAAAGCAACAGCAACACCATGGCCCAATATTTCGAGGTTCACCCAGACAATCCCCAGCCGCGCCTGCTCAAGCAGGCCGCCGCCATGCTCAAGGACGGCGGCATCCTGGCCGTGCCCACCGATTCGAGCTACGCCTTTGTTTGCGCGCTGGACAACAAGCAGGTGGTCGACCGCCTGCGCCGCATTCGTCAGATCGACGACAAGCGCATGCTGACCTTGCTGTGCTGCGATCTGTCACAACTGTCGAGCTATGCGATGGTGGACAACCACCAGTTCCGCATGCTCAAGCTGGGCACGCCCGGGCCCTTCACCTTCATTCTGGACGCCACCAAGGAAGTGCCCCGCCGCATCAGCCACCCTTCGCGCAAGACCATCGGCCTGCGCGTGCCCGACAACAAGGGCCTGCTGATGCTGCTGGAGCTGCATGGCGAGCCGCTGCTGTCCACCACCCTCATCCCGCCGGGCGAGACCGAGCCGCTCAACGACCCCGAGGAGATCCGCGAGCGCTTTGAATCGCAGATCGAGCTGGTCGTCAACGCCGGCCCCTGCCCGCTCGAGCCCACGACGATTGTCGACCTGACGCCGATGGGCACCGGCGGCTCGCCCGTGGTGGTGCGCGAGGGCCGCGGCCCGCTGGCGCAGCTGGGCCTGTAGCCCCATACTGGCTGGTGGCAGCAGCGCCGCACCAGGGCTGCCTGCCCGGGCCGCGCAATCGTTTGCCACGGCCATTGCCATGGCCTGGCAGCGGCCACTGGCAAATCTGATAGGCTCGCCTCTGCCTGGTGCGCTGCGGCGCGCCCTCCTCCCCTTTGACCACTGCCCATTCCGTGAACGCTGACCTGATACAAACCGTTCTGATCTACGCCCTGCCTGTGCTGTTTTCCATCACTGTGCACGAGGCAGCGCATGGCTATGCTGCGCGCCATTTTGGTGACAACACCGCCGCCATGCTGGGCCGCCTCACGCTCAACCCGCTCAAGCACATCGACCCTATCGGCACCATCCTGATGCCGCTGATGCTGTATTTCATGACCTCGGGCGCGTTTGTGTTTGGCTATGCCAAGCCCGTGCCCGTGGCCTTCGGCAACCTGCGCAACCCCAAGCGCGACATGATCTGGGTGGCACTGGCCGGCCCGGCCACCAATTTTGTGCAGGCCCTTCTGTGGGCGCTGGTCTACGGCATCTTGGTCGCCTCCGGCGTCGATGAGCGCTTTTTCCTCAAGATGGCGCAGGCGGGGGTGCTGGTCAACCTCGTGATGTGGGCCTTCAACCTGTTTCCGCTGCCCCCGCTCGATGGCGGCCGGGTACTGGTGGGCCTGCTGCCCTACAAGCAGGCGGTGGCCGTCTCCAAGATCGAGCCCTATGGCTTTTTCATCGTCATGGGTCTGGTGATTGCCGGCGTCGTCAGCACCTTCTGGATGCGCCCCCTGATGAGCCTGGGCTACGCTGTGGTCAGCGTGGTGCTGATGCCCTTTAGCTGATCGCCCGGCCCCACTGCCGTGCAGCACCGCAAAGCATATTGATGGATAGTTATGACTAAGACACGTTATCTCACTGGTATCACCCCTTCGGGAACGCCCCACCTGGGCAACTACGCTGGCATGATGCGCCCGGCCATCGCTGCCAGCCGCGCAGGCGATGTGGAGAACTTCTACTTTCTGGCCGACTACCACGCGCTGATCAAGTGCCAGGATCCCGAGCGCGTCAACCGCTCGACGCTGGAGATTGCCGCCAGCTGGCTGGCCGCAGGCCTGAACCCCGAGCACGTCACCTTCTACCGCCAGTCGGACATCCCCGAGATTCCCGAGCTGACCTGGTTTCTGACCTGCGTTACCGGCAAGGGCGTGCTCAACCGGGCTCACGCCTACAAGGCCGCGCAGGACAAGAATGCCGAAACCGGCAAGGACGGCGATGACGGCGTGACTGCGGGCCTGTTCATGTACCCGGTGCTGATGGGCGCTGACATCCTGGCCTTCAACGCCAACAAGGTGCCGGTGGGCCGCGACCAGATCCAGCACATCGAGATGGCGCGCGACATGGCATCGAGCTTCAACCACCTGTATGGCGAGCATTTCGTGCTGCCCGAGGCGGCGGTGGACGACAACGTGGCGACCTTGGCCGGCCTTGACGGCCGCAAGATGAGCAAGAGCTACGACAACACGATCCCGCTGTTCTCCACCCAGGCCCAGCTCAAGAAGCTGATCGGCAGCATCGTCACCGACTCGCGTGCACCGGGCGAGCCCAAGGACGTGGAAGGCTCGGCGCTGTTCCAGATCTACCAGGCCTTTGCCAGCGCAGAGGAAACCGCAGCCCTGCGCCAGGCCTATGCCGATGGCATTGGCTGGGGCGAGGCCAAGACCCTGCTGTTCGAATGCATTGACCGGGAGCTCGCCCCGTTGCGTGAACGCTACAACTACCTGATGGCCCATCCCCAGGAAGTGGAAGCTATTTTGCAAAGCGGCGCACAAAAGGCGCGTGCATATTCGGGCCCTTTACTACACAAGTTACGTGCGGCTGTTGGCCTGCGGCCACTGACGCCAGCCAGCACGGCCGCTACGCCCAAGGCTGCGGCCAAGCAAGGCGGCGCTGCTTTCAAGCAGTACCGCGACAAGGACGGCAAGTTCTATTTCAAACTGGTGCGCGCCGATGGCGGGCTGCTGCTGCAAAGCCAGGGCTTTGATGCCCCCCGGGATGCGGGCGCCATGATTGCCCATTTGCAGGCTGCGCCGCAGAATCTACAAGACGCCATGGACAACCTGCAATTGGGCGACGGCTTTTCGCTGTCGGATGTGCAGTTGGCGTTGAAAGAGATAGCCGAGAGTTAAGAGACTGCCTATACTGCATTTGCAACCAATTGTTGAAGCTGTCACCGTCGTGGCAATTTCCCCGTTTAACGCAGTGTGGAGCCGGTGATTCAATTTGCTTTTATTATTGAGCTATCAAATAAAAGCAAGCTATTGAGCTTAGTGGGAGTGAGCTGTTATGAGAATTGTGGCACTGGATGATGATCTGGTGGTGTTGGATATGCTCTCCAAAACCATGGAGGCGGAGGGCCACGCCTGTACAACCCATTCCTCTGGCGCCTCTCTGATCAAGGACATGCGCCGCGAGACCTATGACCTGCTGATCCTGGACTGGCAGCTGCCAGACACCACGGGTCCGCAGGTGGTGCGCTGGATACGAGAGAACGTCAACCAGGAGTTGCCGGTGCTCTTCATCACCAGCCGCCATGGTGAGGCCGACATTGTTGAGGGGTTGGAGTCTGGCGCGGACGATTTCATGATCAAGCCGCTGCGGGTGGCCGAGTTGGTGGCGCGCGTGCGCGCGTTGCTGCGCCGCGCCTACCCGGCTGCCACCAAGGGCGTATTGGAGTTTGGCCGCTACAAGTTCCTCTCCGATTCGCGGGCCCTGGAGGTCGATGGCAAGCTGGTCGAGCTGAAGAACCGCGAGTACGACCTTGCGCTGTTCCTGTTTCAGAACATGGGCCGCCTGCTGTCGCGCGACCATTTGCGCGAAATCATCTGGGGCCAGAACTCCGATGTCATCTCGCGCTCGCTCGATACCCATGTATCGCGGCTGCGCACGCTGCTCGATCTGCGACCGGAGAACGGTTTCATCATCACGGCAGTCTATGGCGTCGGCTACCGGTTTGAGGCCGTCAAACCGCTGTCCGAGACACAGCCTGAATAAATTTCTGCTGTTGCATGCAGCGCGGTTTACGGCCAACACGCCACACGTGTTGGCCGTATTTACTCTGCCGCATGCAGCGGCCCTGCCAGGCACCATGGCCTGGCTGTAAGGAGAGCCATTTTGTTTCTTTCTCGTCTGCCGTTTTCTGCTGCCGTTTTGCTGGCCTTTGGCGTGGCCGCCCCTGGTCTCGCGCTGGCGGCATCGGCAGACCAGTTGCCCGACATCCGCCACACGGTGATCAGCGGTGACACGCTCGAGGCCGTGGCCAAGCGCTACCTGAAGGACCCGCAGCAGTGGCGCGCCGTGGGCACGCTCAATGGCGTCAAGGACCCTTTGCGCCTGCCCATTGGCTCGGTGATCGTCATCCCCGCGCACATGGTGGGCTACCAGGAGGTGACGATCAGCCACGTCAAGGGCGTGGCGCGCGTGCGCTCGCCGCTGGCCGGTGGCGACTGGCAAAGTGCAGCTTCGGGCACCATCTTGACCGAGGGCGACGAGCTGCAGGTGCCGGCTGGCAGCTTTGTGACCTTGCGCTTTGCCGATGGCAGCTCGGTGCGCATCAACGAAAACTCCGAACTCAAACTGAGCGAATTGCGCAAGAACAGCCGCACCGAGGAGCAGCAGTCGGTGCTGGACCTGAGCCGCGGCGGGCTGGAGTCGCATGTCACGCCGGTGATGGACCAGCGCCGCAAACGCAAGTTCGAGATCAAGACCCCGATGGCCACCACCAGCGTGCGCGGCACCGTGTTCTCCGTCAGCATTTCCGACTCCGGCAAGGCCATCACCGCTGTCGACAAAGGGGTGGTCGAGGTCCAGGGCCGCCAGGCGGCGCAGCAGGCGCGCGTACAGGCTGGCCAAGGGGTGGCCGTGGCCCGCAGCGGCCAGGTCGGGCCCACGGTGGCGCTGCTGCCAGCGCCCAGCCTGCAGGCCAATCCGCCAGTGTTTGAGGACGCTAATTTTCTGACTTTGCAGGTGGGCGAGGTGCCACAGGCCCAGAAATACGGTGTGATTCTGGCCCTGGATCCAGAGCTCGCGCGCGTGGTGCTTCAGCAAAGCCATTCCAGCCCCACGTTCAAGTTCGACGCCATTGCCGATGGCACCTACTACATGAGCGCCCGTGCCATCGATGGCCAGGACATCCCGGGCACACCGGCAGTCCAGGCCATCAAGGTCAAGGCTACACCGGTGCCTCCGCTCTACGCCAACCCGGCCCCCGGCGGCCTCATTGGCCTGGCGGACGGCGAGCTGCTGTGCACCGAAGGCGGCCCGGGCATTGTGGGCTACCGCATCCAGGTCGCTGCCAGCCAGGACTTCAGCACCCCGCTACAAGACAGCGGCGTCGTCGATAACTGCCAGGCCAGTGCGTCCGGTTTGGGCGTGGGTTCCTATTTCTGGCGCGTGGCCAGTGTGCGCAGGCTCGCCGATGGCAGCCTGGACCAGGGCCCGTTTGCACAGCCCCAGGCTTTCAAGACCGGCAGCAACCCGCCGACCCTGGGCGCCGACGCCTTAAGCCCTGCCGAGTCCAACAACCCCAACCAGCTGCAGTTGTCCTGGCCTGCTGAAGCCGGTCAGCGCTTCAACCTGCAGCTGGCCTCTGATGACAGCTTCACCGATGCCCGCACCTTCGCGCTCGATACCCCGCAATGGGCATCGGACAGCCTGCCCCCGGGTGACTACTATGTGCGCATCCAGGTGCTGGACCCGTCCGGCCTCAAGAGCCGCTACTCGGCCCCGCGCAAGCTGCCCGTCGAGCCGGCGATTCTGACCGGTGCTGGTGGCGTGCTCAAAACCGGTGACGGCAAATCGGTGCTCAGCCCGAGGTAAGGGGCACGGCGGCCCCTGCCCATGCGCATGACCGCGTTGACCCCCCGTCCATTCCCTAGCGCATGGCTGCCCCTTCCTTTTCGCTGAGCCGAACGCAACTGCGCTGGCTGGAATGGCTGGCGCTGTCGGCCCTGCTGCTGGGCCTGGTGGCCTGGGCCAGCCTGCGCGAGCAGCCCCGCGTCATCAACACCTTTGTGCAGGACATCACCGGCTGGCTCAGCGCACCGGAGCCGCGCGATGACATCGTCATCGTCGCCATTGATGATGCCAGCCTGCAAAGCGTGGGGCGCTGGCCCTGGAGCCGCGCCGTGCATGCGCAGCTGATCGCACGCATTGCCGCCCAGCACCCCAAAGCCTTGGGCGTGGACGTGCTGTTCAGCGAGCCCGACAGGCAGCACCCCGACGACGATGCCCAACTGGCCCAGGCGATTGCCCAGGCCGGCAATGTCGTGCTGCCGGTGGACTGGCGCATGGCCAATGTGGACATTGGCGCCGAGCTGCCGCTGGCCAGCCTGCGCCAAGCCGCGCGCCAGCTGGGCCATGTGAATGTGACTGTCGACGATGACGGCGTGATACGCCGCTACTTTGGTGCGCAGGGTGAGAACACCGGGCCCTGGCCCCACTTCAGCATTGCGATGCTCTGCGCCAGCGGCCAGAGCCACCCGCTGTGCCAGGGCACCCGCCCGCCCGAGCCCGGCGAGCAGTGGGAGCAGCGCTCGCCGGAGATGTTCAACTTTGCCCGCGGTGACCGGCCCTACACGCTGTATTCGGCCGAAGATGTGCTGGCCGGGCGTATCCCCGAAGACAGCTTTCGCGGCAAGTATGTGCTGCTGGGGGCTACGGCCTCGGGCCTGGGCGACTACTTTGCCAGCCCCGCCCGGCCCGCATCCCGGCATATTGCAGGGGTGGAGCTGATTGCCCATGCGCTGGACTCGCAGCTGTCGGACCAGCATGTGCATGCGCTGCCGACCGGCGCCAATCTGGCAGTCAATCTGGGAGCGATCGTGCTGGCCCTGATGGCGATTGCGCTGCTGGGCCCCATGGCAGGTTTGATCGCCCAGATTGCCGCGGCAGCGCTGCTGCTGCTGCTGTGCCTGGCGCTGCGCAGCTTTGCCGGCCTGCAACTGGCGCCCGGCGCGGCCCTGGTGGGCCTGTTGGTCATCTACCCCATCTGGAGCTGGCGGCGCCTGAGTGCAGCGGCCCGGTTTTTGCAGCAGGAGATGCACAACCTGCGCGCCGCGCTCGATACCACCAGCGCCCCGCAGCGCAGCGGCATGCTGATGGATGACTTTCTGGAGCGGCGCATCAAGGCCGTGGAGACCGCTACCGACACCTTGCGCCAGATGCATGGCTTTGTGCGCGATACGCTGCGCCAGATCCCCTCGCCCACCTTTGTGGTCGATCCGCTGGGCATGGTCAGCCTGCACAATGCTGCAGCGGTGCGCTACCTGCAAAACCTGGGCATGCCCAGCCAGGGCCTGATCGCGATCCAGTCGGCGCTGAGCGGCATGCGCATCAAGGATTCGGGCCAGGTGCTGTCCTTTGCCAATGCCGAGCAGCTGCGCGCGCTGCCGGCCGAATGCGAGGTGCTGGACCGCGAAGAACATGCCTGGCTGCTGCTGGCCGAGGCCTTCCGCGCGCCAGCGCCTGCGGGCTGGCTGCTGATGCTGGTGGACCTGACCGAGCTGCACAAGGCCCAGCAGCAGCGCGACCAGGCGCTGCGCTTTATCTCGCATGATTTCCGCTCGCCCCAGTCCTCGATCATCACCTTGCTGGAGATGTACAAGGAGTTCCCCGGCCAGATGAGCGAGGCCGAGCTGCACCAGAAGATCAACCGCCTGGCCCACCAATCGCTGGAGATGGCCGAGAGCTTTGTGCAGTTGGCCTCGGCCCAGTCGCAGGCCATGCAGCCCCAGTTGCTCAGCCTCGATGTGCTGCTGCAGGAGGCGGTGGACGACTGCTGGGCCAAGGCCTCGGAGAAAAAGATCCAGGTGCGCTACCTGCCCGGGGCCCTGGAGGCGGCCGAAACCGATATCGCCTGCTTTGGCGACCGCTCCTTGCTGCAGCGTTGCTTTGTCAACCTGCTCAGCAACGCCATCAAGTACAGCCCCAGCGGCACGGCGGTGGAGGCCAGCATTGCCGATGATGGCGCGTACTGGCGGGTGGAGGTGCGCGACCAGGGCTTTGGCATGACGCAGGAGCAGTTGAACCAGCTCTTCCAGCCCTTCCAGCGCTTTCACCACAACAGCCAGCCGCAGATCTCGGGCATTGGCCTGGGCCTGAGCTTTGTGCAAACCGTGGTGCTGCGCCACCAGGGTTTTGTCCATGTGACCAGCGGCGTCAACGAGGGCTCGTGCTTCAGCCTGCATTTGCCCAAGGCGCCGGGCACGCAGCAGGAGCCGCGCTAGCTGGCGCTGTCACAGGCTGGGCGGCAGCGCTCAGTGCAGCTCTTTGCCTTTGAGTTCGGGAATCAACCACACCGTCGCCAACGCATCGAGCACATAGATGGCGGCCAACAGCCCAATGGCCATCTGGAAAGAGTACTGCGCCGCAATCGCGCCAATCACCACGGGGCCTGCCCCGCCCACAGCGCGGCCAATGTTGAACAGCACATTCTGCGCGGTGGCGCGTGCTTCTGTCGGGTAGGCCTCGCTCATCAGCGCGCCAAAGCCGCCCATCATGCCGTTGACGAACATGCCCATCACCGCACCCGCCCAGAGCATGGTGAGGGGATCATTGAGCTGCGAGTAGAACAGCACCATCAGCGCCGCACCGGCCTGGAACAGCAAAAAGCTGGGCTTGCGGCCGATGCGGTCGGCCAGTTGGCCAAAGATCCAGATGCCGGCCATCATGCCCAGGATGGTGACCGCCGTCCACAGCGCGGACTTGGTCAGGTTGAAGCCCAGCTTGTTGGCCAGGAAAGCGGGCATCCAGATCATGATGCCGTAGTAGCCAAAGTTCTGCACCGAGGTGAGCACGGCAATGCCAACGCTGATGCGGGTGGTGGCGCGGTCCTTGACCAGCAGCTTGAAGCACTGCAGCACCGACTGCTTTTTCTCCTGGCTGCGCACAAACACCTCGGGCTCATGCAGGCGGTTGCGGATGAACCAGGCCACAAAGGCGGGGATCACCCCCACCAGGAACATGCCGCGCCAGCCGATATGGGGCAGCAGCAAGGGGGTGAGCAAGGCCGCGCCCAGCACGCCCACCTGCCAGCCCAGCGCCACATAGGACGACACCCGCGCCCGGTAGCGCGCAGGCCAGGCTTCGGCCGCCAGCGCCATGCCGATGCCGAACTCGCCGCCCAGGCCAATGCCGGCAATGGTGCGGTAGATCAGCAGGTCCCAGTAGCCCTGCGCAAACGCGCACAGCCCGGTGAACACCGCAAACAGCACGATGGTCCAGGTCAGCACGCGGATGCGGCCATAGCGGTCGCTGAGCATGCCAAACACAATGCCGCCCAGCACTGCGCCGATCAGGGTCCAGGTGACCAGGGAGCCGGCCTGGGCCGTGGTCAGTCCCAGGTCCTCGCGGATGGCGCTGAGCATGAAGCCCAGGATCAGCAGGTCAAAGCCGTCCATGGCGTAGCCCACGGCCGAGCCGGCCAGGGCCTTCCAGCCATAGCGGTTGACGGTATCGGACGAGGGAGAGGCAGTGCCTGAAGCGGCAGACCCGGCGGCGGAAGAAGACATGACAAGCGCTTTGTAGTAGGTGTTATGACAGCTGCGCGCACAAAAATGCCGCACAGACGGCGGCATGGTTGCTCAGCAGCGGGCGCTATTGTGCGCGATATCTATACGCTCTGCGTAGGGGCAGCGCAGTCCACATATTGACTAGTCGGTAAAAAATGACCGCCTCCTGTGGAAGATTCAAGCCAGAAACAGCTCCTGCAGGTCGCTCAGAAAGTCAAAACCACGCTCTGTGGGGGTGACCTTCTGAAAGTCCAGCTTCACGAGGCCCTTGGCCTCGGCCTCGTGCAAGGCCTTGGCAATGGAGCTGAGCGGCAGACCGGTGCGGTCCAGGTAGTCCTGTAGCGCAAAGCCCTCGCGCAGGCGCAGCGCATTGAGCATGAACTCAAACGGCAGATCGGCGCGCTTGACCTCGTCGTCCTGCGCCAGTGCATTGCCCTGCAAAGCCTGGGTCATGTAACGGGCCGGGTCGCGCAGCCGCACCTGGCGCACCACGCGGTGTGCAAAGCTCAGCTTGCTGTGGGCGCCCGCGCCAATGCCCAGGTAGTCGCCAAACAGCCAGTAGTTGCTGTTGTGCACGCAGGCGTGGCCGGGCTTGGCATAGGCCGATACCTCGTAGCGCTGCATGCCGGCCTGCGCCGTGCGCGCGGTGATCTGGTCAAGCATGGCATAGGCCACATCGTCCTCGGGCACGGCGGGCGGGTACTTCGCAAAAAAGGTGTTGGGCTCGATGGTCAGGTGGTAGATCGAGATGTGCGGCGGCGCAAAGCCCAGCACCTTGTCCAGGTCCCGCGCCAGGTCCTGGGCGGTCTGGCCTGGCAGGGCATACATGATGTCGAGGTTGAAGGTCTCGAAGCTGCTGGCGGCCTCTTCGACGGCGGCCATCGCCTGCGCGCCATTGTGCACGCGGCCAATGGCCTCCAGAAAGCGGTCATCAAAGCTCTGCACGCCAATCGACAGCCGGGTGATGCCCGCGCCGCGAAAGGCCCGAAAGCGGTCCTTCTCGAAGGTGCCAGGGTTGGCCTCCATCGTGATCTCGCAACCCGCGTCCACGCGCAGGCGGGCGCGAATGGCCGAGATCAGCCGGTCAATCGACTCGGGCGAAAACAGGCTGGGCGTGCCGCCGCCCAGAAAAATGCTGTGGATGCTGCGCCCCCAGATGAGCGGCAGGGCCTGCTCCAGGTCGGCGATCAGCGCATCGATGTAGCGCTCCTCGGGCACCGCATGGCGGCCGTCCCGCGCTTCGTGCGAATTGAAATCGCAGTACGGGCATTTCTTGATGCACCAGGGCAGGTGCACATAGAGCGACAGCGGCGGCAAGCTGGGCAGCTGCAAGGTGCCCGGGCGCATGTAATGCTGGATGTCGCGCTGCACCACCTGCTCAGAAGGCTGCGCCGCTTGCAGCGGAATATGCACCGCCATCTCAGTCCTTGGGGGCAGCGGCCACCATCGGCGCGCCGGTCAGCCAGCTGTCACGCAGCAGTGCCATCATCTGGCGCGAGGAGCGGCCCCGGTGGCTGTGCGCATGCTTGACCTCGGTGGCCATCTGCGCAAAGGTCATTCCCAGTGCGGGAATCAGCAGCACCGGGTCAAAGCCAAAGCCGCCCTCGCCCAGCGGCTCGGTCGTGATCTCGGCGGCCACGCGGCCGACGGCCACCAGCGGCTCCGGGTCCTTGGGGTGGCGCACCGCCACCAGCGTGCTCACCATGGCCGCGCGGCGGTCGGTGACGCCCTGCATTTGCTCGAGCAGCGCGCGCACATTGTTGGCATCGCTTTTGTCGTAGCCAAACTGCGTGCAGTAGTAGGCGGTATCCACCCCGGGCAGGCCGCCAAAGGCTGCCACGCACAGGCCGGCATCATCGGCAATCGCGGGCAGTCCGGTGCGCTCGGCGGCAAAGCGGGCCTTGCTCAAGGCGTTTTCCAGGAAGGTGCCATAAGGCTCGGGCGCCTCGCCCTCCATCAACGCGCCTTGGGGCACCAGGCTCACGCCCAGGGGCTCGAACATGGCCTGCAGCTCGGCGAGTTTGCCCTGGTTGTTGGAAGCAAGAACGATTTTCATGGGTCGGCACCAGCGGCTGCGCCGGGATCCCCGGGCAGCCCGCTGCTTTTTTGAGAACGGTAAAAACAGGCCTGGCGGCCTTGCGCCGCCATGCCAGGACAGGCTGAATTATCGGACCAGCGACAAAACGCAGTGCGTGCCGGGCTTATGCGGCCGGGGCGTCGGGCTTGGGCGGTGCCTGGTCACCAGCCTCAGGGTCAGGCGCTGGCGGCAAGGTGTCGCTCACCGGGTCTTCGGATTCAAAGCGCTCGGCACCGGGCATCTCCCACTCCATCGCCACGGCCGTGACGTTGTCGCTGGTCGCCCCCGCCTTGCGCAGCGCGGCATCGATCAGGTCGGGAATGGCGCGCGAGACCGACTTGTTGGCCAGCTCGCGGGCAATCACGGTCTCGGAGACGCTGCTCCAGAGGCCGTCGGAGCACAGCATGATGCGGTCGCTGCGGTGCATCTCGGTGGGGCCGGCCACATCGAAGAACGGACGCGAGGGGCTGCCCAGGCAGGTGAACAGCACATTGCGGTTGAAGCGGTCGGGGTTGATGCTGGTCACGCCCGAGCCGCGCAGCTCCATATAGGAGTGGTCGCGCGTGCGCGCCAGCACCTTGCCGCTGCGCACCAGGTAGAGGCGCGAGTCGCCGCAATGCACCCACCAGATATTGCCATCCTGCACCACCGAGGCCACCAAGGTGGTGCGTGGCGGGTCATCCATATTGTTGGCAATCGCGTACTTGAGGATGTTGTGGTGCGCCGAGAGCAGCGCGTTCTCGAGGAACTCGGCCGGGTCTTCCAGCTTGGGGCGCGCCAGGCGCTGAAAATCCAGCGACACCGTCTGCAAGGCCAGTTGTGCGGCCACTTCCCCTTCCGGATGCCCTCCCATGCCATCGGCCACGACAAACAGACAGGCTTCCTTGGTATAGCTATACCCCATCCTGTCTTCGTTTTTTTCCCGCCCGCCCTTGCGGCTGAGCTGGAAGACCGAGAACTTCATTTGGTTTGGCCTCCGCCCACGCGCTTTTTGGTATCGCTGACCAGCGAATCAATCGACATACGAACCTTCTCGGAGACGCTCAGTTTGGTATAGCGGCGCTCGTCTTCGCGCGCCAGCTCTTTTTGTAATAGGAACACCGATTGGGGCCGGGCCTGGGGGTCAAGCGCCATGCACCACTCCACCAGCTCGATCAGGTTGTCCGAGTACACGCCGCGCACCTTGGACATGGCCAGGCTCAGGCGGTCCTTTTCCTGGCGCTTGGGCGCATCGTTGGGCGGAATACCCTGCATGCAGGCGTAGATGCAGGCACCGATCGCATAGATATCGGTCCAGGGGCCCAGCGACATATCGCGGCGGTACATCTCGGGCGCGGCAAAACCGGGCGTGTACATGGGGCGGACAAAGTTGCCCTCCTTGCTCAGCACCTCGCGGGCAGCGCCAAAGTCGATCATCACCGCCTTGTTGTCGTCGGTGATGAAGATGTTGGCCGGCTTGATATCGAGGTGAAGCATCTTGTGCTGGTGCACGATGCGCAGACCGCGCAGCACCTCGTCGAACAGCGAGCGGATCGTGGACTCGCGGAAGACCTTGGCTTCCTTGAGATCGCGGGCGGTGACGACAAAATCCTGCAAGGTGGCCCCTTGCAGGTAGTTCATCACCATGTAGACGGTGTCGTTCTCGCGGAAGAAGTTGTATACGCTGACGACCGAGGAGTGCGAGATCTGGGCGAGCGCGCGGCCCTCTTCAAAGAAACTCTTGAGGCCCAGGCGGTACAGCGACAGCTTGTCGGGCTCGATGCTCGGCGACAGCGACCCCGGCGCACGGGTGGCCAGGCTGGACGGCAAATACTCCTTGATGGCGACTTGCTGGCCATCGGGCGCCAGCGCCAGATAGACCACCCCGAACCCCCCCGCCGATATGCGCCGCACGATCCGGTAGCCACCGATGACGGTATTGGCTGGTAGCGGCGCAGGCTTTACTTTTGACATAGTTTGATGAACAACGCAGGTATATGAGAAGCCTGATAATGAGCGCGATTGCAAGCAACCTCATACAGTCCTATGCCAGTTTACAGCATGACAGGCTATGCCTCTGTCCAGCAAAGCATCCCACCTGACGGTGACAACAATGCTCCCTCCCTCTGGCGCGTCGGACTGGAAATTCGCTCGGTTAACAGCCGTTTTCTCGATTTATCTTTCAAGCTTCCGGAAGATCTCAGAAGCTGCGAACCACAGTTACGCTCTCTGGTAGATAATAGTCTCAAGCGTGGCAAGGTGGAAGTACGTGTACTGATCAACAGTGAACAGGCTTCCAGCGTGCCCGTCGCCTCGCCCCGCCTGCTCCAGCAGCTGGGCAGCTTCCAGGACACCGTCAAGGCCTGGATGCCAACGGCCCAGCCCTTCACTGTGGCAGAAGTACTACGCCTGAGCGGCAGCGGCAGCATCGAGCTGCCCGAGAACTGGGCCGACAATGTGGCCGCGCTGTGCCAGCAAGCCCTCAAGACCCTGCTCGACGCCCGCCAACGCGAAGGCAAGCGCCTGGCCGACATGCTGCAAGACCGCATCAAGCAGCTGCGCCAACTGGCCGAACAGGCCGAGCCCCTGATCCCCGAGCTGGTCAAACAGCAAAAGCAGCGCTTTTTGGAGCGCTGGCAAGAAGCGATGGCGCTGAGCGCCGGCAGCGTCTCGCCCGAAGCGGCCCAGGACCGTGCGCTGACCGAAGCGACCTCCTTTGCGATCCGCATCGATGTGGCCGAAGAACTCACCCGCATGCGCTCGCACCTGGAAGAAATCAGCCGCCTGCTGACCAAGGGTGGCGATATCGGCAAGCGCCTGGACTTTCTGATCCAGGAGCTGCACCGCGAGGCCAACACCTTGGGCTCCAAGTCCGCTGCGCTGGATCTGACCCGCATCAGCGTGGACATGAAGGTCCTGATCGAGCAGATGCGCGAACAAGTGCAAAACATCGAATAAGAAGCCAGAGTCTCTCTATGGAATACCCCGGAAACCTCTTTGTCGTCTCAGCCCCCAGCGGCGCGGGCAAGTCGTCCCTCGTCAAGGCCCTCCTCGAGCTCGACTCGCAAGTCTTTCGCTCCATCTCCCACACCACGCGCTCGCCGCGTGGCCAGGAAAAGCATGGGCGCGAATACTACTTCGCCTCGCGCGATGACTTCGAGCGCATGATTGCCTCCAATGCGTTTGTCGAATGGGCCAATGTGCATGGCAACCTCTACGGCACCTCCAAGAAGGCCATCGAGGAGCGCCTGGCCAAGGGCACCGATATCGTGCTGGAGATCGACTACCAGGGCGCTTTGCAGATCAAGCAAAGCTTCCCCCACGCCGTGCTGATCTTCATCCTGCCACCCAGCTGGGAAGAGCTGCGCTCGCGCCTGGAGAACCGCGGCGAGGACGCCTCCGACGTCATCGAAAAGCGCCTCACGAACGCGCGCGAGGAGATGGCGCAGGTCCACAAATTCGACTTCGTTATAATTAACGAATTGTTCGAGCGCGCTTTGTTCGATTTGAAGGCCGTTGTACATTCACAACGCTTGCGCTATTCGGCCCAAAAGCGTG
The DNA here is from genome assembly GCF_025309455.1 of Comamonas squillarum. Taxonomy (NCBI): domain Bacteria; kingdom Pseudomonadati; phylum Pseudomonadota; class Betaproteobacteria; order Burkholderiales; family Comamonadaceae; genus Comamonas; species Comamonas squillarum. The sequence goes on from NZ_CP104377.1 coordinate 2,154,957, forward strand.
TTCGCAGCGAAATATTCTCGTCACTCGACATCCCTGTTACCCTGGAGAACTCCTGATGGCCCGCATCACCGTTGAAGACTGCCTCGACAAAATCCCTAACCGCTTCCAACTGGTTCTGGCCGCTACCTACCGCGCCCGCATGCTGAGCCAAGGCCACACGCCCAAAATCGAAAGCCGCAACAAGCCGGCCGTGACCGCGCTGCGCGAAATCGCTGCAGGCAAGGTAGGCCTGGAAATGCTGAAAAAAGTACCCGGCTAAGCCCCTGCTTATGCAACAAAATGGCACCGAATGGCGGTGCCATTTTTCTTGGTATTCACACAAATTTGTCATCGCACGCTACAGTTAAGGCGTGAAGTCCGTGTCCATCCCCTCCGCACCCGCCCAAGTCTCTGGCGTCATCGCTACCGCCGCAGCCAAGCCTGCCATGTCGTATCCGGTAGTGGTGAGTGCCTACGCCGAATTTCTGGAGAAGCTCGACTACCTCGGTGAAGCAGATCTGGCCCTGGTCGAAGAAGCTTTTGATTTCGCAGCCAAGGCCCACACCGGCCAGTTCCGCAGCAGTGGTGACCCCTACATCACCCACCCCATTGCGGTCGCCGAGATCTGCGCGAGCTGGAAGCTCGACGCCCAGGCGCTGATGGCCGCGCTGATGCATGACGCGATGGAGGACTGCGGCGTCACCCGTGATGACATTGCGCGCCAGTTTGGCGACACGGTGGCCGAGCTGGTCGATGGCCTCACCAAGCTGGACAAGCTGCAGTTCAACTCGCGCGAAGAGAACCAGGCCGAGTCGTTCCGCAAGATGCTGCTGGCGATGGCGCGCGATGTGCGCGTCATCCTCGTCAAGCTGGCTGACCGCACCCACAACATGCGCACCATGTCCGACATGCCGCGCAGCAAATGGGGACGCATCTCGACCGAGACCATGGAGATCCATGTGCCCATTGCCAACCGGCTGGGCATCAACCGGGTCTACCGCGAGCTGCAGGACCTGGCCTTCAAGCACCTCTACCCCTGGCGCCATGACACGCTGGTCAAGGCGCTGGGCCGCTCGCGCAACCGGCGCAAGGACGTGGTCCAGAAGATCCATGCCGAGGTCGATTCGGCCTTTGCCAAATCCGGCATCAAGATCCGCCTGGGCAACCAGGAAAAAACACTCTACGCCATCTACAAGAAGATGGATGGCAAGCGCCTGTCGTTTGCCCAGGTGACCGACTCGTACGCAGTGCGCGTCATCGTGCCCAACCTGATCGACTGCTACACCGCGCTGGGCGTGCTGCACCAGGTGTTCCGCCCCGTGCCCTCCAAATTCCGCGACTACATCGCCAACCCCAAGTCGAACGGCTACCAGTCGCTGCACACCACGTTGGTCGGCCCCTCGGGCGTGAGCATGGATTTCCAGATCCGCACCGAAGACATGAACCTGGTCGATGAGTACGGCGTGCTCACACACTGGATGATCCAGGCGCGGGCCATGCCCAACGGCGAGCAGCTGGGCAACAAATGGGTGCAGTCGCTGCTCGACATCCAGGATGAGACACACGACGCCCATGAGTTCTGGGACAACGTGCGCGTGGACCTGTTCCCCGACTCGGTCTATGTGTTCACGCCCAAGAACCAGATGCTCACCTTGCCCCGGGGCGCGACCGTGCTGGACTTTGCCTACGCGATCCACTCCAATGTGGGCGAGCGCACGCAAGGCGCGCGCATCAACAACGAGCAGGTGCCGCTGAGCACCGTGCTCAAGAGCGGCGATGTGATCGAGATCTCGACCTCGCCCGATGCCGCGCCCCATCCCTCCTGGCTCACGATTGTGCGCACGGGCCGCGCCAAGTCCAAGATCCGCTACTACCTCAAGACCCAGGGCCAGAACGAGACCGCTGCGCTGGGCGAGCGCCTGCTCTTGCAGGCGATGCGGGCCGAAGGCATCTCGCAGTTGCCCGAAGACAAGGCCGTCTGGGACAGCCTGCTCACCCGCCTTGAAGCGCGCAACAAGGTGGAGCTGTTCAACGACATCGGCCAGGGCAAGCGCATTGCCGTGTTTGCCGCCAAGCAGGTGGTGGACCTGCTGGCCGAGCAAGGCCAGCGGCCGGACGCTGTGCTGCTGAGCCAGGAGCGCTTCAAGACCGGCGCCAGCACCGCCACCGCAGCGCTGGTGCTTGATGGCTCACCCAATGCCGCTGTCAAATACGCCAAATGCTGCCGCCCCGTGCCGGGCGACCCGATTGCCGCCCACCTGGACCGCAATGCCGGCCTCGTGGTGCACAACGCCCAGTGCGCCGTCTGCAAGCGACTGCTGGCCAAGGATGCCGAGCATTTTGTCGATGTGGAATGGGCCGATGAGCCCGCCAGCGAGTTCGACACCGGCGTCGTCGTCACCATCAACAATGGCAAGGGAGTGTTGGGCAAGATTGCCGCCGAGATTGCCGCCATGGGCTCGGACATCACCCACATCACGATGGATGACGAAGTGGCGATGGACACGATGGCGCTGCGCTTTGTGCTGACCGTCAAGGACCGTGCCCAGGTTGAGCTGCTGCTGCGCCAGCTGGTCAAGCTGCCCTATGTGCTGCGTGCGCACCGGGTGCTGCCCGTCGCCTGAGCTCCTCCCGATAGCGATCGGGACAGCCCCCCAACAACAGCGCGCCTTAAAGGCGTGCTTGTATTTTGAGAACGGGCTATTTCAAGAGGTCCCCGGCTCCGGGTACTGCACACCCAGCACCTCCAAAACCCGCATCCCGCCGGGCGTGGGCAGCTGCACCTCATCGCCAATGCGGGCCTTGAGCAGCGCCCGCGCAATCGGGGCCACCCAGCTGACCTGGCCCCGGCTGGCATCGGCCTCGTCGATGCCCATGATGGTGATCGACTCCTCGCTGCCATGCTGGTCGCAGTAGTGCACCGTCGCCCCAAAATACACCTGGTCGCTGCCGTGGTGCACCCCCGGGTCCACCACCTCGGCCGCCTCCATGCGCTTGGTCAGAAAGCGGATACGCCGGTCAATCTCGCGCAAGCGCTTCTTGCCATACAGGTAGTCGCCGTTTTCCGAGCGGTCGCCATTGCTCGCCGCCCAGTGCACCACCTCCACCACCTTGGGCCGCTCATCATCGATCAGTTGCAGCAGCTCCTGCTCGAGCGCGCGGTAGCCCCCGGGCGTGATGTAGTTCTTGCCGCCAGCAATCTTGGGCAGCTGCGGCAGGTCATCATCGTCGTCGTTGTCTGTCTCTTTGGTAAAGGCCTTGTTCATCCTGCTATTTAAACAAAGATTGGCGAAGGCTCCCACTAGAAAGAAAAAAGCCTGCCACTGCCGTGGCAGGCTTGCCGTCTCAGGGGAGGCCGCTTTGCTTACACCGCCTGGCCCACGTTGGCCTGCGCAGCACCACCCAGCTCTGGCGGGTGGGTGACGATGCTGCGCAGCGCGGGCCGGGGCTGGGCCAGTGCTGCCAGGTCGGGGCGGGGGCGGGCAAAGTCGCTGTTGTGCAGGCCCAGCTTTTCGACTGCCGCCGCCATCGCCAGCAGGCGCCCGTCCTGGTGCAACGGGCCAATCATCTGCAGGCCAAAAGGCATGCCCGCCTCGTCACGGCCGCAGGGCAGCGACAGCGCAGGGTTGGTCGCCAAGGTCACCACATAGGTCAGGCTCAGCCATTCGTAGTAGTTGCGCTGGGTCTTGCCCTCCACCTCCTGCGCATAGAGCTGCTGCCAGGGGAAGGGCGACAGGGGAGTCACCGGTGCCAGCACCAGGTCGTATTGCTCGAATGTGCGCTGGAACATGCGCTGGATGCGCGTCTGCGCCAGATGCGCCCAGGCCCGGTCGCCCAGGCTGATGCTCGCAGCCATCTCGACATTGGCCCGCACATTCGGGCCCAGGGTCTCGGGGGCGGTGCGGTAGATATCGGCAAAGGCGGCGACAAAGCTCTCGGCGCGGATGATGTCAAAGCAGCGGTGCGCTTCTTCCAGGTTCCAGGGCAAGGCGTCCATGCAGGCCACCTCACCGGCCAAGGCCTGCACGCGCTTTGCAAAGGCACGGCGCACCACCGGGTCGACCGCGCAGGTGCCAAAGTCCTCGGTATAGGCCACGCGCAGGCCGCGCAGGTCCATCTCGGGCACGGGCCAGACGGGCGCATGGCTCACCCCCATGCTCAGCGGATCCATCGGGTGCGGGCCCATGCTGGCCTGCATCATCAGCGCGGTATCGGCCACATCGCGACCCATGGGGCCGAGCACCGAGATGGCCGACCAGCCCAGCGGCCGGTCGTCATTGGCGATCAGGCCCGGCGAGGGGCGCAGGCCGACCACGCCGCACAGCGCCGCCGGAATGCGCAGCGAGCCGCCGGTGTCCGAGCCGGTGCACAGCGGAAACATATCGGTGGCCAGCGCCGCGGCCGAGCCGCCCGATGATCCCCCGGCATTCAGATCCGGGTTGAAGGGATTGCCCGTAGCGCCCCAGACCGGGTTGCGGCTGTTGGCACCTGCGCCCATGTCGGGCGTGTTGGTCTTGGCCGTCACGATCGCGCCCTGGCCGCGCAGCCGGGCCACGAACGCATTGTCCTTGCCCGGCACATGGCCGCGCAGCCGCACATTGCCGCTGGTGGTCAGCAGGCCTTCGGTGGCCTGCAAGTCCTTCACGCCCAAGGGCAGGCCATGCAAGAGCGGCAGCTGGCTGCGCCGCCCCACCTGCGCTTCGGCCAGTTGGGCGGCAGTACGGGCACGCTCAAAATCGGTGGCGCAGAGCGCATTGACCGCCGGGTTGAGCGCCTGCATGCGGGCGATGCAGTCATCGAGCAGTTCGACCGGCGAGATCTGCCGGCTCTGGATCAGGCTGCGCAGCTCGACGGCGCTGTGTTCTACCAAACTCATTGTGTGGCCAATCCCAGTTTGTCGATCAAAGGCTTCCAGACAGCGATGTCGCGCTCGGCAAAGCCCAGCACATCGGCAGGTTGGCTGCGCATCAAGGTCACACCCATCTTGTCCATGCTGTTGGCATAGACCGGGTCGCTGTAGCACTGGTTGGTCGCGTCGTTCAAGGCCTTGACCACCTCCGGCGGCGTGCCCTTTTTGGCCACGACCGCAATCCATGACGGCCGCGCCAGCACGGCCGGCCCACCGGCCTCGGCAATGGTCGGCACATCGGGCAGCACCGCCGAGCGCTGGCCGGCGAAAATCGCCAGCGGCACGAGCTTGCCGGCCTTGACCTGGGGCGCGGCTGTGTTCAACACCAGAGTCATCGCCTGGATCTGCTGGCCCATCAAGGCCGTCAGGCCCGCGCTCTCGCCGACAAAGGGCACATGGGTGGCGGGCCAGTGCATCGCATCGGTCAGCGCCGTGGTCAGCAAATGCGCGGGGCTGCCCTTGCCGGGCGAGCCAAAGTTCAGCCCGCCGGCCTGGGACTTGGCGACCTTCTCCAGGTCGGCGAGTTTGTGGATGCCCGCGCCCGCCGGCACCACCAGCACCAGCGGCGATGAGCCAATCATCGCGACACCGGCAAAGTCCTTGAGCGGGTCATAGGGCACCTGCTGGTGCACATAGGGCGTGATCGTCATCTGCGACATGCCGATGGTCATGGCAAACGCGCCATCGGCCGGCTGGCCCTTGAGGTAGTTGATGGCCAGGATACCGTTGGCGCCGGGCTTGTTCTGCACAACCACCGGCCGCCCCATCAGCCGCCCGGTGCATTCGCCCCAGGCGCGGGTCATCGCGTCCGATCCGCTGCCTGGCGGTTGCTGCGCGATCACCTGCAGCGGGGTCTGGGCGGCGGCGCCAAGGGCCCAGGCCGACAGGCCACAGGCAAGAAGGGTTGCTCTGATCAAGGGGTCACCTCGCTGGAAAAAGATTGAAGAAGGACAGACAGCTGCTGCAGTTGCTGCTCAATCGCAGCCGGGCTGGAGAACGGCGCGAGCACGCCCAGGCCGCGCAGGCAGGACAGCACCAGCTGAAAGCGCGCTTCAGCGGCGGGCCCACCGGCCCATTCGGGAAAGCTGCGCAGCATGCGCAGCAGCAGCTTGTCGTTGATCGGGGCGCGTGCGGCCTGGATATGCGCCACCATCGCGGCGTCGGCACGCACTGCTAGGTAGGCCTCCCAGGCCACCGCAAAGCGGGGCTGGCCATACAGCCGCCGCCAGGCCTGTTGCACAAAGTGGTCGGCGCGCCGCTGCAGGGGCCAGTGCGGCGCTGGCCAGAAACTGTCGTCGGTGTCGATCTGCTGCACCAACCGCTCAATGATCTGCAGCATCAGCGCGGCCTTGGACGGGAAATGGTGCTGCACCGCTCCGGTCGTCATGCCCGCGATACGGGCCACCTCATGCATCGACAGGCTCGCAAGCCCCTTGGCTTGCATCACCTCGAGCGCAGCATCCATCAGCCGCTCACGCGTCTGTTCACTTTTGATCTGATGCAGGTTGGGCACAACAGGGGGGTCTCCTGAAATACATTATGCGTGTAATGTAATTTGGCAGACATCCGGGTTTGGCCTAGGAGAGAGAGAGACGCCAAGTCTGCGGTCTATCCGCGCTGCATCAAAGGGATGAGGCCCCTCTTCCTCCTTGTCAAAATGCGCAGTGATGGCCGCTTGCCCAACAGCGCACCGGCCTCAAAAGAGATTCGGAAGCACCGCCAGCTCGGCCAGAAACGCCTGCATCTGCGGGCTGGCCTCTTCACCCGGCGCCAGCAAGCCATGCTTGTGCGCCAGTTGCCGAAACACCGACGCGGCGGCCAGCTGCGGCAACGCGGCAGCACCGTCTTCCTCCTCCCAGGCATCGCTCAGGTTGTCATGGGCTACTTCAATCATGCGAACTCCTCTCTTCTTGTGGGCAGCCAACGCAGAGCTTCGTTTACAGCTGCTGCCGGATGGCGACATCAAGCCTAGCCAGTTTATCGAAAATGCTGTATGAATATACAGTATTTTTATATCGCCATCGAAGGCACTAGGGTGAGCTCTATCACCACTTTCAGGGATTGACACCGTCTCGCACACATCGCACATTTAAATGTCAACATATGTAAAAAGCTTATGAAGGTGTACTAAATGGCCGTGAACCAGTTTTTATGTGCGGGAGCGTTTGCAGCATTGGTTTCCATAGGGGTGCACCACAGTGCACATGCTCAGGCGTTTACAGAAGCTTTTAACGACATCAACACCCTGGCTAGTGGCGGATGGGTAATGAGCAATGCCAGCGTGGGTGTCGGGTCCACCGGCTGGTTTCAAGGCAATCCGCCCACTGCAGGTGGTCCTTTTGACGCACAAAGCGGCGCGGCCAATGCGTACATCGGGGCCAATTACAACAACACTGGCAGTGTCGGAACGATCAGCAATTGGCTGCTCATGCCTGATCGAACCATACGCAACGGCGATGTGCTGACTTTTTATACAAGAAAGCCCTCCCCGGACACCTACGCCGATCGCCTGGAAGTGCGCCTCAGCACGAATGGGGCCAGCACAAATGTCGGCAGCGGCACTGGCGTAGGTGATTTCACGACGCTGCTGATGAGTGTCAACCCTGGCCTCACCTTGGGGGTCTATCCAACCACCTGGACGCAGTACTCCGTCACCGTTTCGGGCCTGCCAGCCCCCACGTCCTCACGCATGGCCTTCCGTTATTTCGTCACCAGTGGCGGTTTGTCCGGAACGAACTCTGACTACATCGGCATCGACACTGTGAGCTATACGCCCTATGTATGCCCTTCTGTCGTGCTGACGCCTGCGGGCGCCCTTGCTGGAGGCAGCGTGGGCCAAAGCTACAGCACCACACTCAGCCAGAGTGGCGCGCTGGGCGCTCCAAACTTCGCCGTCACCTCGGGGGCACTGCCACCAGGTTTGACGTTGTCGAGCAGCGGCGCCATTTCCGGCACCCCCACAGCCTCCGGAGCCGCCAACTTCACGGTCACGGCGAACGATGCGAGCGGTTGTTCGGGAGCCCAGCCCTATTCCATCTCTGTGGAACAGGGATTGCAATCCATCAGCTTCCCATCGCAAAGCCCTGCCAGCCAGCTGTACACACCCGGGGGCAGCTTCTCGATCAATCCTCAGGCAAGTGCAAGCTCCTTCCTGCCCGTGAACTATGACAGCAGCACGCCAGCGGTCTGTACGGTGGCAGGCACCAATGTCTTCATCAACAGTGGCGGCATCTGCACACTCGTCGCACAACAAGCTGGAGATGTGAACTACAAAGCTGCGCCGTCCCAGTCTCAGAACGTCACCATTGACAAGGCAGCGCAGACCATCAGCTTCAGCTCGTTCATCCCCGCCAATGCCAAGGTAGGCGGCAGCTATACCGTTTCAGCCGATGGTGGCGCCTCTGGCAACGCCGTTAGCTTCTCGATCGACAGCGGCAGCCTGTCAGTCTGCAGCATCAGCGGCAACCTGGTCTCCTTCAATGGCGCCGGCAACTGCAGCATCAAAGCGAACCAACTGGGCAACGCCAACTACAGCGACGCTCCCCAGGTGCAACAGACGGTCGCTGTCGCTCAAGGTGGATCGGGCATCAGCATCAGCTCCAGCCAAAACCCTTCACAGCCAGGTCAGAGCGTGACGTTCACCGTATCGGTGACGTTTGATCCCAACAAGACCGCTGCTCTGCAGGCAAAAGCAGCGCCAGTGCCCACGGGAACGGTCGAGATCCTGGACGGCTCCACATCGCTGGGGAGTGCTGCACTCGTCAATGGCACGGCCACCATCACTGCCGTACTGCCTGCTACTGCGGGAGCGCACAGCCTCGTTGCCAGTTACAGCGGCGATGCCAACTACCCCGCACTCCAGAGCGAAGCCTTTGTCCAATCCGTTGTGGCAGCAGTGCCCACGGCGGTGCCTACGCTATCCGCATGGGCCGCACTCAGTTTGTCCGCCCTTCTGGCACTTGTCGGACTCACTGCAGTTCGCAGACGCCCTGGCGCATAAGCGCAGCAAGCCACCCCAACGGGGTGGCTTGCTGCCATCTCTTCACCACTTCGACCACCACCGACCATTTTGACCAGGCCCTTGCCATGCACACATCCCTTCACATATTGCGGCGCGCATCGCTTTTTCTCATCGCACTTTTATGTACTGCGCTTGCCCATGCAGCCACACTGACGACCACGTATAACGCAGGCAATAACCATCGAGGCAATATGTTCGATGTCATGGCCAACCAGGCCATTGCCATTACGCAGTTTGATATGTCGCCGATGGGAAATACGGATTATGAAATCTACTACAGGATCGGCACCTGGGTAGGCCATGCCAATTCGCCTGCTGACTGGACCTTGCTGCAAACAGGACCGGTATCGGCAAATGTGTCAGGTACAGGTGTACCGGTAGCACTGGACACCCCTTTAAGCCTGCTTGCCAATCAGACATATGCGTTCTATATCACCTCCACATCAACCGAAGTCAGCTTGAACTACAGCGATGGCAGCAATGTGGGAGCGCTTTTTGCTTCAGACAGTGTGTTGTCATTTTTCGAGGGAGGCGGTATGGAATACCCCTTTACCAACAACACGGGAGCGGTATACCAACCTCGGGTCTGGAACGGTGCCATCCACTACGAAGTCGTAGGCCCCGCCAGCCGCCTTGCCGTCAAAACACCTGCCACCGCAACCCAAGGCACGGCGCTCGATTTCAGCGTGACCGCCGTCGATGCCGCAGGTTACCAAGTGCCGAGCTATACCGGTACGGTGCAATTTTCCAGCTCGGATGCAGCTGCGACGCTGCCCGCCAGTGCAACACTGGTGAATGGCCAGAGCACATTCTCGGCAACATTCCTCACCACAGGTACACAAACTATCGTAGCTACAGATACAGTCGTCCCCGGCATCGTCGGCACATCCAACAATACGCTTGTTGCAGCAGCGCCGGTTCCTGATGCCCCGACCATCACTTCGGCCGTTGCAGGCAATGCAGAGGTAGAGCTGAGCTGGTCCGTACCTGCAGACAATGGTTCGGCCATCACGGAATATGTTGTGACGGGTCTGCCCCAGGGCAGCTGCACATCGGTGTCGACAAGCTGCCTGATCACCGGTCTGACCAACGGCACCCCCTACACCTTTACGGTGGTGGCCAAGAATCTGGGCGGCGGCAGCGCCGCCTCAGCTGCAAGCGTTGCCGTCATCCCCAGCGCAGATTTGCTCTTTTCTGGCGCCGGTCCCACCATTACTTTGCCCCAAGGCGCCATAGGCCAGAACTACAACGCACCGATACAAGTCAGTGGTGGCTTGCTCCCCTACAGCTTTGCACTCAGCGGTAACCTGCCTGCAGGCCTCAGTCTCAACACCAATACCGGCGTGATCAGCGGAACGCCCACTACGGTGCAGACGGAAGAGTTCAGCATCACGGTCACGGACAGCGTAAGCGCGCAACAGTCCTTTGATAAGGCGGCGGCTGTCCATACCGCAACGCAGAGCTTCAGCATTACCATCACGGCAGCGCCCGTGGCGTCAACGCCGACGCCTGTTCCTGGCCTGGGCACCTGGGGTCTTCTGGCGCTGTCGGCCTTGCTGGCACTGCTGGGCATGGCGCGGGGCCGTGGTCGGTTCAAGGCCTGGTCGCTATAAGCGGTCCATAAGGTCTGAAGATTGGGCGTCGCCTCAGCGCTCCAGACCAGCGCAAACTGCGCGCCATCAAAATTCTCAGCATGCCGGGAATAATCCCGGCAGGCCATCCGTCTACAGAGGTGTTCCTCCACCCAACCTTGAAAGATGGTCACCATGAAAACCCCTTATGCATCCCTGATCGCTCTGTCTCTGGCCGCGCTGCTGGCCCCGTTGGCCCAGGCTGAGCCAGCGGCCAAGATGGCCCATGGCATGCTGGTCAATGCCAGCGGGATGACGCTCTACACCTTTGACAAGGATGTGGCCGGCAGCAACAAGAGCATGTGCAACGGCCCTTGCATCGCACTGTGGCCTGCCCATGCTGCGGCGGCCGATGCCAAGCCCGAAGGCGACTACAGCATCGTCACCCGCGACGACGGCAGCAAGCAGTGGGCCTACCAGGGCAAGCCGCTCTATACCTATACTGCAGACAAGAAGGCTGGCGACGCCACGGGCGACAACTTCAAGGACGTCTGGCACGTCGTCAAGTAAGCGCTGGCTGCTGCTGATTCCCCTCCTCACCCCGGACCCCACTGCCCCCATGCGCGCACAGGACGAAGCGGAGATTGTGGCCTGCATCCCCAGCCTGCGGCGTTATGCGCGCGGGCTGGTCAGTGACCCGGACCGCGCCGATGACCTGGTGCAGGACACGCTGGAGCGCGCCTGGTCGCGCTTGTCGATGTGGCAAAAGCGCAATGAGCTGCGCGCCTGGATGTTCGGCATCATGCACAACCATTTCATCGACCGGCTGCGCGCCCAGCGCAGCCGGCCCGAAGACAGCGCAGGCGACGAGCTGCCTGAGCTGCCCCAGCGGGCCCAGCAGACCGATGCATTGGAAGTGCGTGACCTCGACCGGCTGCTGCAGCGCCTGCCGCCCGAGCAGCGCGAGGTGCTGCTGCTGGTCAGCGTTGAGGCGCTGAGCTACCAGGAGGTGGCACAGATCACCGGCGTGCCGCTGGGCACGGTGATGTCGCGGCTGTCGCGGGCGCGCGCACGGCTGCGCGACGAGATGGCCAGTCCCAGCCAGCGCAAGGAGCAGGACAAAGTCAGCCATGCAGCGCAAAGAATTCAACGGGTGAAGTGACCATGGACCAGCCCAACCTCCAAGCCCTGGACGCCAGTCCCATGCCGCCGGTGACCGAAGCCGATCTGCATGCCTATGTGGACCAGCAATTGCCCAGCGCACGCCGCCTTCAGGTCGAGCACTACCTGCACGAGCACCCGGAAGAGCGCGCCCGGGTGCAGGATTGGCTGCAGCAGAATGCGCGGCTGCGCGAGATGCTGGCCCCCGTGATGGACGAGCCCTTGCCGATGGGCCTGCCGCTGCGCCCCACACACAGCAGCCTGCCCTGGCGCAGCCTGGCCGCCGGCGTGCTGGTGGCGGTCATCAGCGCCGGTGCCGCCTGGTCGATCCGCGGCGCAGTCGATGCCAAGGCCGTCCAGCTCGCGATGGCGGGCCAGCCCGCAGCCCACAGCCCGCGACCCGCCCAGCCCCCGCTGCCACCTGCCAGCGGCAGCGCCCTGAGCGGTTTTGCCCAGCGCGCCGCGATTGCCCATGTGGTCTACAGCCCCGATGTGCGGCGCCCGGTGGAGGTTGGCGCCGAGCAGGAGCAGGCGCTGGTCACCTGGCTGACCAAGCGCATGGGCACCCAGGTGCGCCCACCGCCACTCAATGCGCTGGGCTACCGCCTGATGGGCGGCCGCCTGCTGCCCGGCGACAGCGGGCCGGTGGCGCAATTCATGTACGAGACCGAGGCGGGCTTGCGCCTGACCCTGTATGTGACCCGCGAGGTGAGCAGCCAGAGCGATGCGCAGTTCAAGTTTGGCCAGGACGGCCCTGTCAACGTCTTCTACTGGGTGGAGAACCACCTGGGTTACGCCTTAGCGGCAGATGCCGACCGGGCCGAGCTGATGCGTGTTTCGCAGGCGGTCTACCAGCATCTGCAGCAGGACTGAATGGCCGCACCATCGCTGCCAACTGCGACACCATCCAAATAGCCTCCGTCCTTTGCATCGCCAGGGCGAGAACCATGCGCACGCCCCCCCGGCCTTTGGGCACGAGCCGCAGTCGCCCGCTGGGCAGCCCATTTTTGTGCCGATAAGGCGGGCAGAAATCTGCCGCCCGCGCAGGGACACAGCCTGCAGATGCTGCGCTCAGAGCCAGCCGCCAGTGATGCTGCCAACGGGCGATCAGGCTGGGGCGTTTTGCTGTAATAAAGCCGCTGCCTTTGCAGGCGGCGCATGCAATACGTCTGTGGGACTGGGAGTGAGCCACATGCGCGCGGCTGGAAACCGAATCAATCCCCCAGGGGCTTGGGATGCTGCATCGCAGCCAGCCGGCGGTACTTCTCGAAAGTCTTGCTGATGTCGGTGGAGACCGAAGGCACATAGCGCTTCGCTTTCTCGCCGCGATGGGCCACCAGCGGACGAGTCGGCATGGTCAGCATCGGAAATGATGGCTGGTTTTGCATACCCAACTCCTTTCACAAAAGACTTTTCAATCGATTCAGTCAATGATTTAAGAATGTAAGCCTTGCTTGCGCAAAGTCAAGCCACCGGCCCGGTTCGGCGCCGTCATGGTTGTAATTAATTGCAAACAAAACGCAGAAATTCCACGGACTGGCCACACCGATCTGCAGCGGCCCAGGTTAGAGATTGCTGACAATCCATTTCAATAATTTCATACAGAATCCCTGGTCTCAAGATAGCCACCAGGGTCTGTTTTCCCAGGTTGGCCTTCCACGGTGGGAGGTTTTCCATGCCAGCGCTTATCCAGGTTCGATCACCCCAATCTTCATCGCCCAGCCAGCTCAGACTGGGCAAAGGTCAGACCCTGATTGGCCGTGGTCAGGGCTGTGGTTTGCGCCTGAATGACCAGGGTGTCAGCAGGGACCATGGCGCATTCAGCTACTACATCGGGGTATTGGTGGTGGAGGACCACGACAGCACCAATGGCATCTTCGTCAACGGCACCAAGGTCAAGCGCCAGGTGCTCTACACAGGCGACCGGGTGACAGTGGGGCCGATCGAGATCTACATCCAGAAGGGATCGGCGGCTCCGCCCCCTGATGCCGCATGATCGCCGCCAGCGATTGCTGCTACTGGCCAACGGGGCTGGGTCCAGCGCAGGCACAGGCCACCGCCTGGCAGATTCAACGCAGGTGGTCAGCAGCCTTTCTCAACACCATCCACATGTTCTATTTTTCCACGACAGGCTGAGAAATCAACGAGGGTCCCTGCTGCCCCAAGGATCCGACCATGCCATCTCTGTTTGCTCGTGCAAAAAACCAGTCTGTATCGTGCATCGGCGCCTTATGGCTTGCCAGCGCAGCGGGTCCCAGCGTAGTGCAGCAGTATGTGTTTGCCCGCAGTACTGATTCCGGCATCGACAGCGGGGACGCAGGCTGGACGAGCAATCGCCCGCCAGGCACGCTGACCCAGGACTGGTATCCAGGTTCGGCAGAAGGCAGTACGGGCGCCACGCCGGTTTCGGGCCCCACGCATGACAGCACATTCCTGTCGAGCACGGGCCCGCAGCGCTTTGGCGCAGGCTTGAGCGCCAGCCCCGACCCCATCTACCCCGATTTTCAGGTCAACTCCGGCCTTGCGAACAATACGGCCGCTGCGGCAATAGCCGCCCAGCAGTACATCGAGTTCCCGTTCACCACCGGCACGATGCAGTATGCGGATGCGACAGCATCTGCGGCGTTGTTTTATGTCAATACGGTCGTCACGGCCAAGCGCTGGAACCTAAACAACAACGCGCATCCGCGCGCCTTTGGCTATGCCGCTTACGTCGTCGACGCTGGCGGCAGTCCGGTCGGCACGCTGGTGCAGCAGATAGACGATGTCAGCACGGTGTCCGGTGGTGATTTCCAACTGGTCCCCCCCCGCCGGACGGCCCTGGCCCCGGCATCACGCTGCAACCCGGCACCCCCTACGCCTTGCGCTTTTACCTGTACCGCACGTCAGCCAATACCGATGGGCGCGCATCCTGGGACGACACCTTGTTCACGATGAGCCGCCAGACCTTGGCAGAAATCATCGTCAGTGCCAGCGCCGTCGCCGCCGTGCCCGCGGGCGCCCAGAACAACTACGGCTACAGCTTCAACGTCTACAACAACGGCCCCGACGCGACCCGCGCCGTCGTGTCGGACCCCTTGCCAACGACGGCCAATGGCGCAACCGCGAACTGGTCCTGCACATTGCAGCCTTCTGGCACGCCTTGCACCACCGCTTCGGGCAGTGGTCCCATCAGCGCCGTGGTTCAAGCTTTGAATTCTGGCGAGACTGCCGTCTATACCGTGACCTGGACTAGCCCGGGCATCACGGCAGCCAGCACGCATACCGTGACCGCACAGCCCCAAGCAGGCAGCCCTGCCGATCCGATCAGCACCAACAACACGGCAGATCTCTCGCTGGTCCCCCCTTCCATCACAGCGCAGGACGATGGGGTGACCTTGACCAGCAACACCGCCAGCGCTGCAACGCCGGTGGCCACCAACGACAGCAGCACCGGTGGGGTGGTGGAACCGGCCTCCGTCACCCTCGTCACGCCACCCACGGCGGGCACCGTCAGCTGCACAGCCGGCGTTTGCACCTATGTGCCGCCTGCGGGTGGGCTGACCAGCCCGGTGAGCTACCAGTACAACATCTGCCTGGCAGCGCCCAACCAGGCGGTCTGCGCGACGGCCACCGTGCGCGTGTCCGCGCCGCCCAATGCCGTGGCGGCAACGCCCACACCAGTACCAACGCTGGGCGCATACAGTCTCTCGTTGCTGGCAGTGCTGCTGGGATGGTTCGGAATACGCCAGCGCCGCCACCGCTACACGCGTTGATGGCCAGGTCGCGTGCTCAGCGCGTGCCGCGCGACAGCGCCAGCAACACGCCAAAGCCGACCAGCAATCCACCAAACGCGCGGTCGATCCAGTGGCGCGTCGCCAATAGGCGGCTGCGCACAGCGCCCGCCGAGAAGCACAGCGCCACCAGGCTGAACCAGGCCATGTGCGCGACCGAAATAAAGAGGCCATAGCCCAGCTGCAGCGCCAGTGGCGTCTGGGGCTGCACCACCTGCAAAAACAGGCTCACCATGAAAACGGTAGTCTTGGGATTGAGCGCGTTGGTGAGAAAACCTGTGCGCAGCGCCGCCCTATCGGACAGCGGCGCGAGGGCCTCCTCGGCCGAAGCATTCGCAGGCTGGCTGCGCAGCATCTTTACCCCTAGGTAGACCAGATAGGCCGCGCCAAGCAGCTTGATCGCGTTGAAGAGCCACAGCGACTGCTGGATCAGCAGGCCCAGACCCAGCAAGGTGTAGGCCACATGGACCAGCACGCCCAAGCCAATGCCCACAGCGGTCAGCACGCCGGCGCGGCGCGACAGCAGCAGGCTGTTGCGCGTGACCATCGCAAAATCGGGCCCCGGGCTGATGACAGCGAGCAAAGTGATGGTGATAACAGCTAACAATTCGGTCATCGCGTATCCTGTGCAACAGTAACAACTGCACGCATGGTGCCTGCAATACTGCGCCATGAAAAACGATGATTTCTGACAGCCATGGTGAGCCAGACTCACCATTCACTGACAGCCGCCTGCCCTCCTTGCTGGCGCTGCGCTGCTTTGAAGCCGCCGCCCGGCTGGAGAACTTCAGCCGCGCTGCAGACGAGCTGCACCTCACCCATGGCGCCGTCAGCCGCGCCGTGCGGCTGCTCGAAGACGACCTGGGCCTGGCGCTGTTCGAGCGGCGCAGCCGGCGCGTCTTTCTCACGGCGGAGGGCCGGGCACTGGCCCAGGCCGTGAGCCAGGGGCTGGATCTGATGCGCCAGGGCATTGCCGGTCTGCGCGCCCGCGCGCGCCAGCAGCGGCGCTGGGTGCTGTCCTGCGAGCCCACCTTGCTGATGCGCTGGCTGATTCCGCGCTGGCCGGATTTCCAGGCGCGCCATCCCAGGCTGGAGCTGCACCTGGTCGCCGGTGGCGGCCCCTTCTCCTTTGCCAGCGGTATCGACCTCGCTATTCGCCGGGATGACTTTGCCTGGCCCCCAGGCTGCCATGCCGAGCCCCTGTTTGCAGAACGTATCGGCCCGGTTTGCCGCCCGGACAAGCAAGCGGCCTGGTTCCGTACGGGCCCGCGCAGCGCGGCACTCCAAGCCAAGGCCGTGCCCTTGCATACCCGCACACGCCCTGGCGCCTGGCGGGACTGGTGCGCGGCCACGGGCCGGCCGCTGCCCGCAGCCACTGGGCAAAGCTTGGAGCATTTCTACTTCAGCCTGCAAGCGGCCATTGCCGGGCTCGGGGTCGCCATTGGCCCCTGGCATCTGGTGCAGGACGACATTAACCACGGTCTGCTCGTCGCCCCACTGGGCTTTGTCGAGGACGGCTCGCAGTATTGCCTGCTCTCGCCCCATGCCTTGCTGCCAGGCAGTGTGCAGCACCACCTGCTGGCGTGGCTGCGATCCATGGCCTAGCCCGTTCGGGCCATGGCCATTCAGCGCGCATTGCCGGCAAGCCCCGGATGAACGCCATGGTCCTTGCATACAAAAAATCAATGACCAATCGCTGTTTTAGCAAAAGCTTCATCCGTTTTGCAAATTCAGACGATTGAATAAGGCAATAAAAATCTCCACTGTGATACCCATCGATTCCCATCACTCATTTGGAGATGCAGCATGCGCAAAGCCCACACCGTTAAAGACAAAGTCGTTCTGATTGCAGGGGGAGGCAAAAACCTCGGTGGCCTGATTGCCCGCGATCTGGCCGGCCAAGGCGCCAAAGCTGTAGCCATCCACTACAACAGCGCCGCCAGCCGTGATGAAGCACTGGCCACCGTGGCAGCGGTGGAGAAGCTGGGCGCCAAGGCCATCGCACTGCAAGGCAACCTGAACAGTGCAGCTGCCGTACAAAAGCTGTTTGCAGACACGGTGGCGGCACTGGGCCGCCCCGATATCGCCATCAACACCGTCGGCAAGGTGCTCAAAAAGCCGATGGTCGATATCTCCGAGGCCGAGTTCGACGAGATGTCCAATGCCAACAGCAAGGCGGCGTTTTTCTTTTTGAAGGAAGCGGGCCTGCACCTCAATGACAACGGCAAGATCGTCACGCTGGTGACCTCGCTGCTGGGGGCCTTCACCCCGTTCTACTCGTCCTATGCCGGCACCAAGGCACCTGTCGAGCACTACACCCGTGCAGCGGCCAAGGAGTTTGGCGCACGCGGGATCTCGGTCACTGCCGTCGGCCCCGGCCCCATGGACACCAACTTCTTCTACCCCGCAGAAGGGGCCGATGCGGTGGCCTACCACAAGACAGCCGCTGCGCTGTCGGGCTTCAGCAATACGGGCCTCACCGATATCGAGGATGTCGTGCCCTTTATCCGCCATCTGGTCACCGATGGCTGGTGGATCACCGGCCAGACGATCCTGATCAACGGCGGCTACACCACGAAGTAAAAGATGCTGGCTGGGTGCCTGCCGCGCGCTGCATGGCAGGCGCCCAAGAGCAGCGCTGGCGCCGGCCTGGGTCGCAACGCGGGCTTGGTCTTGCGGGGCTGAGGCTAGGGCTATGGCCCGCCACAAAACGCGGTGTCGCTGATGCCTATCCCTGTACCTCCACGGGCAATGGGTTTGCAGCGCCAGTCTTGCTGTGCACCAGCGCCGCCATGATTCCTAAATCTTTGAGAGCTTCTATATGCATGTACTGATGGTCACGGGCGGGGGCCTGCTGCTGCTCGCCGTGTTTGTGCTGTTTGGCTGGCTGTGGTCGGCCAGCACGGCAGGCATGGTGGTGGCGGCCAAGCTGTTCATGCCGGTGTGGCTGCTCATTGCCTGCACCAATATGTGGGTCGGCGTCACCCAGGCGGGCTACAGCGTACGCGACGAAGCGCTGATCCTGCTCATCGTGCTGATGGTGCCAGTGCTGCTGGCCGCCTTTGTCACCCGCATCCTCTCGCAGGCCTGAGGGCCTGCCAGCCACTGCAGATCTGCCATGCCGATAACTCCCGCCTTTTCCCATCCCTTGCTGCGCCAGCGTGACGGTCACCACGCCCGCGTGACCTATGAAGAGCTCTTCTTTGACCTGGTCTATGTGTTTGCCGTCACCCAGCTGAGCCATGAGCTGCTGCACCATCTGAGCTTCATGGGCGTGGCACAGACCTTGGTGCTCTGGTTTGCCGTCTGGCTGGGCTGGCAGTACACCTGCTGGGTCACCAACTGGTTCGACCCGCAGAAAACCCGCATCCGCGGCATGCTGTTCTCCACCATGCTGCTGGGCTTGCTGATGGCCTCCAGCATTCCCGAAGCCTTTGCCGAGCGCGGGCTGGTCTTTGCGCTGGCCTATGTGGCCATGCAGGTGGGACGCACCGCGTTCATCTGGTCGCAGCTGCCGGCCTGGCACCCGCTGGCACACAACTTCCGCCGCATGCTCGGCTGGGTCTGTATTTCTGCCGTGTTCTGGATTGCGGGAGGGCTGGCGGACCCGCAACTGCGCCTGCTTTTGTGGTTGGTGGCCGTACTGTGCGAGTATGTGTCACCGATGTTCGGCTTTGCGCTGCCGGGCCTGGGCCGCAGCCAGACGCAGGACTGGACCATCGAGGGCGGCCACATGGCCGAGCGCTGCCAGCTGTTCGTGATCGTGGCACTGGGCGAGACGCTGCTGGCCAGCGGCGCCACGCTGGCCGATACCAAGACCTGGCAGTGGGATGTGCTGATGGCGCTGGGCGCCACCTTTATCGGCACCTTGGCGATGTGGTGGCTGTACTTTGGCACCTCCAGCAAGGATGCCACCGAGGCCATCACCCGCGCCGCTGATCCGGGCCGCATTGGCGCCTACTTCCACTATGTGCACGCCATTTTGATCGCCGGGGTGATTGCCTCTGCGGTGGGCAACGACCTGGTGCTGGCACACCCCCATGCGCTCGCTGCGGCGCCGCAGATCGCCATCTTGCTCGCCGGTCCCGCCATCTACCTGCTGGGCAGTGCGATCTACAAGAAGACGGTCTATGGCGCGCTGCCCGCATCGCACTGGCTGGGCGCATTGATGCTGCTGGTGCTGGTGCCTCTGAGTCAGGTCTGCAATCTGTTGGTGCTGGGCTGGCTGACAACGCTGCTCGTCCTGGCTGTGGCGCTGTGGGACACCCTTGCGGCCAAGCGTCGCCAGCGCCTTGGTACGGTCACCGAGCATGGCTACCACTAGGCAGTGCCATCTATAAGAAGACGGTCTATAGCGCGCCCCCCGCGTCGCACTGGCGGGGCGCCTTGATGCTGCTGGTGCTGGTGCTGGTGACTCTAGGCCAAGTCTGCAATCTGTTGGTGCTGGGCTGGCTGACGACACTGCTCATCCTGGGCGTGGCGCTGTGGGACACCCATGCGGCCAAGCGTCGCCAGCGCCTTGGCACGGTCGCCGAGCATGGCCACCACTAGGGGCCCTGTGCAAAAGCCCCCGCATTGACCTGGGCACGGGAGCGGGCGACAGTGGCATGCGCCCGATCGTGCAAGCCCTCGCTGGGCCAAGCACACAGGCTCGCCAGCAAAGGATGCGTTGGGGGTGGGATGCCGCCCCCTGCCCAACTGCTCGTCAGCGGTTTTGCAGCGTCTGCCCCGTTGCAAGCAGCCCACCCGCGCCTCGGCCAGCGCTGAGATCGGCACGGCCCCCTCAGGACTGGAAATAGGTAACATTTTTTGTTATCCAATTGATCTATAAAGCTCAAGAAATTTAAAACATACCAAAGACATTTAAAAAAAACCAGCGAAAAGCGACCAAAACAGGCGTACTCATAGAGCCAAACCCCGTTTTCGCAGGCGTTGTGAAGCTCCTATCATGGATGCTGGAGTTAACATTGATTTAAAACAAACAAGCAAGACACCAGACCCCATGTGTGACAATTGACAACCGTTAAAGGTGTATCAAGGTTCTACAGAAGCTATGAGCAATGCAGATATCCAGTCTCCACATGTGTTGATCGTGGACGATGATCCAGACCAGCTACGTTTGCTGGTCGCCGCATTGCGCAATACCTCCTACCGGGTCAGCGTCGCGCTCAATGGCGACCAAGGCTATGCGCGGGCTGCGGTGCTGCTGCCCGATTTGATCTTGCTCGATGTGCGCATGCCTGGGCGCAACGGCATCACGATCGCGCGCCTGCTCAAGACCAACCCGGCGACCCAGCACATTCCGATCATTTTTCTGTCGGCCCTCATCGAGCAGGACGACCGGCTCTCGGGCCTGCGCGCCGGTGGCGTGGACTACATCACCAAGCCCTTTTTCGTCGAAGAGATCCAGGAGCGCGTGCGCATCCACCTGATGCTGGCCCGGCACAACCTGCCGCCAGGCCAGGATGGGCCGGACGGGCAGGCAGACGGAGCCGCCGCGCCGCCAAGCCAGTCTCCGGCCAACCTCACGCTCAAGCAGGTGGCGACCGAATACATTTTGGGCAATATCCAGAACCCCGAGTTGAAAAGCTCGGACGTCGCCGCCAGCCTGGGCCTGTCCATGCGGCGCCTGAACATGGTGTTCGAGTCCAGCGACGGCCTGTCGGCCTTTGAATTCATCCGCCAGGAGCGCATGCGCCGAGCTGCGCTGATGCTGGCCCAAAGCACCTTGAGCATTGCCGATGTGGCGCTGGAAGTGGGCTATCTGAACTCGGCCAACTTCTCCACCGAGTTCAAGAAGTTCTGGCAAAAATCGCCCACCCAATTGCGCAGCGAATGCCAGGCCGATCCCCAGGTGCTGCAAAACCTGGTCGCTTCCAAGTTCCGTTGAGGCCTGGGCCCTACCCACCTCGGCATCGGTGACCTGCACCCGTGGCCTGTGCTACCTGACTCTGCGCATCATCAAAACCATGGACATACCTGCCCCGCCTTCGCCATTCGCTGACCCAAGCAGCGCTGCTGCCAGCAATCCACCCGCTGCGATGAAACGCGGCCGGGAGATGCTGCCCCTGGTGCGCCGCGCCACCGTTGCGCTCGTGCTTTTCTGGCTCTGCCTGGTGGCAGGTCTGGGCTGGTGGCTATCGCAGCGCGTGGCCACGCAGTGGACCCAGAGCCAGGCCTCCAGCGCCGCCTACGAAGCCGAGACCACGGCGCGCGTGGTCGACCGGCTTTTTACCCAGATGGTGAGCGTGGCCAATATGGTGGCCAGCCAAAGCCAGGTGATTGAGCTGGCCACGCGCTACCGCGAGGACCCGCCAGGCCTCGAAGCGCTGACCCGCCAGCAGCGCGCGGCCCAGTTCACCACCGACCCGCTGGTGCGCAAGGTAGGCGACTTCATGGACGCGCTGGGGGCCGACCTGCGCTATGCCCGCATCTACCAGAACAACCTGTCCGACGACACGATCACGGCCAGCAACTGGGCTGCACCCGACAGCATCGTCGGCATGATCTACTCGGGCCGCATCTACCTGAACAATGCCTTGCGCGATGGCAGCGGCCATTCCTTTGGTATTGCGCGCATCAACAAGACCCCATCCTACTTTGTCGCCAGCCGCATCGACGATGCCCAGGATGTCGTGCAGGGCTCCGTCACCGTCAAGTTCGATGCGCCCGATATGGCGCACTACCTGACCGGCCGGCATATTGCGCTGATCGTCAACCGCCAGGGGCGCGTGACCACCAGCTCGTCCGAGCCCTTCATGCTGCGCAATGTGGCGGCCATGCTGCCCGCCGGCGTGCTGCACCCCTCGGACGATGAGGACGGCGAAGAACTCGGTGATGCCATGGACATCCAGCCCATCGCGGCCAAAGGCATGGAGGGTCAATGGCTGATCGACGGCACGCCTTATGTGATGAAGCGCCAGCCGCTGAACAACCGGCAATACCAGCTGCTGACCCTGGCGTCGCTGGAGCCCCTGGCGGCCATCCGCGAGCAGCACCTGTGGACCGCCATTTTGGTCGCCGCTGTCGGTACGGTATTGATCCTGCTGTCCTGCCATATCCTGGGCCAGATGGTGGTGCGCCGCCAGGATGAGAAGTACGCGGCCATGGTCACGTCGGCCCTGAATGCCGACCTGAGCACGGCGCTGAGCGATGCCCAAACCAAGGAGCGCCAGAAGGTGGAAGTGCTGGGCTATATCGGCCATGACCTGCGCGCGCCGCTCGCAACGATCAAGGGCTATTCGGATCTGCTACTGACAGAGGCCCCGGACAAGCAGCAGGGCCTGGTCAAGACCATCCAGCGCAGTGTCAAGTACCAGTTGGACCTGATCGACGAGCTGCTGGAATATGCCAAGTCCGAGCTGCAACCGCTGGCCGTGCGCCCCGCGCCCCTCGATTTGCAGGCGCTGTTGGACGACATCTCCGACTACGCCGTCTCACTGTGCTCGCAGCAGAACAACCACTTCCACAGCCATGTCAGCGGCGCCCTGCCCCGGCGCATGGCGATGGACGGCAAGCGCCTGCAGCAGGTGCTGCTGAACCTGGTGTCCAACGCCGCCAAATTCACCCGCGATGGCGTCGTGACCTTGTCGGTCAACGCCCGCCAGGAGGGCGAGTTCTGCGTGCTCCATGTGGCCGTGGCCGACACCGGCATCGGCATCGACCTGGCCCAAAAGCCCGATATCTTTGATGCCTTCCAGCAAATCCAGGCCGAGGGCGGCAGCACGGGCCTGGGCCTGTTCATCTCGCAGCGCATTCTGATGGCGATGGGCGGCAGCCTGGAGGTGAGCAGCGCCGCCGGCCAGGGCACCACTTTTTCCTTTGAGCTGTCCGTGCCGATCATCGACGGCGGCGGCGCAGCGGCCACCGCGCAGCCGGGGCAGCCGGCCCGCGCAGCGCTGGCGCCCGTCGCTGCGATAGCCACCCCTGGCGATGCAGCGCTCGATGAGCTCGCCGAGCTGGCCCTGCATGGGCGCCTCACCGATATCGAAGGCTGGATCAACCGCCACACCGACCACACAGCCCATGCGCTGTTCACCGCCCAGCTGCTGGACCGGCTCGAGCAATTTGACTTTGCCGGCATCCACCAACTGGCGCTGCGCAGCAAGCGCGTCGCCAGCAGCGCGCCGCACTGATTAGGAGCTGCGGCTGGCAGCGGCTGGGCAGGCGCTCAGCCCTGCTGGCCGCGCTGCGTCCAGCGGCTGCTGAGGGCCCGGGCCAGCCAGTCGAGCACAAAGCCCAGGCAGCCGATGACTACAATGCCGGCCATCAGCTCGTCGTAGGCCAGGCGATCGCGCGTGTCCAGCACAAAATAGCCCATGCCGCTGGAGACGCCCAGCATCTCGGCGGGCACCAGCACAATCCAGCCAATGCCCACCGCCAGCCGAAAGCCGGTGAGGATATGGCTGATGCAGCCGGGCAGCACCACGCGGGCAATGGTCTCCCAGCGCGTGGCCGACAGGCTGTGCGCCAGCCGCATCCACGCCGGGTCCAGCGCAGCCACACCAGCGGCGGTGTTGAGCATGATGGGCCAGACGGTGGCAAAGCTGAGCAAGAAAATCACCGGTGCCTCGCCCACGCCCAGCGCCATCACCGCCAGCGGCATCCACGACAGCGGTGAGACCATGCGCAAGAACTGAAAAGTGGGCCCGCTGATGCGCGCAAAGAGCGGCGACAGCCCCAGACACAGCCCCAGCGGCACACCGATGGCCAGCGCCAGGGCCAGCGCAATGGCAATGCGCTCCAGGCTCATGCGGATATGCGGCCACAGCTCGCCACTGCCCAGCAGATGCACCAGCGCCTGGAGCCCTGCCTGCGGCGCAAAGGCGGCGCGGATGGCCTCCACATCGGACAGATGCCGGGCCGCCACCGCCCACAGCGCCAGCGTGATGGCCATGCCCAGCAGCGGCCAGGCCAGGCGCGCCGCCCAGCGTTTGCCAGCCTGCATCATGCGGCGATCACTTCCTTGCGGCTGAAGTCATCGGCATGGCCAAAGGCCTTCAGCCCACCCACCTGGCTGAGCGCCTGCTTCACAAAGCGGTCATCGACCAGGTCCTTGGCAGCAAAGGCCGGATCCAGCTCGCGGATAAAGTCCACATTGCCTTCCATCAAGGTGCCCTGCATGGCCTTGACCAGCTCCTGCGTGTAGCTGGGGAAGGGATAGGGCTGGAAATCGATGCGGCGCTGGTTCCACTCGGGGTGCTGCAGCACGCCCTTGGCGCGGTACTGCTCGAAGTCCTTCAGGTCAAACACCTTTTGCAGCACCGGCAGCGGGTGCGGCGTGTACTTGTTGGCACCGTCCTTGGACATCAGCTCGGCCGTCTCGCCCATGTGGTCGCGCGTCCACAGCTGCGCCTTGACGATGGCCGTGGTCACGCGCTGGGCCCATTCGGGGCGCTCGGCAATGTCGCGCTCGGACAAGGTCACCAGGCAGCAGGCATGGTCCTTCCAGATATCGCCCAAAAAGCGCGCCACCTTGCCCACGCCCATGGTCTCGGCCACCGCGTTGAACGGGTCGGCCACGATAAAGCCGGACACCGATTTGGAGGCCAGCGCGGCCACCATCTCGGCGGGCGGCACGATCACCAGGTTCACCTCCTTGGCGCCCAGCGCCGTGCCCTTGGGCTTGCTGACCGGCGTGAGCCCGTTCTTGCGCAGCACCTGCTGGATGAGGATGTTGTGGATCGAGTACCAGAACGGAATCGCAAACGTGGTGCCCGCCAGATCGGCCACATTGTTGATGTGGGGGGCCACCGTGATGGCCGAGCCGCTCATATGGTTCCAGGCCACCACCTTGGCACCAAACTTGGAGCCGTAGCGCACGGACAAGGTGGTGGGCGACAGCAAGTGCACCACGTTCACCTGGCCGGCAATAAAGGCCTCGATCAGCTGCGCCCAGCTGCGAAACAGGCGCGGCTTTTCCGTCTGCAGGCCCTCGGCCTCAAACAGCTTGCGGCTGTGCGCCACAAAGAACGGGGTGGCATCGGTAATGGCCAGGTAGCCGATGCGCACGGGCACATCGTCGCCCTTGAACTTTTGTGCGAAGGCATCGCCCGCGCGCAGCCAAGGCGTGGCCGCTGCGCCGCTGATGGCGGCAATGCGCAGCCAGTCGCGCCGGCTGATGCCGCAGTCGCAGTGGCTGGAGGCGCAAATGTGTTGGTAAGTCATGGTTCTCTCTCCTCGTCGTTGGGGGGTGTCTCAGGTCTGTCAGACGGCCGTGGCCTGCCCGCGCAGGCTTTGCAATGCATGCAAGATCTCCAGCCGCATCGCAGCGACGCGCTCGTCGTCCATGCGCCGTGGGTGCGGAATGTCGATGCGCCAGCTCTGCACAATGCGGCCAGCGCCGGCTTGCACATCGGGTGTGCTGCCCATCAGCAGCACCCGGTCTGCCACCAGCAGGGCCTCGTCGATATCGTGGGTGACCAGGAGCGCGGCGGTATGCCAGCGGTGCACGACCTCCACCAAGAGCGCCTGCATGTCGCTGCGGGTGAGCACATCGAGCGCCGAGAAAGGCTCATCGGCCAGCAGCAGGCGCGGCTCGCGCGCCAGCGCCCGGGCCAGCGCCGCCCGCTGGGCCATGCCGCCCGAGAGCTGGGCCGGAAAAAGCTTTTCCTTGCCGCGCAGGCCCACGGCCTCGATGCTGGCCTGCACGCGCTGCGCAATCACCGGTTGCGTGGCCTGGGGCTGGTGCTTGAAGTCCAGGCCAAAGGCCACGTTGTCCTGCACATTCAGCCAGGGCAGCAGGCTGGCCTGCTGGAACACCACGGCCGCGCGCGGGTGCGGCGCCCGCAAAGGCGCATCGAGAAACTGCAGGGTTCCCGCATCGGGCGGCTGCAGCCCCGCCAGCGTGCGCAGCAAGGTCGATTTGCCGCAGCCACTGCCGCCCAGCAGCGCCACAATCTCCTGGCTGTCGATATCGATATCGATACCGGCAAACACCGGCTGACCGGCCCGGTAGCCATAGGCCAGGCCCCGGCCCTGCAAGGCCTGGCGGTGTGCAAGGGCTGCCGTCATGCCGACACCTGCGCGGCATGCTGGGCCAGCTCGCCCTCCAGCTGCGTCAGGCTGGGCGTGACGATCGGGATAAAGGCCGACTCGCGCCAGCGGCGGCCAAAATCGGGCTGCTGGTCCTGCAGATAGGCGCGGCCGCCGGTGGCTTGCAGCTCCAGCTGCAGCGCTTGTTGCACCAGGCCCGCCAGGCGCATGCGCAATGCAAACAAGGGACTGACATCAGCAACCCAGCGGTCACCCAGCACACCGTCCAGCAGCTCGGCCTCGATCTGGCCCAGCAGCTTCTGCGCCTCCACCACCCGTCCGTGCAAGGGGCCACGCGCGCCACCCCCCTGGGCAGCGGCCTGCAGCGCGGCCCGCGCCAGGCCGATCGACAGCGCGCATTGCATGCCCAAGAAACCTGGGCGCGCGGCCTTCAGGTAGGGCGGCCCGGCCTGGGCCAGCAGCGCATGCGCTGGCACCGTCACCTGGTTCAGCTGCAGCGCTGCGGTATTGCTGGCGCGCATGCCCAGCAGGTCCAGATCGGGCGAGCGCACCAGGCCAGGCAGCCCGCTCTCCAGCGCCATCACCATCGGCAGGCCGCCACCTTCGGGCTGCACGGCGACAGCCACGACAAAACCCTGGCTGCGCACGTTGGAGACCCAAGGCAGGACGCCATCGAGGCACCAGCCTTGCGCCTGTGGCTTGGCCTGCACCTGCAAGGCCTCGATGCGCGAGAGGAACTTGATCACATTGGAGAGGCCCACCGCCCCGGCGATATCGCCGCGCAGCAAGGCATCCCACCAGCGCTCGCGCGCGGCCTCATTGCCGCTGGCTTGCAGGTAATGGATAAAGGCGCGCTGGCTCCAGAACACAAAGGCCGTCGTCAGCGACAGGCTGGCCACCTCCGCGATCGCGGCAATGGCATCGCGCACATCACCACCAAGCCCTCCTTGTGCGACCGGCAGGCCGGTACGCAGCAGGTCATGGTGGGCCAGCATCGGCAGCACGGTGCTGGCCAGCTCGGCCTGGGTATCGAGCACATAGGCGCGCTGTGCGATATCGGTTCTTGCGCTGTCGGTCAGCAAGGGGGAGGAAGTGCTCATCGTGTTGGGAGGCCCGCACGGTCGTCTCAGACACACCGGCTGCCGCAGCCCGCCCAGGAGAGCGGTTGGAGAGCATCCGTCGCATGGTCAGTCGCCGGACCGGCAAAAAGTCATGGTGGGAGCGCGGGCAGGCCCCGCGCGAGGATGCTGCAGTCTAACGCAACTGCCTTATAGGCTTATTTGACCAATCGCAGCTGCATCACACTCACGGCGCCGTCAAGGCCTGGGCGCGCAGCCATTGCTCGCGCATCTGCGCCTCCAGCGCCAGCAGGCTCTCGGGCGAGCCGCCGCCGCCCACGGCCTGGATCTCTTGCAGCTGCTGCTGAACCTCGGGCTTGGCCAGCAGCTGGGCGATGGCCTGCTGCAGTTCGCGGTTGGTGGCGGGATCAGAGTTGGCAGCGGCCCAGAGTATGAAGTGGTCGTAGACCGCCAAACCGGCCAGCAAGGCATGGGCGCCCAGCGTGGGCC
Organism: Comamonas squillarum; assembly: GCF_025309455.1. NCBI lineage: Bacteria > Pseudomonadati > Pseudomonadota > Betaproteobacteria > Burkholderiales > Comamonadaceae > Comamonas > Comamonas squillarum. Next base: position 2,182,934 of record NZ_CP104377.1, read on the forward strand.
AGGTAATGCCATCGAGGCTTTGCGGATGGGCCGGGTAGGCCGTGGTGCCCAGCACCCGCAGCTGGCCGCGCCGCACTGCGGTGGCTACGCCATTCACAGGCGCCAACACCAGCTCCACCGCATGCGCCTTCGTCACCACATCGGAGTCGGGGTACCTGCCGGGGAAGACCACGCGCTGCAGGTCCACGCCGCTGCGCGCCAGCAGCTGGGCCAACGCCAGCTGCCCGATCCAGCCATCCTCACCCGTGCCCACCCGCAACCGGCCCGGGTGGGCACGGGCGTAGGCCAGCAGATCATCGGTGCTATGGATGCCCAGCGCATCGGCCTGGGTGCTGTCGATGGCCAGCACCATGGGCTGCGACGCGACCAAGGTCACCGGCTGCAGCGATCGCAGCGCCGTATCGATGGGAGGCCCCTGGTGCAGGCCCGGGATGCCGCCGCGCGGAAGGGTCATGGCCGTAAACAGCAGCTGGCGGTTGCCGCCTTGGGCAGCCAGCCGTTCGTAGTCGGCCACGCTGGCATCGGGCAGATGTGTCACCTCGACCTGGCGGCCCAGCAGCGCCGGCAAATGGGCGGCCAGCATCTGGGCATAGTGGCCATTGCGGCCACCGGCGGGCGATGGCACGGTGATCTGCAGCGGCAGTTGCGCCTGCGGCGCGAGCCATTGGCCGGCATCGTTCATCAGGCCATAGCGGATGGCCCACTGCCCGGCAGTCGATGGATTGCGCACCAGTGCCTCAGCCACCCAGTAGCGGCCCATGCGCCAGTACTGCCGGACCATCGGCCACGCGTCTTGCCAGCCGGGCGGCCGCCAGTCATCGGCAAACGGCGCCGCCACCACCGCGTAGCCATGGCGAAACCGGCGTGCCTCGTGGAACTGCGGCGCAATCGCCCACTGGCCGCGCGCATTCTGGTAGCCCCAGCGACCGCTCGCAGCATCCAACACGGGGCGCAGCGCCTCACCGCCCTGGCTGCGCTGCAGGCGCTGCCAGCGGCACACCCGGGGCGTTCGGGCGTCGCGCAGCAGGCGCAGCCCGGCGTTGCTGCACAGGTGGATGCGGCGCTGCGCCGTCGCATCGGGCAGGTCGCCAAAGATGAACGGAATCACCATGCGCCCTTGCGGATCGATCAGGCCTGAGCCGCCCGAGCCGGGCGTGATGATCTGCTTTTTGTAGTCCATCCAATGCGCGGTCGTTATATCGCTGGGCGGCACCGGCGCCAGCCAGCGGCCCCGGGCATCGCGCAGGCCCGGCTGCGCATACACCAGGTCCAGCTGGAGGTCCGAGGGCAGGGGCTGGGCATCGTCCGGCCTCAGATAGGCGAGCGCATCGGCGGAGAACACCACATTGGTGGTGCTGCCGTCGCAGGTGAGCGGCGGCACGGCCCAATGGCCCTGCGCATCCAGGCGCCCATAGGCGGTTGTGGCCTCCAGTGTGCCCCCTGGCTTGTGCTGCACCAGCCAGACCTTGGTAGCGGGCTGCAGCACCTTGTTGACGCTGGAGTTGCTGATGGATTCGACCCGCACCACCTGCCAGCGGCCATCGCACAGGCTGCGCGCGGACGGTGCCAGAAACAGCGTGCGGCCGTCCAGGGCATCGAACAAGGCGGGGGCCAGTGCCATGTCGGGGTCGGGGTTCAGGCTGAGCCAGCGCAGGCGATCGACCAGGCGGGGATCAAAGCGGATCTGGAACATGAAGATCTCTGCCCAGGGTGGCGCAGACGACGACACCGGCTGCATCTGCCAGTGCTGCTGCATCGGCATGGCGCGCTCGGGGTGGGCATACAGATCCTGGTAGTCGGGCGGCGCAGCCTGGGCGCAAGCGAGGCCCAGGCTGAGTGCCAGCAACCCCAGCCAGGCACGCAAGACTTGCAAGGCGCTCATACCGAGCCCCTGGCCCGCCGCCTGGGCACGGGTCGCTGCTGCGGTATGCCGCCGCTGGAAGGATGCAGAGGAAAGAGCATGGCAGCCATGGACTAAAAGGGATACAGCGCCAAAGTATGCGCTTTTTCTTCTGCCGCCCGGCGGCAACCGTCCCAAGAAAAAACCCTGGGTGGCGCTGCGCCTCCTCCCAGGGCTTTTCAAGCTGCTTGGCCGCTCTAGGCCGGCGCCGTCTCCAGCGCTGGCTCGCCCAGGCTCAGCATCAGCCGGTTGGCCCAGTTGAAGAAGGCGGCGCCTTGCAAGGCATCGGCAATCGCATAGTCATCCAGCCCGGCCTGGCGCAGGCCATCGATATGCGAAGCATCCAGCGCCAGCGGCGTCTCGGTCAACGCAACCGAGGCGGCAACAATCGCGTTCCAGCGCGGCCCCAGATCGGCCTGTACGCCGTCATCCAGCAGCTTTTGCACATCGTCTTCGCGGCGCGAGAAATGCGAGGCAAAGCGTGCATGCACCGATGCGCAGTAAATGCAGCCGTTGAGGCGAGAGGTGGCGGCAGCGGCCAGCTCGCGCTCGGCGCGGGGCAAGCCTGCCTCGGGGTTGTAGAAGATGTCCTTGTCGGTGCGGGTGCGCGCGCCCAGGGTGTCGGGATCGCGCGCCAGCAGCCGAAAGTACGGCGATTTGGCGCGCGATGCATCGACCAGGCCTTCGATATGGCGTGGGGTCAGCTCGGCTTCGGGCAGCGGCTCGATCCAGGGCAGCCAGTCCAGTTGGGCCTGGGTAAAGACCTGGGGCGCGGTGCTGTTCGGGTAGTTCAATGTGTGCTTGCTCATACCGCGCTCTCCTCGGCGGTGGGTTGTTGGGCAGAAGCCGCTGGAGCAGGATGCGCCTGCAACAGGCGCAGGCCCGCCACCACGCGGATCTGAAAGGCCAGGAACGACACCAGCTGCGACAGCACCACGATGTCGTTCTCGCTCCAGCCGGCATCGAGCAAGGCCTGCAGATGCGCGGGCTGGGCGTCGCCGGGGTGGAAGACCAGCAGATGCGCATGCGCCAGGCCAGCGGACAGCCGCTCGCCCAGCACCGCGCGTGCCTCTGCGCCTACCGCATAGACCGGGCCGGCCTGGTCTTCGGCGCTCAAAGGGCCTTGCGGGTACTGGCCGTAAGGCCCACGGGCCAGGCCTTGCGCCACTTCGGCGTCAATGGCTTTGCCCAGCGCCAGGCTGGCCTGGGCCGCCAGCGCATCGCGGTAAAAGCGCTGCACCTGCGGCTGCTGGTGCAGGCCGGCCACAAAGGCGGCGACGGCCAGGCGCTCGGCCAACGGCCAATCGCTGCTGAGCGGCGCACGCGGCGCCAACAGCGCCAGAAAGCTTTGCTGGGCCTGCTCGCGCGCCTGCAGGCGGTGGCGGCGCACGGCATCCAGGTGGCTGCCCGGCGCTATGCCGGCGAGCTGGTCAATCACATCATCGCCAGGCGATGGGTTCCATGCAGAAGTCATCAAGTCATCACTCCAAAAAATCAGGCCAGCGCCGGTATTGGCAGGGGATAAGAGGCGGCCGCAGGTGGCACCAGTGCGTCTTCGCGCTGCCAGCCCAGTGCAGGCGCCACATACTGCGCGGTCAGCGCGATCGAGCGCAGGATGTCGGCATGCGGCGGGTCGATCGAATGCACCTGGAACGAGATATCGGTCGCCCGCGCCAGCGCCGTGTCGGCGCGCAGCGAGGCAATCACCTCATCGGGCGTACCCACATGTACGTCGTAGGCGGCCAGCAGCTGCGCCAGCGGTGCATCCGGGCCCCACTGGCTGGCCGGGCCGCCCGGGTTGGCAGCCGCTGCACGCGCCAGGCTGCGGCGCAGGCCCAGCTCGGCCAGCTGCAAGGCACGCTGGCGGTCCTCGGCCACAAACAGGGTGCGCGATCCCAGGATGCGCGGCGCGGCACCTGCCGGCAATGCCGCCAGGTAGGTGTCGATCAAGGGGTTCTGGATATCGGCCAAGCTGGCATGCGGTGCCTCGGCGCTGCGCGGTTGGGTGCGCGAGAGCATCAGCCCGTCGCCAGCCAGGCCAGCGCGCTCGGCCCCGGCGGCCGAGAACGTGGCCTGCCAGATGCGTGACAAAAGCTGGGGCCCGGCGGGGTAAAGACGATCACCCCCGGGCAGCGGCAGCCCTGCCCAGGCATTGCGCAGCACGGCCAGGTGCTGCGCATAGATGCGGGCGCGGTCTTCGCTGCGCAAGCCAAAGGCGCTAAAGGATTCCGGCGTGCCACCGGTGCCCACGCCAAACTCCAGCCGGCCGCCCGAGAGCAGATCGAGCACTACCGCATCTTCGGCAACACGGATCGGGTTTTCCATCGGCAAGGTGACAATGCCGGTGCCCAGGCGGATGCGCTGCGTGCGCGCGGCCACATGGCTCAGAAACACCAGCGGTGCAGGCAGGCCGCCTTCGGCTTCATGAAAGTGGTGCTGCGCGACCCAGGCCGTGTCAAAGCCATGGGCTTCGGCATGCTGGATCTGCGCGGTCACCAGGCGGTAGCGCTCGGCCGCGCTGGCCTGGTCCAGCAGGCGGCTGAAAAAGCCCAGACGTTTTCTAGGCGGCGAGTTGTGAGAGGGGCTCGGGTTCATGCTGGTGTTTTTTTCCGGGAATGGCGGCGATCAACTCGCGCGTATAGGCACTGCCGGGGCGCGAGAACACCTCGTCCACCGGCCCGGCATCGACCTGGCGGCCGCCCTGCAGCACCGAGACGGTGTCGGCAATCTGGCGCACCACGGCCAGGTCGTGCGAGATAAAGAGATAGGTCAGTTGCAGCTCGCGCTGGAGCTGGTCGAGCAAGGCCAGAATCTGCGCCTGCACCGTCACATCGAGGGCGGACACGGCCTCATCGAGCACCAGCACGCGGGGCTGCAGAATCAGCGCCCGGGCAATGGCCACGCGCTGGCGCTGGCCGCCCGAGAGCGCACGTGGCCGGCGCGTCAGCACCGCTTGCGGCAAGCCGACGCGCGCCAGCATGTCGTGCACGCGGCGCTCGCGCTCGGCAGGCGCCAGGCGCTCAAAGTTCAGCAGTGGCTCTTCGATGATCGCGTAGATGCTCTGGCGCGGATCGAGCGAGCTGAACGGGTTCTGGTAGACCAGCTGCACGGTTTTCCGGAACTGGCGCAAAGCCTCTCCGCGCAAGGCCGTCACATCCACGCCCTCCACCATGATGCTGCCCGATGTGGGCTTGCCAAAGCCGACCACGTCGCGGATGGTCGTGGTCTTGCCCGAGCCGGACTCGCCAACGATCGCATGCGTGCTGCCCCGGGGCACCTCGAACGAGATGCCATCGACCGCGCGGAACAGACCGCGCTGGCCCGCCACCGCAAACTCATGCACCAGATCGCGCACCACAATCGCCGGCTCGGCATCCACGGCCCGGGGCGCGCGTACCGGCACATGGCCCAGCGATGGCGCATCGGCCAGCAACTGGCGCGTATAGCGGCTTTGCGGATTGCGCAGCACATCGGCCGTGGGCCCCTGCTCCTGGATGCGGCCGGCCTGCAGAACGACCAGGCGGTTGGCACGGTCGGCAGCCACACCCAGGTCGTGCGTGACCAGCAGCACAGCAGTGCCAAACTCACGGCGCAGGTCGTCGATCAGGTCCAGAATGCGGCGCTGCACCGTCACATCGAGCGCGCTGGTCGGTTCATCGGCAATGATCAGCGCTGGCTGCAGCGCAATCGCAATGGCGATCAGCACGCGCTGCTTCATGCCGCCCGAGAGCTCATGCGGAAACTGGCGCGCGCGCAGCTCGGGCTGCGACAGCCCTACCTTGTGCAGCAGCTCCAGCACGCGCTGGGCAATCTGCTTTTTGTCGCGCCAGCCATGCAGGCGCAGCATCTCGCCCACCTGGTCGCCCACGGTGCGCACCGGGTTCAGCGAGGTGGTCGGGTCCTGCGGAATCAAGCTAACCACCTTGCCACGCAGCGCCTGCAGCTGGCGCTGCGACCAGCCTGCCACGTCCTGGCCGTTGATACGGATGCTGCCGGCCTGCAGCCGGCCGTTGTCGGCCAGCAGGCCCATGATGGACTGGGCGGTGGTCGTCTTGCCCGAGCCGGACTCGCCCACCAGGGCCAGCACCTCACCGGCGGCGATGGAGAACGAGACCTCGTGCACGGTGCGCTGCTCGGCCTGGCCATCGTGGTAGGCGATCGACAGGTTCTCCACCTGCAAAACGGGAATGGCAGTGTCCGTCATGCGCGCCTCCGGGTCAGATCGGCGCTGATATGGTTGGCCGCCAGCACCACCGCTGCCACCAGCAGGCCGGGCGCTGCCGTCAGCCACCAGGCGGTGGAGATATAGTTGCGGCCTTCGGCAATCAGCAAGCCCCATTCGGGCGTGGGCGGTGGCGCGCCATAGCCGAGAAAGCCCAGGGTGGAGATGGCCAGAATGGCCGAGCCAAACTGCAGCGCCGCCAGCGCGATCACCGAGGTCAGTGAATTGGGCAGCACATGGCGCCAGAGCACAGCCGCAAAGCGCCCGCCACTGCCCAGCGCTGCCTCCACGTAGTCTGAGCGGCGCACCCGCACCACTTCCGAGCGCAGCAGGCGCGCAAAGCTGGCCACCGATACGACCCCCACGGCCAGCGCCGCGTTCACCGTGCCAAAGCCCAGGATGATGATCACCGACAGCGACAACAGCAGCGAGGGCACCGACAGCAGCACATCGACGATGCGCATCACCACATCCTCCACCCAGCCGCCCGTAGCGCCTGCGACCAGGCCCAGCAAGCTGCCCAGCACCAGGCCCACGCTGACGGCCACAAAGGCGCCGCTGAGCGAATGCACCGCGCCATAGACCAGGCGGGCATAGCTGTCGCGGCCCAGCGCGTCCGTCCCCAGCCAGTGGGCGGCACTGGGCGCCTGCAGCTGCTGGCCGGCCATGCCCAGCACCGGGTTGTGGCTGGTAAACAGGCCCGGTGCGATGGCCCACAAGGCCACCAGCGCCAGCACGCCCCAGGCCAGCAACAGGCCCAGCGGTGCGGCGCGCAGGCGCTGCAAGGCGGCAGCAAAGATCGCAGCGCGGCGCGGCGCGGCAAGCCGCTGCGGCGGCGCCTGCACCGCCGCACTGGCAGCGCCACGGGCTGCGCCCAACAGGGCCGGCTCGGCGGCCAGGGCCCCCAGGCCGGCGGGTGATGAAGTGCTTGCAGACATGGTCAAACTCCCAAACGGTTGCGCAAACGCGGATCGAACAGCGGGTAGAGCAAGTCCACCACCAGATTGATCAAAACAAAGGCGGTGGCCGAGATGACCACGACCGCCTGCAGCACGGCGCTGTCCTGGTTGCCGACAGCCTGCTGCGTGAGGCTCCCCAGGCCATTGAGCCCAAAGACGGCCTCGGTCACGACGGCGCCGCCCAGCAGCTCGCCAAACAGCACGCCGGCCATCGTCAGCATCGGCAGTGCAGCGTTGCCGGCCACATGGCGCAGCAGCACCCACAGGCGCGGCGCGCCCTTGGCGCGGGCCACGGCCACAAAGGGCTGGGTCAGCACCTCGTCCACATTGCGCAGCAGGATCTGCGCCAGCGGCGCGGCAATGGGGATCGCCAAGGTCAAGGTCGGCAGCACCAGGCCCTGCCATTTACCGGGGTTGATCACGGGGATCCAGCCCAGGCGGAACGAGACCAGCTGGATCAGCACAATGCCCAGCCAGAACACGGGCACCGAGACAAACACCGAAGGCAGCGCATAGAGCGCGCCGCGCAGCCAGCGCCAGGGTGCCAACTGGGCCAGCAGCGCCAGCACCAGGGCCAGCACCAGCGCCAAGGCAAAGCCCAGGCCCGCCAGCCGCAAGGTGGGCGGCAGGCTGGTGGCCAGCCCCTGGCTGACCGGCACGCCCGCCTGCAGCGAGTAACCAAAGTTGCCGCTGACAAAGCCCGTCAGGCTGTGCCAGTACTGCTGCCACACGGGCTGGTCCGCGCCATAGGCGGCGCGGATGTCGGCCACCTCCTGCGGGCCCAGGCCCAGCTCGGGGCTCAAGAACTTGATCAGCAGCGCATCGCCCGGCAGCAGCTGCAGCAGCACGAAGGACGCGGTGAACGCCGCCCACAGCACCAAGAGCGCCTGGGCACTGCGCCGGGCCAGGTAGGGATAGAAGGACATCGGGATGCTCCTTGCCGCTCAGCGGGGCTGCGCCTTAGCGCTTGGCCAGCCAGGTGCTGTAAAAGCTCGGGCGCCCCACCGCCTCAAAGCCCACCTCGCGCACCCAGGGGGCTGCGGCAAAGGCCTGCGGCTCTTCAAAAATGGGGATCACATAGGCCTGGTCGATCAGGTAGTTCTGCACCTCGGCCGTCAGCGCCAGGCGCTTTTGCGTATCGGTCTGCGCGGCAATCGCCTCCAGCAAGCCATTGAGCTGCGGATCGACAAAGCCCTTGACCTTCTGGCTCACGCCGCCTTGCTGCAGCAGCACGTTGCGGTTGGTCGGGTAGTAGTTGCTCTTGATCACATCGGGATCGGCGCGGCCCACCATGCCGGGGGCGACCGGGGTTTTTTCCGGGTCCAGGTTGTCGACAACGCGCACGCCGGCATCGCCACTCAGCACCTGCAGTTTGACCCCCACCTTGCCCCACTGCTGGGCCACCAGTTGCAGGGTTTCCTTGTTCTGCGGCTGGGGCAGCGAATCGTAGGCGGCCAGCACCAGCGCGCGGCCGTCCTTTTGGCGGATGCCATCGGGCCCGGGCGTCCAGCCCGCGCTGTCCAGCAGCTGCTGGGCCTTTTGCGGGTCGTAGGCCAGCTTGCCCGCCAGGTTGACATAGCCCTGCGCGCTGGCCGCGATCACCGAGGTGGCCTGCGGGTAGTTGTGCGAGAACAGGGTCTGCACAACCTCCTGGGTATTGGTGGCGTGCAGCAGCGCCTGGCGCACTTTCAGATCTGCCACCAGCGCGTTGTCGGGGCGGAAAACAATGCTGTTGTTCACGCCCCTCGTGGACGGCGCGTAGATGACGAACTTCTGCTCCTCGACCCGCTTTTCGTCATAGGCCTGCACCTGGCGGATCACGCCGGCCTGGCCCGACAGCAGCGCGCCAATGCGCACGCTGTCTTCCGGCGTCACGATAAAGCGCACTTCATCGAGCCGCGCGCGGCCCTGGTGCGCCAGCTGCGCAGGGCCCCAGCTGTAGTCCTTGCGGGCCGACAGCAGCAGCTCCTTGCCCAGCGTTTCGCTCGCCACCACAAAGGGGCCCGAGCCAATGATCTTGGTGGCGTCACCCAGCTCGTCAAACGGGCGCTCCAGCGTCTGCAAAGCAACCAGGCCCGAGCCGATCACCGAGGTGCCCTGCAGGAAGCCCGGCGAGGGCTTGCTGAAATAGAACTTCACCGTCAGCGGGCCCAGCACCTCGCTGCGCTCGTAGTTGTTGATGACCTCAGACACCGGCAGCTTGAGCGCCTTATTGCCGCGCCCATAGGTGTCAAAGTTCTTGGCCACCGCTGCTGCATCGAGCGGCGTGCCGTCGGAGAAAGTCACGCCCGGGCGCAGCTCGAACGTGAACTCGGTGGCCGTGTCGTTGATGGTCCAGCTCTTGGCAATCCAGGGCTGGATCTCCAGCGTCTTGGGGTCCTGGTAGGTGAGCTTGTCTGTTATCTGGTTGAGCACGCCGCCATTGGGATAGAAGCCACCGGCTGGCGGGTAGAGGTTGGTATGCGCCTGCTGCTCCAGGTACACCAGCGCGCCACCGCTGGCAGGGCCGGTATCGGTCTTGGCCTCGGCCACGCCCTCGTTCTTGGAGCAGGCCGACAGCAGCCCGCCCAGCGCCAGCAGCGCCGCACTCCATAGCGCCAATTTTTTGAATTTATTTGCTTTCACCACCACACACCACCCTCGCTAACCATCGGGCAACCTTGCCTGCTCCGGCGCGCCAACCGCGGCCACCGGCCAGCAGCACCTTTGTTGGAAATGCCGCCATCTGGGTTTGTCATGCTAGGCATTTGGCGCGTGGCGAGAAGGTATTTTTCGGAGCATCGATATGCGCAAACCAAGGAAGCGCGCGGCCACCAGGCCCGCCGCCGCATAGAGGGTTTGCGCATAAGCACATGCGCAGCGGCTGCATATGCACATGCGATCTGCGCAGTTCACGCGCAGGCTCTCAACACCAACAATGGTCTTCGGCATGCATCACCTCCCGCCGATGCAGCACATTTCCAAGAGACTCCATGAGTGCAAGCCCTGCTACCTTGAATGACTACCTGGCTGAAAAGCGCGGCGCCGTGTTGGCCCGCGATGCCCAGATCGATGCCGGCACGGCCCAGGCCACGGCCCAGCGTGCCACCGTGAGCGCCGAAGGGCGCAGCGGCGTGCGCCGCATCCGTATCCGCGAGCACCAGGTCATCAGCGACAGCCCGCCGAGCTTTGCCGGCTACAACCTGGGGCCCAGTTCGCCCGAGCTGCAGCTGGGTGTGCTGGGCAGCTGCGTCACCCATATCCCTCTGATCCAGGCATCGGCGCAGCAGGTGCCGCTGACCAGCCTGGAGGTGGAGGTGAGCGGCGTGATCGACCCGCGCGCGGGCAAGCCCGGCCACGAGGCCACGCCGGTATGGCCCCACGACATTGCCTACACCGTGCATATCGACTCGCCCGCGCCGCGCGCCGACATCGATGCGCTGTTTGCCGCCGTCGAGCAGACCTGCCCAATCCTGAACCTGCTGCGCCAGCCGCAGACCATCCGCGCCACCGTCGAGCACAGCGATTCGCTGGCCCAGACACACAAGCAAGCGGCCTGATTCCCCTCCTCCCCTTTTACGGATATCTCCCATGGCACTGACACTTGACCACATCGTGATCGCGGTCCACGACCTCGACAAAACCATTGACGACTACGCGGCCCTTGGCTTTACCGTTGTGCGCGGCGGTGAACACCCCGGCCGCCCCACCCACAATGCGCTGGTGGTGTTTGAGGACGGCGCCTATTTCGAGCTGATCGCCTGGCGCAGCCCCGCGCCGCAGGACCGCTGGTGGCAGCTGCTGGACCAGCATGGCGAAGGCATCATCGACTTTGCGCTGCTGCCCACCAGCACCGCCGAGGTGATTATTGCGGCCAAGGCGCGCGGCCTGGAGTTGCAAGGCCCGCTGGATGGCGGCCGCCTGCGCCCCGATGGCGAAAAGCTGCAATGGCAGACCGGCCGCCCGCACACGCATGACCTGCCCTTCCTCTGCGGCGACATCACACCACGCAAGCTGCGCGTGCCCGAAGGTGAAGTGCGCCAGCATGCCAACGGCGCCACCGGTGTGGCGCGCCTGACCGTCGCCGTCAGCGACCTGCTGCAAAGCCTGGAGCGCTACCGCGCCTTGCTGGGCGATGGCGCGCACATCCACGCGGCTGACGGCGGCAGCAGCGCCACGATTGCGCTGGGCAACAGCGTGCTGGAGCTGACGCAGACGGCGCCGCAACTGCAGAGCAAGGGCGAAGGGCCGTTCGTGATTGCGCTCAAGGGTGGCACGGGCAGCTGGGACCAGGCTGCTGCCAAGCTGGCGCATGGGGCAGCCATTGCGTTTGAGAAAACGGAGCCGGCGAGCAAGGCCAACAGCAGCCTGGCCACCGCCTAAGCTGTCAAGCCAGACGAGCTCTCAATACACATCACGCCGGTAGCGCCCGGCCAGCGCCAGCGCATCCACCTCCGCGGCACCCAGAACCTGGCGCAGCACCGCATCCACGCCCTGCGCCATGCCCTGCTGGCTGCCGCAGACATAGATCGCAGCGCCGCACGCGACCCAGTCGCGCAGGCGCTGCGCTTGGCGCTCCAGCAACTGCTGCACATAGCAAGGGTCGGTGGCATCGCGGGACCAGGCGCGGTCCAGGCGCTCCAGCTGGCCAGCGGCCAGCCACTGCTGCAGTTGTGCGTCCAGCAGCGCATCCTCATCAGCACGGCGCTCGCCAAACACCAGCCACTGGTCAGAGCGCCCTTGCACCATGCGCGCGCGGATATGGCTGCACAGCCCTGCCAAGCCGGTGCCATTGCCGATCAGCAGCAAAGGGCGCTCGGCGTTGTCACCCAACCTGAATCCACTGTGCGCACGCAGCCGCATCGGCAGCACATCACCCACGGCCATGCCCTCGCACAACCAGCCCGATGCCAGGCCCGGTGTGCCATCGGCACGCCTGCTTTGGCGCACCAGCAATTGCAGGCAGCCATCTTCGGGCACCGAGGCGATGGAGTAATCGCGGCTGCGCTGCGGATCGGCCGGCACCGCCAGCGATACCAGGTCGCCGGATTCCCAAAGCGGCAACGAGCCCGACTGCGGCTGCCAGTCGAGCAGGTACACCGGGCCGCCCTGGCTGCCGGGGTTGAGCAACTGGCGGCGGCGCAGCACCCAGGGCTGGGCGGCTTCCGGCTGGCTCCAGCCATCGCCGGCCTGGCCGGTCAGCGACTGCAGCAACTCGGCCGTCTGGCCCTGCCAGGCCATCAAGCTGGCCTCATCCCCGTTGTCCATGCACAGCACATCGGCCTTGGCGCCTTGCTGCTGCAGCCACTGCTGCACGCGCAGGCCAAAGGCGCAGAAGGCGGCGTATTCGCTGTCGCCCAGCGCCAGCACATGGGCGTTGTGCCCGGGCAGCGGCAGCGCCTGCTCCAGCACCTGGCGCACAAATGGCAGCGCGTCGTCGGGCGCATCGCCCTCGCCGGTGGTGGACAGCAGCCACAGGCTCTGCGCGCAGGCCTGCAGGTCGGCCAGGCGCAGCGCCTGCACCGGCCGCAGTTGCACCGCGCAGCCGCCGGCATGCAGCACGCGCGCGGTCTCATGCGCCAGGGCCTCGGCCCGGCCGGTCTGGCTGGCATAGGCCACCAGCACCGGCGCGCCCTGCTGCGTACCCGCTTGCAGCGCGAGCTGCTCCTGGCGCTCGGCCCGGCGCTGGCGCCACAAGCGCCCGGCCACAGCGGCGCACAAGAGCGTATATCCAGCCACCAAGGCGGCGGCACCTGCCACCCGCGCAGGGCTTGCTATCCAATCGATCATCACTGCATGCTGCCTGCAAAACGCTGCTGCCAGGCCGGCGTCATCCGGCGCAGGCCTTGCGGCTGCCCGGCATCGGGATGGCTGTGAAAGACGGCCGCCAGCTGCTGCTGCAGCGCAAACTGCCAGCCGTCCTCGGGCCCCAGCACCGTGAGCACGGTGGCCAGCGCATCGGCATGCATGCATTCGTCGTGGTAGACGGTCACGCTGGTCAGTGCATGGGCCACTGCTTGGCCGGTGCGCGGATCCAAGCTGTGCGAAAAGCGCCGGCCCCCATGCATGAACACATGCCAGTGGTCGCCCGAGCTGGCCAGCGCGCCATCGACCAGCGGCACCGCCAGCGGCTCATCGCCGGCCACACCCGCCACGGCCACGCGCCAAGGCTGTCCGCCGGGCTTGTGCCCCCAGGTCCGAATCTCTCCGCCAATCTCCAGCAGCGCATGCTGCCAGCCCGCGGCGCGCAAGCGCTCGGCGACCCAGTCGACGGCATAGCCCTTGGCGATGCCGCTCAGGTCCAGCTGCAGGCCACCGGGCTGCAGCAATCGCCGCAGCTGCGGCTGCCACTGCAGGCGCTGGTGGCCGCAGACCTGCAGCGCGCGGTCAATAGCGGCCTGCGCAGGTGGCTGGCCGCTGTGCGGCGCGTGCGGGTCTGCACGCGGGCCAAAGCCCCAGAGCGACACCAGCGCGCCGACGGTCGGGTCATAGGCGCCATCGCAGGCGCGGGCCCAGTAAAGGGCCGCATCCAGCACCTGTGCCAACTCGAGGGGCAGCGCGTGCCAGGTATCTGCAGCGGCGCCATTGAAGCGCGAGAGGCAGGAGTCCGCCTCCCAGTTGCTCATCTGCGCGATGACGGCCTCCAGCGTTTGCTGCACAAGCGCCTGTACCGGCGCCAGCGGGGCGTAGTCGGGGTTGGCCAGGCGCAGCGACCAGGTGGTGCCCATCGTCGCGCCCTGCAGGCGGTGCAGGCTGGCATCCTGCGCATGGTGCATCGCAGGCGCCCTCCAGGCGGGGGATGCAAAGGAGTGGCCGGCCAGCGCAGGGCTTGCCGGGGCCAGCTGGCCTTCCCCCCTGGCCTGGGCCTGGGGGATCTGCCAGATGCCGGCGCCATAGTGGATGCGCGGTGCCGTGCTCACAGCGGCTCCGCGTTCAGCCTGGCGCATGCCCGTTGTGCAGTCACCGGCCACTGCGCCTTAAGGCAGCACTTCCAAGGTCGCGACATAGGCCAGGCGGCGTTCCTTGGCGATGGGGGTCGAGGTCTTGTCGTCCTTGACGTCGGCGTCCAGCCAGTACATGCCGGCCGTCGGGAACTTGACCTTGACCTGGCCCTGGGCATCGGTCTTGAGCTTGATCTCGTTGACGGCATCGCGATAGCGCTTGCCATCGGGCACCAGCACCACTTCGACATCGGCAGCCGGCTTGCCATCGACGTGGAAGGCAAAGGTGGCTTCCTCACCGGTGACCAGATCGTTGGGGTGGGTCACAGGCACCAGCTCCAGGCCCTTGCCGCTCAAACGCAGCGGGCTGGGCTTGCCCATGGTCACAAAGGTCTCGATGCGGCTGATGCTTTCTGCGACGCGCACTTCCTTGGCATCGGCGGGGATCTGCTTGGCGATCTCGTCGGCGCTGCCGCGCAGCCGCTTCATCTGGCCGGCCGAATCCTTGTAGGAACCCATGACGCCGCTGTTGACGATGGCCAGCTGGTAGGTTCCCGCTTGCTCGGGTTTGAGGTCAAACACGCTGCGCAGCTCGCCCTTGTGCGCATTCTTGGGCTCCACCGTGCTGCCATCGGGCGCCGTGATCACCAGTTTGTCCAGGCCCAGCGGGCGGTGGTTGAAGAAGAACATGTCATTGGACACGGCGGCATCGACCGTGACCCAGTCCGCCTTGGACAGCACGGTGCTCGAAGGCTTCATCCAGACGCTGTGGGCCTGGGCGCCGATGGCGGCGCAGCCGAGCGCCAGCGCGGCGGCAATACGGGTGGCAGAAAACATGGGGACTCTCCTCAAAAATGTAGGTGTGGTGGATCAGGGCTTGAGTTCGAGCTTGATCTCGCCCAGCTCCGTCTTGCCCTGGGCCGACAGGCTGGTGGCCTGCTTGGCGGGCCACTCAAAAGGAATGCTCAGCAGCTCGCGGCCACCGACTTCGCGTGCGGCCTCGATCTGCAGCTTGTACTGGCCCGGCTCCAGCTTGGGCAGCGGGTTGCTGCCTTCGGAGAACGACAGCGCATGCTTGCCTGCCGGCTTGGTCGGCTGGGTCACGCCATCGATGGGCACGCTCAGCTCGCGGCCTGTGCGGCGCCACCACTGGCGCATGTCCTTGAGCCATTTGGCGCCTTCGGCATCGCGCTTTTTCACTTCGTACCAGACCGACAGGTTGGCCGCCACTGTTCCATCGGCGCGCTCCAGCCAGACGGCCACATAGGGGCGGTGGTATTCGGCCACCTCCAGGCGTGGCAGCTCCACCCCCAGATTCAGCCCACCGGCAACGGCCGGCAGCCCAGCCACCGCCGTCAAGGCCACGGTGAAACGCGAAACAGTGCTTGTCATGTGCTCTCCTCAGAAAAAGTCGGTGTGGGTGGGGTCAGTGCACCAACAGCAGCGCCAGCAGCGCCGGGACCAGCAGCCCCAGGCCCACCATGGGCCAGGTCATCGGGCGGCGGCCGGCATGCATCTGCAAGATGAACAAACCCGTGATGCAGAACACCAGGCAGGCGCCCGCAAAAATGTCGATGAACCAGGTCCAGGCCAGGCCGGCATGGCGGCCCTTGTGCAAATCGTTGAAGTAGGAGATCCAGCCCCGGTCGGTGGATTCATGCTCGGCCTGCCCATCGCCCAGCGCAATGCGCACCCAGGCATCACCGCCTGGCCGGGGCAAGGCCACATAGACCTCATCCTCATTCCACTCCACCGCGCGCTGCCGGGTGTCGGCGCCCAGCTCGGCGCGCAGCCAGCCTTGCACGTCGGCGGGCAGCGCCTGGGCTGCGTCTGCGCCCTCTTTGTGGCGCGTTGCAGCCTGCTGCAGGCCCTGCAGCAGCGGCGCGGGCAAGCTGCCCTCGCGCAATACCACGGTCGGCTTGGCCTCTATCTGTCCGGCATGGTTGAGCGTAAAGCCCGTCACCGCAAACAGCAGCATGCCCACCAGGCAGATGGCGGAGCTGACCCAGTGCCATTCATGCAAGGTCTTGAGCCAGTAGGCCCGCTGCGAGGAGGAAGACGCGTTGGCTTTCATGCGGAGAGAGGCAGGTTTCGGACCCGGCAGAGGGGAATGCCTGCGCCGGGCAAAAGCAGGGATTTTAAGGAAAATAAATGCTAATGACTCTCATTTTCAAATACTTTACCCAGTGGAGACATGGGCAGAGCTCAGGTCTCTGCCCACATGCGCAGCAGGTTGTGGTAGTGGCCCGTCAGGGCGACGGTGTCTTCCGTCTCGCCCAGCTGGTTGCGCAGCCGCTGGATGCTCTGGTCCAGTTCGAACAGCATCGTGCGCCGCGCATCATCGCGCACGAGGCTCTGGGTCCAGAAGAACGAGCTGACCCGCTCACCTCGCGTAACCGGCTCGACCCGGTGCAGGCTGGATGAGGGGTAGAGGATCAGGTCGCCGGCAGGCAGCTTGACTTCGTGCGTGCCGTAGGTATCGACCACCACCAGCTCGCCGCCGTCGTAGTCCTCGGGGTCCGACAGGAACAAGGTCGAGGACACATCGGTGCGCAGCCACTGCGCCTGTCCGGCCTCCCGGCGCGCAGCGCCGTCCACATGCAGGCCATAGGTTTCGCTTTCGGCATAGTGGTTGAACAGCGGCGCCATCGTGCGCGCCGGCAAAGCGGCCTGAAAGAACAGCGTATTGGCCGCCAGCGCGCGTTCGATGATGCGCCCCTGCTCCAGCGCCACCGGTGAGGTCTCGGGCAGTTGCCGGTTGCGCTTGACCTGCGCGCCCTGGCTGCCAACGGTGGCTCGGCCGTCTATCCAGTCGGCCGCATCGATGGCAGCGCGCATGGCGGCCACCTCGTCGCGCGTGAGTACATGGGGAATGTGCAGCATCATGGTTAGAGCTCCTCCATGAAAAAAAGCCCCGGCAGACGCGGGGCTGGTACCCAAAAAGACGAATTAGAAACTAAAGTTCGCCGTCACGCGCGCCGAGCGTGGAATACCGGGGAAGTAGCGGTAGCCGCTCTTGTTGATGGCTGCCACATAGCGCTTGTCAAACAGGTTGTAGACGTTCAGCTGGATGTCCACGTTCTTGTTGATGCGGTAGCTGGCAAGTGCGTCAAACACCCAGTAGGACTCGGTGAAGTTGGGCGTGCCCACGGCGCCATCGGTGCCGCGCTTGAGGCCGCTGGAATAGCGTGCACCACCGCCGATGGTCAGGCCCGAGGAGAACTGGTAGCTGCTCCACAGCGACAGCGCATTCTTGGGCGTGTAGGTCAGGCCGCTGGAACCGTCCTGCGCCACGTTGGCGCCCGTGGCCACCTTGGTGTTCTGGATGGTGTAGCCCGCAGTCACGCCCCAGGCGGGGGTGATCTGGCCGGTGGCGCCCAGCTCCAGGCCTTGTACCGTCTTCTTGCCGGTCTGGTTCACCGAGCCGTCCGAGTCGGTCACGATCTCGTTGGTGATCTCGGTACGGAACAGTGCGCCGGTCAGCAGCACCCGCTTGTCAAGCAGCTCCCACTTGGTGCCCACTTCCGCCGTCTTGGCCTTTTGTGGGGCCAGGTTGGGATTGCCGGCATTGTTGCCCACCGCAGACAGCGTGAAGTTGCTGCCGCCCGGTGGTTGCTGGGACAGCGCATAGTTCACATACACGCTGCCATTGGGTGCGGGCTTGTACAGCAGGCCGGCCTTCCAGCTCAGCAGATTGCCCGAAGCCTGCAGGCCATCCGACGTGGTGGGCACCACGGTGCCAGCCGGGTTCGCGCCGCAAGGCTGGGTGGTGGAGGTCGCCGTGCACACGGCCATTGCGTTGTACTTGGTCTTGTAGTGGTCCCAGCGCAGGCCCATGTTGGCTTGCCACTGGTCATTGAACTGCAAGGTGTCAAAGGCATACAGCGCGACGGTGTCGGTCGTGCCCTTGCTGTCCGCACCGTTGCGCGTATAGGACGGCAGCGACACGCTGGAATCCGGGTGGTAGATGCTGACGGTGGGCACCACGCCCGTCGTCGCCAGGCCGTAATTGGTTTGCTCCTCGCGCGTCAGCTCCAGGCCGGTGCTCAGGCTGTGCTTGACCGAGCCGGTCGCAAAAGCCGTGGTCAGGTTGGTCTGGTTGGTCAGGATGCGGTTGACCTGGTCCTTGTATTGATGTTGCGCGACATCGTCCAGGTGGAGGGATCCGCAGGATTGGGCGTCAGCAAGGAGCCCGGCGTCCAGGCGCCGGTGGTGGCGTTCTGCGAATAGCCGGTCGCCATGAAGGCCGACAGCAGGTAATCCTGCTTGGTCTGCCCCCAGCGCGTGGTGTTGCGCAAGGTGCTGCCCGGTGCAATGTCATGCTCCAGGCGCAAGGTGACCATGTCGGCGGTCACATCGTCGTGGTCCGAGGCCGTGCCGTAGAAATTGCTCGAATCCACGCGCGATGCGCTGTTCAGGAAGCTGCGATAGCCGGGATAGTTGCTGCGGTCGGGCGCACTGTAGCCGGGCAGGCCCATGGTCAGTACACCGCCGTCGGGCACATTGCTTTGCTTGACGTGCAGCAGGTTCAGGAAGACGCGCGTATCGGTGTTCAGACCAAAGGCGAACGATGGCGCCAGGCCCCAGCGGTCGTTCTTGACCTGGTCGCGGCCGGCGACCCCGGCATCCTGCACCATCGCATTGAGGCGGAATGCCGTGCCATTCTCGTGGCTCAGGCTGCGGTTCAGATCGATGGTGCTGCGCTTGTAGCTGCCGCTGCCAAAGCCCAGCGAGCCGCCAAAGCTGTCGGTCATGTTGGGCTGTTTGGTGACCATATTGATCGCGCCAGTGGGCGCGCTGCGGCCGTAATCGGTGCCGGCGGGGCCCTTGGTCACTTCGACCTGGTCGGTGTTGAACACATCGCGCGACAGCGCGCCGACGTCGCGCACACCGTCCACATAGATGCTGCTCGAGGTGTCAAAGCCGCGCATGTAGATGGCATCACCCGTGCTGGTGTTGCCGTTCTCGCCCGCGTAGAAAGTGCCAACACCCGGCACATTGCGCAGCGCTTCGGTCAGGGTGGTGGCGCCCTGCTCCTTCATGACCTGTTCCTTGACCACCGAGATCGTCTGCGTGGTGTTCACCAGCGGCTGGGTGAACTTGGGCGAGGACAGCTGGCTGGGCTCATAGCCGGTCTCCCGCGGTGCCTCCACGGTCACTTCTTTCAGCGTCACGGTCGGTGCGGGTGCGTTCTGCGCCAAAGCCGGCATGCCCAGTACCGCGATGGCAGTCGCTGCCACCAGACCGGCCTTGGGGGCAGGAACGGGAGCACCATGTTTGCGACTTTTGATATAGGTTTGTGTTGTCATAAACGAGGAAAGCAAAGTAAACAAAACGCTTGCAGATCCATCGGCTTGGATCGGAAATACCCGTCCACACCGCAGAAGATGAGCAAGCGCTAACTCGCAATGATAACGATTCTCGTTACTAATTTCACTTTGCTTTCGGCAAACCCCGTCTTCTGTCGCGAAGTGGCAACAGGCCGCTGACCCGACATCGCTGCTGACGACGTCAGTCGTTCCATCGCACGGGGGCGGCAGGCGCTGCGGTGGGGCTGGGCGCGGCCATGCGAGAATCCCGGCTGACTGCCCCCTGACCCTGTCAAAGCCCTTGCATGTCCTCCACAACGCCAGTCAGCAATGCACCCCAGGCGTTCTGGCGCGACCCGGCCCTGCCCTTTGTGGAAAGCCGCCGCGCCAGCCAGAGCCGGGCCTGCTACAAGCCGCACCACCACCCGAGCTTTTCCATTGGCGCGGTCGATGGCGGCCACAGCGTCTTTACAGGGGCCGAGGCCGGCCCCGTCCGGCTATCACCTGGCGCGCTGGTCTTTGTGCCGGCCGAGCGCGTGCATGCCTGCAACCCTGCGCCCGATGCCGCCTGGAGCTACCAGATTCTGCACCTCGATGCCAGCTGGCTGCAGGCGCTGCGCGAGGAATACGTCGACCCGGCCAGCATGGCCAACGAGCCAGTGCGCATCGTCAATGACCCGGCCCGCTACGCGCGCTTTTGCCAGCTCAATGCCCTGCTGTTTTCACAGGCAGAAGCGGCCGACAAGGAGGCCAGCTTGATCGCGTTCATCGGCGACCTCGACAGCCAGCAAGGCCTGCACATCTGCGCCCCAGCGGTGCCAACGCAATTGGCGCGGCAGATCCGCCCGGCGCTAGACTGCCTGCGTACCAGTCCCTGCGCCAGCATCCCGCTGGACCAGCTGGCCGATCTGGCAGGCATGGGCCGCTACCAGACCATCCGCGCCTTTCGCAAAGTAACAGGCATGGCGCCCCATGCCTGGCAGCTCAACCACCGCATCAATCTGGCCAAGCAGCAGCTGCGCGGGCCGGACGGTATCGCCGCGGTGGCGCAGCAACTGGGCTTTGCCGACCAGGCGCATTTTCAGCGGGTGTTCAAGGCGCATACGGGCGTCACGCCGGGCTGCTTTCGTAAGGCTCATTAGTCGTAGCCCATAGCAACCGCTGCAATTTCGTTCAATACAAGGCAGTCGGCAGCCGCCACCATGCAAGGCCATCACCCGCCTGGCCCCTTTGCATGCAACAGTTTTTCCTGATCGCCGCCGTCCATTTTCTGGCGCTGCTCTCCCCCGGTCCTGATTTCTTTTTGATCGCCCGCACCTCGCTGGCCAGCGGTTGCCGCAGCGCTGGCGCCGCCTGCCTCGGTATCGCCTTGGCCAATGGCGTGTTTATCGCCACCGCCTTTGCCGGTGTCGCCGTGCTCCAGCCGGGCAGCCGGCTGTTCACCCTGCTGCAGATGGCCGGCTGCGGCTATCTGCTCTACCTGGGCCTGCTGTTTATCCGCCATGCGGGCAAAAGTGCGCTGGGCGTCGTGGCCAGCCCGGGCCGGGCGGCCTCAGCTGCCACCACCTGGCGCCGCGCTGCCTGCATGGGGTTTCTCTCAGGCATCCTCAACCCCAAGAACGCGCTGTTCTACGCCAGTCTGGCGGCCATGCTGACGGGCCCGCATGCCAGCGTGGGCTGGAAGCTGGCGTATGGCAGCTGGATGTTCAGCATCGTGCTGCTCTGGGATCTGCTGATTGCCGCGCTGATCGGCAACCCGGCGGTGCTGCGGCGCTTTGCGCGGGCGCTGCCGTGGTTGGAGTGCATCTCGGGTGGGGTGCTGATCGTGCTGGCCCTGGGGGTGATCGCGGCGCTGTGGCTGCGTTGATGGCCACTCGGCCATCCAAGCGCTGACATGGGTCCGGCCACCGAACAATGAATTCGCGCATACGGCGTTGATCGCGCAATGCGGCATTCCTAGAGCGGCTACACCGGCGGGAATCGCCGCCGAACGGAACTTGGGCTTGCCAGGCAGGCCGCGCACGCAGGGCTGCGCTGATGGCCTTCGCGCGATGACCGGTGGCTGGCCCGTGTCCGTCCACCGGGAATATGCGCGCTGTAAGCACTCCCCGGAATGTTTCTTGTGGGCCCCGCGCTATTGGGCACCCCTAGCGCTTGTAAGCCAAAGCGCCGACATGCATCCGCGTGCGCCGCGCAGGCTTTGCAGGCTGGCACAGTCCCTCATAATTGTTACAGATATAAACGCACTTCACATACGCTAGGGGGTTTCCGTGAGTACAAATCAGCAGTTTTTGGTTGGGTTGTTGGAGCGGGAGAAATCCTCCATTCTTGACAACTGGGTTCTGGCAACCAACGGGCCCCAGGCCTCGGCCAAGGTGCGAGCCGAGGCGACCGAGATTTTCACCGCCTTCTTGCCCGCCCTCCAATCCAACGACGCACAAAACTCGGGCTCCAGTGCTTGGCAGGCACTCAAGAACGTGTTGGAGAGCCTGTCTGCCTCTCGCGCTGCCCAAGGCAGCACGGCAGGAAATACCAGCGCCTTTGTGCTGGGGCTCAAGCAGCCGGTGTTCGACGCCCTGCAGCGCGCACTGTCTGCCGACTCACAAGGCTTGCTCGATGCCATCTCCAGCGTGTCGCTCCATGTCGATGGCATGGCGCAGTGGACCGTGGATGCCTACCAGCGCACGCGCGAGCAGTTGATCTCGCGCCAGCAGGCAGACCTGTTGGAGCTGTCGACGCCGGTCATCAAGCTCTGGGAGGGCGTGCTGGCAGTGCCCATGATTGGCACGCTCGATTCAAGCAGAACCCAGCTGGTGATGGAATCGCTGCTGGAGCGCATCGTCGAGACCGAATCGTCGCTGGCCATCATCGACATCACCGGCGTGCCCACCGTGGACACGCTGGTGGCACAGCACCTGCTCAAAACGGTGTCGGCCATCCGCCTGATGGGCGCCGACTGCATCATCTGCGGCATCCGTCCGCAAATCGCGCAAACCATCGTTCACCTGGGCATTGATCTGCAATCGGTCACCACCAAGGCCACCTTGGCTGACGCCTTGTCGCTGGCGCTCAAGCGCAATGGCTATACCGTTGCCAAGACCAAGATAGGCGTTTGACCATGTATCGCATTCCTATTTTGCGCATGGGGCGGACCCTGCTGGTCACCATCCAGATCGACATGGAAGACCAGACCGCCATGGCGCTGCAGGATGACCTGGCCGAACAGATCTCCAAGACGGGCGCCAATGGCGTGCTGATCGATATCTCGGCGCTGGAGATCGTGGATTCGTTTGTCGGGCGCATGCTGGCCGCCATCTCGGGCATTGGCCAGATCCTGGATGCCACCACCGTGGTCGTCGGCATGAAGCCAGCCGTCGCAATCACGCTGGTGGAGCTGGGCATGTCGCTGGACGGCGTCAGAACCGCGCTCAACGTCAGCCGGGGCATGGCGCTGCTGGAAGCGGCCTCCGATGGAGACCACCGTGTCGAATGAAACACAGGGCTCAGTGCCTTTGCGTGTAGAAGCCGACATCGTCGCCAGCCGCCAAGTGGTGCGCAAATTGGCCGTACAGCTGAAGTTCTCGCTGGTGGACCAGACCAAGATGATCACCGCAGCCAGTGAGCTGTCACGCAACACCGTGGTCTATGGCGGCGGCGGCGAGATGGAATGGGAGTTGCTGACCGATGGCATCAAACAAGGGCTGCGCCTGCGCTTCCGCGACCAGGGCCCAGGCATTGCCGACCTGGATCTGGCGCTCAAAGACGGCTGGACCTCGGGCAACGGCATGGGCCTGGGCCTGTCGGGCAGCAAAAGACTGGTGCATGAGTTCGAGTTGGAATCGGCCGTCGGTGTTGGCACCTGTGTGAGCGTGACCCGATGGAAATAATCAGAGGCACCAGCCACCGGTCGTTTCCGATCGACGACCCCAGCTGCGTGGGTGAAGCCAGACGCCATGCAGCCGCCTTGTGCCAGGATCTGGGTTTTGACGAGGTTCTGGCGGGCCAGGCTGCGATTGTGGTCAACGAGCTGGGCAGCAATCTTTGCAAGCACGCACGCCAGGGCCAGTTATGGATTGCCACGCGCAAGGGCGCGCAGCCGGAGCTGGAGATCGTGTCGGTAGACAGCGGGCCGGGCATCGGCAACCTGCCTTTGGCGATGAGCGACGGCTATTCGACCGGAGGCACGCCCGGCACAGGCCTGGGCGCCGTGCAGCGGCTGGCCACGGACTTTGACATCCATTCAGACATGGACAAGGGCACGGTGGTGCTGGCGCGCTTTCGGCCGCCTTCGAGCCAGCCCCCGAGCGCGCGCGCGTTCCGGGTGGCAGCGATGGCGCTGCCGGCGCCGGGCGAGGTGGTCTGCGGCGATGCCTGGGCGATAGCCCTGGATGGACAGCGTGCCGCCTTGTTGGTGGCTGATGGCCTGGGGCACGGCGTGCTCGCTGCAGAGGCCTCTGAGGCTGCCGTTGATTTGTTTGCCAGGCAACCCTTTGCCGAGATGAAGGCTGGCCTGGAACAAGCCCACCAGGTTCTGCGCATGACGCGCGGCGCAGCGATCAGCTGTCTGCAGCTGGATGCGGCTGCCAACAGCTTGTTGGCGGCTGGGGCGGGCAATGTCGCCATTCGGGTGATGAGCGGCATTTACAACCGCTCGGTGCTGGTACAGAACGGCACTGTGGGCGTGCAGATGCGGCAGGTGGAGGTGACGACGATGGCCTGGCCCGAACACGCGATCGTGGTGTGTCACAGCGATGGCTTGCAGTCCCGCTGGTCCCCGGATGCCATCACCGCCTTGCTCGGGCGTGACCCGGCTTTGGCAGCGGCGGTGCTGCTGCGTGACTATGGCCGTGGCCGGGACGATGTGACCGTGCTGATCGTGCGCCGTGCAGACTGAGAGGGCACGAATGAATGACATAAGCCGACAAGACAGCGCACCGCATGGCGCCACCTCCGCTGCGCCGGCGCCCGAGAGCGAGCTTGCACACGCGATGGCAGCCACCCAGGCCGAGGTGGAAGCGTTGCGCGCCGAGCTCGATGAGACCAACCGGGGGGTGCTGGCGCTGTATGCCGAACTCGATGCCCAGGCCGACAATCTGCGCCAGGCGACCGAGCTGAAAAGCCGCTTCCTGGCCTATATGAGCCACGAGTTCCGCACCCCCATCGGGGCGATCCAGAGCATTGCACGCATTTTGCAAGACCAGGTCGACGGGCCCCTGACGGAAGAGCAGCAAAAACAGGTCCGCTTCATCCAGACGACCTCGGCCGAGTTTGCCGATATGGTCAACGACCTGCTGGACCTGGCCAAGGTCGAGGCCGGTCGCATTGATGTATCGCCCGCCTGGTTCGAAATGGTGGATCTGTTTTCGGCGCTGCGCGGCATGTTCAAGCCGGTGATCACCAACCCGGATGTGATGCTGATCTTTGAAGAGCCGCAGAACGTGCCCAAGCTGTTCTCCGACGACCGCAAGCTGGCGCAGATTCTGCGCAACTTCATCAGCAATGCCTTGAAGTTCACCCAGCACGGAGAGATCCGCGTGAGCGCCAGGCGCATCTCGGACACGGCCGTGCAGTTTGCCGTAGCCGACACGGGCATCGGCATTGCACCAGAGTTCCACCACGCCATCTTTCAGGACTATTCGCAAATCGACTCTCCCATCCAGAAACGTCTGCGGGGCACCGGTCTGGGCTTGTCGCTCAGCAAGCGCCTGGCAGAGATTCTGGGAGGCGACGTGGCCATGGAGAGTGAGCCGCAAAAAGGCTCCACGTTCTTCGTCACCATTCCGATCAGTGTGGTGGCCGCCCCCAGCCCAGCGGCCGCTGAGCGTTCATCCCGGTAAACACCATGCCCTCCGTCACTGCCAGACTCAATGTCAGCATCGACCGATCCCAGCACACGGTCCTGGTGGTCGATGACAACCCTGCCACCTGCTATGCCACGGCCCGTGCGCTGCGCGCCGCTGGCTTCAAAACCGTGGAAGCGGGCACCGGGCAGGATGCCCTGGACCTGTCGCTGGGCGATATCTCCGCGGTCGTGCTGGATGTGCATTTGCCCGACATTGGTGGCTTCGAGGTGTGCCGCATGATCCGCGAGCGCACGCTGACCACCTCACTGCCGATTGTGCATTTGTCGGCGGCGTTTGTAGCCGACACCGACAAGGTCGCAGGCCTCAACGCGGGCGCCGATGCCTACCTGACGCACCCGGCCGAGCCGGCGATGCTGGTGGCGACCATCCAGGCGCTGGTGCGCGCGCGTATGGCAGAAGTGCGTGTACACCAGAGCGAGGCGAAGTTCCGCTCGATCTATGAGCAGGCCCAAAGCGGTATTGCGCTGATCGACGACCAGGGCCGCTTTGTGGATGCCAACCCCGCCATGCTGGAAATGCTGGGCCGCCCCGCCTCCGAGGTGCTGGGGCAGGCGGTATCGGCATTCGCCGCAACAGGCCACGAAGAGCGCATCGGGTCCCTGTGCTCGCCGCACAGCAAGGATGCTGTCTGGCGCGAAGAAGTGGCCTTGCTGGACGCCCATGGCCAGCTGCTGCATGTGGAATGGAGCATGGCCGCCAGCGTCAAGGGCGAGCTGCGCGTGGCCGCAGTGGCCAACGTCTCCAACCGCATCCAGCTGGAGCTCGAACGCAAACAGCTGCTGGAGCGGGAGCAGGCCGCACGCGCAACCGCAGAGCGCTACAGCCGCTCCAAGGACGACTTTGTCGCGGTGCTCTCCCATGAGCTGCGCAATCCCCTGAGCGCCATCATGATGAACGTGCACCAAGTGCTGCGCAAATCCCCGCCGCCCGAGTTTGCCAAGAACCTGGACGCGATCAAACGCAATGCCAGCACGCAAGCGCGCATCATCAGCGACATCCTCGATGTCTCACGCATCAATTCCGGCAAGCTCACCTTGGAGCGCGAATGGGTGGACCCGGCTACGCTGATCACCTCCTCGCTGGATTCACTCAAGTCGGCTATCGACGCCAAGCACCTGGTGCTGGAGGTGCAGTTGCAGACGCAGGGCCGCAAAGCGCTGGTCGATCCCGCGCGGTTCCAACAGATCTTCTGGAACATTCTGAGCAATGCGGTGAAGTTCTCACACGACGCGGGCCTGCTGCAAGTGCATCTGGCGGTGGAGGGCACCAATCTGATAATGCAGCTGCGCGACCATGGCAAGGGCATCGAGGCCAGCTTTCTGGAGCGCATTTTCGAAAAATTCACCCAGGCAGCCAGCCCAGGCAGCCGCTCTTCCGGTGGCCTGGGCTTGGGGATGTCGATTGTCAAACACCTGGTTGACCTGCACGCCGGCGATATCGACGTGGCCAGTGAAGGCTTGGGTAAGGGCACGACGGTCACCGTTCGCCTGCCTTTGGGCAGTGGCGCACCCGAAGACGCGTCCAAAGGTGAGCAAGCAGGGCTGAGCCAGGATGCCGGCCACGATGAGCTGCGTGGAACCCGGATCTTGGTGGTGGAAGACGACGAAGAAGTCGCCCATCTACTGGTGCTGATTCTCCAGGAGCGCGGCGCCACGGTAGCCAGAGCAGCGGATATGGACAGCGCGATGGCGTCGCTGCATTCGCTAGGCGCAGACCTGTTGGTCAGTGACATTGGCCTGCCTGGCAAGGATGGCTATGCGCTGATGCGCCAGGTGCGCGCAGCACCCGCCTATTTTTGCCAAGTGCCAGCCATCGCACTCACCGCCTTTGGACGCGAGGCAGACCGCCAAGCCGCTCTCGCTGCCGGATTTAACTTCCACCTGGCCAAACCGCTGCAGCCGCAAAAACTGCTGGACTTGATCAAGACCCTGATCAGCCCGCGCGGAAAAGACGCTTGACCTTCAGGAGGGGCGCGCCAGCAGCTGCGCCTCGATGCTCTCAAGCATCGCCTCCAGCTCTTCGGGCTCGCAGCTTTTGAGCAGCGCCCGCACGTTGGGACCGATGCTGGCCAGGCCGTGGTTGAACGCATAGCCTGATATCAGCAGCACATGGCGCTGTTGGTCCTGAGCGAGCCACTGCCTTGCCAGATCCGTACCGGACATGCCCGGCAAACTCACATCCGTCACCAAGACATCAAAGCGCCCTTGGTTGCCGAGGTCCAGCGCCGCTTCTGCGCTCTCGGCGCCAACAATCTGGCGATGCGGTGCGTCCATCACCGCCATAAAGCCCTCGCGGATGTCCTCGTCATCCTCGACGTACAGATATGCAATCATTTATGAAGAATATGAAGGAGATACACTCGGCGCCCGCGGCGCTGGAGAGGCCTTGTTGATTATTGGCGCTCCTGTGCCTATATGCGTGTGGGACAGAAGCGATACCCATGCCCTGGTGTTGTGAGTTGAACGTTCAAAGCACTGGTGACCTGGACAAAGGTCGGTGAGGAACGCCCCTGCATCACGGGAGCTGATGGAATGCAAAGCGCCGGCCCCTGCCCTGCCCGCGCCAGACGACGGCGAACTCGGCCAGCCATGGGCCGCAACGGCATTCAGGCAACGCGAATATCTCAACGAAAAAGCCTCAGAGCATTGCTACTCTGAGGCTTGACGTTTTGGTGCGGCTGGCAGGGATCGAACCCATGTGAACTGCCCCCAGAAGTTGGACAAACCTTAAGGGGTTCCATCAAGAAGTACAAGACTGGGTTCAAGCCCAAGATCGTGCAGAGCTTTCTGGCTGGTGAAGGTGGCGCGAAGCTGCTTGCCCGGCGGTGGTCGGTGGGCAATACCCTTCGCTGTGTGCAGCCGTGCAATCGACTACGCTCAAGATCTGCTGGATGCCCCAACCGCTGCTGGACTGATCAAGCGCGCGGAGGTCGACGCCGGAGTGCGTGAAAGCGCAACTACCGGCGAGGCGCAACACACTAAGCATCTGGAGCGAGAAGTCAAGGAGTTGCGGCGGGCCAACGAGATCCTGAAGCTAGCGAGCGCTTTTTTGTGCCCAACCGGAGCCGGGCCGTCGCGTCGGTCCGGAGGAAGTTCGTCGTCAAGCATCGCCCCAACTTTGGTGGTCGAGCCGACCTGCAAAGTATTCCAGGTAGGCCTGTGGGGATGTCAGCGCCATGCGCTGCTGCGCGAGCCGAACTGCAGTTGGGAAACCGCGTAAGCCACCAACGATATTGCCACCTATACCCGAATGGAGCATAGGCCCGTCGCCGACGGTGAGTATGTATCCGACATCAACCGACGGTCGGTCATGCGCGCCAACAGGGGCTACGCGATGCTCGATGACGGCATGGGATTCAGCTTCGTGCCTTGAAGGCTTGTTCGAGCAACGGCTGGAGCAACAGATTGCCGCGACGATGCGCGGTGGTGGCGTGCCTTGGGATATTCAATGGGAGGATTGCTTGTCACTCAACTGTGTTATTCCATCAGCGATGCTTTACCTTATGCAAACTAGTTACGCGTGCAGGCATAACGAGCGCTCATGTGGACATATCTGATTGCGACACCTGTCGGCTGGCGCCTGGCGCCTGGCCGTTAACTCGTTTGAACGCCCTGCTAAAAGCGGCTTGGGAGGTATAACCCAAACGTTGAGCTACAGCATCAATTGAAATTCTTTCGCTTGCCAGCCATTGGCTCGCAAGACGCATCCGTAACTCTGTCGCATAGCGAAGTGGAGGGATACCAATTGTGGCCTGAAAGCGTTGCGCAAAGACTGACCTCGAAACATGCGATTCTGCCGCCAAGTCAGCAACAGTCCATTCTTTACCCGGCTGGCGATGTAGCGCAAAAATAGCACGCGCCAGACGTGGATCGCGCAATGCCGCGACGAGACCGGAGGCTTCCTCACAGCCGTTTTCAATCCACCCACGAACGATCATTCCGGCTGCCACCTCCGCCAAACGCGCCAGAATTCCAGCAAAGCCGATTCGCCCAGAGCAGATCTCACGCTTCATGGCATCCAAAATCGGTGCCAGGCCGGGATATCGCTGCCCATGTGTGTCCGCCACCATCACTTCCGGCATCAGTGTTGCCAGCGCCTGCATACCACCCAGATCGAACTCCATGCAACCATAGAAAAGAACGGCACTGGGTGTCGGATGCGTACTGGGACATGTATCCACACCGCTAACCGCTTCGCCCAACAGCGTCGAGTCGAACTTGTCGATTTCTTGGAAAGAGATCTGAGCATCCGACAGGAGTTGATGTGCCCGTGCTTGCGGAATAAAGAGGGCACTGCCTGGTGTCAGCTCATGCAACGTCCCGTCTTTCATCCGCAGTATGGCTGTTCCGACAGCCAAGTAATGGAAGTACGCATGCCCAGGCTTGTCTTCAAAGCCCAGACCAAACGTTGGGCCGGTTTGAATGCGTCGGTACTGCACCCCTCGCAAACGCATGCCTGTCAGCAGTTCGCTGATGAGGTCGGACGACAAGGCAAACGGCTTGCTTTGGGTCATTTCGGCTTTTTGATCAAAATAACAGGACGAATCATCATAGATCATCCTAACTTGGAGACCTAGACTTTCGGCTGTAATCGTTATCTAGGATTTTTTGAGATGAGCAATGATGTGACGGAAGCTGCACCGAGTGTTGCTGCAGACATCGCGCCGACAAGTTCGGCGTGGATGGCGGTGTTCTCCCTGGCGATGGGGGTCTTTGGGTTGCTGACAGCAGAGTACCTTCCCGCCAGCCTGCTTACGCCGATGGCTTCGGATCTAGAGGTGTCCGAGGCGCTTGCTGGGCAAGCGGTGACGGTGACTGCCGTTGTCGCCCTATTCGCCGGACTATTAGTGCCCGGCTTAACCCGCAAGTGGGACCGGCGCGTGGTGCTACTGGTGTTTTCTGCGTTAATGATTGCCTCAAACCTGCTAGTAGCTATGTCATCTAGCTTGACGGTTGTGTTAGTAATGCGAATTCTGCTGGGCATCGCTTTAGGCGGCTTCTGGAGCATGGCTGCAGCCGTGGCGATGCGCCTCGTTTCTGCCAGGTTCGTCCCCAGAGCACTTTCCATAATTTTCAGCGGTATCGCAGTAGGAACTGTGGTTTCAGTACCCCTGGGCAGTTATTTGGGGGGCCTCTATGGTTGGCGTAGTGCCTTCGTCGCCGCTGCTGCTGTTGGCACACTGACACTGGTCTTCCAGCTGTTCACTCTTCCGCGCATGGCCGCCCGAATAACGGTACAGACTGCATCCGTGCTCGATCTGCTGCGACGCCCCGGTATTGCGATGGGAATGATGGGATGCGTGTTAGCCCACACCGGCCAATACGCATTGTTCACCTACATTCGACCAGCTTTGGAAAGTGTTTCACATATTGACGTGGATGGTTTGTCTCTCATGCTGCTCGGATTTGGTGTTGCCAATTTCATTGGGACTCTTTTGGCCGGTTGGCTTATGGAGCGTAGTCTGCGTGCCACTTTAACTATCATGCCGGCACTGGTAGGCATAGCAGCTCTCAGCATGATCTGGCTGCCTGTTCAAGCAACAGGGCTGACGATGTTGGTCGCACTTTGGGGATTGGCATTCGGCGGTGTCCCGGTCGCGTGGTCGAACTGGGTAGCTCGCGCTGTCCCAGACCAGGCTGAAACAGCTGGCGGCATGGTTGTCGCATCCGTGCAGTGCTCCATCGCTGCTGGTGCTGCTTTGGGGGGTGTTGTGTTTGGACTGGGTGGAGTGACTGGCGTGTTCATCGCAGCAGGTAGTGTGATGCTGCTGGCGGCTCTTTTTATTGGCTTTCGGGTTCGCTTTGTTCTTTCTCAGAATGGTGCCTCTACAGCCATGGCGATGCATATTTAAATACTTTCTGTCGCATCCCGGTTGATTGCATAGATGAACATTGCTATCCGCTTTTGATGGCTCGCGAAATTCTGCGCGAGCTTGCACAGTCAATGCATTCCACCGGGAGCCTGTCATGCATATAGCCGTTCACAAGAGTGCCTGCGCCAACCTTTTGGAGGTGATCATGTCTAAGCAGACTGCGGGGCCGGCGGGGCCGCCCGTCATCCATCCCCGCGCAGCGGAGATCGACATCTGAGCGCGATGCCATGCCGTTGGAGTTTCGCTCGAGCTTTACAACGAGCCTGCGCAGACATTCCAGGTGTTCACTTGCTACATCGAGCGAATGACCGCAACAGCGCAAGCGTGGTTCGGCACAGCTTAAGACAGCTCTCAAGCACTAGGACGAATGGGAGATTCCTGCCATAAGCAGTCGTGGGAGACGTTCAAACAGGTGACCGTTTCAGGCTGGGTACGGTCGTTCGCCGTTCCAAAGCGCATGTCAGCGGCTGCCGGAACCGGTCATTGACCTTCCTCGTGCAAAGCGATTCCCCTCGCCGCCGACAACTTTCAGTCGGTATCTGTAGCCAGCCCGGTCGACTCAAGAGGGAATGACCTTGGTCTTCGTGCAAAACTCCTTCGCCAATCGAGCAAAGGGCATTGCGGCCAAAGTGGATCGAGGATGGCTGCTCACACAAAGTGCTTGTGAACCCGCTGATGCTGGCATCGAGCACCCGGCATTGCACCGAGGCGGGCCACCCCCTTCGGGACGCCACGATGAAGGCATCACGCGCTCCAACACCGACTGATGCGCCTGAAATCCCTCAATCCTTGAGCAACCGCGCCTTCACCTTCCGCTCCTTGATCTTTCTGCTATTGAATGTGCAAGAAAACGGCCAGCGGAGTGTCGAAGCCATGAATGGCAGGAGGTCAGGCGAGCAAACCGGCTACCGCGACGGTATGGCAGGCGCTGCCGGCAACCACGAACAGATGCCAGATGCCGTGCGCGTGGCGCATGCTCGCCAGGCGACGGTAGAACACCGTTCCTGCCGAATAGAGCAGTCCGCCGGCGAGCAGCCAGGCCAGGGTCTGCGTACCATGGCGAAAGGCCACCGGCACCGCGCCCCCCAAGCTGAGCCAGCCAAGGCTGATGTACAGGGACAGGCGCGGCGGAGAATCGAAACCCAGTGCACGTATCGCACCCTGAAATGCGAGCCCCCATACGCCGCCAAGCAGCAGCCAAGCCCACAAGCTAGGGAGCGCCATCAAGGCAAAGGGCGTGTGGCTGCCGGCAATCAGCAGGTAAATGCAGGCGTGGTCGACGCGCTGCCAGAAACGCTTGCGCACCCCAGTACAGCCATGAAAGAGGGCCGATGCGCCAAACAGCGCGGCCAGAGACAGGCCAAACACCACAGCGCCCACAATCTTGCGCATATCGCCGCCGGCCACCGTTTCACAGATGAGAACCACACTGGCCGCCAGGCATACGGGCAGGGCTGCCAGATGACTCCAGGTATTGAACCGTTCGCCGGGCTGGCCCCAAACGGAAGGGCCGTGCGGCGAGCCTGCCTGCAAATCTTGCATGGACCTCCTAGCGCATGGCTGAGCAACGCCGGGAGCGGTGGCCCGACTCGGACACCTTACGGCCTAGGCGTGACAAGGCAATGATGGCAACGGACACGCCGGAGAGCCCCGTCTACCGGACACCACACGACGTGCAGCGCTAAATTGAGACATCAGGCCTTGAAACCATCCATAAACCATCCATATAGATGGCATAAGGATGCTCCATGGCCACAACTACCTCCACCCCTCGCGTAAGCGAATCCGAGAAGCTCACCATCAATCTGGGCTATGTCGACCTGGGCCAAATCGACCTGCTGGTCGCCGAAGGCTTCTACGCAAACCGCAGTGATTTCATCCGTACAGCGATACGCAATCACCTGCGCAGCCACGCGGACGCGTTGCAACAGGTCGTCGCCCGCAAGATGCTGGTCCTGGGTATGCAGCATTTCTCCCAGGCCGATCTCATGCGGGTGCAGGCTGCCGGGGAAAAGCTGCAGATCCGGGTGCTGGGCTTGGCCAGCATCGCTCAGGACGTGCCTGCGCAGCTGGCCGCAGAAACCATCGAATCCATCACGGTGCTGGGAGCGCTCCAGGCCAGCCCCGCCGTTCGTGCCGCTCTGGCCGGCCGCATTACCTGAGAACCATTCCATGAAACAGCTTTTTCACGACATGCTGGGCGAGGCTACACGCCTGACGCGCACTGGCAATTTGCTGGAAGCAACCGAGCTGATTCAGCGCACGTTGCGAGGCGAAAGCGCGCCCGCGCCCCACGGCAAGACAGCCGCAACCAGTCCTAGGGAAGAAGGCGGGATCATCGATGCCGAAGCCCGTTTCATCGACGATGCTCCCGAGCTCGCAGTTCCTGCGGGCCCATCGCAGGCAGACACCTCCGGCGACGAGCAATGGCTGCGCGGCAGCTACTCGCACGGAGGCCGGCAGCTGGCCTATCGGCTGTATGTGCCGCCAGGCAGTGCACTTGAAGCGGGGCCTCGGCCGCTCGTCCTCATGCTGCACGGTTGCACCCAAGGGCCGGAAGACTTCGCCGCTGGCACGCGCATGAACGACCAGGCACGCAGGGCTGGTGTATTGGTGCTCTATCCTGAACAAACACAGCTTGCGAACTCGCAAAAATGCTGGAACTGGTTCAAGGCCCAGCATCAGCAGCGAGGCCGGGGCGAGCCAGCACTGCTGGCGGGCCTTACACGCCAGATGGTGGCTGACCATGGCGCGGACGCATCGCGTGTCTATGTCGCCGGACTATCGGCTGGAGGTGCAATGGCGGACATATTGGGACGCACCTATCCTGAGCTGTTCGCCGCCGTGGGTGTGCATTCGGGCTTGCCCGCCGGTGCTGCGTCCAATCTGCCATCAGCCCTCGAGGCGATGCGAAGAGGCGCAGCATCAGGCTCGGCCAGCGGTCCCAGCGTGTGTCCAGTGATCGTGTTTCACGGCGATGCCGACAAGACGGTGCACCACGACAACGGCGCGGCCGTGGTGAATGCTGCACGCAGCGCGCAAAGTCCCCAAGGCGCACCTCGCGTCATCCAAGGCCATGCGCCGAACCGCCAGCGATTCACCCGCTTGGCCTATGTCGCGGCCGACGGAAGTACCGCCATTGAACACTGGCAACTGCATGGCGCAGGCCACGCATGGTCCGGCGGCAGCTCAGAGGGCAGCTACACCACGCCAGGAGGAATCGACGCCAGCGCCGAGATGCTGCGCTTCTTCCTTTTGCACAAGCGTGCTCACGTCTGATAACGCGCGGCACCGGCAGCGAACCGCTTTTTCCCTTCCGCATCTACGCGTCCGTTGCACTATTGTTCTGTATTTTGCGTGATGGCCGTCATGCAAAATGCGCAACCCAACATCAGAGCAGCCAACAAAGAGGCTTCGCGCGAGCGCATCGCGCAGGCAGCAGTCCGCGCCATCCGGCACAGCGGCTACGACGGAACGGGAGCCCCCTTCATCATGAAAGAGGCGGGTCTGACGCACGGCGCGTTCCATGCCCACTTCAAGTCCCGTGAAGCCCTGCTGGCCGAGACTGCGGATCGTGCGGGAGCCGATTCCAATGCCTTCGCGGCCCGTGTCATTGCAGCGGCCGCGCTCGAACAGGCGTTGCAGGCGCTCCGCGTCCGCTGTGGAGTGAAGCGGTCGTTTATGGAGGGCGTGTGAATGACGGCTACCAGCCTAGAGAGGCCGATCAAACGGGCGCGACGATCAGCAATCTCTGACTGATTACGCCCCTCACACAAGACGTTGAGCAGAAGATTTCAACAAGCAACCACCTTCCCAGCGAAACCCAATCAATTCAAAAAGCCTCCTAGAGTCATTCACTCGGGCGGCTTTTAGTTTCATGCACAAGCGCCGTTTAGCCTTCGCTATACCCTACCCCGCGCATCTCGCCCCCAGCCAACCACCCTCCCGCCAGCGCCTTGTAGACCGCAATGCTGTTGCGCAGGGCTTCTACCTGGCTTTGTGAGCTGGCGTCCTGGGCGGCGAGTTGCTCGCGTTGGGCGTCGAGCACTTCGTACAGGCCGATGGTGCCCCCCTGGTACATGCGCTGTGCGAGTTTGGATGCCTTGTCGCGCTGCTGCGTGGCGGAGGTCAATACCTGCAGCTCTTCGCGGCTGCGGTTGGCGCGTACCAGGGCGTTTTCGGTTTCTTCCAGGGCCTGCAGCACACTCTGCTGGTACTGCGCCAGGGATTCGGCGGCGCCCGCCTCGCTGGCCGCAATGCGGGCGCGCACACGGCCCACGTCCAGAAACGACCAGTCCACGCCCAGAAAGACGCTGCTGGTGGTCGTGCTGCCTTTGAAAAGGTCGTTGCCGCCGAGCGCAAAGCTGCCCAGGAGACCGCCGATGGACAGGCGCGGAAACAGGTCTGCCGTGGCCACGCCCACGCGCGCGGTGGCGGCGTGCAGGCGTGCCTCGGCAGCCGCAATGTCGGGGCGGCGGCGCAGTAGCTCG
Source organism: Comamonas squillarum (assembly GCF_025309455.1). Taxonomy (NCBI): domain Bacteria; kingdom Pseudomonadati; phylum Pseudomonadota; class Betaproteobacteria; order Burkholderiales; family Comamonadaceae; genus Comamonas; species Comamonas squillarum. The sequence continues at coordinate 2,218,470 of NZ_CP104377.1, forward strand.
CCGGGCGTGTCGGCGCGCGGGACTGCAGGCAAGCGGGGCAGCTCCTGGGCGCTACCCAGCATGTCGATCAGATCACCCGGCGGCAGGCCCGCCAGCACGGCCAGGCGGTGCTGCAGCACGGCAGCCTGCGCCTGCAGGTTGGGAATGCGGGCCTCGGAGCCCAGCAGCAAGGCGCGGGCGCGGCTGGCGTCCAGGTCTGTCGCCATGCCTGCCTGTAGGCGCCGCTCTACCAGTTGCAGGGTGTCGCGCTGGTTGCGGGCGTTGGCCTGGGCAATCTGCAGCCGCAACTGGGTTCCGCGCAACTGCGCGTAGCTGTCGGCCACCTGCGCGGCAATCACTACCTGCAGCGCAGCCAGGTCGGCGTGCGTGGCCAGCCTCTGCGCCTGCTGCGCTTCCACGGCGCGGCGCACGCCGCCAAACAGGTCTACCTCCCACTGCGCGGCAATGCCTGCGTTGTAGCTGCGGGTGGAGCGCGGCTGGCCAGGGTTGAGTTGATCCTGGCTTTGCTTTTGCTGGGTGGCGCCCGCATTCATGGTGACGGTGGGGTAGCGATCCATCTGCGCCTCGTTCAGCACCGCATCGGCGGCCTGCAGGCGCGCCAGGGCTGCACCCAGGTCGTGGTTGCCGCCCAGTGCTTGGCGCACCAGAGTTGTGAGGGTGTCGTCGCCAAATTCGCGCCAGAAGGCGGCATCGCGCACGTCAACAGAAGGCAGTGGCGGTGCATCCGCCCTCGCATCCTGGCGGGCAAACTGCGCGGGGGTCTGCACGGCCGGTACTGCGCTTTTGAAATCTGGCCCCACGGCGCAGCCGGACAGCGCCATGCTGCATGCCAGGGTCATGCTGCTCAACAGAAGGGGTTTAACCATGGACATGCTCCGAGGGAGGAATAGCGGAAGAAGGGGTTTGCGGATGCTGCCGCAGTTGCGTGCCGCTGAGCTTGCGCAGCGTGACGTAGAACACGGGCGTAAGGAACAGGCCGAAGATGGTGACGCCCAACATGCCCGAGAACACGGTGATGCCGGTGGCGGCGCGCACCTCGGCGCCTGCGCCGTGGCCAACAAGCAGCGGCACGGCCCCGGCGATGAAGGCAATCGAGGTCATCACGATGGGGCGCAGGCGCAGGCGGCAGGCCTCGCGCGCGGCGTCCCAGATGCTGGCGCCCTGCATTTCCAGCTCGCGGGCAAATTCGACGATCAGGATCGCGTTCTTGCAGGCCAGGCCCATCAACACCACCAGCCCCACCTGCACGAAGACGTTGTTGTCTCCGCCCGAGAGCCACACGCCAAATAGCGCCGCGCAGATACACACGGGAACGATCAGGATGACGGCGAGCGGCATCGTCCAGCTTTCATATAGCGCCGCCAGCACCAGGAACACGAGCATCACGGCCAGCGCGAAGACGATGGCTGCCGCATGGCTTTGCTCCACCTGCTGATAGCTCATTTCCGTCCAGGCCAGTTCGATGCCCGGGGGCAGCACCCGATCGGCAATTTCGCGCAACTTGACCAGCGTTTCGGCGGACGAGAGCACATGCGGGTCGGCGTCGCCAATCAGGTCGGCTGCCGGAAAGCCGTTGTAGCGCAGCACCGGGTCAGGCCCATAGCTGGGCTCCACGCTCACCAGGGAGGCGAACGGCACCATATCGCCCCGGCTGTTGCGGGTTTGTAGCTTGCCAATGTCTTCTGCAGTCTGGCGGTAGTCGGCATCGGCCTGCAGCATGACGCGGTACACGCGGCCAAAGGCGTTGAAGTCATTGACATACACCGAGCCCAGGTAGGCCTGCAGCGTCTGGAACAGGTCGTTCAGCGCCACACCTTGTGCCTTGGCCTTGGTGCGGTCCACCTTCACCTCCAGCTGCGGAATGTTCGACTGGTAGGCGCTCACCGGGTAATGCATGCCCGGCGTCTTGGCGATTTCGGCCTGGAAGGCGCCCAGCGCCTGCTGCAGCGCAGCATAACCCAGGCCTGCCCGGTCTTCCAGAAACAGCGAGTAGCCCGAGCCATTGCCCAACCCCTGGATGGGCGGAGGCATGAGCGCGTAGCCAAAGCCGCCCTCCATGCCCGAGAGCTTGCCGTTCAGCTCTGCGCTGATGTCGGCGGCGCTGCACTGGCGCTCGCCAAAGGGTTTGAGGATGACGTAAGCGCTCGTCAGGTTGGGCGTGTTGGTGCCCTGCAAGGCGTTGAGGCCAGCGAACGCAGGCACGGAATGCACGCCCTCCACCGAAAGCGCATGTTTGGTGAGCTCCCGCGTCACCTCGTCGGTGCGGCTGAGCGATGCGCCCTCAGGCAGCTTGGCGCCGGCAAAGAGGTAGAGCTTGTCTTGCATGGGGATGAAGCCACCGGGCACGGTGTTGAACAGCCAGGCCGTGCCGCCCAGCAGCGCCACGTACACCACAAATACCACCCCGCGCATCTTGAACGAGCGCCCCACAACGTTTTCATAGCCGCTTGCGCTGCGGTTGAACATGCGGTTGAACCGCTGGAAGAACCAGCCCAGGCCCGCATCCATGCCGCGTGCCAGCCAATCCTTGCGCGCGCCGTGGCCTTGCAGCAGCTTGGCAGCCAGCGCTGGCGAGAGCGTCAGGGAATTGATCGCCGAGATGACGGTGGAGATCGCAATCGTTACCGCAAACTGCTTGTAGAACTGGCCGGTGATGCCGTCGAGAAACGCCATGGGCACGAACACTGCGCATAGCACCAGTGCAATGGCGATGATGGGGCCGGACACTTCCTTCATCGCCAGGTGCGCAGCCTCACGCGGGCTGTGGCCTTTTTCGATGAAGCGCTCCACGTTCTCCACCACCACGATGGCGTCGTCCACCACAATACCGATGGCCAGTACCAGTCCGAACAGGGTCAGGGTGTTGATGGAGTAACCCAGCAGGTAGAGCCAGGCGAAGGTGCCGACGATGGACACGGGCACGGCCAGCAGCGGGATGATGGAGGCGCGCCAAGTCTGCAAAAAGACGATGACGACCAGCACCACCAGAATCACCGCCTCGATCAGGGTGCGCTGCACCGCCTGGATGGAGTCGCGCACGAACACCGTCGGGTCCCACAGGTATTCGAACGATGCGCCCTGCGGCAGGGTGGCCGAGAGGCGGTCGAGCGTCTTGTACACGTCGTCGGCCACGCCTAGCGCATTGGCGCCGGGCGTCAGAAAGATGCCGATGGCCGCCATATTCTGGTTGTCCAGCGCGGCGCGCAGGGTGTAGTCGCTAGCGCCCAGCTCAATACGGGCCACATCGGCAAGGCGAACGATCTGGCCGTCGGCGCCGGTTTTCAGAACAATGTCGCCAAACTCCTGCTCGGTCTTGAGGCGCCCTTGCACATTGATCGACAGCAATTTCTCCGTGCCCTTGGTGCTGGGCTCGGCGCCCAACTGGCCTGCGGAGACCTGCACGTTCTGCTCGCGGATGGCGGCAATCACCTGGTTGGCCGTCAGCTGCCGGGCCGCCACCTTGTCCGGGTCAAGCCAGATGCGCATGGCATAGTCGCCCGAGCCGTACACGCCCACATCGCCAATGCCGGGCAGGCGCGCAAGCTCGTCCTTGACCTTCAAGGTGACGTAGTTGCGCAGGTAGAGCGTGTCGAGCTTGCCGTCGTTCGACGCAAGGCCCACGTACATCAGCGGCGTTGCCGATTGTTTTTGCGTGGTGATGCCGTACTGCCGCACCTCCTCGGGCAGACGGCTTTGCGCCTGGCTTACGCGGTTCTGTACGCGCACGGCGGCAGCGTCGGGGTCGGTGCCGGGGCGGAAGGTGGAGACGACCTGCAGGCTGCCATCCGACGCGGCGACCGATTTCATGTACATCAGCCCTTCAACGCCATTGATGGCCTCTTCCAGCGGCACGGCTACCGATTCGGCAATCTCCTTGGGGTTGGCGCCCGGGTAGGTGGCGCGCACCACCACGCTCGGGGGCACCACTTCAGGGTATTCGCCCGATGGCAGTTGCGGAATGGCGATCAGACCAACGGCGAACATGATCACCGACAGCACGATGGCAAAGATCGGCCTGTCAATAAAGAATTTTGAAAAATCCATAGCAGCCTCCGCTTATTGGCCGGGCGCTGCGGCCGGTTTTTCTTCTGAAATAGCCGCTACGGGCTGGCCCGCCTCGGCCTGTGGCTTGGGGGCCAGCGGCATGCCTGGGTAGTAGATGCGCTGCATGCCCGCCACCACCAGCTGGTCGCCCGCCTGCAGACCCGACTCCACAATCCGCCTGCCCTCGAACATGCGGCCCAGCTTCAGCTCGCGCCGCTCTGCGCGGCCGCCCTCACCTACCACATAGGCGTACTTGCGGTCCTGATCGGTCAGCACCGCCTTGTCGTCAATCAACACGGCCTGAAAATCGCTTCGCCCCTGCATCTGCACGCGGGCAAACATGCCGGGCGTGAACAGGCCCTGGTCGTTGCTGAGCGTGGCGCGCACGGTGAGCGTGCCCGTCTGCGGATCGAGCCGGTTGTCGGTGAAGCCCACCTGGCCGGTGTGCGGAAAACCGTCTTCGTTGGCCAGGCCGATGCGCACCTGCGCGGCTCCTGCTCCTCCGCTCCCATTCGTTGCCTTTTGCTGCCTGCTGCGCAGCAGGCTTTGCTCGTCGGCATCAAAGTACACATACACGGGGTTTTGCGACACCACGGTGGACAGCACGCTCTGGTTGGCCTGGGCCAGGTTGCCCGCCGTCAGCACAGCGCGCCCCGCCACACCGCTGATGGGCGAGCGCACCTCGGTAAAGCCCAGATCCAGCTGCGCGGCGGCCATGGCGGCCTCGGCCGCCATCACTTCTGCCGATGTCTGCGCCAGGGTGCCTGCGCGGTTGTCGGCTTCTTCGGCGGAGATGGCGAGGTCTGCCAGCAGGTCGCGGGCGCGCCGGTCCTGCGTTCTGGCCAGGGCCTGCGCCGCCTTGGCACGCTGCAGCTGGGCCTGGGCGCTCGCCAGCGTTGCCTTGTAGGGCCTTGCATCAATGGTGAACAGCACCTGCCCCTTGCGCACGGCCTGCCCTTCGCTGAAGCTCACGCTGTCGATGTAGCCGCCCACACGGGGGCGGATGTCCACACTCTCCTTGGCGGCAATGCGGCCATTGAAGCTGTCCCACTGCTGCACCGGGTGCAATTGCACCTGTGCCGTGCTGACCTGCGCTGGCGGCGGCTCGCCTGCGGCTGCGGATTCACTCCCCCCGCTGGCTTGCTTGCAGGCGGCCAAACCGACAAGCGCCATGCTGGCCGCAGTTGCCAGGCCGGTACGCACAAACCAGTGCGTGCTGATTGCTGATGTCATTGTTCAATTCCATGAATGGACGGCAGGCTCCTGAACGCATATGCGATTCAGGAGCCCTATCCGTGGGCCCGCCAGACCAGAGCCTTGGCAGGCATAAAGGCAAAGCACGAGCGTGGCCGCAATGACCCCACAAAGACAAACCCTGCTTTTGCCCGTTGCTCGATCGCATTTTTCAAGTTAAAGTGAACTTTAAGTCAATTGAAAAATGGATTACCACCATGAATCCTGGGGATGATGAACTGCTGCCCATCGGCATGATTGCGCAGCGCAGCGGGGTCAACGCCTCCGCATTGCGGTACTACGAATCACTGGGCCTGATCGAATCCGTGCGCAGCGGCGCGGGCCACCGCCGCTACCGGCGCTCCAGCCTGCGGCGGGTGGCCTACATCGTGTTTGCCCAGCGCCTGGGCTTTCAGCTTGAAGAAATTGCTGCGCAGCTTGACGGACTGCCCAAGCACCATGCGCCTACGGGCGATGAGTGGAGCAGCATCTCGAAAACCTGGGTCAACCGCGTCGATGAACGCATTCAGGAGCTGATGCACCTGCGCAGAAGCCTGGATAACTGCATTGGCTGCGGCTGCCTGTCGATGAAGGTGTGCAATGTCTTCAACCACGCCGACTGCATTGCAGAAAAAGGCGCCGGCCCCCGGGTCTGGCTGGGCGACCGCTTGGTGCCAGCGCAGAACGAAAGCTGCCAGGGATGCGCTGCAGAGCACTCACTGCATGGGCTGGACGTGGATCGGGATGCACCGCAAGGCGCCTGTTGAAGGCAATCGCTGTAATCGCTGTCGCCATTGACGACGAAGACAACGCAGCAGCTCGCGCCAGACGGTGTTCAGACTGCGCTCAGATCGTGGACAGGCGTGCTGCTTGCTCCCGCACCGCGCAGCCCTCCTCACAGTTTGCGGGCCAGCCACACGCCGCAGGCGGCCAGAGCCAGCAGCATTCAGGCCACCGTCGTCCAACCTCCTGCCTGGGCCAGCACGCCGGCCGCCAGCGGCCCGAGCAACTGTCCCACATAGCTACCCTGCAGCATGAAGCCGATGGTGGGCGGCACCAGCGCCGCGCTGGGCGCGGCCTTGGGCGCGCCTGCTGTCAGGGCTCCGGGGATGGAGCCCATGCACCCGGTCATCAGCATGGCAACGGCCACGGACGCCTGCATGGGCAGTGGCACCCAAAACAGCAGCGAAATGCAAACCGCACCGATGGTGAAGCCCGCCCCCACCACCCAGCGCGGCGCCACGCCGCATCAGCGCACCGGCACTGATATTGCCCTGCACATTGACCGCCACGATGGCCGCGCTCAAATAACCCGCCTGCCGTGCCGACAGGCCCAGCAGATCGCGCAGCAGCAGGGGCAGAAAGCCTGAGAACGCGAAATAGATCATCGCGTACGTCGCAAAACAGAGGGCGATGAGCTGCGCCCCCTGCGCCTGGGCCACACGGCGGATGGCGTTCCATGCGCCGCTGCCTGGAGCCGTTGACGCCAGCGCTGGCATGGCAGGCAGGCACAGCCACAGCACCACGCCACTGGTCACGGCCAGCCAGCCATTGAGCTGCCACAGCAGCTGCCAGGACACGGGGTAACCCAGCGACGCCGCCACGGTGGCGCCCAGCATCATGAGGGCAATGCCGCTGGGCACCGCCGTGCTCGATAGCGCCATGGCCAGGTCGCGCTCGCGGGGCGCTGCCTGGCGCCCCACCACGCTTGATGCGCAGATCAGCAGCACCACCACTGCAATGCCTTCTACGACGCGCGAGGCGAGCAACAGCCCAAGCCCCGTGGTAAAGCCCCCGGCAAAGTTGGTCAATGCCAGCACCGCCACACCGGCGCACAGCACCTTGCGCGCGTCGAAGCGCGAAACCAGCAAGCCCAGCTGCATGGCCAGCAAGGCGCCCACAATCGCCAGGGAGGAGATGACGAGCCCGGTCTCCCGCAGGCTCAGATACAACGGCGCGCCCTGCAGGAGCGGCAGCGCGATGATGGCCTTGCCAATCTGAAAAGCGGCGTTCAGCGCGGCAAAGATGGCCAGTGCGATGTTGCGCCAGGAGGTGTGATGGGGTTGTGCTTGCATATCCGCCAGATCAAGAAGAACAGGAAATGGCCTGCAGTCTAAAAATTGAAGCGCACTTGAAGTCAATGTCAATTCTGGCTAGGACACCAAAAGCCTTCAGCTATGCACAACCACACAGACACAGACACAGACACCGACGGTGTGGCAACTGACCGAGTGCTTGCGGCCTTGTATCTGCCCTTACCCCTTGTATCTGCTCCTGCCTTTGTGGGCAATGCAGGCGTTGTTGCCAAACTCCCTCGCTGGGCCGAGTTCGAGGGGTGAACTTAGGTAGGCTCGGGGGATAAGCAAGCCACCGCGGGCAAAGTACCGCACGACGAACTGGAGTGAGTACGACGAGGCGCTCAAGCGCAGAGGATCGTTGATGGTCTGGCTCGATGCCGACCTCCAATGACAAGCTCCTGCCAGTGGTCGGCCAGGTCGCCCTGCTGTGTTCGGCGATGCTGCGGTCCAGTTCTGCCTGACATTGAAGTGCATGTTTGGGCTGGGCCTTCGTCAAGCAATGGGCCTGGCCGAGAGCCTGATCAAGCTGGCCCGGCTGGACTCTGGCGTGCCCGACTACAGCACCCTGTGGTGGCGCCAGAAGACGCTGAGTGTGGCCATCGCAGCGCGGGGCTGCACCTGCTGATCGACTGCACCGGCGTGAAAATGCTGGGCGAAGGCGAGTGGAACACGAAGAAGCACGGGGCCGACTATCGCCGGCAGTGGCGCAAGGTGCACCTGGGCATCGATGCTAAGACCTTGGAGATCCGTACCATCGAGATCACGGACAACGCCATTGGCGATGCACCGATGCTGCACGAGTTGCTGGCGCAGATTCCTGAGGACGAGCCGCTGCATTCGGTGAGCGCCGATGGTGCCTATGACACCAAGGCTTGCCACGAGGCCATCGCCAGTCGTCAGGCCGCGGCGATCATCCCCACACGCAAGAATGCCAAGCCCTGGGCAGATGACAAGGCTGGGGCGCGGGCGAGAAACGAAATGTGGAGGGCAACGCGCAGGCTAGGCCGCTCCATCTGGAAGAAATGGAGCGGCTATCACCGCCGCAGCCTTGTAGAGACCAAGATGGGATGCTTCAAGAGATTGGGCGAACGCGTGATGGCTCGGGACTTCGAGCGGCAGGTGACTGAGCTGCAGATTCGGGCATCGATCCTCAACAGGTTCACCTGCCTGGGTACGCCCCAGACTGTGCGCGTGGCATAACTCCGTCTGGTGTGGGGGAGACTCGGCCTCAATTCGAGTTATGCAACAGCGTCCACTGCACCCAGCGTCGGCCATTGCGGCAAACCCGAGCGACACCCCATCACAACCCTCAGCTTTCAGCTATTGCTACGCGGCATGCAACCAGGCGGCAGGGCCAGCGCTGCAGTAGTCGTACGCACCATGGCTTCGAAAATTTTTGCGATTTCGGTCAATGGAACGTCATTGCGTCTGACCGTACAAATATTGCGAACCACCGTTGGCGACTTGAGCAAGGCAAAGCGCAGGCGTGGCTCCAGCACCCGGTGGGCAGCCAAGGCAGGCATGAAGGCGATCCCCATGCCCTGTGCCACCAACGCAGCCTGGGAAGTCGTGCTTGAGGCCTCATAGAACGGAGTGGATGCATTGGCCGGCAAGTCGGTGCGCGCTCGCAGCAGGGCCAGGATGCCGGTTTCATCCACCACCCCCACCGACTTGCAAGCGGCCAGGCTCTCCCAGCGCACATAGCCTTCAGCGCAAGGAACTATTTGCGGATCATCAAAGCGATAAAGCACGCCAAACGCATCGTCTACGAGAGGATCAAATTGCAGTCCCTGCGAATCGGCCCAGCGGCTGGTGATGCCGAAATCCACCTCACTGGCCAGCACCTGGCGCTGAATGCGGCCAGAGTTGTCGTCGCGAAGGTACAGCCTCACCGCTGGATAGAGGCGGGAGAACTCCGCTGCAGCAGGCGCCACCAGCTCGGTAATCGCCGACGGTGCTGCCGAAATACGCACCTTGCCAAACGACTGGCCGCCATAGCGCAGCACGTCTTCCAGCACTCCGTCGAAATCAGTCAACAGGCGCATCACCCGGGGCAGCAGATCGCGCCCCACCGTGCTCAACCCCACCTTGCGGCTGCTGCGCTCGAACAACCGGGTGCCAAGCGCCGTCTCCAACTGGTGAACCAAGGTGGTGACCGAGGACTGGGTCTGGAACAGGCGAGCTGCCGCCTGGGTAAAGCTGCTCTCCTGCGCCACCATGGCAAAGGCATGGAGATGCTTGAGGGTGATGTGCTTGGGCAGTCGATTCATTTCAAAATCAGATAGATCAATTACTTTAAAAAATTATTGTAATGAATTCTGCGATTTGATAATCGCCTCCCATGAACGTGAATATTGCAAACAACGAGACAACGACCCCCTGCAAGCTGGCCGATGCTGCGCAGCCCGTCGGCGCGCCAAGCAGTGCCAAGCTGGATCTGATCATCGAAGGCGGCTGGGTGGTCGATGGTAGCGGTGAGCGGCGTTATCGCGCCGACGTTGGCGTACTGGACGGCCGCATTGTGGCGATCGGAGAGCTGCATCAGCACACAGCCGTGCGACGTATTGATGCCCGCAACAAGCTGGTGGCACCAGGCTTCATCGATGTGCATGGCCATGATGACCTGATGTTCATCCAGAAGCCCGGCCTGCCCTGGAAGACCACCCAGGGAGTAACCACGGTGGTGGTGGGCAACTGTGGCGTTAGCGCATCTCCCGCTCCACTGCCCCACAACACAGCCGCATCGCTGGCGCTGCTGGGCGACATTCCGCTGTATGCCGATATGGAACGCTACCTCGCCACACTCGAGTCATTGCAGCCGCAGATCAATGTAGCCGCCCTGGTAGGCCACGCCAACCTGCGGCTTGCCATCATGCGAGACCCCGCGGCCGAGCCCACGCCGCAAGAGCTGCAGGCCATGCAAGCGCTGCTGCGCCAGTCGCTGGCAGCAGGCGCGGTGGGCTTCAGCACCGGGCTGGCCTACGAGCCCGGCTGCTACGCATCGCAAGCCGAGTTGGAAGCACTGGCCCGCGTAGCCAAGGAATTCGAAGCACTGCACACCAGCCACATCCGCAACGAAGGCAATGAGGTCGAACAGGCGGTGGAAGAGGTACTCAGCGTCAGTCGCAACAGCGGCTGCGCCATGGTGATCTCACACCACAAATGCATGATGAACGCCAACTGGGGCAAGAGCGAGCGCACAATTGCCAATATCGATGCCGCGCGCGCGCAAGGCACGCAGGTGTCCATGGACATCTACCCCTACTCGGGCAGCTCCACCATCCTGATTCCTGAGCGCGCCCATCTGATAGAGCGCATCAAGATCACCTGGAGCACACCGCACCCCGAGTGCAATGGCATGTACCTGGCCGATATTGCCGTGCAATGGGGTTGCGACAAAGAGGAGGCCGCCCGCCGTCTGCTGCCCGCCGGCGCCATCTACTTTGCGATGGACGAGCAGGAGGTTCAGCGCATCTTCCAGCACCCTTGCTGCATGGTGGGCTCGGACGGTTTGCCCAACGACTCCAACCCACACCCGCGTCTGTGGGGCACCTTCACCCGCATCCTTGGGCGCTATGTGCGCGAGGATCGCCTCCTCAGCGTCGAGCAAGCAGTGCGCAAGATCACCAGCCTGCCAGCTTCCGTCTACGGATTAGTCAAGCGCGGCCAGATACGCCCGGGCTATTGGGCGGACCTCGTGGTGTTCGACCCCGACACCATCATCGACCGTGCCACCTGGGATGAGCCGACGCTGCCTTCCGAAGGCATTGAAATGGTGGCAGTCAACGGCCAGATCGTCTTTCCCCCCCCCGACCCTGCCCAAACGCCAAGTACCAGGCCAGGCCAGGTGCTGAGACGCCAGCCACCAGCCTGAAGTGCCGGGCGGCATACCAATCCCATAAGACCCGATTCCACGGGCCATCGATAGATTACAAGGAGAAACAACCACCATGTCTGCCACCATTGATGCCTCACCAGGCAAAGGCTACGCGGCCATCGCCGTCTTCCTGCTTGGGCTGGCTATCGCCATCACCACACACTTCACCATACCGGGGCAAACCAGTCTTTGGGGGCTGACACCAGTGGTGGTGTTCGCCATCATCGCCTTACTGGGTGTGGACATTGTGCTTTCAACGATAGGCGCCATCGTGCTCGGCGCCATCATGACAGGAACCACGCCGATAGGCATGGGCAAGCTGCTGGCCGAGTCGCTGGGCTCGTTCATTGCAGTAGTAGGCCTCATCATCGTTCTGGGCGCGGGTGTTGGCGAGGTGGCAGCGCGCACCGGTGCTGCTGAGCAGATGGTGCGCGCCATCGTGCGCAAGATCGGCCTGTCCAACCAACTGCGCGTGCGCCTGGGCATCATGGTCACATCCGTGTTGATCTGCGGTGCCCTGGGCACTTTGGCTGGCGGTAACGCCATCATTGCAGCGGTGGTGATTCCCATCGCAGCGGCCGTGCGCCTCTCGCGCCCTACCGTGGCCGCCCTGTTCCAAACCGCAGGCTCTGCAGGCCTGGTGCTTGGCCCCTTTACCCCCAATGTGGTGACCGTGACTGGCCTCACCGGCCTCAGCTATGGCGAGTACCTGCTTGTGGCAGGGCTGCCTATGGCAGCGGCAACGCTGCTGGCAGGATGGTTCATGGCCGGGCGCATCCAGAAGATGAGCGAAGCCGATTTCCAGTACGAAGAAGCCAGCCTGGGGCAAGCCGCTTTTGACATGAACAAGAAGGCCGAACCGTCGGCCGTGCGCGCCGCTTGGGGCTTTTGCATCACCATCGTCAGCCTGGCGATTGTCGGTGTACTGGCCAAGGCGGGCTTTGCATTTGCAATCGTGGTGATGGTGGCGCTAGGCGCTGTAACCGGCCTGGCCAGTGGCATGCGTCCCAATCAGATTCTGCAAGCCATGTATGCCGGCGCAGGCAAACTGATCTGGATTTTCTTCCTGTTCTGGCTGTTCAACCCGGTGCTGGTACTGGTCGACAAACTTAACGCCTATCACGCCCTGCTCGATACGGTTCAGCCCTACCTGCTGGGAGTGAGCGGCGCGGCGCTGTGCGTGATCATCTTGCTGTTCAATGTGATCGGCCATATCCCCGGCGCAGCCGTGGCGCAGATGACTTTCACCGCCAAGATCTTCGGCCCCTTGCTCGCAGCCGCAGGCGTGGGCCCAGCTGCCACGACGGTAGTGATTCTGGGCAGCTCGCAGATCGACTGGTTCGGCCCCTTCCCCAGCTCCGATATGTTCGGCCAGATGGGCCTGGCACGTTCGAACCAGCTTAAGTACATGCTCTATAACGGCTGGGCGGTGATGATCGTGAACATCCTCGTGCTCTCAACCGTGCTCTACGTGATTGTGTAAGGATGCCCATGGAGCCCACCAACGCCCATCTCGAGGGCCAGATACTTGCCCTCGCCCGCCAGCGGCTCAAGGCCGATGGTGTCGGCCTGTCGCTGTGCCTGATGGAGCCCTGCGGAAACGAACTGCTCAGCATTGGCGCTGGCCAGACCAAGCCCTCGGCCAGCACCATCAAGCTTGCCATCCTGTTGGCCTTGCTCGAGCAAGTCGATGCAGGCCGCCACCAGTTGCACGAACGTATCGCCATCACGCCCGCTAACCGCGTGGGCGGTACCGGTGTGCTGCACGGCCTGCCCAGCGTGGCGCAGCTCACACTCTCCGAGCTGTGCAGGCTGATGATGGTGGTGAGCGACAACACCGCCACCAACCAGCTCATCGACTTGCTGGGCTTTGGAGCTATTAACCAGTATCTGCAGGTCGCAGGCCTAGGGCACAGCGCGCTGTGCCGAAAGATGATGGACAGCGAAGCGCAAAAAGCTGGCCGCGACAACACCACCTGCGCCCGCGATCTGTGTCTGCTGATGGCCCGCTTGCAACGCGCAGATTCGCTCAGCACCGCCATGCAGAGCTTTGCGCTGCATCTGATGGCTACCGAGCGGCACCAGCCCCTGCTCTGCGCGGCGTTGCCTGCAGGCGTGCAGGCCAGTAACAAGACCGGGCAATTGCCCGATCTCCGCAACGATGCTGTTGTTTTTACATACGGCGAGCGCTCGCTGATCCTGGCCGTAATGGCTACTGGTTTTCAGGACACGGTCACCAGCACCAGCATCTATGGCGGCCAAGGAGAGTTGCTGCTGGCAGAAATCGGCGCGCTGGTCTGCCGTACATGTCTAAAACCATAACCTCGGGGAGACTTTCATGCGTATTCGAATCGCTGTATTGCAGATGAACAGCGGCACCGACTGGGAGGCCAATATCGATGCCTTGGAGCAAGGCGTAGCTGCAGCCGCCCAGGATGGCGCGCAACTGGTCGTGAGCCCGGAGTACACCGACATCCGGGGCGATGCAGCCACCATCGCCCGCCACGCCTTGCCGCTGGATGGTGCCCTGTTGCCGCGACTGGCGCAGCTAGCCAGCCGCCACGGCATTTATCTGCATGTGGGCTCAGTACACGAGAAAGTTACCGCACAAAACAAGCTGGGCAACACCGGGTTGACCTTTGGCCCTGACGGCCGGTTGCTGGCCACCTACCGCAAGCTGCATCTGTACGATGCGGTGGTAGGTGGCCAGCAGTACAAGGAGTCAGACGACTTTGTGCACGGTGACGCACTGACCCTGGTGGACATACTGGGCATGCGTGCCGGCATGAGCATTTGCTACGACCTGCGCTTTCCAGAGCTATTTCGCAGCCTGCGTGCGCAAGGCGCCCATGTCATCGTGGTACCAGCCGCCTTCAACGTACGCACCGGCCACGACCATTGGGAGCTGCTGCTGCGTGCACGCGCGGTAGAAAACCAGTGCTACGTTATCGCCGCCGCCCAGATCGACGGACCCGGCCCTGCACTGCCATGCCTGGGGCGTAGCATGGTGATCGACCCCTGGGGCATTGTGATGGCCTGCATGCCTGATACCACCGGGCATCTCTGCGCAGACATCGACCTGGGGCGCATTGCCAGCGTCCGCGAGTCGCTCCCTGCCTGGAGCCACCGCCGCACGGATGTCTATAGCACCTGACGTCCGTACGGCCGCTGCGTAAGCGTTCGGCGAACCCAGGTCTTGAGCCTTTAACATTCACCTGTCCAGCCTCTGGGGGTCAGTTCACAATGATATGCACCCCGAAGGCAAACAGGTGAGATAGTTGCCCCGCCTGTTGCTAAGTAAGCTCACCCAAAGGGTGGAAAAACTATTCCCACCATTTGGGCCCCCATGTTAGTTTCCCCCGCCTACACTAGATGTCAAAGAAATCAACATCAGGCTGCAAACGGTCAGTAACAGTCGGTCTCGGCACATGAAAGCAGACGCTCCACGTACCAACTGAGCGGGCGAAACGCCAGGCCACTATGCCCAAGGCCGTGATAGCGGCTCCGTTGCGCATTAGGTGGAATGCATTATTGCAGGCCTACATCAAAAGAGATTTACAAAGCTCAGAGTCGCCGACCAGGCCAGCTCAAGCAAAGCCCACGCGGAAAAAAATCCGTTCACTACAAGAAAAATCGCGCCAACGACAATCACTAAAGCGACGAGTTGCGCAGCTTTCATGCGGTGAAGTCTCCCGAAAAAGCCAATTTTTCATTGTTCATAGTAGGCTCCTACCGATATGCCGTTTCGTGTACCTTTGCCTAATTTTAGATTGGTTATGCCTGTCCCCTCTGGGTCGGCCTGCGACGGTCGCAGATCGGCCAGTAGCTGCCGCTCGCGCAGCCCCGCACAACGACCGCTTATTTCTTTCAACCTCTAACTGCAAAACTGCGCAGATATCTGAGAATCGCTATCAGCTAGGCTCTAAGAACCTGGTCGCGCAGTTTTGCTGTGGTTGCCCAGGTTAGACTCCTAGATTCGGACTTTCAGAGTGAGATAAAACGACCTGGTCTGATTTGGCATCACCACAGGAAAGCCGAAGTATTGGTAGGGCTCGAAAGTACGACGCCCGGTCAAGTTATAGACCGATGCTTGCATGGTGTAGCGACCGAAATCGTATGCAGCCTGAGCATCCACTGTTGCCATTCCAGGCGCAGCAACGGTGTTCGGCAACGTGAGTTGCCGTGCACTGACGGCGGAGATGCCGGCGCCAAATGCCAAGCCCTGCGCCATGCCATCCCGCACGCGGTAGCGGAAAGCAATACGTCCACTGTGCTTTGGAACTCGTGTCAGCTTGTCCCCGACGGGAAGGGTGTTGTCACGCGTCACATTCGCATCGGTATAGGCGTAGTTGGCCAGCAGAGAGAACGCTGGCGTAGGCTCCCAGGTCAAATCGGTTTCGAAACCTCGCGCACGTTGCTGGCCCGTCTGAATGGAGAACAAGGGATTGCTCAGGTCGGGGGTCGTGACGTTGTTTCTGGTTTGCTGAAACAAGGCGAGCGTGCCAGAAAGCCCGCGTGCCTTATCTGCGAGCTTCATGCCGATCTCCACGTTCTTCGAGGTCTCTGGCTCGGGCGTCGACGACCCGATGAAGCCGAAAGGAGCACGAAACGCGGTCGCGTAGCCGCCGTATAGCGCTACGCCAGGCGCCAAGTCGAAGGTTACCCCCGCGCGGGGTGAGACATGGTGGTAGGTCTTGTCAGTTCCCTGTTCAGCCTCCTGGAACTGCAGCTGGGTGAAACGAAGCGAGCCTGTCAAGTGCCAACGGCCGTAATGTGCCTGGTCTTGCACATATGCTGCGAGCGTGTGGTAGCGATCGGTCTGGGTCAAGGTAATCGGGCTCTTGTCGCCAAAGCCAAGGTTGTACTGCGGGTTCGCAATGTCGATCGAGCCGACACTCGTGCCATCGAAACCCATACCTGAATAGAACTTCGTCAAGTCGTAGCCGATGCCAACGACCCACTCATGGCGGCCTCCTAGCATGTCGACAGGCGCGCTGAGGTTGACATCCAGCGCAGTTTCCCGTGTCGTGCCTTCCATTGTCATTGGAAAGATCGGGTAGCTTGTTGGCGTCGAAGGATCGGGGGCTGCGATGGCCGGATACACGAAGCTTCCGTACTGGCCAATGGTGCTTCGGTAGAACTGTGCGGTGGCATTCAGGCGCGCGCCGCCATCGAACGCATGACGCAGCTCAATCTTGCCGAGGCGATTGTTGATGTCGGTCAGCGGCTGGCCAATGGGTGCTCCTGCAAAGGCATTGCGGTCAATCTGTCCTGCCAGAGCCTGCTGCGCCGGCAACCCGGAGTATTCCAGCTGTCGGGTGCGGTTGTACTGGCCAGACACCAACAATTCGGTCTGCGCGCTAGGCTTGAAAAGAATGCTCGGTTGGAGAAACGCCCGCTTGCCATGCACCTTATCGATCCAGCTGTTGTTGTCCTGGTATTCACCTGCTAGGCGCAGGGCAAGCTGGTCGCTCAATGCTATGTTGTAGTCGCCATAAGGGTTCTTCGTGGAAAAGCTCCCGGCACGGATACCCACATAGCCGCCGCTTCTGCCGATTTCGGGACGCGTCGATTGCAGGTTGATGAGACCCCCCAATGGTGAGCCAAGGCCACCGCCGTACAAGCTTGCGCTCGGCCCCTTGAGCACGTCGATGCGCTCTACCCCTACGAGTCCCGCTGGGTTGAAAGCCTGCTGATTACCACCGAAGATTGACAAGCCATCGAGGTAGGTCTCTGCCGGAAAGCCTCGGATAATGGGCGCGATCAGCAGCGCTTCTTCTGGCTTGGTAGGCACTACACCAGAGACATTGACAAGGGCGCCTGCCAGTGTGTGCACGTCCTGGTCCTCCAGCAGTGATCGTTTGAGGACCGAGATGGATTGCGGGGTCTGGATAAGCGGTGTGTCGGTTCTTGTGGCCGAGTTGGAGGATGCGGCAACATAGCTTGGCCCCTCCTCAGTAACGACGACGGTCGCGAGGTCTTGAGCGGCGGAGTTTGCTCCAGAGACCCCAGCCGACGGCGACGTGATCGCGGGGCTTGCAGTTGAAGCTGGCGGCATAGACTGCGCGAATGCGAGTTGCGAGATGGGATAGATCAGCGCAAGAGATACAGCGATGGATGTTTTTTTCATGAGTTTGCCTATTGAATGTTTGGGATGTAAATCGCAAAAATGGGTTGGCGCTTGTGGGCCACAGCACTTGTGAAAATGGGGTTGCTCAGGATGGGGCGGAGGTGCTACTTGGTTGAAAGCACGAGCCTTCTGAAACCGATAACCACGCCGGTCAACGACAAAGCAAGCGCACCTATGCTCAACAGAACCAGGGCAAAGTCCCGCAGCCCCGCGTACCTGAGCATCCAGTGCAAATCCCAGCTGTGGAACAGGTTGAACAGCCAGCGGCCCGTACGCTGCGCTCGATCAAGGCTCAGTAACAGCTTCCCAGTCCTGATGTCCAGATAGGCAATCGTCTGCCCTGGGTCAGAGAACTGGATTTTCAAGACAGGCAGGCTGCGCGAAGCCCCCGCATACATCGATGATTCGCCGCGCTGGTAGTAGTAGGCATCGAATTGATGGAGGAGTTTGGTGTCCTGAATCGCATAGGGTGACAGAGCCCTGGCGGTTTTTTCCAGCTCCTTCAAGCTGAAGCCTTCTCGCACCTCATACGTTCCATTGACAACTTGGACCACCCGCGTATCGCCGCTCCTGGCCTGGGAGAGCAAATAGGGTCTACCGTCCAGTACAAGCCATTCGACCTCGACGGTCTCAAAATCAGCAGCCTGTAATGCAGCTAGCGCTTGGCGTGTGTCAATGCTTTGCGCCACTTGCCCTATGGCAGATTTTTGATAGCCGGCCTTGTCTAACTGCGCACGAGCGCTGAAGATGCCCAGTGGATTCATCGACATCAGGCCGCTGAAAATCCACAGCACCATCACCAGTCCAAACAGCAGGCCCGTAATGTGGTGCCACCGCATCTGACATTCGCGATACGGAGTCTTGGAGCCCGACTTGTAGCGGCCTCTGAATCGCCAGCGCCATATTCCGACCAAGGCACCGGCTAGCGCAGAGACCGAGCCAATGGCAGAAAGCACGATGACGATCCAGCTCCAAACCGCATCTTTGGAGCCATCACGGAACATGTATACCCAGTGCAGCCATGCGCCCACATAGTTCCAATACCGCTGTGACCTGGGCGCAGCCATCACCACTTCGCCAGTCGTCGATGAGATGTACAGCAGCTGCGCTTGCGCGTCGTCCATCTGGACCTTTATCAAAGGCCTGTGGGGATCGAGCGCGCCCGAGTGGGTCCAGCGGTCGTCCTGTGTCTTGCCCAGCAGCGTGCCCGATGACGCTGGTAAAAATGCCTGGGCGCTGCGCAAGGCGAAGGCACTGCTGACGGCCCCAGCAACGTTCCCTTGCAAAGCGTCCACGACTTTGAAACTGCCACCACGCTCCTTGATGCGGTACACAGGTTTCCCATCAATGCTGGTCAGCACTATTTGCAGCACCTCGTCTGGTGAAGTGCTGTGCTGCAATGCCGTCGCCACGGACAAGCAGCTAGGGGCCAGTGACAGTGGTGGCAGCCGCTCCAGCCGCTCTTGAGGGAGCAGCTTCGGATATCCGATGAACAGCATCACCACGCCGCTGACGACCCACAGCGCGATAAGCACGCAGGCAAACACCCCTGTCCACCGGTGAACCAGGTATACCAATCTCTTTGCTTTGGCCGCAGCTCCCATGAGGTGGCAACCTAGAAGCGGTGGTTGACGGTCAGCTCAACCCTGCGGCCTTCACCCACCAACCACTGGCTGGTGGTGTAGTAAGCCGTCGAGAAGTACTGCTTGTCAAACACGTTGAACCCGCGCAGCGTCAAGGACATAGCAGGGGTGGCTTTCCACTGCAATGCCAGGTCTGCGGTGGTGTAGCTGGGGAGCTTGAGGGTGTTGGCATTGTCCGCGTAGCGCTTGCCTACATGGCGCAGGCCGCCTGACAAGGTCCAGTCTGGAAAGAATTTCCAGCCCAGCCAGATGTTGCCCACCCGCTCAGGAACATCCGTCGGGACATTGCCATTGCGCGATACCGCCACTCCCCCGACCGACTCATTGAAATCATCGTATCGAGCCCTGAGCAGCGCAGCGTTGGCGTCAATCTGCAGGGCGCTGGTGACTTGCAGATGAAGCGTGCCTTCGACGCCTTTGGACGAGCGCTCACCCACCTGAATGCGAAGTGCAGGATTGCTGGGGTCTCGGGTCAACAGATTGTTCTTGGTAATGGAATAGGCTGCGAGCGTCCAGTCCCCCTTTCCTTCCCAAAACGACTGCTTGAGTCCAATTTCGACTTGCTTTCCTGTCGAGAGATTAAAAGCTGAATTGGCTGCGGACAACATGAGCAGGCCACCAACCGGGTCCGCAGCCTTTGAGAACTGGGCATACAAAGACAGCTCGGGGTTCACTTTATAGACTGCGCCCAGACGCCAACCCGCATTGGAATAGCGGCGCTCAAAAGCCTGACCACCTGTGACCAGGTCTTGGCGCTCGAGGTCTGAATGGTCAAACCGCGCACCTGCGACAAAGGACAATCTGTCCGTCAGTTCCAAGCGGTTTTCTGCAAACAGTGCGTATTGCTCAACCTTGTTGCGGTAGCGGGGGATGTAGGGCACCGCGCTGCTGTAATTTCCAGGAATTGGGTGGTAAGGATCGACCGAGCCAGAGCTACCCGTGTATGTGTTGTTGCTGTGCTGGAAAGAAGCCCGATTGACATCAAACCCCAACGACACTTGGTTTGCCAGCCCAAACAAGTGGCCGCTGATAGCAACATCCGTCGTATTGCCCGTCTGCGTCTGGTCATGGCCAATCTCGGTGTTACCCGAACGGTCGACCAAACCTGAAGCAGGGTTGTAGACATAAGTCTCGGCATTGCGCCAGTAGCGCTCACTTCCGATGTGGTAGAGCTTGCTGCGTACGACGACATGGCTGTTGGGCACCCACTGTGCCTGCAACTCGGTCCATCGATCCTGGTATTGAATGCGGCTGTCAGCTACGTTGTAGTTGCGCTCCCGAATGGCAGGATCCTGCACGCCATTGATCAAAGGTGTGCCGAAATAGCGCATTGGTTTTTGCTTGCCATAGGCATGCGACAACTGCAAAGAGAAGTCCTGGCTCAGATCCCAGCGCAAGGCGCCGGAGATGGTTTGGTTGCTGAATTCGCCACGATCGACCCAACCGTCCGCACGGTCACCGCTCATGTCCAGGCGATAGGACCACTGGTCGTTGATGGCGCCTCCACTGCCGAACGCCAAGGCACGCTTGCCATCGGTGCCCACTGTGGCCTGCACTTCGCTGCTGACCGGACCTCTGCTCGGCTTCTTGGGCACCACATTCACCACGCCGCCAATGGCACCATCGCCATAGATGACGGAGGCTGGGCCCCGCAACACTTCGATGTGGTCTATCGACCAGGTATCGAAAGGAAAGCTGACGCCCACCCCGCCGTATTGGCGCGTGCCATCGTACAGGCGCATCACCGATGTGGTGTCCGTGAATCCCCGTGCCTGCAACGAACTGCCGCTGTTGCCGGGGTGGCCAAGGCTCGTGATGCCCGTGGATCTGTTGATCGCCTCAATCACCGACGTATCGCCTTTGGCTTCCAGCTGCTCGCGCGTGGTCACTTCAACGCTGGCAGGCGTGTCGCGAACTCCAATGTCCAGTCGGCTGCCGGTACTGGATGCGCGATCAATGCTGGTGTTTCCCGACGAACGCACCGTCACTGTCTCTAGCGTCGTGCCCGTTTGCGCGATGCTATGGGTATGGTTAACACTCAGCATAACCACCCAAGGGAGCCATGCTAGCGGAGCAGCACTGTGTAGCCGAGGCCGTGACAGAGTAGAACCCACAGGGTGGATGTCCCCATTTTTAGATGCAGAATGTTTTCTTTTCATAACTGAATGCGAGATAGCGATCAACTGATTTTTAAGACAGTTGTGTTGTATTAAATGGCTGACTATTTTTCAGAAGATAATTAGTGTTTGCCTGGCGCATTAACTTTTACTATCCCTTCGAATGAGGCAAGCTGAACTCGTAACTCGGGAGTTAAGGAAGATTCTGCTCGAATCACTTTATTGGTGAGTCGGCGAGCTACGACAGGCTCCATTCCCGTCATAATTAAAGTTTTTTCTTCCTTAAGACCATCACCACCGCATACAGAAACAAACCAATGTCCGTCAGGTTTTCTAATCAGCAGTGCTCTCCCCCCTCGCTCGCCTTGGGTCCAGCCTGCGATGGCATACTGCCCCTCAATAACAACTGGATTAATGTTCAATTTGGTTTCGGGCCTGTCCCAAGTTGATAGCATCACATGCTTTATAGAATTTATGGCAGATGGTTCTTGGCTAGTCGTCAGCGCTGCATGAGATGCCTCTTTTGCAAAAGCATGGGGCATAAAGGTGAAAGCGTGGAGCAGCAGAAAGCTAGTCGCAATGAAGTATTTCATGAGATAAATTTCTTTGGGATATTAAAAACTCGCAGAAATTCCCACTTGCGCGGATCTGCCAGCCATGGGGTAGCCAGGGCGATATGCATAATCACGATCGAATAAATTCTCAACCGCTATAAATATTTCCCCCTTGTTACCCAGCGCAGGTAACGGGTAGGCTGCACGCAGGTTTGCGATTGCAAAGCCAGGTACACGCTCGGTGTTGCTCGCGTCGGAGCCTCGCGCTCTGCTCAACGCCCAAACGGCCGACTGGTACTGCGCATCAAACGAGACGCGAACAGGTCCAGCGTTTCCACTGGCGCCCATCGTCAGCGCTTTTCGGGGGCTGTAGGGAAGGTTGTCCATACTCGGATCAAGCAAGGTGAGCCCGACAAAGCCAGACCATCCCGCTCCTATTGCCTGCCTCAACGACAACTCCATGCCTCGCATGGTGTACCCGCCCAGGTTCAGGAACTGGGGAGGCGGAGGCACATCAGGTGGGAAGCCGAAGACATAGCGGTTTTTCACCTTGTCCTGAAACCAGCTCACGTCGATTTGGGTGGCGTCTGAAACGCTCCATTTAAAGCCGACTTCTGCGTGGTCCATTTTTTCGGCAGACAGGCTCTTCCAGGTGGATCCCAGTGCGGGAATCAGTGAAGACAAAAGCGGAGTTTCGAGGCCAGGGTAGTTGATGCCCCGCGACAGGTTGGCATACACGGTGAGTACGTCAGACACCAAGGACACCCCCAGGTATGGCGCAGTCTCAGAACCAAATTGGCTATGGTCGTACAGCCTGATGCCCACAGATGGAACCAGGCTCCACGCGGCCGATAACGGAACCTCCTGCCGAAGCCCCACGTAAGGTGAGGTAATCTTGAAAGTGGGGCCATCGAAATAGCCGGCAAGTGCGGGTGGTATCCGCTCAAACGTGGCATCACCAGCGATTCGGTCGTGGTCTAAGCCTGCCGTGATAACGCCCCCTTGCCAGGCAGAGAATTGCTCACGCCAACGCAAGCCAGACATTCGAAATTTGTTAATGCTGTTGCCATCAGGCGCAGGCTGATCCAGCCAGTCACCCCGGCCATGGCTGGTATAGAGCTTGAGTTCACCACGCCAGTTGTCATGCACATGGGAGAAAGAGGTGGTGAAAAGACTGGCCTTGGTGTTGTACTGGGGAGCCAGGTCAGGCGCTGCGATTCGTTGGTCTCCCGGATCCTTGGCCTTATTGTCGACATGCAATAAGCTGGCAGCGACAGACCAGTTGCCATCAAGCCGGTATCCCACGCGCCCCATCAGATTGCTCAGCTTGCCATCCGCATTTTTTCTGTGGCCATCCGACCGTGCGAATCCTTGTGACAGGCCCCAATCGAGGTCTCCATCCTTGCCCGTCAGGTTGAGTTGCTCGGTGAGGGTGCCGTAAGTTCCAGCGGAAACTCTGGCGTCACCTTGCAAGCCCTCTTCGGTGGCTTTCCGTGGTACCAAATCAATGGATGCAAAATTGTTCCCATTGACCAATGGCTGCGGACTCTTGTGGACGGTGATGGATTGCATCCCATTTATGGGCAATAGATCCAGAAGCGGATGGCTCCACAAGCCCATATAAAAGGGGACGCCATCCACATAAGTCTTGATCTCGCTGCCAGGGCGGCTCGCGCCCATTCCTCGGATATAGACGGCTCCACCCTGGTCACCACCAAATGCACCAACTGGGTTGTAGCGAGAGATCTGTACGCCTGGTGTCCGCCGCAGTGCCGCACCGAGATCCAGCGCATTTTGTTCGCGCAGTTGGTCCTGCGTGATCACTGCCGAATTCGCGGAATCAGCGTCTAGCTTGACCTCTTCCACCACTGAGCGGACTACGACGGTCGGGAGAACTGGAACACCCGAGTGGGTGCTGCTGGAAGAGGAAGCGATGGCCTGCGCAGAGTCTGGCGTGGGCACGGACTGCGCAAAGGCTGTTGGCATAACGCAGGCGATGGCGTACGCAACCCCTGCAGGAACAGAGGTATAGAAGATTCGATGCATTTTGATTTCAGAAAAAGATGCCCCGGGAAGGCGAGAACGGGCAGTGCCTGCCTGCAGGCACTGCGGTGTCACTCAAACTGAAGTCATTGCGGCGGTGCGCGCGGCAAGCCCGGTTGCCAAACACCATCGTTGAAGCTAGCTTCGCCGAGCCATAGTGGCGCATGTGGTAGCACTGCCTGGGAAAGCGCCCCGGGCTGTGGTTCGGGCGGCGGCAAGGACAGGCACGCAGGAAGTCGGCAATATGTACATGCCTGCGTGGGTTTGCTTGCATGCTCTTCAGAGCTGGCAGCATCACCCTCAAGCTGAACGAGCTGCGGTCCCTGACTTGTACAAACTTCTATCCATGATCCGCCCTTCTCCGATTGGAAAGAACGAGCGTGGGATGACCATAGCGCTCCCCAGACCAGCACGAAAATGACCAGCAGAACGCTACGGCGGCGCCCCGGGTCGAGTCGAGCAAGTTGGGTTTTTGCGCGCATGCTAGCTGTTGCTTGTCAGCTGCGATTAATGGGCATGGCCAGCTTTGTCGCCATGGCTTCCATGCTCCGCAGGAGCGCTGCTGCTGTTGAGAGGTCGTACAGGCGCTTGCACCTCAACCGTCTCACGCTCACCCGCTTTGCTCTCAAAGGTCAGGGTCAATGGGACGGTCTCACCTTCTTTGATGGGGCGAGGCAAATTCAACAGCATCACGTGATAGCCACCGGGCTTGAGCTCTACGGTTTTGCCAGCAGGCAGCTCCACTGCGGGAACTTGTCGCATCTTCATCGTGTTGTCTTGCATGCTCATCTCATGCACTTCCACATTTGGAGAGATGGGAGAGCTGGCAGATACCAGTCGGGTGTCCTTTGCAGATTGCAGCTGCATGAAGGCTCCGGTCGCCTTTTGTTGCGGAACGGTGGCACGTACCCAGGCGTCCTTGACGGTGATTTGTGCATGCGCGGCAGTGGCGATGAAAGCTACAGCCACAGCAGCAAAGCGGAAGATGGAAGTCATGTTTTCTCCTGAAGTTGGGATGGGTGATGGATAGATGATGGTCAGAGCAAGAGCTTGCGCAGGTCTTGGGCAAACTCCTGGGCACTTTGCTGATGGCGCAGCACCAGGCGCAGCTTGCCGCTCGGGTCGTAGACAAAGGTCAATGCTGTGTGGTCCATCGTGTACGAGCTACCGGTGGGGACCTTCTCATAATGGACTTTGAATTCCTTGGCCGTTTCTGCCGTCCGCTGCAGATCGCCGTATAAACCAATAAAGGTGGGATCGAAAGCGGCGGTGTAGGCTTTGAGGACCTCTGGGGTGTCGCGCTCGGGATCGACGGTGACAAACAGCACCTGCAAGCGCTCACCATCTTTGCCCAGGAGTTGCTTGACCTCTGCGGCCCGCACCAAGGCCGTGGGACAAACATCCGGGCACTGCGTGAAGCCGAAAAACACCATCACGGCCTTGCCTTTGAAATCAGCCAAAGTGCGTGTCTTGCCCTCTGGGTCTTTGAGTTCGAAGTCGCGCCCCTGCTGCGCCCCGCTGACATCGATGCCGTTGAAGACCATTTTTCGTTGACAGCCGGAAAGGCCCATCAGCGCCAATCCGCCCATGGTCAGCAGTGCTCTGCGCGATGGCCTCATTTTGATGCTCGCCATTTCCGTGTTCTCCAGTGTCATTGTTGAGGTCCTTTGGACGCCGAGTCGTAAAAGCCCTGAGAGACCAGCGCAGCGCGCATCTTCGGATTGAAATCCTTGAACATCTCCGCGACCATCTTGGTGACCTCTGGTGGAGCACTGAGTGGGGTGCCTGCGCTGTATGGCGGATCGGGGGCGTATTCCGCGAGCAGCTGCATGGTCTGTGCGTACGCGGGGTCACGCAGCATGCCGACGATGCTGAGACCCAAATCCAGGCCTGCGCTGACGCCTGCACCGGTGATGCGGTTGCGATCCCTTACGACTCGGGCCTGCACGGGAGCAGCACCAACCACTGTCAGTAGCTCATGTGTTGCCCAATGGGTGGTGGCTTGGTAGCCTTTCAGCAATCCTGCCGCGCCCAGCAGCAGCGAGCCCGTGCACACGCTGCTAACCCATTTGGCTCGGCGGCCACGGTCGGCGAGAAACGCAAGAATGTGTGGGTCTTGCATGGCGGCAAGGGTCCCGTCGCCTCCGCCCGGTACGAAGAGGATGTCCAGATCACGAGGGGCTTCGTCCAAGGTGACCGTTGGCATAAACGCGAGTTGGGTGTCGCTCACCACAGCAGACATGGTCTTGGCAACATGGTGCACCTTGGCACCTACCAGGCCTGCCAACATGTGTTGAGGGCCGACAAAATCCAGGGCAGTCATGCCGGGATACATCAGCATGCCGATTTGCTCAGCTCCCTTCCAGGATGCCGGCATGGCATGCATGTCGTGTTCTTTAGACATGTCTTCAGCAGCGGATGCTAACCAGGGGGAGGCAGCCAATGCGGCAGCAGCGACACGCAGAAAGCTGCGTCTTTCAGATGGCGTCATAAAAAACTCTCAATCGCCCAACAGACCATGTGCACTTGGCAGCGCATGGGGGTAGGCATAGCGTTTCTGTTCGCGGTCAACACGAATCCATACACCCGCACATCCCTTTCAGGATAGGTGCAGGCAGATGCGAGGGCTCATGGCATGCGTGGCCGCCCCAGCCGACTACGTTAATCAGACGGCTGAGCGATGACGAATGGCCGAACGCCATGACCCAGCGCTGACTGCGCTAGACACGAACAAGCACGGCTGAGTGCGCAAGCACGCAGCCTTCGGCAATACGCAAAAGCGGCGGATCAGGAGAGTGAGGGAGGACCGCGAGGAGGTAGCGGTGCACCCACCATCGCTGCGATGTGTGCAACGTAAATGGGTTGTAGCGCGTAGGAAAGCGGCTGTGGCATTTCCAGGCTAACGTGTGCCTGCGGCGGCGGAAGTGTCGCGGCCAAGCACATCGGACAGTCCAAGGTATGGTGTCCTGCAACGACTTCGTTGCCGTCTCGGTCCAAAACGATGAGCTTCATGCTTCCACCGGAAGAGCACACCATCTGCATAGACTGAGGCTGAATCACCGGGGATGCAACTGCAACACCCAGCGTCAACACAAACCACGCCAGAACCAGGCGAGTGAGCATTGAAGAGGTGCGCAAGATGTGCATGGTCATGGATTATGACAGCCGATCTCTTAATTCTTCAGTTTTATTTCTTAATTTATAGATTTCCGAAATCCAGTGAAATCGGTGATGCCATGGAGTCCTTAATTAACAAACCCTCTGCACCAACCAGTTCAGAAATGAAGTAACTTGCGCATGGACTGCCACCATTGTTCGCCCAGCCTGCATAGCCAGCGCATCGGTCGCGCTGAGTGCATCACTGCGCCAGAAGCTAAGACGCGTCGGCCAATGCCCAATTTGAGCCATGAGCCCATGCCAGGACAATGCGCGTGCGATGATTCATCAAATTGCGCACTGTGCCCTCCCATGAATTCCCTACGCACTCAGCTCAGCCTTTTTGGCGCCTTGCTCATAGCGCTCTGTATCGCCTTGGGTGTGGTCATGGCTACGCTTTACCGCAGCAGCGCCGGCGCGCAGGTTGACACGGCCCGCAATGCCACCCAGCAGTCGTGCAACGCAATCGCTGCGCGCTACGCGCAGTCAGTGTCGGCAGCACCACTTTCCCCTCCAACTTTTGCACCGCAGCTCGATCTGCTTCAGGTGCTGCTGCAGTTGGTGCTGCGGGAGGCACCCCATGTGGAAGGTGGTATCTGGCAGAGCCAGCAGGGATTGTTGGCCTATGCCTACCCAAGCTACGAGGGCAGCGGCATCAAACGCGATGTTCCACCTGCCGAGCAGCCCCTGATTGTGGACATCGCCCAACGCGCCACCCGCACCCAGCAGATACAGGTGGATGTGGTTCGCGGTAGCCGTGAGGCGCTGGTGGTTGCCGCCTGCCCGCTCAGAGGGCGCAACCAGGATTTGGCTGCCTGGACCATGACGCGTACCCACGTCGGTGCATTGGCTGCCCAGCGGAGTCTGTATATCGGTTTTGCGATGCTGCTGGCGCTGGTGCTGGTGTCTGCAGCTTGGCTGAGATGGATACTGCGGCGTGGTTTGCGTCATGTGGCTCGGCTGGAGACGCAACTCCTTCACGCTCAGGATGATGAGGTCCCTGAACTGGACCGTACCGGCCTGCGGGAGTTGGACCGGATTGTTGACAGCTTTAACCACCACCGCGAGCGCTATGCGCTGGCCAGCAAACAATTGCTGCAGGCGGTGCAGCAGCGCAACCGCGACCAGCGGCTGGCTGCACTCGGTCGCATGACAGGTAGCATTGCGCATGAAATCCGCAACCCTATTGCGGCGATGCGCCTCAAAGCCGAAAACGCGCTGGCGGCTGAGCCGGAGCGCTATGGGCAAGCCCTGCGTACCATCGTGAACCAAATCGACCGGCTCGACGGCTTGGTGCAAAGCCTGTTGGCGCTGGTGCAACCGCTGAGCCTGTCGCCCAGTTGTGTGGCGTTGAACGCCTGGCTCGAGGAACGGCTGGCGAGCGCGAGCCAGGCAGCGGCTTTGCGAAACGTGGCCCTCACCTTGCGCAACGAGGGGACGGCGGCCACGTTGCGCCTCGATCCCATTCACATGGCCCGAGCCATGGACAACCTGCTGGACAATGCGCTGCGCCATGCCCCCTCGGGCAGCCCGGTGCGGCTATCTGCCCAGCGCACACCAGCCAATACCTTGCTGCTTTCTGTGGAGGACGATGGACCTGGAGTGCCCACCAGCCTACAGCCCCGGTTGTTTGAACCTTTCGCCACCGGACGGACCGACGGCACCGGTCTGGGTCTGGCACTCGCACGCGAAGTGGCCCTGGCCCATGGCGGAGAATTGCGCTATGTGGCGCGCGGCGCCGGCGCCTGTTTTGAGCTGGAGATCCCATGGCAAGACTGCTGATCGTAGACGATGACAGGGTTTTTCGTGAAACCCTGGTGGAGACCGTTGAGAGTCTGGGCCACGAGGCAGTGCAGGCCGAGGACGGCCAGCAAGCGCTGAAACTGGTAGCTCAGAACCGTTTCGCTGCAGTTTTTCTGGACCACCGAATGCCCGGCATGGATGGCTTGCAGACCCTGACCGCGCTGCGTGCGCAGGTGCTGCGGCTGCCCCCGGTGATCGTGCTCACCGCCTATGCCAGCAGCAGCAACACCATTGAGGCCATGCGGCTGGGTGCGTTCGACCATTTGACCAAGCCCATCAAACGCCAGGAACTCGCTGAGGTGCTGGTGCGCGCACTGCGCAGCGATACCAGCGCCGGGACCTCCAACGCCCCACCCGCCAGCGCCACCGAGCCGGACAACCAGGACGAGTTGGTGGGGCCCAGCGAGACGATGCGCGAGGTGCACAAACGCATAGGCATGGCCGCGGCGAGTTCGGCACCGGCCCTGGTGTGGGGCGAGACTGGCAGCGGCAAGGAAATGGTGGCCAGGGCTTTGCATCGCCATTCCGCGCGTGCGCAAGGCCCGTTTGTGGCGATCAATTGCGCCGCCATTCCCCAGGAATTGCTCGAGAGTGAGCTGTTTGGCCATGTGCGAGGCGCTTTTACCGGTGCCACGCTGGACAGGCCCGGCTGCTTTCGTGCGGCCGATGGCGGCGTCTTACTCCTGGACGAGATTGGGGATATGGGCCTGGGGGTGCAGGCCAAGATTCTGCGCGTGCTGCAGGAGCAGGAAGTGACACCCGTGGGCGCAAGCCGCAGCATCAAGGTCGATGTGCGGGTGGTGGCGGCCACCCACCGCGACTTGGTGCAGGCCGTGCAGGAAGGCAGCTTTCGTGAAGACCTGCTCTACCGCCTGAACGTGCTGACAGTGCGTCTGCCTGCACTGCGTGAGCGCCTGGCCGATATCATTCCGCTGGCCGAACTCTTTTTGCGCCGTGCTGCAGCCCGGCAGGACGCCGCAGCGCCCAAGCGCCTGTCCGCCGATGCGGCCCAGGCGTTGCTGCGCCACCCATGGCCAGGCAATGTGCGGGAGCTGCGCAATCTGATGGAGCGCTGCCAGGTGCTGCTGCGCCACGGCCTGATTGAAGCCAAGGATCTGGGTCTGGAAGATGGTAGCTCCAGCGCCGCCGTGCGCGGTGAGCCAGCGCTGGCAGCGGATTGGCTGGCGGGCACATTGCCCGAGGCGGTGGAGCGGCTGGAACGCTTAATGATTGTCCAAGCGCTTGCGCAAAGCCAGGGCAACCGTGCTGAGGCGGCCCGCTCTCTGGGCATTCACCGGCAGCTGTTGTACCGCAAGGTGGCCCAGTACGGACTTGGCTAGTGCGTTCTTCTAGCGGACAGCCTGCTGTCCGTTTTCCGGACAGCGCATGGCCGCAAGGCATGCAAGTGCATGATTTGTAAATCAGCCAATCTAGCATGCGAATTGAATGTTCGCTGGCACGACCATCCACGCCGCCCTCCAGCATGCCTCCATCCTCTCCCGCGCCCTCCACCATGACGACCTCGACCCCCTCCTCGGGCGAACAGCCAGATACCCCGAGCGGCAATACCCTGTTATGGGTTTTATTGGCGCTGGCCATCGGATTTGCCGCCTGGCAGCCACACAGCCCGCAGGCCACATGGGCTCTGGTGGACTGGCAGACCATCGGCGCACTGGCGGGCCTGTTGGCGATTACCCAGGCAGTCGAGCGCAGCGGCATGTTGCAATCCACCGCCCAACGGTTGCTCACGCACGTATCGAGCTTGCGCGGTTTGGCAATGCTACTGACGGCAGCAGCGGCATTGCTGTCGGCCCTGGTGACCAATGATGTAAGCCTTTTCTTGCTGGTTCCGCTCACCCGTGTTTTGGCTGCACAGGCCCATTTACCACTGGCTCGCCTCGTGGTGCTGCAAGCACTGGCGGTAAACGCTGGCTCTGCGCTCACCCCTATCGGCAATCCGCAAAACCTTTACCTCTGGCACCGTTCTGGCGAGAGCTTTCTCGGCTTCATGGGCATGATGGGTCCGACCGTGGCCATCATGCTGGCCTGGCTGTTCGTGGCCGTGTGGTGGCTTGTGCCACGCACCGCCATCACGCTCAAACCAGAGGCAGCGCCTGCACAAGTGCATCCGCGTTTGCTCACCATGGCCGTGCTGCTGTTTGTGGGCTTTGTGTTTGCACTGGAGCGCCACTGGACCTGGGCCGGGCTCGGTCTGGTGTTCGGTGTTTTTGCGCTGGCAGCGCCTCGGGTCTTGCGCGGTGTGGATTGGGCTTTGTTGGCCACAATCGCGCTGATGTTTGTGGTGCTGCACCAGGTGGCAGAACTACCCGCCATACAGGCGCTGTTACAGCATTGGCCGATTGCAGAGGGCTGGCGGGCCTATCTCGCGGCCATCTTCGCCTCACAGGTAATCAGCAATGTACCAGCCACGATTTTGCTCGATGGCACGGTGCGTGATCTGCCTGCACTGGCCGCAGGGGTCAGTGTGGGCGGATTTGGTTGTGTGCTCGGGTCGCTCGCCAACTTGATTGCGCTGCGACTGGCCCGCCTGCCCAACGGCATGTGGGAGTTTCATCGCATCAGCATCCCCTTTCTGCTGGTCTGCGCTGCAAGCGCGGCGTTGCTCCGGCTGGGCTGAGACCCAGCTGTCTTCTAAGCGGACAGTTTTTGTCTCGCCTGCATCCATACTGCCCCGATACGCAGTTGCAAGCCATTGATTTTGAATGAGACCAAGTTGGCACGTCTTTTGAAAGACACAGGGCATCCCGATTCGGAGACCTGCCATGCGTCCCATCTATACGTCCCTTCTCATCGCCGGCCTGCTGTCTGCCAGTGCAGCAGCCGTCTCCCATACCGCCCAGCCGCCATCACGGCCAGCACCACCTTCGGCTGCCGTACAGCAAGAGGCAAGCAACCTCCAAGGCACTGTGCAGCAATGGCTGTTGAACCCCAACGGCGATGTCGATGGCTTCTTGTTGGCTGATGGCCAGATGCTGACCCAGGTCGTGTTTGCGCCGCACCTGTCGGCCGCACTGTTGCAGGCTGCCGCCATCGGGGAGACGGTGCGGGTCAGTGGTTGGCCTGCACCTGGGTTGCCGCTGTTCAGCGCCAGCCGGGTCACTGGTATGCGCACCGGCCGCAGCGTAGTGGACACACCACCTGAACTTGGCGAGCACTCCGGTCCAGGCCCGGTCGCAGCTGCCGCACTGAGCGCGATGGAGACCAGCGGACAGATCAAACGTCTGCTCTACAGCCGCCGTGGCGAAGCCCATGGCGTAGTGCTCGATGGAGGCGACATCGTGCGCTTTGCGCCTCACCAAGCGCCCGACATCATGGCTTATCTGCAAGTAGGCCAGCCTCTGTTTGTGCGGGGTTGGGGATTGCGCAATGACTATGGGCAGTCGATCGAAGCCACTGCCATCGGTCCCAATGCGCAAGCCATGCAAGCGCTCTTTGCCAAACCGGAAGATCCTTTACAGCGCGATGGTGAAACGCCTGGGCTTGCGCACGGGCCCGGCCCCGTTACGGCGCCACCCCGTCCATAAACCAGACCGCAGATCACTCCCATTTTTCCAACCTCAGGAACATTGCCATGGCACACCATCCACATGA
The DNA here is from genome assembly GCF_025309455.1 of Comamonas squillarum. NCBI lineage: Bacteria > Pseudomonadati > Pseudomonadota > Betaproteobacteria > Burkholderiales > Comamonadaceae > Comamonas > Comamonas squillarum. The sequence goes on from NZ_CP104377.1 coordinate 2,250,760, forward strand.
CGATATCGACAGCGATGTCTGGTCTGTAGAGGGCCAGTTCAAGCACCTGGTTTTCAGCCCCAACGGCGGTATCGAAGGCCTGATGATCACCACCGATGGAATCGACACCCAATTCACCAATGATCCCCACGACATGGAGGCCGTCGCCGCCTTGCTGGGCTTGCAGGAGCACCAGGACCTGGTGGTAGAAGGCCGCAAGGCCCGGCCATCGCCCAAGGGAGAATCCGAGCACGTGGTGTACCGCTTCGAGCGCCTGGCCAGCATTGATGGCCAGGCCCCACCACCACCGAAGCAGGCGACCAAGACCGAGGGTCGGGTGCAGCACTTCAACTTCGCCAAGCATGGCGTGCCCAATGGGGTTGTGCTTGACAACGGTGACTTCGTCCACACCAAACCAGGCGCTATGGCCAGTTTGCAATTGCAGATCGGTGACCGTATCCGTGCCGAAGGGCCAGCCCAACCTTTGGCCACAGGAAAAGGCCTAGCCATCGAGGCACGCCAGGTCAACGGCCACCCTCTTTGACGGCCTGCTATGACTCAGCGATCGTCTGTGCTGGCGTTGGGCTGGCTGGCATTCTTCATGGCTGATGTGCGAGACGGCCTAGGGCCGTTTCTTGCCACCTACCTTCAGCAAATTGGCCTGCGCCAAGAACTCATCGGCACCACGATGACCGCCGGTGGCCTGGCTGCCGTGGCGATGGCGCCTTTGGCGGGCGCCTGGGTGGACCGTAGCCAGGCCAAGCGAGCGATGACCGTGATCGCTGCGTTGGCCATTTTGCTCGCAAGCGCCCTTGCGTTTAGCACGCGTTCCGCCCGCTGGCTGGTGGCTTCACAAGTCATCACCGGGCTGGCCGGTGCAGTGCTGGCAGCGACCATGGCGGCCCTGACGTTGGGCCTGGCCCACGCGCAAGGGTTCAAGCAGCAGATGGGCCGCAACGAAGCCTTCAGCCATGCAGGCAATATGCTGTCAGCCATTGGCGCAGGTCTGGTTGCGCACTGGTGGGGAGCGCCGTGGATCCTGGCGATCATGGGCGCGATGGCATTGGGCATGCTGCTCAGCGTGGTGCGCATTCGCGCTAAAGACATTGACCATGCCGCTGCGCGCGGTATGAATACCTTGTCTGACACGCCTGCACAGGCGGGCGCGGAGGCCATCCCGGTTTCAGCAGGTGCGCCCCATGGCTTTGGCACTCATCGTCCGCTGATACTGCTGGCACTGGCCCTGGCGCTATTTCACCTGGGCAATGCAGCTATGCTGCCGCTGCTCAATCAACGGCTGGCCGCGACCGTGGCCGATTCTTCTGCCATGCTCTGGACCGGGATCGCTATCGTGATCGCCCAGGCGACCATGGTGCCCGTGGCGCTATGGGTCTCACGCAGTCGGCGTTTTGATATCTCATGGTTTGTCTATGCCGCCATCTTGGTGCTACCGCTGCGCGGCCTGCTGGCCTATGCGTTTACCAGCGCTTGGAACAACATTCCAGTGCAAATCCTCGACGGCCTGGCAGCTGGAGCACTGGGCGTTGCAACACCGCTGCTGGTACAGCAATACACCCAAGGCAGTGGGCGCTTCAACACCGCGCTGGGATGGGTGATGACACTGCAAGGGGTCGGTGCAGCGCTCAGCCCCAGCATAGCGAACTGGGTGGTTGGCAAGGAGTTGCACTTTGGCCCAGCCTTCGTCGTGCTGGCCGGTGCTGGATTGATTGCATTGCCTTTATATTGGGCGGCAGAGCGAGCCAGATCCACATTTAAAAATACCAGTCAGCCACTCTTGGTTAGCTGAAGAACAGCAACTCAAAGCGCTTTACTTCTGAGGGGAACAGGGCGTTGTTGCAGAAATCCTGGCCACAGTGGCTGACGCTGAAAACGACAAGGGCCACCCCCCTAGTTCCGGGAATGGCCCTAATGCCTAGTTCTGAACTCCCAAAAGGTTGTTTGCAGATTTGAGCCTGGCCATCGGGGTAATTCGACCAATGCCGCTGTGAGGCCTGTGCCAGTTGTAGTAATGCTGCCAGCTATGTAAGGCTTGTGTTCGCTCAGCTGAATTCTGGTATGTCCAACCATAGGCCCACTCGCGCAGCGCCGATTGGATGAATCGCTCGGCCTTGCCGTTGGTCTGTGGCCGGTACGGCCTGGTGAACTTGTGCTGCACGCCCAAGGCGTTGCAGGCCGCAGCGAACTCCTTCGAGCGGAATGCCGCTCCGTTGTCGGTCAGCAGGCGTTTGATGCTCACTCCAAGCCCCGCGTAGTACGCCACGGCGTTGCGCAGGAAGGCGACGGCTTGCGGCGTTTTCTCGTCTGGATGCATAGCTGTAAAGGCAATGCGTGCGTGGTCGTCAATGGCCACGAACAGTGTCTCCCATCCCGCACCATCGACCGAATCGCGCCGATTGCCTGTGACGCGGTGGCTGGGCCGAACGATGCGCCCGAGCTTCTTGGTATCGATGTGCAGCATGTCTCCAGGCGCATCGTGCTCATAGCGAACCACGGGCTCGGTCGGCTGCAGATCGCTGAGTCGAGACAGGCCCGCACGGGCCAATACCCGGCTCACGGTGGACGCCGAGACGCCTGCGTAGCTAGCAATGCGCGACTGCAACATGCGGCGTTTGCGTAGCTCAACAATGAGTAAGGCCTTGGACTCGCAGATGGCTTTTGGAGAGCAAATGGGCCTGGAGGAAGCATCGGCCAGGGCCGCTTCGCCGCCCCAGAGGTAGCGGCCCAGCCACTTGCGAGCGGTCTGCGCGGTGACGCCTTGAAGGGCTCCGGCCTGAGAGGCATTCAGGCCTTGCAAGGTCATCTGTTTGACCATCTCCAGTCGCCGGGCAAAGTTAAGTCGGGCATGCTTATGAGTGTTCATCCGGTTGGCTGTCCTGAGAGGGTTGGGTGTTTGGCGACTTCCAGTCTCTCAAATCCAACCCGGATGAACACCGGATACAACCTATTGAACCTTCACACCTAGAGGGTGCCAGGGCTGCTTCCAGCCTGTCGCCGGCCCGTGAGGCTGCTGGTGCGCCTGGTCAATTCGAAGGTAGGATGACGGCTATCGGCCAGGAGCAGCCGCTCGCTACAAAAAACAATTGACTAGAAACAAGATCTTATAACCTGAGCCAAGTTCTACTGTAAGAGAGCGAAAAATGAGACAGATCTACTACTTCAATATTGAGGCCACCAATGCTGCGTTAGATGCGTTCCCTAAGCTTTTGGATAAAGGCGATGCTGAACTTCTCTTGGAGCCCGTGTTAACCAGCAGGTACGGGGGTGGGGTTGGGTTTCCTTTGTGTAGGTCAAAGTATTTAACCACTCTAGTCAAGCTACTTTATCTCGCACGCCTCCGTGAATACATTTTTTTAACCGCTAGCGAAGATGCTGTTCGAATCCTCGGATCTGATGCGATTTCTACTAAAGTTTTTGACCGATGGTGGACACTTAGTGAAATGCAGTGGGACGAACCATCCGAGCACTGGGAGTCATATCTAAGAGCCTTCACTGAGAAAATTCAGCTAACTGGTGATCCTGAAGTAGACGAATTGCTGCAAGCCCATTTGAGACGTTAAGCCAGCATTTCGACTTACATTTGGGAGAAAAGCGAGATAAGGCCTGGACAACTGGACGACGTCTTTCATACAGTCTTGAGCATCCCCTCTTGTCTGCGGCCAAGGACTGCAATGGGTCGCAAGCGGCCATCGGAACGAGCTCGGCCAGCTGGCCAGGTGCGTAGGATCTTTGCAAGAGTGTGAGAATGGCTGGATCGACCGTTCTCAATGATTCTGCAAATGTCCTTGATCTGCAAGGACACGAATTTGCAAGATCAATGAGATCCTAGACGAGTTTTAAATTTTTCTCACTGAGTTTTGAACTCGGGGCGCTTTGAGCTGAGCCCTAGGGGGGCCGGGGCGGCTTCCAGCCTGTCTCCGGCCCGTGAGGCTGCTGGTGCGCCTGGTCAATTCGAAGGTAGGATGGCGGCTATCGGCCAGAAGCAGCCGTTCACCCGTGAGGCACAATTGGCTTAATCATCACCCTTTCCTCTTTGACCAGGACGAGCGCAAAAGAGTTGGCTGACAATTCTTTTAGCTAAAACTGTGTTGCGTCACAGTTTTAATTGTTCATTTAATGAACAGTAGAGTGAAAATGAACGATAACCCAGTCTACGAGCGACGAGATCCATGTCTAGATGGATACTTTTCGGTAAAAAAGCAGCACCTGATGTTTGGGGCTAGGCGTGTTGGGCCTGCAGGACCAATTCTAGACGCGATGGTATGTAGCTTCTTGCCATTAATCTCCTATGAGGACATCGGCTGTTCTTTATTGCAGCAGCTAGAATTGACTAAAAATGTAATTTCTTCTAGTGACAAAATACTCCAAGAAATTCAACTTGGAATGCTTGACCGAATAGCCTTATCCGGATCTAAATCTGAGGCGAATTTCATCACTTTGTATTCCCCATTCACTCTATGGACTAAAGATGATGAGCATACTCCGTATTTTATCGGGGTGCCTGCATCAGATCGATTTACCTTTGGTGAAAATATCACATCAGTATCAAAAGAAATTTCCGGAGAAATTTTGGGGTTTGAATTTCAAAGATTTTTAATGAAATTCATCGGCTAGTTATGTGTTTTTTCAGATGAATATATTAAGGCTCCACTGAGGGCGCTATCCCCGGATCGAGACTCAGTGATGCGTGAACCTGAAAAAATTTAAAACTCAGTGATCATCGAGTTCAAAGCTTGATGATCTATCTTCGCGTAAGTGCTTGATTCGCCGGCTGGGAAAGCACAACGCCCCGAAACCGTTAGAGCGGTGGCGGGGCGTTTTGACGTGCAAGCAAATTGAGTCTGCTACGCCGCATTGTTTAGGTCTACAGCAGCGCTGTCAAGCTTTAACTGAGACCGACCTTGTGAGACAGTTGTTTTGAGCTCCCTGCCGTATGCGGGGATCGCGAAGTTCAAAACTCAGTGATCGGTGGACCTGAAAATTCAAAACTCAGTGATCAGCGAGTTCAAAACTTGATGATCCATCTACGCGCAAGTGCTTGTTGTGGCGTGATGCTGAGTTCAAAACTCAGTGCGAATCGACACTGTTGTCGGTTCTCCGTGAGTTTTGAATTTTTCTCACTGAAGTTTGAACTAGGGGCGCTTTAAGCTCAGACCGAGGGGGTGCCAGGGGCTGCTTCCAACCTGTCGCCTGTCCGTGAGGCTGCTGGTGCGCCTGGTCAATTCGAAGGTAGGATGACGGCTATCGGCCAGGAGCAGACATTGGAATAGCAGCCTAGCATTCTATGCATCTGCATCGCCGTGAAGGGTGTCAAACGTTTGCCTAGCTTCTCGAAAGTGGTCTGCATTTTCGACGATCCATGTCCACAGCGGCACCATGCGCAAGAGAAGCTCCATGCCGGTTTCCGACAACTCGTACTCCACTCTCGGTGGCACCTCCTGAAAGTCATGGCGGAGCACCAAGCCATCACGTTCCAGTAATCGCAGTGTCAGCGTCAGCATGCGTTGGGTGACTCCGTGCATACGTCTGCCGATCTCCGCGTGGCGCAATTTGCCATACACGCCCAGCGTGTGAAGGATGCCAAGTGACCAGCGGTTTCCGGCGTGTGCTAGCAGCTCGCGTCGTACTCCATCGTCATCGTCCCGTAGACCGTCGCAAACGGCTTGCGCGTGTTGCAGAATTTCGTCTCTATTCACTGTGGTTTTGCTCCCGGTATCACGCGTGTGCCTTCTTACATTGTCTGCGGTGTGTGGCTAGACTGGCCCAACTAACAGCTTTTTGGGTACACGATGAACCAAGCAGATCCTAACGCCAATTCTAAAAACATCCTCGTCCTCGGTGCCGGTGAACTCGGCATGCCGGTGCTCCGCAACCTCGCGCGCCGCGCAAAGAGCGTGGCTGGTGCCAAGATCAGCGTGCTGCTGCGCAACAGTGCCGTGGAATCCTCTGAGCCTGCCAAGCAGCGAGATATCGCGGAAATTCGAAGTCTTGGCATCGAAATCGTCCTGGGAGATCTTGTGAATAGCTCCATCGATGAGCTTGCCTTGGTATTCGCGCGCTACGACACAGTGATCGGCTGCGTGGGCTATGCCGCCGGTATCAACACACCGATGAAACTGGCGCGAGCAGCGTTACAGTCTGGCATTCCTCGATACTTCCCCTGGCAATTCGGGGTCGATTTCGACGTGATCGGTCGCGGTGGTCCACAGGATATTTTTGACGCTCAGCTCGACGTGCGCGAGCTGCTGCGTAGCCAGAACCAAATGGAGTGGGTCATTATCTCCACTGGCATGTTCATGAGTTATCTGTTCGAGCCCGAGTTCGGCGTGGTTGACTTGCAAAAAGATGTAGTTCACGCGCTGGGCAGCCTCGACACCGCTGTAACTTTGACCACACCCGATGATATCGGCGCACTGACAGCGGAAGTGATGTTCGCACAACCGCGTATCCGCAACGAGATCGTGTACCTGGCAGGTGACACGGTTACTTATGGCGAGGTAGCGGACAAATTAGAAGCAGGTCTTAACCGCTCTTTCACCAGGTCGATATGGACTGTGCAGTACCTACTGGATGAGTTGGCGCGCGATCCACAAAACATGATGAGCAAGTACCGTGCTGCCTTTGCCCAGGGCCGAGGCATGGCGTGGGACAAGAGTGGTACCTTCAACCAGATCCACGGCATTCCGGTGATGGATGTGTCTTCTTGGATTAATGCAAACCTCGCATCTCGTAGCTCGAACGATGGGCTTTGAGGCACATGTTTCTGGAATAGCAGGGAGCTCTAGTGGCTTACCTGGATCTGCGGCAATTGCTCCGAAGCCAACGCATGCTAATTGGAGATGAGTGTCAGCTATGGGTCGCAAGCCGCCATCGGAGCGAGCTCGGCCAGCTGGCCAGGGGCGTAGATCTTTGCGCAAGCTGGCATCGAGCAGCTCGTTCGCAGAGCACGCTTGGATTGGCCTGTAGGATCTTTGCAAGAGTGTGAGAATGGCTGGATCAATCGTTCTCACTGATTCTGCAAATGTCCTTGATCTACATGGACCCGAATTTGCGAGATCAATGAGATCCTAGACTCAGGTAGTACGAGACTGCAATCCCAAATAACTTCCCACACCAACCAACTCTTTAACTGCACCCGAAAGTTAGACACCAGTCCAACTTTCGGGGTGGTTTTCATGGCGAAATGCGATGAGAGCTTTAAGCTCGCTATGGTCCAGAAGTATCTGGGCGGAGAGATAAGTAACAAGGCCTTGGCCGAGCAGGCAGGCTTGCATGCTTCACTCCTGCGTCAGTGGACAAATAGCTACCAAGGACATGGTATTGAGGGGCTGCGCAAGAAGTTCATCCGTTACAGTGTGAGTTGAAGCTGCGCGTGCTCGCGCATGCCAAGCACCAAGAACTCTCCGATAAGCAGACTGCTGTGATCTTTGGACTTCGAGGTGGAGGTGGCGTTGTTGCTTAGTGGCGACGGCTGTACGATCAGGGCGGTGCGCAAGCACTTCAGCCCAAGCCCAGAGGCCGCCCTCCACAGATGCCAACATCCAAACCTACTTCCACCACACCGGGTCAAACTAACGACTCGCAAACCGTTGAGTCTTTGCGCAAAAAACGAGGCGCTGCGTGCGGAGGTGGCCTATCAAACACACTCGCGGCCCTTAATTCAAGCCAGCCGGCAAGCTGCGCCCAAAGGGCGCATTCCGTCCTCGAGCTAAGGACTTATCACTCATTGAGCGGGCTGCTGTTGGCATTTGGGCTGTCGCGCAGCACCTTTTACTACCAGGCCAAGGCGATGCAGGCGGGTGATAAATATGCCCAGCTCAAAGCCAGCATCCAGGTCATGTATGAGTGCCAAGGCCGCTACGGCTATCGACGCATTACGGCGGAGCTGGTCCGCTGTGGCCAGCAGGTCAAGCACAAAACCGTGCAGCGCCTCATGAACGATATGCCGCTAAAGTCGCTCGTACGCCTAAAAAACTACCGCTCCTATCGGGGCGAGCTGAGCACAACGCCCAACCTGCTCAACCGCCAGTCAAGGCCAAACGTCCCAATGAGAAATGGGTGACCGAGTTCAACGTAAAAGACGAGAAGCTTTATCTCTCGCCTGTCTTGGACCTGTTCAATAGAGAAATCGCGGCCTACGAGGTGCAGCCGCGCGCGTTCTTCCCGCTGATTGGCAATATGCTCAAGAAGCCCCCGGCGAGGCTCGCGACAAGCAGGCCCCGTTACTGCACTCGGACCAGGGCTGGCAGTACCATATGCAGCCCTACCGCCAGCAGCTGGCCAAGCGTGGCTTGACCCAAAGCATTTCCTTCAAAGATAACTGCCTAGACAACGCTGCGATGGAGAGTTTCTCTGGAAAAAGCTGAAACTAAAATGCCTGAGCCCGGTGGAGTACCGAACTCAGGCCTTTAACCGCAAACATTCAAATGTCCAACTTCTTGGGGTCAGTTCAGAGAGACCTATGCTCCGTCTGGCAGCAAATAGCCCCAGAACACTCTTTCGTAACCTTGCTAAGCCAAAGATGATGTGGGCTCTTTTATCGAAACAACTATTTAACAACAGCTTCAACGCCTGGTGAGGAAACAAGTCGAATTATTCCGAATGACATAAAAATCTATAAATTTAGATAAAACAGTATAATTTATATATTTAAAGTAACCTTTAATGGAGTGCAAAATTAATTTCAACCTATCCTACATAGTGAAAATGATGAGCACATTCTTTGTGAAATGATGGCGTTTTCCATAGATGCCGTTATCATTGACTAAGTTTTGGTCTGAAATGTATGCAAAGAGCCGGTACCATTCTAAATAACAGGCAAAAAGGTGGGGCTGCGGATGCTACTTGTATACAAACGCGAGCCCCATTTTCATTTGAGCCATACGGCCTTCAATGCATTCTCGTACGGCGTGCAACCAATACATCGAACCAGCCCAACCGAGCGACAACAGTGCGAGCACCTATTGGCTGAGCGAATGAACTCCCCCTGAAGTGTCTGGTGTTTAGCCTTGACGCCTGCGGGTTCGCATCAACCCAATCATTGCGACGATCGATGAAAGTCCAATCAAACTCCATTCACCCAATGAAGGGACACTTGTTGGCTTAGAAGGCAGAGGGGTTGCATCAGTAATGGGACCCAGAGCATCCGAACACACTTCAGTTCCAAGGGATACACCAGACTGAGCCGCAGGGGTGACGCAATAAGACAAGTATTGGCTGATGTCTGCCGCTACAAGGGTGTAGGTCGAGGGGACACCAGATGTAACCCCAGATTTCAATGAAGTGCCCTGAGACGAAGCCGTCAGCCCTGGCGTGTCGCTGCGCACCCAAACATATTGCGTACCTGTTGGTGAGACATCCTCCGGGTCAGATTCGCTATCAGAGTAACTGTAGCTGCCTGTCAGCACCTGACCCACTGTTGCATCGCCGCTGAGAACAGGAACTGCGCTTGGGGCATTGTTGGGCGGTGCAGGTACTGCGGTGATGCTGATACTGCCGTTCTCACCAGAAGGGTTGGCTACGCCCTTAACATTGGCGGCAACCGAAGGATTGCCGAGCGAAGTGCTAGCCTCCGTTATTTTGTAGCTTCCTGCATCAAGAAAACAGGAATCGCCACTGACTCCTGGAGCGCCATTCGTATCGACACTACGATCGACCCCATGCACGCCGCCTGCGCCACCATGGCCGGCGTAGCTACCACCGCCCCCGCTGCCACCGGCGCCATCAACATTCCCGCCATCTTCGCCATTGCCGCCTACAGCTGCCGTCGCACATTGTGCATCCTGAGCGTTCAATACCAAATTGTTCACAGCAGGCGAGCCGGGCACGTTCCAAGTGCCGCTGGTGCCGCGAATACGCGAATTAGACCCACCACCGCCGCCGCCTCCCGCCGTAATGGCTGCTCCGGCGACTACTAATTGTGAAGCACCTCCTCCGCCAGCTCCCCCCGGACTAATATTTAGTGTGCCCATGTTGCCACCGCGGCCACCTGAACCAGGTAGAGGGGACGTCACAGAGCCAGCGTCTTGGCGTGTACCGTCGCCGCCTCCAGCCGCACCAACGCCATAAGATGCCTTTGGCGTTCCCAGTGCCCCCTCCCCGCCTTCACCGACGAGAAGGTTCACCGTCTCACCACCCCTCACGGCAATGGTGGCAGTAACTACGGTGCCACCCACGCCATCGCCACCTTTAGCGTCGTCCCATCCCCCAGCGCCGCCAGCAGCCCCCTTGATGATGACCTGCAAACTACCTGTGCCTGCTGGCACAGAATAGGTATGTACGCCCGGTGTATCAAACACCTGGGGTGCTGCGAATGCTGGTAACGCTGCTGTAATTGCGATCCCTAACATCGACACTCTAAAAATGCATATATTTTTAAGAAAATTCATAGTCGGATAATCCTCCGAAGGAGATTAAAAAACTATCTGATCTTACACAGGCCGACCATTTATAAAGTGTTATTAATTATCAAAAGTCGAAAGCCCCAACCTGTGTTGACTTAAATTTACATTTTCCATGCTTGAAATGAGCGAAAGTATGGATGACAGATGACTGAAGCGGTTGCACCAAAGCCTCTTTAATCAGGTTCAGGCAGGATAAGAGACAGATCATTTGGACTGGAATTTTTGCTCATAAGGTATTCTTAAAAAGATAGGCTCGATCAGATTAAAAAAACGTTCGTCCCTTGCTACTTTTATGGACCTATCGCGGGTGACGTGGAATACGACTTGCAACACCCTGAGAGACATGGAAACGTGTTACAGCGTTCTAAAGGAATGCTCAGCAGGTTCGAGTTGAAGATCATTGAGTGACATAAATCGTCCCAATGGCGGGCAAGTTGTTCACCCCAGCCCGGGTCTACATGCCAATTCGCCATATCAATGGCTCCTCTCTCAATGGCTCCCTATCCCCAGCCGTTGTGCGAGCCTTGGCCTGTGGGGGATCCTGACGCTTGAGCAGCTGCTTGGGCCTGAGCGGAAGCAACTGTTGAACATCAGAGGTCTAGGCGTTGCAAAGCTCAGGGAGATTGAGAGCGTGTTCTTTTAGGCCAACAATACGAGGTGCCGCGGAGCAGGCGGCCGGCGCCGATGCTGGCAGAATTGCGAAGGGGCAGCGTCAAGAAGTAAACCCGTCTTTTCGGAGATACAAAAAAGAGTGGAAAAATCTGGCCCTAGGCTCTACGAGCAAGTCACCTCCGGGTGGCTTTTCTTTCGTCCGGTCGCTGGTCACAGCCAGGATTACTTCACATTGATCGAGCCTTGTTCAACGATGTAAAACTAGTTGACACCAATCAAATAATAGATATCTATGTATTTGCTATATTTAACTAACTTCTCTGCGGGGAGGAGTTCTTCCGGGATATATCCCAGAGCCCGCCTAGTGCGTGTATCTCGTTTAAAGTTGTGCCAACACGACATCGACGACCAATTGACCAAAAGAATTGGCCTAAGATGTATCCATAGATTTCATGCCGATGTCGTGCGCACCCTCCTCCCTCCCTCATGACAATTGCACGCATGCCTGGTGAACCAGGATCGGCCTTTTTTATTCCTAGCGTTTGCCACCCGTTCAGGTGGCATTTTTTTTGCCCCAGCATGGGAAGTCCCTAAAGCTAGACCGTGTGCACGCCTCATTAGGTTCCTCCCTGCGAACCTGTGCATCATCCAGTTCAGAACCCCCGGGGCCAAGACATCCTAGACACTCTTCGCGGTGTTCAAGAGGGCGTGCGTCAAGTGGAAGAGTCCTCGTAAACAATTAACAATTACAATTACAACCAGTTAACATTTGTTTTCATTCATAAGCAACCGAATGTAATAGTATTACAAATTCATACATTCCGGTGACATCTATGCTCAAGACTTTACGGCCCAATCACGCGTTTCGTGGGGCTTTTATACTGTGGGCAGGTGCTCACTTTGTCGCGTCCGCTCACGCGGTGGAGAACAGTCGTCTCGTTCAATTTAACGGACAGACCATCCCTGCGCCCGCCTCAACAGCAGTGGTTACGAGCGCTGATGGAGCGATGTCGATCTCTCCGATGGTTGCGGGGAATGGCTTGAACTTCCCAGCCGTCCAGTCTTACGGGCTGAACGCTCCCGGAAGTCCCACTGGAACAACATTCACGATTACTCCCAGCTCTTCCGCAGTACCTCATCGTATTGGAGTAAGTGATCAAAGAACATCATCGACGCAATTCATCAGCGCCAAATGTTTGAATCCCTCAACACAGGCGCTCGACACATGCGATCTGAGCGATGTCGCTCTCTACCCCCGCACTTTCAATCCCCCATCAGGGGGAGCGTACTTCGAAACGGCGAATGTGCAGTGGGACAGTCCTAACCAACGCCTCGTAGTCACAACGCCAGGCCCGTCCAATCTAAACATCCAAAGCAATGGATTCTTCATTGACCTACCGCCATACGTTAGGGAAGTCACTTTTAGAGCTACTAATTTTGCGGGCGTGGACTCGATATTCGGCTTCATGGCCGTAGCTGACGCTCCGAGCGTGTCGAAAGGACTCTCGTCTACCTCGATACAACCAGGCGGACAGACCACACTGACTATAAATTTGAAGAACCCAGATCTAGGTGCGCCCGTACCAGGTGTAAATTTGACTGATGTTCTTCCCGCTCCACTGCGCGTTGTCAGCGCGACTCACTCGTGCGCCGGCGGAACATTGGCTTCAGCGGCCGGCTCAACCACCATCTCGTTGTCGGGCGCCACCCTGCCCACTGACGGTTGTGCAATAACCGCAGTTCTTGAATGGCCTAGCGATACCGCTGGCATTGCCGCCTGCGTCACCAGCCCCACAGTCACTAATCGCATAACGCCGCCAGCGCAATTCAGCACCGCGATCGGTCAACTCAATACGGAAGCAGTAGCAGATCTGAGCTGCTCCTACACCCCTCCGGTCGTGAATGTCGCATGCACCACGTCCGAGTTGTTCGATTCGCCGAACCAACAGTCGGTTTGCACGATTACATCCAGTACACCTGCCGGTTCCTCTGGATTAAATGTGAACCTCACAGCGCCTGGTGCGAACCCCCGTTACACCTCTGACTGTCTCGCATCCATCACGATACCTGCAGCACAGACATCAGCACAGTGCACGATCACTGCCACGGCTAACACTGTCCCTGGAGACGGCGATGTGACAGCAACTCTCGCCATTGCAGCTGCAAGCAATGTCAATGACTACACAATTGGTGTGACACCTGCTCAGGTTGTTATTAAAAATGACGACGAGGCTGTCGTCACTCCCCCGCAAGCTGTGCCGACGCTTGGCGAATGGCCACTGGTCATGTTGGCCTCAGTGGTTGCAATGCTGGGGGCAACGCGCGTTCGCAGACGCGAAATCTAAATCCCTTCCAACCGCCTCCAGGCGGTTTTTTAACGCCCTAAATAGACCTGGTCGCTGTCGTCACCGCTCAGCCGGCGCTAGATGGTCACTTAGTCGCACAGCGCGGCTAGTTCTGCGTCTCGCCGCTTAAGGTCGCCACTGAGAATTGCGACCACGCCGAGCCTTTCTGCAAGCTGGCGTTCGAGCGCTGCGGCTTTATCTGCAAGATCGTCGCGTGCATCCCGGAGTTTAGCAGCCATAAAAGGAAGTGCTATTCATCAAATCATCTTTACCGACATGCCGCGTCCAACGCGTACACTTGCGCCAGCAGTAGAAACCAAGCACAAGCAGTTCACCCAAGATCAGCGCGATGAGTTGCACCGGCTACACATACATGGAATGCGCCAGCACCGTTATCAGCCAGCATGCGGAGCACGCCAACTCCGAGGAGGTGTTTGCACTACGCGATTTGTTGGATACGTATTACGAAAGCACTGACAAACCAATTAAGCCTGCGGGGAGTGGTGATGGGCCAGTCGCTGGCACCTATGCTGACTTGAGCAAGATCATGAGCCTGTTCCACTCGGTCAACCAAGACGAACGCAGCGACCAGATCCTGCATGGCGTCAACTACTTGATGATGAGCGCAAAAAGAATCGTCGATGGTGACGAGGGAGTGCTGGAATGAAATTGGTGTCAACAAAGAGCTTAGTCGACTACAGACGATCCAAGCCGGCCACAGCCTTAGTAAACAGGCTCAAGGCGGCATCGCCATCAATGGTAGCCATCAGATCAATGTCCAACTCATCAAGGCTAACGTCGCTGTATCCCATCGACCAAGTGCCGTAGCGGCGTTCTTGCAGGTCATTGCCCGCATTCAGAGGCAGGAACGCAGTGTGACGCTGGTCTTTGGAAAGATTTTTAGTCAGCGCGGCCACTGCCTCAGCAGGACCCTCGATGTACTGAGTGAACCTCTCACCATCAAACATCATTACGCCTGTGATAGATCGGGAAGGGTTTTGCTCTCTTGCGATCTTGACAAGGGTGCCCACGCCAGAAGGCGGATAGTCAGGTGCCAGCCGACTCGAATAAAGAAAAAAACTCAGGGGAGTCGGCATAGCAGCACCTTTCATTTGCTATCGAGTGACTGTACCTCATTTCTGAAAGTGTTTTTGGTGATTTGCAGCCTACTTCTATATCAAATTGGCAATAAGTGGCACCCAACTATTCTGCAAGAGGCTCAAGAACCTTGACCAAGAAACTGATGCTGATTGGCGATAAAAATATTCCAGCATTACCCATGATCGAGGCTTAGGTAAACCATCTGCGCCGGTTGCCGGCATGGCTGCGCTGCGCCTACATGTTGGATGAGCACATGCAACGCGGCTTCATGCAAGGCACAGCGTTGTCCGTGCAGCACCCAACGCGATCCGTGACATGGAGGTGCTGTTTTTTCAGTGAACGGGGATCGCCGGCACGCCTCAACAAAAACAGCCTCTGATAGGTCTGTTGAGCTTAAGGCTTGTGCATGGTGCAATTCTTAGGTTCAGTCGCACTAGTTCTAGCGACCTCAACATTGTTGTTTATGACTGGTTTCTGTTTCTGAGCGGCCATCCATCCTCCGATCACGAAAGACTGCAGCCGCTGCGCAGCTGACGTTGGCATCACAGTTGTGGACGACAGCTGCGGGGGTCGTAAGCCGCCACCCTAACTTCTGCAGAGTAATCGTGCAGTAATCTTCTGCCAATCGATCCACTAGCTCATCCATTTAGAGAAGCCCAGCTCTTCTGAACTGATGCGCAAGGGTGGTCTTGTTGCCAGATCCCAAATCAAAATCGGTGGCTTGGTAAAAACGAAAAAGCCTCAGAGTATTTCTACTCTGAGGCTTGACGTTTGGTGCGGCTGGCAGGAATCGAACCCACGACCCCTTGGTTCGTAGCCAAGTACTCTATCCAGCTGAGCTACAGCCGCTAGTTTTTGCATTCCATCAGCACAGATGACGGTTGCATTTCAACAGTTCAAGAAGACTTAAATTCGACCACCTCCACCCCATCTCCAAACAATCCAAAGATGTTTTTTGTGGGATTTTATGTGGTACAGAATTTTATTTCTTCTGCAACCCATTGATTTTCAATGGAACTTGGCGGAGAGGGAGGGATTCGAACCCTCGGTACGTTTGCACGTACGCCTGATTTCGAGTCAGGTACATTCGACCACTCTGCCACCTCTCCGCAGCGCCGAAGCTGCAATTGTAGCAGGCAATTTGAGGGTCTCGGGAAGAAACGCAGATTTCTTGGAAATTGTGATGTGCAGGAGGGTGGTGATTGAGCGGGGTGAGCACCTCGCCTGCTACGGACGGACCAACCTGGAACAGCGGGCAAGGGGGGCCATGGCGGCTGGTGACGGGCAAGCACTGCGAAGATGCTCTCCGGTGCCTGCGTCTCTGTAGCTACTACCCTGGCTAGACCAGGGATGGGTGAGTTGAAGGGGTGGAGCTGACGAGTACCGCCTGGGGCAACGAGCAGTCTCCACCCTCAACAGGTCAGCGCATTCTGGAGCGGCGCAAGCCCATCGCGGTGAAGCCAGCCACGACCAAGGACAGCAGTGCAAGTGCCCATTGGCTGAGCGAAGGCACTGGTGTGGGGGTTGCAGTCGGGGTATTCTGCTTGACGAGCGTGTTTGTGATGACCAGAGTCAAGTTGCCTCCCAATGGCACAGGCCCAGTCGCTGCGGGCAGCGTGGCAGCTCCCCACCCATAACCACTTGGCGCAGCAGGCAACGCACCCTCTGCTACCGAGCAGGAGCTGCCAGCAGTAACCGTGATCGGATCGGCTGCGCCTGCATTGTTCACGACGGCGATGCTGCCTTGCTGGCTGAGGTCGGGCGAGACACAGGTGAGTGTGAACGGAATGCTGCCACTAAATGCTGGAGCACCCTCTGGGCCCACGACCGTCTTGGACACCTGTACCGTGCCCGTATTAGCCTGGGATTGCAGGTACCAGTTGTTACCGATCTTCTGGAGAGAATAGATAAACTGACCGGCTATCAGTGACCCACCGGGCAAGGCAAACGTACCCGAAGAGCTTCCGTCAACCTGCACAACCAGGATGCCATCGCCGGTAGTAAGCGCGCCCGTTCCACCCAGATTATTAACCTGCAAAATGGTTGTACCCGTCGTGCCTCCCGAGACGTGCAGAACATCCGAAGCAGAGCTGCTGTCTCCCAGCACGGTGTCCAAAGCCAAGCTGCCACCACCAGTGTAGTTACCTGTGACCGTCAAGGTCTCTCCTGCCTGGCCATTGGTCAGAACCAACTGGCCTTGATTGCTTAAATCACCGCTAACGGTAAAGGCCGTTTCTTGCACACGTAAGCTACTGCCTGCGTCCACCACAAGGCCCATAGCCTCGCCCGCCACAGAGCCACCGCCGGTAACTAATGTGCTGCCAGTCAAGGATAGGTCACTATTGCCTGTCAAACTGATACGTTCCCAGTTAAGAAATTTGGAGCCGGGCTGCGGACCATTGATACCTACCAAGGTCAGGCGATCTATGTATCCATCCGCAAGGGAGACATCGTCTCCTCCGTCAATTAGCGCTATCTGACTGATATCCGTGCCGTTGATCGTGAGGCTGTCGGAGCCGTCACCCAGAACGATGTTGCCGCTGACAACCGCACCACTGGCCAAAGTGACGCTGGTATTGCCATTGCCCGGGCCATCAAAAATCGCTCGGCCTGCGGTAGCAGTCAGCTGACCTGCAAGGATGTTGATGCTGTTGGTCGCAGCCGTAGAGTTCACTGCGATCGCGTCGCCAGTAGTGGCGACTACGCTGCCTCCATACACTTCAACCGTGTTACCCGCAGCAGCCACAGCCTGGATCCCATTGGCACCCTGTACCGTCACCGGCTGCGTACCAATGGTGATAAGGCTCGTTCCTGCTGCTGGATTAGCTAATGTGAGCGAGCTATTGCCCAGCGCAACTTGCCCACCACTGGCAATGATTGAAGTACCGGCTCCACTAACGATTGATGCCGGTATTGGCATATCGATAGTCCCGGCAGAAATATTGATGGCCGTGCCTGCAGTGCTATTGACGCTGGCGGATGACCCTAGCACCTGAACCAACCCGGCACTGTTCGAAATGCCAGTGGCAGAGGTATAAAGCGTAAGCCCATTGTTGAACAGATTAGTTCCAACGGTACCACTTGAGCCGCTGTTACGAATTCCATCCACCGGCGCCGGGGTTGTGGTTGACGCATCCGCACCAATTCGCACGCTGCCTGCGACATCTATTACGCCACCGACGTTCTGTACTACAGCCCCACCAGCACCCAGTGAGCGCATCACTACGAGATTTCCATCCACCTGCAACTTGGATCGTTGGCTGGCAGCATTTGCACCGCCATAGATGTATACGCCTCGACTATTAGCTCCACGGGATGTGACATTCAAGTTACCTAGCGCATGAACCAAGGCAGCAGCCGGTTGCGCACCGATACCTCCGATATTCATCCCTCCTGAACTCAAGGTGTAGGTACCGGAGTTGCTGGTGGTCGTGATGCTGGTGCCTGCCTGTAGATTCAGTACTGAACCATCCTGATATGCACCTGCCACATTGTTGCCAGTGTAGGCTGTGAGACCGGCACTACACGTGCTGCCTGCGGAGGCCGTTAGAGCAGGATTGCCTGATGCTGCATCAGAGCAGGCGGCCCAAGAGTAAGCCGTACAAGAGAGCGATAGAACAGCTAGAGCGATGGCGTTACGAACAGGATGAGTGAGTGACTGGCTCATTAGAAATCCTTGCGGTGGTACGTATTGTTACTATGCCATAGCATCCTCGATATTTATCAAATATTTCAACAAGATAACAATGATTGACCCTTTGAGGGCAACGATGTACGCTACTGCCTACAGTATCAATTTTTCTTCCGTTGACAGTGCTGCATTTGTGCGTTGCTGCATAACTCAACCTGTGGCCGAGCTAACCCCAAGCACCAGGCGGATTTATGCCAAGGTCACCATCTGGGACGTGCCAAGCGCTGCAATTTGATTGAGGATTGCGCGGCAGCTGAAATCAGTGCGCAAGTTGAGTTTCTACCCTCAACCGCTGTTAGGGGAGACCGGGACTGCACTTCCATACATGGATAGACCCCGGAGAAGCAGGCTCAAATACTAGACGCCTCCGCGAAGCCATGCATTCGGCTTACAGCGTTCCCAAAGCCACTAAGGCATTGGCACCATAGCGATCCCTATGTGACCTCCCCACAAACGCAACTACGCCTGCGGCAGAACAGTCCCGAGTTAGTCAAGCAGCCATCGCCGCTCAGCAGCCTCGGTAGGCATAGCACTCCCCCCTCAAAAACCCCTACCCATAGCCCTATCCGCAGTCATCGGAATAGGCCAAATTGCGCCAGCAGTTAGTTACATATAGTTTCGATTTGGCTAGATGCCCTAGAGGTAGCGCGCTCCAGAAACGCCGTCTAGATAGTGTGGCCTCGGAATCGTTTCGAGATCGCACAAAACCAATGTTTACCTATCGGAGTTACTACCTATGAAACGCAATCCAGCCAACATCGCTGCCGCAAACGATTTTTCTCAAGGCTTCGGACAGCACGAATTTGTATCTGTGTGCAAGCTCAAGCCCGAGCAAATCGCCCTTGCACTCCTGGCGGGTCACGTCGCCACGCAGCAACAGTCCATTGCACAAATTGGTGCCATGTTGCGCGAAGTCCTGGACGCAATCGCCACCGTTGACGACCGTGTCGACATGGTTGCCGATCGCACCTGGAAGTCCCGCTACTTGATCCTTGATGCAATCAATAAGGCCAAGAGCCAGCCTCAAAAGCGCAATCGCTCTCTTGCCAAGATGGCCTCTGCCATCAAGCGCCCGCGCAAGCTGCAAGCCTGATCAACAAGGACGGGGTTCGCCCCGTCTCCTGTGCGTGCGACAGCGCGTATGCCTCGTACCCTGCGACGCATAAACCGAACCAATGCAGATACCTCAAATGACTACCTCGAATACTCACTCCAACATCCCCAAATCTCCGGAAGTGGATCGCCTCCAGGCTGCAGCCTTGAAGTTCCTTGCTATGCGCCAAGAAGAGGAGGCAAATGAGCGTGCGCCCACTCACAAGTCCCCTACCCACCCAGGCGACCCGAGCACGCCCTCAACGGCGGCAGAAATGTTCAACCAAACTGAGACAGAGCCAGGCAAAACCAGGATCACTGCTAACTGCGACGTCTCAGCCATCTCCGGAGCAGCGCAGGCCCAAACCTCGCACGTTCATTGGCAGCGACTTGGCAAAGAGCAAGAGGTTGCCCCATTTCCAGTGATCCATATGGCCTACCAGGGGCCGACACGTAGCGGGCTGGCAGATGATGCGGCAGACACCATCCGTATGGTGCCTGAAGTCCTCGCGTCGTCCACCGACAGCCTGGATGACGTAGGTCTCGCCGCCAAGCAAGAGCAGCGCCTGCCCGACCCCACGCTTCCACCTCCAGTAGAGGTGTTGCGAACGCTGCCAACGCATACCTCTGAAGACTTTGAGCACATGCCGCGTCTGGGATGGCTGGTGAGTGACGTCTTCCACGGCGGGGAGGTCATTATCTTGTGGGGGTGAGTCTCAAGCAGGCAAGACTGCATTGCTGCTGGACATGGTAGCGGCGGTAGCCAGCGGCTCTGACTGGGCTGACCACCCGGTCACCCAGACCAACGTGATCTATGTTGCATTGGAGGGGCAACTGGGGCTGCGCACACGCGTCCAAGCTCTTGAGCATGACCGGGGTGGCGTCTATCAGAAGGGTATTCGCTACGTCTTTGATGCCTGCAATGTTGCCAGCACGGAAGATGTCGACTCATTGGCAGTGACGGCCTTGAAGCACCAAGCCAAGTTCATTGTGATTGATACCCTGTCAGCCTCACTTGCCGGAACTGCGGAGGAAAACAGCAACTCAGCGATGGCCGGAATGATCGCTAACGTTCAGCGCCTGACTAGGATGACTGGTGCCGCGGTATTGCTCGTTCATCATTCGGGAAACGATCCTCGTCGTGGTGCGCGAGGAGCATATGCCCTGAATGCGAACCCTGATGTGTCTATCGAGGTTGGCCGCAGTGGCAACGAGCGCTACTGGCGCCTCGATAAGGGCCGCGACGGCAGCCATACGAAGGGCTGGTTTCGGATCGAGCCCATCGAGTTTCAACCGGCGCATGAGACGGAGCCCCTCCAATCCATCGTCATCCGGCATGTGCAAGACTCCGACGACACGCAGGCGAACGATGCCATGGTATTCGCAGGCCCCAAGCCCAAGACCCAGGAGCGGACGGATGTAGCACTGCAGGCAATTCGTCAGCATCTGAGCCAACTCGATCTGAATGGCAATGAGCAGCGGAATCCTGGCGAGGCGACCGAGGAGACAATCCGCAAGATCGTTGCACGAGCTTTCAAGGAGATGCACGATAGTGGGGCAGAGGGCTATGGCAGTAACCATCGCGCAGAGAATGTCCGCGAAGCAATTCAATCCCTCGTCTCAGCTGGACAGCTACTCCGGGAATGAGGCAAGGTACGCGTGTCGCGGTGACGGCAACTCACTCGTAGGCGGCCTAATGGGCTCCATCCTAGACCCTATGAGAGGCGGCCTCGCTGAATTGCCCCCCCCCAGTCCCCCTCCCCTAAAGGGGGAGAGGGGGACGGGGAGTCGGGGAGTCAAGTGTCAGCCTGGGCAGATGCATCTCTCGCGGTTCAGATCTGGAGGCTAGGCATTCTAAGGACCGACCCGGCTTGCAAGATCGAAACCGAAATGGCGATCCATAGACCCACGATAGTGCCGAAGTTGCACGGAGAGGTATCGAGGCGATGCACGAGAGGCCTAGCCGCTACCCCCATAGTCCAAGTACCTGAGAAATATGCCTAGGTACCACCTCGCATGCCGAAGCTAGGCGCAAGCGGCCGGCATCTGCGAACGCGTTAAAGCGAAAAAATTGAAACTCGGAAATGGGTGACACCCGGCGTTAAGCACACTGATCAGCGTCCTATTGGGTAACTGCCGACGCACGCGGATGTGGGTGCTGCACCAGCCCCACACTGTTGATTACCACGTAATCTGACCCTATCAAGTTGGTGGATCACTTCTGTGTTGGAAATCAACCCATGCCCCTCATCCGCCTGCTTTAGCACGCCGGATTCAACAAGGTGCTTGGCTGTGGCATGTCGAAGAACGACAACAAGGTGCAGACGATTTTTGCCTGAGCCAATCTACGGTTTGCACGCGATCAATTAAGGGGGTGGAAGGATAAGTACGCCTGTGAATAACCTGAGCGAATCAAAATCCACATTTGCGACTTAAAACTGGCGGTAGAAGTGGTCAAAGGCAGGCATGTCAGTGGGGAGCCGCCCACTTCTTGATGCAGAGATTTGCATGTTATTTTTTCTATCACAACAGCCATTTTCATCAAGAATTTATTTAATCTTGAGACAATAACAAAAAGCAAATGAATATCAAGAAAAACAAAAAAGCAAAATAGCAAACATAGACAAAATTTCAACTGAGTTTTACTGCTAATGCCAAATGGAACAACGACATGCCTACTAACTTTAATCATTCAGCCCCAATTAAAACACTACTCAAAAGTATTGTAGTGACCGCTCTCGCTGGCGCGCTCGGCATGGCCTATGGGGCGGTATACGCTCCAGATACGTTCGCTTCTGGAGGAGGCACCAATCTGGAGACCATGGTGATGGTCAAGGACGGCAGTGGTCGGGTGGTTATTGGTGGCTTGTTCAACACCGTGGAAGGCCAAGCTGGCTACCAGGGCGTGGCACGTTTCAATACCGACGATTCGCTTGATACCGGCTTCAAGGTGGCGACCAATGACTTCGTCAAGGCCATTGCGGTGCAGCCAGACGGCAAGCTGCTGATTGGCGGCGAATTCACGTCAGTCAAGCCCAAAGGCGCTGCCAGCTTCACCACCTTCTGGGGCATTGCGCGCCTCAATGCCGATGGCACTTTGGATGCGGCCTTCCAGAATGCACCAGCCGGCTCGGTCAAGGCCAATGGCAATGTGCGTGGCATTGCGCTGCAGCCAGATGGTAAGATCATTATTGGTGGTTATTTCAACCGTGTCGATGGCACGGTCGCCAACCGGGTGGCCCGTCTGAATGCGGACGGCACGCTCGATGCCAGCTTCAACGTCGGCACCGGCCCGAACAATGGCATTGAAGATGTCAAGCTGCAGGCAGACGGCAAGATTCTGATCTCGGGAACTTTCTCGCAAGTCAATGGCGTCAATCGTATGAGCGTGGCGCGCCTGAATACCGATGGTTCCGTGGATACCAGCTTTGACGCTGGTCAGGCCATTGCAGGGCGCAATGGCGCTTGGGACGGCTCCTGGCCCGTATATCAGCTGGCGTTGCAGGATGACGGCAAGATCGTATATGCTGGCGGCACGCATCGCTATGCCGATGAAATACACTGGCGCATTGCGCGCTTGAATACCGATGGCACGGTGGATAGCAGCTTCCAGTCCTATGTGAACTGGTGGGCCTCATCGGTGGCCCTGCAGAACGTGGGTGGCGAGCAGAAGATTGTGGTCGGTGGCGATTATGGCCGGGCCGGTGTGACCAACCCTGTCAATGGTGCTGTCCTGACCGACGCTCCGCGCCAGCGTATTGCGCGCTTCAATGCGGATGGCTCGTTAGATACCGAGTTCGATACTTCCTTTAGCGCCAATAGCTGGGTATGGGCAGTGCTGCCCAACAATGATGGAACCGTCTATCTGGGCGGGAAGTTCACCAGCGTTGCCGGCATGGCTCGCCGTGGAATTGCACGTCTGGCCGAGCTCGATCCTACTAAGCAGGTCATCAACTTTCTGGCACCTGAGCCTGGTACCTATTCGGCGATGAATGGCGCTTCGGTTTCCTGGAACCCGACGCCGCCAACCACCAGCAGTGCCAATTTGCCAGTGACTTACAGCAGCGTGACCCCCTCCGTGTGCACGGTGGACTCCACCACAGGCGCTGCTACATTGGTCACACCGGCAGTGACCGGGCTGTGCACGATCGAGGCCAACGCCGCAGCGGGTACCCAAACGATAGGTGGTCTGACCTACGACGTCGACCCCGCACCTGCGGTGCGCCAAAGCATGCAGATCGACGCGCCACCGGACCAAAGCATCACCTTCCCAGCACAGACCTTGAAGCGCAATGTGGCCGATGGGGCGTTCAGCATTGACCCGGCAGCGACGGCCAGCTCAACCCTGGCGGTGAGCTACACAAGCCTAACCCCATCCATCTGCACCGTATCAGGTACCACGGTGACGCCACTGGCTGGTGGTCTGTGCACCATCGCTGCCGACCAGCCGGGGGGCACTGTGGGCATAGTGGCTTTCAACGCTGCCGCGCAGGTGACTCAGAGCGTGACCGTGCAAAGCGCGCAGACCATCACCTTCCCGTCCCAGTCTGCCCACAGCGTGGTGACGGGCAACAGCTTTACGCTGGAACCTGCTGCAACGGCTAGCTCTGGCCTGGCGGTGAGCTACACCAGTCTGACGCCTACCGTATGCACAGTGGCTGGAAGCTCTGTGCGCGTGCTGACAACGGGTACCTGCACCATTGAAGCCAACCAGGAAGGCAACGACTATTTCACGGTGGCTGAGCCTGTGACTCAGTCCATCACTGTCACTGCGCTGCCTGCTGCAACCCCTGTGCCGACGCTGGGAACCTGGTCACTGGCCATGTTGGCTGCGATGCTGGGCTTGGTGGGCTTCCGTCGCCGCGCCTGACAGGTTAGTTAATAAACAATAAGCCTCACCAGTGCCGTAGTGGCGCAGGGGAGGCTTTTTCTATTTTCGGGTGCAAGCCTAAGCATTCCCTTATCGCGTTTTATTACGGCACCTCCCATGATGCTCAGTATGCTGGAAGATCCACAAACTGATACGTCGCTGCACGATCTATTGGCCCTCCAAATGAAGCCTTTAATTAGGGGGGATGGAATTCACACGGTAGATGCAGGTCGCGATGACTACCAGCATCATTTGCTCAAGATGTGTAGCATGGGAAATTTCAGGTTCGATTAAATCAGGGCAGCAATTCTTAGAGCTTGACTCTCCGAAGGCTGTATAAAATTATGCTCTTTTTTCTGGAGTCCATATAGAAGATTCGAAACATGGCATCAAAGTGCCCAAGCTCGAAAAAATAGTCAGAAACAACCACAACCTCGTAGCGCAAGACCTATCGTCCATGCTTATGATCCAGGAAATACGGGCGATGACCCATGAGTGCATGCTTGCCCTCCTCCATGAAGAACATAGGCTGTCCGGCCCTGCTCACTATAACAACCATCATTTATTGGTGCACGAAATCAACCGCCGTGCATGAGCAAGGATCGAGAAGCTGGGCAGTAGTGCCAAGTATCGGGTTCTCGGTGGTTGCTGCTGGCATGTTGTGTATTGTTATGGCTATTGCTTCCTGCGTCGATGGAAGCGCTCCCCTTACGAAGCGCATGCATGAGTTGCAAAATAGTTGGCTCAAGCCCGAAAGCAGCCAAAGCATTACTGGCAGCTGTCTGTCTCCGACCGTCTCGATCATTGAATGACGGAAACAAGCGTCCATCCCCCAGGCTAGCATCATGGTGCAAGTGAATCACAGAGCGCTGAGCCAGACAGCCCCCATCCAAGGGAGACGCGGATTCACCTTAGCATAACAAGTGTGCCATGACTAACCCTGGTAGCGCACTCGAACCTCCTGCACCCCGGAAGGCTAAACGGCTGCAGTACACGGTAGGTAACTTGTGAACATGCCCAGTGCGGAGTCGAAAGTCAAGCCAGAGAGCTATCAAACTGCACTTGTTACGAGGTTGCATGCAGAGTTACCACAGCGCAGCACGAAAAACCTAGGCGGCACTTCCAAAGTCTACGCATCCAAAAAAATCGCCTAGACCTCCTCGGGTGCCGATAAATCATAAATAGCCTACAGGGAGGGAGCTAACAAACAAATACTAATGATCAGAGACCGCGGCTCAATCTTATAATAGAATTACCCATCATTACGCTGTTGGGCACAATTAATTCATGCCCGTCAGCATTAATCAACTGCGTAAACCCTAGAGAGATGACTTCAACCTTAGCGGTCACTACCCCAAGAGGGGAATTAATTTGAATAGTATCCCCAACACGAATTTGTCTATATAGCACCAATGAAAAGCCAGCAATTACGTTGCCCAGTGTACTCTGAGCTGCCATCCCGACAACTACAGACACAACGCTTACTCCTGCAAGTAGCGCTGTACCCAAAGCTCTCAACTCCGGTATTAAATGCGCGTAGAGAACAAACCCAAAGACGCAAGTTAATAGCTGTGCAAACTCGCTCACAAATTGCAATGCCGTAGTGTCTGATAGGTGTAGTGCTACGTGTCGGACACTTCTACGTATCAACAAGACGACGACAAGTATCAATCCCAGAATCAAAGCACCAATTAACAGTGCCCCAACAGGAGATCTGGGAGATAAAGCGGTACCGAATAACTCTAAGTAAGCACTCATACAAATCAACTCAGTGTTCGATACATGAAGTGTACCTTGCATAACAGCTATTGACACGAAGATAGTCATAGCTACCATGTCCCGAACTTAAAGAAATGCTGAACATACATAAGTGAAGCCGGAGCGAGCACACAGGTCGCATACAGTGCAATCCAGCCACTATCTCCTCCTCCTAGCTCCCACGATCGCAGCGCACTCATACCTCCTGCATCCGGTACCCCCCACCCTCCACCCCTGAAAGGCGTGGCCGGGGGGAAACGAGTGGGGAAGTGGCTACAAGGGTAGCGCGCATGCATCTCGCAAGGCTAACCGACTGCAGGACACAATTTATAGCCAGCGAACACGCCCAAGTGCCGACATTGGAGTTCAAGCCAGCGAGCCATCAACCCGCGATAGCCACGAAGTTGCATGGTGAGGTACCGAAGTACAGCGCGCAAACTAGCTGTTGATCTGTAATAGGTTGTTCAATCCACGTCGGGAGGCTGGAGGCTTGCGGCCGAAGGCTGAGTGCGGTTTTCGGGCGATGTAGTGAGACCAGAAGGCGGGGAACCACGCAGTGCGCTCTTGGCTGTTCTCCCATATGCACCCGTAAGTCCATTCACGCAGGCACGTCTGGATGAAACGCTCGGCCTTGTCATTGGTTTGCGGGCCATAGGGCCGTTTGAAGGTGTATTTGATACCCATGGCTTGGCAGATACGCGCGAATTCTTAAGGCTGCTCATCCGGCAGAATTCCTCGGAGTTGCTGAAGCGTGGTCACACCAGTTTGCCAGACTTGTCCAGCTGAACAAGCTATTGAAACATCACATGTAGGCAAGCCTCGGAGAATCACCCACCCCTGCATCCGTGACGTCAGCCGGACCCAGAGATCGTGGAGGTCATCGTCCTCTTCGAGGCTGCCTTCCTCCAGCGCAGACAACGTAAAGTTAAAAGGAAGACGCATTGCATTTGCATTGGGGAGAGCCGGGTCAGTCTGGCTAGTGGATCAGGGATAAGCGCCCACCCACCTCTGGCTCGTCCAGCCGTTGTCTACAACGACCAGACCTACATATCCAACTCCCGCACCGTTGTGGAAAACATCCACAACAGCACCCATGTGCATGTAGTCAACACGGCTCCAGTGGCAGAGTCAGCCCGACCTGCAATGACCACTGGCGAGCTCCCCGACGGCCACGGGGCCGCGCTGGCAGCCGGCGTAGCAGCGGCAGGCGGCTACGCACTCAGCCAACGCCAGACCATCGACCCGGCTAAGATGCTAATCAGCCCGGGCGTGCAGCCTATGGTCCGCCCCAGTGCCGTGGCACCCATGCAGCTGCTTCCAGACTCCCATGCCCAGACAACCCCGGCACCTGCCCATCAACGGCCCGGCGGGTTGACCATGCCACAACCGATGGCACAGCCGCCAGCACACGGCCAACCCCTGGAAGCACAGCACACACAGCAAGCGCAAGCGCGCCAGCAGCAAATGGCACAGCAGCGCGCACAGCAAGACCAGATACACCAACAGCAGATGGCGCAGCAACGCGCCCAACATGAACAGATGCAACAACAAATAAGAGCCCAACAGCATGCACAAGCAGCGCAAATGCGCCAGCAACAGATGCACCAGCAAGCGCAGTCAAGCGCCCACCCGCAGCTTCGTGAAGGCCAACATGGCGAACGCCGCGACCGCCAGTAAGTCCGCATGGCTGTGTCTGGTGCAGCAGCGGTGCAGGCCATGTGGGGGCTGTGCGGGATGGCTTAATCGCCATAAGGGGCGCAATCTGCTGCACGCACCAGAACGGGAAGCCTAGGCGGCATTCGCCAGCCTCTCCCTGGGGCGACACCCTAGGGCGATGGCTGCACAAACGCAGGCAAGGAGTGTCCTCTTTGCGTCGACCTGAGCGCTCTGATTCGGTCCCAGGGGAAGGTCGTGCCGCAGACGCGGACGGCTACACGATCAACGATGGAGACAACGAAACCCATTGCTTGGCCGTGGTCACGCAGGACCATGGGTATGGCCATATCGCTGCATCCGCGTCGTCAGCGCCGGCATCGCGCCGTAGCAGCCCGGAATGGGCCAACGCGATGACAGGGGCAATGGCCACAGCGCTTGTCTCAGCCGTGACCGCGTTGACGGGGTGCCGTTCTTATCCTTGCATCCGTCGCATGACAATCCCGTGACCCTTTCCGCGGTCTCCTCCCACACCCAAAATGAACATGAAAAAAACCTTGCTGGCCATCGCCGCTGCTGCGGCCCTTTCTTTGAGCGTATCGGGCTGCTCCGACAGCAGCGCCTCCTCGCTGCGCTACAACGCCACGCTGGACCAGGCTTCGCAGGCCGAGAAGGCGGCCGTCCTCCAAACACTGCAGGAGCTGGTCAACATTGAGACAGGTACCAATGACCCCGTTGGCATTCCGCAGATGGGCAACTACCTCGAAGCCCGCCTACAGGCACTCGGCGCCAATGTGGTGCGCCATAAGGCAGAGGCGGGTGTGGTGGGCGACAACATTGTCGGCACTTTCCAGGGCAGCGGCACCAAGAGCCTGCTGCTGATGGCCCACATGGATACCGTGTATGCGAGCGGTATCCTGGCTACGGCGCCTTTCAAGGTCGAAGGCGACAAGGCCTATGGCGCCGGCATTGCCGATGCCAAGGGCGGCATCGCCGTCATCTTGCACAGCCTGGGCCTGCTCAAGGCGCAGAATTTCAGCAAGTTCAAGACCATCACGGTGATGTTCAACACCGATGAGGAAAAGGGCTCCTTCGGTTCGCGCGACCTGATCCAGAAGCTGGCCGCCTCGCACGACTATGTGCTGTCCTACGAGCCTTCCGGCCTGGAAGAAGGCTTTGGCACTGCGACCTCCGGCATTGCCTATGTACAGGCGGTGGTGCATGGCAAGGCATCGCACGCAGGTGTGGCACCGGAGGCGGGCATCAATGCGCTGACCGAGGCCTCGGCCCTGGTGCTGCGCACGCAGGACATCCAGGACAAATCCAAGGAACGCGGCTTTAACTGGACCACGATGACCGCTGGCGGCAGCGCCACCAACATCATCCCGGACAAGGCCGTGGTCAATGCCGACGTGCGCTATGGCAAGAACGAGGATCTGGACCTGATGAAGGGCATGCTCGACAAAGCCGCATCGACGCCCCATGTGCACGGCGCCACCATCGACATCAACCTGACCCGGGGCCGCCCCGCTTTCAACGCCAACGACGAGGGCGTCAAGCTGATCCAGAAGGCGATCACCATCTATGCCGATGTGGGCGGTAAATCGCAGATGTACACCACGCGCGGCGGTGGCGGCTCGGACGCTGCCTATGCCGCGCTGTCGGGCAAGCCAGTCATTGAGGGTCTGGGTCTGCCCGGCGCCAACTACCACTCCAACCTGGCCGAGTATGTGCTGACCGAGCCCATAGCGCGGCGCCTCTACCTGTCGGCACAGCTGATCTCCGATCTGGGACAGGGCATGTAATCCACCCAGCCCACCTCCCCTGTGCAGGCGCCAGCCAACACTGGCGCCTTTTTATTTATGGGGCCCGCCCCATGCACGCGCGGCACTGATGCGGCAGCGGAACTGGCGAAAAAAGACGACGATGCCGGGGCCTGCCAGCGTACGCGGCAGTATCGCGCCCGGCGGCCACTGCGGACTATGATGGCCGGGTCAGTGGGCAGCCCGAGGGTTCATGCAGGCGCTGCCCGCCCCCAGCTTGAGGAGTCATGCCATGTTCTCTATGAGTGTTCCTTGGTGGGAATTTGTCGTTCGCGGCTTTGTCGTCTACGCATTCCTGCTGGTGTTTCTGCGGCTGACCGGCCGGCGCCAGATTGGGCAATACGACCCCTTCGATCTCATCCTGCTGCTGATCCTGTCCAACGCCGTGCAGAACTCGATGAATGCAGGCGACAACTCGCTGATCGGCGGGCTGATCTCAGCCACGACTTTGATCGCCTGCCACTCCATCGTGGCGCAGCTGAGCTACCGCAGCAGGCGGGTGTCGCGCTGGGTCGATGGCATTCCCAAGCGATTGATATCCAACGGCCAGGTCAACCGCCAGGTGATGGATGCCGAACTCCTCACCAGTGATGACCTGAAAGCGGCGCTGCGCGGCGCAGGCTGCCTGCACACCTACGAGGTGGAGCAGGCGACGATTGAGACCAACGGGCAGATAACGATTGTGCTGCGCAACCGCGACAGCTCCTCGGGCGCGTCGGACGCGGTCTAGGCCTTGAGCTGCTCGCGCAGCTTGAACTTCTGGATCTTGCCCGATGGCGTGGCCGGCATGTCTGCGAGCACCACCAGGCGTTCGGGCAGGTAGTGCGGCGCCAGCTTCTGCGTCCGCAAGAACGCGGTCACATCGGCCAGCGCCGGCTCGGCTGCGCCGGGCTTGAGCACGATCACCGCGCAAGCCCGCTCACCCAGGCGCTCGTCCGCATAAGCCACCACCGCGGCCTGCGCCACGGCCGGGTGCTTGTAGAGCAGAGACTCCACCTCCACCACCGGAATGTTCTCGCCACCTCGGATGATCACATCCTTGCTGCGGCCGGTGATACGGATATAGCCTTGCGCATCCATGCGCGCCTGGTCGCCGGTATCGAACCAGCCGTCATCGGTGGTGGCATTGAGATGCGGGCGTTTCAGATAGCCACCAAAGTTGGAGTTGGCCCGTACCCACAACTGGCCAATCTCGCCGCGCGGGCGCTCCTGGCCCAGGTCGTCCAGCACCTTGACCTCGGCGCCGGGCAAGGGCAGACCGTCGGTCTCCACCGCGCGCTGCGCGCCATCGCCGGGCAAGGTGGTGGTAACAGCGCCGTTCTCCGACATGCCCCAGGCCGAGATGATCTGCGCGCCCAAGGCCGTTTGCGCCTGCTCCACCAAGGGGCCGGGGATGGGCGCGCCGGCACACAAAAAAGTGCGCAGGCTGGGCACCGTCCCACTGGCAGCCACTTCGCGTGACAGATCGGCCAGAAACGGCGTCGACGCCATCGTGAACGTACAGTGCCATTGCCGTATCAGTTGCGCCGCCGTGGCGGCGTTCCACACATCCAGCAGCACCGCCGTGGCGCCCAGCATCACCGGCATCATCAGCCCGTACATAAAGCCGGTCTGGTGCGCCATGGGCGACGCCATCAGCACCACATCGTCACGCCCCAGCGCCAGGCGCTCGGCATAGGCGTTGATGTTGGCCATCAAGGTATTGGAGGAGTGCATCACGCCCTTGGGCTCACCCGTGGTGCCGCTGGTGTAGATGAGCTGGGTGATGGC
Organism: Comamonas squillarum; assembly: GCF_025309455.1. NCBI lineage: Bacteria > Pseudomonadati > Pseudomonadota > Betaproteobacteria > Burkholderiales > Comamonadaceae > Comamonas > Comamonas squillarum. The sequence continues at coordinate 2,281,875 of NZ_CP104377.1, forward strand.
ATCGGGCGGGACCCGGTGTGAGCTCAGGACCTGCGCGGCATCGGCATCGCGCTCCCAGGCGGGCTGGGTCAGCAGCGCCTCAAAACTGTCTACACCGGCACCACCGATGGCGACCACATGCTGGAGCTGCGGCAACTGTGGCTGAATGCCTTTGAGCATCGCCTCGTAATCGACATTGCGAAAGTCCTTCAGCACCACGACCAGCTTGGCCTCCCCGTGGCCCAGCATGAAGAGCAACTCGCGCTCCCGAAAAATGGGCATCAGGGGGTTGAGCACCGCGCCGATGCGTGCGCATGCCAGGTACAGCACCGTGAACTGCCAGACATTGGGCAACTGGCAGGCCACCACATCGGCAGGCCGCACACCCAGTCGCCACAAACCGATGGCCACGCGGTCGGCCATGCGCGCCAACTGCGCATAGTTGAAGGACTGCGCAGTGTCCTCGCCCGTGCGCTGCGCCACCAGTGCCAGCCGGTCGGGCCAGTGCTGCGCCGCCTGGTCCAGCGCATCGTTGATGGTAGTGTCGCGCCACCAGCCCTGGCTGCGCATCTGCGCACGGCGCGGCGCCAGCAATACGGCATCAAATTGCATGCTTGTCTCCTGTGGGTTGAGGCTCCGCGCTGGTGGGCCGCGCTTGGGAGCAAATCACGGCTATGCCGGCACGGCCTGCCTGCCCGCCCGGTCGCGGGCAATGATGGTCTTCATGATCTGGGCGGTGCCGTCACCAATCTGAAAGCCCAGCACATCGCGCAGGCGCTGCTCCATCACGCCCCGGTCATAGCCGCCATGTCCCAACATCAAGAGGCACTGGTGGATGCAGTCATAGGCCAGCTTGGGGGCCCACCATTTGCACATGGCCGCTTCGGCGCTGTGGGGCTTGCGCTGGTCCTTGAGCCACAGCGCCTGCAGACACAAAAGGCGTGCGGCGCTGACCTGCGTATCCAAATCCGCCAAAGGGTGCGACACGCCCTGGAACGCCGACAAGGGCTTGCCAAAGGCCTGGCGCTGGGTGACGTACTGCCAGGCATCGTCGAGCGCCGCACGCGCCACGGCCAGAACCTGCAAGCCGATCAGCGCGCGTGAATAGTCAAAGCCCTGCATCACCTGCACAAAGCCCTGGTTCTCCTCACCCAGGCGATGCGAGAGCGGCACACGCACATGGTCAAAAAACAGCGAGCCCCTGCCAATGGCGCGCTGGCCATGGCAATCCAAGCGGCTGCGCGTGATGCCAGGCAAGTCCATCGGCACCAGCAACGCCGTCACGCCATGCGCGCCCGATTCTACCGTGCCGGTGCGGCCAAACACCACGGCGATATCGCACTGGTCTGCGGCAGAGATCGAGGTCTTCTCGCCGTTGATCACATAGCCTTGTGCATCGCGCTCTACGCGCAGGCGCAGGTTGGCCGCGTCCGAGCCACCGCGCGGCTCGGTCAGCGCAATGGCACACAGCGCCTCGCCCGCCACCATTTTTTGCAACCAGCGCTCCGCCACCTCCGGCTGGCCGTGGGCGGCCAGAATCTGCGCATTGAGCGAGGCCAGCAGCGGCACATAGGACATGCTCAGATCGGCGCGCGCCAGCTCCTCATGCACCACGCCAGCGGCCAGGCAACCCAGGCCCTGCCCGCCCAGCTGCTCGGGCAGCTCAGGGGCGATCAGGCCCATGGCGCCCATCTCACGCATCAGCGCACGGTCCAGCACGCGGCTCCGGTCGCGCTCCAAAAAGCCCGGCGCCACGCGCGCATCGGCAAACCGGCGCACCGATGCAGCCAGGCTCATCAAGTCATCGTTCAAGTACGGATTCATGGACACCTCTCGCGGCAGGCTGCGTTACTTGGCGTGTTTGCGGAAATCGGGCTTGCGCTTTTCCTTGAGTGCAGCCACGCCTTCGCGCGACTCGTCGGTGTCGTAATACAGCTTGAGCGCGTACATGCCCATGCCGGCAATGCCCGCCTGGTGCGCGGTGTCCATGTTGAAGCTGCGCTTGGCAATCGCAATCGCGGTGGGGCTGCGCTCGCAGATAGTCTCGGCCCATTCCTGCACGGTGGCATCGAGCTGCTCTGGCGCCACGCAGATATTGGCCAGCCCCATGGCGACCGCCTCTTCGCCGGAGTAGCGCTTGTTCAGGTACCAGATCTCGCGGGCCTTTTTCTCGCCCACCACACGCGCCAGAAATGCCGTGCCATAGCCCGGGTCCACCGAGCCCATCTTGGGGCCCACCTGGCCAAAGATGGCCTTGTCCGAGCAGATCGTCAGATCACAGATGGTGCACAGCACATTGCCGCCGCCAATCGCATAGCCCTGCACGCGCGCGATCACCGGCTTGGGCACATTGCGGATGGCGTCGTGCAGCTCTTCCATCGGCAGGCCGATGGTGCCACGGCCATCGTAGTTGCCATCGTGCGCCGACTGGTCGCCGCCGGTACAAAAAGCCTTGTCGCCCGCGCCCGCCAGCACGATGCAACCCACGCTTTTGTCATAGCCCGCCTTGTTCAGCGCGCGGATCAGCTCGTCGCAGGTGGTGCCGCGAAAGGCGTTCATCTTCTCGGGCCGGTTGATGGTGATCCAGGCCACATGGTTGCGCACGTCGTAGAGGATGTCTTCAAATTCCATACCAGTCTCCTTATTTATTGGGGGGCCTTCAGCCGACCATCGTCAAGCCGCCCGATACGCTGATGACCTGGCCGGTCACATAGGCGGCGTCGCCCGAGGCAAAGAACAGGATTGCGCCGGGCAGGTCCTCGGGCTGGCCGATGCGGCCCAGCGGGATCGCACGGGTAAAGGCCTCGAGCAGCCTGTCGGGGTTGCCCGCGCCCTCCTTGTAGCTGGCAAACAAGGCGGTATCGGTGGGGCCGGGGCAAACCACGTTCACGGTGATGTTGTGGCGGGCATGCTCGCGTGCCAGGGTTTTGGACAGCGCCACCAGCCCGCCCTTGCAGGCGGCATACACCGCCTCGCCTGAGGAGCCCACGCGCGCCGCGTCAGACGCGATGTTGACGATGCGCCCCGCCTTGCGCTCTGCCATGTGCGGCAGCACCGCGTGGTGCATGTGCAGGGCACCCACCAGGTTGATGGCAATGAGCTGCTGCCATTCGCCCTCATGGGTCTTGGTGAAGGGCTTGAACACATCCCAGCCCGCGTTGTTGACGAGCACATCAATCGCAGCCCATTGCTCGGCCTGCTGCACGGCCGCATCGACACTCGCCCGGTCGGTGATATCACAGGCCACCGCTTGCGCCAAGCCGCCCGCCGCTGCAATCGCATCGGCCACCGCCTGTGCGGCGCCCAGCTGCTTGTCGAGCACGGTCACCCGGGCGCCTTCAGCGGCAAAGCGTTTGCAGGTAGCCCCACCAATGCCGCCACCCCCACCGGTTATTACAACATGTTGCCCATCAAAACGTGCCATGATCCCACCTTTCTTTTGCATTGCATCGTTTAATTAGACAATATATTTACACAAATGCCATGCCATGGCAATATCGGAATCATGAGCAAACTCGCCAAAGACCCTAGAGAAAACCCGCAGCAACTGCGCACCGACCTGGCCAATCGTCTGTATTTCAAGCTCTACCAATGCGCCAACATGTTGCATAAAACTGGGACCAAGGCCGTTGAAGCCCAGGGCCTGACCACACAACAGTGGGCGGTGATGGGCGCGCTGTCGCGGCCCGAATCAGAGCAGGGCATGGGCATGGGCGACCTGGCCCGCTACCTGTTGGTGAGCCGCCAGAACCTCACCGGCCTGCTGTCACGCATGGAGGCCGCCGGCTATGTGCACAGCGTGCCCGACCCGGCAGACAAACGCTCCCGTCTGGTGCAATTGACGCCAGCCGGGCAGCAGGTGTGGCAGCACGATGCAGCCGAGTCGATTGGCCGCTATTACGAGCAGGCGCTCGAGGGGTTCTCGAGCAATGACATGGTTCACACCCTGCACTACCTGCTCAAGCTGCTGGACAACATGAAGGCGATCGATGCGCAGCAGAATGCGGGCAAGGAGGAGAGTTGAGCGCAGCTCTTTTCCGCGCATGCCGGCAGAGCCGGGCAATGGCTGCAAGGATTGACCGGCACCAAGTGGCTTAAGAACGGTTACGCAGGCCAGGGCCGAAATCAATCAATACATCTACGTTGCCCTGGTTGGCGATACACGGCCTGCGCATACCTGGCTTGCGGTCTTTACCCCGTCTCCACCGCGTCAACTCTGCTACAAATTAACGCGCAAAACTGCACTCTCACTCGCTAGAACCAGGGTGCGGTCATCCAGCGCAGTCAGACCGTATACCCAGTTAAGACTTCCGGGCAGCGCTCCAAGACGGACACCCAGGTTACCCAGCGCTTCGCTGCCAGCCACCAAGCGAAGACCACCGCCGGGCTCCATGGCATAGATAGCACTACTTCCCCCGACAAAATCCGGCTGCGTTGACGACACAAAGATCTGGCCGGAAGGCGAAACGGCCATCTGGTCAAAGGTGGAAACGTCGCTTTCACTTCGCCATAGCTTGCTGGGTTCTGCGCCCTGCCCATCAACGCGGTACACCGCAGCACGCCCGCTGCTGCTGTACAGGTAGACGCGGCCTTGCGAGTCGACCTTGCTATTCCATAGCTGCCATGCCGGCGAGTAGTCCGGGAAAGGCCGCTCCAATACCTGGCCTGGCGTGCCAGCATAGGTGGTCACGCTGCCATCTGGGGTGATACGGCGCAAGGTCTGTCCATACCACAGTCGCAGCACTCGAGGGCTAGGAAGCGCGACACCGCCTCGCTCATATTCATACGCCGGTGCATCGATGACCCAGAGGTTGCCAGCCTGGTCGAACGACAGACCTCTAGGCGATGCAAACCGCGCTTGCAAAGCAGAACCGTCTGCATAGCCCTTCTCTTCGACGTTGCCCGCAAATACCGCCAGACTGCCATCGGCCTTCAGTTGCATGATGGCGCAGCCTGAGGCATAGAAGATGTTGTCGTTCCCATCGGCGGCAATCTCCGTCACGCGGTCAGATAATTTGCCGGGCAATGTAGTAACAGCGCCATCGGGCCTTATTTTTCTGACAACTTGGCGATATGCATCAGCATTGGAGTACATGCCCCAATAGCCCTCAAGCACGAAAATGTCGCCTTTGGCATTGACCGCCATGCCGTTCATGACGCCCGTGAAGCGCGCATTGGACCCCAGGCCATCCACCGAAATACTATCAACGTTGGCGCCCACCCAGGAGCTGACCTTTCTGGTTTGCAGATTGATCCTGCGCAGTGCGTTGGAATCCTCGCCAATGAGCAGATCACCATCAGGCAATTGCACCATAGAGGACGGGCGCTGCAAACGCGCATCCTCGCCCACACCATCGTTCACGTGCCAGAGGTCCAGATGCGCATCCGGAATTCCCACGAACGGCGTGAAGGAGCCGTCCAAACCCAGCTGGACAACGCGGCTGCCCTCCAAGGCATAGAACGACGTGGCGCTGGTCTGCACCAGATTACTGACATTTGTACGCAACTCGTTGGCATTGGACATAGTGCGGACCTGACCGTCCAGTGTGATGCTGCGGAAATGCCTCCTATCCAGCGCCAGAAGGCTGCCGTCCGGTTGCCCGAGCAGTTGGATGAGATCGACAAAGCCTGCTTCGCTGCCTTGACCATCCCTGCGCTCTAGCGGAAGACCTTGCCGCCCCGCAACAGTAACAATCTGACCACCGCTCGTCAGCTTACGAACCATCATGTCTTCCGGCATTCCAAACACGGTTCCTTTGTCGATAAAGTACAAACTACCGTCCGCACCCAACACCGGGGATGCCACATAACCCATCCGTGCGGACGCGCCATCGCCATCGGCGTAGCCAGCCTCCGAAGGATTTCCGGCAATGGGTATCCAGCCGGTGTCGCTTTGGCGGTAAACGCAGGCCAAAGCAAAGGCATGAAGCCGCCCTTGGGCATCTGCAGCTATTTGGTATTCTGAACCTGCAGGGGGACCTGGAACGAGACTGAGCTGCGCATCCTGGTCGACCTTCGCAAGACGACCACCATTGATCGGGATGTAGACAGTGCCACCGGGAGCAATACTCAAGTAATTACGAATTGGCAACCGCGCCTCTGCGCCTTTGCCCTCCAGCAAACCGGCTCCGCCCAGTTGACCAGCCAGAAGAAAAATGCCGGGCTTCTGCACAGCGGGTGGAGGTGCTGGCACCACTTCACCGCCCTCTGAGTCAGAACCTCCGCCGCAGCCTGTCAATACCAATGCCCCCCCACCGAGTGCAGAAAGAAATACCCGCCGACTAAGCCCGTCCAGGCGCACCAAGCCACTTTTCTGTGATTCATTCTGGGTAAATTTCAAGCCACTCTCCTTGTAATTCATCTATCAAATAGCGATTCCACAAAACACTATAGATGAAATACTTTCAACCCATCCAGCATTTGGCACTGGGACCCGGAAATTCTGATGCCCATACTGAGCAATCCATTTACTCCGCCAACAATGCTCGGGGAGCATTTGACTGCGTCCATTGACTGCTGTGGATTAAAGTTGCATTCAATCCAACCGAGGACTTGAAGCCACGCAGACATTGGCTACCGCGGTTTTCCATCGTCCAGAACCCGCGCATCAAACAGCGCCGCCAACGATAGTCGAAGCACCTCCAAATAACATGGATGGACGGTTTCTCTACGTAGAAATCCGGTTGACATACCAGAATCAGGCCGTGCTGAGGAAGAGAATGAATCACGCTTATGCAACAAACTGCAACCACCCCAACTTGCTCCCACGGTGCGAATCTTTGCTGACGTTCTGAAAAAGTATTCAGTATTCATAAGACCTCGTACAGGGCGTTGCTTGCAACCAATGCACAGCAAAAACCAGCCCTCAATGGCCAGTTTCGACTACCACGAAGATCGGAAAAGCAGTGATGCAAACCCAAGAGCGAGCCAAGAAAATCAATTCACGTTTTCTTGCCACTCAAGGGCACACCGCAATACGCCCAGCCTCGGTCTCAGCAAGGGTTCGAGCGATCCGAGCCCATCCTATTGGGCGAGCGCATTGCAAAGGGCCCGAGCATGTGCGCGAGCGCCATGCATTCAACGGATTCGGCATCTCGGATAGGCTTCCGCTTCCACTACCGAGCCATCTAGGTTCGTGATGTCCATCGTGCAGCCACTTCCATCTGGGCTCTTGCGCAGGTGAACCCGGTATTGCTTGCCCCTTTCGCCAACAACGAGCTTGTTCTCAGCACTACAACCTCTGCCCGGCGAGATCGATTTGGTACCGAAAGTCGTGTTCGTGGATGTTGTCGCGTACTGAAACCAGCCACCGGATATCACCACAGGTTGCCCGGCAGGCGCAACAATCTTCCAAGGACCTTTCAGGCTTGAATCGCGGTAGTAAGAATCCATTGATTGCATATATGCAACCCCCTGCCGGCTCTTGCACAGATTGGCGTTTCTGACAGGATTGATCTGCGCGGTAAAGCCGGTATCTATCCCGAAGTCAGACTCCAGAAAAAAAACCGGGTCGTCTGCTGCACCAGCATAGTTATATTGCGGTTTGGGCCGCGTCACGCATGCACCGAGGCATGCTGCCAAACCCAAGATCAACGCCATGTGTGCGACATGGGCGCTCTTTATTTTTGAAAGCCTCTGCACGGCGACCTCTTCTATCGGAAAAATAAAGCCGATAGCATAACCGCCTGAGCCCTATTGAAAGAGTACACCGGCCCTTGACTGGGCAAACGAATGTAAACACAGCCTTTCGCTTAAGCAATGAGGGGGGGCTAATCAGAGAAAGAAAGCTCCCTTGGCAATACAGCACAAGTGTCCTATTACGGTGGAATTGGTCGTCAGCCAAAAACGAGAAATCTGACGAGAACAAGATACCCCACCTCTCGTCAAGGCTTGCCAGTGCGTCGAATGAGCATGGCACCGCAAGCCAACAAGCCAAGCGATAGCGTCGCAAACATTCCGTGCGAGAGCACTGGAACAGGTATTGAGGTTGCGCCGACCGGCGCAGCAGCCTCCCCGTCTTCATCGGCAATCTAAATGGAAGCCACCGATGTGCCCGCCAGCAAGCTGTAGCCGCCAGGGTTGGCCGCTGGCACGATGGCGACCGACACGCTGACCTGGCCATCGCCTCTCACGGTATTGGCGGTGGCCGTGACCGTGCAGCTCGCCGTGCTGGCGCCCTCTGCAATCTCCAGCGGACCGGCGCAACCACTGTAGCGCGCCGTGTCCCCGGAGGTGCTCAGCCCCACGGTCAGCGCAGCCTGCGCAGGCCGGCTCAATCTCAGGGTGCAGCTAGCAGTTTGCCCGTCGGAATCCAACAGCTGCGTCTTGTCGCACAGTATGGAGGCCGTAGGCGGCACCACTTCGAAGTTGGCCGATACCGAGGCCAGCGGCCCGACCACTTCGATATTGTCGATGGCGCCAACAAAGCCGCTGGATCCATTGCCGGCGCCACCCTCCACGGCAAAGACCACCATGTCGGCAAAGCGCGGGTCGGCCTGGAAGTCCGAAAATGGCCGTCGTATGTTGGGATCAAAGCCACCTTGCGCCGCACTGCGCCCTTGCCAAACGATGCCGTGGAGCATATCGGCGGTGGTCCACTGGTTGAGGCCCACACCGTGCACGCCGGCGATGTCCGGGGTGTAGACCAGGGTCTGCGTATGCACCCCTTGCGCATTGCGCAGGTACAGCCGCAGCACGGGCGCCTGGTCGACCACATCGGTGCTGTGCACCAGCCATTGGTAGGAGACGGTGGTCAGCTCCGACAGCTTGCCGAAGGTGGCAGCAGGGTAGTAAGCGAGCCCGGCCTTGGACGAGGTGACAGGCAAGTCAAGGCGCAGCGAGCCATTGCCGCTGTTGGGAAAGTCGGTGGTGACCCAGGCCAGGCCTGCACTGGTCTGCCCCACCTGCCCCCACTGGTCGGGGCCGCTGCTGCCCCATTGGAATGTCGCCTCCGGCACCACATCCGCTGCGGCAACCACGGCAGCGCTCGCGCCCGGTGCCCATAAGCATGCCCAAAACCAGACCGCGCCTACTGAAAAAATGCGAAACAACAGCTTCATAGTCACTTCAAACGTTGGAACGCATTGTTGCTTCTAGATGTAAACAAGCCCAGCGTTTTATTATTTATTTCTATCGCAATGATGTTTTTTGGGAATGCGTGGAGGGGCCAGAGGCGACGGTGTCAGCACGGAGCATGCGGTCATTCCGCCGTTTCACGGTGCCAGCGCAGGCTTAAAAATCCCAGCACCAGTGCGAAGACCGTCAACAACACCAGTAGCAGCCCACCCAGCTTGGGAGCGGGCCGAGACAGGACACCAGACGCCTGCTCGGTCACGGCCTCCATGCTGTGTCGCACACGGTGGAAAACCGTGCCATCGTCTGGCGCAAGCGCCGTGGCGGCAGCCTGCATGTCAGGGCTGGGCACCGCCACCCCTTGTGCCCATGCGCTGGCCCGCCGTCCTGCGTAGAGCCCTTGGCTATCTGCCCCTGTGTGCTGTGACCCCAGGTTGTGGGCTGCCGACAGGTCTCCGGATGAGGCAGCCGTGGGCACGGCATGCGTGAGCATGCAGCCCGATGCCATCCACCAGCCTAGAACCAAACACCTGCACCACCTCATATCAGCAGCCATATACAGAAATTAACAATGTCGCTAACTATCGGACTGTGCTTGCCAACGGTCAATCCCCAAAATTAGTGAATATCTACTACGGCTGCCCTGGGCGCTGCAGGCTGCTGGCCTCACCTCTGGTGCCGCAATAATGGGCGCAGCACCTCCAGATCCGGATGCAGCAAGTGCCTCTTGACCACCGTGCTTGCTGCCAGCACATCAGAAAGATGGCAGTGATCAAAAATTGCGTGCTATAATCGACAGCTTAGCGGCTGTAGCTCAGCTGGATAGAGTACTTGGCTACGAACCAAGGGGTCGTGGGTTCGATTCCTGCCAGCCGCACCAAACGTAAAGCCTCAGAGTAGCAATGCTCTGAGGCTTTTTCGTTGCTGGGTATTGGGTATTGGGTATTGGGTATTGGGCAGTGCCTGGCTCTTTCACACCCATCCATGAAAAAAGCCGATTTCCATGGCGGAAACCGGCTTGTGGTCAGCACAGCGACAAAGCGCGCAGTGACTTACTTGGTCGGGCGGATCAGCACATATTGCGTCCACTCACCGCGGCGGAACAGCACGTTGACGGGCTTGGACTTGTCGGCCTTGGCCACGGCAGCGTCGAACTGCTTGACGTCATTGATCTCGGTGTTGGCAATGCCCAGGATCACATCACCTTGCTTGAGACCAGCACGGGCAGCGGCTTCATCGGCCGACACAATCTGCACTCCACCCTTGAGGTGCATGGACTTGCGCTGCGCATCGGTCAGATCCGTGACCACCAGACCCAGTTGCTGGGCAGCAGTGGAAGGCTTGGACTTCTCTGGCTCCTTGCTGGTGGCAGCAGCGTCTGCAGCAGCATCCGACGGAATTTCGATGATGGTGATCGGCAGGTCCAAGGTCTTGCCACGGCGGAACACCGTGACGGTGCTCTTCGAGCCTGGCTTGGTGTTGCCCACCCAGCGCGGCAGATCCGCCAGCTTCTCCAGCGGCTTGCCATCGAACTTGGTGATGATGTCACCCGCTTCGACGCCCGCCTTCTCGGCGGGCGAGCCGCTTTCCACACCCGTTACCATCGCGCCCTGGGCCTTGCCCAGACCGATGGATTCAGCCACATCCTTGCTCACGGTGGAGATTTGCACACCAATCTTGCCACGCACCACACGGCCGGTGGCGCGCAGCTGGTCGCTCACGCGCACCGCTTCATCGATAGGGATCGAGAACGAGATGCCCATGAAGCCACCCGAGCGCGAGTAGATCTGGCTGTTGATGCCCACCACCTCGCCTCGCATGTTCAACAGCGGGCCGCCCGAGTTGCCGGGATTGATGGCCACATCGGTCTGGATAAAGGGCAGGTAGTCGCCCGTGTCGCGCTGCTTGGCAGAGACAATGCCGGCGGTCACCGAGTTTTCCAGGCCAAAGGGCGAGCCGATCGCCATCACCCACTCGCCCACGCGCAGGCGGTTCACGTCGCCAATCTTGACGGCGGGCAAGCCGGTGGCATCGATCTTCACCACAGCCACATCGGTGCGCTTGTCGGCGCCCACGATCTTGGCCTTGAACTCGCGCTTGTCGGTCAGCGTCACGATCACTTCATCGGCACCATCGACCACATGCGCGTTGGTCATCACATAGCCGTCGGCCGTCAGGATAAAACCCGAACCCAGGCCGCTGGGCACCTCATCGCCATCGGCGCCGGGGCGCTGGGGGCGTTGCTGCTTGGGGATGCTGGGCACCGGCAAGCCAAAGCGCTTGAAGAACTCCAGCATCTCCGGATCGAGGCCGCTTTGGCTTTGGCGGTTGGACACCTTCTCCATCGTGCGGATATTGACCACCGATGGGCCCACCTGGTCGACCAGGTCGGTGAAATCGGGCAGGCCACGCACCACAGCAGGTGCAGGGGTCTGGGCCGCTGCCGGCAGCATCATCGCGCTGCTGACGGACAGGATGGCCGCCAGTGCACTGATCTGAAAAGGCTTCCAACGCTTTAGAGACATATCACTCCTCAATTTGACAATATGGCGGCACCGTATACGCAGTGATTCAATCGCGTCGCTCGTGGTGCCCTGCCGCAATTGGAGGGGCAATAGGCCTCAAGGTTCCAAGCGTGCATCACCATCAGATAGGCAGCAAAACCCAGGTTTCAAGCCTTTGCGCGCGAAAGGCATAAAAAAACACCTGCCATGCAGGTGTTATTTGAGGGGTTCAGCGCATCATCAGCACAAACGTGAAGCCTTGTCGGCGCAGCCATCGCTGCGCTTTTCGGCATTGAAAGTGGCATTGCGCAAGAAGCCCGCTGGCATTTGCAGGTTGGCGGTGCCGCCAATCTGCCCGCGTGCCGCCAGCAGCTCATCCAGGCGCGGATCGCGCAGCATGATGCTGGAGTTCTGGCCCACCGTGACCTGCTGCTGCACCAGGCCTTGGGCATTGGACGCGGCAGACCTTGGTGACGCAGCCGAGGCAACCACCTGCGGCGCAGCAGCTGCTGCCATCTGCTGGCGAGCCTCATTGCCTGCGCCACCCGAGAGCAAACCGATGCTGTTCCAGCCGACCATCGCCACAGCGGCCACGGTAGCAAAGCCAGCCACCATCTTCCAGCGGAAGACCGAATGGTTCGCAGCATCCTGCGCGGCTGGCTGGACGGTCTGCACAGCGGCAGCGGCCACCGCCGGCACGGCGACAGCACCAGGCACGGGCTGGCCCTGGTCGGCCAACGGCGGCTCCAGTGCAATCTTGGCATTGAGCGCATCCAGGAATGCCAGGCTGTCGGAGCACGGTGTGTGCGCCGAGCGCATCAGATCGCCAATGACCTGGTAGGACTGCACCGAGGCGTAGCAGGCCTCGTCCTGGGCCAACTCCGGCAGCTCGGCCAGCAGCTGGCCGAGCGCCTGGTCGTCCAGCTCACCATCGACCCAGGCGGACAACTGCTCACAGGCCGCCTGCATGCTCATGTTCGATGCTTGGTTTTCGAGATTCATAGCCATATTCCTAGCGGGCCCCAGGCCCTTGCAGCCAGTCATCACACTCATATCAGCTACCAACGCTTGCCAGACTGGCGTTCAAGCATGGGCTTTACCTTGGCGGAAATCGCCTCGCGGGCGCGGAAAATACGCGACCGTACCGTACCGATGGGGCAATCCATCGCAGCGGCAATGTCTTCATAAGACATGCCTTCAATCTCACGCAGCACGATGGCCTGTCGCAGGTCCTCGGGCAACGCGTCCATCGCCGTGTTCACCGCCTGGGCAATTTCCTGGGCGGCAATCACCGTTTCAGGCGTCTCATCGGTCGTTAGTTCGCGCCCGGGCACATAAGTTTCATCGTCATCGTCTTTTCCGCGCAGCGCGCTCTCGGTCATCACCGGGTTGCGGCTGAGCTCGACCATCGCCTTCTTGGCGGTATTGACGGCAATTCGGTACAGCCAGGTGTAGAACTGCGCATCACCCCGGAACTGCGGCAGCGCGCGGTAGGCGCGCAAAAAGGTTTCCTGGGCCAGATCGGGCACCAGATCCACATCGCGCACCATGCGCCCGATCAGGCGCTCGATGCGGCGCTGGTACTTGAGCACCAGCAGGCCATAGGCTTTTTGATCTCCTGCCACCGTGCGCTGCACCAGGTGCAGATCGCTGTCATTTGCATTCGGGGTACTGGCCGTTGGCGTTCCCGTCATAAAAGAGGCCCTCTTGGCGCTACAAGCTTGCAGCTATTGTTGTGGTTGTTCAGCTGTAGGCTTACACCTGATGGATGTTCTGCGGTTCAGCGGCAAGCGACGAGTATAAAACCCGACGAATATCCGGCCAGCGCTCTGGATTAGCGGCTCTCGCCACAAGCAGCCACTGACTGGGGCACCGGCTTGGCAACCCCTGGGCCTGCAGCAATATCCAGGATTGCCCATCCATCAGCACGGTCAGTGGCCCCAGTTCCTGGCGCTGCTCCAGCGCCAACGGGGCTGGCCCAAGGCACCACTGAGAGCCAGTCCAGTGCAAACAAGTTCCCTGCGGCCACAGCGGCATGCGCCAGACCAGCCCTACCGCCAATGCCATTACCGCCACTGCCAAGGCGCGCGGCAAGGCCGTAGGAGCTGCTGCATGCATCCAGGCCAGGCACAGCAGCGCGACCAGGCAGACCCAGCCGGCCAACAGCAGGCGGACGCGGCTTGGGCTCACCAGCGCAAAGGACTGCAAGGCCATCAAGGCAGTTGGGCGATGGTGGGGCATGGCTGGGCGGCTATTGACAGAGGCATCACCCCATTCTGCAGTGCACCCATCAGCGATCCCGCAGGGCAAACCCCGTGTTGAAGCGCCAACACCGTGCTGACCGAAGCAGCGCAAAAACAACAAAGGCCTCTGTCACAGAGGCCTTATCCCAGCGTGGCTGGTGTGACGCACCAGGCGCCAACCACCATCAAACGCGTTTGAACACCAGGGTGCCGTTGGTACCGCCAAAACCAAAGTTGTTCTTGACGGCGATGTCCAGCTTGGCATCGCGCGCGGTGTTGGCGCAGTAGTCCAGATCGCATTCCGGATCCTGGTCCACCAGATTGATGGTCGGAGGAATCTTCTGGTCCTTCAAGGCCATCACGGTAAAGACGCTCTCCAGACCGCCAGCACCACCGAGCAAATGGCCGGTCATGGACTTGGTCGAGCTGACCACCAGCTTCTTGGCATGCTCGCCCATGGCTGCCTTGATGGCATTGGTCTCATTGAGGTCACCCAGCGGCGTGGAGGTGCCGTGGGCATTGAGGTAGTCCACCTGGTCGGCGTTGACACCTGCATTGCGCAGAGCAGCCAGCATGGCGCGGCGCGGGCCGTCCATATTGGGCGCGGTCATGTGACCGGCGTCAGCGCTCATGCCGTAACCCAGCAACTCGGCATAGATCTTGGCACCACGGGCCTTGGCGTGTTCGTACTCTTCGAGCACCACGATACCGGCACCCTCACCCAGCACAAAGCCGTCACGGCCCTTGTCCCAGGGGCGCGATGCCGCCTTGGGATCGTCATTGCGTGTGGACAGCGCGCGCATCGCTGCGAACCCCCCCACACCCAATGGAGAAACAGTTGCTTCGGTACCACCTGCAATCATGACGTCGGCATCGCCGTACTCGATCATGCGACCGGCTTCACCAATGCAGTGCAAACCTGTCGTGCAAGCAGTCACCACCGACAGGTTCGGGCCCTTGAAGCCAAAACGCATCGATACATGACCTGCGACCATATTGATGATGGACGCGGGAACAAAGAAAGGCGTGATGCGACGCGCACCACGGCGCTCATATTCACCGTGCGTGTTCTCAATCAGTGGCAGACCACCGATACCCGAACCAATCACACAGCCAATACGAGTTGCGAGCTCTTCATCCAGTGCCTCGCCCAAAGGCAGGCCGGCGTCTTTCACTGCCTCTTGGGCAGCGGCAATGCCGTAATGAATGAAGGAGTCCATCGTGCGTGCTTCCTTGGCACTCATATAGGACTCAAGGTCGAAGCCCTTGACCTCACCTGCAATCTTGCAGCTGAAATCCGTGGTGTCGAACTTGGTAATGAGGTCAATGCCGGATTGACCGGCCAAAATGTTGGACCAGGCTTCAGCAACCGTGTTACCCACGGGGCTGATGCAACCCAGACCAGTCACGACGACGCGACGGCGACTCATGCGTTACAACTTTCTTGTTGATCTCTCGGAAGATTGGCAGCAAGACACTTGCGCCACAAGGGCGCCAAGTGCATGCGCAATCAATTAAGCCTTTTGGTGGCTGTTGGCGTAGTCGATGGCGTTCTGCACCGTCGTGATCTTCTCTGCGTCTTCGTCAGGGATCTCGATCTCGAACTCATCTTCCAAAGCCATCACCAGTTCCACGGTGTCCAGCGAGTCAGCGCCCAGGTCGGCTACAAAAGCCTTTTCGTTCGTTACTTGAGACTCTTCCACGCCGAGTTGCTCGGCGATGATTTTCTTGACACGTGCTTCGATATCGCTCATGGTTTCCCTCTGGGGGTTGTGAATGAACCCGCGATTCTAGCTGCTTCAGCAATACCTGAGTGCAACTTGCCGTCGCGAGGAAACGGCATTCAACTTTCGTCAAATCTACATATACATGCCGCCATTGACATGCAACTCCTGCCCGGTCACATAACCGGCGCCATCTGAGGCCAAATAGACCACAGCGTTGGCAATGTCTTGCGGCTGTCCCAGCTTGCCCAAGGCAATCTGCGACTGCAGTGCTTTCTTCTGCTCTTCGGGCAACTGGGCCGTCATATCGGTCTCGATAAAACCAGGCGCCACGCAGTTGACCGTGATGCCACGGCTGCCCAACTCCTTGGCCAGCGAGCGCGTCATACCTGCCACACCCGCCTTGGCGGCCGCGTAGTTGGCCTGACCGGCATTGCCCGATGCACCCACCACACTGGTGATGCTGATGATACGGCCAAAACGCTGCTTCATCATCGGACGGATGGCAGCGCGGCTGGCGCCGAACACGGCCTTCAGGTTGGTGCCCAGCACGGCATCCCAGTCCTCGTCCTTCATGCGCATGGCCAGCGTGTCGCGGGTGATGCCGGCGTTGTTGACCAGCACATGCAAGCCGCCCTGGGTCTTGACCAGGCTGTCGATCAGCGCTTCGACGGCGGCGCCATTGTTCACATCCAGCGCCACACCACGCGAGCCGGCAAAGGCCGACAGCGCTTGCGAGATCTTGGCAGCGCCGTCTTCGGTCGTTGCCGTGCCGATCACTTGGTAGCCGGCAGCGCCGAGCGCCTGGGCAATGGCTGCGCCAATACCGCGCGATGCGCCGGTAACCAGGGCGACTTTGGCTGTTGAAGTGGTTTCAGTCATGCGATGGCTTCTCTGGTTTCTTGCAAAGTGGCGGGGTCATACAGAGCCACACCGACGAGTTCAGGGTCGATGCGCTTGGTCATGCCGGTGAGCACCTTGCCCGGGCCGCACTCGACCAGGTGGGTCGCGCCCAGCGCACGCAGGCGCTGCACGCACTCCACCCAGCGCACGGGGCCAAAGGCCTGGCGGTAGAGCGCATCACGGATCGCATCGGCATCGGTAGGCATCGCCACATCGATGTTGTTGAGCACCGGAATCTGGGGCGCGGCCAGTTGCAGCTCTGCCAGTGCCAGCTTGAGCTTTTCAGCGGCGGGCTTCATCAGGCTGGAATGGAAAGGCGCAGACACGGGCAGCGGCAGCGCGCGCTTGGCACCGGCTTCCTTCACGGCCAGGCTGGCCGCTTCCACCGCAGCCTTGGAGCCGGCGATAACCGTCTGGCCAGGGTCGTTGAAGTTCACTGCCTCGACCACTTCGGCGCCGCCCAGCTGGGCCGTCACCTGGGCGCACACGGCCTTGACCTTGTCCGCATCCAGGCCCAGCACTGCCGCCATGGCGCCAGCACCCACAGGCACGGCCTCTTGCATGGCAGCACCCCGCAGGCGCACCAGCGGCGCGGCCTGGCTCAGGGTCAGCACACCGGCAGCCACCAGCGCGGAATACTCGCCCAGCGAGTGGCCTGCAACCGCTATCGGCATGGGGCCGCCTTCGGCTTGCCAGACACGCCATGCGGCCACGCCAGCGACCAGCATCACCGGTTGGGTATTGGCGGTCAGCGCCAGCGTTTCTTTGGGGCCGTTCTGGATCAGCGCGCCCAGGTCTTCACCCAGCGCATCCGAGGCCTCTTGCAGCGCCTGAACCACTGCGGGGTGGCCACCCCAGGCATCGAGCATGCCCACAGACTGCGAGCCTTGGCCCGGAAATACAAATGCAAAAGCGCTCATGTCTCGGTTCAATCAGTTTTTATCAATCAGCGGATGACAGCGGTCTCGGCAACGCCGAGCCATGCTACATCGTCAGCAGCACGGCACCCCAGGTGAAGCCACCGCCCACGCCTTCGAGCATCACATTCTGCCCGGGCTTGACCTGGCCGCTGCGCACGGCGTGGTCCAGCGCCAGCGGGATCGAGGCCGCCGAGGTGTTGCCATGCTGGTCGACGGTAACGACCACCTTCTCCGGCGCGAGCTTGAGCTTGCGCGCCGTGCTCATCATGATGCGCAGGTTGGCCTGGTGCGGAATCAGCCAATCGATATCGGCTTCCTGCATCTTGGCCTTTTCGAGCGCGGCGCGTGCGGCCTTGTCCAGCACACCGACGGCGAGCTTGAACACCGCCTGGCCATCCATGCGCAGCAGCGGCGAGCCAATCACCTGGCCACCCGAGACATTGCCCGGCACGCACAGAATGTCGACATGGCTGCCATCGGCATGCAGCTCGGTGGCCAGGATGCCGGGCTTGTCAGACGCTTCCAGCACCACAGCGCCGGCGCCATCGCCAAACAGCACGCAGGTCGTGCGGTCATTGAAGTCGAGAATGCGGCTGAACACCTCGGCACCCACCACCAGCACGCGCTTGGCGCTGCCGGACTTGATCATCGAGTCCGCCACCGTCAGTGCGTAGACAAAACCGCTGCACACCGCCTGCATGTCAAACACCGGGCAGCCATTGGCAATGCCCAGCTTGTGCTGCAGGATCGCGGCGGTCGAGGGGAACACCATGTCCGGCGTCGAGGTCGCGACAATGATCAGGTCGATATCGCTGGCCTGGATATTGGCGGCCTGGAGCGCGTTCTTCGACGCCTCCAGCGCCAGATCGCTGGCTACGACATCGGGCGCTGCAAAATGGCGCGCCTTGATACCGGTGCGCTCCACAATCCACTCGTCGGAGGTTTCCAGACCGCGCGTGGCCATCTCAGCGGCCAACTCATCATTGGTGACACGACGTGGCGGCAAATAGCTGCCAGTGCCGATAATGCGGGAATAAATACTCATCGAATTCAGGTAGGAGACGTCACGGTTTTGGCAGCAGCATTGCTGTCTGCCGACATCAGCAGGGGCGCTGCCGTCTGAATCTTGGTCTGCACACGCCCCAGCAAATCATTGCGGGCGGCATCATAGGCGCGCCGCAAGGCATGCTCATACGCCACCGCGTCGGCCGAGCCATGGCTTTTGAAAACCAGGCCGCGCAATCCGAGCAATGCAGCCCCATTGTAGCGGCGGTGGTCCACCCGCTTCATCAAGCGCGCCAGCACCGGGTAAGCGATCACTGCGGCGATCTTCGTGAGCAGGTTGCGTTTGAACTCTTGTTTGAGCCCGTTGCTGATCATGCTGGCCACGCCTTCGCTGGCCTTGAGCGCGACATTGCCGACAAAGCCATCACAGGTCACGATATCGACCGTGCCCTTGAAGATGTCATTGCCTTCGACATTGCCGTAAAAATTGAGGTAACCCGACTGGCCAGCGGTGCGCAGCAGCTCGCCGGCGCGCTTAATGACCTCGCTGCCCTTGATGGCTTCTTCACCAATATTGAGCAGGCCAACGGTGGGGTTTTCTTTGTTTTCCAGGGCGCTGACCAAGGCCGAGCCCATGACGGCGAACTGCAGCAGATGCTCTGCACTGCAATCCACATTGGCGCCCAGGTCCAGCACCGTGGTGGCGCCGCCCTTGGCGTGGGGAAGTTGGGTGGCGATAGCCGGGCGGTCAATGCCCTCCAGCGTCTTGAGCACATAACGGGCAATGGCCATCAGCGCCCCGGTATTGCCCGCCGACACGGCTGCCAGTGCGGCGCCCGACTTCACCTGGCTGATGGCAACCCGCATCGAAGAATCCTTCTTCTTGCGCAGCGCCACTTCCACCGGGTCATCCATAGTGACCACTTCGCTTGCAGGCACGATGGTGGCACGCTCGTGCTGAAAAGACTGCAATGCCTCAGGCTGCCCGACCATCAACAGATGGGCATCAGGGTGGCTATCCAAAAACTTCTTGCATGCGGGTAGCGTGACACGGATACCTGCGTCCCCACCCATGCAATCCACGGCCAGTGTGATCATTCGTTCGGTAATTCTTTGACGTTGTTCGCACCGAGTTCCAGCTCGGCGCGCAGCGCGCCGCAAACTGGCAAGAAATAAAAAAGGCCCGCGCTACTATGTAGCTGCGGGCCTTTTTTATACAGCTATGGCTTAGGCTTCCGACTTGTTCTTCAGCACTTGGCGGCCACGGTAGAAACCGTTGGGGCTGATGTGGTGACGCATATGGGTTTCACCGGTGGTGGGTTCCACAGCGATGCCAGGCACGTTCAGTGCGTTGTGCGAACGGTGCATGCCGCGCTTGGAAGGGGATTTCTTGTTTTGTTGAACAGCCATGATGGCTCCTGAGTCTTGAAAGGGTTGGTGACATGGCCTGCGCAATCACAAACGCATGCCCGAAATTTACGCGACTAGCCCATTAAAGACACGAGGGATTCGCGCGAAGCCTCAAATTATAGCAAAGATCGCAAGCAGGCTTCAAGCCACCCGAACTAGGATTGGGTTTTATCAATGCGCAGCGATGCCAGCGCCGCGAAGGGATTGGCTTTTTCCGCAGGGCGGTCGTCAAAATCCTGGGTGGCGGACTCCAGCTTTACATCCACCGGGCAGACCTCGTGCATGGGCACCATGGGCAGTGCCATCAGCAACTCATCCTCGATCAGCTCCAGCGCATCGATCTGGGGCGCCAGCACCAGCACATCTTCTTCGCTCTCGTCATCGAGCGCTGCCGCCGTGGCCTCGTCCTTCACAAAGCGAAAGGAGCGGCTGCTTTCCACCGCCACATCCACCGGGCGCATGCAGCGCTGGCACTGCAGCTGCACCTGGGTTTCGGCATGCAGATGCAGCCAGGCCTGGCCAGGGCCGCCGGTCGATTCCACCCATTCACCATCGAGCACCCAGCGCACGGGCTCGGCGGCAGCGGCCTCGCCGCGCTGGTCTTCGGCCAGCAAGCGGGCCAGCTGCCCCAGGGGCAGCTCGCCTTCCAGCGCCGCGTTTTGGTGGGCAAAAGCCTTGATCTCAAGGCGATTGACTGAAAATTCCTTTGTCATGCGCGCCAGTGTAAGAGAATCTGGGCATGTCTGAATCCCTGATGCCCCGCGCCCTTGTACTGGGCTCCACCTCCCGCTACCGGCGAGAGCTTCTGTCGCGCTTTCGCCTGCCCTTCGAGACCGCCTCGCCCGATGTGGATGAAACCCCACAGCCCGGCGAAAGCCCCGCCGCGCTGGCGCTGCGCCTGGCGCTGGCCAAGGCCCATGCGGTGGCCGCCCAGTACCCCGATGCCATCGTGATTGGCTCGGACCAGGTGGCCGACCTGCACGGCCAGCCGCTGGGCAAGCCGATGGTGCATGACAAAGCCGTGGAGCAGTTGCGCGCGATGAGCGGGCAAAGCATGCAGTTCCACACCGCCGTGGCCGTGGTCTGCCAGGCCACTGGCTTTGCGCAGGCCGATACCGCCGTGGTGCGCACGGTGTTCCGCCCGCTCGAAGACGCTGAGATCGAGCGTTATCTGGTGGCAGAAACACCCTATGACTGCGCCGGCAGCGCCAAGAGCGAAGGCCTGGGCATCACTCTGCTCGACGCCATCGAGAGCGACGACCCCACCGCCTTGATCGGCCTGCCCCTGATCCGCACAGCCCGTTTGCTGCGCGCTGCCGGATTGGTGTTGCCATGAACCAACAAACAACCAAAGGGCGCCTGTTCCTGGTGCCGACCCCCCTCGATTTTGGCTGCGCCACCGAGGCGCCGCTGACCGATGTGCTGCCGCTGCACACCGTGCAAGCCGCCGCCCGCATCACCCACTGGGTCTGCGAGAACGCCAAAAGCTGCCGCGCCTTTCTCAAGCGTGTGGATGCGGTGGCGCCCCTGGCGCTGCCGCTGCAGCAGCAAAACATTGCCGAGCTGCCGCGCGAAGCCCATAAAAAAGGCGACCACCACCCGCAGACCAGCGCTGGGAGCGATAGCAGCAGCCTGATTGCCGCTGCGCTGCAAGGCCATGATATGGGACTGGTGAGCGAAGCGGGCATGCCCGCGATTGCCGACCCCGGCAGCTCGGTGGTGCGCGCCGCCCATGACGCAGGCATCGACGTGGTTCCGCTGGTTGGCCCCACCTCGCTGCTGCTGGCACTGGCCGCCAGCGGCCTCAATGGCCAGAACTTTGCGTTTGTCGGCTATGTGCCCAGCGACGCCTCCGATCGCAGCGCCCGCCTGCGTGAGCTCGAGCAACTGGCGCTGCGCCAGGGCCAGACCCAGATCTTCATCGAGACGCCCTACCGCAACCAGGCGCTGCTGGGTGCGCTGCTGCAAACCCTGCAGCCCAACACGCGCCTGTCCATCTCCAGCGGACTGACCCTGGAGAGCGCCAATACGCAAAGCCGCCTGGTCAAGCAGTGGAAGCCACTCAACACCAGCCTGGACAACCGCACGCCCATGGTGTTTGCCATTGGCCGCTAAGCCCCGTTAATGGCTGCAGCCGTTGCGGCACGCCCATGAAAAAAGCGGTGCCTCGGCACCGCTTTGTCATTCAAGCCTTGAAGGCTGTCAGCGCACGCTGGGCAGCAGCGACATCGAGCGCAGGGTGCCGACCGCGCCCGCGCCGACCGAGGCACCAAAACGCTTGGCAAAGCGCTCGGCCACATTGTCGCGGCGCGTGTAGTCCACCACCTCTTCGGCACCCACGACATCGCGGGCCACCTGGTCGAGGCTGCCCAGGCCATCGGCCAGGCCCAGCTTCACGGCCTCCTGGCCCGTCCAGAACAGGCCGCTGAAGGTGTCCTCGGTTTCCTTCAAACGGTCACCCCGGCCCTGGCGCACGACCTGGATGAACTGCTGGTGAATCTGGCTCAGCATCTGCTGCGCATAGGCCTTTTGCTTGTCATTCATGGGGCTGAATGGATCGAGCATGCCCTTGTTGGCGCCAGCGGTGAGCAAGCGGCGCTCCACGCCCAGCTTTTCCATCGTGCCGGTAAAACCAAAACCATCCATCAGCACGCCAATGCTGCCGACGATGCTGGCCTTGTCGACATAGATGCTGTCAGCCGCAGAGGCAATGTAATACGCGGCAGAGGCGCAGGACTCCTCGACCACCGCATACATCGGCTTCTTGTACTGGGCCTTGAGGCGCACGATCTCGTCATTGATCATGCCCGCCTGCACGGGGCTGCCACCGGGCGAGTTGATCAGCAGCACCACGGCCTTGGCGCCGTCATCCTCAAAAGCGGTGCGCAGGGCCGCAATCACAAATTCGGCACTGGCGTCCGCGCCGGAGGCGATCTCCCCCTTGAGCTCGACCACAGCCGTGTGCTCGGTCGAGGTCTTGGCGGCCGATCCGTCCGAGCCAAACAGGTAGCTGACAAACGCAACCACCAAGCCCAGCCAGACCAGGCGAAAGAAAATCTTCCAGCGGCGCGCTGCGCGCTGCTCCTTGAGCGTGTCAAAGGCCAGGCGCTCCAGCACCGAGCGCTCCCAGCCCGGGCTGGGTGCTGCGGCAGCGGCAGGCGCCGCTGCGGCCGTCTGCCCCCACAGGTCGGGCGCCGGCGGCGGATTGTGCTGAGGGTTGTTGTCCATGGGGTTCATCTTAAAAATCAAGAGGTTGGAGACGGTTATCCGTGTGCCAATAGACCACGCCATCACTCTCACTCAGCGCAACCTTGACCAAACCGCCACGACAGGGACCGCCGGCACAGGCTCCAGTATCGGGCACATAGGCGGCGCCATGGGTGGCGCAGAGCAACCAATTACCTGTGTCGTCGAAAAACCGCCCCGGCTGGTAGTCCATCTCCATCGCCACATGGGTGCATCGGTTCAGATAGGCATGGACTCCCGCGTGGTAGCGGATGGCAAAGGCCTGGCAGGTCTGACCGGCATAGACCACATCAAAGGCCACCGCGCGCCCACCGTGCAGCAGCGCATCGCTCTGGCACAAGGCAATCATCTGCGCCGGTACTTCCGCCATCACCGCACCTGTTCACCGAGGTTCATCTGACTGTACATACAGACAGTAATTGCACCATAGCTAGGCATGATCCGCCATCCACTGTTGCAGTTCAGCAACGGTATGGGCCACATACAAGGGGTTGAAGGCCTCAAAACCCACATGGTGGTGGGCGCCGTAGCTCACTCCCACGCTGGCGCAGCCGGCATTGACGGCCATTTGCAGGTCATGCGTGGTGTCGCCCACCATCAGCAGACGCTCGGGCGCCACATCCAGCTCGGCCATCAGCTCCTGCAGCATCAGCGGATGGGGCTTGCCAGCCGTCTCGTCCGAGGTGCGCGTCGCATGGAAGCGCCCCTTGAGCAAGGTCGTATCCAGCACACGGTCCAGCCCCCGGCGGTTCTTGCCGGTGGCAATGGCCAGCAGGTGGCCGCTGGCGGTCAGCTGGTCGAGCAGCTCCAGCACGCCGTCAAACAAGGTCACCTGCTCCTGGCGCTTGAGGAAATGCAGCCGGTAGCGGTTGGTCAGCGCCACCATCTGGTCCTCCGGCACATCGGGCGCGGCATGGCGCAGCGCGCTTTGCAGGCTCATGCCGATCACATACTTGGCATCCGCCAGGCTGGGCACCGTGCCACCCACATCCCGCACCGCATCCTGGATCGATAGCGCAATGGCCGCGGTCGAGTCAAACAGGGTGCCATCCCAGTCAAAGGCAATCAGGTCAAATTGGCGGGCCATGGGGTTCTCTTTCTATATCTGTCACAAAACTGATCCATCGGCCGCCGAGGCCGCCGCCACAAAGTCTGCCAGCTCCAGCGGCAGCTCGGCGCCCAGTTGCACGCGCTCTGCCGTCTGCGGGTGGTTGAACTGCAGGCGCCAGGCGTGCAGGAACATGCGCTTGAGGCCATGTTTGGCCAGGCGCTTGTTCAGATCGAAGTCGCCATATTTCTCATCGCCGGCAATCGCATGGCCGCTGCTGGCCAGGTGCACGCGGATCTGGTGGGTGCGGCCGGTCTTGATGGTCACCTCCAGCAGGCTCATCGCTGGCAGGCCCAGCTGGTGCCGGGCCGCAAACACCTGTTGCACCTTGACCAGCGAGACCGAGCGCATGCCCTCGGGGTCATCGGCCGTGGTGGCGCGCACGCGGCGCTCGCCATCGGGCAGCAGGTATTTGCGCAGGGGGGTGTCGATCACCTTCTTGTTGGCCGTCCATTCGCCGATGACCAGCGCCAGGTAGGTCTTGCCGGTCTCCCGCTCGCGGAACTGGTCCTGCAGATGGGTCAGCGCCGAGCGCTTCTTGGCCACCAGCAGGATGCCCGAGGTTTCGCGGTCGAGCCGGTGCACCAGCTCCAGAAAGCGGGCATCGGGGTGGGCGCGGCGCAGCTGCTCGATCACGCCAAAGCTGACGCCCGAGCCCCCATGCACGGCCACGCCTGCGGGTTTGTTGATCGCCAGCATGACATCGTCATCGAGCAACAAGGGAAACTCCCTAGCTGGCACCGCGCGCTCGGCTTCGTCCGGTTTTGCTGCGACGCGCACCGGCGGAATCCGCACCACATCGCCGGGCTGGACGCGAGTGTCCGCTGTCGCGCGGCCCTTGTTGATACGGACTTCACCCTGGCGGATGATGCGGTAGACATGGGTCTTGGGTACGCCCTTGAGGTGGCGCATCAGAAAATTGTCCAGGCGCTGGCCTGCGTCGTCGGGGTGGACCTCGACCAGCCTTACAGCCACTGGGGGTGCTTGTGGACTACGGGGCTCGCCCGGTTTGCCCCCTATAATATGTTTCACCTGCGCGATAGAGTTATTGGTTTACCGGTGAGCAGTTTAATTCACCCACCAGTACCCGCACAGGCCGGTCGATGTCTGGCTGATCGCCTTGCCGCCCCACCTGCATACCAAAAGATTGCGCAGGGGACGCCAAGTGAATCAGGCGGACAGACACATTGAAACAACGAAAAAACAGATTTTTGGCGACAGCTGTCGCAAAGGCCTGCAACCAGGCCCCGCCCAGCTGATCGTCTTCACACCAAACATGTTGATTTTGTGGGCTTGGATGGCAACTCTCTGGCACAGCAGCAGCTGTGCGCCAGTGCGTCTTGCTGTGCCCGCTGTGCGCATGTTCTCAGGGCAAATATCCCAGCCGGAGGCAGCCCAGCGCTGGCTGGCTGCTTATTTACATGCCCTCTCCCGCGTGCCTAGATCCCCTGTGCTGACATAAGTATTACCAGCAAACATGACACGCTCTGTGAATTCTTTCGTTTCTCTGCGTCTGTCCCGGCATCTGTGGCTCCAGTAAGAGCCTGTTTATTGTTGGGATTGGAGACAGGTGCCTGACTGACAAAGGCAGCCTGTCCCGCATTACGAAGGACGCGCATCATGAAACGGATGCTGATCAACGCCACGCAAGCTGAAGAGCGCCGCCTCGCCATTGTTGATGGCCAAAAGCTGCTGGACTACGAAATTGAAATCGAAGGCCGCGAACAACGCAAAGGCAATATCTACAAAGCCGTTGTTACCCGGGTCGAGCCCTCCCTGGAAGCCTGCTTTGTCGACTACGGCGAAGACCGCCACGGCTTTCTGCCCTTCAAGGAAATCTCCAAGCAGTATTTCGCCGAAGGCGTCTCCCCCAGCCAGGCCCGCATCAACGATGTGATCAAGGAAGGCCAGGAACTGATCGTTCAGGTCGAGAAGGAAGAGCGTGGCAACAAGGGCGCGGCCCTGACCACCTTCATCTCGCTGGCAGGTCGCTATGTGGTGCTGATGCCCAACAACCCCCGGGGTGGTGGTGTCTCGCGCCGCATCGAGGGCGACGAGCGCGCCGAGCTCAAGGAGGCCATGGACCAGCTCGAATACCCCAAGGGCATGTCCATCATCGCGCGCACGGCCGGCATTGGCCGCAGCGCGCCTGAGCTGCAATGGGACCTGAACTACCTGCTCAAGCTCTGGGGCGCCATCGACGGCGCTGCCAAGTCGGGCAAGGGCGCCTTCCTGATCTACCAGGAATCGAGCCTGGTGATCCGTGCGATCCGCGACTATTTCCACAATGACATCGGCGACATCCTGATCGACACCGATGACATTTATGAACAAGCCCAGCAGTTCATGGCCCATGTGATGCCTGAGCACGCTGCCCGCGTCAAGCGCTACCGCGATGACGCGCCGCTGTTCAGCCGCTTCCAGATCGAGCACCAGATCGAGTCGGCCTACTCGCGCACCGTGACGCTGCCATCGGGCGGCGCCATCGTGATCGACCACACCGAAGCGCTGGTCTCCATCGACGTGAACTCGGCCCGCGCCATCAAGGGCGGTGATATCGAGGAAACCGCCACCCGCACCAACCTGGAAGCCGCTGACGAAGTGGCCCGCCAGATGCGCCTGCGCGACCTGGGTGGCCTGATCGTGATCGACTTCATCGACATGGAAGAGTCGAAGAACCGCCGCGATGTGGAAAGCCGCCTGCGTGACGCGCTACGCCAGGACCGCGCCCGGGTGCAGTTCGGCACCATCAGCAAGTTCGGCCTGATGGAGATGAGCCGCCAGCGCCTCAAGCCAGCGCTGAGCGAAGGCGCCCACATCAACTGCCCACGCTGCGGCGGCTCCGGCCACATCCGCGATGCGGAAAGCTCGGCGCTGCAGATCCTGCGCATCATCCAGGAAGAGTCGATGAAGGACAACACGGCAGCGGTGAACTGCCAGGTGCCTGTCGAAGTTGCCTCCTTCCTGCTCAACGAAAAGCGCACCGAAATCCAGAAGATCGAGCTCAAGCAGCGCGTGTCCGTCACCATGGTGCCCAACAAGGCGCTGGAGACCCCGCACTACAAGCTCGAGCGCATGAAGCACGACGACCCGCGTCTGGACTCGATGGAAGCGAGCTACAAGCTGGCCGACCCCGAAGAGGAAAGCCTGGGCTTTACCCGCCGCTCGCAAGAGCCGACCAACAAGCAGACCCCTGTCATCAAGGGCGTGCTGCCCGATGCACCGGCACCGATTGCCGAGCCACGCCCGGCGCCCGCTGCCCGTACGGCCAGCCCGCACAACGGCAAGCCCGCTGGCAGCCCCGCCGCAGTGCCTGCTGCCGCTCCAGTGGCTGCCCCGCAAAAGGGCTTCTTCGCCTGGCTCAAGCGCTTCTTCGGTATGGCCCCTGAGCCCGCACCAGCGCCCGTGCCAGCACCCGCAGCAGCACCTGCTGGCGAGGCCCGCCGTGAAAACCGCGATGGCCGCAACGCCAACAACCGTGGCGGCCGGGGTGACCGTGCAGAGCGCGGCGACCGCGGTGAGCGCAAGGATGGCAACCGCCCCGCCCGTGGCGAGCGCGCCGAAGGCGAACAACGCGGCGAGCGCAATGGCCGCGGCAACAACGGCGCAGCCGATGGCAGCCGCAGCCCCCGTGGTGGCGACCAGGAAGGCCGCAACCGCCGTGGTGAGCGCGGTGACCGCCAGGAGCGCAACCGCCGTGACGACGCCCCGCTGAACCCGCAAGCCGGCGACAACGCCGCAGCCAATGGCGAGCGCCAGGAACGCGCACCCCGCCCCGAGCGCGCTCCCCGCGAGCCGCGTGAAGGCCGCCGTGACCGTGGTGCTGAACGTGGTGAGCGCCAGGACCGCCGCAACAACGGTGACGAGGCGGCCCAGCCCCTCAACGCCGTGGCACCGGCGCCGATCAACGCCGATGCGGTGATTGCCTCGCTGCCATCGCTGGACCTGGAGACCGGCAACCAGACGGCCCCAGCCGCCGATGCAGATGGCGCAACGCCTGAGCGCCGTGAGCGCCGCTCGCGTGACCGCTATGGCCGCGACCGCCGCAACCGTGGTGAGCGCGAGCGCAATGGCCGCGACGAGCAGGCCGAAGGCGACAACGCCGCCGCCGACTCGGGCTTTGGCGCCGATGTCGTCCCGGCCTCCTCCAGCGTGTCGCAAGATGGCGACGAGGCACCCCGCCGCAGCTACTTCAACGCAGCGCCTGCCGCGGCATCGGCAGATACCCCGGCGCCTGCGGTGGCCGATGGGGCAGCAGCTCCTGCGCCTGTGGCCCAGGGCGAGGTACCGGTTGCCGCTCAGCAAGCTGCTCCCGCAGTGGCTCCAGCAGCCCCCGCAGTGTCTGATGCGCCTGCTGCACCTGTGGCGCCTGTCGCAGCAGCACCGGTCGCCGCCCCAGCCCCAGCCCCTGCGCCTGCCGCTGCAGCGCCTGCCAAGGCCGGTCTGCCAGCGATTGCCAGCTACGCGCTGCCCCTGGATGCACTGCACCAGATCGCCAGCACCGCAGGTCTGCAATGGATCAACTCCGATGCCGACAAGATCGCAGCCGTGCAAGCGGCCATTGCGGCCGAGCCCAAGCCCGTGCATGTCCCGCGTGAGCGCCAGCCCGTGGTGCAGATCGACCAGGGCCCGCTGATCCTTGTCGAGACGCGCAAGGATCTGACCGACCTGGTGCTGCCTTTTGAGCGCGAATCCGCTTAAAAAGCGCTGACCCCGCAACCCTCAGGCCGGAGCGATCCGGCCTGTTTCATTGATGGAGCCCCTGATGCTGTTTCTGCTCTCGCCCGCCAAATCTCTGGACTATGAAACCCCGCTGCCTGCGGGCCTCGCCAGCACGCAGCCCCAGTTCATTCCCCAGTCCAAGGCCTTGATCGCAGTGCTGCGCACGCAGTCGCCCCAGCAGATTGCCAGCCTGATGGACATCAGCGACAAGCTCGCTGCGCTGAATGTGGCCCGCTATGAGGCCTGGTCGCCCAAATTCAGCAGCAAGAACGCGCGCCAGGCCATCATGGCTTTCAACGGCGATGTCTACGACGGCCTGCAGGCCCCCACCTTGAGCGCCAAGCAGCTCGACTGGGCGCAGTCCCACCTGTGCATGCTCAGCGGCCTCTACGGCGTGCTGCGCCCGCTCGACCTGATGCAGCCCTACCGGCTGGAGATGGGCACGCGCCTGGCGACCGACCAGGGCAGCAACCTCTACCACTTCTGGGGCACGCAGATCGCCGACTACCTCAATGCGCAGCAGGCGGACGAAGACAAGCCCGTGGTCGTCAACCTGGCCTCGCAGGAGTACTTCAAATCGGTCGACCGCAAGGTGCTGCGCGCCCGCGTCATCGACTGCAGCTTTGAAGACTACAAGAACGGCCAGTACAAGATCATCAGCTTCTTTGCCAAGAAGGCACGCGGCCTGATGGCGCGCTACGCCATCGAGCACCAGACCAAGACGCCGGCGGCCTTGAAGAAGTTCAGCACCGCCGGTTATGCCTTCGCGCCCGAGGCCTCGAGTGAAGACCATTTCGTGTTCAGGCGCAAAGTCGATTGATGCGACTTTGATGCACAATGGGCCGCGAAAGGAATCTGATGACAGCCTCGCAACCCCTCACCCCGGAACTGCGCGCCTGGATCATTGATCAGGCCAGCGCCGGCGTCAGCGCCGACCGCGTCTTCAAAGCCATGTGCGATGCCGGCTGGAACGCCGATGTCGCCGAGTCCGCGATGGAATCGGTGCTGACCGAGCACCTCGCGCAGTTGCAGGCGAGCAAGGACACCGCCGCTGCGGCGGCCTCCCTGCCAGCTGCCCTGTCCCGTCCCCTGCCCGAGCCCAACCTGGGCCAATCGCCCTCCACCATCGATGTCGGTGACCGCGAGGTCAGCGTGT
This sequence comes from Comamonas squillarum, assembly GCF_025309455.1. Lineage (NCBI taxonomy): Bacteria > Pseudomonadati > Pseudomonadota > Betaproteobacteria > Burkholderiales > Comamonadaceae > Comamonas > Comamonas squillarum. The sequence goes on from NZ_CP104377.1 coordinate 2,311,867, forward strand.
TGCTGGCCCTGCAGCACCCGCGCGTCGTCGTATTCGGCAATCTGCTGTCCGACGAGGAGTGCGACGCCATCATCGCTGCGGCCGAGCCGCGCATGCAGCGCTCGCTGACCGTTGAGACCCAGACCGGTGGCGAAGAAGTCAATGCCGACCGCACCAGCGACGGCATGTTCTTCCAGCGCGAGGAGACGCCCGCCGTCGCCGCGCTGGAGCGCCGCATCGCCAAGCTGGTCAACTGGCCGGAAAACCATGGCGAGGGCCTGCAGGTGCTGCACTACCGGCCTGGCGCCGAGTACAAGCCGCACTACGACTATTTCGACCCGACCCAGCCGGGCACGCCGACGATTTTGAAGCGTGGCGGCCAGCGCCTGGCCACCTTGGTGATCTACCTGAACAACCCGCAAGCCGGCGGCGGCACCAGCTTCCCCGATGTGGGGCTGGAAGTGGCGCCGCGCCGCGGCAATGCGGTGTTCTTCAGCTACCCCGCGCCCGACCCCGCAACCAAAAGCCTGCATGGCGGCTCACCGGTGATTGCCGGCGAGAAATGGATCGCCACCAAGTGGTTGCGCGAGGGCGAATTCAAGTAAACCGCTGCCGCCGCCGGGCCCCCGCGCCGGCAGCGGCCGCTTTTTGTTCCACAGCATGACCGTCTCCCCTTCGCCCGAGCAATCGCCCCTGGGCCAGCGCTCCGCATACATCGACCAGTACGACCCCACCCTGCTCTTTCCGCTGCCGCGCCAGGCCAAGCGCGACGAGATTGGCCTGCAAGCCGACAAGCTGCCCTTTTTTGGCGCCGACCTGTGGACGGCCTATGAGGTCTCCTGGCTCAACCTGCGCGGCAAGCCCCAGGTGGCCCTGGTGAGCTTCACCATCCCTTGCGAGACGCCCAATATCGTCGAGAGCAAGTCCTTCAAGCTCTACCTCAACAGCTTCAACAACAGCCGCTTTGGCTCAGTCGATGAGGTACGCGCCAAGCTGCTCGCCGATATCAGCGAAGCCGTATGGCGCGGCGCGCCCTACCAGGCCTCCGTCGGCGTGCAGATGATCGACCCGGAGGTGTTCGACACCCTGCCGCTGCAAGAGCTCGACGGCCTGAACCTGGACCGGCTGGACATCGACTGCGAGCACTACCAGCCCCAACCCCAGCTGCTGCGCGCCGCCTTTGATGAGGCGCCTGTCACCGAGACGCTCAGCAGCCGCCTGCTCAAGAGCAACTGCCTGGTCACCGGCCAGCCCGACTGGGGCAGCGTGCGCATCAGCTATACCGGCCCGGCGATCGACCAGGAACGCCTGCTGCAGTACATCGTGAGCTTTCGCAACCACAACGAATTCCATGAGCAGTGTGTCGAGCGCATGTTTGTCGATATCTGGAAGCACTGCAAGCCGATCCGCCTGACGGTCTATGCCCGTTACACGCGCCGGGGAGGCCTGGACATCAACCCGCTGCGCACCAGCCAGCCGATGGCCCTGCCGGCCAATATCCGCACCGCACGCCAGTAATCAGTCCAGATCGCCGAACAGCGGCAAGGTGTAGGGGTCGGCCTTGTGCTCGGCTATGGCCGGGCGGCTTTGGGCCTGGCGCAATGCCTGGCGCATGGCCTGCCAGTCGCCCACCAAGCCTTGCGCCAAGGCCTGCTCCAGCGGCAGCAGCCCACCCACCCGCACCCCCAGGAGCCGCAGGCGCTGGTCCAATGGCGCGCGCTTCAAGCACTGGCCCGCCGCATGCCGGATGGCAGCGGCATCCTGGGTGTAGAGCGGCAGGCTGTGGTCGCGCGTGGCGATGCGAAAGTCCGGGTAGCGCAGCTTGATGCCAATCGTGCGCCCCACATAGCCTTTGCGCTGCAGGTCAGCCGCCACCATCTGGCACAGCTCGGTAAAGATCGCGCCGAGCTCGGCCTTGTCGCGCACCGCATGCAGGTCGCGGTCAAACGTGGTCTCGCGGCTCATCGATACCGGCTCGCTCTCGGTCACCACGGGCCGGCTGTCCCGCCCCCAGCTCGATGCATGCAGCCAGGGGCCGTAGCTGCGGCCAAAGTGTGCCACCAACCAGGGCAGGTCCTTGGCGGCCAGATCGCCCAATGTGTTAATGCCCAGTGCCTGCAGCTTGGCATCGGCCTTGGGGCCCACGCCATTGATCTTGCGGCAGGCCAGCGGCCAGATCATCGTTTGCAGATCGCTCTCGAGCACAATGGACACGCCATTGGGCTTGTTGAATTCGCTGGCCATCTTGGCCAGCTGCTTGTTGGGGGCCACCCCGACCGAGCAGGTCAGCCCGGTGGCCGCATGAATGGCCGCCTGCATGCGCAACGCCAGGCTGCGGCCATGGTCTTCCTGGCCGCCTTCGACATGGGTGAAGTCGATATAGACCTCGTCCACGCCCCGGTCCTCCATCTGAGGCGCCATCGCGGTGATGATGGCCTTGAACTGGCGCGAGAAATGCCGGTAGCGCGCAAAGTCCACCGGCAGCAGAATAGCCTGCGGGCAGAGCTTGGCCGCCTTCATCATGCCCATGGCCGAGCCCACGCCAAAGGCGCGCGCCGGGTAGGTGGCCGTCGTGATCACGCCCCGGCCCACATAGTCTTTGAGCTGAGGAAAGGCCTCGGGCGGGATCTCGTCCAGGCGCTCGCCATAGCGCGCTTTCAGCGCCTCATCTTCTGCCCGGCGGCCCCCGCCGATGATGACGGGCAGCCCCTTGAGCTGCGGGTAGCGCAGCAGCTCGGCCGAGGCATAGAAGGCATCCATGTCCAGATGCGCAATGCGGCGGCGCGGCGGCAGAACAACAGGCGATGGCGAGGGGGAGGAGCACACCCGGCTATTGTCTCCCAGCGCGGCGCGGCTTGCAGCCGCCAGTCGCGCAAAACCGGCAGCGGAGGCTGCCGAGCCGGCTGCTGCGGGCGGTCAGTGGTCGTGGTGCAAATAGGCGGCCTGCTTGGGCAGGCGCAGGCTGAACAAAAAGGCAATCACCATCATCACCGACACATACCAGAAGAAGGCATTTTCATGGCCGGCGTTCTTCAGCGCCAGCGCGACAAACTCGGCCGAGCCACCAAAAATGGCATTGGCCACCGCATAGGCCAGGCCCACGCCCAGCGCGCGCACCTCGGGCGGAAACATCTCCGCTTTGACGATGCCCGAGATCGAGGTGTAGAAGCTCACAATCGCCAGCGCCACCAGGATCAGCAGGCCAGCCGTGACCGGCGACGAGGCCTGGTGCATGGTGGTCAGAATCGGCACGGTGCCCAGCGCACCCAGCGCACCAAACAGCATCATGCTGGTGCGCCGGCCAATGCGGTCGGACAGCGCGCCAAACAGCGGCTGCATGCACATGTACACAAACAGGCACACGGTCATCACGTAACTGGCGGTCTTGATCGGCAGGCCCACGCTGTTGACCAGGTACTTCTGCATATAGGTGGTGAAGGTGTAGAAGATCAGCGAGCCGCCGGCCGTATAGCCCAGCACGGTGACAAAGGCGCGCCAGTGGTGCTTGAACAAGTTGGCCAGGGTGCCGGTTTCCTTGTTCTGCATCGCCTCGGTGGACTGGGTTTCATGCAGAGTCCGGCGCAGCAGCATGGCCACAACGGCCGCCGCAGCGCCCACTACAAATGGAATGCGCCAGCCCCAGGCACGCAGCTCGGCGTCCGTCAGTACCGCTTCCAAAATCACAATCAGCAGCACGGCCAGCAGCTGGCCGCCGATCAGGGTCACATACTGGAACGACGAGAAAAAGCCGCGCTGGCCCTTGAGCGCCACTTCGCTCATATAGGTGGCTGTCGTGCCATATTCACCGCCCACCGACAGGCCCTGGAACAAGCGGCACATCAGCAGCAAAAACGGCGCCCATGCCCCAATCTGCGCATAGGTGGGCAGGCAGGCAATCACCAGGGAGCCGGCGCACATCATGGTCACCGAGATCAGCATCGACTTCTTGCGGCCGTACTTGTCGGCAATGCGGCCAAACAGCCAGCCGCCGATGGGGCGCATCAAAAAGCCGGCGGCAAACACCCCGGCGGTGTTGAGCAGCTGTACGGTGGGATCACCCTTAGGGAAGAAGGCGGCGGCAAAGTAGATGGCCGAGAACGCATAGACATAGAAGTCAAACCATTCGACCAGGTTGCCCGACGAGGCCGCCATGATAGAGAAAATGCGGTGGCGCTTTTCTTCAGGGCTGTAATGGGGAGGGGTATTGGCCGAAGTCTGGGCGGCCGATGGCCCAGATCCTGGCACGGAGGGTGTTGTCATTGGAATGGTCCCGTGTAGCAATGCAGACCATGATGCGCCGCCTGCGAGACCCTCTGATGTCAGACGGGCGCTGAATTTCCACCGCCCGCACCCACCCCATTGGCTAAAGCTGGGTGCAGATCACCACAATACCGACCAGCATCAGCGCAATGCCCCATTTCTCATTGCGGCGCAGCTGCTCCTTGAGCACCCGGCGCGAGACCAGGTAGCTGAACACCACCTCGACCATGCCCAGGGTGCGTACCGACGCGGCGCTTTGCAGCGCGTACGCGCTGAACCAGGCGAGCGATGCTGCACTGCCCATGCAGCCCGCCAACAGCGACACGCGCCAGGCCTGGGCAATGCGGACCAGCACGCTGCGGTCACGCCAGACAAACCAGGCGCCCATCGCCAAGGTCTGCATGCACTGCGCAATGAACACGCCCCAGGCGCCCGACAGCAGCGCGCTGGGCGCATTGAGCGCCAGCGCCGCACCGCGAAAGCCCACTGTCGCAATCGCAAAGCAGGCGCCGCAGATCAGGCCATACATCGCAGCCTTGCTGCGCCAGTCGAGCTTGGCGCCGATCTGGCGCGGCGGCAAGGACAGCAGCGCCACGCCAATGGTGGCAATGGCCATCGCTGCCAGCGCCCAGTAGGTGGGCAGCTCGCCCAGAAAGACCGCGCCAAACAGCGCCACCTGCAGCACCTCGGTCTTGGACAGCGTGACGGCGACGGCAAAATTGCGCTGCTGCATCGCCAGCAGCAAGGCGCCAGTGGCGGCGATCTGGAAGAACGCGCCCAGCGCCAGCCAGCCAAAATAGGCGCCAGTCCAATGCGCAATCTCAGGCGCCTTGGCGGGCAAGGTGTAGAGCAGCACCAGCGCCAGCGCAGCCAGCGGCAGGCCGTAGAGAAAACGCACCAAGGTGGCGGGCCAGGTGCCCAGATCGCGGGTCAGCGAGCGCTGCGCCGCATTGCGCGCCGTCTGCGCGATGGCGGCAAACACCACCAGCGCCATCCACCAACCACCCCATTGCATTCCCGCTCCGTCAGCCATTACCGCATCCACTTCATCACAAGGCCACCGATGGTAGGCCATCGGCGCTACCCGTGCGCCTGCATTTGGCGATGCGAGCCTGCGGCATCAAGAGGGGCCAGCACGCTGCCGGCCCCCTGCTCCGCTCAATAAGGCTGGGGATAGGTGCCGGGCACCAGAATGCGCGGGTCCACATTGTTGATGTTGGTGTGGCCGCAAAAGGCCATCGACACATCGAGCTCCTTGTGGATGATCTGCAGCGCGCGCGTCACGCCCTCTTGGCCATAAGCACCCAGGCCGTAGAGAAAGCTGCGGCCGATCAAGGTACCCTGGGCGCCCAGTGCGCGGGCCTTGAGGACATCCTGGCCACTGCGGATGCCACTGTCCAGCCAGACCTCGATGTCCTTGCCGGCAGCCTGCACGATGGACGGCAGCGCATCAATCGTCGCAGGCGCGCCATCGAGCTGGCGGCCGCCATGGTTGCTGACGATCAGTGCATCGGCCCCGGTCTCGGCAGCCAGCCGCGCATCCTCGGCCTCCATGATGCCCTTGAGGATCAGCTTGCCACCCCAGCGCTTCTTGATCCACTCTACATCGCCCCAGTTCAGGCAGGGGTCGAACTGGTCGGCCGTCCACGACGACAGCGAGCTCACATCGGCCACGCCATCGACATGGCCGACGATATTGCCAAAAGTGCGGCGCTTGGTGCCCAGCATGCCCATGCACCAGCGCGGCTTGGTCGCCAGGTTGATGAGGTTCTTGATCGTCGGCTTGGGCGGTGTGGACAGGCCGTTCTTGATGTCCTTGTGGCGCTGGCCCAGGATCTGCAGGTCCAGCGTTAGCTGCAGCGCCGAGCAATTGGCCGCCTTGGCGCGGTCGATCAGGCGCTCCATAAAGCCCCGGTCGCGCATCACATAGAGCTGGAACCAGAAGGGGTGGCGGCCCGTGTGCTCGGCCACATCTTCGAGCGAGCAGATGCTCATCGTCGACAAGGTGAACGGGATGCCAAAGGCCTTGGCCGCGCGGGCCGCCAGGATTTCGCCATCGGCATGCTGCATGCCCGTGAGGCCCGTGGGCGCAATGGCCACGGGCATGCTGACCTCTTGCCCCACCATGGTGCTGCGCGTGCTGCGCCCTTCCATATTGACTGCCACGCGCTGGCGCAACTTGATCTTGTGGAAGGCTGCCTCGTTGTCGCGGTAGGTGCCCTGGGTGTAGGAGCCCGAGTCCGCATAGTCGTAAAACATCCGCGGCACACGCTTTTCAGCCAGGACGCGCAAATCTTCAATACATGTGATCTTGGATAAATCAGCCACAAATCTTCCTTGTTATCAAGCCACTGTAGCGGCGCTGGTGGCCAGGCCCCTGTGTAACCCGCTGTGCCCGGCGTCCTTGTCACGCAGGCGGCAAACCCCACACCTTCGTTACAAGAGCTAGGGGTTTTACAGGACTACGGGCAGACAGCTAGGCCGACATTATGTCGATGTTCTATCCATCCAGGTGTTTTTGGCATAACAGCAGTGCATAGCCATCCTGGTGGTGCATGGCCTCCGGCCGCGCGCTTGCGCTGCGCTACAACGAGGAGTCAGGCATGGTTTGGCAACAGATCTACAACCCGGTGGGCAATATGGTGCTCTCCACCTTGCTGGCGGCGCTGCCGGTGGTGGTGATGCTCGTAGGGCTGGGTTTTCTCCACCTCAAGGCACATATTGCGGCCGGCGCCGGCCTGGTCTGCGCACTGCTCATAGCGATCGTCGTCTATGGCATGCCGGCCGATATGGCGGGCCGCGCAGCGGTCTTCGGCGGTTTGACCGGACTGCTGCCCATTGGCTGGATCGTGCTGAACATCATCTTTTTGCACCAGCTGACGGAGCACAACGGCAGCTTCAAGATCCTGCAGGACTCGATTGCCGGAATCACCGAGGACCGCCGCATCCAGCTGCTGCTGATCGCCTTTGCCTTTGGCGCCTTTTTTGAAGGTGCGGCAGGCTTTGGCACGCCAGTCGCAGTCACGGCGGCGATTCTGATCGGCCTGGGTTTTTCGCCGCTGGCCGCCTCGGGCCTGTCGCTGATTGCCAATACCGCGCCCGTCGCCTTTGGCGCGCTGGGCACGCCGGTGATCACCTTGGCCAAGGTCCATGGCTATGACCTGATGGAGGTCACCGCGATGGTCGGCCGCCAGTTGCCCTTCTTCTCGGTGCTGGTTCCGTTCTGGCTGATCTGGGCCTTTGCCGGCCGCAAGGCCATGGTGGAGATCTGGCCGGCCATCCTCGTCACCGGCCTGTCGTTTGCGATTCCGCAGTATCTCGTGTCCAACTTTATCGGCCCGGAGTTGGTTGACATCATTGCCGCCATCGTCTCCATGGGCTGCCTGATCGGCTTTCTGCGCGTGTGGCAGCCCAAGAACATCTGGCGCAGCACCTCGCTCAAGAGCCGCGACACCAGCGAAGACAGCACGGCCAAGCCGCGCGCCGTGGTGGCCCATGCCCGCGCCGATGTGATCCGCGCCTGGACGCCCTGGGCCATCCTGACGGTGTTTGTGTTCATCTGGGGCGTGCCCTCGGTCAAGGCCGCGCTCAACGGCCTGTTTGCGCCATCCTTCCCGATGACGGGGCTGCACAACATGATCGAGAAGGTGCCACCCGTCGTGCCTCAGCCCACCAAGGAAGGCGCGGTCTATGTACTCAACCTGCTGTCAGCCACCGGCACCGGCATTCTGCTGTCGGCCATCGTCGGCGGCCTGGTGATGAGGTACAGCCCGCTGGCACTCATCAAGCAGTTCTTCAAGACGATCTGGCTGGTACGCTTTTCGCTGCTGACCATTGTGCTGATGCTGGCGCTGGGCACCCTCACCCGCTACTCCGGCACCGACACCACCTTGGGCCTGGCCTTTGCCAACACCGGCGTGTTCTACCCCTTCTTTGGCACGATGATGGGCTGGCTGGGCGTGGCGCTGACGGGTTCGGACACGGCATCCAACGTGCTGTTTGGCGGCATGCAGAAGGTCGCTGCCGAGCAGCTGGGCCTGTCACCCAACCTGATGGGCGCGGCCAACAGCTCGGGCGGCGTGATGGGCAAGATGATCGATGCGCAGTCCATCGTCGTGGCTTCCACTGCCACGCGCTGGTTCAACCATGAGGGCGACATCCTGCGCTATGTGTTCTTCCACTCGGTGGCGCTCGCCACCTTGGTGGGCATCTTTGTCACCTTGCAGGCCTATGTCTACCCCTTCACCTTGATGGTGGTGAAGTAAGCACCACGGGGCTCCCAGAGGAGCCCCGTTCATCGCATCCCAGTTGTTAAACAGCAGGGACCGCAGGGTTCAGGCTGTACAAGCCGGTAATGCTGGCTTGGCCCAGCACCGGGGCCCTGGCCAGCGCGGCGCGCACATTGGCACCCGTCAGTGCACCGTCGACTGACAAGCTGGGCGTGGCCAGCGCATAGACCGTGAACACATAGTGGTGCACCAGGCTGTCGTTCCAGGGTGGGCAGGGGCCGTCATAGCCATAGTACTCGCCTTGCATCTGCGCATCGGCGGCAAACCAGCCGGTGTAGTCGTTGATGCCATGGCGCAGGCCCTGGGGCGCAGCGGGGCCCGGCTTGCCATGGGCGGTGATGCCGTCTGACTGTGCACCGGCGGCGATCTCGGTGGTGCCCACTGGAATGTCCAGCAGCAACCAGTGGAAGAAATCGACCCGGGGCAGATCGGCCGGCACCGTGCGGCCTTCCTGGTTCACATCATCGCCCCCGCTGGGCACATCGGGATCATGGCAGACGATGACAAAGGACTGCGTGCCGGCGGGCACATCGCGCCAGGCCAGGTGCGGATTGCGGTTGGACGACAGCAAGACATGGGCTGTCGCATCGGGCACGGCAAAAGCGAACTCGCCAGGAATGGCCTGGCCGTCTTGAAAGCTATGGCTGCTGAGCTGCATCTGATAAATCCTTTGCGGGTATGAAAAAAGCCAAAGGGCCTCGACCGGGGTCAGGGCACTTTGGCAAATTCTAGGGATCTTCTGTAAAACCCTCGCCAAGCGGGATGGATGCGGATCGCCCGAGACCGCGTTCAGACCACGGCAGGGAGTTTTGCAGAGGATCCCCGCGGGCTGCTGCGCAGCTGTCAGTCATCCCCCTCCCGCAAACCGATAGGGCCAGGCCTCAATGCCCGCCGATATAGGCAAACTTGAACAGGAACAGCGCCGCAATGATCCAGACCATCCAGTGCACCTCGCGGGCGCGGCCGGTGAACAGCTTGATGGCCGCATAGGAGATAAAGCCAAAGGCCAGGCCGTTGGCGATCGAGTAGGTGAAGGGCATCATCACTGCAGTGATGGCAGCGGGAATGGCCTCGGTCGTATCGGCCCAGTCCACCTCGGTCAGCTCTTTGAGCATCAGGCAGGCGACGAACAGCAGCGCAGGAGCAGTGGCATAAGCGGGTACCGAGCCAGCCAAAGGCGCAATGAACAAGCAGGCCAGGAACAGCACCGCCACGGTGACAGCGGTCAGGCCTGTGCGGCCACCGGCCTGCACACCCGAGGCGCTCTCGACATAGGCGGTGGCGCTGGACGTGCCCAGCAGCGAGCCGGCAAAGATCGCACCACTGTCGGCCAGCAGCGAGCGGTGAAAGCGCTCCATCTTGCCGGGCACCAGGAGGCCGGCGCGCTTGGCCACGCCCATCAGGGTGCCGGTGGCATCAAACAGCTCGACCAGAAAAAACACCAGCACCACATTCAGAAAGCCGCTGGACAGCGCGGTCTTGATATCGAGCTGCAGGAAAGTGGGCGCGATCGATGGCGGTGCCGAGAACACGCCCTGGAACTGGTTGCCGCCAAAGATGAAAGAGGCCACGGTGACGGCCAGAATGCCGATCAGGATGGCGCCGGGCACGCGCAGCCGGTCGAGCACCACGATCAGGAAAAAGCCCAGCGTGAACAGGATCGCCGACGGCGAATGCAGATCACCCAAGGTCACCAAGGTGGCCTTGGATTCGACCACCACCCCGGCACTCTTGAGCGCAATCAGCGCCAGAAAGAGCCCGATACCGACGGTGATGGCCACGCGGATCGAAGCCGGTATGCCGTTGATGATCTGGTCGCGTATGCGAAAGATGGTCACCAGCAAGAACAGGCACCCCGAGACAAACACCGCCCCCAGCGCCGCCTGCCAGGTGTAGCCCATGCCCAGCACCACCACATAGGCAAAGTAGGCGTTCAGCCCCATGCCGGGCGCCACCGCAATCGGGTAGTTCGCATACAGCCCCATCAGCACCGAGCCCAGCGCCGCAATCAGGCAGGTGGCGACAAACACCGCGCCCTTGGGCATGCCCGCGTCCCCCAGGATGGAGGGGTTGACGAACATGATGTAGGCCATCGTCAAAAAGGTGGTGATCCCCGCGAGCACCTCGGTCCGCACCGTCGTGCCGTGCTCTCCCAGCTTGAAATAATTGTCCAGCGCGCTCATGGCTGCTCCTCGTGGTTATGCATCGTTAATGGGAAGCTGATTCGTATCGAAGGCGGCGAGTATCGCAGCTGCCCGCGCAGGCTGCCGGGCTGCGCCGTCAAAGCCCTGTCTGCACGGCCGCGATGGCGTCGAGCACCGCCTCGGCCGTGGCCGGTGCGCGCAGCGGTGGGCAGCAACCGGGCGCGCCGGTTGCAGCCACCGCATCGCGTATCGCAAACAGCACCGAGAACGGCAGCAGCAGCGGCGGCTCGCCCACCGCCTTGCTGCGGTGGATGGTCTCGTGCGGGTTGGCGCCGTCAAACAGCTGCACGTTCAGCACGGGCGGGCAGTCGTTGGCGGTCGGGATCTTGTAGGTGCTGGGGGCATGGGTCATCAAGGCACCGGTCTTGGGGTGCCAGACCAGCTGCTCCATCGTGAGCCAGCCCATGCCCTGGATAAACGCGCCCTCGACCTGGCCAATGTCCACGGCCGGGTTCAGCGACTGGCCCACATCATGGATCACATCGGCGCGCAGCAGCTTGCTCTCGCCGGTCAAGGTGTCCACCACCACTTCGCTCACAGCCGCGCCGTAGGCAAAGTAGAAGAAGGGCCGGCCGCGCATTGCCGCCCCATCCCAGGACAGGCCAGGCGTCGCATAAAAGCCATCGGACCACAGCTGCACCCGCTCCAGATAGGCCTGCTTGACCAGGGCTTCAAAACGCAGGCTCTGGCCCGCGCAATGCACCTCGTCATTGACAAAGCGCACCGATGCCGGGTCGGCTCCGTGCTGCGCCGCCAGGCAGGCCGCCAGGCGTTCGCGGATCTGGCGCGCCGCATCCTGCGCGGCCTTGCCGTTCAGGTCGGTACCGGTCGATGCCGCCGTCGCCGAGGTGTTGGCCACCTTGGTCGTGTCGGTAGCCGTCACCCGCACCCGCTCAAAGGCCACGCCCAGCTCATGCGCGACCACCTGGGCCACCTTGGTGTTCAGGCCCTGGCCCATCTCGGTGCCACCATGATTGACCAGGATGGAGCCATCGTTGTAGACATGGACCAGGGCGCCGGCCTGGTTGAAGTGCTTGACGTTGAAGGAGATGCCGAACTTGACCGGTGTCAGCGCCAGGCCACGCTTGAGCACGGGGCTCGTGGCATTGAAGGCATCGACCTGCGCGCGCCGCGCCCGGTAGTCGCTGCGCGCCTCCAGCTGCGCCACCAGCTCGTCGATGATGTTGTCGTCCACCTCCTGGCCATAGGGCGTGCACTGCCCGCTGTCCTTGGCATAGAAATTGGCGCGGCGCACATCGAGCGCATCCTTGCCCAGCTGCCGCGCGATCGAGTCCATGATGTTCTCCATCACGATCGCGCCCTGCGGCCCGCCAAAGCCGCGAAACGCGGTATTGCTCTGGGTATTGGTCTTGCCCATGAAGCCGCGCATGCGCACATTGGGCAGCCAGTAGGCATTGTCGAAATGGCAGAGCGCGCGGGTCATCACCGGCGCCGACAGATCGGCCGAGTGGCCGGCGCGCGAGACCATGGTCACCTCGGCGCCCAGAATGCGGCCAGCATCGTCATAGCCAATGTCGTACTCGTACCAGAAGCAATGGCGCCGGCCGGTGATCATGAAGTCATCGTCGCGGTCCAGCCGCAGCTTGACGGGCCGGCCCAGCTTGCGCGCCGCCACCGCCGCCACGCAGGCAAACAGCGCCGATTGCGATTCCTTGCCGCCAAAGCCGCCGCCCATGCGCCGGCATTCCACATGCACCGCATGCGACTGCACACCCAGCGCATGCGCGACCAGGTGCTGCATCTCGCTGGGATGCTGGGTGGAGCACAGCACATGCATCGCGCCGCCCTCCTTGGGGATGGCGTAGCTGATCTGGCCTTCGAGGTAGAACTGCTCCTGGCCGCCCACCTCCCAGGTTCCCTGCAGCCGGTGCGGGGCCTGGGCGATGGCCTGGGGGGCGCCGCCGGCATCGGTCTCGCGCACCAGCTGCATCGGTGGCATCACATACTGGCCCAGCGCATGGGCCTGCTGCGGCGTCAGCACCGGCTCGGCCTCCTCTACCGTGACCAGCTTGCGCGCCATCGCGGCCACACGCCGCGCGGTTTGCCGGTCGCGGGCCAGCACCGCAAACATCGGCTGGCCCAGGTAACGGATCTCGCCATCGCAGAGGATGGGGTCGTCATGGATGATGGAGCCGCAGTCATTGACGCCGGGAATATCGGCCGCCGTCAGCACCGCCACCACACCGGGCTGGGCGCGCAGCGCGTCCACATCCATGGAGAGCAGGCGGCCATGGGCAATGGGCGACAGGCCCAGCGCGCAATGCAGGCTGCCAGCCAGCTCAGGCATATCGTCGATATAGGCGGCCTCACCGGCCACATGCCAGGCGGCAGACTCATGGCTGCGGCTGATGCCGACCTGGTGGCCCTGCTGGCGCGCCCGCGCTTCCTGCGCCACGTCGATGCGTGCCTTTTGGTTGTCGCGGTAATCGGCAAAGGCTTCGGCGCCTGCCAACACATGCTTGGGGATCGAGGTGTTCATATCAGGCTCCGGTGGCTGCGGCCTGCGGGGCCTGGGCGCTGCTGACCCAATGCGGCATCGCGGCCCAGACGGTGGTGGCATCGGCTGGCAAGGGGGCATCGGCCCGGGTCTCCAGCCACAGGCGCTGCAGCAGGTTCTGCGCTACCTTGAGGCGGTAGGCGGCGCTCGCCCGCATATCGGTCATCGGCTGAAAATCCTCGGCCAGCGCGGCCTGGGCGCGCTGCACGGCCTGCGCCGTCCAGGCCTGGCCCAGCAGTGCGGCTTCTGCCTTGGCGGCGCGCCGCACCGTGGCGGCCATGCCGCCAAAGGCCAGGCGCACGGTCTCCACCTGGCCCTGGGCATCCAGTTGCAGCGAAAAGCCCGCGCACAGCGCCGAGATGTCGCAGTCAAAGCGCTTGCTGATCTTGTAGGCCCGCACCTGGCGCGCCTGCACCGCCAGCGGCACGCGCAGGCCCTGCACCCACTCGCCGGGCTCCAGCTGGTTTTTCATGTAGTCCAGGTAAAACTCGGTCAGCGGCATGCGCCGCAGGCGCTCGCCCAGGCGCAGCTCGATCTCGGCATCCAGCGCCATCAGCACCGGCGGGGCATCGCCAATCGGCGAGCCATTGGCCACATTGCCGCCCATGGTGCCGGCATGGCGCACAGGGGGCGATGCAAAGCGCAGCCAGACCTCGGTGAGCGAGGGAAAACGCTGGGCTAGTGCGGCCCAGGCCGATTCCAGCGAAGCACCCGCACCAATGCAGAGCATGCCATCGCGCTCTTCGATGCGGCGCAGCTCCGCCACGCGCCCCACGGCAATCAAATCGCCCAGCGGCCGGAACTGCTTGTTGATCCACAAGGCCACATCGGTGGTGCCGCCGATCAGGCGGGCATCGGGCAGCGCGGCGCGCAGCTGGGCCAGGCTCTCAACGCAGGCCGGCGCGTGGAAATGTTGGGGCTGGCCGCCGCTGGGGCTGTAGGCATAGCTCCAGTCAGCATCGCTGCGCAGCGCCTGCAGGGCCGTCACCACGGGCGCCGCATCCAGCTGGCGGGCGGGCAGGTCCAGCATCTGCTGGCCGGCATCCAGAATCGGCCGGTAGCCGGTGCAGCGGCAGAGGTTGCCGCTCAGCGCATCGGCCAGCTGCTGGCGCGTGGGCGCCGCGCCCTGGCTGGCCTGCTGCCGCTCATACACGGACCACAGCGACATGACAAAACCGGGCGTGCAAAAGCCGCATTGCGAGCCATGGCAGTCCACCATGGCCTGCTGCACCGGGTGCAGATCGCCGCAAGCCTTGCCGGCATCTTTGGGGCGGCAGCTGGTCTTCATGTCTTCCACCGTAAAGAGCGCCTTGCCATGCAGGCTGGGCAGCAGCTGGATGCAGGCATTGACGGTCTGCAGCTTGAGGCCTTGCACGGCCTGCGGATCGCCCGGTTCGGCCAGCTCAGCGAGCATCACCGTGCAGGCTCCGCAATCGCCTTCATTGCAGCCCTCCTTGGTGCCGGTGCAGCGCGCATCCTCGCGCAGCCAGTCCAGCACACTGCGCGTGGGGGCCAGGCCTTCAACTTCAGTGATACGGCCTTGGTGGTAGAAACGGATGGCTTGTGGGGCGGTCATGGGGCTCATGGTGGGGCTCGGTCGCGCATTGCCGCGCCGGTCTGCAAAACTGTGTACAAGCGTAGTGTGCCGCGCAGCGCCAGGCATAACAAGCCAGCGATAGGCGCTATGGTGCAGCGCGTATATTTTTGGGTTAACCCGTATCTTTCTGGCCCGCAAAAACGTAAGCAATGGTCGCGCCTTGCGGGTTTACCAGGGCTGCGGCCATGGCAAGCAGGTATATTGCCTGGATGATGTTCCGCCGCCCCCACCCTGCGATGCGCCAGCTCGCCACCGCCGTCAGCCTGGGCCTTGCCGCCTGCGCCGTATTTGCCCAGACCAGCGCGCCGCAAGAGCCGCCGAATCTGAGCCAGGCCGAGTTCCAGTCCTGTCTGAGCGAGCTGCGCAGCAGCAAGGCCTTTGCCGCGATCACGCCGGCCACCTTCAGCCAGTACACCGCCCAGCTCCAGCCCGATGCCACGGTGCTGCCTCTGCTCAACCGCCAGCCCGAGTTCACGATGCCCGTCTGGGACTACATCGCCGTGCTGGTCGACGAGCAGCGCGTGGCCGAGGGCCGCGCCGCCTATGCCAAGTGGAAGGACACCCTGGACCAGATCGAACAGAGCACCGGCGTTGCCCCGCAGATCGTCATCGGCGTCTGGGGTGTGGAGAGCAACTTCGGCCAGAACCTGGGCGGGCGCTCGCTGGTGCAGTCGCTGGGCACCCTGTCCTGCTTTGGCCGCCGCCAGGCCTATTTCCGGGGCGAGTTCGCCAGCGCGCTGCGCATTCTGCAAGAAGGACATATTGCCGAGTCCAAGCTGGTGGGCTCCTGGGCGGGCGCCTTTGGCCAGACCCAGTTCATGCCCTCCACCTTTTTCCGCAGCGCCGTGGACTTTGACGGCGATGGCCGCCGCGACATCGTCGACAGCGTGCCCGATGCGCTGGCCTCGACCGCCATGTTCCTGAAGAACGCCGGCTACCGCCCGGGCCAGCCCTGGGGATTTGAAGTCAAGCTGCCCAGTGGCTTCAGCACCGCCGATGCCGGCCGCAAGAACAAGAAGCCGCTGGACTTCTGGCGCTCGTCCGGCGTCACCCTGGCCAATGGCGATCCACTGCCCGATTCGCTGCCATCGGCCGGCCTGATGATCCCGGCCGCCGGCGGCCCCGCCTTTCTGGTAGGACGCAATTTTGATGCGCTCTACAGCTACAACGCCTCGGAAAACTATGGCCTGGCCATTGCGCAGCTGTCCAACCTGGTGGCCGACACCCAGCAGCGCCAGATCAGCTTTGTCACCCCCTGGCCCACCGACGACCTGGGCCTGTCGCGCGCGCAGAACAAGGAGCTGCAGCAGGCGCTGCTGACCCGGGGCTATGCGATTGGCGAGCCCGATGGAATGATTGGCGCCAAGACACGCGAAGCCATCAAGGCCGAACAAAACCGCCTGGGCATGAAGGCCGATGGCCGCGCCGGCCAAAAGCTGCTGCGCGCGCTCGCCAACTGATACCGCTGGAGCCACACCATGATCGTCACCACCACCCCCAGCATTGAAGGCAAGCGCATCAGCCGCTACTGCGGCATCGTCAACGGCGAAGCCATTTTGGGCGCCAACTTTTTCAAGGACTGGTTTGCCGGCATCCGCGATATCGTCGGCGGCCGCTCGGGCACCTACGAAAAAGAGCTGCAAAAGGCCAGAGACATTGCACTCAATGAGCTGCAGGAGCGCGCCAAGGCGCTGGGCGCCAATGCCGTCGTCGGCATCGACCTCGACTACGAAGTGCTGGGCAAGGACAACGGCATGCTGATGGTATCGGCCAGCGGCACGGCCGTGGTGGTCGATTAAGAGCGGCTGTCATCGCTGCAGCAGCCCCCTTGGTGGCTGCCGCATATCGTTAGCGCTTGGCCTGTTTGACGCCCGCGCCGCGCACTTCCAGGCGGATGCTGTCCAGCACCTCGCCCTGTGCATTGACCAGCTCCACCTGGTGGCGGCCCGGCCAGGGCAGCCAGGCCCAGCGCGCGCCGCGCGCAACATCCTTGCCATCGATGCGCCAGCGGGCAGCGGCCGAATCGGCGACAAACTGCAGGCGCTGGCGCTCGGGTGGAATGTCCGGGTCCACCGCGACAATCGTGCCGTTGGCCGGGGCCAGAATGCGCACTGCAGGCGGGGCTGCTGCGCCGTTGCCGTCAGCCGATCGCCCGGCAACGCTGCGGCCGCCGACCATCTCATCGACCCCGGTCGCCTGGCCATCGAGCGCAAAGCGCGGCTGCGCGGTGCCGGCCAGAAACCACTCCTCACGCCGCGCCTCCAGCGCAAAACCGGCGCCCGATTGCCCAGCAGGCGCGGGGCCAAAATCCACCCATTGCGCCTGCAAACCGGCCGGCGCCTTGGGCGCGCGGCTGGGCTGGCCCTGGTGCAAAAAGGCCATGATGCTGGCCCAGACGGGTGCCGCGCCGCTGGTGCCGCTGACCGAATGCATGGCTTCACCACTGGCATTGCCGACCCAGACGCCCACCGTGTAGCGGTCTGACCAGCCGACGGCCCAGTTGTCGCGCATGTCCTTGCTGGTGCCGGTTTTCACCGCCGCCCAGCTGCGCGTGCCCAGCACACTATCGAGGCCAAAGGTGCGCACGCGGGCATTGCCGTCGGCCAGCATATCGCCCACCACATAGGCGGCGCCCGCATCCATGGCCTGGCGGAACTGCGGCTTGCCGCCACGCGTATAGGCCACCGGGCTGTAGCGCCCGCCGTTGGCCAGCGCGCGGTAGGCATTGGTCAGCTGCACCAGCGGAATATCGGGGCTGCCCAGCGCCAGGCTGTAGCCAAAATAGCTGCCGCTCTCGCGCATCGGCATGCCCAGGCGCACCAGCTGGTCAAAGAAATCGTCGACACCCACCATCACCAGGGTGCGCACCGCCGGCACATTGAGCGAGGCGCCCAGCGCCGTGCGCACCGACACCCAGCCTTTGAAGCTGCGGTCGTAGTTCTGTGGAATATAGAGGCCGCTGGCCGTCGGAATGCGCGCGGGCGAGTCCTCGATCAAGGACGCAGCCGTCAGCTTGTGCTCGGCAATCGCCTGGCCATAGAGAAAGGGCTTCAAGGTCGAGCCCGGCTGGCGCGGCGCCAGCACCGCATCCACAGCATGTGCCTGGCTCAGTGCGCCAGAGGACCCGACCCAGGCCAGCACCTCGCCGCTGGCATTGTCCAGCACCAGCACCGCGCCGTCCTGCACATTGCTGCCCTGCAAGGCCTGCAGGTGCTGGCCCAGCATATCGACCGCATAGCGCTGCAGCGGCGCGCTCAAGGTGGTGCGCAGGCTGGCCATGGCCGCCTGCTGGGTTTTGCCATCCGCGCCTTGCCGTGCCTCGCGCAGCGCAATGCGGCTGAAGTGCGGCGCAATGCCTTCGCTGGCATCAAAGGCACGCTTTTTCAGCGCGATCTCGGTGAAGAACACGATCGCTTCGCAGTCGAGCTTGGGATCGCGCCGCATCTCCTTGAGCACCCCGCAGGCGCGCTGGCCCACCTGGCTGGGCCGCGCATTGGGCGCGCGCACCAGCGCGGCGGCCACCGCCGCCTCGCGGTCATCCAAGCCATGGGGAGCCTTGTCAAACAAGGTGCGCGACAGCGCATCAATGCCCACCAGCTCGCCCCTGAAAGGCACCAGGTTCAGGTAGGCCTCCAGGATCTGGGTTTTCTGCCAGCGCCTATCCAGCACCTGGGCAGCGACCGTCTGGCCGACCTTTTGCACCACCGAGCGGCCACCATTGCTGCGCCGCCAGTCGCCGTCAAGCAGGCCGGCCAGCTGCATGCTGATGGTGCTGGCCCCGCGTGTGCGCTGGTTCCAGAGGTTGCCCCAGGCAGCCGATGTGACGGCAGCCCAGTCCACGCCACTGTGCTCGTAAAAGCGCTTGTCCTCGCTCAACAGCATGGCGGTGCGCAGCGCAGCCGACACATCGCCCAGTGCCACCCAATCGCCCCGGCGCACCGTGCTGTCGGTGCGCACCCTCTGCAGCAGTTCGCCTTCGCGCGACAGCACGCGCGTCTCCGACGAGCTGAAGTCCTGCCGCACCTCGCCAAAGCTGGGCACGGCCTGGGCCAGTGGTGCATGCACCAGGCAGGCCAGGGCCAGCAGCCGCCAGCGGGCTATAGCGCGCAGCCTCATGGCGCCACGGGCACAACCGTCACCTTGGGGTTGGGCGCCATGCCGAACATTTCGGGCGCATACAGCGCCTCGACGCGGGTCGATGGCAGCGCAAACTCACCGGTGTTGTTGACGCGGTAGCTGTACTGCAGGCTGAGCTTGCCCTGGGGCAGGTAGCCGTAGTAGGCGCGGTAGCTCTCAAAGGACCGCTCCTCAAAGGCCTTCCAGCCCCAGCCGGTCGATTTCTCGCCCGCCGTGGACAGTGCCGAGTCCCGGCCCAGGCCGCTGCCCAGGATGGTGGCGCCGCCCGGGATCGGATCGGTGATCGCCACCCAGGTCATGTTGGCGCTGGCGTTGACCTCCAGGGTCACGCGCAGCACATCGCCCCGGGTGTACTGGCCGGCGGGCAGGTTCTTGTTGGCCTGCTCGACGGCCACCACGGTCTTGCTGATGGTGTAGCCGGCCGACAGCGGCTGCTTGAGCGGCACGGCCGCCTGCGACTGCACGGTCAACCAGGGCTTGCCGGTGCCTTTTTGCTGTACCTTCAGGCTCTGGTTGCCAGCGGCCCACGGCAGGTCAATGGTGTTGTTGAGCCACTGCGCGACCTGCTCGGTCGGGCCGGGCGTGCGCTTGCCGCCCTGCGCCAGCAGCTCAATCGCGTCCTGCGCCTTGGTTACGCGACTCCAGTCCACCGTACCGGACTTGCCGGCCATGCTGGCCTCGGTCGTGCCGGTCACGGGTGTGGACTCATAAGTGCGCGAGAAGCGCTCCAGCGCCAGCGCGCCCCAGAGGTTGGCCGTGGTCGTCGTCCAGGCACCGCTCTTTTGGCGGCTGATGAAGCTGCTGGCCAGGCGCGGCATGTCGTCCTTCCAGGCCGGGTCATCCATCACCACCAGCAGGAAGCGCGCCAGGGTGGTGTCCCCGTTTTGCATCAGCCACCACCAGTAGTCATTGTTCTCGTTGGCGAACAGTACCTTGGTGCCCTGGTAGCTCAGGCGCGCACGCAGGATCTGGTTGGCCTCTTCGAGCAGCTTGCTGCGGTTGGGCACATCCTTCATATGGCCCAGAATCGACAGCCAGTCCACCACGGTCTGGGTGGGCCAGTCGTTGGGTGCAATCTGGATGCTGGTCAGCATGCGCGGTTGCGCCTTGCCATACAGCGCCAACGCATTGATGGCAGCGAGCTTACGCACTTCCAGGTCGGAGCGCGGGCTCCAGAACTTGCGCTCGATGCGGCCATCGATGAAGCGGGACAGCGCGTCCTGCATGCGGCCCAGCGGCGCGGCTGGGATCGCAAAGGCGGGGTCGATGCGCTTCATCTCGAAAGCGGCCTGCAGCAGGTGGGCGGTCAGCGCATCGCTGCCGGTGTTGCTGCTGCCCGCTTGCGGCGGGAAGTAGTTGGCCAGGCCATCGCCATCGAGGTAGGTGGGCAGGCGTTCCATCGTGCTCTTCCACAGCGCAGCATCCTGCGTGCCGATGGATTTGCTCGTGGTCTGCTCCAGGCAGGCATACGGGTAGGCACGCCACCAGTCACGCACACCCGGCAGGCCTTCTGCCAGGCGCGGCACCAGCGACAGCTTCAAACCGCCGCGGCCCGGCAAGGCATCGGCCGGTGCGCTGACGGGCATCTCCAGGCTGCCGTCGAGCTGCACCAGGGTGGCCTGCAGTGTCTCCACCGCCACAGCGGGCACCACGCGCTGGCTGACCTTGAGCGCATCGGCGGCATCGCCCTGCTTGTCCTTGGCGCTGATCTCCCAGAGCAGCTCGCCCTGGCGGCTTTGCGACATGTCGGCAGGCGCCGTCACGCTCCAGCTCACGGTGCGGGCCTCGTTCGCGGCCACGTCCACTGTCTGCGGCTCGAGCTGCAGCAAGGTGGCCTTGGGGGTGACCAGCACCTGCATGGGCTTGCTGGTGGTATTGCGCAAGGTGACCTGGGCGTCATAGCGGTCACCATCGCGCACCAAAGGCGGCAGGCCGCTGATGATCTGCAGCTCCTGCGTGGTGCGGATCTGGGTGGTGCCTGTGCCAAACAGCTCCAGACCGCTCTCGGCCACGGCCACGATCTTGAAGCTGGTCAGTGCGTCGTTGAGCGGCACATCGACCTCGGCGCGGCCATTCGCATCCAGCACCACATTGGGCTGCCACAGCAGCAGGGTGTCGAGCAGCTCGCGGGTCTGGCCATTGCCACCACCACCGCCCGCTGCCACGGCCTTGCGGCCATAGTGGCGCCGGCCAATGATTTCCATCTGGGCGGTGGAGGTCTCCACGCCCCAGGATCGCTTTTGGTACATGGCTTCGAGCAGTGCCCAGGTGTCATTGCTCTTGAGTTCGAGCAAGGCCTGGTCCACAGCCGCCACCGACACGGCCGCGCCCGCAGCTGGCTTGCCATTGGGCAGCTTGGCTTCGATCGTGACCTTGGCGGTATTGCGGATGCGGTAGCTTTCCTTGTCGCTCTTGACGGTCACGGCCAGCTGGCGGTCGGCAATGCCGACACGGATCTCGGCCGCGCCCAGGCGGTAGGCGGGCTTGGACAGGTCCACCAGGGCGGTGGGCGCCACATATTCCTTGCCCTCGTACCAGAACGAGGTCCACCATTCACGCGGCGACTTGAAGCCCCAGGTGAAGAAGCTGTACCAAGGCACTTCGCGCAGGCGGCCACGCAGCGCCATCACGCTGACGTAGACATTCGGGCCCCAGCCCTCTTGCACCTTCAGGTTGACCGTGGGGTCATCGCCGCGCAGGGTGACCACCTGGCTGGAGAGCACGCCTTCGCGCTCCACCGTCACCAGCGCCGTCGCTTCGCGGAAGGGCATGCGCACCTGAAAGCGCGCAGTGTCCCCCACCTTGTAGGATTTCTTCTCTGGCAGCAGGTCCATGCGGTCGGTGTCTTCACCGCCAAACCACAGCTCGCCCTGCTTGGTCACCCAGACCGAGGTCGCAGCCTTGGAGCTGCGGCTCTTGTCATCCGTCGCCTCGGCGATCAGCTCGGTCTCGCCGCCTTCGCTCAGCTGGGTGCTGCAGTCGAGCAGGCCCTTGGCATCACTCTTGCCACTGCAGACGACGCCCAGGTCCTTGTAGCTCTCATGGTTCTCGTAGCTGTAAAAGCCCCCGACCATGCGCTTGCGCGTGGAGGTGACGATGCGCGCCACCGCCCGCACCTGCAGCTTGACGCCCGAGACGGGCTTGCCCGACGGCGTCAGCGACAGCGCCTGGAAGCTCAGCTTCTTGTCGGTGGAGGCCCAGTTCTCGGCCTTGATGCCAGCAACCACCGATGCAGGCCAGATCACGCTGTGGTGGCTGATGGTCTGCACCTCGCCATTGGGGTCGGAAAAACTCGCCTCCAGCAGCAGATCCTGCGGCGCCACCGAGCTGGGCACCTGCTCGATCTCGGCCTTGCCCGCGCCATTGGCATCCAGGGTCAGCGCCAGCTTGTCGGCAATCACGCGGCGGTCATTGCTGTAGTCCTCGCCATCGTTGCCCGCGCCGGGCAGCTTGCGGCTCAGATAAGGTCGGCCAAACGAGAACGTGTCATAGTCCTCAAAGCTCACCGCATGCGACTGGATCGCGGCCGAGACCTTGACCGCCTCCTTGGCCGCTGCGCCGCCCGAGAGGTAGGACAGCTGCACCTGGGCGCCGAGCTTGCCCGGCTGCACGATGGGTGCAGGCTGGTCCGGCGTCACGCTGCCCTTGAACACCGGCAGTCGGTACTCTTCCACCCGGAACGAGCTGGTCTGCATCTCCATCGAGCCCCATTTGCCCTTGCCGCCCTTGAGCGTGATGCGGTAGGTGCCCAGCTTGGCGGCTTTGGGAATCTTGAACTCGGACACGGCCGACAGGCCCTGGCCCGGACGCTCCCAGCTGATGGGCAGCTCAAACTCATCATTGCTGCCCACATGGGTGATGACCACCTGGTTGGGCAACTGCTCCTTGCCGGGCAGCCCCAGGCCGCCCATGGTCTGGCTGCGGATCAGGTGCTTCATCGACACCGTCTCGCCAGCGCGCAGCAGGCTGCGGTCCAGCACCGTGTGGGCGATCACATCCTGCACCGGGCTGCTGTCGGTCTCGAGGTTGAAGCGCCAGCTCTCGATGCCGCGCTGCCAGTCGCTCCAGACAAAGGCCATGTCCTGCTTGCCGTCGACCGTGGCGCGCGCGCTCACAAAGTAGGCAGCGCTGGTGTCGCTGTTGGAGCCGGCCTCGCAGCGCACCTGCGCCTGGGTGTCGAGCTTGTCAAAACGGGCAACGCCATCCTTGTCGGTCGTGCCCTGCACCAGCGTCTTGCCGTCGCAGCTGGAGATGCGCACCTGCGCATTGGCCACCGGCTTGCCCTTGTCCAGGCTGGTCACCCAGGCCATCGCGTTTTCACGGCCCAGCTTGAAGTGCACGCCCAGGTTGGTCACCAATGCCGAGCTGCGCACAAACATCACGCGGCGGGCGCTGTCGTAGTCGGTGTTGAGCAGCGCGTCACCCAGCATTGGCGAGGCGATCTCGACCACATGGAAACCGGTCTCCAGCGGAATGCCCACGACCTCGAAGGGGCGCGGGTCCTTGCTGTCTGTCTTGGGCAGCGCCAGCTTCTTGCTGGTGGCCTGGCCTTCGAGCAGCGAGAGCATGCGGGTCTCGACATAGTTCTTGTCGCCATCGGGCAGCACATTGGGCAGCGGGATCTTGCTGTCCTGCGCCGCCTGCTTGCGGCTGACCTGCCAGTTGTCATAGCGCTGCAGTTTGCGGTACCAGCGGATGATGTCGGCATCGCTTTGCAGCTGCAGGGTCGAGACAGTGCCCTTGTCCTCGATCGACAGGCCCTGGATCTGCAGGTCCTGCTCCACATTGCGCAGGGTTACCGGGAACATCGCCGGGCCCTTGTCGCCTTCGGCAAAGCGCTCGACCACGCCAAACGGCGAGGCGGCAAACTTGGCCAGCGGCGGCATCAGCCCGCTTTGCACCTGCAGCGGGAACAGGTTGGCATTGGCCAGCGGCCGGTCCGATTCGTCCTTGAAGCCCTGGGGCAGCACGATACGCATCGTCTCCTTCTCGCCAAAGGGCGGCGCAAACTGCAGGCGGTTGACCTCGCCCTCTTCGCCGTCATCGGGAAAGCTCGCCTTGACCCGGCCCTTGGAAGTCTCCAGGAAGATGCCTTCGGCGAGCTTGCGGTCCACCGAAGCGCTGAAAAGCAGGTTGAGCGGGCGGATCGGCAGGCAGCCGGCCTGCGCATTGGCGCGCTCGCAGCTGAACTCGGCCGTGAACGGCGGGCGCACCTGGTAGTCGAAGCGGCGCTCACGCGTCTGCTTGACGCCGTTGTCGGTGCTCACCCCCGCGCCCACCACCAGGCTCATCTGGGCGCCCTCGGGCAAGGCCCGCTGGCATTGCAAGGCGACATGGCGGCGTGGCCGCTGCTGCAAGCTATCGCGGCCAAACTGGCTTTGCATGAAGTCATCGGACTCCGAGGCGGAGAGGATGCGCACTGGAATGCGCTCCCCAATGCCCTTGACCGTGCACCAGGTGTTGTCCTGCACCGAGCTGGTCACGACATCGGCATTGAACTGCAGGCCAAAGAACTGGCGGCTGTCGAGCGGCTGGTAGCTGCTGGGCACCACGCGCGTCACCGACGGCCCTCCGGTGGCAAAGCGGTACTGGGCCGCGCCCTTGACCGGCTCGCCGGCAACATCCTTGAGGTTGGCGACCTTTTCGACCGTGCAACGCACACCGGGCGGCAGGTCATCGGCCAGGTCAAACACCCATTCGCGCGGGCCCGTCCAGCGTCCCGTCCCCTGGCTCTGGGCCTGTTTGTTGTCGCAGTCGAGTTTGACGGGCGCTGCCGCACGCAGATCGCCCATCGGCACCACCGCCGCATCGAACTTGACGACTATTTGCCGGACCCGGGCCACCTCGCCCTGCGGTGACACCGATGTGATGCTTGTGGCATGGGCGGACAGGCCCAGCGCGGCCCAGCCGGCGCCCGCCAGCCAGCGTTGTAATGTTGTATTCACGGAGCTCTCCCCTAGGATGGTGAGAGCGTACCAAAATTAGCCTGCGCCAGTGTTGGCTGGCCGCCCAGGGCAGCCAGGTGTTTCATTTGGCAACAAGATGACGCTATGGATTAGGCCAATGGCTTGCCGGGGCTCTGCCGATGGATGCCATGGTGCGAGCTGCGCAAGCCAAGGTCACTGGGGCTGGAAGCCGCTGTCGCGGATGATGCGGGCCCAGACGGCCGAATAGGCGCGCTCGCGGGCCAGCAGCTGCTCGGGTGTCATATAGCCCACGCTCAGCCCCATGCCCACCAGCTGCTCATGCACATCGGGGGCGGCCACGGCCTTGGCAACCGCCTGCGATACGGCCTGCACCATCTCGGGGGGCGTGCCGGCGGCGGCGTATATGCCGTAGTAGGGCATGTCTTCCAGGCCCGGCAGGCCCAGTTCGCTCAAGGTCGGCACATCGGGCAAGGCCTGCTGGCGCTTGCCGCCCAGCACGGCCAGCACGCGGATCTTGCCGGCCTTGTGGCTTTCGATGAAATCCTGCACCGAGCCGATGCCCGCAGGGATCTGGTTGCCCATCATGTCGGCCAGCATCGGCGCGCTGCCCCGGTAGGGCACGGACACCAGGTCGGTCTTGAAGCGCTGGTTCAGCACCCGCACCAGGAACTCCGGCGTCGATGCCGGCGCTGGAATGCCCACCGCACTCTTGCCGCCCTGCTTTTTGAGCCACTGCAGATAGGCCTCGAAGCTGCGCACGCCCAGGCCGTCGGAGACCGCAATCGCATTGACAAAGCTGGCAAAGCCCGCCACCGGCACAAAGTCCGCATGCGGGTCAAACCCCGGGTTCTTGATGACCTGGGGCAGGATGGAGATCGTGTGGTCGTGGGTGACGAAGAAGGTCGCGCCATCGGCTGGTGAGGCCTTGAGGATCTGGGCCGCAATCTGGCCGCCGGCGCCGGGCTTGTTCTCCACCACCACCGAGGTACCCAGGCTGTCCTTCATCTTCTCGGCCAGCAGGCGCGCGATCACATCGGTGCCGCCGCCCGGTGGAAAGCCCACCAGCAGCCGCACCGGCTTGCCCTTGTTGTAGCCCGCTGCCCAGCTGGGGCCAGTCAGCCACCCGGCCGCAGCAGCGGCCAGCAGTTGCAGGGAGACATGGCGGCGGCT
The DNA here is from genome assembly GCF_025309455.1 of Comamonas squillarum. Lineage (NCBI taxonomy): Bacteria > Pseudomonadati > Pseudomonadota > Betaproteobacteria > Burkholderiales > Comamonadaceae > Comamonas > Comamonas squillarum. The sequence goes on from NZ_CP104377.1 coordinate 2,337,948, forward strand.
CAAGGACATGCGTAGCTTTCAAGAAGAAGGACAAGCCAATCAAGCAAGGCTTATGCCAGGCGCGTGCGGTGCTTGGCCAGTTGGGCACGCACCTGCACGGGCGCGGTGCCCCCCAGCGTGTTGCGGGCATTGAGCGAGCCTTCGAGGCTCAGCGCCTCGAACACATTGGCTTCGATGTTGGGGTTGAAGGCCTGCAGCTCGGCCAGTGGCAGCTCGGTCAGGTCCACGCCCTTTTGCGAGGCCAGCTTGACGGCATGGGCCACGGTCTCGTGGGCATCGCGGAAAGGCAGGCCCTTCTTGACCAGGTAATCGGCCAGGTCGGTGGCAGTGGCATAGCCCTTGAGCGCAGCGGCGCGCATATTGTCGGCGTTCACGGTGATGCCGCCTTCCTTGGCGCCAGTCGCTGGGTTGACCTGGCCGCCGATCATCTCGGCGAAGATGCGCAAGGTGTCCTTCAGGGTGTCCACGGTGTCGAACAGCGGCTCCTTGTCTTCCTGGTTGTCCTTGTTGTAGGCCAGCGGCTGGCCCTTCATCAAGGTGATCAGGCCCATCAGGTGGCCGACCACGCGGCCGGTCTTGCCGCGTGCCAGCTCGGGCACATCAGGGTTCTTCTTTTGCGGCATGATCGACGAGCCGGTGGTGAAGCGGTCGGCAATGCGCACAAAGCCAAAGTTCTGGCTCATCCAGATGATCAGCTCTTCCGACAGGCGGCTGATGTGCACCATGCACAGCGAGGCAGCTGCGGTGAACTCAATCGCGAAATCGCGGTCGCTGACGCCGTCCAGCGAGTTCTGGGACACGCCTTCCATGCCCAGCGTCTGGGCCACGCGCTCGCGGTCCAGAGGGTAGGTGGTGCCGGCCAGCGCGGCGCTGCCCAGCGGCAGCACATTGACGCGCTTGCGCACATCCAGCATGCGCTCGGCATCGCGCTTGAACATTTCCACATAGGCCAGCAGATGGTGGGCAAAGCTCACCGGCTGGGCCACCTGCAGGTGGGTAAAGCCCGGCAGGATCACGTCGACATTCTTCTCGGCCACTTCGACCAGTGACAGCTGCAGCTCGCCCAGCAGGCCTTCGATCAGGTCGATCTCACCGCGCAGCCACAGGCGCACGTCGGTGGCGACCTGGTCATTGCGGCTGCGGCCCGTGTGCAGGCGCTTGCCCGCGTCGCCCACCAGCTGGGTCAGGCGCGCCTCGATGTTCAGGTGCACGTCTTCGAGGTCCAGCTTCCACTCAAAGCTGCCCGCTTCGATCTCCGAGGTGATCTGCGCCATGCCCTGCTCGATGGAGGCCAAGTCCTGCTCGCCGATGATCTTCTGGGCGCAGAGCATCTGCGCGTGGGCCAGGCTGCCCTGGATGTCTGCCTGCCACAGGCGCTTGTCGAAAAACACACTGGAGGTGTAGCGCTTGACCAGATCGCTCATGGGTTCGGAGAACAGCGCCGACCAGGCTTCGGACTTGGAATCGAGCTGGTTGTGCGAAGGAGACGAAGCTTGTGGTGTAGACATGAAGGTCGCAATATTCGGGTTAAGCTGCCAGTTGCGCTGCGGAAACACAGCCCGCGGTGCTGTGCCTGAGGCCCGCCAAAGCCCTGGGCGAAAAACCAGGATTTTATCGACCCTGCACGACCATGCCAGCAACATCAACTAATCCAGCACCGCGCGAAGCCATCGTCGGCACCGCCTATGTGTTTGATGCCTGCACCGCCAGCGTGATCGGCCGCACCGTGGCCCTGGTCGAGACCGTGGTGGCCATTGCCGCCGCCTTTGGTGCCAGCGGCCTGGCCGACTGGTTCTTTCAACTCGCCCTGCTTACCGCCGTGGTTCTGCCCGCCAGCCTGCTGTGGCTGGTGCTGGCCTGCCAGCAAAAAAAGCTGCTGCAGCGCTGCAGCACGCGCGTGCAGTACCTGGCGGGCGCCGCGCTGGGCGTGGTCTGCGGGCTCTTGGCAGCTCTGCTCTACCAGTGGACCACCTTGTCGGCGCAAACGGCCTGGCTGGCCAGCGCAGCGGCCGGGGGCTTCTTGGCAGCGATGGTGGTGGTGGGCCTGCAGTGGCGCGCCCAGGCCCGCACGCCGGCGGCCACCACCGCGCGCCTGGCCGAGCTGCAGGCGCGCATCCGCCCGCACTTCCTCTTCAATGCGCTCAACAGCGCCATTGCGCTGGTGCAGGACCACCCGCAAAAAGCCGAGGCCATGCTCGAAGACCTGAGCGACCTGTTCCGCCATGCGCTGACCGAAAAGCGCGAGGCCTCGACCCTGGCCGAGGAGGTGATGCTGGCGCGCCGCTACCTGTCGATCGAGCAAATCCGCTTTGACGACCGCATGGCCGTGCGCTGGAACCTGGACTCGCGCGCCGATGACGCCACCGTGCCGCCGCTGTTTTTGCAGCCGCTGGTGGAGAACGCCGTCAAGCACGGCATCGAGCCCAGCCATGGCCATGGCCGCATCAGCATTGCCACGCGCCGGCGGGGCAATATGGTGCAGATCCAGATCATCAACACCACGCCACGCCCTTTTAGCGCCCCCCAGCCCGAGCGGCGCGCCGGCACCGGCACGGCCATCCTGAATGTGAAAAAGCGCCTGCGCCTGCTCTACGACCTCGAATACGACTTCAAGGCGACGAGCAAGGACGGCATCTACATGGTGCGCATCAGCATCCCCGCCTGAGCGGGGGCAAATACACGACGGCCGGTGTTGGCAGGCGGCACCGGGCTCCGCTAGCATAGCGGCCATGCGAGTATTGATTGTGGATGATGAAGCGCTGGCCCGAAGCCGGCTGCGGCGCCTGCTGGTCGAGATAACACCAGCGCCCAGCGCCGTGCACGAGGCCGCCAACGCCGCAGAGGCACTGCAGGCGCTGGCCAGCGCCTCGGCGCAGAGCCTGCCCTTTGATGTGCTGCTGCTGGACATCCATATGCCGGGCCACAGCGGCATGGACCTGGCGCGCCAGCTGCAGCAGCAGCCCACAGCCCCCGCCGTGGTCTTTGTCACCGCCCACCCGGAGCATGCGCTGAGCGCCTTCGAGGTCAATGCCGCCGACTACCTGACCAAGCCGGTGCGGCGCGAGCGCCTGGCCGCTGCGCTGCACAAGGTGGCCCTGGTCGCCCAGGCCCATGCGCTGCGCCAGGCGCCGGCCCAGACCGAGCCGGATGCCGAGACCGACACCTTGCTGATCACCGACCGGGGCCGCACCGAACGGGTGCGCCTGGCCGATGTGCTGTATTTCAAATCCGAGCTGAAATATGTGACCGTGCGCACCGCCACCCATGCCTACCTGTGGTCGGGCAGCCTCAATGATCTGGAGACGCGCTTTGCCAAGCGCTATTTGCGCGTGCACCGCAATGCGCTGGTGGCGCCGTCTGCGATACGCTGCCTGGAAAAAGCCTGGGGTGGGGACGACAGCGACGGCTGGCAGCTGCGCCTGTTTGGCATCGAGGATGTGCTGCTGGTCTCGCGGCGCCAGCTGCCGGTGGTGCGGGCCTTGCTGGCCAACAAGGGCAGCGGCCTGCGCGCAGGCGCCTGATACCCGCCCTCTTATGCCTCAGTGTTTGTGCCCGTCGTGGTCCCCATGCGCGTCATTCGCGCCATGGGCCTCATGCTGCGCGGCCGGGCCATGCCCATGGTGGTCATGGTCGCCATGCGCCCAGGTGCTGACCGCGCTCACCACCACCATGCCGATGGCCAGCCAGACCACCTGCTGCACCGTCTGCTTGGCCGTCAGCTGGCGCTGCAGCTGCGGGATCAGATCGGCGAGGGCCACATAGATAAAGCTGCTCGACGCAATGGCCAGAAAGTACGGTAGAAAGTCCGCCAGTGAGCTGACCAGGAAATAGCCGACGACGCCGCCCAGCGCCGTCACCGCGCCGGCGAGCGATAGCTTGAGCAGCGCCACCTTGCTCTGGCTGCGGCTGCCGTTGCCCGACAGCACGACCAGGTCACCCATGTGGTGGGGCACCTCATGGGCCAGCACCGAGATGGCCGCCACAATGCCCAGCCACATATCGGCCATGAAGGCCGAGGCAATCAGAATGCCATCGCCAAAGCAGTGCACGCTGTCGCCGGTCAGCAGCGACCAGCCGCCCGCGCTGTTGTTGTGCGTGTGGCCGTGGTGGTGGTGTGCATGGCCATGCTGGCCATCGGCGTGCTCGCCGTCCGCATGCTCGCCATGGGCATGGCCGCGCTCTTCGGGCAGCGCATGGCGGTGCTCATGGCCGTGGTGCCAGAGCTCCGCCTTGTCCAGCAAAAAGAAAAACACCAGCCCCAGCAGCAGCACCACAAACAGCGCCTTGGGGTTGATCTGGCTCTCGAAAGCCTCGGGCAGCAAATGCACAAAGGCGGTAGCGAGCAAGGCGCCTGCGGCCAGGCTCAGCAGGTGCTGGGCACCAAAGCGGCTGCCCTGGCTGCCAATGCCCGTGCGCATCAGCGCTGCGGCCACCCACACGCTGCCCAAACCGGCAGCAAGGGTCGCCAGCACGATTGCGATCAAAGTCATGAAACCATCCTTCAGCGGGGCCGGGCTTGGCAAAAACGCCGCCAACCCGGGCCGGCCCATCGCTCACCCGCGCAGCCCCCGGGCACCCGTGCCCCCTCCAACATGCCGCGCATGGTAGCACTTTGTTGCAACGCAGTTGCATTAACCGCCCCAAATCCTGTGCGAGTGACAGGGCTTGGGGCGGTGGGTCTGGCACCTGAGCGACTGCCCGCATCAGGCAGCGCTACAGGCATCAGGGTCAGTGCGCTTTTTCCCAGTTCGGGCCAAAGCCGATCTCGGCGATCAACGGCACCTTCAGGTCGGCCACGCTGGCCATGATGGCCGGGATCTCCGTGCGCAGCCATTCCTGCTCGGCAGCGGGCAGCTCGAACACCAGTTCATCGTGCACCTGCATGATGACCAGCACCTCGGGCTTGTCTGCATCGAGCTTGGCCTGCACAGCGACCATGGCCTTCTTGATCAAATCGGCCGCCGTGCCCTGCATGGGGGCATTGATCGCAGCGCGCTCGGCCGCTTTCTTGCGCGGGCCATTGCCGCCATTGATCTCGGGCAGCACCAGGCGCCGGCCGAACACGGTCTCGACATAGCCCTGCGCATGGGCCAGCTCGACGGTCTGGTCCATGTAGCGCTTGACGCCGGGGTAGCGCTGGAAATACTTGTCGATATAGGCAGCAGCGGCCTTGGTCTCGATGCCCAGGTTCTTGGCCAGGCCAAAACTGCTCATGCCGTAGATCAGGCCAAAGTTGATGACCTTGGCATAGCGGCGCTGCTCGCTGCTGACCTGGTCCAGCGCCACACCAAACACCTCGGCGGCGGTGGCGCGGTGCACATCCAGCCCATCGCGGAAGGCGTTGAGCAAGGCCTCGTCACCCGACAGATGCGCCATGATGCGCAGCTCGATCTGCGAGTAGTCGGCGCTGGCAATCAGCTTGCCCTCGGGCGCAACAAAGGCTTCGCGAATGCGCCGGCCTTCGGCCGTGCGCACGGGGATGTTCTGCAGGTTGGGGTCGTTGCTGGACAGGCGTCCGGTGACGGCCACCGCCTGCGCATAGTGCGTGTGCACGCGGCCATCGCTGGGCAGCGCCATCTGCGCGAGCTTGTCGGTATAGGTGCCCTTGAGCTTGGACAGCGAGCGGTGCTCCAGGATCTTGGCCGGCAGCGGGTAGTCCTCGGCCAGCTTTTCCAGCACTTCTTCGTCGGTGCTGCGCGCGCCGGTGGCGGTTTTCTTCACCACCGGCAGGCCCAGCTTGTCAAAAAAGATCTCGCCCAGCTGCTTGGGGCTGCTCAGGTTGAACTGCTGGCCGGCGATCTCATAGGCCTCGGCCTCCAGCGCCAGAATGCGCCGGCCCAGGTCATTGCTCTGACGCGCCAGCTCGGGCGCATCGATGCGCACGCCATTGCGCTCGATGCGGAACAGCGCCTCGCTGGTCTGCATCTCCAGCGCGTAGATGTGCGCGAGGCCGGCATTGGCCTCAATGCGCGGCCACAGCACGCGGTGTACATCCAGGGTCTGGTCCGAGTCTTCGCAGCTGTAGGCTGCGGCCTTGTCCACCGGCACCTGGGCAAATGGGATCTGGCCCTTGCCCTTGCCGCAGAGGTCTTCGTAGCTGATGCCGGTGCGGCCCGTGTGGCGCAGCGCCAGGCTGCCCAGGTTGTGGGGGCGGTCGGCTTCGAGCACATAGGACTGCAGCATGGTGTCATGCGCATAGCCCTGCACGCGGATGCCATGGTTGGCCAGCACATGCTGGTCGTATTTGACATGCTGGCCCAGCTTCTTTTTGCTGGCGTCTTCCAGCCAGGGCTTGAGCTTGGCCAGCACCAGGTCGATGGGCAACTGCTCGGGCACATCCAGGCCTTCATGGCGCAGCGGCACGTAGGCGGCCTCACCCACCTGCACGCTGAACGAGATGCCGACAATGCGGGCCTGCATTTCGTCGAGCGAATCGGTTTCGGTATCCAGCGCGGTCAGCTCGGCTGCCTGCAGCTTGCGCAGCCAGGCATCCAGATCGGCCTCGGTCAGGATGGTGTGGTAGACCACATCGCGCTGCTGGGCCTCGATGGCCACCTCGGTCACGGCGGCATCGGCGCTGTCGAACAGGCCCGCCTGGCCGGAAGCGCTGTCGCCCGCCGCCTTGGCCGACACCGTGGCAGCGGCAGAGCCCAGCGCACGCGCCAGGCCCTTGAAGCCATATTGCTCGTAGAACGGCACCAAGGCCACGGCATCGGGCTCGCCCAAGGTGATGCCATCGAACGCAGGCAGGCCCTGGATATAGTCGTCCAGCGCGCAGTCGGTCTTCATCGTCACCAGCTGGCGGCTGAGCGCCAGCTGGCCGCTGGCGATGGCATCGCGCAGGTTCTGGCCGGCAACGCCCTTGATCGTGTCGGCCTTGGCAATCAGCTCGTCGAGTGAGCCGTGCTCCTCCAGCCATTTGGCAGCGGTCTTGGGGCCCACCTTGCTGACGCCGGGCACGTTGTCGACCGTATCGCCTACCAGGGCTTGGTAGTCGACCATCTGCGTGGGCGGCACGCCAAACTCGGCGGTGACGCCGGCAACATCGCGGCGCTTGCCATTCATCGTGTCGATGATGGTCACATGCTCATTGACCAGCTGGCTCAAGTCCTTGTCGCCGCTGGAGACGATCACCTGGATGCCTTGCTGCGAGGCCATCTGCGCCAAGGTGGCGATCACATCATCGGCCTCGACACCGGGCACGGCCAGAATCTTCCAGCCCAGCAGCTGCACCACCTCGTGGATCGGGGCGATCTGCGAGCGCAGATCATCGGGCATCGGCGAGCGCGTAGCCTTGTACTCGGTGTAGAGCGTGTCGCGGAAGGTCGGGCCACTGGCATCGAAAACACAGACCGCGTAGTCGGCCTGTATGTCTTTACGCAACGCCTGCATCATGTTGACCATGCCGCGGATGGCGCCGGTGGCCGGGCTGGCAGGATCGCCGGGAACCGCCCGAAGATCGGGCATGGCATGGTAGGCACGGTACAGATAGCTGGAACCGTCCACCAGCACTAAAGTAGGAGGATTACGCATATTGACATTGTGCCCGGTACGCAAACACCGGGTGACAACTTACAATTGGGCCATGCGCGCAATTACCACTTCTTTCATCGCCCAGGCCCTGGCACTGGTGCTGGCAGCCCCTGCGCTGGCCCAGCAACCCGCAGTTCCTGCCCCCGCGCCTGCGGCGCAACCCGCTGCACAGCCTGCCGCCCCTGCCGACGCGGCGCCCGCCAACGACAAGTACAACCAGAAGGCCGAGTACATCCGGGTGGAAGACGCGGGCAGCCGCATCGACGAGGTGCGCATTGGTGGCCAGACCCAGAGCATCCATGTGCAGCCCAAGGTGGGCAATATGCCCGCCTACGAGGTCAAGCCCACCGACGGCGCCCGCGCCCGCCCTGACGGTTTTGGCGACACCCCAAGCAAGAAGCGCGTCTGGAACATCGGCAATTTCTGAGCGCGATACCAGAGCGAATAGCCCAGCGCCGCGCAGGCTTGCGATAATCGCCCCTTTGCACCCGCCGCTTTGCGGGCCAGGCCAGCCACAGAGGCTGGCCTTGTTTTTGTAGTGACGATATACATCCATGGCTGTTTTCACCGAAGTATCCGACAAGGCTGCCAAGGCCTTGCTCAAGCGCGTCCCGCTGGGCGATTTCGTCTCGTTGCGCGGTATTGAAGGCGGTATTGAAAACACCAACTACTTTCTGACCACCAGCCAGGGCGAGTATGTCTTGACCCTGTTTGAGCGCCTGCGCGCCGACCAGCTGCCGTTTTATCTGTACCTGATGAAGCACCTGGCCAAGGCCGGCGTACCCGTGCCCGAGCCCCAGGCCGATGGCAAGACCGGCGACATCCTGCTGCAGGTTGAGGGCAAGCCCGCGGCCATCGTTGGCAAGCTGCCCGGCAAGAGCCAGCTGGCGCCGCAAGCGGCGCATTGCCAGTCGCTGGGCGAGGTGCTGGCCAAAATGCACCAGGCCGCCCTCGACTACCCGCGCCAGCAGCCCAATCTGCGTGGCCTGCCCTGGTGGAACGAGACCGTGCCCGTCGTGCTGCCCTACCTGGACAGCGCGACCGCCGAGCTGCTGCGCAGCGAGCTGGCCTACCAGAACCATGTGGCGCAAAGCTCGGCCTATACCGCGCTGCCGCGCGGCCCGGTGCATGCCGACCTGTTCCGCGACAACGCCATGTTCGAGGGCGAGACCTTGACCGGCATCTTTGATTTCTATTTCGCCGGCGTCGACACCTGGCTGTTCGACATCGCCGTCGTCATCAACGACTGGTGCATCGACCTGGCCACCGGCGCCATCGACCTGACACGTGCTGATGCGCTGCTGGCCGCCTACCAGGCCGTGCGCCCGCTGCAGGCCTGCGAGCGCGAACTGCTCAACGCCATGCTGCGCGCAGGCGCGCTGCGTTTTTGGATCTCGCGCCTCTGGGACTTCTACCTGCCGCGCGAAGCCTCGCTGCTCAAGCCGCACGACCCGACCCATTTCGAGCGGGTGCTGCGCGAGCGCCTGGCCACGCCTTACCAGCTGAAATAAGCGACCTGCTCAAAGCCACGCAGGGCGCGCCCGCGCGCACCATGCCCATATAGGCGCCTGCCCCTTGGGCGCATGGGTTACAGTGCGCCATCCCCTTTGATTTTTTATCGCTGCAGCCCACGCTGCAGCGCGCTGGTGCATGAAACTTCGTATCGCCACTGCCCGCCAGGGTGTTGCCTGGGTGCAAGACGGCTTCAAAACCTTCAAGACACAGGCCCTGGCCCTGACCTCGCTGTTCTTTCTGTCGATGATGGTGATGTCCCTGATCGGCGCCATCCCGATTGCCGGCACCTTTATCGCGCTGGCGCTGCTGCCGGTTTCCACGCTGTGCATGATGATTGGCGCCGCGTTGAGCACGCAGGGCACGCGCCCGACCTTGCCGGTGGTGCTGGCTGCGCTGCGTGTCGACAAGGAGCGGCGCAACGCTTTTGTCGTGCTGGGCGTCTTTTATGCGCTGTCGTTCCTGCTGGTGTTGGGGTTTTCTGCGCTGTTTGATGGCGGCCAGTTCGCGCGCCTGAACCTGATGGGCGGCGAGATCACGCGCGAGATCGTCGAGCAGCCCGCTTTCCAGCAGGCCATGTTCGCCACGATGCTGCTGTACATCCCGCTGTCGCTGCTGTTCTGGCATGCGCCTGGCCTCATTTACTGGCACCGCGTGCCTGCCATCAAGGCCGTGTTCTTCAGCCTGATCGCCTGCAGCCGCAATATCGGCGCCTTCACGATGTTTGGCCTGGCCTGGATGGCTGTAGGCATCGGCTTTGGCATCGCGATGGCGCTGCTGTCAGCCTTGCTGGGCACTTTGCTGGGCGCCTGGGCCGCCGCCGCCATTGCCATTGCCGGCTCGCTGATGCTGGCCGCCATGTTTCTGACCTCGGTGGTGTTTAGCTTTCGCGACTGCTTTGAAGCGCCGGAGCAGACCGACAGCATCGCACTCTGAATCCCACCCGCATATCCCAGCCCGGCCTGTGCCCCACAGCCCGGGCTTTTTTCATCGCTGGGAGCCTTCGCCGTGGTGCAGGCGGTGCAGGTTCGTGCGGTCTTCCAGGCTGGACAGCGCCAGCGCAAACACAATGCCCAGCGCCGCGCCCAGTACCGTGTCGAGCACCCGCTCCAGCGGCATGGCCAAGGGGGCCTGGGACGAAGAAGCCAGGTGCGTCATCAGCAAGGCCATCGGCGTGACGGTGATCTGGCCCAAGGCGTAGTTGTAGCCAATGCTCACCTCGGTGATGAACTGCAGCGCGACGATGGCAGCGGCAATCCACCAAAACGATGGATCCAACGCCAGAATCAGACCAGCGACCAACGCGCCCAGCATCGTGCCCACCATGCGCTGCAGCGCCCGGTTCATCGTGATGTGCAGATGGCTGCCCTGCATCACCGCGGTGGCACCAATCGCCGCCCAGGCCGGATGCTGCCAGCCAGCGGCCTGGGCCACCCAGGCGGCCAGACCGGCACCGAGCACAATGCGGCCGGCAGCGGCCAGCTCGGCGGGCCAGGGCTGCTGCGGCTGCGCAGGCAGCTGCACGCGCTGCACCGCGTTATGGCGCAGGCCATCGGTGGCCCAGCAGACCAGCGCGGCCAGCAGGCCACCGGCCAAGGTGCCCAAGGGCCGCTCCAGCAGCTGCTGCCCGCTGTGCACTGGCGCCAGTGACGCACCAGCTGCGAACACCACAATCACCGCGCCCGGCCCACCCAGGCGCCAGTGGCTGACGGCCAAGGTGGCCGCTCCCGCCACCAGCGCCAGCACCGCGACCATGCCCTGGGCGGGCATCCCGGCCCAGGAGGCAAGCGATGGCACAAACACCGCCGCGCACAGCATGACCGCGCAAATACCAACGATGCGCATGCGCCGACCGGGTGCGGCAAAACGGCCAAACAAGGCGGCCAACGCACCTAGCCCCAAGGGCCCCACCAGCTGTGGCCAGGGCGACAGGCGCGCCACCACCAGGGCCAGCAGCACTGCAAGTGCTGCCTGCATGGCCGCGACCAGCGCAATGTGCAGGGAGGGAAGCGGTTGCAGGCGGACGCTGTCACGCAGCTGGCGCAGCGACAGCAGGTGGCGCAGCGCCTGGTGGCGGCCAATGGCGGGGGTGGACATATCGATCTTGCGGACTGGGGTCATGGACATCCTCGTCTACCCAGCGACTGACCAACGCGCAAACCGGCCGGCGCAGCGGCCAGGCAGTCTGGCTGGGATAGGAAAGTGGAGACTCACCCGCTAAAAAAGCAGCATGGGCGCCATCCCTGTGCGCGTACAAGGATGGCTCGCGCAGGTCCTGGCAGGGATGCCGGACCGGGACGCGGCAAGGCTGCGCATGCCGATGAGCAACCTATATAGTATCCTATGCAACTATTTATGGCAAGCCTGAGGTTGGTGCCCACTATCCCAAAGCCACCTGCCAGGCTTGCAATGGAGGTTTACACCACCGTCAGCTTGGCCACCGACAGCGCCAGCCACTTGGTGCCATGGCGCGGAAAATTCACCTGGGCGCGCGCATCGTCACCCGTGCCTTCCACCGCCAGCACCTTGCCTTCGCCAAACTTGTTGTGGAACACATGGGCGCCCTTTTTGATGCCATGCGCGGGCTCGGCCTTTTGCGCTGGCACGGGGGTTTTGCCCCACATGCTGGGCGCGGCATCGCCGTAACCACCGCCCGATGAGCGGCCGCCGCCTCCCCCGCCGTAAGCCAGGCTGCCCATGCCACTGCCAAAGCCCGAATGCTTGGGCGTGAGCCATTTGAGCGCGCCTTCGGGCAGCTCATCGAGAAAGCGGCTCCTCACGTTGTAGCGCGTCGTGCCGTGGAGCATGCGCGTCTGCGAGGTGCTCAGGTACAGGCGCTTGCGCGCCCGGGTGATGGCCACATACATCAGGCGGCGCTCTTCTTCGAGCCCGCCGGTGTCGGTCATCGCATTCTCGTGCGGGAACAGGCCCTCTTCGAGCCCGCCGATAAAGACCACATCAAACTCCAGGCCCTTGCTGGCATGCACGGTCATCATCTGCACGGCATCCTGGCCCGCCTGGGCCTGGTTGTCACCGGCCTCCAGTGCGGCATGCGTGAGGAATGCCACGAGCGGCGACAAGGTCTCGCCGGTGTCGGGGTTCACCATCGCCGGATTGGCGGCATCGGGCAGCGGGGTATCGAGCAGCGGGGCATCCGGGTCCAGCCCTTGGCTCACGGGGCTTTGGCCACTGCCTGGCACGCCCATGGCCTGCTGCTCATCAAGCGGTATCGCTATGGCATCCTTGCCAAAGCCTTCCTGCGTGACAAAGCTCTCGGCGGCGGTCACCAACTCGCCCAGGTTGTCGATGCGGTCGGCGCCTTCCTTTTCGCTCTGGTAGTGCTCGATCAGGCCGCTCACCACCAGCATGCGCTCGATGGTCTCGCGCAAGGTCTTGCCCTGGGTTTCCTCGCGCAGCACATCGATCATCGCGACAAAGGACTGCAGCTTGGTGCCCGCCTTGCCGGCGACGGCGGTGACCGCGTCGTACAAGGAGCAACCAGCGGCCTGCGCGCCTTCCTGCAGTTGCTCGGTGGTGCGCGCACCAATGCCGCGTGGCGGAAAGTTCACCACCCGCATGAAGCTGGTGTCGTCATGCGGGTTCTCGAGCAGGCGCAGATAGGCCAGCGCATGCTTGATTTCCGCACGCTCGAAAAAGCGCAGGCCGCCATACACGCGGTAGGGCACACCGGCATTGAACAGGCTGGTTTCCAGAATCCGGCTTTGGGCATTGCTGCGGTAGAGCACGGCAATCTCGCTGCGCGCAAAGCCATCGCTCTTGATCAGCGACTTGATCTCCTCGACCATCCACTGCGCCTCGGCCATGTCGGTGGCGCTCTCGGACACCCGCACCGGCTCGCCCGGGCCCTGGTCGGTGCGCAGGTTCTTACCCAGGCGGTTGCTGTTGTGGCTGATCAGCGCATTGGCGCTGTCGAGGATGTTGCTGTAGCTGCGGTAGTTCTGCTCGAGCTTGATCTGCTGGCGCACCTCGAACTCACGCACAAAATCCTGCATATTGCCCACGCGCGCTCCGCGGAAGGCATAGATGCTCTGGTCGTCGTCGCCCACGGCAATCACGCTGCTGTGGGACTGGAACTTGCCGCCCACCATGTCGCCGGCCAGCTGCTTGAGCCAGAGGTACTGCAGGCGGTTGGTGTCCTGGAACTCGTCGACCAGCATATGGCGAAAACGGTGCTGGTAGTGCTGGCGGATCGGCAGGTTGTCGCGCAGCAGCTCGTAGGAGCGCAGCATCAGCTCGCCAAAATCGACCACGCCTTCGCGCAGACATTGCTCTTCGTAGAGCTGGTAGAGCTCGACCTTCTTGCGCTCGGCCATGTCGCGGGCCTGCACATCCGACGGGCGCAGCCCCTCTTCCTTGCAGCCGCTGATGAAGTACTGCAGCTGCTTGGGTGGCAGCGCCTCCTCATCGACCTGGAACTGCTTGCACAGGCGCTTGATGGCCGAGAGCTGGTCTTGCGTGTCCAGGATCTGGAAGGTCTGGGGCAGGTTGGCCGATTTGTAATGCGCGCGCAGCATGCGGTTGCACAGCCCGTGGAAGGTGCCGATCCACATGCCGCGCACATTGATGGGCAGCATCGCCGACAGGCGGGTGAGCATCTCCTTGGCGGCCTTGTTCGTAAAGGTCACCGCCAGAATGCCGCCGGGCGTGGCACGGCCCGTCTGCAGCAGCCAGGCGATGCGCGTGGTCAGCACCCGAGTCTTGCCCGAGCCGGCGCCGGCCAGAATCAGCGCATGGCCGCCCTCCAAGGTGGCAGCGGCGAGCTGCTCGTCGTTGAGGCCATTGAGCAGTGGCAAATGGCCAGAACCACCGGCATCGGGCGGCAGCGCAAACAAATCATTCGAATCCATGCCAGCATTGTAGGGAGATCGGCAGGCCGGCGAGGCACCCGCCCGGCAAGCGCTTGGTGGTCTTGCTCACCGCCTGCGCATACTGCAGCGGCCGGCAAGGCTTTTGCAAAGCCGGTGCATGCTGCTAGAATCAGTCACCGGGCCCAAGTTTCTTGTGACCCGGTTTTTTTGTGCCCGCAACAGCGCAAAAAGGGGGCTTCCGACGCGAAGCGCCCTGCTCCGACCGGTCTCCAAGCCAAGCGCCCCATCGCTGCGAAATAGTTCGCTGCGACCTTTTATGGAGCTTGGAATCAAATGGAAATCTTCGACTACGACAACATTCTTTTGCTGCCCCGCAAGTGCCGCGTGGAGAGCCGCTCCGAATGTGACGCCAGCGTTGTCCTGGGCAACCGCACCTTCCGCCTGCCGGTGGTGCCTGCCAACATGAAGACCGTGCTGGACGAGAAGATCTGCAAGTTTTTGGCGCAACACGGCTACTTCTATGTGATGCACCGCTTTGACATCGACAATGTGGCCTTCACCAAGGCCATGCAGTCGCAAGGCCTGTTCGCCTCGATCTCGCTGGGCGTCAAGCAAGCGGACTACGACGTGGTCGACCGCTTTGTCGCCGACGACATCTGCCCCGAATACATCACCATCGACATCGCCCATGGCCATGCCGACAGCGTGAAGAACATGATCGGCTACCTGAAGGCAAAGCTGCCCGAGGCCTTTGTGATTGCCGGCAACGTGGCCACGCCCGAGGCCGTGATCGACCTGGAAAACTGGGGCGCCGATGCCACCAAGGTGGGCGTGGGCCCGGGCAAGGTCTGCATCACCAAGCTCAAGACCGGTTTTGGCACGGGCGGCTGGCAGCTGTCGGCGCTCAAATGGTGCGCACGCGTGGCGACCAAGCCCATCATTGCCGACGGCGGCATCCGCAGCCATGGCGACATCGCCAAGAGCATCCGCTTTGGCGCCACCATGGTGATGATCGGCTCGCTGTTCGCTGGCCATGAAGAATCACCCGGCAAGACCGTTGAGCTCGACGGCGAGCTGTTCAAGGAGTACTACGGCTCGGCCAGCGACTTCAACAAGGGCGAGTACAAGCACGTCGAAGGCAAGCGCATCCTCGAGCCCATCAAGGGCAAGCTGCAGGACACGCTGATCGAGATGGAGCAGGACGTGCAGTCCTCGATCAGCTACGCAGGCGGCAAGCACCTGATGGACATCCGCAAGGTGAACTATGTGATCTTGGGCGGCGACAACGCCGGCGAACATCTGCTGATGTAAGCGCCTTCCTCGCGCGAGCCAGGCCCGGACTGGCTCGAACGGGCACGGCCCGGCAGCTTGCGGGCCATTTTTGCCTCTGCGGCAACGGGCCTGCCTGAAAAAACCGGAGTTGATAACGGTATTTTTCCGAGCAGGCGTAAAAATTAGTGCATAATACAAGGCTTGCTGCAGCACACTGCTGACAGCAAAAAATGTGGGCTCTTAGCTCAGTTGGTAGAGCAGCGGACTCTTAATCCGTTGGTCGAGTGTTCGAATCACTCAGGGCCCACCACATTTTTAGGCTTGCGATTGACCGCGCAGGCCAACGAAACAAAGCATTTCCAAGGTGCGACAGTTTCGGGCTCTTAGCTCAGTTGGTAGAGCAGCGGACTCTTAATCCGTTGGTCGAGTGTTCGAATCACTCAGGGCCCACCAAGTTCAACGGCCTAGGCTTATCGCCTAGGCCGTTTTTTATTTCCTCGCCCGCCCGTCCCTCAAGCAACGCACCAGCGCGTGCGGTGCGTGATCACCCTGCGCTTGTAGAATGCAGGAATCCGTCCTATCCCATCGCTATTTCTCCTCAGCCCCTACCATGCGTCCCCTGTTCCCCTCCTTGCTCGCCGCCTTTGCGTTTGCAACCGCCTCCAGCGCTTTTGCCCATGTCACGGTCAGCAATCCCTGGGCACGCGCCACGGTCGCGCAGCAACAGGCCTCGGGCGTGTTCATGGAGCTGCGCTCGGCGCATGACAATGCCCAGCTCGTGGGCGTGAAGACCGACGCGGCCAGCAGCGCCGAAGTGCACGAGATGCGCATGGAAGACAACGTGATGAAGATGCGGGCTGTGCCCAGCGTCAGCCTGCCCAGCGGCCAGACCGTAAGCCTCAAGCCGGGCGGCTACCACATCATGCTGATGGGCCTGAAAAAACCGCTGACCGCTGGCGAAAACGTCGACCTGACGCTCGAAGTGCTGCACGCCGACGGCGCCAAGGAGAGCATTGCCGTCAGCGCCCCGGTGCGAGCCCTGGCTCCGGCAGCCAGCGCGCACCCACCGGCATCAGGCGGCCACCAGCACCAGCACTGATGGATTACAGCAGCAGGCCTGATCAGGCCTGTTGTTTATTTGAGCACTAAATAAGCCTTTGTATACAACTCAAGGGTGTACCCGGGGCTTCGCCACATAGCTGCCAAGAAAGCTAGTTACACTTTTCAAGCATGCCCGCGAATAATCTGGCTCAGAGAGCGTACTATAGTTGCGCTCCATCAATTGTTCATTATTAATATATCCGAGATATTGACATATTATTACAAGCTTTGAAAATGGAACGGCGTCCATGCAAGGCATGTCTTGCACGAGCTGCTGTTTCCGCAACGCTTGAAGGTGAATGTGCCAGGGAGAGTTGTTATGTCCGAGTTGATCCTGCATGCCGCCCATTTGAGTGAAGCCCATCAACTGCGCTTTAGCTATTTGTTTGAAGTCGCAGCCAAGCACTGGCGCGACAAACAGCCTTCTCAGACCGCCAAGACCGCCACTGAGTTGTGGGTGATCGACGCCCACAGCGCGCCCGACGCCATCCAGAACCGCTCCAACAGCTCCTTCGTGCTGCTGATCGCCACCGATGACCAGGCCCAGGCTGCGCGCGCGCAGTGGCCCGACCAGATCGATGCCCAACTGCCGCCCGACTACAGCGTGGGGCGCCTGACCCAGCTGCTCGAACATATCAGCGTGCAAGCGCATGGCAAACGGCTGCGTGAGACCCTCAAGACCCGCCGCCAGCACAGCATGACCCTGTCGCATGATGTGCAGGTCAAGAATGCCGATGCCGCCTTCCTCAAGGCCACCGACCTGAACCAGCCCACGCTGGTGGTGGCCGAGCCTGCACCCGAGCCCGTGCTGGAGGCGCCCGCCACAACTGCCACAGCCCCCGCTGCCGCCCTGGGCAACCTGCCCGCTCCGGGCACGCGTTTTCGCATCAAGCGCTGGACCCAGCTGACCGGCAGCATGGCAGGCCAGGCGCACCGGCAGCTGCTGGCCGCGATGATCTCCGGTGACCGCGGTCTGGACGAACTGGCCGAACGCACCCAGCTCGAGCGCGGCGAGATCCTGCGCGTGCTGCAGGTCTTGCGCGGCAAAGGCGTGCTGGTAGAGACGGCAGCACCGGCAGCTGCTGAACCGGTGGCCCTGGCCACCCTTGCACCCCCGGCAACCCACACCGCCGAGCCCGGCCCGGCAGCGGCCAAGCTGGGCCTTTTCCGACAACTGAGCCGCTGGATCCACCAGAACCGGGCCAGCGACCCGCATTGACCACCTGACGGGAGGACCGCATGCACCACCCCATCAAACGCATCGTGCTGCTGGGCCCCATGGGCATCGGCAAGACCACGGCGATCCGCAGCCTCTGCGGCAGTCTGGCCATCGAGTGCGATGTCCCCAACCTGGACAAGCAGGCTCACGCCAAAGAGACCACCACGGTGGGCCTGGATTTTGGCGAAATCAAGCTCGACGATGAGGATACCTTGCAGGTCTACGGCTGCCCCGGCCAGGAGCGCTACGACTTTGTGCGCGAATGGGCGCTGTCGCTGGCCTTTGGTGCCATCGTGATGGTCGATATCCATGAGCCCCAGGCGATGGAGCAAACCATCGATCTGATCCAGCAGTGCCATGCGGCGCCCAATATCCAGGCTGTCGTGGTGCTGATTGCCCGGCCTGCATCGGCCGCGCAGCAGGAGATGTTCACGGTGCGCCTCTCGGCCCATGCCGAATGCGCCGTGCCCGTGCTCAGCGCCGACCCGCGCAACCCCTCGCAAATGCTCGACACCCTGGACATCATCGCCGCGATGCTGCCCGACGAAGTACAGCCCCGCTAGACCGCTCCACACTGCGCTGCCGCCCATACCGCAGCGACTGCAGCGCGCTGGCGCTTGAGGTAAGCTCGGCGCCTGCTGCTAGCGCACCGGGCAGACCCCAGGCTGCAGCAGCCCACGCTCTTTCCCCTTTTTTTGACGACGCTCCCTGCCCACGGCCGGTGGCGCGCAGGCCATGAACCCACCACGCCCCGCAGACGCATCCGCCCAGCCCACACCGCAATGGATTCTGGCGGTCATGCTGGCCCTGCTGGGCATGCTGGGGCCCTTCTCGATCGACACCTACCTGCCCGCCTTTGACGGGATTGCCGCCTCGCTCCAGGCTTCGCCGCTGCAGATGCAGCAGACGCTGTCGGCCTATCTGTTTGGCTTTGCGTTCATGAACCTGTTCCACGGCGCGCTGTCGGACAGCTTTGGCCGCCGCCCCGTCGTGCTGTGGGGGCTGGCCACCTTTGCGCTGACATCGGCCGGCTGCGCACTGGCCCAGACGCCCGAGCAACTGATCGTGTTCCGCGCACTGCAAGGCTGCACCACGGGCGCAGGCATTGTGGTCTCGCGCGCGGTGGTGCGCGACCTGTTCCCCCCCGCCCAGGCCCAGCGGGTGATGAGCCAGATCACCATCTACTTTGGCATCGCGCCGGCGGTCGCGCCGATGATTGGCGGCGTCTTTATCGCCTACGCCAGCTGGCAATCGATCTTCTGGCTGCTCACCGCCATTGGCGCGCTGCTGTGGGCCTACAACTGGCGCCTGCTGCCCGAGAGCCTGCCGCCCGAGAAGCGCCAGGCCTTTGATGTGCGCAACCTGATGCGCGGCTACTGGCAGCTGTGCAGCAGCCCGCGCTTTTTGCTGCTGGCCGCCGCCAGCGGCGTGCCCTTCAACGGCATGTTCATCTATATCCTGTCGGCCCCCACCTTCCTGGGCACCCACATGCACATGCGGCCCACCCAGTTCTTCTGGTTCTTCATCTGCACCATTGGCGGCATCATGCTGGGCGCCTGGGTCAGCGGCCGGCTGGCGGGCAAGATTCCGCCCAAGCGCCAGGTACGGCATGGCTTTCTGATCATGTTCCTGACCTCCTGCATCTACCTGGCGCTGAACCTGGTGCTGCCGCCGCACCCGGCCTGGGCCTTGCTGCCACTGGGCATCTATTCATTTGGCTGGGCCTTGATGACCCCGGTGGTCACCCTGCTGGTGCTGGACCTGCACCCTGAGCGCCGGGGCCTGGCCTCTTCGCTGCAGGCGGTTGTCACCTCGGTGGCCAATGGCATCGTCGCGGGCGTGCTTGCCCCGCTGGTCATGCATTCGACGGTGGCGCTCGCCATCGCATCGATGGGTTTGATGCTGACCGGCCTGCTCAGCTGGATCTATTTTCACCACCGCTGGCCCGATATCGGCCGCCATAACGCGGTCTGAGCAATGCCTCCAACGGCGCTTCGCAGGCGCCGTCATCCACCCAGCGGCCTGAACCAGGCATAAAAAAAGAGCTTCCCGTGGGAAGCTCTTGTTCATCGTGCGATGCGCTGCTTAGCGGCTGCGCTCGGTGCGCTTGCGGTCACCACCAGCGGGGCTGTAGGGACGGCCACCGCGCTCGCCACCAAAGCGGCTGTCACCGCCTGGACGGCGCTGGGCAAAGTCACCACCACCGGCGTGGCGTGGGGCTGCACTGCGCGGGCCCCGGCTGTCAGCACCACGGCTGTCGCCACCAAAGCGGTCGGCACGGCGCTCAGGCGCACGGTCAAAGCTGCGGCCTTCGGGGCGGGGTGCGCGGTCCTGGAAGCGGTCTGCACCACGGTCCTGGACGCGATCGGCGCCGCGCTCCTGAAAACGGTCCGGGGCACGGTCCTGGAAGCGGTCGCCACCACGGTCAGCACGCGGCTCAAAGCGCGGCGCGCGGTCATCGCGCTGCTCGAAACGGGGACGGCTGTCGCCACCACGTGGGCCACCACCGAAGCCAGCGCTTTCGCCAAAACCTGGCTTGCGGCCATAGCCTTCGCCATCACGGCGGCCACCAAAACCACGGTCGGCACCAAAGCCGCCACCGCCACGGCGCTCGCCACCACGGCCAGCACCTGGACGGCCACGGTCACCACCGCGACCTGCGCCGCGAGGGCCGCCTTCGCTGCGGGCGGGGAAGCGTTGCTGCGGCTCCATGCCTGGAATCACTTCCGGCTTGAACTGCTGCTTGGTGTAGGCCTCGATATCGAACACACGGCGGCGGTCGCGGAACTCGGCGAAAGTGATCGCCAGACCCGAGCGGCCAGCACGGCCGGTACGGCCAATGCGGTGGGTGTAGTCTTCGGCCTTCATCGGCAGGCCGTAGTTGAAGACGTGGGTGATGGTGGGCACGTCGATACCGCGCGCAGCCACATCGGTGGCTACCAGGATCTGTACCTGGCCATTGCGCAGCGCCATCAGGCGGCGGTTACGCAGGCCCTGGCTCAGCGCGCCGTGCAGTGCCACCGCAGAGAAGCCTTCTTGCTGCAGGTCGTTGGCCAGGCCATCACATTCCACCTGGGTGGATGCAAAGACGATGGCCTGGTTGATCGAGGCATCACGCAGCCAGTGGTCCAGCAGCTTGCGCTTGTGCTGGGAGTTGTCGGCCCAGAACAGCACCTGCTTGATGTTGGCATGCTTTTCCTGGGGCGAATCGATGGTGATCTTCTGCACACTGGCGCCGTTGTCATGCATCACGCGCATGGCCAACTGCTGGATGCGCGGCGCGAAGGTCGCGCTGAACATCATGGTTTGCTTGCGCTGCACCGTCAGTTGGTTGACTTCGGCCAGGTCGTCCGAGAAGCCCAGGTCGAGCATGCGGTCGGCTTCGTCGACGACCAGGAACTGCACCTTGTCGAGCTTGATCTGCATCGAGCGCTGCAGGTCGAGCAGACGGCCAGGCGTTGCCACGACCAGATCGGCATTTTGCAGCTTGGCGATTTGCAGCTGGTAGGGCATGCCGCCGACGATATTGGCCACGCGCAGACCACGGCAATGGCGCACCAGCTCGATCGCGTCATGGGCCACTTGCTGGGCCAGCTCACGGGTGGGGCACAGAATCAGGGCACCCGGTTGGGCAGCCTTGAAATTGCGCGGGCTCAGCGGGTTCTTGCGCTTGGCGCGCTTGGGGGCTTGTTCGCCACGGGCCAGGGCTTCGGCCACCAGACGCTCGTGCTCGGCGCGTTCGGCCGCTTCGGCCTGGCCTTGCTGCTGGATCAAGGTGTGCAGCACCGGCAGCAGGAAGGCGGCGGTCTTGCCCGAGCCGGTCTGGCTGGAGACCATCAGGTCAGCAAAGTGCTGCGACGCTTCACCGTCGTTGATCATCGCCAGCGGGATGGCGCGCAATTGCACAGCGGTCGGTTGGGTGTAGCCCAGGTCCTTGACGGCCTGCACCAGCTCGGGCGCCAGGCCCAGTTCGACAAAGCCATTGGGCTCTTCAGGCAGCATTTCGGCTTCGGCCTCAGCCACCAGCTCGGTGCTGTCTTCTTGCAAAGCGTCTTCGGCCAGGGCCGACAGGGGAGAGGTATTGACGATATCTTGGGTAGCGTCAACAGTGTTTTGCGCAGGCGCGGCTTCGCCCTGCAGATGGAGGTCTTGCGTCATTTTGAACAATAGCAATAGGTCGGCTCCTGCGCGTTTCGCGACGCAGTTCCGTACCGTTCATGGTTTTAAATACATCAACCATCAAACGGTAACGGCCGTACAAATTGCCGCGGGCTTGTTCAAATCGGCCATGCTGCGAATCGCATGGCCTGGACGCCCAGAGAATGAAGGGAGATGTGCGTATCAACCGCCTGTTTGGCGGGGAAGCGAAAATTATCGCACATTTCGGGTTTTCCCGCATCAATGGAAGGACTTCTGTGTCCCATGCGCCACGAGCCAGCGCAGAGCCTTGGGGAAACGCAAGGACCCGGGTCACGGGGGTTGACCGGGGACATGCTTGCCCTAGGATGGGCCCGACATCATAAAAGGAGACCGCATGACCCGCTATTCACGCACCTGCACCACCATGACTGGCCTTCTCAGCGCCGCCCTGCTGGCCGCTTGCGGCGGCGGAAGCGACAGTCCAGAAGCAGCCAAGGACTCCAGCGACTGCTTCAACGCCGGCTTTTACCGCCAGGACACGCAGATCTACACCAGCCAGAGCAGCCGCTTGAATGGTGCGCCGGCCTCGACCAACCTTGTCTACCACTGGGTGACCAGCCAGGCGGTAGAGAACGGCATCAACCATATTTACATCAGTCCCGCGCCAGACAACGGGCGCGCCAGCCTGCACTACAGCATCGAGGGCGGTGCGCTGCTCTACCACGGCTACAACGCCTTCAATATTGGCGCCACCAGCCGCCAAAGCCTGGCCCCGCCCCGCCAGTCGCTGATGGCGATGGCGCCCGGCCAGACCACCTCCCAAACCATCGTACAAACGGATAGCCTCTCGACCTCTGCCGGAGAAACAAAGACCGTGACCACGCTGGCCGAGACCCGAACCTACGAAGGCAGAGAAACCATCACCACGGCGCTCGGTACGGTGGAGGCCTGCCGCTTCCTCAGCACGGTTGCGGCCAGCCAGGAAGGCAAACCAGACGAGACCCGAGAGACGCAGGCCACCACCTGGGTGGCATCAGCGGGCCCTTATCGCGGGCTCACGCTCAAGGAGAGCGCCAGCACCCGCAAAGCCGGAAAAACCGACACCTTGGTGACGGAGACCAGCCAGGTCAACCGCTTCGACATCAAGTAGCCGCGGCTACGGGCGCCAGCTGCAGAAAATGCGTCCGGTAGTACCGTAATTCGTCGATCGACTCATGCACATCGGCCAGCGCGGTGTGCTTTTGCGCCTTCTTGAAGCCGGTGACCAGCTCGGGGCGCCAGCGCCGTGCCAGCTCCTTGAGCGTGCTCACATCGACATTGCGGTAGTGGAAGTAGGCCTCCAGATCGGGCATGTAGCGCGCCAGAAAACGGCGGTCCTGGCCAATGCTGTTGCCGCACATGGGCACCTTGGCCTTGGGCACGTAGCGTTTCATGAAGCGCAGCACCTCGGCCTGCGCAGCGGCCTCGTCGATCTGCGAGGCCTTGACCCGCTCTGTCAGGCCGCTGCGGCCATGGGTGCCGCGGTTCCAGGCATCCATCTTGGCCAGCTCCTCATCGCTTTGGTGGATCGCAATCACCGGCCCTTCGACGCGCACGCTCAGATCGGCATTGGTGACCACCAGCGCGATCTCGATCACGCGGTGCTCTTGCGGGTTTAAACCGGTCATTTCACAGTCGAGCCAGACCAGGTTCAGATCGGACTTGGCCAGCTCGGGCACGGGTGCCAGCGGCGTATCCAGGGTGTTCTTGTTTTGCATGGAGGCGATTGTCGCCTATGCCCTACACTGTCCGGTATTCGCCAACCAACACCCCCACTTGTGACTCTATCGCTGCTGTTCACCCTGCTATTCGCGATCGCACTGGCTGCCAGTGTGCTGACCAAACTCTGGCTGGCCAGCCGCCAGATGCGCCATGTGGCCGCCCACCGCGATGCGGTCCCTGCCCTCTTTGCCGACCGCATCAGCCTGGCAGCGCACCACAAGGCGGCTGACTACACGATCGCCAAGACCCGCTTTGGGCTGCTGGGGCTGGCCATCGGCACGGCTGCACTGCTGGGCTGGACGCTGCTGGGGGGCCTGGATCTGCTCAACGCCAGTCTGCTGAAAGCGCTGGGTGGCGGCATGTGGCAGCAGCTGGCCCTGGTCGCCGCCTTTGCGCTGATCAGCGGCCTCATCGATCTGCCGGCCAGCTACTACCAGACCTTTGTGCTGGAGCAGCGTTTTGGCTTCAACAAGATGACGCCCGGCCTGTGGCTCGCCGACCTGGTCAAGGGCACGGTCATGGGCGCGCTGGTGGGCCTGCCCATTCTGGCCGTCATCCTGTGGCTGATGGGATCGGCCGGCCAGTGGTGGTGGCTCTGGGCCTGGGCCTTCTGGGTGGGCTTCAACCTGCTGCTGATGGTCATCTACCCGGCTTTCATCGCGCCGCTGTTCAACAAGTTTCAGCCACTGGAGGACGAGAGCCTCAAGGCCCGCGTGCAGGCGCTGATGCAGCGCTGCGGCTTTGCGGCCAAGGGCCTGTTTGTGATGGATGGCAGCCGCCGCAGTGCGCATGCCAATGCCTATTTCACCGGCTTTGGTGCCAGCAAGCGCGTGGTGTTTTTCGACACCTTGCTGCACAAGCTCAATGGCGACGAGGTCGAAGCGGTGCTCGCCCATGAGCTGGGCCACTTCAAGCACAGGCACATCCTCAAGCGCATGCTGGGCCTGTTTGGCCTGACTTTGCTGGGCTTTGCGTTGCTGGGCTGGCTGTCGCAGCAGGGCTGGTTCTACACCGGGCTGGGCGTGACGCCCAACCTGAACATCCCGGGCGTGCCCGGCGCCAGCCCCAACGATGCACTGGCGCTGCTGCTGTTCATGCTGGCCGTGCCGGTGTTCAGCAGCTTTGTCTCGCCGCTGATGGCGCACTCGTCGCGCAAGCACGAGTTCGAGGCCGATGCCTATGCCGTCCAGCAGACGCGCGCGGCCGATTTGCAGTCGGCCCTGCTCAAGCTCTACGAGGACAATGCCTCGACCCTGACGCCCGACCCGGTCTATGTGCGCTATTACTATTCGCACCCGCCCGCCGTAGAGCGTATCCGCCACATGCAACAATTGGCCCATGACTGAATCCCACCTGCCCCAACAAGACTGGTCCACCCAAAGCCGCCGCGCGCTGTCCGCCTCCGAGGTGGTGACCCAGCTGAGCCCACTGACCGGTTGGGTGCTGAGCGGTGATGGCGCCGAGGTGGCCATCGAGAAGACCTTCCGCTTTGCCAACTACTACGAGACCATGGCCTTTGTGAATGGGGTCGCGCTGGTGGCCCATACGCAGGACCACCATCCAGACCTGTCGGTGCACTACAACCGCTGCGTGGTGCGCTTCAACACCCATGATGTGCATGGGCTGTCGGTCACCGACTTCGAATGCGCGCGCCGCATCGAAGCCATGCTGCAGCTGGCCTGAGAGACATGGCAAAACCTGCAAGACGCGCCAGCGCGCCCAGCCAGACGGGGATGCAGACGGGCCTGGTCGTGGCCAGCTATGGCCGCCACTGTGTGGTCGAAACCCCGGACGGCGTGCGCCGCATCTGCCACCCCCGGGGCAAGAAGAGCCAGGCCGTGGTCGGCGACCAGGTGCGCTGGCTGGCCCCGCCGCCCGGCCAGGGCGAGGAAGGCACGATAGAGAAAGTGCTGGAGCGGCGCAATGTCTTCTACCGCCAGGACGACATCCGCACCAAGACCTTTGCCGCCAACCTGGACCAGCTGCTGATCCTGATCGCGGCCGAGCCGGTCTTCAGCGAGGTGCAGCTGGCACGCGCGCTGATTGCGGCAGAAGCGGCGCACATCACGCCCATCATTGCGCTCAACAAGATGGACCTGGAAGAGCCCTTTTTGCGCGCCTGGGAGCGGCTGGAGCCCTACCGCACGATGCGCGACCAGGCCGAGGACCCGCCGCACTACATGGTGCTGCCCTTTGCGCTGGAAGGCGCCGACGAGGAAGACCGTGATGCCATCTACGGCCTGCTCGAAGGCAAGACCACCTTGGTGCTCGGCCCCTCGGGCGTGGGCAAGAGCACGCTCATCAACCTGCTGATACCGGGCGCCAATGTGGCGACCAACGAGATCTCGCAGGCGCTGAACACCGGCAAGCACACAACCACCAGCACGACCCTGTACTGGGTGGACGAGGCGCGCAAGACCGCGCTGATCGACTCGCCCGGTTTCCAGGAGTTTGGCCTCTACCACATCGCGCCCACGCAGCTGGCCGCCTGCATGCCCGACATCGGCGCCCATGCCAAGGAGTGCAAGTTCTACAACTGCACGCATTTGCACGAGCCCGGCTGTGGCGTCATCCATGCGGTGCAAAACGGCCATGCCGAGCTGCCGATCAGCGACAACCGCTACCGCATCTACAGCGAGCTGTTTGACGAGCTCAATCTGAGCGCTTACTGAGCCTGTTACGACAGACCTCAGCCCCGGCACCACTGCTTGGGCAAGGTCTCGGCATGGCCCAGGTCCACATGGGCCTTCAGAAAATCAAGCACGGCCCGGGTGCGCGACGGCAGGCGCTCGGGCTTGCCGAGGTAGACCGCATGGATGGGTTCCAGCACACCGGTGTTGAAGGCCTCCAGCACCACCTGCAACCGGCCCGCAGCGATATCGTGCCAGGCGTGGAACAGCGACAGCCGCGCCAGGCCCACGCCTTCGACAGCCAGGTTACGCATCACATCGCCATCGTTGACGCGCAGCAGCTCGCCAATGGCGACCTCCACATCCTGGCCCGCCAGCCGGAACGGCCAGTGCGGCACCGTGCGCTGGTAGTTCCAGCCAATGCGCACATGGCCGCCCAGCATATCGGGGTGCGTGGGCACACCATGGGCATCCAGATACGCGGGTGCTGCCACAATGACCTGGCGGGTATGGCCCAAGAGGCGGGCCACCATGTCCGAGGCGGGCAGCTTGCCCCAGCGGATCGCGATATCGGCCCGTGCCTCCATCAGGTCCACCACCTCGTCGGTAAAGCTCAGGTCCAGCACCAGGCCGGGGTACTGCTGCATCAGCCGGCCCACCAGCGGCACCAGGATGGCCTGCCCGGTCGATGAGCTGGAGTTGATGCGCACGACGCCCTTGGGCGTGCTGCGCAAAGATGCAGCCGCTTCGGCCTCCTGCAGATCGGCCAGCACGCGCTGGCCACGCTCGTAGAGCTGGCGGCCCTCGGGCGTCAGCTGCACGCGGCGCGTGCTGCGCAGCAGCAGCTGCGCGCCCAGGCGTGCCTCCATGCGCGCGACGATCTTGCTGGTGGCCGACGGCGACACACCCAGGTGGCGGGCCGCTGCCGAGAAGCTGCCGTGTTCGGCCACCTGCACAAACACCTCCAGCTCGCCGGAGCGGTTGGTCTCGAAGGTCGGGCTGGCGGGAAAAGCAGGGTTGCGCATGGTCAAAAGCGTCATAGCGCCAGATGGTGGTGGCAAATTCTGCCTTTATTTATTCCGTTTGGGAACAAATACCTTTCCACTGTTCCGGCTACACAAGAATCAGGCCGCGCTTCACAATCCCATTCCTCAGCGGCCATCCGGCCTTCGCCCCAACACACAAGGAATCCTCCCATGCCTGTCTCATTGCTGGCACTCGCCGCCGGTGCCTTTGGCATCGGCACCACCGAATTCATCATCATGGGCCTGCTCACCCAGGTCAGCCAGGACCTGGGCATCAGCATCCCCACGGCCGGCACCCTGATTTCCGGCTACGCCTTTGGCGTGGCCATCGGCGCGCCCGTGCTCACCCTGGCCACGCGCCACTGGCCGCGCAAATGGCTGCTGCTGGGCCTGATGCTGATCTTTATCGCGGGCAACATCACTGCGGCCATGGCCCCCAGCTATGGCTGGCTGATGGGCGCGCGCATGCTCACCTCGCTCACCCATGGCACCTTCTTTGGCGTGGGGGCCGTGGTGGCTACCGGCCTGGTCGCCAAGGACAAGCAGGCCTCGGCCATTGCGCTGATGTTCTCGGGCCTGACCCTGGCCACCTTGCTGGGCGTGCCGGCCGGCACCTGGATCGGCCAGCATTTTGGCTGGCGCATGGCCTTTGCCGCCGTGGCCGTGATCGGCGTGGTCGCGCTGGGCATTCTGGCCGCCTTCGTGCCCAGCAAGCTCCAGCAGGCCGCACCTGCTGCGCTGCGCGATGAGCTGTCCATCCTGGCGAGCACGCCCCTGTGGCTGGGCCTGGGCATGACGGTGTTTGGCTTTGGTGGTGTGTTTGCGCTCTACACCTATGTGGAGCCGCTGCTCTCGCAGATCACCCAGATGGGAAACACCGGCGTGGCGCTGAGCCTGCTGCTGTTTGGCGCCGGCTCGGCCGTGGGCAATATTGCCGGCGGCAAGCTGGCCGACCGGGGCGTGGTGCGCGCGCTATGGATCACCCTGGGCGCCCTGGTGGCCGTGTTGTTGGCGGGCCGCTGGGCCTTTGGCATCTCGGCAGCCGTGGCCATGGCCTATGTGACCGTGCTGGGTGTTGTCGCCTTTGCCACCGTCGCCCCCATGCAGATGCGGGTGATGCAAGGCGTGGGCAGCCAGGGTGCGACGCTGGCCTCCAGCCTGAACATTGCGGCCTTCAATCTGGGCAATGCGCTGGGTGCCTGGGTGGGCGGCAGCCTGATTGCCGGCGCAGGCCTGCTGTCGATCATCTGGGGCGCTGCAGCGCTGTCGGCCATCGGCCTGGTGCTGGTGGCAATGGGCCAGCGCCGTAGCCCTGCCGCTGCACTGCAAACGGCCTGAGCTATTACCCCAGCAGGCGCGCCAAGGTGAGCAGCGCCAAGAGCAGCATCCAGACCACGACGGAGCGCCACACCAGGCCCACCACGCTGCGCAGGTGGGCCACTTCCGGGTCACGGCCGGGGGTGGTGGCGCCATCGCCCTGGATCTGCAGGGGCGCGGCGGCATCGATATCGACGCTGCGGGCGCGCAAGGCCACCCCGCCCAGGCGGATGTCGATGGCACCGGCGGTCGCGGCCAGGATCACGCCATCGTTGTCATTGGGGAAATGCTGGGTCTGAAAGCGCCAGCCGTCGATGGCCTCTTCAAAATTGCCCACCACGGCAAAGCTCAGCGCCGTGAGCCGGGAAGGCAGCCAGTCCACGATGGTCCAGGCCTTGGCCGCAACCGTCTCGAAAGCGCCTTGCACCATGACCGCGGGCTGCACCGATGGGCGCGCAAAGCGCGAGGCGTATTCAGCCATGCGGAAAAACACCGCGCCGGCAGGCCCCAGGCCCAGTGCCGAGCCGATGGAGTAGCAGGCCAGCACGCCAAACACATGGCGGTGCGCGGCCAGCACCGAGTACTCGATCACATGGCGCACGATCTCGCGGCGCGGCAGATCATCGGCGTTGACCTGCTGCCAGTCGGCCAGGTACTGGCGCGCCTGGTCCTCATCGCCGGACTCCAGCGCATGGCGGATGCGCGTGAAATGGTGGCTGAACTGGCGAAAGCCCAAGGTCACATACAGCACCAGCACATGCCAGGCCATCGCCAGGGGCCAGCCCACCAGGGCCACCAGCAGCCAGTGCATGCCCATGGCCAGGGCCGTGGGCAGCAGTACCGCCACGCTCCAGGCCAGCCAGCCGTGGCGCTGCTCGCCGGCATCGAGGTTGCGGCTGAGCCATTGCACCCAGGCCCGCACACCGGCATAAACCGGATTGTCGCGAGACAGGGATTTGGCCTGCTCCAGCAGCAGGGCCATCAGCGTGGCGAAAAAACTCATGGACAGTGATCATACCGGCTGTGATGTATCACACAAGCCGTTACAAACTAGGAAGCGGGTGGAAAGGCCAAAAACCGGTACAAATTGCGCAGCATGCTGGCCGTTGCCCCCCAGATAAAGCGCTGCTGGCCCGATGCGGGATCGTCATAGGGCATCGACAGCCAGCGCCGGCTGAACTCGGGTGTATCGAGCTGCTGCCAGCGGTGGTGCGCAGGGTTCATCAAGAAGGACAGCGGCACCTCGAACACCTCGTCCACCTCGCCCGGGTTGGCCTGCAGGCTAAGCGGTGGCTGCACCAGCCCGACGATGGGCGTCACCTCAAAGCCCGAGCCGGTCGCGTACTCGGGCAGGCGGCCAATGATTTCAACCCGCTCGCGCGCCAGTCCCACCTCTTCCCAGGCCTCGCGCAGCGCGGTGTCGTTGATATCACGGTCCTCCGGGTCCTGGCGGCCGCCAGGAAAGGCAATCTGCCCCGAATGGTTCGTCAGGCCGGCGCTACGCTGGGTCAGCAGCACATGCATCTCCTGGCGCTGCACCAGTGCTACCAGCACGGCGGCCTTGGCCGGGGGCCGGTCCGTCCAGCTGCGCTCGCGGAAGATTTCCGGCTCACCGCCATGGGGATGGGCGACAAAAGCCTGGCGCAGCGAATCGGCCCGCAACAGGCGCGGAGCGACCGCCGGCAGGGCCGAGTCGATCTGCACGACCGGCGCGCGGCGCGGGTCCATGATGGACGACACCCGCGCAGCGGCGGCGGGCGGTGATGAAGGCGAGAGGGAGGAGGCGTTAGACATAGACAACAGGCAGCAAGCACGGTGGCCCATGTAAAAAAGCCGCCACAGCTTGCACTGTAGCGGCTTTCAGCACTGGGCTCTGTCGCAGCGTGATTACGCAGCTGCCACAGGTGCTGCCTTGCGTGCTGGCAGCTTTTCCTTGATACGAGCCGACTTGCCGCTGCGTTCACGCAGGTAGTACAGCTTGGCACGGCGCACATCGCCGCGGCGCTTGACTTCGATACCGGCGATCATAGGGCTGTAGGTTTGGAACGTACGTTCCACGCCTTCGCCGCTGGAGATCTTGCGCACGGTGAAGCCGCTGTTCAGACCGCGATTGCGCTTGGCAATCACCACGCCTTCGTAAGCCTGCACGCGCTTGCGCGTACCTTCAACAACGTTCACGCTCACGATCACGGTGTCGCCAGGGGCAAATTCAGGAATGGTCTTGTTCAGGCGAGCAATTTCTTCTTGCTCGAGAATCTGGATCAGGTTCATGGTTTCATCCAACGATCATACGCGCGCCATGAATTTGGCAGCCGCGCCCGGCACGGTGTGCTGGGCATCTGCGGCGTGTTGCTTCTCTCACCATTGAAAAAAGCGGCCGTGTAGAGGATCGTAAAACCGGCAATTATAGCGGTTTTGCCAAATTTACCAAATCGGCACTGGCCAGCAGCTGCTCATCCTTGCGGCTGAGCTGCTTGCGGCTGCGCGCCTGGTCCAGCAGCTCAGGGCGGTGGATGGCCGTGTTGCGCAGGCTTTGCTCGCGGCGCCAGCGCTCGATATTGGCATGGTGGCCCGACAGCAGGGCTGCGGGCACCGGCTCGCCATCCCAGACCTCGGGCCGGGTGTAGTGGGGGCAATCCAACAGACCGTCGAGCGCGGGGTTGAAGCTGTCGAACTGGTGGCTGCCCTCGTCATGCAGCACACCGGGTTGCAGGCGGGCCACGGCGTCAAGCAAGGCCATCGCGGCAATCTCGCCGCCCGAGAGCACAAAATCGCCCAGGCTCAGCTGCACATCGACATGGCGGTCAATAAAGCGCTGGTCCACGCCCTCGTAGCGGCCGCACAGCAAGATGGCACCCTGCGAATCAGACCAGCGCTGCACCTGGGCATGGTCGATACGCTCGCCAATCGGCGAGAACAGCACCAGCGGCGCGGGCTGCGCCTCGGCACGCGCTTCGCGGATGGCGGCCAGGCAGTCGGCCAGCGGCTGGGCCATCATCACCATGCCGGGGCCGCCGCCAAAGGGGCGGTCATCGACGCGGCGGTAGTTGCCTGGGGCGTAATCGCGCGGGTTCCAGCACTGCACCGCCACCTGGCCGCTGCTGTAGGCACGGCGCGTCACGCCCACCTCGACAAAGGGGCCGAACAGCTCGGGGAACAAGGTGATGATGTCAAAGCGCATAGAAATTCTCCCCGCTGGCGGCCTGCGTGTCCGGCACGATCAGTAGTCCGGCTGCCAGTCGACCGTGATGCGCTTGGTGGGCAGCGAGACCTCGTCGACAAAGGCGCCGACAAACGGAATCAGGCGCTCCTGCGTCTTGCCGTCTTCTTCGTAGTTCAGCACCAGCACGGTCTGGGGGCCCGAGGCCATCAGGTCGCTCACGGTGCCCAGCGCCACGCCTTCACGGTTGACCACGGCCAGACCCAGCAGGTCCACCCAGTAGTACTCGCCGTCATCGGTCTTGGGGAAATCGGCGCGCGAGATGAACACCCGCGCACCTTTGAGTTTTTCGGCCTGGTCGCGGTCGTCCACGCCCTGGGCCCAGCCCACCATGCCATCGCCATGGAAACGCGCTTGGCGCATCTCGAGCTGAGCAACGCCCTGGAAGTGGCGTGCGCCCTTCTCGGGCGGCTGGATGAACCACAGCTTGGATTTGAGCAGCGCCTGCGGGTCGGGGCTGAGGGCAATCACCTTGAACCAGCCCTTGACGCCCCAGGCATCGGCAATGCGCGCCACTTCAATGGCGTCATCGGGCAAGGTGGCAGGGCTTAACAACAACTCGGTAGCGGGCATGGCAGTTCAACAGGGCAATAAAAAACGGGCCGCAGTGCTCATCGCAGCAGCGGCCCGCATGCACGAATGGTACCGGAGCACCACCCGTGATGAGAGAGGCAAATTAAGCAGCCTTGGCAGCAGCTTGCTTGACCAGACGGTCCACGGTGGTGGAAGCCTGAGCACCAACGCTCTTCCAGTAAGCCACGCGGTCCAGAGCAACGCGCAGGCCTTCAACGCCTTCCTTGGCCAGTGGGTTGTAGAAACCCACGCGCTCGATGAACGAGCCGTCACGGCGCACGCGCTTGTCAGCAACGACGATGTTGTAGAACGGACGGGCCTTGGAGCCGCCGCGGGAGAGTCGAATAACGACCATAATAATCCTTCGGGTGGTTAGTTTTCTTACCACGTTTGAGACACGCAACTAGCCACCCGGCCAGCGACACGCAGTAAAGCCGCAAATTATACAAACTTATTTCAACCATGCCAAGTGTTCGTGCCAGCATCCCTCAGGATCTCCCCGCCATCACCCGCATTTATGCCCACCATGTGCTGCATGGCACGGGCAGCTTCGAGACCGAAGCCCCCAGCGAAGCAGAAATGTCCCGGCGCCGTGACGAGGTATTGTCGCGCCAGCTGCCCTACCTGGTCGCCGAGGACGCCGACGGCCAGATCCTGGGCTTTGCCTATGCGAACTGGTTCAAGGCCCGGCCGGCCTACCGCTTCTCGGCCGAGGACTCGATCTATGTGGCCGATGGGCAACATGGCCGGGGCCTGGGGCGCCTCTTGATGAACGCCTTGATCGACCACTGCGAGGCAGCTGGCGTGCGCAAGCTCATCGCCGTGATCGGGGACTCCAACAACGCCGGCTCGGTCGGTGTGCACCGCGCAGCCGGTTTTACCCAGGTGGGCGTGATGCGCTCGGTGGGCTGGAAATTTGGCCGCTGGTTGGATATCGTGATGATGGAAAAAACCCTGGGCGATGGCGACAACAGCGCCCCCACCACCTAAACACCCCCCCCACCCTATGAGCCACCCCATCACCCACGCGATGCCGCGCAGCAAGAGCAAGACCCTCGCCACCTGGCTGGCCTTTCTGGGCGGGCCTTTGGGCCTGCACCGCTTCTACCTGCATGGCCTGGGTGACATGGTCGGCTGGATGCTGCCCATCCCCACAGCGCTGGGCCTGTATGGCATGGAGCGCATTGCCAGCCATGGCATTGACGACCAGGTCAGCTGGGTTCTGGTGCCGCTGCTGGGCTTTACCATTGCGGCCTGCGCACTGACGGCCATCGTCTACGGGTTGATGGCGCCCGAGAAGTGGAACGCCCGCCACAACCCCGGCCTGCCCGAGGACGCGCTGCCCGGCCGCACCCGCTGGATGACGATCTTCGGCATCGTGGCCTCGCTCTTGATCGGCACCACGATCCTGATGGCCAGCCTGGCCTACAGCTTTGAGCATTACTTCCAGTACCAGATCGAGGAAGCGCGCAAGATTTCGCAGTAAAGGGATAACTGTGCAAGGTCAGCGCGATTGCTCATTCACCTGCAGATGCGTGCGGAGAAAGCCAAACACCTGCGCCTCATAGGCCTGCGGCGCAAACTGATGCAGATCCACATGCGCCGCGCCCGGCACCAGCCATAGCGGTTGCGGCGACTGCTGCGCCTGGCTTGCGGCCTCCGCCATCTGCTGGGTTTCAGCGGGCGGGGTGTAGCGGTCTTGCGTGCCGCCCAGTACCATCACTGGCCGGGTCCAACCGGCCAGGCGGTCGATAGGCCGCAGCTGGTGGGGATCCAGGCCCAGGCGCAGCGGCATCTGCCAGAGCAACAACGGCGTGGCAATCGGCGCCAACGGGGCCAAGGAGCCCAGCACCGCACGCACCCGGTTGTCCACGGCGGCCACCATGCTCGGGAACACGGCTTCGAGCACCACCGCAGCGGGCAGCCGCGCCAGCTCCGCCATCAATAGCCCGGCGCCGCCGAGCGATGCGCCGATCACTGCCACCCTCTCCGTCGGCTGCTGCGCCTGCAACCAGGCCAGCGCAGCGGCAATGCCCAGGCCCTCCCGGGGCCCGAAGGACAGTATCTCCCCATCGCTTTGGCCATGGGCCGGCAAATCGATCAGCAGCACCCCATGGCCGCGCGCATGCAGCGCCAGCGCCCGGGGCAGCATCGCACGCCGGTCAGCGCGCACACCGTGCAGCAGCAGCACGGCACCCTGCCCGGGCGTGCCCGCTGCATACCAGCCCCGCACCATGCCTTGCGCCGTGGCGATCTCGACGGCGTTGGCACCCAGCGCCGCCGGGGGCTCAGCGATCTGCTGGCGGTAGGGCTGCGAAAGCCAGCCTGCCGCCCACCAGGCCAGCGCCAGTACCACCAGCATCAATGCGGCCAGTGCAGCCGCAAACCAGGCCAGCGGATGCAGCGAAAAGATCGAAGGGGTCAGTGCGGGGTCGGTCATGCCTTGGACAAAAAACAAAACGGCTGGCAGATCATATCCGCCAGCCGCCTTTTGGCTATCGCACTGCGACCATCAATAGAGTTGCAGGCTCACCCAGTAGGCAAAGGCCGCCACAAAGGCGCTGGCCGGGATGGTCAGCACCCAGGCCCAGACGATATTGCCGGCCACACCCCAGCGCACTGCGCTCATGCGCTGGGTCGAGCCCACGCCGACGATGGCGCCGGTGATGGTGTGCGTGGTCGAAACGGGGATACCCAGCGCAGTGGCGATGAACAAGGTCATCGCGCCACCGGTTTCGGCGCAGAAGCCGCCGACGGGCTTGAGCTTGGTGATCTTCTGGCCCATGGTCTTGACAATGCGCCAGCCACCAAACATCGTGCCCAGTCCAATGGCCGCATAGCACGAGATGATGGCCCAGGCAGGAGGATCGGCATCGTTGGGCGATGCGTAGCCGGTGGACAGCAGCAGCAGCCAGATGATGCCGATGGTCTTTTGCGCATCATTGCCGCCGTGGCCCAGGCTGTAGGCTCCGGCAGAGACCAGCTGCAGGCGGCGGAACCACTTGTCGACCCGGCCCGGCGTGGTGCGGCGGAACAGCCAGGCCACGATCACCATCATGATCGAGCCGAGCAAAAAGCCCAGCACCGGAGAGACAAAGATGAAGGCCACCGTCTTCCAGATGCCGCTGGCGACCAGCGCGCCCGAGCCCGCCTTCGCAATCACCGCGCCCACGATGCCGCCGATCAGCGCATGCGAGGAGCTCGACGGGATGCCGTAGTACCAGGTGATCAGGTTCCAGGCGATGGCGCCCACGAGGGCGCCAAAGATCACATGGGTGTCGACAATGCCCGGGTGAACAATGCCTTTGCCGATGGTCGCCGCCACGCTCAGGTGGAAGACAAAGATCGCGACAAAGTTGAAAAATGCCGCAAACACCACCGCTTGGGTGGGCTTGAGCACGCCAGTAGAGACAACGGTCGCAATCGAATTGGCCGCGTCATGAAACCCGTTCATGAAGTCGAACAAGATGGCCAGCGCCACCAGCACGACAATCACCCACAGGGCTGTTTGCATCGGTTCCATGGAAGTTCAGTCTCCTGCTTGCTGCAACGGATCAGGAGTTTTCCAGGATGATGCCTTCGATGTGGTTGGCCACATCCTCGCACTTGTCGGTGATGGTCTCGAGCAGCTCGTAGATGGCCTTGAGCTTGATCACCTCGCGCACATCGGGCTCCTCGCGGAACAGCTTGCTCATCGCCGAGCGCATCACGCGGTCGGCATCGCTCTCGAGGCGGTCGATCTCTTCGCAGGTCTTGATGGCCGCTTCGGTGGTCGAGGGATCGGCAATGCGGTCGAGCATCTTGACGGCATCACGCACGCGCTCGCAGCACTTGACGCTCAGGTCCGTCAGGCGGGTGATTTCTTCGGTCATGTGGCGCACATCGTAGAGCGCCATGGTCTCGGCCGAGTCCTGGATCAGGTCGGCCACATCGTCCATGGTGTTGATCAGCGAGTGGATCTGTTCACGGTCGATGGGGGTGATGAAGGTCTTGTGCAAGGTGCGGTTGACCTCGTGGGTCACGCGGTCGGCAGCGCGCTCGGCATTGTCCACGTCCTGGTTGTATTTTTCGCGCAGATGGGGGTCGTTGTAATTGGCCACCAGTTGGGAGAACGCGTGGGCCGCTTCAACAATGCGGTCGGCGTGCTGGTTGAACAGTTCGAAGAAATTGCCTTCGCGCGGCAAGAGTTTGCCAAAGAGCATGGGTGCACCTATTCGGTTTCAATGCAAAAAAAAGGGAAAAACCTGCGCACACCCGGCCGGAATCTGGCTTGTCAGCCCCGGCTCCCTGGCCCTGCCGCCACCCTGCAACTCCTTGAATTGCCAGCGGTGTCAGCG
This sequence comes from Comamonas squillarum, assembly GCF_025309455.1. Lineage (NCBI taxonomy): Bacteria > Pseudomonadati > Pseudomonadota > Betaproteobacteria > Burkholderiales > Comamonadaceae > Comamonas > Comamonas squillarum. The sequence goes on from NZ_CP104377.1 coordinate 2,374,417, forward strand.
GTTTGCAGTGCGCAAAATCTGTCATTCACGGCGCATTGCTGCACTGCAAAATTCACCAATTTTAAATGCAATTGTCATTTCTTTGTCGCATTTGAGGCCGCCACGCCGAAAACAGCGCAGCCCGCGCCCTGCCCGCCGCGCCTGGTACAGAGGGAGAACGGCAGCGCTGGCGCTGTCTCCCAAAGCGCGCTACCTTGCGCTTGCCGCCATCAGCTCCCACCGTGTTTTTGCGGGGCGATGGCCCAATGCGCGCGCCAACCGGCAGCGATAAAAAAAGCACTGCCGGGCAGTGCTTGGGGAGTGCATGCGCGCTGCCGCTATTCACCCAGATAGGCGGCGCGCACCTTGGGGTCGGCCAGCAGCTGCTGGCCCGGGCCGGTCATCGTGATGATGCCCGACTCCATTACATAGCCCCGGTCGGCAATGGCCAGCGCGCGGCTGGCGTTCTGTTCCACCAGCACGATGGTCACGCCCATCGCATAGACATTGCGCACCACCTCGAAGATCTTGTCCACCATGATCGGCGACAGGCCCATCGATGGCTCATCGAGCAGCAGCAGCTTGGGCTGCGCCATCAGCGCGCGCGCCATCGCCAGCATCTGCTGCTCGCCGCCGGACATGGTGCCCGCCAGCTGGTCCTTGCGTTCGCGCAGGCGCGGGAAGATGTTAAACATCTTCTCGATATCGGCCTGGATGCCGGCCTTGTCCTTGCGCAGGTAGGCGCCCAGCATCAGGTTGTCGGTGATGGTCTGGCGCGTGAAGACGCCCCGCCCTTCTGGCACCATCACCAGGCCCTTGGCCACCAGGTCCCAGGCGCCCCGGCCCTTGAGGTTCTCGCCCAGAAACTCGATCTGCCCGTCATTGATGGCCTGCGTGGCCGTCACCGCCTTCATCGTCGTGGTCTTGCCCGCACCGTTGGAGCCGATCAGCGATACCAGCTCGCCCTCATGCACCTCGAAATCGACGCCCTTGACGGCCTGAATGCCCCCATAGGCCACTTTCAGCCCTCGCACCTTCAGCAGTACGGGGTTGGATGTCTTGTCAACCATGCTCAGTGTCCTCCGGTGCCCAGATAGGCCTCAATCACTTTTTCGTCTTTCTGCACCTCGGCGGGCGACCCCTCGGCCAGCCGCTTGCCGTAGTCGAGCACGGTCACCCGGTCGCACAGTCCCATCACCAGCTTCACATCATGCTCGATCAGCAAGATCGTGCGGTTGTCGTTGCGGATGCGGTCGATCAGCTCGCGCAGCTGCACCTTCTCGGTCGCATTCATGCCGGCGGCGGGCTCGTCGAGCGCAATCAGTTGCGGGTCGGTGGCCAGCGCGCGCGCAATCTCCAGGCGGCGCTGGTCGCCGTAAGACAAGGTGCGCGCCTTGTAATCGGCATAGCGCTCAATGCCCACATAGGCGAGAAGCTCGCGGGCACGCTCGGCAATGGCCCGCTCCTCGGCCTTGAAGCCCGGTGTGCGAAAGATCGCGCCCAGGAGGCCCGAATGGCTGCGCACATGGCGGCCCACCATCACGTTCTCCAGCGCCGTCATGTCGGAGAACAGACGGATGTTCTGGAACGTGCGCGCAATGCCGGCCTTGGCCACCAGGTGCACGGCCTTGGGCTCGTAGGGCTTGCCAGCGAGCTCAAAGCTGCCGCTGTCGGGCGTGTACAGGCCGGTGATCACATTGAAGAACGTGGTCTTGCCCGCACCGTTGGGGCCGATCAGGCCATAGACCTGGCCGCGCTCGATGGTCAGACCCACATCCGAGAGGGCCTGCAAGCCGCCAAAGCGCTTGGAAATACCTGCCACCTTGAGTGCAGGAGCTTGTGTGTTCGTCATGCTCGTCTCTCCTGCTCAGTCTTTCTGGATCGCGCTCTTGCCATGCTCGGGTGCCGGCCACAGGCCGCGTGGGCGCAGCAGCATCACCACGATCATCGCCACCGCAATCAAGAGCTGGCGCAGGATGGAGGCATCCAGACGGCCATCGGTCATCTGCTGCAGCGGGCCGGCCACATAGCGCAGCACCTCAGGCAGCGCCGACAGCAGCACGGCACCCAGAATCACACCGGGGATATGGCCCAGGCCGCCGAGCACCACCATGGCGACGATCATGATCGACTCCATCAGGCTGAAGGACTCGGGCGAGACAAAACCCTGGAAGCCGGCAAACATCGCGCCGGACACGCCACCGAACGTGGCACCCATGCCAAAGGCCATCAGCTTGAGGTTGCGGGTGTTGATGCCCATGGCCTTGGCGGCAATCTCGTCCTCGCGGATGGCCATCCAGGCGCGGCCGATGCGCGAGTCCTGCAGGCGGTAGCAGATCACCACACTGGCCACGACCAGCAGCAGGAACAGGTAGTAGTACAAGGTGACCGACGAGACCGTGTAGCTGCCGATCTCCAGCGGCTTGGCAAAGTCAAAGCCAAAGATCTTGATCGAGTCGATCTGGCCCAGGCCCTTGGGCCCATTGGTGATGTTGACGGGCTGGTCCAGGTTCAGCATGAAGATGCGGATGATCTCGCCAAAACCCAGGGTCACGATGGCCAGGTAGTCCCCGCGCAGCTTGAGCACCGGAAAGCCCAAGATCATTCCCGCTATCGCCGCCAGCAACGCGGCCAGCGGTATCACCAGCCAGATGGAGGTGTGCAGGCCATTGGGGAACATGGCCTTGAAGCCTTCAAAGGTCTCGGCCAGGTGGGGCGAGGCCATCAGGCCCAGCATATAGGCCCCCACCGCGTAGAAGGCCACATAGCCCAGGTCCAGCAGGCCGGCAAAGCCCACGACGATGTTCAGGCCCAGGGCCAGCAGGACATAGAGCAGTGCCAGGTCGGCAATGCGCACCCAGGCGTTGCCAAAGGACTGCAGGATCAGCGGCAATACCAGCAGCGCAATCGCGCCCACAATGAACTGTGCTTTGTTGTTCTTCATGCTGTTCCCCTTAAGCCCGATCGGCCACCCGCTCACCCAGCAGACCCGAGGGGCGCAAGGTCAGCACGATGATCAGCACGATAAACGAGAAGATATCGACATACTGGCTGCCCAGCACGCCTCCGGTGAGCTGGCCGATGTAGCCCGCGCCAATGGCTTCGACCAGGCCCAGGATCATCGCACCCACCACGGCGCCGGCCAGGTTGCCGATACCGCCAAATACGGCCGCAATAAAGGCCTTGAGGCCGGGCAAAAAGCCCATGGTGTGCTGCGCCGTGCCGTAGTTCGAGGCCCAGAGCACGCCGGCGATCGCCGCCAGCACCGCACCGATCACAAAGGTGGCCGAGATCACCATGTCGGGCTTGATGCCCATCAGCGCCGCCACGCGGGGGTTCTCTGCCGTGGCCCGCATCGCGCGGCCCAGGCGGGTGTAGTTCACCAGGTACATCAATACCGCCAGCACCACGGCCGTCACGCCCAGCACCAGGATCTGGGTCGGCGTGATCACCGCGCCGGCCAGGTCAAAGGGCTCCATCGGCAGCAAGGTTGGATAGGGCTTGTAGTTGGGTTTCCAGATGATCATCGCCAGCGTCTGCAGCAGGATAGACATGCCGATCGCGGTGATCAGCGGCGCCAGGCGCGGGCTGTTGCGCAGCGGCCGGTAGGCCAGCTTCTCGATGGTGAAATTGAGCACCGCCGCCACCACACAGGCAATGAGCGTCGCTATCAGCAAGATGACCCAGCCCGGCGTTCCCGGCATGGCCTCCTGCATCACGCCGATGATGCTCCAGCTGGTCAGCACCCCGATCATCAGCACTTCGCCGTGCGCGAAGTTAATCAATTGAATAATGCCGTACACCATGGTGTAGCCCAAGGCTATCAAAGCGTACATGCTGCCCAATACCAGACCATTAATGATCTGCTGCAGCAAAATATCCATACAACCAACCCTTCAGCTTGGAACCACAACAGCGAAAACTGCATGAAACGGGGGTCTCCCGCGATGCAGCCGCCTCTAACCGCGATAACAGTTTTATGCGGATCGAAACAATTCTATAGACGCGCCCTCAGTTTTTCGGCGACTAGCCCGCTAGCGCTTTCCCTAGTGACCCATGCGCAAACTGCATGAATACAGGTGAGACCGCAGCGACCACCTAGGGAATTTACTAGGTATCGATTCAACGAATCGCCACACACTTTTTACAATTGATGCCGCAAACACAATAATCAAATAAGTGGCTGCGTCTCGCGGCTGGGACACTGGTGTAAATACCTATATCAGCTTCAGTTGCATAAACAACCAAATACACAGGCTTGCGAACAGGCATAAAAAAACGCGGCCTGGGCCGCGTTCTAGGAAGAGGTCGATCCGCGTTTAGAGCTTGCCCGCCATCTCGGGCACAGCCTCAAACAGATCGGCCACCAGGCCATAGTCGGCCACGCTGAAGATCGGCGCTTCTTCGTCCTTGTTGATCGCCACGATCACCTTGGAGTCCTTCATGCCGGCCAGATGCTGGATCGCGCCCGAGATGCCCGCTGCAATGTACAGCTGGGGCGCGACGATCTTGCCGGTCTGGCCCACTTGCAGGTCGTTGGGCGCGTAGCCCGCATCCACCGCTGCGCGGCTCGCGCCAATGGCCGCGCCCAGCTTGTCGGCCAGCGGGGTCATCACTTCGTTGAACTTCTCGGCGCTGCCCAGCGCCCGGCCACCGGAGACGATGATCTTCGCTGCCGTGAGTTCCGGGCGGTCGTTCTTGGTCACTTCGCGGCCCACAAAGCTGCTCTTGCCGCTGTCAGCGGCGGCTGCTGCGTTCCCGACCGCGGCCGAGCCGCCGGTGGCCGCTGCGGCGTCAAAGCCGGTGCCGCGCACGGTGATGACCTTGGTGGCATCGATCGATTGCACGGTGGCAATGGCATTGCCCGCGTAGATGGGGCGCTCGAAGGTGTCGGCGCTCACCACCTTGGTGATGTCGCTGATCTGGGCCACGTCCAGCTTGGCTGCCACGCGTGGCGCCACGTTCTTGCCCGAGGCGGTGGCTGGCGCCAGGATGTGGCTGTAGTTGCCGGCAATGGCCAGCACTTGCGCGGCCAGGTTTTCGGCCAGGCCGTCTTTCAGCGCCGGGCCATCGGCCAGGATGACTTTGGCAACGCCTGCGATCTGGGCTGCGGCCTGGGCTGCAGCTGCTGCGCCTTCGCCCGCTACCAGCACATGCACATCGCCGCCGCAAGCCAGGGCTGCGGTGACGGTGTTGAGCGTGGCGGTCTTGATCGTTTGGTTGTCGTGTTCTGCAATAACGAGAGCGGTCATGTCTATCGTCTTTCCATTCAATGTGTCAGGTGTCGGGTCAAGGTCAGATGACTTTGGCTTCGTTCTTGAGCTTGTCGATCAAGGTCGCCACATCGGGCACCTTCACGCCGGCGCCGCGCTTGGCAGGTTCCTGCACCTTCAAGGTCTTCAGGCGCGGGCTCACGTCCACACCCAGGTCTTCGGGCTTGACGGTGTCGAGCTGCTTTTTCTTGGCCTTCATGATGTTGGGCAAGGTGACGTAGCGCGGCTCGTTCAGACGCAGGTCGGTGGTGATGACAGCGGGCATGGACAGAGACAGGGTCTCCAGACCGCCGTCCACTTCGCGCGTGACGCTCACCTTGTCGCCAGCGACCTCGACCTTGGAGGCGAACGTGGCCTGGGGCAGATCAGCGAGCGCTGCCAGCATCTGGCCGGTCTGGTTGGCGTCGTCGTCAATCGCTTGCTTGCCGCAGATCACGAGGCCCGGCTGCTCCTTGTCCACCAGCGCCTTCAGGAGCTTGGCAACCGCCAGCGGCTGCAGCTCTTCGGCCGTTTCGACCAGGATGGCGCGGTCTGCACCAATGGCCATCGCCGTGCGCAGCGTCTCCTGGCACTGGGTCACGCCGCAGCTCACTGCGATGATCTCGGTGACCACGCCCTTTTCCTTCAAACGCACGGCCTCTTCCACCGCGATTTCATCAAAGGGGTTCATCGACATCTTCACGTTCGCAATGTCCACTCCCGAGCCATCGCTCTTGACGCGCACCTTGACGTTGTAGTCCACCACGCGTTTGACGGGTACCAGTACTTTCATAGTCTCAGCTTTCTAACAATAAACTCTGGGCCCGCTGCGGCGTCGCTTGCCGCCTGCAGGCCACGGTATCAATCGGGCAAGGTCAGCACGCCTTGCGTCTGGAGTGCTTGCAGTTGCGAATCACTCAAACGCAGCAGATTTTGCAGCACTTCGCGTGTACCTTCACCCAGTGTGGGCGGCGCGCGGCGAATCGGCAGGCGCTCGCCATCCATGCGGATGGGCGGCGCCAGCACGGCGGTGTGGCCGGCCACCGGATGGGGCATGTTCTGCACCAGGCCGGCTTGCTGCACGCGCTCGGAGGTCAGCGCCTCATGCAGGCCCAGCACCTCGCCACATGGCACGCCACAGGCATTGAGCCGCTCGATCAGCAGCGCACGCGGGAAGCTGCGGATCGTCTCGATCATCAGCGGCAGCAAGAGCTTGCGGTCCTTGGCACGCTCCACATTGGTCGCGTACTTGGGGTTGTCGGCCAGGTCGGGGCGCTCGATGACATCGCGGCAGAAGCGCTCGAACTGCGAATTGTTGCCCACCGCAATGATCAGCGGGCCATCGGCCGCCTCGAACATGCCATAGGGCACGATCGAGGGGTGGGCATTGCCAAAACGCTCCGGGTCCTTGCCCATGAACAGCGCATCGAGCCCGTAGTAGCCGGTGATGCTGACGCCGTTGTCAAACAGCGCCATGTCGATCTTGCGGCCCTGGCCGGTGCGCTCGCGGGCAAACAGCGCGGCCAGCACGGCCTGGGCGGCGCTCATGCCGGTCATCAGGTCCACGACGGCCACGCCAAACTTCAGCGGCGGCTGCGAGGCCTCGCCGTTCATCGCCATCAAGCCGGCCTCGCCCTGCACCAAAATGTCGTAGCCCGGGCGGGCCGCCTCCTCGGTGTCGGTGGCATAGCCCGTCACGCTGCAGTAGATGATGTCCTGCTTCAAGGCCTTCAGTGCCTCGTAGCCCAGGCCCAGCTTGTCGGCGCCACCATGCTTGAAGTTGTGGATCACCACATCGAACTGCGGCAGCAGCGCCAGGATCAGCGCCAGGCCTTCGGGCTTTTGCAGGTCCACCGTGATGGACCGCTTGTTGCGGTTCATGCTGTTGTAGTAAGTCGTCTCGGTCTTGCCAATGCGCAAGCCCCAGTCCCGCGTGTCGTCACCCCGCTTGGGGTGCTCGACCTTGATCACCTCGGCCCCCAGATCGCCCAGCACCTGGCCGCACAGCGGGCCGGCAAAAACACGGGACAGGTCCAGGACCTTGACACCCGCCAGCGGCAGGGCCGCGGCGTTCTCTTGCTCACGCATACTTGTCTCCTCGGATCACCAAGGCGGCCGCAACACGGGCCCGCCTGGCGTCACTTTTTTCGATCCATCTCAGCGGCGCAGCGCCAGGTAGTTGGCGGGGCGCTTTTCCAAAAACGCGGCAATGCCCTCGGCCGATTCCGGTGTAGCCTGCGCCTGCACCATCAGCTCGGCCTCCATGTCCAGCTGCGCTTCCAGGCTGTTGTCATAGGCGGCGCGGCACAGCGACTTGATGCTGGCCATGGCTTGCAAGGGGCCATCGGCCAGTTGCGCGGCCAGCGCGATGGCCTGCGCCAGCGCGTCGCCCGGCTCGGCCAGACGGTTGACCAGGCCCAGCTGCTGCATGCGCTCGCCGCTGACCCGGTCGCCCGTCAGGCACAGCTCGGTCAGCAGCTGGCGCGACAGGTGCTCGGCCAAAAAGGCCGTGGCGCCGCCGTCGGGCGACAGCCCCACCTTCACATAGGCCACAGAGAACGCCGCATTGCGCGCAGCGACCAGCATGTCGCAGGCCAAGGCCAGCGACAGGCCGGCACCGGCGGCTGCGCCCTCCACCGCTGCCACTACGGGCTTGGGGCAGTCGCGCAGTGCACGCACCAGGTCATGCAGGCCTTCGAGCAGCTCGCGGCGCTTTTCCACGGGCTGGTCCCGGCGCGTTGCAATGCGGCGCAGGTCACCGCCCGAGCAAAAATGCCCGCCGGCACCGGTGAGCACCATCGCGCCCACGGCCGGGTCGGTCGCAGCCTCCTTGAGCGCTGCGGTCAGGCCCAGGTAGAAGTCGGGCGAGAGCGCATTGCGCGCCGCCTCGTTGTTGTTGGTCAGCACCAGCACGCCGCCTTCGCGGCGCGCCAGCAGCGCGGGGGTGGCGGTGCTGGCGGTCGTCATCAGGCGGCCTTGGCTGCGGCGCGTTCCTGGGCCTGCAACGCCATGTAGCGCGCCAGGTGGTGGTCCATGTCGCCCAGCTGGTGGTCGATCATGATGATGCGCTTGGCGTAGTGCGCCAGCGGCAGCTCCCAGGTCACGCCAATGCCGCCGTGCATCTGGATCGCCTCTTCGGCCATCAAGGTGCCAATCTGGCCCACGCTGTACTTGGCAGCCGACAGCGCTTTCTCGCGCTCAAGGTAGTCGGGGTTGTCAATCGCCGCTGCCGCGTTGATGACGGCCGAGCGCGCCTGCTCGGCTTCGAGCAGCAGATCGGCCATGCGGTGCTGCAGCGCCTGAAAGCTGCCAATGGGCACGCCAAACTGCTTGCGCGTGCGCAGGTATTCCAGCGTGTGGTTCTTGGCCACATCCATCGCGCCCAGCGATTCAGCCGCCAGCGCCAGCAGGCCAAAGCCGCAGATGCGTTCGAGCAGCGCATGGCCTTCACCCAGCGTGCCCAGCAAGGCATCGGCACCGACCTTGACGTTGGCCAGCACCAGCTCGGCGGCATGGCCGCCATCGATGCGGCCATAGCCCCGGCTGCTGATGCCTGCGGCATCGCCCGGCACCAGGAACAGCGAGATGCCGGCCTCATCGCCCACGGCGCCTGCCGTGCGGGCGGAGACCAGCAGCAGCTGCGCCTGGTCGCCAAACAGCACCACCGCCTTGCTGCCGTTGATCACCCAGCCATCGCCCTGGGTTTGGGCAGTGGTGGCCACGCGGCTCAGCTCATAGTGGTTCGCGGGCTCGTCATGCGCCAGCGCGGCAATCGTCTCGCCGCCGATGATGCCTTCGAGCTGCGCCTTTTGCGCCTCGCTGCCGGCCTCGGTCAGCGCGCGGCCCACCAGCAAGGCGCCCAGCAGCGGCTCTGCCACCAGGTGCGTGCCCAGTGCCTCGAACACCACGCTGATATCGACGCCATCGCCGCCAAAGCCGCCATCGGCCTCCTTGAACAGCGCGCCAATCGCGCCCAGTTCGGCCAGCTTGGCATAGGTCTCGGCGCTGAAGCCCTGGTCGCCATAGGCGGCCTTGTTGCGGTACTCGGTGCTGTACTGCTCGCTCAGGTAGCGGCCCAGCGCATCAGCCAGCATGCGGCGGTCTTCATCCAGTTGAAAGTTCATAAAAAATCTCCTTATCTAACCATGGCGCTTGCTGAGATCGCAGCGCCTGGAACCTGCAGGGCACAGCTGCGAGACGCCAGCAAGGGCCGCCCCGCAGCATAGGCGTCGTCCCCCTTCCAGGGGGAAGGCGCGCAGCGCCTCAGGGGGTGGCTTATTTCATAGGCCGAGAATCATCTTGGAGATGATGTTGCGCTGGATCTCGTTCGAGCCGCCGAAGATCGACAGCTTGCGGTAGTTGAAATAGGCCGCAGCAGCGGTGGCCGCTTCCTTGGGGCCCACGGGCGCGTCGGCGTATTCGGCAAACTGCGCCTCTTCGATAAAGGGCAGCGCGTACGGCCCCATCGCACGGCGGATCAGCGACAGCAGCTCCTGGCGCACGACAGTGCCCTTGATCTTGAGCATCGAGCTCTCGGCGCCCGGCACACCGCCGCCCGCGACCGAGGCGATCACGCGCAGGTTGGTGGTGGCCATGTTCAGCAGTTCGATTTCGACCTTGGCCATGCGGGTGGCAAACTGCGGGTCTTCGATCAGCGGCTTGCCGTTGCGCTGCACGCGCTGGGCAATCACCTTGAGCTTTTCCAGCCCGGCCATCGAAAAACCCACGCCGGCAATGCCGGTGCGCTCATAGGTCAGCAGGTACTTGGCATAGGTCCAGCCCTTGTTTTCCTCGCCCACCAGGTTGTCCAGCGGCACCTTCACATCGGTCAGAAAGACTTCGTTGACTTCCTTGTCACCGTCCAGGGTGCGGATGGGGCGCACTTCGACGCCAGGCTGGTTCATGTCGATCAGCACGAAGCTGATGCCCTGCTGCGACTTCACCTCCTTGTTGGTGCGCACCAGGCAGAACATCATGTTGGCGTGCTGGCCCTGGGTGGTCCAGGTCTTTTGGCCGTTGACGATGTAGTGGTCACCCTGGCGCACGGCCGTGGTCTTGAGCGAGGCCAGGTCGGAGCCAGCGCCGGGCTCGGAGTAACCCTGGCACCACCAGTCATCGCCATTCAGAATGCGTGGCAGCCAGTGGCTTTTTTGCGCCTCGTTGCCATACTTGATCAGCACCGGGCCGAGCATGGACAAACCAAAGGGCACCAGGCGCGGGCCACCGGCCAGTGCGCACTCGTCGTCAAAAATGAACTTCTGCACCGGCGACCAGCCCGTGCCACCAAACTCTTGCGGCCAGTGGTAGGCCAGCCAGCCCTTTTTGTTCAGGATGGCATGCCAGTTTTCCTGGTCAAAGCGCGTCAGGCGCTGGCCGGCCTTGACCTTGGCGGCAAGGTCCTGGGGCAGGTTGTCTTTCAGAAACGCACGCACTTCGGCGCGGAACGCTTCTTCTTCGGGACTGAATTGCAAGTCCATGGCTATCTCCTCATTAACGTGGGCGGGCAAGGCCCGCACATCTCAAACTCTGCGCTGCGCGATCTGGGTGACGCCCAGCCAGGGCCGCCCCGTAGCGGCGGCGGCGTCCCCGGGGGAAAGGCGCGCAGCGCCTCAGGGGGTCAGAAAATCTCAAAGAGGCCTGCAGCACCCATGCCGCCGCCCACACACATGGTCACCACGCCCCACTTCACTTTCTCGCCCCGGGCCTTGCGGCGCTGGCCTTCGAGCAGGATGTGGCCGGTCAAACGCGCGCCGGTCATGCCAAAGGGGTGGCCGATGGAGATCGCGCCGCCGTTGACGTTGAGGCGCTCCATCGGGATGCCCAGCTTGCGCTGGCAGTACAGTGCCTGCGAGGCAAAGGCCTCGTTCAGCTCCCAGAGGTCGATGTCCTGCACCGTCAGGCCGTGGCGCGCCAGCAGCTTGGGCACGGCAAACACCGGGCCAATGCCCATCTCGTCGGGCTCGCAACCGGCAATGGCCAGGCCGCGGAAGGCGCCCAGCGGCGCCAGGCCCAGCTTGGCCGCTTCCTTGGCTTCCATCAGCACGCAGGCGGCCGAGCCATCGGACAGCTGCGAGGCATTGCCGGCGGTGACAAAGTTGCCCGCGCCCTTGACGGGTTCGAGCTTGGCCAGACCCGCGAGCGTGGTCGTGGGGCGGTTGCAGTTGTCCATGGTCGCGGTGACGTCCTTGTAGCTGACTTCACCGGTTTCCTTGTTCTTCTCGGCCATGCGCGTGGCGCAGGGCACGATCTCGTTGTCGAAGGTGCCATTGGCCTGGGCCGCTGCGGTGCGCTGCTGGCTCTGCAGCGAGAAGGCGTCCTGGTCTTCGCGGCTGATGCCGTAGCGCTTGGCGACCACATCAGCGGTGTCGATCATCGCCATGAAGAGGTCGGGCTTGTGCTCGACGAGCCAGGGGTCGGCATCCGAGGGGTTGGTGTTGCTCGAGCGGATCAGCGAGATGCTCTCGGCACCGCCGGCCACCATCGCCGGTGCGCCGTCAACGATGATGCGGCCTGCCGCAAAGGCAATCGCCTGCAGGCCCGAGGCGCAAAAGCGGTTGACCACGGTGCCGCCCACGCTGATGGGCAGGCCGGCACGCACCGCCGCCTGGCGGCCGATATTGCGGCCGGTCGTCCCCTCGGGGTAGCCGCAGCCCAGCACCACATCTTCGATCAAGGCCGGGTCGATGCCGGCGCGCTGCACCGCTGCGCTGATGGAAAAGGCGGCCAGCTGCGCACCGGGCGTGACATTGAACTCCCCACGGTGGGATTTGGCCAGCGGCGTACGCGCTGTCGAAACGATGACGGCTTCACGCATGCATGTCTCCTTGGGTCTGAGCGACCGTTGATTGTGATTTTTGCGGCCGCCAGCGCTTGTCACCCAAGCGCTAACAGCTATTTTTTATGTAGCAACCCGGGGTTTGGCTGTGCGAAAGCCCCGGGCTGCACTGCCGGCCCCGAGGGCCGGATGGGCGCGATGGCGCTCAGGCCGCCTTGTTCAGGCTCTCGAAGTTCTCGCCCTTGTCCACCAACTCCACCAAGAGGGGCGACGGCGTCCAGAACAGCGCGTCTTCCTTGGCAAACTCGCGGATGTCGGCGAGGATCTTGTCCAGGCCCACCATGTCGGCCCACTTCATCGGGCCGCCCCGGAAGCGCGGAAAGCCATAGCCGTAGAGGAAGGTCACATCCACATCCAGCGGGCGCAGCGCAATGCCTTCGCGCACCACATTGGCGCCTTCGTTGACCATCGCGGCCATGTAGCGGCGCATGATCTCGGCATTGCTGAAGCTGCGCGGCGTCACGCCAGCGCGCTGGCGCTCGGCATCCACAATGGCCAGCACTTCGGGGTCTTGCTCGCCCACGCGTGCGCCTTGCGGGTACAGGTAGTAGCCGCGCTGGGTCTTCTGGCCAAACCAGCCCTTTTCGGCAATGCGGTCGGCAATCTGCACATAGCGGGCCTGGGGGTTGCGCGTGGCGGCCTTGCGCTTGCGCGTGGCCCAGCCAATGTCGCCACCGGCCAGGTCGGCGACCTGGAAGGGGCCCATGGGGTAGCCAAACTCGCGCACCGCCTCATCGATCTGGTAGGGCGAGGCGCCATCTTCGAGCAGGTAGTTGGCCGCCTCGCGGTACACGGCCAGAATGCGGTTGCCAATAAAGCCATCGCAGACACCGGCGCGCACGGGCACCTTCTTCATGCGGCGGGCCAGCTCGAAAGCGGTGGCCACCACATCGGCGCTCACCTTGGCGGGCACGACGATCTCCAGCAGCTTCATGATGTTGGCGGGGCTGAAGAAGTGCAGACCGATGACATCCTGCGGGCGCGAGATGCTCGCGGCAATCGCATCGATATCCAGGTAGGAGGTGTTGGTGGCAATCACGGCGCCGCTCTTGCAGACCTTGTCCAGCTCGGCAAACACCGCCTTCTTGACGCCCATCTCTTCAAACACCGCCTCGATCACCAGGTCCACCTGGGCGAGCGCGGCGTAGTCGGTGCTGCCGCTGTAGCGCGCCATGATGGCGGCCTTTTTCTCAGCGGTCATGCGGCCCTTGGCGATCAGGCCGTCGTAGACCTTTTCGACATTGGCGCGGCCCCGGGCGATGGATTCCTCATCGCGCTCGACCATCACCACCGGCAGGCCGGCATCGAGTGCCGCCACGGTGATGCCGGCACCCATCGTGCCGCCACCCACCACGCCGATGCTGTTCAGGGCGCGCGGTGCAGCGGCCTTGGCTTCGGGGATCTTGGCGGTTTCACGCTCGGCAAAGAACGCGTGGATCAGGCCGGCACGCTGCGGGCTCTCCAGGCACTGCACAAACAGCTTGCGCTCGTTTTGCATGCCCTGCTCAAACGGCAGATCGAGCGCGCCTTGCACGCATTCGATGATCTTGCCGGGCGAGAACAGGCCCCGACTTTTCTTGGCCGACTCGGCCTTGGCGGCATCGAGCTCGGCCTGCGAGGTGGCCTTGTCGGCCAGCGCCGTCGCTTCGCGGGTGCGGCGCACCGGGGCGTTTTGCGCCAGCAGCGCGTTGGCGTAGGCCAGGCCTGCCGTGCGGGCATCGCTGCCTGCGGGCTCGACCTTGTCGACCAGGCCCATGGTCAGCGCTTCTTCGGCACTGGCGTGGCGGCCCGAGAGCATCAGATCGAGCGCAGCCTTGACGCCAATGAGGCGCGGCGTGCGCTGCGTGCCACCGGCGCCGGGCAGCAGGCCCAGCTGCACTTCGGGCAGGCCCAGCTTGGCGCCGGAGACCGCCAGGCGGTAGTGGCAAGACAGCGCCACTTCCAGGCCGCCGCCCAGGGCCGGGCCATGGATGGCAGCCACGACCAGCTTGTCGCTGTTTTCCAGCTGCACCAGCACATCGGGCAGGCTGGGCGGCATCGCAGGCTTGCCGAACTCACGGATATCGGCACCGGCGATAAAGGCCTTGCCACTGCCCACCAGCAAGATGGCCTGGACCTGCGCATCGCTGCGCGCCTGGGCCACGGCATCGGCCAGGCCCTGGCGCACGGCCTGGCTCAAGGCGTTGACGGGGGGGTTCTGGATGGTGACGACCAATACCTGCCCTTCGCGGGCAATGTCCACCACCGCAGCGTTCTCTGCGCTCATGCATGTCTCCTGGTTGTTCAATCGAAAACGGGTTGCGAACCATTGTCAATGCAACTAGGCTTATTTGACAATCACATAGAGGATTGACAGACTGTCAAAAGAATTTGGACAATCACACCCCATGGACCACAACGCCCTCACCCTGCTGGTGGAAATCATCGACTCCGGCAATCTCAGCCGGGCTGCCGCCAAGCTCAAGATGAGCCGCGCCAATGTCAGCTACCACCTGGGCCAGCTGGAGAAATCGGTGGGCGTGCAGCTGGTGCGCCGCACCACGCGCCGGGTCGAGCCCACCGAGGTGGGCCTGCGCCTGTATGAGCATGGCCGCAGCATCCGCAACGAGCTGGCCGCCGCCGCCGAGACCATCCGCAGCCTGGGCAAGGGCCTGCAAGGCCGGGTCGGGCTGGCGGTGCCCAGCGGCTATGGCCAGCTGGTGATGAGCGACTGGCTGATCGCCTTCAAGCGCCTCTACCCCGACATCGTGCTCGATGTGATCTTTGAGAACCGGGTCGACAACCTGGTGCGCGACGAGGTGGACATTGCAGTGCGCGTGCTGCCCACGCCACCGGACAACCTGGTGGCCCGCCACATGGGCGAGATGAACTATGTGGCCTGCGCCAGCATCGACTATGCCGGCCAGAACATGCTGCCCCAGCAGCCCGAGGACCTGCGCCATGTGCCGCTGATCACCAGCGGTGTAGTCGGCCAGCAGCTGCTGGTGCGCGCCTACCAGGGCGAGCTGCGCAAGGAGATCCGGCTCGAGCCCAGCCTCATCTCCGAGCATTTTCCGTTTCTGCGCCAGGGCATCATGGCCGGCCTGGGCGTGGGCATCGTGCCCGACTATGTGATCCGCGCCGAGGTCGAGCGCGGCGAGGTCGTCACCACCTTGCGCGACTGGCGGCTGAGCATTTTTGGCAACCACATGTACCTGCTGTGGATGCCCAACCGCCACCAGACCAAGGCCGTGCGCACGATGATCAGCTTTTTGCTCGAGCAGTCGCAGCAGGCCGGCAGCTTGGCTGCGTTGGGCTAAGCGTCGGGCCCCGTTTCAGCGGCCCTTCAAGGCTCAGCGCCGAGTCGCCCGCAGCACGCCTGCCAGCGCGACTTGCGCCCTTCAATCAGGTTCCCGTCAGGTAAGCGCCTTTAAGGTGGCGGCGCCTGCGTGTGTGCCCATCCTGGCTCCACTGCGCGCAGGCATGGAACCACACAGGATTGAACCGAATGAAAATGACAAGAGACATCCATGACATCGTCGGCGGCCTGCTGATGTCAGCAGCAGGCCTGTTCTTTGCGCTGTACGGGCGCGAATACAACTTTGGCAGCGCCGATCGCATGGGGCCGGGCTACTTCCCGGTCGTGCTGGGCTGGCTGCTGTTTGGCCTGGGCCTGCTGCTGGCCCTGCCCGCCTTCTGGCGCCAGGGCAGCCCCATCACGCTGCAGTGGGGCAACCTGTTCTGGTCCGTGGCCAGTCTGCTGGCCTTTGCGCTGCTGCTCTATCCGCTGGGCGTGGCGCTGGCCGCGCTGGTGGCCAGCCTGGTCGCACTGCTGGCCACCAAGATGCGCATCCGCACCCGCTTGCTGGTGAGCCTGGCCGTCGCGGCCCTGACCACCGTGATTTTTCCCATTGGCCTGCGCATGACGCTGCCCATCTGGCCCTGAGCCCGGCACTGACGAAGGATCTGTATGGATTTGCTTGGAAACCTCTGGATGGGCCTCAATGTGGTGGCCGATCCCTCGACGCTGTGGTACTGCTTTTTGGGCGTCTTTTTGGGCACCGTCGTCGGCGTGCTGCCCGGCATCGGTGCGCTCGCTGCCATCTCGCTGCTGTTGCCCTTTACCTACCATATGTCGCCCACGGCGGCCATCATCATGCTGGCCGGCGTCTACTATGGCGCGCAGTATGGCGGCTCCACCGCCTCCATCTTGCTGAACCTGCCCGGGTCACCGTCCTCGGCGGTGACCTGTCTGGACGGCTACCCGATGGCGCGCAAGGGCAAGGCCGGGGTGGCGCTCTTTGTCACCACCATTGCCTCGCTGGTCGGCGCGATGTCGGGCCTCATCCTGCTCGTGTTGTTCTCGCCGGCGATCTCCAAGATCGGCCTGCAGTTTGGCCCCACCGAGTTCTTCTCGATGATGCTGCTGGGCCTCGTCGCCGCCTCGTCGATGAGCGCCGGCTCGGCCACCAAGGGCCTGTGCATGGTGGTGTTTGGCCTGCTGCTGGGCATGATCGGTACCGATGTGAACTCGGGCGTGGCGCGCTACTCGTTTGACATTCCCGAGCTGATGGATGGCGTCAACCTGGTGGCGCTGGCGATGGGCCTGTTTGGCGTGGCCGAAGTGATCCGATGCATCAACCTGGCCGATGCCAACCAAAAGCCCGACAAGGTCACCCTGCGCTCGATGGTGCCTGAGCGCGAGGAGTTCCGCGCCACCGTCAAGCCGATGCTGCGCGGCTCGGCGCTGGGCTCGTTCCTGGGGGCGCTGCCGGGCGTGGGCCCGTCGATTGCGTCCTTCATGTCGTATGCGATCGAAAAGCGCGTGGCCAAGGACCCGAGCCGCTTTGGCCATGGCGCCATCGAAGGCATCACTGCGCCCGAGTCGGCCAACAATGCCGCTGCGCAAACCGCGTTTGTGCCTTCGCTGTCCATCGGTATTCCGGGTGACGCGGTGATGGCCGTGATGCTGGGCGCGCTGATCATCCACGGTATCCAGCCCGGCCCGATGTTGATGACCGAGCAGCCCGAGCTGTTCTGGGGGCTGATCGTCAGCTTTGCGATCGGCAATATTTTCCTGGTGATCCTGAACCTGCCCACCATCGGGCTGTGGGTGGCGCTGCTGCGCATTCCGTTTGCCTGGATGTACCCGGCCATCCTGGTCTTTGTCGCGCTGGGCGTCTACAGCGTCAACAACAACCTGTTCGACATCTACATGGTGGCCGTGCTGGGCATCATCGGATATGTGCTGATGGTGCTGCGCTTTGAAGCGGCGCCGCTGCTGCTGGGCTATATCCTGGGACCGATGCTCGAAGAAAACCTGCGCCGTGCGATGCTGCTCTCGCGTGGCGATGCCTCGGTGTTCTTCAATCGCCCGATCAGCGCCTCCTTGCTGGCGCTGACTGGCGCAATCTTGCTGTGGGCCATCTGGTCGGGCGTGCGCAAATCGCGCAAGGAAGCCCGGGCCTTTGCCCAGGCGCAAGACAGCGCTGTGCCCGCTGCAGCATCGTCTTGACCGTTTGCACTCCAGTGTGCGCCTGTTCTGGCCATCCGGCCTGAACAGGCTTTTTTCTGGCTGCGGTGCTTTGCTTTTGCTAGGCTTGGACCATGCGAATTCTTGTGATTGAAGACGACGCGGTGCTGCGCGATGTGGTGGTCAGCAGCCTGCGCGATGCAGGCCACCATGTGGACCAGGCGGCCGACCTGGGCGCGGCCGAGCACTGGTGGCGGGTGCAGCGCTTTGATGCCATCTTGCTCGACCTGAACCTGCCCTGCAGCGCCGTGCGCGGCAGTGCGATGGGCAGCGGCCTGGCGCTGCTGCAGCAGGTGCGCAGGCGCGGCGACAACACCCCCGTGCTGGTGCTCACCGCCCGCAACCAGACCCCCGAGCGCATTGCCGGCCTGGACAGCGGCGCCGACGACTACCTGGGCAAGCCCTTTGAGCTGGCCGAGGTCGAGGCCCGGCTGCGCGCCCTGGTGCGCCGCGCCATTGGCACGCAGGATGTATCGACCGTGGGCCAGCTCAGCCTGGAGCGAAACAACCGCCGCTTTCGCGTGGGTGCGCTGCCGCTGGACCTGCCCGCGCGCGAGTTCGAAGTGCTCTGGGAGCTGATGAGCCCGCCCGGCCGCGCGGTGAGCAAGCGCAGCCTGTCGGACAAGCTCTCGGACTTTGATGAGGCGCTGGGCGACAACGCGCTCGAAGCCTTTATCTCGCGCCTGCGCAAGAAGCTGCAGCACAGCGGCGCGGCCATCCGCACCCTGCGCGGCATTGGCTACCTGATCGAGGCCGACAGCGGCGATGCCCCATGAGCGCCGCGGCCCCCCATCCCGCCGCGCTGCCATCGCTGCGCATGCGCGTGCTGCGCCATGTGCGCTGGCCGCTGGTCTGGACCTGGCTGCTGGGCACCGTGTTCATGATGGGCCTGGCCAACCATTTCACCCAAAGTGCGTTTGACCGCGCGCTGCTCGACGATGCCTATGCGATTGCCTCGCACCTGCGCGCCGATGACGCAGGCGACGTGGCCCTGCAGCTGACCGACAGCGAACTCAAGGCTGCCCTGTTTGACCAAGCCGAGTATGTGTACTACGCGGTCTACCGCGCCGACGGCAGCCAGCTGGCCGGCGAGCCGCTGCCGCTCTTGCCCTGGGACGAGAGCGAGCCGGTGAGCTACCGCGAGACCCTGTACAACGGCCAGCTGGTACGGGCCGTGGCGCTGCGCAGCGCCGTGGGCGAGCAGCAGCTCAGCATCGTGATGATGCACACCACGCGGGTGCGCGACAGCCTGATCCAGCACCTGTTCCTCTATGCCGCGATCCCGCAGCTGAGCTTGCTGGTGCTGCTGCTGTGGTGGCTGCACCACCGCATTGGCCAAGACATGGCGCCGCTCGCGGCGCTACAACGGTCGCTGTCGCGGCGCGATGCCCAGGATCTGGCGCCCATCCCCCCCAGCGCGCCGGCCACCACGCGCGAGATCGAGCAGCTGCGCCAGACCACCAATGCGCTGCTCGCCCGCATTGCCGACAACGTCGAGGCCCAGCGCGAGTTTGCCGGCAATGTGGCCCATGAGGTGCGCACGCCGCTGGCCGGCATCAAGGCGCTGGCCGACTATGGGCTGGGCCATGCTGACCCTGCGGTGCAGCAGCAGCAACTGCAGCGCATCTCCGACAGCGTGGCGCGTGCCAGTCACCTGGTCGATCAGTTATTGCTGCTGGCGCTGAGCGACGAGGCCAGCGCCGTGCAGTTGCTGCCCGTCGCCCCCGCTGACCTGGTGCAGCAGGCGGTGTTGCGCCACTGGGATGCCGCCAGCCGCGCCCGGATCGACCTGGGTGCCGAGGGCCTGGACAGGCCCGAGTCCGAACAGCTGCGCATTGCCGCCGATGCCAACCTGCTCGCAGCCATGCTCGACAACCTGATCCTCAATGCGCTGCGCTATGGCGGCCAGTCGGTCACCGTGGCCTTGCAGGCTGCTGACGATGGCCGCAGCGTCGAGCTGGCCGTCATTGACGACGGCCCGGGCATGAGCGAGGCGCAATGCCAGGCCGCCATGCAGCGCTGGCAGCAAGGGCCCAGCGGCCAGTCGCTCGGCCAAGGCGCAGGCCTGGGCCTGGCGATTGTGGCCAAATTGGCCCATTTGCAGCAGGCACGGTTTCAGCTGGCGCCGCGCTCAGAGGGCGCAGGACTGCGCGCCAGCCTGGTGTTCAGTGCAGTACAAAATCGCGCACCTGGGGAGCTTTAGCCAACGGCGCCTCGCCCAGCATCTCCAGCACCGAGGACTCAATGCCGTAGACCATCGCATCGAGCGCCAGGTCATTGGCTTCCATGCCAAAGGGGTGCTCCAGCTCGGCGCCCAGCGCCTCCAGTGCAAAGAAGGTGTAGGCGACAAAGCAGACGATCACCGGCGTCATCGTGCCGATGGAATCGAGCAAGCCAAAGGGCAGCAAAAAGCAGTAGATGTAGATGCTGCGGTGCAGGATCACCGAATAGGTGAACGGAATGGGCGTGCTGGCAATGCGCTCGCAGCCGCCCAGCGCACTGCCCAGGCGCGCCAGCGCCTGCTCGAACACGGGCACCACTGCCGGCGCAATGCGGCCCTGCTGGCATTGCTCACCCACCCAGCGCTGCACCAGCAGCATGGCCATCGCGCCCGGAAAGCGCGCTTCGCTGATCTGCTGCACCTCGCCCGGTGGCAGGAAGAGCGCCAGATCGGCACGCGCATCGCTGGCGCGCAGCTGGTGCTTGAGCGCATAGGCAAAGGCGCACAGGCGCAGCACCAGCACGCGCGCCTGTGCGCGGTCCTGGGTCAGGCTCAGCGCCTGGGCGGCCAGGTGCCGGCTCTCGACCAGGAGCACCCCCCAGAGCGTGCGCGCCTCCCAAAAGCGCGCATACGAGGTGCTGTTTCTGAAGCCCAGAAAGATCGCCAGGGTCAGGCCGATCAGCGAGAACGGCACAAAGTTGAGCGGCACCTTCCAGCTCAGGATGGAGCCATGCAGCAGCGTGGCCACCACCGCGAGGATGGTGATGAGGATCAGCTGCGGCGTGATCGCCGGCAGGATGGAGCCGCGCCACACAAACAGCATGCGCAGCCAATGCAAGGGAGGACGGACGATCATGGCCGGTATTGTCCTGCTCGGGGCTTATCCGAGGGGAATGGCTGGCCTCAGCGCCGGGCAGCGGCTGAGGCCGGGCTGCTTAGATTTCTTTCAGCAGTTGGTGCGCAATACGCACGCTCAAGGCGGCCCCCGTCAAGGTCGGGTTCATGCACGATGCCGAGGGCATCACGCTGGTACCGGCGATGAACAGGTTGGGATGGTCATGGGTGCGGCAGTCGCGGTCCACGACCGAGTTGCTCGGGTCGTCGCCCATGATGGTGGTGCCCATGATGTGCTGGCGGTCCTGGTGGTTGGTGTCCATCTTCAGGATGTCGGCTTGCAACAGGCCAGCCATGCGCTGCAGGTCCTTCACCGCAAAGTCGCGGCCGGCGTTCCAGTAGTCGTTGACGCTGTAGTAGATCTCGGGCACGGGGATGCCGATCGCGTCCATCTTGGTCTTGCTGGGGACCACGCGGTTTTGCGGCAGCGCCTCGGTCTCGAAGTCCACTGCCACGTTGAGCGAGCGGGCCGACTGGCGGCGAATTTCCTCGTCCAGCTTGCTGCCCAGCACGCCCTTGGCGATCAGGCTGGAGGTAATCTGCGAGGTCGTCACCGTATTGCGGAACTTGGTCTTGTAGCTCGGGATGTCCTTGCGGAAGGCGCCATCGCGGTAGTTCAGGTAGACCAGCAGCTCGGTCGGGCCCTGGCCCGGCCACACGTCCTCGTTCATCATGATGTTCATGCTGATGCCGGTGTGGCCCATCAGGTTGCGGCCCACCTGGTCGGACGAATTGGCAATGCCGTTCGGGTATTTCTCCGAGGTCGACATCAACAGTAGCTTGGGGCTTTCGATGCCATAGGCGGCCAGCACAAAGTGGCGTGCGGTGAGGCGCTGCGATGTGCCATCGGGCTTCTTGTAGTGCACGGCCGTGATCTTGCCGTCGTCACCCGCCTCGATCTTGTAGACCACGGCGTTGTCGAGCAGCTTGGCGCCAGCGCGCTCGGCCACATCGATGTGCATGGAGCCGTCGTACTTGGCGCCGATCGGGCAGACCGGGTTGCAGTTGTTGTTGCCGGCGCAGACCGGGCGGTTGCCGTAGGGGCGGCTGGCGCGGCCATGGGGCTCCAGCACTGGGTGGTAGCCACCGGGCTTGAGCATCTCGTCCATGCGTTGCATGAAGTAGGGCACGTTGAAGCCCTTCATCGGGAAGGGCTTGGAGCGCGGCGGATGCGCCTCGCCGCCGTGGCCGCTCTCGTCCTGGCCGTCGTAGCCTGTCACGCCCAGCTCGGCCTCGGCCTCGCAGTAATAGGGTTCGAGCTCGTCATAGCCAATCGGCCAGTCGCGGCCGCGGCCGTACAGCGTCTGCAGCTTGAAGTCATTGGGGATCATGCGCCACAGCGCCGAGCCAAAGTGCCAGGTGGTGCCGCCCACCACGCGCAGGTACTTGGTGGGGTATTTCACCGGGCCGGTCTGCTGCAGGTAGTCGCCATAGGTGGAGGGGATATGCGGCGGATTGGGGAACGGCGAGCCCGCACCCTGCAGCTTCATATTGGCCAGCGAGAGCTTGATCGGCGCATTGCGGAAGGTCTCGACGATGTCGGCTCGGCGCACGCGCGGTCCCGCTTCCAGAATGATGACGGACTTGCCGGCCTGCGCCAGCTTGGCACCGATGATGCCGCCCATGACCCCGGAGCCGATAACGATCAGGTCGGCGTCGTATTGCGTTTGGTTGCTGCTCATGCTTGTGGGCTCTTTTTGTTGGGGCTGACAGGCACGACGGGCTTTTCGCCCCAGGAATCGGGGCCACTGCCGTAGGTAGGAATATCGAGGATGCCGGCCGTGGGGCGGTACATCAGCGCATTGGCATAGCTGATCAGCACGGCGTCTGCGTCTTCGCCGACAACGCCCAGGTACCAGGCCGAGACGATCTGGGTGGCGGTGGCGCGCAGCGCCGGGTCCAGATCGGGCGCAGCGAGCAGGTCGTCGACATGGCTGATCTTCTGGCTGGCCACATGCTGGTGCAGCGCCTGCGCTGCGGCGGCAAAGGCCGCATCGCTCTTGGTCAGTGCCGCCAGGTAGCGCGTGGCCAGGGCTGCCGACAGCGGGCTGCCGCCGGTGACGAACTCCGACAGGCGCAGGAAATCATCGGCTGCCTCGCTGGCGGCAAAGGCATTGCTGGAGCCCAGCACGGCAAAGCCGCCGGCGGCAAGCGCCACACCGGTGGCAGCCGCAGCGCCCAGCAGGCGGCGGCGCGAGATGCCCGCAGGCATCGCAGGCACCAGGGGCTTGGCGCAGAGCACGGCGGATGGGGGGAAAGAGGACGAGGTCATGCGGGTCAGACTCCAGACGAGGCAGCGGCCTTGCGGCGCTGACGGATCACGATGAAGGCCAGCACCAACACCAGCAGCAGCACAGCGGCCGGCACGATGAGGGCGGGCAGCTGGGCGATCAGCGGCGGCTTGCCTCCGGCGCGTGCGGCAGCCACATCGGCGGCCTGCACCTTGACGGCCGGGTTGCCGTACTGCGTGAGCACATAGTTGCTGACATCGGCGATCTCCTGGTCGCTGAGCCGGTCGGTGAAGGATGCGGCATCGCCAAACGCAGGCATGAAATGGGCACGCCCCTGCACCCTGCGGTCCACGCCGTGCAGGATGGTGGCGATGAGGTTGTCGGCGCGGTCGGCACCGGTCACGCTGTTGTGGAACAGCGAAGGGTATTCGCCATTGGCCGTGCCGCTGGCATTGGCCTGGTGGCAGTGGGCGCAGCTGCCGCTGAACACCTTCCAGCCGGCATCGGCGCCGTCGACCAGCCCGCGCTGCGTGTCTTCGGACTGCAGGCTGGCCTGGCCATAGCGGTAGCGCGGCTGGGTCTCGCCGCCTGCCACCGCCTTGGTTTGCTTGAGGTAGGACGCCATAGCCTGAATATCGCTGTCAGGCAGGTGCTGCAGGCTGTGCTCGATGGCTTCGGCCATCGGGCCGGCGGCCTGGGCCTTGCCGGGCACGCGGCCGGTCTTGAGGTACTGCACCAGCTCGGCCTCGGTCCAGCCGCCGATGCCATTGACCGCGTCCGACGTGATATTGGGCGCGTACCAGGCGCCCAGCGAGCCGCCCCCCAGGTAGCGGCTGCTGTCTTCAGCCATCAGCGCATTGCGCGGTGTGTGGCAGGTGCTGCAGTGGGCCAGCGCATCGACCAGGTAGGCGCCATGGTTCCACTCCGGCGGCTTGCTGGCATCGGGTTTGAAGCGCTGGTCCTTCAGGTAGAGCGCATTCCACACGGCCATCGACAGGCGGATGTTGAAGGGGAAAGGCAGGGCCGTTTGCGGCGCGGCCTGGTCCACCGGCTCGACGCCATGCATGAAGTAGGCGTAGAGCGCCTCGGTGTCTTCGTCGCTGATCTGGGCATAGGCCGTGTACGGCATGGCCGGGTACAGATGGGCCCCGTCCTTGCGCAGCCCTTGGCGCAGCGCGCGGCTGAAGTCTTCGAGACTGTAGCTGCCAATGCCGGCCGTCTTGGACGGGGTGATATTGGTGGCATAGATGCTGCCCAGCGGTGAGGCGATGGGGTAGCCACCGGCAAAACTGGCGCCACCCTTGGGCGCCGTGTGGCAGGCTGCGCAATCCGCAGCTACCGCCAGCTTGCGGCCCTTTTCCACCAGCAGCGCATCGCTAGAGGCCGTGGCCGCTACAGGCGCCGTGGCGGCCGACGCGGCTGCTGGCTGCGCGGGCGCAGCCGTCTGGGCCTGAGCCGCATGCATCCCCGCCCACACAGAAAACACCAAGCCGAAGGCAGTCCTGGACCAGGAGACGCCCGACTTTGACTTGCAAAACCGCATCGTGAGAGACCTTTGTTGTCATACGACTCCCGCGCATGCCCGCCATGCTCGCTAGAGTCTTTTGTCGTATCTACGGCAAATTTTCGACAACTTGTACGACCTCTGCCGAGGTCCCCGGGTGTACCCCGGTGTTTTACTCACACTTCATCCAGCGCAATATGCGTTGCGCGAAGATGTGGTACCGGTTTCATGCGCAACTATCAGCGCGTGCTGCGCACAGGAGGCAAGGCCTTGGCAGCGGGTGCCCTACCACGCCGCTCAAACCGCCAGCAAGCCAATGACTGCGCTGGAAAAACCGGGCCTCAGTCCTGCCCGGCTTCCTCATCCCAGCGCTTGAGCTGCGCCAGCTTCTCGCCAATCTTGAGCTCCAGCCCCCGGGGCACGGGCTGGTACCAGCCGGGCGGGTCTATCCCATCTGGCAGATAGGTTTCTCCCGCTGCATAGGCATTGGGCTCGTCATGGGCGTAGCGGTATTCATGCCCATAGCCCAGCTCCTTCATCAGCTTGGTCGGGGCGTTGCGCAAATGCACCGGCACTTCGCGGCTCTTGTCCTGCTTCACAAAGGCCTTGGCCTGGTTGTAGGCGTTGTAGCCGGCATTGCTCTTGGCGGCCATGGCCAGGTAGATGACGGCCTGGCCCAGCGCCAGCTCGCCTTCGGGGCTGCCCAGGCGCTCATAGGTCAGCGCAGCATCGTTGGCAATCTGCATCGCGCGTGGGTCAGCCAGGCCAATGTCTTCCCAGGCCATGCGCACAATGCGCCGGGACAGGTAGCGCGCATCGGCGCCACCATCGAGCATGCGCGTGAGCCAGTAGAGCGCGGCATCGGGGTGCGAGCCGCGGACCGACTTGTGCAAGGCCGAGATCTGGTCGTAGAAATTGTCGCCGCCCTTGTCAAAACGGCGGCTGTTCAAGGTCAGCGCGTTCTGCAAGAACTCGGCCGTGATCTCCGCAACGCCTGAAGCCTTGGCTGCTGTGCTCGTTTGTTCAAGCAGGTTCAAAAATCTTCTGGCGTCACCATCCGCATACCCCACGAGGGTATCGACGGCCAGGTCGTCAAACGCCAGATCGTCAAGCGCATGTTCTTCCTGGGCCCGCTGGAGCAAGCGCTTCAGCTCCGCCTCTGTCAGCGACTTGAGGACATAGACCTGGGCCCGCGACAGCAGCGCCGAGTTGACCTCAAAGGAGGGGTTCTCGGTGGTAGCACCGATAAAGGTGAACAGCCCTGATTCCACATGCGGCAACAGGGCATCTTGTTGCGACTTATTGAACCGGTGGATTTCGTCTACGAACAAGATGGTGTTTTTGCCCTGCGCAAGATATTGCCTGGCCTGCTCCATGGCCTCGCGGATGTCCTTCACACCCGACAAGACCGCAGACAGGGCGATGAACTCGCACTGGAACGCCGTCGCCGTCAGCCGCGCCAACGTGGTCTTGCCCACGCCGGGTGGGCCCCAGAAGATCATCGAATGCGGTTTGCCGGACTGGAAGGCCAAGCGCAGCGGCTTGCCTTCTCCCAGCAAATGGGACTGACCCACCACCTCGTCCAGGGTCTTGGGGCGCAGCGCTTCGGCCAGCGGCGCGGCCGGTTCCTGGCTGAACAAATCAGCCATGCAGGGCTCCGGAACCACGGCCTGGTGCCTGGCCAGGCGCCAGCCGCTGCGCCTCGGGGCGGGGCAGGTGCTTACTACGTTTGTGCGCTGCCACCCCACTAATCCCTGGGGTACATATGCCTTTGCTGATATGGGTCACGATTTTTCGCAGAAAATAAGGGTTTATACGGATTTGCGCCGCTTCAGATGACAGGGCTCTTATTGGCCCAGCCTATAACACCAGCCCGACATGGACGCCACGCGCTCCAGGCCTTTGCGCCGAGCCCGCAGCCAACGCTTTGCACAGCGCATGTCCCCCATGGGGCGATTTTTCTGATGCGCGTCTGCGCGAATCCATTCGCTGACGGCATCCACTACAAGTGGGCGCTAACCAGCAAGAACCAAGAGCCATTATGAAATCACTGAAAACCAGGGACATTATCGCCCTCGGCTTCATGACCTTTGCCCTGTTCCTGGGCGCGGGCAATATCATTTTCCCGCCGCTGGTTGGCCTGGCCGCTGGCGAGAACCTGGTGGGCGCCACCACCGGCTTCCTGCTGACCGGCGTGGGCCTGCCGCTATTGGGCGTCGTTGCACTCGCGCGCGTCGGTGGCGGCCTGGACCAGCTGACCCATCCGATTGGCCGCATTGCCGGCCTGGTGCTGGCCACCACGATCTATCTGACCATTGGCCCCTTCTTTGCCACGCCACGCACCGCCACGGTCTCTTTCGAGATGGGTATTGCCCCCTTTGTCGGCAATACCTCGATTGCGCTGCTGGTGTTCAGCATTGTCTATTTCTCGCTGGTGCTGCTGCTGTCGCTGTTCCCCGGCAAGCTGATGGACACCCTGGGCAAGCTCATCACCCCGCTGCTGATTGCCGCGTTGCTGGCTTTGGGCGGCATGGCGGTGCTGGCCCCTGTGGGCGGCTACAGCACGGCCAACCCCGACTATGGCACGCAGCTGGCCGCCTTTGCCCAGGGCTTTGTGCAGGGCTACCAGACCATGGACGCCCTCGCCTCGCTGGTGTTCGGCATTGTCATCGTCAACGCGATCAAGGATGCGGGCGTGACCGATGCGCGCCTGCACACCCGCTACGCCATCTATGCCGGGCTGATTGCTGCGGTGTGCCTTAGCCTGGTCTACATCTCACTGTGCTACCTGGGCGCCACCAGTGGCGAGCTGGCACAGAACACCGTGACTGGCGTGCAGATCCTCAGCGCCTTTGTGCAGCACCGCTTTGGCAGCGCCGGCATCTGGCTGATCGCCGCCGTGATCCTGCTGGCATGCCTCACAACCGGCGTAGGCCTGGTGAGCGCCTGCAGCAGCTTTTTCAGCCAGCTCACCGGTTTCTCCTACCGCAGTGTCGCGCTGTCCTTGTGCATCTTCAGTGCCGCCGTGGCCAACCAGGGCCTGGCGCAGCTGATCGAGATCGCCGGCCCGGTGCTGGTCGCCCTCTACCCCCCCGCGATTGCGCTGGTCTCGCTCAGCCTGCTGCAGCGCTGGCAGCAGCCCGCTCGGGTCTACATCCCCGTCATGCTGGTGGCGCTGGTGTTTGGCCTGGTCGACGGCGCCAAGGCGCTGCAATGGACTGCTGCCCTGCCCACCTGGCTGGACCACCTGCCCGGCGCCGCGCTGGGCCTGGGCTGGGTTACGCCAGTGGCCGCCACCGTGGTCTGCGCGGGGCTGGCCGACTGGTTTTTTGCACGCCGCCAAATACCGGTGCGTCCTTGATGGCTGATTAACCACTTCCTGCTTAATGGATATGCAGAGCCACCCTTAATATCGGCCTCGGATATTCATTGACACCCTCATTCAGAACCGCCTACGCCAAGCAGCTCAATACCGTCAGAACAGGCACCCCAGAATCGGAGAGACATTGAGCCTGCTTAAACCATGGTTACTCATGGTCTTTTACGACAACACCGTCAAAATCCAAAAATTTGTGGAGTTTCAGCAATGACGAATCCAACAGAAAATCCCCAAGCGGCCTCCGCTGCCAAAGCGCCCAAGAAGGGCTTCACCCGCCGCAAGTTCGTCGCCTCGGCAGCGGCCGTCGGTGCGGGCGTGGTCGGTTACCAATATTTCTTCGGTAGCCAATACCGCGCAGAAAAAGCAGACCGCCAGGTCGATGTGCTGCTGATTGGCGGCGGCATCATGAGTGCCACCTTGGGCGTTTATCTGCAGGAGCTCGAACCCGGCTGGAGCTATGAATTGTTCGAGCGCCTCGACCAGGTTGCCGAAGAAAGCTCCAATGGCTGGAATAATGCCGGCACCGGCCACTCGGCGCTGTGCGAGCTCAATTACACGCCGATGGATAAAAATGGCAATGTGCAGATTTCCTCTGCCATTAACATTAATGAAAACTTCCAGGTCTCGCGCCAGTTCTGGTCGCACCAGGTGCGCGCTGGAGTACTCGGCAATCCGCGCGAGTTCATCAACTCCACGCCGCACATGAACCTGGTGTTCGGCGAGGAAAACCGCTCCTTCATCCAAAAGCGCCTGAAGGCCTTGGAAGCCTCGCCGCTGTTCACCGGCATGGAGTCGTCCACCGACCCAGCACAGATCAAGGAATGGATCCCGCTGATGATGGAAGGCCGCGACCCGGCCGAAGTGGTGACCGCCACCCGCTCGCCGTTGGGCACCGACGTGAACCTGGGTGAGATCACCCGCCAGTTCTACAAGAACCTGTCGTCCAAGCCCAACTTCAAGCTCAGCACCGGCCAGGAAGTGCGCTCCATCACGCGCAACAGCGATGGCTCCTGGCGCGTGTCGGCCTTCGACATGAAGGACAGCAGCAAGATCCAGACCGTGGATGCGCGCTTTATCTTTATCGGCGCCGGTGGCGCGGCGCTGCCGCTGCTGCAGCTGTCGGGCATTCCCGAGTCCAAGGTCTATGGCGGCTTCCCAGTCGGCGGCGAGTTCCTGGTCACCGAAAAGCCCGAGATCACTGAGCGCCACCTGGCCAAGGTCTATGGCCTGGCCGATACCGGCTCGCCTCCGATGTCGGTGCCCCACCTGGACACCCGCGTGCTGGACGGCAAGCGTGTGCTGCTGTTCGGGCCGTTCGCGACCTGGTCGAGCAAGTTCCTCAAGAACGGCTCCTACTTTGACCTGGCCAAGGCCACGACCTTTGCCAACGTGATTCCGCAGCTGCAGGTCGGCGTCAACGAGTTTGCGCTGGTCAAGTACCTGGCCCAGCAGCTGAGCCTGAACAAGGAGCAGAAGATGGACGCGCTGCGCCATTACATGCCCGAGGCCAAGGATGCTGACTGGCGCCTGTGGGAAGCGGGCCAGCGCGTGCAGATCATCAAGAACGACCCCGAAAAGGGCGGCATTCTCAAGCTCGGCACCGAGGTCGTCGTGGCCCAGGACCGTTCGCTGACCGCGCTGCTGGGCGCGTCGCCCGGGGGCTCGACCTCGCCAGCGATCATGCTGACCCTGCTGGAAAAGGCCTTCCCCGAGAAGGTCAAGAGCGCCGACTGGCAAGAGAAGATCCGCAAGATCGTGCCGAGCTACGGCGTCAAGCTCAACGAAAACCCCGCCATGCTGCAGCAGGAATGGCAGGCCACCGAGCAGGCGCTGAACCTGGCGATTGCCTCGCCCAGCCTGCACGGCGTGGAAGCCGGTGTGCAGCCCCAGGAAGACAAGGGCGCTGTCAAGAAGGTGCCGGACATGGCGCTGTAAGCCCTAGCTAGCTGCAGCCGTCCACGGTGGCTGCACAGCAAAAAAGGTGTTCACCTATGCGTGAGCACCTTTTTTTTATGTCCGCGCGGTTGGCATCACCGCTGGAATGCTGCTTACTGGCGAATCACTTCCGCGCCAGAAGGAATCGCAAACTCGAACGCCGAGCCTGGCAGCGAAGGCAGGGCCTTGAAGCCGACAAAGCGCAGCACCGAGCGCTGGCCAAAACCGTCCTCGATCTCCAAGGTCTGCAGCTCATCGCCCTTGAAGCCGACCTTGACCTGCTTGATCTGGCCGTCCTTGTTCTTCGGAATGGCCTGGGCCCATTGCTGGCCATCGGCCTCGGGCAAGCTGCTCACGTCGAACTCGGCCTTCAGCGCCTGCAAGCTTGAAGCGGACGCGAGCAGCGCGGCAGGCGTCTGGCCCAGGGCCTTGCTCTGCTGGCGCTGGGTAACCTGGTTCAGGTCGGCGTCATAGACGGTCAGCACCGCGCCATCGGCGACGATGGTCTGGTCAAACGGCTTTTGGTAGATGAACTTGAACTTGCCCGGCCGCTGGAAAGCAAAGCTGCCGCTGGAGGTCTTGACCCTGCCTGCCTGGCCCTGCTTGGCGGGCGAGGTGACCGTCTGCGTGAACTGGGCTTCACCGGCCTGCGAGCTGGTCATGAACTTTTCCAGGCTTTGCAGGCCATCGGCCTGTGCCCAACCGGTCAGGCTGACCAGGGCGGCTGCTGCGATCCATTGTCTCATCGTGAATCCTTTCGTGCTTTGCGAACAAAGCCAATGCATGGGCCACTTTCGGGCCAACAAGGGGTTTGGAGTGCGGCAGCGGGCCACAAGTGCCCGCTGTGGGCCGCCAAGGCGCTGGCTTTGCGAATGTTTACCCGCCGCTGCGCTATTCTTCACCGCCGGGACGGTGGGCCACCAGCACTTCGCGCTGGCCGCTGCCGGTCAAGGCGCTCACCAGGCCGGCGCGCTCCATCTCTTCGAGCAGGTTGGCCGAGCGGTTGTAGCCGATGCGCAGCTTGCGCTGCACGTAGGAGATGCTGGCCTTGCGGTCCTTGAGCACGATCTCGACCGCCTGGTCGTACATCGGGTCCTTCTCACCGCTGCCGCCGCCCTCTTCATCGCCAAAGCCGGAATCGCCCTCGCCGGTGCCGCCTTCGAGCACACCGTCGATATAGTCGGGCTCGCCCTGCTCCTTGAGGTAGCTGACGACGCGGTGCACTTCCTCATCAGACACAAAGGCGCCATGCACCCGCACCGGGAAGCCCGTGCCGCTGGCCATGTAGAGCATGTCACCCATGCCCAGCAGCGCCTCGGCGCCCATCTGGTCCAAGATAGTGCGGCTGTCGATCTTGGAGCCCACCGAGAACGCGATCCGCGAAGGGATATTGGCCTTGATGAGGCCAGTGATCACATCGACGCTGGGGCGCTGAGTGGCCAGGATCAGGTGGATACCGGCAGCGCGCGCCTTTTGCGCCAAGCGTGCAATCAGCTCTTCGATCTTCTTGCCGACAACCATCATCAGGTCGGCCAGCTCGTCGATCACCACGACGATATGCGGCAGGCGCTGCAGGGGCTCAGGCGACTCGGGCGTCAGGCTGAAGGGGTTGGGAATGCTCTCCTCGCGCGCCTTGGCCTCGTCGATCTTGGTGTTGTAGCCCGCCAGGTTGCGCACGCCCAGCTTGCTCATCAGCTTGTAGCGGCGCTCCATCTCGGCCACGCACCAGTTCAGGCCGTTGGCCGCCTGCTTCATGTCGGTGACCACCGGGCACAGCAGGTGCGGAATGCCTTCGTAGACCGACATTTCCAGCATCTTGGGGTCGATCATCATCAGCCGCACATCCTTGGCTTCGGCCTTGTAGAGCACGGACAAGATCATCGCATTGATACCCACCGACTTGCCCGAGCCGGTGGTACCGGCCACCAGCACATGGGGCATCTTGGCCAGGTCGGCCACCACGGGCTTGCCGATGATGTCCTTGCCCAGACCCATGGTCAGCAGGCTCTTGGCGTCGTGGTACTCGTGTGAGCCCAGGATTTCGGTCAGCCGAATGGTCTGGCGCTTGGCATTGGGCAGCTCCAGCGCCATATAGGTCTTGCCGGGGATGGTCTCGACCACGCGGATCGACACCAGCGACAGCGAACGGGCCAGGTCCTTGGCCAGGTTGACGATCTGAGAGCCCTTGACGCCGGTGGCCGGCTCGATCTCGTAGCGGGTGATCACCGGGCCGGGTGCGGCCTCGACCACGCGCACCTCGACGCCAAAGTCCTTGAGCTTTTTCTCGATCAGGCGGCTGGTCATCTCCAGGGTTTCGTAGGAGACGCTCTCCTGCGTCTTGGGCGCCGCATCGAGCAGGTCCACCTGGGGCAGGCGCGTGTCACGCAGCTCGTTGAACAGCGGCTTTTGCCGCTCCTTGACCACGCGGGCGCTGGGCTGCGCCTGGGGCTTGAGCGGCTGGGCGATATGCAGGCCCGAATCGACCGCTGCGCTGCGCGGCGCAGCGGGCAGCATGCTGTCCAGGCCATCACCGGTTGGATCCAGGCGTGAGGCCATCGGCACAGGGGCTGCACTGCTGACCTCGGCCTCACGCGCCAGCGCTGCCTTCTTGCCCACGGCCTTGTCGGCAGCGGCTTCGCGGCGCAGCATCAGCTTTTGCAAAGTACGCTCGATCCCGGCGCCGACCTTCTCGGCGATCTGGCCCCAGGAGAAGCCCAGAATCCAGGAAAGGCCCAGCAGCAGCAGCATCACGCCGACAATGCCCGAGCCGGTAAAGCCCATCCAACGCTCGGCCATCGGGCCGAGCAAAAAGCCCAGCACACCGCCGGCAGCGCCGGGCAGGCTGGCCTCAAAACGGTAGAGGCGCGACCATTCCAGCGCAGCGCTGGCCAGCAGCAGCACCACCAGCCCCCCCCAGAACACCATGCGGCGCAGCCACAGCGGGCGCGGATCGTTGGGTGGCGCCTCACCGGCGCGCAGCCAGCGCGCCAGCGACGAGAACCAGGCCAGCACGGCGGCCACCACCAGCCACCAGACGGAAAAACCCACCATGAAATAGCCGCCGTCAGACACCATCGCGCCCAGGCGACCCATCCAGTTGCTGACATGGCCAGCCATCTGCGTGCCCGAGGTGGACCAGGCCGGGTCCTTGGGCGAGTAGCTGACCATGGCCGCCACGCAAAACGCCATCAGCACAAAACTGACGATGAGCACCAGCTCGTGCCCAAAACGGCGAACCCCCATCACCAGCGAATGGCCGGTCTGGGGTGCTGTCTTTGATTTCTTTGATGAGTAAGCCATAACCTAGGAGCCAGAGCTTACCCTAAGCGGATTGCAAATTCGATAGCAGGCCAGGCGCCTGGGGCCGGGTGATGCCTTGGTGCGACGCGGTGCTTCAGGCAAAGTGCGGGCGGCCCTGCCGCACAGAGCGGGCCGCCAAGGCCCCGACAGGCGCTGGCCATCAGCACAAATACCCAATAAAAACATAAGTCTGATGCACGAAAAGCATGGCTAGCTACCGGTGCTAGGCCCCTGTCACCTGGCAATACGCAACATTTTGTAATCTACCTATCTTCCTACAATCCCACCCCTTGCGCCAGCACGCCGCAACGATTGTTGTCATTGGCGCGCAAATGCAGCGCCGGGCGTCCTCAGGTGCTGTGATGGCTTGCGACAATCAAGGACATTGACACAAGCCATCCACAGAGGGTGGCCAGTGTTTGATACTCTTTCATGTTTTGCTGAGCGCCATGCGCCAGCCTGCTCACTGATTCGCGGCTGCCCCGCAGCTGCCCCCTGAATGCGATAGGAGTTCTATGTCTGCCATCCACCAACATGCCAAAGTTCTGATCCTGGGCTCGGGCCCTGCGGGCTATACCGCCGCCATCTATGCGGCGCGTGCCAACCTCGATCCCGTCTTGATCACCGGCATGGCCCAGGGCGGTCAGCTGACGACCACCACCGAAGTGGACAACTGGCCCGCCGATGTGATGGGCGTGCAAGGCCCGGCGTTGATGCAGCGTTTTTTGGAGCATGCCGAGCGTTTCAAGACCCAGATCATCTTTGACCACATCAACCAGGTCGACTTCAGCAAGCGCCCCTTCACCTTGAAGGGCGACAGCGGCACCTACACCTGCGACAGCCTGATCATCGCCACCGGCGCATCGGCCAAGTACCTGGGCCTGCCCACCGAAGAGGCCTTCATGGGCCGTGGCGTGTCGGCCTGCGCGACCTGTGACGGATTCTTCTACCGCGAGCAGCCCGTCTGCGTGATCGGCGGCGGCAACACCGCCGTGGAAGAAGCGCTCTACCTGTCCAACATCGCCAGCAAGGTGACGCTGGTGCACCGCCGCGACAAGTTCAAGGCCGAGCCCATCCTGGTCGACAAGCTGATGGAGAAAGTCCAGGAAGGCAAGATCGAGCTCAAGACCCATTTCACGCTCGATGAAGTGCTGGGCGACCAATCGGGCGTCAACGGCATCCGCATCAAGAGCACGCAAGACGGCCACACCGAGGACATCGCGCTGCAAGGCTGCTTTATCGCCATTGGCCACCACCCCAATACCGACATCTTCCAAGGCCAGCTGGAGATGGAAAACGGCTACCTGGTGACCCAGATGGGCCGTGGCGGTTTTGCCACACAAACCAGCGTGCCCGGCATCTTCGCGGCTGGCGACGTGCAAGACCATGTCTACCGCCAGGCCATTACCAGCGCGGGCACGGGCTGCATGGCTGCGCTGGATGCCCAGCGCTTCCTGGAACAGGAATAAGCCCGCAAGCCAGGGGCATAGCCCGAATTTTGCTTTCAGGCTATAATCCTTGGCTTTGCTGCTTGCCGCCTTTTGCTAATTCGCAATCTTCGGCGCGTGAACAGGAAACTACGGCAGGTTTGCCAGCGGTCTTGCACCACTGAGCCGACCCGGCTGTGAACATGGGCTACCGCCACCCTTTGATTGGCGAGGTGAGGCTGCAAGCCGCGCTGCTTTTAACGAGGCGGACAGGGCAAGCAGCTGTTAAAACTTTCGGAGTGTCCTGATGGCACGCGTTTGCGAAGTAACGGGCAAGAAGCCCATGGTGGGAAACAACGTTTCCCACGCCAACAACAAAACCAAGCGCCGGTTCCTGCCGAACCTGCAATATCGCCGTTTCTGGGTGGAAACTGAAAACCGCTGGGTTCGCCTGCGTGTTTCCAGCGCCGCTCTGCGTCTGATCGACAAGAACGGTATTGATTCTGTGCTCGCAGACCTGCGCGCACGTGGCCAAGCTTAAGGAGTATCACCATGGCATCCAAAGGCGGACGCGAAAAAATCAAGCTGGAATCGACAGCCGGCACCGGTCACTTCTACACGACCACCAAGAACAAGAAGACAATGCCTGAAAAGATGTTGATCACGAAGTTCGATCCCAAGGCTCGCAAGCATGTGGATTACAAGGAAGTGAAGCTGAAGTAATCAGCCTGTACGCCGCCATTGACTTGGTGGCATGCAAACACCACAAAGGACACCTCGGTGTCCTTTGTGTTTTTTTGCGTCCGGTTTTTCTAGGCAGCACGCCCACGGCGCCTCGGCATCAAGCCCTGGGCGGCAGCCCCAGCTGCGCATGCATCATGCGCCCCAGGCTGCGGTAGGCCTCGTCCACTGCGTCGGTAAACGGCATGCCGCAGCTCAGCCGCAGAAAGTGGTCGTAATGGCCAGTGTTGCTGAACATGTCGCCAGGCGCCACGCGGATGCCCACGGCCAGCGCCTCGTCGTACAGGCGGCTGGACGAGATTTGCTCGGGCAGCTCCAGCCAGATGCTCAGGCCGCCCGCGGGCAGGCTCAGGCGCGTGCCAATCGGAAAATAGCGCGCCACCGCCTGCGCCGCGGCCTGGCGCTGCACGCGCAGCTGCTGGCGCAGGCGCACCAGGTGCCGCATGTACGACGGTGACCCCACCGTGCGTGCGCCCAGCAGCTGGGGCCAGACCGGCAGGTTGCGCGAGCGTGCAAACTTGATCATCTGCACCCGCTCCTGCCAGCGCCCGGCATTCATCCAGCCCAGGCGCAGGCCCGGCGCATAGCTTTTGGACAGCGAGGAGCAATAGATCACCGAGCCATCGGTGTCCCAGGCCTTACAGGGCTTGAGCACCTCGTCGGATTCGACAAATTCGCGGTAGATATCGTCCTCGATCAGCGCGACCCGGTACTCGCGGCACAGGGCCACCAGGCGCCGCTTGTGGCTGTCAGGCATGGTGGCGCCCTGGGGCATCTGCAGATGGGGCACGACAACAACGGCCTTGAGGTTGGGGTGGGTGCGCAAGGCCAGCTCCAGCGCCTCGATCGACATGCCCGTGTGCGGGCTCGACGGGATCTCCAGCGCCTGCAGCTTCTTGGCCTCGATCGCCTGCAGGATGCCGTAGAAGGTGGGCGACTCAATCGCCACCATATCGCCCGGCTGGGTCAGCGCATCGAGCGCCAAGTTCACCGCCTCGGAATTGCCAAAGGTCGCCGCAATGTCCATCGGCGCCAGGCGCACGCCAAAGCCCAGCGCGTAGCGCGCCATCGAGGCCTGAAAATCCGGATGGGTGAAAGGCGCCGAAGGGCCATGGACCAGGATCTGGGGCTGCTCGCGCAGCAAGGCCACGGCCAGCTGATTGAGCAGTTTGGCATCGAACAGCTCGGGCGCGGGCATGGCGCTGCCCAGGTCTACCTTGAGCGGCCCTTTGAGGCGCGCCTTGTTCAGGTACTCGGCCGCGCGCTCGCCAATGCCTTCAAAGCGGTGGTCCTGCATCGGAAAAGGGCCCAGCTGCAGCGGCTCGCGCGCGGCGGGCATCTGCAAAGCCCCGTCGCTGACAAAGTAGCCCACACGCGGCCGCGCCTCGATCAACCCGCGCGACTCCAGCACGCGCAGCACCTGCAGCGCCGTGCTGTGGCTGACATGGTGCTGGCGCCGGATATCGCGTACCGAGGGCATGCGCGCCCCCACACCCAGGGTCTGCTGGGCAATCGCCTGCTCAAAATGCGCGGCGATGCGCTCGTACAAAAACGCATCGTCGGCGGGCGGGCTGCCTGCCGCGTCTACGGAATGGCTCTCGGGGATGTCACACAGACTCTCATCTAACAGCGGCACAGCAGGACTCCTGGTTCCGGGAACCTGTCCATCACCCTTGTGCGCCACCGCAGTGGCCAGGGCCAGATTCCCATTCGCAGCGCTATGGTCTCAGGTTCAACCCTGACAGAACAGATACAGAAACTGCGATTTTGAACCAGAACAGACCCTTTGTGCTTGCGCTGTTCCGCCCGACCCTGGTGCAGACTGTGTCTGTTGCGTTGCACTGCATTTTTTTACGCTAGAGCCCTGTTCTGCCACGCTCAGGAAAGCGCAAAAATGACCACCAGCACCACCGCCCGCCTCACCTCCGCCCTGCCAGGCAGCGCCGCCTCCCAGGCCCAGACCAGCGCCCCCGCGCAGCCAGGCATCCACAGCAGCAGCCTGGCCTTGCGTGCAGGCCAGGGCCAATGGTTGTATCTGGAGGCGGGCAGCAGCCTGTACTGCCGCGCCGGGCAGCTGCAGATCAGCTCGCCCTGGCACAGCGCGCTGCGCCTGGTGGCCGAAGACGCCCCGCACTGCAATGGCGCCCATGCGGGCTGGTACTGGCTGCAAGCACAAGGCCTGCAGCCCGCCCAATTGCTGGTGCAGGTGCAGGCCTATGCGGGCTGGCGCGCCGGTTGGCGCAGTGTGGCCGACTGGCTGGGCTGGAAAGGCTGACAGCTGAGGCAGCCTGCCAAGGCGCAATCGCCTTGGTGGCCTATGCCTTATTGGACTGACTGCCTTACTTGCGCTGCCAGACGGCGGCAAAGAAGCCGTCGGTCTGGTGCAGGTG
The DNA here is from genome assembly GCF_025309455.1 of Comamonas squillarum. NCBI lineage: Bacteria > Pseudomonadati > Pseudomonadota > Betaproteobacteria > Burkholderiales > Comamonadaceae > Comamonas > Comamonas squillarum. Next base: position 2,412,017 of record NZ_CP104377.1, read on the forward strand.
GGGCCACAGGCGCAGGTAGAGGCTGCCGCTGTCGCCGCCGCTGCACAGGCTGGCGGCGTGCTCGACCTTCAGACCTGCCAGCAGCTCGCCGGCATCCATCGGCACAAAGTCCGGGTGGGCGGCGGCAAAGGCCTCGGCAATCGCCTCGTTCTCTGCGGGAAGGATGCTGCAGGTGGCATAGACCAGGCGGCCGCCGGACTTCACCATGCGGGCACTGCTGGCCAGAATGGCGGTTTGCTTGGCCGTCAGCTCTTCAATCGCCTTGGGGCTTTGGCGCCATTTCAGATCGGGATTGCGGCGCAAGGTGCCCAGGCCCGAGCAGGGGGCATCGACCAGCACGCGGTCCATCTTGCCGGCCAGGCGTTTGACCCGCTCATCGCGCTCATGCGCAATCGCAGCCGGGTGCACATTCGACAGGCCCGAGCGGGCCAGGCGCGGCTTGAGCGCCTCCAGGCGGTGGGCCGACACATCAAAGGCGTAGAGACGGCCGGTGCTGCGCATGGTCGCGCCAATGGCCAGGGTCTTGCCGCCGGCGCCGGCACAAAAATCGGTCACCATCTCGCCGCGCTTGGCGTCCAGCAGCAGGGCCAGCAGCTGCGAGCCCTCGTCCTGCACCTCGACCCGGCCTTTGACAAAGGCCTCCAGGCGCGAGAGCGCAGGCTTGTCGGCCACGCGCAGGCCCCAGGGCGAATAAGGGGTGGGCTCGGCCTTGATGCCCGCTTCCTTGAGTTCTTTTTGCAGCTCGCTGCGCTTGGTCAGCAGCGCATTGGCGCGCAGATCCAGCGGGGCCGTCTCCAGCATGCTGGCGGCCAGCTGCTCGAACTGCTCACCCACCTGGGCCTGCAGCGGCTCGACCAGCCACTCGGGCAGGTTGTGGCGGTGCTGGGGCATGAGGCTGGCCGGCGCAATCGCGTCGCAGTCGTCGAGCCATTGCACTTCCTGGTCGCTGAGCGCGCTTTTGACAAAGCTGCGCGGGCCGGCAAAGCCCAGGATGGCCAGGCGGCGCGCGCGCGCGCCGCTGCCCGAGCGGGCCAGCGATTCAAACAACGTTTTCTTGCGCAGCACGGTGTACACCGTCTCGGCCAGCGTGCCACGCTCGCGCGGGCCCAGGTTGCGGTGTTCACGGAAATAACGCGACACCACGGCGTCTGCCGGGTGTTCAAAGGTGAGGGCCTGCGCGACCAGCTCGGCGCAGGCATCTAAAAGGGCTTTGGGGTGCATAGCCGCTATTGTCCCATTGCGCCAGTATCCGGGCGCCAGGCCCGGCTAACCGGTGAGCGGCGCTGTGCCGCTGCTGGGCGCGCCACCGGGCTGCTCGGTGCGGTCATAGACCAGCCCCCAGGGCATGGCCGCCAGCTGGCGCAGCGCGGTGGGGCCCAGCTCCTCGACATGCGTGATCCATAGCGGCACTAGCTTGCACAGCAGCAGCTCGCGCTCCAAGTAGCCGCGCCACTGCAGCTCCAGACGCTTGTTGTCCTGGTAGTGCACGCCGGGCCGGTCGAGCACCAGCACCAGCGCATAGGCCCCCGGCAAGCTGCGCAGCGGCCGCGCCAGCAACCAGGCACGGCGCAAGCGCGGGCAGTGCTGCAGATGCAGCTGCAGTGCCGCGAGCTCCGAGGCCCACAGCGGATGCGGCAGCGCGGTGCAGGCGCGCGCGCCCAGCAGGCTGCCCTGCGCCAGGCGCTCATCGCGCAGCGCCTGCAGCTGCGTGCGGGCCAGCGCCTCGCGTGCGCGCCAGTCGCTGCGCAGCTGGCGTACCGAGGCCTCGTCAAAGTCCTCGTCTTCCAGCACATCGAGCACGCCCGAAGCCAGCTGGCACCAGGCCGCACCCATGGCCGGCAGCTGCGCAAAAGCCTGCGCCAGGTACTGCAGCTGCGCCTCCCAGTCCATGCCCATGTGCAGGCTGGCGCAGGCGGCCAGCGCACGGGCATTGCCCGGCTCCAGCTCCAGCGCGCGCTGGTAGATCGGCAAGGGGGCATCCTGGTGCTGCAAGGCGGTGCTTTGCAGCTGCCAGCCCAGCTCCACCAGCTGGTCGGCATCCAGGTAAGGCTCGCGCGGCATCAGCGCGGCCACGCGTGCGGCCGAGGCGCTCAGGATCTGGCGGTAGGCCACCCAGTCATGGCCATGGCGCACACACCAGCGCTGGTCGAGCAGCTCGATCCAGCGCTCCGAGCGCTTGCCCAGCCAGGCCAGGCAGTTGCTGCTGGACATGGGCGTGAGGCCCGGGGGCACATCCAGGCCCCGCAGGCGCTCGCGCAGGCTGGGGGGCGTGTCCTGGTAGCTGGCGGGCGCATGGTATTCCTGCTTCCAGCCCTGGTAGACCCAGTTGACATCCATGCTGTGGTTCATCACCCCGGCCATCAGGCTGAAGGGCCCGATCGGCGAGGCCAGCTCGCGCGCGCGCAGCCAGTGCATGGTCCAGAACTGCTCGCGGAACCAGCGCCCGCGCACCGCCACCTCGGACAGCGCCTCGCCCATCAGCGGCTTGCTGACCCAGCGGGCCGCCATGCGGTCGGCAACAGCCTCGTCCTGCCGCGCCACCACAAAGCTGGCCGCCCACCAGCGCGGCAAATACCAGCGCATGAAGCGCTCATTGGCCCAGCCCAGGTGCGTCATCTGGCGCGCATCGGCGAGGCGCTCATGCAGCCCCTGCAGGCGGCGGCGGGCGCGGTAGACCGCAGCCTGCAGCCAGCCCTGGCGGCGGCGCAGATGGCTGTATTCCTGCGCAATCAGGGCCACCAGGCGCGGCCGGTCAATCGCCATCGCCAGCGGCAGGCCCAGCAGCAGGTGGTAGCGCGCCGGCAGCAAGCCGCCCAGCCGCATCTGCTGCGCAATGCGCAGGCCATAGTCTTCGGTGATCACCAGCTGGGAGATACGGGGGCCGCGCACCTTCTGGCGCACGCGCTCGAGCGCCTCAAAGAGGCGCGGGCATTCAGCAGCGGGCACGGCGATGCCCTCGGGCGCGACCCAGTCGGAGCGCGTCAACCGCAATACGCTCAGCAGCAGTGCCAAGCCGGCAAACAGCCCAAAGATCTGCAATCCATGGAATCCAAGGTAGACAAAGGACAGCACTGACCAGGCCAGCAAGACCAGGCCCAGCAGCAGACCGCCCCAGATCCACAGCCCCGCTAGCAGCAGCATGCCAAAGACATGGCGGCGGAAGACCGCCGGCTCTGATGCAGCGGCGCGCGTATAGGCATCGACCCGCTGCACAAAATCTATCTGCTCCACCCCACCCTCCGAACAGGTTCTGGCCGCGCAGCGCTGGCACCTGGCGCGCACGGGCCATGTCGGCATGTGCAGGCGGGCGCATCTGCTAGGCTTGGTTATTTTTTCAGATTATGGAACAGCACCCGATGCCAGCACCAGCTATTTCGCCCGGACTCTACCGCCACTACAAAGGCCGGCTCTACCAGGTCTGGCAGCTGGCCCGGCAAAGCGAGACACGCGAGTGGCTGGTGGTCTACCAGGCGCTGTATGGCGATTACGGCTGGTGGGTGCGGCCAGCGGCCATGTTCAGCGAAGAGGTCGAACTAGGCGGCCAGCGCCAGCCCCGGTTTGCGGCTTATACGCCACAGACCGAGACGCCTGACCAGGTGTGACCGCGTTGCGCAGCGCTCAGCGCGCCTGCAACAGCGCGCGCACCGCCTTGGGGTAGATCTGGTGCTCTTGCACCAGCACGCGCGCGGCCAGCAGCTCGGCCGTGTCGCCCGGCAGCACGGGCACCAGGCCCTGCTCCAGGATGGGGCCGGCATCCAGATCGGCGGTCACCTGGTGCACCGAGCAGCCGGCAAACTTGCAACCCGCATCGATCGCGCGCTGGTGGGTGTGCAGCCCGGCAAAGGCTGGTAGCAGCGAGGGGTGGATGTTGATGAGCCGGCCGCTGTAATGCGCAACAAAACCGGGGGTCAGAATGCGCATGAAACCGGCCAGTACCACCAGCGAAGGGGCATGGGCATCGATGCACTGCATCAGCGCTGCGTCAAAGCTCTCGCGGCTGTCATAGGCCTGGTGGTCTACCACGGCAGTGGCAATGCCCTGCTGCTGGGCAAACTGCAGGCCGCCGGCCTGCGCCTTGTTGCTGACCACCGCCGCCACCCTCGCCCCCAGGGTCTCCTGCCAGCGCTCTTGCTGCGCGGTTCGCACGATGGCTGCCATATTGGAGCCGCTGCCGGAGATCAGGATGACGATGTTTTTCATGGAGGCGGCATTATCGCAGGGCGGCGAACGTCCCGAAACACGCCGCGGGCTCAAATGGCGGATAATCAAAGGCTTTACTGAATTCACAGCCACGTTTACGGGCTCGCCCGCAGTTACTCCATGAGCGCAAAAGCACCTGTCGATCCGATTCGCAAATTCCTCGAAACCGCCCGCCACCAGATTTCTGTGGGCAACCTCACGGGTGCAGCCCAAACCCTTAACGACGCACGCCAGCGTGCGCCACGCGATGCACGCCTTTTTGTGCTCGCCAGTTTGATGGCAGAGAAATCGGGCAACCTCCAAGGTGCCTTTGATGCAATGCAGCGCAGTGTGACCTTGGCTCCCGACTGGGCGCCTGGCCTGCTGGAGCAAGCGCTGCTGTATGCACGCCATAACCGCGAGCACGAGGCCATGGCTGCCGCTGAGAAAGTGATTGCGCTGGAGCCCAACAATGCCCAGGTGATTGCCGGCGTCGTCGACATTGCACATCGCATTGGCAATACCGAGATGGCCATCCGCCACCTGCGACGCGCACTGCAGCTGATTCCTGGTGACCGCACCTTGCGCCGCCATCTGGCGGTTGACCTGGGCACCGTGCGCCAGTACGACGATGCGCTGGCCGTGTTTGGCCCGCTGATCGACGAAGATCCGAAAGACCACCTGGCCCGTATCGGCCGGGTGCAGATGCTGCAAGCGCGTGGCACCATGCAGGACGCCCTGCCCGATACCACGGCACTGCTGGCGCTGCAGCCCGATGACAAGATCTACCAGTACTACCACCAGTTGGCCCAGGGCCAGGTGCCCGCGCATGTGCCGGTCGAGCTGACCACCCACATGTTCGATGGCATGGCCTCGGTCTATGACATGCATATGGTGCGCCATCTGGCCTATAGCCTGCCCAAGCAGGTGGCCGACCAGCTGTTGCAGATCTTCCCGGACCGCCGCTTCAACCTGCTGGACCTGGGCTGCGGCACCGGCCTGCTGGGTGCGACGCTGGGCGCGATCGACGGCTACATCCTGGGTGTGGACATGTCGGCCAAGATGCTCGAGCAAGCGGCCAAGCACAAGGTCTACTACAAGTTCCACCAGGTCAACCTGCTCGAAGCGCTGGCGGCCACCCCGGCCAACACCTTCGAGGCCATCACCGCGCTGGATGTGCTGATCTATGTCGGCGACCTGCAGCAAACCCTGGCCGATGCCTACCGCGTGCTGACCCCCGGCGGCGTGCTGATCTTTTCGTGCGAGCACGGTGATGTCACCGGCCCGGACAGCCAGCTGCAGCCCTTTGGCCGTTACACCCACACCTTGAGCAGCACCGTGCGCCTGGCCAAAGCTGCCGGCTTTGACCGTGTCGACACGCGCGATGTGGAGCTGCGCATGGAAGCGGGCCAGGCCGTCGACGGCTTTGTGGTCACCGCCTACAAGCCCAAGGAGGCCTGATAGCCCACCGCTCTGAGAGTCCGCCAAAGGAAAAGGCCTTGTCTTGCGACAAGGCCTTTTTGCTGGGGGTGGCGAAGACAGCACTCAAGCCGTCAGACGTGAGCTCTTGGGCACATGGGCCATCAAGAACTCCATCTGGTCGGTCAGGATGCGGCGGTTGCGCAGGATGAAGTCTTCCCAGAGGCTGGGGGTGTAGGGCGCATAGAGCAGCGGCATATGCGCCTGCTCGGGCGTGCGGCCGGCCTTGTGGTGGTTGCAGGAGGCGCAGGCCGTCACCACATTCATCCAGGTATCGGGCCCCTTTTGGGACACCGGAATGACGTGTTCACGGGTCAGGTGTTCTTCGTCAAAATGGTCGCCGCAGTAAGCGCAGATATGGCGGTCACGGCCAAACAGCTTGCTGTTGGTGAGCGTCATGCGCATCGCAAAGGGGTCGATACCAGGCTTGCCACGGGTGCCGATGATGCTGGCCACCTCGATGCGTGACTGCAGGCCGGTGATGGCGTTATGCCCGCCGCGGAAGCAGGCCACACTCGAGCCCGCCTCCCAGCGCACATCACCTGCTGCGTAGTGCGTCACCGCCTCCTGCAACGTGATCCAGGATTGCGGAACGCCACTTGCCGATAACTTCAACACCTTCACAATGGGCCTCCTGCGCATTGGGAATTGAACCGAAATACCGTTGACCCGCGCGGCGCCTGGCCACGAAAAATGCCGCGACCCACGCACATGCTGCACGCAGACCCGGGCACCAAGTCATAATGGTCAATATACACTTTTATTGTGAAATTGCACACCAGCGCGCGGCTCGAAAGCGCAAGCCGCTACAAAAAACAAAGCAAAGATGAAAATCTTCAGAGGACTTGACCACCCCGAGGTCACCCGGCACTGCGCCCTGACCATTGGCAATTTTGATGGGGTGCACCGGGGCCACCAGGCCATGCTGGCGCTGCTGCGCAGCGAAGCGCAGCGCCGGGGTCTGGCCAGCTGCGCGCTCACCTTCGAGCCCCACCCGCGCGACTACTTTGCCCAAGTGCTGAACAAGCCCGACCTGGCGCCCGCCCGCATCTCCACCTTGCGCGATAAGCTCGACCAGCTCGCCCAATGCGGCATTGACCAGGCGATTGTGCTGCCCTTCAATGCGCGGCTGGCTGCGCAGGCCCCGCAGGCCTTTATCGGCGATGTGCTGCTCAAGGGGCTGGGCACCGGCTACCTGCTGGTGGGCGATGATTTCCGCTTTGGCCACCAGCGCGCGGGCGACTACGCGATGCTGGTCGAGGCCGGCCGCAAACAGGGCTTTGATGTGGCGCGCATGAACAGCTACGAGTCCGATGGCCTGCGCGTGTCCAGCACGGCAGTGCGCCAGGCGCTGGGCCAGGGCGAGATGACGGCGGCGGCCAAGCTGCTGGGCTACCCCTATGCGATATCGGGCCATGTGGTGCATGGCCGCAAGCTGGGCCGGCAGCTAGCCGAAAGCCGCGCGGGCGCGGGCGACGGTTTTCGCACCTTGAACCTGCGCTTTGACCATTGGAAACCCGCTGCCAGCGGTATCTTTGTGGTGCTGGTGCACGGCCTGTCGGCCCAGCCGCTGCCCGGCGTCGCCAACCTGGGCGTGCGCCCCTCGCTAGACCCCAACGATGTCAACGGCGGCCGCGTGCTGCTGGAGACGCATTGCCTGCAATGGCCCGCGGAACTGGGTGGAGACGGGGCATACGGTAAAATCATCCGAGTGGAACTTCTACACAAACTGCACGACGAGCTTAAATACGACAGTCTGGACGCCCTGACCACAGGGATTGCCAAGGACTGCGCGGATGCCCGTGCCTTCTTCCATACGGCGAGCCACGCCGAAACCCGTCGCCAGACCACGCGCGACCGAATTTGACGCTGACTTGACTGCGCCGTGCCGCGCAGAAGTCCGCACTCGCCTGCACCACGTGCACGTCAGACAACGCTTCTGCGCTATACATTTTTCCACTGACCGGCATGATCACCCCGCCCGGATCAGGACCATGTTTTGCTTTGAAGGTATTTATGTCCGACAAATCGTCCCCCGCAGAAAAGGCCTCTGCGTACCGCGCCACCTTGAACATGCCCGACACCCCGTTTCCGATGCGCGGCGATCTGCCCAAGCGCGAGCCCGGCTGGGTCAAGGACTGGGAGGACCAAGGCATCTACAAGCGCCTGCGGGATGCGCGCAGCGGTGCGCCCAAGTTCATCCTGCACGACGGCCCGCCCTACGCCAACGGCAAGATCCACATCGGCCACGCCGTCAACAAGATCCTGAAGGACATGATCGTCAAGAGCCGCCAACTGGAAGGCTATGACGCGCTGTACGCGCCAGGCTGGGACTGCCACGGCCTGCCGATCGAGAACGCGATCGAAAAGCTCCATGGCCGCAATCTGCCCCGTGACGAGATGCAGGCCAAGAGCCGCGCGTTTGCGACCGAGCAGATCGGCCAGCAGATGGCGGATTTCAAGCGCCTGGGCGTGCTGGGCGACTGGGACCACCCCTACAAGACCATGAACTATGCCAATGAGGCGGGCGAGCTGCGCGCACTCAAGAAGGTCATGGAGCGGGGCTTTGTCTACCGGGGCCTCAAGCCCGTCTACTGGTGCTTTGACTGCGCCTCGTCGCTGGCCGAGTTCGAGATCGAATACGCCGACAAGCAAAGCCAGACGCTGGATGTGATGTTCCCGGCGGCCGACCCGGCCCGGCTGGCAGCCGCCTTTGGCCTGGCCAAGCTGGACAAGGAGGCCTTCATCGTCATCTGGACGACCACGGCCTGGACCATCCCGGCCAACCAGGCCCTGAACGTCAACCCCGATCTGGAATACAGCCTGGTCGATACCGAGCGCGGCCTGCTGATCCTGGCCAGCGCGCTGGTCGACAAGTGCATGGAGCGCTGGGGCATCGAAGGCCACGTGATCGCATCGGCCCCCGGCAAGATGCTGGACCACATGCCCTTCAAGCACCCGCTGGCCCATGTGGACAAGGGCTATGACCGCATCTCGCCCGTCTACCTGGCCGACTATGCCACGGCCGACGACGGTACCGGTATCGTGCACTCGGCGCCCGCCTACGGCCTGGATGACTTCAACTCCTGCGTGAACAACGGCATGGACTACAAGGACATCCTCAACCCAGTGCAGGGCAATGGTGTCTATGAGCCCGAGCTGCCGCTGTTCGGTGGCCAGCACATCTGGAAGGCTGTGCCCGTCATCCTGGACGCGCTCAAGGTTGCCGGCCGCCTGATGGACACCAAGACCATCACCCACAGCTACCCGCATTGCTGGCGCCACAAGACGCCGGTGATCTACCGCGCCGCCGCCCAGTGGTTCATCCGCATGGACGAAGGCGAAGGCGTGTTCACCGACCCGGCCCAAAAGCCCGCACAGACCTTGCGCCAGATCGCGCTGGACGCCATCGAGCACACCAGCTTCTACCCGGAAAACGGCCAGGAACGCCTGCGCGCGATGATCGCCGGGCGCCCCGACTGGTGCATCTCGCGCCAGCGCAGCTGGGGTGTGCCCATCCCCTTCTTCCTGCATGTGGACACCGGCGCGCTGCACCCGCGCACGATGGAGATCCTCGACCAGGCCGTCGAAATCGTTGCCAAGGGCGGCATCGAGGCCTGGAGCCGCGTGACCGGTGAAGAGATCCTGGGCGCTAACGAGGCCAAGCTCTACACCAAGAGCACCGACATCCTCGAAGTCTGGTTCGACTCGGGCTCGACCTTCTGGCATGTGCTGCGCGGCACCCACGCCGAGCACCACCATGACAGCGGCCCCGAGGCCGACCTGTACCTCGAAGGCCATGACCAGCACCGCGGCTGGTTCCACAGCTCCTTGCTGCTGGCCTCGGCCATCTTTGGCCGCGCGCCCTACAAGGGCCTGCTCACCCACGGTTTCACTGTTGACGGCCAGGGCAAGAAGATGTCCAAGTCGGTCGGCAACACCGTGGCACCGCAGGATGTGAGCAACAAGATGGGCGCCGAGATCATCCGCCTGTGGGTGGCCTCGACCGACTACTCGGGTGACCTGGGTATCGACGACAAGATCCTCGCCCGCGTGGTCGATGCCTACCGCCGCATCCGCAACACCTTGCGCTTCCTGATGGCCAACATCAGCGACTTCGACGCCGCCAAGGATGCGGTGGCCTACGAGGACATGCTGGAGATCGATCGCTGGGCGCTGGCCCGCTCGGCGCAGTTCCAGGTCGAGCTGCTGGCACACTACAAGGTCTATGAGTTCCACCCGGTGGTGGCCAAGCTGCAGCTGTTCTGCTCCGAGGATCTGGGCGGCTTCTACCTGGATGTCCTCAAGGACCGCCTCTACACCAGCGCCGAAGGCAGCCTGGCGCGCCGCTCGGCCCAGACCGCGCTGCACCAGATCACCCAGGCCATGCTGCGCTGGATGGCGCCCTTCCTGTCCTTCACCGCCGAAGAGGCCTGGAAAATCGTCGGCAGCAGCGAGACCATCTTCCTGGAGACCTTCTGCGACCTGCCCGCCGGCGACGCAGCCCTGCTGGCCAAGTGGGCGCGCATCCGCGAGATCCGCGACGTGGTCAACAAGGACATCGAAACCCTGCGTGCCGATGGCAAGGTGGGCGCATCGCTGCAGGCCGAAGTGGCCATCAGCGCCCAGCCCGAAGACCTGGCGCTGCTGCAGACCCTGGCCGACGACCTGAAGTTTGTGCTGATCACGTCGGCCGCCACGGTGGCCGCCGGTGATGCGCTGAGCGTGGCCGTCAACCCATCGGACAAGGCCAAGTGCGAGCGCTGCTGGCACTACCGCGACGATGTGGGCCAGAACCCGGCCCACCCCACCCTGTGCGGCCGCTGCGACAGCAACCTCCATGGCGCGGGTGAAACCCGCCTGATGGCCTGATGAACGCCGCCGCCACCCCTGCTGTGGGCAGCGCCGGCAAAGGCCGGTTTGTGCTGTGGCTGGTGATTGCTGCGGTGATTTTCTGGCTGGACCAGTGGAGCAAGGAATGGATCCTGGCCCACTACCAGCTGGGCGACTACACCACGATCACTGGCTTTTTCAACATCGTGCGGGCGCACAACCCTGGCGCGGCCTTCTCGTTCCTGGCCAGCGCCGGCGGCTGGCAGCGCTGGCTGTTCACCGGCATTGGGGTGGTGGTGACGGCCGTCATCGTCTGGCAGCTCTACCGCCACAGCCACAAGGCCCTGTTTTGCCTGGCGCTCAGTTGCATCATGGGCGGAGCCATCGGCAATGTGGTCGACCGCATGCGCCACGGCTATGTGGTTGACATGCTGGACTTCCACTGGATGGGCAGCCATTTCCCAGCCTTCAACCTGGCCGATTCGGCCATTTGCCTGGGCGCCTTCTTGCTGATTCTGGACGAGCTGCTGCGCATGCGCCGGGGCGAAAAGGGCTGATCAGGCTTTCCGCCGCATCTATAGTCAATACCCAGGCACCGCCCTCGCCATGCGACGGCGGTGTTTTTTATCGGGGGCCTACCCGCCTCCGCAACAGCCGCTGCCAGGCGCCCATCACCGCCTGGCCTGCATAAAAAGAGACACATTGGCATTCGCCCTACAGCGCAGCGCGCTTATCAGGGGTATAGTGTCCGGTTCGCCTTATGAAACACTTGCTCAATCTTCTTGCCGCCATTGCGCTGCTGGTGTGGGGCTCTCATATGGTGCGCACAGGGGTGCTGCGCGTCTTTGGCGCCAACCTCCGCAACCTGCTGGCGCGCAGTATGAGCAACCGTTTTACCGCGATGCTCTCGGGCATCGGGGTCACGGCCCTCGTCCAGTCCAGCAGTGCCACCTCCCTGATGACCGCGTCCTTCGTCGGCCAGGGCCTGATACCGCTCACCGCCGCCTTGTCGGTCATGCGCGGCGCCGACGTGGGCACCGCCTTGATGGCGGTGCTGTTCTCCACCGACCTGTCCTGGCTCTCGCCGCTGCTGATTTTCTCGGGCGTCGTGCTGTTCATCTCCAAGCAGGATTCCACGCCCGGACGGGTGGGCCGCGTCTTTATCGGCCTGGGCCTGATGCTGCTGGCGCTGCGCCTGATCGTCGAGGCCACCGAGCCGCTGCTTGCGTCCGAGGCCGTGCGCACCCTGCTGGTCAGCGTCAAGAGCGACTTCTTCATGGAGCTGCTGCTGGGCGCGATCCTGGCTGTCATCGCCTACTCGAGCCTCGCCATCGTGCTGCTGATCGCGGCCATGGCCGCGTCGGGCGCCATCACCGGCGATATGGCCCTGGGCCTGGTGCTGGGTGCCAACCTGGGCAGCGGTGTGCTGGCCGTGCTGCAAACGGCCAAATCCAGCATCGAAGTGCGCCAGGTCACCATTGGCAACCTGGTCTTCAAGATCATGGGCGTGGCCATCGTCGCGCCCTTCGTCGGTCTGTGGTCTACCTATGCGATGCCCTACATCAATGATGCGGGCCGCTCGGCGGTGCTGTTCCACCTGGCCTTCAACATCCTCAACACCCTGGGCTTTATCTGGTTTACCGGCGTGATCGGCGATTGGATGCGCAAGCTGCTGCCCAAGGAAGAAGCCAACAAGGGCCCCCAGCGCCCACGCCACCTCGACGCATCGGCCCTGTCCACCCCGTCGCTGGCCATCTCCTGCGCCGCGCGTGAAGCGCTGCACCAGGCCGATGTGGTCGAATCCATGCTGATCGGCCTGCACAACGTCGTACAGACCGACAACCAGCAGCTGTCGCAAGACCTGCGCAAGCTCGATGACACGGTCGATGAGCTGTACTCGGCCATCAAGTACTACATGACCAAGATCTCGCGCGCCGAACTGGACGAACGCGAGAGCCAGCGCTGGACCGAAGTGATCAACTTCACGATCAACATGGAGCAGATCGGCGACATCATCGAGCGCGTGCTGACCGACGTCGAAAACAAGAAGATCAAGAAGCGCCGCCAGTTCAGCAAGCAGGGCATGGAAGAGATCAACGAGCTGCACGCCCACCTGCTGGACAACCTGCGCCTGGCGATGAGCGTGTTCCTCTCGGGCAATGTGCGCGATGCGCAAAAGCTGCTCGAAGAAAAAGCGCGCTTCCGCGACCTGGAGCTCGCCTATTCCGCCTCGCACCTGGAGCGCCTGTCGCACAACACCGTCCCCAGCATCGAGACCAGCTCGCTGCACATCGACCTGATCAGCGACCTCAAGCGCATCAACTCGCTGCTGTGCTCGGTCGCCTACCCGATCCTGGAAGCCGCTGGCGCGCTGGCCCACAGCCGCCTCAAAGACGACCCGGAGCCCGCCCGCCACTGAGGCAGCGGGCCGGAATTCGCATACAATCCCTGATGCTGCGAGGCGACCACTCCGCCCAGCAGCCTCCAGGAAGTTTGGCAGAGTGGTCGATTGCACCGGTCTTGAAAACCGGCAACCCGAAAGGGTTCCAGGGTTCGAATCCCTGAGCTTCCGCCAGAACAGCAAAAGCACCCCACCGAGGGTGCTTTTTCGTTGGCGGCTTCTGCCACGCCCCAAGATCACCAGTTATGCGTATAGCTCGCCGTCAAGGTCGCCCCCGCCGCTGGCAGGCGGCTGTCGTTCTTGCCGCTGCGCATCAGCTGGCTGTAAAGCGGCAGGTAGTAGCGGTTGAACAGGTTCTGCACACCGATAGTGACCTGGTTCTTGTTGTCGAACTGGTAGCGGCCGACGACATCGACGCTGTAGTAGCTTTTCACATCCGCGCGGGCGAACTGGGTCTTGCCATCGGCCAGGCGGTAGTCGCGTGCGCCAAACCAGTTGAACTGGCTGCGCAGGCTCCAGCGGCTGCTGGGGTTGTACTGCAGATAGCCAGTGATCTTGAGCGGCGGGATGCGGTAGCCCGTCATCGGCTGGTCGCTGCTGGCGCCGGGCGGCGTCTCGCGCCCCTGCATCCAGGTGATGGTGCCTCCGGTGGACCAGTGGTCGGCATAGTGGTCGGCGGTCAGCTCCACGCCGCGGATGCGCTCGCGCGTGCGGGTCAGGTGCAGGCCGTTGTTGAAAGATTGGACAGCGCCCAGGTCCGAGCGTGACTGGAACAGCGCCAGGGTCGCCATGGTGTTGCCGAACGTGCCGCGCCAGCCGATTTCATAGTTGTCGGTCTTGACCGGCTCCAGATCGGACGCATTGATGTCGAACTTGGCACCGGCATTGCGCAGCTGCAGGCCCACATCGGGCAGGTCAAAGCCCTGGCTGAACGAGGTGTAGAACTCATGGTCCTTCCAGGGTTTGAAGGCCAGGCCCAGGTTGTAGAGCACCGCGTCATACGAGACCTTGCCACCGGCCACGGTGGCCGGGTTGGGCAGGCGCGACTGCGACAGCGGCTGAAAATCTGCAAAGCTGGCCTGCGATTTCTCATAGCGCAAGCCGCCTTCGGCCGACCACTGGTCGTTGAACCTGTGCTGCAGCTGGCCAAAGGCGCCCGCGCTTTTGACGGTGACCCAGGGCATGTAGATGCGCTGCCCGGTGGGCTGGAACACCAGGCCGCCGCTCGCGTCATAGGTGGCGGCATCAAAGGTGTCCAGCGGCATATTGCTGCGCTCCTGGATGTAGTCTGCGCCCCAGACCAGCTTGGTGCGCTTGTCGTCGCCAATCGGCGTGGTGATGGTCAGGCGCCCGCCAAACACCTTGTTGTTCTGCATCACCTGGTCGACAAAGTTGCCCCGGTTGCTGTTGCTGCGCGCATCAAAGGGCGCAAAGCGCACGAAATTGTCACGGCCGTAGACCATCGCGCTCAGCAGGCTGCCGCCCAGGTCTTTGTGTTCGTAACTGGCGCTCAGCAGGCTGTTCTCGACCTGGTTCTGCTCGGCCAGCTTCAGGCCCCGGATCGCGCGGGCCGCCAACGAACCCAGCGGCGCCTGGTTGACGCTGGGGTCGTTGGCGTAGTCGGTCTTCTGGTGCGCACGCAAATGGCTGGCCGCCAGCTGGATGCGCTGGTTGCCATCGATGCGAAAGCCGATCTTGCCGCCCAGGCTGTAGGTGTTTGAATCGAACAGATCGCCCTGGCTGGCATCGGGCGCAATACGATCGCCATGGCCATCAAAAGCGCCGCCCATGCGGCGTGCCGAAATATCGACCTCGTAGTCGACCACCTCGCCCGCGCCCGACAGGTAGTGCTGCACCTGGCCGCCCAGGCCGTCGCCGCTCAGGTGCGATAGCGAACTATCGAACCCCACCGTGGTACGCGCCACCGGCTGGCCGCCGACCGGGCGGGTGGTGACCGAGATCACGCCACCTGTTGCACCACTGCCGTATATCGCATTGCTGCCGCGCAGCACCTCGACCCGCTCAATGCGGCTCATCTCCACATTGACCAGATTGCGCGCCGTGTCGCGGTTGGTATTGAGCGGAATGCCATCGACCAGCACCAACACATTTCGGCCGCGCAAGGTCATGCCGAAATCGCTCATATTGCGGCTCGAATCGGACATGCCCGGCACGCTCTTGGCCAGCAGGCTGTTCAGATTGACCGAGGTGGCGCGCAGGTCATCGAGCTCCTCACCCTCGATCACCGTGACCTGGCGGGTGGGCTGCATCAATGAGCTGTCGGAGCGCTGGTCGGTCACCACCACGGTGGGCAGCTGGTGGCTGGCATCTGCAGGTGACGCAGGTGCCGCCGCTGCCTCGGCAGGCGTGGCAGCGGCTGCTGCGGGCGCGGCCTCTGCCACCGGTTGCTGCGGAGTTGTTGGCTTACGGATCTGCAGCGCGCCACCGTTCAAGGTCTGCACCTGCAGCGCCGATCCCTCCAGCGCCTTGCGCACCGCCTGCTCTGCCGTCCAGTGGCCCTGGATCGCGGCACTGCGCTGGCCTTGCAGCACAGCGGGGTCGGCAACGATGCTGCGCCCGGTCTGCTGGCCAATGCGGGTCAGGATATCTGCCAGGCTGCCCGCAGGAATGTTGAGCTGCACGGCAGCGGCTGGGGGCGCATCGGCAGCCCGGCTGGCGGCAGGGGCCAGCGCAGAGGTCAGCAAGGCAGCCAAGGCCAGCACATGGAGGGGCGAGCGTTCAGCACAGCTGCGCACGGTCGATGGAGCACCGGCATGGCGGCGCTGGAGGCGGGAAGTGGTCACGGCAGAAGTTCCTTTTCGTTGGGTACTACTTAACCAGTGCGCCGAAACCGAAAAACCCCTCATCTATTTGCATAGGGTCGCGCGCATGTGGTCGCGCAACAGAGGGGGTTTTGCCTTCAGCGCCCACCTTGCGCGCCAATCGTGATCAACGGCCCCCAACGCTGGATCTGCAGCGGCAGCATCTGGCCCAGCGTGCCCAGCAGCTCCTCCACCTCCAGCCTGAAGATGCCAAACACACGCAGATCCGCCACCGAAGGGGCCACGCGGATATAGCCAGAAAAATAGGCCTGCAGCGCCTGGGCCACATCGGCCAGCGGCCAGTCATCGACGGCGAGCATGCCTTGCTGCCATGCCGCGCGCTGCACCGCGTTGCCCGCCAGGGGCTGGAGCTGCCGGGCGCTGAAGCGCGCGCCTTGCCCTGCATGCAGCAAGGTCTGCGCCGCCTCGCGGGGCTGCAGCGTCAGGCGCTGCTCCAGCGCCACCATGTCCGTGCGCTCCGCATGTACCCGGGCCATCATGCGGCCGGCGTCGAAGAGCGCCATCCCATCGCGGGTCTGGATCTGCAATGGAGCGGCTCCGGCATAGCGCCGCGTGGCGATCAAGGCCCCGGCGCGCAGCTGCAGCGCGGGCCTGCCCGCGGCATCGCGCACATCCACCGCAGAGCGGGCATCGAGCAGCACGGTGGTGCCATCAGCCAGCGTGAACTCGCGCCGCTCGCCGGTGCCGGTGTGCCAATCGGCCATCAACTGGCCCAGCGGCGTCAGCCGGTCTGCGACCAGCGCGGTGGCCACACCGATACCGCCCAGCGCTAACGCGCCGCGCAGCACGCGGCGGCGGCGGGTCTGGAACAGCGCCTGCATGGCGGCCTGGGCATGCAGGCCGTCGGTATGGGCCTGCAGGCTGCGCACCGCCGTCAGCGGCTCGGCCAGCGCCGAGCCCACGCGCGCCCAGGCCGCCTGGTGCTGCGCATCCTGCTGCAGCCAGTGCGCAAAAGCCTGGTGGTCGGCCGCGCTCATCGTTTCCGCCTCATGGCGCACCAGCCAATCCACGGCGGCGCGCAACGCGGCGCTGGGCAGGGATGCACCACTCATGGCGCGCAGCTGAGGCACTGCAGCAGCGCGCGCCGCATATGGCGCTCGACGGTGGCCTGCGAGATGCCCATGTGCGCTGCAATCTGCGGGTAGCGCATGCCTTCCAGCCGCGACAGCAGAAACACCGTCTTGACCGGCAGCGGCAGCGCGGCCAGCGCCCGGTCGATCTGGCAGATGGCTTCGACCAGCATGGCATGCGTCTCGGGCGACAGCGCCACCGCCTCGGGCATATGGCGCAGCGTGTCCTGGTAGGCCACCTCCAGATCCTGGCGCTGCCAGAGCTTGATGAGGATGCGTTTGGCCACCGTCGACAAAAAAGCGCGCGGGTGCCGGATATCCAGCTGCTCGCCTTCTGTAGAAGTGCCCTTTTCGGTCAACTGCAAAAAGGTCTCCGATGCCACATCTTCCGCCTCGCTGTGGCTGGATGCGCGCAGCATCAGGCGCCCACGCAGCCATGCGTGGTGCTGGCGAAAAATAGTCTCCACCTCAGGATGGAGCGGGTGCTGTGGCATGGGCGGGGCCGTTGAGGAAACACAAACAACCGCAAGATCATAATTGATAATGATTCTTTTTTCACAAAGGTCTGAGACCCTTGTGCGACGGTCTGCGGCGAGCGCCCTGCACCGACCGGCCTCCCCCGCATCACCCCCTTTAGCCACCAGCTGCCTTGATGCACCTCAAGCATTGCACTGCATCAACTGCATCGCCCGCATTCGTAAAGATTGTCAAACAATCTCCAGCCTGAAGATGTTTGACATTGCCGCATTCCTGCCGCTTGTTCATCCTACTACCATGCATAACAGGATTGAATAAACTTATTTACAAAGGAATGCAATGAAAGGCTTCAGAATAGCGATGGCCCATTATGTGGGCCTGGGATGTGCGGTGGCAGCACTTCTGCATCCCCTGGTGGGCCAGGCCCAAACTGCGCCTGTTATTTCATGCAGCACGGACCCGGCCATCTTCAATACCGGCATTGACGGCAGCAATGGCTACAGCATCAACAGCCCCAAGCTGGCGCTGGGCAGCCTCGATGCGCATTGGTCCATTGCCTCAGCCTTGGGCGATATCACCACGCCGGCCGCCGCTGCCGCCTTGAGCTATGCCCAAGGCCCGGTAGACCGCCCCGGCGCCGGCAATGGCGCCTGGGTGCAGTCGCCGTTTGGCAATGCCCAATGGATCGGCGTGCAATACGGCAGAAGCTATTACGTCTACCAATACCAATTCAGCCTGGACCCGTCCGTTGACCCCGACAGTTTCAATCTGAGCCTGAGCCTGTATGTGGATAACCAGGTCAAGCGCATTCTGGTCAATGATGCAGTATTTGATTACACCAACAACGGCAGCAGTTTAGGCGTTGGCGGCTTTGGTGCCGGCGGCAATGTACCGGTGGTGCTCAACCATGGTTTTAGAACCGGCGCCAATACGATCTATGTCGTCGTCGGCAACCAGGGCGACCCCTCGGGCCTGCTGGTGCAGTCGAGTGGCACGGCCTCGTGCTCGCCGCCGCTGTCGGTGGCCAAGCAAGCGGTCAACAACGATGGCAGTGCCTACACCGGTCTGGCCAGCGCCAACGCCCCCGTGTTCTACAACATCACGGTCACCAATGCCAGCACGCGCGACGCCAGCGGCACGCGCCTGCGTGATACCCTGCCCGATGGCCTGCAAACGGCCGGCAGCACCTGGAGCTGCAGCCGCCCCGCCGGCAGCGCAGCCGTCTGCCCGGTGCCCGCCACGGGCGGCTTTCCGCTCGATAGCGTCTTGCCAACCCTGCCCGCTGGCAGCGCCCTGGTGTTCCGCGTCAATACGCGCTTCAGCAACCCGCTGCCCGCAGGTGCCACGGTCATCACCAACACGGCCACCATCGAGCCGCCTGCCACCAGCACCCTCAGCTGCGCTGCCCGCGATGGCTTTCCCACGCCTTGCAGCGCATCGGCATCGGTGGCCACCAGCCCGCTGCTCAGCGTGACCAAGACCGTGGACGCGACCGGCCCGCTCTATGCCGGGCAAACCGCCACCTACACGGTGACCGTCAAGAACGAAGGCGCGGCCGAGCTGACGGGCGTTGCCCTGTCAGACAGCTTGCCCGCCGGCTTTGCCTCAGCCACCTGGAGCTGCCAGTCGCCCGTCGGCAGTCTCGCAGTCTGCCCTCAAGCCAGTGGCAGCCTCGCCGCGGGCGGGGTGCTGAGCCAGACCATCGCCAGCATGCGCGCCAATGCCAGCCTGGTCTACACCGTGGTCGCCACAGTGGACAGCATCGCCACCCGCATGGACCAGGTCAGCAACACCGCCAGCGTGGCGGCCAGCAATGCCGAATGGCTGTGCTACAACCCGGCCACGGCCCAGACCCAGGCCAAGCCCTGCAATGCCTCGGTGACGGTCGATCTGTGGCCCAACCCCTTGCTGCAACTGAGCAAGACGGCACAGGCGACCGGCACGGTCTATGCCGGCCAGCCGATGAACTACACCATCACCGCGCACAACGCCGGCCAGGTGCCCGTCACCCAGGCCCATATCACCGACCCCTTGCCTGCCGGCCTGGAAAATGCCAGCTGGACCTGTAGCAACAGCGGCGCTGCGCCCTGCGTGCCCGCCAGCGGCACCGGCGCAGTGGATGTGACTGTCGCCTCACTCGCCGCCGGTGACAGTGTGGTGATCCAGCTGAGCACCACCGTCAGCGCGCAGCCCCCCGCCAGCCTGGTCAATACCGCCTCCTTGGCGGTGGGCGAGCCAACAGCCCAGTGCGCCCCTGCCAGCGCGCCGACCGCTGCACCCTGCCAGGCGCAGAGCACCGTGGCGGCCTCCGATCTGCCCATCCTGGGCCTGAGCAAGACCGTCAATGCCACCAACGCGGTGCGGCCCGGTGACAGCCTGGTCTACACCATCACCGCCAGCAATGCCGGCCCGGTAGCCATCACCCAAGCAGTGCTGGCCGACCCAGCCCCTGCCAACGTGGTGCTGGGCGCCTGGACCTGCACGGCCAGCGGCGTGGCCTGCCCAGCTGCAGCGGGCAGCGGCCCGCTCAATGAGACCATTGCCAGCCTGCCGGTAGGCGCCAGCTTGACCTATGTGCTCCAAGCCCAGGTTGCAGCCACGGCGCCGGGCAGCAGCAGCCTGACCAACCAGGCTAGCCTGCGCAGTGCCGAGCCTGCCGCCCAATGCACCGGCGGCACCGCACAGCCCTGCACGGCCAGCGCCACCGTCACCACGACGGCCGCCGAAGTGCCTGCCGGCGTCAAATCCGTCCCCAGCCTGCAGCAATGGAGCGTCGTACTGCTGACGCTCTTGACCGCAGTCATCGGCGCCTGGCGCATGCGCTCACGCGGCCAGCGCATCGGCTAAGCGCTTGATCGCTGGAGCCAGACCCAGGGGGCGCAGGCGCAGCGCCCCTGGGTGTCCGACTTGTGCTGCGACCGGCAGTGGCCCGGCGGCCTACCGGCATTGACACAAACTGCCATAGTCCGACAAACCGGCTCCATGTTTCCATGCCAGCATGCGCAGATGAATAATGACCACGCACTCCGCAAGGCAGCGCCCGCCCTGCCCGCTGCCCACTGGTTCAAGCGCAGCCGCCTTGTGCGCATACGGCCCACGCCCGCGCGGCTGCGGGTGCTGGAGGCCATCGTCCAGCTGGGCCGCTCCAAGGTCAAATGCGCAGACATCTCCTTGCACCTGGCGCAAAGTGGGGCTCCACTGCCCGCAGCGACGATCTACTGCGTTGCCAAGGAAATGGCCCAGGCTGGCCTGCTGATGCGTGACCGCGAAGACGGCGGCTTGACGGTCTACAGCCTGGCCGCTGGCGTGTAGTGGTCCGCCCCAAGCAATGGGCAGTTCAACGGATTTAAGCCACCGTGCCCAGGCGCCAGCCAGGCGCCATCTGCTGGATCGATGAGACCAGCAGCTCAATCAGCGCCAAGGTCGCTGCCGATGGCTGGCGGTTGGGTGCACGCACGATGTAGAGCGCATCGCCCACGCCTTTGACGCCAAAGCCGCCCAGCACCTGCACCAGGCTGCCTTGGGCGATGGCATCCCGCACAGCATAGTAGGGCAGCAGCACCACGCCCAGGTCTGCCATCGCGGCGTTGAACAGGAACTGGTAGTCGCCCGACTGGATCGACGGCGTGCTCTGCACCTGTTCATGCAGGCCATCGCTGTGCCGCCAAAACTCCAGCCGGTGGTGGATATTGAGGGGCGCCAGCAGCCGGGCGTGCTTGATGTCCTGCGGGGTTTGCAGCGCCAGGCCCAGGGCCCGCAGATACGCCGGGGTGGCAAACAGCCCCCACTCGATGCCGCAGACGCGCGTGGCCACATGGTCTTCCAGCGGCGCCGAGGTGATGTGGATCGCCAGGTCCACCTTGGAGGCCACCAGGTCATGGATCTGGTCGTTGATAACGAGACGCAGCAGCAGATCGGGGTGCGCCTGGCAAAAGTCCAGGATCAGCGGCTTGAGGTGGAAATGTCCCAGGCCGGTGGGGATGCGCACGCGGATCTCGCCACTGATGGTCTGGTGGATCTGGTCGATCTGCAGCTGGGCGCTTTGCAGCGCATTGAGCGCCTGCAGGCACTGGCCATGCAGGATGCGGCCAGCCTGGGTCAGCTCCATATGCCGCGTGGTACGGCGCAGCAGCTGCGCGCCAAACTGCCGCTCCAGCAGCGCCAGCCGGCGCGACACATTCGAGCGCGTCACGCCCGAGCGCTGGGCCGCATCGCTCAGGTTGCGCGACTCGGCAATCGCCACAAACAAACGCACTAGGTTCAGGTCCATGGCCGGCCTCCCTTTTGATTGTTGATTCTGAATCACCACTGATGGCTGTGCTTTGGCAGTTCCCAAAGCGGCCTCCTGTTTCTACCATGGGTCTCACAACAAACGTCCGGGCTGCTGTCGCATAGCCCGGGCCATGCAAGGAGACAATACGTGACGCCAGAGTCAACACTGGGGTTTACCCCGCTCGCCGGTTTCAAGGTCCTGGATTTGAGCCAGGGCGTGGCCGGCCCCTACTGCGCCCAGCTGCTAGCCCACCAGGGGGCCGAGGTCATCAAGGTCGAGCCCGCCCAGGGCGACTGGGGCCGCCATGTGGGCGTAGCCCGCAATGGCCACAGCACCTTGTCCAGCACTTACAACGCCGGCAAGCACAGCCTGGCAGTCGATGCCAAGCACCCCGAGGGCAAGGCGCTGATCCTGCAGCTGGCGCGCAGCGCCGATGTGGTGGTGCAGAACTTTCGCCCGCAGGTGGTGGAGCGCCTGGGGCTGGACTTTGCCGCGCTCCAGGCGCTGGGCCTGGAGCCGGTCTATGTGTCGATCAGCGGCTATGGCGCGGACGGCCCCTTTGCCGACAACCCGGCGACTGACTCGGTGATGCAGGCCGACACCGGGCTGATGAACAGCAACCGCGATGCGCAGGGCGCGCCGCAGCGCATCGGCTTTTTGCTGGCCGACATTGCCACTGGCGTTTATGCCGCGCAGGCCTGCACGGCGGCGCTGCTGCAGCGCCTGAAGACCGGCAAGGGCCAGCATGTGGAGCTGAACCTGTTCAATGTCTGCTGCGCGCTGCAATCAACCGCGCTGTCGGAAGAAGTGCTGGGCGGCCAGACCGTCAAGGCCGCCGTCAGCGCGCCCAATGGCATCTTTGATGCGGCCGATGGCCGCCTGACGATTCTGGCGCTGAACAACGAGCAGTTCCTGCGCATTGGCAAGGCGCTGGAGCTGGCCGACTGGGACCGCGACCCGCGCTTTGCCAGCAATGCGCTGCGCCTGCAGCACAAGGCGATGCTGCATGCCGACCTGGCCTGCGCTGTCGCCAGCCGCCCGCTGGCAGAGCTGCGCGCGCTGTTCAACCAGCACAGCGTGCTGCATGCGGTGGTGCATAACGCGGCCGATGTGGTGCAGCACCCGCAGGCCCGGCACCTGGCCACGTTCAAGACCGTGCAGCAGCCCGATTTTGGCGAGGTGTTGATGGCAGCCACCCCCTGGCCGGCCAGGCCCGATGCACCGCTGCCCGCGCCGCGCATTGGTGCCGACAGCCAGCAGATTCTGCGCAGCCTGGGACTGACGCAAGATGAGATCGACGCGCTGGCGGCCCGCCAGGTCGTGGGCCTGTGAAAGGAGCTGCAGCCATGAAAGCCATTGTCTGCCGCAGCTTCGGCCTGCCCCGCGATGTGACCGCCGTCCAGACCACCGCGCCCCCCACCGCCTTGGCTCCTGACGAAGTGCTGATCGACGTGCACCATGCCACCGTCAGCCACGCCACCGGCCTCTTGATCGAGGGCAAGTACCAAAAGACCCCGCCGCTGCCCTTTGTGCCGGGCACCGAGGGCGTGGGCCAGGTGCTGCAATGCGGCAGCGCCGTGGCCCATGTAAAGGTGGGCGACCAGGTCGTGTTTATCTGCGACTGGGGCGCCTATGCGCAGCAGGCCAAGGTGCAGGCCAGCACCGTGTATGCGGTGCCGGCGGCGCTCGATCCACTGCGCGCGCTGGCGCTGCCGATCTCCTACGGCACGGCGTACACGGCCTTGCACTGGCGCGCCGCGCTGCGGTCGGGCGACAGCCTGCTGGTGCTGGGCGCGGGCTCGGGCGTGGGCGCGGCCGCCGTGGAGCTGGCCGCCCAGGTACCCGGTGTGCAGGTGATTGCCTGCGCCAGCAGCGAAGACAAACGCCAGGCCGCCTTGCGCCATGGCGCGCAGCATGCGGTCGATCCGCAGCACCTGATCGAGCAGGTCAAGGCGGTGACGGGCGGCAAAGGCGCAACCCTGGTGTTTGACCCGGTAGGCGGTGACCTGCTGCTGCAGGCGCTGCGCTGCACGGCCCAGAACGGGCGCATCGTCATCATCGGCTTTGCCAGCGGCACGATCCCCAAGGTGCCGATGAATATCGCACTGGTCAAGAACCTGACGATCCACGGCTTCTTCTATGGCCAGTACATCGGCTGGACGCCCGCCAACGAGCGCCAGCGCCATGCCGCAGCCATGCAGGCCATGATGGCCGCGCTGTTGGAGATGGCCCAGCGCGACGCCATCCATCCCGACATCTCGCGGGTCTATGCCATGGACGAGCTGTGCGAGGCGCTGGACGCGCTGCACAGCCGCGAGGTGCTGGGCAAGGTCGCCCTACAAATACAAGGAGACAAGACATGACACAACGCCACTCCGCGCAGCGCCGCCAGGCCCTGCAATCGCTGCTGCATACCGGCTTAGGGCTGGCCCTGCTGGGCAGCGGCTTGCCCGCCGCCCACGCGGCATCGGCGGCCGATTACCCGGCCTCAACCATCAAGCTGGTGATCCCCTACCCGCCCGGCGGCCCCACCGACCTGGTCGGGCGCCTCGTCGCCATCTCGATGGGCGAGAGCCTCAAGCAGACCATCTTTGTCGACAACAAGCCCGGCGCCAGCGGCATGGTGGGCGCAGCCCAGGTCGCCAAGGCCCAGCCCGATGGCTACACCTTGCTGGCGAACGCCTCGCTGCAGGTGATCAACCCCTCGGTCTACGACAAGGTGCCGTATGACTCGTTCAACGACTTCGCACCGATCACGCAGATCGTCGATGTGCCGCTGGTGCTGGTGGTCAACAGCGAGCTGCCGGTGTCGAACGTGCAGGAGCTGGTGGCCTACCTGAAAAAGAGCAAGGGCAGCATCAATTTTGGCTCGGCCGGCAATGCCTCGTCACAGCACCTGTCGGGCGAGCTGTTCAAGCTCAAGACAGGCATTGCGATGCAGCATGTGCCCTACAAGGGCAGCTCGCCGGCGCTCACCGATTTGATGGGCGGCCAGATCCAGCTGATGTTTGACTCCATGCCCTCGGCCATGCCCTTTATCACCTCGGGCAAGCTCAAGGCGCTGGCGGTCACCACCGCCAAGCGCTCGAGCTCGCTGCCGCAGATCCCGACCATGCAGGAATCGGGCATTGCCGACTACGCCACCAGCACCTGGTATGGCCTCTGGGCCCCGAAGAACACGCCGCCCGAGATCGTCAATAAACTGGCCCAGGCCGCGCAGCAGGCCTTGCGCAAGCCCGAAGTGGCCGCGCAGTACCAGCGCATGGGCGCCGAGCCGGTGGGCTCGAGCCCGCAAGAGTTTCTGGCCTATATGCGCAGCGAAGAAAAGAAATGGGCCGAGATTGTGAAACGCTCGGGCGCAAGGGCCGATTGAGCCAGGGCGCCCGGCGCTGGACCGGTCAGCCCACGGCGCGCATGGCCACCACCGGCTTGCGCACCCACAACACCGCCGCTGCCGCCACCAGGCAAGCGGCGCCTGCGACAAACAACGCGGGCGAGTACGACGACAGCACCGAGCGTGCCAGGCCCGCGCCATAGGCAGCAACGGCCGCGCCCAGCTGGTGGGCGGCAAACACCCAGCCAAACACCAGGGCTGCGCGCTCGGGGCCAAACTCGCTGGCCACCAGCTTGACGGTGGGCGGTACCGTCGCAATCCAGTCCAGGCCATAGAACACCGCAAACAGCGACAGGCCGGCGATCGTGAACTCGGAGTACGGCAGCCAGAACAGCGACAGCCCGCGCAGCCCGTAGTACCAGAACAGCAGCTTGCGGCTGTCATAGCGGTCCGACAGATAGCCCGACAAGGTCGTGCCCACCAGGTCAAAAATGCCCATCATCGCCAGCACCGAGGCGGCTGGCACCGGACCCAGGCCATAGTCACCGCAGAGCGAGACAAAGTGGGTCTGGATCAGCCCATTGGTGCTGAGCCCGCAGATGAAGAAAGTGCCCGCCAGTATCCAGAACGCCGGCACTTTGGAAGCTGCAACCAAGGTGCTGAACGGCAGGCTCCAGCTGGCGCGGGGCGCGGGGGCCACGGGCGCGGCAGCGGGGTCTGCGCCATAGGCGCTCAGCTGCATTTGCGCCGGGCTGTCGCGCATGAACAGCAGCACCAGCACCAGCAACACGGCCGATGCCGCGACGACTGGCAGCAGCGCCCAGCGCCAGCCGTACTGCGCAATCAGCCAGGCGGCGGCGGGCAAGAACAGCAGCTGGCCGGTGGCACTGCTGCCCGCCAGCAAACCCATGACCAGGCCCTTGCGCTGCACAAACCAGCGGTTGGCCACCGTCGCGCCCAGCACCATGGCCGTCAGGCCCGTGCCCATGCCCAGCACAATGCCCCAGAGCACAAAGGCCTGGCCCAGGTTGCGCATGATGAGGCCCAGCAGCAAGGCGCCGGCAATCACCGCTGCGGCCAGCGCCACCACGCGCGATACGCCATAGCGCAGCAAAATGACCGCGGCAAAGGGCCCGAGCAGGCCATACAGTGCAAAGCGGGTCGCAAACACCGAGGACAGGTCACGCACGCTCCAGCCAAACTCGACGGCCAGCGGCTGCATCAGCACCCCCGGTAGGCCCAACGCCGCCGAGGTGACCAGCATGGCCAAAAAGGTGATGGCGGCAATCACCCAGGCGTAATGGACGCCATGGCGCTGGAGCAGCACGGCGAGTCGGGAAGCGAGCATGTTATTTGGAGGTTATCGACGGAGGAGTTACAATGATAGCGATCACAATCAAAAACTGTCAAGCACAGCTTCAAGCAGGGTATTTGCGATGAAAGTCACCAAGGAACAAGCGCAACAGAACCGCCAGGCACTGCTCGATGCCGCCGCTGCCCTGTTCAAGGAACGCGGCATCGACGGCACCGGCGTGGCCGATATATGCCAACAGGCGGGCCTGACGCAGGGCGCCCTGTACAAGCATTTCAGCGACAAGCAGGACCTGGCAGCCCAAGCGCTGGCGCATGGTTTTGGGCAAGGCTTTGGCCGGGTCAAGCAGGCCAGCGAGCGGAGCGACCACGCGATGGCCACCTACCTGGACAGCTACCTGAACCCCAAAGTGCGCGATGACATGACCCGGGGCTGCCCGCTGGTCTCCACCGCCTGCGATGCCGGGCGCCAGAGCGAGGCGGTGAGCCGCAGCTTTCGCGATGGCTTTACCGAGCTGCGCGCCGGCATCGAGGCCGCCTTGCCGGCCAGCAGTGACCCGCAGCAACGCCAGGCGCTGGCCAGCACGCTGGTCGCCGCACTGGTGGGCGCGATGGCCATCTCGCGCGGCGTTGTCAAGGCCGATCAAGCGCTGGCCGATAAGGTACTGCAGCAGGTGCGCGCGGTGGTCGAAGGGCTGAGCGCCAAGCGCTGATCGATCGCCGCAACGCCAACAACAAAAGGCCGCCAACCCGGGTCACCTGGGTTGGCGGCCTTCTTTTAAGGCGGATCGCGGAGGCTGCATCACCTCAGCGGCAGAGCCCCATCAGGACTGCAGGTACACCACATGGCTATGGGTGTACTCGTAGAGGCCATGCTTGCCATCGGCGCCGCCCACGCCCGACTTGCGCACGCCGGCATGGAAGCCTTGCATCGCCTCAAAGTTCTCGCGGTTGATGTAGGTCTCGCCAAAGTCGATCTCGCGCATCGCCTGCATGGCTTTGGACAGGTCGCGGGTGTAGAGCGAGGACGTGAGGCCATATTCGCAGTCGTTGGCCAGCGCAATCGCCTCGTCCAGGTCCTCAACCACTTGGATCGGCAGCACCGGGCCAAAGATTTCCTTGCGCATGATCTCCATGTCGGCGCGGCAGCCCGCCAGCACCGTGGGCTGGTAGTGAAAGCCGGCACCCAGATCGGCGACCTGCCCGCCAGTGACCAGCTGCGCACCATCGGCCAGCGCACGGCGCACCTTCGCATCGACGCTGTCCAGACCCTTCTGGTTGATCAGCGGTCCCATCTCCACATCGGTCTGCGCAATCGGGTCGCCATAGCGGGTCGCGGCCATCGCCTGGGCAATGCGTGCGGTAAATTCATCGGCCACCTGGCGCTGCACATAGACGCGCTCGGCACAGTTGCAGACCTGGCCAGTGTTGATGATGCGCGAATCGCGGATGGCCTTGACGGCCAGGTCCAGGTCGGCATCGGCCAGCACAATGGCAGGGGCCTTGCCACCCAGCTCCAGGTTGAGCTTGGTGATATGGGGCGCAGCGGCGGCAGCAATGCGCTCGCCGGTGCCCACGCTGCCGGTAAAGCTGATCATGTCCACGCCCGCATGGGCCGACAGCGCACCACCGGTGCCGCCCTGGCCATAGACCACGTTGAACACGCCAGCGGGCAGCTCGCACTGGGCCAGCAGCTCGGTAAAGGCATGGCAGTTGATGGGGGTCTCTTCACTGGGCTTGATGACGATGGTGTTGCCGGTCAGCAGCGCCGGCGCCATCTTGCGCGCGATCAGGAAGAAGGGGAAGTTCCAGGGCAGGATGCCCGCCACCACGCCCATCGGCTTGCGCAGCAGAAAGATCTGCTCGTTGACCCGGTCGCTGCTGATGACTTCGCCCTCAATGCGGCGCGCCCATTCGGCCATGTAGTCCAGGTAGTCGGCGGTGAAGTTCACCTCCACCTCGGCCAGGCCCAGCACCTTGCCCTGCTCCTCGGTGATGGTGCGCGCAATGCGCGCCACGTTCTCGCGCAGGCGAGCGGCAATGCGGCGCAGGAACTGCGCGCGCTCGATCGCCGGGCGGCGCGCCCAGGCTTTTTGCGCGCCGCGTGCCGCTGCAATGGCGCGGTCCACATCGGCTTGGGCTGACAGCGGCGACTGCGCCAGCAGCGCGCCCGTGGCGGGGTTGCGCACCTCGTGCAGCTCGGCGCTGTCGCTGAACGCACCGGCAATGTAATTGCGCAAAACAGGGGTGGTTGGCATGGGGTCGTCCTCAGTAGGTGGTAGAGACAATGGCGGGCTGGGTGGGCGCGCGGTAGCGTGCCAGGTTGGCCACGGCGGCCTGGCGCATCAGGCTGATATCGATGGCGACGGCCACAAAGCGGCAGCCCCAGTCGGTGTAGCGGCGCGCATCTTCTTCGCGCGGCGCCAGAATGCCGCAGGCCTTGCCATGGGCCAGGGTGGTCTCGATGGTGCGGCGTATGCAGTCCTGCACCTCGGGCTGGCTGGCATCGCCCGCATGGCCCATGCCGGTGGACAGGTCTGCCGGGCCGATGAAGACGGCATCGACGCCATCGACGGCCGCAATCTCCGCCGCATTCTCCACGCCCAGGCGCGACTCGATCTGCACGATGAGGCAGAGCTGCTCATGCGCAGTGCGGATGTAGTCGGGCACCGCATCCCAGCGCGTGGCGCGGGTCAGGCCCCCACCCACACCCCGGATACCATGCGGCGGGTAGCGCATCGCCTGCACCAGCGCGCGGGCCTGCTCAGCCGTCTCGACCATCGGCACCATCAGGGTCTGCACGCCAGCGTCCAGCAGCTGCTTGATCAGCACCGCATCGCCATGCACCGCCCGCACCACCGGGTGCGTGGCATAGGGTGCCACCGCCTGCAGCTGCGCCAGCAGCGTCGGCACGGTGTTGGGCGCATGCTCGCCATCCACCAGCATCCAATCGTAGCCGGTGGTGGCGATGATCTCGGCCGCATAGGGCGTGGCAAAACCGGCCCAGATACCGTAGAGCGGCTCGCTGCGGCGCAGCGCGGCCTTGAAAGGGTTCAATGGCAAATCCATGGATAGGTCTCCTGGGTGGGCAATCAGCGTTGGCCCACCGGTGTGTGATCAATGGGTAATCAATGCGTGTAGGGACGGTGCAGTTCGCAAGCCGGGTTCAGCTCCACACCAAAGCCGGGCTTGTCCAGTGCCGACAGGCGCATGCGGCCTTGCACAGGCACCGGCTCGCCCAGCAGCTGCGGGTGGAACATCGGCACAACCTCGTCGGCCTTGGGCGCCATCATCAAAAACTCGGCAAAGGGGCTGTTGTGGCGCGTGGCCACAAAGTGGTAGCTGTAGACGCTGGAGCCATGCGGAATCACCAGCGCCTGGTGGGCATCGGCCAGTGCCGAGATCTTCAAGAGCTCGGTGATTCCGCCGCACCAGCCGACATCGGGCTGGATGATGTCGCAGCAACCCATCTCCAGCAGCTGGCGAAAGCCCCAGCGTGTGGCCTCATGCTCGCCGGTGGTCACCAGCATGCCGGTGGGCACGTTCTTCTTGAGGGCCGCATAGCCCCAGTAGTCATCGGGCGGCAGTGCCTCTTCAATCCATTTCAGGCCGTGGGCCTGGGCACCCTGGGCCAGGCGGGTGGCGTAGTTCAGGTCCAGGCTCATCCAGCAGTCCAGCATCAGCCAGAAATCGGGGCCCACGCGCTCGCGCATCGTGGCCAGCTCCTCCAGGTTGCGGCGCAGGCCTTCCTCGCCTTCGGCCGGGCCATAGTGCAGGGGCATCTTGCCGCCGATAAAGCCCATCTTCTGCGCCAGATCGGGGCGCGCGCCGGTGGCGTAGAACTGCAGCTCATCGCGCACCGCGCCGCCCAGCAGCTGGTGCACCGGCTCGCCGCGCACCTTGCCCAGCAAATCCCACAGCGCCAGGTCCACGCCGGAGATGGTGTTGATGACAATGCCCTTGCGGCCGTAGTACAAGGTGGACCAGTACATCTGGTCCCAGATGCGCTCGATGTCGGTGACCTTGGCGCCTTCCAGAAAGCGTGCCAGGTGCTTCTCGACGATATAGGCTGCGGGCTCGCCGCCGGTGGTGACGGCAAAGCCGACATTGCCTGCGCTGTCCTCGATCTCGACCACCAGGGTGCCCAGCACATTGATGCCAAAGCTGCGGCGGCTCTGGCGGTACTCGGGGTACTTGGCCATTGGCGTGGCGATGTGGTCGTCGATCCAGTGGCCATCGGCCTGGTCGTGGTAGTCGGCACCGCCCCCTTTGAGGGTATAGGCGCGCACTTGCTTGATGGTGGGGATCTGGCTCATGGTGGTGTTTGCTCCTTATGCAATTTAGGCAGCGGCCCGGGGCTGCAGCGCAGCGGGCGCCATGCGGGCCCGGATGCCCAGCACCAGCAACGCTGCCAGTACCGTTGTGCCTGCCAGCAGGTACAGGCCTGCGGCGGGTGAGTGGAAATGGCCTTCGGCCCAGTTCTTGACGATGGGGGCGACAAAGCCGCCAACCGCACCCAGCGAATTGATCAGCGCAATGCCGCCCGCTGCGGCAGCACCTGCCAGCGTGTTGGCTGGAAAGGTCCAGAACACCGGCTGCACCGCGATAAAGCCGGCCGCCGCAAAGCACAGCGCGGCAACACCCAGCAGCGGGCTGGAAAAACTCACCGATGCGGCCATGCCGATGGCGGCGACGAGCAAGGTCATGCTGGCCACACTGCGGGGTTTTTGGCTGCGCTGGGCAAAGCCGGGCACCCACCAGGCGGCCAACAGTGCGCAGAGCCAGGGGATGGCCGAGACCAGGCCGACTTGCAGACCCACCTTGGTGCCCAAGAGGCCTGCCACCTGGCTGGGCAGGTAGAACACCACGCCGTAGACGCTGGCCTGGATCAGCAGATACACGAGGGCCAGGTACAGCACGCGCGGCTGGCACATGGCAGCGAGCAGGCTGTGCTGGTGACCGCCCTTGGCGCGCTCTTCGCTGTCGATGATGTCCTGCACCTGGCGGCGCTCGTCGGCCGTCAGCCACTGGGCATCGGCCGGGCGGTTGGTGAGGTAGAAATACGACCAGATACCGACGGCCACGGCCATCAGGCCTTCGACCGCAAACAGCCATTGCCAGCCATGCCAGCCACCCATGCCATCGAGCTCCAGCAGCAGGCCCGACAAGGGGCTGCCAAAGATAAAGGCCAGCGGCGCGCCGAAGTAGAAAAAGCCCATGGCCTGCGCCCGGTGCGCGGCCGGGAACCAGTAGGTGAGGTACAGGATGACGCCGGGGAAGAAGCCCGCCTCGGCCACGCCCAGCAGGAAGCGCAGCACATAGAAGGTGGTCTCGTTATGGGCAAACATCATCGCGGCCGACACCAGGCCCCAGGTGACCATGATGCGGCACATCCAGATGCGCGCGCCGATGCGGTGCATGATCAGATTGCTGGGCACTTCCAAGAGGGCATAACCAACAAAGAACACGCCAGCGCCAAACGCGAAGGCGGCGTCGCTGATGCCGGTATCGGCCTGGAAGGCCACCTTGGCAAAGCCCACATTGGCCCGGTCCAGAAAGGCCATGATGTACATCAGCAGCAAGAAGGGCAGCAGGCGCCAGGAAATCTTGGCGAGCAAGGGAGCGGGGAGTTTTTTCACGACAAATCCTTAAAGACAATGCGCGGCCTGAACGCCGGCCAAATGGCGGGCGCTGCGGGAGCGAGAAAGGAGAAGGCGGCGCTGGCAAGCCAGCGCCGATGGGGCGCGGCTTGCGCTAGCGCCGTCGTGAGGCGGGGGGTCTGAAAAAAGTGTGCGCGAAGGCGTTCATGTTTGTCTCCTGAAAGGTCATTCGTTCTTGTGTGGAGCTGAATGTACGCGCATGATTGATGCCTAACAAATCAAATTTCAGTCATATCCGATACTTTTTATTTATGTCTGTAAAACCTGCTTTAACGGCCGCGCCACCGCTGCAGCGCAGCCTGCTCAACCGCCTGCGCTACAAGCACCTGCACATGCTGGTGGCGCTGGGATCGAGCCTCAATCTGCACCGCGCATCGATCAGCCTGGCGATGTCGCAGCCCGCTGCCACGCGCATGCTGCGCGAGATCGAAGACATGTTTGGCTGCCAGCTATTTGAGCGCCTGCCGCGCGGCATGCGCCCTACCGCGCTGGGCCTGCAGCTGGTGCGCTTTGCCGAGGCCTCGCTCAACAGCCTGGACCGCTGCGCCGAAGACCTGGCGGTGCGCCGCCAAGGCGGCTATGGCTACCTGGCGATCGGCACCATCATGGGGGCAGCGCCCGACCTGGTGATGACGGCCGTGGCCCAAATGAAAGCGCAGAGCCCGCAGCTGCGCCTGCGCATCATGGGCGATACCAGCGACCAGGTGCTGCGCCTGCTGGACCAGCGCCGCATTGACCTGGCCATTGCCCGCCGCCGCATTGCCGGCGACAGCGAGGCCTATGACTTTGAGGCGCTGGGCAACGAGCGCTTGCTGGTGGTGGTGCGCAGCGGCCATGTGCTGGCGCGGCGCCGCAAGCTGAGCTGGGAGGAGCTGGTGCGCGACTGGCCCTGGATCTTGCAGCCGGCCAGCACTCCGGCACGCATCGCGCTGGACCAGCTGCTGCACAGCCTGGAGCTGCCGGTGCCGGCCGATGTCACCGAGTGCAGCTCCGTCTACTCGATGCAGCAGTTGGTGCAGCTGACGGACGCGGTGATGCTGCTGTCGGACTCGGCCTTGAAGGACTATCTGCGCATGGGCCTGGTCAAGACCTTGCCAGTGCAGATCGATATACCGATGGCCCCGTTTGGCATGCTGACGCGCAAGGACCAGGAGGCCTCGCAGGAGCAGCAGAACTTTATGGATCTGTTGCGCGCGCAGGCCAGGCGCCTGGCGGCTTGAACGCTGCTGGAGTTCAGGCCAGATCCAGCGTTTGCAACAGCGCTGCGAATGCCGCGCGATCCGCCCCCTGCAAGGTGTGCAGCGGCAGCGGCAGGCAGGGTGAGCGGGCCAGGCCCATCAGCTCGGCTGCGGTGGCAACCGAGCGCAGGCTGCCGCCCTTTTGCTGGAACCAGGACCACAGCGGCGCCAGGCGGTGGGACAGCTCCAGCGCCTGCTCCGCATGGCCAGCCAGCGCAGCACGCGTGATCGCCAAGGTGGTCTGAGGCCAAAGGCCACCGATGACCGAGTACCAGGCATCGCAACCGGCCACCAGGCCCTTGGCACCCAAGGCATCGCCACTGACGCCAATGCTGACATGGGCGGGCACGACAGCGCGCAGGCGCTGCACACGCGCCTTGGCCTCGGCCGCATCGGCCGGCACGCCGGGGATCTTGATCGAGCCGATATGGGGCAGCTGCGCAATGCGGCCATGCAGCGCATCGCTGAACTCAAAGCGCGTGGCGCCGGGGTTGTCGTACACAACAATGGGCACCGACACCGCACGCGAGACGGCCTGGTAGAGACCATAGACCTCGTCGTCAGACAGCTTTTGGTAGGAGACCGGGGCCAGCAGCAGGCCACTGGCACCGGCCTTTTGTGCGTCGTCGGCCAAGGCCAGCACATCGCGCGTGCGCAGTGCGCCAATGCCCACGACCACCGGCACGCCCTGGGCCTGCTCCACCGCCAGCGCCGCCACCTGGGCCCGCTCGGCACGCGAGAGATAGGCATAGCTGCCGGTGGAGCCCAGCGCGCCGATGGAATCGACACCGGCTGCCACCAGGCGCTGCACCAGTCGCGCAAATGCCGGCATATCGATGCCGCTCTCATCCATCGGGGTCAGCGGAAACGCACTCAAACCTTTGAACATTCTTTTTCCCTGTCAAAACAGATGCCGCGCCCGAGCTGGGTTGCGGCCAAGCCCGGATTGTGCGGCGGCCGCTTCTGGTTAAAAATAGCCAGTTTTTAACAAAATCACTGGTCCAGTTGCCCGCCATGCCAGCACCCTCGTCCACCCGTCCCGGCAGCCGCAGCCTGTACCGCGACCTCCGCGCGCGCATCGGTGATGGCAGCTACGCGGCCGGCACCCCCCTGCCCTCGACGCGGGTGCTGGCCGCTGAGCGGGGCCTGTCACGAGGCACCGTGAGCCTGGTCTATGAGCAACTGGCCTCGGATGGCTTTGTCGACACACGGCCCGGGGCCGCGACGCGCGTGGCGGCGGGCGCTGCTGACCGCATCCGCACTCAGGGCCGGGCTGACGACGCTACCGAGCCCCATCGCCAGATGCCCGACAGCGATCGCCTGTCCGCCTTTGCCCAGCGCCTGCAGGCCATGCCCCTGCGCCCGTCCGCGCCCGATCCGGCCGGGGTGATCGACTTTGTCTACGGGCCGCTGGCGGGCAGCGATTTCCCGACCCTGCAATGGATCAAGGCCTTGCGCCGGGCCGAGGGCCAGCGCAGCCAGCGGCTCGAATACGCGACCCCGCTGGGCGCGCCCGAGCTGCGCCAGGCGCTGCAAAAACACCTGCATCAGACCCGGGACATACGCTGCAGCACGGAGCAGATCCTGGTCGTCAACGGCTCGCAGCACGCGCTCGATCTCTGTGCCCGCCTGCTGCTCAACCCTAGCGACCGCGTGGTGGTCGAGAACCCCGGCTACCGCATGGCGCACCAGGTGTTTGCGGCGTATGGCGCGCAGCTGGTCTGCGCCGATGTGGATGACGATGGCCTGCAGACTGCGCAGCTCGCCGCGCTGACCGCACAGGCGCCTGCCAAGCTGGCCTATGCCACGCCTGGTCACCAGTTTCCACTGGGCGGCTTTTTGCCGATTGCCCGCCGCCATGCCCTGCTCGATTGGGCGCGTGCGCAGCGTTGCTGGCTGATCGAGGACGACTACGACAGCGACTACCGCTATACCGTGCGGCCCGAGCCCAGTCTGTGGTCGCTCGACCGCGCGGACTGCGTGATCCATGTCGGCACCTTCTCCAAGACCTTGTCGCCCCAGCTGCGACTGGGCTATATGGTGCTGCCCCCAGCGCTCGCAGGCCTGTTTGCGCAGGCCAAGCTGCTGACCGACCGCCACAGCGCCACCGGCCCCCAGCGGGCGCTGGCCCAACTGATCGACGACGGCAGCTATGCCCGCCATGTGCGGCGCATGCGCCGCAAGCAGCAGGCACGCCAGCAGGCCTTGCTGCAGGCGCTGGAGCGGCATCTGGGCACGCAAGTGCGCATCCAGGGCGCGGCCAGCGGCCTGCACCTGGCCGTGTGGTTTCCCGCGCTGCCCGCCAGCTGCGAGGCGCAGCTGGTGCAGGCGGCAGCGCAGCGCGGCGTGCGCGTCTACCCGATCAGCCCGCTGTACCTGCAGTCCAGCAGCGCGCAGGCAACGCACGCCGTAGCCGGTGTGGTGATGGGCTATGCGCTGCTGGATCTGCCCGAGATTGCGCGGGGCGTGCAGCGCCTGGCCGAGGCGCTGCAAAGCCTGCGCTGATCAGGCATCCCACTGCAGGCAGCGCATGCTGATGGTGCCGGACTGAAAGCCCTCAAACACCTGGCGCGCCGGGCCACTGCCATGGGCAGCGCCCAGGGCATAGAGCAAGGGCCAGTAGTGGTCGGGCGTAGGCACGGCCATCCTGGCCGAGGCATGCAGCTGCTGGTAGGCCACCAGGGCCTCGTGGTTGCCCGCCAGCAAGGCCTGCTTGGCCGCTTCGTCAAACTGCTGGGCCCAGTCGCGGGCGGCCATCAGCCCTTCGGGCGCGCCGCGCACCGTTGCGCGCAGGTTGTGCACGATATTGCCGCTGCCGATGAGCAGCACGCCCTGCTCGCGCAAGGCTGCCAGCTCCTTGCCCACGGCATAGTGGAAGGGGGCAGGCTGGTTGTAGTCGATCGAGACCTGGAACACCGGCACATCGGCCTGGGGGTAGAGGTGGTGCAAGACGGTCCAGGTGCCGTGGTCCAGCCCCCACTGGTCCGTCAGCTGCGCCTGGCCGCTGCGCACCAGCGCGGACGCCTTGGCCGCGAGCGCTGGGTGGCCAGCGGCCGGGTACTGCATTGCATGCAGCTCGGCCGGAAAGCCTGAGAAATCGTGGATGGTGGCGGGCTTGTCGTTGACCGTCACGCCGGTGCTGCCGCGCGTGAGCCAATGGGCCGACACCACCAGGATGGCGCTGGGCCGGGGCAGGCTGGCACCCCAGCGTTGCAGGTGCTGGGTAAAGGGGTTGGCGCTGATGGCATTCATCGGGCTGCCATGGCCGATGAACAGCACCGGCATTTTGCGCGGCGGCTGCGGGCTGCGGGCCAGGGCTTGGCCCATCGGCAAAAGAGCGGCCATCACCGCAGACAGACTGCCGGACAGGACCAGGGAGCGACGTGACAACATGGG
Organism: Comamonas squillarum; assembly: GCF_025309455.1. Lineage (NCBI taxonomy): Bacteria > Pseudomonadati > Pseudomonadota > Betaproteobacteria > Burkholderiales > Comamonadaceae > Comamonas > Comamonas squillarum. The sequence continues at coordinate 2,448,511 of NZ_CP104377.1, forward strand.
GCTTGGAGCAAAAACAAAGGGCCGCAGTCTGAGGCGGCAGAGGGGCACAAGTTCCGCCGCAGCCCCCAAAGAAAAATGCAGTGCTTGCCCAGGGCATGCACTGCATTGGCTTTGGAGCATCAGGCGGTCAACACATCAGATGCTGGCGTTGTCGATCACAAAACGGTAGGCCACATCGCCGCGCAGCATGCGCTCATAGGCCTCGTTGATCTGCTCGGCCTGGATCAGCTCGATGTCCGCCACAATGCCGTGCTCGGCGCAGAAATCGAGCATCTCCTGCGTCTCGGGGATACCGCCGATCAGCGAACCGGCGAGGCTGCGCCGCTTCATGATCAGGCCAAACACACCGGGCGAGGGATGCGGGGTGGAGGGCGCGCCCACCAGGGTCATCGTGCCATCGCGCTTGAGCAGGTTGAAGAAGGGATCGAGCTCATGCGGGGCCGCAACGGTGTTCAGGATGAAGTCCAGGCTTTGCGCATGCGCGGCCATCTCATCGGCATGGCGTGAGACCACCACCTCGGCAGCGCCCAACGCCTTGGCCGCATCGCGCTTGGATTCGGACGTGGTGAACGCCACCACATGCGCGCCCATCGCATGCGCCAGCTTGATGCCCATATGGCCCAGCCCGCCAATGCCCACCACGCCCACCTTGTGGCCGGGCCCCACGCGCCAGTGGCGCAGAGGCGAATAGGTGGTGATGCCGGCGCACAGCAGCGGCGCCACAGCGGCCAGCTGTTCCGGTGGATGGCTGACCCGCAGCACATAGCGCTGGTGCACCACAATGCTTTGCGAATAGCCGCCCAGGGTATGGCCCGGCGCATCGGCGGTAGGCCCGTTGTAGGTGCCGACCATGTGGTTGCAGTAGTTCTCCAGCCCCATGCCGCAGTCCACACAGTGCTGGCAACTGTCGACGATGCAGCCCACGCCTACCAGATCCCCGGGCTTGAAATCGCTCACATCGGAGCCGACTGCCGCGACCTCGCCGACAATCTCATGCCCGGGCACACAGGGGTAGAGCGTGCCCGCCCATTCGGAGCGCACCTGGTGGATGTCCGAGTGGCAGACGCCGCAATAGGCAATGCGGATCTGCACGTCCTTGGCGCCCGGCGTGCGGCGCTCGATGTTCAGGGCTTGCAGGGGTTGGTCACCCGCGTGGGCGCCATAGGCTTTGACGGTCATGGTGAAGGTCCTATTCCGTTCGTGGAGGTCAGCGCATGGCGCGGGCAAGGCCACGCCAGCTGGCAGATGCACGGGGTGCTGCCGCCATGCAAAGGCATAGGCAGTCATGCCCGCATGAAGGCGCGTTCATCTTACGCCCCTTGTATGGCAGATCTGCTGGGGCCGGGCAACGGCTTGCAAACCGCTGGTTCTGCCGCCAAAAGCTGATCGCCCTTTTCTTAAAATGTTTTTATGAGAATAATTCTCATTTGCGAATATGATCAACACCAAGGTTCAGCGATTGCCGCCGTTCCTTGTTTCATCGTGGGGCGACCTACTGGGTTTTCACTCCAGTGGTCGTTTTTGCTAGCCAGCGGTTCTCCATGTAGCCAGGCATTTTTTTCACGTTGAAGCGCTCTCGCCGTCTTTGCTGCGCGCTCCGCCCAAGTCCTTCCAATGGACCTTGCCAGGTCAGTGCTCCGGAAGCAGGCATATGCCCTCGCGGCATGGCGATCCTCTCCCCTGTCTCGTTTATTGCTCAGCGGATGCGCTGTCAAGCGCCTCCTTGTACAGCGCTTTCCTGTCGCCCGGTGCTGCTGACGCCATCCGGCTATACCCGATGACATAAAAAGTATGCAAGTGCTAACATCCACTCCAATCATCTGGAGTTGGTATGAGAATATTCATTTCATGGATTGCTAAGTCACTGATCGCTGTGGCTGCCGCGCTGGGCTTGCAGGCCGCGCAGGCACAGGGCCTGCTGTTCACGCCAGGCAGCATCAACTTCAGCAACACGGCGGCAGGCAGCGTATCGGCAGCGCAGAGCGTCACGGTGGAGTACCAGGGACCCACGCCATTCGTACTGAATGTCAGCAGCGTCACGCCGCCTGCAAACTCCGCCTTCACGGTCGTGGACAGCAGCTGCGCTGCAGGCCCCTATCCGCAATTCACGCCTTGTACGATCAGCTTTACGTTCACTGCGCCGGCTGCTGCGGGCCCTGTCACAGATGCCTTCCGCTTTGAAGTCGACAATCTTGGCACCCAGTCCATCACCCTGAACGGCTCCTCGGATGGCGCCACGCCCCAGTCCATCACCTTCAACTCCACCCCGCCCAGTCCTGCCCCTGTGGGAGGCAGCTACGATATTGCAGCCACCGGCGGTGAATCGGGCGAGCCGGTTGTTTTCTCCATCGATCCCTCAGCGGCTGCGATTTGTTCGGTCACGGGCAACACGGTAAGCTTTCTCAGCGTGGGCACCTGCGTGGTCAATGCCAACCAGGCAGGCAATGGCGCCTATTTCGCAGCCCCTCAAAAGCAGCAAAGCTTTGCGGTGACCGCAGCCCCGACCGCCAACCCCGGCACGCCCGAACCTGTGCCCGCACTGGGCGCCTGGGCAGCGGTGCTGCTGTCCAGCTTGGTGGCGGTGGCCATGGTGCTGGTGCAAACGCGGCGCAGGGTTCAGCCAGCTTAACGAACCCATAGCACCTCCAACTTCTGCCTGGCCTGCGCCACCTCCAGCGTCACCTCATCTCCCTCAGCCTTGCCCAGCAGCGCCTGGCCCAACGGCGCTTGGCTGCTGATCACCTGGATGGATTCAGCGCCGATGACCAGCTTCATGTTGCCCCCTTCAGGGCCAAGAAAGATCTGCTGCTGTCTCTCGTCCGCATCCAGCAGGCAAACCAGCGCGCCCAGCTGTATGCCCCTGCCGGCGCTATAGGGCTGCGGGCAAAAAAGCCGCCAATGGACCAGCGCCTGGTGGATGGCCTCAGCGCGCCGCGCCTGGCCCGTCGCCAAGTAGGCCGCCTCCAGGCCCAAGGTGTCGTACTTGTTCTCGGCAATATTTTCCTCGTGGGTCGCCGCTTCATGCGCCGCACTCACCGCCTGCTCGACCTGCTGCAGGTCATCGGCCAGCCGCTCCAGCACCAGCTGCTGCAGCAAGGATTTATCCACCATGAAAGAGGACTCTTGAACAAGTTGGGGGGATGATTATGAACCGGCATGGGTTGGTCATTGCCAGACTCAGGGGCTGTGTGGAGCCGCTGGACAGAGGGTGCAGCTGCTGCTGCCCAGAATGACCTTCTTGTCATGGGTACATTCGGCAATACACCAAACGCCGCGCGCACCACCGACAATAAAAAAGCCACACAGCATCAAAAATGATAGCTGTGCAGCCAATGAATCTGGTAGGGCGTGAGGGACTTGAACCCGCGACCAAAGGATTATGAGTCCTCTGCTCTAACCAACTGAGCTAACGCCCCGGTACCACCACCTGCCAGAAGCCCTGGCGAGTGAAGCTGTGCATTCTAGCGTCTATTTCGGATGGCTCAGTGCGTTGGATACGAGCTTGGAGGTGATTCCAACGATCTGGATCATCTTCTCGTAGGGCATGCGTTTGGGGCCGATGACGCCCAGGGTGCCGACCACCTTGCCGTTGACCTGGTACGGCGTGCTGACGACCGACAGCTCCTCGACGGACAGCAACTGGCTCTCGCCACCGATGTAGATTTGCACACCTTCTGCGCGGTTGGAGTTCTCCAGCAGGTGCAGGATCTGGGTCTTTTGCTCGAACAGGTCAAAGGCCCGGCGCAGGTTGGTCATGTCGTTGCTGAAATCGCTGACGGCCAGCAGGTTGCGCTCGCCAGCAATCACCAGTTCATGCGGTGCTTCTTGGGCGTCTTCATCCACATTCACGGCCGCCAGCATCAGTGCGGCGATCTCGTCGCGCAGGCTGTCCACTTCCTTGCGCAGCAGCTGGCGCACCTGCTCCATCGCCAAACCGGCGTAATGGGCGTTGAGGTAGTTGGCCGTCTCAATCAGCTGGCTTTGCGAGTAGTCCGACTCAGTGAAGATCACCCGGTTCTGCACATCGCCTTCGGGCGAGACCAGGATCAGCAGGATGCGCTTTTCCGACAGGCGCAAAAACTCGATATGGCGGAACGACGAGCTTTTGCGCGGCGCCTGCACCACGCCCACATACTGCGACAGCTCCGAGAGCACGCCAGCAGCGCTGGTGATGACCTTTTGCGGCTGCTCGGGCGCAATCTCGGCCGACACCACCTGGTCCGGGTCTACGGTCAGCATGGTGTCGACAAACAGGCGGTAGCCCTTGGCGGTGGGGATGCGGCCGGCCGAGGTGTAGGGGCTGGCAATCAGGCCCAGGCCTTCGAGGTCGGCCATCACATTGCGGATGGTGGCCGGCGAAAAGTCCAGCCCGGGCGCCTGCGTGAGCGCGCGCGAGCCCACTGGGTGGCCATCCGCTATATAGCGTTCCACCAAGGTTTTGAGCAGCAGCCGAGCGCGGTCATCGAGCATGGGCGCATTTTATCCGTGTCCTTGGCGCCAGCAGCCGCGTTCGGGCCAGACCCAGGGATACCCAGAGGATTCCAGCCAGCAGCCGGACGCCAGAGATGGCTACCACGCACCCGACTTATGGCGCCCATGCAACAATGAAGCCGTAGCTACCCCGCGTGCCTGCCTGCAGGCGCCCGGCCAGCTCCAGGCCCAGTCCCGGCCACCGGCGCAGCCCGCCTTTGCAGGGCAGGCGGCAGCCGCCAACTGGGGCTGCTCAAGAAATTCAAAAAGATTACGCCACTTTGGTGATGTAATTTGCGTATGCAGTCTCGCTTCCAACATATTGCCCTGATCGGCAAACACCATGCGCCGCCCACTGCCGAGGTGCGCCAGCAGTCCTATGCGGCTTTCAGCCAGATCGCCTGCTATATCGAGGCCCAGGGCGGCACTGCATTCCTGGAGAAGGAAACCGCCGCCTTCACCGGCATGGAACACTACCCGACACTCAGCATGCAGGAGATCGGTGAGCGCTGCGACCTGGTCATTGTGCTGGGCGGTGACGGCACCATGCTGGGCGTGGGACGCGAGCTGGCGCAGTACAACACGCCCCTGGTCGGCATCAACCAGGGGCGACTGGGCTTTGTGACCGATGTCCCGCTGCAGACCTTCATGGGACCGCTCTCGGCGATTCTGGCCGGCGAGTACGAAGAAGAAGTGCGCTCGATGATCCATGCCCGCGTGATGCGCGAAGGCCAATGCGTCTTCGAGGCGCTGGCCTTCAACGATGTGGTGGTCAACCGGGGCGGCACCTCGGGCATGGTCGAGCTGCGGGTCGAGGTCGATGGCCAGCTGGTGGCCAACCAGCGCGCAGACGGTTTGATCATTGCAACGCCGACGGGCTCGACGGCCTATGCGTTGTCGGTCGGCGGGCCCATCGTGCACCCGACGGTGCCCTGCTGGGTGATGGCGCCGATTGCGCCGCATATGCTGTCCAACCGGCCCAGTGTGATTCCTGACTCGCAGGAAATTTCGATCGAGGTGATTGGCGGGCGCGATGTGGCCGCCAATTTCGACATGCAGTCGCTCGCCTCCATCCTGCGTGGTGACAAGATTTTGGTGCGCAGCGCGCCGCACAAGGCGCGCTTTCTGCACCCCCGGGGCTGGAACTACTACGCCACTCTGCGCAAAAAGCTGGGCTGGAACGAAGGGGGCATTACGCCATGAGCCTCAGACGCATTGGCTTGCGTGATTTCGTCATCGTCGAGCAGCTGGAGGTGGATTTCCAGCCCGGCTTCACGGCACTGACCGGCGAGACGGGTGCCGGCAAATCGATCCTGATCGATGCTTTGCAGCTGGTGCTGGGACACCGTGCCGACACCGGTTTTGTGCGCCAGGGCGCCAGCCGCGCCGAGCTGATGGCCGAGTTCGATACGCCCGCCACGCTCGAAGGCTTTCTGGCCGACAACGACATGCCCGGCGAAGAAACGCTGCTGCTGCGCCGCGTGATCGACGCGCAGGGCAAGAGCAAGTTCTGGATCAATGGCGTGCCCGCCACCGCCACGCAGCTGCGCAGCATTGCGGGCGACTTGGTCGATATCCATGGCCAGCATGCCTGGCAGGGGCTGACCCAGCCCGAGTCGGTGCGCCAGCTGCTGGACGCCTACGCCGGTACCGACAGCACTCCCACGCAGCGCGCCTATGCGCTCTGGCGCAGTGCCGACAAGGCCTTGCAGCAAGCGCGCAGCATGGAAGAAACCCACCAGCGCGAGCGCGAACGCCTGCTCTGGCAGATCGCCGAAATCGACAAGCTCGCGCCCGGACCGCAGGAATGGGAAGAGCTCAACACCCAGCATGGGCGCCTGTCCAATGCCCAGGCCTTGATGGATGCGGCCAACAACGCGATTGCCAGCCTGGAAGGCGAAGACGGCGGCGCGCTCACCCATGTCAACCGCAGCCTGCATGCGCTGCAGGCCCAGGCCCATGTGGAGCCCGGTTTCTCCGCGATGGCCGAGTCGCTGGAATCGTGCCTGGCCCAGCTCGAGGATGTGGTGCGCTCGCTCAACGGCTACCTGCGCCATGCCGAGCTGGACCCGGACAAGCTCGAGCAGCTGGACCAGCGCCTGGGCAGCTGGATATCGCTGGCACGTCGCTACAAGCGTGCGCCCGAAGACCTACCCGCACTGCTGCAGGGCTGGCATGCCGAGCTGCTGGCGCTCGAAGCCTCCTCCGATATGGTGCAGCTGGCCAAGAACGCCCAGCAGGCGCAGGAGGCCTACCAAAAGGTCGCCACGACGCTCAGCCAGGCGCGCCAGCAGGCGGCCAAACGCTTGTCCAAAGCGATCACCGCAGCGATGCAGGACCTGGGCATGGCCGGCGGCCGTTTTGTCGCGCAGGTCAGCCCCGCACGTGAGCCGCGCAGCGATGGTATCGACGATGTGGAACTGCTGGTCGCTGGCCACCCGGGCACCGACCCCAAGCCAATCGCCAAGGTGGCCTCGGGCGGCGAGCTCTCGCGCATCTCGCTGGCCATTGCAATATCGACCAGCCAGCTCGGCCAGGCGCCCACCCTGATCTTTGACGAGATCGACTCGGGCATTGGTGGCGCGGTGGCCGATGCGGTGGGCCGCGTGATGCGGGCACTGGGGCGGGACCGCCAGGTGCTGGCCGTCACCCACCTGGCCCAGGTGGCCGCACGTGGCGACCACCACCTGCTGGTGGCCAAGCAGCGCAGCAAAAGCGGCACCACGAGCCATATCTGTACCGTGGCCGATGACGAGCGGGTCAATGAAATTGCCCGCATGCTGGGCGGCGAAAACCTCTCGGCCACGAGCCGCGCCCACGCCCAAGAGATGATTGCCGGAGGAATGAATGACCGATAAGACATCCGCCCCGCAGCCACTGGAAGTGGTGGTCATCACCGGCATGGCCGGCTCGGGCAAATCCGTGGCGCTGCATGCGCTCGAAGACGTGGGCTACTACTGTGTGGATAACTTTCCGCCTGAACTGCTGCAGGCACTCGTATCACTGGAGCACTGGCAGCACGGCAGCCGCGTGGCCATTGCGATGGATGCACGCAGCGCCAAGGGCCTGTACCTGGTGCCCGAGCAGCTCGAGCGGCTGCGCGACGCCGGGGCCCAGGTGCGACTTATCTACATGGATGCGCAGCGCGACACGCTGATGCGCCGTTTTTCGGAAACCCGCAGGCGCCACCCGCTGACCAACGAAAAACTGCAGCAAGGCCCCCGCGCGCTGGCGCAGATGATTGATGAAGAACGCGCGCTGCTGGCCGACCTGCGCGAGCAGGCCCATGTGATCGACACCAGCAACCTGCGCGGCTCCCAGCTGCAGGCCTCTATCAAGGAGTGGATCCAGGCGCCGCAATCGAGCCTGACCCTGCTGTTCCAGTCCTTTGGCTTCAAGCACGGCATCCCCATCGACAGCGACTACATGTTCGATGTGCGCATGCTGCCCAACCCCTACTACGAGCCCGAGTTGCGCCCGCACACCGGGCTGGAAGCACCGATCGCCCACTTCCTGGCGCAGCAGCCCAAAGTGCTGCAGATGCAAAACGACATCATCCGTTTTCTGGACAACTGGTTGCCCGAGCTGGTGAAGAATCACCGCAGCTATGCCACGGTGTCGGTGGGCTGCACCGGCGGCCAGCACCGCTCGGTCTACCTGGTCAATGCACTGGCCCAGCACTTTCAAGGCCGCTGGACCACCTTGCAGCGCCACCGCGAGCTGAGCGCCAAAAAAAGCTGATGCCCGCGCTGATTACTCGGCGCGCAAGGCGACGCTGAGCTGGTCGACCACGTTCGCCCAATCGGCATCGGCGGTAATGCTTTCACGCAAGAAGCGCGCTTGCGCGGGCGACCAGAATGCGGCATCTGCCAGCAGCACCTTGTGGGGCAGCGGGCGGTGGGATTCTATGAACTGGCGGATCGACGCATCATCATCGGGCAGGCCCAGTTGCTGGAAGAGCGACGAGAAGGAGTGAACCGTGGGCTCCATGGCGTACTTTCAAAGCAAGAAGATGGCTGCAGTCTAAGCGCCGTGCAGCGGCGCCCTTTGCAGGACAAGCCCGGTAAAGGACGCCAGTGCCGGTAGCCGAGCCCGCCTCAAAACCCGCGCTGCAGCAGGCTGCGAATCGGCGCGGGCAGCCCCAGATCGGGCCACTGCGCAGGCAGGCACCACTGGCCCGAAGGCGTGGGCACACCATCGCCCGAAACGGACACCCGCACCGGGTGCAGGTGCAGATCCTTGTGGGTGAGCACATGCAGGAATGGCTGGGCATGCACCGCCTCCGAGGTATCACCGTGCTGTGCCGACTGCGCAAGCAGCGCCTCTTCACTGTCGTAGACCGGCAGGCAGAACAGGCCGGCCCAGATGCCGGGCGCGGGGCGCTTTTCCAGCCAGATGGCACCGTCGGGCCGCTGCCAGCACAGCAGCCACCAGCTGGCGGCGCTGCGCTTGAGTTTCTTGGTCTTGACCGGATAGCGCTCGGGCTGGCCCTGGCGGTGGGCCACGCAATCGCCGTGCACCGGGCACAGCAGGCAGCTGGGCTTTTTGGCGGTGCAGATGGTGGCGCCCATGTCCATCATGCCCTGCGTGTAGCGCGGCATATTGCGCGCCAGGTCGGTGGTGGGCAGCAGCTCTTCGGCCAGCGCCCAGAGCTTTTTCTCGGCGGCGCTGCTGGCCAGGTCGTCCTCAAAGCCCAGCACGCGGGTGAGCACCCGTTTGACGTTGGCATCAAGTATGGCGGCGCGCTGCGCAAAGCAGAACGAGGCGATCGCGCCGGCGGTCGAACGGCCAATGCCGGGCAAGGACGAGAGTTCTTCGACCGTGTGCGGGAACGCGCCGCCAAAGCGTTCCATCACCTCCTGGGCACAGCGGTGCAGGTTGCGCGCGCGGCTGTAGTAGCCCAGGCCACTCCACAAGGCCATCACCTCTTCATCGCTGGCCGCAGCCAGATCGGCCACGGTGGGGCAGCGCTGCAAAAAGCGCTCGTAGTAGCCCAGCACGGTGCTGACCTGGGTTTGCTGCAGCATGATCTCGGACAGCCAGACGCGGTAGGCATCCTGGGTGTTCTGCCACGGCAGATGGTGTCTTCCGTGGACTGTCTGCCAGGCCACGATCTGTTCGGAAAATCGACTCACAATCGCTGTTCTCGGGGGGAGTAGTTATCGGTGGGCCTGGCCGCTCTGGGGCGGCCCGCCAGGCCCGCGTTTATTTCTGGCAGCGCTTGCAGTAATAGGTGCTGCGCTGCCCTTGCTTGATGAGCTGCACCGGCTGGCCGCATTGCGGGCAGGGCTCTCCGGCCCGGCCATAGACGCTGGCCTGCGCCTGGAAGGCACCGGCATAGCCATTGACCTGGACAAAATCGCGCAAGGTGCTGCCACCCAGCGCAATGGAGCGGGTCAGCACCTCCACAATCGCCGCATGCAGGCGTTTCGCCTGGGGCCGCGTGGTCTGGTTGGCCGGTTTGGTCGGCGAGATGCCGGCCAGGAACAGCACCTCGCTGGCGTAGATATTGCCCACGCCCACGACCACCTGGCCGCCCAGCAGCAGCTGCTTGATCGGCGTGCGCGACTTTTGCAGCCCGGCCCAGAGGTGCTCCACGTTGAAGCCGGCGCCCAAGGGCTCCACGCCCAGATTGGACAACAGCTTGGCGGCCATGCCGGAGTCGGCATCGGGCGACCAGACCACCGCCCCAAAACGGCGCGGGTCATGCAGGCGCAGCAGGTGCTGGTCGGTGAGCAAGTCAAAATGGTCATGCGGGCCCGCTGGCGCATCCATGGGGCTGACCTGCAGGCTGCCGGACATGCCAAGGTGGATCAGCACCACGCCCTGGTCCAGCACCAGCACAATGTATTTGCCCCGGCGCTGCACCTCGGTGATGGTGCGCCCGGCCAAGGCGGCGGTATCGATGCCCAGCGGCCAGCGCAAAGGTTTTCCCATGCGCACGGAGGCAATGCGCGCGCCTTGCAGCGGCGCAACCAATCCCCGCCGCGTGACTTCCACTTCTGGTAACTCTGGCACTTTCTTCCTTCTGCAAGGCCCTTGGGCATCGTTTATTATGGGCCGATGACGCAAAAACTTCGTTTACTGGCTTATTTTCTGGCCGCTGGCCTGATGACACCCGCCTTTGCAGCGCCTGCCAAAGCACCGCAGCAAGGTGCAGCCCAGCGTCAGCTGTCTCTGGCGGCGGCCGAGCGGGCCGATGATGCCAGAGTGGAGCTGGATGCGGAGCTTTTTTACGAGCTGCTTCTGGGCGAAATGTATGCCTACCGCGGCGATGCGGCCACCAGCGTGGAGTTGCTGCTCGACGCCGCGCGCCGCTCGGGCGATGAGAAGGTCTACCAGCGCAGCGCGCAGCTGGCGCTGCTGTCGCGCTCGGCCACCCGTGCCACCCAAGTGGCCCAGGCCTGGAAAAGCGCCTTTCCGCAATCGCGCGCGGCCAGCCGCTACATGCTGCAGGTGATGCTCTCGACCAACCAGGGCGAGGAAACCGGCCCGCTGCTCAAGCAAGAGATCGCGCTGGCCAAGCCCGATGAAAAACTCGACTGGATCCGCGCCATCCCCAGCATCTACCGGCGCCTGAGCGACCAGGAGCTGGCCGCCCGCATTGTGCGCGAAGCGCTGACCCCCGAGCTGGAAAACCCCGCCACCGGCCCCGAATCCTGGGCTGCCATTGGCCGTATGGAGCTGGCCGCCGACCAGAAGAGCCAGGCGCTCGCGTCCGCCCGCCGGTCGCTGCAACTCAATCCCGACAATGAAAGCGCAGCCAAGCTGGCCGCAGACCTGGTCAACGCCGGCGTGCCCGGGGCTGAGGCGCTGGTGGTGGATTTTTTGGACAAGTCCAAGAGCGGCGAGGCCCACCTGGCCTATGCACGCAGCCTGATGAACGCCGAGCGCTTTACCGAGGCCAAGGCCCAGCTGGACAATGCCACGCGCCTGAGCCCCGAATCTGCCGACGCCTGGATGCTGAAGGCCGCGCTGGAGGCCCAGCTCAAGCAGTACACCGAGGCCGATGTCTCGCTGCTCAAGCTCGACACCTTGATCGACAAATTCCCCTCGGCCGTGCTGCAGCGCGAAGTGCGCATCCAAAGCCTGATGCTGCGCGAGCAGATGGCCGAGGCCCAGCAGAAATGGGCCGAGGCCGACCGCTGGGCCGATGAGATCGCCAAGGCCGGCAATATCGCGCTGGCCACCTTGCGCAAGGCCTCCATCCAGATGCAGCAAGGCAACTACGACGCCGCAGCGGCCCTGCTGGAGCAACTGCCCGAGGGCAATGCCGGCGAGGCGCGCGCCAAGCTGGCCGCGCAGGTGCAGCTGCAAAAGACGGCCAAGAACTATGCGAAAGCGCTGGAGCTGCAAGGGCGCCTGGTTGCGCTGCAGCCGCAAGACCCCGATGCACTGTATGAGCAGGCCATGCTGGCTGAACGCATGAACAACATGGAACTGGCCGAGACCCAGCTGCGCCGGCTGATCGAGCTGCGGCCCGATTTTCACCATGCCTACAACGCGCTGGGCTACTCGCTGGCCGACCGCGGCCTCAAGCTCGATGAGGCCAAAAGCCTGATCGAGAAAGCGCTGAGCATGTCGCCCGGTGATCCCTTCATCACCGACAGCCTCGGCTGGGTGGAGTTCAAGCTGGGCAACCTCGAGCGCGCCGCCGAGCTGCTGGAGCAGGCCTACACCAAGCAACCCGATGCCGAGATTGGCGCCCACCTGGCCGAAGTCTGGTGGAAACAGGGCAAGACCCGGCCCGCCGAAGAGCTGCTGCGCACGGTTCTGAAGACCGCACCCAATAACGACATGGTCAAGAAGACCTTTGAGCGCCTGGGAATCAAGCCATGATAGGTGTGCAGCGCAGGCAGCTCTGCCTGGCCACCATCGGCGCCGGCCTGCTGCCCCTCCTCTCGGCCTGCAGCACGGCTGCGCGCCAGCTCGAAGCGGCCCCGGGCAAGACCTACTGGTCAGGCCGCATGTCGGTGCAGGTGCTGGACAGCCCTCCGCAAACCACCAGCGGCAGCTTTGAGCTGTCGGGCAGCCCCGACTCGGGCGAGCTGGTGCTGCTCAACCCGCTGGGCAATATCGTTGCGCGCGTGCAATGGTCACCCGGCCAGGCGAGCGCACAGCAAGGCACGCAAACCCGCCAGGCCAGCTCGCTCGATGAGTTGACGCAGACCTTGCTGGGCACCAGCTTGCCGATTGCCGCGCTGTTTGACTGGCTGCAGGGCCAGCCCACGGTGGCCGCGGGCTGGCAGGCCGATCTGGAAGCGCGCAGCGAAGGCAAGATTCTGGCCCGCCGCCTCGACCCGCTACCCGAAGCCAACCTGCGCATCGTGCTCGACGCGCCATGATTTTTTTGTGAGACGATCCATGCGTACGCTGTACGACGTTCCTGCGCCTGCCAAGCTCAACCTGTTCCTGCACATCACCGGCAGACGCGCGGATGGCTACCACCTGCTGCAGTCGGTCTTCATGCTGATCGACTGGGCCGACACGCTGCACCTGGAGCTGCGCAGCGGCGGCCAGATCAGCCGCGAAGACCTGAACACCCCCCTGCCCGCCGATGACCTGATCACCCGCGCCGCGCGGGCCTTGCAGCAGGCCACCGGCTGCAGCCAGGGCGTACACATTGGCGTGCATAAAAACCTGCCGGCCCAGGCGGGCATGGGTGGCGGATCATCGGATGCTGCCAGCACCTTGCTGGCCCTGAACCAGCTCTGGGATTTGAAGCTCTCGCGCAGCGAACTGCAGCGCATCGGCTTGACGCTGGGCGCCGATGTTCCGTTTTTTATTTTTGGAAAATCGGCTTGGGTCGAAGGAATCGGTGACATAATACGTCCACTCGAAAACGAGCAGCAACTAGCAGACACCGCGCTGGTAGTTGTGAAGCCGCAAGAGGGTCTGGATACGAAACTTATTTTTTCAAGTCCGAACCTAAAACGCGATTCAGAAGCTGCTACAATGACGAGCTTCGCTGCAGAGAACTTTGACTTCGGTCGAAACGACTTGCAGCCGGTCGCAGAAAGCCTGTGCCCTTCGATAAAAAAAGTTTCTGACTTTTTGAAATCACAAGGATTACATGCTAGAATGACGGGCTCAGGTAGCGCAGTTTTCGCAGTGAAGAAAATGCAAGCTAATAGCTGCCAGAGCAGTTTCTCACAAGACTGGACAGTGAAAGATTGCACAAGTCTGATGGAACATCCTCTCAGAGGCTGGACCCAAGACTGAAAGTTTCAAAGGATTGGTGATGCTTAGCACCAATTCTTGTAGGGGAGTCGCCAAGCTGGTTAAGGCACCGGATTTTGATTCCGGCATGCGAAGGTTCGAATCCTTCTTCCCCTGCCATATTTCTTACCGCGTACAAGCAACGCACACAGCTAACCCATACCCACTGGGACGCTATGCAAGACCATCATCCAGACTTCATGGTTTTCACTGGCAACGCCAACCGCGAACTTGCCTCTGAAATTGCACAACACCTCCATACCTCACTGGGTAACGCCGACGTAGGCCGCTTCTCTGACGGTGAAGTCACCGTTGAGATCAAGCAAAACGTGCGTACCCGTGATGTGTTCGTGGTGCAACCCACCTGTGCGCCCACCAACGACCATCTGATGGAACTGCTGGTGATGGTCGACGCCTTGAAGCGTGCATCGGCTGAGCACATCTGCGCGGTGATCCCCTATTTCGGCTACGCCCGCCAGGACCGCCGTGTTCGCTCGACCCGCGTGCCCATCACGGCCAAGGTCGTGGCCAACATGCTGCAAGCCGCTGGAGTGAGCCGCGTGCTGACGATGGACCTGCACGCCGACCAGATCCAGGGCTTCTTCGATATTCCGGTGGACAACATCTATGCATCGCCTGTGCTGCTGGGTGATCTGCGCCAGAAGAACTACGAAGACCTGATCGTTGTGTCCCCGGACGTTGGTGGTGTGGTGCGTGCACGCGCGCTGGCCAAGCAACTCCATTGCGATCTGGCCATCATCGACAAGCGCCGCCCCAAGGCCAATGTCTCCGAAGTCATGCATGTGATCGGTGACATCGACGGCCGCAACTGCGTGATCATGGACGACATGATCGATACCGCAGGCACCTTGGTGAAGGCGGCGGAAGTGCTCAAGGAACGTGGCGCCAAGAAGGTCTACGCTTACTGCACGCACCCCATTTTCTCGGGCCCGGCCATCGAACGTATCGGCAACGGTGCGGCTCTGGACGAAGTCGTGGTGACCAACACCATCCCGCTGTCGGCCGAAGCGCGCAACTGCAGCAAGATTCGCCAGTTGTCGGTGGCACCGCTGATCGGTGAGACCATCCACCGCATCGCCACCGGCGAATCGGTGATGAGCCTGTTCCAGGAAGCCGACTGATCAAAGGGCCCGCAAGGCCCTTTTTCTGCTTTCTGCTAAAATAGATAGTTTTCGCTGGCCGCTGCAATTTGTAGCGGCCTTTTTAACCGGGTGAACTGGTCGCGGTTCATCCCACATTGGAGTAATAAAATGAACGTTGTCGCTTTTGCGCGCGCTAAGCAAGGTACGGGTGCGAGCCGCCGCCTGCGTAATTCTGGCCGTACGCCTGGCATCATCTACGGTGCCGCTGCTGAGCCTCAGTTGATCGAAGTGGACCACAACAGCCTGTGGTACGCCCTCAAGAAGGAAGCTTTCCACGCATCCGTGCTGGAACTGGACCTGGACGGCGCCAAGAGCCAAGTGCTGCTGCGCGACGTGCAATACCACCCCTACAAGCAGCTGGTGCTGCACATCGACTTCCAACGCGTCGATGCCAACACCGCGCTGACCATGAAGGTGCCCGTCCACTTCAGCGGTGCTGAAGAGTCCCCAGCAGTGAAGATCGACAAGTGCCTGGTGACCCCAGTTGTGACCGAAATCCAAGTGATCTGCATGCCCAAGGACCTGCCCGAATTCATCGCGGTGGACCTGAGCAAGCTGGAAAAGGGTTCGACCGTCCACCTGAAGGACATCGCTCTGCCCAAGGGCGTGAAGCTGGCTGCACAAACCAACCCTGCGCTGGTGTCCGTGGCTGCTCCTGCTGCTGCTGAACCTGCAGAAGGCGAAGCGCCTGCTGCTTAATCGCACAGCAAGCTGCTGACGCCTCTGGCGTCTGCAAGCCAGAGGCTGCATTGCTGGTCAATGCAGCCTTTTTTCATTCTTCCCCTACTTCACTCCATCCGCCCATGATCAAGCTGTTTGTTGGCCTCGGCAACCCCGGCCCTGAATACGAAGGCACGCGCCACAACGCCGGCTTCTGGTGGATTGATGCGCTGGCCCGGGATTTGCGCCTGCAGCTGGTGCCTGACCGCAATTACTATGGCCTGGTCGCACGTACTTCGGTGCAGGGTGAGTCGGTCTGGCTGCTCGAGCCGCAGACCTTCATGAACCTGTCGGGCAAGTCGGTCGGCGCGCTCGCACGCTTTTTCAAGATCCAGCCCGAAGAGATTCTGGTGGTGCACGATGAGCTCGATCTGCCGCCCGGCCAGGTCAAGCTCAAGCGCGGCGGTGGCCACGGCGGCCACAATGGCCTGCGCGATATCCATGCCCAGCTGGGCTCGTCCGATTACTGGCGCCTGCGCATCGGCATTGGCCACCCCGGTGACAAGCAGGAGGTGCCCAACTGGGTGCTGCGCAAGCCAGCGCCCGACCAGCGCAAGCTGATCGAGGACAGCATCATCCATGCGCTGCAGGCCTCGCCTGAGCTGCTGGCCGGCGACATGGAAAAGGCCACGCTCAAGATCCACACCACCAAGCCCCAGCGCCCCAAGCCGCCACGCCCAGAGGCCCTCTGAGCGCACCGGGCTACACGCCCATCCCCCCGATCACCCCGCAGTCACAGGCCCTTGTCGGCCTGCAGGCGCACATAGCGCTGCATCAAGGTGGGCTTGTCTTCCTGAAAATCGGGGTGCACCGGAATGCAGGCGACCGGGCAGATCTGCACGCACTGGGGCTCATCGAAATGGCCCACGCATTCGGTGCAGCGGTGCGGATCGATCTCGTAGTAGTCCTCCCCCATCGAGATGGCATCGTTGGGGCACTCGGGCTCACACACATCGCAGTTGATGCACTCATCGGTAATCATCAAGGCCATGGATGCGTCTCCAAGATTCCAGCACGGGGGAAGAAGTGTGACATGAGCGACATTATCCCGCGACCTCCTTAGCCATACTCGTGGCACTGCGAGTAAGCATGTATGGTGTGTCGGAATTGTTCGCGTTATGCTTGCCGCTGCGAAAAAATACAACAAGCACCAGCAGGTCTGCGCGCCTTTCCTAACCACGACGGCTACCCATGGGTCTTTTCATTCTCAAGCGCACACTCACCTTGCTGCTCACCTTGTTGGGCACCTCGATTGTCGTCTTCCTCGTTCTGGAGATCCTGCCGGGCAACGCCGCCCAGATGTTGATGGGGCCCGATGCCGCGCCCGAAGCAGTCGCTGAACTGGCCGAGCAGCTCGGGCTCAACCAGCCCGCCTGGGAGCGCTATGTGCACTGGATCTGGGGCCTTGTGCACCTGGACCTGGGCAACAGCTACAGCTACGGCACCCCTGTCATCGAACTGATTGCCGAGCGCATGGCGCTCACCTTGCCGCTGGCCTTGATGGCGATGGCCATCACCACCGTGGTGGCGCTGGCCGCCGGCATCTATGCCGCCAGCCGCCACAACAAGCTCGGTGATGTCAGCGTCATGGGCATGGCTCAGCTGGGCATTGCCATCCCCAATTTCTGGTTCGCCATCTTGCTGATCCTGCTGTTTTCGGTGCACCTCAAATGGTTCTCGGCCGGCGGCTTTCCGGGCTGGAGCGAGGCCTCGGGCGGCTCGCCCTGGGCCGCGCTCAAGTCGCTGATGCTGCCGGCCTTGTCGCTGGCCGTGGTGCAGGCGGCCATCCTGGCGCGCATCACGCGCTCGTCGGTGCTGGAGGTGCTGCGTGAGGACTTTGTGCGCACCGCCCGGGCCAAGGGCCTGTCGCAACGCGCAGCGCTCTACGGCCATGTGCTGCGCAATGCGCTGGTTCCGGTGGTCACCGTCATGGGCCTGCAGTTTGCCGAACTGATGGCCGGCACGATCGTGGTCGAGAACGTGTTCTACCTGCCCGGCATGGGCCGGCTGATCTTTCAGGCCATTGCCAACCGGGACCTGATGGTGGTGCGCAACTGCGTGATGCTGCTGGCCGCCATGGTGGTGATCGTCAATTTCGTGGTGGACCTGCTCTATGCCTGGATCGACCCCCGCACCAAAGCCAGCGATATCTGAGCACGCCATGCAACCGCCTACCTCCGTCGCCCCTACCTTGCCCACGCCCGCTGCCAGCGCAGCGCCTGGCCACACGGCATCCCGCAACGCACTGTGGCGCCGCGCCCTGCGCAACCCCAGCTTCATGATTGGACTGGTGCTCACGGCCCTGCTCTTGCTCGCCGCTGGCCTGTCCTATGTCTGGACGCCGCACTCGGCCTTCGAGATGAACATGGAGGCCAAGCTGCAAGGGCCGTCGCTCGCCCACTGGCTGGGCACCGATGCCTATGGGCGCGATGTCGCCTCGCAGCTGCTGCTGGGCGCGCGCGCCTCCATTTTGGTGGGCGTCATTGCCGTGGGCATCGGCGTGGTGGTGGGCACGGCGCTGGGCCTGCTGGCCGCTGCCAAACGCGGCTGGGTCGAAGAGGCCATCATGCGCCTGGCCGATTTCTCGCTGGCCTTCCCCGCCATCCTCTCGGCCATCATGCTGACCGCTGTGTTCGGCCCGGGCATCATCAATGCCATTGTGGCCATCGGCATCTACAACATCCCGATGTTCGCCCGCATCGCGCGCGGCTCGGCCAACACCATCTGGGGGCGCGAATATGTCACCGCCGCCCGCGCCTGCGGCAAGGGTGCCTGGGCCATTACCTGGCAGCATGTGCTGCCCAATATCTCGGCCACCTTGATCGTGCAGAGCACCATCCGCTTTGCGATTGCGATCCTGGCCGAGGCCGCACTGTCCTACCTGGGCCTGGGCACGCAGCCGCCGCAGCCGTCCTGGGGCCGCATGCTGAGCGAGGCGCAGACCTTGATGTTCCAGGCGCCGCTCTTGGCCGTGTTCCCGGGCGTGGCGATTGCGTTGTCGGTGCTGGGCCTCAACCTGCTGGGCGACGGTCTGCGCGACCTGCTTGACCCGCGTCTGGCCCGCAAGCGCTAAGGAGTCGCCATGGCACTGATCGATGTACAGCACCTGGAAATCGTGCTGCAAACCCACCGAGGCCCCGCCCGCGCCGTGCGCGATGTCAGCTTCCAGATCGAGCGCGGCCAGGCCCTGGGCCTGATTGGCGAGTCGGGCTGCGGCAAGTCCATCACGGCCATGGCCTTGATGGGCCTGCTGCCCGAATCGGCCCAGGTCAACGGCAGCGCCCAGCTCGACGGCCAAAGCCTGGTGCAGCAGCCCGACCACTGGTGGCGCAGCGTGCGCGGCAACCGCATTGCGATGATCTTCCAGGAGCCGATGACGGCGCTCAACCCGGTGCACACCATTGGCCGCCAGATCAGCGAACCGCTGCGCCTGCACAAGGGCTGGAGCGCGCGCCAGGCCCGTGAAGAGGCGATTGCGCTGCTCGACCGCGTCGGCATCGCCCAACCGGCGCAGCGCTTTGATGCCTATCCGCACCAGTTCTCGGGCGGGCAGCGCCAGCGCATCACGATTGCAATGGCGCTGGCCTGCGGCCCCGATCTGCTGATCGCCGATGAGCCCACGACGGCGCTGGACGTCACCATCCAGCAGCAGATCCTGGATCTCATCAACGGGCTGGTGCAGGAGCGCCAGATGGCCTTGCTGCTGATCTCGCACGACCTGGGCGTGATCTCGCAGAATGTCGACAAGATGGTCGTGATGTATGGCGGCACGGTTGTCGAATCGGGCAGCACCGAGGCCGTGTTCGAGCACATGGCCCACCCCTACACCCGAGGCCTGCTGGCCGCGCGCCCCAGCATGCAGCCGCGCATCCAGGGCCAGCCCCAGCGCCTGCACACCATTGCCGGCTCGGTGCCCGAGCTGGTCGACCTGCCCGCCGGCTGCACCTTTGCCGGGCGCTGCAGCTTTACCCAGCCGCCCTGCTTTGTGCAAAGGCCGCCCAGCGTGGCGCTGCCATCGACCCATCCGCAGGAGACTCACCAGGTGCACTGCCTGCGCCCCGAGGCCTACGCCATCGCCACCCAGACCCCTGACGAGACCCCCGCATGACGGCAGCCCCCCACGACACCCCCTTGCTGCAAGTGCGCGACCTGGTGCGCACCTACACCCTGCCCCGCGAAAAGCTGTTTTCCGCGCCCCCCACGGTGCAGGCTCTCAAGGGTGTGAGCTTTGAGCTGCATGCCGGCCAGAGCCTGGGCATCGTTGGCGAGTCGGGCTCGGGCAAGTCCACCTTGGCGCGCCTGGTGATGGCGCTCGACCAGCCCACCGCCGGCCAGGTGCTGCTCGAGGGCCAGGACCTGCACCGCATGGAGGCGGCCGCACTGCAGCGCGCGCGCAAGGATTTCCAGATGGTGTTCCAGGACCCCTATGGCTCACTCGACCCGCGCCAGACGGTCGAGCGCATCGTCAGCGAGCCGCTGCAGGCGCAAAAGACCGCCTCGCGCGCCGAGCAGCGCGAGCGCGCCAGCCAGGTGCTGCAGCAGGTGGGCCTGCGCGCGCAGGATGTGGACAAGTACCCGCATGAGTTCTCCGGCGGCCAGCGCCAGCGCATTGCCATCGCCCGCGCACTGATCACCAAGCCCCGGCTGATCATTGCCGACGAGCCCGTCAGCGCGCTGGACGTGTCGGTGCAGGCCCAGGTGCTCAATCTGATGCAGGACCTGCAACGCGAGCACGGCATCACCTACCTGCTCATCAGCCACGACTTGGCTGTCATCAACCACCTCTGCGACGCCGTGGTGGTGCTCTACCAGGGCGAGATCGTCGAGCGCGGCGCGCCCAGCCAACTGTTCCAGCATGCCCAGCATCCCTATACGCAAAAACTGGTGCAGGCCGTGCCCCAGGTGCGGCCACGCCGACACCGCATGCCAGCAGGGATTGGCGCAAGTCCTGTATAACCGTGCTTGAGCTTCTCGGCGCGCTCCGCAAGGGCGTCGCCACTCCGCAGCTTTCCCCCATAAATTGAATAAAACCCTATCCAAGGAGTACCCGGATGCTGAACCGTAGACACCTGCTTGCCGCAGGCACTCTGGCACCGCTGCCACTGTGGCTGCCTGGCATCGCCCAGGCACAGGCCAAGAAAGACACCGTTGTGCTGGGCATGACGCTGGAGCCGCCAGGGCTGGACCCAACCGCCGGCGCCGCCTCGTCGATTGCCGAGATCACGCACTACAACCTGTATGAGACGCTGACCAAGATCAACTCGGACGGCAGTGTCTCGCCGCTGCTCGCCGAGAGCTGGGAAGTCTCGCCCGATCTCAAGAGCTACACCTTCAAGCTGCGCAAGGGGGTGACTTTTCACAACGGCGAGCCCTTCAACGCCAACAGCGTCAAGTTCTCCTTTGACCGCGCAGCCGGCGAGAAAAGTACCAACAAGGACAAGCGCACCTTCGCCAACCTGACGGCCCAGGTGGTGGACGAGCACACGGTGGTGATCCTGAACAAGGAGATCGACCCGGACCTGCTGTTTGTGCTGGGCCAGGCCACATCGATCATCGTCGAGCCCAAGAGCGCCGACAGTAACGCCACCAAGCCCATCGGCACCGGCCCCTACAAGCTGGGCAACTGGAGCAAGGGCGCCTCCATCACCCTGGAGGCCTGGCCGCAGTACCGCAACCCCGGCAGCATCCGCATCCGCCGCGCCACCTTCCGCTTCATCTCGGATGCGGCTGCGCAAGTCGCTGCGCTGCTGGCTGGTGATGTGGACATCTTCCCGCGCGTCTCGGCCCGTGGCATCGACCAGTTCAAGACCAACCCGCGCTACCAGGTGGTCATCTCCGGCTCACGCGCCAAGACCATCGTCGCCATCAATGAGCGCCGCAAGCCACTCGACGATGTGCGTGTGCGCCGCGCGCTGTCTGCCGCCATCGACCGCAAGGCCGTCATCGCCGGCGCCGCCGAAGGCCTGGGCGTGCCGATTGGCAGCCACTATGTGCCCGGCGCCTATGGCTATGTGGACACCACTGGCATCAACCCCTTTGATGTGGAAAAGGCCAAGAAGCTGTTGGCCGAGGCCGGCGTGAAGACCCCGCTGAGCCTGAGCATGACCCTGCCCCCCACGCCCTACGCGCGCCAGGGCGGCGAGATCATTGCCGCGCAACTGGCCAAGATCGGGGTCGAGGTCAAGCTGCAGAACGTGGAATGGGCGCAGTGGCTCTCGGGCACCTACACCAACAAGAACTACGACCTGTCGCTGATCTCGCATGTCGAGCCTTTTGATCTGGAGAACTACACCCGGCCCGATTACTACTGGGGCTACAAGTCCGAGAAGTTCAACAAGCTGTTCGAACAGATCAAGCTCGAAGCGCGCCCGGCCGACCGCTCGCGCCTGCTGGGCGAGGCACAGCGCCTGCTGGCCGAAGATGCCGCCAACGTCTACCTGTACCAGCCGCAGTGGGTGACGATTGCCGCCAAGAACGTGCGAGGTCTCTGGAAGGACATGCCGATCTTCATCAACGACCTGTCATCCATGTACTGGGCTTGAACCCGGTCTTGCGCTAGGCTTCAAACCAGCACACCGCCCATCTACGGCTCTGCCCGGATGGGCTTTTTTCATTGAACACCTACTCCACTCCCGCCCTCTGCCCGATATGACCGCGTTGCACGATTGGCCCGCCACAGCGCTGCTGGCCGCCTACCAAAAGCAAGAACTCTCCCCTGTCGATGTCATGCAATCCGTCATCGACCATGTCGCGCAGTGGGAGCCGCACCTCTGCGCCACCTACCTGTACCGGCCCGAAGAGGCACTGGCGCAGGCACGGGCCAGCGAAGCGCGCTGGCACAAGGGCGCACCCGCCGGTCTTCTCGATGGCCTGCCGGTGACCATCAAGGAAAACATCGCCACCCAGGGTGACCCACTGCCCGCCGGCACCGCTGCCGTCACGCTGGTGCCCGCAGCCGCCGATGCACCGCCCGCCGCCCGCCTGCGAGAGGCCCATGCCATCTGCTTCAGCAAGACCACGATGCCCGACTACGGCATGCTGTCGTCGGGGCTGTCGAGCTTTCACCCGCTGGCGCGCAACCCCTGGGACCTGAGCAAAGGCCCGGGCGGCTCCAGCGCGGGCGGCGGTGCGGCAGCGGCTGCCGGCTACGGCCCGCTGCACATCGGCACCGACATCGGTGGCTCGCTGCGCCTGCCGGCCAGCTGGTGCGGTATCTACAGCCTCAAGCCCAGCCTGGGCCGCATCCCTATTGACCCGCCTTACCAAGGCCGTGCCGCAGGCCCGATGACCCGCAGCGTGGACGATTCGGCGCTGATGATGCAGGTGCTGTCGGCCCCCGATGCGCGCGACACGATGAGCCTGCCCGCACAGGACATTGCCTGGAGCACGGTGGCCACCACCGGCTTGGACTTTATCCGGGGAAAACGCATTGGCCTGTTGCTCGATGCCGGCTGCGGCCTGCCGCTGCAGCCCGAGGTGCGCGCGGCCATCGAGCAGGCCGCAGCGCTGCTGGAAGCCGCTGGCGCGCAGATCACGCCAATGCAGCCCTTCATGACGCCTGCGATGCTGGACGGCATGGACCGCTTCTGGCGCATGCGCTCGCTGAGCGATCTGCAGGCGCTCAGCAGCGCGCAGCGCGACAAGGTGCTGCCCTATATCCGCGCCTGGGCCGAGAGCGCCGAGGGCATGAGCGGCAGCGCGGTCTTCCAGGCCAGCCAACAGTTCCACCAGGTACGTCTGGCCACCGTCAAAGCCTGCAGCGCGTTTGACTTTGTGATCTCGCCCGTCGCGCCGCATGTTGCGTTCGATGCCCAATGGCCCTCGCCCACCAACGACCCCTTGCGCCCGCTCGAGCACATCGGCTTTACCGTGCCCTACAACATGTCGGAGCAGCCGGCCGCATCCATCAACTGCGGCTACACCGCCTCCGGCCTGCCTATTGGCCTGCAGATCGCCGGTGCGCGTTTTGACGACCTGGGCGTGTTGCAGCTGTCGCGCGCTTTCGAGCAGATCCGCGGCCCGCAAAAGCCCTGGCCCCAGCCGCCCCAGGCATGAGACAAGGAGGGCAGCGCATGGGCACGCAGCAGGACCTGTATGGCAACCCGGTCAGCAGCGATGCAGCCGCCCTGCCCTACCTGAACGACTTTGCCGAAGGCTTTGTTGCCTGCGAGATGCGCGTGCTGCGCATCCTGGACATCGCAGCGCAGGACCCCAGCCCGCTGGTGCAAACCTGGTGCGCCGCGCTCCATCTATTTGCCGAAGATGCGCAGGCCGCCCGGCAGGCGCGGCCCTTTTTGCAGCGTGCCCGCGCCCAGCTGGCGCAGGCCCATGAGCGCGAAGCACAGTGGCTGGCCGCCGTCGAGGCCTGGGCCGATGGCGACACGCCCTTGGCTGCGCAAAGGCTCGAAGCACTGCTGCAGCACTACCCGCGCGATCTGGCCGCGCTCAAGCTCGCGCACTACCATGCCTTCAACCTGGGCGACTCGCCCGCCATGCTGCGCATGGCGCTGGCGGCCCAGGCGCACTGCGCCGATATCCCCTACTTCCACGGCATGCTGGCCTTTGCCTATGAGCAATGCCATCTGCTGGGCCAGGCCGAGCGCGCGGCGCGCCAGGCGCTGCAGTTGCGCTTCAAGGAGCCCTGGGCCCACCATGCGCTGGCCCATGTGCTGCTGACCCAAGGCCGTGTGGACGAGGGTCTGGCCTTCATGCAAAGCGCGAGCAGCAGCTGGACGGGGCTCAACTCCTTCATGCAGACGCACAACTGGTGGCACCTGGCGCTGTTCCTGATGGAGGATGCGCGCCATGACGAAGCGCTGCAGCTGCATGACAGCCAGGTCTGGGGCGTCGTGCCGGCCTATTCGCAGGACCAGATCGGCTCCATATCGCTGCTGGCGCGGCTGGAGCTCGAAGGCGTCGATGTCGGCCCGCGCTGGCAGCAGCTCAGCCCCTACCTGCTGCAGCGCCAGCATGACCATGTGCTGCCTTTTCTGGACCTGCAATACCTCTACGGCCTGGCACGCGCCGGGCAATGGGAGGCCGCGCAGCAGTTGCTGGTCAGCATGCAAGGCCATGCCGATGCGCAGGTCCAACCCCGGCTGCGCACGGCCTGGCAGGATGTCTGCCTGCCCGCCGCGCAGGGCCTGCTGGCCCATGCCCAAGGCCAGTACGGCCAGGCCGCCCATCAGCTGGGGCCCTTGATTGCACGCCTGGTCGAGGTCGGCGGCAGCCACGCCCAGCGCGACCTGTTCAACCAGCTGTACTGGAGCGCCTTGCGGCACAGCGGCCAGTGGACGGCCTTGCAAAACCTGGTGCAGCCCTGGCACAACCAGCAGCCCCAATCCAAACGGCTGGCAGCGCATATGCGGCGCATTTACCAGGGGCTGGGCTTGCCGCCCTCCCTGGCGGCTTGAACTGCCATTTCGCCCTGTTGGACGGCCTCAGCGCTGCGCGGTCGCCAGCTTGACCGCCAGGCCCACAAACACCACGGCGGTGATCTTGTTGAGCCAGAACTGCGCGCGTGGCGAGCGCAGCAGCAGATTGCCAAAGGCGCCCGAGAACAGCGCAATGGCGCCAAACACCAGGAACGCGGCCAGGATAAACACGGCGCCAAAGACAAAGATCTGCGGGCCGACCGGGCCGATGGCCGGGTCGGCAAACTGCGGCAAAAAGGCCAGGAAGAAGATCAGCACCTTGGGGTTGGTGAGGTTCATCACCACGCCCCGGCGAACCATCACCAGCAAGTCCTTGCCCGCCATCTCGGTACGCAAGCTTGCGCTATCGGCCGCGCCAGCACCGGATTTTTCTGCAGCCACCGGTGCCCGCCATGCGCCCCAGGCCAGATAAGCCAAGTAGGCCGCGCCACACCACTTGAGCACCGTGAACGCGATGCTGGACGCCGCAAACACTGCTGCCAGCCCCAGCGCCACCGCCGCGGTGTGCACCACCACGCCCAGGCACAGGCCCACCACCACGGCAATCCCCACCCGCCAGCCGCGCTGGATCGATTGCATCAGCACAAACAGGTTGTCCGGCCCGGGCGACAGCGCCAGCAGCACAGCAACACCAAAAAAGGCCAGCAGGGATTGGAGAGTAGGCATGGCAAGGTCTTTTAATCAAGGACCGGCACATTATGGCCTGCCGCCCAGTGTGCAGTCTCAGGCCCCGCCTACGCGCGCGACAGCGGTGCCGTCACAATCCAGCCTTCCAGCGGATCAGTGCCCGGCGGCAGGCCATAGAGCGCATCGCCCTGTAAATGGCAGCGCAGGCCCCAGGCCGCCTGCAACATGCAGATGGCGGCATCGAGGTGGTCGCCGCTGGCGTCATCGCGCATGCTACCCAGTTGCGCCGGGCTAGCCAGCAGGCGCAGCTGCAGCGAATGGGCACCCTGCAGCAGGGCATCCAGCACCTGCTGGCGGGCAGCAGTGCGCTCGGGCGTCTGGCGCTGGCGGTCATCGCTTTTGTAGCTGCGCCGGCCGATCAGCTCGCGCGCCAGCATGCCGGGGTAGGCCTCCAGCGCGACGCGGCTACTTTCTCTGCGCAGCAGACCGGGGAAATCCGCGCCCACCGCCAGCAGTCGGGGCAGACCAGCATGCAGCATCCAGGCGACGGGCGGGTTAACCCATTTCATCGACGGGCTGGAGCCTGCGGGCCAATCGGTGGCGCGGTGGGCAAATTTGCCGCCGGCGGGCCGGGCGTCACAAAAGGCTTTGAACAGCGCGCGGATCTCGCTGCGCTCCAGGCCAGCATAGTGCTGCATGCAGGCCTGCCAATCGCGGGGCCAGCCCAGGTGCATCACCAGCTCGCGCGGCAGCGCAAACGGCAGGTCAAAGCCGCCGACCCAGGCCGGCTGCTGCTGCAAAAAGTCCTGCCACTGCGCCAGCGTGGCAAAGCGCTCAAAGCCCCGCAGCGCCACCGTGCCCGCCTCGGCATCCAGATGGCCCCAGGCCACAACCACGGGCTTGCGCCGGCTCGGGCTGCTGCTGAAATCGCAGCCCAGCACCGGTGGCAGCGCAGCGCCTGGCATCGCTCAGCCCAGTCCCAGCGCGACCACGCCCACGCCAATCAGCAGCGCGCCAGCAATGCGCAGCAGGCGGTCACCCTCGCCCAGCAGCTTGCCGCCAATCAGCGCGGCAAACAGCATCGAGACCTCACGCGCAGGCGCCACATGCGAGATCGGCGCAGTCTGCACTGCATACAGCACCAGCACATAGGCCATGGGGCTGAAGATGGCGACAACCAGCGCAAAGCGCCATTGCTGCAACCACAGGCGCCGGGTCTCAGCCCAGTTCATCATGCCCAGCGGCGCGAGCATCACCACGCGCACCAGGTTGCCCATATAGTCGAGCAGGATGGGCGAGAGCAGCATCACCTTGACGGCATAGCTGTCCACCACCGTATAGGCGGCAATGAACAGGCCCGTGAGCAGCCCGTAGTACAGGCCCTTGATGGTGCGATCGCGGGCCTCGCCGGGACCGGGCCGGGTGGCGGCGCGCAGCATGGCCGGGCCGCCGGCAATCAGGAATACGCCCGCAACCACCGCGGCAATGCCTACCGCGCCCAGGCTGGACAGGTGCTCGCCCAGAAACAGCACCGCCACCATCGACGAGATCAGCGGCCCGCTGCCGCGCGCCAGCGGGTAGACCACGGTGAGATCGGCCACGCGGTAGCCGCGCAGCAAGGTGACGAAGTAAAAGATATGCAGCAAGGCGCTGGCCGAGACAAAGGCCCATTCGGTCATGCCCCACTGGGGCACCACATCCTTGCCCACCCACCAGCCCACCGGCAGCCACACCAGCGCATTGAGCACCGAGGTAAACAGCGAAAAGCGAGCATCGCCCCCGGCTTTCTTGGCGACGATGTTCCAAAAAGCGTGGATGATGCCGGCCGCGATGATGAGCGTGAAAGCGTGGAGCGTCATGGCTGGGGAGGCGGTGGAAGCGAGGCGAAAGATGCGAGACGGAAAAAAATAACCCGGGTCGGGCCCGGGTGTCACACCGTCAGGGTGCGGATCAGTTGCCTGCGCGCTGCGGAATCAGCGACAAAAACTCGCGCCGCAGATTCGGGTTTGTGAGGAACTCGCCCCGCATGACCGAGTTGAGCATCTTGGAGTCCATCTCGCGCACACCGCGCCAGGACATGCAAAAGTGCGAGGCCTCCAGCACCACGGCCAGGCCGTCGGGCTGGGTCTTCTTCATGATCAGATCGGCCAGCTGCACGATGGCCTCTTCCTGGATCTGGGGGCGGCCCAGCACCCAGTCAACCAGGCGCGCGTATTTGGACAGGCCGATCACATTGGTGTTCTTGTTGGGCAGCACGCCGATCCAGACCTTGCCGATGACCGGGCAGAGGTGGTGGCTGCAGGCACTGCGCACGGTGATCGGACCGACGATCATCAGCTCGTTCAGGTGCTCGGCATTGGGGAAGGCCGTGACCACGGGCTGGGGCACATAGCGGCCCTTGAACACCTCGGTCAGATACATCTTGGCAACACGGCGCGCGGTGTTGCGGGTGTTGTGGTCGTCCTTGGTGTCGATGACCATGCTGTCGAGCACGCCCTGCATCTTGTGCTCGACTTCGTCGAGCAGCAGCTCGAGCTCACCGGGCTCGATGAACTCGGAGATGTTGTCATTGGCATGGAAGCGCTGCTGGGCTGCCACTATCCGCTCACGGATCTTGACGGACACCGGCGTGCCTTCGTCGCTGGCGGGTGCTTTATTCGGATCGGATAGTTCTGTAAACATAGCGGGGATGGTAGCAGCGATTGCAGACCCGCAAGCATACGGTGTTTCTCCCCCTTAGAACCTGTTCAGAGTCTCTACGCAGCCGCGTTGGAGTGCAATCGGGATGAGTTCGAAGGGATGGAACGCAGCTTGCACCGGGGTGCAAGCAAGGGCCAGCGCGCAGAAATCGCCCGATTTCACTTCAACCCGTAGGGACAGTGGCTTTGCGCTGCCCGGGAAGGGGCGCCCGGCTAGGGCCGCCCGGGCAGGGGCGGACTGCGTCGTTGCAAATCCTCGCAATAGCACAGCTATTACTGCGGTGTTGCGCGGCTGGGCGCCCCCTCGCATCCCATCCCGCAAAGACACTGTCGCGGCGCGAGGAGACTTTGAACAGGTTCTTAGGCCAGCGCAAGAAAAGGCGAAAAGCTATGGATTCGATAGCATCCAGCGCCCCAAAGCCGAAAAGCGCTTGCGGCCTCAGTCGCGCAGCCTGAACTCGGCAATCAACGGCAAATGGTCGGACATGCGCCACCAGATGCGACCCCGGGGCACAAACAGGCCGCAGGGGGTCAAACCCCGGGCATAGACATGGTCCAGCTGCACAACGGGCAGACGCGAGGGGTAGGTCATCAACGGCTGCTCGTCGTACTCGAACAAGCCAAAGCCGGCCAGCATGCGCTTGACCTGAAAGCCCCAGTCATTGAAGTCGCCCGCGACAATCACCGGCTCGTCATCGGGCACATGGGCCTTGATGAATTCATGGATCAACGCGGTCTGGCGCAGGCGGCTGCCATGCACCAGGCCCAGATGCACAACGATGGTGTGGATGCGCTGGCCGGCAATCTCCATAGCCACATGCAACAGGCCGCGCTGCTCGAAGCGGTGGTCGGAGATGTCGCGGTGGTTGGATTCCAGAATCGGCCAGCGGGTGAGCAAGGCATTGCCGTGTTCGCCCCAACGCGTCGTGGCATTGGTGCGGTAGGCGGCGGTGTAACCCAGCGGGGTCAGAAAATCTGCCTGGTTCTGCTCGGGCCAGTTGTTGAAGAAGCTCTCTTCCTTGCGGTTGTCCTTGCGCACTTCCTGCAGGCAGATGATGTCGGCATCCATCTGCTCGACCGCCAGCCCCAGGTTATGGATCTCCAACCTGCGCACGGGTCCCAGGCCCTGCACCCCTTTGTGGATGTTGTAGGTGGCCACCCGCAGTATCGGTAAATCGTCGTGAGTATCGGTCATGCAGCTATGAACCTCGGCAGCCACAGAATGGCTTCGCTGTTCGATATGGAATAGCAGCGCTGTGCTGCTTCATGCCAATGATGCCACGCATGGGCGGTGTGCTCCCTCGGGCTGAGCACGATCTTGGTGTAGGACGGCACCTGCAGGCTAAAGACATGCTCGGTGTTCATGCAGACATCGGGCGCATAGCGGTGGCGCCAGGCCGGGTAGATCGGGTAGGTGTTCTCCAGGCCCCAGTCGCGCAGTACGCAGCCGTGCTGCTCGGCATCGATGCCGGTCTCTTCAAAAACCTCGCGTACCGCCGTCTCCTGCCAGGTTTCGCGATCGCTGTCCTGGCTGCCGGTCACGGGCTGCCAGTAGTCCTGGCCCTCCATCTGGCTGGCGCGGCGCAGCAGCAGCACCTGCAGATCGGCGGTGTGGATGATGACCAGCACCGAGCGGGGCAGTTTGTAGGGCAGGCTTTCGCTCCTGGTGTCTTGCATCGTCAACGCCGGGCCTCCGGCTTGCGGGTGGCCACGGCCGGTGGCAAGGCTTTGGCCTGCAACAGGCGCACCTGCTGCACCATCAGGTTGTGGGCGTTCAGAAAGGCGGCGGCAATCACCTTGCCCTCATTGGTATTGCTCCAGCCCATGCCGGCGCCGCCCCCCAGGCGGCCCAGCAGCACACCGCCCACGCCCAGGTCGGTCGCGCGGGCCGAGCCGGTGGCCGCGGCAACCTGCTCGGTGGTTTCGTTGTCGGTCAGGAACAGGGCCGTTTGCGCCTCCTTGAACTTGACCTGCTCAGCCACACCGGCCAGGCCCGCGATATCGCGCAGCACCGGGATCATCGCGATGATGCCCGCCAGGCCCCGGCCGGCATCCTGCTCGCTGAAGGTGAGGTTGGGCACCATCGTGTACTGGGCCTCATAGCCCTTGCGCTTTTGCACCGTGCCATTGGGGCGCAGCACGCCGGCATCCTGCAGCTCGCCCTCGCGGATCGTGCCCTGCAGGCCACCGGCCCGGTCCACCACGCGAAAGCAGCCGCTTTGCTGCATCAGCAAGCGCACCAGCGGCACGGGGGTGGGCGGAAGGTTCACACTGCTGGGCATCACATAGCCGCGCGGGTTCTCCAGCAAGGCCACCGTGGCGATCGGCTCGTCGCAGCGCTCCAGGCTGGCATGCGCGCCCTGGCCGCCTGCCGGCCCGGCCGAGCCAGAGACTTCGGAGCCACCCTGGCCCAGCTCGGTCTTTTTCTCACCGCAGCCGGCCAAGGCCAGCGCGATGGCGGCCAAGGCCATACCGTGCACCCAGCGCCCGGTTCGGTTGGAAGTCGCAGTCATCGCTTGCATGGGCACCCTTTGCAATCTGTCAGTCACGCCGAGCATAGCGCCCCACAATGACAAAAAAAGGCCAAAGCCCGGGGGCTTTGGCCTTGTGGCGGCGCGGTGCATCAGGCAGGCCCATGCAGCGCGCGGTCCGCTTACTGCGCGCCGGCAGGGTTGCGCAGCTTGATGTGCAACTCGCGCAGCTGCTTTTCGTCCACTGGCGATGGGGCCTGGGTCAGCAGGTCCTGGGCGCGCTGGGTCTTGGGGAAGGCGATCACGTCACGGATTGACTCGGAGCCGGTCATCAAGGTAATCAGACGGTCCAGACCAAAGGCCAGGCCACCGTGGGGAGGCGCGCCGTACTGCAGCGCATCCAGCAGGTAGCCGAACTTGGCACGTGCATCTTCGGCGCTGATCTTGAGCGCGGTGAACACCTTGGACTGCACATCGGCGCGGTGGATACGCACCGAGCCACCGCCCAGTTCCCAACCGTTGAGCACCATGTCGTAGGCCTTGGCAATGCACTTGCCAGGATCGGTGTCCATCAGGTCCTCATGGCCGTCCTTGGGCGAGGTGAAGGGGTGGTGCACGGCCGCCCACCGGTCGTTTTCCTCGTCGTGTTCGAACATCGGGAAGTCCACCACCCACAGCGGTGCCCAACGGTCTTCAAACAGGCCGGTGCTCTTGCCAAAGGCGCTGTGGCCGATCTTGATGCGCAGCGCGCCGATGGCGTCGTTGACGATCTTTTCTTTGTCGGCGCCAAAGAAGATCAGGTCGCCGTCTTGCGCTTCGGTGCGCTTGAGGATCTCGGCAATCGCGGCGTCATGGATGTTCTTGACGATGGGCGACTGCAGGCCGTCACGGCCCTTGGCCAGCTCGTTGACCTTGATGTAGGCCAGGCCCTTGGCGCCATAGATCTTGACGAAGTCGGTGTAGGCATCGATGTCGCCACGCGACAGACCGCCCTGCTCGCGCGCACCACCTGGCACACGCAGGCCCACCACGCGGCCGCCCTTCATGTTGGCGGCGCCCGAGAAGACCTTGAAGTCCACGTCCTTCATCACGTCGGTCAGCTCGGTGAACTCGAGCTTGACGCGCAGGTCAGGCTTGTCCGAGCCAAAGCGGAAGGCCGCATCCTGGTAGGTCATGATCGGGAACTCGCCCAGGTCCACATTCAGCTGGGTCTGGAACACTTCCTTGATCATGCGCTGGAAGATGGCGCGGATCTCTTCCTCGTTCAGGAACGAGGTTTCGCAGTCGATCTGCGTGAACTCGGGCTGGCGGTCAGCACGCAGGTCTTCGTCGCGGAAGCACTTGGTGATCTGGTAGTAGCGATCGTAGCCGGCCACCATCAGCATCTGCTTGTACAGCTGGGGCGACTGGGGCAGCGCGAAAAATTCGCCATCGTGCACGCGGCTGGGCACCAGGTAGTCACGCGCGCCTTCGGGCGTGCTCTTGCCCAGCATCGGCGTTTCGATGTCGATGAAGCCTTCCTTGTCCAGGAAGTTGCGCACCTGGATCGCCGTCTTGTAGCGCAGCATCATGTTGCGCTGCATCGTGGGGCGGCGCAGGTCCAGCACGCGGTTGGTCAGGCGCACGGTCTCCGACAGGTTCTCGTCGTCGATCTGGAATGGAGGCGTCACCGAGGCGTTGAGCACGGTCAGCTCGTGGCACAGCACTTCGATCTTGCCGCTCTTGATCGAGTCATTGGTGGTGCCTTCAGGACGGGCACGCACCAGGCCCTTGACCTGCACGCAGAACTCATTGCGCACGTCTTCGGCCACCTTGAACATCTCGGCGCGGTCAGGATCGCAGACCACCTGCACATAGCCTTCGCGGTCACGCAGGTCGATGAAAATCACACCACCGTGGTCACGGCGGCGATTGACCCAGCCGCACAGGCTCACGGTTTCGCCCATTTGGGCTTCGGTCACTTGACCGCAGTATTGGGAACGCATTGCCATAGCCAATCTTCCTGCACCGATGAAGGTGCCTTAGTTCTCAGTTATTTAGACCCCGTGGGGACATCGGGCGCAGCCACGACCCCCATCGAGACGATGTATTTAAGCGCAGCATCCACGCTCATGTTCAATTCAATGCAGTCGCTCTTGCGCACCATCACCAGGTAGCCGCCCGTCGGATTGGGCGTGGTGGGCACGTAGACGCTGACAAAAGCGGTATCGGCGCTGTCCGGCCCCTGGTGCAGGTGCTGGTCCAGCTCACCGCTGGGCGCGCCCGTCACAAAGCCAATGGTCCACATGCCCGGATGGGGCCACTGCACCATGACCGCAGTGCGAAAGGCATTGCCGCTCTCGGAAAACAAGGTGTCGGAGACCTGTTTGACGCTCGAGTAGATCGAGCGCACCACCGGAATCCGGCTGACCAGCGCATCGCCCCAGGCCACCAGCTTGCGGCCGACAAAATTGCTGGCAATGCCGCCGACGATCAGCAAGATCGCCAAGGTCAGCACCACGCCGAAACCGGGGATATGGTAGCCCAGGACCTCGTCGGGCTGCCAGTGCTGCGGCAGGATCAGCAAGGTCTGGTCGAGCGTGCCGATGATCCAGTTGAGCACCCAGACCGTGATGACGCCCGGCACGATGACCAGCAGCCCAGTCAGCAACCATTTACGCAGGGACGCCATCACCTCTCAGCCCTCAGACCGCCGAGCCGCCGCTCGCAGCCGGTGCAGATGCAGATGCGGGTGCGGGCGTTGCTGCCGCTGCGGGCGCAGCCGCGTCGGCCGCAGGTGCGCTGGCCGGTGCCGCAGCAGCCGACTTGCCACTGAAATCGGTGGCGTACCAACCCGTTCCCTTGAGCTGGAACCCCGGGGCCGTCAGTTGCTTGGAGAAGCTGGCTTGCTTGCACTCGGGGCAGTCCGTCAGCGGTGCATCCGATATTTTTTGCAAAACATCCTTGGCATAGCCGCAGGCACTGCACTTGTAGGCGTAAATAGGCATCGCGCGTGTAAGAAAACGGAGGAAAACCCTTGATTATAGGCGGGTTGCAAAACCGATCCGGGGCGTAGGCTTAGCACTACGCCCCGCATTCAGCGCCGTTCGCTCAGCGCCCCGCCACTGCTGCGCCGCTGGCGGCGGGGGCGGTATCGGCCACAAAGGCCTGCACGTCCGTCTTCTGGTTGCGGATGGCTTGCGGCGCCAGCGAGCCGACAATCATGCCCGTAAAGGCGGCCAGCACACCCGCGAGTTGGGCCGGGAAGGCCGCGCCCCAGGCCATGTTCAAACCGGCCAGCCAGATGCCGATGCCCAGGAACACCGCCAGCAGCGCCCCCTGGGTGGTCGCGCGCTTCCAGTACAGGCCCATCACCAGGGGCACAAAGGCGCCGACCAGCGGCACCTGGTAGGCGCCCGAGACCAGTTCATAGATGGGGGTGCCCTGCATGCGGATGGAGTAGGCCAGCACGCAGGCGCTGAACACGAGCACGCTGATGCGCATGGTCTTGAGGTTCTCGCGGTCGCTCACCCTGGGGCGGAACTGGCGCCAGATGTTCTCGGTAAAGGTCACGCTCGGGGCGAGCAAGGTGGCCGATGCGCAGGACTTGATGGCAGACAGCAACGCGCCAAAGAACAGCACCTGCATCACAAAAGGCATCTTCTCCATCACCAGGGTGGGCAGCACTTTTTGCGGATCGTCCTTGAGCAAGGCCGAGGTGGCCTCGGGCATGATGATCAGCGCGCTGGCCACCAGGAACATCGGCACAAAGGCGAACAGGATGTAAGCGGAGCCACCGATGATGGTGCCGCGCACGGCCGACTTTTCGGTGTTGGCCGACATCACGCGCTGGAACACGTCCTGCTGCGGGATCGAGCCCAGCATCATCGTGATGGCAGCGGCAAAGAAGAACACGATGTCATGCCAGGTGGGCTCGGGCCAGAACTGGAACAGATCGCGGCTGGTGGCCAGGTCGATCACCTTTCCGGCGCCGCCGGCCATGTCCGAGGCGAAGAAGGCCAGCACCATGAGGCCCACCACCAGGATGATCATCTGCACAAAATCGGTGACCGCCACCGACCACATGCCGCCAAACAAGGTATAGGCCAGGATGGACACCACACCGATCACCATGCCCATGGGGATGCTGACCGCGCCGCCCGAGAGCAGGTTGAACACCAGGCCCAGCGCGGTGACCTGGGCGGAGACCCAGCCCAGGTAGCTCAGCATGATGATCAGCGAGCAGATGATCTCGACCGCGCTGCCGTAGCGCTTGCGGTAGTAGTCGCTGATGGTCAGCAGGTTCATGCGGTAGAGCTTGGCCGCAAAGAACATGCCCACCAGGATCAGGCACATGCCAGCACCAAACGGGTCTTCGACCACATTGCGCAGGCCGCCTTCGATGAACTTGGCCGGCACACCCAGCACAATCTCGGAGCCAAACCAGGTCGCAAACGTGGTGGTGATGATCATGAACAGCGGCAGATGGCGGCCGGCGACGGCGAAATCTGCGGTGTTCTTGACCCGTTTGGCGGCCCACAGACCCACGCCAATGGTTACAAATAGGTAGGCGATCACCATGTAGAGCAGCACGTTGTCACTCCTGCAAAGCGTAAGGGTTAGGGGTTTAAAAAAGTCGGATGCGGATGAGCACTTGCAGCACCACCAGCCCCAGGACAAAACCAATGCCTCCACAAATGATGATCTGCAGCAGCTTGTTCGTCAATTTCTGCTGCACCAGCAGCTCCTTGAGCGTCTCGTCGTGGTGGCTGCCACCGCCATTGCGCGCCAGGTACTGGTGCACCAGGCGGGGCATGTCGGGCAGCAGCTTGGCGTAGCGCGGCGCCTGGGATTTGAGCTCGCGCCACAGGCGCTGGGGGCCCATCTGGTCGAGCATCCATTTCTCGAGAAACGGCTTGGCCGTGCTCCACAGGTCCAGATCGGGGTCGAGCTGGCGGCCCAGGCCTTCGATGTTGAGCAGCGTTTTTTGCAGCAGCACCAGCTGGGGCTGGATCTCGACCTGGAAGCGGCGCGAGGTCTGGAACAGGCGCATCAGCACCATGCCCAGCGAAATTTCCTTGAGCGGGCGGTCAAAGTACGGCTCGCAGACCGCGCGGATGGCGGCTTCGAGCTCGTCGACCCGGGTATCGGGCGGCACCCAGCCGCTTTCGATGTGCAGCTCGGCCACGCGCTTGTAGTCGCGGCGGAAAAACGCGGTGAAGTTCTGCGCCAGGTACTCTTTGTCGAATTCGGTCAAGGTGCCGACAATGCCAAAGTCCAGCGAGATATAGCGGCCAAAACTCTCGGGCTCCAGGCTGACCTGGATATTGCCGGGGTGCATGTCCGCATGGAAAAAGCCATCGCGGAACACCTGGGTGAAGAAGATGGTCACGCCATCGCGGGCGAGCTTGGGGATATCGACACCCGCAGCGCGCAGGGTATCGACCTGGTTGATGGGCACGCCATTCATGCGCTCCATCACCATCACCTCCTGGTGGCAGAAATCCCAGAACACCTCGGGGATCAGCACCAGGTCCAGGCCTTCCATGTTGCGGCGCAGCTGGGCAGCGTTCGAGGCCTCGCGCATCAGGTCCAGCTCGTCGTGCAGATAGGTGTCGAACTCGGCCACCACCTGGCGCGGCTTGAGGCGCTTGCCATCGGCAGAGAACTTCTCGACCAGCTCGGCCATCGTGCGCATCAGCGCCAGGTCGCTGTCGATCACCGGCAGCATGCCCGGGCGCAGCACCTTGACGGCGACATCGCGCAGCTCGCCCGCACGGGTGCGGATGGTGGCAAAGTGCACCTGGGCAATCGAGGCGCTGGCAATGGGCTTTTCATCAAAGCTGACAAAGACCTCGGCCAGCGGCTTGCGGAACGCCCGCTCGATGGTCTGCACCGCAATGCGCGGGTCGAACGAGGGCACGCGGTCCTGCAGCAGGGACAGCTCTTCGGCGATATCGGGGGGCAGCAGATCGCGCCGGGTCGACAGCACCTGGCCGAACTTGACAAAGATCGGGCCCAGTTGCTCGAGCGCCTCGCGCAGGCGCTGGCCGCGCGGCTCGGTCCATTTGCGGCCTATGCGCAGTACCCGGGTGATGCCTTTGAGCCAGGGGTGGTTGAAGCTGGACAGCACCATGTCGTGCAAGCCATAGCGCCAGACCACCCACAAAATGGTGAAGCCGCGAAAAAAGCGCTTCATGTCGTAGTGCGCTCGCTGGCCGGGTCGCTGTCCGCAGCGTAGCCGGGGGGCGTGGGCGGGGCAGGCGGCTGGGCCTGCGCGCCAAAGCGGCCGGCGCCAAAGCGATCCGCCGTGCGCACGCCCATGCTGACGAACTGGCGCAGCGCAGCCGCTACGCGCTGGCCCAGCTGGGCCAGCCAATGCGCGGGGGTATCGCCCACCAGGCGGGCCAGGTCTTCTTCCACATCCCAGCGCACATGGTCGACCAGCCACTGGATCTCGGCGGCAAACTGCACATCGCCATCGATGCGGATGGCGGGCTTCTCGCCCTGGATGACGCCGCGCGCCAAAGCCAGCGGCGAGTCATCGACCACCTGCACGCGCAGGTCGGGGGTTTCCTGGGCGCCTGCCAGGTCCAGCAGGCCAGCGGGCGTGATCTTGAGCGCCAGCACAATGCTGCGCCACTGCACCTGGACGACGCGCCCGCTTTGGCGCACCAGACGCTCCATGGCCGCACTTTCCTGCATCAGCACGTGATTGAGGAACAGCACCACGCGGTGCTGTACCTCCGACACCAGCCACTGCGGGGGTTGGGCCGACTCCAGAATGCGCGCAAAAATGCCGCCCGGAAAAGAAAAAGGGGACTGTGTTGCCATAGTCCCCAATTATTCCCCAAGTCCGCTGCCCGTCGTCAGGATTAACAGGCAAAGCGGTGGAGTTTTACGGTTTGCTTACTGCAAGGCTTGCAAGCCTGCTACGAGCCAACCACTGGTGCCATCCTTGGGCTTGGTCATGTTCCAGACTTCGCGGAAGGGGCTGGGGCCGGCATGGGCTTCTTCGCGGATCATGCCCGAGAACTCGACGCTGGCCATGTAGGCATTGCCGACATCCTCGATACCCAGCAGCTGGGCTTCGAGCATCACCACATCGGTCTGGTTGGGCTGCGCGCCTTCACGGTGCTGCTCGCGGTCCTGCAACTGGCCCTTGACTTCGCCGAGCATCTCGTCGGTCATCATCGAGCGCAAGGTGTTGATGTCCGAGCGGTCCCAGGCGGACTGCAGGGTCACGAAGTTGCGCTTGGCCGCTTCCAGGAAGCCATTGGCATCGAAGCCTTCAGGCACGCCCCAATTCTGCGCGCCAGCCAGGCCAGCGCCAATCATGCTGCCACCCGCAGCAGCGGCAGGCGCTGCACCCTGCTCCCAGGGGCGGGCCGAGGCGTCGTTGCCGACCTTCTCGGGGTTGTACTGGGGCGCAACAGGGGCCGAGACCGGCGCTTGCGGCGCGGCGTTGCCAGCACCCTGGAAGGCGAAAGGCGACTGCGCAGGCTGGGCCGCAGCAGCGCCCTTGCGGCGCATCACAAAGCCGACGATGGCCAGCACCGCCATGATGGCCAGGCCGATCAGCAGCATGTTGGCAAAGGCTTCACCAAAGCCCAGCGAATGGGCGAGCCAGGCCAGGCCCAGACCAGCGGCCAGACCGCCGAGCATCGCGCCCCAAGGCTTCTTGGGCGCCGCAGGGGCGGCGTTAGGGGTAGCGGGGCGCTGGGCTTGCGCAGGCGCGGTGGCATTGTTGCCAGGCGCTTGCGCAGGCGTCGCCTGCCGCTGGGTTACATTGCCGGACTGCTGGCCCATGGACTTGCCACCTCCCATGCGCTTGGCATCGGCATCGAGGTGCACAAATGCCAGCAGTACCACCAAGACCACTGACCACAGTTTTGTCATATTTGCTCCGTTTTGTTAGGGCCGGTACGCCTTTGCGCCGGCTATTACATCCACGCCCGCTTCTCAGCAACCCCGGTCTGTTGTGTTGTATTGCGCTGGGCACTGGGCAGGCGCCTGGCTTTGCGACCGGTATCGCGTCTCACTCTTTCAGCATTTGATCCCGACATGCAAGGCGGTAATCCCTGCCGTCATATTGTGGTAGTCCACATGGCCAAAGCCTGCTTTTTGCATCATGGCCTTGAGTTCTGCCTGACCAGGATGCATGCGAATCGATTCGGCCAGGTAGCGGTAGCTGTCGGCGTCCCCCGCCACCATCTTCCCTATACGTGGTAGCACCTGGAAGGAATACAAGTCATAGGCCTTCTCCAGCGGCTTGGCCACCTTGGAAAACTCCAGCACCAGCAGCTTGCCGCGCGGCTTGAGCACGCGGCACATTTCCTTGAGCGCCTGGTCCTTGTTGGTCATGTTGCGCAGGCCAAAGGCCACGCTCACCAGGTCAAAGTGCTGGTCCGGGAAAGGCAGGGCTTCGGCATCGCAGACCGTGGTGGGCAGGTTCAGGCCCTTGTCGATCAGACGGTCGCGGCCCACGCGCAGCATGGCTTCGTTGATATCGGTGTGCACCACCTGGCCGCTGTGGCCCACCTTTTTGGCAAAGGCCAGGGACAGATCACCGGTACCGCCTGCGATGTCCAGCACGCGCTGGCCTTCCTTGAGGTTGGCGACCATGACGGTGTAGTGCTTCCAGACGCGGTGCAGGCCACCGGACATCAGGTCGTTCATCACGTCATATTTGCTCGCAACCGAGTCGAACACACCGCGCACCTTGCGCGCCTTGTCCTTCTCGTCAACGGTCTCAAATCCAAAGTGGGTGGTACTCATGGTGTGAATGCTAGCAAGCTCTGTAACGTCCGACCCCCATACCCCGAATTATTCGAGGGTATGCAGTTCAATGCATAAAACATTCAGAGCCAATGATGACGAATATTCAAAGCTATCATTTTAATAGCTTTAAATACAAAATTTTTCCGAATAACAGTGCCCTTACCCGGGCCTGGTGGCCAGCGCTGGCTCAGTGCTGGTGCCCGCAGGCGCTGCCGGCCTTGCCGGGCATGGGCTGGTCGCGGTCGGCACCTGCGGCCTGCAGGCGGTCCAGGTAGGCCTGCCACAGCTCGCTTTGGCGGCTGCCCAGCTCGTAGAGGTACTGCCAGCTGTAGAGGCCGCTTTCATGGCCATCCGAGAAGATAGGCTTGATGGCGTAGTTGCCCACCGGCTCCACCGCGACGATGGACACCTCGCGCTTGCCGGTCTGCAGTACTTCCTGGCCCGGGCCGTGGCCCTGCACTTCGGCCGAGGGCGAGTACACACGCAGCAGCTCGAATGGCAGGCGAAACGCCGCGCCATCGGCGTATTGCACTTCCAGCACACGGCTTGCGCCATGCACCGTCAGTGCCGTGGGGGTGGGGGTATCGTGGTTCAAGCCAGCCATGTCAATCCTTTGCAAACCAGGCCCAGCGGCCCGATGGCCGCAGTCTTGGCGGATGCAGGGCGGGCCCTCTGCGCCAGCGCCATGCTATCAAAAACAATAGCAATTATGCCGTACGCAGGCGCTCCAGCGCCGCAAGCATACGCGCCTCCGCTGCGGGCAACTGGGCAGCCAGCGCCGCTTCCAGCCCGGCATTGCGCGGGCGCTGGGCCGAAGCCCAGACGGGTGCGGGGAAATGGCTGTCCTCCGCGAAGCGCGCAATCACATGCCAGTGCAGATGCGGCACCATATTGCCCAGGGTCGCCAGGTTGATCTTGGCCGGTGCGGGCTCCAGCGCACGCAGCGCCAGCTCGACCGCCATCACCGCGTCCATGCACCACTGGCGCTCAGACTCGGACAGATCCGAGAGTTCAGCCACATGCGCGCCCCAGACCACGCGGTAGAACGCGGGAAAACCGGCCTCGTCGGCATGGATGACGCGCAGCAGGGCGCCGCCCCAGGCGCCCTGCCAGACCAGGCGTCCACCCTCGGTCTGGCACAGCGGGCAGTCGGAGTCGGAGTTGCCGTTGGCGGCCGTCATACCAGCACCCGTTCGATGCCGCCCTGGTTGGCACGCTGCACGTACTCGGGCATCCAGTTCTCACCCAGGATCTCGCGCGCCATCTCGACCACGATGTAGTCGGCTTCGAGCAGGCCGTTTTGCAGATCGTCCTGGTAGCGGTTGAGGCCCTGCAGGCAGCTGGGGCAGCTGGTGAGGATCTTGACGTTCTCCTTGGCCTGCACCTGGCCGGACTCGCGCAACTGCGCTTCGCCCTTGCGGATTTCCTCGGTCTTGCGGAAACGGATCTGCGTCGAGATATCGGGACGCGTAACCCCCAAGGTGCCCGATTCGCCGCAGCAGCGCTCGCTCTTCAAGACGTTGTCACCCACCAGCGCCTTGACGGTCTTCATCGGGTCCTGCTGCTTCATCGGCGTGTGGCAGGGGTCGTGGTACAGGTAGGAGCTCTTGCCTTGCAGGGTCACACCCTTTTCCAGCAGGTACTCATGGATGTCGATGATGCGGCAGCCTGGGAAGATCTTGTCGAACTGGTAGCCCTGGAGCTGGTCGTAGCAGGTGCCGCAGCTCACCACCACGGTCTTGATGTCCAGGTAGTTCAAGGTGGTGGCCACGCGGTGGAAGAGCACCCGGTTGTCGGTGATCATCTTCTCGGCCTTGTCAAACTGGCCCGAGCCGCGCTGGGGATATCCGCAGCACAGGTAGCCCGGCGGCAGCACAGTCTGCACGCCGGCATGCCAGAGCATGGCCTGCGTGGCCAGACCGACCTGGCTGAACAGGCGCTCGGAGCCGCATCCGGGGAAGTAGAACACCGCCTCGGTCTCGGAGGTGGTGGTCTTGGGGTCCCGGATGATGGGCACGTAGTCCTTGTTCTCGATATCGAGCAGCGCACGCGCCGTCTGCTTGGGCAGGCCACCGGGCAGCTTCTTGTTGACGAAGTGGATCACCTGCTCCTTGAGCGGCGCGGTGCCCACGCTGGCGGGCGGGTGCGCGGTCTGGCGCTTGCCAAAGCCCTTGAGCACATCGACCGCCAGGCGCTGGGCCTTGAAGCCCACGCCCACCATGGTCTTGCGCAGCAGCTTGATGGTGTCCGGGTTGGTCGCGTTGAGCATGGCCATGGCCACCTTGTTGCCCGGACGGAAGCTCTTCTTGCCCATCTGGCGCAGCAGGTTGCGCATGTTCATCGTCACATCGCCAAAGTCGATCTTGACCGGGCAAGGCGTGGCGCACTTGTGGCAGACCGTGCAGTGGTCCGAGACATCCTCGAACTCCTGCCAGTGGCGGATCGACACGCCGCGGCGCGTCTGCTCTTCGTAGAGGAAGGCCTCGACCAGGAGCGAGGTCGCCAGAATCTTGTTGCGGGGCGAGTACAGCAGATTGGCGCGCGGCACATGGGTGGCGCAGACCGGCTTGCACTTGCCGCAGCGCAGGCAGTCCTTGACCGAGTCGGCAATCGCGCCGATATGGCTTTGCTGCATGATCAGCGACTCATGCCCCATCAGGCCAAACGATGGCGTATAGGCATTGGTCAGGTCGGCATACATCAGCGACTTGCGCGATTTGTCGCCCGCATAGGTCTGCTCCAGCAGCAGACGGCGCTCTTCGGGGCGCAGCAGCTTGCCCTTGTTGAAGTGGCCGTGCGGGTCGATCTTGGCCTTGTACTCGGCAAAGGGGCGCAGCTCGTCGTCGCTCAAGAACTCCAGCTTGGTGATACCGATGCCGTGCTCTCCCGAGATCACGCCATCGAGGCTACGCGCCAGCGCCATGATGCGGGCCACGGCGGCATGCGCGGTGGTCAGCATTTCATAGTCGTCGCTGTTGACCGGCAGGTTGGTGTGCACATTGCCATCGCCCGCATGCATGTGCAGCGCGACAAACACGCGGCCCTTGAGCACGCGCTGGTGGATGGCCACCACCTCGTCCATGATCGGCTTATAGGCCGAGCCACCAAAAATCGCGGCCAGCGGCGCGCGCAGATCGCTCTTCCAGCTGGCGCGCAGGCTGTGGTCCTGCAGCTGGCGGAACTGCTCGGCCACGCCATCGAGCCAACCCTGCCAGCGGTTGCGCACCTCGGTGACCAGCACCAGCGCCTGCGCGACGCGGTCTTCGAGCAGCTCGGCGGACGGGATGTCGTTGGCGTCATCCTGCTTACCCAGCGGCAGCTTGCCCTTGGCAAAAAAGTCGTGCAGCGCGTCGCAGAGCTTGATCTTGTTGTTCAGCGACAGCTCGATGTTGATG
Source organism: Comamonas squillarum (assembly GCF_025309455.1). Classification (NCBI taxonomy): domain Bacteria; kingdom Pseudomonadati; phylum Pseudomonadota; class Betaproteobacteria; order Burkholderiales; family Comamonadaceae; genus Comamonas; species Comamonas squillarum. The sequence goes on from NZ_CP104377.1 coordinate 2,491,469, forward strand.
CGCTCGATGCCATCGGTGTACTCGGCCATGCGGGGCAGCGGAATCACCACGTCTTCATTGATCTTGAAGGCATTGGTGTGGCGGCTGATGGCGGCGGTGCGCTTGCGGTCCAGCCAGAATTTCTTGCGCGCCTCGGGGCTGATGGCGATAAAGCCTTCGCCGCTGCGCGAGTTGGCGATGCGCACCACTTCGCTGGTCACGCGCGCCACTTCATCGGGGTTGTCGCCGACGATGTCGCCAAACAGCACCATCTTGGGCAGGCCGCCGTGCTTCTTGCTCTTGGTCGCATAGCCCACCGCCTTCAGGTAGCGATCGTCGAGGTGCTCGAGCCCGGCCAGCAGCACGCCGCAGCGCTTTTGCTCGCCAAACATATAGTCCTTGATCTCGACGATCGAGGGCACGGCATCCTTGGCATTGCCAAAGAACTCCAGGCAGACGGTGCGGGTGTGCGAAGGCATGCGGTGCACCACCCAGCGCGCGCTGGTAATGAGGCCGTCGCAGCCCTCTTTCTGGATGCCCGGCAGGCCCGAGAGGAACTTGTCGGTCACATCCTTGCCCAGGCCTTCCTTGCGGAACTTGTAGCCCGGTATGTCCAGGCGCTCGGTGCGCACCAGGGTCTTGCCGTCGGCCTCCAGGTATTTCAGCTCGAAGCTGGCCATCTCGGCGTCGTGGATCTTGCCCAGGTTGTGGTCCAGGCGCGTGACTTCCAGCCACTGCGCATCGGGCGTGACCATGCGCCAGCTCGCCAGGTTGTCCAGCGCCGTGCCCCAGAGCACGGCCTTCTTGCCGCCGGCATTCATCGCGATATTGCCGCCGATGCACGAGGCCTCGATCGAGGTCGGATCGACCGCAAACACAAAGCCGCCGCGCTCGGCCGCATCGGCTACGCGCTGGGTCACGACACCGGCCTGCGACCAGACGGTGGGCACCAGGTGGTCGATGCCCGGCAGCGACACCATCTCCACCTCGGACATCTTCTCGAGCTTCTCGGTATTGATGACGGCACTGCGCCAGCTCAGCGGAATCGCGCCGCCGGTGTAACCGGTGCCGCCGCCGCGCGGCACAATCGTCAGCCCCAGGCCGATACAGGCCTTGACCAGCACGGCCATTTCCTCTTCGGTGTCGGGCGTCAGCACGACAAACGGGTATTCGACGCGCCAGTCGGTCGCATCGGTCACATGGCTCACGCGCGAGAGGCCGTCAAACTTGACGTTGTCCTTGGCGGTGAGCGGTTTGAAGGTGCGCTGCACCTTGCGGCGCAGCTCGGTCGCCTCCTGCAAGGTGGTGTCGAACTCGGACACCGCCACCTGCGCTGCGGCAATCAGCTGCCCCACCAGTGCATCGCGCGCCGGGTCCTCGGCGGGCGCGCGGCGCTTTTGCACTTCGGCCAGGCGGTGCTCCAGCGCTTCCACCAGCTGCTTGCGGCGGCCCGGGTTGTGCAGCAGGTCGTCTTGCAGGTAGGGGTTGCGCTGCACCACCCAGATATCCCCCATGACCTCGTAGAGCATGCGCGCCGAGCGGCCCGTCTTGCGCTCCTGGCGCAGCTGGTCGAGCAGATCCCAGGCCTGAGCGCCCAGCAGGCGAATGACGATTTCGCGGTCAGAGAACGAGGTGTAGTTGTAGGGGATCTCGCGGAGACGGGCGGGCCCGTCAACCTGTGCTTGCAAGCTTGCCAGCGCAATCGGTGCGTTCATGTGTGGGGACCTGTACGGGAGCGGGCGCTCCCTTTTATGGGTAAGCAGTGGGGCCACCGATTTTATGACACCGGGCTTGCACCCATGGCTGCCCGTTTTAAAACATGGTACGCCGCAGTCTGGCTTTGCCGCACTGCACCAGACGGTCTTGAGCCCATCCCAGTACCCGCCAGCGTCAGCGCGTACTTTTTCCTATTTTTTCTTATTTGATCGAAATTGAGCATTTCGAACCCCGCACCCGCCTCTACCACAACTGTTTGACAGTCCCATGTGACAACCCCAAAGCGCTGTCGCGTCTAAACCCCTAAGGTTACACTTTTCTCTCGAATACGAATGGCGGCTGAACTACAATCGTAACGCCTTGTATTTGTTGACGCTGTGCGGACGGGCGCTGGCTTTCCCCAGTTGCCTAAAACCAGCGGATATGCCACAACGTCACAGAACATTCACAAACGCCACATACGATTCGTTTTTGAGCGTTTTATAAACCCCTAGGAGCATTCATGCACTTCAAGCGTTTGGTCATCGCTGCCGGTATTGCAGCCACTACCAGCCTGTCCGCCCATGCCGTCACCGAGATCCAATGGTGGCACTCCATGACCGCCGTGAACAACGAATGGGTCAACGACCTGGCCAAGGAGTTCAACGACAGCCAGAAGGAATACAAGGTTGTGCCAACCTTCAAGGGTGTGTACGACGAGTCGATGACGGCAGCGATTGCAGCCTTCCGCTCGGGCAATGCGCCCCACATCCTGCAAGTGTTTGAAGTGGGCACCGCCACGATGATGGCCTCCAAGGGCGCCACCGTGCCCGTGGGCAAGGTGATGTCCGACGCCGGCGTATCCTTCGACCCCAAGGCCTACATCCCAGCCGTGGCCGGTTACTACACCGCACCTAACGGCCAGATGCTGAGCTTCCCGTTCAACAGCTCGACGACCATCTTCTACTACAACAAGGACGCCTTCAAGAAGGCCGGTCTGGACGCGGAAAAGGCGCCCACCACCTGGCCTGAAGTGTTCGCTGCTGCCAAGAAGCTCAAGGAAAGCGGCCACAGCTGCCCGATGACGCTGGCCTGGCAAGGCTGGACCCAGCTGGAGTCCTTCTCCACCTGGCACAACGTCGAGTTCGCGACCGAACAAAACGGTTTGAGCGCCAACGGCTACAAGGCCCGCCTGAAGCTCAACTCGCCCCTGCACGTCAAGCACATCGACAACCTGGCCGCTGCGGCCAAGGCCGGTGAGTTTGTCTACAAGGGCCGTGCCTCCACCGCCCAGGCTTCGTTCACCGCGGGTGAATGCGCGATGATCCAGACCTCGTCCGGTTTCTACGGCGACGTGGCCAAGAACGCCAAGTTTGCCTATGCGCTGGCACCCCTGCCTTACTACCCTGACGTCAAGGGCGCGCCTCAGAACACCGTGATCGGTGGCGCATCGCTGTGGGTGATGGCTGGCAAGAAGTCCGAAGAATACAAGGGCGTGGCCAAGTTCTTCGAATTCCTCTCGCAAACCAAGGTGCAGGCCGCTTCGCACCAGCGCACCGGCTACCTGCCTGTGACGATGGCCGCGTATGACCTGACCGAGAAGTCCGGCTTCTACCAAAAGAACCCTGGCACCGACACCGCCGTGACCCAGATGATCCGCAAGGTGACCGACAACTCGCGTGGTATCCGCCTGGGCAACTACGTACAGATCCGCACCATCGAGGACGAAGAACTCGAACAGGTCTGGGCTGGCAAGAAGACCGGCAAGGAAGCCCTGGACTCCATCGTGTCCCGCGGCAACGAACTGCTGGCCCGCTTCGAAAAGTCGTACAAGCCTTAATCCTTTCATCACATGCGCCCACCCTGCACGCGTAGGGCGGGCGCAGTCGATGAGCCATCGCCCGGCGGCTGCCCTCAGCCCCGGCGGTTTTTTTGTTTTTGAGCTCCATCATGGAAAAACGCGTACTTTTCCGCTCTAAATGGCTGCCCTGGGTGTTGATTGCACCGCAGTTGCTGATCATTGGCATTTTCTTTTTCTGGCCCGCTGGCCAGGCTGTGCTGCAGTCCTTCCAGATGGAAGACGCCTTCGGCATGAGCACCGAATGGGTGGGGCTGGATAATTTCCGCAACCTGTTCGCCGACCCCACCTACCTGAATTCCTTCAAGCGCACCGCCATGTTCTCGGTGCTGGTCGCAGGCGCGGGCATTGCCATCTCGCTGGTGCTGGCCATCTTTGCCGACCGCATCGTGCGCTTTGCGATGGTCTACAAGACCTTGCTGATCGTGCCCTATGCCGTCGCACCTGTCATTGCCGGCGTGCTGTGGGTGTTTCTGTTCTCGCCATCCATCGGCGTGGTCACCTATTACCTGGGCAAGCTGGGCTACAACTGGAACCACATGATGAATGACAACCAGGCGATGGCGCTGATCGTCATGGCCTCGGTGTGGAAGCAGATTTCCTACAACTTCCTGTTCTTCCTCGCGGGCCTGCAGTCCATCCCCAAGGCGCTGATCGAAGCGGCATCGATCGATGGTGCCAGCCCCTGGCGCCGTTTCTGGAACATCCAGCTGCCGCTGCTCTCGCCCACCACCTTCTTCCTGCTGGTGATCAACATCGTGTACGCGTTTTTCGACACCTTCGGCATCATCGATGCGGCAACGCAAGGCGGCCCTGGCCAATCGACCTCGATCCTGGTCTACAAGGTCTACCAGGACGGCTTCAAGGCGCTGGATCTGGGCGGCTCTGCAGCGCAGTCCGTCGTGCTGATGCTGATCGTCATTGTGCTGACCGTGGTGCAGTTCCGCTATGTTGAAAAGAAAGTGCAGTACTGATCATGGTTGACCGCAATCCCTGGCTCAATTTCTTCTCGCACGCCGTGCTGGTGCTCGGCGTGGCGATTGTGGCATTCCCGCTGTACCTGGCCTTCATCGCATCGACCCACACGGCGGACGCGATCGTGCAGTCCCCCATGCCGCTGCTGCCTGGCGCCCACCTCTGGGAGAACTACCAGGCCGCGCTGTTTGGTTCGGGCAAGCTGGGCTCCAACACCAACGTCATGCACATGATGTGGGTGAGCTTCTGGGTGGCGATGATCATCACCGTCGGCAAGATCGCGATCTCGCTGCTGTCGGCCTTTGCCATCGTCTACTTCCGCTTCCCCTTCAAGATGATCTGCTTCTGGGCGATTTTCCTCACGCTGATGCTGCCCGTTGAAGTGCGGATTCTGCCCACCTACAAGGTCGTGGCGGAACTGGGCCTGCTCAACAGCTATGCCGGCCTGACCTTGCCGCTGATCGCCTCGGCCACCGCCACCTTCCTGTTCCGCCAGTTCTTCCTGACGGTACCCGATGAGCTGGTGGAAGCCGCACGCATCGATGGCGCGGGCGCGATGCGCTTTTTCAAGGACATCCTGGTGCCGCTGTCGCGCACCTCGATCGCTGCGCTGTTCGTGATCCAGTTCATCTACGGCTGGAACCAGTACCTGTGGCCCTTGCTGATGACCACCTCGGAAGACATGTACCCTGTGGTGATCGGCATCAAGCGCATGCTGGCCGGTGGCGAAGCCGCTGTGGACTGGAATATCGTGATGGCCACGGCCATCCTGGCCATGCTGCCACCGACCCTGGTGGTGATGCTGATGCAAAAGTGGTTTGTCAAAGGTCTGGTGGATACCGAAAAGTAACCCCTCGCCATCTTGTCCCTCCACCATCTTTGACCGATACAACGAAACCTTCTTATGGCTTCCATCTCTCTCAAGAATATTGTCAAACGCTACGGCACCGGCAAATCGGCCGTGCCCGTGATCCATGGCGTCAATGCCGAAATCAAGGACGGTGAATTCATCGTTCTGGTAGGCCCCTCGGGCTGCGGCAAGTCGACCCTGCTGCGCATGATTGCCGGCCTCGAAGAAATCACCGGCGGTGACCTGATGATTGGCGACAAGATCGTCAACAACCTCGAGCCCGCCAAGCGCAACATCGCCATGGTGTTCCAGAACTACGCGCTCTACCCGCACATGAGCAACTACGAGAACATGGCCTATGGCCTGAAGCTCGCCAAGGTGCCCGAGGACGAGATCAAGCGCCGCGTGGACAAGGCTGCCAAGATCCTGGAGCTGTCGCACCTGCTGGACCGCAAGCCGCGCCAGCTGTCGGGCGGCCAGCGCCAGCGCGTGGCCATGGGCCGCGCCATCGTGCGCCAGCCCCAGGTCTTCCTGTTTGACGAGCCGCTGTCCAACCTGGACGCCAAGCTGCGCGGCCAGACCCGCATCGAAATCCAGAAGCTCCACGCCGAGCTGGGCATCACCAGCCTGTTCGTGACCCACGACCAGGTCGAAGCGATGACGCTGGCCCAGCGCATGATCGTGATGAACGGCGGCAATGTCGAGCAGTTCGGCACGCCCGAAGAGGTCTACCACACCCCTGCCTCGACCTTTGTGGCCGGCTTCATCGGCTCGCCGCCGATGAACCTGCTGAAAAATTCTGCCAATGGCAAGGCCGGCCAGATTCTGGGCATCCGCCCTGAGCACATCGACCTGGTGGACTCGGGCGGCTGGGAATTCCAGGTGGAAACCGTGGAACTGCTGGGCGCCGAGCGCCTGCTGTACGGCAAAGTGGGCGGCGAGCAGGTCACCGTGCGGGTGGAAGAAGGCACACCCTTCCCCAAGCCCGGTGAAGTGGCGCGCATCAGCGCACGCGAAGACCGCCTGCACTGGTTCAATGCGGATACCGGCAAGCGCATCTGAGCGTGGCAAGGCGATGAGCACAACGGCCACGCCTTGGCGCCTGACCTGAACGCTTGAACACCAGCGCCCAAGTGCAGCACTTGTGGCGCTTTTCTTTTTTCTCATCGAGATTGATATGACGCTTTCTAGCAACTGGCCCTATCCACGCTGGGTGGCCCACCGCGGCGCAGGCAAACTGGCGCCTGAGAACACCATGAGCGCCTTCCGCCTGGGCGCCGCGCACGGCTACCGCATGTTCGAGTGCGATGCCAAGCTCAGCCGCGACGGCGTGCTGTTTCTGATGCACGATGCGGACCTGAAACGCACCACCAATGCCCAGGGCACGGGCAGCGACCTGAGCATGGGTGAGCTCGCCCAGCTCGATGCCGGCAGCTGGCATTCGCGCAGCCATGCGGGCGAGAACCTGCCCACCCTGGAGGCGCTGGCCCGCTGGTGCCTGGCCAACCACCTCTTTCTCAATGTCGAGATCAAGCCCACGCCCGGCCAGGAGCTGGAAACAGGCCGTGCCGCCGGTTCGCTGATGAACCGCATCTGGCCGCAAACCGTGGTGCCGCCGCTCTTTACCTCGTTCAAGGCCGATTCGCTGCGCGGCGCCCGCGAAGTGGCAGCGCATATCCCACGCGGCCTGCTGGTCGACAAGCTGGCCGATGGCAGCGGTGACGCCGAGCTGCAGCTGGCGCTGGAGCTGGGCTGCCAGGCGCTGGTGCTCAACCATGCACTCTGGGATGCCGCGTTGGTGGCCAAGGTCCATGCCGCAGGCCTCTACTGCAGCAGCTACACCGTCAACGACGAATGGGCTGCGCAGCGCCTGATTGACCTGGGCACCGACGGCATCATCACCGACCGGGTGGACCTGTTCAGCCCGGCCCAGGATGGCCCACGGCTTTGAAACACTAAGTGCGCTAGATGCTATATTTTTTATAGCATACAAAGGCCCGGTCATGCCGGGCTTTTTGCGATGGGCCTGCTGTGTCAGTCCATCTTGGTGCCCGAGGCCTTGACCGCCTCGGCCCAGCGCGGCATCTCGCCAGCCAGGAACTGGCTGAACGCCTCCGCACCGAGAAAGGCCGGGTCCGCGCCCTGCTCCACCATGCGCCCGCGCACATCGGGCATCTGCATCACCTGGCCAAAGGCGGCGCTGAGCTGGTCCACCACCGCTTTGGGTGTACCTGCGGGCGCGAGAAAGCCATAAAAGCCCACGACCTCAAAGCCCTTGAGCCCGCTTTCAATGGCCGTCGGCACCTCGGGCAGCGCCGGGTTGCGCTCCTTGCTGGTGACGGCCAGCGCACGCACCTTGCCCTGCTTGTGGTAGGCGGCGGCCTGCGGAATGCTCTCAGCCATGAACTGCACCTGGCCGCCCACCAGATCGGTAAAGGCCGGCGCACTGCCCTTGTAGGGGATATGCACCAGGTCCAGTCCGGTGGCGCTCTTGAACATCTCGGGCACCAGGTGGCTGATGCCGCCATTGCCGGCCGAGCCAAAGTTGACCTTGCCCGGGTGGGCCTTGGCGTAGCTGATGAACTCCTGCAGGTTCTTGGCCGGCACCTTGTTGTTGACCAGCAGGGCCAAGGGCTGCATGGCCGTGCGCGCCACCGGTGTGAAATCGCGCAAGGTGCTGTAGGGCAACTTGGGGTAGAGCGCAGGGTTGATCACCATCACACCGGTATTGGCCAGAATCAAGGTATAGCCATCGGCTGGCGCCTTCATGACATCCTGCGCCCCGACTGCGCCACCGGCACCAGGCTTGTAGTCAACGATGATGGGCTGGCCCAGCACGCCCTGGAGCTTGTCGGTCAGCAGGCGGGCATGCTGGTCCAGCGGGCCGCCAGCGGGAAAGCCGATGACCACGCGCACGGGCTTGGTCGGAAAAGGCTGCTGCGCCTGGGCCGCGGCGCTGAACGCCAGCCCCGTGATGGCTGCCAGGCAGGCGTGTGCAATGTACTTCATGGTCTGTCTCCTTGGGTTTGTTATCGGTAGAGAGGCAGGCCGTGCGAACGCAGCCTGCACAGACCCATCATGACCGGCACACCCCGCTTCTACAACCAGCGCCTGTCTCTCATTTTTTCGGATTGACGCCGCACCCGTCAGGCGGTAGTTGCAGTCGCCTCGGCAGCGCGCGCTGCCTTGCGCCGCCACCACAGCCCCAGCCAGCCCAGGCCTTGCACGGCCACGAGCAGCACCAGCATGTCCAGCGCCAGCTGCGCGGCCCACAGGTGCTTGCTCATATCGCGCACGCCTTCGCCCAGCATCACGATGATGACCTGCGAGACCACCAGGAGCGCCAGCAGCAAGCTGCCCACCGCCAGAGGCCGCAAGCGGCCGGCCTGGCGGCTGCGGCTGGCCGCAAACAGTGCCAGTGCCGCCAGCAGGAAGAGGGGCGCCAGCGGCGTGACGATGCGGTCGCGCTGCGCGCTCATGCGCAGCAGCAGGTCGGTGACTGGTTGGGCACCGCCGTCGTGGCGATGGAGGTAGAAGTTACCGGGAAACACATGGAAGTACTGCACGGTGAAATGGCTGGGCAGCGCAAAGCGGGCCAGGCGCCACAGGGTCAGCGGATAGTGCAGATAAGGCCGCAGCACATCGCCCTTGCCCAGCTTGGGCGTGACGGGGTAGCAATCGCGATCTGTGTGCTGCACCTGGGTGCCGCCGAGGCCCGAGAGTGCATTGCCCCAGGCATCGACACCGATGCAGTCCCGGCGCTCGGCCGGCACGCCCAGGCCATCGAGCTGCCCGGGTGTGAGCACCATGTACGAGCCCAGGTAGACGCCATGGTAGGCATTGAGGCTCGCATTCTTGCCGATCAGCAAGGGCACCAGGCACAGCACCTGTACCGCCAGCAGCAGTTTGAGCAGCCCCTTGTCGGGCAGCATGCGCTGCCAGCGAGCGCCCGCCCAGACGCACAACAGCGCCAGCAGCGGCACATAGAAATACTGCACCTTGGCCAGGCCGCACACCAGCGCCCCAAGCCCCAGTCCGACCATCCGCACAGCCCGGCGCGAGGCCAGCAGGCCCAGCAGCAGCAGCGGCAGCGCGATCAGACAGGCGTATTCGGCATAAAAGGATTGGGCCATGCCGATGTTGTGTGCCATGAAGAACACGGCCAGCCAGGCCAGCGCCATGGCCGACCAGCCCAGCGCGCCACGCTGCAGCGCCGCCGCGCATGCCCAGGCCAGCACAGCGGCATAGGCGAGCAGCAGCAGCTTGGCCGCCAGCGCCGTGCGCGAGAGGTCAAACATATTCCCAGGCATAAAGCGCTGCACCCAGCCGGCAAAAGTGAACATGTGCGAGGCCAGCTCCGGATTGCCCGGGGTGCGAAAGGGCCGATCGGGCAGCGCCCAGTGGATGCCATCGCCCATGGGCGTCAGGTAGAGATGGCCCACCACGCGTTGAAAATCATTGGTATCGGCAAACAGCAAGGCCTGCGAGCCCCAAACTAGCACAACCGCTGCCGCGCCCACCACCAAGAAGCAGATACAGAAAAGCCACCGGGAGCGGTGGCCAGACAAAGGCGTTGTGGTGGTCATCCCACAATTATGTCTGAATTGTAAAGAAACGTATAGCAAGCGCCGCAGAAAATAATAAGAGCCTCGGTATCAACGCCGCCAGCCACCCAGCACCACCCACTGGCTGCTGGCCAGTGCCATCACCAAAAGCGCATAGCCCATCAGGCTGCCGTCGTGGCCCTGCCACAGCAGCGCGACAAAGAGCGCAGCGCAGCCGACCAGAAAATGCAGCGCCAGCTGGCCATACCAGGGCAGCAGCGGCGTGGCCTTGTGTGCAAACAGCCAGCGGGCAAGCACCAGCAGCAGCGCCAAAAAGGCGGCCGGGGCACAGAAGTTCAGCAGATGCCAGAGGCTGGTGGTGGCAAGCATGGAGCGGACAGGTTGATATAAGTCAAGCTGGTACTGATACGACAAGCAATGGATTTACAGAGATTTTATAATCCCTGGCATGGCAGTTTGGGCCCTGGGCATCAACCACACGACGGCACCGGTCGACATTCGCGGCCGGTTTGCATTTGCACTCGACAAGATTGCGCCAACTTTGCAGAGTTTGCGCAGCACGATCTCGGGTGTGCATAGCCACGCCGGTGTGGAAACCGCCATCCTGTCCACCTGCAACCGCACCGAGATCTACTGCGCCGCCCAAGAGCCGGCGCTTGACCACACCCTGCGCTGGCTGGCCCAAAGCGGCGACCTGCCCGCCGAGGCGCTGAAAAACTACACCTACACCCTGCAAAACGACCTGGCCGCCCGCCACGCTTTTCGCGTCGCCAGTGGGCTGGACTCGATGGTGCTGGGCGAGGCCCAGATCCTGGGCCAGATGAAGAACGCCGTGCGTGCGGCTGAAGAAGCCGGCTCGCTGGGCACCACGCTCAACCAGCTGTTCCAGCGCAGCTTTGCCGTCGCCAAGGAAGTGCGCAGCGCCACCGAAATTGGCGCGCACAGCATCAGCATGGCCGCTGCTGCCGTGCGCCTGGCCGGCCAGCTGTTTGAAGACCTGACCAAGATCCGCGTGCTGTTTGTTGGCGCTGGCGAGATGATTGAGCTGTGCGCCACCCATTTCGCGGCCAAGCAGCCGGCCCACATCACAGTGGCCAACCGCACCTTGGAGCGCGGCGAAAAACTGGCGGGCCACTTTGGCGCCAGCACCATGCGCCTGGCCGATCTGCCCGACCACCTGCACGAATACGACGCCATCATCAGCTGCACCGCATCGAGCCTGCCGATCATCGGCCTGGGCGCGGTCGAGAGCGCGCTGAAAAAACGCAAGCGCCGCCCGATCTTCATGGTGGACCTGGCCGTCCCCCGCGATATCGAGGGCGAGGTCAAGAACCTGGGCGATGTCTACCTCTACACCGTGGACGACCTGGCCCATGTGGTCAAGGCCGGCCAGGAGCAGCGCCAGGCGGCCGTCGTGCAGGCCGAAACCATCATCGATGCCGGCGTGCAGCGCTTCATGCACTGGATGGATCAGCGTGCCCCCGAAGGCGGCGCTGTGCCGCTGATCCAGCAGATCAATGCGCAGGCCGACGTCTGGCGTGCGCTGGAGATCGAGCGCGCAAAAAAGCGCCTGGCCAAGGGCGAAGACATGGACGCGGTGCTCGATGCACTGACACGCGGCCTGTCGCAAAAGATTCTGCACGGCACCATGGCCGAGCTGCACGCGGGCGACGCCCAGGCGCGTACCCAGACGGCTGACATGGTCTCGCGCCTGTTCCTGCGCAGCCAACGCGGCGGCGGCAACGGCCACCAATCGGGTTTGTAGCGACGCTGCGCGGCTTGGCCGCCCTTTGCTCGCCCTCCTCGCCCCTCTTCTCCTTACTCGGCCTGCACTTTTTTTGATCTCTGCTTTTTTGCAGCGCATGCGCAGGCCCTGCCTTATCAGGTCGCCATGAAAGACTTTCTCCGCCAACAGCTGGAACGCTATGCCGAGCGCCTCAATGAGCTCAATTTTCTGCTCTCGCGCGAGGACATCATGGCCAACATGCCGCAGTTCCTCAAGCTCTCGCGCGAACACACCGATGTCGCCGCCGTGGCCGAGCGCTTTGCGCGCTACCAGCAGATCGAATCCGATATCGAAGGCGCCAAGGAAATGCTGGCCGACCCGGACATGGCCGACATGGCGCGCGAAGAGATCAGCAGCGGCGAGGCCGAGCTGCAACAGTTGGCCGCGCAGCTGCAGCGCATGCTGCTGCCCAAGGACCCCGACGATGCCCGCCCCGCTTTTGTCGAAGTGCGGGCCGGCACCGGCGGTGATGAATCGGCGCTGTTTGCCGGCGATATCACGCGCATGTACACGCGCTACGCCGAGCGCATGGGCTGGCGCGTCGAGATCATGAGCGCCAACGAGGCCGAGCTGGGAGGCTACAAGGAAGTGGTGCTGCGCATTGACGGCGGCGACAACGTCTATGGCACCTTGCGCTTTGAATCGGGCGGCCACCGCGTGCAGCGCGTGCCCGCCACCGAAACCCAGGGCCGCATCCACACCAGCGCCTGCACCGTGGCGGTGATGCCCGAGCCCGATGAGCAGCAGGCCATCACCCTGAACCCGGCCGATCTGCGCATCGACACCTTCCGCGCCAGCGGCGCCGGTGGCCAGCACATCAACAAGACCGACTCGGCCGTGCGCATCGTCCACTTGCCCACCGGCATCGTCGCCGAATGCCAGGACGGCCGCAGCCAGCACAGCAACAAGGCCAAGGCCTTGCAGGTGCTGCAGGCCCGTATCCAGGAAAAAGAGCGCAGCGAGCGCGCTGCCAAGGAAGCGGCGATGCGCAAGGGCCTGATCGGCTCGGGTGATCGCTCAGACCGCATCCGCACCTACAACTTTCCCCAGGGCCGGGTCACCGACCACCGCATCAACCTGACCTTGTACAAGCTGAGTTTCATCATGGACGGTGACCTCAGCGAACTGATGGAAGCGCTGCAGTCCGAACGCGAGGCCGAATTGCTGGCCGAGCTGGAAGTCAACCAATAAGGCCTGCGATGCCCAGCCACCACCCCGGTTTTGCAGGGCGCGCGGCCTGGCGTGCTGCGGGATACATGGCGCTGGCCTTGGCCGCGAGCAGCGCCTCGGCGCAGCTGGCGCGCAAGCCTTCGATGTACGAGGATGGCCGCGCGCCGCAAGAGCTGATCGCCAGGCCAGGCAGCCCCTCACCGGCGCAGGCCATGGGCAACCGCAGCAGCCAGCCCTTTGCCGCTGATCTGATGAGCCATGCCGCCTTTGACCAGCTGGCGCGCGTCTACAACGCCGGCACGCCGCTGGCCCAGCCCCATGTGATCTTTGTGATCGACCGCCAGGCACAGCCTGCAGCGCGGCTGTACTTCATCAACACCCCACGCTTTCAGCTGCACGACCGCTTTTTGCGCGAGCAAGGCCTGCTGCGTGGCGGCAGGGAGGCGCTGAACCGCAATTACCGCGATGCAGGGCGCCGCTTTATCCTGGGCACCCTGAGCTGGCAGCCGCAGATCAACGGCTTTGTCTATGAATTCTGGGAAGGCGACCAGCTGACCGCCAGCCTGCTGCGCGAAACCGAGGCCCAGCTGCGCAGCCACTTTTTTGCAGCGGTGCAGTTCAAGGCCAATGCCAGCGCGCAAGAGCAGGTGGCTGCCACTGCAGGCATCCCCGCAGTGACGCAAAGCGCGCTGATCGGCCAGCAACGCTTTTTGCCGCTGAACACAGGCCAGGCCGTGGGCCGCCTGCGTTTGGTGGACGATATCGACCAAGTCCATGACCTGCTGCCCAGCGACATCGTCGTGCTGCGCCAGGTGCCCATCGCGCTGCCGCCTGTGGCAGGCGTGCTGACCGAGCAGCCCTCGACCATGGTCTCGCACGTGAACCTGCTGGCCAAAGGCTGGGGCGTACCCAATGCCTATGTGCGCGATGCCAGCCAGCTGCTGGCGGCGTACAACGGCCAATGGGTGCACTTGGCGGTCAGCGCCAAGGACTACCAGCTGCGTGCCGCCACCGATGCCGAGCGCGACCAAGCCATAACGCGATCAAAAATCAAACGCAGCATCGCCGGCGCCAGCATCCAGAAAGACACCCACAGCACCGCACTGCAGCCTCTGGCCGCCCTGCGCGCTGCCAACCGCCGCCAGTGCGGGGCCAAGGCTGCCAACCTGGGAGAAGTGCGGCATGCGGGCATTGCCGGGGTCAGCGTGCCCGATGGTTTTTGCCTGCCCTTTGGCGCCTATGCCACCGCGATGCAGCGTTTTGGCCTGGCCGAAAAAGTCGCGCGCATGCAGCAGCAGCCGGGCTTTGACAGCGACGCCGCCGTGCGCCGCAATGCGCTGGCTGCGCTGCGCGCCGAGATCGAACAGATGCCGCTCGATGCCGCATTTGCCAGCAGCCTGCAGGCGCGCTGGACCAGCCAGCTGCAGCAGGCCGGCGTGTTTGTGCGCAGCTCGTCAAGCTCAGAGGATTTGCCCGGCTTCAGTGGCGCGGGCCTCTACACCACGGTCCCCCATGTGAAGGGCGAAGCAGCCTTGCTCGATGCCGTGCGCAAGGTCTGGGCCTCGGTCTTCAACTTCGAGGCCTGGGAGGCGCGCCGTGCCGCTGGCATTGCGCAGGATGCCGTCGCGATGGCGGTGCTGGTGCAGCAGGCGGTGGACTCCGAGGCCTCGGGCGTCATGGTCACGCGCGACCCGCTGGGCGGCACCCCGCACAGCATCTTTATCGCCGCCAAGCGCGGCATTGGCATCCGCGTGGTGGAAGGCCGGCGCGTGGCAGAGCAGGTGCTGTACTCCCGCCGCAGCCAGGCCGTGCAGGTGCTCAGCCGGTCGGCCGAGGACACCGAGCTGCGCCTGGCGCCCGGCGGCGGCGTGCAGGAGGTGGCCGTGGCGCAGCGCCAGGTGCTGAGCGATGCGCTGGTCAAACGTCTGGCCCATGCCGGCGCTGCGATCGAAAAGCAGTTTGGCGGCCGCACCCAGGATATTGAATGGGCCATTGCCGGTGGCCAGATCCTGGTCCTGCAATCTCGGCCCTTTGTGCAGGCCGCCCGCCCATAAGCGGCAGCAACAGCGAATCGCGTATCGACATGAATGCCTCCACCCCCGACACCCCCATCACGCTCACCCAGGCGCTGGCGCAAGCCGCTGCGCTGGGCATCGCCCGTATCGATGCGCAGATGCTGCTGCTCCACCTCTGCGGCCAGCCCACCCATGCGCGCGCCTGGCTCATCACCCATGATGGCGATCGCCTGAGCAGCGCGCAGACTGCGCAGTGGCAGCAGTGGCTGCAGCGCCGCGCCGATGGCGAACCGGTGGCCTACCTGACGGGCCACAAAGGCTTTTACGGGCTGGACCTGGCCGTGGACGGCCGCGTGCTGGACCCGCGCCCCGATACCGAAACCCTGGTGGACTGGGCGCTGGAGCTGCTGCCCGATGCCGCCCCGGGCCAGCCGGCCTTGCGCCTGGCCGACCTGGGCACCGGCAGCGGCGCGATTGCACTGGCCTTGCAGCATGCGCTGCCCGCCGCCGAGGTCTGGGCGGTCGATGCCAGCACCGATGCGCTGGCCGTTGCGCAGGCCAATGCGGCGCGGCTGCAGCTGCCGCTGCGCTTTGCGCACAGCCACTGGCTGTCGGCGCTGCAAGGACCGTTTGATGCCCTCGTCAGCAACCCGCCCTACATCCGCGACGACGACCCGCACATGCCCGCGCTGCGCCATGAGCCGCGCCAGGCGCTCACCAGCGGGGCCGATGGCCTGGACGACATCCGCCATATCGTCGATGCGGCACCCGCATACCTGCGCGTGGGCGGCTGGCTGCTGATCGAGCATGGCTGGGACCAGGCAGAAGCGGTGCGTTCACTGCTGGCCCAGCGCGGTTTTGCCCAGGTGCAAAGCCGCAAGGACCTCGCAGGCATCGAGCGCGCCAGCGGCGGACAATGGCCTTCCGTGAAATAATAGTGACCATGCCCGCGCTTGAACTGCGGCAAAACGCCCGCATTTGGGTAGCTCATCCAAGCGCTGACCCGATTACATTGCAACCCACACGCCCCGACGGAGCCCATCCATGAGCGATACCCAACAACGCATCGACCAGCTGATCAAAGGCCATGACATCGTGCTGTTCATGAAGGGAACGGCCAGCTTTCCGCAATGCGGATTCTCCGGCCGTGCCATTCAGATTCTCAAAGCCAGTGGCGTGGAGACCCGTGGTCTGACCACCGTCAATGTGCTCGAAGACCCCGAGATCCGCCAAGGCATCAAGGACTACAGCCAGTGGCCCACGATCCCGCAGCTGTATGTCAAAGGTGAATTCATCGGCGGCTCGGACATCATGATGGAAATGTATGAATCGGGCGAGCTGCAGCAACTGGTGGCCACGCTCTGATCGTCTAGCGCCCGAGTTGGCCAGCCGCAACCAAGCCGCCTTGTGAGGCGGCTTTTTTGTGCCCGGCTAGCGCCGCAGACCCGCGTGCAGGGCGGTGCGATGGCAACACACAATGGCCTTGCCCGCAGCCATAGCCGGTCGGCTGGGGTAAGCTTGACACCCGCAGCACCACCGCGCATCGCCCGCCCGCTATGGGCCTCCAGCGCCTGCTGCCAAAAGCACTTGCCAGTCTCCAGACGGGCATGCGACCATTGAACACCGATTCAAACCGGTGGCGCACCGCGCGCCACCACCGCTTTTGCCGAAAAATGTGAGCAGCCGGTCTGCACTGCTCCCACATGGATGTCTATGAATCTTACGCAGAGTCTCTTTGTCATTGCCTTGCTGATCAGCTTGAGCGCCTTTTTCTCCATGGCGGAGATATCGCTGGCCGCCTCGCGCCGCCTGCGATTGCGGCAGATGGTCGATGACGGAGACCCGCGTGCAGAGCGTGTGATGAAGGTCCAGGAGCAGCCCGGTGAGTACTTCACCGTCGTGCAGGTGGGCCAGAATGCGGTGGCCATTCTCGGCGGTATCGTTGGCGAAGGGGCGCTCAGTCCCTTTGTCTCAGGCATCGCCAGCCGCTGGCTGGAGCCGGCCACCGCGCAGACCATCGGTTTTCTGTTCTCGTTCACCGTGGTCACTTCGCTGTTCATTTTGCTCGCCGATCTGCTGCCCAAGCGCTTGTCGATGGCTGAGCCAGAGGCGCTGGCGCTGCGCGTCTCGCGCCCCATGCAGTGGTGCATGACCCTTTTCAAACCCGTGGTCTGGTTCTACAGCAAGGCGGCCGATGGCCTGTTTCGCCTGCTGGGCCTGTCGACGATCCGCGATGAAAAAATCACCTATGAAGACATTTTGGCGATGACCGAGGCCGGCGCCAAGGCCGGTGTGCTGGCCGCGCAGGAGCAGCAGGTGATCGCCAATCTGTTCGAACTCGATACGCGCACCGTCGGCTCGGCGATGACCCAGCGCGACCGCATCGCCTTCTTCTACCAGGACGACAGCGACGACATCATCCGCGCCCGCATTGCCGAGGAACCCTTTTCGACCTACCCGGTCTGCGCCGGGGACATCGACCATGTGGTCGGCTATGTCGATGCCAAGGACCTGTTCCAGCGCGCGCTCAACAACCTGCCGATGAAGCTGCGGGACGAAGGCCTGGTCAAAAAGGCCCTGGTCATCCCCGACCGGCTGACCTTGGCCGAAGTACTGCAGCAGTTCCGCCAGGCGCATGAGGACTTTGCCATCATCGTCAATGAGTACAGCCTGGTGGTCGGCGTGGTCACGCTCAACGATGTGATGAGCACCGTCATGGGCGACCTGATGGGCCCGGTCGATGAGGAGCTGATCGTGCGCCGCGACGAGACCTCGTGGCTGATCGACGGCATCACCCCCATCGAGGATGTGGAGCGAACCTTGCTGCTGGACGACCTGCCGCATTCCGACGAGTACGAGACCCTGGGCGGCTTCTTGATGGTGATGCTGCGCCGCATCCCGCGCCGCACCGACAAGGTGGTCTGGGGCAAGTACCAGTTCGAGGTGATGGACGTGGACAGCTACCGCATCGACCAGGTGCTGGTCACCATCGTGGACCCCAACAAGGTGCCCGATTCACCGCTGCCGCCGGCCACTGGCAGCCTGGTCGCCTGACACCTACCAAGCCTTTAGCCCGATGAAAAAGCCACCGCATGCGGTGGCTATCTTTGTGCGGCAGCGCTGGCAGGCGCCGCGGACCTTCGTCTTCAGGCTTCGACCTTGTTCTCGAACAGCCACTGGCGCTGCGCGCCGTAGACCAGGTTGGGGTAGGTGTCCTTGCCACGGCTGCCGTTGTAGCGGCCCAGCGCCATGAACAAATCGCCCTTCTCGCGGTCCAGGTAGTGGCGCAAAATCACGCAGCCAAAGCGCAGATTGGTCTGCATATGGAACAGCTTGGCCGGGTCGCCATCGCCGATCACCCGGGTCCAGAACGGCATCACCTGCATGTAACCGCGAGCCCCGACATTGGACATCGCGAACTTGCGAAATCCGCTCTCGACCTGGATCAGGCCCAGCACCAGCGATTCATCGAGGCGCGCACGCCGAGCCTCGTACCAGACGGTCTGCAGAAAATCGCGGCGCACTTCCCAGTCCGGTTTGCGCCGGCGCAGGCGGTCGCTCATCGCGCCCAACCAGCGCAGGTAGACGATCTTGGCCTCGGTCGAGACAAACACCGGCTCCGGTGGCGCGGCGCTGCCGATCGCTGCCGTGAGTGCCGAGCGCACCGAGTCGATCAGGGGCTCTTCCAACTGGCCACCGGCCAGCGCAGCCTGCGGCGCAGCCAGCCAGGCGCCTGGCCCGGCCAGCAACGATGCCATGGCCGCGCGGCGTGATACGCCCGCAGGTAAAGCAATGCGTGAGCCTGACATCCTCGATCGATCCCTCTGTGACTGTATTTGTGCTGTGCCTGCGGCAGGGGCTGCGCGTGCAGCCCATGGCCCGCATCAGGCCAGGCGGCTGGTGAGGAAGCTGAACACCTCGTCCACAGGCACCTTGGTGGCGGCGGTCTCGCGGCGCTGCTGGTACTCGACCATGCCTTCTTGCAGGCCCCGGTCGCCCAGCACCACGCGGTGCGGCACGCCAATCAGCTCCCAATCGGCCAGCATCGCGCCCGGGCGCTCGCCGCGGTCGTCCAGTATCACATCGACGCCAGCAGCCAACAAGTCCGCGTGTAGCTTTTCAGCCGCAGTCTTGACTGCTTCGCTGCGGTCCATGCCGATGGGGCAGATCACCACGGTGAAGGGGGCAATCGCGTCCGGCCAAATGATGCCGCGCTCGTCGTGGTTCTGCTCCACGGCGGCTGCTGGCAAGCGGGTCACGCCAATGCCGTAGCAGCCCATTTCGAACTCGCTGGGCTTGCCATTTTCGGCCAGGAAGGTGGCCTTCATCGCCTTGGAGTACTTGGTGCCCAGGTAGAACACATGGCCGATCTCGATACCACGTTCGATGGCCAGCTCGCCCTGGCCGTCTGGCGACAGGTCGCCCGCCACCACATTGCGCAGATCGGCGACCACGGCCGGCTCGGGCAGGTCACGGCCCCAGTTCACACCGGTCAGGTGGTAGTCGGCCTCGTTGGCGCCGCAGACCCAGTCGGCCATCACGGCGACATCGCGGTCCACCACGAGCTTGACGGGCTTTTGCAGGCCGATCGGGCCCAGGTAGCCCGGCTGGCAGCCAAAGTGCTCCTCGATCTCACTCACTGTCGCAAAACGGAAGTTGGCCAGGCCCTCGACCTTGCCGACCTTGATCTCGTTCATGTCATGGTCGCCGCGCAGCAGCAGCAGCCAGACCTGCGAGCCCAGGATGTCGCCCTTGTCATTGGTCTCGTCGGTGGCCAGCACCAGCGATTTGACGGTGTTGGCCAGCGGCAGGTTCAGCAGCTGGGCCACATCGGCGCAGGTGCTCTTGCCAGGCGTAGCCGTCTTGGTCATGGCCTGCACGGCAGCCGCACGGGGCTGGGTGGGCGCCAGGCTTTCAGCCTTTTCGATATTGGCGGCGTAGTCGCTGTTGGGGCAGTAGACAATCGCGTCCTCGCCGGTCGCGGCAATCACCTGGAACTCTTCGCTCAGGTCGCCGCCGATGGCGCCACTATCCGCACGCACGGCGCGGTACTGCAGGCCAAAACGGTCAAAGATGCGCTTGTAGGCAGCGCGCATGGTCTGGTAGCTGATCTGGGCGGCGTCGCGGTCCTTGTCGAAGGAATAGGCGTCCTTCATGATGAACTCGCGGCCCCGCATCAGGCCAAAGCGGGGACGGCGCTCGTCGCGGAACTTGGTCTGAATCTGGTAGAGGTTCTTGGGCAGCTGCTTGTAGCTCTTGAACTCCTGGCGCGCGATGTCGGTCACCACCTCCTCGCTGGTAGGCTGGATGACAAAGTCACGCGCGTGGCGGTCCTGGATGCGCAGCAGCTCGGCGCCCATCTTGTCAAAGCGGCCAGTCTCCTGCCACAGCTCGGCGGGCTGCACCACGGGCATGGTCACCTCGATGGCGCCGGCGCGGTTCATCTCTTCGCGCACGATGGCCTCGACCTTGCGGATCACGCGCAGACCCATCGGCATGTAGTTGTAGATGCCGGCGCCAAGCTTCTTGATCATGCCGGCGCGCGTCATCAGCTGGTGGCTGGCGATTTCAGCGTCCGCAGGCGCTTCTTTCAGGGTCGAGATGAGAAATTGCGAAGCTTTCATAGTCTATGACAATGGACCTAGTAGTTGCCCCCTTGAAGATGGCTTCAAGGCGCAGGCATAATGGACACAGTTTAAAAAATTGGGGTTAGATTATGCTGGACCGAGATGGCTTTAGGCCAAACGTCGGCATCATCCTGCTCAACCAGCGCAATCAGGTGTTTTGGGGCAAGCGCATCCGCACCCATAGCTGGCAGTTTCCGCAGGGTGGTATTGACCGTGGAGAAACCCCCGAGCAGGCGATGTTTCGAGAGCTGCATGAGGAAGTGGGCTTGCGACCGGAGCATGTACGTATTGTGGCTAGAACGCGGGATTGGCTACGGTACGAGGTGCCCGAACGCTTCATCCGCCGCGATGCCAGGGGCTATTATCGCGGACAAAAGCAGATTTGGTTTTTGCTCCAGTTAACAGGCCACGACTGGGACCTGAATCTGCGCGCCACCAACCACCCGGAGTTTGATGCATGGCGCTGGAATGACTACTGGGTGCCGCTCGATGTGGTGGTGGAATTCAAGCGCGGCGTCTACGAAATGGCCTTGACCGAGCTGTCGCGTTTTGTGCCACGCAACGATCCGCGTAACCGCTATTTGCGCAGTAATGCGCGTGCGCGCGATGGTGAGCCGCATGAGCCAGACCCGGCGCTGACCGAGACCTTGCAGGTGTCGGTGACGACCACCACGGTGGTGAGCTACCACTCTCCGCTGCGCATGATGCAGGAGATGGAGCTGCCGCCCGGCGCCAGCTTTGACCCGGACCCGGGCAATGCCGGGCGTGACCCGCAGCAAAACGGCTGACAATGGCTGACGGCTGACCGGTGGCTACATGCAAAAAGCGTCCCGAGGGACGCTTTTTTGTGCTTGCACGGCGCTCGTGTGATCCGCCGCCGCATGGCCCTGTCGGGCCAAACAGGCCAAACAGGCTTAACGGGCCCCGATCAATGCCCCGTCAATACCATGTTGTCACGGTGCAGCATCTCGGGCTCACCGGTGTAGCCCAGCAGTTGCTCAAATTCTGACGATGGCTTGCGGCACAGGCGCCGCGCCTCGGCGCTGCTGTAGTTGGCCAGGCCGCGTGCCAGCTCCACGCCTTGCGGGTCGCGCACGCCAATCACCTCGCCGCGCGAGAACTCACCATGCACGCTCACCATGCCGATGGGCAGCAAGCTCTTGCCGTCGCTGCGCAGCTTCAGGGCAGCGCCTTCGTCCACCGTCACATAGCCATGCATCTGCAGGTGGTCCATCATCCACTGCTTGCGCGCCTGGTTCTTGTGGGTATCGGCGACCAGCAAGGTGCCGATGGCCTCACCTGCGGCCAGGCGCAGCAGCACATTCTGCTCGCGCCCCCAGGCAATCACCGTGGATGCGCCCGAGCCAGCCGCGCGCTTGGCGGCCAGGATCTTGGTGAGCATGCCGCCCTTGCCAATACCGGAGCCGGCACCACCGGCCATCGCTTCGAGCTTCAGGTCACCCGCTTGCGCCTCGTGCACAAATTGGGCGTCCGGGTTCTTGCGGGGATCGGCGGTGTAGAGGCCCTTCTGGTCCGTCAGAATCACCAGCGCGTCGGCCTCGACCAGGTTGGCCACCAGCGCACCCAGGGTGTCGTTGTCGCCAAACTTGATTTCGTCGTTGACCACCGTGTCGTTTTCGTTGATGACCGGCACCACCCCCAGCTGCAGCAAGGTCAGCAAGGTGACGCGGGCATTGAGGTAGCGCTCGCGGTCGGCCAGGTCGGCATGGGTCAGCAGCACCTGGGCGCTGCCCAGGTTTTGCTCGCGCAGCTTGGTCTCGTACATCTGCACCAGGCCCATCTGGCCGACAGCCGCTGCCGCCTGCAGCTCATGGATCTCCTTGGGACGCTGCTGCCAGCCCAGGCGCTTCATGCCCTCGGCCACCGCGCCGCTGGAGACCATGATCACTTCGCGCTTGGCCCCGCCCTCGCCATGCACCAGCGCGGCGAGCTGGCGGCTCCATTCGGTGATGGCGCCTTCATCGAGGCCCTTGCCTTCGTTGGTGACCAGACTGGAGCCGACTTTGACGACGATGCGACGTGCGTCGCGCAGAACATTCGATGCCATTTTTGCTTTTTCCGGCATTGCGCCCGCCTGGCAAGCGCAAGCAGCTATCCAACAATGAGAAATCTAGGATGCAAGGGTTGCCGCTCAGTCAGGCGACGAAAAGCGCGGGTCGTCCGAGAAGTCGGGCGCATCCTGCTCGGTGCCTGCCGCAAAGCGCGGATCGACCTCTTGGGGCTCCTGCTCGGCCTTTTGCATCTTGTGCACGAACTGGAAGATCTCCTTGATCAGCGGCTCGCAGCCCTCGCGGGTCAGCGCCGAGATCTCGTAGACCGGGCCCTTCCACTTGTAGCGCTTGACAAAATCCTTGACCTTGGCTACCCGCTCGTCGCCGGGCACCATGTCCAGCTTGTTGAGCACCAGCCAGCGCGGCTTGTTGTAGAGCTCCTCGTCGTACTTCTTGAGCTCGCCGACAATCGCCTTGGCCTGCGCGACAGGGTCCACGCCCTCGTCAAACGGTGCCAGATCCACAATATGCAGCAGCAAGCGCGTGCGCTGCAGGTGGCGCAGGAACTGGTGGCCCAGGCCGGCACCGTCCGAGGCGCCTTCGATGAGGCCAGGAATGTCGGCCACCACAAAGCTCTTTTCCGGCCCCACGCGCACCACGCCCAGGTTCGGGTGCAAGGTGGTGAAGGGGTAGTCGGCAATCTTGGGGCGGGCGTTGGAGACCGCCGAGATAAAGGTCGACTTGCCGGCATTGGGCATGCCCAGCAGGCCCACATCGGCCAGCACCTTGAGCTCCAGCTTCAGGTTGCGGCGCTCGCCTTTCCAGCCCGGGGTCTTCTGGCGCGGCGCACGGTTGATTGCGCTCTTGAAACGCAGGTTGCCAAAACCGCCGTCACCGCCCTTGGCGATGGTGATGACCTCGCCCGGGTTGAGCAGCTCAAACAGCACTTCGCCCGTTTGCGCATCGGTGATGATCGTGCCCACCGGCATGTGCAAGGTGATGTCCTTGCCCGCGCTGCCGAACATGTCCGATCCCTTGCCGTGCTCACCGCGCTCGGCCTCGTGGCGGCGCGAGTAACGGTAGTCGATCAGGGTGTTGAGGTTGACATCGGCCAGCGCGTACACATGGCCGCCGCGGCCGCCGTCGCCGCCATCGGGGCCACCGAATTCCTTGTACTTTTCATGGCGGAACGACACACAGCCATTGCCACCATCGCCAGCTGCAATGTCAATAAACGCTTCATCTACGAATTTCATGGTCGTTATCCACCCGCCCTGGTACAGGAATTACGGGAATTGTTCTGCTGCATACCGATACATGCAGCCTTGCCAAAACCGCTATTGTCGCACCGAGGCGCCAGGCGGTCCGGCCCAAAAACACCAAAGCCCCGACTGCGCGGGGCTTTGGACAAGGCCAATGAAGGCCTTCAAGACACTTGTCTTGTCTTAAGCAGCCTTGGTGATGCTCACCGTGTGCTTGGACAAAGCGCCCTTGGTTTCGAACGACACGTGGCCGTCCACCAGAGCAAACAAGGTGTGGTCCTTGCCCACGCCGACATTGGTGCCGGGGTGGAACTTGGTGCCGCGTTGACGCACGATGATCGAACCGGCGCTGATCAATTGACCACCGAAAGCCTTCACACCCAGCATCTTTGGCTTGGAATCACGTCCGTTGCGCGTAGAGCCGCCGCCTTTTTTCTGTGCCATGAGATATAGCTCCTGTTAAGCTGCAATCGCACCGATTTGCAGCTCAGTGAACTGCTGGCGATGGCCTTGGCGCTTTTGATAGTGCTTACGACGACGCATCTTGAAAATGCGCACCTTGTCGTGCTTGCCGTGGGCTACTACCGTAACCGTCACAGTTGCTCCGGACACCAAGGGCGTACCAACCTTCAACTCTGCGCCGTCGCCGACTGCCAGAACCTGGTCGATCACGATTTCTTGGCCTACGTCCGCAGCGATCTGTTCTACCTTGATTTTTTCGCCGGAAGCAACACGATACTGTTTGCCACCGGTTTTTATGACCGCGTACATAAGAACCTCTAAAAAGGGGATAGCTTGCAAAGAAATTTCGCAAGAGCCGAAGATTGTAGCACGGGGTCTGAAAAGACGCAAACCCTGCACGCTTTTGCACCACAACCGGGCCAGAAAGCGCATCCCCGAGACGGACAACCGGGCATGTCTGCAAGTGGCGCTGCTCTCGTTTCTATAATGCGATATCCATAAAATGCCGAGATAGCCGCCTTGTCCGAGTCCAACACTCCCAACCCGTCCAACCCCTTGAGCCTCGTCGCCGGAGATATGCGGCAGGTGGATGCCGTGATTGCCAGGCGCCTGAGCTCCTCCGTTCCACTGATCGGCGAGGTATCGCACTACATCATCTCGGCGGGCGGCAAGCGCCTGCGCCCGGCACTGCTGCTGCTGGTGGCCGGCGCGCTGGAGTACCGGGGCGAGCAGCATTTCAACCTGGCGGCGGTGGTCGAGTTCATCCACACCGCCACCTTGCTGCACGACGATGTGGTGGACGAGTCCACGATGCGGCGCGGCAAACCTACCGCCAACGAGAGCTTTGGCAATGCCGCCAGTGTGCTCGTCGGTGATTTTCTGCACTCACGCGCCTTCCAGATGATGGTTGATGCCGACAGCATGCGCGTCATGCAGATCCTGTCGGAGGCGACCAACATCATTGCCGAGGGCGAGGTGCAGCAGCTGATCAACACCCACAACGTTGATCTCGACGAGGCAGGCTACCTCTCCGTCATCCGTTCCAAGACCGCCAAGCTCTTTGAGGCCAGCGCCCGCTTGGCTGCCGTTTTGACCGAAGCCCCTGCCGAGCTGGAAGAGGCCTGTGCCAACTATGGCCGCTCGCTGGGCACGGCCTTCCAGGTGATTGACGACGCACTGGACTATGACGGCGACACTACCGTAATGGGCAAGAATATTGGCGATGATTTGCGCGAAGGCAAGGTCACCCTGCCCCTGATCATTGCCATGCAGCGCGCCAGCGCCGATGATAGGCAGATGATTGTCAGCGCGATTGAGCAGGGCTCCACCCCGCATATGGCCCATATCGTGCAGGTCGTCAAGGACACCGGCTCGCTGCAAGCCACGCGGGCAGCGGCTGCGCTGCAGGCCCAGGAGGCCATCGACTGCCTGGCCTTGCTGCCCGACAATGCCTATACCCAGGCGCTGACCACCCTGGCCTCTCAATTGCTGGACCGCCGAGAGTAAGGCAGGACGCAGGTGTGAATGGCTGAGCGCATCTTGCAGACTGTCGCAGATCCACTGCAGTGGCGCGACCTGCCGGGTGCATTTCTTTGTTAAATCTCCGAACAACTGCTACAGTTTGCCGGATTACGCAGCGAGGCTATCGACGATAGGCGTCTTCCCTTTACATGCCTGACATCAACACCCCCCCCAAAGCCGTCGCCCTCCCCGGCATTGCCAGAGCGCTGGTAGCCAGTGGAAAGCTTCCTGTTGCCAAGGCGGAGGCCTTGTACGCCACCAGTCTCAAAAGCAAGAACAGCTTCATTGGAGAGCTGGTGGCCAGTGGTGCCGTCTCCGGCAGCGATGTAGCCAGCATCATCTCGACGGTCTATGGCGCGCCGCTGGTCGACCTCGATGCTATCGATTTGACCCGGCTGGCAACAGGTTTGCTTGATCCCAAACTGGCGCTCAGCAACAAGATCATTCCCCTGGCCAAACGCGGCAACCGGCTGATCGTCGTTACCGCCGACCCGACCGACCACTCGGTGGCCGAGCAGATCAAGTTCTCCACCCAGCTGAGCGTGGACTGGGTGATTGCAGAACATTCCAAGCTGGTCAAGGCGCTGGAGTCTGTTGCGAAAAAGGGCGGCGACAACATCCAGGACATGATCACCGGCGATGTCAACCTCAATGAATTCGAGATTGATGATGAGTCGGTGAACACCGACACCGCGAGCAATGACGGAGATGAGGTCGAAGATGCGCCCATCGTCAAGTTTTTGCAGAAGATGCTGATTGACGCATTCAATATGCGTGCATCGGACTTGCATTTCGAACCCTATGAGCACCAGTACCGCATCCGCTTTCGCATCGATGGAGAGCTGCGCGAAATCGCTTCGCCGCCCCCGGGCATCAAGGACAAGCTGGCATCGCGGATCAAGGTGATCTCGCGCCTGGATATCTCGGAAAAGCGCGTGCCGCAGGACGGCCGCATGAAGCTCAAGATCGGCGCGGATCGGGTGATCGATTTCCGGGTCAGCACCTTGCCCACCTTGTTTGGCGAAAAGATCGTGATCCGTATTCTCGATCCGAGCAGCGCCAAGCTGGGCATTGATGCACTGGGCTATGAGCCCGAAGAGAAGGAGCGCCTGCTCAGCGCCATCAAGCGCCCTTACGGCATGATTCTGGTCACGGGGCCCACGGGTTCGGGCAAGACCGTGTCGCTCTACACCTGCCTGAATATTCTCAATACGCCAGCGGTCAATATAGCGACTGCCGAAGACCCGTCGGAAATCAACCTGCCCGGGGTCAACCAGGTCAATGTCAATGAAAAGGCCGGTCTGACCTTTGCGACCGCGCTCAAGTCCTTTCTGCGCCAGGATCCCGACATCATCATGGTCGGTGAAATCCGTGACCTGGAGACGGCCGACATCGCCATCAAGGCGGCGCAGACCGGTCACTTGGTGCTGTCGACCCTGCACACCAACGACGCCCCCACCACCTTGACGCGTATGCGCAATATGGGGATCGCGCCCTTCAATATCGCGTCGAGCGTGATCTTGATCACCGCGCAGCGCCTGGCACGCAAGCTCTGCCCGATCTGCAAGCGCCCCACCGAAATCCCCCATGAAGCGCTGCTGGAAGCGGGCTTCAAGGAAGAGGACCTGGATGGCACCTGGATGCCCTACGAGCCCGTTGGCTGCGACGCCTGCAACAATGGCTACAAGGGCCGCCTGGGCATCTACCAAGTGATGCCCATCTCCGAAGAAACACAGCGCATCATCTTGCGCGATGGCAGCGCACTGGAAATCGCCGAGCAAGCCGACATAGAAAATGTCCGCTCCTTGCGCACGTCAGGCCTGCACAAAGTCAAAAAGGGACTGACCTCACTCGAAGAGGTCTTAGCCGTCACCAACGAATAAAGCAATGAGGGCAGGGATAAATGGCAACCACAGTCAACAAGAAAACATCGAACGAAGCCGTTTATGAGTGGGAAGGCAAGGACCGCAACGGCAAGATCGTGCGCGGCGAGTCCCGCGCGGGTGGAGAAAACCAGGTCATCGCGTCGCTGCGCCGGCAGGGCATTTTGCCGTCCAAGATCAAAAAGCGCCGCATGCGCTCGGGCAAGCGCATCAAGCCCAAGGACATCGCCTTGTTCACGCGCCAGCTGGCCACGATGATGAAGGCCGGTGTGCCTTTGCTGCAGGCTTTTGACATTGTCGGCCGGGGCAGCACCAACCCCAGCGTGACCAAGCTGCTCAACGATGTACGCAGCGATGTGGAGTCGGGCTCGTCACTGAGCACCGCCTTTCGCCGCCATCCGATGTACTTCAATGCGCTGTATTGCAACCTCGTCGAGGCCGGTGAGGCAGCCGGTATTTTGGAAGGCCTGCTCGACCGCTTGGCCACCTACATGGAAAAGACCGAGGCCATCAAGAGCAAGATCCGCTCGGCCCTGATGTACCCGACTTCGGTGATCATCGTCGCCTTTGTCGTGGTGGCCATCATCATGATCTTTGTGATTCCGGCGTTCAAAGAGGTTTTCACGTCGTTTGGCGCCGACCTGCCCGGCCCCACCTTGATCGTGATGGCCATCAGTGATTTCTTTGTCAGTTACTGGTACCTGATCTTTTTTGGCATTGGCGGCAGCATCTACTTCTTTTTGCAGGCCTGGAAGCGCAGCGAGAAAATGCAGCGCACCATGGACCGCTGGCTGCTGAAGGTGCCGATCTTTGGCCCCTTGATTGAAAAATCCTGCGTGGCACGCTGGACGCGCACCTTGTCGACCATGTTTGCAGCTGGTGTTCCCCTGGTCGAAGCGCTGGACTCGGTCGGTGGCGCCTCCGGCAATGCCGTGTTTGCGGTGGCAACCGAGAAGATCCAGGCGCAGGTCTCTACCGGCACCAGCCTCACAGTCGCCATGTCGGATGCCCATGTGTTCCCCTCGATGGTGCTGCAGATGTGCGCGATCGGTGAGGAATCCGGCTCCATCGACCATATGCTGGGCAAAGCGGCAGACTTTTACGAAGCCGAGGTGGACGAGGCCGTTGCCGGCCTGTCCAGCCTGATGGAGCCCATCATCATCGTGTTTCTGGGCACGATCATCGGCGGCATTGTGGTGTCGATGTACCTGCCGATCTTCAAGCTGGGCCAGGTGGTGTAAGCATGTCAGAAGCGCAATTGAACACAGGGCTGTTTGCCCTGCTGGGCCTGCTGGTGGGCAGCTTTTTGAATGTGGTGGTGCACCGCCTGCCGCTGATGCTGGAACGCCAATGGCGGCGTGATGCCCAGGACATGCTGGCAGCTACGGACAGTACCCAAGCACCGCAGGCAGCGCCTGAGGCTGATGTCAAAACAGACCGCTTTAACCTCTGGACCCCCGCCTCACGCTGCCCCCATTGCAGCCACCAGATCCGCTGGTACGAGAACGTGCCCGTGGTCAGCTGGCTTTTTCTGAAGGGGCGCTGCAGCCAGTGCAAAGCGCGTATTTCTGCCCGCTACCCCGTCGTAGAAATCGCCAACAGCCTGCTCTGGGCCTACTGCATCCACCGCTGGGGCCTGGGCGCCACGGGCCTGGCCTGGTGCTTTTTTGCATCGGTGCTGCTGACTGCGGCGCTGATCGACTGGGACACGACCCTGCTGCCCGATGACCTGACCTTGCCGCTGCTCTGGGCAGGCTTGCTGGCCAGTGCGATGGGCTGGATCGATGTGCCGCTCAAGGACTCGCTGTTTGGTGCCGCCATTGGCTACCTGGCGCTCTGGCTCATTTACTGGGCCTTCAAGCTGCTGACCGGCAAGGAAGGCATGGGCTATGGTGATTTCAAGCTGCTGGCTGCGCTGGGCGCCTGGTTTGGCTGGCAAGCGCTGATACCTATTGCACTGTTTTCGTCGGTGGTGGGCGCGGTGATCGGCATTGCCATGAAGATCTTTTCCAACCTGCGCGAAGGCGGCTATATCCCCTTTGGCCCCTTTCTCGCAGGTGCCGGCTTCTTGGTCATGTGGTTCGGCACCGGTATCGTCGACCGCCTGCTGCAGCCCTGATATGCGGCCACGCATTGGCGTTACCGGGGGTATTGGCAGCGGCAAAAGCACCGTCGCCCAGGGCTTTGCCCAATGGGGCTGCCATGTGATCGATGCCGACCGCATTGCCCGCGAGTTGACCCTGCCGGGCGGCGCGGCTATCGTCCCGATTGCGGCGCAGATGGGTGCCCACTTTATCGATGCGGACGGTGCGCTCGACCGCGCACAGATGCGCGAAGCCGCCTTTCGCGATCCCGCCTACAAGGCACTGCTCGAAGCGATCTTGCACCCCTTGATCCGCCAACAGATTGACCAGCAGTACCAGCATGCCTGCAGCGCCACCAATGCGCCCCTGGTAATCTTCGATATCCCGCTGCTGGCCGAGTCCAGCCAGTGGAGCCCACGCCTGGACCAGGTCATCGTGGTCGATTGCCTGGAGAGCACGCAAATAGCCCGCGTGCAGCAGCGAAACCAGCTGGCCGCGTCAGCGATCGAGGCCATCATGGCCCAGCAAGCGAGCCGGCTGCAGCGCCTGCGCAAGGCCGATTGGGTGCTGTGGAATGAAACGCTGTCGTTACAAGCGCTAGGCGAGGCCGTATTCGACCTATACAATGAATTGATAGCGAACTACCGCCCTCTGCAGCCCGACTGATCCGTGATAATTTACGAGTACCCCTTCAACGAACGTGTGCGAGCCTATCTCCGCCTGGAGTACCTGCTGCGCCGGCTTGACGTACTCCTGCAGCGCGACACGGACATCGACCACCATTTCGCCATCACCACCTTGTTCGAGGTGATGGATGTGGCCTCCCGCAGCGACCTCAAGACCGACCTGCTCAAGGACCTCGAACGCCAGCGCCAGCAGTTCAATGCCTACCGCGACAACCCGATGATCGCCGTGGACATGCTCGACAAGGTGATTGGCCAGATCGACGCTGCCCACAGCGAGTTGCGGGCCCAGAACGGCAAGCCCAGCCAGTTGCTGATCGAGAACGAATGGCTGATGGCCATCCGTAACCGCACCGGCATCCCTGGCGGCACCTGCACCTTTGACCTGCCCAGCTACCACGCCTGGCTGCATGCCGACAGCAACAGCCGCCGCACCGATCTGCAGGGCTGGACGGCCTGTTTTGCGCCGCTGGCCAGCGCCCTCATCTTGCTGCTGCGGCTCTTTCGGGATGCGGGTGCGCCGCAGCGCATTGCAACCGTGCGCGGCCAGTTCCAGCAGAACCTGCCCCAGGGCCGCATCTACCAGCTGCTGCGCCTCAAGATCGACCCCAGCTCCAGCCTCGTGCCCGAGATCAGCGGCAACCGCCTGATGATCTCGATACGCATGCTGCAAAAGACCGACAGCGGGCAGCTGGCGTTGACCACACAGGATGGCCAGTACGAGATGGTGCTCTGCGCCTGAAGAGCCACCTCCAAAACCGCGCAGCCATCGCGCCAGCCCGCAGGCACCCTACAATGCCTGCATGAGTTCTTCCGCAGACAACGCACTCCCCAGCATCCAGTGCCCCCAGTGTGGCGGCCCTTCCAGCTTTGCACGCAGCAACAGGTTTCGCCCTTTTTGCAGCGAGCGCTGCAAGCTCATTGACCTGGGCGCCTGGGGCAATGAGGATTTTCGGGTGCCCGCCCAATCGCCACCGCTGGACCAGCCCTACGGTGATCCCCGGCTGGAAGACTGAGCCCCCCGACGTTTAGCAACCGCAGCACTTGGCGGTGCTGCCGTTGCTTATTTCACTGCAGCTTGCGCCGCCTGCACATAGGCTTCCGCATCAAAAGGCAGCCCACGCTCCTCGCTCAGCCATTGCAGCACCGGGAAGGAGCCTTCCAGCACCGGGCTCACCGTCAGCGGCAACTGCTGCCAGGACATCTGCTGGCCTTCACGCATCTCAAAATCACCCGACCACTGCGTCACCTTGCACCAGTGCAAGCGCACCAAGGCATGGCTGTAGTCATGCTCGGTCACCTTCCAGGCGATGCAGTTGTCGATGCGGATGCCCAGCTCCTCGACCAGCTCACGGCGCAGCGCCTCTTCGACGGTCTCGCCCGCTTCGAGCTTGCCGCCGGGAAACTCCCACCAGCCCGCGCGGGGCTTGCCCAGGGGGCGGCTGGTTATCAGCAGGGCATTGTCACTTTCGCGGATCAGCACGCCCACAGCCACTTCGGTGTGGCTGCGGGTCTCGGTGGTATCAGTCTGGCTCATAGGTCTTCATGGGCTGCCAGCACAGCAGCCCGGTATATTCAATCCTGGGCCTCTTCGCCCAGGTCGGCCACATCGGCAATTTTCTGGCGACCTTGCACCTCGCGGTGGCTGCGGCCAGCCCAGTCACGGGCAAACTGGTGGGCCACCCGGCCGCTGCGCGAGCCGCGCTCCAGCGCCCAGACCAGGGCCTCGGGCCGGGCAGCCTCGATATCCGCCTCCGCCACACCCAGCGCTGAGAGCCACTGGCCCACTACGCGCAGGTACTCGTCCTGGCTGAACGGGTAGAAACTCACCCACAGGCCAAAACGCTCGGACAGCGAAATCTTCTCTTCCACCACTTCGCCGGGGTGGATCTCGCCGTTCTCGCCCTTTTGCTGGGCCAGGTTGTCGGTCATGTACTCGGGCAGCAGATGGCGCCGGTTGCTGGTCGCATAGACCAGCACATTCGGTGTGGCCGCAGAGACCGAGCCATCCAGGATCGACTTCATCGCCTTGTAGCCGGGCTCGCCCTCTTCAAAACTCAGGTCATCGCAGTAGATGATGAATTTCTCGGGCCGGCCAGCGACCACATCGACGATATCAGGCAGGTCGGTGAGATCGGCCTTGTCCACCTCGATGAGGCGCAGGCCCTGGGGCGCATAGGCATGCAGGCAGGCGCGGATCAGGGACGACTTGCCAGTACCGCGCGCGCCCGTCAGCAGCACATTGTTGGCGGTGCTGCCTTGCACAAACTGCTCGGTGTTGCGCGCAATCTTCTCTTTTTGCCCGTCGATGTTCTGCAGGTCGGACAAGGACATCGCCCCGACATGGCGCACCGGCTCCAGCACGCCACAGCCATTGGCCCGCTTGCGGTAGCGCCAGGCAATGGCATCACTCCAGTCGGCCGGCGCCTGCAGCGCCTGGGGCAGGACGGACTCGATGCGCTGCATCAGCTGCTCGGCGCGCTGCACTAGGCGCTCAAGCGGGGAGAGGGAAGAGTGGGAAGACTCGGTCATGGTATCCAGACGCACAGGGTTGGGATGCCAGCGGGGCCGGACCCCGCCCTGCTTGGGGGCAGTCCAGCGCGCTGGCCAAGCGGTATCAGGAGCGGTAGTCCGCGTTGATGCTCACATAGTCATGACTCAGGTCGCAGGTCCACAGCTGGGTGGATGCGTTGCCACGGCCCAGCTGCACGCGCACCACAATCTCCTGCTGCTTCATCACGCGCTGGCCATCGGCCTCCTGGTAGGCCGGGTTGCGGCCGCCCTGGGTGGCCACATGCACATCGTCCAGGTACAGCTCGATCTGGGTCTGGTCCAGGTCCTCGATACCGGCATAGCCCACAGCAGCCAGAATGCGTCCCAGGTTGGGGTCGCTAGCAAAGAAAGCCGTTTTGACCAGCGGCGAATGCGCAATCGCATAGGCCACCAGGCGGCATTCTTCTTCGGTACGGCCTTGCTCGACCTCGATCTGGATGAACTTGGTGGCGCCTTCGCCGTCGCGCACAATCGCTTGCGCCAGCTTTTGTGCCACTTCGCGCAGCGCAGCCATCAAGGCTTGGCCATCGGTGGTGTTCCAGTCGCTGATCGGGGCATTGCCGGCCTGGTTGGTAGCGACCACGACAAAGGAGTCATTGGTCGAGGTGTCACCATCGATGGTGATGCGGTTGAACGACTGGTCGGCCAGGGTTTTGGCCAGCGCCGGCATCAGCTCGGGGCTGATGGCTGCGTCGGTGCCCAGAAAACTCAGCATGGTCGCCATATTGGGGCGAATCATGCCCGCGCCCTTGCTGATGCCGGTGATCTGCACCGTCTTGCCGCCCACGGTGGCCGAGGCGGAAAACGCCTTGGGCAAGGTGTCGGTGGTCATGATGCCTTCAGCGGCCTTGGCCCAGTGGCCCGGCTGCGCATCGGCAATGGCGGCAGGCAGGCCCGCAGTGATGCGGTCCACTGGCAGCGGCTCCATGATCACGCCGGTCGAGAACGGCAGCACTTGCTGGGCATCGATCTTCAAGAGGCCTGCCAGCGCATCGCAGGTGGCGTGGGCACGGGCCAGGCCATCGGCGCCGGTGCCGGCATTGGCATTGCCGGTGTTGATGACGATGGCGCGTATCGACTGGCTGTGGCTGGCCAGGTGTTCACGGCAGATCTGCACCGGCGCGGCACAAAAGCGGTTCTTGGTGAACACGCCAGCGACATGGCTGCCCTCGTCCAGCAAGAACACCGTCACATCCTTGCGGTTGGCCTTGCGCACGCCGGCCTCCGTCACACCAATGCGAATACCGGCGACAGGAGCCAGGTCCTGCGCTACTGGGGCTTTCAAATTGACGGGCATATCAGTCTTTTCCTTGAAACCATGAAAAAAACGGGCGATGAACCAGTCAAAGCCCGTTGTGGTGAAGCAATCCGGTAATTTATGCGAGTTTACCGTGGCAGAGCTTGTATTTCTTGCCACTGCCGCATGGGCATGGATCATTGCGGGCCACACGCACGCCTTCAGGCAGCGCCAGCGGCTCGCTGGACTCGGCGTCGCCCGACTCGTCGGGGCCGCTGTAGGTCACATGGGCCGTGCGGTCGTTGCTTTGCTCCAGCTGCTCGGTCGCTTCATCGAGCTGCTCGGGCGAGCGGATCTGCACCGACATCATCACGCGGGTGACCTGGGTCTTGACCTGGTCGATCAGCTGGCTGAACAGCTCGAAAGCCTCGCGCTTGTATTCCTGCTTGGGCTGCTTTTGGGCGTAGCCGCGCAGGTGGATGCCCTGGCGCAGGTAGTCCAAGGCGGCCAGGTGGTCGCGCCAGCTGGAATCCAGGGTCTGCAGCAGCACCGCACGCATGAACTGCATGAAGTTCTCCTTGCCCGCCTGCTCCAGCTTGTCATTGAAGAGGCGTGCGCCTTCGGCAACGACCTTCTCTTCGATTTCCTCGTCGGAGATCGATTCCGCGCCATCGAGCAGCTGCTGCAGTGGCAGGTCGATGTGCCATTCCTCGCGCAGCACCTTCTCCAGACCGGCCAGATCCCACTGCTCTTCCATGGACTGCTCGGGCACATACTGGCGCACGATATCGGCCAGCGCGCTGTCGCGCATGCCGTCGATCATCGGAGCCAGGTCGGCCGCATCCAGAATCTCGTTGCGCTGCTGGTAGATGACCTTGCGCTGGTCATTGGCGACGTCGTCGTACTCGAGCAATTGCTTGCGCATGTCAAAGTTGCGCGCTTCCACCTTGCGCTGCGCGCTTTCGATGGAACGGGTCACAATGCCCGCTTCAATGGCTTCGCCATCGGGCATCTTCAGGCGCTCCATGATGGCCTTGACGCGGTCGCCCGCGAAAATGCGCATCAGCTGGTCGTCCAGCGACAGGTAGAAACGCGAGGAGCCACGGTCACCCTGGCGGCCGGCACGGCCACGCAGCTGGTTGTCGATACGGCGCGATTCATGGCGCTCGGTCGCGATGATGCGCAGGCCGCCCAGCTCGGTCACCTTGTCGTGCTCGATCTTCCACTCAGCGCGCAAGGCTTCGACCTTGTTGCGGCGCTCCGTCTCGGACAGCGACTCGTCGGCCTCGATGGCGGAAATCTGCTTTTCGATATTGCCGCCCAGCACGATGTCGGTACCGCGGCCTGCCATGTTGGTCGCGATGGTGATGACGCCGGGGCGCCCCGCCTGGGCAATGATGTCTGCCTCGCGCTCATGCTGCTTGGCGTTGAGCACCTGGTGGGGCAGATTCTCTTTCTTCAGCATCTCGTCGATGATTTCCGAGTTCTCGATCGAGGTCGTGCCCACCAGCACGGGCTGGCCGCGCTCGTAGCACTCCCGGATATCGCTGATCGCCGCCGCATACTTCTCGGGCGTGGTCTTGTAGACGCGGTCCAGCTGGTCATCGCGCTTGCTGGGGCGGTTGGGCGGGATCACCACGGTTTCCAGACCGTAGATTTCCTGGAACTCATAGGCCTCGGTGTCAGCAGTACCGGTCATGCCGCCCAGCTTGTTGTACAGGCGGAAATAGTTCTGGAAGGTGATCGATGCCAGGGTCTGGTTCTCGGCCTGGATTTCCACGCCTTCCTTGGCTTCAACGGCCTGGTGCAGACCTTCGCTCCAGCGGCGGCCCGACATCAGGCGGCCGGTGAACTCATCGACAATCACGACCTCGCCGCCCTGCACCACATAGTGCTGGTCGCGGTGGTAGAGGTGCTGGGCGCGCAGTGCGGCGTACAGCTGGTGCACCAGCGTGATGTTGGCGGGATCGTAGAGCGATGCGCCTTCGGCCAGCATGCCCTTTTCAGCCAGAATGCGCTCTGCCGCTTCGTAGCCTTGCTCGGTCAGGTGGATCTGGTGGCCCTTTTCGTCGACCGTGAAGTCGCCCGGCTTGGTCACGCCCTCGCCGGTGCGGGGGTCGGCTTCGCCTTCCTGGCGCGTGAGCAGTGGCACCACTTCGCGCATCGCCAGGTAGGCGGCGGTGTGGTCTTCGGCCTGGCCGGAGATGATCAAGGGCGTGCGCGCCTCGTCGATCAGGATCGAGTCCACCTCGTCGACGATGGCGAAGTTCAGCCGGCGCTGCACGCGCTCGCTGGCATCTTGCACCATGTTGTCGCGCAGGTAGTCAAAGCCGTACTCGTTGTTCGTACCGTAGGTGATGTCGGAGTTGTAGGCGGCCTGCTTCTCATGCTTGGGCAGCTGCGACAGGTTGATACCCACCGACAGACCCAGGAAGTTGTAGAGGCGCCCCATCCAGGTCGCATCACGCGTGGCCAGGTAGTCATTGACCGTCACCACGTGCACACCATTGCCGCTCAGCGCGTTCAGGTACACGGGCAAGGTCCCCGTCAAGGTCTTGCCTTCGCCGGTACGCATTTCGGCAATCTTGCCGTAATGCAGGGCCATGCCGCCCAGCATCTGCACATCGAAGTGGCGCATCTTCATCACCCGCTTGGAGCCTTCACGCACCACGGCAAATGCCTCGGGCAGGATATTGTCCAGCGACTCTCCGCCAGCGATGCGGTTCTTGAACTCCTGCGTCTTCTCGCGCAATTGTTCGTCGCTGAGCTTTTCGTACTCGGGCTCCATCGCATTGATGCGAGCGACGACCTTGCGGTATTGCTTGAGCAGGCGATCATTGCGACTGCCAAAAATTTTGGTGAAGAAATTGGTTGCCATGCGAACAGAACCACACAACCAGGGAATGCACTTGCGTCCACCCCTGCCATGCGACCGGAATTCCTAGTGATTAGTGTTGTGTCAGATGGAGGCAATGACCCCGGCTTCAATACCGGGAACGACGCCTGCCGAATAAAACATTCTACAACCCTGAATAGAATGCGTTGTGGCAGGTGCATTGCAATGTATGGCTATCGCCCCCGGTCTGCCCCTGACACCCCTATCCAGCCATGACCCAGCCATGACCCAGCCATGACCCAGCCATGACCCAGCCATGACCCAGCCATGACCCAGCCATGATCCAGCCATGATCCAGCCCCAACGCCGGCATTTCGCCGTCACCGTAGAACAAGCCGCGAGCGAGGCGCCCACGTTGGCGAGCCTCGTGGCTTTGACGCGGGAGTCTTCTGCCCGCTTCAAACTGGTGGAGCCGCTGATCCCGCCAATGCTGCGCGCCTCGATCAAGCCCGGCCCGATCGACGGTGACCAGTGGTGCCTGCTGGTGGCCAACAATGCCTGCGCTGCCAAAATGAAGCAGCTGCTGCCGGCGATGGCGGCCCATCTGCGCGTCAAAGGCTACCCGACGGCAGATATTCGCCTCAAAGTACTGCGCTGAGCGACTCCACCAGCGCCGTTAAACGCCACCGGACGCAAAAAAGCCGTTCACAGCACTGGCTGGGAACGGCTTGGGAATCTGGTGCCGGTTATCGGAATCGAACTGATGACCTACCGCTTACAAGGCGGTTGCTCTACCAACTGAGCTAAACCGGCAACACTCGGCATTCTATACGGGATTGCCCGTAACAAAGCCGAATGAGGCCTATTTGACCAGTTTGAGTGAAGGCTTGCCGCCCTTGCCTGCGCGGCCGGGCGACTTGCCGTCAGGCGCCGGAGGCTCGTCGCTGGAGGTCACGACCTGCATCACCGGAGACGCAGCGTTGGCCTCGCCAGCCGGTTCACCCGCATCACCCGCGCTTTCGAGCGCAGCCATCGCGATATCGGCGTCGTCGTCGAGCAGGTCCTCAGGCGGAGGAAAGCCCATGCCCTGGCCGGTTTCACGCGCAAAAATGGCGACCACGCGGCTGACGGGCACCATGATGTCGCGCGGCACACCGCCAAAACGGGCGGTGAACTCGATGTAGTCATTGCCCAGCTTGAGCGCACTCGTTGCGTCATAGCTGATGTTGAGCACAATTTCGCCGTCTTTGACAAACTCGCGCGGCACCAGCACCGTCTTGTCCACGCGAACACTCAGGTACGGGGTCAGGCCATTGTCATTGCACCACTCCACCCAGGCGCGGATCAGGTACGGCTGGGTGGATGTTGTCTGGATTTCACTCATTGGACACTTTCTTCGCGCTCCAGCGCCGCAGAGCACAGCCCTGCGGACGCTGCCCGCCCAGTGGCGGGGCTGGCGCGGCTTTTACTTGCGCATAACCTTTTCGGAAGGCGTCAGCGCCTCGATATAGGCAGGACGCGAGAAGATGCGCTCGGCATACTTGAGCAGCGGTGCTGCGTTCTTGGACAGCTCAATGCCGTAGTAATCCAGGCGCCACAGCAGCGGGGCAATGGCCACGTCCAGCATCGAGAAGTTCTCGCCCAGGATGAACTTGTTCTTCAGGAACACCGGCGCCATCTGGGTCAGGCGGTCACGGATCTGCGCGCGGGCCTTTTCCAGCGCCTTCTCGTTGCCCTTGACGGCACGCTCTTCCAAGGTGTGCACGTGCGTGAACAGCTCTTTTTCGAAGTTCAGCAGGAACAGGCGCACACGGGCGCGCTCGACGGGGTCGCCGGGCATCAGCTGTGGATGGGGGAAACGCTCGTCGATGTACTCGTTGATGATGTTCGACTCGTACAGGATCAGGTCGCGCTCGACCAGGATAGGCACCTGGCCATAGGGGTTCATCACGCTGATGTCTTCGGGCTTGTTGAACAGGTCCACATCACGGATCTCGAAATCCATGCCCTTTTCAAACAGCACAAAGCGGCAGCGGTGGGAGAAAGGGCAGGTCGTTCCCGAATAAAGCACCATCATGGTGAGAGGCTCCTCAAAATCAAAAAAGAGTGGACTGCAGTCAATGCCGCCCACTCTACACAAATCGGCTACCCCAATTCAAGCCCTGCTCACAGGGACTGAACCGGCTGCACGCAAATACGTTTACTTCACGTCTTTCCAGAACGCCGCATTCAGGCGCCAGGTGATGAAGATGAGTCCCAGCAAAAATATCAGCACCCCGACGCCGACGCGCATGCGGGTGTTCTGGCTGGGATCACCCATCCATTGTAGATAGTTCACCAAATCACCCACACTCTTATCGAAATCAGTGGAGTTCATCTTGCCCGGCGTGACCTGCTGCCAGCCGGTGAACACCTGGGTCTTGTGTCCGTGCTCCTCGACCTCTTGGTAGACCGGCACGCGCACACCTTGCAGCTCCCAGAGCACATGGGGCATGCCCACCGAGGGGAAGGCCATGTTGTTCCAGCCGGTGGCCTTGGTGTCGTCCTTGTAGAAAGTGCGCAAGAAGGTGTAGAGGTAGTCGGCACCGGTGCCCTGGTGGCTGGCACGTGAGCGCGCGACCAGGGTGAGATCTGGCGGGTTGGCGCCAAACCACTCCTTGGCCTGCTTGGGATCGATGGCCGCCTTCATGGTCTCACCCACCTTGTCGGTGGTGAACAGCAGGTTGTCCTTGATCTGCTGCTCGGTAAGACCAATGTCCTGCAAGCGGTTGTAGCGCATGAACGCGGCTGAATGGCAGCTGAGGCAATAGTTGACAAACAGCTTGGCGCCGTTTTGCAGCGAGGTGGTGTTGGTCGTGTCGGGCTTGAATTTGTCCCAGGCCACACCGCCTTCGGCCGCCTGCACGGCACCGGACCCTAAAAGTACACCCAGACCCAGGCATGCGGAGAGAATGATTTTTTTCATCGTGGGATGCTTTCTGGTTCAGTGCGCATGGAAGGTGACACGCTCAGGCACCGGCTTGGGTGTGCCTTTGCGGCTCCACCAGGGCATCAGCAGAAAAAAGCCAAAGTAAAACAAGGTACCTACCTGGGAGACCTTTTCGCCAATCGGCGATGGCGGCTGCACCCCCAGATAGGCGAGCACCACGAAGTTCACGACAAACACCGCATACACATACTTGTGCCAGTGCGGGCGGTAGCGGATGGAGCGCACCGGGCTGTGGTCCAGCCAGGGCAGAAAGAACAGGATGATCACGGCCAGCCCCATCACCACCACACCCCAGAACTTGGCGTCGATACCGCCCAGCGCTGCAATGCCGGTGAACGCAAAGGCACCAAACAGCGCCAGCACCACCAGCGCCACCAGCACCAGCAAGCCCTTGAGGACGGCGGCCATGCGGGTCTTGATGCAGACATAGGCCACGGCTGCGACCAGGATCACCGACAAGGCGACCATCATCTCGCTGGTGATGGCACGCAGCATCGAATAAAAGGGCGTGAAATACCACACAGGCGCAATATGGTTGGGCGTCTTGAGCGGGTCGGCCGGGATGAAGTTGTTGTACTCGAGGAAGTAGCCACCCATCTCCGGCGCAAAGAACACGATGGCCGAGAAGATGAACAGGAACACCGCCACGCCAAACAGGTCATGCACCGTGTAGTAAGGGTGGAAAGGCACGCCGTCGAGCGGCCGGCCCTGCGCATCCTTGGGCGCATTCGGGCCCTTGATCTCGATGCCATCGGGGTTGTTGGAGCCCACATCGTGCAAGGCCAGCAAATGCGCCGCAACCAGGCCCAGCAGCACCAGCGGCACGGCGATCACATGGAAACTGAAGAAACGGTTGAGCGTCGCATCGCCCACCACATAGTCGCCCCGGATCAGCAGCGCCAGGTCCGGGCCGATGAAGGGAATGGCCGAGAACAGGTTGACGATCACCTGCGCACCCCAGTACGACATCTGGCCCCAGGGCAGCAGGTAGCCCATGAAGGCCTCGGCCATCAGGCACAGGAAGATCGCGCAGCCAAACACCCAGACCAGCTCGCGCGGCTTGCGGTAGCTGCCATACAGGAGGCCACGGAACATGTGCAGGTAGACCACGACAAAGAAGGCCGAGGCGCCGGTGGAATGCATGGTCCGGATCAGCCAGCCCCAGGGCACATCGCGCATGATGTACTCGACCGAGGCAAACGCCTTTTCGGCATCGGGCTTGTAGTGCATCACCAAAAAGATGCCGGTGACGATCTGGATCACCAGCACCAAAAGCGCCAGCGAGCCAAAGATGTACCAGAAGTTGAAGTTCTTCGGTGCGTAGTACTCCGACATATGGACCCGATAGGCCTCAAATGCCGTGGGAAAGCGGTTCTCCAGCCAGTTGCCGGCCTTGGCGCCCAAGGTGGCGTTCGGCGATATCTCCTTGAATTCGTGTGCCATGGCGCCTCCTTATGCTTTTTTATCTTCGCCAATCAGCAGCTTGGTATCGCTCAGATACTGGTGCGCTGGCACTTCGAGGTTGTCGGGCGCGGGCTTGTTCTTGAACACCCGCCCGGCCAGGTCAAAGGTGGAGCCGTGGCAGGGGCAGAGAAAACCGCCCTTCCAGTCATCGGGCAGCGATGGCTGGGGGCCGGGCTGGAGCTTGTCGGTGGGCGAGCAGCCCAGGTGGGTGCAGATGCCGATCACGACCAGCACCTCGGGCTTGATGGAGCGGGTTTCGTTCTTGGCGTAGTCCGGTGTCGGGTAGGCCGTGCGCTCGGATTTGGGATCGGCCAACTGGCCGTCGAGCTGGGGCAGCTCGGCAATCTGCTCGGGCGTGCGGCGCAGGATCCAGATCGGCTTGCCGCGCCATTCGGCGGTGATTTTCTCGCCGGGCTTGAGCTCCGAGATATCCACTTCAACGGCAGCGCCGGCGGCCTTGGCCTTTTCTGACGGCTGGAAGGAGCTGACAAAGGGGACCGCAGTGGCGACTCCTCCGACAGCACCTGCGCATCCCGACGCTATCAGCCACGTCCTTTTACTGGAGTCGATGGAAGAATCACTCATGGGGCTCCTTGGTCAACGCTTATATCTCGGTTTTTGCGGATTGTATGAAGTGTCTTGCCCATCATGCAATGCGCCGAAACCCTTGAAGCTGAGCGATACTAGGCGTCATGTTTATTTGACAGGAGCAGCGCATGAGCTTCATGAAGGAATTCCGCGAGTTTGCGGTCAAGGGCAATGTGATGGATCTGGCCGTTGGTGTGATCATCGGCGCCGCTTTTGGCAAGATCGTCGATTCGGTCGTCAATGACCTGATCATGCCCATCGTCGGTTTGGTCTTTGGCAAGCTGGACTTCTCCAATCTCTTCGTCGTGCTGGGTACCATTCCCGATGGCGTGCCGCGCACACTCGACGCGCTGAAAAAAGCGGGCATTCCGGTGTTTGCTTATGGCAACTTCATCACCGTCGCGGTGAACTTCGCGATCCTGGCTTTCATTATTTTCATGATGGTCAAACAGATCAACCGCCTCAAACGCGACGCGCCCCCTCCAGCGCCCGCTGCCACCCCGGAAGACGTGTTGCTGCTGCGTGAAATCCGCGACAGCCTGCAGCAAAAACGTTGATTTTTTGCAACAAAGAAACAGAAATTCTGCTTCTTTTGCACAGATACCCGGCAGCCTCTCGAGGCTGCTTTTTTACGCCTGCACCTGTCCCGCTGCCAAACGGCGCGCCATCTGCACCGCCGCGATCAGGCTGGCCGCATCGGCCAGGCCCTGGCCGGCAATATCAAAGGCGGTGCCGTGATCCGGGCTGGTGCGCACCAGCGGCAGGCCCAGGGTCACGTTGACGCCCTCGTCCAGCCCCAGGTACTTCACGGGGATCAGGCCCTGGTCGTGGTACATGGCCACCACCACATCAAAGGCGCCCGGGTGCTCGGCACTGTGGCGGGCCCGCATGAACACGGTATCGGGCGGCTCCGGCCCCACCACCTGCATGCCCAGTGCCTGGGCAGCGGCCACCGCGGGCGCAATGTGCTCCAGCTCCTCGCGCCCCATCAGGCCGGCCTCACCGGCATGGGGATTGAGCCCCGCTACCGCAATCCGGGGCGGCCGCCCCAGCGCCCGCAGCAAGGCCTCGTGCGTGATGCGGATGGTCTCCAGCACCTGTGCCTGGGTCACCGCCTCAATGGCGTCACGCAGCGATACATGGATGCTCACCAGCACGGTGCGCAGCGCCTCGTTGGCCAGCATCATGCGCACCGGCATCTGCGCCAGCGGCAGCCCGGCGTGCTGGGCCGCTTCGGCCTGCAGCAGCTCGGTGTGGCCGGGGAACGCCAGCCCTGCCAGATGCAGCGCCTCCTTGTTCAGCGGCGCCGTCACCAGCCCGGCAATCTGGCCATGCAAGGCCTGGCGCGCCGCCCAGCGCACGCATTCGGCAGCAGCACGCCCGGCCTCGGCCTGCACCTGGCCAAAGGGCAACGGCCCGGGCAAGCCCGGCAGCGACAGCACCGGCATGCAGCGCGGCGGCACCTGCAAAGCCTCTTGCGGGTCAGCGATGTCGGCCACCGGCAGCGCGCAGCGGCCCGGGCCCTGCAACAGCTGCGCTGCGCGGCGCATGGTCTGCAGCTCACCCACC
Organism: Comamonas squillarum; assembly: GCF_025309455.1. Classification (NCBI taxonomy): domain Bacteria; kingdom Pseudomonadati; phylum Pseudomonadota; class Betaproteobacteria; order Burkholderiales; family Comamonadaceae; genus Comamonas; species Comamonas squillarum. The sequence goes on from NZ_CP104377.1 coordinate 2,535,132, forward strand.
ACAAAGCAGCCCTGCATTTGCTCAGGCGCATCGCGAAAGGCCTTGGCCACGATTTCCGGGCCAATGCCGGCAGGGTCGCCCTGGGTGATGGCGAGCAAGGGAGCGGAGTGCACGGGCATGTCCTTGGAATGGAGCGCTTCAGGCGGGGTTGTCGATATCGATAAAGCGGTGCGCCACGCCCAGTTGCTGGGCCACGGCGGCAGCCGCTGCCGGCGCGCCATAGCGCTCGGTGGCATGGTGGCCGGCGGCAAAAAAGCTCACACCCGTCTCGCGCGCCAGATGGGTCTGGGACTCCGATATTTCACCGGTCAAAAAGCCATCCGCGCCAGCGGCCATCGCCGCTTCGAAAAAGCCCTGCGCACCGCCGGTGCACCAGGCCATGCGGCGGATGGGGCGCGGCGTCTCGCCCGTCACCAGCGTGACCGAGCGCCCCAGGGTCTGTTGGATGTGCGCAGCAACTTGCGCCGGAGCCACCGCATCGACGCTGCCGATAAAGCCCAGCTCCTGATCGCCAAAGCGGGCATCGGCCTGCCAGCCCAACTGCGCGCCCAGTTGGGCGTTGTTGCCCAGCTCCGGATGCGCATCCAGCGGCAGGTGGTAGGCGAACAGGTTGATGTCGTGCTTGATCAGCAGCTCGATGCGCTGCTTCATCCAGCCGGTGATGCGGCCGTCGTAGCCGCGCCAGAACAGCCCATGGTGCACAAAGATGGCATCGGCCTGGTCGGCAATGGCCGCCTCGATCAGCGCCCGCGATGCCGTCACACCGCTGACCAGCTTGCGGATCTCGGCCTTGCCCTCCACCTGCAAACCGTTGGGGCCATAGTCTTTGAAGCGGGCGGGCTGCAGCAGCGCATCAAAGGCCTGCAGCATGTCTTGGCGGGTCGTAGTCATGCCCGATTGTCTCAGACCTGTGCGGCGCGCCACCCCGGAATGCAAAAACCCGCTGATGCCAAGCATGCAGCGGGTTGCCGGGGGCGATCAGCCTGGAGCGGGTTTACTTCTTGGCAACCCAGCCCTTGACGGCCAGCGGCCAAAAGCCCATGGCCACGCCCAGCACGCCCATCGCGGCCACATAGTGGGCAGGCGCCATCACATCGGCCTGCTGCCAGACGGACACCAGCATCGGGGTCAAACCGCCGAACACGGCATAGGCCATGTTGTAGGAAAAGGACAGACCCGTGAAACGCACCTCAGGCGGAAAGGCGCGCACACCGACCACCGGCAGCAGCGAGATCGCACCCACAAAGAAGCCTACCAGCGCATAGGTCCAGACCAGCGAGATGTCGGTGCCAGGCAGGTTCAGGTAGAACAGATAGGCAGTGACAGCCATGCCACCCCAGCCCAGCACCATGGCGGCACGCGTGCCCCACTGGTCCGACAGCCAGCCCCAGAACACGCAGCCGATGGTCAAGGTCACGGTCGCCACCGCATTGGCCTTGAGGGCCACCGCAGGCGCGATATGGAACACCTTTTGCAGGTAGGACGGCGTAAACAGAATCACCACCACCACGGCGGTGGACAGGATCCAGGTCATCAGCGCCACGACCACGCTGGCTTCGCGGTGGTCGCGCAGGATGGTCTTGAGCGGCAGTTCGCGGTCGACCTGCTTGCGGGCCTGCATCTCCTGGAAGATCGGGGTCTCGTGCAGAAACTTGCGCAGGTACACCGACACCAGGCCAAACACGCCGCCCAGAATGAAGGGAATGCGCCAGGCCCAGTCGTGGATCTCGGCCGGGCTGTAGACGCTGTTGAGCCAGACGCCAATGATCGAGCCCAGGAAAATGCCGCCGGTGATGCCCGAGGTCAGCGAGCCAATGGCAAAACCGTAGCGCTTGGCCGGCGCATGCTCGGCCACAAACACCCAGGCGCCGGGCATCTCACCGCCAATGGCCGCGCCTTGCAGCACGCGCATGGCCAGCAGCAGGATGGGCGCGGCCAGACCTATGGTTTCATAGGTGGGCAGCAGGCCGATCACCAAGGTGGGCACCGCCATCAGGAACACCGACAGGGTAAACATCTGCTTGCGGCCCAGGATATCGCCAAAGTGCGCAATCAGGATGCCGCCAATGGGGCGGGCCAGGTAGCCGGCCGCAAAGATGCCCAGCGTCTGCAGCTGTCGCATCCAGTCGGGCATCGACGCCGGGAAGAACAGCGAGCCCAGTACATTGGCAAAAAAGACAAACACCACAAAGTCATAAAACTCCAGGGTGCCGCCCAGGGCCGACAGGCCCAGGGTCTTGTAATCGTTCCGGTTCAGGGGCCGGTTGGCAGGCGAGGCGGCTGGGGCCCCACCTTGGTCAGCAGTCAGCGAAGTCATGTGTCCTCTACATTCCAGAGCAGGACAGCGCAAAGCGCAGCGCGTTATGGGCGCATATCAAGGGGTTCGGCGAGACCCGGGATGGCGGGAGTCAGAGCCAGCGAGAGGAGAGATGGACCCGTTCGCAGGGAACCACGATGAGCAAAAGAGCGCAGTCAAAAGGTTGGGGAACCATTCTAGGTACTTACCCTTTGCTCTCTGCCGGTGTCACGAAAAGTATCCCTCGCCGCTAGGGCATGCCACCACAGCCGAACGCGCTGTCCACCCCCAGATTGTTCCGCAAGCAACTTATTTTGGAGAGCTTCGCCGCCAATCCAACAGATTGGTACCGTTTGGAGAACAATGTCGCAGCCATGACATCGCAAAAGACGATGGAATACATCGCAGATGACAGTGATATGCGCCAGAATGCGGGGAGTCCGCTGGCCGCCATGGGGCATCAACCCATGCATCCTGTGCACAGCAGCTAGCGACTTGGCAGCCCCTTGCCGCCAAGCCCGGTGCCATAATCAATGGCAATGCTCTGCGCCGCGCGGGGCTGTTAGCCAGACGCGGCCGCCCCACTCCCAACCCCAGGTTTTATGAAACGCCTCTGGCTTCTTTTCGCACAATCGGTCACTGTCTTGCTGGCCCTGTACTTTATCGTCGCCACCTTGCAGCCGGGCTGGCTGCAGCGCAACAATGCGGTACGCAGCAATGCGGGCATTGCGTTGATCGAGGCGCCGCAAAGCGAGGCCAACCGAGCCAGTGTGGCGACCAGCAGCTTCAGCCCTGCGGCCAAAAAGGCCTCGCCGGCGGTGGTCAGCATCAACACCAGCACGGCAGTGCGCCACCCGCGCGCCAATGACCCCTGGTTCCAGTTCTTCTTTGGCGACCAGGGCGTGCAAAACCAGGCAGGTCTGGGCAGCGGCGTGATCGTCAGCCCCGACGGCTATGTGCTCACCAACAACCATGTGGTCGAAGCGGCCGACGATATCGAGGTGACCCTGACCGATGGCCGCAAAGCCAAGGGCACGGTCATGGGCACCGATCCGGAAACCGACCTGGCGATCCTCAAGATCAGCCTGGACAAGCTGCCCGTCATCGTGCTGGGCAATTCGGACTCGGCCGAGGTGGGCGACCAAGTGCTGGCCATTGGCAACCCCTTTGGCGTGGGCCAGACCGTCACCAGCGGCATCATCAGCGCGCTGGGCCGCAGCGAGCTGGGCATCAATACCTTCGAGAACTTCATCCAGACCGACGCGGCCATCAACCCCGGCAACTCGGGCGGCGCACTGGTCGATGTCAACGGCAATCTGGTGGGCATCAACACGGCCATTTATTCGCGCTCCGGCGGCAGCATGGGCATTGGCTTTGCGATACCCGTCGCCCTGGCCAAGAATGTGCTCGACAGCATTGTGCGCGACGGCAAGGTGACGCGTGGCTGGATCGGCGTCGAGCCCAATGACCTGACACCCGAGCTGGCCGAGACCTTTGGCGTCAAGGCCGACAGCGGCGTGATCATCACCGGCGTGCTGCAAAGCGGGCCAGCTGCCAATGCCGGCATCCGCCCGGGCGATGTGATCACCCAGATCGGCGACATGCAGGTCCACCATGTGCAAAGCCTGCTGACTGCCGTGGCGGCTCTCGTGCCCGGCACCACCTCCGAAGTGCAGCTGCGCCGGGGTGACCAGAGCCTGACCCTGCCGATCACGCCCGGCACCCGCCCGGTCAACAACCGCGCGATGCCCCAAGGCCGGCGTTAAGCCCTGGCGAGGGGCGTTGGCAGCGCACTCGCCTTTGCACGTTGATCAAAGGGAGGTAGATCTGGGCCATCAAGCCCGGTCCCCGCAACGACGCCGCACCAGGCCCACCCCTGGCGCTGGCGCTGGCCCTGACCCACCAACAGCAAAGCCCCGGCTGACCTCAGGTCAGCACGGGGCTTTGGCGTATCTGGCCGGTGGGTAGGCGATCAGGCTGCGGCGTCCGTGTCCGCTTCTTCTTCCTTCTTGGGCTGGTTGCGCGAGAACCAGGTGGCACCCAGGATGCCAACCTCATACAGAATGCACATGGGCACGGCCAGCGAAATCTGCGAGAGCACATCGGGAGGGGTCACCACCGCCGCAATAACAAACGACAGCACGATGAAGTAACCCCGGAACGACTTGAGCTTGGCGATCTCCACGATGCCCAGGCGCACCAGCAGGATCACCACAATGGGGACCTGGAAGGCCAGACCAAAGGCCAGGTAGAGCGACAAAATGGCTTCGACATAGGAGGCAATATCTGGCGTGGCCGCCACGCTTGACGGCGTGAAATGCTGGATAAAGCCAAACATGCGATCGAGCACAAACAGCTGCACAAAGGCAATGCCGGCATAGGCCAGCAAGCTGCCAAAAAATATCAAAGGCAGCGCAAACTTGCGCTCATGCATGTAGAGGCCCGGGGCCACAAACGCCCAGAGCTGGTACATGATCCACGGCAAGGCCAGCAAAATGGCCGCCATGCCCAGTACCTTCAGCGGCACGATAAAGGGCGAGAACACGCCCACGGCAATCAGCTTGGCATCGGGCGGCATGTGCATCTTGATCGGATGCGCGATGAAGTTCATCAGCCCATCGGGGCCAGGCCAGAAGGCCAACAAAGCCAGGGCCACCAGCACGCCACCAATGCTGTAGAGCAGCCTATCGCGCAGCTCCATCAGGTGCTGCACAAAGGGCTGCTCGGTGCCGGCCAGCTCGTCTTCTTTAGAAGGGGTTTCGGACATGGGGATATCTGTTGCGGATCAAGGCCTCGCGGGAGCGCAGCGCGTTAGCGCAGGCTGCAGCGCCCCGGGCCGATGGAAATACCAGTGAGAAAACATGCCAACGCGCGGCTCCGGGAGCGGGCTGCGTTGCGGGCGCCATCACAGGCCTGACGAGGGCTTCTTGGGCCGAAAACGTGCCACGCGCGCCGCGCCTGACTGCACATGGGTGCGCACACCTGCCTGGTGCTTGTACCACTGGGGAGTGGCGCCGCGCTTCACGCGCCAGTTCTTGCGAGGGTGGTGGTAGACCGGAGCCACCGTCGATGCCGAGCCGCCGTCATAGCTCTCGGCATAGGGATCGGCGGTGTAGAAGCTGTCGTCGCTGCCCGATGAGGCCGTGCCATTGGCCTGGTCGTTGAGGTTTTTCTCGAAGTCTGCGGAGTTGGTGCGGATGGTGCTTTCCACATCACGCGCGGCCGACTCGACGTTCTCCTTCATCTTGCGCAGCTCGTCGAGCTCCATCGAGCGGTTGACCTCGGACTTGACGTCGTTGACATAGCGCTGCGCCTTGCCCAGCAATGTGCCTACCGTGCGCGCAACGCGCGGCAGTTTTTCAGGGCCAATGACGATCAGTGCCACCGCACCGATCAAGGCCATCTTGGAGATACCGAGATCAAACATTCCAACCCCATCGAATGCACAAAAGCGGTTGCTGCGGCTTGCCCACAGCCCCTGTCATGCGCACATCAGCCCTTGTTCTTGGCTTCGACGTCGATGGTGGTGTTCTTGTCGGCCGCAGGCGACTGACCCACTTGCTGTGCCGTGGTCGTCGTGGATGCAGCGGGCGAGGCGGATTCGCCGCCGTCCTTGATGCCATCCTTGAAGCCCTTGACGGCACCACCCAGATCGGTGCCGATGTTCTTGAGCTTCTTGGTACCAAATACCAGCACCACGATGAGCAGAACAATCAGCCAATGCCAAACAGAAAAGGAACCCATGAAATTCTCCTAGCGAATATGTGCATTTTAGACGCCTTGGGCATCTACCGGTTTCGTAATACTGTCACGTGGCCAGGGCTTCAGCCCGTGGCCAGCGCAGGGCTCAGCCCTTTTTCCAGGGCCGGGGGCCGCCCAGCAGGTGGATGTGCAGATGGTGCACCTCCTGGCCGCCCTCTTCGCCGGTGTTGACCATCAGCCGGAAACCCCCTTGCGGATAGGGATTGCAGCCGTTATCCAGCGCCAGTTGCGGCGCCTTGGCCAGCATGCGGCCCAACAAGGGAGCGTGTTCGGCACCCACCTGTGCCATCGAGGCGATGTGCAGCTTGGGCACCATCAGCAAATGCACGGGCGCGGCTGGATGGATGTCCTTGAACACCAGCATGTCCTCGTCTTCATAGACCTTGCTTGACGGAATCTGGCCGGCAATGATTTTGCAAAAAAGGCAATCAGGATCGTGCATAAACTTCTTATCTCTCAAAACAAGGGTGCCGCCGTCGCTGGCAACCCGCAGTAACCGGCACAAGCAGCAACTGTGCCAACAGGCAGTAGATTACACCTTGAAACCAGATCGCACACCAACATCCGCCCGGTGCCTGGTCAGCCAGTTCTCGCCGGAGACACGGCCCCGCTCGCACAGTTCGCGCACAAAAGGCGCATCCGAGCGGTTCTTGCTGGATGCGCCATAGCTCTTGAGCACAGCTCCCCCATCGACATGGTGCATCAGCATGTACTTGTAGCGCTCCCGGTCCAGCTTGCCTTCATCGAGCAGGCGGCGCACAAAGCCCATGGCGCGCAGCTCGGCCAGCAAGCTGGCGTTGAAGGTGATCTCATTGATGCGGTCCATGATCTCTTGGGCGTTGGTCGGCACCTCGTTGTATTCAATGGGGTTGAGCTGCACTAGCAGCACATCGCTGTTGCCCGTCTGGTAGATCAGCGGGTAGAGCAAGGGGTTGCCGGAGTAGCCGCCATCCCAGTAATACTGGTCCTTGATCTCGACCGCCTTGTACATCATCGGCAGGCAGGCCGAGGCCATCACCGCATCGGCCGTCAACCGCTTTCCACTGAAGACTTCGCCCTTGCCGGTGCGCACATTGGTGGCGCAGACAAATACCCGGGGCGCATTGCGGCCCTGCTCATGCTGGAGAAAGTCAAAATCCACGACCTTTTCCAGCAGCCGGCGCAAGGGGTTGATGTCGAGCGGATTGGTCTGGTAGGGCGAGAGCCACTGGCTCATCATGTCCCAGATGGCTTTGCCGGCCATCGGCACACCTGCCATCAGGCTGCCCATCGTGCCCACCCCTTCCCAAAACTGCTTGAGGCTCTCGCGGGCCGATTCACAGCCCGCGTCATGGGCTTTTCGCTTGTCGGTTTCGGTGGCTGCTGCCTTGCCGTAGCCATAGGCCATCACCACGGCGTTCATCGCCCCGGCGCTGGTGCCGCTCACACCTTCTATCCACAGGCTGCGGTCAGCCAGCAAGGCATCGAGCACCCCCCAGGTGAAAGCGCCGTGCGAGCCGCCGCCCTGCAAGGCCAGGCTGATAGGCGGTGTGTTTTCGTCCACCCCCTTGGAGCGGAGCACCCGCTTGGGCGCTTCGGCCTCTGCGGGGGCCGGCGTCTGCGGCATCTCCGGCGTCTCGGAGGCGGGCGTGTGGCTAGCCATTGATCGCCTGGTCTTTGTTCATCGCCAACATGCCGCGCACGATGCGGTAGAGAAACCAGACGGAAATGAGAGTCCAGGCAATCCAGCCCGGAACGACGAACAGGAACCACAGCGGCGCAGTGATGACATACAGCACGCCGGCCCAGATGACGCTGCGGATGCGCCAGGAAAAATGGCTTTGCTGCCAGGTACCCTGCGCATCACTGCGCTTGACCAGATCAATCACGAGCGCGATCAGCAGCAGCACGATGCTGGCCTGTGCGGTGGGCACCACCGCTGCCACGGCCACAATCAGGTGCAGCAGATAGCTGACCCAGCCCCAGGTTTTGAGGCTCTCCATCGCGGCCGAATCAACGGTCTTCACGTCAACGACATCGTTCATGCGGAACTCCCTTCTTCAGCTTCACGGTCTTTTACCTTGCGCATCGCCTTTTCTTCCAGGCCACTCAAGCCTTCGCGGCGCACCAGTTCGTTCACCACATCGGCGGGGCTCAGGCCATAGTGGGCCAGCGCCACCATCGTATGAAACCACAGATCGGCCACTTCGTACACCAGCTTGGAGGCTGGCGCGCCATGGTCCACATCCTTGGCGGCCATCACCACTTCGGTCGCCTCTTCCCCGACCTTCTTCAAAAAGGCATCCGGGCCCTTGTGCAGCAGGCGCGCCACATAGCTGGCCTCGGGATCGCCACCATTGGCGGGTTTGCGCGACTCCAGCACCTCGGCCAGGCGCATCAACGCATCGGTAGAGGACATGGCAGCAGAAACAGAGGTATCGGTCATAGCGAAAATATAGCGAAGCAGCCGCCCAGGGCGGCCGAAGAAGACAGTGCCCAAACAGGGATTATTTGTAGATCGATTCCGGGTCTTTCAAGACCGGGTCAACCGCTTGCCACTGGCCATCGCGCAACACGCTGTAAAAACAGCTGTGGCGCCCGGTATGGCAGGCAATGCCCGGCTCATGTCCCGTCTGGGTCACGCTCAGCAGCACCACATCGTTGTCACAGTCGATGCGGATCTCATGCACGGTCTGCACATGGCCGGACTCCTCGCCCTTGAACCACAGCTTGCCGCGGGAGCGGCTGAAGTACACCGCCCGGCCGAGCTCGGCCGTATGGGCCAGCGCTTCGCGGTTCATCCAGGCAAACATCAGCACATCCTTGGTGTGCTGCTCCTGCGCAATGACGGGCACCAGGCCCTGCGCGTCCCATTTCACTTGATCGAGCCAGTTCATGCGAGGAATTGTCTCGCATTCAATGCAGTTGTGCGCAATGCAGGGAGAAAACAGCCGCAAAAGAAACCGGCCCGGTGCAAGCCATGCAACCGGGCCGGAGAGGCTAACGCTCAGAACGGTCAGTCCTGGGGACGACGGCCCTGGCGCTGTGGCAGGGCCTTGCCCGCCAACAGCATCAGCAGCAGCGCCATCAAGGCCATGGCCCATGCCGCATTCACAGGCACCCGCTTGACATCCGTTGGCGGGGTGTTGATAAACACCGCCGACGCGGAGGCCTCGCTATTGGCGGCCGAAGGATCAAACACATCGCTGCTGGCGCGGGTCGTGATGGTGATAGCAGCGGTCGAGGTCGGCGTGAACTTGGTGGTACAGGAGATCGACTCACCCACTGCCAGTGCCGCCACCGGCTGGGTCGGCGTGCAGACAGTCACCGCACCGGCAGGCGCGCCGCTGACGTCACAACGTGCATTGGTCGCCGTGGCTGACCCTGCATTGCGGCAGATGGAAGTCAGCGTGAACTCCACACCCACCTTCGCATCGATGGTTGCAGGCATGCTCACTTGCATATCGGCAGCTTGCGTCGGCGTACTGACCGAGCAGGCGGCGCTGCAGCTGCCCGCTGCACTGCTGCCTACGGTGTTGACCACATTGGAGCTGGTCACCGCGTCGTCCACGCGCACCGTGTACTCAAAGGCCACCGTGCCCGGCGCTTGTGGGCTGCCGCCCGGCACCGTCGCTGGCTGCGTGCAGCTGCTACCTGCGGCCACGCAACCCGCCGTCCAGCCTTCGTCCGCGCCGACATAGCGGGTACCCGCAGGCACCGTCTCCGTCAACACCGTCGAGCCAGGCGTGCCGCCCGTGTTGCTGACCTGCACCTGGTAGGTCAGCTTGTCACCGGGCTTGATCACATAGCCTGCAGGCACGGGCGCATCGTTGACCTTCACCAGCACATTCGTCACCGTCACTGCCGATGGTGTGTTGCCGTTGACGGCCTTGGCATCGCTGTTGTTGGCGGTGTCGCTTTCGTAGCTTTGCGTTGCTGCCGTCATGCTGGCGCTGATCGCACCCTCTGCCGCAGCAAAGGTCGCCGTGCAGCTGAGACTTCCGCCTACCGCCAGGTTGGTGTTGGCATCGCAGATTGCGGCAATGCTCGCGCCACCATTGTTCACGGTCATCACGCAGCTTGCATTGAGGGCCTCCACCGGTCCATTGTTGGTGCACTGGCCAGTGATGGTGATGCTTTGACCCACCACCACGGCGCCAGACGGGATCGTCGTGATCTGCGCTTGCATGTCCGCCACAGCATTGGCCGTCTCTGCTGAGCAGCCACCGGCCGCGCAAGCGGCTGGCACATCGCTGGTCACCGTATTGATGATCTTGCCGCTACTGGTCGCAGGCACAAGCACCTCCACCGTGAACGCAACGGTCTCCTCACCGGCCACACCTTCTGCGCTTTGCGCGGGCACCGTCAGGCTTTGCGTGCAGGTGCTGGCCGCTGCATCGCAAGCCTGTGGAGCCGGGCTCCAGCCCTGGTCGGGGTTGGACGCACCGCCGCCGACAAACTTGGTGCCTTCTGGCACAGTCTCGGTCAGCTCCATGGTGCTGGCAGTACCGCCCGCATTGGTCACCCGCAGGTGGTAGGTCAGCGTGTCGCCGATCTTGGCTGCGTAGTTGGCGGGGACTGCCGCACCGTTGACTTGCGCCAGGGTCTTGGCGATGTTCAGCTCCGCCGGCGTGTTGACCTTGACGGTCCTCGTCGCCGTGTTGTTGCCCGGTGCGCCATCGTACAAGTCATTGCTGGTGGACACGCTGACCGCATAGTCACTGGCCGCGCTTGGCGTGAGCTTGGTGGTGCAGGTGATGCTGTCGCCCGATGCCAGCGTTGCGGCTGGCGTCGTTGGTGTGCAAGTCGTCACTGCACTGGCAGGAGCAGTCACCACGCAAGCCGCGTTCAAGGCCGTTTGCGGGCCATTGTTCTTGCAGATGCTGGTGTAGATCAGTTCAACACCGGTCGTGCTGGTCGTGCCCGGCGTCACGGTCACGGTGGCCTGCATGTCTGCATGCTGCGTGCCGGTGGTCACCTGGCAGCTGCTGCAGCTGCCGACACTGCTGGTAGCCGTGTCAACGATGCTCGCCGTGCTGCCAGGGCCGGCCACGGTGACAGTGTAGGTAACGGTGCTCGTTTGGCCCGCGCCCACTGCCACCGTCTGGCTGCAGGTGCTGGAAGCCGCAGCACAACCTGCACTCCAACCCTCACCCGTGCCGGTGTAGGTGGTACCTGCTGGCACGGTCTGGCCGACATCGGTGCTGGCGGCCGTGCCGCCGCTGTTCACCACCGTCACGGTGTAGGTCAAAACATCACCGGGCTTGACCAGATAACCGGCCGGCACTGCTGCGCCGTTCACGGCGGTCAACACATTGGTGGTCACCAGGCTGGCTGCGGTGTTACCCACCGTCGACTTGGTGTCCATGTTGTTGGCCGTGTTGCTTTCATAGCTTTGCGTTGCTGCGTTGATGGTCGCACTGATGTCGCCTTGGGCTGCGGTGAAAGTAGCCGTACAGCTGACGCTCTCGTTCATTGCCAGATTCGCATTCGCACCACAGGTCGCAGCAATGCTGGTCCCGCCGTTGTTCACGGTCATCGCGCAGCTGGCGTTGACCGCATTGGCCGGGCCATTGTTGGTGCACAGGCCGGTAATGGTCACGCTTTGACCCACCACCACAGCCGAGGCTGGGATGTTGGTGATCTGCGCTTGCATGTCCGCGACGGCGTTGGCGGTCTCCACCGCGCAGGTGTTGCCTGCGCAAGCAGCTGTAATGTCGCTCACAACCGTGTTGGTGATCTTGCCGTTGCTGGTCGCAGGCGCTATCACTTCCACCGTGAACTCAAGCGTTTGCTCACCAGGCACAGCAGGAGTCGCTGTGCTCTGTGCTGGCACCGTCACGCTCTGCGTGCAGGTGCTGGCTGCTGCCGCGCAAGCCTGTGGCGCCTGGCTCCAGCCTTGTTCAGGATTCGAAGCTCCACCGCCCACAAACTTGGTGCCTTCTGGCACGGTCTCGGTCAGGACCGTGGTTCCCGCAGTGCCGCCGGTGTTGGTGACCAAGATGGCGTAGGTCAGCGTGTCACCGATCTTGGCGGCATAGTTGGCAGGCACAGCAGCGCCGTTCACTTGCGCCAAGGTCTTGACGATATGCAGATCTGCAGGTGTGTTCACCTTGACGGTAGTCGTAGCTGTGTTGTTACCTGCCGAGGCGTCATACAAGGTATTGCTGGTAGCTACGCTCACCGCATAGTCACCGGCTGCACTAGGCGTAAGCTTGGTGGTGCAGGTGATGCTGTCACCCGATGTCAGCGTTCCTGCTGGCGTCGTAGGCGTGCAAGTCGTCACTGCACCGGCAGAAGCGGTCACCACACAGGCTGCGTTCAAGGCCGTTTGTGGGCCATTGTTCTTGCAGATGCTGGTGTATGTCAGCTCAACACCGGTCGTGCTGGTCGCGCCTGGCGTCACCGTCACGGTGGCCTGCATATCTGCATGCTGCGTGTCAGTGGTGACTTGGCAAGTCGTGCAGGTACCTACCGAGCTGGTAACCGTATCAACGATAGTGGCTGTGCTTCCTGGGCTGGCAACGGTCACCGTGTACTGCAGGGTGGTGGTCTGGCCAGCACCGACTGCCACTGTTTGCGCGCACTGCGTGCCCGCTGCCGTGCAACCTGCGCCCCAGCCTTGGCCGGCGCCTGTGTAGGTCGTGCCTGCGGGTACGGTCTGGCCCACGTCGGTGCTGCCAGCAGTGCCGCCGCTGTTCACCACCGTCACGGTGTAGGTCAGCACATCACCGGGCTTGGCTAGGTAGCCAGCTGGCACGGGGCTGCCATTGACCAAGGTCAGCACATTGGTGGTCGCCAGGCTCGCTGGCGTATTGCCCACTGTGGACTTGGTGTCCGTGTTGTTGGTGATATTGCTTTCGTAGCTTTGCGTTGCTGCGTTGATGGTCGCACTAATGTCGCCTTGGGCTGCCGTGAAGGTGGCCGAGCAGCTCAGCGTCTCGCTCACTGCCAAGGTCTTGGCTGCGTCGCAAGTCGCGTTGATAGTGGAGCCACCATTGCTGATCACCATGGCGCAGCTGGCGTTGACCGCATTCGCTGGGCCATTGTTGGTGCATAGGCCAGCGATGGTGACGCTTTGACCCACGACTACTGCCGAGGATGGGATGTTGGTGATCTGAGCTTGCATGTCGGCGACGGCGTTGGCGGTCTCCACCGCGCAGGTGTTGCCTGCGCAAGCAGCTGTAATGTCGCTCACAACCGTGTTGGTGATCTTGCCGTTGCTGGTCGCAGGCGCTATCACTTCCACCGTGAACTCAAGCGTTTGCTCACCAGGCACAGCAGGAGTCGCTGTGCTCTGTGCTGGCACCGTCACGCTCTGCGTGCAGGTGCTGGCTGCTGCCGCGCAAGCCTGTGGCGCCTGGCTCCAGCCTTGTTCAGGATTCGAAGCTCCACCGCCCACAAACTTGGTGCCTTCTGGCACGGTCTCGGTCAGGACCGTGGTTCCCGCAGTGCCGCCGGTGTTGGTGACCAAGATGGCGTAGGTCAGCGTGTCACCGATCTTGGCGGCATAGTTGGCAGGCACAGCAGCGCCGTTCACTTGCGCCAAGGTCTTGACGATATGCAGATCTGCAGGTGTGTTCACCTTGACGGTAGTCGTAGCTGTGTTGTTACCTGCCGAGGCGTCATACAAGGTATTGCTGGTAGCTACGCTCACCGCATAGTCACCGGCTGCACTAGGCGTAAGCTTGGTGGTGCAGGTGATGCTGTCACCCGATGTCAGCGTTCCTGCTGGCGTCGTAGGCGTGCAAGTCGTCACTGCACCGGCAGAAGCGGTCACCACACAGGCTGCGTTCAAGGCCGTTTGTGGGCCATTGTTCTTGCAGATGCTGGTGTATGTCAGCTCAACACCGGTCGTGCTGGTCGCGCCTGGCGTCACCGTCACGGTGGCCTGCATATCTGCATGCTGCGTGTCAGTGGTGACTTGGCAAGTCGTGCAGGTACCTACCGAGCTGGTAACCGTATCAACGATAGTGGCTGTGCTTCCTGGGCTGGCAACGGTCACCGTGTACTGCAGGGTGGTGGTCTGGCCAGCACCGACTGCCACTGTTTGCGCGCACTGCGTGCCCGCTGCCGTGCAACCTGCGCCCCAGCCTTGGCCGGCGCCTGTGTAGGTCGTGCCTGCGGGTACGGTCTGGCCCACGTCGGTGCTGCCAGCAGTGCCGCCGCTGTTCACCACCGTCACGGTGTAGGTCAGCACATCACCGGGCTTGGCTAGGTAGCCAGCTGGCACGGGGCTGCCATTGACCAAGGTCAGCACATTGGTGGTCGCCAGGCTCGCTGGCGTATTGCCCACTGTGGACTTGGTGTCCGTGTTGTTGGTGATATTGCTTTCGTAGCTTTGCGTTGCTGCGTTGATGGTCGCACTAATGTCGCCTTGGGCTGCCGTGAAGGTGGCCGAGCAGCTCAGCGTCTCGCTCACTGCCAAGGTCTTGGCTGCGTCGCAAGTCGCGTTGATAGTGGAGCCACCATTGCTGATCACCATGGCGCAGCTGGCGTTGACCGCATTCGCTGGGCCATTGTTGGTGCATAGGCCAGTGATGGTGACGCTTTGACCCACGACTACTGCCGAAGCTGGGATGTTGGTGATCTGAGCTTGCATGTCAGCAACCGCATTGGCGGTTTCAACCGAGCAAGTACCGGAGGCACAAGCTGCAGCAATGTCGCTGCTCACGGTGTTGGTGATCTTGCCGTTCGTCGTAGCCGGTGCAACGACCTCTACGGTGAACTGCGCGGTCTGCTCACCAGCCACACCTTCGGCGCTTTGTGCTGGCACCGTCACGCTTTGCGTGCAGGTGCTAGCTGCCGCCACACAAGCCTGTGGTGTCTGGCTCCAGCCTTGAGTTACATCAGGAGCACTACCTCCCACAAACTTGGTGCCTTCTGGCACGGTTTCGGTCAGAACCGCCGTGCCCGCAGTGCCGCCCGTGTTGGTGACGACCATCGCATAGGTCAGCGTGTCGCCAATCTTGGCGGCATAGTTGGCCGGGACTGCCGCGCCATTGACCTGCGCCAAGGTCTTGACGATGCGCAGAGCCGCTGGCGTGTTGACCTTGACCGTCGCGGTGGCGGCATTGTTGCTCGTCACGGCGTCGTACAGGGTGTTGCTGGTAGCAACGCTCACGGCATAGTCACCCACCACGCTCGGTGTGAGCTTGGTGGTACAGCTGATGCTGTCGCCCGATGCCAAGGCGGCGGCCGGGCTGGTTGGCGTACAGGTCGTCACGGCACCAGCGGGTGCGGTCACCGTGCAAGCGGCGTTCAGTGCCGTTTGCGGGCCGTTGTTCTTGCAGATGCTGGTGTAGATCAGTTCCACACCGGTCGTGCTGGTCGCGCCTGGCGTCACCGTCACGGTGGCCTGCATGTCTGCATGCTGCGTGTCAGTGGTGACTTGGCAAGTCGTACAGCTGCCCACCGAGCTGGTGACGGTATCCACAATGGTCGCGGTGCTGCCTGGGCTGGCAACGGTGACGGTATACGTCACAGTGCTGGTCTGGTTCGCACCCACTGCCACGGTTTGTGCGCACTGCGTGCCCGCTGCCGTGCAACCTGCACCCCAGCCTTGGCCGGTACCTGTGTAGGTCGTGCCTGCGGGCACGGTCTGGCCCACATCGGTGCTACCTGCCGTGCCGCCACTGTTGGTTACGCTGACGGTATAGGTCAGCACATCCCCGGGCTTGGCCAGGTATCCCGCTGGTACGGGGCTGCCGTTCACGGCGGTCAAGACATTGGTGGCGGCCAGGCTCGCCGGTGTGTTGACTGACAGACTGTGGCTTGCGCAAGCAGTCGTGCTGCTGTTCACGCAGGTGAGACTGGGGTCCACGCCCGGAGCGCCCGAGCCCGTGGGATTGGTAGCAGCGTTGTTGACGACGGTACCACCGCTACTTGGCAAGGTGACGGTCAGCTCGATGCTGGCCGATGCACCGGCTGCCAGCGGGCTGGCAACGGTACAGGTCAGCAAGGCAGCGGCACTGCTGGGGAGCGCGCCGCAGCTGGCGCCAGTCACGGCAGTGGCCACCACGCCTGCAGGCAGCTTGTCCTTGACGATCAGGTTGCTGCCGGTGGCCAGTTGGCCACTGTTGCTCAGGGTCAGCGTGTAGACATAGCTGGAGCCAGTCAGCGCCGTGGCTGCGCCCGTCTTGCTCAGGCTGACATTGGCGGGAGTGCTGACGGCGGCCGTCGCGCTGGCGCACACCACATTGGCCGCATTGGTACAGGCCGGGCCAGGGTCCACACCGGGATTGCCGCTGCCCGATGGATGGGTCGCCGCATAGTTGACGACATTGCCACCGCCATTGGGCATGGTCACCGTCAGTTGGATGCTGGCAGAGCCGCCATCCGCAGCGATCGGATCGCTGACGGTACAGGTCAGCAAGGCACCTGCCGCACTGGGCAAGGTGCCGCAGTTGGCACCGGTAACGGCCGTGGCCACCATGCCGGTGGCGAGCTGGTCGCGCACCACCAGGTTGGAGGCCGTGGCGGTCTGGCCGCTATTGCTCAGCGCCAGCGTATAGACATAGCTGTTGCCAGACACGGCAGTGGCTGCGCCGGTTTTGGCCAGGCTGACATTGGCCGTGGTCTTGACGGCAACCGCACCGGTGGTGGGGTCGCAGGTCTCCGTGGTCGCTGCAGCCGTACAGCTGGGATCACCGCCACCGCCCAGATTGGCGGTGTTGGCAGCGCCAGCGCTGGTGGCCGATGATGCCACCGACACGGGAATGGTCAGCACATAGCTGCCATCGGCCAGGCCGCTGGCCAGTTGGCAAGCACCAATGCTGCTGCCACTGCTGCTGCAACCGCTCAAGGTCGCGGCACCACTCACGCTGGGCGCGCCTGACAAGGTCACGCCAGCGGGCAGGCTGTCGGCAATGCTGATCGCGGCGGTGGTGGGCCCATTGGACACACCAATGGTGATGCGGTAGCTCTGGCCGCTGGCACCCACGACAAAGCTGGTCGGCGATGCGGCCTTGGTCACGCTGAGCTTGGGGTAGATCGGCGTATTGGTAAAGGTACAGCTGATGTCATCACCGGCTTGGGGCACAACGGTGATGGAGGTGCCTGCACCCGAGGACACGCTGGTGCCGCCCGCCGTCGCATTGGTACAGCTGTAGGTGGTGGTGTAACGGGCCAGGTTGGCCGCAGGCGTGCCGGCGGCAGTTTCGGTCAGCAGGTAGCTGGTGCCAGCCGTCGCGGTGGCCGGGCCTGCCGACGCCGTGGTTTGTGTGCCGCTGGTGGTGGCGCTAGGGCCACCGTTGTTGATGCCTACGGTGAACTGGTCGGTGCCGAGAATGCGGCCCGCCACGACGGTGCTGACCGTCAGCTTGGGCGCAATGGCGCTGTTGCTGAAGGTACAGCTGATGTTGTCGCCCGCCTGAGGGGTCAGGTTGAAGCTGGTGCCCGTGCCCGCAGGCATGGTGGTGCCGGCAACGCCCGTGTTGGTACAGCTGTAGCTGCTGTTGTAGCGCGTCAAGTTGGCGCCAGCGGCTGCCACTTCATTCAGTGTGTAGCTGGTGCCGGCGGTGGCCGTGTAGGTCGTGGTGCTGGCCGAGGTTGCCGTGCCGGTGGTCGATGCCGTGGGGCCACCATTGCTGATGGCGATCGTGAACTGGTCCGAGGACAGTGCGCGCGAGGCAATGCTCTTGACCAGGGTCAGGCGCGGCGCGATCGGGGTATTGCTGAACGTACAGGTGATGGCATCGCCCGCCTGCGGGGTCACATTCACGGTGGTGCCGGTGCCCGGCGCCACCGAGGTGCCGCCTGCGGTGGCATTGGTACAGGCGTAGGTGGTGGTGTAGCGCGCCAGGTTGGCCGTGCCGGCAGCCGTTTCGCTCAGTGCATAGCTGGTGCCCGGCGTTGCCGCGAAGGCAGCGGTGCTTGCGCCGGTGGCCGTGCCCGAGGTCGTCGCAGTGGGGCCGTTGCTGATGGCCACGGTGAACTGGTCGGTACTGGCGGCACGGCTTGCCACGTTGGCAACCACCGTCAAGGTGGCCGATGGCACCACCGGGATCGAGTCTGTGGCGCAACCGACGGTCGGCGTATTGAGCGCGGTACAGGCGGCCGCCGTCGTGCTGGTGGGATAGCTGCTGGTGGTGGGGTCGGTGTTGTCGGTACCCACCTGCGCCTTGTTGACCAAGGTGGTGCTGGTGGTCGCCGAGACCGTGGCAGTCACGGCGATGGTGGCGCTGGTGCTGGCGGCCAATGCGCCGCCAGTGTTGTTGCAGGTCAGCACATTGCTGTCAGCGCCCGAGCCCATCGCACAGGTAAAGATACCCTGGGTGGCGTTCACGGTGAAATTGCTGAGCCCCGCGGGGAACACATCGACCACGCGCACGGTATTGGCCAAGGCCTCGGCGGTCGCGGAGTTGGCGACCGTCAGCGTAAAGGCCACCGTATCGCCAGGCGCCTTGCTCTGCGGATTGGCGTGGGCCTTGGTCAGCCGCAGCGTCGGCGGTGTTTGCGCCGTGTTCAGATCGATGGCGCAACCGGCTGGAATGCTGTTGTTGGTACAGGCATTGACCTGCGCGGTCGTGGGCGAGGTCGTAGCCAGCGTGGCGTCTCCGCCGCCGCCCATGCGCGCCTTGTTCATGTACTGGTCGCCGCTGGTCATCGCGCCCGCATTGGCCAGCAGGCTGAACTGGCTCACGCCGCCCGCCGCAATCGTGGTGGTCGAGGTACAGCTGACTTCCGTGTTGCTGAACCGGGTGCAGGTCCAGTCTGCGGCATTGGGGCCGGTCTTGGTGAGTGCAGCAGGCCAGTTCATCGGCGTGGGCAGCACATCGCGGAAGCTGATGGTGCCTACAGAGTTGGCGTCACCGGTGTTGCTGACCCGGAAAGCATAGGTGGTCGTGCCACCCACATAGATGCCAAAGCGGCCATCGTCCTTGGTCAGGCTCAGCTGCACACGCTTGACCGAATCGGTATCTGCCGCGCAGCCCGTGGCGATTTCAGAAGCCATCGCCGGAGAGCAGGTTTGCGTAGTGGCCACCGTGGGCGCATTGGGTTTGCTGGAATCACTGCCACCGCCAACGCGGGCGAGGTTGACCAAGGCGCTGGGCGCGGTACTGGCAATCGAGACCGGCAGCGAGATAGCGGCGTTGTCCCCGGCTGCAATCGGTGTGGAGCGGGTACAGCTGAAGCTTGTGGTGCCCGAGGTGTAGGTACAGCTAAAGCCGCCGCTGGTGAAGCTCGTTGCACCGGTATAGGTCATGCCCGTAGGCAGCACATCCACCACGGTGATTGTGCCCGCCGTGGGCGCATTGCCGACGTTGCTGACGGTCAACGCATAGGTGGTCGTCCCGCCGGCCAGCACCACATCGGTGTTATCGCTATTGGTGAGGCTGAGCAACGGCGAGTTCACCGCATCCACGTCAACGGCACAGCCTGCCGGGGACTGATTGCCGGTGCAGGCGTCCACCGCAGTTTCGGTCGGCGCACTGCGATTGAGCGGGTCACCGCCACCACCGATTTTTGCCCGGTTGGTGGCGATGGTACCCGTCGCTGTCTGCAGGCCAACATTGACCGTCACACCAAATACACTGCTGCCGCCTGCCGCGATGGCGGTGGAACTGGTACAGGTGATCACCCCGCCTCCTGCCGCGCCAGAACAGCTCCAGTTGGCGGCGTTGGCGCCCGTCAATGGTACGGCGCCCGCAGGAATCGTCACGCCCTGCGGCAGCTTGTCCACCACAGTGATCGTACCGCTGGAGGGAGACGCGCCTACATTGCTGGCGGTCAGCGTGTAAGTCGTTGACCCACCAGCATTCACGATATTGGCGCCATTGCTCTTGGTCAGGCGCAGGTCGATCGCGCAGGCAGCACCAGGCATGGTGCCAGGGGCACTGGGTGATTGGAACGAGGCAATGCCGCCCTGGTTGCCAAAGGCGCCATAGTTGTCGGTGGTGCCGTTGGTGGTGTAGCCCGGTGTGCCGCCGTTGATGGTGGTGGTAACCACCATGCTGGACGGAGAAAAAGCGATAAAGCCCCCACCGCCCCCGCCACCAGGGCCATGGCGGTTGCCCGCATTGGTCTGGTTGCCGGCCCAGGCGTTGCCGCCATCACCACCGCTGGCGTCGATCACCGCAGAGCCACCCTCGAGCGTGTGGATCACCACCGAGCCACCTGCACCGCCCCCGCCCGCCGCATCGTTTTGCACGTTGTAGCCATTGGCGCCGCGCACATCGATCACGCCGGTACCGGCGAGATTTTGCGCACGCAAAATAACAATGCCGCCGCCAGAGGCGCCGGAGGAGCAGCGGCCGCCCGTATCCGAGCAGGCAATGCCGTTGTTGCTGTAGGCCGTGTTGTCGGCGGTTCCATCATTGGTGCCACCTGCACCGCCACCACCGCCCAGGAAGATGCGGTTGAAAGCAGTGGTGCCTACATAGCCGCCGCCGCCGCGGCCTCCGCTGTCAACCAGCGGGTAGTTCCAGGGCCGGCCACCGACACCACCAGCGGCATAGTTGCCCCCGCCGCCGCCGCCCGAATTGAACTGGCCGTTGTTGGTGCCCGAAGGCGCGCCATCAGCACCACCACCGCCCGCGTTGCCCGGCGCGCCGCGTGCACGCGATCCACCTGGGTAGCCTTCTACGCTGTTGTCTACCGACGTGATGCCGTTCGCCGCTACCGCATTGACCGTCTTGGATCCATAGTTCGTGACCTTGTTGGCCATATAGCGAGGGGTCCCGGCAATGCCCTCTCCCTTGCCGCCGCCGCCACCTGCAGTGGCATAGGTTCCCATCCAATCCTCTCGTGAGCCCTGGACCGAGCCATTGCTGCCCACTGCACCCCGAAAGCCTTTGCCGGCCAGGAAAATCGCACGGTTGGCCTGGCTTTCCACCGTGGCCCCATTGAGGGTCAAGGTATCGCGCGCATCGATGGCCACGACGCCACCGGTGGCGCCGTTCCAGGCGGGGGCCGTCACGCCACTTACCGAGGCGCTGGTGTACTGGGGCACCCGCACAACCTGGTAGGTTTTTTGCCCAGAGGTCGTCGTCGCCACTGCATTACGGTAGGTATTGGTCAACGCAGGGGAAAACGTCACGGTCGAGCCCGAGACCGACACCACCTTCACAAACTCATAAAGACCGGAGCTGCCGACACTGGTCGAGCCCTGACCGCCACTGCCACTGTTGCCGTAGGCGCTGGAATTGACTGCATTGATGCTGGCGTCCTGCATCTGGATCACCAGCAACAGGTCATTGGCGGCCAGGGTTTTGCCTGCAGCGCCCGCTCTCTGCGTGCCGATGGTCAGACTGGTGCTGCCCGCTGCCAGCGTCGATGCTGCAGCGCCAGGAAAGTAATCATTCACAATCCCGGTGGCAGCACCCGCACCATCATTGCCCGGTGCCGCACACATCTGCGCCCAAACGCTGACAGGTAGAAGCAGCAATGCCACCAGCATGGCGGCGCGCGTACGTAACAAACGAAAAGCAGACAGGCAGGCGCACGCCTGCGTAACGCATATCCCAAACACCGACATAACCGACAACCCCCAGCCTCTTATGAGCGTCGCCAGGCCCGCGTCGGCAACGCTTTTTCTCATAGTTTTCTTGCAATTGCCTGCGGGTTTTACACCGATGCCCCTCGACAACCGAAACAAACTGTGACTAAAAATAGATAGATCGGGTTTATAGCAGCTTGGAATTACCGAGTGTGTTTCAACTTCGGAAACATTGTCAATTATTGCAAACTGTCATTTTTGATCGATTAAATCAATCACTTTTGCAGATGCGCAGATCACTAATGACGGCGAGAAAATGAAGGGCTCAGAACTGGCCTACCCGCACAGCGCGCAGCTCCCCTTGCTGACGCACCTTGACACCGCGCCGGTGGACCGGGCCCGCAGCCGCTCTGAACGGCCCGCGAATGCATAGACCCTAACAATGGCAGGCGACAAGCCCAGGCGCGCCGCCCCGTCGCGGGGGGTGCTTACGGGTAGATACAAGAGCAAGTCAGAAAGAAAAAAGACCCTGCACCGCCACCAGCACGAGACGGAAGGCTCCAACGCCAGAGATGCCGCCGGCCAAGGGCCCGTTGGCAGGCCGGGCAGCCGGGGCAGGAGCCAGAAACAGCAACGGCGCCGAAGGCGCCGTTGCTGGGGTCAATCCCAGAGTGAAAGCGGTGCTTACAGGCGCACGGGGATGCCGCGCTCGCGCATGCGCTCTTTGGCCTGCTGCACCGTGAACTCGCCGTAGTGGAAGATGCTGGCTGCCAGCACCGCATCGGCGCCGCCCTGCTGCACGCCATCGGCCAGGTGGTCGAGGTTGCCCACGCCGCCCGAAGCAATGACGGGCACGCCCACGGCATCGGCCACGGCACGGGTCAGTGCCAAGTCAAAACCGGACTTGGTGCCATCGCGGTCCATGCTGGTGAGCAAGATCTCTCCGGCGCCGCGCGCGGCCATGTCACTGGCCCAGCGGACAGCGTCCAGCCCCGTGTTCTTGCGCCCGCCGTGGCTGTAGACATCCCAGCCCTCGCCGCGCTCGATGACATCCTGGCCTTGGCGGCGCTTGGCGTCGATGGCAACCACAATGCACTGCGAGCCGTAGCGATCACTGGCGGCGTTGATGACGGCAGGGTCGGCAATGGCCGCAGAGTTGAAGCTGGTCTTGTCGGCACCGGCATTGAGCAGACGCCGCACATCGGCCACGGTGCGCACGCCGCCGCCCACGGTCAGTGGAATGAAGACCTGGCTGGCAACAGCTTCGATGATCGGCAAGATCAGATCGCGCCCATCGCTGGTGGCGGTGATGTCCAGAAAGGTCAGCTCATCGGCGCCCTGGGTGTTGTAGCGCGCCGCAATCTCCACCGGGTCGCCGGCATCGCGCAGTTCGACAAAATTGACACCTTTGACGACGCGGCCGCCGGTCACGTCGAGGCAAGGAATGATGCGTTTGGCAAGCATGGAAGATCTCGTGGCAGATGGGAGCGGTGGCAATAACGCCAGACGGGCAAAACGATAACACGCCCAGCCCTGGCGCGCAGGCTGCGGGCCAGAAAAACGCCTGGCGCGCTTGGGCCGCCAAGCGTTGGATCAGGATCCGTCAATGGACGCTGCGGCCGGTGCCAATCTGCCAGCGCCAGACATCTTCCATCATGCGGTCCAGACCCAGCTTGGGCTGCCAGCCCAGCTGCGTGCGTGCTTGCGAGATATCCGCCCAGCAGTGCGCTGCATCGCCTGCGCGGCGTGCACCGATGCGAAAAGGCACGGCACGGCCATTGGCATGCTCGAAAGCGCGCACCAGACCCAGCACCGAGGTAGGCTGGCCCGAGCCAATATTGAAGCGGGCCAGGCCCGCGTGGCCGCGCAGATACTGCAAGGTAGCGACATAGGCATGGGCCAGGTCTATCACATGCAGGTAGTCGCGCACCGGGGTGCCATCGGGCGTCGGGTAGTCGCCGCCATAGATGCGCAAACCATCGCGCTTGCCGGCAGCCACCTGGGCCAGATACGGCGCCACATGGGAAGACATGCGCGGCGGGTCCTCGGCAATCAGACCGCTCTCGTGGCAGCCCACGGCATTGAAGCTGCGCAGCAAAGCCATGCGCCAGCGCTTGGGCGAGGCTTCATCCAAGCTGCTGAGCACCTGCTCGACCATCAGGGCCGTCTGGCCATAAGGCGTGCTGGCAGACAACGGTGCGTCTTCACGAACGGGGTGCGGCGCCGGATCACCATAGACCACCGACGAGGACGACACCACCAGGTTGCGCAAGCCGGCGGTCTGCATGGCGCGCAGCAGGCCAATGGTGCCCGAGACATTGTTGTCGTAGTAGCGCAGTGGCTCGCGCGCGGCGTCCGCAGAAGCGGTGAGAAAGGCGCTGTGGATGACCGCATCGAAATGCTGTTCATCGAACAACTGCTCCAGCACCGCCACGTCGCGCACATCGGCATCGATGCAGGGCGGCGCAAAGCCCAGGATCTTGCCCAGCCGGGTGATGACCGAACGCCTTGCATTGCTGAAGTTATCCAGAATCAGGAACGGCATGCCGGCTTCAGCCAAGGCAATGCAGATATGAGAGCCAACATAGCCGGCTCCGCCAGTCACGAGTATCACAGGGGGCTTTCAAAGAGGTCTTGCAGAATGCGCTATCCAAGACTTCTATGGATTCTGGCATCCTGACCAAGCGTACATTGTCCAATAAGCCACAGTTATGGAAAACCTTTGTTGGTGATCAGAAGCAGCTCCAGGTAACAACTAGCATTTGTTGACATTCCTCAAATTTGTATTCACCACAGCGACTTAAAACGCGGTGTAGGCAAGGTCCCACAACCCTGGCGCGCGACAGCGGCCAATCCAGCACACAAACTGTTTCAATTAACACAAATATAAAAAAGGCCACCACTCCGGTGGCCTGGCTGCGCTGCCGTGTTGCAGAGCGTTTCTGCACCTGTCAGAGGCTGTCGCTCAATTGGTCCGCGCGCTCCTGGGCCGCTGCAAAGTCCAGATCACCGGTGTAGATGGCGCGGCCGCAGATGACGCCTTCGACGCCTTCGGGCTCGGCCATGCACAGCGCCTCGATATCGGCCATGCCCGACAGACCACCGGAGGCAATCACCGGAATCTTGATCGCCTGGGCCAGCTTGATGGTGGCGTCCATGTTGATGCCACTGAGCATGCCGTCACGGCCAATGTCGGTGTAGATGATCGATTCCACACCCCAGTCCTCAAAGCGCTTGGCCGTCTCGATGACCGAGTGCTGGGTGATCTTGCTCCAGCCATCGGTGGCGACCATCCCGTCCTTGGCATCGAGGCCGACGATGATGTGGCCGGCAAAGGCCGTGCAGGCGTTCTGCAAAAAGCCAGGGTCCTTGACCGCAGCGGTGCCGATGATCACGTACTGCATGCCGGCATCGATGTATTTCTCGATGGTGTCCAGGTCGCGGATACCGCCGCCCAGCTGCACCGGCAGCTCGTCGCCAAACTCCTTGAGGATGGCCTTGATGACTGGCAGGTTCTTGGGCTGGCCGGCGAAGGCGCCGTTGAGATCCACCAGATGCAGGCGGCGCGCGCCCGCATCGAACCAGCGGCGGGCGACCGCAACCGGGTCTTCGCCAAAGGTGGTGGATTGGTCCATATCGCCTTGCTTGAGGCGCACGCAGTGACCGTCCTTGAGGTCAATCGCAGGAATGAGCAGCATGGTAGTGGGCTGACGGTGAGAATTTAAGGGTTCCAGTGCAAGAAGTTGCGGTAGAGCGCCAGGCCCTGGTCCGCACTTTTTTCTGGATGAAACTGGGTGGCAAAGATGTTGTCCCGGCCAATGGCACAGGCAAAACGCTCGCCATACTCGGCCCAGCCGTGGCACTGGGCATCACTGGCAGGCGCCGCATAAAAGCTGTGGACAAAATAGAAATAGGACTGGTCGGGCACGCCTTGCCAGACCGGGTGGGGCTGGCCGCCATGGGCTTGCTGCTGCACCTGGTTCCAGCCCATCTGCGGCACCTTGTAGCGGCTGCCATCGGCCTGCGTACGGCCCGCCAGCTGGAACTTGCGCACCTGGCCGGCTATCAGGCCCAGGCCCGGGGTGTCGCCCTCTTCGCTGTGGTCCAGCAGCATCTGCATGCCCACGCACACGCCGAACATCGGCTTGTTGCGGGCCGCTTCCAACACGCTGTCCTGCAGGCCCGAGGCCTTGAGCTCGGCCATGCAGTCGCGCATCGCACCCTGGCCCGGCAGCACAATGCGGGTGGCGGCACGCACCACGTCGGGGTCGGCCGTCACCACCACGGCCACGGACGAGCCGGACGCCGCCGCCTGAACGGCCTGCGATACCGAGCGCAGATTGCCCATGCCGTAGTCCACCACGGCAACGGTATTGGATGAAGTTGTCATAGCTTGCAAGAAGTGAGTGTAGCGCCAGTCGCCAACGGCGGGCTTACAGCGATCCCTTGGTCGACGGAATCACGCCGGCCATGCGCGGATCATGCTCCAGCGCAAAACGCAATGCGCGCGCAAAGGCTTTGAAGATGGTCTCGCACTGGTGGTGGGCATTGAAGCCCTTGAGGTTGTCGATGTGCAAGGTCACGCCGGCATGGTTCACAAAGCCCTGGAAGAACTCGTATACCAGCTGCGTATCAAGCTGGCCAATGCTGCCAGCGGTGAACTTCACATCCATGTGCAGACCCGGGCGGCCGGAGAAATCTATCACCACGCGGCTGAGCGCCTCATCGAGCGGCACATAGGCATGGCCATAGCGGCGGATGCCCTTCTTGTCACCAATGGCCTTCGCAAAGGCCTGGCCCAAGGTGATGCCGATGTCCTCGACCGTGTGGTGGCCGTCGATGTGCAGGTCGCCCGCGCATTCAATGTCCAGGTCGATCAGGCCATGGCGCGCAATCTGGTCGAGCATGTGGTCCAGAAAACCGATGCCCGAGTTCAGCCGGGCCAGGCCCGTGCCGTCCAGGTTCACACGCACCTGGATACGGGTCTCGGCGGTATTGCGGGCCACTTCGGCCGTGCGGTGCAGCGGCGTGGCGGTCGATGGGGTGGGCACCAGATTATTCATACAGACTCCTTGAGCGCCGCCAGCATGCGGGCATTTTCTTCGCGGGTGCCCACGGTCAGCCGCAGGCACTGGGCCAGCAGCGGGTGCATGGCCGATACATTCTTGACGAGCACGCCACGCGCCTTCATCGCCGCCTGGGTCTTGCCCGCATCGTCCACGCGCATCAGCACCATATTGGCCTCCGACGGCCAGACCTTGCGCACACCGCCCAGCGCCTGCAGCGCATCGATCAGCGGCTGGCGTTCTGCCCGGATGGCGCTGGCCTGCTCGGCATACAGCGCCTCATGTTCCAGCGCAAAAATCGCCGTCTCGCAGTTGAGCACGCTGATGTTGTACGGGGGGCGGACCTTGTCGATCTCGTTGACGATGACTGCCGGCCCCACCAGGTAACCCAGGCGCGCGCCAGCCAGACCGAACTTGGACAGGGTGCGCATCAGCAGCACATGGCCATTGCGCGCGGGATCGGCACGCATCTGGTCGATCCAGCTGCGGCTGGCAAAGGGCTGGTAGGCCTCATCCATCACCACCAGCCCCCCCACGTCTGCGACGGCATCGATGAC
Organism: Comamonas squillarum; assembly: GCF_025309455.1. Lineage (NCBI taxonomy): Bacteria > Pseudomonadati > Pseudomonadota > Betaproteobacteria > Burkholderiales > Comamonadaceae > Comamonas > Comamonas squillarum. The sequence goes on from NZ_CP104377.1 coordinate 2,562,231, forward strand.
GGCCTGCACCTTGTCCTGGTCCCACAAGGTGGCGGTCGGGTTGTTGGGGTAGGCGATGTAGGTGATGGCGGGCTTGTGCGCGGCAATGGCGGCCTGCATCGCGGGCACATCCAGGTCAAAGTCTGCGGTCAGGTTGACGCCGACAAAGTCGAGGCCCTGCAGCTGGGCCGACATCGGGTACATGACAAAACCCGGCATAGGCGCGAGCATCTTGGCGCGGCCTTCGGCATGGGGCTGGGCGGTAGCCAGCGCCAGCAAGGTGATGATCTCGTCCGAGCCATTGCCCAGCAGCACGGCCGTGCCGGTGGGCGCGCCCACATAGTCGGCCAGCATTTTCTTGAGCGTCTCAAGGCGCTCGCCCGGGTAGCGGTTGATCTCCAGCGCGCCCAACCGCTCGCCCAGCTTTTGCTGCAGCGCGTCCGGCAGGCGGTAGGGGTTCTCCATGGTGTCCATCTTCAGCAGACCCTTGGAATCTTGCACATGGTAGGCCTGCATGGCACGCACATCGGCGCGGATGCGTTGCAGGGCCTGTTGGGACTTGTCTTGGGACGTCATCACATCACTCTTTCACATCAGGAATTTCAGGCTTTGGCCTGGACCGGTGCGGCTTGGCGCAACGGATGCACGATGGTCACGCCACCAAATTCGGCGCCATGGGGCAGGTAGAGGCTGAGCATTTGCTGGCAGCCACTGTGCTGGGCACAGGCCACCGCCAGGCAATCGCCAAAATCCAAGGCATGGCGCGCCTGCACGGCCCAGGCGGTCTCCAAGGTGGCGGCATCGGTTTTCCAGGGCGTCCAGCTCTGGTAGCGGCGGATGGCGGCGCGTGCATCGCCTTGGGACATGGGAGTGGCCGCCGTGGTGACCTGGTCGTAGAACTCACTGAGCGCCTGGTTGCCGGTGCGGCCGGTGCGGCTGCTCCACAGCAGATCGAGCCAGTCCAGCGTGGCCTGGTAGAGCGCCGCGTCCGAGACGTTTTCTGCGGCGACCAGCACCGAGGTATCGACAAACACGGTGCTCATGCCCCCTCCTGCCCGGTCTTGCGGCGGCCACCGATTTTGCGTGCCGCAGCGGCGCCACCCGGAGGCGTTGCACCGCCTTGCCAGCTGCGCTCATCGGTGCGCCAGGCCAGGTAGGCGCGCTCGTAGGCGTCCTCACGCTGCTGGAGCTCGGCCATAAAATCTCCGACCATGCGTGAGACGCTGGTGCCGCGCCGTGCGGCCTCGACCCGGGCCCATTCCAGCACGCTGTCTTCCACAGTGATGGTGAGATTTTTCATGCGGCCAATTTTACACGAAATTCGTGCAACACGAATTTCGTGTTGATAAACCAGACTGCTGCCATCGGACGTTGCGGCCACTATCATCAGGGCAGCCGACCGAGCCCTCATCCATGCCACTTCTCACCGACCTCCTCCCGCAAGCAGCCGCCTCCACGGATCTGCCAGCCCTGACCCACTTGCTGCAGCACTACCGTCCCTGGACCGTGCTGACCGGCGCGGGCGTGAGCACCGGCAGCGGCATCCCCGACTACCGCGATGCGCAAGGCGCCTGGAAGCGCCCTGCCCCCGTGCGCTTTCAGGACTTCATGGACGAGACGCTCACGCGCCAGCGCTACTGGGCGCGCAGTCTGGTGGGCTGGCCGGTGTTCTCGCAGGCCCAGCCCAATGCCGCGCACCAAGCGCTGGCCCGGTTGGAGCAGGCCGGCTATATCCAAGGCCTGATCACCCAGAACGTCGACGGCCTGCACCAGCGCGCGGGCAGCGCGCGGGTGGTGGATCTGCATGGCCGGCTCGACCAGGTGGTCTGCATGGGCTGCGGTCAGCGCATGGCGCGCGCCGACTTTCAGCACCAGCTGATAACGGCTAACCCCGATTGGCAGCACCTTAGCGCCAGCGCTGCACCCGATGGCGATGCCGATCTGGGCGGTGTGGACTTTGCCGCTTTTCAGGTACCGGCCTGCTCCACCTGCGGCGGCATCCTCAAGCCCGATGTCGTCTTCTATGGAGAAAACGTACCTGCCGCACGCCGCCAGGAAGCCATGAACCACCTGGCCGCCAGCGGCGCGCTGCTGGTGGTGGGCAGCTCCTTGATGGTCTATTCAGGCCTGCGCTTTGTGCATGCCGCCAAGCAAGCGGGCCTGCCGGTCGCGGCCATCAACCTGGGCCAGATGCGCGATGACGCACTGCTGGACCTGAAGCTGGCCCAGGCCTGCGCGCCCGCACTCAGCAGCCTGGCCGATCTGCTGGCACCCGCCCGCAGCGACTGACATTGCCAGCAACCCCAACCCACGACGGGGGCCCCGCAACGGTAGAGGGGGCCGATAGCCTGCAGCTACACTAGCGGGCTTTACCCAGCCCGTGCCCCAGCGCTGCCAAGCCCCCTTTGCCCACTGCATGTCTCCTGCCTCCATCCCCCACCCCCAGCCGCACGACCACCAGAAAGCGCTGCGCCTCATGCTCGCCTTTGCCTGCCTGTACGCACTGGCCTGGACGCTCGTGCCGCCGCTGCTCGCCCCCAGCTTTCCGCTGGATGTGGTCGAGAGCCTGGGCTGGGGCCGTGAATGGCAATGGGGCTACTACAAGCACCCGCCGCTCCCCCCCATTGCGCTGCATGCGTCCTTCTTGGCGCTGGGCCGCTGGGGCCCGTTTGCGCTGAGCCAGCTGTGCGTGGCGCTGACCTTGGGGCTGGTCTGGCTGACGGCCTGCCGCCTGGTCGGGCGCGAGCGCGCCTTTATCGGCACGGTGCTGACGATGGGCGTGGTCTTCTACACCCGGCCCGCGCTGGAGTTCAACCACAACATTGCGCAGATGCCGTTTTGGGCAGGTATCTGCTACTTCTATCTGGCCGCCTGGCAGGACGACAAGCGCTGGCAATGGCTGCTGCTGGGCCTGATGGCCGGCCTGGGGCTGCTGAGCAAATACTCCATCGGCTTGCTGCTGCTCTGCCTGGGTCTATTTACCGTGCTGAGCCCGGCACGCAGCCTGCTGCGCCGTCCAGGCCCCTGGCTGGCCTTGCTGGTGATGGCGCTGGTGTTTGCGCCGCACCTGCTTTGGCTGCATAGCAACGACTGGCTGCCTTTCTCCTATGCCAAGGACCGTTCCAACAGCTCCGGAGAATCGCCGCGCGCAGGCGCGCTGGGCTTTTTGCTGACCCAGCTGCTCAACCACCTGCCGCTGCTGCTGGTGCTGCTGTTTGCCTACTTGCGGCTGCGCTGGTCCAAGCTGCGGCCTGCCGTATCTGCCCCCTGGCAGTGGCACAGCGCCAAGCCCGCCTACCTGTGCCTCATCGCACTGGCCCCAGGCTTGCTGCTGGCCACGCTGGGCATGGGCCTGGGCTTGCGCCTGCGCGATATGTGGGGGGTGCCGATGTGGCCTTTCAGTGGCGTGCTGGCTGCGGCGCTGATCCCCAGCGCCTGGCTCGCGCCCATGCGCCCCTACCTGTTGCGCGGCACCATGGTGTGGCTCACGGTGATTTCTGTGCTCTGCGGCCTGTACCTGTGGAAGATCTCGGACTTCCGCAAGAGCCCCGTGCGCAGCGATTGGCCCGCTGCCGCGCTGGCGCAGCAGGCTGAGGCCACTTGGGATTCGCTGTCGAGCTGCCCACTCGATACCGTGGCCAGCGATGCCTGGACCGGTGGCCTCGTCGCCATCGGCGCCAAAAGCCAGCCCTCGGTGCTGATCCCGGGCGACCCGCGCCATTCGCCCTGGGCCACGGCCGATCGCCTGCAGCAGCATGGCGCGCTGCGGATCTGGCAGTTGGAAGAGGATGCGGATCGGGATGCCCCCACTGGGCCCTACCCGGTGCTCGATAGACTGCAAGGCATGCGCCTGCATGAGGGCGAATGGGTCATTCCCTGGCCCCGGGGCCAGAGCCGTGCGGACCTGGTGGTGCAATGGCGCGCCTATGTGCCGGCGGCCTGCCAGCGGCGTTGATCACCGCTCTGCTTGCTCTGCCCCAGCCGTTTTGACCCAGGGAAGCAGGCGAGCGATGCTTAGCGCTTGATCCGCATCTCGGCTGCGCGCGCGTGGCCTTGCAGGCCTTCGCCATAGGCCAGCACCGCGGCAGTCTTGCCCAGCACCTGGGCGCCCGCCTCGCTCACCTCGATCAGGCTGGAGCGCTTTTGGAAGTCATAGACGCCCAGCGGCGACGAGAAACGCGCGGTGCCGCTGGTGGGCAGCACATGGTTGGGGCCTGCGCAGTAGTCGCCCAGGCTTTCGCTGGTGTAGGCGCCCAGAAAGATCGCGCCCGCATGTTTGAGCAGGGGCTCCCAGCGGTGCGGATCGCGGCTGGAGACTTCCAGGTGCTCGGGCGCAATGCGGTTGCTCAGCGCGCAGGCCTCTTCCATGTCACGCGTGAGGATCAGTGCGCCCCGGTCGGACAGGCTCTTGGCGATGATGGCCTTGCGCGGCATCTCGGGCAGCAGGCGGTCGATTTCGCGCTGCACAGCATCCAGGTAGGCGGCATCGGGGCACAGCAGAATCGACTGCGCCAGTTCATCGTGCTCGGCCTGCGAGAAAAGATCCATCGCCACCCAGTCGGGCGGCGTCGAGCCATCGGCCAGCACCAGAATTTCGCTGGGGCCGGCAATCATGTCGATGCCCACCAGGCCGAACACGCGCTTTTTGGCGCTGGCCACATAGGCATTGCCCGGGCCGGTGATCTTGTCCACCTTGGGGATGGTGGCCGTGCCGTAGGCCAGCGCCGCCACGGCCTGCGCACCGCCAATGGTGAAGGCGCGGTGCACGCCCGCCACATAGGCCGCAGCCAGCACCAGCGGGTTCTTCACACCCTGGGGCGTGGGCACCACCATGATGATGTCCTCCACACCCGCCACATGGGCCGGGATGGCATTCATCAGCACGCTGCTGGGGTAGGCGGCCTTGCCGCCTGGCACATAGATGCCCACGCGGTCGAGCGGCGTGACTTTCTGGCCCAGCAAGGTGCCGTCTTCGTCGCGGTAGCTCCAGCTCTCGCCATTGGCCTTTTTCTGGGCCTCGTGGTAGCTGCGCACGCGGCGCGCAGCCGATTCAAGCGCCTCGCGCTGCTCAGTGGGCAGGCCCTCAAAGGCGGCCTTGAGCTCTTGCTTGCTCAACTCCAGCGCAGCCATGCTGCTGACCTGCAGGCCATCAAAGCGCGCGGTGTAATCCAGCACAGCGGCATCGCCGCGCTTTTGCACGTCCGCCAGGATATCGGCCACCCGCTGCTCGATGGCAGCATCCGTGTCCGCCGACCAATGCAGGCGCTGAGCGAAGTCATGCTCGAACTGGGCATCGGTGGTTGACAGACGGGCGGGAGCGGCAACGAATTCCATAGTGAATACCTTCTGACTCAGACACTTTTCAAACAGGCAAGTGCCAGCCTGAGAGCGGATGCTTAAACCGGGGCAGTTTGGGCAACACCCGCAGCAAACACATCAATGATATGGCGCAGGCGCTTTTGCTTGAGCTTGAGCGCCGCCTGGTTCACCACCAGGTGCGAGCTGATGTCGATAATGTGCTCGACTTCCTGCAGGTGGTTGGCGCGCAGGGTATTGCCGGTGCTCACCAGGTCGACGATGGCATCGGCCAGACCCGTCAGCGGCGCCAGCTCCATGCTGCCGTAGAGCTTGATCAGGTCCACGTGCACGCCCTTGCGCGCAAAGAACTCGCGCGCAATCTGCGGGTACTTGGTGGCCACGCGCAGACGCGCGCCGCGCTTGACGGCCTGGGCGTAGTCAAAATCATTGCGCACCGCCACGCTCACACGGCACTTGGCGATCTGCAGATCGAGCGGCTGGAACAGGCCCTCGCCGCCGTGCTCGAGCAAGGTGTCCTTGCCGGTCACGCCCAGGTCCGCGCCGCCGTACTGCACATAGGTGGGCACATCGGAGGCGCGCACCAGCACCACCTGCACATCGGGCTGGGTGGTGGCAAAAATCAGCTTGCGCGATTTCTCGGGGTCTTCGAGCACCTCGATGCCTGCAGCGGCCAACAGTGGCAGGGTTTCGTCAAAAATGCGGCCTTTGGAGAGGGCCAAGGTGATCATGGTGGTGTTGTCCATGGGGGCACTTTCGCCAGCGGCAGCCTGCGCATCCATGCCGGATGGGGCTGGGCCAGCCTGGGTTGAAACAAGAAAAATCAGGCCTGCTGGGCAGCCCACTCGGCAGGGGTATGCGTCTTCATCGACAGCGCATGCACCTCATCGGTATGCATCTTCTGGCCCAGGGTCGCGTAGACCAGCTGATGGCGCTGGATCAAACGCTTGCCTTCAAAGGCGGGCGACACGATGGTGGCAAACCAGTGGCGGCCGTCGCCCTCCAGCGCAATATGTTCGCAGGCCAGGCCGGCGGTGATGATGTCTTTGAGGTCCTCAGCAGTCATTGCACGCTCTCACTTAGTCGGTTCGAAATGCCTGCCAGCCGCTCCGTGGGGCGGGCTGCTGGCCAGGCGACTGCAGCCGCGCGGGCTGCAGCAGGGTTCATCAGTTGCGGATCTTGTAGCCGGTGCGCAGCAGCTGCACCGCCAATGCACTCACCAGCAGCCAGGCAACGGCCACAATGCCCAGGCTCAGCCAGGGCGAGGTGTCGCTCTGGCCAAAAAAGCCGTAGCGAAAACCATCAATCATGTAGAAGAACGGGTTCAGGTGGCTGACCTTTTGCCAGAACGGGGGCAGCGACTGGATCGAATAGAACACGCCCGACAGAAAGGTCATCGGCACGATCACAAAGTTCTGGAACGCCGCCATCTGGTCAAACTTGTCTGCCCACAGGCCCGCCAGCAGGCCCAGGGTGCCCATCAGGCCTGCACCCAGCACGGCAAACATCAGCACCCAGGGCAGCGATGCAAAATGCGGCGGCGCGAAGAACAAGGTGATCACATAGACACCCAGGCCGACGGCTAGACCCCGCACGATGGAGGCGCCGACAAAGGCAAAGAACCAGCCCCAGTGCGACAGCGGCGTCAGCAGAACAAACACCAGGCTGCCCATAATCTTGCTTTGCACCAGACTCGACGAGCTATTGGCAAAGGCGTTTTGCAGCAGGCTCATCATCACCAGTCCCGGCACCAGAAAGGCGGTGTAGCTGACATCGCTGAACACGGTCACGCGGCCTTGCAGCACATGGCCAAAGATCAGCAGGTAGAGCACGGCGGTCAGCACCGGCGCGGCCACGGTCTGGAAGCTCACCTTCCAAAAACGCAGCACTTCTTTGTAAAACAGGGTTTGCCAGCCGCTCATCGTGCCACTCCCGCACCCAGTTGCGTGGTGGCATGGTCCACCACGGCATCGCGCGCCATCACTTGCAAGAACACATCCTCCAGATCCGCGCGGCGGATCTCCAGGTCTTCGACCACCACGCCTGCCGTGCGCAGCTGGGCAAGGATGCGCTCCACATCCGCTGCGCTGCTGGCGGGCAGCTGCACAATGCGGCCGGTGATGCGCGCCTGTGCGGCCAGATCGGCCGGCAGCAGGCCATCGGTCTTGAACTGCAGCACGTTCGAGGAGCTGCCCTGCAGCAGCTCGGCCATCGTCGACAGCGCCACCACATGGCCCGAGCGCAGCATCGCAATGCGGTTGCACAGCGCCTCGGCCTCTTCCAGGTAGTGGGTGGTGAGCAGCACCGTATGGCCTTGCTTGTTGAGCTTGCTGACGAACTGCCACAAGGTCTGGCGCAGTTCCACATCAACGCCGGCCGTGGGCTCATCGAGCACGATGATCGGCGGCTTGTGCACCAGCGCCTGGGCGACGAGCACGCGGCGCTTCATGCCGCCGCTCAGCTGGCGCATATTGGCCGTGGCCTTGTCGGCCAGACCCAGGCTCTCGAGCAGCTCATCGATCCAGGCATCGTTGTTCTTGACACCGAAATAGCCCGATTGGATGCGCAGCGATTCGCGCACATTGAAAAACGGGTCAAAAACCAGCTCCTGCGGCACGATACCGAGCTTGCGGCGCGCGTTGGCGTAATCCTCGCGCACATCGCTGCCCAGCACCTTGACGGAGCCGCTGCTGGCGCGGGCCAGGCCGGCCAGAATGCTGATCATGGTGGTCTTGCCCGCGCCGTTGGGCCCGAGCAGGCCAAAGAACTCCCCTTCCTCGATATCGAGGCTGACGTTGTTCAATGCCTGGAAGGGCCCCTTGGCGGTCTGGTAGACCTTGGAGACGGATTGGAATGCGATGGCGGACATGAGTCGGCCATTGTAGGCGCAGCGGCCAGATGGCGCTGTCCTGGGGATTCAACGCTCAGCCGGCAGTGGTCAGCAGGCCATCGACACCATAGAGGCGCGCCAGCGACAGCACGGGCGCTGATACGCCACGCATCTCAAAGGGCCGGCCAGCCCCCAGTGCCGCGCGCCGGCTACCCAGCATCACGGCCAGCGCCGATGAGTCAAACACCGCCAAGGCGCTGGCATCGATCTGCACCGCAGCGCCCGCCGGCAGCTGCGCAATGCCCGCCTGCAAGTGCTGCAGGCAGGCCTGGGCCTCATCATGGGTCAGGGTCGAAGGCAGGCTGAGCGCGGCCATGGCTTACTTGCCTGCGTTGGCCTTGTTGCGGGCAGCGATGGAGTCGATCAAGGTCTGTGGGCTGCCACCGGGCTTGTTCAGCTCTTCCTGGAACTGGTTGCGGTAGGTCTCCACCATCCAGATGCCCATGACATTGAGGTTATAGATCTTCCAGCCCATGCCCTGGCCGGGGGTCTTGACCAGGCGGTAGTCCAGCTGGATCGGGTCACCCCGGCCCAGGATCTCAGAGCGCACCACGACTTCCTTGTCAGCGGGCTGCATGCGCACCGGCTTGACGCTGATGGTCTGGTCGCTCACCTGGTGCAGCGCACCGGCGTAGGTGTTGACCATCAGCTTCTTGAACTCATCTTGCAATTGCTGCTGCTGGGTGGCCGTCGCGGTACGCCACTTGGGGCCTACGGCCGAGGCCATCATGCGGCGGAAATCCACATTGGGCATGACCACGCTGTCGACATACGAGGTGATCTTGGAGACATCACCACCCCGGATGGACTGGTCGGTCTTCAAGGTGCTCAGCACTTCGTCCGAGAGCTGCTTGATCATCGCGTCGGGCGCCATGTCTGCTGCGCTGGCCGCCAGCGGGGCCGATGCCATGCAAGCCACTGCAGCCCATGCGGCGGAGTACTGCACCCATGCTCGACGATTCATCATATGCGTTCCTTTCAGCCGGTGTCTGCCATTCAGACTCGGACCATTTTTGATTCTGAGGCAGACACGCAGTTGCATGCACCACCCTATTTCTTGTAAGCCTTTATAACGGCGGCTTATTTGACGCGGCCCTGGGGCTGGGGGTCGGCTGCCGACTCATTCATCCACTGCGTCTCGTCCTCTTCCTCGCCCGCCTCGGTGGCATTTTGGCGCAGCTGCAGGTAGGCGTCACGGGTGAAGCTGTACTTGTCGAGCGCTGCGGACTGCACCAGCGACGTGGTGCCCAGCAGGTTGGCCCGGGTGTTGACAATGCGCAGACCGGTCAGCGAGTTGCGCACGGGCACATCGTTGATCGAGCTGACCACATTGCCCTGCCAGTCCACCACCATGCCGGCGGAATCGCGGATCGTCGAGGGGCCCAGCAAAGGCCAGACGATGTAGGCGCCCGCAGGCATGCCATAGCGCGCCATCGTCAGGCCAAAGTCCTGCTTGTGGCGCTCGATGTCCATTTCGCTGGCGATATCGATCAGACCACCCAGACCGAAGACGGTGTTGGTGGTAAAGCGCACCACGCTGTTGTAGGTGCCCTCACCCTTGAGCTGCAGCGCGTTGTTCACGGCTGACCACAGGTCGCCGAGGTTGGCGAAGAAGTTGGTCACGGCGGTGCGCACCACGGTCGGCGTCACATCGCGGTAGCCGGTGGCCACGGGCTCGAGCACCGCGCTGTCGACGGCATCGTTGAAGCTGAACACCGCCCGGTTGTAGGGCTCCAGCGGGTCGCGGGGGTTGGCGCCAGGGCCGCTGGCACAGCCGGTCAGCACCATAGCCAGACCCAGGGAAGAAGCCAGCACCCAGGTGCGGCCTTGGAGGTGGAGTGGATAACGCATCATCGTTCTCGTTTTTTGCTTGTGTTATTCGGCAGCCTTGGGTGCGGAGCTCTCCGAGGCCTTGCCATACAGGAACTGGCCGATCAGATTTTCCAGCACGATGGCCGATTGTGTATTGGTGACGGTATCACCACTGGCCAAGGGCTTTTCATCAAAGCCGGCCTCAACGCCCACGTACTGGTCGCCCAGCAGGCCGCTGGTCAGGATCTTGAACGAGCTGTCCTTGGGGAAGGCATAGCCATTGGCCAGCTCGATGTGGACATCGGCCTGGAAGGTCTGGTCATTGAAGCCGATGCTTTTGACACGGCCAACCTTCACACCGGCGCTGCGCACGGCCGCCTGGGGCTTCAAGCCGCCAATGTTGTCAAAGCGGGCGGTGACTTCATAGCCTTTGTTGAAATCCAGGGTCAGCAGGTTGCCTGCGCGCAGCGCCAGGAACACCAGCGCCGCAGCACCCAGCATGACAAACAGGCCAACCCAGATATCGGTTTTGGAGGGCTGCATATGCGAATCCGTTTCTCTTTTCACTATCTATAGGGCAGGCGTCAGATGCTGAACATCATTGCCGTGAGCATGAAATCCAGCGCCAACACCGACAACGAAGCCATGACCACGGTGCGCGTGGTGGCACGCGAGACACCTTCGGGGGTGGGCTTGGCGACAAAGCCTTGAAGCAAGGCGACAAAGGTCACCGTGATGCCGAACACGATGCTCTTGATCACGCCGTTGCCCAGATCCTGGAACACATCGACACCGCTTTGCATCTGGCCCCAGAAAGCGCCGCCATCGATGCCCAGCATCAATACGCCAACAATCCATCCGCCCATGATGCCGACGGCGCTGAACACGGCCGCCAGCAACGGCATCGCAATCAGGCCCGCCCAAAAGCGCGGCGCCAGAATGCGCTCGATCGGATTGACGGCCATCATCTCCATGGCCGAGAGCTGCTCGCCCGCCTTCATCAGGCCAATCTCGGCGGTCAATGCGGTGCCTGCACGCCCGGCAAACAGCAGCGCCGTCACCACCGGGCCCAGCTCACGCAGCAAGGTCAAAGCCACCATCATGCCCACGGCCTCGGCCGAGCCGTAGCGCTGCAGGATGTAGTAGCCCTGCAGCCCCAGCACAAAGCCGACGAAGAGGCCCGAGACGCCAATGATGGCCAGCGAATAATTGCCCAAAAAGTGGATCTGGTCGCGCAGCAGGCCCGGGCGCTTGAGCACATAGCCCAGCCCGGCGACCAGGCGCAGCAGCAGGCGCGTGGCCTGGCCTACTGCCGCAGCCTTGGAGCGCAGCGCAAAACCGATATCAGCAGGGTGCCACCAACGCATCAGCGGCCTCCCTTCTTGACGGCGCCAGGACCAAAATCTTCATCGATGCTGGGCCCTTGCACATGGAAAGGCACCGGCCCCTGCGCCAGCGCGTTGACAAACTGGTGCACGAGCGGATCGCTGCTGGCACGCACCTCATCGGGCGTACCCTGCGCGGCCACGACGCCGGGGCCCAGGATGATCACCTGGTCGGCCAGCTTAAAGGTCTCTTCCAGATCGTGCGAGACGATGATGCTGGTCAGGCCCAGCGCGTCGTTGAGTTCGCGGATCAGCTGGGCCGAGGTGCCCAGCGAAATCGGGTCCAGCCCGGCAAAGGGCTCGTCGTACATGATGAATTCCGGGTCCAGCGCCATCGCACGGGCCAGCGCCACGCGCCGGGCCATGCCGCCGGAGATCTGCGAGGGCATCAACTCGCGCGCGCCGCGCAGGCCCACGGCCTGCAGCTTCATCAGCACAATGTCGCGCACCATCGCATCGCACAGTTGGGTGTGTTCGCGCAGCGGAAAGGCCACGTTCTCGAACACCGTCATATCGGTGAACAGCGCACCAAACTGGAACAGCATGCCCATGCGGCGCCGCGCGGCATAGAGCTGCGCCTGGCTCATCGCACCCACATCCTGGCCGTCGAGCAGCACCTGGCCGGCCTGGGCGCGGGCCTGGCCGCCAATCAGGCGCAGCACCGTGGTTTTGCCGCCACCGGATGCGCCCATCAGCGCGGTCACCTTCCCGCGTGGGATGGTCAGCGACACATCACGCAAGATGGTGCGGTCACCATAGCCAAAGGTGACATTGCGCAGTTCGACAAGAGGTGGTGAGGCAGAAGATTGCATAGAAAAGCCGGCAACATCCGGCATCGTCATCATAAGAGGGGGCAGGGCTCTTTTCTGTAGTCAGTTGCCGCAGCGCAAACCGTCAAGCTTACCGCTTGTAACAAACATTCATGAATGTATTTATATAGCCAGATCGTAACCCGGACGGGCTAAGCCCCGCAAGGCAACAGGCTATTGCAGTCGCTTGCGTGATCGGGCCAGCCTACAGCATCGCACGGGCGGCTTCTTGGCCAGTTGTTCACAGCGTCAACAACGATGAGAAGCGCCCGTGATTAGAGCATATTGTCCAAAAAGGAACGAATGCGGGGGTGGCTGCAGTCTTCAAAGAACGCGCGGGCGGGCTTGGCCTCGATCAGGGCGCCCTGGTCCATGAACACCACGGTATTGGCCACCTCGCGGGCAAAGCCCATCTCATGGGTGACCACGAGCATGGTCATGTGCTCCTCGGCCAGCTGACGCATGGTGCGCAGCACCTCGCCCGTCAGCTCCGGGTCCAGCGCCGAAGTGGGCTCGTCAAACAGCATGATGTCCGGCTCCATCGCCAGCGCCCGGGCAATGGCCACGCGCTGCTTCTGGCCGCCCGACAGGCGCGCAGGATAGGCATCGGCTTTCTCCAGCAGGCCCACCTTGCGCAGCAGCTCTTGGGCCTTGGGCATGATCTGCTCGCGCGTCAGGCCCTTGACGACCATCGGCGCCTCGGTGATGTTGTCGATCACCGACAGATGCGGGAACAGGTTGAAGCCCTGGAACACCATGCCCATGCGGCGCAAAATGGCGCGCATCTGGGCCTCGGGTGCGTACTGGGCCTGTCCCTGGGCATTGGTGCGGACGAGGGTCTGGCCCTCGACCACGACCGAGCCTGAATCGATCACCTCGAGGTGGTTCAAGCAGCGCAAAAAGGTGCTCTTGCCCGAGCCAGACGGCCCGATCACCGCCATCACTTCGCCCTTGTGGATATCGAGCGAGACGCGCTTGAGCACCTCGTTGCCGTTGAAGGCCTTGCAGATATCACGCGCCTGCACCATCACTGGGGTGGTGCCCATGTCATTGCCTGTCATCGCCATTCTCCTGCGCTGTTCGCCATTGCCGCTTCACACCCACCCATCGCCAGCCACCACTTATGCGTCGTATTTGGCATAGCGCTTTTCCAGGCGGTTGAAGCCCCAGGTCAGCACCAGGGTCATCAGCAGGTAGAAGGCGGCCGCCACCACAAAGGGCGTGGTCGTGAAGTCGCGCTGCACAATACCGCGCGCGGCGCGCAGCAGGTCGTTGAGGGCGAGCACATAGATCAGCGACGTGTCCTTGACCAGGGTGATGGTCTCGTTGCTGACCGGCGGCAGGATGGTGCGCACCATCTGCGGCAGCACAATGCGGCGCATGGTCTGGCTGTAGGACAGGCCCAGCACCTTCGCGCCTTCATACTGGCCCCGGTCCACGCTCTGGATACCGGCGCGGAAGATCTCGGCAAAATAGGCCGCATAGTTCAGCGCGAATGCCACCACAGCCGAGGGGAAGTCCGGCAGGCGCACGCCGATCACCGGCACAAAGGGCAGCGCGAAATAGATGAACAGCAGCTGCAGCATCAGCGGCGTGCCGCGCATCAGCCAGATATAGGCCTCGACAAAGCGCGCCAGCGCCTTGAAGCGCGAGATGCGCGCCAAGGCCAGCGCCAGACCCAGTGGCACCGACAGCGCCAGAGTGATGAAAAACAGCTTGAGAGTCACCAGGGCGCCGTTGGACAGCGGCCCCAGCATTGAAATTACATAATCCATCGATGGCCTTCAGGGTGGCAGCGGCTTCGCGGGCCTCGCTGCCACAGGCACGAGCGCCGCTGGAACCTGTTGGCGTTCCTGGTCTGGCGCTCCTGTCATAAAAATCCGTTCTGGCCGCCGGGCAGCGCCCTGCGCTGCGGCGGCCATGGGCTGCGCCCAAAAGCACAAGACCGGCACGCTGTGCCGGCCCGGTGCAAAGTCACACGCAGATCAGTGCTTGATCACGTCGGCGCCAAACCACTTCTTGGCGATTTCTTCGGCCTTGCCGTCCTTCTTCATCTCAGACAGCACGTCGTTGATCTTGTTGCGGGTGGCTTCGTCGTCCTTGCGGAAGCCCACGCCATAGTCTTCGGTGCCAAAGTCTTCGGCCAGCACAACATAGTTGTCAGGCTTCTTGGAGACCAGGTAACGGCCCACTACTTCGTCCACCACCACAACGTCCAGACGGCCAGCTTCCACATCCATCAGCGCAGCGATGTTGTCGCCAAACAGCTTGGTTTCCTTGAACTGGGAGGACAGCTCCTTGTCCTTTTCCATCGCGGTCACGGCGCTGGAGCCTTCCTGGGCACCAACGATCTTGCCGGCCATGTCGGCCTTGGTCTTGATGGGCGAGCCGGCCTTGACGATGATGATCTGCTTGTTGACCATGTAGGGGTCGGTGAAGAGGATCTTTTCCTTGCGCTCTTCCAGAATGGTCAGGCCATTCCACAGTGCATCGACGCGCTTGCCCAGCAGCTCGGCTTCCTTGGCGTTCCAGTCGATGGGCTTGAATTCCACTTCGATGCCAGCGCGCTTGGCCGCTTCGCGGGCCATGTCGATGTCAAAGCCCACGATTTCGTTCTTCTCGTCACGGAAACCCATCGGCGGGAAGTTGTCGTCCAGACCCACCACCAGCTTGGTGACCGCCGCCGCAACAGGCGCGGGCGCGGGTGCTTCAGCCGCAGGCTTGGGCGCATCATTCTTGCCGCAAGCGGTGAGCAAGGTAGTCAGCGCCAGGGTGGCAACGAAAGAACGTTTTTTCATGTGTCTCAACCAAAGAGAAAGACAAAATAAGAGCACTTGGCTTGTTTTGTACAAGCATCAGCGTGCAGGCGAATCGCGTATTGTCTCCGATCACACGAAATTCGTGTCGCTCGTGTGGAAAACTCTGCCGGCCTAGTCGGACGTCCGCAAGCCGCTACGATTGCTGCCCCGGCCGCCGCGTGGCGACCAAGGCATCTCGGTATCACGGCTTTTTTTGCCGCGCGTGCATGATTGACAACACTGGCGGCCCCTTATTTATGACCACCCTCTCGCCCGAACTGCGCAAGGCTTTTGAAGAAACCCAGTACCACGTGCTGAACCAGGCCCCTTTCATCCTGCAGCTGGGCCAGGCCCAGGCGGCGCTCGGTGCCCTCTACCAGCAGCACCAGACCGACTGCAGCTGCTTCATCACCGCCTTCAACCCCATGGGCGAGCTGCTGGACAAGGACGAGAACATCGAGCGCCATGCCCAATTGGGCCGCGCGCTGGGCGCTGCCGGCTTTGCCGCGCTGCCCGCCGTTGCCCAGCACCCGGCCAACGGCTGGCCGGCCGAGCCGGGTTTTCTGGTCATCGGCATGGGTCGGGACGATGCCCAGCGCTGGGCCGCGCAGTGGGAGCAACTGGCGGTGGTATGGACCAGTGCCGACATGGTGCCCCAGCTGCTGGAAACCCGGGTGCCCGGCTGGATGCGCTGATCCCCATGACCGACTGAGAGGAAAACCCATGCTGTTGATCATTGGTACCGTGCGCCTGCCCGCCGCGAACCTGGAACGCGCCCTGCCCGCCATGCGAGCGATGGTGGAAGCCTCACGCGCCGAGCCTGGCTGCCTGGAATATGGCTACGCCCAGGATGTGCTGGTGCCCGGGCTGATCCACGTCAAGGAGCTCTGGAGCGACCAGGCCGCGCTCGATGCGCATTTTGCCTCCAGCCATATCCAGGCCTGGCGCGCTGCCTGGCCTGCGCTGGAGATTGGCGAGCGCGATCTGCGCGTCTATGAGGTGGGCGCGCCGCGCAGCACCTGATGGTCAGTGGGCGCCGTCCTGTCCAACCACCCTCTTGCACTGCAATGTAGTGCCCGCGCCCATGCCTGAAATTCACAACTGGCTCGCCTTCGCTCTCATTTCCCTGGGCATGGTCCTGACGCCCGGGCCCAATATGGTCTATCTCATTTCCCGCTCCATATGCCAAGGGCGCGGTGCAGGCTTGATCTCGCTGGGCGGTGTGGCCCTGGGCTTTGTGTTCTACATGCTGTGCGCGGCGCTGGGTATCACCGCGCTGGTGATGGCCATCCCCTACGCCTACGACGCACTGCGCATTGGTGGCGCGTTGTACCTGCTGTACCTAGCCTGGCAGGCGGTCAAGCCCGGAGGGCGCTCCCCGTTCGAGCTGCGCCAGTTGCCGCAGGACAGCCCACGCAAGCTGTTTGCGATGGGTTTTCTGACCAACCTGCTCAACCCCAAGATTGCCGTGATGTACCTGTCACTGCTGCCGCAGTTTATCGATCCCGCACATGGCAGCGTTTTTTCGCAGTCCCTGGTGCTGGGTTTCACACAGATTGTGGTCAGCGTCAGCGTGAATGCCGCCATTGCGATGCTGGCCGGCTCGATCGCTGGGTTTCTGGCCAGCCGCCCCAGTTGGGTACAGATGCAGCGCTGTTTGATGGGCACGGTGCTCGCGGGCCTGGCGCTGCGCATGTTGACCGAGGCCCGCAAATAAAACAGGCGCCACAGCCCGGGGTGGGCGGCAGCGCCTGGCAGAAATCCGCGTACCGGGTTCTGTTTACAGCTGGCTGGCGTGAAAGCGCAGGTGCTCGTCGATAAAGCTCTGGATGAAGTAGTAGCCGTGGTCATAGCCGCCATGGCGGCGCAAGGTCAAGGGCTGGCCGACCTGGGCGCAGGCGGCTTCAAAGGCTTCGGGCAGCAGTTGCTTTTCCAGCAAGAACTTGTCGGCCAGGCCCTGGTCGATGAGGATGCCGGCCGGGTATGGCGGCTGCTTTTGCGCGGCCATCAGGGCGGTGGCATCGTGCTGCGCCCAATCGGCCTGGTTGTCGCCCAGGTAGCCGGCAAATGCTTTCTGGCCCCAGGGGCAGTGGGTGGGGTTGGCAATCGGCGCAAAGGCCGAGACCGACTTGAACACACCGGGGTGGCGCAGCGCCAGGGTCAGCGCGCCATGGCCGCCCATGCTGTGGCCAAAGATGCCCAGGCGTTGCAGGTCGATCGGCAGCTTGGCGCCCAAGAGCGGCAGCAGGTCTTCGAGGATGTAGCTTTCCATGCGCCAGTGCAGCGCCCAGGGCTTGGCCGTGGCATCGAGGTAAAAACCCGCACCCACGCCAAAATCCCAGCTCTCCGCCTCGCCAGGCAGGCCCGCGCCGCGCGGGCTGGTGTCGCAGGTGACCAGGGCCACGTTCAGCGAAGCCGCCAGGCGCTGGGCGCCGGCCTTGGTCATGAAGGTCTCTTCGGTACAGGTCAGGCCCGCCAGGTACAGCAGCGCAGGCACTTTCTCGCCCTCCACCGCCTTGGGCGGCAGAAAGACCGAGAACTTCATCGCCAGGCCGATCTGACTGGAGAAATGCTCATAAAAACGCTGGGCGCCGCCAAAGCAGGCATGGGCCGCCTGCAGCTTGAGGCTGGCTTGGGCTTCAGACATCGGAATTTCCTTCGGTCGGAGGTTGCGGGGATGCGGCCTGGGCGGCCGCTGCACGCAGCTTGTCTTTTTTGCTCATGCGCTTGCCCTTGATGCCGCCATTGCCGGCATCTTCAGAGGGCGCATGCGCGGGCACCGCTTCGGTGACCGGGTACTGCTCCAGGGTCTGCAGCGCCACATCGAGCCCATTGCGCTTCGCGATCAGCTTCCAGTGCGCCAGGCTGGCGGGGGTTACCAGGCTGATGGCCAGGCCCGAGATACCGGCCCGGCCCGTGCGGCCGATGCGGTGGGTGTAATCGGTGGGCGAGCGCGGCAGGTCGTAGTTGATGACCAGGGGCAGCGCCTCGACATGGATGCCACGCGCGGCCAGATCGGTGGTGACCAGCACCTGCCACTGGCTGCTGCGGAACTCCTGCAGCACCTGCTGGCGCGCGCCCTGGCTCAGCTCGCCATGGAAGGCGGTGGCGCTGATGCCCTTGTCATAGAGCTTGTTGGCCACATGCTCGGCGCTGTAGCGGCTGGCCACAAACACCAGCATGCGCTGGCCGGCGTACTGGGTGACCAGCTCACGCAGCCAGGTGGTGCGCTTGGCGGCATCGAGGTAGTAGGCCTCCTGCACGATGGTGGCATCCTGCAGGTGGGTCGAAGCGATCTCCACCTTCTCGTGCGCGGGTCGCAGCAAGGTGGGCACCAACGCCTGCACCGCCGGGGCAAAGGTGGCCGACAGCAGCAAGGTCTGGCGCTGCTCGCACGCGGGCACCAGCGCCAGCACGCTGTGCAGCTCCTCGGCAAAGCCCAGGTCCATCAAGCGGTCGGCCTCGTCCAGCACCAGGGTGCTGATGGTGTCCAGCCGCAGCTTGCTGTGCGCCACCACATCGAGCAGGCGCCCAGGCGTGGCAATCACCAGATCCACGCCGCCGCGCAAGGCCAGCAGCTGGGGATTGATGGACACACCACCAGTGAGCACGGCCACCTTGGGGCGGCGGCCCAGGGCCTCGCCAACAAAGTAAACCAGCTCAGCCACCTGGGTGGCCAGTTCGCGCGTGGGCACCAGGATCAAGGCCTGCGTCTCATGGCGGCCCGCCTGGCCTGCCGCGTTGCTCAGCATCCAGGCCTGCATCAGCGGCAGCACATAGGCCGCCGTCTTGCCCGAGCCGGTCGGCGCGCAGCCCAGCAGGTCACGCCCGTCCAGAATGGCCGGAATGGCTTGGGTCTGGATGGCCGTGGGTGCCATCAGGCCATGGGCCTGGGCAGCGTGGGCCAGCGACGGAGCAAGGCCAAGAGAGGTAAAAGACATGGATTTCAATGGTGCGGGCCGGGCCGCAGGGACAACAAGCCTCGCATTGTCGCCCCTGGCAGCGCTGCCAGCGCTGCGCAGGACTATTGCAGCGCCCGCTGGCAGCCGGCGCTGGTCAGCTTTGGCCAGCGGCGCTTAGCGACGATCAGCTGGCGTAGTTGACTACCGAGCGGATCGACTTGCCTTCATGCATCAGGTCAAAAGCCTCGTTGATCTTGGCCAGGCCCATGGTGTGGGTGACAAAGGGCTCGAGCTTGATCTTGCCGGCCATCGCGTCTTCCACCATGCCGGGCAGCTCGCTGCGGCCCTTGACGCCGCCAAAGGCGGTGCCCAGCCATTTGCGGCCGGTCACGAGCTGGAAAGGACGGGTGGAGATCTCCTGGCCCGCGCCCGCCACGCCGATGATCACGCTCTGGCCCCAGCCACGGTGCGCGCATTCCAGCGCCGCACGCATCACCTGGGTGCTGCCAATGCATTCAAAGCTGTGGTCCACGCCCCAGCCGGTCATCTCGACGATCACTTGCTGGATCGGCTTGTCGAAATCCTTGGGGTTGATGCAGTCGGTCGCGCCAAAGGTCTTGGCCAGCTCGAACTTGCCGGGGTTGGTATCGACAGCAATGATGCGGCCAGCCTTGGCCAGCTGCGCGCCCTGGATTACCGCCAGGCCAATGCCACCCAGACCGAACACAGCCACGGTATCGCCCTCTTGCACCTTGGCGGTGTTCTTCACAGCGCCCAGACCGGTGGTCACGCCGCAGCCCAGCAGGCAGACCTGCTCGGGGTTGGCATCGGGGTTGACCTTGGCCAGCGACACTGCGGCCACCACGGTGTACTCGGAGAAGGTGGAGCAGCCCATGTAGTGGTAGATCGGCTCGCCGTTGTAGCTAAAGCGCGTGGTGCCATCGGGCATCACACCCTTGCCCTGGGTGGCGCGCACTGCTACGCACAGGTTGGTCTTGCCGCTCTTGCAGAACAGGCATTCGCCGCACTCTGCCGTGTACAGCGGGATCACATGGTCGCCTGGCTGGACGCTGGTGACGCCCTCGCCCACTTCCACCACGATGCCCGCGCCTTCATGGCCCAGCACCGCCGGGAAGATGCCTTCAGGATCATCACCGCTCAAGGTGAAGGCATCCGTGTGGCACACGCCCGTGTGGGTGATCTTGACCAGCACTTCGCCCTTCTGGGGTGGCGCAACGTCGATCTCGACAATCTGCAAAGGCTCTCCGGCTTTGAAGGCAACGGCGGCGCGGGATTTCATGGGTGGACTCCTTGGGTCAAAAACGGGGAAAACAGTCAGGCGCGGTCATGACCACACGCCTATTTGAGGTACGAGCGCAGCAGCGACAGCATTTCGTCAATGTCCGCCTGCGACGGCGCGGGCTGCCGGGCCATGGTCTCGCGCATATGGCCATCAAGCAAATCGGCCATCAGCCCATGCACAGCGCCGCGCATGGCGGCGAGCTGCTGCAGGATGGGGGCGCAATCGCTGCCCGCCTCCACCGCCCGCTCCAAGGCCTCCGCCTGGCCTTTGATGCGGCGCAGGCGGGTGATGGCGCGGTGCTTGTCTTTGGCGTTATGGGGCATGGCAGGCGGTGTTCGCAACGGCGCAAAAGCACGCCAAACTCAGGTACTGGGCCAGAGTATAAATGCAATTTATAAAAATTACATATGAGAAATAGATGAAGATCCCAGGTACCCCCTGGGGGTATACTGGGTTTCTCGGATGATCTCAGGCCGAGCGGGCACAAAAAAAGACCGCAGCCTCGGCTGCGGTCGTGGGTGGGTGAGTGGCTACCGGTTTTAGCGCGGCAGATCGCTCCAGCCCATCAGGTACTCGTCGACGGCGCGCGCGGCCTGGCGACCTTCGCGGATGGCCCAGACCACCAGCGACTGGCCACGGCGCATGTCGCCGGCGGCAAACACCTTGTCCACATTGGTGGCGTAGCCGCCAGTGAAATCGGTGGTGGCACGGGCGTTGCCACGGGCGTCCTTGTCGACACCAAAGGCTTCCAGCACGGGCGAGACGGGGTTCACAAAACCCATGGCCAGCAGCACCAGGTCGGCAGGCCATTCCTTTTCTGTGCCCTTGACTTCGCTCAGCTTGCCGTCCTTGAACTCGACCTGCACGGTCGTCAGGCTCTTGACCTTGCCCTTGTCGCCGTTGAAGGTCTTGGTCGAGATCGCGAACTCACGCACAGCGCCTTCTTCGTGACTGGAGCTGGTGCGCAGCTTGATCGGCCAGTAGGGCCAGACCAGGGGCTTGTTTTCCTCTTCGGGCGGCATGGGCATCACCTCGAACTGGGTGACGCTCTTGGCGCCGTGGCGGTTGCTGGTGCCCACGCAGTCGCTGCCGGTGTCGCCACCACCGATGACGATGACGTCCTTGCCATCCGCACGGATCTGGCCCTTGAGCTTGTCGCCGGCATTGATCTTGTTTTGCTGGGGCAGGAACTCCATTGCGTAGTGCACGCCGTCCAGGTCACGGCCGGGCACCGGCAGATCGCGCGACTGCTCGGATCCACCGGTCAGCAGCACCGCGTCAAAATCCGCCTTGAGCTGCTCGGGCGAGACGGTTTCCTTGGCCCAGTTGGTGACCTTGCTGTCCTTGCCCAGGCCGTCCTTGCCAGCCACCAGCACGCCGGTGCGGATGGTCACGCCTTCGGCCTGCAGTTGGGCGGCGCGGCGGTCGATGTGCAGCTTGTCGAGCTTGAAGTCGGGGATGCCGTAGCGCAGCAGGCCGCCGATGCGGTCGTTCTTCTCGAACAGGGTCACCGCATGGCCTGCACGGGCGAGCTGCTGGGCCGCCGCCATGCCGGCAGGGCCGGAGCCGACCACTGCCACTTTCTTGCCGCTCTGGTGCTTGGCGGGGCGCGCCTGCACCCAGCCCTCTTCCCAGGCGCGGTCGATGATGGCGTGCTCGATGGACTTGATGCCCACCGGGTCGTTGTTGATGTTCAGCACGCAGGCCGCTTCACAAGGCGCGGGGCAGATGCGGCCGGTGAACTCGGGGAAGTTGTTGGTCGAGTCCAGCACATGAAAGGCGGCCGCCCAATCGGCGCGGTACACCAGATCGTTGAAATCCGGAATGATGTTGTTGACCGGGCAGCCGCTGTTGCAAAACGGCGTGCCGCAGTCCATGCAACGGGCGCCTTGCTGCTTGGCCTGCTGCGAGTTCAGGCCAACAACAAATTCCTTGTAGTGCTTGAGGCGGTCTTCAACGGGTGCATAACCCTCGTCGATACGCGCAAATTCCATAAAGCCTGTGACTTTTCCCATGATCGGATCTCTTGCTTGGCTGCTGCCCGCGCCGCGTTGGCGGGGACAGCAATCGTGGTCATTAATAAGGGGCTGGGTGCTTGGCGGCAGGGCCGCCAGGGGCCTCACTTCGCGGCGGCGTCCACACTCTTCTTGGCCGAGGTCTTGGCCTTGACGACCTGCGCCTTGGCTTCGGCGCGGGCATGGATCTCACCCAGCGCGCGCTTGTACTCGGTCGGGAACACCTTGACGAACTTGCTGCGCACCTCCGCCCAGTTGTCCAGCAGATCACGGGCACGCTTGCTGCCGGTCCAGCGCAGGTGGTCGGCGAGCAGGCGCTTGAGCTGTGCTTCGTCGGTCTGGCCGTTGTGCCACACACCCTTGTCGATGCTGGCCTCTTGCTCGGCCTGCGTCAGCACCTTGTCCAGCGTGACCATCGTGGTGTTGCAGCGGCTGGCGAACTGGCCGTCCTCGTCATAGACGTAGGCCACGCCACCGCTCATGCCGGCAGCAAAGTTGCGGCCGGTCTTGCCCAGCACCAGCACGGTGCCGCCGGTCATGTATTCGCAGCCATGGTCACCGGTGCCTTCGACCACCGCCGTCGCACCCGACAGGCGCACCGCAAAGCGCTCGCCAGCCACGCCGCTCAGGAAAGCCTCACCGGTGGTCGCGCCGTACATCACGGTGTTGCCCACGATGATGTTCTTGTGCGCTTCGCCACGGAAATCCAGACTCGGGCGCACCACCACGCGGCCGCCGGACAGGCCCTTGCCGGTGTAGTCGTTCGCATCCCCCACCAGGTACAAGGTGATGCCGTTGCACAGGAAGGCGCCAAACGACTGGCCGCCCGTGCCCTCGACACGGATGTGGATGGTGTCGTCAGGCAGGCCTTCGGCATGCACCTTGGTCACCGCGCCCGAGAGCATGGCGCCCACAGTGCGGTTCACATTGCGCACGGTCTCCAGGATCTTCACGCGCTCGCCCTTGTCGATGGCGGGGCGCGACTTTTCGATCAGGATGTTGTCGAAGGCCTTTTCCAGACCATGGTCCTGGTTTTGCGTGTGGTAGAGCGGCACATCATCCGCCACTTCGGCACGGGCCAGCAGGCGGCCAAAGTCCAGGCCCTTGGCCTTCCAGTGGGTAATACCGGCCTTCATGTCCAGCAGGTCGGCACGGCCCACCAGATCGTCGAACTTGGAGATACCCAGCTGGGCCATGATCTGGCGCGCTTCTTCGGCGATGAAGAAGAAGAAGTTCACCACATGCTCGGGCTTGCCGCTGAATTTCTTGCGCAGCTCAGGATCTTGCGTGGCCACCCCCACCGGGCAGGTGTTGAGGTGGCACTTGCGCATCATGATGCAGCCTTCGACCACCAGCGGTGCGGTGGCAAAGCCGAACTCATCGGCGCCCAAGAGCGCGCCAATCACCACGTCACGGCCGGTCTTCATCTGGCCGTCTGCCTGCACCCGGATACGGCTGCGCAGGCCGTTGAGCACCAGGGTCTGCTGGGTTTCGGCCAGGCCGATTTCCCAAGGCGAGCCTGCGTGCTTGATCGACGACCAGGGCGATGCGCCCGTGCCGCCGTCATGGCCGGCGATCACCACATGGTCGGCCTTGCACTTGGCAACGCCGGCAGCAATCGTGCCCACGCCCACTTCGGACACCAGCTTGACGCTGATCGTCGAATGCGTGGCGACGTTCTTCAGGTCGTGGATCAGCTGGGCCAGGTCCTCGATCGAGTAAATGTCGTGGTGCGGCGGAGGGGAGATCAGGCCCACACCGGGCACCGAGTAGCGCTGCTTGCCGATGTACTCGGTCACCTTGCCGCCAGGCAGCTGACCGCCTTCACCGGGCTTGGCGCCCTGTGCCATCTTGATCTGGATCTGGTCCGCAGAGGCCAGGTACTCGGCCGTCACCCCAAAGCGGCCCGATGCCACTTGCTTGATGCGCGAGCGCAGGCTGTCGCCTTCTTGCAGCACGTAGTCCGATTCAATCTGGTCTTTGCCGATGATCGATGCCAGCGACTCGCCCTGCTTGATCGGGATGCCCTTCAACTCATTGCGGTAACGGGCAGGGTCTTCACCACCTTCACCGGTGTTGCTCTTGCCGCCGATGCGGTTCATCGCGACGGCCAGCGTCACATGGGCTTCGGTACTGATCGAGCCCAGCGACATGGCGCCGGTGGCAAAGCGCTTGACGATCTCGGCCGCCGATTCGACCTGCTCGACCGGGATGGCCTTGGCAGGGTCGATCTTGAACTCAAACAGGCCGCGCAAGGTCATGTGGCGCTTGCTCTGGTCGTTGATCAGCTGCGCGTATTCCTTGTAGGTGTTGAAGCTGTTGGCGCGGGTCGAGTGCTGCAGCTTGGCAATCGCATCGGGGCTCCACATATGCTCTTCACCCCGGGCACGCCAGGCGTACTCACCACCGGTGTCCAGCATGGTGGCCAGCACCGGGTCGTTGCCAAAGGCAGCCTTGTGGCGGCGGATGGCTTCTTCTCCGATCTCGAACACACCCAGGCCTTCGACGCGGCTGGAGGTGCCGGTGAAGTACTTGTCGATGGTTTCGCTGTTGATGCCAACGGCCTCGAACAGCTGCGCACCGCAGTAGGACATGTAGGTGGACACACCCATCTTCGACATGATCTTGGACAGACCCTTGCCGATGGCCTTGATGTAGTTGTAGATCGCCTTGTCTGCCGACAGATCGCCGGGCAGGTGCTTGTGGATCGAGGTGATCGTCTCCAGCGCCAGGTAGGGGTGCACGGCTTCGGCACCGTAGCCGGCCAGCACGCCGAAATGGTGCACTTCGCGGGCGGTGCCGGTTTCCACGACCAGACCGCAGGCGGTGCGCAGGCCTTCGCGGATCAGGTGCTGGTGGATGGCCGACAGCGCCAGCAGCGCCTGGATGGCCACGCGGTCCTTGCTGACACCCTTGTCGCTGATGATCAGGATGTTGTTGCCGGTTTTGATCGCATCAACGGCTTGCGCGCACAGCGATGCCAGGCGCGCTTCGACGCCTTCACTGCCCCACTCCAGCGGGTAGGTAATGTCGAGCACGGCCGAGCTGAACTTGCCGGCGGTGTGCGAGCGGATGTTGCGCAGCTTGACCATGTCGGTGAAGTCCAGCACCGGCTGGGTCACTTCCAGGCGCAGTGGTGGGTTGACCTGGTTGATGTCCAGCAGGTTGGGCTTGGGGCCGATAAAGGACACCAGGCTCATCACGATTGCTTCACGGATCGGATCTATCGGCGGGTTGGTCACCTGCGCGAACATCTGGCGGAAGTAGTTGTACAGCGGCTTGTTCTTGTCCGAGAGCACAGCCAGCGGGCTGTCATTGCCCATCGAACCAATGCCTTCTTCGCCGTTGGCGGCCATCGGGCTCATCAGGAACTTGATGTCTTCCTGGGTGTAGCCAAAGGCCTGCTGCAGGTCCAGCAATTCGGTCGACTGCTGCTCATCGGCAACGGCGCCAAACTCTTGCGAGGCCTTGGCCTGCTGGTCGATCTGCGATTCGCCAGCCACGGGCTTTTCCACATCGTCCAGGCGGATGCGCAGGTCTTCGATCCAACGCATATAGGGCTTGGCATTGGTGAGCGAGGACTTGACTTCTTCGTCATCAATCAGACGGCCCTGGTCCAGATCGATCAGGAACATCTTGCCCGGCTGCAGGCGCCACTTGCGCACGATCTTGTGCTCGGGCACGGGCAGCACGCCCGATTCGGAGCCCATGATGACGAAGTCATCGTCGGTCACGCAGTAGCGGGCAGGACGCAGGCCGTTGCGGTCCAGGGTGGCGCCGATCTGGCGGCCATCGGTGAACACGATCGATGCTGGGCCATCCCAGGGCTCGATCATTGCGGCATGGTATTCATAGAAAGCGCGGCGGCGCGAATCCATCGTGGCGTGCTGTTCCCATGGCTCGGGGATCATCATCATCACGGCCTGGGCCAGCGGGTAGCCCGCCATGGTCAGCAGCTCCAGGCAGTTGTCGAAAGTGGCCGTATCGGACTGGTGCGCAAAGCTGATCGGGTAGAGCTTTTGCAGATCGTTGCCCAGCACGGGCGAGCTCATCACGCCTTCGCGGGCGCGCATCCAGTTGTAGTTGCCCTTGACGGTGTTGATTTCACCGTTGTGCGCCACATAGCGGTAAGGGTGGGCCAGCGGCCACTCGGGGAAGGTGTTGGTCGAGAAGCGCTGGTGCACCAGGCCCAGCGCCGAGACGCAGCGTTCGTCTTCCAGATCGCGGAAGTAGGTGCCCACCTGGTCGGCCAGCAGCAGGCCCTTGTAGATCACAGTGCGGCTGCTCATGCTGGGCACGTAGTACTCTTTGCTGTACTTGAGCTGCAGGTTCTGGATGGCCGCGCTGGCGGTCTTGCGGATCACATACAGCTTGCGCTCCAGCGCATCCTGCACGATCACATCGGCTCCACGGCCGATGAACACCTGGCGGATGACCGGTTCTTTTTCGCGCACCGTGGGCGACATCGGCATTTCGCGGTTGACCGGCACATCGCGCCAGCCCAGCAGCACCTGGCCTTCGGCCTTGATGGCGCGCTCGAGCTCTTCCTCGCAGGCCAGACGCGATGCATGTTCCTTGGGCAGGAACACCATGCCCACGCCGTACTCGCCAAACGGCGGCAGCTTGACGCCCTGGGCGGCCATCTCGTCGCGGTAGAGCGCATCGGGCAACTGGATGAGGATACCGGCGCCATCACCCATCAGCTTGTCGGCACCCACCGCACCCCGGTGGTCCAGATTCTCCAGAATCTTCAGAGCCTGGGTCACGATGGCATGGCTCTTCTGGCCCTTGATGTGGGCCACAAAACCGACGCCGCAGGCATCGTGTTCCAGAGTCGGGTCATACAGACCCTGAGCTTGCATGTGCTCGCGTGCAGAAGCCGACATGGCGCAATCCTTCAAATAATCTATCGCGGGAAGGTCAATGTAGAGCAGCTGGCAATACCCGAGCAAGTTTTTTATTTGGGGTCAGATACTAATTATTTTCAAATGATTTTTCTCAACAATTAATTGGGGTCATATTAAAAATAGCAAAATTATCGTTGATTTATATGACATTTTCAATTCAATCGGCGGAGGGATCTACCAATCGCGGGCGTCCCGCACTCTTTTTGTGCAGTCTGCGCACCGTTTTGGACTGCAAAGACTGCACAAAGTCCTCGCTGCCCATCGCCCAGCCGCCTTGCACGGCATCGGTCAGCGCCCCGGACTCACGCTGCGACAAGCCATAAGCGAGCATTTGGGCATAGCGCGCCTCCCGCGCGAAGGGGGTGTTACCCAGCGCCCAGAAGGCCGCCGGATCGCGCAACCAGGCCATCGGTTTTGCACCTAAATGGTGCGCACAGCTGGACCAAGGGTAGTCTTCGGCCTTGGCGACCAGGCCTGCGCGCTGCGGGTTGGAATCGATATAGATGATGCATTGCAGCAACGGCGTGGCCGGCTCCACAACCGTCGAGCGGTAGCGCCCTTCCCACAAGGTGCCGCTGCGCCCATGCCGCGCATTGAAATAGCGCACATAGGCCCGGCCAAGCGCCTGCATCAAGAGCGGCAGGCCCTGCTCGGTCTGGGGTGTTATCAGCAGATGGAAATGGTTGGGCATCAGCACATAGGCATGCACTGCCACCAGGTGGGTCTGCGCGAGCTGGCGCAACAAGTCGCTGAAGTGCTGGGAATCCTCGTCATCGACAAAGACCGTCTGCCGGTTGTTGCCCCGGTGCAGCACATGGTGCGGCATGTCGGGAAGACTGAGTCGGGGAAGGCGGGCCATGGTGAAAACGTCAGCAAAGGACGGCAGAGGAAAAGCCGCTCCATTATCAACGCTGTGCCCTATGCACTACGCAATGGCAGCATCTGCCCCCACTCGCAGCCACCTAGCGCACAGGGGCTGCCCCAAGCTGTCACAGCACCACTAACAACACAAAGCCATCCACCCCATGGGCAGATGGCCTTTTTCCATACCAGCCTTGCAGCTTAGAAGCGGTAACGCGCCACCAGTTGCACCGAGCGCGGCGCGCCCGGCAGGTTCAGATTGGGCGAGGAGCCGTGGCCGGCTACGATGTAGCGCTTGTCCAGGAGGTTGTTGAGCTTGAGCTGCAGGTCCACGTTGTTCAGGCGGTAGTAGGCCATGGCATCCAAGGTGGCGTAGCCTGGCAGCACAACGGTATTGCCAGGGTTGGCAAAACGCGCACCGACATAGCTGATGCCGCCACCGGCGCCAAAGCCATGGCCCAGGGCCTTGGTGACCCAGATATTGGCGCTGTGCTTGGGCGTCAGGGTGGCGCGCTTGCCTTGCACGGCCTGGCCGGCGTCCACTGCCGGCGACGAGGTCATCTCGCTGAGCAGGTAGGCATAGCCCGACCAGATCTGCCAGCCCTGCGACAGGTCACCGGCAAAGCTCAGCTCCAGGCCGCGCGTGCGCTGCACGCCCAGGGGCACCAAGGTGTTGGTCACAGGGTCCACGCTCTTGATATTGGTGCGCTCGATCTCGAACAGCGCCGCATTGGCGCTGGCCTTGCCGTCGAGCAGATCCCACTTCACACCGACCTCACGGCTGCTGGTTTTCTCAGGCGCCAGCTGGGCATTGTTGGCAGCCAGCGCAAAGGTCTCGCCCGAGGGCTGGAAGGACTTGCTGAACGACACGTAGTACGACAGCGCATTGCTGGGCTGGTAGACCAGGCCGACGCGCGGGCTCCAGGCCACATCGGTGCGGCCCAGGTTGACGCTGCCTGGCGTGTAGTTGTCGGTTTCCTGGCGGAAGCGGTCATAGCGCACGCCGGCCAGCAGCTTCCATTCCGGGGCCAGGGTGACCATGTCCTGCACATAAGCACTGGCCACGCTGAAGACGCTGTCGTTGTTGGCAGACGGTGCAGCCGTCAGCACCGGCGAGACAACCGGCAGCACCGGGTTGAACAGCGATACCGTGCCCACATTGCTCTGGCTGATGCTCAGCAGGCCCTTGTTCTGGCGGCCCAGCTCCAGCCCGTACAGCACCTGGTGCTGCATGCCCGCCAGATCCAGCTTCTGCGTCAACTCCAGCTGGTTGAAAAAGCCGTGCTCGTTACGCTCCAGATGGCCACGGTTGAGGGTCGCCGTCTGCGCCTTCTCATTCACCGAGCCAACCAGGGTGTTGCTGCGGTCCAGGCTGTAGTCGTAGTAGCGCAGCACATTGCGCAGGCTCAGGCTGTCGTTGAAGCGGTGGCTCAAGGTGGCCGATGCCGAATACACCTCGGAGGTGCTGACATCGGTATCGCGTGCATTGGCCGCGCCAAAGTAGGTGCGGGGCGACACGTTGACCGGCCGGCCCTGGAAGGCGGGAATGCCGAAGTCAGTGAGGCGGCTGTCCTTGAGGTAGTCGGCCTGCAGCAGCAACTGCGTGTCCGCACTGAACTTGAACTGCACCGAGCCGGCCAGCGCCTTGCGGTCCAGAAACTGCTGGTCGCGGTAGCTGTCGGCGCGCTCGATGGCGCCGGTCAGGCGGTAGGAGACGATGCTGTCCTGCGGCGCGCGTGCCAGGTCAAACTCGCCCCGGCGCTGGTTCCAGCTGCCCAGGGTCAGACCCACCTCGCTGCGGTCAATGCCGGGCTTCTTGGTGATGCGGTTGATCAAGCCACCCGAAGAGCCCCGGCCATACAGCACCGATGCCGGGCCCTTGAGCACCTCGACCTGCTCGACATTGGACAGGTCACGGAAATACAGCGCGTCATCGCGCACGCCGTCGACAAACTGGTCGGCAATGGCCGAAAAGCCCCGGATCGTCACCTGGTCGCGCTGGCCATCGCCATGCGACAGGCCAATGCCGGGCACCGCCTTGAGCACGTCCTGCATCGACTGCACGGCCTGGTCGCGCATCAGCTGCTGGGGCACCACGTTCACCGTTTGCGGAATATCGCGCAACGGCGCTTCGATCTTGGTGGCGCTCTTGGCCGTAGGCGCTGCATAGCCCACGTCCGCTGCGGTATCGCCCTGCACGCGCACTTCCTGCAGCGTTGTCTCAGCCGGCGCCTGCTGCGCCGCTGCCTGGCCCGTGCACAGCAGCGCCACTGCTGCTGCCACGGCTTGTGTTTTGAAAGCCATTCCAGTTCCTTGTATCGCTTTGGTATGTGTTCGGTTTGGCTGTACCGCAGGGAGAATCCGCACTCTGGTTGGCTACCACCGGGAAAAGCTCGCACATCTTAAAGAGGAAAATGGTTCTCATTTACATATCTTTAAGAAACGAATGCGAGGCAGCAACAAACCCACAGTAGGAGCTTTCTTTGACCGCCTTCAGGTTGTATTAAGGAACGCCGCAACTGCAGCGCATGGGCGGGCTGCGCGCAGTCGCAGCCCGCGCTTGGCACGGCTCGAAGCAGAGAAATGCCCCCTGCAACAAAGGGCTTACCGGGGCCAGGGCATGGCGAGCCGCAGCCTGCGACCGGCCTGGGCGCATCAAAGCGATGGGGGAGCGATGAGGCCTGAGCCCAAGCGCGCAGCGGCGCCCGCCGCTCAGCAGCGTGGCACGATCTTGCCGCCCATGCCACGACCCGGCTGGTAGCCCAGCAGGCCCGAGACGCGCCCAGCCGCCTGCAACAGCTGGGGCAGCAGCACGCCCTGCATGATCTCGGGTGTCGTGCGGTTGGCCTGGCCGCTGATGTTCATCGCAGCCACCACCTGGCCGCTGGCATTGCGGATGGGGGCTGCGACCGAGGTGAGGCCCTCTTCCAGCTCCTGATTGAGCAGGCACCAGCCCTGCGCGCGCACCTGGGCCAGCTCGGCTATCAGCTGGGCATCGTCCTGGAGGGTGAAGCGGGTGAACAGCGTGCGGTCGCGGCCCTCCAGCAAGGGCTGCAGCTCCTGCGGCGGCAGCTCGGCCAGCAGCACGCGGCCGAGCGACGTCCAGAAACTCGGCAGGCGCGAGCCCATGCCTAAGTTGGTGCTCATGATCTTGTGCGTGTGCACGCGCAACACATAGACAACATCCTGGCCATCGAGCACGGCGATGGAGCAGGACTCGTGCGTCTGCTCGACCAGCGCATCCATCACTGGCTGGGCCAGGTTCCAGACCGGCATCGACGACAGATAGGCGAAGCCCAGATCCAGAATGCGCGGCGTGAGCGCAAACAAACGGCCCTCCACCCGCACATAGCCCAGGGTCTGCAAGGTCAGCAGAATGCGGCGCGCCCCGGCACGCGTCATGCCGGTGGCCTCGGCCACTTCCGTCAAGGTCTGGCGCGGCGCGGCAGCGCCAAAGCTGCGGATGACCTCCAGCCCGCGCGCGAAGGACTGCACATAGCTGTCACTGGGGCGGAGGGTCGGGTCTTCTTCTTTCATAGGCCGCAATCTTGGTCGTTGGCGTGGAGCGGGTCCCTGGCAATACAAAAGCAAATCGCAGGGACATCGGGTAGCGGATTATCAGGCAGTCTATAATTCTTTTAGCGAACTAATGTTCTATATACGAACATTTCATCCAAGAGCCCTACCAAAGGCCGCCGATCCTCTCAAATGCATTCCCAAGTCTCGCGCAGGCAGCCTCGGCATTGCATTTGTCGCACGCGGTACAGGCACTGCCACAGCGCAGCGCGACCATTCCGCAGCGGGATCAGCAGCCTGTTGCGACCCGTGTACAGAACCAGGAGACAAGATGATCAACAAGATTTCGGACTCGATTGCCGAGTCCCTCAGCCGCGTCCAGGACGGCTCGACCGTGCTCATCGGCGGCTTTGGCACCGCCGGCATTCCCGCAGCCCTGATTGATGGCCTGATCGCGCAAGGTGCGCGCGACCTCACGGTGGTCAACAACAACGCCGGCAATGGCGACACAGGCCTGGCGGCCCTGCTCAAGACCGGCGCGGTGCGCAAGATCATTTGCAGCTTCCCGCGCCAGGTCGACAGCTATGTGTTTGACGAGCTCTACCGCAGCGGCAAGATCGAGCTCGAAGTGGTGCCCCAAGGCAACCTGGCCGAGCGCATGCGCGCTGCGGGCGCTGGCATCGGCGCGTTCTTCTGCCCCACCGCCTACGGCACCGAGCTGGCAGCGGGCAAGGAAACGCGCGAGATCAACGGCAAGCACTATGTGCTCGAGTACCCCATCTATGGCGATGTGGCGCTGATCAAGGCCGAGCAAGGCGACCGCTGGGGCAACCTCACCTACCGCAAATCGGCGCGCAACTTTGGCCCGGTGATGGCCACCGCGGCGAAGTACACCGTGGCCACCGTGCATGAGATCGTGGAGCTGGGCCAGCTCGACCCCGAGGCCGTGGTCACCCCTGGCATCTATGTCAACCAGGTCATCAAGATCGAGCGCGTTGCCACGCAAGCCGGTGGCTTCAAAAAAACAGCCTGAAGCAGGAGACAAGACCATGAGCAGCTACCAAAAACGCACGAAAGACGAACTGGCCGCCCGCGTGGCGCAGGACATCCATGATGGCGCCTACGTGAATCTGGGCATTGGCCAGCCGACGGCTGTGGCCAACCACATCCCCCAGGACCGCGAAGTCATCCTGCAGTCGGAAAACGGCATCCTGGGCATGGGCCCGGCACCCGCCGCTGGCGAGGAAGACTATGACCTCACCAACGCCGGCAAGCAGCCCGTCACCTTGCTGGCGGGCGGCAGCTTCTTCCACCATGCCGACAGTTTTGCGATGATGCGCGGCGGCCACCTCGACATCTGCGTGCTCGGCGCTTTCCAGGTGGCAGAGAACGGCGACCTGGCCAACTGGAGCACCGGTGAATCCGGCGCCATTCCCGCCGTGGGCGGCGCAATGGACCTGGCCATTGGTGCCAAAGAGACCTGGGTGATGATGGACCTGCTGACCAAGAAGGGCGAGAGCAAGATCGTCAAGCAATGCAGCTATCCGCTGACCGGCATTGGCTGCGTCAAGCGCATCTACACCGACGTGGCCACCATCGAGGTCACGCCCCAAGGCCTCAAGCTCATCGACACCGTCGACGGTCTGGACAAGGCCGAACTCGAAAAAATGATTGGCCTGAGCCTGCTCTAAGCGCAGCGCCGATCTGTACTCATCCAAGGAGACCACCATGACCAACGCCTATATCTGCGACGCCGTGCGCACCCCCTTTGGCCGCTACGGCGGCGCGCTTGCCGGTGTGCGCACCGATGACCTGGGCGCCGTGCCCATCAAGGCGCTGATGGAGCGCAACCCCGGTGTGGACTGGACGGCGGTGACCGACGTGATCTACGGCTGCGCCAACCAGGCTGGCGAAGACAACCGCAATGTGGCCCGCATGTCCAGCCTGCTCGCGGGACTGCCCATCGAGGTGCCCGGCGCCACCGTCAACCGCCTCTGCGGCTCGGGCCTGGATGCCGTGGGCACGGCCGCCCGCGCCATCAAGTCCGGCGAAGCACGCCTGATGATCGCCGGTGGTGTGGAATCGATGAGCCGCGCCCCCTTTGTGATGCCCAAGGCCGAGTCCGCCTTCAGCCGCAACAATGCCGTCTACGACACCACCATTGGCTGGCGCTTTGTCAACAAGCAGATGAAGGCGCTGTACGGCGTCGATTCCATGCCCGAGACGGCCGAGAACGTGGCCGACGACTTCAAGATCGAACGCGACGCCCAGGACCGCATGGCGCTGGCGTCGCAGCAAAAGGCCGCAGCGGCCATCGCCGCCGGCCACCTGGCCCGCGAGATCGTGGCCGTGACCATTGCGCAGAAAAAGGGCGATGCACTGGTGATCAGCCAGGATGAGCACCCCCGTGCCACGACGATCGAAGCGCTGGCCAAGCTCAAGGGCGTGGTGCGCGAAGGCGGTACCGTGACGGCCGGCAATGCCTCGGGCGTGAACGACGGCGCCTGCGCCCTGCTGCTGGCCAATGAAGAAGCCGCCCAGCAATACGGACTGACCCCGCGCGCCCGTGTGGTGGCCATGGCGACGGCCGGTGTGGCACCGCGCATCATGGGCTTTGGCCCGGCCCCTGCCGTGCGCAAGGTGCTGGCGCTGGCCGGCCTGACTTTGGCCGACATGGATGTCATCGAGCTCAACGAAGCCTTTGCCGCCCAAGGCCTGGCCGTGCTGCGCGACCTGGGTATTGCGGACGACGACCAACGCGTCAACCAATGGGGCGGCGCGATTGCGCTGGGCCACCCCCTTGGCGCATCGGGCGCACGCCTCGCTACCACCGCCGTCAACCAGCTGCATGCACTGGGTGGCCGCTACGCACTGTGCACCATGTGCATCGGCGTGGGCCAGGGCATTGCCGTGATCCTCGAAAAAGTCTGACGCCCCTAGCGGCGGCAAGCGCTGGCCTGCAAGGGCCGCGCCTTGCCCCCGCGTCTCTCCATCCTCCCCCAAAACACCCGCGCTGCTGCCTCGCCCACCTTGGCGCAGCCACGCCCGCGCAGCGATGCAGGGGCATTTTTTGAAGGACAGAACGCCATGGCAACACAACAAATCACCACTGCGACCGGCATGTTCAACATCGATCTGCAAGGCCCCGAGGGCGCACCGGTGCTGGTGTTCTCTAACTCGCTGGGCACCACCTTGGACATGTGGGATGCCCAGGCCCGTACCTTCAGCAGCCAGTACCGCGTGCTGCGCTATGACACCCGTGGCCACGGCGCCAGCGTGCTGAGCCCTGGCCCCTACCAGTTCGCCCAACTGGGCGGCGATGTGCTGGCCATTCTGGACAGCCTGGGCATTGACCAGGCCCATTTCTGCGGTATCTCGATGGGCGGCCTCACAGGGCTCTGGCTGGGCGTGCATGCCGGCGCACGCATGCGCAGCATCACCGTGGCCAACAGCGCCGCCAAGATTGGCGCTGAAGCCAGCTGGCGCGACCGCGCCGCGCTGGTGCGTGCCAATGGCGCAGCAGCCATGCAGACCCTGGCCGACTCGTCACCCAGCCGCTGGTTCACCGAAGGCTTTATCGCCAGCCAGCCCCAGGTGGTGCGGGCCGCCCAGGCCTGGATTGCCGGCATTGCCCCCGAAGGCTATGCCAGCTGCTGCGAGGCCCTGGCCGCCGAAGACCTGCGTGCCGATATCGCCCGCATCCAGACCCCCACCTTGCTGATTGGCGGCAGCGCCGACCCGGTCACTACGGTGGCCGATGCCGAAGCTATGCATGCCGCCATTGCCGGCTCGGAGCTGGCGACGGTGCCGGCATCGCACCTGTCCAACCTCGAAGTGCCCCAGGCCTTTGACCTGGCACTGGGCAGTTTTTTGCAAAAACACTGAGGCCGCTGCCTTACACCATGCAGACGGGTACCGACAATAACAACCGCCCGCTGCAGCCCTTCCTCAACCAAGGAGACAAGCATGTCCGATGCCAATCCACGCTGGAAGCAGCGCCCTGCAGGATCGACCTGGGGCGACTTCGGCCCCGATGACCAACTCGGCCGCCTCAACCTGCTGACAGCAGCCAAGGTGCGCCAGGGCGTGGCCGAGGTGCAGGAAGGCCTGCGCTTTTCGCTCAGCCTGCCACTCGATTACCCCGGCGGCAGTGCCCTCAACCCCAACCGCAAGCCACCCGTGCTGCGCCCCTTGCAGCGCAAGGGCCTGGTCAACTTCAACTGTCTGCTCGGCGACCTGGAGCCCGGCCGCACCGATGTGCTGTCGGACGACATGGCCGTGCTGTCGCTGCAGTACTCCACCCAGTGGGATGGCCTGGCCCATGCCGGCCAGCTGTTCGATGCCAATGGCGACGGCGTGCCCGAGCCGCTCTATTACAACGGCTTTGCCGCAGGCCGCGATGTGCTGGGGCCGCTGCTGGTCAGCGACACCGGCATGCCCACGGCCGAGAGCAGCGGCAGCACCAGCTGCGCCAAGGCGCTGGGCATCGAGGGCATGGCCCAGAACGGCGTGCAAGGCCGGGGCGTGATGATGGACCTGCATGCGCACTACGGCGATGCCCGCACGCTGATCGGTTACGACGAGTGGATGCGCGTGATCGAGGCTGACCGGCTGGAGATCGAGCCCGGCGACATGCTCTGCCTGCACACCGGCTTTGCCCAGGCCGTGCTGGCGATGCAGAAAAACCCCGATCCGGTGGTGCTGAACAACAGCTGCGCGGTGCTCAATGGCCGCGACGAGAAGCTGCTGCAGTGGATCAGCGACAGCCAGATCGCCGTGATTGCCGCCGACAACTATGCCGTCGAAGCCCACCCGGCCCAGCCCGGTGCCGATTGCTGCGCGGCGTTGCCGCTGCATGAGCACTGCCTGTTCAAGCTGGGCCTGCACCTGGGCGAGCTGTGGCACCTGACGCCGCTGGCGCAGTGGCTGCGCGCCCATGGGCGCAGCCGCTTTTTGCTGACTGCCCCGCCGCTGAACCTGCCCGGCGCCATTGCCTCGCCCGTGACCCCGATTGCCACGGTCTAAGACCTGCATCCAGACAACCGTATTACTGCGGCAGCAGCCCAATGCCCGTCTGCCGCGCCCTATCCCGGAGCCACCATGCCCTACATCATTGAGACTTTCGACAAGCCCGAGCACCAGGCCGTGCGCCAGGCTCACCGCCCTGCGCACCTGGACTTTCTGGCGCGCAATGCCCAGCTGCTGCTGGCCTGCGGCGCCAAGCTGCAGGACGACGGCAGCGACATGGGCGGTGGCCTCTATGTGGTGGACCTGGACACGCGCGAAGCCGCCCAGGCCTTTATCGAATCCGATCCCTTCTACCAAGCCGATCTGTTTGCCCAGGTGCGCATCACGCGCTGGCGCAAAGCCTACGTGGCCGGCCAGTGCTGCCTGTGACGCCTTTCTTGGAAACCGCTATGTCCACTCCATTGACCCCATCGACCTCCGCACGCCCTCGCGTGCTTATCACCGGCGGCGGCGCTGGCATTGGTGCAGCCGCTGCGCTGCGCTGCCACGCCGATGGTTACGACCCGGTCATCATCGACCGCCAGATTGACCAGGTGCCGGCAGGTTTTGTCGCGATCCAGGCCGACCTCAGCAGCGCCGAAGACACGGCGCGCGCGCTGGGCGAAGCGCTCGCTGGCGGCCCTATCACCCGCCTGGTGAACAACGTTGGCATCGTCGTGCCCAACGACGCCGCCAGCCAGACGCTGGCCGAATTTGATCTGGCCGTATCGCTGAACCTGCGCTGCGCCTTCCAGTGCATGCAGGCCTTGCTGCCTGGCATGCAAGCGGCGCGCTTTGGCCGCATCGTCAACATGTCCTCGCGCGCAGCTCTGGGCAAGGATTTGCGCACCGCCTACGCCGCGACCAAGGCCGGCCTGATCGGCATGACCCGCGTCTGGGCGCTGGAGCTGGGCCAATGGGGCATCACCGCCAATGCGATTGGCCCCGGCCCCATCCGCACCGAGCTGTTTGACAAGGCCAACCCGCCGGGCGCCGAGCGCACGCAAAAGATCATCCAGTCCGTGCCCGTCAAGCGTGTGGGCACGCCCGATGACGTGGCCCATGCCGTGGCCTACATGCTCGACGAGCGCAGCGGTTTTGTCACCGGCCAGGCGCTCTATGTCTGCGGCGGCATGACCGTGGGCGTGGCACCGGTCTAGCCTTTTTCCTGAGCGTGTCTGGTACACGCCCACCTTTGCTCCCTCCATCGATAACAAGAGACATTGATGTCAAAAATCACCGCTTTTTTCACCGAGCTGATGCGCAAGTATCTGCCCGACCCCTTCGTGTTCGCGATCCTGCTCACCTTGCTGACCATGGTGCTGGCCTTTGCCGTGGAGAGCCGGCCCATCAACCTGGTAGTGCAGGACTGGGGCAAGGGCTTTTGGAGTCTGCTGGCCTTCACCACCCAGATGGCGGTGATTCTGGTGATGGGCTATGTGCTGGCCGCAGCGCCGGTGGTGGACCGTTTCCTCAACCGCATCGCGGCCCTGGTGAACACGCCGCGCGGCGCCATCATCATGGCCACTGTCGTGGGCTGCGTAGGCAGCTACCTCAACTGGGGTTTTGGTCTGGTGATTGGCGGCATCATGGCCAAGAAGCTGGCCCTGCGCGTCAAGGGCGTGCACTACCCGCTGATCATCGCCTCGGCCTATACGGGTTTCACGATGTACAGCCTGGGGCTGTCGGCCACCATCCCGGTGCTGATCTCCACCAAGGGCCACAGCTTTGAAAAGCAGATGGGCATCATCCCCTTGAGCGAAACCATCTTCTCGCCCCACATCCTGCTCACGGCCCTGGCCGTGCTGATCGTGCTGCCGCTGATCAATGCAGCGATGCACCCCAAGGCCGGAGAAAAGGTCACCGAAATCAGCCCTGAACTGGCCAGCAACGAAGAGGCCAAGGGCGCGTCGGCCGCCAACCTGTTGGGCGATGAAAAGACCTTTGCCGGCCGCCTGAACAACAGCCGCATCCTGAGCTGGCTGATTGGCCTGACCGGCATGGCCTTCGTGGCGATGCACTTCATGCAAAACGGCAGCCTCGATCTGAACATGATCAATTTCTTCATCCTGTTCCTGGGCATCTTGCTGCTGGGCACGCCGATGAAGTATGTGGAAAAGGTCAATGAAGGCGTCAAGACCATTGGCGGCATCATCCTGCAGTTCCCGTTCTACGCCGGCATCATGGCCATCATGCATGCCTCGGGCCTGGTCGAATCGATCGCCCATGTGTTTGTGAGCTTCTCGACCGCCTACACCCTGCCGCTGTGGGGCCTGGTGAGCTCGTTCTTCATCAACTTCTTTGCGCCCTCGGGCGGCGGCCACTGGGTGCTGCAAGGCCCGTTCATGATTGAAGCGGCCAAGACCCTGGGCGCATCGCAGGCCCACACCGCCATGTCGGTGATGCTGGGCAATGGCTGGAACGACCTGGTGCAGCCTTTCTGGATCCTGCCGGCGCTGGCGCTGTCCAAGCTCAAACTCAAGGACATCATGGGCTACACCGTGGTCTCGATGTTTGTCGTGGGGGCCATCTATATCGGCTCCTCCCTCTTCTGGCCATAAACGCCGCTAACACAACCCTTGATACGTCGTTGCCAAGCCTTGTCTTACGCCTGTAATGCCTGCGGCTTGACGCCTCGTCGGGGGCGCCAAGCCTCAATCGCAAACCTGCGGTTTTCTGGGCCGTGTTAGCGGCTCAGAACAACAGGCCCGGCCTTCCCTTCCTCCGGCTGTCACGCGAGACCCCACAAGCACTGACAAAACAAGTGGCAGCCTTTTTCACTTTGCTTTGGAGATACCCATGAACACCATCCGCCTCAACGCCCGCCGCACCGTGCTGCAAGCCATTGCCGCTGCCAGCCTGGGGGCAGCCCTCATGCCTGCTGCCTTTGCGGCAGAGGCCTTCCCCAACAAACCCATCACGATGGTCGTGCCCTTTGTGGCCGGCGGCACCACCGACATCCTGGCCCGCATCGTCGGCCAGTCGCTGGGCGAGGAGCTGGGCCAGCCAGTCATCATCGACAACCGTGCCGGAGCCGGTGGCAATATCGGCGGGCAGTTTGCCGCACGTGCGCCTGCTGACGGCTACACCATCTTCATGGGCACCGTGGGCACCCACGCGATCAATGAATGGCTCTACAAGAAGATGCCCTTCAGCCCCAACAAGGACTTCGCGCCGCTGACCCGCGTGGCCAATGTGCCCAACCTGCTGGTGGCCAATCCCGCCCAGCCTTTCAAGAACGTCAAGGAGCTAATCAGCTACGCCCAGGCCCATCCCGGCCAGGTGAACTTTGGCTCCTCGGGCAGCGGCAGCTCCATCCATCTGTCCGGTGAGCTGTTCAAGATGATGGCCAAGGTCGACATGATCCACATCCCCTACAAGGGCAGCGCGCCGGCCGTGACCGACCTGCTGGGCAACCAGATTGCGATCATGTTCGACAACATGCCCTCGGCCATCCAGCATGTGCGCTCGGGCAAGCTGCGCCCGCTGGCCGTGACCACCGCCAAGCGCTCGCCCGAGCTGCCCGATGTGCCTACCGTTGCCGAAGCGGGCGTGCCGGGCTACGAGGCCACCTCCTGGTTTGGTCTTTTCGCCCCCACCAAGACGCCCGCCGATGTGCAGGCCAAGCTGCATGCCGCGATCATCAAGGTGTTGCAAAAGCCTGACGTGATCAAAAAGATTGGTGACCAGGGCGGCGAAGTGGTGACCGAATCGCAAGCGGAATTTGGCAAGTTCATCGCTGCTGAAAACGAGAAGTGGAAGCAAGTGGTGAAGACCTCGGGCGCGACCGCAGGCTGATTAACACAACAAGCGCCCAAACCAAAGCCGCCGACCCTGGATGCCCAGGACCGGCGGCTTTTTCTATGCAGCGCGGCTAAAGTATCAGACGCCGATCGGGCCGCCGTCCACCTTCTGGATCACCACCGTCGACGAGCGTGGGCGCACCTTGCCATCGGGCGCGCGGGTGGCATCGGCCGTGCCATAGGCAGGCCAGTTCACCGGGTGCTGGATGTTGAGGAAGATGCTGGTGTGGTCGGGGGTATAGGCAAAGCCGGTGATCTCGGCCTCGTTGGGGCCGACAAAGAAGCGGCGCAGCTCGGCCTGGTTGGCCGCATTGATGACCGGGCCCGTGCCCTTGGCATCCTTCATAGCACCGGGCACCACGGCCAGCATCTGGTCATTGGTGGCCTTGGCGACGGCATTGTTGCGGCCGCCGTCGATGCCGTTGTCGGTCTGGATCCACAGAATGCCGCGGTCATCGAAGGCAATGCCATCAGGGCTGGCCAGCTGGTTCATCTCGGTCAGGCCCGAGCGGTTGGTGTCGGCATTGCCCGCCGCGTCCGAGCCGAACACAAAGATATCCCAGCGGAAGGTGTTGGCGCCGGCATCGTCGTGCCAGCGCACGATGTGGCCGTTGACATTGTTCAGGCGCGGATTGGCCGGGTTGGTGCCGCGCTCGGCATTGCGGCTGGTGTTGTTGGTCAGGGTCAGGTAGACATCGCCATTGCTGGGGTGCACAGCGGTCCACTCGGGGCGGTCCATCGGGGTG
Source organism: Comamonas squillarum (assembly GCF_025309455.1). Classification (NCBI taxonomy): domain Bacteria; kingdom Pseudomonadati; phylum Pseudomonadota; class Betaproteobacteria; order Burkholderiales; family Comamonadaceae; genus Comamonas; species Comamonas squillarum. The sequence goes on from NZ_CP104377.1 coordinate 2,603,280, forward strand.
GCACCGACAAAATCCGCCGCGCCGCGCGTGTTGATCAGAATGGCATCGATATTGCCAAAGGCCTCGCCCAGGCTGCGGCCGTCCTTGCCCTTGGTCGCCGGAGTCAGCGCCAGCCATTCGCCCTTGCCTTCGGCATCAAAGCGCGCCACATACAAGGTGCCCTTGTCCAGGTACTTGTGGCCCACGGCAATGCGGTCGCTGCGCTCGGCATCCTTGGGGTCCCACAGCGCTTCGGACACAAAGCGGTAGATGTACTCAAAGCGCGAATCATCGCCGCTGTAGAAGGCCAGCGGCTTGCCAGCCACCGGGATGCCGTAGGCGGCGCCTTCGTGGGCAAAGCGGCCCATCGCGGTGCGCTTGGTGGCCGTGCTCCCGGGGTCATACGGATCGATCTCAACCAGGTAGCCAAAGCCGTTGACCTCGTTGCGCCAGTCCTGCAGGCCGTCGGTGCCAGTGGCAGTGATGTTGAAGCGGGCAAATTCGCCCTGCTGCTCGCTCGCGTCGCCCGCTGCGGTTTCCCACTGGTAGCGGCCCAGCTTGGCCTGCACGCCCACGCGCTTTTGCGCGGCGGTTTGCTCGCCAGTGTTGACAAAGCAGGCCGCCCAGTTTTCTTCGGCGGTGATGTAGGTGCCCCAAGGCGTGGTGCCATTGCCGCAGTTGTTGTTGGTGCCGCGCACTTGGCTGCCGGTGGTCGAGAACGGCGTCTTGACCCAGTCGGTTCCTGCCACGGGGCCGGACAGGTTCATCGGCGTGGCCGAGGTAAAGCGGCGGTTGTAGCGCGAGTTCTGGATGATCTCCCACTGGCTACCCTGCTTGCGCACATGCATCACCGCCACACCATGGGCGTTGATCTCCTTGCGCACTTCTTCTGCCGGGCGCTTGCCGCCCACCGAGGTGGGGCCGTTGGGGTGCAAGGCCTTTTCGTCGATGTACTCGTGGTTGACCACCAGCAGGCCTTCGCTGGAGCTGTCTGCCAGCGGGAAGTAATGCATGCCGTCATGGTGCATGCCGGTGGAGTGCAGCAGGTCTTGCGAGGTGTTGCGGCCTTCATTGCTCCAGGGCGCGGCCTGGTCGTTGAGCGGCGTGCCCCAGGCACCGATGACCGAGGCCACATAGCCGGCGGGCACCACGCAGGCGTCCGTCATCGAGTTGGGCAGCGAGGCAAAGCCGAGCTTGACGGCCTTGTCATCATCGCCATCGCCGCCGCCACCACAGGCGGAGATGCTCGCACCGGCAAACAGCGCCAGGGCCGAGCCCAGGCTGCCGCGCATCACCAGGCGGCGCGACATATGCGTTTCAAGGATGGTGCTGAAAGGGGTGTTGCCTTCCGTGTTGCGGACGACTTTGTCGGAAATGGATTTGCTCATCGCTGGGACTCTCCTGATGGTGGGACTGCCTGAGGGAAGGCCCAGTCTAGAAAGCAGAAATGACGGCTCCATGAATATCCGATGACGTCACGGCGCCGTCATGGAAGCGATACGTTTGTGCGTTATAAGCCGGCAACGAAGGCCAGCGCCAAGGCTGCTGGCGGGCGCTACCAGGGCTTTTGGTTCAGCTCCCATCACTCCCGCCCAGCCCAGCTGATGCCAATGTTCAATCCATCCGGTAGCGATGCTGCAAGGACTGGTCCAGACCGAACTCGACCAACAGCTGCTGCAGCCGCTCGGCCGCAGCACGTTTTTTCTGGCCCGTGTACTTGGCAAGGATCAGCTCGTTCTTCATGCTGTGTTCCCAGCCGACCAGCTCGGTGACGGTGACCTGGTAGCCCTGGCTTTCCAGGTAGAGGCAGCGCAGCACATTGGTGATCTGGCTGCCCATCTCGCGCGTGTGGATGGGGTGGCGCCAGAGTTCTGCCAACGGAGTGCGCGACAGGCTCATGGCCTTATTCTGGCGCAGGCAGGCCGCCACTTCGGCCTGGCAGCAGGGCACCAGCACCATCGCGCGGGCCTGCTTTTCCAGGCCAAAAGCAATGGCGTCATCGGTGGCGGTATCGCAGGCATGCAGTGCGGTGACCACATCGAAGCGCTCGGGCACCGCATCGGTGCGGGTCGAATCCGCGACCGACATGTTGAGAAACGACATGCGGTCAAAGCCCAGGTCGGCGGCCAACTGCTGCGAGGCCTCGACCAAAGGCGCACGGGTTTCGATGCCGTAGATATGGCCACGGCCCAGGTTCTTGAAAAACAGGTCGTAGAGGATAAAGCCGAGGTAGGATTTTCCCGCGCCATGGTCGGCCAGGCTGACCGGGTGGTCCTGCGCCGACAGCTCGGTGAGCAAAGGCTCGATGAACTGGTAGAGGTGGTAGACCTGCTTGAGCTTGCGGCGCGAATCCTGGTTCAGCTTGCCATCGCGCGTGAGGATGTGCAGCGCCTTGAGCAGTTCAATGGACTGGCCGGGCTTGAGCTCCAGCTGCTGGGCAACATCGGGGGCGGCGGGCTTGGTGGTGCCACGGCCTGCGGCGCGCGGTGCTTTCATCGTTTTCATTCCTGGGCCTTGTCGCTGGCAGCGCCTGGGTGTGGAAAGGGGCAGCTCGGGCCCACGCCCAGGTCGAGCCAGCCCTCCAGGCCCAGCGCATCGAGCGTGTCCATGTTCTTTTCGTAGATCGCATCCGCCTCGGGAAAGGCCTCCACCGCTTTGTCGATGCTCTCCTCGCGCAGCAGGTGCAGGATCGGGTACGGCGAGCGATTCGTGCAGTTGGTCACATCATCGATGGTGGTGCCCTCGAACTGGAACAGGGGGTGGAACGAGGCCACCTGCAGGATGCCGCCCAGATCCAGCTCTTCGATCATTTCGTCAGCGATCTCCAGGAAATCATTGAAATCCAGAAAATCATGCAAAGCCTGGGGCAGGATCAGCAAGGTGGTGTCTCGCTTGTCGGGGTTGGCTTCGGCCAGCGCTTCGAGCTCGCGGTGCAGGTCGTGCGCGACCGCTTCGGCATCCTGCGCATCGCTCACCACATAGTGGATCTGGTCCTTGACATGCACGCCCTTGGCAAAGGGGCAAAGGTTCAAACCAATGACGGCCTTTTCCAGCCAGTTCACGGTGTCGGCGATCACCACTTGGTGCAAGGCCTCATCCGCAGGCGCGGGCGCAGCATGGGTATCGGTCATCGTGGGGCTTTCTGGTGGAGTTATGGGTGGCCAGCGGGGGCTGTCTGCGGGCCTTCACCCTGCAAAGGGGCGGGCGCTTGGCGCCAGAGCGGCGCAGGGCCGCAGGCGGCAGAGGCTGACGCTGGGCCTGCCATTGTAGCGAGGCTGGCTTTGCCACCTGCCGCGCTACACCATGCCCACCGTGCCGGGGCCCGCCATCAGGGCACCAGAACGCGCTGGCCCGTCAGGCGTTCATGCTCTCGCAATGCATAGCGGTCGGTCATGCCGGCAATAAAGTCGGCCACCACGCGGGCGCAAGCGACTTGCTCCAAACCGGCCGCACGGGCGGCAAAGCGCGGCTTCATCTGCGCGGGCTCGGCCAGGTAGATGTCAAACAGCTCGCGCACGACGACCTTGGCTTGGCCCGTGGTCTGCACCACCTGCGGGTGGCGGTAGAGGTTCTTGAACAAAAAGCGCTTGAGCTCGGCCGACTCGGCCGCCATCGTGCTGCTGAAACCGACCAGGGCGGGCAGCTGGCGCACGGCATCCACATCGGCCGGCTGCGCGGCCTGCAGCCCAGCGCTGGTGTGGCGGATCACATCGTAGATCTGTTCGCTGAGCATGCGGCGCGTGGCCTCATACAGCCATTTGCGCTGCCAGCGCGGCTCCTGCAGTTGCGGGTACTCGGCCAGTGCCTCCTGGGCATAGCGGGCAAACAGCGGCACGCCCATCAGCTGCTCCAGGCTGATCAGGCCCGAGCGCACGCCGTCGTCCGCATCATGGGCGTTGTAGGCAATCTCATCGGCCAGATTGGCCAGCTGGGCCTCAAGCCCCGGCTGGTGGCCCAGCAAAAAACGCTGACCCACACCGCCGGGCTCGCGCTGCACCAGCTGGCGCGCGTGTTTGGCCGAGCAGTGCTTCAAAATGCCTTCCCGGGTCTCAAAGCAGAGGTTCAGGCCGCTGTAGTCCGGGTAGCGCTCTTCGAGCGTATCGACCACGCGCAGGCTTTGCATATTGTGCTCAAAGCCGCCAAAGTCCTGCATGCAGGCATTGAGCGCATCCTGGCCCGCATGGCCAAAAGGGGTGTGGCCCAGGTCATGGGCCAGGCAGATCGCTTCGGTCAGGTCTTCATTGATACGCAGCGCCCGCGCCACCGAGCGGCCCAGCTGCGCCACCTCGATCGAGTGCGTGAGGCGGGTGCGAAACAGGTCGCCCTCGTGGTTCAAAAAGACCTGGGTCTTGTAGACCAGACGGCGAAAGGCGGTGGAGTGGACAATCCGGTCGCGGTCGCGCTGAAACGCGCTGCGCGTGGGCGCGGCTTCTTGCGCATGCAGACGGCCCTGGCTTCGGTGGGAGAAGCAGGCGTAAGGCGCCAGGCCCAGCTCGGTCCAGATCTGCTGGGACTCGGCCGGCTGCATCAGCAGCGAGGGACGGTCCATCCAGTCAGGCCTGTACTGCGCCGGCGCAGCACAGGTCGATGACTTCGCGCACCAGCGCATCGGGCGCCTCGCGCACCACCGCCTTGCCGGGGCCATCGATCAGCACAAAGCGGATCGCGCCGGCCTGGGATTTCTTGTCGTGGCGCATCAGTTCCAGATAGCGGCCCGCGTTGTCATTGGCATCCAGCACAGCACCGCGCACCGGCAAACCGGCACGCGCCACCAGGGCACGCAGACGCTGCACAAAGGCCGCATCGACCAGGCCCAGACGCTGGGACAGCTCGGCAGCCATCACCATGCCGGCGCCCACGCCTTCGCCATGCAGCCAGACGCCATAGCCCATGCCGGCTTCGATCGCATGGCCAAAGGTGTGGCCAAAGTTCAAAATGGCACGCAGGTCGGCCTCGCGCTCGTCCTTGGAGACCACATCGGCCTTGATCTCGCAGCTGCGGCGCACCGCATGGGCCAGTGCGCGCTTGTCGCCGGCGATCAGCGCAGGCATCTCGGCCTCCAGCCAATCCATAAAGGCCATGTCCGCAATCGGGCCATACTTGATGACTTCGGCCAGGCCAGCACTCAGCTCGCGCGCGGGCAAGGTGTCAAAGGTGTCCAGGTCACAGACCACCAGCTGGGGCTGGTAGAAGGCGCCGATCATGTTCTTGCCCAGCGGGTGGTTGATGCCGGTCTTACCGCCGACCGACGAATCGACCTGCGACAGCAAGGTGGTGGGCACCTGCACAAAGGGCACGCCACGCATAAAGCTGGCAGCGGCAAAGCCGGTCATATCGCCCACGACACCGCCGCCCAGCGCAAACAGCACCGTCTTGCGGTCGGCGCCGTTGTGCATCAGTGCATCAAAGATGCCTTGCAGGGTTGTCCAGTTCTTGTGGGCCTCGCCATCGGGCAGTACCACCAGCTCCACCTTGGGGTAGTGGGGTGCCAGCGCAGCCTGCAGCTGGCGGGCATAGAGCGGTGCCACCGTGTCGTTGCTGACGATCAGCGCCTGCGAAGCCTTGGGGCAGTGCGCAAAGGTGTCCGCCTGGGAGAGCAAGCCAGCAGCAATCAGGATGGGGTAGGAGCGGTCGCCCAGATCAATATGAACAGTGTCGGTCACAGGTGTTTGCGTCGGAAAGTTGTACGGTTTCGCCCGCCCATTATCGGGGAGTTGCCAGATTCGCGCCCAGCTGCGGCACCAAGCCGGCAAGCTCGGCCTGCATGCTGACCTTGCGCATCACCTGGCCGGTGCCGCAACGCAAGGTGTCTATCGTGAAATGCGCCGTCTCTTCGTACAGGGCCGCACGCACGGCCAGCAGGTCCTTGAGGCGCTTGAGCGTGTCATCGCCTTGTAGCAAAGGCCGTCCCGTATCGTTGCGCAGGCGCCGGGCAATGTCTTCGGGGCTGGAATGCAGGTAGAACACTGTTGTGTGGGCATGCAGCACCGCGCGGTTTTCTGGCCGCAGCACCGCGCCACCCCCGGTGGACAGAATGCAGGCCCGCTCCCGTGTCGCGAGCGCGGCAATCACCTGGGCCTCGACATCCCGAAAAGCCTGTTCACCCTGGGCCGAGAAGAATTCCTTGATCGTGCAGCCCAGCTGCGCCTCGATCACATGGTCGGAATCGACAAAATCCACACCCCAAAGGCGTGCCAGCTGCCGGCCGATGGTGGATTTCCCACTGCCGGGCAGCCCAATCAAACACACGGAAGGTGCCATCGCGCTAGATCCTGAAAACGGACTGCACATGATAGGGCAATGGCGGGCATAAAAAAACCTCCGGGGGTGCCGGAGGTTTTTGGGCAGACCCGGTCAGGGGTCTACATCAACGCGATCAGGATGTCGCGCCGGGCGTTGGTGTCGTTGGCGTGCAGGTGCCAGCTGTGTCAGTGACACGGAAGGTCACTTCTCGACTGACCGAATTGGTCGCGTTCTTCGCCGTTACAAACATGCGGTAGGTAGCTACATCTGCACAAGTCAAGGGTGCACCCGACGCGATGCGACCAGTCGTGCCTTGACCCACCACTTGCAACCAGCTAGGCGCACCTTCCAGAACCCAGGTCACATTGTCACCAGTCGCGGAGAAGGTGTAGGTGTAGGAGGTTCCCACTTCCACAGAGGCAATCGGGCAAGGCGAAGTGGACGAGCCGGTGCAACCGTTTATAGTGAAGGCAACTGGGTTGTCTGGCAGGTTACCCACTACGGTCAGCACCAGGGTTTGACGTGCAGTAGCGCCGTTGGCATCGCGCACATTCAGCACCACGGTGTATGCGCCAGGGCCCTTGACATTCGGTGTGCCGGAAATCAGGCCATCCGAGCTCAGACTCAGACCTGTGGGCAGGGTCGAAGTGGTGGACCACAGGAAAGGAGCAACACCACCTTCTACAACCAGGGCATGAGAATAGGGCTCGGCATTCTGCACCGTCTGGGCCAATTCTGACTCAGGAATGCTCAGTGCGCTGGAGGCAATCGCATGCACAACGGGAATCACAGCGTACTGGGTGATGGGTTGCTGGATGCCATTGGTCAGGTCATTGTCAGCGCGGTCGACTGTCAAACGCAGCAGCAGGGAGCCCGAAGCAGGACCGCTGGCCACGGAGAACTGGCCTACGCCATTGACGGTGCTGATCTGGATAGAGCCACTGTTGGTCTGGCCACCGGCCAGCAACCTGGCGCCGTCGGATGCCGCATTGGGCACAATGCTGACCTGCAGGTTGGCATTGCCCGAGCTGCTCACGGGCTGGTCATTGTCGTTCTTGAGGATCGCCTGCACCACCACGCTGTTGGGGATGTTGTTTACATTGTCACGCGAGCCGACATAGGAGGCATCCTTGGTCAAAGTGACTGTCGCAGGCGTTGCGGTGCTGCCGCCGCCAACCTTCACGGTTGCGCGGTCGGTGTAGACCTTGTTGTCACGCGGATCGGTCACGCTGCACTGTACGGTGACTTCTCCGGCAATGTCGTGCGAGATGATATGGAACGACGCACCACCGGCGTTGGAGCCCAGGGTGATATTGCGGTAAGCACCTGGAACCTTGACAGTCCCGGTTCCAGATGGAATCTCAACGGTATGCTCATCCTTACCATCCAGGTAGTAAAGCGCGCCGGAGTCCAGACCCGAGGTGATGTTGCAGGAAAAAGCCCCGTCTTCTTGGTTTGGAATGGGATTGCTGCCTGCGTTGGCCTGGATGTACAGGGTCGACATGTACGGGTAGTAATCACCATTGGAATAGCCCGGCAAGCTACTTCCAACATTCACTGGCACTGTTGTCTTGGAAGACGTCAGCTTGATGCTGTACTGCAGTTGCGCTTCACCACCGCTGCCACCACCGCCACCGCAGGCGGCCAACAACAGCGGCGCCACCAGCACCAAGGGCTTCAACAAATTTCTCATAACTCTCCCTGTCTATCTTAATTAACGCATTTCACCGCGGTCTGAAATCATCTTCGGAGTGATGAACACCAGCATCTCGCGCTTTTCCGATTCACGAACATTGTTCTTGAACAGATTGCCCAGCACCGGCACATCGCCCAACAAAGGAATCTTGTTGGTAGTCTGTGTCTCCGATAGCTCGAAAATACCGCCAATCACCACGGTCCCGCCATTTTCCACCAAGACTTGGGTCTTGATGTGCTTCGTATCAATGGCAGGGCCTGCTGTCGTGTTCGCACCTTGGGAATCCTTGGAGACATCCAGGTCCAGAATGATGCTGCCTTCAGGGGTGATCTGGGGCACCACTTCAAGCTTCAACACCGCCTTTTTGAATTCCACCGTGGTCGCACCGTTTTGTGCAGAGTTCTGGTACGGGATTTCCGTCCCTTGCTCGATCAGCGCCTTGGTCTGGTCGGCCGTGATCAAGCGTGGGCTGGAGACAATCTTGCCCTTGCCATCAGCCTCCATCGCCGACAGTTCCAGCGACAAAAAGCGGTTGGCCGCCGAATTGAAAATGGACAGCGCAAATGTGCCGCTGCTCGCCCCTGTGGACAGTGCTGCAGCCGGCAGATTGACGAAGTTACCGTTGGAGGTGTTAGTACCACCCATACCCGTGGTTCCCACCGCATTGTCATAGCTGGTGCCAAAGCCCACGCGGTTGCCGCCCCCAATGCTGTAGCCACCATCACCCCCATTGGCAGCGCGCATATCGCCACCGCCCAGGCGCACACCCAGCGCGCGGCCAAAGGTGTCGCGCGCCTCCACAATGCGCGCCTCAATCAGCACCTGGCGCACGGGAATGTCCAGGGTCACGAGCAGGCGTCTGAACTCTTCGAGCTTGGCAGGGATGTCCGTAATGAACAGCTGGTTGGTGCGAGGCTCGGCAATGGCCGAACCACGTGCGGTCAAGAAACGGCTTTGCGTACCGCCGGTTCCACCCCCACCGCCGGAATTGCTGGTAATTTGCTTGAGCAACTCAGTCGCCTTCGCATAGTTCAGCTGGAACGACTGGGTCTGCAGCGGCGTCTTTTCCTCAAGCTTGGCGACCGCATCAAAGTCCTTCTGGATGCGCTCGTCGATTTCATCCTTGGGCGCAATCCACAGAACCGTGCCGGACTTGCGCATGCCCAGGCCCTTGGCATCCAGGATGATCTGCAAGGCTTGGTCCCAGGGCACGTCTTTCAAACGCAGCGTCAGCGCGCCATTGACGGTGTCCGAGGTCACAATATTGAAGTTGGTGAAGTCGGCAATCACCTGCAACAGCGAGCGCACTTCGATATTCTGGAAGCTCAGCGACAGCTTTTCACCCGTGAAGGTGCCCGATGAACCCAGCTTGTTCGGATCAGTCTTGCGCTGGCGCACTTCGACGACGAACTGGTTGTCGCTTTGGTAGGCGCTGTGTTCCCACTCACCCGCATTTTTCAACTGCACAAACACGGTGCTGCCAGACTGGCGTGCCGAGATCATGCCCACTGGCGTGCCAAAGTCGGCCACATCGAGCCTGCGGCGCAGCGCCTCGGGCAGCAGGGTATGCTGCAACTCCAAGGTCAGGCCATCGCCTTGCTTGGAGATATTCACGCCCACCTTGTTGTTCGGCAACGTGATCACCAAACGGCCCGCTCCATCGGTACCACGGCGGAAATCCAGATCCGACAGCGGCTGCGAATAGTTATTGCCGTCTTCGGCAAACTGGGTGTTTTGCGCATTGACGCTGGCAACCGCCTTGGCAGCGGGCTCCAACGCCACCAGCAAGTCATTGCCGCTCACTTCGGTCTTGTAGCTGGTGCTTTCCTTGAGGTTCAGCACCACACGGGCCTTGGTGTCCGTCTCCACAACATTCAAGGAACGCAAATTGCCTTGGTTGAGCTCTACCCGGTTGCTGGGCATCGCGCTTTTGAACCCTGGCAGGTCCAGCACCACGCGTGCGGGTGATTGGATGCTGAAGGTTTCGGGCAAGACCAGCGGCGCACCGTCGGTCTCAATCTTGACCATCTCCACGCCATCGCGCACCAGGGTCGAGACTTTGTTGATACGCCCCTGTGCCAGCGCCCAGGATGGCAGCAGCATGGCCATCAAAGGGATAAGTACACTGAATTTCTTCATTTTTTGGCCTCCTGCAGCTCGAGCACTGCATCTCTCTCTATCCATTCACCCACACCATCTTGCACAATCTCCCGCAGGGTGATGGCGCTGTCGCTGATGCTTTTTATCTTTCCGTAGTTCTGGCCCATGTACATGCCCTTGCTGACCTGGTAGATCAGGCTATCGGCCTTGACCAGCGCGACGTCCTGCGCGCCCTTTTTCAAGAAACCCACCATGGAAATGGTGTCGAGCGGAAACGACTCAAGCTGCTCTTTGCGCCGCGCACGCTCGGGCGCCACCAGTGCATCCGAGATGGTTGCTGGTGCGTTTGGACTGCCACCCAACAGGGCTGCCAAGCGTTCCTTGCTGAAAGGATCAAGCGTCGCACTGGCCAGATAGCCTTGCGGCACGAACTCTTTGGGGGCGCTGATGGGCTTGACCGAAGGTCGGGTGCTCGCCTGCTCCTGCTGCATCCACTGCTGCAGGTCGTCGCCTTCGTCACTGCAGCCTGCCAGCAGCGACACCGCCAGCGCAGCGCCTATCCATTTAGACAAAGTATGCATATCCCACCCTACTTCTTCCCTTTTTGTTTGGACTTCGCAGCTTGCTGCTCTTGGAGTTCCTGCGGATCCAAATAGCGGAAGGTTCTGGCCGTGGCATTCAACGCCAAGGTAGCGCTGTCCTTGCTGGCAGGCGCCAAAGCGATATTGTTCAAGGTCACGATACGGGAGAGATTGGCGACATCGGCCGCAAAAAAGCCGATGTCGTGGTACTTGCCATTGACCTTCAGCGTAATCGGCAACTCCGCGTAATAGTCCCTCACCACCGTCTGACCTGGCTTGAACAGGTCAAATTGCAAGCTGCGACCAATACCCGCCTGGTTGATATCCGACAGCAGCGCTGCCATCTCCGCTTTGCTGGGCAGTTGCTTTTCCAACTGGGTGACATACTGCAAAACCTGCTCGCGCTGCTTGCGCAGCGCATCGAGGTTGACGGCCTTGCGCAAACGCGTTTTGTAGTCTTCCTTGAGCTTGAGTTCCTGGGCCTGAGCTGTCGTCAACTCGTCTTCAAAACTGCTCAGATAGGCATACCAGCCCAGGCCGATCACCACGGCTGCAATAACCACCAATAAAACCGCACGCGGTGCAGCCGGCCAAACAGAAGGATCCTTCGGATCGAGATTTTGAAACTGGCGCTGAAAGCCTTGCAGCGCCTCTCCCACCTGTATATTTTTTTTCGTTGCCATGGTCGCCTTTATTTTTTCAGCGCCTGCGCGTTTTGGGCCTGCTCTACATCGCTGGAGCGCATCAGGCCAAAACGCAGGTTGAAGCCAGCGACACGCTTTTTCTCACGCGCATTGACCTGGGTGGTGGTGCCGACCACCTCGACCAGTTCGGGCTTGGACAGCCAGGGCGTCTTGGTCGCCAGGCTGTTGAGCAACTCGGACACCCGTTCATTCGATTGGGCGATGCCCTGGATCTGCACGGTCTGATCTTGCTGCTTGAGACTCTCGATATAGACACCATCGGGCAGTTGCAGCACCAGCTCATTGAGCAAATGCACCGGCAGATTGCGGTCGGACTGCAGATCCTCCACCGCCTTTTGCCGCGCCTTCAGCGCAGCAATTTCTGCATCGATCTTGGCCACATCGGCGATCTTGACATCCAAGGCCTTGATCTCGCGCGTCAGCAGCGCATTGCGCTGGCCTTGCAGATCGATCTTGTACTGGTAGAACATGTACACGGCACCGCAGACCAGCGCTCCCACCAGGGCAGCGGCCACCATCGATGCCTGAAAGCTCTCTTTGCGCTTCTTGCGCGCAGCCTCGCGGTGGGGGAGCAGATTGATCAAGATCATGCTGCATACCTCCGCAGTGCCAGACCGCAGGCGGTGAGGTAGGTGGTGAAGTCCTTGCTCTTGGCTCGGGACCGCACGGCGGCATCCATCACCATGTCTTCAAACGGGTTGGCAGCAGATGCGGCAAAGCCGGTCGCATCGATTACCGCATCCGTCAGGCCGCTCAGCACCGCAGAGCCGCCCGCGAGCAGGATGTGGTCAATGCGGTTGTGCGGTGTACTCGTAAAGAAAAACTGCAAAGCGCGGTTGATCTCCTGCCCAATGCTCTCGACAAAGGGCTTGAGAACAACCTGCTTGTAGTCGGCGGGCAAATCACCGCCGCGTTTTTTCTGCTCGGCCTCTTCTTGCGAGAAGCCGTACTGGCGCATGATCATCTGCGTGAGCTGGCCCCCGTTGAAGGACTGGTCACGCTCATAGATCACCTGGTTGTTGTGGATGATCTGCAGGAAGGAGGCGTTGCCACCGATCTCAAAGATGGCGATAAAGGCATCCTTGCCTTTGCTGGGCATATTGCCAATCAAGCGCCGGGCCGCCAGCGCGGTGGCGTTGGACTCGATCTCCAGCACGACGGGCTTGAGGCCTGCCGCTTCTGCCAGGCCCTGCCGGTCTTGCACCGTCTCCTTGCGGGCAGCCGCGATCAACACGTCGACGTCCCCCACCGAATTGGAGGATGGGCCGATGACGTAGAAATCCAGATTCACCTCATCGAGGGAAAATGGTATGTATTGGTTAGCTTCTGATTCAACTTGAAACTCCATCTCGAGCTCGGAGAGCCCCGATGGAAGCACGATTTTCTTCTGAATCACGGCAGAAAGCGGCAACGCCAGTGCCGCTTGCTTGGTGCGCGTGCCACTTTTTTTGACCAGCCGCCGCAAGGAATCAGCGACTTCGTCAAAACGCTCGATGCCCGACTCGGTGACCCAGCCAGGCTCCAGCAGCTCTTGTGCACAGCGCTCAACAATGAATTGACCGCTGCCGCTCCTCCCCAGTTCAACCAACTTGATGCTCGACGCGCTCACGTCTATCCCCAAGAGGCTAGGCGGCTGGCGTCGGAACAAAGATCCCATTGAGACCAAGATGGGCTCCTCCCTAATTTGCTCTATATTGAGCTACAAAACTTAACACCCCCTATGAATGCTATCAGCAAGATAGTCGCGCAGCAAAGAACCACCGGCTCCCAGACCCAATTCGTTGTCAAAACAATACGATACAAGGGATACATTGGACGCAGCATGACATTTGTCACAAGCTAATTCAAAACCGGCGCGAACCCCATCCCAGGCAGCCGCGTGATAGCATCCCCTGCTTATGCAAGCTCCTCTCGACGGTCTGACCCCATGAATCCAGACGCTCCGATCTCGCGCAGAACGCCTGACAAACCTCCCGCCAAGTCTCCCAAGCAACCCAAGCCATCGAGCTTCGCCACCAAGACCATGAAGTTCTTTGGCTGGCTGCTGGCCTTGCTGGTGGCCGGTGCCATCGCTGGCGCTGCGGTGGTTGCCGTTGGCCTGGCCATGGCCTACCCCAACCTGCCCGATGTCTCCGAGCTGGCCGACTACCGGCCCAAGCTGCCGATGCGCGTTTACTCCTCCGAAGGTGCGCTGCTGGGCGAATTCGGTGAAGAGCGCCGCAATTTGACCCCGATCAGCGAGATTCCCAAGGTCATGGTGGACGCCGTGCTGGCGATCGAAGACACGCGCTTTTTCGAGCACAGTGGTGTGGACTACAAGGGCATGGCGCGCGCGCTGCTCGCCAACCTGGGGCGCGAAAAGGCCCAGGGTGCGTCCACCATCACGATGCAGGTGGCCCGCAATGTCTATCTATCATCTGAAAAAACCTATACCCGCAAGATATATGAGATCCTGCTGACCTTGAAGCTCGAGCACACCCTCAGCAAGAACCAGATTCTGGAAATCTACATGAACCAGATCTACCTGGGCAACCGTGCCTACGGCTTCTCGGCCGCGTCCGAAACCTATTTCGGCAAACCGCTCAAGGATGTCACGGTGGCAGAAGCGGCCATGCTCGCCGGCCTGCCCAAGGCCCCCTCGGCCTACAACCCGATCAGCAACCCCAAGCGCGCCCGCATTCGCCAGCTCTACATCATTGACCGGATGGAAGAGAACCACTTCATCACGCCGGCCCAGGCCAGCCAGGCACGCGAGGAGTCGCTCAAGATCCGATCGAGCTATGCGGACAACCGCGTGCATGCCGAATATGTGGCCGAGATGGCGCGCCAGCTGATCTTTGCACAGTACGGCAGCGAGGCCTACACACGCGGTCTCAACGTCTACACCACCTTGATCGCCAGCGACCAAGAAAAGGCCTACGAGGCGCTGCGCAAGGGCATCATGGACTATGAGAAGCGCCAGCACTACCGCGGCCCGGAGAAGTTCATCACGCTGCCAGCCGCCGGCCAGGAGCGGGACGAGGCCATTGACGAGGTGCTGGCCCAGCACCCGGACAACGGCAATATCCTGTCTGCCGTTGTGCTTGAGGCTGCGCCGCGCAAGGTCGTGGTCATCCGCGCCGATGGTGATCCGATCGAGATCACCGGGGACGGCCTCAAGCCCGTGCAATCGGGCCTGAGCGACAAGGCGCCGCCCAACACCAAGCTGCGCCCAGGCGCCGTGGTGCGCATCATGGAAACTGCCAAGAAGACCTTTGAGCTGACCCAACTGCCCGAGGTGGAAGGCGCCTTTGTCTCACTCGACCCGCGCAGTGGCGCCATCAAGGCGCTGGTCGGTGGCTTTGATTTCGACAAGAACAAGTTCAACCACGTGACCCAGGCCTGGCGCCAGCCGGGCTCCAGCTTCAAGCCCTTCATCTATTCGGCAGCGCTGGAAAAAGGCTTCTCGCCCACCACGGTGATCAATGATGCGCCGCTGAGCTTCCCGGGATCGGCCGGCCAGCAGCCCTGGGAGCCCAAGAACTCCGACGGCCGTTTCGATGGCCCGATGACCATGCGCCAGGCGCTGGCACGCTCCAAGAACCTGGTGACCATCCGTGTGATGCAATCGGTAGGCCCCAAGAAGGCGCAGGAATGGGTGACCAAGTTCGGCTTTGATGCCGACAAGCAGCCCCCTTACCTACCGATGGCCTTGGGCGCGGGCTCCGTCACCCCGATGCAGATGGTGGCGGCCTATTCGGTGTTTGCGAATGGCGGGCACCGGGTCAATCCCTACCTGATTGCCAAGATCACCGACCACCGCGGCAATGTGCTGTCTGAGTTTGCACCACCGGCCACTGAGGACCTGCCGCGCGCCATCGACGCCCGCAACGCCTTTGTGATGGACTCGCTGCTGCAGGATGTCGCCCGTTACGGCACCGCTGCCAAAGCCCAGGCCCAGCTCAAGCGCCCGGACATCTATGGCAAGACCGGCACCACCAATGACTCGGTGGACGCCTGGTTTGCTGGCTTCCAGCCGACCAATGCAGCGGTGGTCTGGATGGGCTATGACAACCCACGCAGCTTGGGAGCGCGCGAATATGGTGGGGGCTTGAGCCTGCCCATCTGGATCAACTACATGCAGCACGCGCTCAAGGATGTGCCCGTGGCCAAGATGACGCCACCCAGCGGCCTGCTCAATGTGGGCGGAGACTGGCTCTACGAAGAATATGCGCGCAGCGCCCCCAACCTGGGACTGGACTCCCCCGCCTCGACCGCCGGCACCATGGTGCCGCCGCCCAACTCGGAAGAGCGCAACAAGATTCTGGACCTCTTCCGCAACTGACGCAGCGCCAGCGCCCAGACAAAAGGCCAGCCCGCATTGCGCGGACTGGCCTTTTTATATAGGGTGATGCGCCTTCAGGCTTTGAAGACCAGGGGCAGACCCGACTGCACACCGGCATCCCGCGTCAGATCGGCAAAGAAATCATGGCCGGTCTTGGTGTCGCGCCACACGCTGCCATCGAACTTGTAATGGTAGCCCCCAGACTTGGCCGCCAGCCATACCTCGTGCAGCGGCGGCTGCAGGTTGATGATGATCTGGCTGCGGTTGGCAAAAATCAGGGTCAGCAGGCCGCCCACGCGCTGGGCGTCGATATCGGCATCGGTCTCATCGTTGATGCGGTCGCAGGTCTGCTCAACCGCCAGCAAGAGTTTTTCGGCCGCATCCAGGTATTCGAGTTCGTTCATTACAATGCTTCAATGTGGAGTATTTACCAAATTGTATGCAGGACCATTGTCCTTGCCACCGGTGCGGCACTATTGGCCGCTTGCGGCCAACGCGGGCCGCTGTACCTGCCCACCGAGCCGGCAGCGGCCAACCGGGCCACCTTGCCGCAAACGCTGGACCCCAGCGCACCGGACCGGCCTGAGCCCCAGCTGCAGCCATCCCCGGTGATGCAGCCCGCTGCCAAGCCCTGATCCAGCGCTGGCCGTTGCCCTCTTCGGCCCACCCAGCCTGCCTCCTTGATCCACCTCAAGGTCCAACCCACTACACCCCGTTACAGTCACGCCCGTTGCAATAGATAACTGGGCGGAAGAGATGGCGTTGGAACCTGTGGAACTGTACCGTGACGAGCAGCATGCTTGTCTGATGTTCACCGATCTGGTGGAAGAGGATGCGCAGGCCGTGCAGGCCAACCAGTTCCTGATTGTCGACCATGGTACCGGCGCCATCATCGACCCGGGCGGCAACCTCGCTTTCAATGAGCTCTACATGGGCATGGTGCGCTATTTCTCGCCGCACAAGCTGTCCTACCTGATCGCATCCCATGCCGACCCGGACATCATCGCCTCACTGGACCGTTGGCTCACCTCCACCCGCGCATCGCTGGTGATCTCCCGCGTCTGGGAGCGCTTTGTGCCGCATTTCACCAAGGTCGGCAAGACCGAAAACCGCGTCATCCCCGTGCAAGACCCCGGAGGCATTCTGCCGCTGGGCCAAAGCCAGCTGCACATCCTGCCTGCGCATTTTCTGCATGCCGAAGGCAACTTCCATTTCTACGACCCGATCAGCCGCATCCTGTTCACTGGCGACCTGGGCGTCTCGATGACCGATGGCTACATCGCCCGCACCCCGGTGACCGATCTGGCACCGCACATTCCGCGCATGGAAGGCTTTCACCGGCGCTACATGGTGTCCAACAAGGTGCTGCGCCTGTGGGTGGCCATGGCGCGCCAGCTGGATATTTCATTGATCGTGCCCCAGCACGGCGCGCCCATCATGGGCCCGGCCATTGCCCAGTTCTTTGACTGGCTCGACCACCTGATGTGCGGCGTCGATCTGATGGACAACCAGAACTACACCTTGCCCACGCAGCCCATCGCTCCGCTGCCGCAGCGCCCTCAGTGATCCGTGTGGGGCAGCTTACAGCGTGCCGTAGCTGTGCAAGCCCGAAAGGAACATGTTCACGCCCAGGAACGCGAAGGTGGTCACCACCAGCCCCACCAGTGCCCACCAGGCCGAGATGGCACCGCGCAGGCCCTTGACCAGGCGCATGTGCAGCCAGGCGGCATAGTTGAGCCAGACGATCAGCGCCCAGGTCTCCTTGGGGTCCCAGCTCCAGTAGCCGCCCCAGGCCTCGGCCGCCCAGAGCGCGCCCAGCACGGTGGCAATGGTGAAGAACGCAAAGCCCACGGCGATGGCCTTGTACATCAGGTCATCCATGATCTGCAGGCGCGGCGTGCCCCGGTTGATCCAGCTGCGCAGCACGATCATCAGCCCGAAGAACAGCTCCAGCGGCAAGGCCATGCGCAAGGTCTTGTCGAGCGACGGGTAGAGGCTCTCATCGCCCCAGATGCGGAAAGCCACCAGCGGCAGCACCAGCACCAGCATCGGCACAAGCACCAGGCCGATCCACAGCGCGCGCTGCGTGGCGGCCTTGAGCAGGTAGGCCAGCGCCACCATGGCCGCCAGCGCAAAGGTGCCGTAGCCGACAAAATTGGCCGGCACATGCAGCTTCATCCACCAGCTTTGCAGCGCAGGCACCAGCGGTTGGATCTCATGGGCCTGGCGCGCGACGGTGTACCACAGCAAAAAGCCCACCGAGGCGCTGACCACCAGCATCACAAAGCCGCCCAACGCCCGGGTCTGGTAGTGCGCTTCAAAGTAGAGGTAGAAAAGCGCCGTCATCCAGGCGAACAGCACAAACACTTCATACAGGTTGCTGACGGGGATATGGCCAATGTCCGGCCCCATCAGGTAGCTCTCATACCAGCGCGCCATCGTGCCCACCAGGGCCATCACAATGGCCAGCCAGGTCAGGCGGCTGCCGACGGCCGTCAGCGCCGATCCCTCGCCCTTGGAGAGCAGACCGATCCAGTAGAACACCGTGCTCATGAAGAACAGCACGCTCATCCACAGGATGGCCGACTGGCTGGAGAGGAAGTACTTGAGGCCAAACACCGTCTCCGAGCGGGCAATCTGGCCTGCGCCATCGACCCGGTAAAGGCCAATGGCCAGCAGCGACAGCGCGGCTACCGCCACCATCAACAGCTGCAGTGGCCGCCAGAACCAGCCCAGCCAGATAAAAAACGGCACCGAGGCGATCAGAATGCCTTTTTCATAGCCATCCATATGGTGGCCATACAAAAACAGGGCAAAACCGCCGCCAACGGCCAGTGCCAATGCAAACAGCCAGTCCCAGACCGAGCGGCTGCTGAAATAGCCGGGGTTGAGTTGCACCGTTTGGACCACGGTGCCCGCCTGGGCAGGCGGCAGGTTGGTGGAAGCAGTATTCATCGTTGTTCTCCGCTGGGGCTGGTACCCAGAAGCTTTTGACTCAGGCCCTCAAAATCACGGTCCACATCCAGGGTGCGGCGGTTGGTGGACAAGGCCATGCGCGCATCGGCACTGCCATCGGCGCGCGGCGCCAGCCAGACCCACAGGCGCCGGTCACGCACATAGAGCATCGCAAACACCCCCAGAATCAGGAACAGGCAGCCCAGGTACACGACCAGCTTGCCAGGGGCCTTGGCCACCTGGAAGACGCTGGCCTGCACCTGGTCAAACTGGGTCAGCTCAAACACCAGGGGCTCGGGGTACAGCAGCGCATCGCTGAGCGACAGCACCGACTGGGTCATGAAGCGCTGCGTCTGCTCATTGGGCTCCAGAGGTGCCAGGCCCTCGTCGGCCCGCGCCACCTGCATCAGCTCAAACAGCACACCATTCAGAATGCGCACCAGCACTTCACCCGCCTTGGCGCGTTCACCTTCGGGCACATTCTGCTCCATGAAGGCCGAAATCGCCTGCAAACCGGTGACGCTGCTCGCGCCCGTCTGGCCATCGCCGGCAAAAATCACCAGCGCCTTGAGGGCCGAGGCATAGAGTTGCTCGCGCAGCGCCGGGCGGCTTGCCTCCACGGCGCCTGCCACATACTGCTGTACGGCCCGCTCGCGCATCGCTGGCGTCTGCAGCGCTGCCTTCAAACGCAAAAAGCCCCGGTAGCTGGATTGGTCGTCCGCCGGAATGCGCAGGTAGCGGAACTGGTCGGCCAGGGTCTCGCGCACGCCCCAGAGGTAGACGGGCTGGCCATCACCCATGTCGACGGGCAGCATGTAGTTGTTGAACTCGCGCGCCTGGCCCGAGGCGTCGCGCAGCTTATAGCTGACGCTGGGGCCTACGTTGCGCAGATCGCGCGGCGTGGTCACCTTGTTGCCGGCGCCCAGGTGGTTGTCCAGGCTGGATCTCAAATCCACCTTGCGCACATCGGTGCCGCCTGGCGCCCCATCGCCCGGGTTGGCGCCCATGTTCTCCACATTGATGGTGCGCAGGCCGGTGAATTCCATCTCCAGCGGCGGCTGGCCTTCGCCCAGCTTGATCTTCGTGGAGGCACCCACTTCGCCCTGCACCTCAAAGCTCTTCATGCCCGGCACCAGCGGCACGGCGCGCAGCTGCAGGCGCGATCCGCCGTCTTCAAAGCTCGATTGGTAGATCTCGATGCCCTGGTAGCTCGCGGGATGGTTCACCTCGATGCGCTTTTCCACCGCAGCGCCGGTTTTCTTGTCATGCAACACCACCTCGCTGGCAAACAGCCGGGGCATGCCGGTGGAGTAGTACTCGACGATGAATTTCTTCAGCTCCACCGAAAACGGCAAGTCCTGCAGCAGGATGCCGTCTGACTGGTTGAGGATGGCCGTGCCCGACTGCGCGCCCTCGGCCACGATCAGGTTGCCACGGAAGGTCGGGTTGCTGGCGGATAACCGGTGCTGCTCGGGCACATCGGAAATCATGCCGCCGCCGCTGAAGGTGGTCTTGCCGCCCAGCAGCATTTGCGCGCGCACAATCAGATCGCCATCGAGCAGCCCGCCCAGGCAGATCAGCACAATGGCGCTGTGCGCTGCCAGATAGCCGATTTTGTGGGCGGCACCGGCCTTGGCCGCCACCATCCAGCCATCGCTGCGCTCTTGCAAGCGCACCTTCCAGCCGCTGCCGGCCAGCTGCGCGCCCACCCGCTGCGCGGCCTGGGCCGGGGTTTCTGCCAAATGGGCACTGGCCTGGTGGTGGAAGGCCTGCAGGCTTTGCACGCGCAAGTTCTCTTTGTACTGGCGCAAATCGGCCAGGTACTTGGGCGCATGCTTGGCAATGCACAGGCTGGTGCTGGTCACCAAAAACGCCAGGATCAGCAGGAACCACCAGGCGCTGTAGACCGCATTGAGCTTGAGTGACAGAAACAGCTGCGCCCAGAAAGGGCCAAACTGGTTGACGTAGTTGACGGCCGGCTCATGCTGGCGCAGTACCGTGCCGATGACCGAGGCAATGCAGATGATGGACAGCAGCGCAATGGCAAAGCGCATCGACGACAGCATCTCATAGACGGCACGGGTGCCCAACTGAGGCTGCAGCTGCGTTGGCGGGGGAGAAGATTCAGACATGGTACGACGCTATCGGTGAAAAGCAGGAGCAGGACCGCTGCTGCGCTGCCAGTCCGCACCCCATGGAGTCGCCACCAGAGTACAAGTTCGCAGAACGCCAAGTTTAGTCTGCAACCCTAGGGATAGCCCGGGGGCCCGCGAAATGCCCAGCAACACGCTCCATGTATTGGCGCGGGGGCATTGCCCGTAACGGTGGAGCGCAAACGCCCCAGCCACCCGCCTAGCGCAGGCCCGCAATATAGTCCGACACCGCCTTGATTTCCTTGTCGTTCATCTTGGCGGTGACGCCGGTCATCTGCAGGCTGTTGCCACGCTTGCCATCGCGGAAATCATGCAAGGTCTTGCTGACGTAGTCAGCGTTCTGGCCAGACAGGCGCGGGTACTGGGCCGGAATGCCCGCACCATTGGGGCTGTGGCAGCCCGCGCAGGCGGCAATCTGGCGGTCGGGCAGGCCGCCGCGGTAGATGCGCTCGCCCAGCGCGACGGCGTCCTTGTCCTTGGCAAAACCCAGCTTGCCCGGTTTGCTGGCCAGCCAGGCCGAGATATTGAGCATGTCCGCATCCGACAGGCCGGCAACCATGCCCTGCATCACCGGGTCCTTGCGCTTGCCGGATTTGAACTCCTGCAGCTGCTTGAGCAGGTACTCAGGATGCTGCTGCGAGAGTTTGGGGTTGATGGCGATGGAGGCATTGCCATCGGCATTGTGGCAGGCGACGCAGACGGCGGTGTAGCTCGCCTCCCCCTTGGCCAGGTCCGGCTTGGGCGACCGGTTGGGCGTCTCGGACGCCGAATACACAGAAACGGAAGAAAAAGCCAGTACAGCCGTTGTCAGCAAAGGGGCGATCAACTTCATATCGTGGGTCTTTGTCTGGTTTATGGGTATAAGGCCAAAGCGGCCAGATTCTACAATGATGCCTTAGATAGACTCGAACGCACATGACGACAACACCTAGTACCCCCCAAGCCGTTGCAGACACGCCAAGCCCAGGCATTGATGGCAAGGCGGCTTTGGGCTGGATGCACACCGCCCGCTTTTTCACCACCGCTGCGCAGTTGCACCAATTGCCTGTCGTCGATGTGCCCGAGTTCGCCTTTGTGGGCCGCTCCAATGCGGGCAAGTCCACATCGATCAATACGCTCACCCAGCAGAACCAGCTGGCCTTTGCCTCGAAAAAGCCCGGCCGCACCCAGCACATCAACCTGTTTTCGCTGGGCAAGAAGGGCGTGACCGATGCCGTGCTGGCCGACCTGCCCGGTTACGGCTATGCCGCCGTCTCGCGTGAAGACAAGAAGCGCTGGCAGCAAGTCATGGTGAACTACCTCGTCAGCCGCCCCAGCCTGACAGGTATTGTGCTGCTCTGCGACCCGCGCCTGGGCCTGACCGAGCTGGACGAAGCCCTGCTCGACATCATCCGCCCCCGCGTGGAGCAAGGTCTCAAGTTCTTGATTTTGCTCACCAAGGCCGACAAGTTGACCCGCGTCGAGCAGGCCAAGATCCTGTCCATCACCAAACTCAATGCCGGCGGCGGAGAGGTGATGCTGTTCAGCGCGTTAAAGAAGCAGAATGTGGACAAGGTCGCTCAGCTGCTGTGGCAGTGGTCGCACCCGGAAGGACTGGTCAGCCCGGAGGCCGCGCCTGCAGTGCCAGACGCCCCTGCAGACGAGCAATAAACTGCACGAACGCCAGCCAAGGCGCTTAACAACAAAGGCCCGAAAGGGCGTTTGTTGTTTATGCTTAGTTATTTATGAATAGAGCGAAGGCTCGCCTTCGGGCCGGGTCTTGAAGCGCTTGTGCACCCAGTAGTACTGGGGCACCATGGTGCGGATTCGGGCTTCCAACTCACGATTCTGGCGCGTGGTATCAGCCACTACATCGTCAGTGGGAAAATCCTGCCAGGCCGGAGAGATGGTGACTTCGTAACCCTCCGGCGTCAGCCGCGTATACATGCCGATCACCTTGGCCTTGCCCAGCCGCGCAAAGCGCGACAGCGACGGAATGGTCGCTGCCACCTGGCCAAAATATGGCACAAACAGCGAGTCGCTCGGGCCAAAGTCCATGTCCGGCAACAGGTACAACAGCCCATGGTCCTTGCGCAGGCTGGCAATGATGGGCTTGATGCCGTCGTCGCGGTTGAGCATGCGCACATCGCCAAAGCGCTGGCGGCCCTTGCGGATCCAGGCATCGACATCGGCATTGGGCTGGGTCGAAAAGATCGACGTGAAGGGCCGGCTGCAGTAGATGGTGAGCGCCGTGCCCCCGGCATCCATGCTGTAGAAATGCGGCGCAAAGATGATGGTCGGCGTATCGCCTTCCAGCTCTTCGAGCGCCCCCGTCATGCGGGTGCGTTTCTCCAGCGTTTTTTGTGGTGCAAACCACAGCCAGCTGCGGTCCAGCCAGGTTTGGCAGAACACCACAAAACTCTGCTTGGCCCATGCCCGACGCTGCTCAGCGCTGGCTTCGGGAAAGCACAGCTCCAGATTGCGCAGCGCAATGCGGCGGCGCGATGGCACCAGATAGAACAGCACCCGACCCATCAACCAGCCCAGACCGCGCAAGACCGACAAAGGCAGGTGCGACATCAGCCACATCCACCCGATAAACAACTTACCCATGCTTTTGACCTTCCGAGGGAGCGGCAGCGAGGCTGCGCGGCTGCTTGTAGCGCGCATAGCCCCAGAGGTACTGCTCGGGACTGTCGCGGATCAAGCGCTCCATTTCCTGGTTGATCTGCAGCACGGCGGCCTCGGCCTCCTGGGCCAGCGGGGTCTGCAGGCCGCGCACATACAGATCAAAGCCCCGGCCCAGGGGCCGGCGCACACAGCGCGCCAATATAACAGCCGCGCCGGTCTGCTGGGCCAACTTGGCGGCCAAGGTCATCGAGTAGGCGGGCTTGCCAAAAAACGGCACCCACATGCCCTGGCCGTCGGGTGGCACCTGGTCGGGCAGCAGCCCCACGCTATGGCCTTGGCGCAGGGCCTTGATCATCTGCCGCACCCCCGCCATCGTCGTTGGTGCCGAGGCCAGACCGGGGCGCGCGCGCGCCGTCTCCATCAGCTTGGCCAGCCAGGCCTGGCGAGCCGGGCGGTACAGCACCGTGATGGGGCCGTGCACCACACCCCAGCGCCGCGCCATGTACTGGGCTGACAGCTCAAAGCAGCCCATGTGCGGGGTCAAAAACACAATGCCCCGGCCATCGGCCAACGCCTGCTCGATGACATCAGCCCCATGGATATCGCAGGGCAGCGGCGCGCCAAACCACAGGCGTGGCACCTCAGCTACCATGCGGCCGGCATGGGCTACGGCCTTTTTCACATCGGCAAAGCGGTAACCCGCCTGTTGGGCATTGGCCAGAAAGCGCCGGCGGTAGGTGGGCGAGGCCACGAAAGTGAGCCAGCCCAGGCCAGCGCCCAGGCCATGCAATAGCCACAACGGCAGCGCAGCAAATAGTCGAAACAAGAAAGGCATTAGAATGTGTCGGTCGCTGAGTTAAAGAGCAACTTGCAGGGCGACGTTAAAAACAAACTGCTAAAGCGTTCGCCAGGCTCCTTCAAGGCTCGGGCAACGCAATTGCCCAAGCTTTGAAGGAGTTTTTTGTTTATGGCAAACAGCGATTTTCTGTTTACCTCGGAATCAGTGTCCGAAGGCCATCCCGATAAAGTAGCCGACCAGATCTCTGATGCGATTTTGGACGCTATTTTCACCCAAGATCCACACAGCCGCGTGGCGGCAGAGACACTGACCAACACCGGCTTGGTGGTATTGGCAGGCGAGATCACCACCGGCGCCAACGTGGACTACATCCAGGTGGCCCGCGACACCATCAAGCGCATCGGCTACGACAACACCGACTACGGCATCGACTACAAGGGCTGCGCGGTGCTGGTGGCCTATGACAAGCAAAGCCAGGACATCGCCCAGGGCGTGGACAAGGCCAGCGATGACGAGCTGAACACCGGCGCTGGCGACCAGGGCCTGATGTTTGGCTATGCATGCGACGAAACGCCCGAGCTGATGCCCGCGCCGATCTACTACGCCCACCGCCTGGTCGAGCGCCAGGCCCAGCTGCGCAAGGATGGCCGCCTGCCTTTCCTGCGCCCTGACGCCAAGAGCCAGGTCACCATGCGCTATGTGGACGGCAAGCCCCACAGCATCGACACCGTAGTGCTGTCCACCCAGCACAGCCCCGACCAGTCGGAAACCGCCACCAAGATGAAGGCCAGCTTCACCGAAGCCATCATCGAAGAGATCATCAAGCCCGTGCTGCCGTCGGAATGGCTGCAGGACACCAAGTACCTGATCAACCCCACGGGCCGCTTCGTCGTCGGTGGCCCGCAGGGCGACTGTGGCCTGACCGGTCGCAAGATCATTGTGGACACCTACGGCGGTGCCTGCCCCCACGGCGGCGGTGCGTTCTCCGGCAAGGATCCAACCAAGGTGGACCGCTCTGCCGCCTACGCTGCCCGCTACGTCGCCAAGAACGTGGTCGCTGCCGGTCTGGCGCGCCAGTGCCAGGTGCAGGTGGCCTATGCGATCGGCGTGGCCCGCCCGATGAACATCACCGTCTACACCGAAGGCACCGGCGTGATCCCCGATGCCGACATCGCCAAGCTGGTGGCCGCGCACTTTGACCTGCGCCCCAAGGGCATCATCCAAATGCTGGATCTGCTGCGCCCGATCTACAGCAAGACGGCGGCGTATGGCCACTTTGGCCGTGAGGAGCCGGAGTTTACTTGGGAAAGAACCGACAAGGCAGCAGTGCTGCGCGCTGCTGCGGGCCTGTAAGGCCCCGAGCACAGCGAGTTTGTCGGTTCTTCGGCAAAGGCTCACATCGCTTGCGATGTGAAGGGCCGCCAGGCCCGGCCGAAGCCAAAGACCGCTGACAGCCAGCAGTGCTGCGCGCTGCTGCGGGCCTGTAAGGCCCCGAGCGCAGCGAGTTCGTCGGTTCTTCGGCGCAGGCTCACATCGCTCGCGATGTGAAGGGCCGCCAGGCCCGGCCGAAGCCAAAGACCGCTGACAGCCAGCAGTGCTGCGCGCTGCTGCGGGCCTGTAAGGCCCCGAGCGCAGCGAGTTTGTCGGTTCTTCGGCGCAGGCTCACATCGCTTGCGATGTGAAGGGCCGCCAGACCCGGCCGAAGCCAAAAAACCGACAAGGCTGCGCTGCTTCGTGCTGCTGCCGGTCTGAAGTAATTCAGGTCAGTCTTCGCAAGAAATCCGCTCGGAGTGATCCAGCGGATTTTTTCATGGGTGCTCGTCAGTCCAGCCAACGCATTCACAGCCCCCGCGCACTCAGCGCCAGCTGCAGCCTGAACTCCGGCCGCACCCGGTGCAGTTGCGCCGGCCGATGCGCGCCTCCGGCCTGCATTTGGCCCGGCACGGGCTCGAGCATGCCCAGCTCGTCCATCTTGCGGCGAAAGCTCACCTTGTTCAGCGGCTCGCCCAGAATGCTTTCATAGACCTGCTGCAGCTGCGGCAGGGTAAAGCTCTCGCCAAAGAAATGCACCGGCAGCGAGGAGTACTGGCTCTTGCTGCGCACCCGCGCCAGCGCTGCCTGCAGGATCTGCCCATGGTCAAACGGCAGCTGGCCGGTGGCAGCGACCGGCACCATCTTCAGCCCCTGCCTTGGCGTGGGGAGCTTTTGCTGCGGGATCAGCGCGCAATAGCTGATGGCGACCGACCAGCCGCGTGGGTCACGCGCCGGCCCGCTAAAAGTGGCCAGCTGCTCCAGGTACGCGTCTTCAATCCCCGCCTTGCTGCGCAGTACGCGGGCGGCACTGGCATGGGCGTCGGCGTCTTCTTGCGCATGGATGTAGCCGCCCGGCAAAGCCCATACCCCGGCAAACGGCGCGCGCTCGCGCTGCACCAGCACGACGCTCAGCACCCCGTCCACCAAGGTCAGCACCACCACGTCCACCGTGGTCAGCACCTGGATGGAGGCGGTTTCACTTTGCATCATTTCTGTACCAAGTCCTTTTCATGAAGGGCAGTATGCCGCTGCAGCTACCCAGAATCAATAAAAACATAGGCTTCATGCAAAAGATTTCCTGCAAGCCCTCTTCATTAGTTAGTTGCAAAAATATTTTAACAAGCGTAGACTGCCTCACATCGAAGGAGAAAGACATGCGCCAACGCACACAGCTGCTCATCATCGACCCGCAAAATGACTTTTGCGACCTGCCGCCAGCCTGGCTCCCCAGCAACGCGGCAAGCCCCGCGCCTTATGCCCCCAGCCTGCCGGTGGCGGGCGCCCATGCGGACATGCGACGCCTGGCGCAGTGGCTGCTGCAGCATGCCTCGCAGCTCGATGGAATCACCGTCACGCTCGACTCCCACCAGGCCTACGACATTGCCCACCCCGCCTTCTGGCAGCAAGGCGATGGCAGCCCGGTGCAGCCTTTTACCGCCATCACCGCTGCGCAGCTGCGCGAAGGCAGTTTCAGGCCTCGCAACCCGGACGAGCTGGCCCGTACCCTCGCCTACCTCAATGCGCTGGAAGCCCAGGGCCGCTACACCTTGATGGTCTGGCCGCTGCACTGCGAAATCGGCAGCATTGGCCATGGCGTGCATGCCGACATCCTGACCGCCTGCCGCCAATGGCAAAGCCAGCGCCAGCGCGCGGTGCGCCATGTGTTCAAGGGCATGAATCCGTTGACCGAGCACTACAGCGCCATCTGCGCCGAGGTACCCGATGCGCAAGACCCGGAAACCCAGTTGAACACCGCCTTGCTGCAGCAGCTGGCGCAGGCCGATACTTTGGTGATCGCCGGGGAAGCGGGCAGCCACTGCGTGCGCGCCACCACCGAGCACATCGTGCAGCATATGGCGCCGCTGTGGGGCGCGGAGGATTTCTCGCGCATTGTCCTGCTGACCGACTGCATGAGCCCTGTGGCCGGCTTTGAAGCGGCACAAGACACCTTTTTGCAGCAGATGCGCGCCCTCGGTGTACGCTGCTGCACCAGCACGGCTTTCAGCTTATAAGCCGTTTGGCCATTGGTGCTTGAGGGACAAGCGCTGATGGATCGTATTTTTGACAGAGAAAGACGCGGTATGCAGCCCATTATCACCAGCCTGCTCGACACCGATTTGTACAAATTCACGATGTGGCAGGCCATGCTCCATCGCCACCCGCAAACCCAGTCCACCTACCGCTTTGTCTGCCGCTCGCAGACCGAGTTTCCGCTGGTAGATCTGCTGGCCGAAGTGCGCGCCGAGATCGACGCGCTGTGCGCGCTGAAATTCAAGAAGGACGAGCTCGACTACCTGGCCAGCCTGCGCTTCATGAAAAGCGATTTCATCGACTTTCTGCGCATCTTCCAGTTCCAGCGTGATTTCATCGAGGTCGAGCCCGATGGTGACGGCCTGCATATCGTTGCCCATGGCCCCCAGGTGCATGTGATGGGCTTTGAGATCTTTGTGCTGTCCATCGTCAACGAGCTGTACTTCCGCCGCTTTGAGCAGGCCAGCGCGCTGGCCGAGGGGCGAAAGCGCCTGGGGGCAAAAATAGTGCGTCTGCAGGAGCTGGCACAAGAGGCCAAGCACCGCCACCCCTTTGAGCTGTTTGATTTTGGCGTGCGCCGGCGCTTTTCCGCCCCCTGGCAGCGCGAGGTGGTTCAGGCCTTTGCCACGCAGACCGCGCAGTGGTTCAAGGGCACCTCCAACGTGCTGCTGGCGCGCGACCTGAACCTGGTGCCCATTGGTACCATGGCCCATGAGTACCTGCAAAGCTACCAGGCCCACGGCGTGCGCCTGCGTGATTTTCAGATCGCCGCGCTGGAAGACTGGGTGCAGGAATACCGGGGCGACCTGGGCATTGCGCTGACCGACACCGTCGGCATGGACGCCTTCCTCGCCGATTTCGACATGTACTTTGCCAAGCTGTTCGACGGCTTGCGCCATGACTCGGGCGACCCCTACGAATGGGGCGAAAAGGCACTGGCCCACTATGCCAAGCTGCGTATCAATGCGCATGCCAAGCGCCTGGTGTTCTCCGATGGCCTGACCCTGGACAGCGCGCTGGCGCTCTACCAGCACTTTGCCGATCGTATCCAGTGCGGCTTTGGCATTGGCACCCAGCTGGCCAACGACATGGGCCTCAAGCAGCTCAACATCGTGATGAAGCTCACCCACGCCAATGGCCAGCCAGTGGCCAAGCTCAGCGACAGCCCAGGCAAGACCCTGTGCGACGACGAGACCTACCTGGCCTACCTCAAGCAAGTCTTTCATGTGACGCAGTAAGGAGCCGCAATGCTCAAGATCACCCTGGCCCAGCTCAACCCCACCGTGGGCGACATGGATGGCAACATCGACCAGATGCTGGCCGCCGCCCGCCAGGCGCAGGCCGACGGCGCGCAGCTGGTTGTCTTTGCCGAGTTGTCGCTGACCGCCTACTACCCGGGCGACCTGCTTGACGAGCCCGATTTTCTGGCCCGCGTCGATGCCGGTATTGCGCGGCTGTTGCAAGAGAGCCAGCAACTGCCCGATCTGCACTGGGTGCTGGGCGCCCCCACCCGCGCCGCCGGGCCCGGCAAGCACCTGCACAACAGCCTGCTGGTGCTGCACAACGGCGCCATCCGCCTGCAGTACGACAAGCAGCTGCTGCCCACCTACAACATCTTTGATGAGCGCCGCCACTTTGAGCCCGGCCGCGACGTAGCCAAGGTGCTGCGCATCGGCCAGATGCAGGTCGGCTTTCTGATCTGCGAGGACGGCTGGAACGACAGCGGCGCCGACTACGCCACCAACCCCTTCGAGCGCATGGCCGATGCCGCCCCCGATGTGGTCGTCAGCATCAATGCCAGCCCCAGCCACCTGGGCAAGCGTGAAGAGCGCCACCAGATCTTCAGCCATGCCGCGCGCCGCCATGGCCTGCCGATCCTGTATGTCAACCAGATCGGGGGCCAGGACCAGATCGTGTTCGACGGCGCATCGTTTGCGGTGCAGCCCGAGCGCGGCATCGTCTGGGAAGCACCGCGCTTTGTGCAAACCGTCTGCACCCTGGGCTTTGACAACGGCGACTTCTGCCTGCCCGATGGCACACGGCCCGCCCCCCCTCCGGCTGAAGGCCTGCCGACGATGGAGTTCTACCGCCAGCAGACCATTCTGGGCCTGCGCGACTATGCGCGCCGCTGCGGCTTTCGCCAGGTGGTGGTCGGCAGCTCCGGCGGCATCGATTCGGCGCTGACCCTGGCGCTGGCGGCCGAGGCGCTCGGCCCCGAGAACGTGGTCGGCATCACCATGCCCTCGCGCTACTCCTCCAGCGGCTCGGTGGATGACTCGGTGGCGCTGGGCCGTAACCTGGGCATTGCGCTGCACACCCACCCGATTGCCGACCTGGTGCAGGGCTATGCCCAGCAGTTCGAGGCCAGCTTTGGCGCGCCCTTGCAAGGCCTGCCGCTGGAGAATGTCCAGGCCCGCATTCGCGGCTCCATTCTGATGGAGTACAGCAATGCTTTTGGCCACCTGCTGCTGACCACGGGCAACAAGTCCGAGATCTCGGTGGGCTACTGCACCTTGTATGGCGACACCAACGGCGGCCTGGGCCTGATCGGCGACCTGTACAAGACGGAGGTGTTCGCGCTCGCGCGCCATATCAACGCCAGCGCCGGGCGCGAGCTGATCCCCCAGGCCATCATTGACAAGCCGCCGTCGGCCGAACTGGCCCCCGACCAGAAGGACGAGGACAGCCTGCCGCCCTATGCCGTGCTCGACGAGATCCTCAAGATCCTCATCGAAGGCCAGCGCCTGTCGAGCCTGGAGTATGACGCCGCGCGCCTCTTTGTTGATCGCTTTGTGCAGACCGAGGCCGGGCGCCAGACCCTCGCCAAGGTGCAGCGCATGGTCCACCGCAGCGAGTACAAGCGCCGCCAGGCACCGCCCATCCTGCGCCTGCGCCCACGCGCTTTTGGCACCGGCCGGCAAATGCCGATTGCGGCCTACTACCCTTAACACCCCTCTGTCAAACGCCCTGCCGTGGCCTGGTCGCGGGCCCGGGCGATCCGCGCCCTTTCCTTTGGACGAGGGTCTTGCAGAGGATCGATAAAGACAAAGGGCGGCGAGTCGGCACATCCACAGCGCATAATCCCAAGCCAGCACCCCAGCAGGCACCAAGACACCGAGACATGACCGCAGCTACCGAGCACTATGACCTGGCCGTACTGATTGGCCGCTTCCAGCCGCCGCATCTGGGCCATCTGGCCCTCTTGCAGCAGGCGCTTGCCCGCGCCAGCAAGGTGGTGGTGGTATTGGGATCCGCACTGCAGGCCCGCAGCCCCAAGAACCCCTTCACCTGGCAAGAGCGCGCGCAGATGTTTGCTGCAGCGCTCAGCCCCGCCGATGCGGCGCGCCTGGTGTTTGTGCCCATCCGCGATTACTACGACGAGCCGCGCTGGGTGACCGCCGTGCGCGAGGCCGTCACCAGCCACAGCACGCCGGGCGCCCGCATTGGCCTGGTGGGCCATTTCAAGGACGAGAGCAGCAGCTACCTGGCCCACTTCCCCGGCTGGGAGCTGGTGAGCCTGCCGCGCCAGAACAGCATCGACGCCACCCCCATCCGCGACGCCTACTTTGGCACGCAAGGCGATGGCTCTGCAGCAAGCCTCGCCGCCTTGGCCGATATGCTTCCAGCCAGCTCGCTGCAGTTTCTGCAGCAGTTCCGCACCAGCGCAGAATACGCCGCGCTGCACACCGAATGGCAGATGCTGCGCCGCTACCATGCCTCCTGGGCGGCAGCGCCCTACCCGCCCATCTTTGTCACCGTCGATGCGCTGCTGCGCTGCGGCAACGAGGTGCTGCTGATCCGCCGTGGCCATGCACCGGGCAAGGGCTTGCTGGCCCTGCCCGGCGGCTTTGTCGAGCCGCGCGACAGCCTGTGGCAATCCTGCCTGCGTGAGCTGCAGGAAGAGACGCATTGCGCGCTGGACGAAGCGCAACTGCAGGCCAGCCTGCAATCGGTGACCGTGTTCGACCACCCCGACCGCAGCCAGCGTGGCCGCACCATCACCCATGTGCACTATTTCGACCTGCAGCGCAGCCCCAAGCCTGCGGTGCGTGCCGACGATGATGCAGCCGAGGCCTTTTGGCTCAGCATCGATGCGATACGCGCCCGCGAGGCCGAGTTTTTTGAGGACCATTTCCAGATTCTGCAAAAACTGGTGGCAGCCTCACATTGATGGGCAACGTCAACGCAACGCTGGTGCAGCCTTCCTCCCCCAACAGCCAACCATGTAGGCCGCCCACAGTGCGGCCTGCATACACAGACTCACCAGGCTAACCCCCTGGCCATTGATCCATGACGACAGCGCTCCACATCCGCCCCGCCACCATCGACGACACCGACACCATCCTGCGCTTTGTGCGCGATCTGGCCGTCTATGAAAATGCCGAGCACGAGGTGCTCGCGACCCCCGCCCATGTGCACAAGACCATGTTCAGCGAGGGTGCCACGGCGCATGGCCTTATCTGCGAGCAGGAGGGCCAGGCCATTGGCTTTGCCGTGTATTTTTTCAACTACTCCACCTGGCAGGGGCGCAATGGCCTCTACCTGGAAGACCTGTACGTCGACCCCAGCCACCGTGGCAGCGGCGCGGGCAAGGCCTTGCTGCGCCATCTGGCGCGCATTGCCGTGGACAAGGACTGCGGGCGCTTCGAGTGGAGCGTGCTGGACTGGAACACGCCATCGATCCAGTTCTATGACAGCCTGGGCGCCAAGCCGCAGAGCGAATGGATTCGCTACCGGATGACCGGCGAGGCGCTGGAGGCCTTTGCCAAAGGGTGATGCATCACAGCGGCTAGCGCCGTGCACCATTCAGACCCCGCCAGGATGAGATGAAGCCAAGGCCCGCCCGGAGGCCCGGAGAGGCCGAGCCACCGCCTCAGACCGCTGCGGGGTCAAAATCCAGCTGGTAGTTTTGCGGGCCGCGTGCTGCGATCTTCAAGGCGCCCATGCGGTTGCCCAGTTCCACACAGGTGCGCAGCGGGCGGCCCTGCTCCAGGCCCCAGAGCAGACCACCGCGCCAGGCATCGCCGCAGCCGGTCGGGTCGACCACGGCCGTGGCCTGGATGCCAGGCACATGCATGCGCTCGCCGTTTTCCCACAGATCGCAGCCTTCGGCACCCAAGGTCACCATCAGGCCCTGCACCTGGGTAGAGATCTCGGCAAACGACAGGCCGGTGCGCTCGCTCAGCATCTTGCCTTCGTAGTCGTTCACCGTCACCCACGTGGCCAGGCTGATGAAATGGCGCAGGTCATTGCCATCGAACATCGGCAGGCCCTGGCCAGGGTCAAACACAAAGGGAATGCCAGCGGCATGCAGCTGCTCGGCGTGCTGCAGCATGGCGTCACGCCCATCGGGCGCGACGATGCCAATGGCCGCGCCGCAGTCCTTGGTGATGGTGTTTTCATGGGCCTGCATCATCGCACCGGGGTGGAAGGCGGTGATCTGGTTGTTGTCCATGTCGGTGGTGATCATGCACTGGGCGGTGTAGTGGTCGTCGAGCTTTTTGATAAAGCGCGTATCGATACCCAGCTGCTTGAAATGCGCGACATAGCCGTCGCCATCATGGCCCACCACGGCCATTGGCAGCGCCTGGCCGCCCAGCAGGTGCAGCGCATAGGCAATATTGCCGGCGCAGCCGCCAAAATCGCGGCGCAAGGTCGGCACGAGAAAGGACACGTTCAGGATATGGATCTGATCGGGCATGATCTGGTCGGCAAAGCGGCCCGAAAATGTCATGATGTTGTCAAATGCGAGCGAGCCGCAGATCAGCGAAGCCATGAAGCTATTCTTTCTGTTATCAAAAATTCAAGGGTAGAACGCCAGCACGCGGTAGCCCACGACATCACCTGCCGCCTCTGCCACCTGGATGACCATCTCTGCCGTCCACTCGCCATGCGCGTCCAGCGCGGCAGGCGCCTGCAGCTCCTGCGGAGTCAGCACACGGCGCAGCACCAGTTTTTCTGCCGCGTCATTGAGGCTCAGCTCCAGCGCAGGGACCGCCACCGGATTGTCGGCACCATTGCGCAAGACCACGCGCAGCCGGAACTGGCGCGGCCCCACGGCGTTGAAGCTGGTGCTGTCGATAGACACGGCCTGCAGTTGCCTAGGCGGCGCAATCTCGCAGCCCGCGAGGCGGCAAGCGGCTTGCAATGCCGGGCGCCATTGGGGTTGGGCCAGGGCCAGGCGGTCACGCTGGGTCAGCGCGATCTGCAGCAGCAAGGCCGCCAACAGCAGCAGGCTGAGCAACAGCGACAGCACGACGACCCAGGGCTTGCGCCAGAAGGCCTTGCGCTTGGCGGCGCGCACAAAACCTGGCTCGGCCACGGCATCCATGCCGGCAGAAGCGGCTGCATCGGCCGCCGCAACGGCCTCATCCATCTGCGCCACATAGTTGGTCGGTGCAGCCAGCGAGGGCTCCCGCTTGCCGGCATCCAGGGTTCTGCCAGCCATCTCGGGCGCCAGCAGCAGCCCATCCTCTTGCCGCGCCGCCGGGCCGGGGGCGGACAGATCATGGGCGCTGCTCTGCCTCAAATACGGCGGAGGTGAAGCCGGCTCCTGGACCTGCAGCTCTTTTGCAGCAGGGGCAGCGGCAGCTGCCACCACATCCTCCACGACCAGCGGTGCGGCCTCATCCAGCAGCGCGGGCTGCGCTGGCTCTGGCGGCACAGGCGCTGGTACGGGCTTTTGGCGCTCGGCAATGGCCTCCAGCAGACGGCCCTCGCGGGCTTGCAGTTCCGCCAGGTCGTCAGTGGCCGAAAAGTCCACCCGGCTGCTGCGCAGCGATTCCGGGCGCTGGTCCGCCATCGGCTGCCATTCGCTCTCCAGACCGCTGCGGTCCTGGCCTGCGGGTGGCGCGACAGGGGTCTGCGCCTGGGCCTCTTCCTCATAGGCCTGCATCCAGGACGAATCCACATAGCCCGAATCCCCGCTCGCATTGGCGCGGCGCGGAAACACCAGCACCGACAGCTCGGGCACCTGGGCGTTGGGGTTCACCTGCAGCGAGTTCTCCGTCCGCAGCACTGCAGCCCCCGCCTGCGCCGGCTCTGGGCTGGGCGTAGGGACAGCAGGCGAGGCCACCTGCGATGGAGCCACCACCGGGGCCTGCGTGGCGACAGCGGGATGCTCAGCCGGCGCCTGCGTGCCTGCGGGCGCTGCCGCCGGTGCACTGGCCGCCAGGTGTGTCAGCGCATCAAACACCGCCTTGCACTTGCCACAGCGCACCCAGCCATCGGAGATGCGCAATTGGTCATCCACCACCTTGAAGCGGGTCTGGCACTGGGGGCAACGCGTTATCTGGCTCATCGCAGTGGATTGTAGGGTCAGAAGTTCAGCGGCCTGTCCCCGTGGCGGAATCTGCTGCGCGCCGTGCTGTCATCAGCACCCAGCCGTCTTCGGTATCGGCCACGTCCAGCTGCAGATAAGGGGCGTAAGCGGCTTTCAGCTCATCGGTCTGGCGCTCCAGGATACCGGCCAGCACCAGGTGGCCACCCTGGGCCACATGGGCGCAGAGCAAGGGGGCCAGCACCTTCAGCGGCGTAGCCAGGATATTGGCCAGCACCGTCTGGTACTCGCCTTGCGCTGCATCAGGCAAGCCGGCGCGCAGCTGCACATGGTTGGCCTGGGCGTTGTATTCGGTCGATTCCACGGCAGCGGTGTCAATGTCCACCGCATCAATGTCCACCGCACCAAACTTGGCGGCGCCAATGGCCAAAATGCCGGAGCCGCAGCCGTAGTCCAGCACACGGCCCAGATCCTGGCCTTGCGCGCCGCGCTGCGCAATCCAGCGCAGACACATGCGGGTGGTGGGGTGGGTGCCGGTGCCAAAGGCCAGGCCCGGGTCCAGGCGGATGCTGCGGGTCGCGGCCGCTGGCAGCTCATGCCAGGTGGGCACAATCCAGAATTCCGGCGTGATATCCACCGGGGCGAACTGCGATTGGGTCAGGCGCACCCAGTCCTGCTCGGCCACCTCACGGATGCCCAGCAGGCTGCAGCCGGCAAAGAAATCCTGCAGCTGCAGCAAGCTCTGCGCCTCTTCGGCCGCAGCGCGCTGCGGGAACAGCGCCACGATGCGGCTGCGCTGCCAGCCATCCTTGGGCGGCGGCATGCCGGGCTCGCCAAACAGTGCCTGCTCGGCATCGGTCTGGGCATCGGCATCTTCGACCGAGACGCTGAGCGCATCCAGCGCATCCAGCGCTTCGCTCACGCTCTCGACCCGGTCTTCCGGGCACATCAGGCACAGTTCGTACATGACAGGGTTTCCTTAATGCAAAAAGCTGGCATTCCCTTGGAAATGCCAGCATCTATCACGATGAAAGGGGGCGCATCAACGCTTGCGCGCAGCCAGCCACTCTTCCAGATAGTGGATATTGGTGCCGCCGGCATTGAACTTGGCATCGACCATCAGCTCCGAATGCAGCGGGATATTGGTCGAAATCCCTTCGACCGCCGTCTCCAGCAGCGCAGTGCGCATGCGGGCGATGGCCTGCTCACGGGTGTCGCCATAGACGATCAGCTTGCCGATCATCGAGTCGTAGTTCGGTGGCACAAAGTAGTTGGCGTACACATGCGAATCGACGCGCACACCCGGACCGCCAGGCATGTGCCAGGTGGTGACCCGGCCAGGCGATGGCGTGAACTTGTAGGCATCTTCGGCGTTGATCCGGCATTCGATCGCATGACCGCGCATCTGCGCGTTGATCTGGCGCTGCGTGAACGGCAGTTTCTCGCCAGCGGCCACCATGATCTGGGTGCCGACGATATCCACGCCAGTGATCCATTCGGTCACCGGGTGCTCGACCTGCACACGGGTGTTCATCTCGATGAAGTAGAACTCGCCGTTTTCGTACAGAAACTCGAAGGTACCCGCACCGCGGTAGCCGATCTTCTTGCAGGCGGCCACGCAGCGGTCACCGATCTTCTCAATCAGGCGGCGTGGAATGCCAGGGGCTGGCGCCTCTTCAATCACCTTCTGGTGGCGGCGCTGCATGGAGCAATCGCGCTCGCCCAGGTAGACGGCGTTCTTGAACTTGTCGGCCATCACCTGGATTTCGATGTGGCGCGGGTTCTGCAGGTACTTTTCCATGTACACCGCAGGATTGCCGAACGCAGCACCAGCTTCGGCCTTGGTCATCTGCACGGCATTGACCAGCGCTGCCTCGGTATGCACCACGCGCATGCCACGGCCACCGCCGCCGCCTGCGGCCTTGATGATCACCGGGTAGCCGATCGCCTTGGCAATGCGGCGGATCAGCGCGGGGTCATCGGGCAATTCGCCATCAGAGCCAGGCACGCAAGGCACACCAGCCTTGATCATCGCCTGCTTGGCCGAGACCTTGTCACCCATGATGCGGATGGACTCGGGCGTCGGGCCAATGAACTGGAAGCCGCTCTTTTCCACACGCTCGGCAAAGTCGGCGTTCTCGGACAGAAAGCCGTAGCCAGGGTGGATGGCCTCGGCGTCGGTCACTTCGGCCGCCGAGATGATGGCCGGCATGTTCAGATAGCTTTGGGCCGACGGCGCCGGGCCAATGCAGACGGCCTCATCGGCCAGCTTCACATACTTGGCGTCGCGGTCCGCCTCGGAATAGACCATCACGGCCTTGATGCCCAGCTCGCGGCAAGCGCGCTGCACACGCAGTGCGATCTCTCCGCGGTTGGCAACCAGAATTTTCTTGAACATGGGCGAGGCCTTATTCAATGATGAACAACGGCTGACCAAATTCCACGGCCTGGCCGTTTTCGCCCAGGATCTGCTTGATCGTGCCGGACTTGTCGGCTTCGATCTCATTGAGGATCTTCATCGCTTCAATGATGCACACGGTATCGCCTTCCTTGACCTGGCTGCCGACCTCAACAAAGGCCTTGGCGCCGGGAGCGGACGAGCGGTAGAACGTGCCCACCATCGGTGACTTGACCGTATGGCCTTGCGCCGCAGCGGGAGCAGCTTCTGCCGGCGCAGCGGCAGCAGCGGGGGCTGCTGCAGGGGCCGCAGCGGGCAACACGGGCGCCGCCATCACTTGCTGCACCACAGCGCCGCCGCCCTTCACAATGCGAACCTTGCCTTCTGCTTCGGTGATTTCCAACTCCGAGACATTCGATTCGGACACGAGATCGATCAGGGTTTTCAGCTTGCGTAAATCCATGGGAGCTCCAACGGCTAAAAAATCAAACAGGGCGCAAATTTACTCCAATTTCGCCCTATTTGACTCAATATCTTTGATTTTTGATCAACGGCACTACTGCCGTCCCGGCTTGCACACCTTATAGACTTGCCCAATTTTGCAAGTCAGATGCAAGAAGTTGCCCCATTTTACGATGTTGAACGTCACCTTGCCTACCAAATACCACTGTGAACGGTAGGCCGCCTGCGGAATTCCCCAGGTCGCGCGTCAGCTGCGTGCCACCCATGCCGGCAATCCCCACAGGGAAGGCCAGCGGCGTGCGCTGCAAAAAACGCTGCACCGCCGCATCCTGGTCCACCGCCAAACCCACCACCTGCCAGCCCTTGGCGCGCTGCGCTTCGTAGAACTGGTTGAGCATCGGCAGCTCTTCAACACAAGGCGGGCACCAGGTGGCCCAAAAATTCAGCAGCAAAGGCTTGCCCTGGAAGGCCTGCATGCGCACTTCGGTCTGCCCGCCAGGCGCAGCAAAGGCCTGGCTCCACAGCCCGTCCATCGCCGGGCCATTGGGCTCGGCCAAGCGGTGGCGCCACCAAGCCCAGCCCGCTCCGGCAGCCAAAGCGGCAGCCGCCACGCCACCGGTCAGCAGGCGCCGGCGGCTGGCGGCGGCCTGCGGTGGCAAGGTTTGCGCTGCATCAACAGGTGCGCGTTCAGGTGTCGGCATGGGGCATCACTCCGTGGGTGGGGTCAGCAGGCGGCGCACCGCCTCCAGCGAGCCGCGCGGCGTGCGGCCCTGGGCATCGGGCTTCAAGGCGCCGCGCAGGTCATCCAGGTCGTAGACCAGGTAGTGCACACCAATGCTCTCATTGAGCGGTTTGCAAAAGCTGCTGATCGACAAGGCATCCACCGTCTCACCGTGGAAACCGTTGATCGACGATACCTCATAGCGCACGCCATGGTCAATCAGCGCAATCTCAGCCGATTTGGAGTCATCGCAGAACAACTGAATGTATATATCAGACAGGCGCGTGGCCGTACCATTCCAGACGGCACCTACCAGATAGGGCCGGAAAGCCTCCATGCGCTCCATCCACAGCACGGCCATCTCGCGCAATGCCCGCAACTCGGCGGGCTGGGTGTCGGCGCAGAACAGCTCCAGGTACTCGCGCACCGCCGCTTCCAGTACCTCGTTATCGGGCAGAGCGGTGCGGCCCGGCAGCCCCAGCTGCTTGACGGCGCGCTTCTTGGCCGGCCCCCACTCCAGGCCTTCCTCCACCACCATGCGTGCGGCGGTGTTGGCGATTTCCCAGCTTGCATCAGTCTTCATGCATTCCATTGTGTCGGATTTGCATGGCCCCTGCGGCACTTGCTTGCAATTACAGCCGCCCAGAGCGCGGCTTATATCCGGACGCGCCGTAGAATCGACGTCCATGCACATTCATATTCTGGGTATCTGTGGCACCTTTATGGGTGGCGTGGCCGCACTGGCACGCGAGGCTGGGCACAAGGTGACGGGCTGCGACAGCGGCGTCTACCCGCCGATGAGCGACCAACTGCGCGCGCTGGGCATCGAGCTGATCGAAGGCTTTGGCGCCGACCAGCTCGCGCTGCAGCCCGATATGTACGTGGTCGGCAACGTCGTAAGCCGGGCGCGCCTGGACGATGGCTCGCCCAAGTTTCCGCTGATGGAGGCCATCCTCGACACCGGCGCTCCCTACACCAGCGGCCCCCAATGGCTGGCCGAGCATGTGCTGCAGGGCCGCCATGTGCTGGCCGTGGCCGGCACCCATGGCAAAACCACGACGACCTCGATGCTCACCTGGATTCTGGAGGCCGCCGGCCTGCAGCCGGGCTTTCTGGTCGGTGGCGTGCCACTCGATTTTGGCGTCTCTGCCCGCCTGGGTGCGCCCACCCGGCCCGGCGGTGGCGACCAGCGCCCCGTGTTTGTGATCGAGGCCGACGAATACGACACCGCCTTTTTCGACAAGCGCAGCAAGTTTGTGCACTACCGCCCCCGCACCGCCGTGCTGAACAACCTGGAGTTCGACCATGCCGACATCTTTGATGACCTGGCAGCGATTGAGCGCCAGTTCCACCACCTGGTGCGCACCGTGCCCGCCAGCGGCCGCGTGGTGGCCAATGGTGTTGAAGAGAGCCTGACCCGTGTGCTGCACCAAGGCTGCTGGAGCGAAGTGGTGCGCTTTGGCGCTGCCATCGACGACATGCGCGCCGAAGGCGACCCGTCGAACTTTGAAGTGTTCTATAAAGATGCGCCCGCCGGCAAGGTGCAATGGGGCCTGAGCGGCGTGCACAACCAGATGAATGCGCTCGCTGCCATCGCTGCGGCCCAGCATGTGGGTGTGGCGCCCGCAGAAGCGGCCCAAGCCTTGTCGCGCTTTCAGAACGTCAAACGCCGCATGGAATTGCGCGGCACCGCTGCCGGCATCCAGGTCTACGACGATTTTGCCCACCACCCCACTGCCATCCGCACTACCCTGGATGGCCTGCGCCAGCAGGTGGGCGCGCAAACCCGCATCCTTGCAGTGTTTGAGCCGCGCAGCAA
The DNA here is from genome assembly GCF_025309455.1 of Comamonas squillarum. Taxonomy (NCBI): domain Bacteria; kingdom Pseudomonadati; phylum Pseudomonadota; class Betaproteobacteria; order Burkholderiales; family Comamonadaceae; genus Comamonas; species Comamonas squillarum. The sequence continues at coordinate 2,643,667 of NZ_CP104377.1, forward strand.
CACGATGAAGCTGGGCACGATGAAGTCACAGCTGCCCTGGTCGCTGGAATCGGCCGACCTGGCCTTTTGCCACACGGCCGGCCTGGACTGGGACGCCGCCCAGGCGCTGGCCCCCATGGGTGCCCGCGCCCAGACCGCAGGCAATATCGACAGCCTGATCGCCCAGGTGCTGCAGGCGGCCATGGCCGGAGACGTGATTGTCTGCATGAGCAATGGCGGCTTTGGTGGTATCCACGACAAATTGCTGCAGGCGCTTGCGGTCCGGGGTTGATAGGCCCGCCAACATCAAGAAAAAGGCGAGTCCCCAGCTCGCCTTTTTTGCTGACAGAGACCTCAACATTAGGCCAGCGGCACCAGCATCATGGAGCCGTTTCCTGCGCACGCCTGCGTTTGGCCAGCCAACGGTAACCCATGGGCCCCAGCACCACGGCAGCTGCCAGCACCCATAGGATGGTGCAGACCATGCTGGCCCAGAGGATGGTGACATCGCCATTGGTGATGGACAGCGCACGCCGCAGGTTTTGCTCCATCATCGTGCCCAGCACAACGCCCAGCACCATCGGCGCCATGGGCACCTGGAGTTTGCGCAGCAGGTAGCCGATCACGCCGATGGCGACGACCGCCATCAGGTCAAAGGTCGTGGCACTGATGGCATAGACACCGATAAAGCTGATGGCCAGGATACCCGGCACCAGCAGCCAGCCCGGGATGGACAGCATCGAGGCAAACACCCGCACCATCGGGATGTTCATCACCAGCAGCATCACATTGGCAATCAGCAGCGAGGCGATCAAGCCCCAGACCAGCGCGGGTTGCTGCTCAAACAGCACCGGGCCGGGAGTGATGTTGTAGAGCGTGAGCGCGCCCATCATCACGGCCGTCGTCCCCGAGCCAGGGATGCCCAAGGTCAGCATGGGGATGAACGAGCCGGTAGCGGCACTGTTGTTCGCCGCCTCAGGCGCGGCCAAGCCACGCAAGTCTCCCTGGCCAAATTTGGCATCCGGGTCTTTGTCTTCTATATAGCGCTTCTCGTTGGCATAGGCCACGGCCGACGCCACGCTGGCGCCCGCCCCTGGCAATACGCCCATCACAAACCCGAGCAGGCTGCCACGGATGGTGCTGCCGGAGGTTAAGCGCAGCTCGCGCAGATTGAAGAGCTTGCGTTGGCTGGGCGGCACTTCCACGCTTTGGCCCGAGAGCTTGTTCTCCAGCATTTGCAGCATTTCCGCGACGGCAAACAAGCCAATGACAACGACGACAAAATCCAGACCATCGGCCAAGTGTGGGATATCGAAGGTATAGCGGTAAACGCCGGAGTTGGCATCCACCCCGATTGTCGCAATCGACAGCCCGATGGCCGCCGCCAGAACCCCTTTAATGGGTTGCTCCCCCAACAAGCTGGTGAGCGCACAGAAGGCAAACACCATCAGCACAAAGTATTCCGCCGGGCCAAACGCCAAGGCCCACTGCGCCAGAAAGGGCGCAAACGCGGCGATACCGACAATGGCGATGAGGGAGCCGACAAAGGAGGACCAGGCCGACAGGGACAGCGCCACGCTCCCCAACCCCTGGCGCGCCAGCGGGTAGCCATCCAGCGTGGTCATGACCGCAGCTGCCTCGCCGGGCACATTGATCAGGATCGAGGTGATCCGGCCTCCATATTCCGCACCGACATAGACAGCGGCCAGCAAGATCAAGGCGGTATCGGGCGGCAAGCCCATCGCAAATGCGATCGGCACCAGCATGGCGACCCCGTTCGTCGGGCCCAGCCCCGGCAGCACACCGACGATGGTGCCAAAGAACGAGCCAATCAGCGCCACGAGCAAGTTGGTGCCCGAGAAGGCAACACCAAAACCCAGGGAGAGGTTATCCAGCATCGCGCTCATAGCAGCCCCTCCAGCCAGCCCAATGGCAGCACCACGTCCAGCAAGCGGTCAAAAAGAACATAAAACAGCACGCTCAGGCTGGTGCCGCCAATCCCGCACTGCAGCCAGCTGCCACCAAAGAGCCGGCCCACGCAGGCGGCAACCACGGCCGTGGCCAGCACAAAGCCGGCCCACTGGAACAGCCCGGCGTACACCAGCACCAGCGCCACCATCAGCGCAATGCGGCTGTTGGCCCCGGGCGGGTTGGGCGCAGCCGGGTTGCCGCCTTTCACGACAAGGCGCAGGCCACACAAGCCAATCACCGTGGCCAGCAACAAAGGAAAGGCGCGCGGACCCACCGGCTCGTAGGTAAATGCTGCCTCCAGCCCGTGTCCAAACCACGCCAGAAAGGCCGATAGCAGCAGCGCCGCCACGCCCAGGGTGCGATCATTGAGAACCATAGATATCTTTCCGCAAGATGTGCGAGTGCGGCGGACCAGGGTATCTGGCCGCCTTGTTCAAGCCCCATGGGCCATGGCTGGCAGGTGCCATGCCCAGGCAGGCCTTACTTGACCAGGCCCTACTTGACCAGGTCAAAGGACGTGGCCAGCTCGGTGTAGTGCCGGGTACGGGCCTTGATGTAGTGGTCGAGCTCGGGCCCCGTCTTGTTGAAGGGCATGAGACCCAGTTGCGCCTGGGCCTTGCGGAACTCCGGCGTGGCCATGGCTTTGTCAAACGCCTGCTGCCACCAGCGGTAGTCGGCATCCGATACCTTGGGCCCCACGTAGAAACCCCGGATGATCGGCCATTCGATATTGAAGCCCTGCTCGGCAGCGGTCGGCACGTCGGCCAGCTTGCCCGGCAAGCGTTCGGAGTGGAAGACCGCCAGCACGCGGATGGGCGCACCGCCTTCGAGCATGGTGACCGCCTCGGCCGCATCCCCCATGAAGGCCTGGACATGGCCGCCGCGCAGCGCCGTGACGGCCTCGCCACCGCCCTCAAAGGCAACGAAGCGCATTTTCTTGTAGTCCACGCCGGCGGCGCGCGCGGTCAGCGCTGCCTTCATCCAGTCCTGGCTGCCAATGGAGCCGCCCGCGCCCAGCACCACCTGGCTCGGATCTTCCTTAAAAGCCGCCATCAGGCCCTTGAGATCCTGGTAGGGCGAATCCGCCCGCACCACGGCCACACCGTAATCCGCACCGACGGTGGCCAGCCAGCGCACATCATCGGCGCTGTACTTACCAAACTTACCCTGGGCCAGATTGAGCAGCGAGCCACTGGAGAAGGCAGCAATGGCGCTGCCATCTGCCGGGCGCTGGGTGATGATGCTGTTGTAGGCCACCGCACCAATGCCGCCAGGCATGTAGACGATGCGCATGGGTTTCTCGAGCGCCTTGGACTCGCGCATGCCCGTCTGGGCCAGGCGGCAGGTCAGGTCAAACCCGCCGCCAGGCTGGGCCGGGGCAATGCACTCCGGGCGGCGGGGCTCTGCCTGCGCCATCGCTGGCACCCAGGTGCTCGCTGCGATGACCGTGCTGATGAAAAGGCCTGAGGCCTGGCCTGATAAACGGCTTGCAAACATAGGCTTTGTCTCCTTTTTGGGCATGGGCGCTTTGGCCAAGGGGCGGCTGGCCAGAACCTGGCTGGCAGCGCTGGCCAAGCGTGGAACCTGGTCGGGCGAAGGATTGCCACCAAGGTAGGCAAAGACTAAACGTTTGCGGCTTTCAATAGCCTTTCAATTCGGGGTTATTCCCAGGTCAGCGGTGGTATGCGGCATGCGGAAGCTGCCGTGCAAACCCAGTTGCCCCTGCGCATCACGGCCATTGGCCAGCTTGAACTCGGCACCATGCATCTGGGCAATGGTCTGCACAATGGCCAGGCCCAGGCCCGCGCCCTGCTGGCGCTTGCCCGCAGCACCACGCCGAAACCGGCTGCCCGCCTGTGCCATGTCGTGCTCGCTCATGCCCCCGCCGCTGTCGATCACCACCAGCGCGATGGACGACACGCTGGCCCGCAGCTGCACGGTGACCTGGCCACCGGCAGGCGTATAGCGGATGGCGTTGTCCACCAGGTTGCTGATCGCCTCGCGCAGCAGCCACCCCAGGGCCTGCACCTGCCACGCTCGGGAGTCATCGCCCAACCCCACCACATCCAGCCCCAGGTCAATTTGCTTGGCGCGCGCCAGCGGCCACAAAGTGGTGACCACCTGCTCCGCCAGCGCCCGCAGATCGATCTCGGCAAATTGCGATCGGATACTGGCAGCGGCCCCGGCATCTCGGGCGCGGGCCAGTGCCAGCATCTGCTGGGTCAGGCGCTCGGCCCGCCCCAGACCGTCTTGCATCGCATGCAGTGCAGCCCGCATCTGGGCCGGGTCCCGCTCACGCAATGCATAGCCTATCTGGGTACGCAGCAAGGCCAGCGGCGTGCGCAGTTGGTGGGAGGCGTCATCAAGAAACTGCCGCTGGGCCTGGGCGCTGTGGGCATAGCGTTCCACCAAGTGGTTCAACGACTGCACCAGTGGCTGCACTTCTGCAGGCAGGCTAGCCGCATCGATGGGCGAGAGGTCATCCCAGGCGCGCGCATCCAGGTGCTGGCGCAGCCGCTTCAATGGCCTGAGCGCACGCACCACGCCCGCCACCAGCAACACCACGCTGATACCGACCAGCAGCACATCGCGCAAGATGGCGCGCGTGACCATGTGCCGCTGCACCAGCGCACGCTCCTGAAGATTCTCTGCCACCTGCACCACGATGCGGCTGTGCGGATTGCCCGCAACGGGCGGGTCCGCCAGCCGCGCCCAAGCGGCCACTCGGATGGGCTCGTTCAGGTACACCGCGTCATAGAACTGCGGCACGCCGAGTTCGAACTCGCCCTCGGGCAAAGGAAGCCCCGGGTTTCCGATTTCAACCAGTCCGTCCTCGGTCGCGACCCGGAAGTAGACCCGGCCGTTGACCGTCAACTCGAAGAATTCCAGCAGCAGATACGGCTGCTCCACACTCAAGCCGCCGCTGGCCGTGGCGATGTTGTAGTGGATGGCGCGCAACGCACCCGCCAGTGCCCGGTCATAGGCCTCGTCTACCTGGGAACGCAGGCTGTAGGTGGACCACAGCAAGCTGCTGCCCATGCCCAGCAGCAAACCCGGCACCAGCCACACCAGCAGCGCAGCCTTCAAAGAGCGGGCGCGATCACGCCAGCAGTGGCGCCACACAGCGCGGCCATTCAGAGCGGCGCTCCGCCAGATCATGGGTCTTGCAATGCAGCGCTGGTCACGCCACTGTCCTGCGCTTCTTCCAGGCAGTAGCCCAGACCGCGCAAGGTGACAATCTGCACGCCACGGCCCAAGAGCTTCTTGCGCAGGCGAAACACCAGTACCTCAATGACCTGAAGGTTCACATCCCGGTCTCCCAGGAAGACCCGGTCCAAAATACTTTGCTTGTTCACTGGCTCGCCGCTGCGCTGGATGAGCGCCAGCAACACCGCATGCTCTCGGGGTGTCACCGGCAAGGCATCGCCCGCCATCGAAAAGCGCTGCGCAGCGACATCAAACTGCAGCGGCCCGCAGGACAGCCGAGGGTGTTCGCGCCCGCGGCTGCGGCGAACCAGGGCCTGCAGGCGCGCCTCCAACTCATCGAGCAAGAAGGGTTTGGCCAGAAAGTCGTCAGCACCATTTTTGAGCGTGCCGACGCGCTCAGCCAGGGAGTCCTGCGCGGTCAGCACCAGGACGGGTGTGCGGTCATCGCGCTCGCGCATGCGCTCCAGCACGGTGCGGCCATCGATGCCAGGCAGACCCAGGTCCAGCACTACCGCATCAAAGTCTTCCTGCTGCAGGCGCAGATCTGCCATCTGCCCATCGCCCACCCAGTCCACGACGATGCCCGACTGCTGCGCCAACGTTCGGGCCATCCAGTGCGCCAGATCTTGTTCATCCTCTACCAACAGGATTCGCATCCACCCTCCCTCCCGAGATATCTGCCAGATGCACCCACGGTTGGAGAAACATCCTATTCAGCCTGCATTCATAGCCACTGGTTAACGATATATTCTCCACAATAGAAAAACCCACTCATTGGCGAGCGGGTTTTTGGCGTGGTGTGCGAACCCAGCGGTTCGCGCTTCGAGGTCAGGCGGGCAGTGAGAAAGGCGCTTAGAACGAAGCCGTCATGCCCTTGGTGTTCACCACCACCGTGGGCCGGCCCACCGCGCCTACGCTGGCACGGGCAAACTGCGCCAGCCATTGGGCATCGCCCAGCAGCGGGGCGCCGGCCGCCTTGGCAACGACGACGACCTTGTCGACAATCAGCACCTTGCCGCTGGCGCGCAGCGGCTCGCAGTCCATGCGCAGAAATTCCTGGTCCAGCCAGCGGCGCCCGTCCTCGTTGGACATGGCCTCCGCACTGTCAAAGCCATGGACAAACTCTTGGCCATCCTCGAGCAGAACCCGTACTTCATTGCGCATGACAATCCCTTATTGGTGGTGCAAACGGGGCAGGCAGCGGCCGCCCCAAAGCCGCCAGCTTACACCGTTGCAGCGGCGGTCTCCTCGGTATTTGCGCGCACGCGGCGGGCCTGCACCGCGTCGGACAGCTCGGCCAGCGTCTCCAGCGAGTCGTCCCAGCCCAGGCAGGCATCGGTGATGCTCTTGCCGTACTCCAGGCTGTCCGGGTCGTTCTTGCCCGGGGTGAACTTTTGCGCACCGGCTTGCAAGTGGCTCTCGATCATCACGCCGAAGACACTGCGCGAGCCGCCTTCGATCTGCTGGGCGATATCGCGCGCCACCTCTTTTTGCTTCTCGTGCTGCTTGCTGCTGTTGGCATGGCTGCAGTCCACCATCAAGGTGGCGGGCAGGTGCGCGGCCTCCAGGTCCTTGCAGGCAGCGGCCACATGGGCGGCGTCGTAGTTGGGGGTCTTGCCGCCGCGCAGAATCACGTGGCAGTTGGTATTGCCCTTGGTGTGCACGATGGCGACCTGGCCGTTCTTGTGCACCGACAGGAAATGGTGCGGGCGGCTGGCCGACTGGATCGCGTCAGTGGCGATGCGGATATTGCCATCGGTGCCGTTCTTGAAGCCCACCGGCGCCGAGATGCCCGAGGCCAGTTCGCGGTGCACCTGGCTCTCCGTCGTGCGCGCGCCAATCGCGCCCCAGCTGATCAGGTCGCCAATGTACTGGGGCGAGATCATGTCCAGGAACTCGCTGCCAGCGGGCACACCCTGGCGGTTGATCTCGATCAGCAGCTGGCGGGCAATGCGCAGGCCTTCGTCGATGCGGTAGCTCTCATCGAGGTAGGGGTCGTTGATCAGGCCCTTCCAGCCCACCGTGGTGCGCGGTTTTTCGAAGTAGACGCGCATGACGATCTCCAAGGAGCCTTCGTACTGCTTGCGCACAGCCTTGAGGCGGCGGGCATATTCCAGCGCGGCTTGCGGATCATGGATCGAGCAGGGGCCGATGATGACCAGCAGGCGGTCATCCGTGCCGGACATGATGTTGTGGATGTTTTGGCGGGTGTTGCTGATCAGCGCTTCAACGGGCGTGCCGTTGATGGGGAAAAAGCGAATCAGATGCTCGGGTGGCGGCAGCACAGTAATGTCCTTGATACGTTGGTCGTCGGTTTGGCTTGTTTTCTCGACACCGCGATACCAAGCATCGCTTGTGGGTTGGGCTTGCTGAGTCATCTGAGGATCCTGAATGTGTGGGTGGTTTATGCAACAAAAAACCGCCGGGCTTTTCAGCTTCGGCGGTTGTCTGGAGGTTTAGGTGCTCGCGCGCTTTTAGACCTCTCGTCCGCCTTGGACAGAGAACCAAAAGTAAAAGGTAAAAGCGCTACGTGCTTGCATGTTTTTCAATGTACCACATCTGCGGGCGGCGGAATTCATCATTCTGTATAAAACGCACAAAAATTGCAAAAAATAAGATTTCAAAGTTGAAATCACACCATTACCTTGTCAATTTGTTTCTATACGCATTTTTATTGCGCAACAGAGAAAGGCACACTGCAGAAAGATGTCAAAAAACGAACGCCTGCGCGGCAGAAACCGCGCAGGCGTTTGGTTGATTCTGGCGTTAGCCGCCGCCTAAGCAGCGGCTATTTGGGATGCTCAGGCGGTACCGCCGACCGTCAAACCATCAATCCGCATGGTCGGCTGGCCCACGCCCACTGGCACGCTCTGGCCTTCCTTGCCACAGGTGCCCACGCCGCTGTCCAGGCGCATGTCGTTGCCGATCATGCTGACGTGCTTGAGGCACTCAGGGCCGCTGCCCACGATGGTGGCGCCCTTGACGGGGTACTGGATCTTGCCGTTTTCCACCCAGTAGGCCTCGCTGGCCGAGAACACGAACTTGCCGCTGGTGATATCGACCTGGCCGCCACCAAAGTTGGTCGCGTACAAGCCCTTCTTGATCGAGGCAATGATCTCCTGCGGATCCTTGTCACCCCCCAGCATGTAGGTGTTGGTCATGCGTGGCATGGGGATGTGGGCATAGCTCTCGCGCCGGCCATTGCCGGTGGGCTTGACCTTCATCAGCCGCGCATTCATCGCATCCTGGATATAGCCCTTCAAAATGCCGTCTTCGATCAGCACATTGCGCTGGGTCGGCTGGCCCTCGTCGTCCACATTGAGCGAGCCGCGGCGGTCGGCAATGGTGCCGTCGTCCAGCACCGTCACGCCCTTGGCCGCCACGCGCTGGCCTATCATGCCGCTGAACGCGCTCGAGCCCTTGCGGTTGAAGTCGCCTTCCAGGCCGTGGCCCACCGCCTCATGCAGCAGCACACCGGGCCAGCCCGGGCCCAGAACCACGGTCATCACCCCAGCAGGCGCGGGGCGAGATTCCAGGTTGACCAGGGCCGCCTTAACGGCCTCGTCCACATACTGCTGCACCAGTGCATCGTCAAAATAGGCCAGACCGAAGCGGCCACCGCCGCCGGCCGAACCCACTTCGCGGCGGCTCTTGCTCTCGGCAATCACCGTGACCGACAGGCGCACCAGCGGACGCACGTCTGCAGCCAAGGTGCCATCGGCACGGGCGACCAGCACCACATCGTGTTCAGCGGCGAGACCTGCCATCACCTGCTTGACGCGCGGGTCCTTGGCGCGGGCCAGCTTTTCGACCTTCTCCAGCAAGGCGACCTTGGCGGTGCTGTCGAGCGTGGAGATCGGGTCCAGATCGGGGTAGAGCGAGCGGCTCAGCGCAATCTTCTTGGCAGGCACCTTGACCTGGCGCGACTGGCTTTGCGCGCCAATGCTGCGCACCGTATGGGCGGCATCCAGCAGCGATGCCAGCGAGATGTCGTCCGAATAGGCAAAAGCCGTCTTCTCGCCGGACACCGCGCGCACGCCCACGCCCTGGTCGATCGAGAAGGAGCCCGTCTTGACGATGCCCTCTTCCAGGCTCCAGCCTTCGGCCCGGGTGTACTGGAAGTACAGGTCTGCATCGTCCACCTTGTGGGCGCGGATATCCGCCAGCGCGCGCGCCAGATGGCTGTCATCCAGACCAAAAGGCGTCAGCAGCAGGCTGCGCGCTATATCCAGTCGTTGTTCGGTAGAAGCCGCCAGCGGCTTGGCCACAGCAAGGTCAAAAGGTGCATTCATAGAGGCGATTTTAGGGCTTGCGCAATGGCCGTGGGCCCATGCGTTGATTTGCGGCGGCCAGCAAGCCAGCAGCCACCTATCCCGTATCTGCGGCTGGCGGGGGTGTTTTCAATGGCAGAGCCCATTAAAGCCCGCCGCAACGGGGCTCATAGGCGCGGCGCCTGCTCCCGCGCCAGCTGGCGCTGCGATCGGGCGACCGACATCAAGATCCCCAGCGCCAGCCCCAGGGTGACCATGGCCGTGCCCCCATAGCTGACAAAGGGCAGGGGCACACCCACCACCGGCAGGATGCCGCTGACCATGCCCATGTTGACGAAGGCGTAGGTGAAAAAGATCATCGCCACCGCTCCGGCCATCAGGCGGCCAAACAAGGTGGGCGCGCGCATCGCAATGGCCAGGCCGCGCCAGACCAGCAGCAGGAAGAAAAAGATCAGCAGCAGGTTGCCGGCCAGGCCGAACTCTTCGGAAAACGCGGCAAAGATAAAGTCCGTTGTGCGCTCGGGGATGAACTCCAGATGGGTCTGCGTGCCGGCCATGAAGCCCTTGCCCATGAAGCCGCCCGAACCGATGGCAATCATTCCCTGGATGATGTGAAAGCCTTTGCCCAGCGGGTCCCGGGTCGGGTCGAGCAAGGTGCAGACGCGTTGGCGCTGGTACTCATGCAACACCACCAGATCCATGCCGTCTTCGCAAAGGTGGTGGCCATAGATGGCAATCAGCAGCAGGCCGATGACGCCAATCAGCACCGGCGGGATGATCAGTTTCCAGGACAGGCCGGCAAAATAGATTACCGCCAGGCCCGCAGCCATCACCAGCAGCGATGTTCCCAGGTCGGGCTGCTTCATGATGAGGCCGACCGGGATGACGAGAATCGCAAACGCGACGACAAAATCGGCCGGGCGCAAGGCGCCTTCGCGGCGCTGGAACCACCAGGCCAGCATCAGCGGCATCGCAATCTTCAGCAGCTCACTGGGCTGGATGACTATGCCCAGATTCACCCAGCGCTGCGCACCCTTCTTCGTGATGCCAAACAGCGCCACGGCGATCAACAACGCAACACCCAAGCCATACAGCGGCAGCGCAAAGCTGGCCAGCCGGTGCGGCGGGATCTGCGACACCACCAGCAAGATGCCCAGCGCCAGCAGCATATTGCGGCCATGGTCGGAAAAGCGGGTGCCATGGTCGAAACCGGCGGAATACATCGCCGTCAGTCCGATGGCTGCCAGGGCGCCGATGATGAAGATCAGCGGCCAGTCATAACCGCGCAGCATCGGCATGAGACGCTGGAACAGATTCGGTTTATCAAGAACTTCGGACATGGCCGCCATTATCTCTGCTTGGCACAGAATGGCCGCCAGCGCTAGCGGTAAAGACCGGTTTTACCTGTGTCACCCGAACCAAATCAATTCAACAAAACAACTAAGGTTGTCAACGCCTTAGCAGTGGTGGCCTCGGCGCTATCATTTGTGCATGACGACCACCCACTTGCTCTACCTGCACGGCTTTCGCTCCTCCCCCCAATCGGCCAAGGCCCAGCGCCTGCAGCGCCATATCGAAGACAACCACCCGCACGTGGTGTGGTCAGCCCCCCAGTTGCCCGCCTCGCCCCGGCAAGCGGCCGATCTGCTGCTGCAAACCACCCGCAGCTGGGCCGGCCTGCCACCCGAGAGCCTGGCGGTTGTCGGCTCCTCGCTGGGCGGCTTTTATGCCAGCTGGGTGGCCCAGCAGCTGCGCTGCAAGAGCGTGATGATCAACCCCTCGACAACGCCCTGGGTCACCTTGGCGCAGCACCTGGGCGAGCAAACGGCCTGGCACAACCCGGAAGAATCCTTTTACTTCCGCCCGGAATACCTGGACGAGCTGCAGGCGCTGAACGTCAACGGCCAGCCCCCTGCCGCCGCACAGCTGCTGATTGCCGCCATGGGCGACGAGGTGCTGCACTGGCAGGACATGGTCGCGCGCTACCCCGCCGCCCAGCTGCTGCTGGACGAGGGCAGCGACCATGCGCTGTCCAACTTCGAGAGCTATCTGCCGCAGATCGACAAGTTTCTGGGCTGGTAAAAACCAGCGCCGGCTGGCCCGCCCGCCATGGGCCAGCCAGAACCCCCACGCAAAAAACCCTGTGGCCGCGCCCCGGCACCACCCAGCATGGGAAAATGCGCGGCTATGTATGCACTGTTTGACGACGCTGGCAAATTTCTGGCCGGCCGTATCCTCTCCGAAGCTGAGAGCTCCGCCCAAATTGAATTGGACTCCGGCAAACGGGTCAAGGTCAAAGCAGCGAACCTGCTTCTTAAATTTGACAAGCCCACGCCTGCCGAGCTGATCGCGCAGGCGCAAACCCTGTCGGCGGACATCGACCCCCAGCTGGCCTGGGAGTTTGCGCCCGAGCAGGAGTTTGGCTTTGCCGACCTGGCGCGCGACTACTTCTCGGAGAACGCCTCGATCGCCGAACAGGTGGCAGCGCTCTTCACCTTGTTCGAAGCCCCGCACTACTTCCGCCGCGCCGGCAAGGGCCGCTTCAAGAAGGCACCGGCCGAGATCGTGCAGCAAGCGCTGGCCGCCATCGAGAAAAAAGCCCAGATCCAGGCGCAGATCGACGGCTGGGCAGCCGAGCTCGTCAACGGGGAGTGCCCCGCGCCTGTGCAGCAGCAGCTCTACAAGATCTTGTTTCGCCCGGACAAGAACGCGCCCGAGTACAAGGCCGTGGTCGAAGCCAGCCGCAAGGCGCAGCTCGCGCCGCTGGCGCTGCTGCAACAGGCCGGCGCTATCGACTCGTCCTACCAGTTCCACTGGCAGCGCTTTTTGTTCGACAACTTCCCCAAGGGCACGGGCTTTCCGGCCGTCACGGCGCCACTGCCGCCAGCCGATCTGCCGCTGGCCACGGTGGAGGCCTACTCCATCGACGACTCGGCCACGACCGAAATCGACGATGCGCTGTCGGTACAGGGCCTGGGCACCGGCCAGGTGATTGTTGGCGTGCACATTGCCGCGCCAGGTCTCGCGATTGAGCCGGGCTCGGCGCTCGACCATCTGGGCCGCAGCCGCTACTCCACCGTCTACATGCCGGGCTACAAGGTCACGATGCTGCCCGACGAAGTGGTGCAGATCTACACCCTGGATGAGGGCCGCGCCAACCCGGCCGTCTCGCTCTACGTCACCTACGACGAAGCCACGCTGGAAGTGCTGAACAAGGAAACCCGCCTGGAGCGCGTGCCGGTGGTTAGCAACTTCCGCTACGACAAGCTCGACCACATCGCCACCGAAGCCTGGCTGACCGACCCGGCGCTGCAGGTCGAGGACACGCCCCAGCCGCTGCTGGACAAGCGCGACGAGCTGAGCTTTCTCTACCGCCTCTCGCGCCACCTCAAGGCCGGCCGCGAAGTGGTGCGCGGCAAGCCCGAGAACTTCAACCGCCCGGACTACAACTTCCGCCTGCAAGGCAATGGCGACCAGGTGCCCAACGGCAGCGAGACCGTGCAGATCTCCGTGCGCAAGCGCGGCGCCCCGCTCGATCTGATCGTGGCCGAGGCGGCCATCGTCGCCAACAGCAGCTGGGGCCAGCTGCTGGCGGACTATGGCGTGCCCGGCATCTACCGCAGCCAGGCCAGCCTGGCCCCAGGCATCAAGGTGCGCATGTCCACCAAGGCCTTGCCGCATGCCGGCATCGGCGTCAAAAGCTATGTCTGGGCCACGTCGCCGCTGCGCCGCTACACCGACCTGGTCAACCAGTGGCAGATCATCGCCTGCGCGCGCCATGGCGCCACCGCCGCCCTGGTAGCCCCGTTCAAGCCCAAGGATGCGGAGCTGTTCTCCATCATCAGCGGCTTTGATGCCGCCTACAGCGCCTACAACGGCTACCAGGCCGGCATGGAGCGCTACTGGACCTTGAAGTACCTGGCGCAGAACAGCATCAGTGACCTCACTGCAACAGTTATGAAGGAAGGCCCGGCAGGCAGCATGCTCGTGCGTGCAGATGAACTACCATTGGTGTTTCCGGTGCTGGGCGCGCAGAGTTTGCCGCGTGGTGCCCAGGTCCGGGTCAAGCTCGGCGAGATCGACGAGATCACGCTGGATGTGACCGGAACCGTGCTGGAGAGACTGGACGACGAACAGGCCAACCAGGCCGAGACAGAGTCGCCAGAAGATGAGGAGGAGGCTGTGGCTGGGCCCATCGCAATCGCGGTGGACATGGGCGACGGTGAGGACGCGGCGACCACAAAAACCGATTAACCCGGAACCGTGAAGTTTTTCCAATTTCTTCGATCGCTGTCCACGCTCCAACTGGCGCTGGCTGTGTCTGTGCTGGTGCACGCTGCCATCTTGAGCATCCGCTTTGTCGACCCCCAGGCCTTTGACCGGGTGTTCGAGGACACCCCGCTCGAAGTGATTCTGGTCAACGCCAAGTCCAACGACGCCCCGCCTGACAAGGCCCAGGCCGTCGCCCAGGCCAACCTGGCCGGTGGTGGTGAATCGGCCAACAGCCAGGAGCGCGCCACAAGCCCCATGCCCTACTCGGCCATCACCAACATGGGGGATGACTTTGAAGAGCGCCAGCGCCAGCTCGATGCCATGCAGGCCCAGCAGATGCAACTGCTGGCCGACCTGCGCAACCAGCTGGCCCAGTACCAGCCGCCCGATACGCGCAAGGCCAGCGCCTCGCAGGCAGAGGTCGAGCAGGAAGAAAAGCACCAGCAGCTGCTCAAGATGCTCGCCGAGATCGAAAAGCGCATCCACGAAGAAAACGCCCGCCCCAAGAAGCGCTACATCAGCCCCGCCACACGCGAAGAGGTGTTCGCCATCTACTACGACCAGCTGCGCCGCAAGGTCGAGGACCGGGGCACCAGCAACTTCCCCGAAGCCGGTGGCCGCAAGCTCTATGGCGAGCTGGTGATGATCATGACCGTCAACCACGACGGCCGGGTGCTGGGCACCGAGGTCTACAAAAGCTCGGGCAACCAGCAGCTCGACCGCCGGGCCGAGGCCATCGCCGTCAGCAGTGGCCCCTTTGGCCACTTTGGCCCCGCGCTGCGCGCCAAGGCCGACCAGATTGCCGTCGTCTCCAAATTCCGCTTCACCCGCGAGCAGACATTGGAAACGGCCAATTTGCAGTAAAGTGGCAGGCGCTTGAGCGCCATGCTGGCGGGCCCCCGTTGCGCCGCCACCGGGTGCCCAGGGGATGCCCTTTTTTCTGCCATGCGCGGTCAACGCCTTCAGCGCGCAGCCGCCACGGCCCAGGCCCTTACGACCATGTCCCTTCCAGACCGCTATTGCGTGATGGGCAACCCGATTGCCCACAGCCGCTCACCCCGCATCCACACGCTGTTTGCGCAGCTGACCGACCAGGCGCTGGTCTATGAGGCTGAGCTGGTGGCACTGGATGGTTTTGACGCGGCCCTGCGCCACCTGGTGCAGGCCGGTACCCGGGGCATGAATGTGACCGTGCCCTTCAAGCTGGAAGCCGCGCGCCTGGCCGACAGCCGCAGCGAGCGCGTGCTGCGTGCGGGTGCGGCCAACACCTTGGTGGTAGGCGCCGATGGCGGCATTCACGCCGACAACACCGATGGCCTGGGCCTGGTGGCCGATATCGTGCGCAATGCTGGCGTTGCACTGGCCGGCCAGCGCGTGCTGCTGCTGGGCGCCGGCGGCGCTGCTGCCGGCGCGCTGGCGCCGCTCATGGCCCAGGCACCGGCGCTGCTCGTGGTCTGCAACCGCACCCACGCCAAGGCGCAGGATTTGGTGGACCAGCATGCCGACCTGGTCCAGGGCTCGGCCACCCAGTTGCAAGCAGTCGAGGCGGGCGCACTCGATGGCCTCTTCGATGTCGTCATCAACGCCACCGCCAGCAGCCTCCAAGGCGCGGCCATCCCGGTGCCCGGCGCGCTGCTGCGCGCTGGCGCACTGGCCTACGACATGATGTACGGCCCCGCTGCCCAGCCCTTTTTGCAGTGGGCCGCGCAGCACGGCGCCCAGGGCCGCGATGGCCTGGGCATGCTGGTCGAGCAAGCGGCCGAGGCCTTTGCGCTGTGGCGCGGCGTGCGCCCCCCCTCCCAGCCGGTGCTGGCGCAGCTGCGCAGCGAACTGGCCGCCCACTGAGCGCAAGCGCTGATGGTCTCCAGCCCTCTCCCCGCCTTAGCCCGCAGGACCCGCCGATGAAAGCGATTGCGCGCTGGATCGGCTGGGCACTGCTGCTGGGCATCGCGCTGCAGCTGTTCTTTGTCGCCCGCATCGCGATGATGGCCAGTGTGGACCCGGCGTCGACCGCCTTTGAGCGCAGCGAAGCCTGGCGCCAGCTGCGCCAGGACGGGCGCTTGCACTGGCGCCAGCAATGGCAGCCCTTGTCGCAGATATCGGTCAACCTGCAGCGCGCGGTGATCGCCTCCGAGGACGACGACTTTGTCAACCACGATGGCGTGCTCTGGGATGCAATTGAAAAGGCCCGCGCGCGCAATGCCAAGGCCATAGAGCGCGCCGAGCAGCGCCGGGAAAAGGCCCTGGCACGCGCCCAGGCCCAGGCCGAGCGGCGTGGCGAGGCCTTTGACCCCAGCGCAGTGCAAGCCGGCCCGCCCGCCAAGATCATGGGCGGCTCCACCATCACCCAGCAGCTGGCCAAGAACCTGTTGCTGTCGTCGGAGCGCAGCCTGCTGCGCAAAGGCCAGGAGCTGCTGCTGACCTACACCCTGGAGTTCCTGCTGAGCAAGCAGCGCATTCTGGAGCTGTACCTGAACCATGCCGAATGGGGCGATGGCGTGTTTGGCGCCGAGGCCGCCGCCCAGCGCTACTTTGGCAAACCGGCCGCCCAGCTGAGCGCCTATGAAGCGGCGCGCCTGGCCGTCATGCTGCCCAACCCCAAGGGCGCCGACAAGAACCCCAACTCTGCCTACCTCAACCGCCGCACAACCACCATCGCGGCACGCATGCGCTATGCTGAGCTCCCCTGACCGGCAACCCCTCCGCCACCCGTTTTAAACCGCATGAGAATCCTTGGCATCGACCCTGGCCTGCAGACCACCGGCTTTGGCGTCATCGACGTCGATGGCCAGCGTCTGTCCTATGTGGCCAGCGGCACCATCCGCACCACCACGCTGAACCTGGGTGACCTGCCCGGCCGCCTGAAGATGATCTTTGACGGTATCTGCGAAGTCGGCCAGCGCTACCAGCCCGACATGGCCTCGGTGGAAATCGTGTTCGTCAACGTCAACCCCCAGTCCACCTTGCTGCTGGGCCAGGCCCGGGGCTGCGCGCTGACGGCGCTGGTGTCGCAGAACCTGCCAGTTGCCGAGTACACCGCACTGCAGATGAAAAAAGCCGTGGTCGGCCATGGGCGCGCTGCCAAGAACCAGATCCAGGAGATGGTGCGCCGCCTGCTGCAGCTGCCCGGCCTGCCCGGTACCGATGCTGCGGACGCGCTGGGCCTGGCGATCACCCACGCCCATGCGGGCCTGGCGATGGCGCGCATGGCCGAGGCCAGCCCCTTGCAACGCCGCCAGCACGCGATGTACAAGGCCGGGCGCAGCTACTAGGCAAGAACCAACCGGTGCCTCTGCGGCCTGGTGAGCCACCCCGCCTGCAGCACGCAGGCAAAAAAAAACCTGTGCATCGCTAGCGTGCACAGGTCTGGCCGGCTACAGGCTCCTTATGCGTGGATCCGTGCGCTCCGTGAAGCAGCGCTCGGCACAAGGTGCAACCACCAAAGTAAGCTTTGGAGCGAGGCGCCACACAAAGGTTCGTTGTGGGCGCCATGCAAACCCTCAATTATCGCGACTTCGCGGCGGCTCAATAACCATTGATGACAATATTGGCGATCAGGCCTGTGCCAATGGCGATCAGCAGGTAGTCACCGCCATACTGGATCCATTGGTAGCCCCGGGGTGGCGCGCTGAGCCGGTGGCCGCGCCAATCGCCGACCACATAGCTGTAGCCACGGTACGGTGCTGGCACATAGCCGCCCCGGTACCAGTCATTGCGCGGGCCGATGCCACGGCCCCGGTCCGGCACAACCACGACACGGGGAGGTGGACGGTGGTCATGGCGGTACTCACGGCGCTGCTGCTCGCGGTAGCGGCGGTCCCGCTCGCGTTCGCGCTCCCAGCGGCGGTGGTCGGCATGGTCGCGCCGGTCATCGCGCTGGTAATGGCGGTCACCATGGCGTCCATCGGGCTGGGCCTGTGCAGGCGCGCTAAAAGCCAGGGCGCCGGCCAATGCCAGGGCCAGGCTGCCCATGCTGGCCAGGCGGCTAAAACGGCTTCGGTGCTTGTTCATGACGGAATCCTTTCTGATGAACCAGCGGCTGCTGGTGCGAGCGGCAAGCATGCCCCCATGCAGATTTAACGCCTGTCGGCGCGCCACCGTTTACCCGCAGCGGGATCACCGGGCTGGGATGTGTCATTTGTAAAGTGGGGGAAGAGGCGGCAAAGCCGCATGGACAGTGGGCGGGACCGGTAACGGACCGGCCGGGCGCAGGCCGGGGTTTACCGCACTTTACCTGCCGCGCAGAATGCCAAAGACCGGTTTTAGACCATGCGGCCCACAAAGAGCACCGCAAAGAACGCCAGGCCTGCGACCACGGTCCATTTGATCAGCAGCAGGGACCACTGGCGGTAGCGGCGCTGGCCGGTGCCCAGGTAAAAGCAAAAGCTGAGGGCCGCCATCAGCACCAGCAGCATGAAGATCCAGCGAAACAGCAGCATCCCGGGCGCGGCCTTACCAGGCGAGGGCCGACTGTGCAAAGCCCTGCGGGGCTTCACGCACATGGTCAAAGGTGACGATGTCCCAGGCGTCCTGGCGCTGCATCAGCTCGCGCAGCAGCAGGTTGTTGAGGCCATGGCCCGAGCGGAACGCGCTGTAGGCGGCCAGCAAGGGATAGCCCACGATGTAGAGGTCACCGATGGCATCGAGGATCTTGTGTTTGACGAACTCGTCGTCATAGCGCAAGCCGTCGCTGTTGAGCACCTTGTAGTCGTCCATGACGATGGCATTGTCCAGACCGCCGCCCAGCGCCAGGCCGTTGGAGCGCAGCATCTCGACATCCTTGGTAAAGCCAAAGGTGCGGGCGCGGGCGATATCGCGGCTGTAGTTGCCGATGCCCAGGTCGAACTCATAGGTCTGGCCGGTGGAATCGACAGCCGGGTGCGAGAAGTCGATCTCGAAACGCAGCTTGTAGCCGTGGTAGGGGTCCAGACGCGCCCACTTTTGCGCAGCGCCTTCGCCCTGGCGGATTTCGACCGGCTTGGTCAGACGCAAAAAGCGCTTGGGTGCGTTTTGCAGCTCGATACCGGCGCTTTGCAGCAAAAACACAAAGGACGCGGATGAGCCGTCGAGAATCGGGATTTCCTCGGCTGTCACGTCGATATAGAGGTTGTCGATGCCCAGGCCCGCGCAGGCCGACATCACATGCTCCACCGTATGGATGCGCACATCGCCCTTGCCCAGGGTCGAGGCCATGCGGGTGTCCACCACCGCTTCGGCGTTGACGGGGATATCGACCGGCTCGGGCAGGTCCACCCGGCGAAACACAATGCCCGTATTGGGTTGTGCAGGACGCAAGGTGAGCTCGACCCGCTGGCCGCTGTGCAGGCCCACGCCCACGGCACGGGTTAAAGACTTGATGGTTCGTTGCTGGAGCATAACTCGTTGATTTTACGCCGTACGCCCGCTTGGGACGCGCAAAAATGCCAATCACCCAGATAGTGCAAGCCTTGTAGGACAAACACTTGCCTTGCCGGCCAATCTGTGCACAAAGCCGCTGCCCAACTACTGCGTTGGCAGGCGGAGCGGACAGCGAACAACGACGCAGCCCTCTAATAACAACGCGCTGAGTCCCCGAAAGGTTTCAGCGCGTTGTATTCAAAGCCCAGTCCACCCCAAAGGCTGGACTGGCTTCAACGAAAGCCCCGCAAGGCAATCAGTCTGCCTGCTTGCGCAGGAAGGCGGGGATCTCCAGGTCTTCCATGCCGCTCGACGACATCGCATCGACGCGGGCCGAAGCCGCGTTGCGGCCGGTGCGCCAGACCGAGGGGGTCTTCTTGTCGGCAAAGTCGTTAGCAAAGGCATTGCCCATGGGCACCGCGTTTTGCACACCCAGACCCGAGACGGGGCTGTTGACCGACTGGGGCGTGTAGGCGATGTCGTCGGTACCGGTACGCAGACCTGCGCTGCCCTGGATGACCGAGATGGGCTGGCGCTTGGCCACGGGACGGGACAGGCCCGTGGCCAGCACGGTCACGCGGATCTCGTCGCCCAGCGTCTCGTCATAGGCCGCGCCAAAGATGACATGCGACTCTGGCGAGGCGTAGGCATTGATGGTGCTCATGGCCTGGCGCGATTCGGCCAGCTTCAGGCTGCCCTTGGTCGCGGTCACCAGCACCAGAATGCCCTTGGCGCCCGACAGGTCGATGCCTTCCAGCAGCGGGCAAGCAACCGCTTGTTCCGCAGCGATGCGTGCACGGTCCGGGCCGCTGGCCGTGGCCGTACCCATCATCGCCTTGCCCGGCTCGCTCATCACGGTCTTCACGTCAGCAAAGTCGACGTTGATGTAGCCGTGGTCGTTGATGATCTCGGAGATGCCGCCCACGGCGTTCTTCAGCACATCGTTGGCATGGGCAAAGGCCTGGTCCTGGGTGATGTCGTCGCCCAGCACGTCGAGCAGCTTCTCGTTGAGCACCACGATCAGCGAGTCGACATTCGCTTCGAGCTCGCTCAGGCCGCCATCAGCGTTGGACATGCGGCGCTTGCCTTCCCACTCAAAAGGCTTGGTCACTACGCCCACGGTCAGGATGCCCATTTCCTTGGCGACGCGAGCGATCACGGGGGCAGCACCGGTGCCGGTACCACCGCCCATACCGGCGGTGATGAACAGCATGTGCGAGCCCACGATCGCAGCGCGGATGTCTTCGATCGCGGATTCGGCAGCCTCGCGGCCGTTCTCAGGCTTGCTGCCCGCGCCCAGGCCGGTCTCTCCCAGCTGGATCACGCGGTGGGCATGGCAACGCTCCAGCGCTTGCGCATCGGTGTTGGCCGAAATGAATTCGACACCTTGCACGCTGTTGGCGATCATGTGCTCGACCGCATTGCCACCACCGCCCCCGACGCCGATCACCTTGATCTGGGTGCCTTGGTTGAATGTGTTGCCTTCATACATTTCGATGGTCATTGCCTGCTCCTCTCGCTCTCGCGTCAACATGAGAAAAATGGGTTACGAATAATTCACTCTTTAATGAACAATGGATTGCTGGTGGCCCTTTAGGTCTCCAAGGGTCATACCCTTTGAGCCTTGAAGGGCTGCTTTGCGCCAGCCAACAAGTGGTGTCATGCATGGTTAAAAGTTCCCCACAATAAAGTCCTTCAAACGCCCAAATGCCGATTTCACCGAACCGGACTTCTGGGCCACCTTGTAGCCACGCATGCGGGCCATGCGGGCCTCTTCCAGCAGGCCCATGACGGTGGCAGCACGGGGCTGCGCAACCATCTCGGCCAGGGTGCCGGAATACTTGGGAATGCCGCGTCGCACGGGCTTGAGGAAGATGTCTTCCCCCAGCTCCACCATGCCTGGCATCACCGCGCTGCCGCCCGTCAGCACAATGCCCGACGACAGCACCTCCTCATAACCAGACTCGCGGATGACTTGCTGCACCAGCGAGAAAATTTCTTCGACGCGTGGCTCGATCACGCCGGCCAGCGCTTGCTTGCTCAACAGGCGCGGGCCCCGGTCACCCAGACCGGGCACATCGACCTGCGTGTCGGGATCGGCCAGCAGCTGCTTGGCGCAGCCGCTCTCGACCTTGATGTCCTCGGCGTCCTTGGTCGGCGTGCGCAGCGCCATCGCTATGTCGCTGGTGATCAAATCACCGGCAATCGGGATCACTGCCGTGTGGCGGATCGCGCCGCCGGTGAAGATCGACACATCGGTGGTGCCCGCGCCGATATCGACCACGCACACGCCCAGCTCGCGCTCGTCATCGGTCAGCACGGCCTGGCTGGAGGCGAGCGGGTTGAGCAGCAGCTGCTCGACTTCCAGCCCGCAGCGGCGCACGCATTTGATGATGTTCTCGGCCGCGCTTTGCGCCCCGGTCACGATATGGATCTTGGACTCCAGGCGCAGGCCGCTCATGCCGATGGGCTCGCGCACATCCTGGCCGTCGATCGCAAACTCCTGGGGCTCGACCAGCAGCAGGCGCTGGTCCGACGGAATATTGATCGCCTTGGCAGTATCGAGCACGCGCGCCACATCGGCGGCCGAGACTTCCTTGTCCTTGACCGCCACCATGCCGCTGGAGTTGATGCCGCGGATATGGCTGCCGGTGATGCCAGTGTAGACGCGCTGGATGTTCAGGTCGGCCATCAGCTCGGCCTCCTTAAGCGCCTGCTGGATGCTCTGCACCGTCGCATCGATGTTCACCACCACACCGCGCTTGAGCCCGTTGCTGGGCGCCACGCCCAGCCCTGCCAGCTTGAGCTCGCCATTGCCCAGCACCTCGGCGACGACCACCATGATCTTGGCGGTGCCGATGTCCAGGCCGACGACCACGTCTTTGCTATCTCGCGCCATAGTCAGTAGCCCTCGCTGATCAAGTGATTGGTATGGTTCATGTTTCGCATCTCTGTGTTTTATTTTTTGACTGGCGCCCGGCCCGCTGCCGAGGTGCCCGTGGTCACCCCTTGCATGCGCACCGCATAGCCCCCGGCATGGCGCAGATCCGCCGACGTCAGCGATGCCACGCTGCGTCTGTAGGTACCGGTGACTTCAGGCAAAGATTCAACAAATTTACGTACCCGCTCGCTCACGACATCCTCCCGGCCCTGGCCCATCTCGATGACCGCGCCAGACTGCAAGGTGGCCTTCCAGCTGCCGCTGTTCGACTCGGCCAGCGCCACCAGCGCGTTGTCGAGCTTGGCGTAGATGGGCGCGAGCGCGCGGAACATGGCCAGTACCTCTTGGGAACGCCCAGCCGGGCCCGACAGGTGCGGCAGGTGCAGCAGATCGGGGTCGGCCGAGTCACCTTCAAACATCTGGCCTTCGCTGTTGAGCAGGCGGGACTCGCCCTCCGCGCCCCAGATCGCCGTCGCATCCTGCTCGGTGATCGTCACCGCCAAGGTGCTGGGGAACTCGCGCTTGATGCGCGCCTGGCGCACCCAGGGCGCCTGCTCGAAGATCCGCCGCGTCTCATCGAGGTCCATCGTGAAGAAGTTGCCTTTCAAGGACGGCATCACATTGGCCTGCAGCGACACGGCGCTGTTGTGTTCGAGCTCGCCCTGCACCACGATGCGCGCAATGCTCAGCGCCGGATGGTGGATGGCCCAGCGCACCCCAGCCAGCACCAGCAACGCGCCGCAGCCGAGGAACAATGCCGTGGCCAGCATGTTCATCAGCTTGACGTCGAAGGGGACTGGCATGGTCTGCTCCATGGATCTCATCTCCTTGTCTTACAGCTCCGCACCCTGGGCCGCATCGCTCGATGCATTGGCCAGCAGGTGCAAACACAGGTCTTCATAGCTCATGCCGGTGGCACGGGCCGCCATCGGCACCAGCGAATGGCTGGTCATGCCCGGCGAGGTATTGATCTCCAGCAGGAACAGCTGCTGGTCCGAGGCACGCACCATCACATCGGCACGCGACCAGCCCCGGCAGCCCAGGGTGCGGAAGGCCTTTTCCGCCAGGTCGCGGATCGCCGCTTCCATCTCGTCTGGCAGCTCGCTGGGGCAGAAATACTGGGTGGTGTCGGTGAAGTACTTGTTCTGGTAGTCGTAGTTGCCTTCGGGCGCGACGATCTTGATCACCGGCAGCGCCTGGGCGCTGCGGCCCTGGCCCAGCACCGCGCAGGTGGTCTCCATGCCCTCGATGAACTGCTCGCACAGCACTTCGGGGTCATAGCGGGAGGCCAGCGCATAGGCCTGGGCGCATTCTTCGGGGCTGCTGATCTTGGACAGGCCAATGGTCGAGCCCTCGCGTGCGGGCTTGACGATCATCGGCGCGCCCAGTGCGGCCAGCGCATCGCGCGTGTCCTGTTCGCTGGCGGCCATGCGCCACTCGGGGGTGGACAGGCCCTCAAAGCGCCAGATGCGCTTGGTCATGATCTTGTCCATCGCGATGCTCGAGGCCATCACGCCCGGGCCGGTGTAGGGAATGCCCAGCAGCTCCAGCGCGCCTTGCACCGTGCCGTCTTCGCCATGGCGGCCATGCAGCGCGATGAAGCAGCGCGCAAAGCCTTGCTTGCGCAGCTCGCCCAGGTCCTGCTGCGAGGGATCAAACGCATGCGCGTCCACACCCTTGGACTGCAGCGCAGCGAGCACGCCCTTGCCGGACATCAGCGACACCTCGCGCTCTGCCGAGCTCCCGCCCATCAGCACCGCGACCTTGCCCAAGGCCTTCACATCAATATTGTTCATGGTTTCACTCATACCGCGCTCCCCTGCGGCGCTACACGCTCTTGCCCACCCGCCAATGCCATCACCTTGGCGGCCACCGCACCAATCGATCCCGCGCCCATGCACAGCAGCACGTCGCCGTCCTGCGCCTGGTCCAGAATCTGCTGGGGCAGGCTGCTGATCTGCTCGACAAACACCGGCTCGACCTTGCCAGCCACCCGCACCGCGCGGGCCAGTGCACGGCTGTCGGCCGCCACGATGGGCGCCTCACCGGCTGCATAGACCTCGGCCAGCAGCACCGCATCGGCGCCGCCCAGCACCTGGACAAAGTCCTCAAAGCAATCCCGCGTGCGGGTGTAGCGGTGCGGCTGGAAGGCCAGCACCAGCCGGCGGCCTGGAAACGCGCCGCGCGCGGCCGCAATGGTGGCAGCCATTTCGACAGGGTGATGTCCGTAATCGTCAATAACCGTCAACTCGCCGCCGTTGGGCAGCTGCGCCTGGCCATAACGCTGAAAACGGCGCCCCACACCCTTGAAGCCTTGCAGCGCCCGCTGCAGCGCTGCGTCATCGATACCGATGGCAGCCGCCACACCGACCACGGCCAGTGCATTGAGCACGTTGTGCTCGCCGGGCAGGTTCAGCACCACCTCCAGATCGGGCAAGGCCTGGGCCAGGCGGCGCTGCACGGTAAAGCGCATCTGGCCGTTGTCGGCCTGCAGGTTCACCGCGCGGATCTGGGCGTTTTCGCCCAGGCCGTAGGTCGTGACCTTGCAGGCCACGCGCTCGATGATGTCGCCAACGGCCGGGCTGTCGATGCAGACCACAGCATTGCCATAAAACGGCATGCGGTTCAAAAAATCGACAAAGGCCGTCTTGAGCCGGCCAAAGTCATGGCCATAGGTGTCCATGTGGTCGGCATCGATGTTCGTGACCACCGCCATTACCGGCAGCAGGTTCAGGAACGAGGCATCGGACTCGTCCGCCTCGACCACGATGTACTCACCACTGCCCAGGCGTGCATTGGCGCCGGCGCTGTTGAGCTTGCCGCCAATGACAAAGGTGGGGTCCAGCCCCGCCTCGGCCAGCACGCTGGTCACCAGGCTGGTGGTCGTCGTCTTGCCATGGGTGCCGGCAATGGCGATGCCCTTGCGCAGGCGCATCAGCTCAGCGAGCATCAGCGCGCGCGGCACCACCGGAATGCCCATGGCCCGGGCGGCCACGACTTCGGGGTTGTCGGCCTGCACCGCCGTCGATGTCACCACCGCCTGGGCCTGGGCGATATGCGCCGCATCATGGCCCACAAAGGTGGTGATACCGGCATCGCGCAGATGCGCCATGGTGCTGCTGTCCGACAGGTCCGAGCCCGAGACCATATAGCCCAGGTTGTGCAGCACTTCGGCAATGCCGCTCATGCCGGCACCGCCGATACCTACAAAATGAATGCGTTGGATGGCGTGTTTCATCGTGCCACCTCCACGCAGGCATCCGCCACTGCTCGGGCGGCTTCCAATTTCTGCATTTTCTTTGCCTTTTGGGCCATGTCCACCAGGCCCGCTCGCTGCATATTCTCTAGCATCTGAGCCAGGTTTTCCGGGGTCAACACGCTTTGTTGCACCAACCAGCCGGCGCCGGCATCCACCAGGAAGCGCGCATTGGCCGTCTGGTGGTCATCCACCGCCGCCGGGAACGGCACAAACACCGCTGCCGCGCCCACGGCGGCCAGCTCGGTCACCGTGCTGGCACCGGCGCGGCAGACGATGACATCGGCATCCGCATAGGCCTTGGCCGCATCGTCGATAAAGGGGGTGAGGCTGGCTTGCACGCCAGCGGCTGCGTAGTTGGCCTGCAGCGCGTCGATCTGCTTGGCGCCGCTTTGGTGCGTGACCACCGGGCGCGCCTCGGGCGCCATCAGCGCCAGCGCCCTAGGGACCACCTCGTTCAAGGCCTTGGCACCCAGGCTGCCACCCACCACCAGCAGCTGCAGCGGGCCACTGCGGCCGGCAAAGCGCTCAGCAGGTTCTGGCTGCTGCAGGAACTCGGCGCGCAGCGGGTTGCCCACCCACTGGCCGCCTGCAATCGCATGGGGGAAGGCGCTAAACACGCGCTGGGCCATGCGGGCCAGCAGCTTGTTGGCCATGCCCGGCACCGAGTTCTGCTCATGCAGCACGATGGGCACGCCGGCCAGCTTGGCCGCCAGACCGCCGGGCACGGTGATATAGCCACCCATGCCAACGACCACATCGGGGCGGACCTTGCGCAGCACGGCGCGTGCCTGCTGCAAGGCCTTCAACAGGCGCAGCGGCATGCCGACCAGCGACATGAGCCCCTTGCCACGCACGCCCGAGAACGCCACCCGCTCCAGCGCAAAGCCCTGGGGCGGCACCAGGCGCTCTTCCATGCTGTCGGGTGCGCCCAGCCAGTGCACGGTCCAGCCACGGCTGCGCAGCTCCTGGGCCACGGCCAGGCCGGGGAAGATATGGCCGCCGGTGCCGCCCGCCATGATCAGTGCCGTCTTGCCGCTCATGATCGCGCCCCCCCGGCACCCATGGCCTTGTTTTCGCAATCGATGCGCAGCACGATGGCAATCGCCACCAGGTTCATCAAGATCGCCGAGCCCCCGAAACTCATCAGCGGCAAGGTCAGGCCCTTGGTGGGCAAGGCGCCCAGGTTCACACCGGCATTGATGAAGGTCTGAAAGCCCAGCCAGATCGCAATACCCTGCGCCACCAGGCCGGAGAAGATACGGTCCATGCGGATCGCCTGGCGGCCGATCTCGACAATGCGGCGGATCATGAAGAAGAACAGACCCAAGAGCGCAATGATGCCGACCAGGCCCAGTTCCTCGCCGATCACCGCCAGCAAGAAGTCGGTATGCGCCTCGGGCAGCCAGTGCAGCTTCTCGACGCTGCCACCCAGGCCCACGCCAAAGATCTCGCCCCGGCCAATCGCAATCAGCGAATGCGACAGCTGGTAGCCCTTGCCCAGCGCATGCTTTTCGCTCCAGGGGTCGAGGTAGGCAAAAATCCGCTCGCGCCGCCATTCGGAGGTCATCACGATCAGCGCAAAGGCAGCCACCAGCACCAGCGCGATCAGGAAGAACATGCGGGCATTGACGCCACCCAGGAACAGGATGCCCATCGCGATCACGGCGATCACCATGAAGGCACCCATGTCGGGCTCGGCCAGCAGCAGCGCGCCGACGATGCCCACGGCCAGCCCCATCGGCAGCACCGCGCGGAAGAAGCGCTCCTTGACCTCCATCTTGCGCACCATGTAATCGGCGGCATACATGATGACCGCGATCTTGGCCAGCTCGGAGGGCTGGAAGTTCATGATGCCCAGCGACAGCCAGCGGCGCGCGCCGTTGACCACCGTGCCCACATGCGGGATCAGCACCGCAATGAGCAGCAGGATCGAGGCAATGAACAGCCAGGGCGCCCAGTGCTCCCAGACCTTCATCGGAATCTGGAAAGTGAGCACCGCTGCCACAAAGCCCAACCCCACGCTCATCAGGTGGCGCTGGAAGAAGTAGTAATGCGCGATCTTGCCAAAGCGCGGGTTGTCCGGCATCGCGATCGAGGCCGAGAACACCATGACGATGCCCCAGGACAGGATGGCCACCACCAGCCAGATCAGCACCTGGTCGGCACCAAAGATAGTGGTGGCACTCGATGGCGTCTGGCGGTATTCATTGCCGCCCACGCGCACCGGCAGGATATCGACAGGCTTTTCCCCGGCCGGCTTGAACCAGCCCGAGAACCTGCTGCGCAGTCCGGTCTCGGTGCTCATGGCTGCACCTCCAGACTAGTGCCGCGTTCCTCGGCCAGCGCCGCAACGGCTTGGCAGAAGACCTCGGCGCGGTGGCCGTAGTTCTTGAACATGTCAAAGCTGGCGCAGGCCGGTGACATCAGCACCGCGTCGCCCGCGACCGCCTTCTGGCTGGCCAGCAGCACGGCCTCATCCATGCTGGGCGCGTGCAGCAGCGGCACACCGGTGTCTGCCAGTGCGGCCTCGATCAGCGGCGCATCGCGGCCAATCAGCACCACGGCGCGCGCATAGCGCAGCACGGGCGCTGCCAGTGGCGAGAAGTCCTGGCCCTTGCCCTCGCCGCCCAGGATCAGCACGATACGGCGCTCGGCACCCAGGCCCATCAGCGCGGCCACCGTGGCGCCCACATTGGTGCCCTTGCTGTCGTCAAAATATTCCACATCGCTGACGATGCCGATGGGCTCGACCCGGTGGCGCTCACCGCGGTACTCGCGCAGGCCAAACAGCATCTGCGCAAAACCAGCGCCCGCCGCATGGCCCAGCGCCAGCGCTGCCAGCGCATTCATCGCGTTGTGGCGGCCCCGGATACGCAGCGCATCGGCAGGCAT
Organism: Comamonas squillarum; assembly: GCF_025309455.1. Taxonomy (NCBI): domain Bacteria; kingdom Pseudomonadati; phylum Pseudomonadota; class Betaproteobacteria; order Burkholderiales; family Comamonadaceae; genus Comamonas; species Comamonas squillarum. The sequence continues at coordinate 2,671,856 of NZ_CP104377.1, forward strand.
CAGCCGCTGCAGGAACACATCGTCAGCAGCTGTCTGGTTGCGCTTGTTGCTGGCGCTGTTGCCATCGTCCTGCGCACGCACCAGCCAGGCCATGCCGTTGACCACGTCCAGGCCATAGTCGCCCACCTGGGTCGGCAGATCCAGGCCAAAGCTGATGTGCGGGCGCAGCTGGGGGCGCTGCAGCTTGACCCGCACCGGTGGCGGCAGCATGGCCATCACGGCCGGGTCGTCGCGGTTGAGCACCATCAGCGCATCGCTGCCAAAAATCTTGGCCTTGGCGCCCGCATAGGCCTCCATGCTGCCATGCCAGTCCAGGTGGTCCTGGCTGATATTGAGCACGGTCGCTGCCGTCGGGTTGAAGGCATGCGCATCTTCGAGCTGGAAGCTCGACAGCTCCAGCACCCAGGCCTGGGGCAGGCTCTCGGAGTCAATGTGCTGCGACAGCGTATCGAGCAGGCTGGGGCCGATATTGCCGGCCACCGCCGTGGTCATGCCGGCATGCGCGAGCAATTGCCCCGTGAGCGACGTGACCGTGGTCTTGCCATTCGTGCCCGTGATCGCCAGCACCTTGGGTGCATAGCCATGGGCCTGGGCCAGCGACTGCAGCGCCAGGCTGAAAAGATCCAGCTCGCCGCTGACAGGCAAACCAATGGCGCGCGCCGCATCAACGACCGGGGCCACGGTCTCGGGGCTCAGGCCGGGCGAGCGGTAGACCACACGCACCGGCTGGCCATCGACCAGCGCAGCGGACAACACACCGGCGACAAAACGCACCTCCGGCAGCTCGCTGCGCAGCTGCGCCAAATGGGGCGGCTCCTCACGCGTATCCGCAACCGTCACCTGGGCGCCGCAACGCGCGCACCAGCGCGCCATCGCCAGGCCCGAGATACCCAAACCCAGCACCAGCACCTGCTGGCCCTTCAGCGGGTGCTCCTGCCCTTGGGGCCACTGTGCGGGCACCGGCGCATAGACCACCTCGGCCTCCTGGGGCTGCACATCCACCGCGGTCACCTCGCTGCTGGCCGCGTCCGACACACCGGGGTCGGCAAAGATCTGCGCGACAAAGGCCGCCGCATCCTTGGCGGCCGTCAGGGTCGACACATCGGGCACCGGGGCCATGTCCACCGCCGAGGCGTCGGCGTGTTGATTTACTGCAGCGTCCGCAGCATCGGTGGCCGCAGCGGCTGCACCATCCGCTGCGGCCTCCAGCGCGGCCTCATCGGTGGGCAAGGCCGCATCCGTGGTCGCAAGCGCTTGTGCCTGGACATCATCGCCAGCTGCTGCCACCTCAGGCTGCAACTCGGCAGGCTGCGCCAGCTCATTCGCAGCCACCGGCGCTACCGCTGGCGCCATGGGCGCAGCAGCGGCCTCAGCCGAGGGATCAAGGGGGTGGAGGTGCTCGGTTGACATGGTGCTCACCGCAGCTTCAAGGTAGACAGACCGATCAGACACAGCAGCATCGTGATGATCCAGAAACGCACAACGACCTGGGTTTCGCGCCAGCCGCTCTTTTCAAAATGGTGGTGCAAGGGGGCCATCTTCAACAAACGCCGGCCTTCGCCATAGCGCTTCTTGGTGTACTTGAACCAGACCACCTGCATCATCACCGACACCGCTTCGGCCACAAAGATGCCGCCCATGATGGCCAGCACGATCTCCTGCCGAACGATCACCGCGATCGTGCCCAGCGCACCGCCCAGTGCCAGCGCGCCCACATCGCCCATGAAAACCTGGGCCGGGTGGGTGTTGAACCACAGGAAGGCCAGGCCCGCGCCCGTCATTGCGCAGCAGAACACCAGCAGCTCGCCGGTGCCGCCAATGTGCGGGAACAGCAGGTAGCGCGAGAAATTGACGCTGCCGGTCACATAGGCGAACACGCCCAGCGCCGAGCCCACCATCACCACCGGCATGATGGCCAGGCCATCGAGCCCGTCGGTCAGGTTGACGGCATTGCTCGCGCCCACGATGACCAGGTAGGTCATGATCACAAAGCCCAGCACGCCCAGCGGGTAGTTCACCTGCTTGAAGAAGGGCACCATCAGGCCGGCGTTGGGCGGCAGATCCAGCGAAAAGCCCGACTGCACCCAGTTGACGAACAGGCTCCAGACCTCGGCATTGGTGTTTTCCGAGATACAGAAAACCAGGGCCAACGCGGCGGCCAGGCCGACCATCGACTGCCAGAAATACTTCTCGCGCGAGCGCATGCCTTCGGGGTCCTTGTTGACCACCTTGCGCCAGTCGTCGACCCAGCCAATGGCACCAAAGCCCCAGGTGACGATCAGCACGATCCAGACAAAGCGGTTGGACAGGTCAAACCACAGCACGGTCGAGATGGTGATCGCCAGCAAGATCAGCACGCCGCCCATCGTCGGGGTGCCGCTCTTGCTCAAATGGCTTTGCATCGCATAGCCCCGGATGGGCTGGCCGATCTTCAGCGCCGACAAGGTACGGATGACCTTGGGGCCGGCCACCAGGCCGATCACCAGCGCCGTCATCGCCGCCATCACCGCGCGGAAGGTCAGGTACTGGAAGATGCGCAAAAAGCCGAACTCGGGCGAGAGGCTTTGCAACCAGCTGGCGAGCACAATCAGCATGCGGCCTCCTCATGGGCGTTCAGGCCCTTGTCTGCGCACGACTGCATCGCCTGCACCACTTGCTCCATCTTCATGAACCGCGAACCTTTGACCAACACACTGCCCAACTGAGGCATCAACTTGCACACCGCATCCTGCAAGGCAGGCATGCTCTCGAAATGCTGAGCACCAGCACCAAAGGCCTGGGCGGCCGACTGGCTTTGGGCACCCAAAGTAAACAACTGGGCGATGCCATGCTGCTTGGCCAGCGCACCGGCCTCGGCATGGAACCGGGGCCCTTGGTCACCCACCTCGCCCATATCACCCAGCACCAAGAGCTGGGCCGGGGGCAGCTCGGCCAGCACCTCGATCGCGGCCTGCACCGAATCCGGGTTGGCGTTGTAGCTGTCATCGACCACCGTCAGGCTGCGGCCGGCGATGGGCAGGGCCAGCGCACGCGAGCGGCCCTTGACCGGCTCGAACGCCGACAGGCCCTGGGCAATGGCGGCCAGCGGCACACCGGCGGCATGGGCGCAAGCCGCGGCGGCCAAGGCATTGCGCACGTTGTGGCGGCCGGCAATCTGCAGCACCACGGGCGCAGCGCCACCGGGCAGGTGCAGCTGCAAATGCCAGGCGCCCTCTTGCCACTGCACATCGCTGGCATAGGCTTGGGCGCCATCGGCCTGCTCACCAAAGAGGCAGGTGGCCCGGCCGGCAGCCAGCGCTTGCCACAAGGGGGTATAGGTATCGCCAGCAGGGAACACCGCCACGCCATCGGCTGGCAGCGCGGCCAGCACGCTGCCGTTTTCGCGGGCCACGGCTTCGACCGTGTGCATGAACTCCTGGTGTTCGCGCTGCGCGTTGTTGACCAGGGCCACCTGGGGTTGCGCCATTGCGGCGAGCACGGCGATTTCGCCGGGGTGGTTCATGCCCAGCTCGACCACAGCAGCGCGGTGCGCAGCCGTCAGGCCCAGCAGCGTCAGCGGCACGCCGATCTCGTTGTTCAGGTTGCCACGCGTGGCCCATGCGGCATCGCCGGCATGCGCGCGCAGGATCGAGGCCAGCATCTGGGTTACCGTGGTCTTGCCATTGCTGCCCGTCACTGCAATCAGCGGCAGCGGAAACTGCGCACGCCAGCCGGTGGCCAGCGCGCCCAGCGCCGCCAGGGTATCGGGCACCACAATGCCGGGCAGGCCAGCCTCGGCCGGGTCGGCATGGCACAGCGCAGCCGCTGCACCTGCGGCCTGGGCCTGGGCCAGAAACTGGTTGGCATCAAAGCGTTCACCCTTGAGCGCCACAAACAAATCGCCCGCCTGCAGGCTGCGCGAGTCCGAGTGGACGCGCAGCAGCGGCACAGCACCATCCCCCACCAGCCGGGCCTGGGGGACAAGGGGCTCAATGAAGCCCAGCGCCTGCTGCAGGGTCATCATGCTCATAGGGATTCTTTCCGCTTGGCCAGCGCAGCATGGGCCTGCGCGGCATCGAGAAAGGGCAGCTTCACGCCGGCCACTTCCTGGTAATCTTCATGGCCTTTGCCGGCCAGCAGCACCACATCCTGGCTGGCGGCACGCAGCAGCACCTCGTCGATGGCGGCTGCGCGGTCGGCCTGTACATACCAATGCGCGCTGGGCGTCATGCCGCGCAGAATGTCGTCGATGATGGCCTGGGGCTGCTCGCCGCGCGGGTTGTCGCTGGTCACCACCACCTCGTCGGCACCGGCCTGGGCAATGCGGCCCATCAGCGGGCGCTTGCCGGCATCGCGGTTGCCACCACAGCCAAACACGCACCACAGCTGGCCGCCGCGCTGCACAGCCAGCGGGCGCAGCGCCTGCAAGGCCTTGTCCAGCGCATCGGGGGTGTGGGCGTAATCAATGGCCACCAGGGGCGCACCGGCCTGGCTGACCTGTTCCATGCGGCCCGGCACTGCCGCCAGCCCCGCGCAGGCCTGTGCAGCCTGCTCCAAGCTCGCCCCCAGCACGCGCAGGCTGGCCATCACCTGCAAGAGGTTGAGCACGTTGTACTGGCCAATCACCTGGCTGTGCAGGGTCACGGCAGCGCCTTCGGCGCCGGCCTCTACGACCTCGAACACCAAACCGCGCTCGCCCGCGCGGATGGCCTGGGCAGACAGACGGGCCTGGCTGGGGTTATCCACGGAGACGGTCCACAGATCGAGTGCGCCGCCGGCCAAGGAGGCCGCCAGCGCCGCGCCCCGCGCGTCGTCCAGGTTGACCACGGCCGACTGCAGGCCGGACCAGTGGAACAGAGCCTCTTTAGCGGCCCAGTAGGCATCCATGCTGCCGTGGTAGTCCAGGTGGTCCTGGGTGAAATTCGTGAAGATGGCCAGCCGGATACGGGTGCCGGCCAGGCGGTGCTCGGCAATGCCGATGGACGAGGCCTCGATCGCGCATGCGCCGTAGCCGGCATCGGCAAAGCTGCGGAAGGCGCGCTGCAGCAGCACCGGATCGGGGGTGGTCATGCCGGTCACATCGAGCTGGTGCGGCGGAATGCCCACGCCCAAGGTGCCGACCATCGCGCAGCCCCGGTGCGGCAGCACACCGGATTCGCACAGATGGCTCACCGCCTGGGCCAGCCACCAGCTGATGCTGGTCTTGCCATTGGTGCCGGTGACGGCCAGCACATCGAGCTGCTCGCTGGGCTGGCCAAACCAGGCGCTGGCCATCGGGCCGGTGGCGGCCTTCAAATCGGCCATCGCAGCGACGGGCATGCCTTGCAGATCAAACTGCTCCAGGCCGGCCTGCTCCACCAGGCAGGCGGCCGCGCCGCGCTGCACGGCCTGCGCCACATAGGCCCGGCCGTCATTGACGCCACCGGGCCAGGCGATAAAGGCGTCGCCCGCGTGCACCTGGCGGCTGTCGGTGTGCAAGGTGCCGCCGCGCACGCGCTCGCGCAGCCATTCAACGGCGGCGGCGGTGCTTGTGACAGTGGTCACGGTGGTGGTGGCGCTCATAGCGGCTCCTCCACATCGTTGGCCACAATCTGCGGCTTGACCGACATATCGGGCTGCACGCCCATCAGGCGCAAGGTCTGCTGCACCACTTCGCTGAACACCGGGCCAGCGACGGTACCGCCGTAAAAGCTGCCCTGGCTGGGCTCGTCGACCATCACGGCCACGATGATGCGCGGGTTCTCGATCGGTGCAATGCCGGTGAACCAGGCGCGGTACTTGCCTGCGGCATAGCCCCGGCCCTGCTGCTTGCGGGCCGTACCCGACTTGCCGCCGATGGAGTAGCCCACGGTCTGCGCCTTCTGGCCGGTACCACCCGGGCCGGCGGCCATCCACAGCATGTGGCGCACCAGCTCGGCGGTCTTCTTCGAGAACACCGGCGTGCCCGCAGGGCGGCCACTGCGCTTGAGCATGGTCGCCGGGATCACATTGCCGTCGTTCGAGAACACGGTGTAGGAGCGCGCCATCTGGAACAGCGAAGCCGACAGGCCGTAGCCGTAAGAGATGGTGGCCTGCTCGACCGGCTTCCAGCTCTTCCAGGGACGCAGGCGGCCACTGGCCGCGCCCGGGAAGGCAATCTGGGGCTTTTGCCCATAGCCCAGCGCCGAGTGCACATTCCACATCTCTTGCGGCGACATCTTCTGCGCCACCTTGAGCGCGCCCACGTTGGAGGACTTCTGGATCACGCCATCCACCGTCAGCGCACCATAGTTGTGGGTGTCGCTGATCGTGAAGCCGCCAATCGCGTAACGCCCGGGGGTGGTGTCGATGATCGTGGTGTTCTTGACCCGGCCCAGCTCCAGCGCCGTGCCCACGGTGATGGGCTTCATCGTCGAGCCGGGCTCGAAGGTATCGGTAATCGCGCGGTTGCGCAGCTGCTCACCGGTCAGGCGCGAGCGGTTGTTCGGGTCGTAGCTGGGGTAGTTGGCCAGCGCCAGCACTTCGCCGGTGTGGGCATCCATCACCACGACACTGCCGGCCTTGGCCTTGAAGGCGGCCACCTGGTCGCGCAGCTTCTGGTAGGCGAAGAACTGCACCTTGCTGTCGATGGACAGCTGGATGTCCTGGCCCTCTTGCGGCGGCGTCTCCACGCCCACGCCTTCGACGATGCGGCCCAGGCGGTCCTTGATCACGCGGCGCGAGCCGGCCTTGCCGCCCAGCTCGGTGTTGAAGGCCAGCTCCATGCCTTCCTGGCCCTGGTCTTCCACATTGGTAAAGCCCACGACGTGGGCTGCAGATTCACCTTCGGGGTACTGGCGCTTGTATTCCTTGCGCAGGTAGATGCCCTTGACATCCAGCGCCTTGATCTTCTGCCCGATGTCCCAATCGAGCTGCCGCTTGATCCAGACAAAGGACTTGTCCTCATCGGCCAGCTTGGCATCGAGTTGCGCCAGCGGCATGCCCATCAGCTTGGCGATCTCGCCAATCTTGGCCTTGATCGCCGGATCGGCCTGGTCCACATCTTCGGGAATCGCCCAGATGCTGGCAGCGGGCACGCTGGACGCCAGAATCAGGCCATTGCGGTCGAGGATGCGGCCCCGGTTGGCCGGCAGCTCGATCGTGCGGGCAAAGCGCACTTCGCCCTGGCGCAGGAAGAAATCATTGCCAATGACCTGCACATAGGCGGCGCGGCCAATCAGGCCGGTAAAGGCCAGTGCCAGACCAATCATGATGAAGCGGCTGCGCCACATCGGCGTGCGCTCGGCCAGCAAGGGGCTAGTGGAGTAGCGCATGTCCTTGCTCATGGGGCCACCGATCCGTTGCCTGGCTCAGGCACATACACCGTGACGGCTGGCGTGGCTGTCTGCATACCCCACTTTTCGCGGGCGAGCTGCTCCAGCCGCAGCGGCGTGGCCTGGGCGCGCTTTTCCACCTGCAGGCGCTGGTGGTCCGTCTCCAGCTGGCGCGACTCGGCCAGTGCGCGGTCGAGTTCGGTGAACAGCTTGCGCGATTCATACTGCGACTGCACCAGCGCCATCGCGCTGATGATCGTCACCATGAGCAGCAGAATGTTCAGGCGCAGCAGCACAGCCACCCCCTGTTGCATGGTCCGGGAAGGCCGCGGCGCATCATGCCGCCACCTCGGTGCGTTCGGCCACCCGCATCACCGCACTGCGGGCGCGTGGGTTGGCCGAGACTTCTGCCTCACTGGGTTTGATGCGCTCGAGCGCCTTGAGCAGCATCGGCTTGGGCGTGGCAAAGGGTGCGCGACGGTCGAACACCTCTTTGGAATGCTTGGCAATGAACTGCTTGACGATGCGGTCTTCCAGTGAGTGGAAGCTGATCACCACCAGACGGCCGCCGGGAGCGAGCACCCGCAGACTGGCCTCTAGCGCCTGTTCGAGCTCTTCAAGCTCGGCATTAATGAAAATCCGAAGAGCCTGGAATGTCCGCGTAGCTGGATTTTGCCCAGCCTCGCGGGTCTTGACTGCGCCAGCCACGAGCTCGGCCAGATCGGCAGTGGTGGCGACTGGCGAGCCAGCCTCCCGCCGCGCAACAATCGCCTTTGCAATGGGCCCAGCAAACCGTTCTTCACCGAAGTCACGAATCACCTCCGCTATTTGCTGTGTTTCCGCCTCTTGCAACCACTCGGCCACACTCTGGCCTCGGGTGGTGTCCATGCGCATGTCGAGCGGGCCATCGAAGCGGAAACTGAAGCCGCGCTCGGGACTGTCGATCTGCGGGGAGCTGACCCCCAGATCCAGCAGCACGCCGGCCACCGAAGCGGCAGGCAGCTGCGCCATGTGGCTGAAGCCCTCATGGCGAATGGCAAACCGGGAGTCGGCAATCTTGCCGGCCTCGGCAATCGCCTCCACGTCCTTGTCAAAAGCAATGAGCCGGCCCTGGGCCGGCAGCTTGGACAGCACCAGGCGGGAATGCCCGCCTCTGCCAAAAGTCCCATCGACAAAGACCGGGTCCATCTCGACCCTGGCCTCCAACAAGGCGTCCACGGCCTCGTTGAGCAAGACGGTGGTGTGCAGGTAGTTCTTGGTTTCCACATGCACCTCAGAATGCAAAGTTATCCAGGGCGTCGGGCGGCAGATTCTGCAGGGCTTCGGCCTCCTGCTTCTCGTACGTCGCCTTGTCCCACAATTCAAAATGGCTGCCCATCCCCATCAGGATCGCGTCCTTGGTGATGTTGGCCGCAGCACGCAGCTCGGGGGACACCAGCACACGGCCGGTGCCATCCATTTCCACATCCATCGCGCTACCCAGAAAAATCCGCTTGAGCACCTGCTCGCCCATCTTGACCTGCGCCATGCGCGCGCTGAAAACCGCCCAGGCATCCTGCGGGAAGATCATCAGGCAACCATGGGGATGGCGGGTAATGGTGAGCGTGGGTCCGGGCTTCGTCAGCGCGTCGCGATGCCGGGTCGGTATCGATAACCGACCTTTCGCATCAAGACTGAGTGAGGAAGCTCCTTGAAACACGGTGTGGACTCTGGTTGGGGTTTCGGAGGGAGTAAGTGCACTTTTTCCCACAAAACTGCACTTTTCCCCACTGTATCAGGAATTCCAGATCGCGCCACACTTCAACACAATGATTTGCAATGAAAATACAAGTAAATCAATAACTTATAACGCACTTCAAGCAAAAACCGCTATGAAATTCTTCTTATTTGATAGGCACTTACAATCGCCTCTATATCCAGACTCTTAGCAAAATTGACGCCATCAGGGATTACCATCTGATCGTCTTTTGTTACAAAACTAGATGTTCTCCTACAAGCCCACATGCGGCGGCTGGCCGAAAAGCAAGTGCCCGCCAACATGGGCGGGCACGCGGTTCAGAATGCGCGCTGCCGCGCACCTTATGGCTAGAGGATATAACGCGATAAATCCTCGTTTTGGCTCAACGAGCCCAGGCGCTGGTCCACATAGGCGGCGTCAATCACCACCGTCTGTCCGCCCAGCTTGGTGGCCCCAAAGCTGATCTCTTCGAGCAGGCGCTCCATCACCGTCGCCAGGCGGCGCGCGCCGATGTTCTCGGTGCGCTCGTTGACGTCAAAAGCGATGCGCGCCAGGCGCGTGATGCCGTCGGCTTCAAACTGCAGCTTCACGCCCTCGGTGGCCAGCAGCGCTTCGTACTGCTTGATCAGCGACGCATGGGTCTGCGTCAGAATGGCCTCGAAATCCTGCACCGACAGCGAGCCGAGCTCCACACGGATCGGGAAACGCCCTTGCAGCTCGGGGATCAGGTCGCTGGGCTTGGCCAGGTGAAAGGCGCCCGAGGCAATGAACAGGATATGGTCGGTCTTCACGATGCCGTACTTGGTCGAGACGGCCGTGCCTTCGACCAGGGGCAGCAGGTCGCGCTGCACGCCCTGGCGCGAGACATCGCTGCCGCTGGTTTCCTGGCGCGTGGCGACCTTGTCGATCTCGTCGATGAAGACGATGCCGTTTTGCTCGAGGTTCTCGATGGCCCGGGATTTGACATCTTCCTCGTTCACCAGCTTGGCCGCCTCCTCATCGGTGATCAGCTGTAGCGCTTCGCTGATCTTGAGCTTGCGCACCTTGCGCTTGTCCTGGCCCATCTGGCTGAACATGCCGCGCAGCTGCTCGGCCATCTCCTCCATACCCTGGGGGCCCATGATCTCGAGCTGGGGCTTGGCCTCGGCCACCTCAATGTCGATCTCCTTGTCATTGAGCTCACCCTGGCGCAGCTTCTTGCGAAACACCTGGCGCGTGCTGGTATCGGGCGCGGCTTCACCGGTCCGGGCGGGCGGCAGCAGCGCATCCAGAATGCGCTCTTCGGCGGCGTCCTCGGCACGCACGCGCAGCTTCTTCACGTCCGATGCGCGGGTCTGTTTGACGGCCACCTCGGCCAGATCGCGGATGATGGCATCCACATCCTTGCCCACATAGCCCACCTCGGTGAACTTGGTCGCCTCGACCTTGATGAAGGGCGCATCGGCCAGCTTGGCCAGGCGCCGGGCAATCTCGGTCTTGCCCACACCCGTGGGGCCAATCATCAGGATGTTCTTGGGCGTGATCTCCTGGCGCAGGCCGTCAGCGACCTGCTGGCGGCGCCAGCGGTTGCGCAGCGCGATAGCGACGGCGCGCTTGGCATTGGCCTGGCCAACGATGTGGTTGTCGAGTTCGGAAACGATTTCCTGGGGTGTCATCGAGGACATAGTGCAAAATCCGGTTGGCACCCGCCGGGCAACGGGTACAGCAGTCGATCAATGGGAGATGGGGCGGCAGGTGGCGCGCCGGCCTGCCAGACGCTCACAAGGTCTCAATCGTGTGGTGCATATTGGTGTAGATGCACAGCTCGCCGGCGATGCCCAGCGATTTGCGCACCACCTCTTCGGCCGACAGATCGGTGTTGTTCAACAGCGCCTTGGCCGCCGAATGCGCATAGGCGCCGCCCGATCCAATGGCCACAATGCCCTGCTCGGGCTCCAGCACATCGCCATTGCCAGTGATGATCAGCGAGGCCGAATGGTCAGCCACCGCCAGCATGGCTTCGAGGCGGCGCAACACGCGGTCGGTGCGCCAGTCCTTGGTCAGCTCGATCGCTGCGCGGGTCAGCTGGCCCTGGTGCTTGTCCAGTTTGGCCTCGAAGCGCTCAAACAAGGTGAAGGCATCGGCCGTCGCGCCGGCAAAGCCGGCCAGCACCTTGCCGCCATAGAGCTTGCGCACCTTGCGTGCGGTGCCCTTGACGACGATGTTGCCCAGGGTGACCTGGCCGTCGCCGCCAATAGCGACCTGGATGCCTTGCGGCGTTTCGCGCCGAACGCTGAGAATGGTTGTGCCGTGATACTGTTCCATAGTCTTGCCTATATGGAGCCTGGCCCGGGTTTTCCAAGGCGGAGGCGGCGCAGCAGGCAGAAAAAAACGCACCCGCAGGTGCGTTTGTTGCCCACTCGCGCTGCCCCATCAGTTTTCCCGCTGGTTGACGATGGAGTGCTCGTTGATGCCGATCAGGTTGAAGAACACGGCATTCAAGCGGTGCAGGTTGCCAAAACGCACCAGCACGTTTTTCTGTTGGCATTCGGCCACCCAGTTGAGCACCGAGCCGGCCGCGACAAAGTCGATGCGCATCAGGCGGTCGCAGCGTACCGTGAACGGCATGCCCGGCTCCACCATCGGCGTGAAGGTGTCGAGCTGCCGGGAGACATCCCCTTCGACAATCCCTTCGAGCACGGCCTGCGGGCTGTCGGCGACCACCGGCTTTCTCTCGGGCAGATCAAAGCCCAGCGACATATCCGGCGCAGCGGGAGCACCAGAGCGTGTGCTGTCGCTGCTGGTTTCGGCCCGGGGCGCGACCCAGGATGGCGGCGATACCTCGTAGGTGATGCAGTAATCGAGCGCGGCCGCTTCAAAATCCTGCTCCAGCTGCAGCAAACGCAAAAAGGCCATGCGCAGCGACCAGCGCTCCTGGGCCACCGCGTTGTCGCCCACCGGCGTTTGCGCCTCCAGCACCGAGAGCAGATGGTCTGCCCCGACAAAGACCAGGCGCGCATCGGGCTGGTCCGCCCATGCACGGAACTGGGCCAGCAGCGCGGCGACCACCTCATCACGCACCTCGGTCACGCGGGACCAGTTCAGCGTCCAAGGGGGCGCATAGCGCTTGAGATTGCCTTGCAGGCCGCTGAGTGCCGCGCTGCTGAGCACCGGAGGCGCCTGCCAGTTGAGCAGCCGCACCTCTTGCGCGGAGGTGTCGCCCGCCTGCAGCGCCTTGGCACCCAGCTCTTGCGGCATCGAGAACCACACGGGTGCTGAGCGCCCATATTTGCTGGCAAATTCAATCGCGTGGAAATCAAACCTGGTCTGGTCACCGGTAGCGCGGTACAGGTCAAACAAGGTCAGCCAGATCGTCAGCTGCCCCATCAGATCGCCACGGCGCTGCTGTACCAGGGCCAGCAGCGAGGCCTCGGCCCCGGCTGCATCGCCGTTGGCAAACAACACGGCTGCTTCTTCCAGATCGGTATCGTGGATGAACCGGCCCGACTCGACCTGGGCATCAAAGGCGGCCGCGGGCAAGGCCGCAGGGGCGGCTGGCGGCAGCGCCACCGGTGCAGCGGCGGGCACCACAGGCACGGCTTCGGCCAATAAGGGCGCCGCAGCAGATGCAGCGGGCACGGGCGCACTGACCGGCGTGGCCTCGGCAGGGGCAGCAGCGGCAGGATCGGCCGCAGCCGCAGCGGCGTTGTCGCCGGACCACCACTGCTTGGACATCTGCCGCTCGATCTGGTTGATTTTCTCGATGGTGTGCGAGGGATGGACATGCTTGCCCGCCGCAGCGGCTGCGGCGTCGGGCGCCACCCCGCCTTCGAGCATGGCCGCCGAGCTGGCGGCCCCATCGGCGCCAGCGCTGCTGGACTTGTTGGCTTCGCGCCGGATCTTGCGCAGCTGGTCGAACTCCAGCTTGCGCACAAAATCATTGCGGCGCTTGCGCTCCATGATCTCCTTGAGCGCCTGCTTGGAAAACTGCGCTTCAGGGTTCTCCGGCTCCGGCGTCTTGTCCAGCTCCGACCACTGCGTGGTGGGTTTGGTTACAAAGCGCACCACCTTGGACAACAAACCCTTGGTTGGCTTTTGAGCCTCACTCATGGTTACTCCCTCCCCTTGTGTGTCCGGTGCGCTGCCCCAGCCTCAATCACCAAACATTTTTTGTTTCAATTCACGGCGCTGCTGCGCTTCCAGCGACAAAGTGGCCGTAGGACGCGCCAGCAGACGGCCCACCCCGATGGGCTCGCCCGTCTCGTCGCAGTAGCCATAGTCGCCCGCATCGATGCGGCTGATCGACTGGTCGATCTTCTTCAAGAGCTTACGCTCACGGTCGCGCGTGCGCAAGACAAGCGCATGCTCTTCCTCAATGGTAGCGCGGTCTGCTGGATCGGGCACGACCACGGTGTCTTCACGCAGGTTTTCCGTCGTGGCATCGGCATTGAGGTGGATGCCGGTCTTCAGCTCCACCAGCTTCTTGCGAAAGAACGCCAGTTGGATGTCGTTCATGTATTCGCTCTCCGGCATCGACAGCACCTCATCGTCAGTGAGGGTGTCTACCGTCTTGGACTTCCAAGCATTGGCCAGCTTGGCGTCGCGTTTAGGGATGGTTTGCGTAGTGGTAGGCATAGTTCTCTCGACTGGCTAGCGCAGTTCTTACATGCGACGGATGTCCGTCTCGTTACAAAAGGTGCAAAGCCCGGCAGGCTCCGCCCCCTGATCAACTTGCCCGCGTCCCACAGGGACCCAGGCACATCTATGAAGTCGGGCCGGTGCCCGCAACTCCGTCATCTTGCAGGCCACCCCGGCCAGCACCTGGCAGGGTAAAGCTCGCTTGCACAAGCCTCCTTCTCCTTCAGCGCCGTGTCCAACAGGCCAAAGCCCCTCAAACACTGCGCTCTCTCATCGAAATCTTCAGGACGAACCACGGAAACCGTATCTCGCCGCATGCCTGCTTTGCTGCATTTCGGGCCGCGATTGTATATGGCATCGCTGCACAGCAACAAGTGGATGCAGCCCGGATGCAACGGGGGGTTTCCCCGGGGTCTCATCCCCGGGCCGCCCCTCGCGGGCGATCAGGCCTCCACCACGCACTGGTCCAGGCCCTGGCGCAGGATGTCCTGCGGCAGATCAATTCCGATGAAGACCATCTTGCTCTGGCGGCGCTCGTCGGCAGCCCACTCGGGGCCCAGATCGCTGCCCATCAGCTGGTGCACGCCCTGGAAAATCACCTTGCGGTCGGTGCCCTTCATCGCCAGGACCCCCTTGTAACGCAGCATGCGCGGGCCATAAATGTTCACAATGGCGCCCAGGAAGTCTTCCAGCTTGGCGGGATCAAAGGCCTTGTCCACACGGTAGACAAAGCTTTTCACATCATCGTCATGGTGGTGGTGGTGCGGGTGGTTGCAGTGCTCGCCATGCGCGTGGTCGTGCCCGCAGTTCTCGTCGTGCACATGGCCGTGGCTATCGCCGTGGTCATGGTCGTGGCCGCAATGCTCGTCATGCACATGGCCGTGGTCGTGGCCCTCTTCCTTGAGGAAGTCCGGGTCGATGTTGAGCGTGGCATTGAGGTTGAAGCCGCGCAGATCGAACACGTCCTTGAGCGGCACATCGCCAAAATGCACGGCACGGATCGGTGCGCGCGGGTTCATGTGCTTGAGGCGGTGGACCAGCGCGTCCTTGTCGGCCTCGGTCACCAGGTCGGTCTTGGACAGGAAGATCTGGTCGGCAAAGCCCACCTGGCGGCGCGCCTCCTGGCGGGTGTCGAGCTGCTGGCCGGCGTGCTTGGCATCCACCAGCGTGATGATGGAGTCGATCAGATAGGTTTCGGCGATTTCTTCGTCCATGAAGAAGGTTTGCGCCACCGGGCCGGGGTCGGCCAGGCCCGTGGTTTCGATCACGATGCGCTCGAAATCCACCAGCCCCTTGCGGCGCTTGGCTGCCAGCAGCTGCAGCGCTTCGCGCAAGTCCTCACGGATGGTGCAGCAGATGCAGCCATTGCTCATCTGCAGAATCTGTTCCTTCGATTCGGTCTTGAGGATGTCGGTATCGATGTTCTCTTCGCCGAACTCGTTCTCGATCACGGCGATCTTCATGCCGTGCGACTCATGCAGCACGCGCTTGAGCAGCGTGGTTTTGCCCGAGCCCAAGAAGCCCGTGAGGATGGTGACTGGAATGAGTGACATAGGACCCCTGATAGTTACACAAAAGGCAGCGATCACAAGCCGCGCCCCGCGCCAGGCTTGCCCGCCCACGGCCCAGCGCACAAGCTCAGGCCTTTGTATCAAACACCGTTATATGGGGCCATGGCAGGCAATATCAAGACAGCCACAGGTAATTTCTGTGGCGATGCCGACAGCGGGCTATTGTGGCATGTTTTGCAAGCCGATCACATTCAGGCATGCACCGGTTCAATCCCAAGCCGCAAAACAGAAATCTGCTATCAAATCTATAACAGATCGCTGCCAGGCTGCTGCCTGTGGCCACCGTCCCGCCCCCGAGCGCGTCAGAACCGCTCGTAGCCTTGCAGGTAGCGCCACTGCCCCTGGGGCAGCTTGCTCAGCGAAATCCGGCCGATGCGCAAACGCTTCATGGACAGCAGCTCCAGGCCCAGCGCTGAACAAATGGTCGGCAGCCATTCGGGCGCGACCCGCTTGAGCGCGAACCGCAGATGGGTTTCGTTCTGCCAGCTGGCCTTGAGGGGCGGCAGGCGCTCGCCATCCACATACAGCCCCTGGGCCAGCAAGGCCAGGCCATCGTCGATGATTTGCCCCTGCACCTCGACCAGGCATTCCTGCTCGAGCAAATCCGCTTCTTCGCTCAGATGGCGGATGATGCGCGGGTCCTGGCTGTAGACCACCAGGCCACTGGCAGCGCGCGGGATGGGCAGCAAAAACTGCTGGTGGCGAAAATGGCGCGCCACGGGCCGGGCAGGCTGGGGGGTATCGACATCGGCCAGGTTATCGGGCGTCAGCAGGTCCAGCGCACTGAGGCCCTGGCGCCCGGGCTCGAGCGCGCGCAGGCTGTAGCCCGCAGGCTTGTGCAGCAGCAAGGTGACCGGCTGGATCGGGCGCAGATCGGCGCCGCGCTGCAGCAGCACGGTCTGGCTGGGCAGCACACGGGCGCCCGGAGTGTCCTGGATCTGGCCATCCACCGTCACAAAGCCGGCATCGATATAGTGCTCGGCCTCGGCGCGCGAGCAACCGATATCGCTGGCCAGGCGTTTGGACAGGCGGATGGCTTGGGGGTCTTGGGCTTGCATGGGGCAGCAACTGTGCGGCGTGGCGCGGCAACGCGCGATCCGCTCCTTAAAAAATAGCAAAAGCTCTGCAATCACAGAGCGCAAACGCCATTTTAATCGCCGCCCATCGCCAGCGCCCGATCGGCGCTTTGCGGCCTTGCCTTTGACCCCGCAGAGGGCCTCAGGCCGGCGCAAAACGCAGGCGAAACCGCGCGCCGCCCCGCGACGAGCTCTCGGCCAGCGCCACCCCGCCTTGCAGCTCGGTCAGCGCCTGCACGATGGACAGCCCCAGGCCCGAGCCCTCCCGCTTGCGCCGGCCCGGGGCCATCGCAAAGCGCCGGAAGGGATGCGTGCGCAGCTCCTGCGGCAGCCCCGGCCCGGCATCGCTGACCAGCAGCTCGATCCAGATATGCCCCTGTGCATCGCGCAGGTTGCGCACCTCCACCTCCAACCAGTGCCCGCTGGCCGCGTGGCGCACGGCATTGCCCACCAGGTTGGCAATGATCTGGCGCATGCGCAACGGGTCGGCACGGATGGTGCTGACCGCATCGTCCTCGGGCAGCACTTGCGACAGCACCATCTGAGCGTGCTGCAGTTGGGGCTGCAATTCCTGAAGACTTTCGCGCACCAGTGCCCCCAGGCTCAGGCGCTCCTTGCGCAGCGACATCTCACCGGCCTCGGCCATCGCCAGCGTATGCAGGTCGTCAATCAAGCGGCCCAGGTGCTCGGTCTGCGCCAGCAGCAGCCGAAACTCCTGATCGCTGGGCGCAATGACGCCATCGCACATGGCATGCAAATGGGTCTTGAGCACCGACAGCGGCGTGCGCAGCTCATGCGAGATGGAGGCGGCCGACGCCTGGCGCTCGGCATTGAGCTTTTGCAGCGCGTCGATCATCGCGTTGAAGGTGTGCACCACTTCCTTCAACTCACCGTGCGCGCCCTCTTCCACCACGCGTGTCGAGCTGAAATCACCGTGCGCCACGCGCTGCGCCACCTCCACCATCGACGCCAGCGGCCGGGTGATATAGCGCGAGACGAAAAAACCCATGGCCAGGCCAAACGGCAGGCAGACCAGCAGACCGATGAACAGCGACACCTGCTCGCCAAAGAACACCTCGCCACGCCAGTATTCGCCATAGATCTGCATGGCACGCGGGCTGTTGTCCAGGTCGCGCTCGATCAGGTCGTCCAGCTCCACCCGCACCGCGCTGGGCAGGCTTTGGTAGAACTGGTTGTACTGCACCGCATTGAAGGCCCAGGCACAGGCGCTGAGCAGCGCAATGGTGCTGAGCAGCGTGCCGGCAATCCAGAAGCCAAAGCGGACCCAGATGCGGTTCAGTCCCCGGGCCATAGGCGGTACCCAATGCTGCGCACGGTCTCGATCAGCTCCTCCTGGCCGGCCAGCTGCAATTTGCGGCGCAGCTTGGACAGGTGCGAGTCGATCACCCGCTCCAGTGCGTCGCTCTCGGGCAGGCACTGCTCGATCAGCTGCGCGCGTGAAAAACAGCGCCGCGGCTGGGAGGCCAGCAGGGCCAGCAGCCGGAACTCGGTCAGGGTCAGCGGCAGCGGTGTTGCCTGGCCCTGCGCGTCGTAGACCCGGGCACTGTGCTCGGCGGGGTTGATCTCCAGCGCGCCCACCCGGATGGGCGCCATCGGTGCAGCGGCGGCCTTGGGCTGGCTGCGGCGCAACACGGCGCGCACGCGCGCCACCACTTCAGCGGGGTTGAAGGGCTTGACCACATAGTCATCGGCCCCCAGGCGCAACGCCACGAGCTTGTCCACGTCATCGGCCAGCGCCGTCACCATGATCACCGGGGTCTGGCCCTGGTCGCGGATGAAGCGCAGCACATCGACCCCGTCGATGCCGGGCAGGTGGATGTCGAGCAGCACCAGGTCGGGCTGGTTTTGGCGAAAAAGCTGCAAGGCCTGCTCACCATCGCGTGCAAACAGCGTACGCAGACCGTCGCGCTCCAGGTAGGCGACCAAAATCGTGGCAATGCCTGGCTCATCCTCCACGACGAGCACCAGCGGAGCGGCCACAGGTGGCGTAGGTAGTTTCATGGCAGACACCATCGCAAGTAGGTTCCAGCGGCGCCTCACAGGGCGCCCAAAAGCGGTTGAAGCAAGCCATTATGACCGTGCCGCTCGCCCGCTGCACGCCTTGGCGGCCTCCATGTTTTCTCCATCATTTGTGCAAGCTTACGCAAGCTTGGCAGGGTTGAATGGCCCGCATATTTGTCCTGCCTCTGCGGTCAGGCCGCCCCGGTCTGCACCGGCCAAGAACCGACTCCATTGCACGTGAAACCCTTGTTCTGCAAAACACTGCTGGCGCTGGCACCTGCCGCTTTGCTGGCCGGTTGCATGACGCCTGCGCAACCCCCGCTCAACCCCGACACCCCGGCACAGTGGCGCCAGGCGGGCGGCAGCGCACCCCATGCGCATGCCGTCAAGGCCGCCGACCTGAGCGCCTGGTGGACGCTCCTGGGCGACCCGGCACTGGACAAGCTGGTGGAGCAAGCACTGGCCCAGAACCTCGATTTTGCCCAGGCGCAAGGCCGGCTTGAGGCCCAGCGCATTTTGCTGGGCACGGCCACCGCCGCCTACAAGCCAGCGTTCAGCGCCGGCGTGCGCACCTTGCAGGATGTGGCCGCCCTCGACTCCTACTTCCACGCCAGCCTGGACATGGGCTGGAACCTCGGCTTGTTTGGCGCCTATGAATCCAGTGCGCTCGATGGCCAGGCGCAACTGCTCGATGCCCAGGCACAGCTGCAGGCCGCCAGGGTCCAGCTGGTCTCCCATGTGGTGCAGCGCTATCTGGACATCTGCGTGGCGCAGCAGCAACGCTTTGTGCTGGACCAGCAGCTGCAGCTCGATGCGCGCCGGCTGCAGCTGCAGCAGGTGCGTGTGCAGCAGCGCATGGGCAGCGCCGAGCAGGTGCAGCAAGCCCATCTGGAGCTCAACCGCAGCCGCGCGCAGGAGGCCGATCTGCTGCAGCACCAGGCACGCGCAGCGCATGCGCTGGCTGCACTGCTGGGCCGCAGCGAGCCCGAAGCCGCCTGGCTGGCCACTTCCAGCACCCCCCACATCCCCAGCGCCACTGCGCTGCGCCTGCAAGTACTGCCCGCCGAGCTGCTGCGCAGCCGCCCGGCCATCCTGGCGGCCGAAGCCGCGGTGCAGCGCGCCGCCGCCGCAGCGGGCCTGTCGAACTCGGCGCTCTACCCCCGCTTTGCGCTGGGGGGCTCATTGCTGTACTCCTACAACCTGACGCAGAACCGCCGCTCCAGCTCCAACCAGGTGCCCTCGCTGGGCCCGGTGATCGACATTCCGCTGTTCGACTGGGGTCGACGGCGCGCGCAGGCCGATGCCGACGAGCTGGAGATGAACAACGCCGTCAAGGCCTACCGGCAAAGCGTGCTCGACGGCGTTGCCGATGTGGAAACCGCGCTGGCCGGCCTCACTGCCCAGCAGCAACGCCAGCAATCGCTCGATACCCAAACACCGCTGCTGCGCAGCCGCGCCCAACAGCTGCAGCGCCGCCAGCAGCTGGGCCTGGCCAGCGAGCTCGATACGCTGGAGCCCCGCCGCCAGCTGCTGCTGCACGCAAGCCAGCAGAGCGTGGCGCAAGCTGCTCAGGCGCTGGCCTGGGTGGCGCTGTTCCAGGCGCTGGGCGGCGCCCCACTGCCGCCGCAAACCCCACCCGGCACCGCAGGGGCCACGCCATGATTGCGCTGGCCCGCAAAACCCTGGTCTACGAATGGCGCCGCTTTGTCCCCTCGGTCTTCGCGGTGGGCTTTGCCGGTGTGCTGCTGGTGATGCAGGCCGCCCTGGTGCTGGGCATTTTCAGCTCGGCTGCCATCTACATCACCGCCAGCTCGGCTGACCTCTGGGTGGGCTACCCCGGCACGCAGAGCGTGAACTTTGGCCGCAACATTGGCCCCGATGTGGAAATGCGCCTGCGCATGGACCCGGACATCCGAGCCGTCGAGCCCTTTGTCTGGGTCGATGGCGACTGGCGTTCCAACCAAGGGGCAGGCCAGGGTGCCGGCGCGGTGTCGGTCTACCTCTCGGGCATTTCCACCGCCGGCACGGCCATGGTGTTCGATCGGGTCATTGCGCCCTGGCAGCGCAAGCTACTGCGCGAGCCCGGCGCCGTCATCGTCGACCGCGCCGATCTGGGCAGTCTGGCCACCCAGGAAGGCGGTACCGCCTGGATCAACAACCACCGCGTGCGCGTGGTCGCCGCCGTCGATGGCTTGCGCGGCCTGGGCGGTGTTAACGTGCTGGCATCGCTGGAGAGCGCGCACCAGATCGCTGGCAGCTCGCCCAGCCAGGGCAGCACCTACCTGCTGGCCCGGGTGCGCAAAGGTGTGGACAACCAGGCTGTGCAGCGGCGCCTGGGCAGCGAAGCGCGCAGCTTTGGCCCGCACGAGGTCTGGACTGCCGACAGCTTTGCGCACCGCTCCCAGCGCTACTGGATGCTCGATACCGGCGCGGGTGCTGGCGTGCTGTTCATGGCCATCGTCGTCTGCCTGGTCGGCGCGGTCGTCACCAGCCAGTCGCTCAAGAGCGTGGTCGCGGGCTCGGTGCGCGAATACGCGGTACTCAATGCGCTGGGCGTCAGCCGCGCGGCGCTGGGCCGGGTGGTGGTGGAGCAGGCCTGCTGGATCGGCGCTGCCGGCCTGCTGCTCACCACCATCGCCAGCATGGCCCTGGTCTCGCTCGCCCAGGTCTACCGGGTGCCCGTTGCGCTCAACCTGCAAGCCGTGCTGGCCTGCGCTGCCCTGGTGGCCACGTTGGCGCTGCTGTCCGGCCTGGGCGCGATGCGCGTGCTGCTGCGCACCGACCCGGCCACCTTGCTGCGCTGAAGGACATCGCCATGCCCTCCCCTATCCCCGCCCCTCCAACACCCAGCCTGCAGGCCGTCGGATTGCGCAAGACCTATGTCTCGGGCGCGATCCGCATCCAGGTCCTGCAGGATCTGTCGGTAGATTTGTACGCCGGCGAGCTGACCCTGATATCCGGCCCCTCGGGCTGCGGCAAAAGCACCTTGCTGTCGCTGATGTCGGGCCTGCTCACCCCCGATGACGGCCAGACCTTTGCGCTGGGCCAGAACCTGACGACCATGCCCGTGCGCGAGATGGAGCGCTTTCGGCTGCTGCACACCGGCTTTGTGTTCCAGGGCTTCAACCTGTTCCCGGCGCTGACGGCGCTCGAGCAGGTGCAGCTGCCGCTGGGCTACCTGGGCATGCGGCGCGCCGAAACGTTGAAGCGGGCCCAGGATGCGCTCGATGAAGTCGGCCTGTCCCACCGCGCCCACATGCGGCCAGCCGAGCTTTCGGGTGGCGAAAAGCAGCGTGTGGCCATTGCCCGGGCGCTGGCCAAGGCGCCCCAGCTCTTGTTCGCCGATGAGCCCACCAGTGCGCTGGATGCCGAGAGCGGACAACGGGTGATCGACATCCTTCACCGCGTCGCGCGCAGCCATGGCACCACGGTGCTGTGCGTCAGCCACGACCCGCGCCTGGTCGGGCACGCCGACCGCGTACTGAATATGGAAGACGGTGCCGTCTACAGCGACCGGCGCCAAAACACCCTGATGGAGAACCCCGCGTGACCAAGATTCCCGCAACCCCCTGGCCCTTGCCGCAGGCCTGGCAGGTGCTGGGCCTGCTCTGCCTGGCTGCAGGCGGGCTCGCCGGCTGCTCACCGGCATCGGACAGCCCCCCCGCGCCCAGCACCAGCCAGCAGCACCAAAGCCCGGTCGCCGTAGCCCGGGGCAAGATTGAGGTCGACGGTGGCCTGCTGGAGCTGGCCACCGCCATCGATGGCACCGTCCAGCAGATCGCCGTGCGCGAGGGCCAGCAGGTGCAGGCCGGCCAGCTGCTGCTCAAGGTCCATGACGAAGACCTGCGCGCCGAGCTGGCCGTCGCCCAGTCCTCGTACCGCCTGGCCCAGGCCAAGCACAAGGCCCTGGCCGCCAAGCTGCCGCTGCTGCAGACCCAGCTCCAGCGCCTGCAGGCCGCCGCCCGCGATGGCGCAGCCGATCTGCAGGACGTGGACAACGCCCAGGCCGCGCTGCGCAATGCGCAGTCCGAGACCGAGGTGGCACAGGCCGAGGTGCAGCTGATGCAGACCAAGACCCAGCAGCTGCGCGAGCGCCAGCGCCTCTATGCGCTGCATGCGCCGGAAGCGGCCACCGTGGTGCATCTGCGCGCCCAGGTCGGCAGCCAGGTACATACCAGCCAGGCGGCAATGCGCCTGCTGCCGCTGCGCCCGCTGCGCATCCGCGCCGAGCTCAACGAGAGCTTTGCCGGCACGGTGCAAAAGGGCATGCGCGCCAGCGTGGTGCTGGACAACGACAGCGCCACCGCGCTGCCCGAGGCCCGGGTGCTGCGCATCAACCCCATGTACGGGCCGTCGACCTTGCAGGACGACGCCCAGCGCGGCCCGCTGCGCGTGGTCGAGTGCGTGCTCGAGTTCGAGACCGCCCCCATCCATGTGCGTGTAGGCCAGAACGTGAGAGTGAGCTTCCATGAATAAATACATGCTTGCGCAGGCGCCCGCTTGCCACAACACCACGGGCTGGATGGTCCAGTCCGACTTTGACGGCACGATCAGCCTGGTCGATGTCACTGACAGCCTGCTGCAGCGCTTTGGCCGGCCCGGCTGGACTGACCTGGAAGACGCCTGGGAGCGCGGCGAGATCGGCTCGCGCGCCTGCATGCAAGGCCAGGTCGCGCTGCTGGACATGAGCCAGCAGCAGCTGGACGCGCACCTGGACAGCATTGCGATCGACCCCGGCTTCCCCGGCTTTGTACAGGCAGCGCAGGCGCTGGGCCTGCGCGTGCAAGTGGTCAGCGACGGCATCGACTACGCCATCGAACATGTGCTGGCACGCCACGGCCTGGGCCATCTGGAGGTGATCGCCAACCGCCTGCTGCAGCAGGACACCCGCCGCTGGTCGCTGGAATCCCCCTGGGCCAGCCCGCACTGCAAGCGTGCCAGTGGCAACTGCAAATGCGAGCGCCTGGCCACGCAGAAAGCGCTGGCCGGCCGGGTGCTGTATGTGGGCGACAGCAGCTCGGACTTCTGCGTCTCGCACGAGGCCGACTATGTGCTGGCCAAGTACCGGCTGATCGGTCACTGCGAGCGCCATGGCATCGCCCATGCACCGTTCCAGGGTTTCAGCGATGCCACGCCCTGGCTCCTGCAGTTCATGCAGCAGCAGGAGGCCCTCGCATGAAGGCCAATGACGCACTCGCCCGCCATCTGGCCAGCCAACCCCAGGAAAGAGCGGCAGAAGCGGCCTTGCAGACGCTGTGCCTGACGCCCCATGAATTCGTCATGCCCGGCTCCGGCGCTGCCGCGCGCACCGGCGTGCTGTTGGTGCACGGCCTGACCGGCACCCCCGCCGAGATGCGCCTGCTGGCCAAGGGCCTTCACCGCGAAGGCTTTACCGTCTATGCGGTGCAACTGGCCGGCCACTGCGGCAGCATGCAGGACCTGGTGCAGACGCGCTGGACCGACTGGCTCGCCAGCGTGCAGTCGGCGCTGCTGCGCTTTGGGCCCCATGTCGACCGGGTCGTCGTCGGCGGCCTGTCGATGGGCGCCTTGCTGTCGCTGGCGGTAGCCACCTCCCACCCGCGCCAGGTGGCGGGGGTGGCTGCGCTGTCCACCACGTTCCGCTATGACGGCTGGAGCATTCCCAGCTACACCAAGCTGGCCTTTTTGCTGCCGCTGTTCCGCCTGCTGGGCATTGGCCGCCACCGCGTGTTCATGGAAGCACCGCCCTACGGCATCAAGGACGAGGCCTTGCGCGCCAGGGTCGTCGCGCAAATGCACGGTGGCGACAGCGCTGCCGCGGGCCTGCCCGGCAATCCCTGGTGGTCCATCATCGAGCTGCGCAGGCTCTCGGCCCATGTCCGCAGCCACCTGCGGGATTTGCGCGCGCCATGCCTGGCCATCCACGCCAAGGAAGACGACATCTCCCACCGCTCCAATGCCGAGGACATCGCCGCTGGCGCCGTCCATGCGCAGGTCGAGGTCGTGCTGCTCGACAACTGCTACCACATGATCACCATCGACCGCGAGCGCCGCACGGTGATCGCCAAGGTGCATGACTTTGTAGCCCGCCTTGGTGGCATACCAACACAGGCCGCCACCCATGGGCACTGAGATCAACCCCCTAGTCATCAGCCTGTGGCTGGTCAATGTGCTGGTCGACAGCGGCGGGCAGCTGGCTTTCAAGGCCGCCGCCAGCCAGACCCCGGGCACGGCCACCGGCATGGCGCACTGGCGCTTCATGCTCGTGCGCCCCTGGATCTGGATCGGCGGCGCCTGCTATGTGATCGAGTTTGTCGCCTGGCTGGCCTTTTTGTCGCTGGTGCCCCTGTCCGATGGCGTGCTGCTGGGCAGCATCAACATCGTGGCCATCATGGTGGCCGGGCGCATTCTGTTCAAGGAAAAGCTCGCACCGATGCGGGTCGCGGGCATTGTGCTCGTCTCCATTGGCGTGGCCGTCGTGGGCCTCAAGGGGTGATGGCATGAAGCGCTTCTACCTGGTCGGCTTTCTGGTGCTGATGGCCTTTGACACGCTGGCCCAGCTGAGCTTCAAGAAGGCGGGCGATGCCGCGCTGCCGCTGGAGTTCAGCCCCTCCTGGCTCTGGCGCGTGTTTGCCCAGCCCTGGATCTATGGCGCGCTGGTCGGCTATATCGGCGCCTTCTTCACCTGGATGCATCTGCTGCGGCGCGCGCCGGTCGGCCCGGCTTTTGCCGCCTCGCACCTGGAGATCATCTCGGTGCTGCTGCTGTCGCACTATCTGTTCCAGGAGACCATCGGCCTGCCCCAGATTCTGGGCTGCGCGTTCATCATCGCCGGCATTGCCTGCCTGGCGGTGAGCGAAGCCCAGGACCATGGCGCCGCCGAGCCGGCAGAGAAGTTGGCACAGGGCCCGGCGGACAGCGCGGCAGGCGCCAGCGCGGCCGCCCGCTGATGGCAGGCAACCGCCAGGGCCCCCAGCGATGACTGCGCGCCGCATCACGGTACCGCCCACCGCCGGCCTGCCACTGCAGCTGGGCGATCTGCGCCCCTGGGGGGACCCGCGGCTAGACCGGGCGCTGGCCACCTGGCTGGGCGTGGACGAGGTGCTGCTGGAGTGCTCGGGCACCTCCGCGCTGATGCTGGCATTGCGAACCCTGCAGCAGCGGGCCCCCGAGCGCTGCGAAGTCGTGGTGCCCGCCTACACCTGCCCGCTGGTGGCCATGGCTGTGGCGCAGTGCGGCCTGCAGCTGCGGCTGTGTGATCTGTCGCCCGACCGCCTGGACCTGGATGGCAACGCGCTCGACGCGCTGCTCAGCCACCGCACCCTGGCCGTGGTACCCACCCACCTGGGCGGCCGGGTGGCCGATGTCGCGAGCCTGCTGCCCCGCGCCCAGGCCTGCGGCGCCTATGTGATCGAAGACGCCGCCCAGGCCCTGGGCGCCCGCGTGCACGGCCGCAGCGTGGGCTTGCAGGGCGATATCGCGCTGTTCAGCCTGGCGGTGGGCAAAGGCCTGAGCACCTATGAAGGCGGCGTGCTGCTGGCACGCGAGCCGGTGCTGATGGCAGCGCTGCGCGCGCAGCACCAGCAATCCATACGGCCCCACCTCGCCTGGGAGCTGCGCCGCAGCCTGGCGCTGCTCGGATACACCGCAGCCTATCGGCCGGCGCTGCTGGACGCCGTCTACGGCGCCCCCTTGCGGCGCAGCCTGGCGCGGGGCGACTGGGTGGAGGCGGCCGGCGATGATTTTGACAGCCAGATCCCGCAGCACAGCCTGGGCGCCGGGCGCCAGCGCGTAGCCCTGCGCGCACTGGTGCGGCTGCGTGGGCACTGGGAGCAGGCCCAGCAGCAGGCGCAGCAGCGCATCACTCAGCTGCGCGCCCTGCCGGGTTTGGAGGTGGTGGACGATGCCGCGCCCCAGGCGCAGGGCATCTGGCCGGTGATTCTGCTGCGCCTGCCCAGCGCCGCCCAGCGCGATGCGCTGATGCAGGCGCACTGGGCGAGCGGCTGGGGCCTGTCGCTGCCCTTCAGCCAGGTGCTGCCCGACTACGCGCGCTACGCGCCCCTGCTGGGCGAGGCCCTGCACGACCCGGTGCCGCAGGCCCGCGACTGGGCGCAGCGCCTGCTGGCCATCAGCAACAGCGCCTGGCTCAGCGATGCGCTGTTTGCCCAGCTGCTGGCGGCGCTGACGCGGACGCTGACAAGGCCGCCAGCAGCCGCTGGTTGAGCGCATGCTGCCCTGCCTGGGCCTGCGCCAGCGCCTGTGCATCCATGGCCGTGTCCTGCCCATCACCGGCACTCAGCCAGCGCTTCCACCAGGTGGCATAGCGCCACGAAGACACATCGCCGGTGATATCGCTGCCCACGAGCTGGCCCTCCAGCGCTGCAATGATGCCCAGCGCCTGCGCCTCGCGCATCTGGCCCTGGTCCCAGTTGGTGGTGACCACGTCGGTGGCAAACACATCCTTGTCGATGCTCAGGTAGGTGCTTTGGCGCTCGCGCGCCAGGGTTGCCGCCAAGGCATCGGTCAACGCATCGAGGCTGGGGAACGCGCGAAAGGCGGCCGACAGGCCCAGGCGCCGCGCCCAGCCCGTGTCCACGCCGCAGCTCCAGTAGCTGAGCTTGCCGCCACGCAGCGGGCCCAGGTAGTTCTCCCAGGCGTGGCCGGCGCCAATGTCAGCGGAGGTGATGCCCGCCACATGCACATGCGCTACCGCCGGGTGCATGGCAATGCGCCGTACCCAGGAGCCGCAATGCACGCCCCAGGGAAAGCGCATGTTGTCGGGGTGGTTGTCCAGCACCACCACGCGCAGCGGGCGCGCCGCTGTGTAGCCCTGGCGCGCGATGCAGTGCTCGATCAGCAGCCAGGACAGGTGGTGGAAATCGCCACTGCCCATCCAGGCCGTGCCATGCTGCGCGGGCAGTTGCGCCTGCACATGGCGGCGGAACTGCTGGTAGCGGCCCAGCGATGACCCAAAACGGATCGCCTCCTGCCAGTCGCCCAGCGGCAGCCGCAGCTCGCCGGCCAAGGGGCCGACAGAGCCATCGACATCGAGCACCAAGGGGGTCATCGCTGCTCCTGCCATGCGCGGTCACTTTCAAAATGCCGGGAAAACCGCCGCCCCAAGGCCCGAAGCAGCGGGTTGCGGATGTAGACCGCATGCTGGGTAAACGTGAAGCTGGCGCCCAATTGCGCCTTGACCTCGGGATCGGTCCAGCCGGCCACATAGTGTGACAGGCCGCATTCGAGCGCATATTCCAGGTTCACCATCCAGCTGACGAAGTACAGGTTGGTCTGGCGCGCACGCGGGTAGGACAGGCCGATGTATTTGTCGACCAGGCGCCCATCATGGGCAAAGCACAGGTTCCAGCCCAGCAGGGCACCATCCTGCGCATCGCGGTACTCGAACACCAGGCCCTGGTTGCTGGCGTCGCGCAGCACCGCGGCAAAAAAGCTGCGTGTGAGCTTGTCGAAATGCAGCGTGCTTTGTGCATACACGGCCTCGAACAGCGCGTAGTAGGCATCGACCAGCTGCTCGTCGGCAAAGGCCGGGCCGGTGGGAATGCGGCGGATCTGCAGCTGGCTGCGGCTCTTGAGCTTGCGGCGCAGGTCGGAGCGCCGGTTCTTCGACAGCCGCGCCAGGTAGGCATCGATGCGCTCGAAATCGATAGGGACATAGGCCAGCGCCTGGCCTTCGACCAGGATGAAGCCCTGGTGCTGGAGCGCCTGGGCCAGCCGGCGGGCATCGGCATTGTCGGCCGGGGGCAGCAGCGGCGAGTCCTGCGGCAGGTCCTTGACGACGGTCAGCATGCAGCGCCCCGCGTGGCGGCGCAGCTCACCAGCGAGCTTGTCCATCGCCACCTCCGGGGGCAGCACCAGGTACTCGCTCAGTGTCGAGCCGACAAAATCGGTGCGCAGCCGCAAGCGCTGCGCCAGCCAGGCACCGCCGGGCAGCCGTAGCACCCAGCGCTTGACGGCCGCGTCGGCCGTGGTCAGCAGATCGAAGGGCGCGCGAAAGGCCGGAAACGGCCGGTCCGAGCGCACCACAAAGCCCTCGGGCGGATGCGCGGCAAACTGCCCGATCAGTGCCGAGGGCTCCAACTGGTTGCGCGCAGGGCGCAGTGGCTCGCTCAAGCGCAGGACCGCTTGGCCAGGCTGATCAGCTGGTCGAGCAGCACCAGCGCTTCGTCGATCTCGCTGCGGCTGATCATCAGCGATGGCGCGAAGGTGATCACGTTCTTGTAGTAGCCGCCCACGTCCAGCACCAGGCCGCGTCGTTGGCCCTGGTATTCGAGCTTGCCTTCGAGGCCCAGGTCCACCATCTTATCGAGCAGCGCCTTGTTGGGGGTAAAGCCGTCTGCCGTGCAGATCTCGGCGCGCAGCGCCAGGCCCATGCCGTCGACATCGCCGATTTCCGGGTGGCGCTTTTGCAGCTGGCGCAGACCATCGAGGAAATAGGCCCCCGACTCGCGCACCTGGCGGCCAAAGTCCATCTCGTGCGTCATCTTCATCACTTCCAGGCCCAGCGCCGTGCCCAGCGGGTTGGAGGCAAAGGTCGAATGGGTCGAGCCTGGCGGGAACACCGTGGGGTTGATCAGCTCTTCACGGGCCCACAGGCCCGACAGCGCGTTCAAGCCATTGGTCAGCGCCTTGGCAAACACCAGCACATCGGGCTTGACGCCAAAGTTCTCCACCGACCACAGCGTGCCGGTGCGCCAGAAGCCCATCTGGATTTCGTCGACCACCATCAGCACGCCATGGTCGTCGAGCACCTTCTTGAGGCCCTTGAAGAAATTGGGCGGTGGCACGACGTAGCCGCCGGTGCCCTGGATCGGCTCCACATAGAAGGCCGCGTACTCGCACTGCTGGGTCTTGGGATCCCAGACGGCGTGGTATTCGTTCTCGAACTTGCGCGCAAACTCCTGCACGATGGACTCCGCATATTCTTCGGAGGTCATGCCCTTGGGGCGGCGGAAGGGGTAGGGGAAGGGAATGAACTGCGCGCGGTCGCTGAAGTGGCCAAAGCGGCGGCGGTAGCGGTAGCTGGAGGTGATGCTCGACGCCCCCAGGGTGCGGCCATGGTAGCCACCTTCAAACGCGAACATCAGGCTTTTGCCATGGGTGGCATTGCGCACGACCTTGAGCGAATCCTCAATCGCCTGGGCACCGCCCACATTGAAGTGCACGCGGCCTGGCATGCCCCATTTTTTCTCGGCATCTTGCGCAATGAACTTGGCCAGCTCGATCTTGGTCGGGTGCAGGTACTGGCTGGCCACCTGGGGCAGCTCGCGCAACTGCTCGATCATCTTGTCTTCCAGGCGCTTGTTCTTGTAGCCGAAGTTGACGGCCGAGTACCACATCTGCAAATCCAGGTAAGGCGTGCCGGCCTGGTCAAACATGTAGCTGCCCTCGCAGCCGCTGAAGATCTTGGGGGGGTTGACGTAGTGAACGGTGTCGCCAAAAGAGCAGTATTGGGCTTCGTCAGCCAGCAGTTGTTCGGTATTGAAAGTCACGGCACAGGGCTCCAGTTTTGAGTGCCGCCAGTCTGGCCCTGCAATGTTGTGGCTCCGCCTACATTGTTTGTAGGATTGATGGAGATCTTGCCCGCTTGATGGAGCACGGCCTGCGCCCGGTTTGGCGCTGGCCGATACTGGGTGTACCATGGTCGCAACCAGGGCGCCCCCAGAGGCGGCCCGTGCATTTGAGCCGCAGACATCCTATCCATGAATAGTCCACACAAACGTTTTTCGATGATTCGCGAGTTCCACCTCGCTGACTGGTTCACCTTGGGCAATGCCGTCTGCGGCGTGGGCGCGCTGTTCTCGGCGATGACCTTTCTGGAGACCTCGGACCGCCGGCACATCTACTTTGCCGCCGCCCTGGTGCTGGCCGCGCTGGTCTTCGACATCTTTGATGGCCGCATTGCGCGCTGGCGGCAAAAGTCATCGGCGATGGGGCGCGAGCTCGATTCGCTCGCCGATGTGATCTCGTTCGGTGTGGCGCCAGCCATCATTGCCTATGCCTGCGGCATGCAAGGCCTGTGGGACCGCATTGTGCTGGGCTACTTTGTGGCCTGCGGCGTCTCGCGCCTGGCGCGCTACAACGTGACCGCAGAATCACTGTCAGAGGGGCCATCGGGCAAGGTGAAGTATTTCGAAGGCACCCCCATCCCCACCTCGATCGTGCTGGTGGCCCTGCTCGCGCTGGCCGCCGTGATGAACGCGGTGCGCGCCGATCTGTGGTTTGGCAAAGTGCTGATCGGCGGCTTTACCCTGCACCCGCTGGTGCTGCTGTTTGCAGTCTCGGGCTCGCTGATGATCAGCCGTATCAAGATCCCCAAGCTGTAAGAACCTGTTCAAAGTCCCTACGCAGCCGCGTTGGAGTGCAATCGGGATGAGTTCGAAGGGGTGGAACGCAGCTTGCACCGGGGTGCAAGCAAGAGCCAGCGCGCAGAAATCGCCCGATTTCACTCCAACCCGTAGGGACAGTGGCTTTGTGGGCGCCCGGCAAGGGGTGCCCGACTAGGGCCGCCCGGGCAGGGGCGGTCTGCATTGTTGCAAATCCTCGCAATAGCTGGGCTATTGCTGCGGTGTTGCGCGGCTGGGCGCCCCCCCTAGCATCCCCTCCCACAAAGACACTGTCGCGGCGCGAGGGGTTCTATGCACTTGGGCGCAAAGCCCAAGCCTGCCTCACATCCCGCGAATATGCTCCACATGCGCCAGCAGTGAGCGCTTGGCCACCGGCCACAGCCGCTCGGGCGTGTCGGCATAGGCGATCGCCACCCAGTCTTCCGGCGTGCCATCGGGCGCCTGGGCCATTGCATCGCGCACCTTCTCCTCGCGCGCCATGCGGTGCGCATGCAGCTTGGCAATCACCTGCAGCGGCTGGGCCAGCACATAGCCATGGGCCGGCAGGATAAAGCCGATCTGCCCTTGCTCGCAGGCGCTGGCCAGCTTGGCGAGCGATGCCAGGTAGAGGCGCATATTGCCGTCGGGCGGGTCCACCACCGTCGTGCTGCCGTTCAGGATATGGTCGCCGCTGAACAGCAGGCCGTCTTCTTCCAGCACCAGGCAGACATGGTTAGCCGCATGGCCTGGCGTGTGCAGCACGCGCAGGCTGTGGCTGCGCGCCGGGTCGCTAGGGTGTGCCAGCTGCAGCACCTGGCCGTCCTGCAGCGCCTGGTCCGGCGTGAACTGGCTGCCGGCCCTTGCAGTGCAGGCAGAAGCCAGCCCCCAGATCACCGGTTTGCTGCGCCCTGCCTGGGCCACCAGCGCCTGCAGCGGCGCCGCGCCCGGTGAGTGGTCGGGATGCGAATGGGTGCAGACGATGGCGCGGATATCGCCCCCGGTGGCGGCCAGGATGCGCGCCAGGTGCGGGTCGTCCTGCGGCTGCGGCTTGGGGCCGGGGTCGACCACGATGTAGCCGGTCTCGGCATCACCGACCAGATAGGTGTTGGTGCCCGGGCCGGTCATCGTGCCGCCGTTGTCGGCCGTCAGGCGCTGCACGTTCTTCAACAGCGGCACCGGCTGAGCGCTCTGCCAGCCCAGCGCATGGTGCAGCTGGCCATCGGGGCAGACCAGGGCCAGCTCGCCATAGGCAGTCTCATGCTCCATAAAACGCCGCACCTCGCCATCGACCATCGCGCCACGCGGCATCGACTGCCACAGCCATTGGCCCGGCTGCACCTGCTGCAGCGCCTGCAGCACATCAAGCAGCGCCTGCACCGTGGGGTAGGCGGCCAGGCGCTCCAGGGTGACCCGGGTGGGGAACATCACCGTCATCTGCCCATCGGCTGCGCGCTGCAAGGCCTGCGCGGGGTGCACCCACAGCGCCTCGAACTGTTCGGTGTCGTCGGTGACCGGTTCCTGGCCCTCGGGCATGCGTGCCACGAAGAAGGGCACATCAAAGCGGATCGGTATTTCCTGCGCGGCCGTCCATCGTGCCAGCGGCCACAGCATATCGGCCGCCAAGGTCAGCCCCAGCGCCGCGCACTGGGGCAGCAGCGGCTGGCTGCGGTCCATGCCCGCCACCTCGGCCTGGCTGGCCCAGCGGCCATCGGCGTGGCGGGCCAGCAGCACGCCCATCTCCTCCAGGCTCTCGCGGATCGCGGCCTGGGCATAGGTCAGCTCCTCGGTGGTCTGCGCCGTGCGGCGCGCCAGCAGGTCGTGGTGCAGGGCATCGCTGGCATCGACGGCGCCACCGGGGAACACATAGTGCCCCGCCGCAAAGCGGGCCTGGTCGGAGCGGCGCGACATCAGCACCTCCAGCCGCGTCGCACCCGGCCCGCCTTGGGGGTCTGGCGCATCGCGCAGGAACAAGGCCGTGGCGGCTGCGCGGGCCGGTGCGGGCTCGCGTTGCGCATGGAGAAGCTGGCTGGAACGGGTCATGGGGCCATTATCAACACTTGCATGGCCGGGCTGTGTCACCGGCAGGGCGGGCGGGGCTGGCGCAGGCCCCAGACTGTCCGCATCTGCAACCTCGGCGCACGCCACGGTTGACAGCTTCTTGCGCCCTCTGCCCCGTTGCGCATCGGACCGGGCCCAAAAAGCGATAATAGCCAGATGGACATCCGTTTTACCAAGATGCAAGGCGCCGGCAATGATTTTGTCGTGCTCGACGAGACCGCCGGCCCGCTGGGTCTGCGTGCCGACCAGTACCGCTTTCTGGCCGACCGCCATTTTGGCGTGGGCGCCGACCAGATCCTGACGGTGCGGCCCTCGCCCGCCCCTGGGATCGATTTCGAATACCTGATCCACAACGCCGATGGCGGCGAGGTGGAGCAATGCGGCAATGGCGCGCGCTGTTTTGCCCGTTTTGTGTATGACAAGGGCCTGACCGACAAGCAGGCGATCCGGGTCCAGACCCAAAAAGGCGTGATCGCCCCCGAGTTGATGGCCGATGGCCGCGTCACCGTCAACATGGGCCAGCCACGCCTGGTGCCAGAAGACGTCCCCTTCAACACCAGCGGCCTCACGCCGGTGGCCCAGCACCACACGCAGAAATGGCCGTTGGCGCTGCAGGTGCCGGTCGATCCAACTACCGTGTTCATCGTGCCCGTGTCCATGGGCAACCCGCATGCGGTGATGCTGGTCGACGATGTGGATACCGCGCCGGTCGAATCCCAAGGCCCGGTACTGGAATCCCACCCGCGCTTTCCCGAGCGCGTGAATGTCGGCTTTTTGCAGGTGCAAACGGCGCATCAGGTGCGGCTGCGGGTGTTCGAGCGCGGCACCGGCGAGACCCTGGCCTGCGGCACCGGCGCCTGCGCGGCGGTGGTGGCCGGCATTGAGCTGGGCCTGCTGCAAAGCCCGGTGGATGTGCAGACCCGGGGCGGCCTGCTGACCATTGCCTGGAGCGGCCAGGCCGCCGACCCGGTGATGATGACCGGCCCGGCCACGACGGTGTTCGAAGGTGAGATCAGCATTCCGGACTAGTCTTAGCGCGGCATACTGCGGTGACCGAACGAGGAGACGGCGAACAGCCGATACGAGAGAGACCGATGAGCGCAAACAACCAGGTTCCCCCCATTACCGAAGAAGACATCGCCGAGTTCCTGGTGCAGACACCGGATTTCTTCGAGCGCCAGGCCCAGGTACTGACCGGCGTGCACATGGTCAGCCCCTACGGCAACCGCACCGTCAGCCTGCAGGAGCGCCAGGCCGAGATGCTGCGCGACAAGATCAAGGGCCTGGAGCACCGCATCATGGACATGATGCGCAACGGCAGCCAGAACCACCACACCATCGACCGCATCCACCACTGGACCTGCGATGTGGTCAAGACCCGCAACCCGCTGCAGCTGCCCGAGGTGATTGCCGAGAGCTTGATGCAGCACTTCGAGGTGCCCCAGGTGGCGCTGCGTCTGTGGGATGTGGCCGAGACCTACCTGAACGAGCCCTTTGCCCAGGGCGTGAGCGCCGATGCCCGCAGCTTTGCCAGCTCGCTGTCCACCCCCTACTGCGGCCCCAATGTTGGCGTCGAGCCGGCCGGCTGGCTGCCCGACAGCGCCCAGGTGCAGTCGGTGGTGCTGCTGCCGCTGCGCGATGGCGCCATCCTGGGCGACACGCCTGCCTGGGGCCTGCTGGTACTGGGCTCGCCCGATCCGGCCCGCTTCGAGGCCGACATGGACACCGACCTGCTCGAGCGCATTGGCGAGATTGCCGCCAGCGTGCTCTGCCGCCTGCGCTAGTCCCATGGACACCGCCGCGCTCAGCGCTCCCATGCTCCAGTACCTGGAGCATGTGCGCGTGCAAAAGCGGCTGGCACCACGCACGCACACGCTCTACACGCTGGATTTGCAGCGCCTGTCGGCCATGGCCGCCGAGGCCCATACCGAGGTGCTGCAGCTCGGCCCCCAGCACATCCGCCGCTTTGTCGCGCAGATGCATGCCGCTGGCCGCAGCGGCCGGGGCATTGCGCTGATCCTGAGCGGCTGGCGTGGCTTTTTTACCTGGGCCGGCCGCGAAGGCCTGGTCGAGCGCAACCCGGTGCAGGATGTGCGCGCCCCCAAATCCCCCAAGCCGCTGCCCAAGGCCTTGTCGGTCGACGATGCCGTGCGCTTTGCCGAATCCAGCCAGGCCCAGGGCGACCCCTGGGTGCAGGCGCGCGACAGCGCGATGGTTGAGCTGCTCTACGGCAGTGGCCTGCGTGTGGGCGAGCTGGTGGGCCTGGATACCGCCGCCAGCGTGCAGGCGCTGGGCTGGATCGATAGGGACGCAGCCGAGGCCCATGTGCTGGGCAAGGGCAGCAAGCGCCGCGTGGTGCCGGTGGGCAAGGCCGCGCTGGCCGCGCTGCAGGCTTGGCTGGCCGTGCGCGACCAGGTGGCGCCCTGCGATGCGGCGCTGTTCATCGGCGTGCGCGGCGCCCGCCTGTCGGCCGCCAGCGTCTGGCAGCGCCTGCGCGAGCGCAGCCTGGTTGCCGGCATGACCACCCCCGTGCACCCGCACATGCTGCGCCACTCCTTTGCCAGCCATGTGCTGCAGTCCAGCCAGGATTTGCGCGCCGTGCAGGAGCTGCTGGGCCACGCCAGCATCACCACCACCCAGGTCTATACCCGGCTGGATTTTCAGCACTTGGCCCAGGTCTACGACCAGGCCCATCCGCGCGCCCGTAAAAAGGACTGAGTCCGCCGAGCTCAAAAAGACAAAACGGCCACCGATCTACATCGGAGGCCGTTTTATTCAAGATCAAAGTGTGAAGTCTGCCGATAAGCCGGATTCTGTGCACCTGGGTTGCCCCAGGCGTGACCGCCATTACTCTGGGCCGGGTGTCGCCACCACGGCTCGACGCTACCTACCCGCCAACTCTGCGGAACCACATCAACGCTGGCCTACTTGGTATTGCTGCGCGTAGAGATTGCCCGTTTCACCCCGAGTGGTTTACCTTGCGGTACGCCCCCCGGACTCGTCTCTGTTGCTCTGATCCTCACCTCACGGTGGGCAGCCGTTAGCTGCTACGCTGTCCTGTGCAGTCCGGACGTTCCTCCAGTGCGGCCTTTCGGCACTAGCACCAGCGGCGGTCTGGCAGGCTTCACAGGCGTGATTATTCCACCGAATGGCGCCTGCCCGCGCGAGCCGCACAAAAACTGCAGGCCGCCGCCGGGGTAAATGCAGTGTTGCCGCCCTACTCCGCCACCGCGCTGCTGAACTCACGCCGGAACTGCTCGGGCGGCATGCCCGCTGCGCGCTGGAACATCGCGATAAAGGCCGAGGCCGTGCTGTAGCCCAGGTCAAAGGCAATCTCCTGCACCGTCCGGCCCTGGCCCAGCGCATCCACCGCGCAAAGGTGGCGCAGGCGCTGGCGCCATTCGGCCAGGCCCATGCCCAGCTCCTGGTGGCAGTGGCGCGCCAAGGTGCGCTCGGTCATATGCACCGAGGCCGCCCACTCGGCCATCGTGCGGCGGCTGCCGGGCTCGGCCTTGAGGGCATCGAGCACGCTGACGAGCGCCCGGGTCTGGGCGGCGGGCAAAAAACTGTGCTCCGAGGGCGCCAGCCGCAGCTGGTCCACCATCACTTCGGCCAGGCGCAGGTCCTCGGGCGCCGCGGGCCGGCGTATGTCGCGCTGGGCCAGATCGGCCAGGATGCTGCGCACGATGGCGCTGATGCGCAGGATGCAGGCCTGCTGGGGCAGGCCCGTGCACAGCGCTGGCTGCACATAAAACGAGCGGTAGACGGCAGCCTGCGGCACATAGCAGTTGTGCTCCACCGCCGGCGGTATCCAGATGCCGTACTGCGGCGGCGCCACCAGCTGCCGGCCCTGGGTGACGATGGTCATCGTGCCATGCGAGGTGTAGTTCAGATGGCCCAGCCGGTGGCGGTGCGCATCGGCAAAACTGCCGGCGGCAAACTCGTCGTAGCGCACCAGATAGGGTGCGGTCTCCTGGTCCACGTCGTAGATCTTCAGTGCCTGGCCTGTCGCCATCGTGGCTCCTTGCAGCATCCGGCCAGCGCAACATGTCTGGCTTGGTGCATCAAATGTCTGATTACAGCTATAGGCTTTAAACCTGCCACAGCGATGATAGCAGCCAGACGTTTTTAAGTTCTACTCCCATGCAATACCTGTATCCGCTGCTCGCGGTCCTGATCTGGTCGGGCAACACCGTCGTCAGCAAACAAGCCGCTGGCGCCATCGCCCCCATTGAAATCGGCTTTTTGCGCTGGGTGCTGGCGGTGCTGCTGGTCACCCCCGTGCTGCTGCCGGCGGTCTGGCGCAACCGCGAGGCCATCCGGGGCCATGCCGGCCAGATCCTGGTGCTGGGCGTGCTGGGCATGGTGGTCTACCAAAGCTGCGCCTACTTTGCCGCTGCCTACACCACGGCCACGCACATGGGCATCATCCTGACCCTGTCGCCGCTGGTGGTGCTGGGCATCTGTGTGGGCCTGCTCGGCCAGGTGCTGACGGCCGGCGGCGCCATCGGCTCGGTCCTGGCCTTTGCCGGCGTGGTGCTGGTGATCAGCGAAGGGCATCCCGCATCGCTGCTGGACCAGGGCATCAACCGGGGCGATTTGCTGATGCTGCTGGCCTGCCTGGCCTATGCGGCCTACAACATCCTGCTCAAGCGCTGGGCCATGCCGCGCGTGCCCAGCTGGCAGCTGCTGTACCTGCAGATGGTGGTGGCCATGTTCGCCCAACTGCCGTTCTACCTGGCCTCGCCCAAGGTCGGCCTCAACGCCGACAACTGGTACCTGGTCGCGTATGCCGGCACCATGGCCTCGATTGTGGCCACCTGGATGTGGATGACGGCTGTCGCCAAGCTCGGGCCCAGCCGCTCGATCATGTTCTTCAACCTGACCCCGCTGCTGACCGCGCTGATCGCCTCGGCCTGGGCCAAGGAGCAGCTGCACAGCTACCTGTGGATCGGCGGAGCGATGACCATTTTGGGCGTGCTGCTGGCCGAGCTGTGGAAAACGCCACTGCGCCGCGCCAGGGACGCGGCCAGCAGCGTGGTCTGACCTTTCAGCCCATCGACAAAAGGTCGTAGATGATCCTGGCCATCAGCGCCAGCAGGCCACAGACCGATACCAGCATCAGCCAGGGCGCCCAGACCTTGTCGCGCCAGGAAAAGCCCAGCAGCAGGCTGACGCAGCAGACGCCCAGCAGAACCAGGGTGGTGTTGAAACTCAGCAAACGGCCTCCTTGCACGGCGATGATGTTCAGTGCCCATCTTCGGTCGATGGGCTGCTGGCGGTATTGACGGCCATCAAGGAAAGACCGGTGGGCGGGTGTCTGTAGTCCCATGTCGTTAAGAACATCTTGGACATATTGATATTCCAGCCGG
Source organism: Comamonas squillarum (assembly GCF_025309455.1). NCBI lineage: Bacteria > Pseudomonadati > Pseudomonadota > Betaproteobacteria > Burkholderiales > Comamonadaceae > Comamonas > Comamonas squillarum. The sequence continues at coordinate 2,709,904 of NZ_CP104377.1, forward strand.
AATGATCAACTGCGTCACAATGGTTCGGCTATTTCCACCCCCTTGTTCATCCTGATCCGCTGGAGGCACCATGAAAGTTGAGAATATTCTGCACACCATTGGCAATACGCCGGTGGTCCATATCAACCGCTTGTTCGGCGCTGGCGCCCAGGTCTGGATCAAGTCCGAGCGCAGCAATCCCGGCGGCTCCATCAAGGACCGCATCGCGCTGGCGATGATCGAAGATGCCGAAAAGACCGGCGCGCTCAAGCCCGGCGGCACCATCATCGAGCCCACCAGCGGCAACACCGGCGTGGGCCTGGCGCTCGTCGCCGCCGTCAAGGGCTACAAGCTCATCCTGGTGATGCCCGAGAGCATGTCCATCGAGCGCCGCCGCCTGATGCTGGCCTATGGCGCCAGCTTTGACCTGACCCCCAAGGAAAAAGGCATGAAGGGCGCGATCGCCCGCGCCGAAGAGCTGGCCGCCCAAACCCCAGGCTCATGGATTCCGCAGCAGTTCGAAAACCCGGCCAACACGGCCGTGCATGAGCGCACCACCGCCCAAGAGCTGCTGGCCGATTTCCCCGATGGCATCGATGTGCTGATCACCGGTGTCGGCACTGGTGGCCATTTGTCGGGCGTGGCCCATGTGCTCAAGGCCAAGTTCCCGCAGCTCAAGGTCTATGCCGTCGAGCCCACCGCATCGCCCGTCATTTCGGGCGGCCAGCCAGCCCCCCACCCGATCCAGGGCATTGGCGCCGGCTTTATTCCGCGCAACCTGGACAGCAGCGTGCTCGACGGCGTGATCCAGGTCGATGCCGAGCCCGCCCGTGAATACGCGCGCCGCGCGGCCCGCGAAGAAGGCCTGCTGGTCGGCATCTCGTCGGGTGCCACGCTGGCCGCCATTGCACAAAAGCTGCCCGATCTGCCCCCGAACGCCAAAGTGCTGGGCTTTGCCTATGACACCGGCGAGCGCTACTTGTCGGTGGAAGGCTTTCTGCCGGCCTGATCACCGCCCACGGCGCTCCGCCCACTGCTGCCCCTGGCCTCCTGGTCAGGGGCTTTTTTATTACCTATCGTCACATCAAAATAGATAAGGCTGGTTAATTTCGGGGAGCAGCCGTGCCATATTGCAGGCCGGGCGCGTTTTTCACCCCGGGTCTTTGCCGGCTCTCTTCTGCCGCCATTCCGATGGGTTCATACCCGGCCCCTGGCCAAGGCTACGCACCCGCTCTTCCACCCCGAAATACCACAACACCAAGGAGGCTCAGTGATGCAATTTTCCTGGAACGATCCCACGGCGATCATGTTCGCCATCTACCTGGTGGCCATGCTCGCCATCGGCTGGCTCGGCTACCTAGGCACGAAGAACCTGTCCGACTACATCCTGGGCGGCCGCAGTCTGGGCAGTTTTGTGACTGCACTCTCGGCCGGGGCCTCGGACATGAGCGGCTGGCTGCTGATGGGCCTGCCCGGGGCCGTCTACGCCACCGGTCTGTCCGAATCCTGGATTGCGATCGGGCTGGTCTTCGGCGCCTACCTCAACTGGTTCTTCGTAGCTGGCCGCCTGCGCCTCTACACCGAGCGTGCCGGCAATGCGCTGACCTTGCCCGACTACCTAGCCAACCGCTTTGAGGACCGCAGCAATGTGCTGCGCATCGTCACCGCGCTGGTCATCCTGGTGTTCTTCACGCTGTACTGCGCATCGGGCGTCGTTGCAGGCGCGCGCCTGTTCGAGAACATGTTCGGCATGCCCTACACCACCGCGCTGTGGGTGGGCGCAGCTTGCACCATCGCCTATGTGCTGATTGGCGGCTTTCTGGCCGTGAGCTGGACCGACACCATCCAGGCCTCGCTGATGATCACCGCGCTGCTGCTGGCACCGGTGATTGCCTGGCTGGCCGTGCAGGGCCAACTGCAGCCCGGCCAGGACCTGCATACCATCGTCGCGGCAGAAAAGTTCGATCTGCTGCGCGGCGCCAGCGTTGCGGGCATCGCCTCGCTGCTGGCCTGGGGCCTGGGCTACTTTGGCCAGCCGCATATCCTGGTGCGCTTCATGGCCGCCTCATCGGTGCAGACCATTCCGGTCGCACGCCGCATCAGCATGGCCTGGATGGTGCTGTGCCTGGGCGGTGCCGTGGCGGTGGGCTTTATCGGCATTCCGTATTTCGCCGCCCACCCGGAAGGCGCTGCCGCGGTGAACGCCAATGCCGAGACCGTATTCATGGAGATCACCAAGCAGCTGTTCAACCCCTGGATTGCCGGCGCCTTGCTGGCCGCCATCCTGGCTGCGGTGATGAGCACCTTGTCCTGCCAGCTGCTGGTCTGCTCCAGCGCGCTGACCGAAGACATCTACCGCGTCTTTGTGCGCAAGCAGGCGAGCCAGACCGAGCTGGTCTGGGTGGGCCGCGCGATGGTGCTGCTGGTAGCGCTGATTGCCATTGCCATTGCGAGCAACCCCGAGGCCAAGGTGCTGGGCATGGTGAGCTACGCCTGGGCGGGTTTTGGTGCAGCCTTTGGCCCGGTCATCATCCTGTCCTTGTTCTGGAGCCGCATGACGCGTGGCGGCGCACTGGCCGGCATCATCGTCGGGGCCGTCACCGTGCTGGTCTGGAAGCAGTTTGGCTGGCTGGGCCTGTACGAGATCATCCCCGGTTTTGCCTTCGCCTGGATCGCCGCTGTAGTCGTGAGCCGCATGGGCCCGCCGCCTTCGACCACCATGCAGCAGGCCCATGCCGATGTAGAGCGCGAGTTCTCCCAACTGCAGCGCTGATCGCCTCGTAGTACCCCAAAGCAAAGGCCGCTCCGAGGAGCGGCTTTTGCTTGGGGCAGCGAGCCTTACTTGGCCACCACCACGCCAGCGTCCGAGGTCTCCTGCGCGATGGCCTGGGCCACCTTACTCACGCCCGAGCGCTTGCGCCAGGCCGACCAGGTCACGGCAGCGAGCAGGAACAGGCTGATGCAGACAAAGGTCGCGCTGATGGGGCGCTGCATGAAGACCATCATGTCGCCACGGGACAGCAGAAGCGCACGGCGGAAGTTCTCCTCCATCATCGGCCCCAGCACAAAGCCCAGCATGATGGGGGCGACAGAGAAGTCCAGCACCATCAAGACGGCGCCGATGATGCCGAAGGCCAGCACCTCCCAGATATGGAACAGGCTGTTTTGCGTGGTGAACACACCCACTGCAATGAAGAACATCGCCGAAGGGAACAGGTACTTGTACGGCACGGCCAGCATCTTGACCCAGACGCCGATCAGCGGCACGTTCAGAATCATCAAGATCACATTACCGATCCAGAAGCTGGCGATCAGGCCCCAGAAAATGTCCGGATGCTCGGTGATCAGCTGAGGACCGGGCTGAATGCCCTGGATCAGCAGCGCGCCCAGCAGCAGCGCCATCACCGCATCACCGGGAATGCCCAGGCTCATGGTCGGGATGAAGTCCACCTGGGTCTTCGAGTGCGCGGAGGCCTCGGGGGCTGCCACGCCAGCGATCATGCCGGTACCAAAACGGCTCGGGTCCTTGGCCACCTTTTGCTCCAGCGCATAGGCGATGAAGGTGGTGATGGTCGGGCCCGTGCCGGGCATGGCGCCAAACAAGGTGCCCACCGCGGTGCCGCGCACCATCGGCCAGAAGGCTTCCTTGAGCTCGGCCATCGAAGGGCGCATGTCACGGATGCGCATCTTGGTGTTGCTGGTGATCGCCTTCATCTTGTTGACGTTGAGCAGGAAGTCGGCAATACCGAACAAGCCCATCGCCACCGCCACCATCTCCAGGCCATCGCTCAGGTCCGGGATGTCGAACGCAAAGCGGAAGGTGCCGCTGTTCACGTCGGTGCCAACGATGCCGCAGAGCAGGCCGAACAAGGTCATCGCCACGCCCTTGAGCGGCGAGCCGCGCGACATGGTCGAGCCCGCCAGCAGGCCCAGCAGCATGATGGAGAACAGCTCGGCCGGGCCAAACTTGAACGCGATCGTGGTCAGCAGTGGCGAGGCGAAGATCATCACGATGATGCCGACCGAGGCCGCAAAGAACGAGCAGATCATCGTGATCCCCAGCGCCGTTCCGCCCTTGCCCTTCTTGGTCATCGGGTAGCCGTCCAGGCAGGTCACTGCATGGGGCGGGTGCGATGGCAGGTTCAGCAAGATTGCGCCGATGGCGCCGCCGTACTGGGAGCCGTAGAAGATACCGGCCAGCATCAGGATGGCAGGCACCGGATGCATGGTGTAGGTCAGTGGCAGCAGAATGGAGATCGCCGACAGCGCGCCCATGCCCGGCAATACGCCGATCAGGTTGCCCACCAGCACGCCGAAAAACGACCACATCAGGTTATGGCCCTGGAAGGCGATGCCAAAGCCGTACCAGAGGTCTTGCAATGCTTGTCCCATGGCTTACATCCCCCACCTGACCAGCGGCATCTGCACCTGCAGCGCCCACCAGAAAATCACCACGGCGACGATCATCATCGACATGGCCAGCACGAAGCAGGCCATCACGCTGTTGCTGCGGTCACCCAAAGCGCAGATAAACACGATGGCAAAGGTCGCGGGCAGCAGGCCCAGGTATTCGCCACAGAAGTAGAAGGCAATGGTGCCCAGGATGATGCAAGCAGCGCCCCGGAAATCGGGAATCTCATGCTTGTGCCCGACCAGCGCCGCCTCGTCGCCGGTGCCTGTTTTCTTGGCGTTCAGCGCGATCAGCACGCCCGTGAGCGCCAGCAAAATGCCGACCGCAAACGGGAAGTAGCCCGGACCCATGTGGGCCAGCGAGCCAATGTTGTAGCTTTGCGCCGCATAGGCCGCGCTGCCACCGAGCAGGATCATCAGCGCGCCGCCGTAGTAATCCTTGTTGTAGTTCTTGCCGCCGGCGCTCATGGCCGCTCCTTGGCGGGCGCCCGGCGCCCCTGCACACCCGCAAGGGTGGACCTGTGTTGACCCATGTTCGTCTCCTTTTCTTACAACTTGCGCGGAAAGTCTAGAAAACGAAGCTGCCAAACACCTGCCAAATGTCAGAGGGGGCCGCAAAATACGTAAATCTACTTAGCGAAAACAGTCCCGCAAAGGACAGCGCGCTCAGGCTCGGTCGTGGGCCACAGGCAGGCGCACCAGGGCGGTCAGCCCCCGGCCGGCAACGCCATCACGGGCCTCGCCATCGTCCAGCAGCAGTTCACCGTAGAAGCGCTGCACATAGGCCCGGGCAATGGCCAGGCCCAGGCCCGATCCGCCCGGCGCCTGCGCAGCATCAGGCTGCAAGCGGCTAAAGCGCGCAAAGGCGCGCTCGCGGTCCTCGGGTGCAATGCTGGGGCCATTGTCCTGCACGCGGATCTGCACCCAGGCCCCGTCACGCTGCACCGAGACATTGATGCGGCCCTGGGCCGGCGTGTAGGCAATCGCGTTGTGCACCAGGTTGGCCAGCAGCTCATAGACGGCGGTGGCGGGGGCCTGCACCGCTGCGGCCATCGCGGCGCCCGGGTCGGCCTCGCCCTCGGCATCCCCCTCAAAATCCTGGCCGCGCACATCGATCCAGCCCAGGTCCTGCTGCTTGTCCAGCGCCAGCGGCAGATAGGCCAGCACCACCTCGCGCGCCACCGCATTGGCGTCGCAGACCTCGCCCTCCCGGGCCTGCTGCACGGCAGGCTGGCTGGCATGGGCCAGGGCCAGCAGCTGCTCGGACACGCGACGGCCGCGCTGCAGTTGCTGGAGCATGCTGCGCAAGCTCGCCCGCACGGCCTCGGGATCGGTCTCGCGCAGCGCATAGGCGGCCTGCGTGCTCAGAATGGCCAGCGGCGTGCGCAGCTGGTGCGAGGCATCGGCCAGAAACTGGCGCTGCTGGGCCAGCGCATCGCGCTGCTGCGCCAGGTGCAGGTTCATCGCATCAACCAGCGGCCGCACCTCACCGGGCACGGCCTCGGTGGCCAGCGGCTGCAGGTCATCGCTGCGGCGCTGCTGCACGGCGCGGCGCAAGGCCTGGAGCGGGCGCAGGCCCCAGGCCACGCCCAGCCACACCACCAGAACCAGCACCAGCAAGGTGCGCCCATCGCGCAGCAGGCTGTCCCACATCAGGCTGCGCACCGTGCGCTCAATGCCGGCGCTGGTCTGCGCGGTCTGGATCAGCACGCGCCACTCCTGGCCCGACTGGTCATGCAGCACCCGCAGCAGCGCCAGCACCCGCACCGGCTGGTGGTCCACTTCAGCGGCGTACGACACCCGCGTGTCATCGTCTGCCGCGCGGAATGGGCGGCTGGGGTCGGCCGGGTCATGCGCGGGTTCAGGGAACTGGGCGGCGCCCAGCAACAGGCGCTGCTGGGCTCCGTCGGGGGTTTGCATCTGCACCCGCAAAAACTTGCGCCGGCTGCTGAGCACCTCGAACATCGAGATGATGTGCAGGGGCTCGTCCAGGCTCAGCTGGCCGTCACTGTCCCAACGCAGGTTGTCCGACAGCGCCTGGGCCGGCTCCAACAGACTCTGGTCATAGGCGCGCTCGAGCTCGCGTGCCAGGCTGACGCTGTCGCGCCAGCTGTCGAGCACCAGCAGGGCCATCAGCACGGGCACCAGCACCCACAGCAGGCGCAAACGCAGGCCCGGGGAAGAACGCAGGCGCCAGCCCATGGTGGTCAGGAGGAAAGTGGATTGCCCGGGCCCTTGGGCACCAGGGTTTCGAGCATGTAGCCCAAGCCCCGCACGGTCACGATATGCACATCGCCGCCCGCGAGCTTGCGCCGCACCCGGTGCAGCACCTGCTCGATGGCATCGGGGCTGACGCTGCTGTCCTGCGGGAAGACCTTGGCCGTCAGCTTGGACTTGCCCACCGGCGCGCCGGTGCGCGCCATCAGCGCTTCGAGCGCTGCATGCTCACGCGGCGTCAGCGCCAGCATCTGCTCGGCCAGCCAGAAGGTGCGGTGGTTGCTGTCGTAGCGCAGCGAGCCGCATTGCTGCATGGCCTGCACCCGGCCCTGGCTGCGCCGGTGCAGCGCCGCCAGGCGCGCCTCCAGCTCGGCCACATCGAAAGGCTTGGTCAGGTAGTCATCGGCTCCCCGGTGCAGGCCTTCGACGCGGTCCTGCACCGCCCCTTGCGCGGTCAGCACCAGCACCGGCTCACGCCGGCCCTGGCCGCGCATGGCCGAGAGCCAGTCAAAGCCATGCTGGTCGGGCAGTTGCAAATCGAGCACCACCACATCAAAGGGGCCGTCGGGCAGCAGGCGCGTGGCCATCGCCGCATGCGCGGCATGCACCGCCTCGATGTTCGATTGCTTGAGGGCGCGCACCAGCCAGGCGGCCATCTCCAGCTCGTCTTCAATCAGCAATATGCGCATGCTTGCTCGCCAGAATTCAGGGGCTCAGAAAACCGCGATCATACGCCGCTGGGCAGCGGTATCCAGCGCCCCTTGATCTCTACTCCTGGATAGGCGATGGAATGCCGGGCGTGGGCACTGGTGGTGGTTGTACCGGGGCGGGGTCTTTGACAGGCGGGGCTTCCGGGTGCCGGGGGTCAATATGCATCAAGGGCTCCTTGCAGGTGATGTTGCGATTGTGCCCAGGCCCGGCAGGGCGCGCTGTCAGCAAACGCCCTGCCGCCACGCCGCAGTCAGCGCGCCAGCACCGGCGCCAGCGCCTTGCCGGTATGCGTGCCCGCGTGGACCAGGTCCTCGGGCGTACCAGTAGCAACAATGCGGCCACCGGCATTGCCGCCCTCGGGCCCCAGGTCGATCACCCAGTCGGCCTCGGCAATCACATCCAGGTCATGCTCGATGACCACCACACTGTGGCCGGCATCGACCAGGCGGTGCAGCACATGGATCAGCTTGTCAACATCGGCCATGTGCAGGCCCACGGTGGGCTCATCGAGCACATACAAGGTGTGGGGCGCCTTGTTGCCCCGGCGCGTGATGTCATCGCGCACCTTGGTCAGCTCGGTCACCAGCTTGATGCGCTGCGCCTCGCCACCCGACAAGGTGGGCGACGGCTGACCCAGGGTCAGATAACCCAGGCCCACATCCTGCAGCAGCTGCAGCGGATGGGCGATGCTGGGCATGCTGGCAAAGAACAGCACCGCCTCGTCGACCTCCATCTGCAGCACTTCGCCAATGCTCTTGCCGCGCCAGGTGACCGCCAGCGTTTCGGGGCTGAAGCGGGCGCCATGGCAGACCTCGCAAGGCACCTTCACATCGGGCAGAAAGCTCATCTCGATGGTGCGCATGCCCTGGCCCTCGCAGGCCGGGCAGCGGCCTTCGCCGGTGTTGAAGGAGAAACGCCCGGCCGCATAGCCGCGCGCCTTGGCCTCCAGCGTCTCAGCAAACAGCTTGCGGATCGTGTCCCAAAAACCGATATAGGTCGCAGGGCAGGAGCGCGGCGTCTTGCCAATCGGCGTCTGGTCCACTTCCAGCACCCGGTCGATGCGCTCAAAGCCCTGCAGGCCCTTGCAGCCCAAGAGCGCCGGCGCCTTGCCGGCATCCATGTCATCGCGCCCCGCCTTGGTGGCGCGCTGGCCGACCCAGGCGGCCACATTGGTGAGAAGCACATCGCGCGCCAGCGTGGATTTGCCCGAGCCCGACACCCCCGTCACGGCCACCAGGCGCTTGAGCGGTACGCGCACATCCACGTTCTGCAGGTTGTGCAGGTGGGCGCCCAGCACGGACAGCCAGTGCAGCGGCGCCATCGCATCGGCGCGGGCCGGCGCGGCCAGCGCGGCATTGGCCTGGGCGCTGTCGGCGGCCAGCGCGGCAGCGGCGTCGGCGGCGATCTGCTTCTTGGTGCGCTTTTTGGCGACGGGCGCTGCGTCGTCTGCGGGCGATGACAACACCGCATCGGCCACGCCATGCACCAGGCGGCGCGGCTGGAAGGGGTGGCGCATCGCATGCAGCAGGTAGCGGCCGGTCTGCGAGTCGGCCGCATCCATCACATCCTGCGTCGTGCCTTGGGCCACCAGGCGGCCGCCGCGCTTGCCGGCGCTAGGGCCGATGTCGATCACATGGTCGGCGCGGCGGATCGTGTCCTCGTCATGCTCCACCACCACCAGCGTATTGCCCTTGGCGCCCAGCTTGTGCAGCGCGTTGAGCAGGATATGGTTGTCGCGCGCATGCAGGCCAATCGTGGGCTCGTCGAGCACATAGCAGACGCCTTGCAGATTGCTGCCCAGCTGCGCGGCCAGGCGAATGCGCTGCGCCTCGCCGCCCGACAAGGTGGGCGCGCCCCGGTCCAGCGTCAGATAGCCCAGGCCCACCTCTTCCAGAAAGGCCAGGCGGCTGTGGATCTCGGGCACCAGGTCGCGGGCGATATCGCTTTCGCGGCCCGACAGCACCAGGCCCTCGATCCAGAGCCGCACATCGGTGACCGACAGGCGGGCGATCGACGAGATCGACTGGCCGTGGAACAGCACCGCACGGGCGGTGGCATTGAGGCGCGTGCCCTGGCAGGTCGGGCAGGTGGTTTCGCCCACATCCTCGGCCTCGGGCTCTTCAAAGCTCTGCTCGCGGCCCCGGTTGTCCTGGCTCATCACCGAATCGTCATAGACCTTGCGCTGGTCCTTAGTCAGCTTGACGCCGGTGCCCACGCAGTCGGGGCACCAGCCATGCTTGCTGTTGTAGGAGAACAAACGCGGGTCCAGCTCGGCATAGCTGGTGGCGCAGACCGGGCAGGCGCGCTTGGTGGAGAACACCTGCAGCTGGCCAATGGCGGATGTGTCGCTGCCCGTCTGCATCGCCGCTTCCAGGGTGCCGATGGCCGAGAGCACATGCAGCACGCCCTTGCCCAGCTCCAGCGCCGTGGCGAGCTTGTCGCGCAGCAGGGCCTCGTTCTCGGGCCTGATCTCGATGCTGGCCACCGGCAGCTCGACCGTGTGCTCCTTGAAGCGGTCCAGGCGCGGAAAGCCGGTGGTCGGCAGGAACTGGCCATCGACGCGCAGATGGGTGTAGCCACGCGGCCGCGCCCAGTCCGCCAGCTCGGTGTAGACGCCCTTGCGCGCGACCACCAGCGGGGCCATCAGGCCAATGAGCTGGCCGCGGTACTGCGTCATCAGCTGCGCGGCAATGCTCTCGGGGGTTTGCGGCTGGACCGCTGCGCCATCCTTGGTGCAATGCTGCACGCCCAGCTTCACGTAGAGCAGGCGCAGAAAATGCCAGACCTCGGTCGTGGTGCCCACCGTGGATTTGCGCCCGCCGCGCGAGAGGCGCTGCTCGATCGCCACCGTCGGCGGGATGCCGTAGACCGCATCGACCTCGGGGCGGCCCGCCGGTTGCACGATGGAACGCGCATAGGCGTTGAGCGATTCGAGGTAGCGGCGCTGGCCTTCGTTGAACAGGATGTCAAACGCCAGGGTCGATTTTCCCGAGCCCGACACGCCGGTGACGACGTTGAACTTGCCACGCGGAATGTCCACGCTCAGGTTCTTCAGGTTGTGCTCCTTGGCATTGATGATCTGGATGCTGTTGCCCGGCCCGGGCAGCGCCGCAGCTTGCGCTGCAGGCGCCAGCGCATAGGCCGGCCGCTGCTCGCGCACTTCGTGGGGCTGGCCATCGCCGCGCTCACCCAGCATGGCCAGCTCGTAGTCGCGCAGCGCCTGCGCGGTGTAGGAGCGGCCGGACTTGCGCACCTCCTCGGGCGTGCCCTCTTCCACCACCTTGCCGCCGTCTTCGCCAGCATCGGGGCCCAGGTCGATCAGCCAGTCGCTGGCACGGATCACATCGAGGTTGTGCTCGATGACGATCAGCGAATGGCCGGCTTCGAGCAGCTTGCGCAGTGCGCGCATCAGCTTGGCAATGTCTTCAAAATGCAGGCCGGTGGTGGGCTCGTCAAACAGGAACAAGGTGCCCTTACGCGCCAGCGTTTGCTTGGATTTGGAGGCGCTCTTGGCGGCCTCGGCCAGAAAGCCGGCGAGCTTGAGGCGCTGGGCCTCGCCACCCGACAAGGTCGGCACCGGCTGGCCCAGCTTCACATATTCCAGTCCCACATCGACGATGGGCTGCAGCGCGCGGATCACCTCGCGGTCCTTGGCGAACAGCGCGGCCGCCTCGCTGACAGTCAGTTCCAGCACATCGGCCACGTTCATCAAGCGGCCATCGCGCTCGATGCGTACCTCCAGAATCTCGGCGCGGTAGCGCTTGCCGTCGCAATCGGGGCAGCGCAGGTAGACGTCGGAGAGGAACTGCATCTCCACATGCTCAAAGCCCGAGCCGCCACAGGTCGGGCAGCGGCCATCACCGCTGTTGAAGCTGAACTTGCCGGCGGTATAGCCGCGCTGCAAGGACAGCGGCGCGGTCGCAAACAGCTCGCGCACCGCATCCCAGGCGCCCACATAGCTGACCGGGTTGGAGCGCGCGGTCTTGCCAATCGGTGACTGGTCAACAAAGACGATATCGGACAGGTGGTCAGCGCCCAGCAGGCGCTGGTGCGCGCCAGCCAGCTCGGTGGGCTTGCCAAAATGGCGCATCAAGGCAGGGGCCAGCACGTCCTGAATCAGTGTGGACTTGCCCGAACCCGACACGCCGGTGACCACCACCAGGCGCTGGAGCGGAAAATCCACCGACACGTTCTGCAGGTTGTGCTCGGTCGCGCCTTCCAGAATCAGGCGCGGCGTGCTCTCGGTCACCATGCGCTTGGCGCCCATGCCCACCTGCTTGCGGCCGCCCAGGTAGGCACCAGTCAGCGTGTCGGCATGGCGCAGCTCGGCCGGGGTGCCGTCAAACACGATCTGGCCGCCCTTCTCGCCCGGGCCTGGGCCCATGTCGATCATGCGGTCGGCGGCAAACATCACCGCCGGGTCGTGTTCCACCACCACCAGGGTGTTGCCGGCATCACGCAGCCGCTTCATCGCGACGGTGATGCGCTCCATATCGCGCGGGTGCAGGCCGATCGAGGGCTCGTCCAGCACGAACAAGGTGTTGACCAGCGAGGTGCCCAGGGCCGTGGTCAGGTTGATGCGCTGCACCTCGCCGCCACTCAGCGTGCGGCTCTGGCGGTCCAGGGTCAGGTAGCCAATGCCGACATCGCAGAGGTAGAGCAGGCGGTTGCTGATTTCCTCATGCAGCAGGCGCAGCGCCTGCGCGTCGCCATCGTTGCTGCGGCGGATATCCATGCTGGCAAAGAACTGGCGCAGCCGCACGATGGGCAGCAGCATCAGGTCGTGCAGGCTCAGGCCGGGCAAGGCCTCCAGCTGCTCGCGGCTCCAGGCCACACCGCGCGGCATGAAGCGCTGGGCCGGCGGCAAGGCTGCATCGGCATCGGCCTTCGATCCCACGCGCCACAGCAGGCTCTCGGTCTTGAGGCGTGCACCGCCACAGACCGGGCACGGCGTGTAGCTGCGGTACTTGGACAGCAAGACGCGGATATGCATCTTGTAGGACTTGGTTTCCAGGTACTCGAAATAGCGGCGGATGCCGTACCACTGGCGGCTCCAGTTACCGTCCTTGTAGCCCTCTTCGCCATGGATGACCCAGTCCTTCTGCGCCTCGGTCAGCTTGGCCCAGGCGGTGTCGCGGGGAATGCCCTGCGCCTCGGCATGGCGCATCAGATCGTCCTGGATCTCCTTCCAGGCCGGCGTCTGGATCGGCTTGATCACGCCGGTGCGCAAGGTCAGCTTTTCGTTGGGAATCACCAGGCCCCAGTCCACGCCAATGACCCGGCCAAAACCCCGGCAGGCATCGCAGGCGCCCACGGCCGAGTTGAACGAGAACATCGACGGCGTCGGCTCGCGGTAGCGCAGGCCGCTTTCCGGGCAGTGCAGGCCAGCGGAGAACTTCCACAGCGCGGGCTCGGCGGTGTTGCCGTCGGCATCGGCCTCGGCGACGGCATACACCGTCATCTGGCCGCTGCCGCGCTTCAGGGCCACCTCGATGGCCTCGATCACGCGCGCCTTCTCGGCCTTGCTGAGGCGAAAGCGATCCGCCACCACATCGAGCAGCTTGACCCGCTGGGGCGCCTCGGCCGCGGCCTGCTTGCCGGCCTTGGGCTTTTTCTTGCTGCTGTCCACGGCCGCTGCCTGCCGCACCACATCGACCTCGCGCTCGGCCTGCACCTTGGTAAAGCCGCTGGCCGACAGCCACTGCTCGACCTGCTCAGCGCTGGTGTTGGCCGGCAGCTCGACCGGAAAGGTGATCACGATGCGCGGGTCATCGGCCTGGCTGCGCTGCAGCAACTGCTCGTAAATGCTCTCGGGCGTGTCATGCTGCACCGGCAAGGCGGTCTGCTGGTCAAACAGATGGCCGGCGCGTGCCACCAGCAGCTTCAGGTGGTCGTTGAGCTCGGTCATCGTGCCCACCGTGGAGCGCGAGCTGCGCACCGGGTTGGTCTGGTCAATCGCAATGGCGGGCGGCACGCCTTCGACCTTGTCCACGGCCGGCTTGTCCATGCGGTCCAGAAACTGGCGCGCATAGGCGCTGAAAGTTTCAACATAGCGGCGCTGACCCTCGGCATACAAGGTGTCGAACACCAGGCTGGACTTGCCCGAGCCGCTGGGCCCGGTCACCACGGTCAACTCCCCCGTGCGGATATCCAGATCCAGATTCTTGAGGTTGTGCTGACGCGCACCACGGATGCGAATGATTTCCTGAGACATACCGATGAGCTATCCAGTAATTCGTTGGCGCAGTCCAGCCGCCGGATAAGCAAGCCCCCATGCGCAGTGCCATGGATGCCCAAACTCGGAAGGCCGACACGACTGCGTGGGGGCAAAATGATCGTGAGCAACCATTCTAGGGAGTTCATTCCTCGGCTGAATCAGCTCGCGGCAAAGCCCTGCAAAACACTGTACATATTTACAGATATTAGCAAATGGCGATGTATCCGAGCCGCAGGCTTGGGCGGCACAAAAAAACCCGCCATCTCTCGAAGGCGGGTTGGGAAGCAGGGGCGAGCCGGGCGCCCAAGGCTTGCTTAGAAGTTGTGGCGGATACCCGCAGCGAAGGTGCTGAAGTCGGCGCCGGAGATGCCGGTGGCGTAGCTGGCGTTGGCCTTGTTGTCGACCTTGGTGTAGCCAGCGTACAGCTTGGAGCGCTTGCTCAGGTTGTAGTTGTAGCCCAGGATCAGCTGGCGTGCGCCGCTGTTGCTGACGTCGTCCCACTTGCCAGCCCAGCCGAAGCCAGCGACAAACTCGGAAGCGCCCATGGTGTACATACCGGTCACGCGCGCTGCATTGCGCTTGCCGCGCAGCTCTTCGTCAGAGCGTTGGTAGTAAGCGCCCAGTTGGAAGGCGTTGATGGTGTAGTGCGCGCGCAGGCCCAGTTGCTTGTCGCCACCGACCTTGGTGAAGCCTGCACCCAGGGCCAGAGGACCGCTTTCCCAGTTGGCAGCCAGGTCGTAGCCGTGCTTGTCGTTGGTGCCAGCAGCCTTTTCGTGGAACGAGGCAGCGCCTTCAATGGTCAGGCCGCCCAGGAACACGGGAGTGCGGTAGGCGATCTTGTTGGAGTCGCGCATCACGTAGCTGTACAGCGCGTCCGACAGCGAACCAGTGTCGTGGTTAGGCTGGTCCAGCACGCCGTAGTCAGCCACTGCATAGTAGGACTCAGCGGTGAAGGTACCCAGACGCAGCATACCGAAGTTGCCCGCCAGGTTCACTTCGCTTTGGCGGCGGAAGGTCAGGCCACCAGCGGAGCCGGTGCCCGAGCCGTCGTCCGAGTTGAAACCCGATTCCAGCACGAAGCCAGCCTTCAGGCCGCCACCCAGGTCTTCCGTGCCACGGAAACCGATACGCGATGCGTTGTTGAACAAACCGGTGGTGGAGACATCGCCCACCTTCTGGCGTTCCACCGAGGTGTTCACACGGCCATAAACCTGCACGCTGCTTTGAGCCAGTGCAGCAGTAGAGCCAGCAACGGCCAAGGTGGCAATCATCAAACGATTCAGTGAACGCATAGTGTCCTCGGGGATGTAGTCATTAAAAATGGTTGGACGGTGCTGTTGGGGTCCGCACGGGGCAGGTTTCAGCCCGTCACATAATGTTAATTCTAGGCGGCAGACTCCGGAAAACGCGCTGAATATCTTGCAGTTTTTGCGAGAGTGACGCATCGCTACCACACTTATGTGACACACCCTGGTATTAACCATGAGATACCAAACCGCCCAGAAAAAAACAGCACCCGAAGGTGCTGTTGGGAGGTGAAGGCCAGGGGTATCAGGCCATCTGCATACCCGGGGCCATCTCGCAGTCATGCGGTTCAGTCGTTCGCGTAAATATCCACATCCTTGGTTTCACGCACGAACAATGTACCGATCACGAAGGTGATACCGGCGATGATGATGGGGTACCACAAGCCGTTGTACATGTTGCCGGTCTGCGCGACGATCGCGAAGGCCGTCGTGGGCAGCAGACCACCGAACCACCCATTGCCGATGTGATAGGGCAGCGACATGGAGGTGTAGCGGATGCGGGTCGGGAACATTTCCACCAGCATCGCGGCAATCGGTCCGTACACCATGGTCACCAGCAGCACCAGGTAGGTCAGCAGCACCACAGTCAAGACCTTGTTGGTCTTGGCGGGGTCGGCCTTGGCTGGGTAGCCGTCCTTGGCCAGGGTCTCGGCGACAGCCTTCTTGAACGCACCGTCCTTGGCCTTCAGATCGTCGCCACTGAGGCCCGCAGCCGAGTAGCTGGGGATGGTGTCGTTGCCGATCTTGATGATGGCCGTCGTGCCGGCAGGCGCCGCCTCGGTTTCATAGCTCACCGAATTGGCCGCCAGCAGTTGCTTGGCCACGTCGCAGGAGCTGGTGAACTTGGAGGTGCCCGTCGGGTTAAACTGGAAGGAGCACTCGGCCGGGTTGGCCACGACCACGACCTTGTTCTTGGCTTGCGCCGCTGCCAGATCGGGGTTGGCCGCTTCGGTCAGCATCTTGAACACGGGGAAGTAGGTCAGCACGGCCAGCAGGCAGCCGGCCATGATGATGGGCTTGCGGCCGATCTTGTCGGACAGTGCACCAAAGATCACGAAGAACGGGGTGGCGATCAGCAGGGCCACGGCAATCATCAGATTGGCACTGACGGCATCGACCTTGAGCTGCTGGGTCAGGAAGAACAGCGCATAGAACTGGCCGGTGTACCAGACCACGGCCTGGCCAGCGGTCAGGCCGATCAGCGCGAGGATCACGATCTTCAGGTTCTTCCACTGGCCAAACGATTCGCGCAGCGGTGCCTTGGAGGTTTTGCCTTCGGCCTTCATGCGCTGGAACGCAGGCGACTCGGACAAGGTCATGCGGATCCACACCGACACGCCCAACAGCAGAATCGACACCAGGAACGGAATGCGCCAGCCCCAGTCATTGAAGGCAGGCTCGCCCATGGCGGTACGCGTGCCCAGAATCACCAGCAGCGACAGGAACAGGCCCAGGGTCGCCGTAGTCTGGATCCAGGAGGTGTAGGCACCGCGCTTGCCATGCGGCGCATGCTCGGCCACATAGGTGGCCGCACCGCCGTATTCACCACCCAAGGCCAGACCTTGCAGCATGCGCAGTACGATCAGGATGATGGGCGCTGCCACGCCAATGCTGGCGTAGTTGGGCAAGATACCTACGATGAAGGTCGATGCGCCCATCAGCAAGATGGTGACCAGGAACGTGTACTTGCGCCCGATCATGTCGCCCAGCCGGCCAAACACCAGCGCGCCGAAGGGGCGCACGATAAAGCCGGCAGCAAAGGCCAGCAGCGCAAAGATGAAGGCGGAGGTTGGGTCCAGTCCGGAGAAGAACTGTTTGGCGATGATGGCCGCCAGCGAGCCGTAGAGATAGAAGTCGTACCACTCAAAAACGGTGCCGAGTGACGAGGCGAAGATGACCTTGCGCTCCTCCTTGGTCATCGGCCGTGCTGCTGCACTGGTTGCCATGCTGTTGTCTCCTTGTAGTGTTGCCGCTCTTTTGTTTGGCGGACACTGCATTCTTCAAGCAAGCGCTGACCCAAGTCTGACGGTTTTCCAACACAAGCTTGCAATCTGCTGACAATTCGCTGACAAAATCCAGCGCAACCCGCACAAAGCGTTTTGCGATGCGGAATATCGCTGCACTGCAGCAGCGACCAAGGGAAAGTCCCAGGGCGGGCAAAACCGCTGGAAGGGGCATTTTCAGCAGCGCAGAAGCCGGAAATCAGCGCTTGGCCAAACCGGAGGGGCGGTCTGCTGCCACATCCCATTGGCCATCGGCAAACCAGGCGTCGCCATTCAGGTAGGCGCTCAGCATCGGCAGCCCATCCAGGCCCCAGAACAGCTTGCCGTCCAGCACCATGCTGGGCACGCCAAACACGCCGGCGGCGGCCGCCGCATCGGTATTGCTGCGCAAGGCCTGCTTGGCCTCCTGCTCGGCCGCGTCGCCATGGCGCAGCTGCTCAGCCAGGGCATGCTCCAAGGCCGGCAGGCGCTGGGCATCGAGCGCATCGGCGCCACCCAGCCAGACATGGCGAAAGATGGCATCGGCCGTGAAGCGGTTGATGCAGCCGCCCTGGCCCGTGCGCAAGGCCAGGCGCAGCAAGGGCAAGGGGTTGAAGGGGTGCTGGGCGGGCATCTGCAGCCCACAGCCCAGGCTGTGGCCCAGCCAGCTGGCATGGCGGTAGGTCCATTCGCGCTTGCCGGCAATGCCGGCTGGCCCCGGGTTGGCATGCTGCTGCAGCAGCGCCCCCAGCAAGACGGGCCGGTAGCGCACATGCACGCTATGGCCCTGCAACGCCTGCGGCAGCGCATGGAAAGCCAGCCAGGCGTAGGGAGAGACAAAGTCCAGGTAGAAATCGATGCTTTTCATACCCGGCTCCTGTTAGGGCGTCGGCACCAGCGGCCGGCCATTGCTGCCCAGGCCCGCACGGCCCAGCGCCTGCAGCCAGATCTGCTGGCGCTCTGCGGTGTCAGCCTTGGACCAGGCACGGATCTCATCGATCGAGCGGTAGCAGCCGATGCAGTGGCTGCGGTCCGCATTCATCTTGCACAGCGACACGCAGGGCGATGGCACGACATCGTTGTAATCGGCGGCAAAGGCGCCAGTCACCCGCACCTGCTTGGTGCGGGCTGCCAGCGGCGCGGGCGAGGCCACAGGCAGCTCCACCGGCTTATCCATTTGTTCCGTCATGCCGCCTCCTTGACCACATCGGCCACCGGCGCGCCGGTCAGCGCTTCCAGATCGGCCGGGGCCAGCGCAAACACGCCATTGGGGTGGCCGGCCGCTGCCCAGATCTGTTCAAAACGGAACAGCTCGCGGTCAATCAGCGTAACGGGCTGGCTCACATGGCCGACGGGCGATACACCGCCAATTGCAAAACCGGTACGGCCCTTGACAAACTCCGCATCCGCGCGGCCCACAGGGCCGACCAGCGCCGCCACCTTGGCCTCGTCCACGCGGCAGTCGCCCGAGGTGATGACCAGCACGCAGGCGTCATCGCTCTTGCGGCGAAAAATAATGCTCTTGGCAATCTGGCCCAGCGCAATACCCAGCGCATCGGCCGCCTCCTGGGCCGTGCGCGCCGAGACTTCCAGCATCTGCGGCCCATGCGGATGGCCCTTGTCCTGCAGCACCCCGGCTACCCGCTGCACCCCTTCGGGCAGGCTCAGCAACTCCGCTCCACACATGGTTCAACTCCTTGTTAAGCAACGATTGTGCCGTTTAGCAGGCTCCGCTGCAGCGCAGCGGGCATTCGCGAGCCCGCGCTGGGCGATCAACCCGCGCGCTTGTTCATCAGCGCTACGGCCACGCGCGAGTTGGGCTTGCGCTGCAAAAAGTCGCTGATGTAGATGCCCGCATCGACCAGCTTGTCCAGGTCAATGCCGGTCTCGATGCCCATGCCATGCAGCATGTAGACCAGGTCTTCGGTGGCAACGTTGCCGGTCGCGCCCTTGGCATAGGGGCAGCCGCCCAGGCCGGCGATGGATGACTGGAAGTTCCAGATACCCAGCTCCAGCGACGCGAGCGTATTGGGCAGCGCCTGGCCATAGGTGTCGTGGAAATGCCCGCTCACCTGGTCCAGGTTGAAATACTGCAAGGTCGCTTCCAGCGCCTTTTGCACCTTGATCGGCGTGCCCACGCCGATGGTGTCGGCGACATCGACGCGCTCGACGCCAATGCCCTTCATCAGCTCGGCGAGGTAGGCCACGCGCGAAGGCGCAATCTCGCCCTCATACGGGCAGCCCACGGTGCAGCTCATCGCGCCACGCACCGCAATGCCGGCGGCCTTGGCCGCTTCCACCACCGGCGCAAAGCGCTCGATGCTCTCGGCAATCGAGCAGTTGATATTGCGCTGGCTGAAGGCTTCGCTGGCCGCGCCAAACACCACGATCTCATCGGGCTGGGAGGCCACGGCCGCTTCATAGCCCTTCATGTTCGGGGTCAGCACCGAATAGCGCACCCCGGCCTTGCGCGCCAGCCCCGCCATCACCTCGGCGTTGTCGCCCATCTGCGGCACCCACTTGGGGCTGACAAAGCTGGTCACCTCGATCTCGGTCAGGCCCGCATCCTGCAGGCGGTGGGTGAGCTCGATCTTGACGGCAGCCGGCACCGGCGATTTCTCGTTCTGCAGGCCATCGCGCGGGCCGACATCAATCAATTGGACACGTTGGGGGTAGCGGGCCATGGGGCGTCTCCTGGGGTATTTCTTAAAAACGGGGGGCGGAATCAGTATCCGCGATCGGCATAGACCATGCCGCCAGGCTTCTCTCCGGCAGCAAAGGCCCGCAGCTTGTGCAGGATCTGCTGCAAGGTCTCTTCGGGCAAGGTGCGGGCGGAGCTGTGCGGCGTGATGCGGATCTGCGGCTGCTGCCAGAACGGGTGCTCGGCGGGAAGGGGCTCGGTGCGAAACACATCCAAGGTGGCGCCTGCCACCTGGCCGCTGTCCAGCGCGGCCAGCAGGTCGGCGTCGACCAGGTGCGCGCCGCGCGCCACATTGATCACATAGGCGCCCGGCTGCAGCTGCGCCAGCAGGCCGGCATTGATGATGTTCTCGGTCTGCGCCGTTAGCGGCAGCAGGTTGACGAGGATACGCGTGGCACGCAGAAAGTCCGGCAGCTGCGCGCTGCCGGCAAAACACTGCACACCGGCGATCTGCTTGGGCGAGCGGCTCCAGCCGCGCACCGGAAAATCAAACTGCGCCACCGCCTGGGCCACGCGCTCGCCCAGCACACCCAGGCCCATCACGCCGACGGGAAAATCGCTGCGCAAACGCAAGGGCTGCTGTGCCCAGACGCCCGCGCTTTGCTGGGCCCGGTACGGCGCCAGGTCACGGAAATGGTCGATCACCGCATGGCAGACATACTCGGCCATCTGCACGGCCATGCCGGCGTCTTCCAGACGCAGCACCGGCACACCGGCGGGCAGCTGGCGCGCAAACAGCGCATCGACGCCGGCGCCCATGTTGAAGATCGCCTTGAGGCCGGCGCCTTGCTCGTCGAACAGCTGCTGCGGCGGCTTCCAGACCAGCGCGTAATCGGCCTGCACCATGCCGGGCGTCCAGCCACGAGCCTCGGCCTGGGGGAGGTGCAGGCGAATCGCATCCAGCCAGTGCTGCAGGTCGTCGCTGTCGGTGTAGACGAGAATTTTCATGGCCGGCATTTCAGCACAGAAAAGGGTGCCGCGCCGTCACAGACAGCGCAGCGGCACCCTTTAGGACGCAGCGACCTGCAACTTCAGCAGTTCTGCGCCTTCGGTGACCTGGTCACCGGGCGTAAACAGCAGCTCCAGCACCTCGCCATCGGCCGGGGCGGCAATGGTGTGCTCCATCTTCATCGCCTCCATCACCGCCAACGGCTGGCCCTTGCTGACCTTGTCACCGGCCTTGACCGCAAACGACACCACCTTGCCCGGCATCGGGGCCGTCAGGCGCCCGCCTTCGCTGCCAGCGTCACCGGCATGGGCCAGCGCATCAATGGCGGTGATCTCGGCCGCGCCGCGCGGGGCGAACACATGCACCACCTCGCCCTGCTGCCAGGTCTGCACCCGGTCACGCTGGCCGTTGAACTGCAGCTCCACGAGCTCGCCGTTGGGGCTGAACTGCAGCGGGCCCGTGGCATCGCCCACCGTCAGCACCAGGCCAGAGGCCTCATAGCGCAGCGCGGCCTGCAGCTTATCGCCGCCAAACTCAAAGTCAAAGCGGCGCTCGGTCACGCCATGCGATTGCCAGCCATCGCGGCGGCTGAAGGGGTCGTGGCTCTCGGTTGCGCGCTCCTGCAGCAGCTCGGCCACCACGGCAGCGGCCGCAGCGGTGTCCAGGCCCAGGCCGCGCTGCTTGAAGAGCCGTGCCTCTTCGCGCTGGATCAGCGCCGTATCGAGCTTGGCCTGGCCAAACGAGGGCGTGGCCAGGATATGGCGCAGGAACTGCACATTGGTCTGCAGGCCGACAATGCGCACCGCAGCCAGCGCCGCATCCAGCCGCGCCAGCGCCTGGGCACGGTCTGCGCCGTGGACGATGAGCTTGGCAATCATGCTGTCGTAGAAGGGGCTGATGGCATCGCCTTCGCGCACGCCATCGTCAATGCGCACATCGCTGATTGCAAAACTGCTGCAGTCGGGCTTGCGGTAGACATGCAAGGTGCCGGTGGCGGGCAGGAAGTTGTTGTCCGGGTTCTCGGCGCAGATGCGCGCTTCGATCGCGTGGCCGCTGATCTTGAGCTCGGCCTGCTGCTTGGGCAGCGGCTGGCCGTTGGCCACCAGCAGTTGCCACTGCACCAGGTCTTCGCCGGTGATGGCCTCGGTCACCGGGTGCTCCACCTGCAGGCGCGTGTTCATCTCCATGAAGTAGAACTTCATCGCCTCGGGCTGGTCGTAGCCGCCGGGCTGCTCGACGATGAATTCCACCGTGCCCGCGCCCACATAGCCCACGGCCTTGGCAGCGGCCACCGCCGCCTCGCCCATCTGCTGGCGCAGCGCGGCGGTCATGCCCGGCGCTGGGGCTTCTTCCAGCACCTTCTGGTGGCGGCGCTGCACCGAGCAGTCGCGCTCGAAGAGATACACGCAGTTGCCTTGCGTGTCGCCAAACACCTGGATCTCGATATGGCGGGGGCGCAGCACGTATTTCTCGATCAGCACCGCATCGTTGCTGAAGCTGTTGATGGCCTCGCGCTTACAGGACTCCAGCGCGGCAGCAAAGTCTTCGCTCTTTTCCACCAGGCGCATGCCCTTGCCACCGCCGCCGGCGCTGGCCTTGATCAGCACCGGGTAACCGATGCGGTCGGCCTCCGCGTGCAGCATGGCCGGGTCCTGGCCCGCGCCGTGGTAGCCGGGCACCAGCGGCACGCCGGCCTTTTCCATCAGCTGTTTAGATTCGGCCTTCAGGCCCATCGCGCGGATGGCATTGGCCGGCGGGCCGATGAACACCAGGCCCGCAGCGGCGCAGGCGACGGCAAAGTCTTCGTTCTCGCTCAAGAAACCGTAGCCGGGGTGGATGGCTTGCGCGCCGGTGGCCTTGGCCGCCTCGATGATGCGTTCCCAGCGCAGGTAGCTGTCCTTGGGGGCGCTTCCACCGATATGCACGGACTCGTCGCAGGCGGCCACATGCTTGGCATGGGCGTCCGCGTCGGAGTAGACGGCCACGGTCTTGACGCCCATGCGGCGGGCGGTAGCGGCGACGCGGCAGGCAATCTCACCACGGTTGGCGATCAAAATTTTCGAGAACATAGAACAATCTCCTCAGTCTTCTTCCCTGACCCCAGCCCGCCTTCGCAAGCCCCCGGTCAATATCGTTGGTGATCCGCGCCCGTGGCGGCCAGGGCCACCGGCTCTTCATGGCCCAGCCACCGGCGAATCCGGCGCACCACGGCCCGCAAAAACTTCCACAACACCCAGGTCATCACCCACATCAGCACCAGCACCACGGCCAGCGCCAGCGCAAACACCAGCGGGTGGTGGATGGCCAGCCACACCGCGCCGATCGAGACCCCGTCTTCGACCAGGCTCGCGCCCCAGTTGGAGAACGGCTCCGGGCTGGTGTTGATGGCCGCGCGCGTCGTGGTCTTGGCCACCTGGCTGCTCAGCGCCAAGGTGCCGCCCATCAGGGCCGCCGCTGTCGCCATCGTCGCGTTGTCGGTGCCAAACACGCTGGCCGCCAAGGCCGCACCCGCTGGCACCCGCACCACGCTTTGCACCACATCCCAGACCGAATCCACGCCGGGGATCTTGTCGGCAAAGAACTCGACAAACAGCAGCGCGCCACTGATGAACAGGATCACCGGCTGCTGCAGCACCGTCAGCCCACCGGGCAGCTGCAGCACGCCGGTGGCGCCCAGCATGCCCGTCACAAACACCACCGCATACAGCCGAAAGCCACTGGCCCAACCGAGCGCAGCTGCCAGCGCCATCAGCTGGCCCCAGTCCCACTGCGCCATGGCCTGGCCCATCTGGCCGGCCACCTGGCCGACCTGGTCGGCCGCCTGCCCCACCGTGTGTGCGGTGTCCTTGTCCAGATGCAGGCCCATGCCGTGCAGCCAGTTGACGATGGTGTTCCAGATATCCATGGTGGTGCTCCTCAGTGCCAGTCAGCAAACGCGCTGTTTATAGCGCCAATGCCCGCTTGCTGTCTGCCATCCAAGGCCGCTTTAGGGCTGCATCAGCCTCCCAGCCAGCTGGGTTTGCGTTTGTTCAAGAAGGCCTGCACGCCTTCCTTGCCTTCGGCGCTGGCGCGGATATCGGCGATGCCGGCCACGGTCTCGGCGATCAGCGCTTCGTCCACCTCACGGCCGGCCACATCGAGCACCAGCTTTTTGCAGGCCTGTACCGCTGCCGGGCTGGCGCTCAGCAGGTGCTTGAGCAGGCCGTCCACGGCGCTGTCCAGCGCCTCAGCCTCCACCACCTGGTGCACAAAGCCGGTGCGTAGCGCTTCGGCGGCGTCAAAGCGCTCACCGGTCAGAAAGTAGCGGTGCGCCGCACGCGGGCCCATCGCGCGGATCACATAGGGGCTGATCGTGGCCGGGATCAGGCCGATCTTCACCTCGCTGAGGCAAAAACCGGCGTGGCTGGCCGCCACCGCCATGTCGCAGCAGGCCACCAGGCCCATGCCACCGGCGTAGACATCGCCCTGCACCCGCGCAATCGTCGGCTTGGGGCAGGTGTAAATGACGCGCAGCATCTCGGCGAGCTTGCCCGCGTCGACCAGGTTTTCCTCGCGGGTGTAATCGGCCATCGCGCGCATCCAGTTCAGGTTGGCGCCAGCGCAGAAGGCCGGGCCTTCGGCGGCCAGCACCACGGCGCGGACCGGGGCCTGCGCACCCACCCAGCTGAAGGCGCGGGTGATGTCGGCAATCACCTCATCGCTGAAGGCATTGCGCACATCGGGCTGGGTCAGGGTGATGGTGGCCACCGGCCCAGTGGCTTCGACGGTCAGAAATGTACTTTTCATGGTGTCCTCTCTGTCTCAGAGCCTTACATGCGGAAGACGCCGAATCGGGTATCTTCGATCGGTGCATTGCGCGTGGCCGCCAGGCCCAGCGCCAGCACGCGGCGGGTATCGGCCGGGTCGATGACGCCGTCATCCCACAGCCGTGCCGAGGCGTAGTAAGGGTGGCCCTGGTCCTCGTACTGCTGGCGGATGGGCGCCTTGAAGGCCTCCTCCTCTTCCGCCGTCCAGGCGCCGCCCCGGCCTTCGATGCCATCGCGCTTGACCGTGGCCAGCACGCTGGCCGCCTGCTCGCCGCCCATCACGCTGATGCGTGCGTTCGGCCACATCCACAAAAAGCGGGGGCTGTAGGCGCGGCCACACATGCCGTAGTTGCCGGCGCCAAAGCTGCCGCCGATGATGATGGTGAACTTGGGCACGCTGGCCGTGGCCACCGCCGTCACCAGCTTGGCGCCGTGGCGGGCAATGCCCTCGTTCTCGTACTTGCGGCCGACCATGAAGCCGGTGATGTTCTGCAAAAAGACCAGCGGAATCTTGCGCTGGCAGCACAGCTCGATGAAGTGCGCACCCTTGACGGCCGACTCGCTGAACAAAATGCCGTTGTTGGCGATGATGCCCACCTCCATGCCCTCGACGCGGGCAAAGCCGCAGACCAGGGTGGCGCCAAAACGGGCCTTGAACTCGTCAAAATCGCTGCCATCGACAATGCGGGCGATGATTTCGCGCACATCAAAAGGCTTGCGCGTATCGACCGGGATCACGCCATACAGCTCATCGGCCGGGTAGGCCGGTGCCTGCGGCGCCTTGTCGGCCAAGTTGGGCTGTTTGGCCTTGTTCAGGTGGCTCACGGCCTTGCGGGCCAGCGCCAGTGCATGGGTGTCGTTGTCGGCCAGGTGGTCGGCCACGCCCGACAGGCGCGTGTGCACATCGCCGCCACCCAGGTCTTCGGCACTCACCACCTCGCCGGTCGCAGCCTTCACCAGCGGTGGGCCACCCAAAAAGATCGTGCCCTGGTTCTTCACGATGATGGACTCGTCGCTCATCGCCGGCACATAGGCGCCGCCAGCGGTGCAGGAACCCATGACCACGGCGATCTGCGCAATGCCCTGGGCCGACATATTGGCCTGGTTGTAGAAGATGCGGCCAAAGTGCTCGCGGTCGGGGAAGACCTCGTCCTGGTTGGGCAGGTTGGCGCCGCCCGAATCAACCAGGTAAATGCAGGGCAGTCGGTTTTGCGCTGCCACTTCCTGGGCGCGCAAATGTTTTTTTACCGTCATCGGGTAGTAGGTGCCGCCTTTGACCGTGGCATCATTGCACACGATCATGCAGTCCACCCCACTGACGCGGCCCACGCCGGCGATCAGGCCCGCACCGGGTGCATCGTTGTTGTACATGTTCAGCGCAGCCAGCGGTGCCAGCTCCAAAAAGGGCGTGCCCGGGTCCAGCAGCATCTGCACGCGGTCACGCGGCAGCAGCTTGCCCCGGCCCAGGTGCTTGGCACGGGCGGCTTCACCACCGCCTTGCGCCACCTTGGCAGACTGGGCGCGCAGGTCCTCCACAATGCTGCGCATGGCTTGCGCATTGGTCTGAAAATCTGCCGACCGAGCATTCAGCTGGGTTGCGAGTTTGCTCATGCTTGTCCTCTTCAATGTTCTAGCGTTCCGTTCAGAAACGCGTTTTCTTTAAAAATAGTCTGCTGCCAAACGAATCCGCACCATGCACACCGTCGAAACCGTCCTGCTCGTCCTGATGATCGGTGCCGTCACCGGCATCATTGCGCGCTACATCCGGGCCATACCGCTGCCGCTGATCCAGATCATGCTGGGCGCGGCGCTGTCCTGGCCACAAAAAGGCCTGCATATCGATTTCGACCCCGGCCTGTTCATGCTGCTGTTCATTCCGCCGCTGCTGTTTGCCGACGGCTGGCGCATTCCCAAGCGCGAGTTCTTTGCGCTGTACCGCCCTATTTTGCGGCTGGCCTTTGGCCTGGTGCTTTTTACCGTGATTGGCCTGGGCTACCTGATCCACTGGATGATCCCGGAGATCCCGCTGACCGTGGCCTTTGCGCTGGCCGCCGTGATATCGCCCACCGATGCGGTGGCCGTCTCGGCCATCACCCGCAACCTGGGCATGCCGGCCCACACCATGCATGTGCTCGAAGGCGAATCGCTGCTCAATGATGCCTCGGGCCTGGTGGCGCTGAAATTTGCCATCGCCGCCACCTTGACCGGTGTGTTCTCCTGGACCCAGGTCACGCAGGAATTTCTGTGGATTGCGCTGGGTGGCCTGGGCGTGGGCGCTGCGGTGGGCTGGGGTTTCAGCTACCTGCGCGATACCGTCACCCGCCGCCTGGGCGATGTGGCCGCCACGCAGATGGTGCTGCTCTTGGTGCTGCTGCCCTTTGCAGCCTACCTGCTGGGCGAAAAGATTGGTGTCTCGGGCATTCTGGCCGCCGTGGCCGCGGGCGTGGCCACGAATTTTGGCGACCTGAACCGCGCCGACTACATCTCCGAGCGCATGCAAACCGCCGGTACCTGGGCGATGGTGGAATCGGCCTTCAACGGCGCGATCTTCCTGCTGCTGGGCCTGCAGTTGCCCTCGATCATTGGCGTAACCTTGCGCGATGCCGGCCATGACTGGTGGATTCTGGTGGGCTATGTGGCCATCATCTCGATCGCACTTTTGGCGCTGCGCTGGATCTGGCTGATGCTGGGCGTCAGCCGCAGCCTGCACAAGGCCCACCAGGCCGGCAAGCTGGTCAAAAAACCCGACCTGTGGCTGAACCTGGCCACGACCTTGGCGGGCATACGAGGCGCGGTCACCTTGGCCGGTGCGCTGTCCGTGCCGCTGCTCTTGAACAACGGCCAGCCGTTTCCAGCACGCGACATGCTGATCTTTCTGGCCACCGGCACCATCTTGTTCACCCTGGTGATCGGCAGCATCGGCCTGCCGCTGGTGCTGCGCCGCGTGCAGGCGGTGAGCGAGCCCGAATCGGTGCGCGAAGAGCGCCAGGCGCGCATTGCAGCCTGCCGCGCTGCGATCAACAGCCTGGCGATGAGCGACGACGATGCCGCCCAGCAGCCCACCGAATGGCAGGCCCAGCAGCATGAAATCGAAGGCCGGATTGCGCGCGAGTACCGCAACCGTATCGACCTGCTGGACGAGGAGCGCACGCCCGAAACCGCCGAGGTGCAGGACCTGGCCACGCCCGACGCGGTGCAGGAGCGCCGCCTGCGCTATGTGGCCGAGCTGGAGATGCGGCTCAACTGCATCAAGGTCGAGCGCCACACCATCTACGCCGAGCGGCACAACAACCGCATCAACGACGAATCGCTGCGCAGCCTGGTCCAGGAGCTGGACCTGAGCGAGATCACCTTGCGCAAGCGCCTGGAAGTGGCCCGCCGCGCCGCCGCCAAGCAAGCTGCCAAGCTGGAAGGGCATTGATCGTTCAGGCGGGTGCTGCATGGCGGCGCTCTGCGCGGTTCAGGCCGTCTTGCTCACATCCAGCTTCAGCGATTCGATCATCGCCTCGCGGATCTTGAACTTCTGGATCTTGCCGGTCACCGTCATCGGGAAGGCCTCGACAAACTCGATGTAGCGCGGCACCTTGTAATGGGCCACCCGGCCCTTGCAGTAGCTGCGCAGCGCCTCGGCATCCAGGCTTTGGCCGGCCTTGACGATGACCCAGGCACAGAGCTCCTCGCCAAAGCGGCTGTCGGGCACGCCCACCACCTGCACATCCTGCACCTGCGGGTGGGTGTAGAGAAACTCCTCGATCTCGCGCGGGTAGATGTTCTCGCCGCCCCGGATCACCATGTCCTTGATGCGGCCGACAATGTTCACATAGCCTTCTTCATCCATCGTGGCCAGGTCGCCGGTGTGCATCCAGCCATCGCCATCGATGGCCTCGCGCGTCTTGGCCTCGTCGCCCCAGTAGCCATGCATGACCGAATAACCGCGCGTGCAGAGCTCACCCGATTGGCCGGGGGCCACGGTCTCGCCGGTCTCGGGGCTGACGATCTTGACCTCCAGGTGCGGATGCACCTTGCCGACGGTGGAGACGCGCTTGTCCAGCGGCGTGTCGGTCGAGCTTTGGCAGCTGACCGGACTGGTCTCGGTCATGCCGTAGGCAATGGTGATCTCGGACAGATGCATCTGGCTGACCACGCGCTTCATCACCTCGATCGGGCAGGGCGAGCCAGCCATGATGCCGGTGCGCAGGCTCGACAGGTCGAACTCGGCAAAACGTGGGTGGTCCAGCTCGGCAATGAACATCGTGGGCACGCCATGCAGGCCGGTGCAGCGCTCGGCCTGCACCGTCTCCAGCACCGTCAGCGCATCAAAGCCGTCATTGGGGTAGACCATGGCCGCGCCATGCGTCATGCAGGCCATATTGCCCAGCACCATGCCAAAGCAGTGGTAGAGCGGCACGGGAATGCAGAGCCGGTCTTCTTCCGAGAGCCGCATCGCCTCGCCAATGAAATAGCCGTTGTTGACGATATTGCGGTGGGTCAAGGTGGCGCCCTTGGGAAAGCCTGTGGTGCCACTGGTGAACTGGATATTGATCGGGTCGTAGGGCGTCAAGCTGGCCCCTATCTGCGCGACCTGCGGGTCGGCCGCATCACCGCTGGCGATAAAGCGCGAGAAGCGCTGCATGCCTGCCTGCTCCTGGCCCTGGCCTGCGACATCGATCCAGACCACCAGGCGCAAATCGGGCAAGGCCTCAATCTGCAGCGCAGCGCTGGCTTGCGTCTCCAGCTCAGGCGCCAGCGCGCGCACCATACCCAGGTAATCGCTGGTCTTGAAGCGCTCCATCACAAACAGCGCCTTGCACTGCACCTTGTTGAGCGCATAGGCCAGTTCGGAGGTGCGGTAGGCCGGGTTGATGTTGACGAGGATGATGCCGACATGGGCGGTGGCCAGCTGCAGCAGCACCCATTCCACATTGTTGTGCGACCAGATCCCCACCCGGTCACCCTTGGCAATGCCGGCGCGCAGCAAGGCGCTGGCCAGTTGCTGCGATTGCTCCAGCAGTTGCTGGTAAGTGAGGCGCAGGCCCTGGTGGCGGCTGATGAGCGCATCGCGCGCGCCAAAGCGCGCTGCTGTCTCGCTCAGCTGCTGGCCGATGGTCTTGTTGAGCAGGCGCGGCTCGCTGGCGCCCCGTGCATAGCTGCTGGTCAATCTGGTCTCGCTCATGGTGTCTCCTGTCCGCCGCCCAACCAGCCGGGTCGGCGGCCCTGTTCCTTGTCTTTCAGGATACGCGAGCGTGCCGCGCAAATGATGGCAGGATGGTTGCAAATGTCGCCAGTACAATGGCCATGCTTGGCGCTTTTTAAACCCCACCCTCCATGCCCAAACCGCTGCCCTCCTCTGCCGTCGTGCACCATCCCGCCGTTACGCCCATGGCCTTTGTCCGGGCCATCGCGCGGGCCTACCAGCACCGGGGGCTGAGTGCGGACCGAGCGCTGCAGTTGGCGCAAATCGATCCCTTGGCGGTTGAAAAGGACGGCCCCGGCATCACCGCACTGCAGTTTGAAACGCTCTCGGATGCGGCGATGCAGGAGCTGGATGACGAGGCGCTGGGCTGGTTCAGCCGGCGCCTGCCCTGGGGCAGCTATGGCATGCTGGCACGCGCCTCGCTCACCAGCCCCAACCTGGGGGTGGCGCTCAAGCGCTGGTGCCGCCACCACGGCCTGCTCACCGATGACCTGGCGCTCAGCCTGCAGGTGCAGGGCGAGACGGCCACGGTCGAGATCATCGAGCACACGGGCCTGGGCGAGCTGCGCGAGTTTTGCCTCGTGTCCATGCTGCGCAATATGCATGGGCTGTCGAGCTGGTTTGTCGACTCGTCGCTGCCGCTGTTCAAGGTGAGTTTTCCGTTCGAGGCCCCCGCCCATGCCGATGTGTATGCGCTGCTCTTCCCCGGCGATGTGCAGTTTGGCGCGCCAGTCACGCGCATGCAGTTTGATGCGCGTTATCTCGCCTTGCCGATTGCCCGCGATGAGGCGGCCTTGCAGCGCATGCTGCAGCGCGCGCTGCCGCTGACCGTGCGCCCCTACCGGCGCGACCGGCTGATGGTGCAGCGCGTGCGCCAGCTGCTGGCGGCCGATCCCTCGGCGATGCACAGCGCCGACAGCCTCTCGGCCAAGCTGCACCTGTCACTGCGCACCCTGCACCGCCAGCTCAAGGACGAGGGCGCATCGCTGCAGGCCCTGAAGGACGAGGTGCGGCGCGAACGCTCGCTGACTCTGCTGCACCGCAGCAACCGGCCCATCAAGCAGATCGCGCAGTTGGCAGGCTTCAGCAACGACAAGAGCTTTATCCGGGCCTTTCGCACCTGGATGGGCATGTCCCCGGCCGAATACCGCAAGAGCACCCGGCCGCCGGCCTGAGGCGCAGCCGATGCTGGCCTGAGACCGGCCCGATTTGCAACCTGGCTGACACCTGCAGGGCAGCCACGTACATCCATTCGTGCCAAGATGGCGGCACAACATCGGATGGAGACTTGCCGTGATCGAGCTGTACCACTGTGTGAGCGCGCGCTCGTTCCGCGCGCTATGGATGCTGGAAGAGCTTGGCCTGCCCTACCAGCTGCAGATGCTGCCCTTTCCGCCCCGCGCACTGGCCAAGCACTACCTGGCACTCAACCCCCTGGGCACCGTGCCCTTGCTGATCGACGGCGACACGCGCATGACCGAGTCGTCCGCCATCTGCCAGTACCTGGCCAGCCGCGACCCGGCGCAGCGCCTGGACGTGCAGCCCAGCGACCCCGCCTATGGCAGCTACCTGAACTGGCTGTACATGTCCGATACGACCTTGACCTTTCCGCAGACCCTGGTGCTGCGCTACCAGTTCTTTGAGCCTGCCGTGCGGCGCCAGCCCCAGGTCGCAGAAGACTATGCGCGCTGGTTTCTGGGCCGGCTGCGCGCGCTGGAGACCGCCGCCCAGGCCATGCCAGCCGAACTGCCCTACCTCTGCGCAGGCCGTTTTACCGCGGCCGATGTGGCCGTGGGCTATGCGCTGATGCTGTCGGACTACCTGGGCATGTCCTCGCAATGGGGGCCGGCCACCCAGCACTACTGGATGCACCTGCAGCAGCGCGCCGCCTTTCTGCGCAGCCTGGAGGTCGAAAAGCAGGCCGCGCTGGACCAGCAGATCGACCCCATTCCGTCGCCCTTGATCCGGCCCTGACCCTGCTTTGAAGTCCTCCGACATGATCGCCATCACCGACCACACCACCATCGGCCAGGCCTTGCAGGCCGCCATTGCGCGCTACCCCGAGCACAGCCTGCTGGCGGTGCCGGCCAATCCCAAGCGCAGCTACCTGCCCGAGGGCTGCGAGTTCAGCTACACGCAGGCCGGCGCCCATATCGCGCGGCTGCAGGCCCGCTACCAGGCCGCGGGCTATGGCGTGGGCCACCGCGTGGGGCTGTTTCTGGAAAGCCGGCCCGAGCACCTCTGGCACAAGCTGGCGATGAACAGCCTGGGCATCTGCTGTGTGCCCATCAACCCCGACTACAAGCGCCGCGAGCTGAACTACCTGATCGACCATGCACAGCTGGACCTGATCATCTGCCTGCCCGAGCGGCTGGAGGCACTGCAGCAGTCCCTGCAGGACACGCGCAACCAGCCGGCCCTGGTCTGCACCGATCCGCAGGATGACAGTGCGATCACGCTGCCGCCGGCCCGCTCGCAGCCCTCGGGCAGCCTGAGCGCCGACACGCCAGCGAGCATCCTCTACACCTCGGGCACCACCGGCCAGCCCAAGGGCTGTGTGCTCTCGCATGCCTATGAACTGGCCGCTGGCAAGTGGTATGCATCCCACCCCGGCCATGTGTCGATCCAGGAAGGCCGCGAGCGCCTGTTCAACCCGCTGCCGCTGTTCCATGTCAACGCGTCCATCCTGTCGTTCTACTGCATGCTGCTCACCGGCGGCTGCCAGGTCCAGACCGACCGCTTTCAGCCCAGCCGCTGGTGGGAAGAGGTTGCCAGCAGCCGCGCCACCATCGTCCACTACCTGGGCGTGATCATTCCGCTCTTGCTCAAGCAGCCGCCGTCCGACTGGGAAAAGCAGCACTGCGTGCGCTTTGGCTATGGCGCAGGGGTGGAGCCGCAGCTGCATGCCGCCTTCGAGCAGCGCTTTGGCTTTCCGCTGATCGAGCTGTGGGGCATGACCGAGGTGGTGCGCACCATCTCTGACCATGGCGACGACCGCCAGGTAGGCACACGCTCCTTTGGCCGTGGTGCGCCGGGGCTCGAGGTACTGGTGGCCGATGAGAGCGGCCAGCCGGTGCCGCCCGGCACGCCTGGCGAGATGCTGGTGCGCTACTCGGCCGAGACCCCGCGCAAGCATTTTTTCAGCGAGTACCTGGACAACCCCGAGGCCACCGCCAAGGCCTGGGAAGGCGGCTGGTTCCACACCGGGGATGTGGTGCTGCAGGACCCCGATGGCCTGCTGCACTTCATGGACCGGCGCAAGAACATCATCCGCCGCTCCGGCGAGAACATTGCCGCGGCCGAGGTGGAAGCCGTGCTGCTGTCCCACCCCAAGGTGCACCAGGTGGCCGTGCTGGCCGCGCCCGATGACATCCGCGAAGAGGAGGTGCTGGCCAGCATTGTGCTGACGGACGGCGTGGCGCCCGGCACCGCCATCTGCCAGGAGCTGTTTGCGTTCTGCCAGCAAGAGATGGCCTACTACAAGGTGCCCGGCTGGTGGTGGTTCACCGATGAGATCCCCACCACCGGCACGCAAAAGATCCAGAAGCACCGGATCTTGGCGGCAGGCCAGGATGTGCGCAGCCTGCCCCAGGTGCTGGACATGCGGGCGCACAAAAAGCGCTAATGGCGCTCGGCCCGCTGCTAGTGCTGGAAGGCGGGCCGGCTGCCTAGCCCGCGCGGCGCAGCAGGTCGGCGCCCTTCTCGCCAATCATCATCGTGGCCGCGCAGGTGTTGGCCGAGGTGATCTCGGGCATCACCGAGGCATCGATCACCCGCAGCCCCTGCAGCCCATGCACGCGCAGCTGGGCATCGACGACGGCACCTGCCTCGGGGCGGGGCCCCATGCGCGCCGTGCCGTTGAGGTGGTAGGACGAGACACCGTAGCGGTAGATAAAGTCCAGGATCTCGTCATCGGACTGCACCTGCGGCCCGGGCATGACCTCGTCCACCCGGTAGGGCGCGAGCGCCTG
Source organism: Comamonas squillarum (assembly GCF_025309455.1). Taxonomy (NCBI): domain Bacteria; kingdom Pseudomonadati; phylum Pseudomonadota; class Betaproteobacteria; order Burkholderiales; family Comamonadaceae; genus Comamonas; species Comamonas squillarum. The sequence goes on from NZ_CP104377.1 coordinate 2,743,348, forward strand.
GCTCTGCAGCAAGGCCCGGGCCTGGCGCACACCTCGGATCAAGGTCTGGCGGTCGCCCTCGTCGTCCAGATAGCGCGGCTGCACGACCGGGTCGGCCAGCGGATCGCTTGAGGCCAACTGCACCGTGCCCATGCTCTGCGGCCGGTGCTGCCAGACGCCGCAGGTCATGCCTGGGAACACATCGAGCTGGCCCACATAGCCTTCGCGGTAGCTGGCCGGGGAGAACACACCTTGCAGATCGGGCCGCGCGAGCCCTGGCTGCGAGGCTGCGAACCAGTGCACGACGGACGGGCTGAGCTGCAGAATATTGGGCTTGCCGCGCAGCCATTGCCAGGCCTGGCCCCAGAGGCGCGGCACACGCGCCAGCTCGTTGATCGTGGTGGCGTTCTTGACCGACGCGACCAGCCGCACCGAGAAATGGTCCTTGAGGTGCTGACCCACGCCCGGCAAATGCACCTGGGTGGCAATGCCCAGCGCGCGCAGCCGCTCGCCATCGCCAATGCCCGACAGCTGCAGCAGCTTCGGCGTGTTGATGGCGCCGGCGCTGACGACCACCTCGCGCCGCGCCCTCACTTGGCGCCGCACGCCATCTTGCAGGTATTCCACACCACAGGCGCGGCCGTCCTCGACCATAATGCGCAGCGCCTGCGCGCCGGTCCGCACATCCAGGTTGCGGCGCCGCATCGCTGGGCGCAGAAAGCAGCCCGCCGTGCTCATGCGCCAGCCGTTGTGGATGCTGCGCTGGAAATAGCCCACGCCTTGCTGGTAGGCGCCGTTGTAGTCCGGGTTGCGCGCGAGGCCCTGCTCGGCAGCGCCCTCCAGGAAGGCCTCGCAAATCGGGTGCGGCCAGTGCGGCAGGCTGACCTTGAGCGGGCCGTTGTGGCCGCGCAGTGCCGGATCGCCGCCATCGACAAAATGCTCGCTGCGCTGGAAGTACGGCAGCACCTCGTCATAGGACCACCCCGCATTGCCCTGCGCCGCCCAGCCATCGAAATCCTCGCGCTGGCCCCGGTTGTAGACCAGACCGTTGATGGAGGTGGAGCCGCCCAAGGTCTTGCCCTGGGGCAGCGGAATGCGCCGCCCTCCCGTGCGCTCCGTCGGCTCGGAGCTGAACTGCCAGGCCACCGCCGGATTGAAGATCACCTTGATAAAGCCGGCCGGCAGCTTGAGGTAGGGCCTGTGGTCGGGCGGGCCGGCTTCGAGCACGCAGATGCGCAGCGCAGGATCCTCGCCCAAGCGGGCGGCGACGATGGCGCCGGCCGCGCCGCTGCCGACCACCACATAGTCAAAATGGTCGGCTGCCGGCGCGCTCATGCATGGGCTCCCAGGTACGCGGCACGCACCTTGGGGTCGCGCCGCAGATCGGCCGCGGCGCCCTGCAGGGTGAAGTGGCCCGTCTCCAGCACATAGGCGCGGTCAGCTACCGCCAGCGCCTGGTTGGCCATCTGCTCGACCAGCAAGATGGTCACCCCCTGCGCCTTGAGCTGGCGCACGATCGCAAAGATCTCCTTGACGATCAGCGGCGCCAGGCCCAGCGAGGGCTCATCGAGCAGCAGCAGCTTGGGCCGCGACATCAACGCGCGCGCAATCGCCAGCATCTGCTGCTCGCCGCCCGACATGGTGCCGGCCATCTGCGCGCGGCGCTCACGCAGCCGCGGGAAGGTGTTGAACTGCTGCTCCACATCGGCGGCAATCGCGGCGGACCCATCCTTGCGGTGGTAGGCGCCCAGCAGCAGGTTGTCATGCACGCTCTGGTCGGCAAACACCTGGCGGCCTTCGGGCGACTGGGCAATGCCAAAGGGCACACGCAGGTGGCCGGGCATGCGGGTGATGTCCTGGCCCAGGAACTCGATGCGGCCCGCCGCTGTGGGCTCCAGGCCCGAGATGGCCTTCATCAGGGTGCTCTTGCCTGCGCCATTGCCACCGATGATGGTGACCACCTCACCGGCATGCACCTGCAGCGACACCCCCTTGAGCGCCTGCACGGCACCGTAGTGCAGCTCCAGCGCCTCGACACGCAGCAATGGTGTTTGCTCAGGCATGGGGGCCTCCGTTCATCGCGTTGTCCTCGGTTTCATCATCGCTGCCCAGGTAGGCGGCAATCACGCGCGGGTTGCTTTGCACCTGCTGGGGTGTGCCCTCGGCAATCTTCTGGCCGTAGTCGAGCACGATCACGTGGTCGGACACAGCCATCACCAGGTCCATGTGGTGCTCGATCAGCAGCACGGTAATGCCCAGATCGCGGATGCGTGCAATCACCTGGATCAGCTCCTGCGTCTCCTGCGGGTTGAGGCCGGCGGCCGGCTCATCGAGCAGCAGCAAACGCGGATGGGTGGCCAGCGCGCGGGCCAGCTCCAGCCGGCGCTGCAGGCCATAGGGCAGGCTGCCGGCGGTATGCAGCGCCTTGTCACGCAGCTGCAGGCGGTCAAGGATCTGCAGCGCCTCATCCCGCGCAGCGAGCTCAGCGCGCCGGGCCTTGCCCACCCCTATCAGGCTGGCAAAGAACCCAGCCTGGATATGCGCATGCAAGCCGACCTTGACGTTGTCGAGCACGGTCATATCGCTGAAGAGGCGCAGGTTCTGGAAGGTACGGCCCAGGCCCATGCGGGCAATCCGGTTGGGCGAGACACCGACGATGCTCTGGCCCGCAAACTGGATGGAGCCGCGCTCGGGCACCACAATGCCCGACAGGATATTGAGCAAGGTGGTCTTGCCCGCGCCATTGGGCCCGATCAGCGAATGCACATGGCCGGGCTTGATGCATAGATCGACCTCATTGGTCGGCACCACGCCGCCGTAAGCCTTGTAGATGCCGCGACCGTCCAGCAAACCTTCTGCGCCGGTGCTGGCCAGCGGCGCGGCCGATTTGAGCTGCCAGGCCGGCAGATCCTGCGGCAGCTGCGGCGTGGGCAGCAGGCCCGGTGCGTATTTGCGCGCCAGGCTGCGCAATGTGCCGGCCAGGCCATTGGGCATGGCGTACAGCGCAAACAGCAGCAGCGCACCATAGGTGAAATGCTGCACACCCGGCCAGCGCGACAACAGCGAATCGAGCAGGGTCAACACCACAGCGCCCAGCAGCGGCCCGTAGACGGAATTGCCACCAAACAGCACCACCAGCAGGAAGAAGACCGACAGATTGAAAGTGATGAAGTCCGAGTTGATGTACTGGTTCTGCTGCGTGATCAGCGCGCCGGCAATGCCGCAGGTGAAGGCACTGATGACAAAGGCCAGCACCTTGAACTTGTAGACGCTGACGCCCACGCTCTCGGCCGCCACCTCGGCGGTGTTCACGGCCATGAAGGCGCGGCCAAAACGCCCCGCCAGCAGGTGGCGGAACATGACATGCAGCACCACGCACAGAGCCAGCACAAACCAGACCCAGTGCGAGGAGGCAAACATCTGGTCGCCCAGCTTCAAGGGCACCACGCCATAGATGCCCTGCTGGCCGGCAAATACATCCTGCCATTCCGAGACCACCTTCTCGACGACGATGCCAAAGCCGATGGTGACCATCGCCAGCGCCGGCCCTTTGACGCGCAGCGCCGGCAGCGCAATCACCACGCCAAACAGCCCGGCCAGCACACCGGCCATTGCAAAGGCGGCCCAGGGGTTCCAGCCCCAGCGGGTGGTGAGCAGGGCCACCGCATAGGCGCCCACGGCAAACAGGCCGGCATGGCCCAGTGATTTCTGGCCGGTGTAGTTCACCAGCACATTCAGCCCCGAGGCGGCGATGTAGTTGACCCCGATCAGAAAGACGATGCGCAGGTAGAAGTCGTTGCTTGTCATCAGCGGGATGGCGGCCACCAGCGCCGCCACCAGGGCCAGCCAGCCGTAGTGCTTGATCTCGCTGTTCATCAGACTTTCTCCACGATCTTCTGGCCCAAGAGGCCCTGGGGCCGCACCACCAGCACCACGATGATCAGCAAGAAGATGCTGATCTCGCGCATCTCCGCCTGCCACAGGCCAACCAGGGCCTCAATCAGGCCCAGCACAAAGCCGCCCAGCATGCAGCCGCGTGGGCTGGTCAGACCGCCCAGAATGGCCGAGGAGAAGGCTTTGAGCGCCAAGGTCATGCCCATGAATACCGATGCCGTCGTGATGGGCGCAATCAGCAAACCGGCCAGGCCCGCCAGGCTGGAGCTGATGACAAAGGCCAGCACGACGATGGCCGTCACATTGATGCCCATCAGGGTGGCTGCACTGCCGCTTTGCGCCACCGCGCGCACGGCCTTGCCGATGCGGGTGTGGCGCATCACATAATCGAGCGCGAGCAGCACGGCCACGCTGCAGACCAGCACCAGCACCTCTTGGGGCAGCACACCGGCATTGCCGATGCGCAGCACCTCGCTGCCCAGCGGCGAGGGCATGACCAGCGGCGCCGGGCCCCAGATGGCCAGCGCCGTGTTCTGGATGATGATGCCAAAGCCGATGGTGCTCATCACCCAGGCCATGCCGCCGCGCCCCACAAAGGGCCGCACGGCGGCGTAATAGAGCAGCAGGCCCAGCAGCGCCAGGACGGCCATCGTGCCCACCAGGCTGAGCACATAGCGCCACAGGCTGACATCGGCGGGCAGCAGGCTGTCGGTGATGTTCTTGCCGGCGAGCAGCAGCAGCGCCGAGACCGCGACAAACGCGCCCGCGACCAGGAACTCGCCCTGGCCAAAATTCAAGGTCTTGGTGGTGTTGAAGGTGATGTTGAAACCCACCGCCACCAAGGCATAAATACTTCCCAAGGCCAGCCCGCTAAAGACCGCCTGCAGTATCGAATCCAGCATACGCACCCCAGACACATTGCCGCTAAAAAAACCAGGCCTGCGCGCCGCATGGGGCGGGCGCAGGCCTGACAAGTCGATGCCTTACTTCTTCAGATCCGCTGGCGTGAGCGACTTGTAGACACTGTCTTCAAAACGCACCACGTCGCTGCCCTTCCAGCGGGCGAGGTAGAAGTCGCCCACGCTCAGGCCTTCGTGGTTGGTCTTGCTAAAGGGCTTGTCGTAGGTCTTGATCACGCCCTCGGTGCTGTTCAGGTTCTCCAGCGCAGCAGCGACCTTCTCGCCATCGGTGCTGTTGGCCTGCTTCATCGCAGCGGCCAGCAGCATCACCGAGTCATAGGCCTGGGCGGCGCAGGGGAAGGTGGTCAGGGTTGGGAAGTTCACGCGCACGCGCTGGCCCAGGGCCTTGGTCTTGGCCGAGGTGTCTTCGGTCGTCGAAGCCGCCATGATCAGGTGCTCGGCCAGCTTGGTGCCTGCCATCTTGGGCAGCAAAGAGCTCAGGTTGCCCCAGGTGCCCAAGGTGACGGGCATGTAGTTGATCTTCTCCATGCTGCGCAGCACCTGAGCGGCGCCGTCGGCAATGCCATAGATGATCACGGTGTCAGCTCCTGCCGCCTTGATCTTGTTGAGCTGCGAGGTCATGTCGGTGTCTTTGGGGCCGTACTTCTCGACGGCCACTGGCTTGATGCCGTGCAAGGCCAGAATCTCGGTCGCATCCTTGATGCCGCCCTGGCCGTAGCCGGTGGAATCGGCCAGGATGGCGATCTTCTTGTCCTTCGAGGCCTTGACGGCATAGGCGCCCAGCAGCGCGACCTGCTCGCGGTCCACCATCGAGATGCGGTAGAGGTAGTTCTGCGGCTCCTTGGCGTAGCGCGTGGTGATCTCGGTGGCGGTGCCAATCGGCACGATGACCGGCACCTTCTTTTGCTGCGGAATATGCAGCCAGGCCAGCGCATTGCCAGAGTTGGCCGGGCCCACGATGCCGCTGACCTTTTCGCTGTCGATCAGCTCCTGCACGGTCTGGATGGCCTTGGGCGGCGTGCCCTGGTCATCGCGCACCACCCCGACCAGCTTGCGGCCCATGATGCCACCCGCTTTGTTGATGTCCTCGATAGCGGCTTCAAAGCCCCAGCGGCCGGAGATGCCCAGCTCGGCCACGCCGCTGGCCGATTGGTCGGCGGTGTAGCCGATCTTGATGTCCTGGGCCTGGGCCGAAAATGCCAAAGTGCTGGCCACCAGCGCCGCAGCCTTCGTCAAACGATAGACGAGCTTGTTCATGTTTGTCTCCTTGCTTTGTTGTCAAATCTCTTGGTCAGCCTCCACCGCACGCACGAGGCCCTTGTCTTCTTCAATATAGCGGCGGATGCCGCAAACGCTCTTCTGGGTTTCTCCTAGGTAAGAGTTCGTAACTACAACCCCTTAGTGGCGGTGCTCGGCCAGCAGCAAATCGGCGGCCTTTTCGGCAATCATCATCGTCGGCGCGCCGGTGTTGCCTGAGGGCATGGCCGGCATCACCGACGCATCGGCCACCCGCAAACCGGCCATGCCATGCACGCGCAGTTGGGGGTCGACCACGGACTGCCCATCGCCGGCTGCGCCCATGCGGCAGGTACCCATGAAGTGCCAGGCCGTGCTGCCCCGCTCACGGGCAAACTGCAGCAGTTCCTCGTCCGATTGCAGCTGGGAGGACGGCGCCTCATCGCTGGCCACATAGGGCGCCAAGGCGGCACTGTGCAGCAGGCGACGGGCCTGGCGCAGGCCTTCGACGACCAGGCGCTGGTCGGCCTCATCGTGCAGGTAGTGCGGCTGGATCACCGGGCTGTCCCAGGCATGGGCCGAGGCCAGGCGCACATGGCCCCGGCTCTGCGGCCGCAGCTGGTAAAAGCCCAGGGTCATGCCGGGGAAATCATCGAGCTGGCCGGCAATGCCGGAGGCATAGCTGCCCGGTGAGAAATGGAACTGAAAATCGGCCCGGCCGCCTGGCGCTTGCGCCGATGAAAACGCATAGGCCACCGAAGGGCTGATGGCCAGAATGCTGGGTTTACCAGCCAGCCAGCGCGCCACCTGGCCCCAGAGCCGCCAGCCCCGGGCGGTGGTGTTCAAGGTTGGCGCGTTCTGCACCCGCACGATGGAGCGCAGCATCATATGGTCCTGCAAGCCCTGGCCCACGCCCGGCAAGTGCTGCTGCACCGCAATGCCCAGGTCCTGCAGGCGCTGCGCATCACCCAGGCCCGACAGGTTGAGCAGCTTGGGCGAATTGATGGCACCGGCTGCCACCACCACCTCGCGGCTGGCCTGCAGGCGCCGCACAGGGCCACCCGGTTCGGCCGCGTATTCCACACCGGTAACGCGCGCGCCCTCCATCACCAGGCGGCTGACCTGCGCATGGGCAATCACCCGCAGATTGGCGCGCCCCTTGGCTGGGCGCAAAAAGGCCTTGGCGGCACTGACCCGCCAGCCCCGGTGGATCCAGCGCTGGTAATAGCCAGCGCCCTCCTGCTTGCCCGCGTTGTAGTCCTTGCCTGAGGGAATGCCCTGGCTGGCGGCACCGGCGATAAAGGCGTCGCACAGCGGGTGGCGCCAGTCGCAGTCGGTGATCGGCAACTCGCCTTCCAGCCCCCGGTAGTTCACATCGCAGATGGCCAGGCGCTGCTCGGAGCGCTTGAAGTACGGCAACACCTCGTCATAGGACCAGCCGGTGGCGCCCTGGGCTGCCCAGTCGTCATAGTCCTGGGCCTGGCCGCGCACATAGTTGAAACCGTTGACGGCACTGGAGCCGCCCAGGGTACGGCCTAGCTGCGCGACCACCTGGCGGCCCATGGTGGCGGCATCGGGCGCAGTCTTGAAAGGCCAGGTGTAGCGCGGGTTGTAGCCAACCTTGATAAAGCCGGCGGGGATATGGATGTAGGGGTGGTGATCGGGTGGGCCGGCTTCGAGCAGGCAGACCTGGAAGCGGCCCGATGCGCTCAGGCGGTTGGCGAGGATGCAGCCAGCCATGCCGGCACCGACAATGATGAAGTCAAACGCCGCATCCCATTCATGCACAGGCCCCATAACAGCTCCAGGTGGCAAGCAGACGAAAAGTCTAGGTGTAGCCTGGCATCCGGCCTGTCGCGTCAGTGTCCGCCTCTGCGTCTGGGGCGGATCTTAAAGCTCAGACAGCGACGGCCGATTCGCGGGCCACGCGCTGGGGCAGCTCGGCCATATGTTCAAAGAACTGGCTGGCACCGGCTGCCGCCAGATCGGCCTGCGAGCAGACCGCATGCGCTGGCGGGTGGTAGGCCCACACGGTAGCGCCGGCCGCCACACCTGCCTGGGTGCCGGTCACACTGTCTTCGATCACCAGGCAGCGCTGCGGATCGGCGCCCAGCGCGGCAGCCGCGGCCAGGTAGACATCCGGGAAAGGCTTGGTACGCGGCATCTCATGGCCGCTGAAAATGCGCCCTTCAAAATAGGGCAGCAAGCCGGCAATGCGCAGCTGCATCACGATCTTCTTGCGGTCGGCCCCCGAGGCGCAGGCAATCTGCCCGTTGAACTGCGCATGCAGGGCCTTGATGGCCTCCACCGCGCCGTCGATGGCTTTGACATCCTGCTCCAGCGCCACATTGCGGCGCGCATAGAACTCTTCCATCCAGGCATCAGTCAGCGGCTTGCCGGTGTTCGCCTCGATCAAGTCCTTCTGGCTGCGCACCATCTTGCCGATGAACAGCTGCAGGCAATCCTCGGACGACAGCACCCAGCCCGCTTCATTGAGCATCGTGCACAGCACCCGGTTGGTGATGACTTCGCTGTCCACCAACACACCATCGCAATCAAACAGCATGGCCTCGAAGCCTGCATTGGGGTTCATTTTGGGATCCTAGAAAAATGACAGGTGGCGATCAAAATTGGTCACCATCCAGATAAAACCAGCGGCCTTGCACCTGCACAAAGCGGCTGCGCTCATGCAGGCGCACCGCGCGGCCTTGCAGCTTGTAGCGGGCGACAAACTCCACCTCGGCGTGGTTGTCGTCGACCGGGTCAAAGGCCTTGACCTGCAAGCCCAGCCAGCGGCACTGCGGTTCAAAATCGAGCTGCGATGGGCGGGTCGAGGCATGCCAGGTGGCCAGCAGGTAGGCACGCTCCTCCCGCACAAAGGCGCTGTAACGCGATCGCATCAGATGCTCAGCGTCCGGTGCTGGCATGCGCTCAAAATCGGCAATAAAGCGGCCACAACAGGCGCTGTAGGCAGCACCGGATTCACAAGGGCAGGTGGGCTGCGCGGGCGATGGAGGGTTCTTCGCCATGGCTTAGCGCAGCGCTCCAAAGACCTTGCGCACGGCCGCATTGGCGCTGCCCAGCGGGTTCTGGCGAATCGCGCGCTCTTGCTCGCCAATCACGGCGTAGAGGCCCTCCAAGGTCTTGCCGGTCACATACTGGTTCAGGTCGAGCGTATCGCTGGACACCCCAAAGCTCGATGCCTTGCCCACCAGCTGGTTGTACTGCTGCACCACACCGACCTGGCCGGTCGCCTGGGTCACTACGGGCAAAAAGCGCTGCGTCAATGGCTGGCGTGTTTTTTCCATAAAGAAAGTGGTCACCGAATGGTCCCCACCACTCAGAATGCGTTTGGCATCATCGAGGGTCATGCGCTGCACTGCATCCAGCAGCACATCCTTGCCCATCGGCACAGCCAGCTCGGCCGCGCGGTTGATGCCCTGCTCCACCTCATCCACATAGCGGCCCTGGCCAAAGCGGCGCATCATCTTGGCCGCCTCACCCATATAGCCCGGCAGCGGAATGCGCAGCTGGGGGTTGTTGAAAAAGCCCCCGCTTTGGCCCAGCTGGGACACTGCCACCTGCGCGCCCTGGGTCAATGCGGCCTTGATGCCCTGGCTGGCATCGGTATTGCTCAGATCGGCCAGCGAGAGCGCCAAAGCCGGAGACACCGCGCCGGCGCCGCCCAGCAGCGCCAATAAATGCAGCAGACGGCGGCGCTGCGCCTGGCGCAGACAGCTTTGCTCGGTCATGGCAGTCCTTGAAAACACAAACCGCTATTGTGCCAAACACCGGCATTCAGCCGTGCGCCAGGGGTGCTTGCCGGCGCTGCGCGCAATCGCAAAAGATAGTCAGCTCGAGGGGTCAGTATTGGCTGCGCAAAAGAAAAACCCCTCAACTCGGTAAGAGCAGAGGGGTTGATCAGTATAAAAGCCTGACGATGACCTACTTTCACACGGGAATCCGCACTATCATCGGCGCGAAGTCGTTTCACTGTCCTGTTCGGGATGGGAAGGAGTGGTACCAACTTGCTATGGTCATCAGGCATAACTTTTTGCTTCTTGGCCGCTTTGCGCTGATCGGTCGATCAGGGCATTGCTGCTTTCGAAGCGAATTCATAGAGTCGGCATCAAGCTTTGAGGGCTTGGTGCTATCAGCGTTTTATTTGATTGCGCCGACCTGAGCCAGTGATTGTAACACGCTGTGTTGTTCATCATTGTCTGATCTCAAGTCTTTGGCATAACTGCAGTTGCAGTGTTCTTTGCATTGGGCCCCATCTAAGGCGGGGCCAATCAAAGTTATAGGGTCAAGCCGCACGAGCAATTAGTATTGGTTAGCTTAACGCATTGCTGCGCTTCCACACCCAACCTATCAACGTCCTGGTCTAGAACGACTCTTCAGGGGGGTCAAGCCCCCGGCAGATCTCATCTTGGAACGAGTTTCCCGCTTAGATGCTTTCAGCGGTTATCTCTTCCACACATAGCTACTCGGCAATGCCACTGGCGTGACAACCGATACACCAGAGGTGTGTCCACTCCGGTCCTCTCGTACTAGGAGCAGGCTTCCTCAAATCTGCAGCGCCCACGGAAGATAGGGACCAAACTGTCTCACGACGTTTTAAACCCAGCTCACGTACCTCTTTAAATGGCGAACAGCCATACCCTTGGGACCGACTACAGCCCCAGGATGAGATGAGCCGACATCGAGGTGCCAAACACCGCCGTCGATATGAACTCTTGGGCGGTATCAGCCTGTTATCCCCAGAGTACCTTTTATCCGTTGAGCGATGGCCCTTCCATACAGAACCACCGGATCACTATGTCCTGCTTTCGCATCTGCTCGACTTGTCAGTCTCGCAGTTAAGCACGCTTATGCCATTGCACTATCGTCACGATGTCCGACCGTAACTAGCGTACCTTCGAACTCCTCCGTTACGCTTTGGGAGGAGACCGCCCCAGTCAAACTGCCTACCATGCACTGTCCCCGATCCAGATAATGGACCAAGGTTAGAACCTCAAACACACCAGGGTGGTATTTCAACGTTGGCTCCATGAGAACTAGCATCCTCACTTCAAAGCCTCCCACCTATCCTACACAGATCTGTTCAAAGTCCAATACAAAGCTACAGTAAAGGTTCATGGGGTCTTTCCGTCTTTCCGCGGGGAGATTGCATCATCACAAACATTTCAACTTCGCTGAGTCTCAGGAGGAGACAGTGTGGCCATCGTTACGCCATTCGTGCAGGTCGGAACTTACCCGACAAGGAATTTCGCTACCTTAGGACCGTTATAGTTACGGCCGCCGTTTACTGGGACTTCAATCAAGAGCTTGCACCCCATCATTTAATCTTCCAGCACCGGGCAGGCGTCACACCCTATACGTCCACTTTCGTGTTTGCAGAGTGCTGTGTTTTTATTAAACAGTCGCAGCCACCTATTCTTTGCAACCCCGTTTAGCTCCGTTTGTACAACTTCACTTACTGAGGGCACACCTTCTCCCGAAGTTACGGTGTCAATTTGCCGAGTTCCTTCTCCTGAGTTCTCTCAAGCGCCTTAGAATACTCATCTCGCGCACCAGTGTCGGTTTGCGGTACGGTCGTGTGTAGCTGAAGCTTAGTGGCTTTTCCTGGAAGCTGGGTATCACTCACTTCGTCTGCAAGCAGACCCGTTATCACCCCTCATCTTAGCCCGGCGGATTTGCCTACCGAGCACGACTACAGGCTTGAACCAACATATCCAACAGTTGGCTGAGCTAACCTTCTTCGTCCCCACATCGCACTACACATCGGTACGGGAATATTGACCCGTTTCCCATCAGTTACGCATCTCTGCCTCACCTTAGGGGCCGACTTACTCTACGCCGATGAACGTTGCGTAGAAAACCTTGCGCTTACGGCGAGCGGGCTTTTCACCCGCTTTAACGCTACTCATGTCAGCATTCGCACTTCTGATACCTCCAGCATCCGTTACCAGACACCTTCACAGGCTTACAGAACGCTCTCCTACCACGCACAGTAAAACTGTGCATCCGCAGCTTCGGTAACTGGCTTAGCCCCGTTACATCTTCCGCGCAGGACGACTCGATCAGTGAGCTATTACGCTTTCTTTAAATGATGGCTGCTTCTAAGCCAACATCCTGACTGTTTTAGCCTTCCCACTTCGTTTCCCACTTAGCCCGTTTTAGGGACCTTAGCTGGCGGTCTGGGTTGTTTCCCTCTTGAGTCCGGACGTTAGCACCCGGTGCTCTGTCTCCCAAGCTGTACTCTGCGGTATTCGGAGTTTGCATAGGTTTGGTAAGTCGCCATGACCCCCTAGCCTAAACAGTGCTCTACCCCCGCAGGTAATACTTGAGGCACTACCTAAATAGTTTTCGGAGAGAACCAGCTATTTCCAAGTTTGTTTAGCCTTTCACCCCTATCCACAGCTCATCCCCTAGTTTTGCAACACTAGTGGGTTCGGACCTCCAGTACCTGTTACGGCACCTTCATCCTGGCCATGGATAGATCACTTGGTTTCGGGTCTACACCCAGCGACTTGTCGCCCTATTCGGACTCGATTTCTCTACGCCTTCCCTATTCGGTTAAGCTTGCCACTGAATGTAAGTCGCTGACCCATTATACAAAAGGTACGCCGTCACCCCTAAGGGCTCCGACTTTTTGTAAGCATGCGGTTTCAGGATCTATTTCACTCCCCTCCCGGGGTTCTTTTCGCCTTTCCCTCACGGTACTTGTTCACTATCGGTCGATGATGAGTATTTAGCCTTGGAGGATGGTCCCCCCATATTCAGACAGGGTTTCTCGTGCCCCGCCCTACTTGTCTGCAGCCTAGTACCACCAATGCGTTTTCACATACGGGGCTATCACCCACTATGGCCGGACTTTCCATTCCGTTTTGTTAACACACTGACTATCACTGCAAGGCTCTTCCGAATTCGCTCGCCACTACTATCGGAATCTCGGTTGATGTCTTTTCCTCTGGGTACTTAGATGTTTCAGTTCTCCAGGTTCGCTTCGACAACCTATGTATTCAGTTGCCGATACCTATTGCTAGGTGGGTTCCCCCATTCAGAAATCTCCGGATCAAAGTTTATTTGCCAACTCCCCGAAGCTTATCGCAGGCTATCACGTCTTTCGTCGCCTATCATCGCCAAGGCATCCACCACATGCTCTTAGTCACTTGACCCTATAACTTTGACATCTATCTCTAGATCTCAAGCTCAAGAACCCAAGCAACTGCTTTGCGAGGTCTCTCACCTCGCGCGTTATGCCGTAATGTGAATATCTTTGCTGTAGACCCGGTCGCCCAGATCCACATTCTTGAAGAATATTCGTCATTACTGAATAAAATTGCTCTCGCAAAGTTTCATTCGTTTTGACGCAATCAAATTGTTGCTGGTGGCACGGTCTGCACTAAACCTTTACGAATGTGCAGTTTCCACCAGCAACGCTGATTTTCGACTCTATGAATTTTTAAAGAACAGCCGTTTGATCCGGGAATCCGGAATCAACAACAAAACAGTCTCTTGCGAAACCGCTTTGGTGTTGAGTGATAAGTTATCAGTAAAAGTATTGGTGGAGGATGACGGGATCGAACCGACGACCCCCTGCTTGCAAAGCAGGTGCTCTCCCAGCTGAGCTAATCCCCCTGATTGCCTATAGCCGGCGCATTGCTTCGTTGCCCGCTGCTCACACACATCAGTGTGCTTCGCACCAGACGCCTCGCACTGCTTGGCTCTAGTCAATCATCGACTAACTAAAGCGGCATAAGCTCAACCTCTAATCCGTTGGAATCTATGGTGGGTCTAGTTGGGCTCGAACCAACGACCCCTGCGTTATCAACACAGTGCTCTAACCAGCTGAGCTACAGACCCATTCCACGCAGCTAACTCTTGTGAGCTAGCCACCTGGCTTGTGTTCCAACAACCGATAAGTGTGGGCGTTCAATCTTGATTGCTTTTTTGGCTCCTGCCGTGCCGATGGCACTTAACTTTGTTTGCACAAAGTTAGCATCCACCGAAACAGCGAAGCTGTTTTCCAGAAAGGAGGTGATCCAGCCGCACCTTCCGATACGGCTACCTTGTTACGACTTCACCCCAGTCACGAACCCCGCCGTGGTAAGCGCCCTCCTTACGGTTAGGCTACCTACTTCTGGCGAGACCCGCTCCCATGGTGTGACGGGCGGTGTGTACAAGACCCGGGAACGTATTCACCGTGACATTCTGATCCACGATTACTAGCGATTCCGACTTCACGCAGTCGAGTTGCAGACTGCGATCCGGACTACGACTGGCTTTATGGGATTAGCTCCCCCTCGCGGGTTGGCAACCCTTTGTACCAGCCATTGTATGACGTGTGTAGCCCCACCTATAAGGGCCATGAGGACTTGACGTCATCCCCACCTTCCTCCGGTTTGTCACCGGCAGTCCCATTAGAGTGCCCTTTCGTAGCAACTAATGGCAAGGGTTGCGCTCGTTGCGGGACTTAACCCAACATCTCACGACACGAGCTGACGACAGCCATGCAGCACCTGTGTTACGGTTCTCTTTCGAGCACATGTCCATCTCTGGTCACTTCCGTACATGTCAAAGGTGGGTAAGGTTTTTCGCGTTGCATCGAATTAAACCACATCATCCACCGCTTGTGCGGGTCCCCGTCAATTCCTTTGAGTTTCAACCTTGCGGCCGTACTCCCCAGGCGGTCAACTTCACGCGTTAGCTTCGTTACTGAGAAAGTTAATTCCCAACAACCAGTTGACATCGTTTAGGGCGTGGACTACCAGGGTATCTAATCCTGTTTGCTCCCCACGCTTTCGTGCATGAGCGTCAGTACAGGTCCAGGGGATTGCCTTCGCCATCGGTGTTCCTCCGCATATCTACGCATTTCACTGCTACACGCGGAATTCCATCCCCCTCTACCGTACTCTAGCTATGCAGTCACAAAGGCCGTTCCCAGGTTGAGCCCGGGGATTTCACCTCTGTCTTACATAACCGCCTGCGCACGCTTTACGCCCAGTAATTCCGATTAACGCTCGCACCCTACGTATTACCGCGGCTGCTGGCACGTAGTTAGCCGGTGCTTATTCTTACGGTACCGTCATCACTCTCCTTTATTAGAAGAGAGCTTTTCGTTCCGTACAAAAGTAGTTTACAACCCGAGGGCCTTCATCCTACACGCGGCATTGCTGGATCAGGCTTTCGCCCATTGTCCAAAATTCCCCACTGCTGCCTCCCGTAGGAGTCTGGGCCGTGTCTCAGTCCCAGTGTGGCTGGTCGTCCTCTCAGACCAGCTACAGATCGTCGGCTTGGTAAGCTTTTATCCCACCAACTACCTAATCTGCCATCAGCCGCTCTAGTAGCGCAAGGCCCGAAGGTCCCCTGCTTTCATCCTTAGATCTCATGCGGTATTAGCTACTCTTTCGAGTAGTTATCCCCCACTACTAGGCACGTTCCGATGTGTTACTCACCCGTTCGCCACTCGTCAGCATCCGAAGACCTGTTACCGTTCGACTTGCATGTGTAAAGCATGCCGCCAGCGTTCAATCTGAGCCAGGATCAAACTCTATAGTTCGATCTTGAATTTAAAGTCTCTCGACTACTCACTCACTTGACGGAATCAAGAAGATTAAAATCTTCCTCATTACTGTTTAAAGTGAGCGCTTGTTTTGCTCCGAAGAACATATGGCAATCGCCACCAAACGCCCACGCTTATCGGCTGTTAATTTTTAAAGACCTGACCCAAGAGCCTCAACCCTCAGATCCCCTTCGCCGCGATCAGCGAAGCCTTGTATTGTAGCACAGCTTTTGCTGTGCTCCAGAACGTTTTCACGTTTTCTTCTCAACTCTTGCAGCTCACCGACCCTTGGGCCTGGCACGCTACTCTTTTAAGAGCAGAGAAGAAAACGTCCAGCTAGTTGCTGGACGTTTTCAGTATAAAAGCCTGACGATGACCTACTTTCACACGGGAATCCGCACTATCATCGGCGCGAAGTCGTTTCACTGTCCTGTTCGGGATGGGAAGGAGTGGTACCAACTTGCTATGGTCATCAGGCATAACTTTTTGCTCCTTGGCGGCTTTGCGCTGATCGGTCGATCAGGGCATTGCTGCTTTCGAAGCGAATTCATAGAGTCGGCATCAAGCTTTGAGGGCTTGGTGCTATCAGCGTTTTATTTGATTGCGCCGACCTGAGCCAGTGATTGTAACACGCTGTGGTGTTCATCATTGTCTGATCTCAAGTCTTTGGCATAACTGCAGTTGCAGTGTTCTTTGCATTGGGCCCCATCTAAGGCGGGGCCAATCAAAGTTATAGGGTCAAGCCGCACGAGCAATTAGTATTGGTTAGCTTAACGCATTGCTGCGCTTCCACACCCAACCTATCAACGTCCTGGTCTAGAACGACTCTTCAGGGGGGTCAAGCCCCCGGCAGATCTCATCTTGGAACGAGTTTCCCGCTTAGATGCTTTCAGCGGTTATCTCTTCCACACATAGCTACTCGGCAATGCCACTGGCGTGACAACCGATACACCAGAGGTGTGTCCACTCCGGTCCTCTCGTACTAGGAGCAGGCTTCCTCAAATCTGCAGCGCCCACGGAAGATAGGGACCAAACTGTCTCACGACGTTTTAAACCCAGCTCACGTACCTCTTTAAATGGCGAACAGCCATACCCTTGGGACCGACTACAGCCCCAGGATGAGATGAGCCGACATCGAGGTGCCAAACACCGCCGTCGATATGAACTCTTGGGCGGTATCAGCCTGTTATCCCCAGAGTACCTTTTATCCGTTGAGCGATGGCCCTTCCATACAGAACCACCGGATCACTATGTCCTGCTTTCGCATCTGCTCGACTTGTCAGTCTCGCAGTTAAGCACGCTTATGCCATTGCACTATCGTCACGATGTCCGACCGTAACTAGCGTACCTTCGAACTCCTCCGTTACGCTTTGGGAGGAGACCGCCCCAGTCAAACTGCCTACCATGCACTGTCCCCGATCCAGATAATGGACCAAGGTTAGAACCTCAAACACACCAGGGTGGTATTTCAACGTTGGCTCCATGAGAACTAGCATCCTCACTTCAAAGCCTCCCACCTATCCTACACAGATCTGTTCAAAGTCCAATACAAAGCTACAGTAAAGGTTCATGGGGTCTTTCCGTCTTTCCGCGGGGAGATTGCATCATCACAAACATTTCAACTTCGCTGAGTCTCAGGAGGAGACAGTGTGGCCATCGTTACGCCATTCGTGCAGGTCGGAACTTACCCGACAAGGAATTTCGCTACCTTAGGACCGTTATAGTTACGGCCGCCGTTTACTGGGACTTCAATCAAGAGCTTGCACCCCATCATTTAATCTTCCAGCACCGGGCAGGCGTCACACCCTATACGTCCACTTTCGTGTTTGCAGAGTGCTGTGTTTTTATTAAACAGTCGCAGCCACCTATTCTTTGCAACCCCGTTTAGCTCCGTTTGTACAACTTCACTTACTGAGGGCACACCTTCTCCCGAAGTTACGGTGTCAATTTGCCGAGTTCCTTCTCCTGAGTTCTCTCAAGCGCCTTAGAATACTCATCTCGCGCACCAGTGTCGGTTTGCGGTACGGTCGTGTGTAGCTGAAGCTTAGTGGCTTTTCCTGGAAGCTGGGTATCACTCACTTCGTCTGCAAGCAGACCCGTTATCACCCCTCATCTTAGCCCGGCGGATTTGCCTACCGAGCACGACTACAGGCTTGAACCAACATATCCAACAGTTGGCTGAGCTAACCTTCTTCGTCCCCACATCGCACTACACATCGGTACGGGAATATTGACCCGTTTCCCATCAGTTACGCATCTCTGCCTCACCTTAGGGGCCGACTTACTCTACGCCGATGAACGTTGCGTAGAAAACCTTGCGCTTACGGCGAGCGGGCTTTTCACCCGCTTTAACGCTACTCATGTCAGCATTCGCACTTCTGATACCTCCAGCATCCGTTACCAGACACCTTCACAGGCTTACAGAACGCTCTCCTACCACGCACAGTAAAACTGTGCATCCGCAGCTTCGGTAACTGGCTTAGCCCCGTTACATCTTCCGCGCAGGACGACTCGATCAGTGAGCTATTACGCTTTCTTTAAATGATGGCTGCTTCTAAGCCAACATCCTGACTGTTTTAGCCTTCCCACTTCGTTTCCCACTTAGCCCGTTTTAGGGACCTTAGCTGGCGGTCTGGGTTGTTTCCCTCTTGAGTCCGGACGTTAGCACCCGGTGCTCTGTCTCCCAAGCTGTACTCTGCGGTATTCGGAGTTTGCATAGGTTTGGTAAGTCGCCATGACCCCCTAGCCTAAACAGTGCTCTACCCCCGCAGGTAATACTTGAGGCACTACCTAAATAGTTTTCGGAGAGAACCAGCTATTTCCAAGTTTGTTTAGCCTTTCACCCCTATCCACAGCTCATCCCCTAGTTTTGCAACACTAGTGGGTTCGGACCTCCAGTACCTGTTACGGCACCTTCATCCTGGCCATGGATAGATCACTTGGTTTCGGGTCTACACCCAGCGACTTGTCGCCCTATTCGGACTCGATTTCTCTACGCCTTCCCTATTCGGTTAAGCTTGCCACTGAATGTAAGTCGCTGACCCATTATACAAAAGGTACGCCGTCACCCCTAAGGGCTCCGACTTTTTGTAAGCATGCGGTTTCAGGATCTATTTCACTCCCCTCCCGGGGTTCTTTTCGCCTTTCCCTCACGGTACTTGTTCACTATCGGTCGATGATGAGTATTTAGCCTTGGAGGATGGTCCCCCCATATTCAGACAGGGTTTCTCGTGCCCCGCCCTACTTGTCTGCAGCCTAGTACCACCAATGCGTTTTCACATACGGGGCTATCACCCACTATGGCCGGACTTTCCATTCCGTTTTGTTAACACACTGACTATCACTGCAAGGCTCTTCCGAATTCGCTCGCCACTACTATCGGAATCTCGGTTGATGTCTTTTCCTCTGGGTACTTAGATGTTTCAGTTCTCCAGGTTCGCTTCGACAACCTATGTATTCAGTTGCCGATACCTATTGCTAGGTGGGTTCCCCCATTCAGAAATCTCCGGATCAAAGTTTATTTGCCAACTCCCCGAAGCTTATCGCAGGCTATCAC